>JAWPMV010000001.1:4800000-7200000 GCA_033391075.1 Bacteroidia bacterium
CAATCTTCTGAAATTGCGCTCCCGAATGGTGTTTACAATGTCGTAGGTATTCCTTTCTTCCAATCGTAGAATAGGCGCACCAAAAACAAACCATCTTTCTTTGACTTCAATGATTACATGCAACTGATCTCCGATCACCTGCGCCTTCATTTGTACATCATTAAAGAGCCCCAGATTGTAGATGTTTTGCCGACTCTTTTCTAATCTGGCTTCTACTTCCTCCAACTCTATCATATCCCCACGCTTGAAATTCAGCTCTCTGAGGACTACCCAGGATTTGGTTTTATCTGCCCCGATAATTGCCAGAGTCATGACTTTAACCGGATGATCGGCCATAGCAAATTCAGCCTTCATGAGGCAAAAGAGCATCAGGAGGAAAATACGAAGGTGGCTTTTAGGCATTTACACGCGAAAGAATTTGGGTTTGCTTCTTTCAGGCCAATAACAGGAATTACAGCCTACATATCAAGGTATTTTAGAAGACCTTCAAGGTTTTGGTTAAAATTGTCTCTGCTGGCTCCTCTGTGGTAGAGTTGGATGATCTTATATCCGAAACGCTCCATACTGGCGGTAATACGATCCAGGTCCTCAACATTGATCTTCAAGGTAAGCAGCATATCCTGGGTATTTCGGATCGGCGCGAGGTACATACTCAAAATAATGGCATTTTCCTCTTCCACCCTTCTGGCAATCTCCGACAAAACAAAGCTCTTGCTGGGAATTTCCATTACCATGATACTCCCCGGTTCCTGAATGGCAAATAGTTGCCCCAGATAAAGTGCCAGATCGCGCAAGGTAATTACTCCCAGGTATTTGTTTTCTTCATCAAGCACTGGCAACATCTCCAATTTGAAATTGCTCATGAGCTCGATGGCTTCATAGACATGGCTCTCCTCATAGAGGAAAGCACTTTCCATCATAGCAGATTTGATCTGTCCGACAGTCATACTCAGATCAGCAGCATCCATGATCTGATCCTCACTGATCATCCCGACATATCTTCCGGAATCTACGATGGGGAGTTGGTGTAGCTTGAACTCATTCATCCAGTTTAGGGCCCGCCCTGCCTGATCGGAGGACTTGGCCGAAGGAAAGATGTCTGATATGAGTTCTCTTGCTATCATTATGCAGTTACTTCTATGTGGGTGGCCAGAAAATTGGCCAATAATTTATTGAATTCTTCGGGCTGCTCCATCATGGGTGCATGCCCACATTTATCTATAAACCTTAACTCCGAATTGGGCAAGAGCTTGTTAAACTCATGTGCCACATGAGGAGGAGTAATATTATCGTTTAGTCCCCATATCAGTAGTACGGGTGCTTTGATTTCATGGAGGTCATCAGCCATATTATGTCTTTGAGCTGAACGAGCGACTTTTATAATTCGTAAAGTCTTGTAATTGTCCATGAATATCTCAAAGACCTCATCAACCAGCTCTTTGGTTGCAGTCTTAGGATCATAAAAGGTATATCCTACCCTTTCTTCTATAAAATCATAATTACTTCTGCGTGGAAAACCTGTACCCATGCCCGATTCAAAAAGTCCGGAACTGCCCGTTAAAACCACAGAGCTTACAATCTCAGGTCTCCGCAAAGAGAATACCAAAGCAATGTGTCCCCCCAGGGAATTACCCACAATTGAGCATTTTTTAATTCCTTTATAATCCAGGAAGTCTTCAACATAGCTGGTAAGACCATTGACAGATGCTTCTACTTCAGTTTCAGAGTAGATAGGTAAAATGGGAATCAGAACCTTATAGTCTTTGGAGAAAGTCTCAAAGAGATCTTTAAAATTGCTCAGTGCACCAAAAAGTCCGTGTAACAGCAATAATATAGGGCCTTCGCCCCTTTCTACATATTCAAATCCCTTCTCTTTTAGTATCTGTGGGTCCATTGAGACAATTTAATCATCTGTAATAGGGGATATAGGTTCGTCCGGGCAGTTATCCCCTGAAGTTTGTATAAAGAAAGATCTCTCGTAAAGAAATTAGTCTTGGCCCGCAAATTATACATTTTCAGGAGAATATCCATGCGAAATGCATACTCCCTCTATATGTTTCCTGGCTTAACAGACGATCTCTTTTGTTTTACATAGATCCCTATATAAACTAACGACCAAAAGTGGGAAATAGTTGGAAAGGGGCTTGGGAAAAATATCTACCCAAAGAGGAAGGCTATTCCTCCTCTCCGGGCAGTTTCCTTCTCAGAAAAAAATTCTCTTTCTCTGCCTATTTCAGCTTGACAATCAAGCCTTCACTAGGGGGTATCTTTCCTTCACATACAGCGGGATGTATCTTGGCCAATTCTTCCAGCCCATCTATTTCCTTAAAAGTGAGCCATTCTTTGGTTTTGGCTGCTGTCTCGCGCATAAAGCTGGAAGTCTTTGCTTCGAATCCTGCAGGACCCCATTCTTTCATGCGTTTCTGTATATGACCGGGTGCAAAAAAGAATTCGCTTCTTTCCTTTATAATGCCTTTTTGAGGGAGAGCATCCGTCCAATGGGTGAGGCCTACATTGATGGTGAATTTCATCTGATCTCCCAATAGGCTATGGAGTTTCACCAAAAGGCTGGAGTTCCCGGACATATCTACGATAACAGTAGCTTTTGTCAGGTCAAGACTTTCTACAGCATCATAACTGGTACTTTCGTCATAAATCTCCAATCCTTTCACCATCTCTAAATTGCGGGCAGAAGTCAGTCCTATGGTTTTAGGAGCTTTTTCATCAGCCTCCAAAGCATATCCCAGTCCAATACTGGTTTTACTCGAAGCACTCAAAACAAGGATCTGCTCTGCTCCATACCAGTCTTTATCCTGTAAAGCATCCCACAAGCAAAAAGAAGTCAGATGCAAAGGGGTAAGCAGCATACGCTCCCGATCATAAGCAGGATTGTATCCCTTTTCATGCTGAACACGCGTATAGTAATTATAACCGGATGGTAATTTGCTGCGGTGCTCTGAGGCGTCGAGGAATCTTTGTTCGCTAATCCTGTCCGGAAGCATTTTGAGAAAACGAGCCGGGGGAAAATATCCAAACAAACGCTCTCCTACCGGTATAGCTCCATGGCGGGATTCCGTAACTTCTGCAAATCCCCAAACCGGAATCACTCCCCATCCATCTTTATCATTTCCTTGTGGGGGAAAGAATTGCCAGTACCCAATCATATCTCCGGCTACTGCATAGGTGATATTATTAGCGGTATAGGCAAATTGATCTACTTTCAGCAAAATCTCTCCTTCCTCCAGGCTCAAGGCAGACTCATCCATTTCTACCAGGCGATTTTGGAAGAAGGCTTTCTTCTTTACCTGCAACTGAGGATTTTCCAATGAAGCTTGTTCTGATTTATCCAGTTCTTTCATGAATTGCTGGAGCTTCATGATGGCTGGAAAAGCACTGTCTCTCATTCTCTTCAGAATGGACATTTTCTTTTCGTCATGTCGATCAATTCCTGCAACCAGTTTTCCAAACCCATCCAGTCGGTTATTCCTCACCCAGCGTCGCAAAGGCTTATCCTGGGACCAGGTAAACTGATTTTGCATCTGCGCAGCTGTCATGGGTATCCAGTCTACATCATGATTGGGCAATTGAACTACCTGACAGAGTTCATTCTTCTTTTTATCATCTTCATAATTTGCCTCCACATAGGCAACCACAGAAGCACTAAATACGGGCTGATAGGCGCGTACAGTCTGTGGCGTGATCAAATCTCCCTGAAAGATCGGCTTGATTTCGAGATTGGGAATAGCACTGGCAGAACAGTCCACATGGATATAGCGATTGCTTGTAGGAACTTTGCCTTGATCCAATTCTATAAAATCCTGGCTTATGTGTGAGACTCTGCCCATCCGAATCACCTGTTTTATTTTTCTCAGCTCTTCCAGTTCCATCTCACTTACCGTCGCTCCATGAAACATTTTCGGACGTACAGATTTGTCAAGCCTCACAAAGACTCCTGCAGCTTCCAATCGGTCAAACATATTCTCTACAGAATCGGCCTGAGCAATGGCCTCCATTTGAGCTGCCTGATTATTGAAAGTTTGCTCAAAAAAATCTTCGGTCGGCTGGGTATTCTTTCGGTCAATCAACCAGGCATCGCGCGATACAATCCAGCTGATTTTATCCGGCTCCACCTGATTCTCCAATAACCAAAGACAGGCATCAATCCCGGTTTTCCCTCCTCCAATGACGACAAAGCCTTCCGGAGATTCTTTTAGTTTAGGTAAGTCATTTAGGGGCATAAAGGGAACGCCCTCTTCCACACTAAAACTGGGAGTATGAGTAGCAGGCACGCTGGTGTTTAAATAAGTGCAGTCTACCACTTTCCTATTCACCTTTACCCTATATGCTTTGCCCGTCAGAATGGAACTAAAAGAATGCTCTCCTTTATAATCATGCAAGGGGAAATATTGTACGCGGCCAGATGGGAGGAAGTGATCCCGCATGACTTCATCAAAATAAGCACTTACTTCTGCACCTGAAGCCAAATCTGAAAGGCCTTTATTCAAGCCTGTTTTATCAATCCTACCTTTGCTCAATTCTCGTGAGCTGACTCCATAAAATTGAGAAGGTTGATGCAGGCTAACGAAGGGATAGGCATGGTTCCAGTGTCCTCCGGGTTTTCCGTAGCGATCCACCATAATAATTTGGGCATCTGTTTCTTCCAATAAGGTATCTACAAAAGCCATTCCCATGGCACCACTTCCAATTACCAGGTAGTCCGTTTCGAGGGTAGTCATCGCGTTGTCTATTTTATTGAGTAAAAGGAACAGATCTGTGCTTCTATCTGTTCAGAATTTGAAAGATATACGAATTAAACATACTTATCCAAGAATACACTTGATGTAGGTTAATTAATCAGGATTCGGCGAGTTGTTTGCGAATGCGGCTCAGGGATTCTGGCTGTATGCCCAGATAGGAGGCGATGTATTTGAGGGGAATGTTTTGAATCAGTCGAGGATAGCGATCGTTCAGCTCCTTATACCTCTCCGTTGCAGAGAGGGTGAGCAGGGCGATTTCACGTTCTTCTTTCCTCCGATAAATTCGCTCGGCATTCAAGCGCCCAATTCTCTCTGCATTTTTGTAGCGATCGCAGAGATCATCCAGTCCTGTCTTGCTGATAGATATCAGGGTAGTCGAACTCAGGGCTTCTATCCCCATCAGAGAAGGACGCTGGGTCAGGAATGAATAATATGCACTTACATAATCGCCAGGGAACATGAAGGCTACAGAAATTTCTTCTCCTTTTTTCTGGTAAAAAGCACGACAAACTCCTTCGTAGATGATGGAGAGGTATTGCTCAGCCTCTCCGATCTTACAAAGGAGTTCGCCTTTCTGGAAGGTTCTTTCAATTAAACAGGATTTTGTAGCCTGCCATTCTTCCTCACTCAGAGGAACCAGCTGATTGAAAGCGTTTCGAAGGATTTCCGTTTTATCTATCAAAGCAAAGTATCATGGGCTTTGAAAGACATCGCTACCTAATAGCTTTTGGTTTTTCGCTACTGGTAGGTGGTGGGCCGGGATTAGGTGCATCGCGAGAAGCCGGAGGGGCTCCCAATCCATGCTTATTGATCTGGATATTTGCCTCTTTCAAGGCACTAGCTCCCAGGCCTACGGCATAACGGGAAAAATTTCGTACATGAGGATAGAGATATGAATCCTGCGAATGCACCCGGGAGGGGAAATTCGCATAAGACAATATGATAAAGGCTACGCTCAGACCCAATGTATAAATAAGTCCTCCCAGCACAGCTCCCAGAGCATCGTCAATATTTACATTTACCTTATCCAGGCTTTTTGTAAGAAATCCCAGTACAGAGGAAACGACGATATAAGCGATCGCGAAAGCTGTAGCAAAACCAAGGACTGCTACCACCTCTCCCGAGATATTTACATTGAGGTAATCCTGGTACATACTTTCGGCAAAAGGCCTGAACCTCCAACCCAGTATAACACCAGCTCCAATTGCTACAATACGATTGATGTTTCCGGAGAAACCTTTTTTGGCACCCCTTACCATGCCAAATATGATGATACCGGCTATGATTAGATCAAGTGGGTTGAGTACTATGGGATCTTCCATGGGAGAATTTAGCTGAGAATTTGCTTGACAATCTGGGAAATCGCTTTGCCATCGGCTTTTCCGGCCATGGCTTTACTTGCCATGCCCATGACCTTGCCCATATCTTTCATGGAACTGGCCCCGGTCTGTTCGATTATCTTTTTTACCTCAGCTTCAATTTCTTCGGTCGAAAGGGCTTTCGGCAGGTATTTTTCAATTACCTCCAATTCCTCTTTTTCCTTTTCAGCGAGGTCATCTCTTCCGTTGTCTTTGAATTGCTGCCAGGAGTCTTTTCTTTGTTTCGCCTGCTTGGCAAGCAGTTTCATCTCTTCTGCTTCTGACAAAGCTTCCTCTTTTCGTCCTCCGGCAGTTTCTGCTAATAAAATTTGAGATTTTATCGCACGCAAAGCCCTCAGACTCACCTGGTCTTTGGATCTCATTGCATCCTTAATGTCCTGATCAATAGTAGATTTAAGGCTCATACTTAAAGTGTTGGTTCAACAAATCTACAAATATTTTAATAAAACTTCAGCTTTTTGTTCACTGCCGAAATATTTTGGCTGTTTTTTCCCCGGTTTATAGAGATAAATGTTGACTGCGTCATCGGTATAGCCAAAATAGTCCTCAAATTTGAAGTTAAGATCCTGTAAGAAATGCAGGTTAGGAAGATCGACTTCACTAAAGTGTCTTTCTTTGAAGGCCTTGATGGGTTCCTTCTCTGGCTCAATGGTAATGAAGACAAATTGTATATGCTTCATTTCCTGAGCCGCTCCGGCGATCCACTCGGCCTGTTTATCACAATGATCACAATAAGGATCAAAAAGCATGATCATGGTTGGAATATCCTGAACAAGATTTGCATTGGTAAATCCTTTCCCCTCCATATCAGTGAAATAAAAAGAAGGAACATAGATCTGTGCTTGCAGACTTGCCAGACTAAGGCTAAAAAACAGTAGAATCAAAGATGATAACTTCATGTAAGGTCAATTTTTTCGTTTATTCCGCTTAATTAAACGAGAAATCTATGAATTTGATTGGTTTTTACTACCAAATTTTTATTCTAATGGTTAAATTGTTCAGCTCATAGGATCATCTCATATCGAATCTCCCCCAAAATTAGAATTTGCTTCGTTCTTTTTAACTTGTATTTTAAGAACCAAATCTATCAGCTTCTGTGTACAGGCATTTATCTTGTAAAATAAAGCCGACAAATTGGGCGTATTAACTCGACTCTTCTTACTTGCTTCACTTTGTTTCCTGCTCAGTTCATCTGTGCCGGAAAGTCCATTTGCTACTGTCAAACGCGAATTCAGAGCCGTTTGGGTAGCTACCTTCCATAATATAGACTGGCCATCTGGAAAAGGTCTCTCTGCCGATCAACAAAAACGGGAATATGAGGATTTGTTGAACAAACAACAGAGAAATGGCATGAATGCCGTCATTGTTCAAGTCAGACCCAGCGGGGATGCTTTCTATGAAAGCAAATTTGCTCCCTGGTCTGAATACCTAACAGGCACACAGGGAGAATCTCCCTATCCATATTACGATCCTTTGGGATTTATGGTAAAGGCTACCCATGATAGAAACATGGAATTTCATGCCTGGTTCAATCCTTTTCGGGCCGTATCTCATGTTCGCTTTAGTAGCGTGGCTTACAATAATATCAGTAAGCGACAACCTGATTGGGTGTTTCAATATGGGGATCGCCTCTATCTGAATCCGGGTTTACCTGCTGTAAGAAAATATCTCGTGGCTACGGTCATGGAGCTAGTGAACAATTACGACATTGATGGGCTTCATTTCGATGATTATTTCTACCCTTATACCAAAGATGGGATTCCATTGCCGGACAGATCAACTTTCCGCAGATATGGACAGGGGTTTTCCAATATAGATGACTGGAGGCGGAATAATATAGATAGCTTTGTCAAAGAGCTTTCCGACTCCCTCAAAATCGTAGCACCTCATATCAAATTTGGAATCAGTCCGGTGGGCATTTGGAGAAATAAATCCAAAGACCAAAGAGGTAGTAATACCCGGGTTTCCCATACGTCATATGATATGTTATATGCGGATGTGCGGAAATGGCTGGAGTTGGGCTGGATTGACTATGTTGCACCTCAGTTGTATTGGAGTACGCGACATCCTTCCGCCAATTACGAGGCACTTCTCCCCTGGTGGGCTGATAATAGTTTCGGCAGACATTGTTATATCGGTCATGCCATGTTTAAGGTAAAGAAGGACGCCTCCCGTCACTGGGACAATCCTACGCAATTGCCTTTGCAACTGGACATGAAGAAAAAACATCGTTCTTCTATCCAGGGCAGTGTTTTCTATAGTGCGAATTCTTTCGATGGCAATCCCCATCGCATGGAGGATGCCTTACAAAATAAATATCACAAGTTTCCTGCCCTGATCCCGAGTATGCCGTGGAAAGATAATATCGCGCCCCTCGCCCCGGAGCAACTCCAGGTGTATCGGGATCAGGAGAAAGTTCACCTTCATTGGAATATGCCCAAGCGTGCTTCGGATGGAGATCTTCCTCGCTATTTCGTGGTGTACAGATACCTTGCCTCTGAGCGCATCGATCTGGAAAATCCCCAAAAGATCATTCATATAGGAAGAGAAACTGCTTTCACTGACCTGAGAACAGATCGAAAGGAGAACTACACTTATGCAGTCACCTCCGTTGACAGGCTTCACAATGAAAGTAAAACCCTGGCAGCAGCAATGCTGAGAAGGACCGATTATACCCGTCCAGCTTTTAATGCGGATACCTTAAGATCGGATAATAAAGTTTATCCCAGGTATTGGGACAATCGGGGACAGAACCTCAGAAGAGATACCAATAATAAAAGTCGCTTTAAGAAAAGCGGGAATTAAAAAGGCTTCAAAACATTTATCATCCCGGATTCCTAATAGGTTTCGGGATGACAATTTTTTCAGGACTGATAATAGGCGATTTTAAAGACAGAACTCATTTCGCGTTGCATATCAAAAAAGGGAAACGGGCTTTGTGTGGACGGATTGCTACAGCTCCACCCAGCCTTCATTCAATTCGAGCAAATTCCTCCCGTTTCTGTTATTCAATTTTAACAAATACTCAGCTCCTGAAGGACAGCTGCAGGCTGGAGTTCCCCTACAATCTATATCAAAAGGGCTGTGTTTATAATCTATTGCCAAGACCTTTATTCCCTGTTCATTGAGATAGCTTTCTAAATTCACAAGTTCCTGTACAAGATTAGGGCCCCTTTCCCAGGGATAGGTACAATTGGTTTGATAGAGGGTATGGGTATAATCTTCTCGCTCCGGTTCAAATTCAGCTTCAGAGCATGAAGAAGTTGACAAGCCCAAGAGGCAGATGAAGCATAAGAATTTACTGTAGTAGTTTTTCATGGTTTATAGCTTAAGGATTATAATTCGTACCAGTTTTCCTCCAGGCCCAGAATCTTCTGCCCATTTCCTTCATCAGTCAAAACCTTAATCATTAAACCCGAAGGACAGTCGCAGGGATTGGCACATCGAATAAAACCTACTAAATAGGAGTATACCTTGATGGCTTCAATCTCAATATCTTCATCTTTCAGGTAATTCTTGACGTCCCGGGCAAGCCTTCGGTCATCGCTTTCATCTCCCCAGGGATCGGAGCAATTGGTTTGGTAATAGACATGGGTGAAGTCTTCAGGCAAGATTTCTTCTTCGCAGCCGCCTGTAAAAAGAACGCTAAGAGAAAAAATGCTTGCAAGAAACGTGGATTGTGATTTCATGGTGTATACGTTAAAGCTTTATCGGGACTTCCAACCTTCGTTCAAGTCCAGAAGTTTTTGTCCATCCTGATCGCTTAGATTGATCACAATACTCCTCCCGGTAACACAGGTACAAGCTCGACAACTGGCTATTTCTCCTCCTTCTACCTGACTTGCTAATACTTCTATTTCTTTAGCTGCCAAATAGTCGCTTACCAGAGAATCCAGTTCAGCAGCTTCGTTTGTATTTCCCCAAGGATCGCTACAATGCGTTTGTTCATACGCATATTGACTGGAGAGTAAGAGCGGATCCTCTCCATCGCAAGCGACAAAGAGGATAGCTGAAATAAGAATCAGGTAAAGGCCTTTAATATTCTTCATCTACTAACAAATATACTTAATCTGAATTCCAGCCTTCATTCAGGCCCAGGAGTTTCTGCCCATCCGCTTCACTGAGCTTTACATAGATCGTCTTTCCACTTGGGCAATTACAGGCGCTACAGAAAGTTCCATCTGCAACGAGTACGGTACTTTCTATTACAGAAATGCTTTGGCCATCCAGGTAATCAGCAACCAGGGTCTCGAGTTCAGAACTGCTATTTGTATTGCCCCAGGGATCAGAGCATTGTGTTTGTTCATAGGTATAAAAGGAAGCTTCAGGTAAAACTTCCTGCGTACATCCCACAGCCAAAAAGAAGAAGGCCAGAGGAATCAGATATATAAATTTATAGGACTTCATGGGTTCAGGGTTTTTAGTTTTCTATCCAACCTTCATTTAAATCTATCAACTTTTGACCGTCTTCTTCAGACAATTTAATCAAAATGGTACTACCTGTGAGGCAGTTACAGGCTTCGCAGCTTTGGCCATTTTCGCTTTCAATATCCGATTCTAAAACTGTAATCAATTTATCATTCAAATACTGGATCACTGCCTGAGTAAAGGCATTTGCCTCCCGGTCATTTCCCCAGGGATCGCTACATTTGGTCTGCTCATATTTGTGGGTAAACTCGGCAGGCGATAAATCCTCTTCGCAGGAGGTCCCTGCAAGGCTAAGGAATATTGCCAAAGCCATCATTAAATGCTTCAATTTCATATTTTACGTATTTACTGTGTTTGCTTTATATCTATTAAGACGTAGCAAAAGAAAGCTTCGCTGCGTATCAGGCGACACGCATATTCAAAATTCAGACACAGTAAAAGAAGATTGTTAGGGGAGTTTTGATTCCAGATGATTGCTGAGAACTTCTACCGATTTGTCCACTTTGTCTACATTCAATACGATCATATCACAGTACTTCTTGGTAGGCTCGACAAACTCAGTATACATAGGTGCAACAAAGCGCTCATAGTCTCGAAGAACTGCCGAATTGGAATATCCCCTTTCTATCTCATCTCTTTTCAAGCGTCGATAAAGTCTCAGATATTCCGGAGCATCTACAAAAACTTTCAAGTCTATAAGATCTCTGAGTTTGGGGAGGTGGTATATAAAAAGGCCTTCCAGGATAAGAATAGGCGCGGGTGCCATGATAATATCATTGGCAGTATGTGCGGGATTGTTGAAGGTGTATTCTTTGATTCTGACCGTTTCGCCTCCCAGGATACGCATCATATCCACATGAAGCAGTTCGAGGTCAATAGATTTGGGATGGTCGAAATTTACGAGACCTTCTGCGTCCTGGTCTTGTTTTTCGTAAGGGAGGTAATAATTGTCCTGAGAAACCAGCGTCAAATGGCTGGCTGGCAATTTTGATAGTAACTGATTGAGTAAATAGGTCTTTCCGGAGCCACTTCCTCCGCAAATCCCCATCACATAAGGTTTAATCATTGATCTGTTCATTTAGAAAAGCAGCGAACTCACGCACAGCTTTACCACGATGTGAAATGGCATTCTTCTCCTCAGGGCTCATTTCTGCAAAACTCTTGTCATGTTCCAACGGAACAAAAAGAGGGTCATATCCAAAACCTCCCTTTCCCTTCTCTTCCCGGCTGATCTCACCTTCCACTTTGCCCTCAAAGGTATGCAAGTTTTCTCCATCGAAAAAAGATATAACCGTTCGAAAGCGCGCAGTCCGTTCTGATTTGTCAGCCATTTCTCGAAGCATCTTATCTACATTGTCCTGATAGGAACAATTCTCTCCCGCATAACGCGCGCTATAAACACCAGGTCTGCCATCCAGGGCATCCACTTCTAAACCTGTATCATCAGAAAAACAAGGAATACCAGCAGCGGCATAAAAACTTTTCGCCTTTAAGGTCGCATTGCCTTCGAGGGTATCTTCGGTTTCCTCCACATCCATATCAAGTTCTATGTCTCTCAAACTCAGGATATGAAATTTTTGTCCTACTAGTTCCTGGATTTCTTTTAGCTTGTCTTTATTGTTGGTTCCGAAAAGGATTTTTGTTGGCATAATAAATAAGTGTTCTGGTGTTCTCGGGTTCTTGTGTTTAGGGGGATATGCATGAAGTGTTATAGTGTTGTGGTTTTGTAGTTTTTCAGTAATCCTAAAATAACACGAGAACATAAGCGCACTACAACACCTCCCCTTTACATCTCCCCTGCTACTTCTTTCATAATTGTTTCCAACTCAGTCTTTGCTGAAACCTCTTTTATTGCTTCAGCCAGATGAGGACTCAGCCAGATCTTTTTTCCTTCCATTTCTACAGGCGAACTTAAGCTGCTATCCAATTTATCACAAAGTACTGCAAAGGGCACGCCCATATCTCTCAAATCCAAAGTCCTGGCATCATCTTCAATTACTCCAAAGCCGATTTGCGTAAGATCGATAGCTGCTGTTAGCATAGAGGCTTTCAATAAGCCAGTGAATTCTTTATTGCTGAATTCGGATTTAT
Source organism: Bacteroidia bacterium (assembly GCA_033391075.1). NCBI lineage: Bacteria > Pseudomonadati > Bacteroidota > Bacteroidia > Bacteroidia bacterium. The sequence goes on from JAWPMV010000001.1 coordinate 4,812,656, forward strand.
GGAGAATGAGGGCAAGGCGTGCACCCGGTTTCATCTTCCAGACAGGCTGCTGACCGCTTTGCAAAGGACTTAGGTCTATCACAGGAACTACTTCCTCTTTCACTTCCTCAACGATAGCTTCAACTGTAGGAACAGCGGCTACCTCCAGCGTTTCTTCCTTTGCTTCCTGAACGGGTTCCTCAGCGAGCTGAGACTTTTCTGGTTCAGGGAGAATGAAGAGTTTATCTCCATAAAGACGTTTGATATCTGAGGGACTGAGTTTCATAATTCTTTTGCTTCTGCAAAGATATTAAGCTTTGGATAAATTACGATTGCTTCTAACAAAAGATCCGAACAAATTTCTTTGCCCGGATCCACCTATGTTTTTCCTGTATTAAACAGAAGGTATTACCATTTTGCGGCGCGCTCCAGCTGTGTCATTTTAAATGCATGCTTGGGCGCTTTATAAGAGACTTTGAGGTCCTTAAGTTCCTCATGTTTGGCCTGCATATCTTTGAATACATCCGCATGACTTCCATAGGCCATTTCGTTTTCTGTATGAGCAGAAACTTTGGCGATTAGTTGCCAGCTTGGAAGCACATCAAAAATATTGTCCAGATTTCTCCAACGGTCTACGGCCACAGCTCCTTTGTCCAGGCGGCTTTTGGGCAATTGCATCCATTGCTCAGGACTCATTTGACGAATTTGCTTGGCAAGACTGGAAACCTGAGCCATGCCTTTTCCATTGATGTAAGTTCCTTCACCCTCGATGGAGGTGGCAGCGGGAAGTACCACAGCGGCCAAATCCAGGGCATCAGTATTGTGCAGGGAGTGAACTACAGCATTTGTTTTGCCAAGTTCTGAACCCAGTTTTGAAAAGCTTTGATCATCTTCAAGGGCATAGAGGTTCTTGATCTTTCCTCCGGCCAATTGCTTTTGGAAATCTTCAAAACTCATGGCTTTGAATCCCAGAAGTTCACAGGCAGCTGCATTGGGTGTCTTATCATCAGATAAGAGCCATTCATCACCTGAACCTTTTTCCACATGGGTGATATAGTGAATGCTACGTTTCCCGAAGGAAGCAGCCAGTTTCTTCAGGGCGAAATTGCTTTCCATAGAAGCGGAAGCAGATCCCAGGAAGAAAATATCTTTATCAGCATTGTTCAATAGCTGGGCAGCTCTTTCCAGGCCTTCTTCAAAGTTTACCGGAATACCGCCCTTAATCTTTGTACCAGAAGTACGGTTCTCATTGTAGTAAGCTACATTGAGGCGATAGGCATCTGGCATCCAGTGGCCATTTACAGCTTCATTTTCGCGAGGCGTGATTCTCATCACTTCATTATCCCGAATCCAAACATAAATATTGGTTCCGGTGCTATCATTCATATCTATGCCAGGTGCATAAGCCATTTCCCAGGGTCTCGCTTTAAAACGATGGGCTCTGGAAGTAAGGGCTCCTACCGGACAGATATCTATGGTATTCATGGAATAAGGATCGTCGAAGGTCTCTCCGGGAGGAGTTGCCGGGCAATTTTTATCTCCACGACCTACGATACTCAATTGATGAGAACCTGATATTTCACTGGTGAAACGCGTACAACGAGTACAGTTGATACAGCGTTCTTCATCCAACATAACTCTGGGTCCTAATTCTACACGCTTGTTTTTATGCCCTTTTTGTACCTCAAAACGAGAACCTTCTGGTCCATATTTATAGGTCCAAACCTGTAAAGGACATTCACCTGCCTGATCACAAATCGGACAATCCAGGGGATGGTTTACCAACATGTATTCCAGTACACCTGCCTGCGCTTTTTTGATCTCAGGAGAAGTACGATGGGTTTTGACAAACATTTTATCTCCAACAGGTGTATTACAAGCTGTATTGGGCTTGCGTCCCCATTGAATAACCGGATTGCCTTCCTCGTCGTATTGATACTCACCCGAAGCACGGTCTCGCGCATGATATCCAACTTCTACCAGACACATCCGGCAGTTGGTGGGAATACTCATAGTAGGGTGGTAACAGAAGTAGGGAATTTCGATTCCGTTGTCGAGTGCGAATTGCAGTAGTTTGTGGCTGCCCTCAAATTCGATTTCTTTCCCGTCAATATTTACAGTTGGCATGCGTTAGTAATTTTTCGATCCTTTTACTAAGGAAATAAAGCAACTAAAATTAGGAATAAATTTCAATTATTTTGGATAAAATTGGAATTTGGAACTGATTACCAAATAATTCATGCATTTACACATTGTCTCCTTTGAAATTCCGTTTCCAGCCAATTATGGAGGGGTCATAGATGTATATGCCAAAATTGAGGCTCTATTTGAAGCAGGAGCGAAAATCCATTTGCATTGTTTTTATAAAGACAGAGCACGAGCAGATGAGCTAAATCTCTTTTGTGAGGAGGTCATTTACTATCCCCGCAAGGCCATTGCACGCTCCCTTCCCCTCAATTATCCTTACATCGTTCAGTCTCGAAATTCCGGCAAATTGCTCAAACGCCTCAAGCAAGATGATTATCCCATCTTATTTGAAGGCATCCATACGACCTATTATCTGGGTCATCCTCGTTTTGAAGGAAGAAAGCAGTTTGTCCGCATGCACAATGTCGAGTGGGAGTATTATTATCAATTGGCTCAACGGGAGGAAAATTTTGTCAAGAAACAATACTACCAGGTAGAATCCCGCCAACTACAGCATTTTGAAGGCATATTGGCACATGCAGACAAAATTCTCTGCATTTCCCCCAAGGATACCGACTATTATGCAAATGCCTTTGATCAGGTAGAATATTTACCTGCATTCCATAAAAACCTCTCGGTGAGTAGTAAAAGCGGCAAAGGAGAATACTGCTTATATCATGGCAATCTGAGTGTTTCCGAAAATCATGAGGCAGTCATGTTCCTGATTCATGAGGTATTTTCTCAGATGGAAATCCCCTTCTTTATAGCGGGGAAAGATCCCAGACCGGAACTGATCGCCCTGATCAATGAATTTGATCATATCACCCTTAGACACAATCCGGGAGATGGGGAGATGCTGGATCTGATGCGAGATGCCCATGTTCATGTTTTACCAACCTTCCAAAGCACAGGCATCAAACTAAAGTTGATCAATAGCCTTTACAATGGTAGATTCGTCCTCGTCAATCCACAGATGGTTCACAAAACAGGTCTGGAATTTGGCTGCATCATTGCGCACGAAGGAGAAGAGTTTCGCGAGATATTGAAAGAGCTCATGGATGTACCTTTCTCGGAAATAGACTTGGCTCAGCGGAAAGCTTCTTTAGGAGATATGTTTTCCAATAAGGCCAATGCAGAGAAACTACTCAACTGGTTTCAAGAATAAGCTATACACAAATACATGCCCATTAAAAACATGCTGATCGACCTCGGAGGCGTACTCCTTGAGATCGATATCGATTCTACCTTGCAAAAATATCGTGCATTGAGAGCTCCTGAAGCAGGCCAATTGGACTATGGCAAAGAAGGACAGGATCTCTGGTTTTCCAAACTGGACAAAGGCGAAGTAAGTATAGAGGAGTTTGCTGATGGATTAAAAGAAAGTTTCCAACTACATGCCAGCCAGGAGGAAATCATCCAGATTTGGGCTGACCTGCTCAAGCCTGTCTTTCCCGGCAGAATAGAAGCAATCCAGCAATTGAGTGAGAAATACAATCTCGCCCTTCTCAGCAACACCAGCGAATATCACTTTGGTATCTATGAACCAGCGTGCAGACCCATGTTTGAACAAATGGATCATATCTTCACTTCTTTCGAAATGGGAGTAAGCAAACCCGATGCGGTCATTTATGAACAAGCTTTGGAAAAAAGTGGATGGAAGGCTGAGGAGACTATTTTTCTGGATGATTCAAAACAAAATATTGAGGGGGCGAAAGCAGTGGGATTACATACCTTCTGGATAGAAACTCCAGATCACTTCCTAAAGATGATGGAGGAATATGGATAAAAACAGTAGGGACAGATAATAATCTGTCCCTACTCAATATGTATTTTAAGATATCTTTATTCTTCTCCATTGCAATGCTTGCGGATGCGATCATAGGCACTTACATCTCCTAATTCTCCCGCTTTACTCCAATCCAGACAGGCGCCATTTACATCTCCTCCCTGCATTTTGATGGTAGCTCTTGCATTGTAGGCTTGCGGATCGCGAGGACGAATTTTCACCAATCTATCCAAATCCTTTACGGCAGAAGGAAAATCTCGCAAAGCAATAAAGGCTTCTGCGCGGTCAAAAATAATACTCAGGTCTTTACCTTTGGTCAACTTGATCGCATGGTTCAAGTCAGAAATAGAACCTCTATAGTCTTGTAGTCCCTGCTTGGCTTTGGCTCGGGCCCGGTAATATTTACTGGATTTTGGCTTCCCCTTGATGGCAATATTGAAATCCTGCATGGCAGCCAGGTGATTTCCCAGGCCTATTTTTGCATTTCCACGCTGATAATACGCTTCCGCATTGATGGGATTTATATCGAGAGAAAGGCTAAAGTCCTGAACGGCTTTACTGTATTCACCCAATTTCAAACGAGTGAAGCCCCGATTAAAATAGGCAGCATCATTCCTTGGATTCAGTTTGAGTACCATACTGAAATCAACAAAAGCGCCCCGGTAATCGTGAATCTCCATTTTTGAGATACCTCGTTTAAATAACTCCTTCTCCGTTTGAGCCTGTCCGGAAAAAAGAAAGCATATCAACAAGATATGTAAGCTGAAGAAAGTCTTCATGATCGGATTATTTCGCATACCTTCAAATTTAGAGAATCGAGCTTTATATGCAAAAGATTCCCTTTTGCGACTCTTACACATGTTATCATAACGATTTTTACTTGCATTATTTTCTTTTTGAAGGATTTTTTCGCCGAAAGTAACCCAAGCTATTGATTAAGCTACTACCTTTGGGCCTTCCTTATAACTCAGATAGAATTTCCCTATAAACTTTCTGAGGAAAAAGGAAGCAAAACAGCTATATGAAAAAAGGTATTCAGGCATTTTTACAAGCTCTTCTGGGTTTTGAAAATTATCTGGTAGTTTTCTCACTCTTTAAGATCTATACCCTTCGTTGGGATAGTCAAAACAAAGAAGGGGATTTCAACTACTTCCTGAAATTTCTCAAACCCGAGGACCATGTACTGGATATTGGTGCGAATATTGGGATTATGGCTGCCTTAATGGCCAAAAAGTGTAAGGATGGACGTGTCCTGGCTTTTGAGCCTATTCCGGAAAATTGCCGGGCCTTGCTCAGGGTCAAAAAGTTCCTGGCCCTAAAAAACATAGAACTATATCCTATTGCTTTAGGGGAAGATGAAGGTGAAATAAAGATGGAAATGCCCATCATGAAAGGGGTAAGGATGCAGGGATTGAGCCATGTCAACCATTCGAGCATAAAAGGTTATCAGGAAAATGGCGTAACATTTACTGTTCGCCAAAAGTGCCTGGACAAGATGGAGGAGCTTCAGGATTTGAACATTTCGGCCATAAAAATGGATGTAGAAAACTATGAACAATTTGTCCTAAAAGGAGGCCTTGAGCTCTTCAGAAAGCATAAACCCGTATTATATTGTGAGCTCTGGGACAACGAAAATCGGCAGGAATGTTTCCGCCTTTTAGGAGATTTGGACTACGAATTTTTTGTTCTCTCAGAGCTTGGATTGAAAGTCTTTGAGGCGGGTAAAGATTTACAGCATAATTTTTTCTTCATTCCCGCTGAAAGGAAAAAAGAATTTCTTTAACTTTGGGCGCTTTAAAAACAGGCAATCCTTATCCATGGTTTCACTTAGTTACAAAGATCAATCTCTCAAGGCTACCATTCCTTTGCCCTCTTCCAAAAGTGAGAGCAACCGAGCTCTTATCATCCAGGCATTGAGTCAGGGTAAGGTGGAGTTGGACAATTTGTCCTCCGCGAGAGACACCCAAACCATGATTCGCCTGCTCAGCTCTGAGGGGCATGTACTGGATGTAATTGATGCCGGTACCACTATGCGCTTCCTCACAGCTTATTTTTCTGCTGTGAGCCGCGATCAGATCCTCACAGGCACCCCACGCATGTGCAAGCGTCCTATTGGGATACTTGTTGAGGCGCTTCGTGAACTTGGTGCAGAAATAGAATACTGGAAACAGGAAGGATTCCCTCCTTTGCATATCATCAGCAAAGGGAGTCATATGGAAGGCGGAGAGATCAGCATGAAGGGGAATGTTAGTAGCCAGTACATAACAGCCCTTTTGATGATCGGACCGACCTTGAAAGGAGGTTTGAGGATCAATTTGGAAGGAGAAATCAGTTCTCGACCTTACATAGAGATGACACGTGGCTTGATGGCTCATTTTGGAGTGGAGAGTCATTGGGAGAATCAGAGCATCATTGTTAAAGAGCAAGCCTACCAAAAAAACAACTATACCATAGAGTCCGATTGGTCAGCAGCCAGCTATTGGTATGCGATGGTGGCCATTGCGGAGGATGCAGAAGTAAGCCTTGAGGGTTTGAGGAAAGATTCTATGCAAGGAGATAGAGGGATCGTTGAGTTGATGAAGAAATTTGGCGTAGGCTCCCGCTTCAATAAGGATGGAGTAATCCTCACGAAGATCAAACCTCAGGCTGGCAAAGGCTTATTGGAAATTGATTTCAGCGATATGCCAGATATGGCGCAGACGGTTGCCGTAGTAAGTGCTGCCAAAGGTATTCCGGTTCGCATGACAGGTCTCCACACCCTCAGGATAAAAGAAACAGATCGCATTGACGCTATTTACAATGAACTCGCAAAATTTGGCGTGGAAGTTCAGGTAGATGGCAACATTTGCACCATAGATGGAACGGTCGGAAAAAGCAGTTCTATCATCAAGACTTATGACGACCATCGCATGGCGATGGCCTTTGCCCCCCTCTTATTCACCCAAAACTCCCTGATGATCGATGATCCGGAAGTTGTTCAGAAATCTTATCCAGAGTTCTGGCAGCACCTCAAACTCGCAGGGGTTAAGGTGGATGAATATTAAACCGTAGGCGGGTGTTGGTGTGTTAGCGTGTTAGTGTTTACCTCTCTAACACCCATCCAGCCTGAAACGCTAACACTTTTTTTATGAAAGTACTCATCATTGGAGCAGGAAACATGGGGATGACCTATGGGCAAAGTTTCGTCAATGCCAGTATCCTCAGCAGTACGGACCTGCACGTATTAGAAAAACATGGAGGGAAAGAGGAACAGATCAAAGGGATCAGTTCGCATACCATAGAAACTAGTCCGGGTGAATTTATCCGGGACATGGATTTGATCATTTTGAGTGTAAAACCTCAGGATTTTCAGGAATTGGCAAAAGCGATACGCCCCTACCTTCGTCCAGATCACCTGATTTTGTCGATAATGGCAGGAATCAAGGTTTCGGGGATAGAGCGGCAGTTGGGCATCAAAAAGATCGTAAGAGCTATGCCAAATCTTCCCGCTCAAGTAGGTCTGGGGATGACGGTTTTTACGACTTCATTGGAAGTAAGTCGTCTGGAGATATTTACTGTCCAGAACCTTCTTAATACAACGGGGAAAACCCTCTATGTAGAAAATGAAGATCTGCTTGATAGTGCAACCGCCGTTTCAGGTAGTGGGCCAGCCTATGTATTCTACTTCATGGAGTCTATGATGAAAACGGCACGGGGAATGGGATTTTCAGACGCAGAGGCCCAATTGTTGGTCAAGCAAACTTTCCTCGGTTCTATCAATCTCCTCAATAAAAACAACCTCTCCTGCAGCGAATGGATCACCAAAGTTTCCTCTAAAGGAGGAACCACAGAAGCTGCCATCCGGCAATTTGGACAGATCGAGTTGGAAGCTGGAATAAAAGCAGGACTCCTAGCCGCTGAAAATCGCGCTCAGGAGTTGAGTGAAGGCTAGGGGAAGTGTTCACGTTTTCTGGTGTTCTTGTGTTTTGGTTATACTCCAACGTGAACACAAGAACACCAGAATACGTCTCTACTCCACCTCCATCAATTCAATATCGAATATCAATATCGAATTTGGAGGAATGCTGCCCATGTTTTGAGGGCCGTATCCGAGATAGGAAGGGATGACAAGTTTTCCTTTACCGCCGACTTTGAATAAAGCGATGCCTTCATCCCATCCGGCGATGACTCTACCACCTCCTAATGGAAAAGCGATGGGTTGATTGCGGTCATAAGAAGAATCGAACTTGCCACCGTCTATCAAACGACCGGTATAATGTACGCTTACTGTTTTGCCAGCTTCAGCCTGTGCGCCTGTCCCTTCTTTCTCCATCACATAATGCAAACCGGAAACGGTTCTTTGCAATTCCAGGCCTTCCTGTTCAGCATAAGCCATGATTTTTGGCATTTCTTCTGTCATTTGCTTCTCAACATACTCCTGCATCATGCGCTGCTGTTCTTCCATCTTTTCGGCCTCATGTGCCTGATAAGCTGCCTCATCCAGAATCCCCAGTAGTTCTATTTCGAACATCAAAGTTGCATTGGGAGGAATCACCCCTCCTGCTCCCTGCTCGCCATAGGCAAATTCAGGGGCGAGGTATAAAATTCCTTTCGAACCTTCTTTAAAAAGAGAAAGTCCAAGGTCCCATCCTTTGATCACATTTCCCTGCCCGAGTTTGAATACAAAAGGAGCTCTGCCTTCAGAGGTATCAAACATCTGCCCGTTCAAAAACTTTCCGGTATAATTTACTTTTACATATTCTCCTGCCAGCGGTTTGCGACCTTCTCCCTGCTTTTCGATATGGTAATATATCCCCTCAGGACTAATGAGGAAAGGAAGTGCATTTTTCTGCAAGAAGGATTCGAGGAAGTTCATATAAAGGTGTTAAAGTGTTATTGTGTTCAAGTGTTCTTGTAAGACGGAAGATCAAGAACAGCTGAACACTCGCGCACTTGAACACTTACAAATATTTACTCGCTTCACGTACACTCAGGGGGGATAATTTTTCTTTGGACAGAAAATCCCGCACAGCATCTGCATCGAAGCGACTATATTGCCGAAGGGCCCAGCCTATGGCTTTTCTGATAAAGAACTCATTTGAATGGCTGAGCCGCCGGATGAAGGCGCAAAGTAAGTCAAAATCTGTCTCATTCCCGTACTTTAATTGAAAAAGCAAAGAAGTTCGCTGCAGCCAGATATTTTCCGAATCCATCCACCTACGCAAGTAACCCTCTTTCAGTTCTGGATACTTCTTCAAAGATTTCCCTACCGAATTGCTTGCGATAAGGTCCACAGTATCCCACCAGGATTTTGTAGTTATCAGAGTCTCATAGAGGTCGAGATAATCAGCTGGTGCATATTTATCATACTTTCGCACCAAATCTACCGCCGTTAATTGGTATTCTCTTTCCGGTAGATCCCATAGGGCAAGCACTATTTCCTTAGGTGCGCTTTTATCCGGATTCTTAACGGATTGAAGGAAGGATTTGGAAAGTTCTGAACGAAGAGGTCGTTTTAATCCAAAAAATTCATACTGACCACGCATATAATCCTTCATGGCTTGGGCATTTTCCGGATGTCTATGCGCCTGATAGGCCGCTTTTAGTTCTTCCAATTCTTTTTCAAACATATAGCTATGATCGAAAAATCCTGTAAAAGAAAAAAGCAGCAAGTCAAAACTCACTGCTAACCCGTAAATACGTATGCTATGAAAACAAAAAAACCCTAATTGCGATAAGCTAATTATTTCGCTTATGCACCTTTAAGACCTGACAAATGATATACAGGTCACAGCTTTTTGTGATTTTTTTTCAAATTTTCAAGATAAACCCCTCTCTTTGAGCTCCATACACTTTTCCGCAATTCCATAACTCGCCACTCAATTCCATTATTTACATAGGTATAGGCCCAGATAAAGCCTGCTTTTTGATAAGCACGAAATGCCCGAGGATTCCGGCTGAGCACCTCTATCACACATTTCCTTAAAGACATATACTCAAAGAGATGATCAGAAAGTAGCTTGATAGCTTCCGTCCCATAGCCTTTGCCATGATGCCCTGCCTGTCCGATGATGATATCCATATCGGATCGCCCTTCTACAGGATCAATTTCATTGTAGTTTACCTGCCCAATAAGTTCCTGCTCTAAATAAATCCCAAAACACCTTCCTTTATCAGGATCTTCATCCTTGAAATAATGATCAGGCCATTCATGCTTAAAAATAGTATAGGAAGGAATCGTATCTCCATACAAATCCCCATACCAAAAAGGAGTAGAATCCGATTCGGTTGCCATCAGGAAGAACTTATAGCGCTCTTTCATAGAAAGAGGTCGGAGTTCAATATGTGGCCCCTTCAATGTCATAATAACAACTTCTGCCTGGAGGATCTCATCCCAAATTCTCACATCAGTTTCAAAGCTTAGGCTAAGCGAAATCAGGAAAAATCACTCCATTTTTCCGAAATAAAGGAAGCTAGATGTGCAGATAATCATATATCTTAATAAGATAATATGTTGATTATCAAGGAAATACTACGATGAAATTGCCAGAAAAACAAATAGGCTTTTGTGTATATAGGCCCTAAGAATTGGGAATCGATGTTTTAACAAAGAATTAATTCAGATTAAGGGCTTGCAAGTCGACGGGAAGTACCCGGGAGACTCCCATATTCTCCATGGTTACCCCGTACATGACATTGGTAGATGCCATGGTCCGCTTGTTGTGAGTAACGATGATAAACTGGGAAGTTTCGGAGAAACGTCGGATGATATTATTGAATTTATCAATATTGGCATCATCCAGGGGTGCATCGACCTCATCAAAAATACAGAAGGGGGCAGGCTTGATCAAGTAGATGGAAAAAAGTAAGGCCACAGCCGTAAGGGTCTTTTCTCCACCGGAAAGCTGCTTGATGGTAAGCGGTCGTTTGCCTTTAGGCCTTGCAATGATAGAGATCTCGGATTCGAGAGGATTGTCCTCATCGAGTAGCATCAGGTCACAGGAATCGTCCTCTGAGAAAAGGCTGCGGAAAACCACCATAAAATGATCCCGAACCTGAACGAAGGTTTCCAGGAATTTTTCTTTAGCTGTCTGGTCAATCTCAGCAATGGTTTCCAGCAGGGACTTTTTCGCGCTGAGGAGGTCTTCTTTCTGGCTGGTAATGAAATCAAATCTTTCTTTCATCTCATTATAAGCCTCAACTGCCATGGGATTGATTTCACCATATCCCTGCACCCGACTCCTGATGCTCATCATTTTATTTTCCAGCTCACTGACATCATATTTATCAATGCCTTTGCTAAAGATTTCTTCCTCATTCAAATCCTGCACCTCTATCTGGAATTCTACCGACATCCGTTCTCTCAATCCATTGAGTTCTATTCGAATTTCAGTAGCGTTTTCTTTCAGTTCGCTTTGCTTTCGCAGGATATCCTCTCTCTTTCTCCGCTCTGAACCCAGACTTTCTTCCACTTGATAAATGGAGTTCTTGGTTTGAGCGACCTTTTCTTCCCGAATCCCAACCGCACGTTCCAATTCTTTCTTCTGGTTGTACATACCTACGATCACCTCATCATTCTGCAAATTGCTATTGATCAGATTCTCGGTATCCTCCCGAACCTGATTAAGCTCTTCCCGCATTTGCTCATTCTGCTCTCCATAGCGCACAATGGCTTCATTCTTCTGCCCAAGTTCTCTGGATAAATTCTCAACCTGGTTGCGTAGATGAATCAGTCGAATATTCTCCTGGTTATAGATTTGATTATGAGAAGAAAGTTTCTGGGCGGAATCCTGAGCATCTCCTCTCATTTGAGCCAGTTTGGCGGTATGTTGCTGCAGCTCTTCCAATTTGATCCGGATGCTTGGGTCAATCTCCAGGATTGCTTTCTGCAGAGTCTCCAACTCATCATTCAAACTCTCTGTTCTTTGCCCAACGCGCATCATAAATTCCCGATGCTCTTTCTCTCGGGATTGTAAGACAGATAAATCTCTCTGTTTTTCGAGGAGTTGTTTGCGTAAAGGCTCCAGATCTTTGAGGTGATCGATCTTTTTCAGGTTTTCCAGCTTGGCAATACTTCTATCCAGCTCCACCTTTTCACCCGTCAGCTGTTTTTGAAGCTTCCCAATCTCTTTGTCCAGCTTTTCCAGGTTCTTGGCCCGCCCCAATCGTTTCCCTTCAAACAGCCCCAATGATCCTCCACTAAGCATAAATCTCCTTCTGGAAAGATTGCCTATTCTTGTCAGGAATATAATGCCTTCAGGCACCTCATCAGGGATATCGATTTCATCATTGACGATGTAAACCTTATCCAGTAGATAAGCCGCCAGTTTTTTGTAAGCATCCGCAAATTCAATTGCGTCTATCGCTGCTTTGGCCTGTGTAAATAATAAAGGGGTCGAAGGTTTATAGGCCTCCAGTTCCTCCAGAATAAAGAAGTTTGCACGTCCCTTTGCTGCTTCTGCCAACATATGGACAGAGAGGATGGCATCCTGACGGGTCTTTACCACATAATAACTAAGGTAGGGCTCCAGGTAATTCTCAAAAGCTACTTTGTACTCCTCAGGAACTGAGAACACATCTGAAAGCAAAGGAGCGTCCTTGATCCAACGGGCATTCTTCTTCAAAAATTTCACACTGGCAGGAAAGCCTTCCAGGTTCTCCACCAAACTCTTGGTCAGATTGTATTCATTTTGACGAGCATCCAGACTCCGATTGGTCTTGTAGACTTTATCCTTTAGCTCATTGAGGATTTTTTCTGTTGTATCCAGTTCAATGATATGGGAATCTCTTTTGGCAGCGATCTCATTGACCTGTTTTTCCAAATTGCTGCATTCAGCCTGCAACTGAATATCCTTTTCCTCAAAGGCATCGAGGTCAAAGGAACGGTTGGATTTATCTTCTTCTGCACGATTCAGCTCAGCTCCCAGACTTTCAATCTGGACTTTCTTCACTTCTTTCTCACGCGTCAGTTCCTGTAAAGTTTGCTCGGTCTCTTTATGTAATTCGTTGAGTTCTTCTACTGCCTGGGAAAGTTCATTGGAGGTTTTGGAAAGCGAACTTTGTTCAGCGAGCAAAGCTTCAACCTTTTTTTCCTGCTCCCCCTGCTCTTTTTGCAAGCCTTCTTGCTGGATTTTCAGTTCCGAAACCGATTCTTCATTTCGGCTCAATTGCCGTCTTTCAGATTCCATCTGGTTTTGCAAGGCAATCTCTCGCTGTTGCAAATACTTGAGTCTCTCGTTTTTGATGGATTTTTCTGTCTCCACCGATTGAATCTTGCGGCTGTGGTTGTTGAGGTCTACCTGACCTTGAGAAAGGTTTTTCTCTTCATCCAGCAGGTTTTTCTTCAACTCCATGATCCGGGCCTCGCGCTGGGCCATTTCGGATTGCATAGACCCTATCTGATCTTGCAGACTTTGGTCCAATACCTGAATCTGCCTTTGCCTCTCGCGAATATTGCGCATGCTTAGGTAGGCATACTGAGAACTGATCTCTTTGTATTGTTCTTTCAGTTCGAAATAGCGTTGAGTCCTCCGGGCCTGCTTCTCCAGACTTTTGAGGTTCTTTTCGATTTCAAACAGCAGATCTTCTACCCTCTCGAGGTCGGCATCTGTATCTTTTAGTCTGTTGAGGGTTTGTTTCTTGCGAATCTTGTATTTGGAAATACCGGAAGCTTCTTCCAGGAATTTTCGTCTTTCATTATTCTTATTGGTCAGTATCTCATCCACCATTTTCAACTCGATGATGGCATAAGAATCAGAACTCACCCCTGTATCCATAAAAAGGTTCTGGATATCTTTCAATCGGCAGGTCACTCCATTTATCTGGTACTCTGAATCTCCGCTTCTGTACAACTTGCGGGTGATGCTGACCGTAGAGTATTCTGTAGGAAGTATATTTTTGGTATTTTCAAAAGTCAGAGATACTTCGGCAAAATTGGATTTACGACGGGATTTGGTACCATTAAAGATGATGTTCTCCATCTTATCCGAGCGAAGATTTTTTGTTTTCTGCTCTCCCAGTACCCAGCGGATCGAATCAACAATATTCGATTTTCCGCAGCCATTAGGGCCTACAATGCCCGTAATTCCATCATCAAAGACGAATTTTGTTCTCTCTGCAAAGCTCTTAAAGCCAAATATTTCCAGACTTTTTAATTGCATAGTTCCTTTCCGAGGATTATTTTTCCGATATGAGCACCTTAAATATACTTGTAACAATAGCAGCCATTGTCGTTTTTGGCCTGCTGTTCTTGTTAATCCGGTCGCTAAGAATCAGATTTGGGCTCAAAGATAATAATTCCGGAGCAGTTCAGCATCTTCGTAAATTACTTCCTCCCCCATCTGCTGAGGATTTGTTTCTTCCAGGTAGTCATATGGAGGTTAGTGGGAGTGATCTCCTGAAGCAACACATAAATGAAACCCCTGAAATTGAAATCCTTTCGCCCAAGAAAAAAAGAAAGAGATTATTTCAAAGCAAACAGGATATACTCAGGGCTTATATTGCGGATACGGTTTTGGATAAGCCGAAATGGAAGGACAACAAGAAAGGGGGTTCATAAGTCCTTTATAACCGTTGAGGCAGGAATACAGCCAATAATGTAAGTCTTGTAACCGTATTGAGTTTGAGTCGTAAGTTATAGAAGATATATTTAAGATAAATATGCAAATAACAGGTACCGTATCTTATATAGACCTATCCGGAGGATTCTGGGGCATTATTGGAGATGATGGCATGAAATATAATCCGCTGAGTGGTCTGCCTATCCAAATGCGAAAGGAAGGAACCAAGATCAGGGCAAATTGTAAGCCTTCAACTGATTTTAGTATCCATATGTGGGGTAAGAACGTTGACCTTGAAAATATAGAACAGATCTAAAGCAGGTATTTCCAACTGAAATAGCTGTTTTTTCTTTTAAAAAAACATTCTCGAAAAAGTCCCAAACCTATGTTATCTCACGTCATTGGTATAGCACTCACAGCTCTGGCTTTTCTGGTCTTTGGCCATGGAATTGTAAAGCGCGTTAATGGAAAAGCGTTCAATCCTCTACCAGCATTCATATTGATTCTGGTGGCATTGGCTTATGAACTGTTTTTCAGCTCAGGTAGCTTTTTTGCCCGCCTCCCTCATATCCTGACCGACTTCGGTATAGGCATGATCATCGCATCGCTTTACCTCGCAGTGAGAAATGCTAATTCCAAGCTCCTTTGGGTGCCTGGAGCTTTGGCACTTATTGTAGGTTCAGTCATGTATGTGGTCTCCTTTGGGTACGACTGGGTTTCCAAAACCATGAATAACGATCAGCAACTGCTGGTTGAATTGGGACCAGATGATGAAATATCAGAAATTGAAGATATCCTCAATCGCCATGGTGCAGAATGGGAGAAAGCCTTCCCTGAAGTTGATCTTTCAGAGGATGAGGATTTGGCGCAGTATTATTTGGTGAATGTTTGCGAAGAGCAATTAGAAAATCTGAAAGCAGCTCTTTCCCTGGATGGAGAGAATGTGGATCAATGGGAAATGAACAATCCCGTATATTTAATTGAGCCTCTATCTGTAGAGAATAGCAGAGATGGTAAAACCGGCTTTCTGGCCAATGACCCTCAATTAGGAAAACAGTGGTTTGCAGATAAACTCGATTATAATGATGTGTACAAATTTCTCGCACATCACCAACCCAAGAAAAAAGTTAAACTAGCTATTGTAGATACCGGAGTGGATAAAGACCATGAAGACCTCAATAGCATTTATCAGAAAAGCGGTACAGACGGAGATTATGATAAGCATAGTCATGGTAGCCATTGTGCGGGTATCGCTGGTGCAGCCACAAATAATGGAAAAGGCGTAGGCTCCCTTAACTGGGAAGGTCGCCATATCACCATCAGTGGTTATGCAGCATTGGATGATAATGGCAGGGGGACAGACCAAAGAGTTTCCAGAGCCATCATCAAAGCAGCCGAGGACGGTGCAGATGTAATTTCTATGTCTTTGGGAGGATTTTCACCCTTCCCGCCAAAAGCTCAAAAAGATGCGATCAATTACGCCATCAAAAAAGGAGCAACTGTGGTAGTCGCTGCAGGTAATAGCAATGACGATTCTCGTCGCTATTCTCCAGCTAATATCCCAGGGGTAATTGTAGTATCCGCTGCTGACCAAAATCTCAACAAAGCAAGTTTCTCAAATATCAATACTAAATTGAAAATGCCTATCGCAGCTCCCGGTGTAGATATCCTTTCTACTATCCCCGGAGGTTCTTATCAGGCCTACAGTGGTACCTCAATGGCAACTCCACTTGTAGCCGGACTTATAGGCATGATGAAATCCTACAAACCCGATCTGACCAATAAAGAGGTATATGATATCCTCAAGAATACCGGAAGAGAGGTAAAAGACTCTGGAAAGATTGGTAAAGTAGTTGATCCTTTGAAAGCAATCGAAGCCGTTCAATAGGCTAAAAAGATAATGTATAAGCGAGAGGCATTCCAATGGAATGCCTTTTTGCTTTTATAGAAACTTAAATGAGTAATAAACCTATCAGATAGATCCACAGAAGACCCAGGAAGTGCCAGAAGAACAATGCACTCTCCAGATAGCTTTTTCCTTTCCCCTCATAAGCCACATATACATAGGCCAGAAAGCCCAGCCCTCCAACAATATGCAAGGCATGTAGGCCAGTCAGGACATATAAGTAGGAAGCCATCTGACCGCTGTTCGCCAAATCAATCCCACTGCCATACAATTGTCCCCAGGCGATCCCTTGACTAATCAGGAAGCCCAGGCCCATGATCACAGCCAGACTTACATAGAAACGAGCTTTGGGTGCATCTTTTCCCATCCAGGCCAGATGAAGGAAAACACTACTTCCCAGCAGCATGAGGGTATTGATATAAAAAAGGACAGGGAGTTCGAATTGTATATGCTTGTTTGCTCTAACAAATGCAGCACCCAAAGTGCTAAAGAGAACGATGATCGTCAGCATCAATAATGCTATCCCTAGTTTGGATACCCCTTTAGACGCATTATCTCCCTGTATATTATCCATATATATGCCTTGAATTGCTTACTACCATTAACTCATAAGAAAGGCACGAAGTTCAGTTTTAGGGCCTAAATTTTAAAATTCGATCAATAAATTTCAAAAATTCGATTGAAAGTTTTTGGATATATAGGTCAAAAAATAGCCTTTAATGAACCTAAAGCATGATTTTAGGACAAAAAATTCATGTTAAAGATTCGTAATTTTTAATTGGTGTACTATTTAGACTTTCCTTAATCTTATATTCTCATTTCGGACAAACTAAATTGAATGACGAATAAAGCAGATCTACCTTTTTTACTTAGCCTTCTGGATGATGATAGCGCGGTGGTACAAAAGGAGGTGCAAAAAGCGCTCCTTGCCTACGGTACTTCTCTGGAAAGAGTGATTGAACCCTTTAAAGCTCAGTTGTCAGATTTGCAAAACGAGATCCTGTCTTTTCTTTGTGCGCAAGCTTTTGAAGAAAAATATGGGCAAGATTGGTTGGGCTGGCTGGACATGCAAAATGATAAAGAAGCGCTCGAACATGCTTTGGTCCAATTGGCATATCTGGATTATAGCAAAGATGCCTATCTGATCAGTGAAAGTCTGGATGAACTGGCGGCAGAATATAGTGCCCACAGTGAGAATAAATCTGCTTCTGACCTGATGGAATTCCTCTTTCAGGTGAAAGGCTTTACTTCCCCAAGCGGAGAAACAGATTTGCCCATTCATAACAATTTGCTTTATGTCATAGATAATCAGAGAGGCAGTCAGATCGCATTATCCTGTCTGGCAATTCTGGTAGGTTCCAGAGCTGGCCTTGATCTGCACGGCATCAATATCCAGGGAAACTTCATTGCCATCTCTTTTGGAGAACAGGAAATGCAGATGTACAATTCCTTCAATCAGGGAAAACCTTTGGCCAGAGCTTCGGTCATCTACATTGAAGAGGCTTTCCGAAGAAATCAAATCGCTCCCTACAACATCAAAGCCAAGACCCATGAGATTGTCCTGGATATATTGACAACAGGGATAGAGGAAAGTTACAGACAAGAGGATGAATTTGAGGCAGAGAGATATAAAGAACTGCATGCAGACCTCAGCGATGAGCTTAAAAGGAGAGGTCTCTTATAAAGGAAAGCTAAAAGAAAGAGTATATCTGCCAGAGAAGCACTGCTTCTTTGGCATTTTAATTTTAGGGAAAGGCACAAAATTCTGTAATTTAAAGATAAGATACTGAAATACGATTTTCCAATATGAAGTTTCTACCTACTACGAGATATCTCATCCTGGGAGCTATTCCCATTTCCATATTCATTTTTTTATTCTCCTGCCAAAGTTCCTATACCCCCAGTCAGGAAATAAGTGAACGATTGCCTGAAATAGTTGATTTCAATTATCATATCAAACCGATCCTCTCAGACCGCTGCTTTAAATGCCATGGCCCAGACGCCAATCAGCGTAAAGCAGAACTCCGTCTCGACAATGCCTCTCAGGCTTTTGAGAAACGAGAAAGAGAAGATGGCTCCGGTTTTTATCCTTTGGTAGCTGGCAATGCGACAAATAGTGATGTTTTTCAGCGGATCATGTCTGAGGATGCAGAGTATATGATGCCACCTCCAGAGGCCAATTTAAGCCTGACAGAATTTGAAAAGGCCATGATTGCCAAATGGATTGACCAGGGCGCAGAATACAAGGATCACTGGTCATTTGTAAGTCCTAACAAACCCGAGCTACCCGAAAGTAGTTTTGAAGCGTGGAGCAGAAATCCTATCGATCATTTTATTGGGAATGAAATTCAGAAAAGAGGTCTGAGTCCTTCTGAAGAAGCACAAAAAGAAAACCTCCTGAGAAGAATTACCCTCGACCTTAGCGGCCTTCCTCCTACTCCGGAAGAAATCCAGACATTTATGGCGGATAAGCGTGAGGATGCCTACGAAAAAGCCATAGATCGTTTATTGGAAAGCCCGCACTATGGCGAACGCATGGCGCTGGAATGGTTGGATGTAGCGCGCTATGCAGATTCCCATGGCTACCAGGATGATGGCATGCGCAATACCTGGCCCTGGCGCGATTGGGTAATTCGCATGTTCAATGAAAATATGCCCTATGATCAATTTCTGGTCGAACAATTAGCTGGAGACCTTCTTCCGGATCCCAGCAAAGATCAATTGCTGGCAACCTGTTTCAACCGAAATCATCCCCAGTCTCAGGAAGGGGGAGTAGTTGATGAAGAATATCGAGTTGAATACGTAGTGGACCGAACCAATACCTTTGGGAAAGCCCTTATGGGAATCACCGTAGAATGTGCTCAATGTCATGATCATAAATACGACCCCATTAGCCAGGAGGACTATTATTCCCTCTACGCATACTTCAACAACAACAATGATGCAGGCATAGTTCCCTATAATGGAGAAGCTGCTCCCACCGTTATGCTGCCCACCGAAGAAGAAGAACAGAAATTGGCTGAACTAAAAAATAAAATGGGGCCTTTGGAGGCGGCTATTGAAAAAGAGAACTATGTAGATGATCTCAAGAAATGGCTAGGTAATCGCAGTCCAAAAATTGCGAAACCCAAAGGTTTGAAAGCTGAGTTTTCCTTCGAAAAAGAAATGACGGTACAGCGAGCAGCTCTCAATCTGGACGGGAAGAAAAGTCCGGGTTGGGCGGGTATTGGCAAACAGGGTACAGTTACCTCCTACTTCAATAAAGCCAAAGGCAAAGCTGATGCTGCCATCCTGGGAGATAAAGACCGCAAACCGGAATTGGTGGAAGGAGTACAAGGTAAGGGCCTGAAATTTCTGGGAGATGCAGGTATTCGCTTCAATCGGGATATGGATTTCGACAGGCATCAGCCTTTTTCTGTGAGCATTTGGGTGAAAGTTCTTAAGGAAGGAGAAAAAGGGCCCATTTTCAACAATACCAATGGTGATTTCGAAGGTTATCGAGGTTGGATTTGCAAACTCAATCCTGATGGCAGCCTTTCCTTTCAGTTAAACTATGTATGGCCGGACAACTGCATTGATTATAAAACGACAGATAAGATTGAGGTAGGTGAATGGACGCATATTGCGATGACTTATGATGGCAGTAGCAAAGCCTCTGGCCTGAAATTCTTTGTCAATGGAAAAGTGCCTGCTCATAAATTGATCAAGGATAATCTGAATAAAAGTCTGCAACATGGAGTAAAAGGCTCCAATTGGTCCAGCTTTCCTTTTATGCTCGGCAGAGAAAAAGAGCGTTCTATTGAAAATATCGTCATGGACGAACTCAAAGTTTATGAACGACAATTATCAGAACTGGAAGTAGCTTATCTATTTGATCCTAAGATCAAAGTCGAGCCGACCCAATCCCAATGGCTGGAATATTATGTTCTCAGTGGAAAGAATAAATCCTTTAATCAAAACCTGAAAACTCTTACGAATTTACGTGAGGAAGAAAATCAAATCAGTACTGATGTCCTGGAAGTCATGGTCATGAATGATCGGGAAGAGGTTCGACCTACTTTTATTTTGGACAGAGGTCAATATGATGCTCCTACATCAGAAGTAAGTCCCAGAATACCCTCTGTATTTGCTACTAATGCTTCTGAAGACATTCCTAAAAACAGATTGGGTCTGGCGAAATGGCTGGTTTCCGCTGAACATCCTCTTACCGCTCGAGTTGCCGTCAATCGTTTCTGGATCATGTTATTTGGGAAAGGTTTGGTCGAAAGCCAGGGAGATTTCGGTAATCAGGGACGCTTGCCAAGCCATCCGGAGTTGCTGGATTGGTTGGCCATGGATTTTGTAGAAAATGGCTGGGACATCAAGGCTTTTATGAAACAAGTCATGATGAGTGCTACCTATCGACAACAATCTATCCCCAGTGCAAAAGCATTGGAGATCGATCCTCAGAATGACTGGTATTCCCACTTCCCTTCCTATCGACTGCCTGCTGAGACCATCCGAGACAATGCACTGGCGGCAAGTGGCCTGCTTTCCACAAAAATTGGAGGTCCTAGTGTATATCCCTATCAACCGGATGGCATATGGGCGGCTCTTGCTACCCGAAATGCTACAAAATATGTACAGGGAGAAGGAGATGAATTGTACCGGAGGAGTATGTACACCATATGGAAAAGAAGTTCGCCTCCGCCCTCTATGATGAATTTCGATGCACCTGACAGATATTATTGCGTGGTTAGGAGGCAGAAAACGGCTACCCCTCTTCAGTCTTTGGTCTTGATGAATGATCCTCAGTTTTTGGAAGCTTCAAAAATGCTGGCTTCAAGAAGTATGAAAGAGATCGGAGGAGAACTAAAGGAAAGAGTAGAATTTATGTACATGAGTCTCCTGGGGCGCTCGGCCAGAGAAGAAGAGCAAAAGCTCCTGGCAGATTTATACCAGGCAGAATACGAGGCTTTCTCCAATGAGCCTGAGCGCATAGAAAAGTTACTGGCGGTTGGGGAAATGAAAATCGATCCAAAACTTGCCCAGGACGATCTTGCAGCCCATACCATCCTCGCTTCTACCATTATGAATTTCGACGAATTTGTCATCAAAAGATAGCCCTCGATTATGAGCAAAATGAAAAAAAATATAGATCATATTGTTGGCGGGATGAACCGTAGGGTCTTTATGCGTAACAGCCTTCTCGGGCTAGGTGGATTAGCAGTCTCTTCTTTGCAAAATCCTCTTGCAGCTTCTCCGATGATGGGAGGTATACCAGACCTTCCACATTTCCCTGCCAAGGTAAAACGCATCATTTACCTCTTTCAAAGTGGTGCACCTTCTCAGATGGAGCTTTTCGACTACAAACCCAAATTGAAAGAGATGTTTGGGCAGGAGTTACCCGAATCTGTACGAGGAAATCAACGGGTGACCGGGATGACAGCTAATCAAAGAACCTTCCCTATTGCCATGGGAGATTTTGAATTTAAGCAACATGGAGAAAGTGGGATTTGGCTGAGCGAGTTTTTGCCTCATCATCAGAAAATTGTTGATGACATTACTGTCATCAAAAGTATGCATACCGAAGCCATCAATCACGACCCGGCTGTTACCTTCATACAGACCGGTTCACAGATTGCGGGCCGCCCCAGCTTTGGTTCCTGGTTGAGCTATGGCCTGGGTAGTGAGAATGAAAACCTCCCAAATTTTGTGGTGCTTTTGTCCAGAGCCAGAAAAGATGGCGGAGGCCAACCACTCTACGCAAAACTTTGGGGCAATGGCTTCCTCCCTTCCGAAAATCAAGGCGTACTTTTCCGCTCGGGAGATGAGCCTGTACTCTACCTTAATGATCCGGAGGGTATGGACAGGGCCAGTCGCCGTCGTATGTTGAGTACATTGGAAAAATTGCATGAAAGCCAATACGACCATACCCAGGACGAAAGCGTTAGATCTCGCATCGCACAATATGAAATGGCTTTTCGCATGCAGATGTCCGTACCCGAAACCCTGGACCTCAGCAAAGAGCCGGATCATGTGATCGATATGTATGGTCCAGATGCCCGTATTCCGGGCACATTCGCCTACAACTGTCTCCTCGCCCGCAAACTATCTGAAGATGGAGTACGCTTTGTCCAGCTATACCACCAGGACTGGGACATGCACGGCAATCTCCCCAACCTCATGAAAGGTATGGCCAAATCTGTAGATCAACCCTCAGCAGCCCTGGTTCAGGACCTCAAGCAAAGAGGCATGTTGGATGATACCCTTGTTATCTGGGGCGGAGAATTTGGTCGCGGCGCTTACTCCCAAGGCAAACTTACTCCCACCAACTATGGACGAGACCATCATCCTCGCTGTTTCTCCATCTGGATGGCAGGGGCAGGAATCAAACAGGGATTTAGTTATGGAGAAACTGATGACTTCAGCTACAATATCGTCAAGGATCCGGTTCATGTACATGACTTCCAGGCCACAGTTATGCATCTGATGGGCATAGACCATGAACGATTTACTTTCAAACATCAGGGCAGACGATATCGACTCACAGACGTGCATGGGCATGTGGTGAAGGATGTCTTGAGTTAAGAGGTGTTCTGGTGTTCATGTTTTCTCGTGTTATAGAGATTTTTCCTTTGTCGGAACACGAGAACACCAGAACACTGTATCTCCCCCTCATTTTCAAAAAAATCCTCTTTTCTGAAACCGCTGTGTTCTGAGAGATGTCTAAGGCTTGTCAATTAAGACGCATTAGATCATCTCAAGAAAAAACCCATGAACCTATTCAGCATCTTTCGATTCATTACCCTGGGCATCATAGCTCTTTTCTTTGTACCATCCCTTTCTGCCCAAAAGATCAAAACAGTCTCAGGGGAAAGTATCAAATCAGATAAACTCAATCAGGAAATCGAGGCCATTATGGAAGGCCTTGATATGCCCGGCTTATCCATAGGCATTATAAACAATAATGAACTCGTCTATCACGAAGCTTTTGGGGTATCTAATTCGGAGACCCGGGTTCCCCTGAATAAAGAAAGCATATTTGAGGCCGCTTCTTTATCTAAACCCATCTTCGCATACTTCGCCCTGAAACTGGTGGAAACAGGAAAGCTGGATTTGGATAAACCCCTTTACGAATACTTTCCCCATCCAGCTATAGAAGAAAAAGACCAGGAAAACTATAAACTCATTACGCCTCGAATGGTCCTTTCTCACAGCACAGGTTTTCCCAATCACAGCAATGGGGCCAAGATTCAACTGGCTTTTGAACCGGGTAAAGGATTCTCCTATTCTGGTGAGGCCTATCAATACCTGGCAGCCATTATCGGTATGCAACATGGCGTGGGTTGGAAAGCGGGCCTCAATGATATTTTTCGCAAAAATGTAAGCCTAGCCTTGAAAATGGAGCACAGCTCTTTCCTTTGGACCGACTACCTCGCCCAACACAAAGTCTATGGCCATAATGCAGAAGGTAAACCTACTCACAATGATACAGGTGGATGGAGCGGAGAGACATTCAATGCCTTTTCCAGTCTGCATAGTGAGGCCGCAGAATACGCAAAGTTTATCATCGCCATGCTCAAACAGGAAGGTCTCACTAAGAATTCCTTTAAAGAAATGCTGGCCGAACAAAACCATTTTCAGGAAAGCGAACAGCTTTATCTGGATACTGGACAAACGGGCTGGGGACTGGGATTTGCTCAAAAACCTACTCCATATGGCCTGATGCACCTACATACCGGAAACAATCACACATTTCAAGCCTATACCATGTTCATCCCTGAGCAAAAATATGGCCTGGTTGTCTTTACAAATAGTGACAAACTTCTCGACTTTTTAGCTGAGTTGGGGTCTGTAATAGGAGAACAATTTTAAGAAAGAGATATGGAAGCATTAAATGAAACCTTAGGAGGACTCATCATCATGGCTGGAATGATAGCCATCGTGTACATCCTCGCCAAATACAATTATCTGATCCGAAAGATGCTGATTGAAAAAGGGATTCCTGCCCCTAGCCTGTTTAGTAAAAACAGACTGATCGATTTCGCCTGCATTTTCCTCTTCCTTGGGATCGGCGTTCTCATCTCGGCTTTCTATACAAGCTTACAATTAGAAGAAGATACGATGGATCTCCTCATTTGGGGAACCATCCTGATCGTTGGAAGCTTTGGGCCGGCATTGGCATATACAATTCGAAGAAAGAGTGGGGAATAAGCCATCAGCAAAAGAATCGGATTACCTAAAAAAAATAAAGGATGGAGATCTCCATGCCTTCCGATTTCTGGTGGATGAAAATAAAGACATTTTATTGAGTCTGGCTCAATCCATTCTCAAAGACAAAAGTTGGGCGGAAGATGTATTGCAGGATGCTTTGATAAAGGTATTTCACAAAATTGGGAGCTTTCGGGAGAACTCTTCTTTCAAAACCTGGCTATATCGGATCGTCATCAATACCGCCTATAACGAATTGAAAAAGCGGAAAAGTTATCAGACACATAAATTGGCGGCCCAGGAAAATCAGCCGGAAAACATAGAGCGTAAACATCCCCTCAGAGCAGAAGAACGAAAATTATTCATTCAATCGACTCTGGATAAATTGAAAGCAGATGAGGCCCTGCTATTGCGCCTTTACTATTTATGCGAAATGAATATTGCCGAGATTTCAGCCAGTACCGGATTTAAAAAAGCCAAGATCAAAACTGCCCTTTACAGAGGGAGGATCAATTTTAAAATAGAATTAGAAAGAATATTGGGAACTGAAATAAAAGAGATTTTATGACAGAAAAAGAGATAAAACAGCTAATTCAGCATAGCGGCCTGCAGACCTCCCAGGACTTCACGGAGCGCTTGATGGAAAATATTGAAGTTGTAGACCTGGAAAAACAAAAAGATATCAAGCTACAGTTAAGTCGGCCAGTCTGGCTCATTCTAAGTTTGACTGTACTACTTAGCTTTTGCTTTGCCTTATTCTTTCTGGAAATAATGCCCCTGTTTATATTTGCTATGGGCTTCCTGATGTTTGCCTTGAATCGGATGCTTCAGTTAAAACTGCAATATGAACAGCTAAAAAGCATGAATTATTGAAGGCCTTTCATCACACTTATTCCCTACGCCCATACCAAAAGCTGAATAAGCTACTTTTCGCTTTAGGCCTCAGGGATCTTGGGAGAATTATGTGCAGAAGTAAAAAAATCACCGCCAGGCTATGGGAGAAGAATAGCTGCAAAATCGCCTTCAGGCTCAATTCATCTTTTCTACCTGCCGTAAAGAGTGGAGTCTTTAGCATGTAAAATTTTAATCCCTTTTTTCGAGCTGCCTTTTTCAATCTTCTCACGAATTCGATTTCTTCCAGAGCAAAAAGATCTTCGCTAAAGCCTCCTATTTCTTCGAAAATATCTCTTCGACACAAAACAAAAGCTCCCCAGGTATAAGAAAACAAACGCATGAAGGGATTCAGTCGCTCCATCTGCAATTTACTCCACAGCCTTCCTCCCTGAACATCAATTGTTGTTCCAGCTCCCACAGAATTTTTCAGTGTTATATTTTCTTTCACTTCTAAAAGAAGTTCCTTTTGAGGATAAGAATCGGCATCTACAAATAAGAAATATGTTCCCTGGGCTATGCTAGCTCCC
Organism: Bacteroidia bacterium; assembly: GCA_033391075.1. NCBI lineage: Bacteria > Pseudomonadati > Bacteroidota > Bacteroidia > Bacteroidia bacterium. The sequence continues at coordinate 4,838,666 of JAWPMV010000001.1, forward strand.
CGATTTCTGACTCGCGAGATTTGGTGGATAGGTTCCAGGACTACTTTCGCTCCCAAAGCTTTCGCGATTTTAGCACTATCATCGGTAGAAGCATTATCTGCAAGAATCAATTCCCAGTCAAAATTCTCTTCAAATACTTCCTGCATTCCAGACTGAATCCGCTCGATCGTGTCAGCGATCAGTTTTTCCTCATTAAAGGCAGGTATGATGATGGATAGGTCCATCCTTGAATTTACAGAAAGTCTATTTCTTTCAGGCTTTTTCCGTAGCTTTTATCTCTAAAGCATTAAACCCCTTTATGGAACCTACTACACCCAACCGCCGCGCCTTTATCAAACAAACAGGCATCACCCTTTCAGCAACTGCTTTCCTGGGGCTTTCCCCCTTAGCTTGCCAATCTCAGGAAGAACTCAGCGTGCAGGGAGCCATCGACCTTATCATGGCCCAGGTACCCGGAGAACGTAACCCTGATACTGTTGATACAATCAAATCCAGTTCGGGCGATCAGAAACTGACGGGCATTGTTAGCACCTTTCTGGCAACTGTTGAAGTTATCCGTGAAGCCATCGATAAAAATGCCAACCTTATCATCACCCATGAACCTACTTATTACAATCACAGAGATGAAGTAGACTGGTTGAAAGAGGATGCGGTTTACGAATACAAGCGGAAGCTGCTGGAGGAACATAATATCGTTGTCTGGCGTTTTCATGATTATTGGCATCAAGTTGAGCCGGATGGAATTTTGCAAGGCTTCATCAATGCGCTCGGATGGCAGGGTTTTCTCAATACCAAAATTGAAAATGCCTGCTTTATCCCCAAAACAACTATGAAGGAATTGGCCGCCTTCCTGAAAAGACAATTGAAACTGGACCGCTGTTTCTTTGTGGGCGATGGAGATTTGGAATGCTCCAGTGTAGGCTTGCTGCCCGGAGCCTGGGGCAAAGACAAACACATAGATTTACTCCGAGAGGATATCGAAGTACTGATTATCGGCGAAGCAGCCGAATGGGAAACGGTAGAATATGTTCGGGATGCCTCTCTGGCCGGCATGAAAAAGGGCCTGATCATCCTCGGCCATGCCATGAGTGAAGAACCGGGCATGCTCTATCTGGTCGAATGGCTGGGTCGCTTTTTGCCTCAGGTTCCGACTTTTCATGTGCCTGCGAAAGATCCTTTTACTCCGGTATAGGGAGAGGGAGTGTTCTGGTGTTCATGTGTTCTGGTTTTTGAAATCTACAAGAACACAAGAACACTTGAGCACGTCTACTTTTCTTCCCCCGTCTCGAATCCAACGATCAATTTTTGGATGGCCATTTCGAGACGCTCTATTCGCTTGTCGATTTTTCCTATAAGTCGGGTTTCTGCAACACCCTTCCAGAGTTTGCGTTCCTGAATGCTGGAGGCAAATAACAGGTCAATGCTGGCAATGATGTTGCTTTCGGTTACAAAGCGTTCCTGACGCAGGTCATAATAATTGTATCGCCCATAGAAGGTCCGGGAATAAGGCCCATTGTTATACGGACCATTATTGTAGCGGGAACGATTGCGATCGGTACGTATGTAATTGATGCGTAGGTCCAGCAAAAGATCCGGATCTTCTGCAGAATATACGTATCCCGCATCTTCCATTTCCTTTACTACGGCCTGTTCCAGTACTGCTCGGGTCTTTTCGGTATCCACCCGATTTACTTTTACCTTTTTCTCAATCTCTGCAAAAGCAAAGGTTTCAAAGTCATTTTTGTTGCTTCTATTTATCTGATCTGCGGAAACCAATACAACACTTTTACAAGCACCCAATAAGAGGGCCATTCCACATACCATCCAGAGTATATTCCTCATATTCAATTTGTTATTTTCTACTTAGAGGAGGAACTTATAGTCCTTCTCCCTAATCAAGTATAAAAATTTTTTGGCATCCATTCCATGAGAAAGGGAAATTTTGCATATTCATTTATAATCCCTTCCAACTTTAAGCTATATGAACTACTACAAAAAAGCCTCTCAATTAAACAGACGTAAATTTTTACAAAAAGCCTCTGCCCTGGGCATAATTTCTATGTTGCCCGGCAGTATGTATAGCAGCAATACGACACTTAGCAAAAAACTGGGTGTCAATCTTGGCGTGATCACCTACAGTTTCAGGAGCATGCCGGGAAGTGCTGAAGAACTCCTTGCGTATATGGCTGAATTAGGCTTGAATAGTACGGAATTGATGGGAGATCCTGCAGAAGCTTTTGCCGGTGCTCCTATTCGCCCCAAAGTCAAAAACTGGCGTAAGCAGACTGATAAAGAGAAGGAGTCCATGCAAGCCTGGCAGAAAGCCCTCCACAACTGGCGCATGAACGCTCCTATGGAAAAATTCAAGGACTTAAGAAAGATGTATACGAAAGAAGGGGTTGCCATAGACATCGTTAAGTTCAATTTGGCGCGTATGGATGATGATGAGGTAAATTACGCTTTCAAAGCCGCGAAGGCCCTGGGAGCAAAAGGAATCACCCTGGAAAGAAGTGATGCTGCTATGCAAAGACTCGCTCCTTTCGCCAGTGAACACAAACTCAATATTGGCTACCACAATCATGCGAAAGTCGATTTTGAAAGCTGGGACAAAGGCCTGGAGTTATCTGACTTCAATGCAGTCAATCTGGACATTGGCCATTATGTAGCTGGAACCAATGAATCTCCCATTCCTTTAATCAAAAAATATCATAATCGAATTACCAATCTTCACCTCAAGGATCGCAAAAAAGATAATGGGCCCAATATGCCCTGGGGAGAAGGAGATACGCCGATTGGAGAGGTGATGAGGCTACTACGAGATGAAAAGTATGATTTTCTCGCTGCCATTGAACTCGAATACAAAATTCCCAAAGGTTCGGATGCGGTGAAAGAAGTCAAAAATTGCATCGACTTTGTCAAGGATGCTTTGGCTTAAATGAGTAATCAAGCATTCGTTTAATTCTCAGTCTTACTCTCATTGGGAGCCGGAAGTTCCGGCAAAGCAATCTCCTTGACTAAGAATTAGGGGATTGCTTTCAGCATTAGTAAACAGCATGACAAACTCTATAATACCTAAGCAATGATTCGCACTTTACTCCTACTTCCTCTCAGCCTCTTCCTTTGGAGCTGCAATCCTACATCTCAAACAACTACTCAAGTAGAAAAAGAGGAGTGGATATCCCTTTTCAATGGCAAGGACCTAAGCGGTTGGGACATAAAGATCGCCGGAAAGGAATTGAATGATAATTACCTCAATACCTTTGTGGTTGAAGAGGATATGCTTCGAATCAAGTATGATGAATACGATGAGTTCGGAACTTTTTTTGGCCATTTGTATTATGAGAAGCCTTATTCTTATTATAAGTTTCGTTTTGAATACCGCTTTCTGGGGGAGCAAACCAAAGGCGGCGCTTCCTGGAATGTTCGCAATAGTGGGGTGATGTTTCATTCCCAATCCGCACAAAGCCTCAGTTTCAACCAGCATTTTCCGGTTTCCATCGAATTACAGACCCTGGGAGGCCTAAACAAAGGAGATCGAACTACGGCCAATCTGTGTACGCCCGGAACTATGGTCGAGTATAAAGGAAAATTGGATCAAACGCATTGTATCAGTTCTTCCTCACAGACTTATCACGGAGATCAATGGGTGGCTGTTGAAGCAGTGGTATTGGGGGATTCTGTCGTTCACCATATCATAGAGACCGACACGGTTTTGACCTTTATGAAACCCATGATAGATAGCAGTTTTATCGCGCCGGGAAATGGGAGTTGGGAATCTTTCGGAATAGATAATGGAGATTACTGGCGAAAAAAGCATGGAGAGCTATTGGCTTCTGGTCATATCGCTTTGCAGGCAGAAAGTCATCCTATTGATTTTCGCAATATTGAATTATTGGATTTGGAAGGCTGCATGGATAAAAAGGCGAAGAATTATCGCAGCTATTATGTGAAGCATAAGGAGGAGGATTGTAAATATTAAGGATTAAACCTCTTTCATCAGAATAAAAACAGTCTGTCATCCCGGAATCCATAAGATATCCGGGATCTCTAGCTACTTAATTGAGCTTGCAAGAGATCCCGGCTCTTGGGATTAGGCCGGGATGACAATTTTAGTAATGGTAAAATCCTCACTTCTCCATCCGCTCCACCACATTCAAGAGCGAACGAGCCGTATGATAGGCCCCTTTCCAAATCCCACTTTTATTCCCTTCCTTCCGTTCAGGCTCCTTATCCAATCCACCCGCATAAAAGCCTCCCTGTTCATGGTCAATGAGATAGGTATCGATGTAGTCCCATTGTTTCAGGAACTTATCTCCATATTTCATGGAATCATTCGGATAAAGACCCTCCATAAGTTGCAAAGTATTCAAGGTCTCCACCTGCGCCCACCAATTTTTAGAATCACGAACAATTTCAAGTGGGGCATCCTCTTCCAAATAATAGCCTCCATCATAGAGTCCTCCCAAAGAATCATCAAAGCCAAACCTTAAAGCATGATCCACCATTTTTTTTGCGACCTCATGGGTGCGCTCACTTTCTTCCCCTATCACCTCCTCAGCTTCTAATAATAAATAAGCCGTTTCGATATCATGCCCAAAGGAAACATGATCCAGGTAGTGATTATTTTCACGGCTCTCTTGCGTTGAATCGCGATAAGAAAGCGGTGTCCAATCTTCCCAAAAATGCAGGCGCATATATCCTTTCTCATGGGTGATGGTATCTCTAATGATGCTAATGAGTTCTTCAATACGACTTTTCAACAAATCATCCCGCCAGACACCATACAACTCACTGAAAGCCTCCAATAAATGAATGCTGCTATTTTGATCTTTGGGAGGAGTCCGACCTGATCCTTGCCTAAGCAGCCTGCCGTCCCTTTCCATAAACTGAAAATATCCTCCCAAGTCAGAATCATGGCTATACTCTTCCAACCAATAGAATCCGGACTTGGCATAGTCCAGGGCTTTTTCCTCATCAGAAATCTTTGAAAAGGCTGCTAAGGCATAAATCGCAAAGGCATTTCCATAGGCTTCTTTGATGATTCGTTTTTCCTGGCTGTTGTCCAGAACTTCCCCCTCTTGATTCACCAAATTGAGAAAACCCCCATATTCCGCATCCCACATGACATCCTTGAGAAATTTCACGCCATGCCTGGCCATTGCTTTGTATCCCTCATCCCCGCTTCGATTGTAAGCTTTTGAAGTGGTCCAAACATGTCGTGCCTGGGTAACGATCATCTTGTTTTGCTTGCCCGTCCTTTCCCATGCATAATCAAAGTCACTTAGATAACCTCCATGCAGACTATCAATCACCCGAGGATACCAGGGTTCCAGCACCTTTTTCATCAGGACTTGCTCTACAGTTGAACTAAGGAGCATTTCCTCGGGTGGCTCTTCTTTGCAGCCAAAAAGGAGGGCGATGAGGAGAAATGGGAAAAGAATGCTAAGATTTTTCATAGCGGAATACCTTGTTTCAGATAAAAGAGAAATACAAAAAAATTGTCATCCCGACCCAAGCGAAGGGACCTAAATCTGGCCCCTTAATCTCTAATGAATTAAGTAAATTCAATTCATATGAGATGCTTCGACTCCGCTCAGCATGACAATTTCTGTAAAGCTGTGTTTCTACAAAGTCTTCATGATCTCTTCCAGCCCTGCTGTATATTCATTCAGAATATCTGCCAGCAAATCAATCTGCTCCTGGGCCAATTCATAATTTCTTTGCTCAATGGCTTCACGCACTCCCGGCAAAGTCTTTACACCATAACCTGTATAGAATCCCGGTGCATAAATATGATGGCGGAACCATGAACGACCCGGCAAACCTTTCTCACGAGTCAAAGCTCTCTCCATGCGAAACAGTTGATCATTTACCTTTTCAGTTATTGCTTTATTACTACTCCCTTTTATCAGGGCTTTATCAATTTCTGCTGATTTCATTTTTAGTTGGGAAACGGCATTTTGCAAGGGAGCAAAATTGAGGAAAGGCACTTCTGCTTTGGTTTCCGGCACCACCCAATTTTCACGAGGGTCCGCTGTCATTTTATACATCCCTTTTTCAATCAGCATATTTTCATGACGGGTATCCTTCCGCATTTTTTCTGTGCCTTTCATGATATCACTTAGGTAGCCATCGATGGTTTTGGATAAAGCAGTAAATCGGAAAGGAAGAATATCTGCTTCTGAAAAACGAAGACTAGCCCTACCACATACTTCTGTCAAGGTTTGGAGATAGTGGAAACCCGGATTTTTGAATCGCTTGTAATGGTAATAGGTATCATAAATGGTGTGGTATTCTCCCCCCCCATTTTCTCCTCCAAAACCCAGATTCATGGCTGGTATACCCAAATGCTGAATAAAAGGCGTATAATCCGACCCTGATCCTAAAGCAGATAAGGGAAATTCTCCAAAATTTGTATTGCCTTGCACAGCTGCCAAAGCTTTTCTTCGATCATAAACCGACTGCTGAGTTTGCGGATCGATCACATCTCGTGTGATCTGATCAAACCAGCTCTGCAAGCTATGCGAACCACCCCCGAAGAGAAAACCTCTTCCGCTTCCATCGGTATTGATGTAGATAACTGCTTTTTGCTTCAGCTCCTCTGCATGATCTTCTACCCATTCCGTCGATCCCAAGAGTCCGGGTTCTTCAGCATCCCACCCACAATAGACCAGGGTGCGTTTGGGTCTCCAGCCCGTTTTCGCCAGTTCTCCTACCGCTCTTGCCTCCTCCATCAAGGCGATCATACCACTGATAGGATCATTCGCTCCATGTACCCAGGCATCATGATGATTCCCACGGATTACCCACTGATCGGGATAGGTACTTCCTTTCATTTTGGCAATGACATTGTATGCAGGCTTAAGCTCCCAATTGAATTCGAGCTTCAGGCGAACCTTTGCTGGCCCAGGACCAATATGGTAAGTGATAGGCAATCCACCTCGCCAATTCCCGGGAGCGACGGGTCCTTCCAGAGCTTCCAGCAAAGGTTGAGCATCTGAATAAGAAATCGGAAGAACAGGAATCTGTGTCAGGGTAGGTGCATCTTCCTTATCAATGCGTTTGGCATCTTTGGTAGCTCCATATCCGGGAGTAAGGGGATCACCGGGATAAAGCGGCATATCCAGTACGGAACCTCTCTGCACCCCAAATTCGCTTTTATAGGCCCCCTTTGGATACACATCTCCCTGTACAAAACCATCATCTTTGGGATCGGAATAAATGATACATCCTATCGCTCCTTTTTCAGCTGCGACTTTGGGTTTGATTCCCCGCCAGCTACCGTAATATTTGGCAATGACAATTTTCCCTTTCACATCTATCCCCCGCTTTTCCAGTTCTTCATAATCCGCGGGTACTCCATAGTTCACATATACCAGTTCGGCCGTAACATCTCCATCCACAGAAAAGCAATTATAAGAGGGCAGTATTTCTTTGGCCTGATCAGAAGAAGGATCCCCTTCTACCGGAGGTTCAGTGAGTCCGGCTTTGTAGGTTCCGGGAGAAAGTAACTCCAGCAATCTCACTTTGGGTGTAGGAAAGAGTACCTGATATTCTTCCAATTCTGCCTCAAAGCCCCAGCTTCGAAATTTGTCCACCATAAAATCTGCCACTTTTTTTCCATAAGGCGAACCTACATGGTGAGGTCGGGCAGACATGTATTTCATCCACTCATCATAATTCTCAATATTGATGTTAGCATCAAAGTCCTTTTCCAGTTGTTTTTGGCTTTTGGCATTCTCTGCGGTGAAGCCTATGAGATTTTGTGCAGAAAGTTGAGAAAAGAGGAATCCACTCAGGAGAAAGATTCCCAGTAGCGTAGTTTTATGCATTGTTCGGATTTTTGATTAGGTTAATTTCTATCTGAATATAATCAATCGTTGAGATTCATGTGGAAAAGCTCGGACATAGATCCGAAAATATTTTATCCCTCTATACTACTACTCTTTCTGGTTTCTATTCCCTTGTTGATCTGGCCTGAGCAAAGTTTTGTATACCTGGATTCGCTAAAAGTCTGGATCGAGAATTACTTCGGCCTAGGCTATATCTGGCTGGCCATAGCGGTTTTAATCTTTGTGGCCTATCTGTCTTATGGAGAAAAGGGAAAACTCAGATTAGGGAAAATGAAACCTCGTTATTCTGATTACAGTTGGGCATCTATGCTCTTTTGTGCGGGAGTAGCTACGGGTATTCTTTATTGGGGGATTATCGAATGGGCCTATTACTATGACTTACCTCCTTTGGGGGTGGAAGCCAGGTCTACAAAAGCTATTGAATGGGCGGCAACTTATGGCATGTTTCATTGGGGAGTTTTGGGCTGGGCATTTTATGCATTGCCGGGAGTCGCGATTGGCTATTTCTATTATGTTCGAAAGATTCCTCGCTTGAGGATGAGTACCGCTTGCGCTGAGGTATTGGGAGATAAAAGAGAAGGCTGGCTGGGAAAAAGCATGGATACCTTTTTTATGATAGGGCTTTTGGGGGCTTCCGGGACTTCTCTCGGGCTGGGAACGCCTATGGTCGCTTCAGGTTTGGCAGAAATCCTGGGCATGGAGGAAAGTTTCTTTTTTCAGGTCATTGTTATCTGTTTTTGCACCCTCATTTTTGCTACTTCAGTATCTCTGGGTTTGGATAAAGGGATCAAAAGATTGAGCAATTTCAATACAGCTTTTGCCTTCATCTTCCTCACCTTCATTCTCATTGCTGGTCCTGGTGCTTTTATTCTGAAAATGACGACCAATAGTGTCGGGCTCATGCTCCAAAATTTCATCCGTATGAGTACCTGGACCGAGCCCCTGGCAAATACAAGATTTGTGGAAGATTGGTCAATATTCTATTGGGCCTGGTGGACAGCAGTCGGGCCTTTTATGGGGATTTTTATAGCCCGTATATCTGAAGGGAGAAGTATTCGGCAGATTATAGGAGGGACGATTCTCTTCGGTAGTCTGGGCTCTATCCTCTTTTTCGGGATTTTGGGGAATTATTCCTTGCATCAGGAATTGTCGGGGGGTGTTTCTTTGACGGAATACATAGCAGCTGGTCAGGCACCCCAGGGAATTATAGCCATTATTCAATCCCTCCCTTTTGGTAAATTTGTTTTGGTCTTGTTTTGCTTTATGGCTGTCGTTTTCATGGCGACCTCTTTTGATTCGACCTCCTATATCCTGGCCAGCAATTCCAGTCCTGATTTGAGCGAAAATGAGGAACCAGCCCGCTGGCATAGACTCTTTTGGGCAATTGCCCTGGTTTTGCTTCCCATAGCCCTGATGTGGGTAGGAGGATTGGATGCCCTGAAAACCATCGTTCTGATTTCGGCTTTGCCTTTGGTTCTTGTCTATGTCCTGATGATGATTTCTTTGCTTCGTGCGCTGAAAAAGTCGGAGCCTTAATTTCGATAAGGAACCGTTTCCCATTCATTCAATTCCGGGTATCCATATTGTTTCACATAGCTAAGACCAGGGAGAAATTCATCTCTGTACGCTTTTAGTTTTTGGCTGAGCAAATCATCCAATTTATCGACCAGCTCCTGATGCTCACTTTCGCCTACCAAATTGTGAAGCTGATAGGGATCTTCATGATTGTCAAATAACAACCAGGGGCCTTCCAAATCACGGGCAAACGTATATCTTAGGGTTCTCAATCCTCGATACTCCCTTCCTCCGTATTTTTGTCGGTTCCATTGGCCGAAAGGTTGTATGCAACTAATGACCGTAGCCGTATCAATCGGCCCTTCGCCACCTTTCATCAAATCCCCATAGTTATAGCCCTCCACGAAGTCCGGCACATCAACTCCAGCCAGGCCCAAAAGGCTAGGCATAATATCCTCCGAATTGAACAATGCTTTATACTCCCCTACTTCTATTCCGGGTCCAGCAATCAACATTGGAACTCGTATAGATTCCTCATAGGCTTGTTGTTTTTTATAGGCATCCTGAGAACCAATCAGATCTCCATGATCTGAAGTAAAAAGTACATAGGTATCTTTATCCAGTCCGTTTTCTTTGAGGGTTTGCAGAATCTCCTGAAGCATATCATCGATGGCCGTACAATGGGCATAATATCCAGCAAGGTCTTTGCGCGCCTTTCCCTGGCGAGATTCCGGGACATTGGGACGTAGGATGATTTCTGCTGAATCATACAAAGCTCTGTAGGACTCTGGAGCAGTATGATAAGGCGCATGCGGAGTTCCCCAGGAAAGCATCAGAAAGAAGGGGACTTCTGAATGAGCCTGGTCTTTTAAAAATGCTTGAGCATCCTTTGTTTGGGAAAAAGTGTCGTAACCTTCCCAAAATTTCTTTTCAGGATCATCTCCCTCATAGTAGGCCGATTTATTATAGTTGTGGGTGCATTCCAATGCCTTCCAGTACTGGAATCCTTGTCGTCGGGCTCCAGGTGGGATAAAATCACTTCTACCCATTCCATCCAGATGCCATTTGCCGATGTATCCGGTTTTGTATCCTTCCTTTGCCAATACTTCAGCCAGGCTTACAGCATTGGTATCGAGTTGCACATCATTCATAAAAATGCCATTGGTGAGGGAGCGCTGACCCGTGAGGAGAGATGCCCGATGAGGCGTACAAACCGGCATACCAGAAACGGCCAGGGGGAAATTTGCACTCCGAGCAGCAAAAGCATCAAAATTGGGGGTTTTGACATTGGGATCACCCGCATAGCCAAAAGCCTGTGCCCTCCATTGATCTGCATGAAGAATCAGAATATTGGGCGCTTTCTTTTGGGGAGCTTGCTGGCATGCAAACATTCCCAGAATTAGGAAAAGGAAAGACAGCTTTTTCATAGTGTATAATTGAGCGGACCATTTTCTTAAGCAAAAACAAAGGTCATTTCGAGCCTTGGATGCGAGCTGGATGCTGCGCCGTGAAAGCTTGTATTGAGCCAAGCATAAGTACAAGGTCTCTCAGTACTGCAAGCCATACACTAGCCAAACTTCGAGATGACGGGGAGATTGAACTCAGCTGAATTGAAGGAAAACCAATCCCATCAAGCCAACAAAGAGCACATAGTAGAGCGTAGGAATGATGGTTTTGCGCAGAATATTCCCTTCCTGCCCCAGCAGACCCACAGTTGCAGAAGCCGCTACCACATTGTGTATGGCAATCATATTTCCCGCAGCCGCTCCTACTGCTTGCATCGCAACAATAATATTACTTGGCATAGCCAGCCTTTCGGCTACCCCAAACTGAAACAAACTAAACATGAGATTACTGACGGTATTACTTCCCGCTATAAAAGCTCCCAAGGCACCAATTGAAGGAGCAAATAGGGGATAAATAGCCCCTACACTAGCCGCAACCCATTCTGCCATTGCTATCGGCATGGCGGGTAGCTCTGAAGCATTGAGGCCGGAGTTTATATAAATCCGAACCATAGGCACGGTAAATACAAGGACAAATCCTGCTCCCAGCAACATCTTTGCACTTTCGCCCAAAGCCTTCTTGAAATCCTCTGCAGACATCTTATGCAGGTAATAGGTAATAATACAGACGACCACCAAAATGGCCCCTGGCAGGTAAAGCGGAGCCGTAGCAGCATTTATTCCTGTTCCCAATATGCCTTCCCAGCTAATTTTGAGATTGGAGAGGAAAGCTTTGATCGGCAATTGCGAAAGCCGAGTTAAAACCAGCAATAGACCTACCAGCACATAGGGAATCCAGGCCTGGAGCAAAGTCGGATCCTTTCCCTGATTTTCATTTCCCAAACTGATGTCAATTTTTCCAAACCAATCCCCAGCCCAATCCTGTTTGGGAGGAAAATCCCAACTTTCTTTCGGCAATAAAAATCCTCGTCTGGCTGCGAAGGTTACAATCAATAAGCCAATAGGTGCGCCAAGTAAGGAGGGGAATTCGGGTCCCAGGAAGAGCCCATTTAGCAAATAAGGAATGGTGAAAGCCAAGCCTCCGAACAGGGCAAAAGGAAAAATCTGTAGGCCTTCTTTCCAGGATTTATTGGCCCCGAAAAAACGGGTCATAACTGATACCATAAATAATGGCATCAGCGTTCCGGCTATGGCGTGGAAGATGGCAATATTTCCAGTTATGAGTTGGAGATATTCGGGGAAAGAAGAACCGGCTGCTACTAAATCAGCTTCCAGGCCTTCACTAAACAAACCTCCTCTCAATCCAACCAATACCGGAGTTCCAACAGCTCCAAATGTTACAGCTGTACTTTGAACCATCATACCCATTACTACAGCAGCTAAAGCGGGAAAGCCTAAAGCGACCATTAAAGGAGCTACGATAGCCGCAGGTGTTCCAAATCCGGCGGCCCCTTCAATAAAGGAACCAAATAGCCAGGCGATGATTACGACTTGTACCCTTCTATCCGGACTGATGTCAGTAAATCCCTGTCGGATCACGCGTACAGCTCCCGAGTATTTGAGCACATTGAGCAGAAGGATAGCTCCAAAGATGATGAAGAGAATGTCGAAAGTGATGAAAAGTCCCTGTATGGTCGAGGCAGCTATATCTGTAAAGGAAAGTTCCCAGCCGAAAAAGGCAATGATTGCAGTCAGAACAAAGGCCAGGGGCATAACGGTTTTGGCAGGCATGCGAAATCCAACCAATAAGATGGCTGCAGCCAAAATGGGAAGTACGGCCAATAAGGCCAGCAAGGAGAGGCTCATGAGTAGTAGTTTGAATAAGAAGCTTGTGCTTCTTTTTTAAGGTATTGGAAAAATGGGAGATTTAAAAGTGATGCGATTCCCATCCCGAGCCAGGATAGAGGTCTGCCTGCTGAACTGAAGGATCTTCTAGCTTAGCCGAATCCAAATCGAGATGACAAACCTTTTATATTATCTCATCTATTTTCCCTCCTCTTTGAAAAAAACACCTGAGCATTCCTATCTTTGCAGCTATGTTAAAACAGAAGATCGATAGAGGAGAAGCATTGTTCTTTGCAGGCATAGCAGCTGTGGCCTTTATCCTCTTTTTGGGGGCACCTCCCCTTTTTGATTGGGATGAGATCAATTTTGCTGAGTCGGCCCGTGAAATGATCGTTACCGGCGATTACTTTCAGGTGCAGATCAATTATCAGCCCTTTTGGGAAAAGCCGCCTTTATTCTTCTGGCTGCAAGTACTTTCCATGAAGCTTTTTGGCATCAATGAATTTGCTGCACGTTTCCCCAATGCGCTTATAGGAATCATTACCATTGTCGCACTTTATTATCATGGAACCAAACTCAAAGATCGACTATTTGGTAAGCTCCTGACCGGCTTTTATCTGGCCACTCTTCTACCAGTAGCGTATTTCAAATCGGGAATCATCGATCCCACCTTCAATTTTCTGATCTTTTTGGGACTGATACAGATCTTCTATTTTGAACAAATCAGAAAAAGCGATCCCGATAATGAAGACAATAAACAAAGACCCTGGGGAGCAGGATTCTGGATTGGATTGGCGACTTTGACAAAAGGGCCAGTTGCACTGCTGGTTGCAGGGCTCGCTTATGGCGTATACAAAGCCATTTTCGATAAGTTTCGCATTCCGCTAATGGCGAGTCTCAAATTTTTTGCAGCCTGGTTGATTCTGGTTTTAGGTTGGTATGGATTGGAAACCTTTGTTCACGGCCCCAACTTTATAACCGAATTCATTGAATATCAAATCGAGCTTTTTAGTCAGGACGTAGCGGGCCATGCACAGCCATTCTATTACCATTTCCTCGTCTTTTGTTTGGGTTGCTTCCCTATGTCAGCTTTTGCTTTCAGGGGTATGTTTATCAAACAGCAAACAGAATCAGACAAAGACCTTTGGGCCTTTATGTTGGTCTGGTTCTGGGTGGTCATGGTTCTCTTCTCAGTCGTTACTACCAAGATCGTTCACTATTCTTCCCTTCTTTATTTCCCTGGATCCTTTCTGGCAGCTTTTTGTTTGCTAAGCTTTATCAAGGGGGAACAAAAACCCAAATGGGATACCTATCTTCTCTTAGGGATAGGAATAATTATTTGGGGCTTGATCCCAAGTATGATCAATTGGATCGAACGGAATCTGGACGCATGGGCAGCTGATGCAGACGAATTTACGGCAGCGCTGATGCGAGCAGACGTCTCCTGGACCGGTTGGGAATGGATGATAGGAGCCTTCTTCCTATTGGGATCCTTATTCGGGATAAGTCTCTTAATCCGTCAAAAATATATGCCTTTCCTGTGGACACAGGTTTTGGTCAGCCTCTTATTTATCAATCTCTTTTATAAAGTTGTAGTGCCCAAAATAAGCCTTTATTCACAGGGAGCCCCTCAGGAATTTTTTGAAGAGCGTGCGGGTGAGGATGCCTATTATATTACAGCTGGATATAAAAGCTATTTACCCTATTTTTATGGAGAGGTAAAACCGATCAGTAGAGAAGAGGCCCATGAGAAAGAATGGTTGATCAGTGGACCGGTCGATAAAACCGTCTATTTATCTGTCAAAAAGTCGCGCATTAACGATGCCTTCCATGAGAGATTCCGTAATTTCGAACTCCTGTATAGCAAGGGCGGCTTTTCTTTTTACCGGAGAAAGCCCAGTACTCCTTTACGAGCAGGAAAATAATTCCTACGTAGAAAAATATTGCGGATGAATTAATATTTTTACAATAGTTGCGACCCATATGAAATAAGGGTCTATCCAATAATAATACATGAGTTCCTCCCCAGACACAAGTCCTTCCAATGAACGCGACGAAGTCCTCCAGCGATTTCAGATGAGGCGTATCATTTGGCCTGTTCTCATTGGTGTCCTTGTTCTGATTTATACGATATACCGAATATCTAAAGAAGAAGTCAGTATTTCGGATCTGATGGCTCATACCACAGCCGGAAATGTTGCCGTTTGGATGCTGGCAGGTTTTGCCTGTATGGTGATGCGAGATTTGGGCTATATCATTCGGCTCTACCTGCTCTGTGATGGAAAGCTGACTTTTCGGGCAGCAATAGAAGTTACCCTGCTTTGGGAGTTTGTATCCGCACTTTCGCCCTCAGTAGTTGGAGGATCTCCCGTTGCTATATGGATGTTGATGAAAGAAAAAATATCTGTAGGTCGTGGCACGGCAATCATTTTCATCACCATTTTCCTTGACGAGATTTTCTATTTACTCATGCTCCCTACCGTTCTGTTAAGTGTAGGTTCTGAAGTGGTTTTCAGGCCTGTCATAGAAGGGAGTGGTGCTATAGGGACCGGTTTCTATACCAGTTTTTGGATCGCTTACGTAGTCATATTCCTCTATACCGTATTTCTCGCCTTCGCTATTTTCATTCGTCCACAAGGAACCAAAAAGGTTTTCAAAAAACTCTTTAAGACCAAACTCTTGAAAAGATGGGAAGAGAAAGGGAATAAGATGGCCGATGATTTGGAGGTGGCTTCCAGGGAATTCAGGCATAAAGGGATCGTATATTGGCTGAAAGCGAGTGCAGCGACCATTATGTCCTGGACGGGAAGATATCTCGTCCTCAATTGTGTCCTGTCAGCCTTTACCAATCTAAGTCTTTATGAGCATACAGTAGCTTTCGCCCGACAAGCCATCATGTTTGTCCTTATGCTGGTTTCCCCTACTCCCGGGAGTGCTGGCATAGCAGAAACAGCCTTTGAAGTACTCTTCTCAGAGTTCACCCCTGTCGGACTGGCACTTGCCTTGGCGATCGTCTGGCGCTTTATCACCTATTATCCCTATGTCTTTATCGGGATCCCCTTGTTACCTCGTTGGGTTTCCAGAGTCTTCAAATAAAACGTATGGAAGTATTGGTCTATTGAGCCTGGAGCTTTGTTAGCTGGACGACGGATTATATGCATAGTAAAAAGTCATTTTTAAAAACCTCGATCGGCACGTAAATTTGCGAGCCACTTACAAACAAAACACAAGTAAATATTATGTCCGCATACGCAAAGGATGACCTTGTATTTAATAGCAATGAAGATCACAACCTCGAACTCCTGAGAAAGCTTAATGGAAAGCTTCAGAAAATTGCTCAGGGAGGAGGCGAACGTTCTGTTGCCAAACATAAGGCCAGAGGAAAAATGACTGCCCGTGAGCGTATTCAGGCACTGCTTGATGACAAGGAAGCTTTTCTCGAAATAGGAGCTTTAGCTGCAGATGGTATGTATGAGGAATACGGAGGTTGTCCATCTGCCGGAGTGGTAACGGGTATAGGCAGAGTGTCCGGAAAATTGTGCATGATCGTAGCCAATGATGCTACTGTAAAGGCCGGAGCCTGGTTTCCCATGGCTGGCAAAAAGAATCTTCGTGCCCAGGAAATTTCCATTGAGAATCATCTCCCCATCATTTATCTCGTAGATAGTGCTGGTGTTTTCCTACCCATGCAAGATGAGATTTTTCCAGATAAGGAAAACTTTGGAAGGATCTTCCGAAACAATGCTGTCATGAGCAGTATGGGAATCCCTCAAATAGCTGCAATCATGGGACCATGTGTTGCTGGAGGAGCCTATCTGCCAATCATGAGTGATGAAGCCCTGATCGTAGATGGAACGGGCTCTGTATTTCTGGCGGGTCCTTTCCTCGTAAAATCAGCCATTGGAGAAGATGTAGATATAGAAACCCTGGGAGGGGCAACCACCCATAGCGAAATCTCAGGAGTTACAGATTATAAAATGCCTGATGATGCGACTTGTCTGGAAACCATCCGTTCGCTGATTGCCAAACAAGGAGAAAAGCCCAGAGCAGGTTATAATCGGGTAAAGCCTATTTCCCCTAAATACCCAGAAAAAGAATTACTCGGTATCCTTCCCTCCGACCGCGCCAAACCCTATGATATGCGCAAACTGATAGAGCGTATGGTGGATAAGGATAGTATGGATGAATACAAAACCGATTATGGTCAGTCCATCATTTGTACCTATGCCCGAATTGATGGCTGGGCTGTAGGAATTGTCGCAAATCAGAGAAAAGTACTCAAATCTGCCAAAGGAGAAATGAAGTTTGGGGGGGTAATATATTCTGATTCGGCAGATAAGGCTGCCCGCTTTATCATGAACTGCAATCAGAAATTGATTCCTCTGGTTTTTCTACAAGATGTAACTGGTTTTATGGTAGGTTCCAGGTCCGAACATGGAGGGATCATCAAAGACGGGGCTAAAATGGTGAATGCTGTCTCTAATTCTGTTGTACCCAAGTTCACCTTCATAATAGGTAATTCCTATGGAGCTGGAAATTATGCCATGTGTGGAAAAGCGTATGATCCTCGCCTGATTTTTGCATGGCCATCAGCAAGGATCGCCGTAATGGGAGGGGCACAGGCAGCAAAAACACTCTTACAGATAGAAAAAGCATCAGCCAAGAAAAAAGGAGAAGAAATTTCGGCTGAAAAGGAAGCAGAGATGCTCAAAGTCATAACAGATAAGTATGATGCACAAACTTCCCCCTATTATGGTGCAGCCCGATTATGGGTGGATGGAATCATAGATCCCAGACGGACGAGAGAGATCATTTCGACCGGAATTGAGATGGCAAGTCTAAATCCTGACATTCCCGCATTTAATCCGGGAGTAATTCAAACTTGATTTGCAATTTTACGTTTAACACTTTTAGGGTTAATCCGGTTAATTTATGAGGGATGACCCAATGTTCTTGATGAAAAATGTGCGGGTAAACCCATTAATTTTGCAGTGAAGAAATGAAGGAAACGGAATTTAAGGCACTCATAAGCTTACTTGAAGACGACGATCCGACTATCGGAAAACATATAGAGGGGAAATTGTTGTCTTTGGGGGAAGGTATTATCCCTCGGCTAGAAGCAGCCTGGGAGGAAGAAGCAGACACAGATATCCAGCAAAGGCTGGAAGACATTATATACCTGATCCAGAGTAAAGGAACCATTGAAGAATTACAGGCATGGATGGAAGAAGATGATCCTTCCCTTTTGAAAGCCTGGTTCCTTATTTCCCAATACCAATATCCGGAACTCGACTATGAAGAGTTTCGTCATCATATCAGCAGACTCAGCAATCGGATTTGGTTGCGGATCAGGACGCAAATGAATATTCCTGAGAAACTTGTATTGGTGAAAAACATGCTTTTTAAAGATGAAGCCTATGTTCCCAATCGCAAGCGGGTCTATGATATCCAAAACTATCTCATCAATGGTTTCTTCGAAACCAAAAAAGGAGGTCCCATCTCTTTGGGAATCCTTTACCTGATCTTATGTGAAGAATTGGAGATTCCTATCAATGGAATCATCCTTCCCGGATACTTTGTACTAAGATATAAAGATGAGAAAAATGAATTCTTTGTAGATGTCTTTAATAAAGGGGCTTTCTTTAAAAGGGAAGACCTCAAGCGCTTTCTCAAGGAAGTAAATGCTGATGACTCCAGTAAATACTATGAGCCCAGCACCAAAAAGGACATCATCCTGAATTTAATCAAAACGCTAACAGAGATTTCAAAAAGGAAAAAGAAATCTGAACAGGCAGAAGCCTGGAACAGTCTCCTGAGAAATCTCCAGATTGATTAGCCTAAACATTCTTTCTCTTGAGCTCGCAGTAGAAAACATACAGCTCATAAAAACTACCTTGTATCTCTTATAGAATAAGGAGATATTGGTATGCCGAATCAGGATTAGGACATGTGCATGAAGAACTCCCTGCTTATTGTTTCCTTGCTGCTATTTTCCTCTTTTGTTTCTGCTCAAATTGGCTTTGGGGATTCGACCCATCTTTTGCCTAGTGCTCCCAATTACAGTGGCGTTTGTATAGGTATAGCAGACATGAATGCAGATCGTAAAGACGATATCATTCACCTGCAAAACGGCACCATCCTCTACATAGAGTATCAGAACAAAAAAAATGAAGAATTTATCAGCGAACGCATTGATACAGTCAGTGAGGAAAGTGAGTGGGCCCTCTGTATTGCGGACGTAGATAACAATGGATTCAATGACATCCTGGTAGGTGGGCAGTATGATGGTTTGAAATTGTACAAAGGCAATGTGGCCAAATCATTCGAAAAGTCTCTGCTTCCCCTCGATTTACTGGAACTCTTCGCACAAGGAACAAATTTCGCAGACATAAATAATGACGGTTGGTTGGATGTCTTTTCTTGCCATGATGAGGCAGACAATCAAAAGTTTCGAAACCTCGGAAATGGCAGCTTTATACATGATAATAGCTTAGTCAATACAGTTACTGCCATCCCCAGTGATAATTCCGGTAATTATTCTTCGATCTGGACCGACTATGACAACGATGGTGATCTGGATATGTACCTCTCTAAATGTCGCCAGGGAGTAACTTCTGATACAGACCCTCGGAGGGTAAATATGCTCTTGCAAAATGATGGCAATAATAACTTTACGGAAGTAGCTGCTGCTGCTGGATTAGCAATAGGTGCCCAAAGTTGGGCTGCTGATTTCGCGGATATAGATAATGATGGCGACCTCGATGTTTTTGTCATCAATCATTTTGATGATAGCCAGCTCCTTGAAAACAATGGGGACGGAACCTTTACTGATATCAGTAGTTCTTCCGGTTTTTTCCCGACACTCAGAGGAGTATTTGGTGTGCAGGCTATTTTTCGAGACTTTGATAATGACGGTTTTGTTGATCTTCTATTCTCCGGGAATCAACATCATCTCTTCCTCAATAATGGAGACAAAAGCTTTGCTCATCAGGACAATCCTTTCACCGATACACAAATTGAATCTTTTGCTATTGGAGACCTGAATCAGGATGGTTTTCTGGATGTATATGCCGGCTATGCTTATTTCTTCACCGATCCCAGTCAAAGACCAGACAAGCTCTTTCTCAATGATGGCAACAACAATCACTTTCTCAATGTGATACTGGAAGGAGATAGCAGCAATAGAAGTGCAGTAGGCGCTCGGCTTTCTCTCTATGGCTCCTGGGGCGTACAAGTTCGCGAGTTGCGATCAGGGGAAGGCTATGGAATCATGAACAGCCTGACGCAGCATTTTGGTTTGGGACAAGCGACTAGTATCGATTCTCTGGTAGTAAACTGGCCTTCGGGGATAAAGGATAAAGTTAGCTTTCCAGCAATAGATCAAAGCTTAAGAGTGCTTGAAAACTCAACCAAGCCGATCAGTTACGACTTCTTTGTGGTACAAGAAAGTTTGGGGAATGCCAACGTTCTCTGGCAAACTTTCGATGAAAAGGATATCGATTTCTTTACAGTTCAAAGAAGCCGAGACAAAATCAGTTGGCAATCTCTCATAGATATCGGTGCCAAAGGAAATGCGAATAATCGAGCGAATTATTTCTTTCTGGATAAAGCCTCGCTTTCGGGCACTAGCTATTATCGCCTCAAACAAACCAATGAGAATGGCAATTTCTATTTCTCTGATACCCGTGAAATCACCCTGGATCCCAGAGAAAACGCCTGGATACTCGCACCTAATCCCGCTTCAACCCTTACAGAAGCCTATTCTCTCAATGGAGAATTATCAGATTTTCGATGGGAACTCTTGAGTCCGGATAGTAGGATTCTGGATGAAGGGGAAATTGGAGAAGCGGTAGATAGAGTAGAAATTGAACTAACAGGATTGAGTCCCGGTTATTATTTCGTGAGGATATATGCCCTGGATGAAAGTTGGACTCAGACTTTGATTCTTGTTAAGCCCTAAGGCATAGCCTATATTCTGATTTCCTTTTTTCCATATATGGTTTTGGCATTTTCTTCTTTTCCTTAGATAAATCCTTCATAAATTATTCAGGACGGGCATCGCAAAAATCAAGCTACTGCAAAGCCTTGGAGTGTTAGGGTGTTAGGGTGTTGGCGTTTGATCAAAATATAGACTCCATCCAACTACCAACTCCTACCCAAGCGCGATGGCCTGGCAGAGCCCATCGGGAGACGGGGCGGCTTGTGAGGCTGGATTTGGGCTCTGCGATTTTGGCTCCACCTTTTTAAAAAAGGTGGAAAAACAAGCCAAAACATAAAAAGAAAAAACCGAACTCTTTTCAGAGTCCGGCTTCTCATTTGGTTCAATTCTAATTATTCTTAACCCTGAACTCCCAAAGACTGTAGCGTCTGTAGGTTCAGGTTTCCTTGAGGTAGTTCTTTGTCTTTTTGGTACTGACGAAGAGCAGCCTGAGTTTGAACACCCATTACTCCGTCAACAGGACCAGGATTGTATCCTTTTCCCTGAAGAGCACGCTGAACGTCTCTTACGATAGTGGTGGTAGTTTTGGCAGCACAGAGAATCTCTGTCCACTCAGTATACCCACCTTTGGAGATCAATCTTTTTTCTTTTGAAGTTTTGTAAACCGCAGGGATTACAATTTCGCGCTTCTGAGCCGGAGTAACCAATACACGCTTCGATACTGTTTTGTACTCAGCAGGAATTTCTTCCGTTCTCACCGAAGCAGGAGTCTTAAGCACGCGCTTGGTGATAGTTTTGTAATCCGCAGGAATGTCAACGGTCTGTGTTTCTGCCGCTTTCACCAGTACTTGCTTTTGAACCGTGCGATAAACAGCAGGCTTTTCTTCCCAACAAAGGATGTAGCAATCTTCTGGATTATCAGAAAAACAGTTTTGGTCTTTCTTTTTGCGAACCCACTCACCACGGGGAGCTTCTACCATTTCACGATTCGAAGCTGTACGATATACTGCAGGAACTTCTACTACTTTGGTTGAGGCTTCTTTAACTACTACTTGTTCAGTCACGGTTTCATATACTGCAGGGACAGGAATCTGGCGAGTCGAGGCCTCTTTCACCAATACTCTTTCGGTGCGAGTCTCATAAACTGCAGGAATAATCTCATATTTTGAAGAGGCTTCCTTTACCAGTTCTTGTTTGTCTACGTATTCGTAGCGATCAGGCATCTTACATTTGGCAAAACACTTACCAAATTCTGGAGTTGGAGGAAGATCGTCAAATGGAATCTCCTCACTGGAGTTTTGTGCGAAGGAAAAGTTCATGACGCCCAAAACCATGATCAAGGTGTAAAAATATTTCACTGCTTTCATAAATGAATAATGCGTTAGTGATTTTTGGATTTGATGATATATAATTGAGATATTAAATACTTGCCAAAACAGTCCTCGTCCCTCTCCCGTAGGAGTTTGGAATAACCTTGGACTCATAAGCAAGGGCGTTAATCTGGAAATTAGCTGTGATTTGCCTTTAGGACATGAATTCCTAATTGAAGTCACAAGGCAAATCAGAAAAGTGACTTTTAGCGATTATTATCTCTAATATATACACACAAATAAATCTGCAATTCCTGTTATATTGCAACGAACTAGAAGCTTTTTTATGAAAAATATCAATATCAGCCTGATAATCACCGCAATTCTTTTGCCAAGCTTGCTTTTTGTAGGCTGTAAAGGCAAATCTCCTGAAGACCTTCCCAAGTATAAAAAACGTTTTCGGACACAAATTGCCAGTTTCGAAAACCAAAAAGAGAAAGCTGACGAAAGGGTGGAAGATGGAGTAAGTACCCTGACCGGAATCCAAAAAGCACTCGAAAATGCCAAGAATGTGGATGCCGAATTTGCCAAAGTCTATGGAAAATGGGAAAAGGTGGATAAAGAGGTAGAAGATCTCAATAAGGAATACGAAAAACTAAAATCTGATGCGGAAAACCTCTTCGCAGCCATGGAGCGACAAACCGCCAGTCTCAATGACGAGAAGGCGAGAACGGAATTAAACAGAGGAATAAAAACCAATAAGGATACCTATAATCAGACCCTGTCCAAGACTTCTGAAGCTATCGGAAAACTCCGGACCCTCCATGATGAGGCCAAGGATGTGATTAAGGCGCTGGAAGTAGCAGTAGCTTTGGGAGAGATTTCCGGAGTAAATGAAGGATTGAAAAGTATCCAGGACAAAGTCACAGTCATCATGGCTGACCTCAACGAAAGTATCAAAGAGAGTAAAGAAATGTATGAGCAAAAGATGGGCGGCGTCTAATTAAGCTCCATTTTTGCCAATAATTAGGGCAGCGGAATCTATCAAAGGTTCCTCTGCCCTTTGTTTTTTCCCACGTTTGCTAGAGAAAGATAGACGCTTATTCAAGGCAGGCAAACAAATACTATGAGTGGAACCGTAATTGAAGAGACCATTGTGAAGACAAACTCCCAATGTTTAACTCAAATACAGAAATTATGAAATTATCGAAGCTTTTATACTTATCCATTCTTCCCTTCCTGATCACTCCTTCACTGAATGCAAGTAAGGATAGTCAGGTCGAAACCAATGTTCAGTCTGTTTTCTTTGAAGAGTCTTTTGACCATGACAAAAACAAGAAACGCTCAAGAGCCTTGAGGGAATGTGAATCAGCAAACAGATATCTTGAAAAAGAGCTCTATGTCATGGAAGACAATTTGACCAGAACTCAAAGAAGGATGAAACGCATGCAAGCCAAAATCAGAGATTATGAGGCGCAGCTGGAATATTACCAGAAAAGAGCTCCCCGCCGACCAAGAGCTGCCGGTTATGGAGACGGTAGAAACAGAAGCCGAAACGGATATAAATACAGAAATTATTAGCATCCGTCCCTGAATTTGTGCAAAGCCCCACTTTCGCTAACTTGAAGTATGAAAATACTCCTGGTTGCAGCCACACCACCTGAGACAGCACAAATTCGAGAGCAATTAGGGATCGAAATGAAGCAGAGCCATATCGGGTCTGCTCATTTCGATCCTTATTTTATTGAAGTTTTGCACACAGGTATCGGTATGGTAAATACCGCCTTTCATCTCGGAAAATACTTCAGCCAGGAAAAACCGGATCTCGCTATAAACCTGGGGATCGCTGGAAGCTTTAGCAGAGATTTTGCGCTGGGAGAAGTAGTAGAAGTCGTAAGGGATCAATTCAGTGAACTAGGTGCAGAAGATGGAGAGGACTTTCTCGATCTGAAAGCCATGGGATTCCCTCTGTTTGAAAAAGGAGGCAAAAAATACTACAACAGCCTTTCCAATCCTCATAATTCTTCTTTGGGATTGAAAAAAGTTTCGGGAATTACCATCAATACTGTCCACGGCAATGAACAGTCCATAAAAAAATTACTCAAGCGCTATGAAGTAGTGGTAGAAAGCATGGAAGGCGCTGCTTTTTTTCAGGCCTGCCTGCAGGAAGAAGTGAAATTTTATGCCATTAGAAGCATTTCAAACTACGTTGAACGCAGGGATCGATCAAAATGGAATATTCCCCTCGCCTTATCTACGGTACAGAACTTGCTGTTTCAGATGTTCAGGGAATCAGTCCTTTAATTGGTTTATTCAGACAAATCGTATAGATTAGTAAAAAAACGACAACTTTTTATAAAGCAATGGCTTCCAATAAAAATTCCTCCAACATGAGAAACAGATTGATTCTTGTGGTCGCCGGTATGTTGGTTTTATCAGCACTTGCGTATTTTTCCATAAAGTATTTTTCAGAAAAAAGTGAGAACGAGAAGAAAGAGAATCGGATCGCAGAGCTAAGCACAGAGATTCTGGATCTGGAAGAAGATATCTTCGAGCTCAACAATGATCTGGAAGAAAAAGACATGGATCTGGCAGAGAAGGAAAAGAAGATTGATGAGAACAAAGCTCAGATCAAAGACCTCTTAGCCCGATTAAATACGGCCAAGCAAAAGGATAAAACTCAAACCGATAAAATCAGGGGTTATGAAACCCGATTGAAAGAGTTAGAAGGTTTATTGGAGAACTACGAGAACCAAATTGCCTTCTTGAAAGACCAGAATATGCTCCTGACGGGGCAAGTAGATAGCCTGCAGGTTACCCAAATCAAAATGCAGGAAGAATACCTTACCCTCAAAGCCAGCAATGACGATAACTTGGCTCAGTTGGAAGAGACGGTAAAGAAAGCCTCGGTACTTAAGGCAGCAAATTATCAATACTACAGCATCAGTAAAAAAGGCAAAGCAAAACTGGAAGCAGAGTTCAGAAGACGCTCTCTCAAGGATTTGCGCGTATGCGTAACCATCCTGGAAAACCAGGTAGCTGAGTCTGGTAGAAAAGACCTTTATCTGGTATTGGAAAATCCGGACGGTAGTCCGCTAACGAATTTCGGAGACGGATTTAGCGGTACATTTTTAGCCGAAGGAAGAGAAATTTCCTATAGCGCAAAAACCCTCATCGATTATAACAAAAGTTCCGCTCTGGCCTGTATAGACTTTAGCCCGGAAGTCAATATCAAATGGCAGAAAGGAGTTCAGAATGTCTACGTCTATACCGAAGGTAGAATGATTGGAAAGAGTAGCTTTTTGGTGAAATAGGAGATGTGTTATAGTGCGCCAGGGTTGTAGTGTTATTGTTCCTTATTAAAAATCCAACTATAACACTACAACACCATAATAGCTGCGCACTTCTTATAACTTAATCTCCTCCCCCTGGGAGTTATAATACTTCACCTCAGTGAAAGGCATGGAATGATCTTCCTTGATTTTGATCCATTTCCAGTAGGTATGGAACCAGGAAAAGATAATGCTTTTCAAGCCCCCTTTTTTCAAATAGGCAGCTACATAAGGATTGACCTTGATGGTCAGCTTTGATTCTTTATTCTGACGAATGAGGAAATCGATATTATTGGAAATATCGTCTGCGATCAGGATAGAAGCCTGAATTTTACCGCTGCCATTACAACTAGGACAAACTTCTGAGGTCTGGATATCGATCTGTGGTCTGACTCGCTGACGAGTGATTTGAACCAATCCAAATTTGCTTATCGGCAAAATAGAATGCTTGGCCCTATCAGCTTTCATAACCTTTTTCAGATGATCGTTCAGGATTTTGCGATTTTCCGACTTTTTCAAATCGATGAAATCAACTACAATAATCCCTCCCATATCTCTCAACCTCAATTGACGGGCAATCTCATTGGCTGCCTCCATATTGGTTTTGAGTGCTGTTTCCTCCAGGGTGGCATTGTTGAGGTTCTTGCTTCCACTGTTTACATCAATGACATGCATGGCCTCGGTATGCTCAATGACCAGATAAGCGCCATTGGGCATAGAAGCGATCTTCCCAAAGGAAGCTTTGATCTGCTTCTCAATTCCCAAAGACTGAAAAAGCGGAATCTTCCGTTTGTGCATTTTGAGCACTTTCAGAAAATCAGGCTGATGTTCTTTCAGGTAACTGGATATGTCATTATAGGCCTGCTTGTCATCTGTATAGATGGCATCAAAGCCCTGACTCAACATATCCCGCAAAATGCTGGTTGTGCGATTATTCTCGCTCAGCACTTTCATAGGAGCTTTTCCTTTACCCAGAGAACGAGCCATGTCCCACCATTTGCTGAGAATATCAGAGATATCCTTGCTTAGGGTAGCAGCATCTTTCCCATCAGCCGCGGTCCGTACAATTACTCCAAAGTTTTGCGGACAGAGGCTTTCAGCCAAGACTTTGAGTCTACGGCGCTCTTCGGCACTCCTTACTTTTTTAGAGACAGAGATGACTTTGGAGAAAGGTACCAGTACCACATACTGGCCGGGCAGGGATAATTCACTGGAAAGTCTGGGACCTTTGGTAGAAATAGGTTCTTTGACTACCTGCACCAGAACTTCCTGATTGGGTTTAAGTACCTCACCCATTTTGCCGTGTTTATTGATGTCCGGCAGGGTTTTGAGGTTGACCAAATGGTCTATCTTCCCATTCCTGCTGGAACGGGCCGATTTAATAAATTTTAAAAGTGATCTGACCTGAGGCCCCAGGTCGAAATAGTGTAAAAAAGCATCCCTTGGATGGCCCACATCTACAAATGCGGCATTTAATCCTGGAACAATTTTCCGTACTTTTCCCAGTACAAGGTCTCCTACAGCAAATCCTTCATCTAACTTCTCGTGATGAAGTTCGACAATTTTTTTGTCCTGTAAAATACCAATTCTGAGGCCGTCATCACTCTTGCTGACGATTAGTTCATTCACTTGCTTTCGATTGTTGCTCACTTCCCCTTAGGGGATATAGAAGCTGAAGAAGGACTGGCTGGTACCAAGGTGTAGCAAGCAGGTGATAGACAAAATGTTTAGCTGGCTCAAAAGAGCCAGCTCTGAATCGCATTAAGTTAGTAAGAACAAAAATTTATTTGTTCTTCTTCTTATGACGGTTTTTTCTCAGACGTTTCTTACGCTTATGCGTAGCGATTTTGTGTCTTTTTCTCTTTTTTCCACAAGGCATAAAAATATCCTCTTATTATTTTATAATGATCTCTTAAGCGAGTTTGCCAGGTTCACCATCTGCGCATTTGCATTTCTATTGATGATTTCATCCAGCAGGCGTCTCGCCTTTTCTTTTTCTCCAATTTGTGCGGAAGCATATGCCAATTGATATCGGGCATTGTCATTATCTTCTTCCAGGCTTAATACCTTTTCAAAGCGTTGGACTGCCCGGGCAAATTGACCGGTTTGTAAAGAAAACAATCCCAGTTGATAGCTGGCATCTACATTATCCGGATTAATCTCAAGGATTTTTCGGATTGTAAGAATTCCCTGCATACTGTTCTGTCCTTTTTGGGATTCGATGAGAGCCATACCCAAATTCATCAGGACTTCCTGATTTTCGGGCTCCACAAGGGAAGCTCGTCTCAGCATATCTACCCTGCGATCTGCGTGTCTCCTAAAAAGACTGGTATCCTGCTGCACCTTTTCCATTTTCACCGCCTCTGTACTCAGATCGGCTATTTTCCGCAAACTTGATAAAGAACTGTCAGATTCAATCCGCTGAATAGCATAATCAGAAGCTAAAGCGAACTTTTTTCTGGCTTGCAAATTTACAACAATTGAATCTAAATATGGTAATTTTTCTTTGCCTTTTCTCAAATTCAAAGAATCTACCCAGGGCTGTATGATAGAATCTTTCTCTAATTCAGCCGAAGCAGCCACTTGAGTAGCATTTCCTCCGGCACTTACAGCCAGTTCATCCTTATTATTCAGATTTGTCTTGTCAGCAAAGAAAACCCCTGCAAAAACCAGTAATCCCAGTACGACAACTATAATTTGTAAGCTAGAGTTGGAGATTTTTTGGGGGCGTTTTGCTTCTTCGCTCATGTATTTAGATTATCCTTGGCAGGCCTTATCTACATGGAAGAGTTTTTCACCTTCTCTACAAATACTTTTGCTGGTTTAAAGCTAGGTACATTGTGAGCAGGAATTACGATGGACTTGTTCTGAGAGATAATTCGACCAATTTTTTCTTTACGATGCTTCACTATAAAGCTACCGAATCCTCTTACATAGACATTTTCTCCACTGGCGAGGGCGTGCTTTACCACAGTAAAAAATCCCTCAAGGGATGCAGATACATCTGCCTTGTCTATACCCGTCTTTTGAGAGATCTCAACAATTACGTCTGCCTTAGTCACGTTTATCTAAATTACTTGTTCCGAAATACTTAGCTTAAAAAGCTGATTGGCAAATTTAGCACAATCGTTTAAATCACAAAACTTTTATCCTAAAAACCCTATGAATTTTTTCTGCCAATAATGCTTTTTCTTTTAGTCCTACAAATGAACTACAATTTTGTTGCGAAAATCCCAACAAAATCCCTCTTTAGCTCTTAATAAAAGAGAAAAATTAACCCAAGCTAATATTGAAACTCGGAGAAAAAGTAATTGACTGGTATAAGGAGCAAGGTAGAAAAATGGCCTGGCGAGACACTTTTGATCCTTATAAAATCTGGATCGCAGAGATCATTTTGCAGCAAACCCGAATCGCCCAGGGGGAAGCGTATTTTTATCGTTTCATCGAGCGTTTTCCAAATGCGAAGGCATTGGCGGAGGCTGAGCAGGATGAAGTTCTCAAGTATTGGGAAGGACTAGGCTATTATAGCCGCGCGAGAAATCTCCACGCTGCCGCTCACCAATTACAGGAAAATTTTGGAGGAACTTTCCCCGAAGATCATGAGACGCTGCTTTCCTTAAAAGGCATTGGTCCTTATACTGCCCGGGCCATTGCATCTTTTGCTTTCGGAGAAAGAGTAGCCGTTCTGGATGGCAATGTTTTACGGGTATTGAGTAGAGTGCTGGGGGATTTTTCACCCATTGACCAACAAAAATCCCGAAAAAACTACCAAAAGATCATCGATAGCTGGGTAAAAGATCTGGATTCCCGCTCTTTCAATCATGGCATGATGGACATTGGTTCTGTCATTTGCACTCCCAGCAAACCCGGCTGCCTCATTTGCCCTTTACAGGATCACTGTAAAGCGTATCAAGAAGGCATCACACATTTACTTCCCGTTAAAGCAGGCAAACTCAAACGCAAAATCAGACACTTCAATTTTCTCCTTATATATAATGAAGCGGGGGAAGTCCTCGTTAGACAAAGGCCTGAGAATGTCTTTTGGGGCGGGCTGTGGGAAATCCCCAATGAGGAGATCAAAGCGGAAGACTGGATCCAAAAGAAAAGAGAGAAGGATAGCTATCTCGGAGAAATGAAACACGTTTTCACACATTTCGACATGCTGATTCACATCTTCAAAGTCTCCCCTGAAAGCAGGGAGGAAAGGGCTGTGGGTCAATTCATTCCTATAGAGAAAATTCCTATATTTGCTTTTTCACGCGCAGTTTTAAACATATTTGATCGTTATATCTGATGGCAAAATACGGCCTTAATAAAGTTACCTTAATTGGAAATTTGGGAAGGGATCCAGAACTTAAATACCTGGATCAGGGTGTGGCTTTAACCAATTTATGGATGGCCTGTACAGAGTCTTATCGAGATAAAAATGGTCAGAATGTTGACCGCACAGAATGGGTAAGTGTAAACCTCTGGCGGTCTCAGGCAGAAATCGCAGCTAAATATTGTCGAAAGGGATCAACGGTTTGTATAGAAGGTCGCCTGAGTTCTCGTTCCTGGGAAACTCCCCAGGGAGAAAAAAGAAGAGTGATGGAAGTTGAAGGTCGAAGAATCATTCTCCTCGACAGCCGTCCCGCCGATCCCGCTACTGCCGTTCCCGTAGTAGAGACCCAATCGACAACAAATCCACCTGCAAGTAATCCCATTAGTAGCAATCCTACTGCATCGCCAGTCTCACCTGATACCACATCTGAAAAAGCTGCCGATGCTGACAACGAGCTGGACGATTTGCCGTTCTAATAATTACTTCAATCGTTAACTTAATTCCCTCCACGTGGATCCTGATCCTGAGCTTAGTCAAACCTCTGTCCTCCTTCTGGAGCAATTGGTCTGGTGGCCGGATTTGACCTTACAGTTTTTTCTGTTCGTTATTTTGATCTTTATTTCCTTTTTGGCTTCGGGTTCAGAAATCGCATTTTTCTCCCTGACAAAAAAGGATTTGGATAAACTGGAGGAGGAAGATACGCCCTCCGGCAGACGAATTTTACGTTTACTTTCCCATCCGGATAAGATCAGTGCCTCAAAAAAACTGCTGGCAACGATCCTTATTACCAATAATTTCATGAATGTCGCTGCCATTTTGGTAGCCTCTCAAATACTCAAAGAGTTTCAGCAGGTATATCTGTGGAATGATACCGTCAATTTCTTACTCAATGTAGTAGTGATTACCAGTGTCCTTCTATTTTTTGGCGAAATCATTCCCAAAGTTTATGCTTCTAAGTACAGCAAAACCCTGGTCCATTTACTTGCCGGACCATTTGAAGGGCTCAAATACTTCCTCTCCCCTTTCTCCAGACTCCTTATAAAAGGGACACGATTCATTGATAACCGAATCAAACTAAAAGAAACACATACCTCTTTGGAAGACCTCAAACATGCCATCGAATTGACGACAGATGATGTGGCAGATAAAGAGGAAAAAGGGATTCTGAAAAGTATTGTCAATTTCAGCAACATCCCGGTCAAAAGTATCATGCGAGCAAGGGTAGATGTCATTGCTTTTGAGCTCAATGAACCTCTGGATGAAATCCTGAATTTAATCAATAAGAACACCTACTCTCGGCTTCCGGTCTATGAGGAAAATCTGGATAATATAAAAGGAATCCTTCACATCAAGGATCTCTTACCCTACATAAAACAAGACAGCAAAAAACTGGTCCTCAAGGATATTTTACGAGAAGTCTATTATGTTCCGGAAAGCAAAAAAATTGATGATTTGCTGGAAGATTTCAAGACCAATTATCTCCATATGGCAGTAATTGTTGATGAGTTTGGAGGAACGGCAGGGATTGTTACCCTGGAGGATGTGATAGAAGAGATTTT
Source organism: Bacteroidia bacterium (assembly GCA_033391075.1). Lineage (NCBI taxonomy): Bacteria > Pseudomonadati > Bacteroidota > Bacteroidia > Bacteroidia bacterium. Next base: position 4,869,746 of record JAWPMV010000001.1, read on the forward strand.
TGGAGAAATCAATGACGAATTTGACAGCATGGATTGGGTGTACACCAAAAAATCGGAAGACACCTATATCTTCGAAGGCCGCATTTCTCTGATAGACGTTAGAAAGATTCTCAACCTTGACGATCAGATTTTTGAAGACGCCCGGGGGGATAGTGATAGCCTCGGTGGTCTTATATTGGAGCTGCATGGTAAGATTCCTGAAAAAGGCGATTTGATCTCTTACCAAAATTTCGACTTTATTATCGAAGCTATTAGCAGGAATCGGATTTCTCAGATCAAAATGGTCATCAAAGAGGAAGAAGAACTGGAAGAAAAATCATGAAAAAAACCACCCATCTGATACCAGGCTTTATTTTCGTCTTGCTTGGACTTTCCATTTTTATCACTTCTTGCGAAGAACCGATCAATCAACCTCGTAAATATGGTTTTCCTCGTATGGAACTCCCCGAAGGATTTGGCTATAAGACTTTCAGGAATGAAAGTTGTCCCTTTACCTTCGAATATCCGGACTATGGAGAGGTAAGCAGAGATATGGGAGATTCCTGTTGGGTAGATATCAACTTCCCATCCTATGATCTTACCTGGCATTTCACCTATCGCAATACAGAAGAAAGCAACAAAAGTCGCGGGCAACATTTTGAAGAGTACCGAAGACTGATATATAAACATTCCTCCAAAGCCTCCCATATAGAAGCCAATCCCATGGAAACTCCTTCAGGAAAAGGGACCTTATTTGAGATATATGGCGAAGTGGGTACCCCTCAACAAATCTTTCTATACGATCCGGCAGAAACAGACATCATGATGATGTCCTTCTATTACCAAACCGCCACAGAAAATGATTCCCTGGCCCCTCTCACCATTTATATGAAAGAAGAGGTGCAAAAGATGTTGAATACGTTTAGATGGAAATAGGTACGTGTTCTGGTGTTTAAGTATTCTGGTGTTCTTGTATAATTTTCGAGAGCACAAGAACACTGGCGAACGAGAACACGCAGCAGTTACCTACGGTAACAATGGATTTGAAATTTCCGGTAGTTTGTCGATATCCACCTCAGCGATATCTCCGATAGAAGTTTGAAGCTCATTTAAAAACTCAAAGTCTACCAAAGCATCCACTGTCAGTACAATTAGTACTAGAGAGATCAGGATGACTAGTATGTTTCGTAGACGTTTCATGGTCAGATCAGATCATTCGTTTGTTGTAATAGTGTCTAAAAGATAATTGAGCGTTGGTTTGTGTTTGTTAGTAAGACAATCTAATTGCCGTTTTCCATACTTCCCCTCAAAGAAAAAGAAAATTAAAATCAATCGCTCTAAGGGTTTTCCGGTAATTATTTCTCTTATGACGATTCACAAAGGCAAATTGCTGCAAGGAAGTATAAAAAATATCACAAAAGTATAATCAAGTGTAATAATTCTATCCCTTCTAAATGATATAAAAACCACAATACCATTAAAATGGTTTAAACATGGCATTTTTTGCATATAAAAAATGTAAGCCTTTTGTGATATTCGATCATCCTTTTGTGATCATCTTGTGATCTCCCAAATCGAAATTCGTCTTGATACTTAACACATTTAGCATTTAAGATGAATAGACGAATTCTACCAACTGTATTTCTACTGAACCTATTGCTCTTAACCAACCTCTCATGGGGCCAATCCTGTGATGGAGGAACGGTGACTACAGCTTCAGGAAACACAAGCGCCTACACCTGTCCGGGTGATGGCAATGCCGATGCCATTGATTTCGCAGTAAGCGGAAACTCTGCCGACAATTTTATTTATGTAGTAACAGATGCCAGTGGCATCATTTTAGGTTTGCCACCTGGCAATACCGTAAACTTCGAAGGAGCAGGCGTAGGAAACTGCCTTGTTTGGGGGCTTTCCTATACCGGAAACCTCACCGCTCAAATGGGAGACAATGCTTTGACTACTGCCTTGAGTGATGATTGCTTTGATCTTTCAGACAATTCGGTAAGTGTGCAAAGAGACAATCCGGATGGAGGTCATGTAACTACCGTTGATGGTGCAACAACTGCTTATACTTGCCCTGGAGATGGAAATGCGGATGAAATTTCTTTCGCAGTTACAGGAAACTCCAATTCTAACTTCCAGTGGGTAGTTACCGATGATCAGGGTACGATCCTTGGACTGCCTCCTGGCAATACTGTAAACTTCGAAGGAGCAGGTGTAGGAAACTGTCTCGTTTGGGGACTGGCTTATACCGGAAACCTTACCGCTCAAATGGGAGACAATGCCTTGCAGATTGCCCTGAGTGACGATTGCTTTGATCTCTCGGATGTGCCTGTTAGCGTACAAAGAGATAATCCAGATGGAGGAGTAGTAACCACTGTTGATGGTGCGACTACTGCCTACACTTGCCCTGGAGATGGAAATGCGGATGAAATTTCTTTCGCAGTTAGCGGAAATTCTAATTCTAACTTCCAGTGGGTAGTTACTGATGATCAAGGTACGATCCTTGGACTGCCTCCTGGCAATACTGTAAACTTCGAAGGAGCAGGTGTAGGAAACTGTCTCGTTTGGGGACTGGCTTATACCGGAAACCTTACCGCTCAAATGGGAGACAATGCCTTGCAGATTGCCCTGAGTGACGATTGCTTTGATCTCTCGGATGTGCCTGTTAGCGTACAAAGAGATAATCCGGATGGAGGAGTAGTAACCACTGTTGATGGTGCAACAACTGCTTATACTTGCCCTGGAGATGGAAATGCGGATGAGATTTCTTTCGCAGTTAGCGGAAATTCTAATTCTAACTTCCAGTGGGTAGTTACTGATGATCAAGGTACGATCCTTGGACTGCCTCCTGGCAATACTGTAAACTTCGAAGGAGCAGGTGTAGGGAATTGCCTCGTTTGGGGACTTTCTTATACCGGAAACCTTACCGCTCAAATGGGAGACAATGCTTTACAAATTGCCTTGAGTGATGATTGCTTTGATCTCTCGGATGTGCCTGTTAGCGTACAAAGAGATAATCCCGATGGAGGAGTAGTAACCACTGTTGATGGTGCGACTACTGCCTACACTTGCCCTGGAGATGGAAATGCGGATGAAATTTCTTTCGCAGTTACAGGAAATTCAAATTCTAACTTCCAGTGGGTAGTTACCGATGATCAGGGAACTATCCTTGGACTGCCTCCTGGCAATACTGTAAACTTCGAAGGAGCAGGCGTAGGAAACTGCCTCGTTTGGGGACTGGCTTATACTGGAAACCTCACGGCACAAATGGGAGACAATGCTTTACAAATTGCGTTGAGTGATGATTGCTTTGATCTTTCTGATACACCTGTAAGTGTGCAAAGAGACAATCCGGATGGAGGCCATGTAGCAACTGTAGATGGAGATTCAAGAGTTTATACTTGCCCAGGAGATGGAATTGCAGATGAAATTTCTTTCGCAGTAAGTGGACAATCCAATTCCAACTTCCAATGGGTAGTTACTGATGATCAGGGAACCATCCTCGGTTTGCCTCCCGGCAACACTGTGAATTTTGAAGGAGCTGGCGTAGGAAATTGCCTCGTTTGGGGACTTTCTTATACCGGAAACCTTACTGCTCAAATGGGAGACAATGCATTACAAATTGCGTTGAGCGATGATTGCTTCGATCTTTCTGACAACTATGTAGAAGTGGTGAGAAGTTCAAATTGTGTGAATGGCTTTACCCTTATCAATGCTCGCACTGATTCAGACATCCAACCGATAAATGACGGAGATGTGATTGTATTGAATCAACTCCCAACGAGTCGTATCAATATCAGAGCTGACGTATTTGGAAACGGAATCGGTAGCGTAGTATTCAAATTAAATGGATACAGAGTACGTACCGAAAACTATGCTCCTTATGCATTAGCAGGAGACAGAAATGGAGATTACTTCCACATTCCAGTCGTTCGTCCTGGTACCTATACGCTCATGGCGACTCCTTACAGCCAAAGAAATGGCAGAGGAATGATGGGGTCTCCCTATATGGTTACCTTCACCATCGTGAGATCCATGAATAGAGTTACCGGCTTCACCCTGATTGATGCAGATACGGATCAGGATATAGGGCCATTGAATGATGGAGATGTGGTAGATCCTGCCGCTCTGGGAGTAAGAAGACTGAGCGTGAGAGCCAATACAAATCCTGGCGTAGTCGGTAGTCTGGTGTTTAGCATAAATGGAAGACGTCGTACAGAAAATTTTGCTCCTTATGCTTTAGGCGGGGACAGAAATGGAAATTACTATCCGGTAAACTTCCGTCCCGGCAGTATTACCCTTTCAGCTACACCCTATGACAAGAGAAATGCAATGGGAGATGTCGGTCCTACCGAAACGATCACTTTTACCTATGTGCGCCCAAGTGGGTACAAAGAATTTGAGCAGGAAGTAGCGCTGAATGTGTATCCAAATCCTGGCCAGGGAAAAATCAATCTGGAGATCACAGAAGTAGAAGCAGGAAATGTACAAATCGAAGTATTGAGCCTTCAGGGAGCCCGTGTATTTAGCGAAAGTCTGGAAAGCAATGGTGGTCCATTCCTTCATAAACTCAATCTGGAGCAACTACCGGCAGGTACATATCTTCTCAATTTGAAAGCTGGCGGACAAGTTTTCAGAGAAAAGATCATTAAACAGTAGTTCTTTTATGAAACAACACTCAGTTTCATAATCTTTTATAATTCAGATGAACCCTCTGGCCCTGGTCAGAGGGTTTGCTTTTGGGAGAACAAAAGATCAAGTGCAAGTCTCAAGTCAAATTTACACTTGAACTTGAACTTGCACTTGATACTTGATACTTGATACTTGATACTTGAACGTTATATTCAATTCTTTCTACAAAAATCTGGAGCTTCTAATTGCTTCTAACTACTATTTTCTTTTCCACAAACTGTGGATATGATCTTCCCTTTTGCCCCCAAATCTTTTGTAATTTTAGGCTTGAGGTAATAGAATTAGAAGTAGACCATGCCGGATTTCGTACACTTACACAATCACACCGAATTTTCTCTTCTTGATGGAGCTGCCAAAATCAATGATATGGTAGCCAAAGCTGCAGATTGCGGAATGTCCCATATCGCCATTACAGACCATGGCAATATGTACGGGATTCCCAAATTTGTCCTTGCAGCTAGAAAAAAAGGGGTCAAACCTATTGTCGGATGTGAATTTTACATCGTAGCTGGCAATGCTACTGAACGGATCAAGGGGACCAAGCGCTATCATCAGATCATGTGGGCCAAAGACAAAACCGGATACGACAATCTGGTTAAGCTTTGCTCGTATGGCTACACCGATGGCTACTATTACAAACCTCGGATCGATAAACAGATACTCGCTCAACATGTAGAGGGTTTGATGGCTTCTACTTGTTGCCTGGCGGGAGAAGTAAATCGCACCCTCATCGACAAAGGGGAGGAAGAAGCTGAGCAAAAGCTCATCGAGTATATCGATCTTTTTGGTAAGGAAAACTATTATGTAGAAATCCAGCGCCATACGCTGGGGGATATGGAAAAGTGCAATGAGTGGTTGATTCGCATGGCGAAAAAACATGAGCTCATTGTCATTGCCACCAATGATGTTCACTATGTAAATGAGGAGGATAGCGAGGCACATGACCTGCTTTTGGCACTTCAAACCCAATCCGATTATAGTGATCCCAATCGCTTTCGCTTTACCGATGATAAAGGCCGGCTGAATCCTCGTTTCTACTTCAAGACCCAGGATGAAATGCTGGAACTTTTCCAGGATATTCCGGAGTCATTGGACAATACCCTTCACCTCGCCGATCGCTGCAACTTTGAGCTCAACCTGGCTGGAGATATGATCCTCCCGCAATACCAGGTTCCTGAGCAATACAAGGATATGGATGATTTCCTGGCAGCGATGGTCTGGGAACGAGCTCCCAAGCGCTATCCGGACATGACCACGGAGATTCGGGAGCGTATTGAACATGAGCTCAAGATCATGAAGAAAATGGGCTATGCCGGGTACTTCCTCATTGTACAGTCCTTTACAACCGAGGCTAGAAATCGAGGGGTATATGTCGGTCCGGGTCGTGGATCTGCCGCAGGATCAGTGGTGGCCTATGTATTGGGGATCATAGATATAGATCCCTTGCAGTATGATCTGCTGTTTGAGAGATTTCTCAATCCGGAGCGTGTTTCTCCTCCGGATATTGATATAGATTTTGATGATGAAGGTCGCCAGGAGGTGATCGATTATGTAGTAGGTGAATATGGGCGAAAGTCCGTTTCACAGGTGATCACCTATGGAACGATGGGAGCCAAGACAGCTCTCAGAGATGTAGGTCGTACCCTGAATATTTCCCTTCAGGAAGTAAACCGCATTGCCAAACTGGTTCCGGATCGTCCGGGCATTAACTTTAAAAAAGCCCTTGACCCCGATCACAATCCTGATAGCTATGAAGAATTGGGCAAACTCTTCGAGAGCAAAGATCCGCTGATCAATAAGATGATGCGCTTTGCCAAAACCCTCGAAGGAACTGCTCGCCATACCGGAGTACATGCCTGTGCAGTAATTATAGCACCGGGAGATGTCTCCAATTATGCTCCCGTCGCAACTGCCAAGGACAATACCCTGATCACCCAATACGATGGGCCTATGGCAGAGATGTGTGGATTGCTGAAAATGGACTTCCTCGGATTGAGGACTCTCTCCATTCTCAAAACAGCCATCAAACTCACCAAACAAAATCATGGAGTCGTGATCGATCCGGATACGATTGACCTTACCGACACCAAAACCTACGAACTTTACCAGAGGGGAGATACGGTAGCTACCTTCCAGTTTGAGTCCGATGGTATGCGTAAATACCTCCGCCAACTCAAACCCACCAATATAGAGGACCTCATCGCGATGAACGCCCTGTATCGTCCGGGACCGATGGATAATATCCCTTCTTTCGTCAATAGAAAGCATGGAAGAGAGCCCATCCACTATCCCCACGATATGTTGGAACCCATTCTCCAAAACACCTATGGGATCATGGTTTACCAGGAGCAGATCATGCAGGTAGCCCGAACGATGGGTGGATATACCATGGGAGGTGCGGATTTGCTGAGACGTGCCATGGGTAAAAAGAAGATGGAGATCATGGCCAAAGAAAAGGTCAACTTCATCAAAGGTGCGGAGGAAAAGGGGGTTGATACAAAAGTATCTGAAGAGGTATTCGCCCTTATGGAGAAATTTGCCTCTTATGGCTTCAACAAAAGCCATAGTGCAGCCTATTCGGTGCTTGCTTTTAAAACGGCCTTCATGAAGGCACATTACCCTGCCGAATATATGGCTGCCGTTTTAACCCACAACATCAACGACATTAAAAAGATCACCTTCTTCATTGAAGAATGTAGAAGGATGGGCATAGACGTTTTACCTCCGGATATAAATGAGTCTCAGGCTTTATTTAGTGTAGATAAGCAGGGACAAATCCGATTTGGAATGGCAGCAATCAAGGGAGTGGGACATGCGGTAGTAGAATCCATCATTAGCCAAAGAGATAAAGAAGGACCCTTTTCCAGTCTATTCGATATGACCACGCGCATGCCAGCCCGATCTATCAATAGAAAAACCCTGGAATCTCTTGCCTATGCAGGAGCCCTGGATGGTTTTGGGCTGCAACGCTGGCAGTATTTCCTTTCTCCTACAGAAAAAGAAAACGGACACCTGCTGGATCGGGCATTGAGTTATGGAGTTAAAGTTCAGATGGAAAGAAACTCTCCACAGGTCAGTCTGTTTGGAGACGCCAATGGAAATGGTAGTTCTCATCAGGAACCTCCCATTCCTATGGGAACCAATAAGGAGGGAAAGATTCTCGAAGCCTGGACAGAGCTCGAAAAACTTAATTATGAAAAAGAAGTAATTGGTTTCTTCCTGTCTGGCCATCCCCTGGATAAATATAAATGGCAACTTGATGCTTTCACCAATACAAAATTCTCCGAACTTGAAGAAGGAAGTAATAGAAAGGACATCAAATGTGCAGGGATCGTTACGAGTGTTAGAGAAAGAGTCTCCCGCCGGGGCAATAGATTTCTCTCCTTTACCATAGAAGATTTTTCAGACTCCTATGAAATTGCGTTATTTGGAGAACATTACGAAAAATATCGGGGACTGATCCGCCAGGATGAAATGTTATTTATCATGGCGGGATTCCAACCCAGACGCTATGATCCGACGCTCACGGATTTCAGAATCAAGGAAATGCGATTATTGAGTAACGAATTATTTGATAAAATGATTCGCCATCTTTGCGTTGAGATACACAATAGCGAGCTGACTGAAGAATTGCTGGAAGAATTGCAGCGATTGTTCAACGAACACAAAGGAAGCAAGGACCTGAAATTTAAGTTGAAAGATGATTCTATTGCCGCTAATATTCAGATGATTAGCTCTGAATGGCAAATAGATCCGAACGGGGAATTAGTGAATCAGTTGAGTGAACTAGGGCTTACATATAGTCTGACCTAAGAAAATTGCTCAATTAAATACGTAAAGTCTAACCTGAAAAAAGCTTTGTTTCAAGGCGGTTTTGAGGTCTTATATATTTTATACTTCTGCTACCTCTCATATCAAGCAACATGCCCGAATTAAGTCAAGACCAAGCCGTACCCATCAGAAAAGGAGAAGAATTGGATATACAGAAACTGGAAGGCTATCTCCAGGAAAAGCTCGGTTCTACGGGTAATTTGGAGGTCCAACAATTCCCCGGTGGATATTCCAATCTCACCTATCTGCTCAAGATGGGAGATCGGGAAATGGTCTTGCGAAGACCCCCTTTCGGCGCCAACATTAAAAGCGGTCATGATATGTCCAGGGAATATAAAATCCTTTCAAAACTCCAGGGACATTATGATAAAGTTCCTGAAGCTTTGGCCTTTGATGAAGCGGGCGATTTACTTGGGGCTCCTTTTTATGTAATGGAAAGGGTAAATGGTATCATCATTCGTCCGAAAATGTCTTTGGAAGATGCGCCGAGTGAAGCTCAGATGAAAAAGATTTCAACGGCTCTTGTAGATACCTTTGTGGAGTTGCACAATGTTGATTACGAAGCGGCAGACTTGAATGATCTGGGAAGGCCAGCGGGCTATAATGAGCGTCAGATTACGGGCTGGATCAAGCGTTATAACAATGCCCAAACCGATGAGATCCCGGAAATGGAAAAAACGGCTTCCTGGCTGATGAAAAACATTCCGGCTGAAAGTAAACATGCCCTCATTCACAATGATTTCAAATACGACAACATGATCCTGGATCCACAGGATTTGGGTAAAGTAAAAGCTATCCTCGACTGGGAAATGGCTACTCTCGGTGATCCCCTCATGGATTTGGGCACCTCTATTGGGTATTGGGTAAATCAGGATGATCCCGATTTCATGAAACAATTGCAACTTAGCCCTACTACCCTGCCCGGCAATCCTTCCCGTGGAGAATTTGTCAACCTGTATGCAGAAAAAAGTGGGCTGGAAGTAGGAGACTTTGTTTTCTATTTCGTGTATGGCTTATTCAAGATTGCTGTCATTGTCCAGCAGATTTATTACCGTTACAAAAAAGGACATACGCAAGATGAAAGATTCGCTTCTCTGGGGATGGCTGTAAAAGGTTGTGGAATGGTAGCTCAGCAAGCTATCCAACGTAAAAAAATTGACAATTTGTTTTAAATCCTGATTTTCCTGTCAGCAGGAGTCCGATTTTTGTATCCGTAATCGCTGAAATATGTCTATTTTGTGATCACAATCACAGAAGGGGAAAAATGTTTGCTATAATTTTAGTTAGCATTTTGACAGTTAGTTAAAGAAGGTACAAACTGAATGACTCACATAGGGCCTGAAGACATACGGGCAAGACTGGTTTTTACACAATTACCAAAGTTCCTCACTTTGGTGCTTCTTCTTTGTATCCCCTTCTTAAGCTTTAGTCAATCTCGCATCCTTTCTCTCGAAATCCAGGGACTCAAAAAGACCAAGCCTGCCTACCTTAAATATTTTATAGATACCGAAGAAGGCATGGAACTGGATTCAGCCAGGCTCCAACAGGACATGCAGCGGCTTAAAAACCTCAATTCCATCGCCAATGCCTGGAGTAGCATTGATACCCTGGAAGAGGGATACAAAGTTAACGTCCAGCTCGAAGAAGCCTTGACTTTTTTTCCCATCATCAATTTCGGAGGCGTTCAGGGTAATTTCTGGTATCAGCTAGGTTTTACGGATACCAATTGGCTGGGTCGGGGAAAACAGCTTTCAATGTACTACCAGAACAATGACCGCAGAAGCAATTTCAACATCTATTATCGCGATCCTTTTCTGAATGGAAGCAAATGGGGCTATTCTGTTGGAGCTTTTCGTTTCGCTTCTGTAGAACCGCTATTTTTTGATGATGATGTCGTTTTTTATGACTATACAAACTGGAGTTTCGGAGCAACAGGGATTTATAATATTGATCGCACCCAATATGTGGAAGCGGGGCTGACCTATTTCATCGAGGATTATGAAAAGAATTCCCGACACAGAGAAGAGATCACTCCGGGACCGGATGCATTGCGGGAGCCCAAAACCTTAGCCAAATTTTTCTACCAGACCAATAAGGTCAATTACCACTTTTTCTATCGAGGAGGAATCCAGTTTACGGCCAATTTCCAGACAGTTTACTCCTTTGAAACCCATAGCTGGTTCAATATTTTTCTGGGAGATTATCGATTGTATAGACGAGTGGGCCAAAAGGGAAACTTTGCTTCCCGATTCAGACTCGGTATAGCTACCAACAGAGATAGTCCTTTTGCTCCTTTCGTAGTAGACAGTTATGTCAATATCCGAGGTTCAGGAAACCGCATCGATAGAGGAACGGGCCAATTGATTCTAAATCTTGAATATCTGCATACCTTTTATGAAAGAGAAAAGTTTGCAGCACAGATAGTGGGTTTTTCTGATATTGGTACCTGGCGAAATCCCGGAGGAACCTTCGCTGATCTATGGAACCCGGACAACTTTCGTCATTTTGCAGGTGGAGGATTTCGCCTGATATACAAAAAGGCCTATAATGCCATTTTGAGAATTGATTACGGAATCGACATTTACAATACCCAGCAAAGAGGATTTGTATTAGGTTTGGGACAATATTTTTAAGCAAATGAAACCACCTGAAAATCTACCTCCTATAGGCGATCGTCAAATTCTGATTGATTTGGTGACAAAGAAAATGCCATTTGGGAAATATAGCGGACGTCTTCTTTGCGATTTGCCTGTACATTATTTGGAGTGGTTTCAGCGGAAAGGTTTTCCTGAAGGAAAATTGGGGATGCAGCTTTCGACCCTGTATGAAATCAAGATCAATGGCCTGGGAGAAATCCTTTATAAACTTAAAGCTATAATGCGCAGGTCCTGATCTTAATAGCTAATTTTTTTGCGATTCTTTTTGACCTCGCTTCTCTTCTTCTTATTCTTTTTAATCTTTTCTTTGGCAGATCTGCTCATTTTGGTGGGAATGCGTTTCTTCTTCTTTTTTGTCGCTTTTTCGATGAGTTCATGCAATCTCTCCACAGCTTCCTCTCGATTTCTGGATTGACTTCTGTTCGAAGCAACCAGGAGCATGATTACTCCATCTTTGCCGATACGCTTATCTCTGTAATTTTTGAGCTTGTGCTTCTGGTAGGCATTCAGGCTAGTGCTTTTCTCTATGTCAAAACTCAATCGAACCGCAGAGGAAACTTTATTCACATGCTGACCTCCCGGCCCTGAAGCTAGTTGGAATTTGATCTCATATTCATTGGCAGGGATCGATATGTTTTCTGCTTTTGCCATAGATGACTGAGATACGCAAATAACGGGAATTTGTTTTTCTTTAATATTTGGATTGGCTCATAGCCGGGGAAAGAATTATCTTCATAAGAAAATATCCCTATGGATACTTGCTGTAATACATCCTATCAGGCTACCTTTGATCATAAAAGAGCTCAAAAGGAACTCAAAGCCTATGAGAAATCAGGAGTGAAGGCAAATTCACGTCCCTTGATGGAACTGATTAGTTCTTTGGACCTGAATGAAGCTTCCATGTTGGAAATTGGTGGCGGAATTGGTTCCCTGATTTTCGAATCATTTAAACTGGGTTTGTCAAAAGCCAATTATGTAGATATCTCTCAGGCCTACTCAGACACTTTTATTGCTGCATTGGAAGAGAAAGGCCTATCGGAGAAAGTAGAGCCAAGGCGCGGAGATTTTGTAGACTTATCCCAGGAAATTTCTCAGGTAGATCTGGTGGTATTGGATAAGGTGATTTGTTGCTATGAGAACTATGCAGAATTGATCAGAGCCTCTACATCGAAAAGCAGAAAGTGGTATGCCATTACCATCCCCAGAGATAAGTGGTGGGTAAAAATGGTCCATGGCTTTGACAATATCCTCCGCAATCTCAAAAAGAATCCCTTTCAAAGTTTCATCCATGATCATGAGGATATATTTGAGGTATTGGAAAAAGAAGGCTTTAGCATTCGAAAAGAAACAAAACGACGGGAGTGGCAAAGCTTCCTCCTGGAAAGAATATAATGTTTAACTCTATTCACACATGAGATTTTTACTACTACTATTACTAATCCTGGGGCCTTATAGCCTGGGGGCTCAAACTTCCACCCTTCAGGATCCCTCTTCCCTGCTCAATGCGAGAAATCCAGAAGCTGAAGGTATGTCTTCAGAACGCCTCGCCAGACTGGATAAGATGTTTGAGGAAGCTATCGAAAAGCAGGAAATTCCAGGTGCAGTTGCGCTCATCGCAAGAAATGGGAAGATCGTTTATCACAAATCTTTTGGGATGGTGGATAATGAAGCCGGAAGGAAAGCAAAAAATAATGACATCTTTCGCATTGCCTCTCAAACAAAAGCCATTACCTCAACTGCCGTTATGATGTTGTGGGAAGAAGGCCACTTCCGTTTGGACGATCCCATTTCAAAATGGATTCCAGAGTTTAAAAATCCCAAAGTCCTCAAAAACTACAATTACACCAATAAGAGCTACACCACCGAGCCCGCTAAAAGCGAGATTACGATTCGCCAATTGCTCAACCATACCTCAGGCATTGGATATGGAGTCATCGATGCGGACGAGAGGATAAAACTTATTTATGAGAAAGCAGGAATTACTGACCTCTACACAACAGAAGATATTAGCATTGAGCAAAGCGTAAAGAAGTTGGCAAAACTTCCTTTACATCATCATCCGGGTGAAAACTTTGTCTACAGTGAAGGCCTGGATGTACTGGGTTATTTCATTGAGATTGTATCCGGCATGAGTTTCTCTGAATTCCTCGAAAGCAGATTATTCAAACCTTTGGGAATGAATGACACCTATTTTTATCTCCCCGATAGCAAAGCCGATCGTTTGGTAAAAGTTCAGCATAAGCGAGAAGGCCAATGGAAAAACTTCCCGGTTACCTTTTATGATCCGGCCTATCCTATCAAAGGTGCCAAACGATTTTATTCGGGAGGTGCAGGCCTGAGTAGTACGGCAAAGGATTATGCAAGCTTCCTCCAAATGTACCTCAATGGGGGCCATCTCAATGGAGTCCGCATTCTCAGCAGAACCACCGTCAATTCCATTATGGGAAATTCTCTGGGAGACTTAAAAGTATGGGGAGGCAATGGTTCGCATTATGGATTGGCATTTGGAGTTGTCAATAAGATTGGAGAGACACAAGGAGGCAATGGAAGTGAAGGCACCTTTAGTTGGGGCGGCTATTTCAACACCCAATACTTTGCTGATCCTAAAGAGAATGTTATCGGTGTGCTGATGAAGCAAACCCAACAAAGCGTAGATAATACCGGCTGGAAATTCAGGCAAATGGTATTTACGGCCATAGATGACTGAGCTTCCTGGAACTCACCCCCAGCTTAATAAGCCTTTCCCATCTCTTTAAAAGAGAGGGGGACCGAGGGGGTGAGTTGACCAAACACAAATGATTCATTTATGACTTTACTCTTATGAAAGCAAACATCAAATACATAATCATCAGCCTTCTACTCTTAGGAGGGCAGAATCTTTTAGCCCAAAACCTCATTTTTAATAATGTCTCACTAGTAGACGGACTTTCTTCAACTGCTCAACCCAATATGAGCCTCAAAGTGCAGGATGGGAAAATAGTTTCTATCCAGTCCGGAAAAATGGATGATGAAGAGGGATTTACCCTCATTGATCTGAGAGGCAAATATATGATGCCCGGCATGATAGATTCCCATGTCCATTTGAGAAATTTCTCGGCTGCAAAGACAGCTCTATATTCCGGCGTTACTACCGTTCGTAGTATGGGCGTATCTCATTTTATGGATGTAGGGATGCGGGAGTTGGCGAAAGAAGGTGCGATAGAATCGCCGGAAGTTTTGGCTGCAGGCTATCATGTAAGGCCCACAATGGCAGATGGATTTTATATGGATAGACCTGATTTGGCATATTTGAAAAAAGACGGCATACATGGAATCAAAGTTATCAGTTTGACAGGACAGGCCATGATCGATAGAAAGGTGGATTGGATCAAGACCAATGCCACAGCCCGTGCAGGTCTCCCTAATACAGATCCACGTGAGCCCTATTTTGATGTGGATGAATTGAAAGCTTTGGTAGAGACCGGCCAAAAAGCAGGTGTACCTGTTGCCGCTCATGCTCATGGAGATGAAGGGGGTTTTGCGGCGGTTGCAGCTGGAGTAAAAAGCATAGAACATGGAACCTATCTAAGTCCCAAAACGCTGGATTTAATGAAAGAAAAAGGGACCTATCTGGTTCCTACCATTGCCATTGTTTCTGACCTCAAAGAACCGGGAGGAGACTATGATATCCCCTTGCTGGCTGTCAGAGGCCGTCATATGCTACCACGAATCAGAGAGACAGCTAAAATGGCCTATGAGAAAGGAGTAAAGATCATTGCGGCTACGGATACGGGATATGATCCCAATAGTGTTATGAGGCTGGGGCTTGAACTGGAAGAATTTGTAGCCCTGGGAATGAGTCCTTTCGAAGCAATCCAGGCAGCAACTTCTAAAGCCGCTAAATTTCTCGAAGTCGATGACCATACAGGTAGTATCCAAAAAGGCCTGGAGGCAGATCTTTTAATCATGGAAAACAATCCACTGGAAAATATTGGAGCCATTCATGACCCCTTGATGGTGGTGAACAATGGCAAGATCGTTGTAGACCGAATTTTTACTAAATAAAGAACCTATATCCAATGAGAGCTATTCTAATCACGCTATTAGTTTCATTGCTCCTTCCCGGGAGTCTTTTCAGCCAAAGAACTCAAAAACCCGTTCTCCATGCGAAGCATTGGTTAGCCATTACAGGAAAGCCTTTAGGAGCCAGTGCGGGAGCCAAAATATTCAATGATGGCGGAAATGCTGTCGATGCAGCCTGTGCCATGCTAGGAGCGACAGCGACTATGTGGGATGTATTGAGTTGGGGAGGAGAAACCCAGGCCCTGATTTATAATCCGAAAACCAAAAAGGTAATAGGAATAAATGCTTTGGGAGTTGCTCCTTCAGGTGCTACTCCTGAGTTTTTCCTGGAAAAGGATATGAAGTATCCTCCGGCCTTTGGTCCGCTTGCAGCAGTAACCCCCGGAACGCCCGGAGGCCTGATGACTATGTTGGCCGAGTATGGTACGATGAGCCTGAAAGAAATTCTGGCACCGGCCATGGAAATGGCAGAAGGCTATCCCATCGAAGGGCAAACGGCCGACAATATCGAAAGGAACAAGGAGCGCATCAAAGAGTGGCCCTATTCAAAAAAGGTATTTCTTACGCATTTGGGAGAAGAAAGAGAAGCTCCGAATGCTGGAGAAATTTTCGTCCAAAAAGATCTACTAAATACTTTGCAAAAACTGGTAGATGCGGAAGCAGATGCACTCAAAAAAGGTAAATCTCGCAAAGAAGCCATCTATGCAGCTTACAATCGTTTTTACAAGGGAGATATAGCGGAGGAATTGGTGAGGGGGACACAAGAACAAGGTGGGCTTATCACAAAAGAAGATCTTGCAAATTGGAAGGTATATATCGAAGAGCCGGATATGACGACTTATAAGGGAATCGAAGTATATAAGCTCACCTCCTGGGTGCAAGGCCCTGTATTGCTCCAGGCCCTAAATATGGTTGAGCAACTGGATATGTCTTGTATGGACTATAATACAGCTCGCTATGTACATGCCTTGTATCAGGTCATGAATATGAGTTTTGCGGATAGAGATTTTTATTATGGAGATCCTTACTACGCTCCGGCAGAACCGATGAAAGGACTTTTGTCGAAAGAATATGCAAAAGAACGGGTGGAGCAGATCAATTGGGAGAAAAATGAGAAAGATGTAAAGCCCGGTGATCCTTATAAATTTCAGGAAGGTGAGAATCCTTATCTCGATTACCTCAAAGATTGGAACAATGACATTTCCGATTTGGGTCCCATCCGTTTTCAGGAAAATCAGGAATTCCCGCAGGATGAATCCTTTTATTATGGCACAACTTCGATTCAGGCTGCCGATGAAGAAGGCTGGGTCGTTTCGATTACGCCGAGTGGAGGCTGGGTTCCTGCTACCATTGCCGGAAATACGGGAGTCGGTTTGAGTCAGCGTATGCAAAGCTTTGTGTTGAAGAAAGAAGAGAATCCCTATAATGTAGTTGAGCCCGGCAAAAGACCGCGAGCTACTCTTACCCCCAGTATGGCTTTGAAAGACGGCAAGCCGTATATCTCATTTGCGGTACAGGGCGGAGATAGCCAGGATCAAAACCAATTGCAATTCTTTCTCAATATGGTGGAGTTCGATATGAATGTACAGGAAGCTGTAGAAGCCGCCAATATCAACAGCTTTCAAATGCGAGGATCATTTGGTGCGCATCCGATCCGACCCGGCGTGATGCTTATTCACGAATCTACTCCTCCCTGGACAAGAAAAAAGCTTAGAGAAATGGGCTACAAACTTGAAGTCCAGCCCAGAACTTCTGGCCCTATCAATGCCATCTTTTTCGACTGGCTGAATGGATCGATGTGGGGTGGCTCCAGCAATCATGGTGAGGATTATGGGATTGGGTGGTAGTGGCAAACAGGTGTTATGATTTATTGAGGGGCAGCTTATAAGCTGCCCCTACTGTTTTCTTCACAGAAAATTATCTATAACACTATCACTCCAACACTTTTATTAGCCTTTCTTTTGAGAAAGGCTAATAAAAAAAGCCCGGACAAATCGCCCGAGCTTTTATTTAGTGAATATAGCAATGCCTACTCAATAGGCTTATTCGTCTCAATCAGTCTATTCGGATCCATCACCTTCTTTTTCCCTTTGAGGATATTGCTAGGAGTTGGAATAAAGAGTCCGTGTTCAATCACCAGACGTATCCTTTCTCTTTGTCCATATGTATAAACACGCTCGCTGCCTCCGTAATCCATCAAATTATCCTTGGAAAAGGAATTACCCAGGCAATCTTCCGTAACATTCAGGAAGGCTCCATTGGGATTGTTGTAGGCATAGGTATCAGTAACATAATCCCCGTCCAGACTACAACCTACTTCAAACATATGATGCAGCCCCAAAAGGTGTCCCAATTCATGTGCAAGCGTTCCCACTGACATTCCTCCTCCATTTGGATTTAGGAAGACCCGATTATAAATAGGATCATTAGGTTCTGTATCTACAGAAGGAGCTCCCGGTAAATCTACCCCTAATAAAGTTGCCAGTTGAGCATTACCTGCAAAAGACCATCCATTGCCCGATCCCACAAAAATGTTGATGTATTTATTGGGATTCCAGTAATTTTCTCTGGCCAATTGTTCCATGCGGCCGAGGGTTATGGTTCCATTTCCTGCCTCAATCACGTGAATACCAGGTCCATCCAGGTTTTCTCCTGCCGGTGCAGTAGAAGCCATAGAGAATTTCACATAGGTATTGACCTTATTGGCATTATCTCCTGCTCTTAATACATCATCCGGTGAAATACCTGTATTGGAAAATAGGCGGTTGGTAGCCGAAATGAGGCTGGGAGCCAAAGACTTGAAATTATCGGTATTGATGAAGTGGAAAACTACAGGGAGATCAACTTCATCGAATTGTTTCTTCTCACGTACATACAATTTCTCGATGTTACTGGTCAGGCTTCCAAGTTTGAAGCTGAAATCGTATTCTCCTGCCTGATCAAACTGAAATCCTTCTTTTTTATCCTGAGCCACTCCGTCCAGCAACAACTTGATATCTTCATTCTGGGTCAGTTCAAACTCCTTCCCGTCAATAACCACCAACTGGCGAAAATCACCCGAGTAGGACCATGCATTATTGGTCAGGTAATTCACTCCATTATGTTGAAGCTTCAAACGTTCAACATCACTCTCATCAAAAGCCTCTACACGAAGAATGTTTGAGATAACTCCATTAGGAAGTACTCCTTTGATGGTATATCGCCCTTTATTAGCTGGGGCAAATATATTGTCTGCAAGGGTATCATTATTGGCGATATAGGTTACCGGCACATAACGAAGGGTATCAAAGAAGGTAGTTAATACTTCACTGCTCAATGAGATGGGCGCATCATTGGCGACATAGAAATCCTTGTCAGCATAGATATTGAGATAGCGGGCAGAAAGATTCTCGTAGATGTCTTCCATTCCACGAGGATTTTGATTGTTGCACGCAGCCAGCAGGAAAAGCGAGACGACTAGACTAAAATATTTTTTCATCTTTAGAACATATAAGAGACTGTCAGAGAACTTCCTTTAGACTTGATTACTGCAGGTCCAATGAAGGCTTCAGCGACATTGTTTAGGGAATTGTAGAGATTTAGGTTGAGAATGTAGCGCTGGTACCGAAGGCCCAGCTGCAATTGCAAGCCATAATTCAGGCTACTGAAAAGATCTTCTTCAAAAAATACATCATCTGGTGTCGAAGATACGCTTTCATTCAAATTATAAGCAGCATATCCTCCAATACCCGCTGAGACTTTAAATTTGTCAACATCAAAAGTATAAATGGCTGGAATGGCTGCCAGACGAAGGGCGTTGAAGCTCACTTTGGTTTCAACGCTTTGGGCATCATCAGCAAAGGTTTCATTTGCTCCATAAATGCTGTATCCCAGATACAGACGGGACTCAAAGTTTCCATTTTGAACAAGAGGAAAATCAATGCCTGCTTCAAAGCCAAAAAGGGAACCAGAATCAAAAGGGAGGGAGGGAAATCCAGTGCGATAGAATGTAGACTGTGTGAGACCGGCATAAACACCGATCTTTGATACTTTTTCCTGTTCTTGATCTTGAGAGAAACTTAGGGAAACCAAAGACAGGAAAAGCACCGATAGGATTACTTTTTTCATTCTTCGAAGATAATTGCTAGTTAGATTAAGTTGCAAAAAAATTGTACGAATTTTCGTCCCTTAGGGGACAATCCAACATATAAATCAGGTTTTAGCGGGGAGTGCTTACTTAATAACTTTATGTAGTAGACAATGTTCTTTATGAATACCCGAACACTCGTTAGCCTAAATTTACGACCTTCAGTAATTCTTATCAATTTTTTAGCAATAAAGCATTCATTTTTTAGGGTTTCCAGACCAAAAAAAAGCCCCTCTTTGTTAAGAAAGGGACCAGTAAGTTTTTTCGCAACTGCCTTAAAAAGGCTGGAATTATCCTTTTTCTAATTCTTTAATCTCGGAAAGGAGTATTTCTGTATTTCCCATCTTTCTTCGGTAAAATCTCCCATACCATATCCCAACAGGAATGCCAATCAGGGCACATGCCCCCACCGTAATCCCCAGTAGCCAGCTACTCTCATACAAATCTACTCCAAATCCCGTCCATAGAATGATGGGCCAAATAGCGAGTAACAGAATCGCTCCCAATACAATCTCCCATCTTCCAACCAGGCTGCGATAGTGTTGGAGTGCATAAAAACGTTTCTGGAGTTCCAGTACGGAGGCGCTTCTTTCGTCCAAGCGCTTGATCTTGCTGATCCTAAGCACCGCAAAATATATCAGGAAAGCTGCACTTCCAGCTGCGATAAATCCAGGCAAGCTAAACCTGAATTCATCAAGCAAAGCAAAAGATACTGCCCCTAAGTATATAACAAACATTGCAGTCAATATGCTACTTAATATTTCTGAGAAAAGGGGTCTGCTTAACTCCCTTTTTGCCTGGGTCAATTTCAGTTCACGGAGCAGTTCTTCCTGCAACTTGAGGTTCTGCTCTAATTTTGTATTGTGTTGAGCCCAAAGGCTTTCCATTTTTTCTAAATCCATGATCTTCACT
Organism: Bacteroidia bacterium; assembly: GCA_033391075.1. Lineage (NCBI taxonomy): Bacteria > Pseudomonadati > Bacteroidota > Bacteroidia > Bacteroidia bacterium. Next base: position 4,890,008 of record JAWPMV010000001.1, read on the forward strand.
TGAATAATTTTACACGATCTTTCAATTTCTTTTTGATACGGCTAATCTTGCTGGACACATTGGTTTCTGTAATGCCCAGAATCTCGGCGATCTCTTTTTGTTTGATCCCATCCAGATACAATAAGATCAAGGCCTTCTCATTGTCATTTAGCTGATTGATAAATCTATATAAGAGGCTTATTTGCTCTTCATATGCTTCATCTTTCTCCTCGTTCTGAATGGATAAGAGCGAATGATCCCAAAAGCTCCGGTTTACTCTATGACGGGAATGGTTTCGGTAAAACATAATCGCTGTATTCAAAGCCACCTTATACATCCAGGTCGAAATCTTTACCCGCCCATCAAAACGCCCCATCGACTTCCACAGTTGCAAGAAGATTTCCTGCTCAAGGTCCTTTCTATCTGTTGGGTCCGAACAGTAGGAATGGCAGATCTTATAAATCAGGCTTCGATGCTGCTTAATGATTTCTATGAACGTTTCCTTTTCCAAATCTTAGAATAAGTCTTTTGCTTCATTATTAGAGAAATTAGAGATTTCCTCACAGGCAAAGAGGATTTTTTTTCTTTCTATGACCAACTACTGAAATAAGTCCTTAATTTTCTTGTTATATTAGCATATAAGCTATATGCTGCTCTTCCCTAATCAGGCAGATATTTTGAAACATTCTTTTGAGTTCCTATTCTTTTATGTTTAGGGGTACTCTTCATGGCTTTATAAGATCATAAGGAATAGTAATGAGCGGAAGAAAGCGAAAATCAAAAAAAAGAAGAAAAACTCGTCATAAAGGGAAAAAAGGGGTCCAACATCCCGAGATTCTGGAAAGCCAAGATTCGAACAAAGTCAACTTTGCCAAACCGAATGGCGATAGAAATACCATAATTCAAGATGTTGAAGATTCAGAAATTCACATTTCTGAAAATACCTACAATTACAATGCTCCTATTTCTTTTCGAGCAGATGCGATTCAGGCAGAAATTCTTCAGTATCAACAAAAAATCGAGATAAAATACGATACTGGGGCGGTAGTTCAAGTACCTAACATTAGCGAATTTTTTGCTGCTAGATTTACCAAGGACAAATCCAAAAGAAGGTACCAGGATTATCTGGATCATAGAATTCTAAAATATGTATCTCGGGTAGAATTTAAGAAAAGAGATATGACTCCTGAATCTTTTATAGATGAGGAAAATATTTACTCAGGATTAGAAAAAAAGTTAGGCAGTATCATAATAGGTAAAGGAGGAACCGGAAAAACAAGGACGATGTATGAAGTAGGTTTGTATGCCGAACGAAAAGGCTGGACTACTTTAGCTATTAAGTCAGACTTTAAACATATAGAAGCTTTATTGGCTTCTTTAAGTCCAGACCCCCAAAAGAAGTATCTGCTGGTGTTTGATTATATCGAAGAAAGTGAATGCTTTGAGAAAGCAGTGAAACATATAATCGAAGAAAAAAGAGACGACTCTATAAAAATTTTAGCGAACTGCAGAAAATCTTTTGAAACTACTCTAAGATCAATTTTCTACTCTGGTCGACAATTATTTGATTTCTTCGACTTTACGGATCCCCAAAACAAAGAAAGCGAATATTATTACCATCGCTATGTCGCAAGCCGGATTACTTACCCGGTAATAAATAAACTTAACCTAAATCATACAAACGAGAAGAAAAAGCTTTTTTATAAACTTAGACCCTCCTTCGCGGTATTTTTGAGATTCTTATCTGATATTGGGAGTGACGAAATAAATCTTACTGAATTTAATAGTTTTGAAGACTGGCTGATTAAAAGATTCAGATTAACTGCAAAAAACCAAGATTATTCTGTAGATAGTTTGACCCGTCAGTTATCTTTGCTTCCGGTCTTTGAGGAGAACATTGATAGTTTTTTAGACCGATTTTCAGTAAGCGAAAAATTTTTGACTGATGGTTGGTTACAAGAAATCAAATTATATGGAAAAGACCGTCTCGATGCCGTTCATGATACGGTTAAAGATGTCTTACTATTACATTTTCTAAAATCAAATACCAATCAGGAAAGAGCACTTGTTAGAAAAATAAGTCATCATCTAGATTTCTCTCTAGAAAATGGCGGAATTAAAAACTGGTTCAGATCATATGAAAGAATTTTAGATGACCCTATCTGGGAAAACTATTCCAATTTCTTTCACTCTTTTTTTAGCAAGTATTTAAAAAAATCTGGTTCTGACTTATTAAATCCTTATTACCTTATAAATTCAGCCTTATTAAACGAACAAGAGAAATTCGAACTAATAACAAATAATGAAAAATTCTTTTCTGACTATGTTCTTACTGAGTCGTTCGGGATGCAACTTCAGTTTGCATTAAATTATTATAGCAAATCGACAAATAAAGAAAGGACTCCTACAAATTTGCAGGATATAGCGCAAAATTGGGTACAGCAAAACACTCACATTCTTAAATCAGGTATACTGGCTGACAAAATTATTTCAACCTATTTAAACAAGTTTGGGATTGATGAATTTATTCTTCCAATATTTCAAGATTTTATAACTAATGGGGACCATGAATTTGGAAACTTTACCATAAACTCGTGGTTAAGACATGGAGGAGAGCCCGATTCAATAAAAACATTTCTATTTAAGTACTTGGAATTACATGACAAAGAAGAAGGTGCCAATTATGTGATAGGTTCGTGGATTAAATATGGCGGAGATTCTTTAAAAATTAAGCGCCATATTGAGAATCATTTCTTAGAGAATATCCAAAAACCAAACAGCAAATTCATTTTATTTGCATGGCTAGAAAAAAAATATGCCCCTGAATTCATCAACACTTTTTTAGGGCAGTATTTTGAATCAAATAAAGCTGAGTCCGGGATCATTCAGCTCTTACAAAAATCAGAACATCCACAAAAAAACGACTGGATCTCAAATGTAAAACAAGAGCTAGGGCACAGCCTTGAAAAGGTAGACCAAGTAGATTCATTTTATATCCAAAGTTACCTTGGTCAAGGAGGGGATATAGCCAAAATTCGAGAGTTCGTTATTGCTTACCTCGAGAAAAACGCTCAGGAAAAAGAAGCTCAATTTGTTTTTAAAGCGTGGCTGGATAATGGGGGTGATACACAAAGCATTCGAGCATTCCTCATTGCTTACCTCGAGAAAAACGCTCAGGAAAAAGAAGCTCAATTTGTTTTTAAAGCGTGGCTGGATAATGGGGGTGATACACAAAGCATTCGAGCATTCCTCATCGCTTACCTCGAGAAAAACGCTCAGGAAAAAGAAGCTCAATTTGCTATCAATGCATGGTTGAATAATGGAGGGGATACGGCCGGAATTCAAGAGTTCGTCATTACTTACCTCGAGAAAAACGCTCAGGAAAAAGAAGCTCAATTTGTTTTTAAAGCGTGGCTGGATAATGGGGGTGATACACAAAGCATTCGAGCATTCCTCATTGCTTACCTCGAGAAAAACGCTCAGGAAAAAGAAGCTCCCTTTGTTATCCAACCTTGGTTAGATAATGGGGGTGATACACAAAGCATTCGAGCATTCCTCATTGCTTACCTCGAGAAAAACGCTCAGGAAAAAGAAGCTCAATTTGTTTTTAAAGCGTGGCTGGATAATGGGGGTGATACACAAAGCATTCGAGCATTTCTCATTGCTTACCTCGAGAAAAACGCTCAGGAAAAAGAAGCTCAATTTGTTTTTAAAGCGTGGCTGGATAATGGGGGTAATACACAAAGCATTCGAGCATTCCTCATTGCTTACCTCGAGAAAAACGCTCAGGAAAAAGAAGCTCAATTTGTTTTTAAAGCGTGGCTGGATAATGGGGGTAATACACAAAGCATTCGAGCATTCCTCATTGCTTACCTCGAGAAATACGCTCAGGAAAAAGAAGCTCCCTTTGTTATACAACCTTGGTTGAATAATGGAGGAGATATTGAAAGCATTCGAGCATTCCTCATTGCTTACCTCGAGAAAAACGCTCAGGAAAAAGAAGCTCAATTTGTTTTTAAAGCGTGGCTGGATAATGGGGGTGATACACAAAGCATTCGAGCATTCCTCATTGCTTACCTCAAGAAAAACGCTCAGGAAAAAGAAGCTCAATTTGCTATCAATGCATGGTTGAATAATGGAGGGGATACGGCCGGAATTCAAGAGTTCCTCATTGCTTACCTCGAGAAAAACGCTCAGGAAAAAGAAGCTCAATTTGTTTTTAAAGCGTGGCTGGATAATGAGGGTGATACACAAAGCATTCGAGCATTTCTTATTTCTTACCTCGAGAAAAACGCTCAGGAAAAAGAAGCTCAATTTGTTTTTAAAGCGTGGCTGGATAATGGGGGTAATACACAAAGCATTCGAGCATTCCTCATTGCTTACCTCGAGAAATACGCTCAGGAAAAAGAAGCTCCCTTTGTTATACAACCTTGGTTGAATAATGGAGGAGATATTGAAAGCATTCGAGCATTCCTCATTGCTTACCTCGAGAAATACGCTCAGGAAAAAGAAGCTCGATTTGTTATACAACCTTGGTTGAATAATGGAGGAGATATTGAAAGCATTCGAGCATTCCTCATTGCTTACCTCGAGAAAAACGCTCAGGAAAAAGAAGCTCGATTTGTTTTTAAAGCGTGGCTGGATAATGGGGGTGATACACAAAGCATTCGAGCATTCCTCATTGCTTACCTCGAGAAAAACGCTCAGGAAAAAGAAGCTCCCTTTGTTATACAACCTTGGTTAGATAATGGGGGTGATACACAAAGCATTCGAGCATTCCTCATTGCTTACCTCGAGAAAAACGCTCAGGAAAAAGAAGCTCAATTTGTTTTTAAAGCGTGGCTGGATAATGGGGGTGATACACAAAGCATTCGAGCATTCCTCATTGCTTACCTCGAGAAAAACGCTCAGGAAAAAGAAGCTCAATTTGTTTTTAAAGCGTGGCTGGATAATGGGGGTAATACACAAAGCATTCGAGCATTCCTCATTGCTTACCTCGAGAAAAACGCTCAGGAAAAAGAAGCTCAATTTGTTTTTAAAGCGTGGCTGGATAATGGGGGTAATACACAAAGCATTCGAGCATTCCTCATTGCTTACCTCGAGAAAAACGCTCAGGAAAAAGAAGCTCAATTTGTTTTTAAAGCGTGGCTGGATAATGGGGGTAATACACAAAGCATTCGAGCATTCCTCATTGCTTACCTCGAGAAAAACGCTCAGGAAAAAGAAGCTCAATTTGCTATCAATGCATGGTTGAATAATGGAGGGGATACGGCCGGAATTCAAGAGTTCGTCATTACTTACCTCGAGAAAAACGCTCAGGAAAAAGAAGCTCCCTTTGTTATACAACCTTGGTTGAATAATGGGGGTGATACACAAAGCATTCGAGCATTCCTCATTGCTTACCTCGAGAAAAACGCTCAGGAAAAAGAAGCTCAATTTGTTTTTAAAGCGTGGCTGGATAATGGGGGTGATACACAAAGCATTCGAGCATTCCTCATTGCTTACCTCGAGAAAAACGCTCAGGAAAAAGAAGCTCAATTTGCTATCAATGCATGGTTGAATAATGGAGGGGATACGGCCGGAATTCAAGAGTTCGTCATTACTTACCTCGAGAAAAACGCTCAGGAAAAAGAAGCTCAATTTGCTATCAATGCATGGTTGAATAATGGAGGGGATACGGCCGGAATTCAAGAGTTCGTCATTACTTACCTCGAGAAAAACGCTCAGGAAAAAGAAGCTCAATTTGTTTTTAAAGCGTGGCTGGATAATGGGGGTAATATACAAAGCATTCGAGCATTCCTCATTGCTTACCTCGAGAAAAACGCTCAGGAAAAAGAAGCTCAATTTGTTTTTAAAGCGTGGCTGGATAATGGGGGTAATATACAAAGCATTCGAGCATTCCTCATTGCTTACCTCGAGAAAAACGCTCAGGAAAAAGAAGCTCCCTTTGTTATACAACCTTGGTTAGATAATGGGGGTGATACACAAAGCATTCGAGCATTCCTCATTGCTTACCTCGAGAAAAACGCTCAGGAAAAAGAAGCTCAATTCGCTATTAATGCATGGCTGAATCAGAGTGGGGATAAAGAATGTATCCAGGAGTTTCTCATTCAATACCTCGAGAATTACGCTCAGGAAAAAGAAGCACAATTTGTTTTTAAGGCATGGTTAGGAGCAGGTGGTTCATCCGAAATTATTTATCCATTTATTAAGATTCATTTAGAAATGAATTCCCTTGACTATATAGATTCTAAATACAGAGATTGGATTCTGGCAATTTATGATAGTCAATAGAGGTATTATTGAACAAGATTATCTACTAGGTTAATCTTATGAAAAACCGTAGAAAAGTAGCTCTCATCGGCATAGGAAATCTGGCGCATAGCCTTCTCCCGGCTCTCAGAAACTCAACTTGTGAGCTTCTCCAGCTTATCTCCAGAGATGAAGAGAAGCTCAAACGCTACCAAAAAGAGTATGATGTCCCGGAGATTACTAGCAAGCTTTCAGAGCTTCATCCTAATGCCGAATTGGTTTTTCTTTGCCTGCCTGACTCTCTCATTGAGCCTACAGCAATAGAACTGGCAAAGCTCAATAGGAAGCACAGTATCTTCCTCCACACATCGGGCAGTATTTCCCTACAAGCTTTGGAGAGTTTGGGCGAAAGAAGAGGGGTTTTCTATCCCATGCAGATCTTTACCAAAGACCGCATTACCCCTTTTGATGACTTGCCTTTATTTTTAGAAGGGAATGAGGAAGTTTTTCCAGTCATAGATGCCCTGGCGAAAACTATGTCACGCAAAGTCTTTCCCCTGGACTCGGAAGATCGACTCCGTCTCCACATGGGAGCCGTCATGGTCTGCAATTTCACCAATTACCTCTATCGCATGGCTGAGGAAAATTTACCGAAAAAGGAAGGCGTTCATTTTAATATCTACGAGCCCCTCATCAAAGAACATATCGATAAGGTCTTCAACTTTGGTCCCCAAAAAACACAAACCGGTCCTGCCATTAGAAAAGACCTTCCTACTATTCTTAAACATTTACAGCTATTAGAGGAAAAGGAATTTCAGCAGGATTTGTATTGGGAGATGAGTAAGTTGATTAGGCCTGATCTTGAGATCTAATTTTAGATTTTCTTTTTCTTTAGATGGTGTTTCTTCTTCTTTTCCCTTAGATGGAAAAGAAGCAAAAGATCAAGCTGCTGCAAAGCCTCCCGCATTCCAGCCCCCGCACCCGATGCAGCAGCCTGGCCCCGTCGCGCTCGGGTAGTTGGTTGGGATTGAGCTTGAGTTTAGGGGAATTCAGACAATAACGATCGCTAACACCCTGACACACTAATCCCCAAACACCTTTGCTTCTCCCAAGCGCGCCAGCTCGGAAGTGCCGATCGGGAAATGACGCGGCTATTGCGGCTGGACCCTGGCGCTGCGATTTTGGCTCTACCTTTTCTAAAAAGCTGGAAAGAAGCCCTAAGACCCCGCAAAATTCCGATCCTTCTTAACTACAAACTTCCCAAAATCAGCCAACTCAGCAGCTCCATTTAATTTACCTACAATCATGTCTCCTACTTTTGCCCGAAAATGCACCTGCTCAAACCAGTATTGCCGTTCGTCAATGATCGGTCGCACCTCACTAAAGTCCCAATAGTCTGTAATCTCAGCAAGCCGGGATTTGTATTCCTCAAACTTATTGGTCCTGACATCGGCGAGCTTCTTATGGTAGACAGGTAGATAAACGACTTGCAGCTCAATCCCTTGTTCCTCACAAAACTGTTTAATTTCCTTGATCGCGTAGAGAGATTCATCCATGCGAGGGAGTTTGAGCGGCCAGTCGATATCAAATTTCCAATCCGTCAGGTGGAGGTCCAGATTTTCCTCCACATAGTTTTCTCTTTCTGTTTTAAAGGGTATGCCTGTACCCTGGATGTCGTAGTTGACTAGAAAAGCTTTGTCTTTGTTGAGCGGATACCAGGCTTTCTTCAAGACGGAAAAATTGGGCATACGTAAGAGATATTTCGCCTGAAACTCTGTTCTTTTCAGCCAGGATTCTGAATAGGGTTTCCGTAAAAAGGAACTGTTCTGGTCATGGGTGCGGGTATAGCTAAATTCATCGAGACAGATGACTATGTTTTTGATCCGGTATCCCGTATTCGCTAATTGTTTCATGTCCTCCATCCACTCATAAGGCAAGCCCATAGAATAGGTCATATTGTAATACTTCCCGCTACGCATCTTTCGGCTATCTATATTCCCTACTTTCGAAGAACCAAAAATGAAGGAATCAAAGTCCCGCTTCTCTTCACTCAACCATTTCATTTTTGTAAAACGTTGATTGGGCTCTATTACCTGTTGGCTAAAGTCTTCCCGGAATATTCCAAAGGGATCAACCACATAGATCATCACAGGCATCAGCAGTAATGGCAGGGTGAACAACAATATGGATCGGAGAAATGCTTTCATTAGAATTGGAAATAGATAAAGGATTGTGGACTGGCGCCGTAGTTGAAAATGAGGTAAATCACCGTATAATAGAACATCCACCTACCCAGCCTCGGCAAGAAACTGAGTTCGAGAATGTATGCTCGATTTCGTTGTAACCATTCAAATACAAAGAATGCCAATACCCAGGGCATAAATTTGGCCTGAGCCAAAGGATCGGGTAAAGCAAATAGATCAGCACTGAACATGGCCCCGATGTATTGAGCGGCATGGCCAATAGATTCTGCCCGGAAAAATATATCTGTCAGTACGACAAAAGCGAATGTGATACAACCGCTGACTCCTGTCCACAGCAAAGGATGAAATTTCTTCTTCAACTTCCTCCGCCTTTTCTTTGTCAGGGTCTCGTAAGCCAGTGCAAGCGCATGTAAGAAGCCCCACATGACAAAGGTATAATTAGCTCCATGCCACAATCCACTGGTCGTAAAGGTGAATAGAATCGCAAAGAGGATCCCATAAGTGCCCCAGTTACGTCTCTTCAAAGCGATAGGAGTATAGATGTAGTCGATAAACCAGGTATTGAGAGAGATGTGCCAACGTCTCCAGAATTCGGAGATGGAAGAAGAGAAATAAGGCAACTTAAAATTATCAAGCAGCTTAAAGCCCAAGAGCCTCGCAGTACCTATGGCTATATCCGAATAGCCACTGAAGTCACCATATACCTGTACAGCAAAATAGATTCCTCCCAGCAACAATACACTCCCGGATAGTTCTTCACTGGAGCCAAAGATCTGATTGGCATAAATCGCACAATTGTCTGCGATTACGATCTTTTTGAATAAGCCCCATAAGATTTGTTTCAAAGCTCCGCGTGAAGCTTCATAATCAAATTTCCTTCTTTTGGAAAATTGAGGAAGCAGATTGGACGCCCGTTCGATAGGCCCGGCCACCAATTGCGGAAAGAAACTCACGAAGGTGAAAAAGGAAACCGGATCTTTGGAGGGTTCCAATTTTCTCCGGTAAATATCCAGGGTATAGGAAAGGGTCTGAAAAGTATAAAAACTGATCCCTACCGGAAGGATCAATTGCAAGCTGCTGTAATGCAGATTTAATCCAAAAACAGAGAAAGCATCAATAAAAGACTCGATGAAAAAATTGAAATATTTGAAGAGTCCCAACATGCCGAGGTTCAGCCCCAGACTTATATATAGCAAACTCTTTCTCCGCTTCGCCTCTTCTGTCTTTCCCAATTGCAGGCCGACCCAATAGTCTGTAATACTGCTCAATGCGATCAGGCCCAGAAAGCGCCAATCCCACCAACCATAAAAAGTATAGCTGGCAATGAGTAATAGGATATTCTGGCTTTGGATGCTTCGGCTCCCTTCAAATGGGCTCGAAACAGCTCCAGATAGCTTCTGGCCTGTATCAGCCGCTATGAGCTGTTTGCCTGTAAACCAAAGACGGACATCTTTCCAGGTAAACCAATAGAGCAGAAAGACTATTGGGAAAAATATGGCAAAGGTTAGTGAATTGAATAACATAAATTCAGTTTGGCTGAATATTCATACCAGACTCAAATTTATTTCATTAACCGAAATTTACAATTCAATAATTATACAATTTAATACATCGATTATTAAACGCTTTCCATAAAGAATAAGCCAGCTTGAAAAGAATTCAAACTGGCTCAGGAAGGTATGGTATTAAATTTTTATTCCGGAATCTGAATGGTAAAGGAGTTATTAAACCTCCAGTAAAAATTGAGATCAATCGCATTGATAACTCCATCCAAATTGAAATCTGCGCCACTGGAGCCATATTGAAAGATCGATCCATTTTGCACTTTCCAAAAGAGGTTCTTATCAATGGCATTGATATTTCCATCTCCATTGGCATCCCCGGCCCAGAGTGTCATAATTCCATTATCATTTTTTCTGGCAAGCCCCCCCAGAGAATATACATCTGTAGTGGGTAAGGTAAAATCGATAGAAGTGGCGGTGGATAGATTGACAGGGCTGGCTGTCATTACACCGAGATGGTTGTAGTGTTTGATACTGATATAATAGGACTCTGCATTCAGGTTATTGAAACTGATTTGCAGCTTACCGGTTTCGTCTATCATGTCTCCATCCCTTTGTACCAAAACCGCTTTTTCACTTATGATAATTGTTGGATCGTCCTTATCTCTCAATTCGACTTTCATCCAATCTACCACAGCATCTTCATTGGTAGGCACTAAAACATCAGCATCTACTTCTGTCCCGAGTCCATAGGGATCAAGATTCCCCAGGAGTCCATCAGTTCGATAGAAATCATCCATCGAACCTGCCCCTGCATCATAAGGCCCTTCAAGGATAGATTTGAGGCTGAACTGAATCTGTCTTTGATTGAAGATGCTATCACTATAGGCGAATGCATCTTCTCCGACTTCTATACCCATAAATCTTCCCGGGATATCATCAAGAGAGGGATGAATTCCTCCCCAAATACGACTCAGGCTACATTCGTCTGAAGCATCTCTATAAGTCGCCCATTGAAGTCGGATATCCATACTAGGTCCGTCCTCGAAAACGAGAAATTCATTTTGCTCACAAAGAAATTCGCCCATTCCTCCCGGAAAATATTCATCTCCGGTCATGAAGGTCATCACTTCTGCTGCTGCCCGAGAATAGGTACTATGACCTGAAACATATCCTGCAAAAGGGGGCGTAACGAAGGTAGGTCTTTGATAGGGCATCCAGTTTTCGGCCAGTATCCAATCGACTCCTGCCACATCTGAATCCGGATTAAGGATTACGTCTGGTCCTCTCCATCCATATATTTTTACTTTACCGACATGCTCATTGGCAGGTCCGGCTAAAGGATCGCCGATTTCCACCATTTCAATCAAGCCCGGATAAAGGGGAATGCCGCCCGGATCATAATTTGGTCCAGATGGATTGCTGCTTTGACCTCTTCTGGCCATATAGCGTAAAGCAGAAACCGGTCGTATATAATCGTACCAGCCCTTCACACTCCATGCAGTTATGGCAGCATCATGCATGGTCCCTCCCAGGGTGAAGTAGGTTTTGATGTCCCATTCCAAATCGGAAAGCACTTCGCCTTGTCCCCTCCACTTTTTTACCAAATCCGGATGATCACTTACATAATTGAGTATTGTAAACCAATGTCCGGGAGGAGTTTCACTATCAGGTCCATCTGCCCAGAATTCGGCCAGTACCCGTGCATAATCTCCTCGGGGAACCATTTGGCTCACATATGGAGCTCCGGTTCTAGGATTTATTGTTCTTCCATTTCCAATAACTCCCCCATCGTTAAAATCATAGAAGCCACTATGCCCGGCGAAATCTGTCGGCATGTCAGCTACCGCAATGTTGCCGATAGCAGCGGGTGAAATGTCCCACATGACTCCATCTGTTGGGTCCAGGTGAGAACTCCAGGCAGCCACCATACTAAAAGCCTCCTTATAGATATCTGAGTCAGGCGTAATACTTAGCGTATCCAATTGAGGTGGCGTACCGGGATCATGGAATACCTTATAGGCATTTCCATCCCGGGAATAATCTGTACGATCTTTTCCTTCCAAAGCGAAAGCAGAAACATCTCCCCATTCGGGACTCAAAAAGTCTGGGATCTTCCCCGAAGTAACATTGCCCGACTGGTCGATAAAGACATCAAAGGCGATCGGTTGCCATCGGTTAGGATGGCTTAAATTTGGATTACCGGGCTCCTCTATTTCTATAAATTGATTGACGGGCTGGTAATGGGTATTTGCATAATCATTTACTTCATTTGAAGCATCCTGTAAGCCAAAAGCAATCACGCGATCGGCTATGTAGTTACCGAGTTCGGCAGGTCCTCCTGCAACATAATCCGTGGAAGTATTTGAGGGATCATATCCCAAATCTCTCATCACCAGATCCGCCAGATAGAGGGAATGGTTTTTTCCGGGCGAATTTTGAAAGCGATGATTGATGATTCTAAAGGCGGCATAACTCATGGCCTCTTCCTGCGCTGCTACTGTATCTGCTACCGCAGACATTCCACTGAAAGCAATACTGAATCCGTCTACGGTATTCCCCAGAAAGTATTGCAGAGATGAGGTATCTAAAACTGCCCAGGCATCATACATAGCAGCAGTGATGTGGTGTAGGTTTCGGGCGTGAACAGTAGGTCTGGCAAAGTCCTTACGGATGCTTTCCAGTAAAACTTCATTCCATTTTCTAGCTACTGTATTTCCCGGGACACAAATCTCTTCCCCTATTCTTGCTGCTCCCTTTTCCTCTAAATTTCCATCAATCAAATCATCCAGGCCATCCTGATCTCCATCTGTCCCTCCGTCCGTATCAAGAGGATCAATTTTCCCATCTCCATTCGTATCAAAATACCCGAAAGTTGTCGAGGACAAATCAAAGGGACCAGTGCCATCGTTTGCCGCATTGCTACTTTCCAAATCTGCATAATCCGGAAGATTATCTGAATCTGAATTAGTAGGATTTATTAAGCTTGCCTGATCATTCAAATCATCTATAAAAGCATCTCCATCAGCGTCCGTACCTCCAGCTTCTGTTACATCCCATACTCCATCATTATCGGTATCCAGGTCCAGGTGGTTTTGAATTCCATCTCCATCGACGTCCAGGATTGGATCAATTTCAAGGCTCAAGGCATACATAGCTCCTAAACAATCCGCAAGATCATCCACAGCATTACTGCTCGTACCCTGGATTTTGATGCCTGGAACTCCTGACCCAATATCAATGATTGTAATTTCTTCTGATACTTCGGGGGAAACAGCAATCATAGAAAGGAAACATTGCTGCCCCGTAGTCAGGGAGGGACTTGTATATTCGCTATTATTAAAATTGAGGATAAAATTCTCATTTGCGCCATTCAGGTCTCCATCTGCGATTACATCTTTTACCTTGATCTTCTGACCAATCGACAAACCATAAGTAGACAGATCTACCAATTGGGTGGAGGTTCCTCCATCATCCGGAATTTGAAAGGCAGCCAAATCCAACTTAAAAGCTCCCACTTTCAATTCTACTGAATCCGGGATTCCATCATTATCATCATCATAATCCAGGTTGGGAAATTCATCCACATTTTCCGCTATACGAACTACAATAGAATCCGTATGTGCATCTGAATTATTGTCTGTTACCGTCAAAATTACCGTATAGGTTCCGGTAGTGGTATAGGTATGCGAAGGAGTCGCTCCGCTTCCGGAATTTCCATCCCCGTAGGTCCAGCTATAGCCAAGTCCTGTTCCCAAGGGGTCCCTCGAAGTACTTCCATCAAAGTTTATCGTAGCGGGTGCAGGATAAGCTTCTGTACGATCTGCGAGGGGAATGGCTTTCAATACATTTTCTTCCAGGATCTTATGAAACTGGTCAATTGCCAGATTCTCTAATTTATCGACAATCCCACTTGGCCACCGAACAATCACGGAATCCAGATCCGTACTACTTCCGATCCCAAAATGCTGACTAAAAGTATTCATTACCCCATAGCCTTCTCCGGAACGTACTTCTCGTATCTGCTTTCCCCAGGGGCCATATATTTCTATCCTCGCACCGATCCCATTGATATTGCTCTGCCTTCCCTCCAGGTCGATAACTATGAAATGATTGCTGTTTCCATTATTTAAAAACATATCATCATCCACCGAACCCAGGGAATTGAATCCAGACCCATGACTGGCATAGATATCCAGAAAACCATCATGGTTAAGGTCTCCCACTGCGAAAGAGTGAATATCATTTGCTCCAAAAGGATTTAGGGCAAGTGAAAAGGTTCCATCTCCATCATTATAAAACAGATAATGCTCTTCTCCCGAATACAAAAGATCCACATAGCCATCATTATTGAAGTCTCTGAAGAAGGCCTGAATTCCTGTGAGAGAAGCTGCTGCATTGAGGGTGGGTAGAATCCCACTGCCAGCCGTATTGTCGGTGAAGGATCCATCGCCATTGTTAAGAAAGATCTGGCAATCAGCTCCGTGATTATTGACAAAAGCATCCATATCGCCATCATTGTCAATATCTGCAAAATCGGTGGTCCAGGTTTGGGCACCTATTTGTAAACCGGCGGATAAAGCGACATCCGTAAAAACATTATTGCCATCGTTTTGCAGGAGTTTATTTATTCTCCTCAAATCCGAGGAACTTGACACTCCCTGGCGGCATTTGGAAAGGTACATATCCAGGTCTCCATCATTATCATAGTCGGTCCAAATGGAAGCATAATTACCGCTATTATCACTGGGAGGAGAAGTAGTTTCAATCAGGGAATTGTTCATGCTAAATGATCCGTTCCCATTATTCTCATACTTTCGGCTATCTGCCTCATCATGACAGGCAAAAATATCCACCCAGCCATCATTGTTGATATCGACAAAATTGCTACCCTGTACAAAGATGTTTGAATTGGAAAGTATGGAGGTTGTAAACTGACCCAGATTATTCCCCTTGACCAGTTTGATATTATTGTAGGCTCCTCCAGCTATCAGGTCATTGATCCCATTGTGATCGACGTCTGCTACGCAAAGTGCCCATTCTGTACCATTGTTTAGTTGCCCATAATTCTGGGTGGTAAAACTTTGACCGGCGGCATTCTGAAAAGAGATTTTTAAGCTGAGGCGATCATCCAGGTGAATGATATCGTCCTTGCCATCTCCATTCATATCTGCGATTCCCATAGGAGCTCCGCTAAAGATTCCACTGGGAATCAGATTGCTACTATTGCTAAATGAAACCGGCGTATTCTGCGCATTTATGCTTTCATTCGGAAATAAAAAAAGGATAGAAAGGAATACTAGAGAAAAAAGAGAATGGGTAGAATTAGTGAACATGTACGTCAGTGTTGAAGAACGACCGAATGAAAAAGATTAAACCCATTGGGGATAGGTAGCTTCAAATTTGCACCTATACCACCAAGCCCATAAACTATCCCATACAATTCCCGATATTTTTGTCGAAAACTTCGGTTCCAAGCATACAAAACTAATTTCAACTTTTCGTAATTATGGAGTTCTCTGCCTGAACTGTGATCATTAATCACTCAAAGGTTGAAAGCTTGAAATAATGGCATAAATGAATTTCATTTTTCAGAAATATTCTACTCAAAACAGCATGCTTCCTAAGGCTGTAAGAATTTTGGGCTTTTGGCTAAAATTCCCGAATCTCTGTTCATGAATCCCTTTTATTTATTCGACCTAAAATGAAAAGGCCACCTTTACAGGCGGCCTTCTACGTTTGGCGTGTGTCAGTGATTGATTATCGAATCAGTAGTTTTTCGATTTTGCTGAATCCGGCACTCTGTACCTTGACAGAATATAAGCCAGCACTCAATTTGGCCATATCCAGTTCAATACTTCCCTGGACTTCATCTTTATCAAATGACTGGGCAAGTACCTTACGGCCCATTTTATCAAAGATGGATATATCTACTTTGCTTTTGAGCTCTACTCCCAGAATATCTATCAGAAGGGTCTCCTGATCGAGGGGATTAGGGTAAAGAACTAAAGCTGGATTTGCATAGGGATCGAGTTCTGCTGTAACCTTATCAGAATAGCTGAACTGTCCATCGTAATCTATCTGCTTGAGTCGATAGGTATAGGTGATTCCGGCTTTCACATCTTTATCTACAAAGCGATAGATATGCCCTTGATCCGTATCTCCTAATCCATCTGTCCAGCCGATTTTTTCGAAGCTTTGAGATTGCTCTGAAAATCTTTCTACTTCGAAGCCCTGATTGTTTTGTTCTAATGCGGTCTCCCAATTCAGTTGGATATCCTGATTGAAACTTTTTGCATTAAAGCTGAGCATTTCTACAGGGAAAATACCTGGAGGCAAATCAAAGGCTTCCGTTCCATCAGAGCGACTGGCACTACTTCCTTGAGAGGCACTAAATCCGAGCCCTCTTCTTGCAAAAGTTTGCCAAATGAGGGCTTCATTGGCTCCACCATAATTGGCTTGATCTGCGGCAAGAATTGCATCTCTCATATCAACAAATCCCGGTGAACAAGGCTGAAGCTTCAAACCGTCGATCACCAATTGGATGGCTATATTATTTCCACCAGTACCTGAGTAAAGGTCCGTATCATACCCATGTTGATCGATAAGATTCCAATAGAGATCATAAAGCATAACTGCGAATACAGATCCTACTCCATGCGGAACTGAAAGACCGGGATCGGCAATATCTCCATAGGTATGAGGATTAACAGCCATATCCGTAGAATAGGGATAGGTTCTGATACCGTCTCCCGTTACAGGTTCTTCCAGGGCATAGGTACCAATTCCTCTTGCAGTTGCATTTGTATGGGAAGGAAGATGTGTCAAAACAATTCCAAACCAATCGGACCATCCTTCTCCTGCCTGCTCATCATTTTGTAAACAAGAACTATTTCCTGCACCACCGGTCAGTCGGATAGAAATACCATGTCCGTATTCATGGGCAATGATTCCATTATCAAAATCTCCATCAATAAAGTCGCCGGCCGGTTTCATTGTAGCATTTACCGTATTTCCATTATTGATCTCTGTTTTCATCAAGTCTCCATCTGCCTCACTTACCATTACAGCAGGTATGCTTACGAAGAATAATCCCAAAATTCCGGTATTTGGAGAACTAGGAGCCCCTGCGCCATCTTTGATAATAATGACTCCAGCTGCACCTTCATCCTGAGCGTTTATGACCTGGGTATAAAAAGAACAGCTCCCACTTTCGTCGATCAATACAATCTTTCCATTCATGGCTCCCCCATTCACAGCTGTCCCACAAAGCTCTGTAGGATTTGCACTTCCGTCATCGGCAAGTATTACCTCTTCGGTAATATTATAAAGGCCAGGAGCATTTACATCTGGTACACTGGCATAGGTAGCTGCAATTCCAACAGGACTATTAACTATAACTTCTCCGGCATCAGAATCTCCCCATAGAAACATTTGCATTCTTCCACTTCCTCCATCAGTCGGGGTCGCAAAGTTTGCATTATTCAGACCGCCCCCGTCCTGGGCATCTGCCAATACCTGGTCGCCATCAGCTCCTCCATTTCCATAGTTGTTTTCCTGAAAATTTCCACTCGCCTCATCAAATCCATATTGGTAGAAAACATCATGTATGATATTATTCCAGTAAAAGAGGTTAGTGATAACGGCACTTTCATTCGGAACCGGGCTATTTGCAGTTATGTCCTGGTTAAAGTCGAGGTTAAAATCAAAATCAAGGCTGGCACCTCCATCAGGTCTGTCGCCACCAGAGTTGTTCGCATCTCTATCCTCCTGGGCATATACATTGTTCCCTTGAGTAGTAGTATATTCTGCTCCATCAGCTCCATCCGTATCATGCCAGCCAAAAGGAGAAGCTGTGGCATCTGCAGGATTTACTTCCAGGCTTCTGCTTCCGTGATTCGGGCTTTCAATTCCCAGTGGATACACCCGATAAGAATCAGGAGCGTTTATTTTTTCGACTTTTACAGGAGCGGCATGCATGAGAGACTGTGCCCCCAGATCAAGGCTATGCTTGATATTTGATTGGACTTCAGCGTCAAAGCTACAGTGCAATACCTGATCCCGACTTCCTAAAATTGTTCCATTCTCAGCATCTACCTGAATGGCCCACCATTTACTGGCATCTTTCAAATAGATTTGAACATTCCATGCAAGTCTTGTAGCCCCATTACTATTTACATACATCTGTTTCGCGCTGATCGGCTCAAGGGCTATTTCCCCTTGATCAAACAAACTCTCCAGGCCGGGAGCTGTAGAGGCAGAAATGAGTTGAGGATCACCCAGAGGAATTTCAAATTGAATAGCAGCATTGCTTACAGCTTGAGAAGCGCCTATCTGGTCATTGCCACTAAGCACGTCCTTGAGATTCGGAACAAAGCTGCTCCCCATACTCAGGACGTTTCCATGTTCATAAATATTGATATTGAGAATAGCGGCTTCGACATCTATTCCCTGGTAGGTTTGTTTCCAGTAGATGTGATGCAGGCCCGAACGTTCAGAATATAAATGATTTTGGAGTTGCCAGTCATCAAGATCGGAAGCTTGCAAACCTAGTTTATCAAGGTTCTCTCGAATATAGGCTTCTGCTTGTTCTTCTATGTTTTGAGCTGAAAGTTGGTTAAGAGTAGAAAGAGTAAGGAATAAAAGTAGAGTAGGAAAAAGCGTTAAATATTTTCTCATAAAGGGAGTATAATGTCCTCAGTCAAAGAAGCAGGTAAAAAAGTATGAGAAAGGAAGGTGTATTTGGGGTTGGCTTGTCAAATATAAGAAAGAATTATCTCCAAATAAAGGAAAATACACAAATCGGAATAAATATCAGCCTGAATGGTTTTAAGGAGACCTTTTCTTTTTCGGCTTCCACAAATAAATGATGAGCCCTAATCTCATTTGAAACTGGCTCCGCTTTTGGGTAAGGGTGCTACTAATTTCGGGATTTACTCCTTCTGTTGGCAGGGAACGAAATTGGGATAGTCGTAGGAGATCAAGCTGAAGATTCAGGCTTATTCTTCCGTCTTTGCTCTTAAATTTTGCGAGTAGGTCTTTATGGAAATTTTTCTCTTCGGTCGAACTGGGTGTATGCACACTATCTATATCCGTGCTCGTTTTCACCCATCCATTGAATTTCAATTTCTGAGCGTGTAATGCATGAGGTATACATAAAATCCCTCCTAACAGGAAAGCAAGGATGATAAATGATTTCATAGTTTTCGTTTAGGCCTAAGCCCTATCCATCCAGGGACCCTGGATTGCAAGCGTTAATCCGACATGCTGAATATTCACAAAGAGAGTCGAGCCATCTGGAGAAAAGGTTGCACCTGCAAATTCGGAGGGATAGCCCACATTTTCTGCAATCACATAGAAATGCCCATCTGGGGTAATGCCAATCACACGTGGATTTTCTTTATCCTCACAGACT
Organism: Bacteroidia bacterium; assembly: GCA_033391075.1. Taxonomy (NCBI): domain Bacteria; kingdom Pseudomonadati; phylum Bacteroidota; class Bacteroidia; species Bacteroidia bacterium. Next base: position 4,909,360 of record JAWPMV010000001.1, read on the forward strand.
ACAAGATCTCCTTTTGGAGACATAGTCAGGTTGTCGCAATTTTCTACCAGGCGGGTATTGTTAGGTTCTACAAATAGCTCGAGCACTCCCGGCTCTGCCAATTCGCGGGAATCCCCTTCATATCTACTCGGGATATACCTCCAGATTTGGCCGGTTTTGTCTTTCCCACCAGATGTACAGGCAAAAAAGCATTCACCTTCTCCAAACCAAACACCTTCTCCCCTGGCAAAACGGGCAGCACCTGCTTCATAGGCCCGGTATCGAAGATCATCATAAGGAGAATCAATTCCGTCTACATCTATCCACTCTACTGCATACTTTACTCCCGGATCAATTTTAGGAGCATCCATTCCTTCCCAGTTTCGCGTATCGCAACTTTCATATTCTCTGAGCTTCATGGCTTGCAGCTTGCCTCCATTATGAAGCTTTCCTTCCTGAGCGGGAAGAAAACGATAAAAGACCCCATCATTACGGTCTTCGGTTTGGTACACGATACTTGTACGGGGATCTACCCCTACTGCTTCATGCTGAAAACGTCCCATATCCTTGAGGGGGATAGGATCAGCTAAAGCAATATCCGCAGTTGCAGGAACCTCAAAGGGATATCCATGATCTTTCTCCAGTCTCATTCCTGCTCTGTCTACCGTTTCTTCACAAGAAATCCAGGTATTCCAGGGCGTAGGTCCTCCGGCACAATTACGGGTAGTTCCTGCCAGAGATAGAAACTGCTTTTCTATTTTATTCTCTTTGGTATTGTAAACGAAAGTGGTTGTTCCTCCCAAACAGGGAAGTTCCCTTCGGCCCATATCATACATCTCGTTTTTTGCCAATTTAGAGAGGAGTTTATATCCTTCTCCAAATGGTCCCAACTCCCTCATTTCCGGGCTAACTTCATGATTCCGTACGACAATAGTGCTCCCTTTAGGACCCATAAAAGTAGCCATGCCATCCGGCTTACCCGGTAGCAAGAAACCATCATCCATGACCATGCCTTGTTCACTGATGATTTTATAGCTAAACCTTTTGGGGAGATTCATGATCCCATCCCTGTCATTGTGCAGGGGACCATAGCCTCTTTTTCTAAAAGGTTCGGGAGTAGAAATTGCCATATTGGTATTACAGGCAAAACTTTGTAAACCGGAAAAACCCAGACTTACGAGTCCTGCATACCTTAGAAATTGCCTCCGGGATAACTGATCTTTTTTCATTGTCTCTTAAGGGTATATACGAAAAAACTGCTAAAGAGATGAGTTGCGGGCAATCTCTTCCACTTTCCTCCAAACTCTGAATACGTTTTTATAACAAATCTTCTTTATATCTTCTTCAGAATAGCCTCTATTCAGGAGCTCTGCAATCAGATTGGGGTAATCTGAAACATCCTTTAATCCTAAAGGCAAACTATCACCTACGCCATCAAAATCAGATCCGAATCCTACATGATCCACTCCTACGAGTTTGATAACATGCTCGACATGATCTGCGGCGACTTTTACATCTGAATATATAGAACCATTTTCCTCGAAATACTGTTTACCAAAATCTTCCTGCTCCTCTTCGGTCATATCTCTTCCCAGGCTTTCCTGATGTGCTGATAAAGCGGCTCTCATGTCAGTAGATCTTTTACGAGAAACACTGTCAAGGAAGGTAGATCCAAAATTGATCTGAATAACTCCCCCATTCTTAGCCAAAGCCTTGATCATATCATCACTCATGTTACGCTCAAAGCCGGGCGTATAATATCTGCAGGAAGAATGAGAAGCGATAGCGGGAGCTTTGGTCAACTTCATTACGTCATAAAAAGCGCTATCAGATACATGGGAAATATCTACCATGATGCCAACGCGATTCATTTCTTTTACAACCTCTTCTCCAAAAGGACTCAATCCATTCCAGGTGCGGGTAGTATCATAAGAAGAATCACTGATTCTATTTACCAATGAATGGGTAAGGGTAATATAGCGGATGCCTCTTTCATAGAAATATTCGACATTCTCGATATCATCTTCAATGGGTGATCCATTTTCCATTCCCATTGGAAGAGAAATTTTTCCTGCTTTGAAATTGGCTTCAACTTCATCAGCAGTTTTTGCCAAGGCATATTGATCCGGATATCGTTCGACAATCTCTTCGACCATATCGATTAGGCTATCGGCTTCGGCTTTGCTTCTACCCGATTCCTCCTGATAACGGGAAGGAACATATATAGACATAAAAGGAGCATCTAAGCCCCCTTCTTTCGAACGTACATAATCGAAATCTCCTCCCTCTGTTCTTTTTGAAACATCCAGAAATTCTTTTTCCAATCTAAAATTCCTCACACGCATCCGATAAGGAAGGTCCACATGTCCATCTGTAAGGATAGTAGACTGAGCCAGCTTGAGGGCTCGCTCTTCCAGATTGGGAGTTTCTGTTGAAGGATTTTCGCAGGAAATAATAAGCAGGCTTAAAAAGCCAAGGAGAATGAAGCGTAGATTAGACATGTTTTAGCTGTATTGTAATCAGGCTTAAAATTACAGTTTATGCAGGAGAATTCCAGATGCTCGGACTATCTTAGGATGAAACCATCGCCCAATGGGTCTCTGGGATCGATCAAGAACTCATGTTTTCCTGTGATAAATGCCCGGCCTTCCACTTGAGGAATGATTGCAGTAAAGCCCCCAAAGCTGGTCTCTTCAATAACCGATCCCCAGAATTGAGTACCCAGGATACTTTCTATCAACATTTGATCACCGAGTCCTGCTTCTCCTCTTGCATGATGAATGGCCATTCTCCCACTCACGCCTGTACCTGTAGGACTGCGGTCAACTTCCCCCTCTGCAAAAACGCAGACATTTCGGCTATCGGCCATACTATCCTCATTCGGCTCACCTATGAAGATGGTACCATATAAAAAACTCAGATCCTCTTCAAAAGGATGCTTGATCAAATCAGAGCTTTCCATTACTGCTCGTTTGATTTGCATGCCTTTATCAATCAAATCTCTGAAATCTTTTCCACTCAGACCTACTCCGGCATCTTCTGCTTTTACATAGGCATAGAAAGCACCCCCAAAAGCGAGGTCATAGCGAATCTTTCCCATACCTGCTACTTCTACTTCCTGATCAAGTGCTACAACAAAGGAGGGCACATTTTGAAAATAAGCACTTTGGATTTCCCCAAACTTTACCCGGACAAAGGCTTTTACCAAACCTGCTGGCGTATCAATCGTTACGGGATTGTCTCCTTCTTCTTTTTTGATCAGGCCTGTTTCTGCGGCCAGGGTAGCCAGTGCAATAATCGCATGACCACACATTGTACTATAGCCTTCATTGTGGAGGAAAAAGGTCCCAAAGTCAGCCTCGGGGCTCACAGGAGGCGTAAGAATCGCTCCATACATATCTGCATGACCGCGGGGTTCCCACATAAGGGCCTTACGCAGCATATCCCAATTATCTCTGACAAAAGCACGGTATTCCAGGATATTCCCTCCTTTTAGTTCAGGAAAGCCAGACATAATAACACGGAGGGGTTCTCCCTCGGTATGCATATCCAGTGTAGTGATCTTTCTCCAGGATTCAGGGGCATTAAAGAGAGGGAATTGCATAAAAACTTAGATGAATTGGGATTGAATTTTCGGCAATTTAAGCTAAAAATTATATCAGAACCCACTTAGTCTCTGGCATTTATTAAAAGCCAGCTTTCCTTTTTTAAAATAAATGGCCAACTTCGCGCCCTGACATTACAGGTGACAGAATGTCATTTGGTCATGTCAAATCCCGCGAATGCGTCAATTCTGTCAGAATATCTATGATTGGCACATTTTTCGAAAAACGTTCTCAACGTAAGAATTGATAAAAAGTTTCAAACCCTAAATTGTTACAAAATAATGGCATTAAACATTAAACCCCTGGCTGACAGAGTGTTGGTAGAACCAGCACAAGCAGAAGAAAAAACGGCTTCGGGTATTTACATTCCCGATACAGCCAAAGAAAAACCACAAAAAGGTACTGTTGTAGCTGTAGGTCCTGGCAAGAAAGACGAGCCTACTACTGTTTCAGTTGGTGATACTGTGCTCTATGGAAAGTACTCTGGTACTGAGATCAATGTAGAAGGAACAGATTACCTCATGATGCGTGAATCTGACATTCTCGCTATTATCTAGCATTCTTTATACTTAACACAAAGAAAAATCATTTAGACAATGGCTAAAAAGATCGATTTTAATGTAGAAGCCAGAGATAGGCTAAAAAGAGGGGTTGATGCGCTTGCGAACGCTGTGAAAGTAACCCTCGGACCAAAAGGTCGCAATGTAGTAATAGACAAAAAATTCGGAGCACCTAATATCACCAAAGATGGTGTTACAGTTGCCAAAGAAATAGAACTGGCTGATCCCGTAGAAAATATGGGAGCACAGATGGTAAAAGAAGTTGCTTCTAAGACTGCTGATATTGCAGGTGATGGAACAACCACTGCTACCGTTTTGGCCCAAGCTATGGTACGTGAAGGATTGAAAAACGTAACTGCTGGCCACAATCCTATGGAATTGAAGAAAGGAATTGCTGAAGCTACTAAAGTAGTAGTGAAAGAATTGAAGGAGATGTCCAAAGTTATTAGCGGTTCCAGTGAGATTGCTCAGGTTGCGACCATTTCTTCTAACAACGATATCGAGATTGGTAAATTCATTGCTGATGCAATGGAAAAAGTAGGAAAAGACGGAGTTATCACTGTTGAAGAAGCTCGTGGTCTAGAAACTTACCTCGAGGTAGTGGAAGGGATGCAGTTCGACAGAGGATACCTTTCTCCTTATTTCGTAACCGATCCTGACAACATGGAAGTTGTTTTGGAAGCTCCATACATTTTGCTTTTCGACAAGAAGATCTCTCAAATGAAAGACCTTCTTCCCGTACTTGAGCAAACCGTACAAACAGGACGTCCTTTATTGATCGTTGCTGAAGATGTAGACGGTGAAGCTCTAGCTACCCTCGTTGTAAACAAAATCCGTGGTTCCCTCAAAGTGGCTGCTGTTAAAGCTCCCGGATTTGGCGACAGAAGAAAAGCCATGTTGGAAGACATCGCTATTCTGACAGGAGGAACCGTTATCTCTGAAGAGCGCGGATTCAAACTGGAAAACACTACCCTTGATATGCTGGGTTCTGCCAAGAAAGTAGCCATCGACAAAGACAATACTACGATTGTTGACGGAGAAGGTGATCCTGCAAACATCAGTGCAAGAGTAGGTCAGATCAAATCTCAGATCGAAACCAGTACTTCTGACTACGATAAAGAAAAAATGCAAGAGCGTCTGGCAAAACTGTCTGGCGGTGTTGCAGTAATCTACGTAGGTGCTGCTACCGAAGTAGAAATGAAGGAAAAGAAAGACCGTGTGGATGACGCCCTTCACGCAACGAAAGCTGCTGTTGAAGAAGGTATCGTTCCTGGTGGTGGTGTTGCACTGGTACGTGCGATCGATTCTTTGGAAAAAGGTCGTGGAGGTATCAATGACAATCTCCTCAAAGGTGGAATTGGTGTTGGAGTAAGCATCGTAAAGCGTGCGCTCGAAGAGCCGCTTCGTCAGATTGTAGGAAATGCAGGTCTGGAAGCTGGTGTAATCCTTAACGAAGTTAGAGGTGGAGAAGGAGATTACGGATTCAACGCCCGTAATGAGACTTACGAGAACTTCTTCAAAACAGGGATTATCGATCCTACCAAAGTAACAAGAAGTGCACTTGAAAATGCATCATCTATCGCTGGATTGTTGCTGACAACTGAGGCCGTTATCACTGACGAGCCTGAGCCTGAAGCAGACCATGGGCATTCACATGCCCACGGTGGTGGCATGCCTGGCATGATGTAATCATAAAACAGAAAGGCTGCCAATTAGGCAGCCTTTTTTGTTTAAGGATGTGGGATTGTGTATCTTATAAAAAGAGCTTAAGGCATTAAGGCCTAAGCTATTACTCGCTAACCAACATCCTTATATTATGAATGCGCTGGGAATCATTTTGACTCTGGCTGTCGTAGCTGGGGGATTCTATTTCGCCTACTGGGCCATTAAGCGAACACTGGCAGACGATGCCGGAAAAAATCGTCGCCAAAGAAGATCCAGTAAAAGGTGATATGAGGAGGGCTTATCTGGTGAAGAGGAACGCCTTTTGCTTTTTTTTTAGTATCTTGACGGGCTTTGAAAAATTAATGTTTTTATGCCAGATCTCCCTCCTATTAAACAACAGGAACGTATCCAGGAGGTAAAACAGATCTTTTCGGATTATCTCGATAGAAAAGGACAGAGAAAGACTCCAGAAAGGTTTGCCATCCTGGAAGAGATTTATAGTCGCTCGGATCATTTCGACGTGGAGTCTCTGTACATCCACATGAAGAATAAAAACTACCGAGTGAGCAGGGCTACTGTTTACAATACCCTGGATCTTCTTGTAGAATGTGATCTGGTCAAAAGACACCAGTTTGGCACCAGCCAAAGCCTTTTCGAAAAGTCATACGGATACAAGCAACACGATCATCTCATCTGCACATCCTGTGGTAAGGTGATGGAATTCTGTGACCCACGTATCGGGGAAATTGAAAACACAATCGGCAACATCCTCAATTTTAAGGTGAGCCATCATTCATTTACCATCCACGGCATATGTAGTACATGCTCGGAGGATAAAACACAGTAACAGAAAATAAGAATAGAACAATGGAGTTTACGTTCAAAGAAGACAATAAAATAGGAGTATACGAATTGCAGGGAAATCTTATCGGAGAAAAAGATGGAATCACCATCACCGAGTCTTTCACAGAGCAACTTGACAATGGGTTGAAAAACTTTGTTATCGATTTGCAGAACCTGCAACATATCAATAGTAGCGGTTTGGGGGTACTCATTACCCTCCTGACAAAAGCCAGAAAATCCGGAGGCGAAGTGACCTTGTCCAATCCTTCTGATTATATCAAAAACCTTTTGCTGATCACAAAACTCAATACCATCTTTCAAATCCACTCTACTAAGGAAGAAGCGATGGAAGTTTTCAGCAAATAAGCTATGAAAAGAAAGGAATTTAGTTTTCCTTTGCGCTTTCGTTCGGGTCAAGCTTTTGGCCTTATTCACTTTTTCACATAAAACACCATGCCAGTAGACGTTTTGCTAGGCTTACAATGGGGAGATGAAGGGAAAGGAAAAGTAGTAGATGTTTTTACTCCTCAGTATGACATAGTTGCTCGTTTTCAGGGAGGTCCGAATGCAGGACACACCATTGTTTTCAATGGTAAGAAGTATGTACTTCACCTCATCCCTTCCGGAATTTTTCACGAAAATACCACCTGTTTGATCGGTAATGGAGTAGTCATAGACCCCATTACTTTGCGCCGCGAGATTGAAAATCTCGAAAAGACTGGCGAACCCGTTAGAGAAAAACTATTGATCTCTCAAAGGGCTCACCTCATCCTTCCCTCTCATAAGTTATTGGATGCTGCCTCCGAAAAGGCAAAAGGAGATAAGAAGATCGGTTCGACCCTCAAAGGTATCGGTCCCACTTACATGGATAAGACGGGTAGAAACGGATTGAGAGTAGGAGATGTACTGTCGAAAGATTTTGAGGCAAAATATGCAACTCTGCTTGCCAAGCATAAAAATATGCTGGATAGCCTCTATGATTTTGAATACGATCTTTCTGAAACCGAAGCCCAGTTCAGAGAATCCATTGAGTTTCTCAAAAGCCTGCAACTGATCAATACAGAATACTATCTTCAGGATGCTTTGGCAGAAGGGAAGACGATTCTGGCTGAAGGTGCACAGGGTATGCTGCTCGATATCGAGTTTGGAAACTATCCCTTTGTAACCAGTTCAAATACCACTACTTCTGGTGCTTGTTTGGGTCTGGGTGTTCCTCCTCAGGAGATCAAACGAGTATTTGGGATATTCAAGGCTTACTGCACACGTGTAGGTAGTGGCCCTTTCCCTACCGAGCTTGATGATGAAGTAGGCGAAAAAATCCGCAAGGAAGGTCATGAATTTGGAGCTACCACTGGCAGACCTCGTCGCACAGGATGGCTAGACCTGCCTATCCTGAAATATGCGGTAAAACTCAATGGAACTACTGACATGATCATGACCAAGGCCGATGTGCTTTCCATCATGGATGAATTGATGGTATGTACCAAATACCGCCTCGAAGACGGAACGGAAACAGATCAGGTTCCTTATAATATCGAAAGCGGGATTACGCCTGTGTATGAGTCACATCCTGGATGGAGAGATGATATTACCGGAGCTCGCCATAAGGATGAGTTGCCCTCAGTCCTTAAGGACTATATAAAGATGATCGAAGAGTATATTGGCGTACCGATTAGTTATGTATCTGTCGGCCCGGATCGGGAGCAGATCATGCAAATGGAAGCCATGACCGTATAAATAAAAGCCCCGCATTAGCGGGGTTTTTTGTTTAGGTGTTCTTAGCATCGCTGTCACCTTTAGCCACTGGTCTCACCCTGACCGAAGCGGAAGGGCCTACATCTTTACCCTCCTCTTTTCTTAGTCTTCTTTTGGGTTGGGGAAAGGAAATGAAGGAAGACTTAGGTCCCTCGACAGCGCTCGGGATTACACGGATTTGTGTGCTTACCTAAACTGTCATCCCGGCCTAAACATGAGTGCCGGGATCTCTAGCATATGGGTTTAGCTAGAGGTCCCGGACATCTTGTAGATTCCAGGATGACATGATATATGATTGAAAAGGATACAAAATCAAAACTCTTATCACCCAAAGCGAAGTGGAATTACTTACCAAAGCATCACTTCTCCAATCTTAATTCCTTGTTCCTTGTTCTTCATTAAATTCAGCTCCCTCCACGGAGCTCGGGATGACAAGGATTTGTGTGTATCAATTACTAAAACCCTCCGGTCTCAACTTTCGCCATTCACTTCTTTTTCTGCGAGCCTTCTTACCTACTTCTGGCAGCACTTTCCAGCTATAGCCTTCTTCTCGAATCTCAAGAAAGCGACTCAACAACTGCTGTTGAAGGCTATCTGAAAGTTTGCGATTTACCCCAAATACATCATGCGTCTGTGAAAGATCTTCCGCCAGATTATATAACTCAAAATCCAGTAATTCGAGATTTTTTATATGTTCCATATCTGGCTTACTAAAGGGATGCGTATGCAAACTGCTATCCGGACTAGCTCCCATGATGCTAAATTCACCGATTCGCATAGCCATTTCAGGAAAGGTTCTATAGAAAAACCAGCTCAGGGGTTTCTCTCTATTCAACTCCCCTACCATCAGCAAGGGTTTTAGACTTTTTCCTGCCAACTTATCTGCTTCAGGATGTTCTACTTCTACCAGTTCACAAATCGTTGGCATAAGATCAAGTAGACCCGCTACTTCAGATATTTCTTGCCCGGGATCAACAACTTTATCCCAACTGATAATCCCCGGAACCCTGATTCCTCCTTCATATACAAAACTCTTTCCTCCTAAGAGTTCTCCATTTGATCCTTTACGGTAAGAGCCATTATCCGAAGCGAAAAGGATAAAAGTATTCTTATCCAGTCCCATATCCTTTAAACCGTTAAAAAGATGACCTATGGCTTGATCCATGTTCTCTATATTGGCAAGATATTCTGCGTTTTGTTGATCGTGATGATCCAGATATTTTTCCACCAGCTCGGGAGGTGATGCTACTTTTTTATGGGGTTCATGGAAAGGCAGATAAAGAAAATAAGGCCTATTGGACTCCTTTTCCCCCAACCAACTCAAGGCCTCTCTGACCAGTATATCACAGGAATAGCCATGCTGTTCACCTACATTTTTCCCATTTCTAACAAAATTCACCGGATTCAAATGAGAAGGTTGCGCATTATTTTTTGTAGCAAAAAAATGATCAAATCCCTGATCATAAGGGGTAGGCTGTTTTTCCTCTTCATTGGGAATGAGATCACTTAAGTGCCATTTGCCGAAGAGTCCGGTTTGATACCCTTTTCTCTTAACAATCTCAGCAATTGAAACTATTTCTGATCTCAGGTGCATAGGGTGCACACCAGGCAGGTAATTGTAAATTCCAATCATAGAAGGGGATCGTCCACTCAGCAAGCCTGCCCGGGAAGGAGAGCAATTGGGTGCTGCCGCATAGAAGTCCGTAAAACGAATCCCGGAAGCAGCAAGGCTATCCAGATTGGGGGTCAAAGCCTTTCCTCCATACACGCCCAGATCCCCATACCCAAGGTCATCCGCCAATAGAATAATAAAATTGGGACTAGTTGAGGGAGGAGTATGCTCAGGCGCTACTTTACAGGAAATAAACAGGAGTAGGCAAAACAGGAATGGGACGAATAAAGACTTCATAGCGGCAATAAAAAAATCCGAATATTCTTCAATATCCGGATTTTAAGGTTCATCCCCAATGGATCCCTGTTTCCATGTTAGGGATGAGAAACGGCGATAGAGGCTTCATCGAGCGTCAGTTCGATGCTTTGCCCATCTTCAGCCCAAAGGGTCGCGACCGCTTCTAAGCGTAATTTTCTTGTGTTTTCTCCTCTTTCGTTTTTGTCATAAGCTTCTGATTCCAGGATTTCAAAACGGCTCAGGCTTCGCTGGTCATTTTTATCTGATCGGTACACCTTTCCATCTTTATCCGTCCATTGAATCATAACTCGGCTGTACTGTGGGGAAGTAGGGCCTGACACCTGATTGATTTCATAGCTAAAGTTGCTATTACAACTGCCAGGATCGGTCCCTATATTTTTGCAAAGGGTTCTTTTACATCCACTTGCATCTGTTACTGTCAGACAAACTGTATAGTCTCCACTTCTGCCAAAGAAATAAGCAGGATTTCCCAAACTAGCTCCAAAACCGTCTCCAAAATCCCATCTATGTCTTAAGGGGTATTGCCCCTCAGATTGGTCGAAGAAATTGACAAACCCAGTATTGGGGTCCCATTCATATTCAAAATCCACCTTACAGGATGCGCTGTCGAGAAAGATCTGATTGCAAATGATACTTACACAGCCATTGGAATCTACTGTCCGTAGACAAACCTCTGGAGTGAAACTGACGGGATCTACATACTCATGTCGAGGATCTTCACTCATGCTGATTGAACCATCTCCAAAATCCCATTGACTGCTATCTACAGAGCTGGCAGGATTACTTTCAGACTCAAAGTCAACAATGAAAATATCACTGACATCCTGGGCATTGCTGTACTCATAAGTTCCCATTTTCAGGGCTTCTTCGATATCCGGATTTTCTCCCTCAGTCAAAGCCTCATTATTGTTGATCTCGATGCGCAGGACTTCTCCACAATCAAAGCAGGAAGGCCGCTGAAATTCTGCCCGATATACCAGGACATCTCGGTTACTGAGGGCGTGAGAGCTGGACATGTAATAGTCCTTTATACCGGCCTCTATATCCAGTTCTCCGGCTGAGGTATTTCCTCTAGCGAAAAAAACTACTTCCCCCATCATCTCCTCCGGTAGAGGGGTTTCTTCACAAGCGGCCAGCACCATAAAGCAGGCGAGTGAAAGAAGTATATGATATATATGATTCTTCATGCTCAAGCTTAATTGAGGAAGTGGTAGCGTAAAATGATCCGTGCGTTCAGATTGCGGTCAAAACTATTGATTCGATAGAATGCATTGTCCCTGACATCTTTCAATCCGTATTGAGTTTCCAAACCGATTTGCAAACCCTCACTCAAATGATAGAAGTAGCCCAATTGTAATCCATAATCTAAGTCCGAGAATCCTTGTTTGTACCCCCAGGCACGATTTACAGGTCCGGGAGTGCTTTCGAAAGGATTGGATTCGAAGCGGGATACTTCTGATTGTACATTGATGAGGTAGCGGAAATAAGCTCCTCCTACTATTTTACTTCTTGGTCCCGTATACCAGGCCAGCTGCAGAGGTATTTCGGCTTGATGTAAAGACAAGGCTTTAATATTGATTCCCTCTACCTGTGCACCAAAACTGAAGTCTGTACTAAGGAAGGTCGAATCTCCAGTCAATGCTGGCATTTGGGTATACCGCAATCCTGAAATGAATTCAAGTTGTGCGTTGAAACGCCTGCGATAACTGATTCCTATGACAGGGCTCATCCCCAGGCTTTGGCCGGAGGAAGTCGGATCTTTGATTCCTTTATTGAGGGCAAAACCCAAATCCAAGCCCCATTGATGTTTGGAACGGGCTGCCCTGCTTAGATAGCGGAAAGAAGGATTTGATTGGTCTTGCTCTTCCAGCTCAAAGGCTCTTTCGTTCAATACCCGGGCTTTATATTCACTCTTTTGTTCCTTCTTCTTAAGGTCCAGTCCTACTCCTCGATCTTCCCTTGCCGCTAGCAGTTCTGATTGTTCTAACTCCAGCAAATCCAGCACCCGATTTGTAGGGTTCGGATTTGTTTCTTCTGTTTCGATAAAACTTTTCTCGCTTCCTGAGTTAGCTGGCTGGGTTTTGCTTAATAGGGAGTTAGCCTTAGAAGTTTCTACGCGATTTATGGGAAAAGAAGCCGCAGGAAGTGCAGGCTCCCTTTCGATTTTTTCCACTTCTACTTCCACTGGCTCATTCCCTCTACCCTTATCGAGCAAGGCATTTTCAGGCGACTCCTTCTCATTCGCATCAACTTCAAAAGTAGAAGCAATTTCTGTATTAGGCTTTAACTTCTTAGCTGTATCCCTTGAGAAATAATACCCAAGGGTCGAGCCGGTGATGAGCAAGCCAATTAAGAGAAAGAGCCAGAGAAAACGTCTTCTCTTTCTTCCGCCCTGTGCTTCAATCAGATCAGCTGCTGCCGACCAGTATTCCTCCTTCATAGGATACTGCCGATCGGCCAAGCTCTCTTTAAAGAAGCTATCTATGGGATGCTTTTCTTTCATAGCATGTCTGCCTTTTGATTAATTAGTCCTTCCCGTATGAGTTTTTGTTTTAGCTCTTTCCGGGCAAAGGACACGTGCCATTTGGAGGTCCCAACTGAGATCCCCAACAAATCGCCTATCTCCTGATGGCTATAACCATCTATCGCAAACAGATTGAAAACCTGCTTGCTCATAGGCGGGAGTTCCTGAATCATTTTTTCTATTGCTTCAGCTTCCAGCTGGAGTTCTGCCTGATTGATCTCAAAGGCTGCTTCTTTCTGATCATCCATTCCATACTCCCAACCGGCTTGTATATGCGTTTTATAGCTTTTTTCTTTTCGAAATCGGTCAATGGCTGTATTGATAGCGATCCGGCGGATCCAAGCCAGGAATGGGGTGGAAGCATTTCGCTTGTGGTAATTGTTCAAAATCTTGAGAAAGGCCTCATTGAGAGCGGCAACCGCCTCTGATTCATTCCGAAAATATCGCATGCAAATCCCCATCAAAGCAGGAAAGCACATGCGATATAATTGCTCTTGTGCTCTCCTGTCTCCGCGCTTGCAGGCTTTTAATAATTTCGGATCAGGATTCATTAATATGTCAAAACTTCCTTTTAAGCTAGACTTTTTTCGAAAGCTTTTCCCCTATTTAATAAACAGAAAAGCTAAAAATTAAAAAAAGGATTAGACGGGATTACTCCCGCCTAACCTCAAGGCTACAAATATGATTTGTTAATCATTCTACTTACTTTACTTTTTATCTCTTGATGATGAGTCTGTTCATACTTTCGCCATCTGCCTCTATCCTCAATAAATAGGTGCCATCGAGTAATCCATTCAGGTCAAGTTCGATTCTTCTTTCTCCAATCACCTGCTCGATGTCTCGCTCGACCAATCTCTGTCCAACTAAAGTCGTAATCGATATTTTGATATCCTTCTGACTTTCCATTTTCAGTTCAAGATTGAGATTCCCTTCCGTCGGGTTCGGATAGACATTGAGTAATTCGCCAAAGCTGAATTGAGGAATACTAGTTGCACCTACTGCCAGCACTTCTGCTTCAAGCACCTGGAAGTCGGCTTCTTCAAATCTGGCATTTTGTGAAGTCAGATCTACCACCCATTTCTCTGAAAGCTTACCCGCGATTTCGACATAAATGTGATAGGTACCCAGAGCCAGATTCTTAAATTCGTAGTTTCCATCAGTACCGCTTACTGCATGAATCACAGCATCTTCCTGTGCAGTCATTAAGAGGATAGAAACTCCTGGCATGCCTTCAAGATTCTTATTGGCTCCCTGACTAATCAATCCTCCGATAAATCCTGGTCCTCCTGGATTATTACCCGGGATCAATGAGACAGGAGGTAGAAAGAGGTTTTGATTGGTTACCACTACACTGCTTGCATTGTTCCATTGCATCACATCTCCCAGGTAAGTTGGCATATAGTTTTGGTAGAAAGGAGATGCTGGTAATAAGGCTGATTTCACCAGATAAGTTCCCGGTTGTACATTGAAAAAGGTGAAGAAACTCTGGCTGAGATAGGTGGAATCCACGGCTGTTAAGGTTCCGCCAGTTGTAGTAGTATCATGTCTGATCAGGTAGACGACTCCATTGTTGATCAGTTGACTGTCGGCAAAGACAGCTCCACTCACATGGAATCCGGAGTTTGGATTAGTAGTACCAATCACATGGCAAGTAGTAGCGGCACACTGACTACTGCTATCTATTACAGTCAGGCAGACCAGATATGGGCCCGGGCCTGAAAAGCTATGTTGAGGATTTGGCTGGTTGGTAGTAGTACTGTCTCCGAAATCCCAGAAGAAATTCAAACCGGCATTGCCTCCCGGAATACCGGATGCACTCGTCAATTCAATAAAATCGAAGCTTCCGTTTCCGAGGTCCTGGTAGGTGAAGTCAGACACAATTGCACACTGTCCGGGACCATTGCCTGTATTGCCTACATATACGCTGTCGCAGAAAGTAGCATTGCAATTGATCAAGCTATCTGTAACACTCAGACATACATAATAAACACCAGGATTTGCATAGGTATGCACGGGTGCAGCATTATTATCGGTATTGCCATCTCCGAAGTCCCAGCTATAGGTCAGGTTGGGAGAAGGACAGAGGCTGTTGAAAGCGACTACTCCGGAACCGGTATTATGGGCGGAGAATGCAGCATCGCAGCCAAAGATTGTTGAATCCGGGATGGGGAAAACCATCTTGCAAATGGTATCCGCACAATTTGCAGAATTGATGCTCAGGCAAACCCAAAAACTATCGGGAGGCGTTTGATAGCTATGAACGGGATTCAAAGCATTGGAAGTAGTTCCATCACCTAAGTCCCAGAAGCTGCTGAAGTTTTGTCCCGTCGCAGTGCCGTCATAAGAAAGGTTAAGGAACTGAATGTTGCCATTGGGAAGAGGCAGGAAGTCGAAGTCCGCAAAACAATTGTTGTTTCCTGTTCCTCCTCCTACAGAAATTTGAGAACAAAATACGTCCTGACAACCGTTGTTGTCACTTACGTATAGACATACATCATACAAACCGGGACCCGGGAATGTGTATTGAGGATTCGGTCCGGTAGCACTATCTCCTGTACCGAAAGTCCAGAAGAAGTTGGTGCCTCCTGTACTATCTGAATAGAATTGGTATTGGTTGTTTCCAAGGTCCTGCTCAAAGAATAAGGCGTAGCAGCTCCTGCCACCGACAGTAATGACCTGACAGATTGTATCGACGCAATTGCTGGCAGAATCTTCAACGCTAAGGCAAATGGTGTAAGTACCTACCTGATAGGAGTTGTTGGCATTAGGTCCGGTAGCAATAGTCCCATCTCCCAGATCCCAGGTATAGATAGCTGTGTTTGATTGATGGAAAGCAGAGAATGCGAATCCTCCGGCTGGTGTTGGAAAAATATTGAAGCCCGCAGTACATGTATTATTGTTCCCCAAAGTCAATGTGCTGCAGTAAGTATCGGTGCAAGCCCCTGTCGAAGTTGAATCTATAATGGTTAGACAAACCTGGTAGACACCTGCTGTCAAAGTAACTACCGGATTTTGTTGGTTGGAAGTCATTCCATTTCCAAAGTCCCAGCTATACAAAGCATTGGGTCCTGCAAATGAGCTATCTAAAAACTGATAAGTATCTCCCTGAAGGTTGAAATAGGCATACCCGGCAGCACAATTCCCTGAATTGTTTCCGATCCTTACAACATCACAAAAGAAATCTGAACAACCCGCTGTACTATCGATGACAGCCAAACAAACCGTATAAACTCCTGGAGAGTTGTAGGTATGCGAGGGATTGGGATCAGAGGATGTCCCTCCATCGCCAAAGTCCCAGGAGTAATTCAGATTACCTTGTCCGAAAGAATTGAAATTTATGCTTGTCGTTCCGGGTGTTGATTGGTAGGCGAAGGCGGCTACACAATTCCCCAGTCCCGTGCTGCAATCGATGTCTACTGTATAAGTGAGCTGATTAGGATTTACGGCTATCGTATCCGAGGAACAAGGACTCGAGACGATGATCAACTGGGCATTGTAAAGAAGAACGGTGTCCTCATAAAAGCCCAATGAATCTGTATAGGTAGTTATAGAGTAATTCGGATTACCAATGGCTTCCAGGTTGATTGGAATTCCCGGCAAGGGGAAGCCATTTTGGCTCGCGTTTCCTGATATAATAGCAGCTTGTTGGGCGAATAGCCCTCCCGGCCACATCAGGGCATATATAAAAAGAGTTAACAGGTACTTTTTCATTAGATAGGAGTCTTAATAAAGGTTTATTTCCGCGCGTTACTCCTATCACGTAACTGCTAGCTCTAAAGGTTGGGTCAATTTGAAAAAAATATAAAAAAAGCTTTCGCTCAGATTCTCAATATTTCAACAAAAAGGCAGGCTTTTTATGAATTTGCAGGTCAAATGGATAGAATTTAAGCGAAGTGTTCAAAAACAACGAGCAACTGATCTATTTTGACAAAAAAATGATTCGATTTTCGAATCATTTTTTTCTTGTATACCCATTCATTTTATAAAAAAAAAATCCTAGATTATAATTCTATTACTATTAATCACTCATTATAACACTATCATTTCTAATCAATTATTTTTATGAAAAGACACACTATCCTACATCTTATACTAGGGATGCTGGCTCTCTCATTCCTGGTCTATAGTTGTTCCGATGAGATCCTATCTCCTACCCCTTCCAACAATGATGAATTAGCCGAACTTATTACTTATACTGACGGAGATGTTATTCCTGGACAGTATATTGTAGTTTATAAAGATGAAGTTAATGCTATTCCCAAAAGAGCAGTTAATGCTGAAAATTTCATAAAACTCAAGCAGGACATGAAAGTTCATGCAATGTCCGTTTTGAGTGAAAACAAAATTGGGAAAAAAGAGATTTCTCAAACCTATGTAAAAACGATACAGGGTTTTTCTCTTCAACTTACAGGTGAAGAAGTAGAAAACCTTCGTCAAGACAACAGAATTTCCTATATCGAGCAAGATAGAATGGTACACGTTGCCATGGGAGGCCCTCCCGGAGGTGGTGGTGGCGGAAGCAGCCCACAGGTTACTCCCTGGGGGATCACCAGAGTAAATGGAGGTGTTGATGGTACGGGTAAAATTGCCTATATCATTGATTCCGGTATCGACGCTTCTCATCCAGATCTTAATGTTGACGTAAGTAAAGGATTCAATGCCTTTAGTAAAGGGAAAGATGGTGATCTGACTTTTGATGGTAGCGGACATGGAACACATGTTGCCGGTACAGTTGGTGCTATTGATAATGAAATTGGAGTGATTGGTGTTGCTGCAGGCGCTACTGTAGTTCCCGTAAAAGTACTGAACTCAAGAGGTTCCGGTTCTTATTCTGGTGTTATCGCTGGAGTGGACTATGTAGCTACTCGTAGTGATTGTGATGCTGCAAACATGAGTTTGGGAGGCGGTTTCTCTCAAGCTGTTAATGATGCAGTTGTAGCGGCTTCTTCTCAGTGCCCATTTGCATTGGCTGCTGGTAATGAGTCTACCAATGCTTCCTCCAAATCTCCAGCTAGTGCTAATGGAAACAATATTTATACTGTTTCTTCAATGGCACAGGGTGATAATTGGTCCAGCTTCTCAAACTACGGCAATCCTCCTGTAGACGTATGTGCTCCTGGTTCAAGTGTATATTCTACCTACAACGGAGATGGTTACGCGACCCTGAGTGGAACTTCTATGGCCTCGCCGCATGTTTGTGGTATTTTGCTACTTGGAAACGTAAGTACTAATGGAACTGTAAACGGTGATCCTGATGGTAATGCTGATCCAATAGCTGTTCACTAGCAATAAAAAATCATAAATATAAAAAGGCGGTCCTTTGCGTCCGCCTTTTCTCTTTATTCTCTATATTTATTTATGAAACTCAATTCGAAGCACTATCTATTATTTCTTTCTTTTCTTGAAGGAGGTTCAGTTATGGCCTGTGAGCTAATAGGAGCCAAACTTCTGGCACCTTACTTCGGCACCTCTCTTTATATATGGGCAGCTGCCCTCGCTTTAACCCTGGGTGGCCTGACAAGTGGGTATTATCTGGGTGGGATTCTCTCCAAAAAATATTCTGGAAGTAATACGTTGCTGTATAAAGTACTCATTGCAGCTGGAGTTTTACTTTGTCTTATGCCTTTTACCAGTGAATTTATCATGGAAAAGTGTATAGGAATGTCACTGGAGATGGGTTCGATTATCTCCTTGCTGATTTTTATGTTTCCACCATTGGTTTTTATGGGAATGACTTCACCCATTATTATTAATCTTCTAACTGAAGAAGTGGATTCAGCAGGGAATAGCGCAGGAAATGTATATGCTATTTCAACTCTTGGAGGCATTAGCCTGACTTTTCTTATGGGTTTCTATGTAATCCCCGAATTTGGGCTTCAAATGCCAGCGATCATTGTTGGCCTCATTCTGGCCCTTTTCCCAATGGTTTCTCTTCTAAGTACATCCCGAAAGAAAGAGGTAGGAATAGCGGGCTTACTTTTACTCATGGCTGTCTCTTTGAGTTCATGGACAGGTAAAAATTATACAGATGAATACAAAGTTCTCTATCAATCCGAAGGTATTTTGGGTCAGGTAAAAGTTGTTGATCACCCTTCTTATGAAATCACAGAGGATGCTCGAACCGGAAGGGCACTTATTGTCAATAATACCCTTCAAACCTATGTGGGTCTGGAAGATGATATGAAATACAGTATCTGGAGCTGGTCCCATTATTTCCCTACAGCTGCCTCTATCTTTCCCAAAGGAAGCAAAGTACTCCTATTGGGTTTGGGTGGTGGAACGCTAGTCAAACAACTGGAACGCCTGGGATTTGATACGGATGTTGTTGAAATTGATCGGAGGGTACACGAAGTCTCGGTTCAATACTTTAACATGAATCCGGATATTCCCGTGATTATAGATGATGCTCGCCATTATATTAAAACCACCCCAAAAAAATATGATATAATCATTTTCGATACTTTTCTGAGTGAATCTGTTCCTGAACACTTATTAACAATAGAAGGCTTCGAGGATACGAAGAGGATATTAAAGCCCTCTGGTATGATTATGTGCAATTTTTATGGTTTTATAAAAGGAAACAGAGGCCGGGCGGCCAGATCTGTATACAAAACATTTACGGAATCAGGGTTTACCACTGAAATTCTGGCGACTCCTGGTACTGAGTACAATCGCAACCTCATTTTCCTTGCAAGTTTTGAAAAAAAGGATTTTGATCTGAGTAATTATGAAGAACCTAATTATCCTAAAATTGAGGACTTGTATAGTTATTTCATCGAACCCAAAACCCTGGATTTAAGTGAAGCAAAATTGCTCTCTGATGCAAAACCCCAGCTTTCCAAATTATATTCAAATGCATCCAGAGAATGGAAAAGAAGTTATAATGCCTATTATAGAAAACATTTTTACAAATAGACTTGGGTGGAGTTATACAGCTCCATTTTCTACAGTATAGGAAATCGATTTTGCCTTCTGTTGAGATTCCTTCTTTTTCAACAGATCCTCCAAACAGCTTTCCATATCCTCATACAAAAATCGGTAATCCATCCTCAACAACTTTTCCGGATATACCTTCCGGCTTTTGAGAATCAATTCTGTCTCAGTACCCATAAAAATCGCTCCAAATTCCAGCAGCCATTTGGGTTGAGGTATAATAAAAGGAGGCTTAAGCTTTTCTCTGAGGAGGTGAAAGAAGTCCCTATTGCGGAGATAATTTGGAGCACAAAGGTTAAAGATTCCTTCCTTTTCCTCTTCCATCAAATGATCTATGGCCCGGCAAAAGTCATCTACATGAATCCAACTGATCCATTGCCTTCCATTGCCTTGAGGCGAACACAAGCCTTTTTTAGCTAGATCCCGCATCACAGGATAGGCACCTCCTTCATTTCCAAAAACAATGGCTGTTCTCAGGATCAGCTTCTTCGTTTCAGGGAGTTGGTAGCTTTCAAAAGCTGCTTCCCAGTCCTTGGCAACAAGGACCGAGAAGTCATCTGCAATCCTTCCCAGATGTTCCGTATTGTGAGGAGCATCACCTTCTGTGTGTTCGTATATGGTAGCTGTAGAGGAATTGATCCAGTATTTTGGGGCAGGTGAAAAGACCTGTAGCGCCTTGCCCAGAATATGTGTGCTATTGAGTCGACTGCTTCTTATGAGGGCTTTATTCTTTTCGGTATACCGGCAGTTTACACTTTTACCCGCCAGATTGATCAAGGCATAGGTGCCTTCCAGGAGGTAGCACCATTCCCCAAAACTCTCTCCATCCCAGTAGACTTCATTCGGGCCGAGGGGATTGCGGGTGAGGAGGTAAACTTCAAATCCTATTTCTGTAAAATAGGATTGTAATGCTCTCCCGAGAAAACCTGTTCCACCTGCTATGACGATTCGTTTTTTCATGTGTAGCTTGTTTATATCTGCTAAACGAAACAAATATAATAAAGTTTCAGAAAATACTGAAAGTTATGAATTATATTTTCAAGCATTAGAATACGGGATTTCCCGGCGCACTTCCCAACCCAAGACCAAGGCTCGAAATGACAAAAGAAAAGCCCTCACCTATCGGTGAGGGCTTTTCTTTTATCCAAATGCAGCAGAATTCACTTAGGCATGCTGCCGCTTACTTTTTTCCAAATAAGCATTGGGATTGTGGTATAAGGCTCCTTCCGGTAGCCATTCCCATAGGCCTTTTAAATCCTTTTTCACCATATCAACATAGAATTGAGGCAAAACCTGACTTTCTCCTTCAAAGAAATCCCTAAACTTTGAGTCTTCAATCAGGTTATTCCGAACTTTCTTGAAATATTTGATTCTACCGTATCCTTCATTTGAAATCGCCCGAATCACATTGAGGTATTTTGCAGTCCATACTTTGGAATGCGTAAAGCGGCGATAAACCGCTCTATTTGAAAAAGTGTATTCGGTCAAATCAATCACTTTATCATAAAAATCAACCCATTCATAATTCCTGGGTTTAAGATTCATGGCATGGTGATTATTCAAAAAGTGGAAGGGGAAAGGCAAAACCCGATTTTCCTGCTGGTATTCCAGGTTTAAAGGAGCGGCTTCTCCAAAGGAAGTCAGGAGTGAATATCCAGGAAAAGCTGCGGGAGACATATCCACAAAGCGCTTGGTCAGTTCGAAAGGTTCATCTCCCTCATCGCTATCCAATCCCAACACAAAATTGGTTTGCACATAGGGGATATAATCAAAAATCATGTTTACATGTTCAGAAACCCTATTCAATTTCTCTTCTCCTTCCCGACGTGCGGTACGAGATTTATTTCCCATATCGTACCAGGATTCTATCCCGGGTAGCATCCCTACAAACCCATTTTGCTTCAGCACCTTTAGGTGATCTTCTGTTAAAATCGAAAGACTACTTTCAGCTATATGTCTAATCTTTCCATTGGGAGCAACAGAAGCGATTGCCTCCATATAGTCATCGAAACGAACCCCAAAATTGGGATCATGCCATCCCACGATAGGGTCTTTAAATTTCCCCAACAAAAACTTGAGATCAGATTTCATAATCTCAAAGTCCAGGGGCTGGTATTTGACTACAGAATCAATACAAAAGGAACAGGTATAGGGACAACCCATACTTCCAATCATATTTACAAATTTGAGTAAAGGCGCTTTTTTGAGGGTTTGCTCGACAAATTTCCAGCGATCTCTCAAACTCGGCAGACTACGAGGTTGGTTCTTTGCGGCCAAATAGGTTCCTTCTTTTCCCTGAGATACACAATTATCCAGGATCTCATCCAGCACTTCTTCATTCGTAAATCCTACTACATAATCAAAGTATTTCAGTGCATCTTCCGGATAACATCTTGCATGAGGCCCTCCTAACACCGTGACAACACCTTTTGATTGCAGAAGATTACTAAGTGAATAAGCCAAAAAGGCAGCTTGAGTAAATCCACAAATAAATACCAGGTCCACATCTTGTGGAATTTCTTTTTCCAGATCTTCGAGTCCTGTAAAACAGATAAGTTCTACATCATGTCCTCTTTGGTCGCACCAGGTGGCGATAACCTGTGGCATGATACTCGCAAAATTTGCATGCATAACTCTTGCCCATAGGGATTTATTAGGCCCCTTGCTAATAAGGTCAATGACCCCAACTTTTAATTTTGACATAGATATAGGTTGTAGGGTTTTGGTACTGGGTAGTAAAGAAGCAGTCTGGATTTCAGCTAGGAGATTATAGAAATCCGTCTTGTGTAAACTGAAAAATAGGAGAGGAGAATCTGTAAAGAGCTAAACTTATTCCGTAAAGCCAAAAATCAGCTACTTTTTGAATCGATTTTGACATAATAATTCCTTAGAATATCTAAAAAGACGCTATTTCTATCTAATAGGATGCATTTGGCGGGAAATAGAGCCAGGATATTGCGCTTGGGGAAGAAATTCTTCCTGCATATTGCTTCATCTGACATTTTTAGGAGAGAAATGGGAAAAGCTGCTGGCGATGGGGAAAAGGCCCTTAAGGCGGTCTGACTTAGAGCGGCTGGACCTGGGACCTGGCAGCATAAAAAACAAAAGCAGTCATAGCTGAACAAAGCGGAGAACTTCAATTCAGCAGTCAATTCTTTTCCTTATTTATTCTGAGGGGTAAAAAGGAGGAAAGTTTCCCTCCTTTTCTTGAATTCTATGGAATAGATTAAAATCTAATTCCTCTAATTCCTTCCGGCTTCAAAATCTCTATTTCGCTTTGACGTGTATTGAGCAAGCCTTCTGATTTGAATTCAGATAGCACGCGGATGACACACTCTTTTGAGGTGCCAACTATGCTGGCCAAATTATCCCGGGAGAGAGAGATTTTAAATTCCTCCTTGTCTTGTTCCTGGTATTTATCGTAAAGACGCATGAGGGCATCTGCTACACGTTTACGGACGGTATCATAGGCCAGATGAAGAAGTTGTTCCTCCTTTTCGGCCAAATCCCTAGATAGCAATCGAATAAATTTGTGAGAGACATCTCGATTGTTGTACATCAGGGCAAGGAAATCTTCTTTAGGGATGAGGATAACTTCACTTTCTTCCAAAGCCATTGCAGAGTCCACATAGGGTGAATCTTTCAGTAAAGAATTGTAGCCAATAAAATCTCCGGCTTTGTATAAGCCTTCTACATATTCTTTGGCATCTTCATTGGTTTTGTAAGTCTTAATCCGACCGGAATTGATAAAATAGAGATAGTAAGAATTGTGCCCTTCTTCAAAGATCAGGTCCTTGGGTTTATACATTCTTTTCTCCCGATCCTCCGCCAACATATCCAATGCTCCTTTCGCCCGAACCTCGTCTACAAACTGCGTCAGCTCCTCTTCATTTCCTACATTCAGGGAACTGATACTCTCAACCTTTTTCTTCCGCATCTCTATGGCATCCAACAACTCTACATCTTCAAAAGGTTTGGTCAGATAATCATCTGCTCCAAGGTTCATCCCCTTCCGAAAATCAGCTTTTTCGGCTTTAGCAGTTAGAAAAATAAAGGGAATTCCAGCTGTTTTGGGATTTCTACTCAACATATGCAATACTCCATACCCATCTAACTCTGGCATCATGATATCACAAATGATGAGCTCAGGGTCCACCTCACCGGCAAGCTGGACACCTCTTTTTCCATGTTCGGCAGTCATGACTTCGTAGCCTGCCAGTTCCAGGATTTCCGCAGTATTCTCGCGCATATCCGGATTGTCTTCTATCAGGAGGATTTTATTCATTAGCTTTTACCTTACGAGGAAACCTGATGGAGAATTCAGTTCCCTCATTTAATTTACTTTTTGCCTCTATCTCTCCATTCATTAATTCTACATGCCTTTTTACTATGCTTAGTCCTAGACCAGTTCCCTGGATATTGCCGGCATTTTTTGCCCTGAAAAATCGCTCAAACAGATGTTGCATCTCCTCTTCCGGAATTCCCATCCCTCTATCAATCACTTTGAGGAAGAGGCTGTCTTTGGTCAATTTGCTTAGCAATTGTATCTGAGTGTTTTCGGCTGAGTATTTAACTGCATTAGACAGCAAGTTGATCAAAATATTTTGGGTCAGTTTAGGATCAAGTTGGACTTCTTCCTCCAAGCCTTCATGCTGGTATTCTATGATCTGCCCATCCTTCGCCTGGGTTTCGATATCTTCGCAAACTTCCTGCGCAAGGCTCCGGATATCAAATTCCTCGGTTTCCAATTCTACTCTTCCTTCTTCCAATTTACTTAAAGAAAGGAAATCGTTCAGGATGGCTGTCAGGTTCTTTACATTGGATTTTATCCGATTGATATGTTTATCCCTCCGATTAGCATATTCCGTATTCTGATATTTCTCAAGAAGGTTCATGGAGGAAAGGATGGTAGCCAATGGGGTCCTGAACTCATGAGAAGCCATAGAAACAAAGCGCGACTTAAGTTCATTCAACTCTCTTTCTTTTTTCAATGCCTCCTGGGTTTCTGCTTCGCTCAATCTCAGGGCTTCTTCTATAGTCTTTCGTTCCTGTATTTCTTTTTTCAGGCCATTGATTGCCTGAGCCAAAGCACTAGTCCTGGCTTCAACTCGCTGTTCCAATTCTTCTGAATACTTTTTCAGTTCGTTTTCAAATGTCTTCTGTTCAGAAAGGTCATGGACAATACCTGCATAAAAATGCCCGGCATGTGTTTCTACCTTGCTCACCGACAGATAAAAGGGGAATAAACTTCCGTCTTTTCTTTTCCCTTCCACTTCTCGACCTATACCCACAATTTTAGCTCTGCCTGTCTTATGGTAATTGTCCAAATATCCATCGTGGGCAGAATGATGAGGCTCAGGCATCAACATTTTTATATTGCGCCCTATCACTTCTTCCTTATCATAGCCAAACAGAAGGGCTGCTGCAGGATTCATAGATCCTACGATTCCTCTGGGACTGATGGTAATCACTCCGTCAACCGCATTTTCAATCAGGGCAGAAAGGAGGTTTTCATTATCGTCAAGTGAATTTTGGATTTCGCCTTTTTCTGTCTGGTCAACAATATGGGCGATCACATAGGAACCTGCATCAATTTTTATCGGATTCAAGCTAATGTCCAGGGGCATTTCTTTACCCGTGCGGGTCAATCCTTTTAACCGTTTTACCGAATTTTTCTTGCGAGGTCCGGGGGATTGCCAGAAGGAATCTACCTGGGCGCGGTGGCCTCTACGGTACTGTCCGGGTATCAGCTCATCCAGCTTCATGCCCAACATTTCCTGGGGATCATACTCAAATAATTCCCCTGTTCGAGCATTGGCCATAACGATCCGCGAATCCTGATCAGACACCAGTATCCCTTCCAGAGAATGGTCAAAGAGGGCCTTGAGAACAAGGTCAATATCGACACTAATCGCGTTTAAAGGATCTCTTGGATGCTCTGACATATGCTTATCTTTCTTTAGCAATTAAGATAAGGAAGAAGGAATACTATTCCGCCTTTAGTTTTGCTTTTTTTGATCGATTTTTAAGTTTCCGACTATCTGCCTGAAAAACCCATACAGGTACTTTACTCTGAAAGGCCATATCCCAGGTTCTGCTCCCTCCAATAATTCGGTTAAAAATACTCCTATGATGAGTCAGCATGACAATCAGATCGATCTCTTTCAGCTCAACATAAGCATTTAGGCCGGCTACAATATCATCATTGGTAACAATGTCAATACTAATAGGGCTATTTATGAGATCATGTTGATAGGCTTCTTCCAGGATGCTTTTTTTATACACATCCAATTGCTCTCCTTCCCGTTGGATATGTACACAATGCACCTGGGCATCCAGGCTATTTGCCAGGTTTATCACCTTGTCCAATGCGAGGATATCTTCCTCTTCAAGATTGGAAGCATATGCGATTCTTTTAACCGGCGTATAAGCAGCACTCTCTGGAACTACAACTACAGGACTATGGGTATTTTGGATAACTCTTGTAGCAGTTGTACCCAGAATCTTCCTGAGGGCTTTATTCTTTCCCCTCATCCCCATCACGATCAGGTCAGCATCCATAGCATCACTTTCTTCAAGAATTGCATCTACAGGCATCCCTGGTACGGTCTTAGCTGAAATATCCAGAAAATCTCCGTGCTCCAACTGGATGCGCTCTAATAACTTATTGATATGTGTCTCTGCAATTTCTCTAAAAGAATCTCCTAGTTGAGACAATAATTCAACAGGCATTTCGGGATCAGGAATAGGAAGGGAGTATACATGAAAAATCATCAATTTATCCACTTCTTTATTCATCATTTCCAGGGCATATTCTAATGCCTTATGTGAAGCAAGGGAGAAATCGACGGCGACGAGAATTCTTGACATGATATTTATTATTGCTGTTGTTTAAGTAAAACTAGCAGCCAATTGAGCAAAAGGAGATGACCTCTCCAGATTCCAGAAGTGACTTTTGTCATTCTGAAAAAAATGGAGCCAGCCGGGCGGCTGACTCCTTCACATGGCTTCCAAAAAACTGTATCGATCACTTTTTCTCGACTTCCCGCTCATCAGCGGGTAAGGATAAGACGGGACATTCAAGATGATTGATAAGTTTTCCAGATACGCTACCTCTGAATATCTTTTCAAATGGACCTTTCTGGTGATGGACAACACAAAGAAGATCGGCTCTTGAGTTGGTCATATAGTGTTGGACTCCCAATTCTACAGATTGATCGGCTTTGCCGTGAATCTGACAGGGAAGTGCCCAGCATAGTTTTTCAAATTGTCTCATTTTCTCGAGGGTCTCTTCCTGCACTACAAATTCCTTGACGGAGGCAATGTAAAGCAGGTGCAAAGTTGAGCCAAAGTTCTGGAGCAAGCGGATCAGATCCGTAAAAGGTTGCTTTGCATCTTCATTGAAGTCAGAGGCAAAGACCACATCTTTCAGGTAGAAATCTCCGATCGGATGTTTAATGATAAGCACAGGAACATCGACAACATTGCTTACTTTCTGTGCATTGGATCCCAGAAACATCTCCTTTAATCCATCAGCCCCTTCAGAACCCATTACAACCAAATCGATATCAAACTTATCTACCAATTGTTCAGCTCTATCCATCAAATCTCCAGATGAGTATATAGAGTTGATGCGGATACCGGAATGCATATTTCGCTCGATTACCTTATTAAATTGTTCCATCATTGCCTCTTCTTTTTTAAGAAGATTGGGATGACAATCTTTTTCTTCATCGGTAAAAATGTTCCAGTCCGGATGGAGGTGAATACGATGGTACAAATAGATTTGGCCGCTGATTTTTCTTGCAAACTTTATGGCTGCTTGTAAAGCATATTCTGAATGATCACTAAAGTCTGTGGGTACGAGGATATTTTTTATAAGCTTAGACATAATCGAGTGTTTTAAATTTTTTGATACTAAAAGATGGAAGTTTTTCTACCTCATCATGACGAGGTCTAAGGATCATAAGGGGAATATCAAGATTCAGTTCCAGGACTTTTTCACTGACACTTCCCAGGATTAAGTTGCCAAAGAAAGAGTGTCCAAAGGCTCCCATTACCAGGAGATCGGCCTTCAATTCTTTTGCAGCATCATATACATAGTGGCCGGGATTTACGTGCATATTTTCGACCAATTTCAATTCTATACCTTTCTCCCCATAGCCCAGCACATCCAGATAATGAAGAAAGAATTCTTCATGTGTTTCTCGAATTCGTTTCAGGATCAAATCTGGACGACCACCCAGTTGAGCCCTTACCCCTGAAGGCACATCGTATACATGAATCAGGCTCAATTTGACTTTAGCAGGTAGTTTTTCTGTCCAGTCCAGTACCTTTCTTAAGGCATAGGTAGAAGTAGGAGAAAAATCTGTTGCCAGAGCGATGTGGGAAATTCTTTGCTTCTTTTTATGTGGGATAAAGAGAACAGAACCGGGACTCTTTCTCAGATATCTCCTGGCTGAAATTCCGGATCCCTGGCTAGGTATCTTTCGCCCCAGTATGGCCAGATCTATCCCTTTTACTTCAGCCCAGTGCAACAATTGTTCTCCCGTCTTTCCTTCCAGTACATTACAGTCCACTTCAAACTCCCCGGGTTTCAGTTTCAGCTTTACTTCCTCTTCCAGACTTTTTTTCAGCCTTTCATCCAGGGGAGTAGCCTTCATTTCTCCTAATTCATCCATTACAAAACTGGGAAGGTCCAATTCTTTTACCACATGGGTACAATACACTTTTTCCGGTTTTTGGATTCCCGCAAAGACCTTCAAATAATCCAATAAGTATAAATCTGTATTGGAGAGGTCCATACCGAGAAGGATTCTTTTAAATGCATTCATAATATAGAGCTTGTGTTGAAGGTTGATTCATTGATTCTGATAAGTCTCCGATTGAGGTGGTTTTCCATTTCAGCCTCGCAGGATTCATAGTAAAGAACCGTTTGCCCCTCTTCTATTTCATAGCTTATTTCCGCATAGTCGAGGTAGAGAAGGCAAAAACTTTCATCCTTATCCATGGCTCCTACATAAATGAGTTTGTCCTCTATCAATTCGAAAACCAGATATTCCGCAAAACCGGGCTTACAATATTCGCTGATCTTTAGGCGAACCTGGTTCCTATAAATCCATTCTCTTTTTACTTCTATCCACAACATATCCGGCTCACCCAAATCCGTATCTCGATGCTCATTTACCCAAATCCCTTCTATTTTTTCTACATATTCCTCCAGAGCACCTGCAGGTTTTTCTTCAAATCTGAAAGCTGTAAATAACAGTCCACCAAGAAGTAATGCTAAGCCGATATGTAAGGAGGTCTTTTTCATTTTGATCTCTTTTCTCAAACATATAGGAGAGACACTAATTCAAGAATGAGAGAGCGCAGAGGCAGGAGTGACTTTTGTCAACCTCAGAAGAAAGTCCTAACTGTAAATGTGGAGTTGATTACGTTTTAAGCTAAAAAAAGCACTAATACATAGCCTATGATTTGTGCAAGGCTAAGAAGAATGACATTTTTTTTTAACTTATTCATAGCTATGCACTTACACCATTCTTTACTCCTGATCTTCATTTTCTTTGGCAGCTTTAGTTCGATTAAGGCTCAGCCAGAGATTGTAGATAGCCTGAAAAAGGTCCTTGCTGCTGAGCCTGAAGAATCGGTTCGTATGGAAAGTCTGATTCAGCTTGCAGAACAGCTTCAATTTATTGAGCCGGCCAAAGGCATTGAACTTGCGCGAGAGGCAAGAGATATTGCCACAAATAGAAAAGACACTTTTGCACTGGCTGGAGCCTTGTCTCGGATGGGCACCTGTTATGAAATCCTGGGGAACCTGGAGGAGTCAGAAAAAATCAGAAGGCAAGCTCTATCTCTTTATTTGTATTTAGGCAAATCAGTAGATATCGGGAAACAATACACCAATCTGGCTACAATCTTCGACGCCCGAGGAGATCTTGATTCAGCCATATACTTTAATGAAAAAAGTCTGCAATTGTATAGTGATGGGGGTACGGCTATGGATTCAGCAATCGTATTCAATAATCTGGGTATTGTGTATGAACGTCTGGCAAATTATGCCCAGGCCGCGGATATTTATCTATGGGCCTTACGCAGTTTTGAAAAAGCTGGGCATGAATACTACACTTCATTTGCACATGCTAATCTGGGCAATATTTATTTGCTCATGGAAAATGAAAAAAAGGCAAAGTATCATTTTCAGCGATCACTTGTGATTAAGAAAAAGCATGAGGACCGTATAGGCCAGGCCATTGTTTACAACAACATGGCCAAGCTGTACAAATCTGAAACAGAAGTTGACTCTGCAATATTTTTCAACCAAAAATCTTTGGCAATCCGGGAAGAGTTGGGAGATACCCTAGGGATGATTGATGTTTATATAAATCTGGGAGCGATTTATCGCGATAAGGGGCTCCTGGCGAAAGGTATTCCTTATCTGCAGAAAGCCTATGACTTCGCCAGGTTGAAAGAAGTAAAGACCCAGGAGGCCAAAGCTGCTGTCCAATTGGGAAGAGCATACATTGATAGCGGGCAAAGAAAGAAAGCACTTATGCTGCTGGAAAAAGGACTTCTCAATTCCCTTCAGGGAGGAGAGCCAGAAACTCGTTTGTTGGCATATAAATCTTTGGCAAGTCTGTACCAAAAAGAAAGGAACCCGAAAGGATTTGAATTCTATGAAAAGGCTATTGAACTGGATGATAGTTTAAGAAACAATGAGGAAACTCGGAAAATCACCCGTCTGGAAATGCAGTATGAATTTGACAAGGAAAAGGAATTTCTTGAATTAGAGCAACAAAAACAGGAAATCGCCTTCAATGCTGAACTGGACCGCCAAAGATTTCAGAGAAACATAAGTTTGGGAGGAATCATTTCCGGCCTGATAATCCTCCTTTTGCTCTGGAGAAGCTACCGCATCCAAAAGAGAAACAGAAGTTTACTCCAAACCCAGAATATACAGCTCGAAGAGGCTTTGCGAGACAGAGAGAATCTTTTGAAAGAAATCCATCATCGGGTCAAAAACAATCTTCAGGTTGTATCCTCTCTTTTGAGTTTGCAATCGCGTTCGATAGAAGATCCTGTTGCCCTGGGTGCCATAGAAGAAGGGAGGAACCGGGTAAAGGCTATGGGCCTCATTCACCAAAATCTATATCAGGAAGAATATCTGGTAGGGGTGAATTTGCCACAGTACATCGAAAAACTCACGGACAATTTGCTGGATTCTTATAAGCTTCATGAAAGCAAGATTCATATCAGCAGGAAAGTCGAAGAATTATCTATCGATGTAGACACCCTCATTCCTCTGGGGCTTATCCTCAATGAATTGATTTCCAATTCCCTTAAATATGCTTTTGAAGGTCGGAATGAAGGCAACATCCATTTACACATCGGAAAAAGTAAGGAAGGACTTCTGGTAGAAGTTGCCGATGATGGTGTTGGACTACCCAGAGACTTTAATCATGAGGAAAGCAAATCTATGGGCTATAAGTTGATCCGGGCTTTTGTGCAGAAAATGAAAGCGACTTTTGAAGTTATGTCTGATCGGGGTACACAGGTGAAAATTTTTCTTCCAGAAAACAATGCTCAATATCAAGTATCTTAATTTATCCTACCCACACATCTTATGAACCGCATTAAAATACTAGTCGTAGAAGACGATGTTTTTATTGCTCAGGATATCAGCGAACATTTGACAAGTCTTGATTATTGGGTTACTGGGGTAGCTTACCGGGCAGAAGAGGCCTATGAGGAGCTAAAAAAAGAACTTCCAGATTTAGTCCTGCTCGATATTAATTTGGGGAAAGGAGAGGATGGGATATGTATTGCCCGGCACATCCAAAAAGAATATCAAATTCCCTTTATTTTTCTCAGTTCTTATTCAAGTAGTTCAGTATTGGAAAGAGCAAAACCCACCCATCCGCTGGGATATATTGTTAAGCCCTTCAATGAACAGGACCTATATACCAGTATCGAAATCGGTCTGTATAATTATGCCCAACGTTGGCAACCTTCTAATTGGAATCCAGAGACCATCAACCGCAAACTTGTCACCGAATTTACCCCTAAGGAAGTTGAAGTATTGCAGGATATTTTTGAAGGGAAGACCAATCGCCAACTTTCTCAAAAGCACCATATCAGCCTAAATACAGTCAAGACCCATGTAAAACGGATCTATGAAAAGCTGGAAGTTCATGCCCGTTCGGAAGCCATGGCCAAGCTGAGAAACAAATTAGCCCGCTAAGCAGGAAGCTCGCGGGCCATAGAAATTTACCTAAATACTATTCTTTTATCCATTTTCGGTAAAAAGGAAGAAAGCCTTCTTTTTGCAACCGAAATACATAGAAACCAGCGGGTAAAACAGATACATCTTTTTCCCAATTATCAAGCCATTCGGCAGATTCCTCCCAGATGAGTTTTCCATCAAGTCCTATGATCTGCATCAGGTATTTCCTCTTTTCCAAGGATTGATTTCCAATCGATATCAAATGGGAATTTCTGTCATAAGAAAATTCAATTTGATCCAGTTGCAGCTCATTCTCCCTCGCTAAAGGCCAGGCCCTTTCAAAGGTATATATAGCTCCCATTGCTGGCTTTGTCTCTCCATTTACAGTGTCTGCTCCCCAGGCTCCAACCATCACGAAATCTTGACTTATGCTTACTGCTGCACCAAAGAGATCTGAATCAGAACGTTCGGTTCCAGCCAGTTTTGCCTTTTCTGACCATTGTCCATTTCCATCCAACTCAAATACATGGGCAGCACCTGCAGCACTTATAAGGTTGCTTTGATTTCTATCGCAAGCAGCTGTGCCCGCTCCAATAATTGCTGCGCTACCCTCCATATCTATGGAGGAACCAAATGAACCGCTGAAATCCGGATTAGAAGGAAAGACCTTCTGTTTTTCAACCCAGCTATCATTTTCCCATTTAAAAAAGTAGGCAGCTCCATTCGCTCTGCCCAAAGTGGTAGCTAGGTCTGATTCTGCACGCGCAGCTCCTATCACAGCCCATTCACCATCCAAAGCAAGGCCAGAACCAAAAGAATCAAAAAAATCAGAATCAGAAGCTTCAATCCTTTGCAAATCAGCAAGGGTCATTTGTTCAAATTCACTTTCTGTTTCAAAATAAGTTCCGTACGCGATGCCGGTTGCCAAGGAAAGTTGATCGGCATCTTTGGGAGGAGCACCTATCATCAAGGCATAATTATCCAGAGCAACTACCGATCCGAATTCATCTCCATTTGCTCGATCTTCAGCCACCAATTTTACCAGCTGAGTCCAGCTTTGATTTGCAGCTCGTTTAAAAATATAAGCTGCTCCAGCTTCGGGCATGGGGTTGGCTCCATTTTCATCGGTATCATTGCCGGGAGATCCTAAAAGAGCATAGTCGCCGGATAAGGAAAGAGATTTTCCCAGAAAGTCTCCATTGAGTGGATTTAGGCTTTTAAGGGTATCTTCAAGTACCCAAATATCATTGCTTTCTCTCCGATACACATAGGCTTTCCCAGCAGCTCCTGAACTACCCAAAGATTCATTGAAAGCACCAACCAGAGCTAAATCGCCTTCAATATCTACCGAAAAGCCATAATAGCCCAGTCTTTGTCTTTCGGGAGAAACCAGTTTTTGGATTTCCTGCCAATCCCCATTTGCCTGCAGTTTGTAGATATAAGCGGAACCAGCTTCTGAAATGCGAGCACCTCCATTTTCATCATAGTCTGCCCACCAGGCCCCTGTGATCATAAAGGAATCGGATATTGCTACTGAAATCCCCAGATTATCCCCGCCCCATTGATCAGCAGTTCCCAGTTTTTGTCCAAGGGTCCAAAGCTGGGCTGAGAGTTGAAGACTTGTAAGCAGAAATAAAAAAAGTGATAGAATAATTGTTCTCATGTTAGTGAAATGAAAATTTGGAAAATCAGTTAAGAATGAGGATGTGTTTGCTGAGCAGATTTCCCTGGCTCAATCGAATGAGATATGAAGCTGCAGGAAGAGATTCTGGTAATTGGAATTGATGAATAAAGCCTGCGGATAATTGCACACGTTCCTCCTGAATAAGCAGATGCCCTTGCAGGTTATAGACTTCTATCTGTAAAGCTTGATTGGGTGCCAGGGCTTCCCAGCGAATATTGACTTGGTGGTCTGAATTTGGGTTAGGGTAAATGAGAGCTTCGCTTCCCAGGTCAATCCATATCTCTTCGATATGAGAATATTGGAGTGAACCATCCAGATCCACAGATTTCAATCGGTAATAAGAATGTCCGACTAAAGGGCTTCGATCATAGTATTCGTAGGCTCGTTTATCCTGGCTATTACCCTGAGAGCCTATTTCCCCTATCACTTCGAAACTAGTCGCATCCGAGCTTCTTTCTATGAGATAGGCCGCATGATTCAATTCGAAGCCACTCACCCACTCCAGAAGGACCGCATCCTTTTTCAATCGTGCATCAAAGGAGAGAATTTCAACCGGAAAAGCTACGGATTGCAAGGTACTTAGGCTCCAATCTTGTGCATATCCATCATTTAGTCCTCCTCTAAACATTACCGTCAAATCCTGTCCACTAAGGTTTAGTAATACTCTATCATCTGCATAGCCATCTCCAAAGCCTCCTCCAAAAGGGGCACTTGCCTTTAAGCCATTCAGGCTACTTTTGATTGCTTCCTGGCCGAAACCATCTTCTATTCCTGCCTGATAAAGTGTGGAAGTTGAAATCCCTTCAAGCGTTCCCAAAAATCGTCCATCTGTATAACCTGTTCCCTCTCCGCCTTTATAGATCTGTCCACTGAGATCAGCAATGCATATCAGGCACAGAATAAAGGGCAGAGCGAATCGCCTGTATATCAATTGTAAAAATTTCATGGCTATGCTATTGAGGAACAGTTCTTACTCCACGGAAACCAACATCATTGAAATACCCTACATTCCCAATGGTTGCCGAACGACGATCATTGATCTGTAGACTTTCGGGTTCAGAAAACCAGGAACCTCCAAAGAGTCCTCCTCCTTCTCCTGTAATAGGCGGCCAGGTGATCGCATCAGCCTCCCCGGCAGCATCCAGATTGCCATCGCCATGTACTCCTTTATAATTTCTTCCTTGGGGCGTTCCTATCGTCACAGCCATTTCAGCGAGATTGCCACTCATTTCCATGATCCCATAAAAGGTAGCTCCTACATCTTCCCGATTAGGGAATTGAGCACTGGCAGCAAATATGCCACTTCGGTAGGGGCCATCTTCGAAGATTGCAGAATGTATCCAATTGGCATTCCCAACTCCACTCACATGATTTACCAGAAGTTCATTTTCACTTCCTTTATTCAACAAATCATAGGTAAAACCGGTCTCTATTATATCCACGCTTCCCCAGGCATATCCATTTGGAATGACAGCTCCTGGTCCTCTACAAGCCTTGACAAACTCCAATTCCGACATAGGGCGTAAACCCGACCAATCCAAATAAGCCAATGTCTCTCCCCATAGGGGAAAACTCATGGGCACATAAGGATTGGAAGTATACGCTCCTCCGGTTCCTTCCCATTCAATATTATTTCTATCTATCGGATTAGGCCCACGATGATCAAGATCTGTAATATCATTATTGGTTTGCTGAGCAGGTGTAAGGCTATTGAAGAATTGAATCCACTGTATTTGCGTAACCTCATACTTCATACAGTAAAATCCCTGGAAACCTTTCGGGAATTGAGCAGGAATAGGACCCTGTTGGTCACCAGCATCATGATCTACCGGAGAATTATAATAAAGATTCCCATTAGTTATACCTACTTGTATGGCAGCTTCAGAAGTTATCAGATAGGGATTTGAGAAATTTAAAGGACCACTTCGTTCAAAGATCTTTCCGACTTCCATTCCATTTCCCCCGCCCAATCTAAAATTACCTTGCGGTACATACACCATTTCAATCCCCATGACCTGCACCTCAACGATGTCATTATCATTTACACCATCCACCCCATAGTTCCACCTAAGCAGGAGATTGTTCCAATCATTGTTTCCACTTCCATCCACATCCCGATACAGAAATGCACCAACTCCATCATCTGTATGTTTGATAATAGAACCCGGAACAGGCTTATGCCCATCCTGGACTGCATCCCCTGTCAGGTAATTCAAAGTTGCATGTTGCCAATCCCCACTTCCTATACGGAACTTGACAAAGATCCAGGCCGCATCCCAGTTTGCAGGTCCTACATTGACTCGCCAGGAATTGTCCCAGCTGAGGTCAAATTTGATCAGGGTATAATCCTGGCCAGGGTTTTGGCCAGTTAGTTCAATGTTCTCGATCTGGAGATTATTGCCAAGAAGCATTCCCGGCAGAAAGAGTAAAAAGAAAATAAGGAAGCTATTTCCCGTTTTGGTATCCGTTTTCATAAGCTAAGGGTTTAATATTTGTGTTTGTTCGGTACAAATAGCAATCCTCTGTTTTTTGAAACGTCACCCTATCGGGGGATTTTGGAGGGCAGGGATGAAGAATTGCCCAAGAATGTTCGACTGCTCCCTGCAAATACCTTTCGTTTCCCTGCATTTATTTGTCATAAGCCTGATAAAAGCGGATCATCCCTCTTGAACTGCGTTAAGAGAGAGTATTCATATACATCAAAATCTAATTACTATGAAACTTCTTAAACTCGGATTTTCTCTATTCCTCCTCCTATCCCTTTCAGCCGGTTTTAGTCCGACATTTGGGCAGGGAAGTGTGACTTTACCTCCGGGAGCCAGCCAACAAAGTTCTGTTACGCAACATTTGGGACTTGTGTCTGTAACGATTGACTATAGCAGCCCGGGAGTAAATGGGAGAGAAGACAAAATCTGGGGACAATTGGTTCCTTATGGATTGAATAATCTGGGATTTGGACCTTCAACCGCAGCTCCCTGGAGAGCAGGAGCCAATCAAAATACTGTTATTACCTTTAGCCATGATGTAAAAATTGGTGGAAAAGACCTGGCTGCCGGGACCTATGGATTGCATGTAATTGCAGAAGAATCTGGCGACTGGACCTGGATTTTTTCAAATAATTCTGAATCCTGGGGGAGTTTCTATTATGAAGAAGGAGAAGATGCACTTAGGGTAAAGGCAAGTCCTAAAGAAAATGATTTTACTGAATGGCTCACCTATGAATTTACAGATAGAGGTACTGCTAGTACGACTGTAGAACTCCAATGGGAAAAGAAAAGCTTGCCAATGAAGATAGAGGTTCCCAATATGACCGATCTTTACTTGGCCAATATGCGCAATGAGTTACGCTCAACCGCCGGTTTCTCCTGGCAAGGATTTAACTCAGCTGCCAATTACTGCCTGAACAATAATACCAATCTGGAAGAAGCACTTGCATGGATCGAACAAGGAATCTCAGCTCCTTTCATTGGCCAGGCAAATTTCCAGACCCTACAGACAAAGTCTCTTTTGCTTTATGCACTCCACAAAGACGAAGAAGCCAAGAAAACTATGTTGGCAGCTCTGGACCATGATGCCCAGCCTTTCACAAAATATCAGTTTGGCTCCGCACTGATCCAACAAAATAAGAATCAGGAAGCTTATGAGTTCTTCAAGAAGGTTTATGATCAAGACCCTGATGCCTGGATCTCCCATGCGGGAATGGGTGCTGGTTTGAGAGTAACTGGACAAAAGGAAAAAGCCATGAAACACTATAAAAAAGCCCTTGAGGGTGCTCCGGCACAGTGGAAGGCTGCTTTGGAAGCAAGAATCAAGGCCATGAATGAAGAAGAAGGCTCTAAATAACGTACTAACAAGATATCTCCTTCTTTTTATATAAGACGTGGTGCGAATCCCATTCGCATCACGCTTATTTTCATATAAAAGTTCTATCTTTCTATATCATCTATGCCGAAAACCAGTCTTTTCATAGGTAAACAAAAGCTCTTCTGGATCAATCTGGCTGTCTGGGTAATACTGACCTTGCTGGCCTTATTGAAACAGGTCTACTATATGATGCGGGCTGGCAATGAATTTATGTGGGGGGATGAAATTTTGTGGACAAGCATGGATTATTTGAGCATGTGGATCCTTTCCTTTGCCATCTATGCCCTCTTCCTCCGTACTCACCGGATGGAGTTGAAACCCTTTTTAAGCATCCATCTGCCCCTCAGTATCCTCTTTGGTCTGGTAAATCTCGCACTTTCCCTTTTACTTACCATGGGGATCTCGCGTTTGATACGTGAGCCCAAAATGGCCTTCGGAGAAGCATTCATCCATAATATGCAGCAGTTCCTGAGTTTTTCCCTCAATGGACTGATTGTTTACTGGCTGGTTATGATTGGATTATTTGCCCTGAATTTTTATGCTCGCTATAAAAATCAGACCATCCTTTCTTTAGAATTGGAATCCCGCCTCAACCAATCGCAGTTGCAAACCCTCAAAATGCAGCTCCAACCCCATTTCCTTTTTAATGCCCTTAATACCATATCGATGATGGTTCGCAGTGAAAAAGGGCCCAAAGCTGTTCAGATGATTTCAGGTCTGAGTGATTTGCTGAGGGAAAGTCTGGCCCGAGAAGGAGAGCAATTTGTTGCCTTTGAAGAAGAGGTCAAACTTTTGAAGAAATATCTGGAGATAGAAGAAGTTCGATTTCAGGATCGACTCAGTGTCCATTTTGAAATTGATCCGGCAAGTAAAGAACTTGCTTTTCCCTCTCTCCTGCTACAACCCATCCTGGAAAATGCTTTTAAACATGGGATCGCACAAAGCCTGGAGGATGCAGTGCTTCGAGTAAAAAGCGAGGTCATGAAACAGGAACTGCATGTTTGGATTGACAATAGCGGCCCAACTCTTCCTGAAGACTGGGAGATGAATGAGCAAAAAGGAATAGGCCTGAGCAATACCTGTACGCGCTTGAAACAACTCTATGGGGAAGACTTTTCCTTCTCGGTCTTTAATTTGTCTTTGAGTGGTGTATCTACCCACCTGGTCATCCCTGCTCGTCCGATCTCTTCACCCTCAAGTAAAAGCCTATGAGTTCCATTCGAACCCTCATAGTAGATGATGAATCAGAGGCTCGGGAAGGTCTGGAACTCCTTTTGAGTAGAGATGAAGAAGTGGATTTGATCGCCAAGTGTAAAAATGGTCTGGAGGCCATTCAACAAATCAATCAACTCCGTCCTGATCTGGTTTTTCTAGATATACAGATGCCTCAGATCAATGGCTTTGAGGTATTGAGTAGTTTGCCCAAAGATCGAATGCCGAAAGTGGTTTTTGTAACTGCCTATGATCAATATGCAGTTCAGGCCTTTCAGATTCATGCCATAGATTATCTGCTGAAGCCCTTTACGGACGAACGCTTTTACGATTGCCTGAAACATGCCAAGGAAAGGCTTCACCAGGAGAGTACTTCTACGATTGATGAAAACTATCACGCCTTACTTGATGGATATAGAGAAAAACAGTCGGGTGAAAAAGATCAGATGATCCTAAGCTCTTTGGGCTCCGCCGATAAAAGAATGCTTATCAAGTCTGGAGGAAAAATTCATTTCATCGACTTCGCAGAAATTAGATGGATAGAGGCCTTTGACTATTATGTAAAAGTGCATACGGCAGATCGATTCTTTCTGGTAAGGGAAAGTATGAAGAAAATGGAAGTCAAACTTTCGCCCCACAACTTTATCCGCATCCATAAGTCCAGCATCATCAATCTCGAATTCATCAAGGAATTGGAACCCTATTTCAATGGCGAATACTATGTAAAGCTAAAAGAAGGGGAAAAACTGAAGCTCAGCAGGACTTATAAGAAGAATCTTTTGGGGAGATTGGGGATGTGAATTAGCAGTTCCAAAACAAAATCTGTTTCATCTCGAGGATTGAATGGCGAGAAGGCTCATGCGTGCCGAGTAAGCTTGCCTTCCGATATACTCACATACTACATGATCTCTCAGCACTCAATCCCTCGCGCCTCCAAGCTTCGAGATGACAGATGTATATTATTGCTAGAGGTCCCGGCTCTATCATTTAGGCCGGGATGACAAAGGTTTTGTAAAAACAAAGGGGCAGATAATCATCTGCCCCTATATATTTTATATACAATTGATGCTTATTTTTTCTCTCCGCTCCAGCGTCCTTGCATAGCTCTCATGTCCATAAAGGAATATCCTTCCAGGCTCATTTTCACATCCGCTTTTTCATCTACATTCGTTACTACCATATCCACTTCCGTTCCGTTTTCATCTACCGACTTCACCTGCATGACAAATCCATTCATTGCCATTTGGTAGTCTTTGGTCTGAGTTGCCCCTCTTTGCTGACTGAGTGTTTTGAAGTAATTGAACATATTGAAGCTCTCATACTTGATTTCATCCGTAACCCAGTATTCTCCAGAGCCATCCTCTGCCTCATATACATATTTCACGCAGGGATAACCCGCGATATTCTTGGTCTCACTGGTTTTGGTGATTTTAAAATTTGGAGCATCTCCTTCCTGTTCATTGGCCTGCTTATCCATTTCCTTGATCACCTGATCCTCAATATGCTGGAAATTGAACAACATGGCCGATTTTTCTTCAGGGATCATCATGAGGTAATAACTCTTTTCCACATCCAGTACAGAATTGAATTCCTGCATTTCGTCTTTTTTCTTGCCTTCTGCCTGCTTCATGATCATACCGATATGATTATTCTCAGTTGAATACAACTGTGTCATATCCATAGGCTCTTTGGAATCAGTAGAATTTACTTTCCAGTCCACTTGAAAATTGAAGGAATAGGACTCATCCAAATCTTCAGGTTTTTCTGTACTCATCCCCCCAATATCACCCATGTCAAAAATAGATCTTCTCTTCTTCTTGGATTTATCTTTTCCATTTTTGGCTTCGTCCTCTGCAATACGCTCATCTATCTTTTCTTCGATTTTATCAGCCGCTTTTTTAGCCAGCCTATCTTCCAGTTTGCGTTTGAGCCTGTTGATTTGCGCCGAAGCATCAAACTGAACAAAAAGGAAGATTCCCAGGAGTAATAATACTTTTTTCATCTTTTTTATGTGTTGATAAGGTGTTGTAATAATGGTTTTAAGTATACGCTCATTTCCTTGCTAGTTTAAAAACTAACAGGTATTCGATCGAAAGAAAAACACAAGGATTCCAGCCCAAATAAGCTGGTTTAATAGGAAGGCGCAATAAATTCTAAACGCAAAATACGAGCAAAAATTTCATAATCCAAAAGTCCGGACCCTGGTTATTGCTCTGAGAAATGCCAGATAATGCTTTCGATCAATCATGTAAAATAAGGACTGCGAAAGCAGGATAAGGGTTGAAATAAATCCTAAAAAAATCAAAACCCACAAGCAAAAAAGTCGTAAAAATTAATACATCGGTTTTTGATGCATCAGAATTTTATATATATTTGATCAAAAGGCATAAATATGTATTCCAAAGAATTGGTAAAAGGAACGATCAAACCCATTATCCTGAAGATGCTTTCAGAGAAAGGAAGGATGTATGGCTATGAGATTGTTCAGGCAGTAAAGGCCCTTTCCCAGGGCAAAATCCATATCAAGGAGGGTTCACTCTATCCCATCCTGCATGCACTCAAGAAAGAGGGGGTTCTCGTAACAGAATCTCGGGAAGTAGGCGGAAGAACACGGAAATATTATTCCATTTCCCAGAAGGGGACTCCACAGGTAGAAGCCAGTCTGAATGAATTATCAGATTTCGTCCAAACCCTCCAACTCATCCTCAATCCTAAAGTTGCCTGATATGCATAATCTAAAAGACTACGAAATAGCCCACATGCGAGACTACCTGATCCAGCATGGACTGTCTTATGAAGAAGTTCAGGACGATATACTGGATCATTTATGTTGCGAGGTAGAGGATTTATTGAAAGAAGGCAAGGCCTTTGAAGAAGCTTTTGAAGAAGCCAAGGAGGACTTTAGCCCCCAGGAAATCGCAACTATACAATCGGATACCCTTTATTATCTCACCATAAAAAGAACCCGTATTATGATTAAAGGTATTTTTATTTCGGCTTATCTGGCCCTGGCCTTATTTGCCTTCAGTTTCGGCTTTGACTTCTTGTTTGGAGTCGCCCTTAATGATCCCCCTTTGGGAAATTTACTCTCTGGTCTCTTTAAATTTATGGGTGTATCAATTTTCAGCTTCGCTTTCTTGCCGCTCTTTGTCCTCTATGGATACAAGCGTTTTATGAAGCAAGTGGCTGTCTGATCCCCTCACTTTAATTTCAAGTTACTCGGCAATTGCCAAAAGCCGGAAAGCCTATGCTTTCCCGGCTTTTTTCTTTTCGCTAATTTGAGATATGCGTGAATTATCGGACAAGGAGATTATCAAATCCTGGGAGCTAAATGCCCGTCCCTGGAATCAAGCAATTGAAAATAAAAGTATTGAGAGCCGAACTCTCCTTACCAATCAGGCAATTATAGATGCCATTTTAGATCAGGAACCGAAGAATTTCTGGGACTTGGGCTGTGGGGAAGGGTGGCTGAGCCGGGAAATCGCAAAAAAAGGAATCGCAACCTTGGGCACGGATGTAGTCCCGGATTTATTGGAGATTGCCCGAAAAAAAGATCATAGAGGAAGCTATACACTTCTGGCCTATGAAGAATTGGAGCATTTCAGCACTCCAGATGTTTTTGACCTCATCTGCTGTAATTTTTCTTTGATAGGTAAAGAATCGGTCGAGCATCTATTTGTTCATATAGCAAGCTTTCTCGCTCCCCGAGGGAAATTTATTATACAGACCCTGCATCCCAAAACTTCCTGTGGAGAAGAGGAATATGAGGATGGCTGGCGAAAGGGTTCCTGGGCCGGATTTTCAGAGGATTTTTGCAGAGCTGCTCCCTGGTATTTCCGGACGATCGATTCATGGAAGCAGCTTTACCTAGAAAATGGGTTTAGCTTAATTGATATTCGAGAACCTATCCATCCCAAGACGAACTTGCCAGCTTCCATTATTTTTATTGGGGAAAAAAGCTAATCGCAAACAAGTCCTGTCAAACATCAATCCTGTCATTCCGAGCCCCATCGAGGAACCTCATTCCTCTGCCACCTCCTTTTCTGGATCATTAATGGGTTGGGGAATGCCGTAGGCCCTTCGCAAGCTTAGGCTGACACGCGATGTGAGGCTTTATTATTCAATATATCCTGTCATCCCGGAAGCTATTAGCTATCCGGGACCTCTAGCAAACATGATATAGCCAGAGATCCCGCCTCTTGAAGTAAGGCCGGGATGACAGCCTACTGCCAGCCCTCCTAGCAAGTCCTCCTACTTTTTTTTAAATTCCCGAATAATCCAAATAGATCAGCATGAAAAAAGTTGTTGTCATAGACGGATGCCGTACGCCTTTTCTGCGTTCGGGGACCGATTATATGGACCTATTGAGTTACCAACTCGGGGGCTTCGCTATCAAAGG
Source organism: Bacteroidia bacterium (assembly GCA_033391075.1). Lineage (NCBI taxonomy): Bacteria > Pseudomonadati > Bacteroidota > Bacteroidia > Bacteroidia bacterium. Next base: position 4,952,539 of record JAWPMV010000001.1, read on the forward strand.
ACTACTCACAAAGACAGGAATTGAACCTGATAAAGTAGATAAGGTCATCATGGGAAATGTCATTTCCAATGTCAAGACTCCCAATGTGGCCCGAGAAGCTGCACTCACTGCAGGCATTCCCAATACCACTCCCTGCCGAACCGTATCACAAGCCTGTATTTCTGCGAATCGGGCCATCTCTGATGGTGTGATGGAAATCATGACAGGTCAGGCAGATATCGTCATTGCAGGTGGGATCGACCATACTTCGGATACACCGATCCAGTTCCCCCGAAAAATGCGTAAAAAGCTATTCAAGGCCCAACGCATCAAAACCCTGGGCGACAACCTGAAATTTCTCACTTCTCTTAGGTTTTCAGATTTTGTACCCGAAAGGCCTCAGGTGGCAGAGTACACCACCAATCGAGTCATGGGACAGGATTGTGATATCATGGCAGCCCGATTTAAGGTGAGTCGAGAAGAACAGGACGAATTTGCCGTTCGCTCTCATCAATTGGCTGCCAAAGCCCATGAGGACGGACACCTGCCTGAAGAAATGGTTGAAGTACAACTGCCCCCGAAATTCAAAGCCATTGATCGCGACAATGGGATCAGGGGAAATAGTACAATTGAAAAAGTAGCCAGACTCCGACCTGCTTTCGATAAGAAGTTTGGTACCCTGACTGCTGCAAATTCCTCTTTCCTAACCGATGGAGCTGCGGCCTGCTTATTGATGTCTGAGGAAAAGGCCAAAGAACTGGGATTTACTCCCAAAGCCGAAGTAGTAGATTTCGTATTTACCGGTCAGAGCCTGGATGACGAACTTTTGCTTGGCCCTACCTATGCAGTCTCCGAATTGTTGAAGCGAAACAAAATGAAGTTCGAGGATTTTGATGTCATCGAATTTCATGAAGCTTTTGCCGGCCAGATTCTTTCCAATATAAGAGCCTTGGCGGATGACGAATTTGCCAAAGAGCATCTGGATAGGGAAGAAGCTGTGGGAGAAGTTCCTATGGAGAAATTTAATCTCTGGGGTGGCTCTCTCTCGATCGGCCATCCTTTCGGAGCAACCGGTGCACGCCTTGTTACTACTACTTCTAATAGATTGCAAAAAGAAGGAGGAACCTATGGGCTCTTAGCGGCATGTGCTGCGGGTGCTCACGGCCACGCCATGATCCTCAAACGCATCTAGTCCTTGCTTTAATCAGAACCACATGAAATTTGAAGATTTTATCAGCATAGAGATTCAAGATGAAGTTGCCATCATATGGCTGGATCATCAATTGGAAAGTATGAACATCGTCTCTCCCGAGGTCATACAGATATTTGGACAACTACAAGGAAAACTCGAAGCTCTGGATGGAGTTAAAGCTCACGTTTTGATCAGTCGCAAGTCGGATTTTGTTGCCGGAGCCGACATCAAATCTTTCTCTATTGAGAAAGAAGGAGACTTCCGTCCCTTCCAGGCAGAAGGACATAAATCGCTGGACTGGATCGAGAACTATCATAAGCCTACTATAGCAGCTATCAATGGTGCCTGCCTGGGATTGGGTCTGGAAATGGCACTCGCTAGTCATGCCCGTATAGCCAGTCGTTCTTCTCGCACCAAATTGGGCGTACCTGAGGTTCAGTTAGGGATATTGCCTGGAGGAGGAGGAACCCAAAGATTGCCTAGATTAATTGGGATTCAGAAAGGGCTGGATATGGCGCTTACGGGGAAAAATATTGATCCCTATCGCGCCAGGAAGTGGGGATTGGTAGATGAACTAACAGATGAGGGTAAGCTCCTGCAAGCGGCTATAAAGATGGCGAAGCGTTACGCAAAAAAGCCCATCGAACGCAAGTCCAGACTTTCATTCACCGAAAAAATCCTCGAAAGCTCACTAGGGAGAGGCATTCTTTTTAGTCAGGCTAAAAAGATGGCACTCAAACAATCTCAGGGGAATTATCCTGCTATACCCGCTATTATCGATTGTGTAGAAACCGGCTATAAAAAAGGCCTCAAAGCCGGCTATGAAAAAGAGTTGGAACACTTTGAGCGCTTAATGCTGACTCCGGAAAGTGCAGCCTTACGCTCGCTATTTTTCCTCACTACCGACAACAAAAAGAATCCTTATCAGGGAGCACGGGAAGTCGATACCCTGGCCATGATAGGAGCGGGATTTATGGGAGCAGGTATCGCAGAAATTACCGTTAAAAACGGAATCAATGTTCTCCTCAAAGACATCAAGCAGGAAATGATCAATGATGCCTTTAAGCAAATCTGGAAAGGCATCAAAAAACGAGTCAAATTCAAATCTATCAGCAAGAATGAGGGAGAAATTCAAATGAATCGCCTGAGCGGTCAGTTGACCTATGAGAATTTCGAACATGCAGATATTGTGATAGAAGCTGTATTGGAAAAGATGTCTCTGAAGAAAATTATCATCGATGATATTCAGAAGCATGGCAAAGAAGAAGTCATCATTGCTACCAATACCTCTTCTCTTTCTGTAGTAGAAATGGCTTCACATGCCAAAAAGCCGGAAAACGTCATCGGCATGCATTATTTCTCTCCGGTTCCCAAAATGCCTTTGCTGGAGATTGTGAAGACAGATAAAACGGCGGAAGATGTACTGGCCACTTGTTATGCGATAGGTTTGAAGCAAGGAAAAACCTGTATAGTCGTCAATGACGGTCCTTTATTCTATGTCAATCGGATTCTGGCTCCCTATACCAATGAATGTTTGTTGATGCTGGAAGAAGGAATAGCCATAGAAGATGTGGATAGAGCACTCAAAAAGAAAGGATTCCCGGTAGGACCTATTACAGTTTTAGATCAGGTAGGATTGGATATTGCAGCTCATGTCACGGAAAGCTCCAGAGCATTCATCCAAGATCGACCCGGCTTCGAAATATCTGAATCTGTTATCAAAATGGTGGCAGATGGCAGATTGGGTCGCAAGAATAAACAGGGCTTTTTCAAATACAATGAAAAGGGCAAGAAGCAGGGAGTTGATCCGGCAGCATATGCCTACTTCAAAGGCAATGGAAAACAAAGCCTGGATCGAAAAGAGGTTCAGGATAGAGCTTTGATGCTTATGCTCAATGAAGCTGTGCTTTGTTTGGAAGAAGGCATTATATCCGAACCAAAAGATGGAGATTTAGGAGCCGTTTTCGGTATTGGTTTCCCTCCTTTCACCGGAGGGCCGTTTAGAGCGATGGATCATTGGGGAATAAAAGAAGTGGTAGATACTATGAAATCACTTGAAGCCAAATACGGAGCACGTTTTAGTCCTGCGAAAACTTTGGTGGAGATGGCCGAGAAGGGAAGCTCGTTTCATGGGTAGGGCTTAATCAAATGAGTTGTCATCCCGAGCGAAGTCGAGGGACCTTGTATTTGGAGAGCTATAAATAATACACGATCTCTCAGCGCGCGCCCCAACGCACATCCAAACTTCGAGATGAGCGCGCGAATTTTTAATTAAAAAATCGCAGAGAAAGCAATGCTTCCCCTGCGATAGCGCATATTTACTCTCAATTTAGTTTAACTATCACCTGGCGAGCATGAATTTGCTTGTGTAGAGACTGTTATCAACTTGAATAATTAGCTGATATGCGCCAGAGGCCCAATTCTGTGTTTGCAGGCTCATACTTGCCTGATTTTCGTCTAAGCTTGACTGATAAATGAGTTGCCCTTTCAGGTCGAATACCTGAAGTTCCCCCCTTGTAAAGGACCGCAGCAATTCGATAGTTAGCCGATCTGAAGCGGGATTAGGGTAAAGGCTTATTCCTTGAGCGAAAGGAGTAACATTGACTTCCAGGACTTTTGAATATTCATAGTTGCCATCGAAATCTATTTGCTTTAATCGATAGTAATTGCTTCCTGGCTGAGGCTCGAGATGTCTGAACTCATAAGTATTTACTTCATCTGAAGTCCCAACACCTGAGACAAAGCCAATCTTTCCCCAAAGACTTCCTTCACTACTATGTTCAATCTCAAATCCATCATTGTTGAGCTCGAATGCAGTGGCCCAATTCAAAAGAGTTGATTGTCCTAATACCTCAGCCTTAAACTCTAAGAACTCAACAGGAAAGATCGTTGGATCAAAGAGAAGAGATACCTCTCCGGGAATAGAATAATCGAGCCCCCATCCAGCTGGAAGAAGCGGATCGATTGTATTAAAGGTGCCCGTGATTGTTGTTGCTGTGAGAAAGGTAATACGGTCTCCCGTAGTGGGCACATAATTAATGACGGGCTTTAGGGTTCCTCCTGTACCTGAACCCAGGTTTGCAATTCCCCCTACATCCAGCCAATCATAATCTACTCCCTGCCTTGTCCCATCTATCTCAATCTCGAGGGTGGCATTTATAATATTCAGATCGCCGTCTGTTGTAACTATGCCAGGAGAGGATCCGGGGGAGAGAAGTCCTGTTATGGAAGTAACATTTGCAATCTCCCCTTCTATTTGCAGTATACTTCCCGGATTGGTATTAAATCTATTATTACCTCTTATGGCAGATGAGCCTGTATTTGATACCTTAATTATTCCATTTGTAAAGTTGAAAATCGAATTATTACTGACTCCGACTCCCGGAATCGTATTTCCGCTTCCTCCAACTTCCAAATAAGAGTTAAAATCATAGAAAAAGGTCCCTGAATTATGCTGCAATCCATTTAGGGCATTATCTATATACACCTCTGTCCCCCTGATTTCCGTATAGGCGCCATTAGACAAGAGTATCGCAGATCCATTAATCGAGTTTGTTCCCAGGGCTCCAATACGAACAATAATCTGAACAGTCGATGAGGTTATGCCTTTGAACTGTAATTGTCCGAAATTTGAACTGATCCCATGAGAATTGGTGTTATCTATGAGTAATGTAGGGTCCAGATCTGTTGTTCCTGAACCATTATCATTTATGGTAAAATTCCCCTGCCCTTCAAGTCTTATTCCAGCATCTCCTATCGGCCCACTTTGACCGATGAGTACATCGCCTCTACTGAGAAAATCTGCAGACCTTGAAGCCAGGATAATACCATAGCTGCCAGTATTGTCTACAGAGAAGGTTCCATTGTTGGTCAATCTTCCATCAATATCTGCCCCTATTCCACTCGCACCATCCAAGGCTAGAGATCCTCCAAAATCGATGGTTAATCGGGTATCCGTTTCCATGACCAAAGACTTTCCCTCAGCTACAATTCCATTCGCAATGACAGGATAGCTGGTTGAAGTTGGTATGATAATATCATCTGATGTTGTGGGTACTCTTACTGGCAACCAATTACAAGGGTTTTCCCAGGCAGTAGTACTTTCGCCCGTCCAGGTAAGCTTTCCTCGATTCGGGATAACTGGGCTATAAGAATAGGGGTTATATTCAATATCGATCAGATGCGTACATCCATTTCCTGATATCTTGAAATAGATATTTTCTTGATTTGTGGGAAAGTTGGTCAGGTCAAAGTTGAAGCTGTTGGTGGCTGCATCATAGGTCCCGACGGCTGTACTCAGACTTTCCTCCAAATACCAAGTGGTTCCATTGCTTAGGGGATCGAAGTCATTGGCAGCTCCTTCTTCAAATACAGGACTCAGCGCACAAACTCCGCTAGCTAGGACATGGATCAACAGGTCATTGTTGGTTAGGCCCGGAATGGGGTTTACTAACCCATATTGCAAAATGCCATTGTTTACAAGGCCCCCAGATACCGTATGCGGATTGCTGGTCTTAAGCATCAGGTATCCTTCATTGAGAAAGCTCCCGCCTGACTTATTGATGCGATCATATAATTTCATGCTCGCACAAGCTTCATTATTTACGGTACTACTACTAGCATCAATCGAGGCCCCACCTACATTATCAACTCTGACTTTTCCGTCTCCTTTATTGGTAAAAGCAGCTCCGGCAACAATGCTTATTCCTGCATTGGTAATATTTCCGCCATTCTGCCCAATTATTAATTCTCCTGAACCCTGATTGTCAACATCTCCAGTCATGAACAATCCGTTATCTCCACAATTATCAATTTTTATGGTCCCCTCATTCGTTATTCCACCTGTAAACGCAACCATACTGATTCCATTTCCACCGACATTACCTATCCCTTGTCCAATCAATATTTCTCCATTCGCCCGATTGTTGACCTTCGGACCTCCCAATTCCATTGCAATAGCTGCAGAGCCTACCTTGTCTATTTTTATTTGTCCATCCGTATTATTGAAGACGGTATTGTTGTTTCGCACAAAAATCCCTGTTCCGGGAATGCTTCCTACCCCTTGCCCTATCTCAATGATGCCTCCTCCCAGATTATTAAATGAGCCCAGATCTTCGACTCTAATAGCTATCTTATCCAAAGCCGAACTCCCCGCTTGTGCACCCACAAAATTTATCCTGATTCTTCCTCCATCATTGACAAAGGCAGAACCATTATCATCATTTATTATGCCTGACAATCCAATCTGAATTTCGCCTATCGTGATGGTACCCGTATTGGTGAAATCGGCGGTTTGCATGTTGCGGATTCCATTGTCAAGTACGTTCTTGATATTTACAGTCCCATTATTAATGAAATCAACATCATCATTTGTTCCGCTCAGTCTTTCGTTTCGGATTCCGTCAAGATCAACGGGCTTGGAACTGGCTCCCAGGTTGATGGTTCCATTGTTGGTGAAATCATCATAATTATAAATCCCGTGTCCATCTGCATTGACAATCGTAATGATAGCACTGCCTCCTACGGTAGTCGTTACACGATTATACAAAGCATGGCTAGTTGTGTTTTCTATATTGAGCTTTCCACTGACGATGAGGTCATCTTCATTTAGCAAGCCCATACCAGGGAGCTTATTACTGCTTCCCCCAATGTTTAAGGTTCCTCTACTTTGGATTCGGAATAAAGGAGATGCGGTTAAAATAAAGCGGTGAACAACTCCTGGATTTGTGCCGCCCGCATCTAGTACATTTACCGTTCCATCTTCAAGTTCAAAACTCGCTGCATTCAGGATGCCTGCTGTATCAATAGAAGTAGAACTGGCTGTCCCGATATTTACGGTCGTACGTGAGGTGAACAAACCTGAATTTACTTCATCAAATTTTAAACTACCCCCAAAATTATAGATTCCATTATTCGCTGTATTGTCTATGTTAAGTAAGGTAAGCCCTCTAAAATCTCCGTCATTGATATCTTCGACATTCAGGCTACCTTTTTGTATATAGATTCCATGTGCACCGATGTTTCCACTATTTCCTATATAGGTCTTTGATCTGAGCAGTACATTAGCTGCATTGTCGTTAATGTGGATACCATCCCCACCCACATTGTTGATATAGAGGTCTCCTTTATTGGTAAAGTTTCCTAATATATACATCCCATCTCCACCTGCTCCACTGATATTTAAGGTGCCTCCAATGACGATTTCCAAACTGGCTCCACTCTGGATGGTAACAGATTTAGCGCTGCGTGTATCCCCGATTTCAGGATAGCGGCCTGAGCCTACAGTAGGGATAACGACATCATCAGTGGCTCCGGGAACTGCATTACCCGACCAGTTTGAAGCTCTTTCCCATAGTTCGTCTGTGGTTCCGAGCCAGGTTCTTGTTGCAGCTTCAAGACCTGTCGGGAAGAAGAGCAAAAGACTCAGGCAAAAAGTAGAAAATAAACGTAGCGTGATTACAGATGTACAATGTTTCATTCTTGTATTGCTTTAATGGAAAACTCAATTTTTAATGATAGATAATTGTGGTTTCGAGATTGGCTCGCCTGCATAGCATTGAGCTTGAGGACTTTCTTCTTCTTTAAAAATTTGAGTTTGGATTGTAGTGGAAGCTGCAGGGTGGGATTGGCAGCAGAAGGTAAAATAAGGTCTGGGCCATTGGGGCAGGCCGGATGAAGGTTTAATGCAGTGGTTTTGAAAACAGAAAGGTAGGCTTGATGGATGATCCTATAATAGTCCTGGCTAAAAATGAAGCCTAAAAACTCCCGCCAGGAGGGAGAAATTCCTTCTTTTATGTATTCATTTTTAGGGTCTTTACGCATCTGGTTTTGAGTAAGGTTCTTCTTGTTAAAGAAGCTTTACACAAATTTGATAAGGGAAAGCCCATAGCTCTTTACCTATTGATCTTATTTCTGTACCTATTGTTCCCAATTCCTGAGAAATCCTTTACCTATTGTTCGGCCTCACATATTTAATTGCTGATAATCAATGATTTACATGTTCATTAATATTTTCATGTTAGGCAAGCAAATAAAAGAGGAAAGGTTTGTGGATTTAAATATCCGAATCAAAGAATCGCAAGGAGTAAAACAAAAAACCGCAGAGAAAGCTAAGCTTCCCCCGCGATTACGCACATAAAAATCTCAATTCACATAAATTTGCTTACTGAGAAATCAAGAATTTCCTTGAATATAATTTGTTGTCGAGTTGTAGCAGCAACTGGTAAGCACCAGCACCCCAAGTCTGAGTTTCCAAAGAAGTACTGGATTGATTCTTGTCCAATACGGTTTGGAATACGAGCTGCCCCTTAAGATCAAAGACTTGCAATTTCCCTCTGGAAAATGAATCCAAAAGCTTAATATTTACTCGTTCAGAAGCCGGATTAGGATAGAGGATCAATCCCACTCCAATTGGAGAGAAGTTTAGTTCGATTGAGGGAGAGTATTCAAAATTACCATCAAGATCAATTTGCTTCAGGCGGTAGTAATTCATGCCTTTTTGAGGGTCTGCGTGCTGGTACTCGTAGCTACTGATTTGGTCGGTAGTACCCAGACCTTTTACAAATCCGATCTTTCCCCAGTCGCTGCTTTCGGTCCTGTGTTCAACTTCAAATCCATCATTGTTCAGTTCCTTAGCTGTTGCCCAATTCAGCTGCGAGCTTTGTCCTACAATTTTGGCCTCAAATTCCAGAAATTCTACGGGGAAGATGGCAGGATTGTAGAGCAGGGATACTTCTCCCGGAATTGAGTAATCCAATCCCCAACCAGCAGGAAGCGCAGGATTGGTTGAACTAAATGTACCGCTAATGGTTGTAGCTGTAAGGAATACGATGCGATCCCCAGTAGTTGGGACAAAGTTGATCACGGGTTTTAAGGTCCCTCCAAGAGTAGCGGTTCCGGTAACATCAAGCCAGTCATAATCTACTCCCTGTGTTGTTCCGTCAATTTCGATCTCCAGGGTAGCAGAAGAAATGTTGAGATTATTGGGTGATTCCAATTTACCAGGAGAATTGCCAGGGGCGATGGTTCCGTCAAGACTTGTAATTCCAAAGAGTCTTCCGTTTATCCGCATAGTCCCTCCTGAATTACTTATTGTATTAGAACTTCTGTACAGGGCAGGAAAATTGGTATTGGAAATAATGATTTCTCCAGATGTATTGTTAAGGCTCCCAGCTGTGAAGATACCGTTTTGAGAAATGGTATTTCCCGAGCCTCCGATTTCTAATTTACCTCCATTGGTGTTGGAAAAACTGGTGGTAATGGTATTCAGGCGTAAGCCGGTAGCCACATGATCGATGTAGATTTCGCCTCCATCATTGTTAAGGTTTGATATACTGCTTAAATGGATACCGTTTCCACTAATGGAATTGACTCCCAATGCACCTATCCGGATTACAATTTCAGCTGCAGAGGATACATCATTGATATTCAGATTTCCTCCATCCACTGTAATTCCACGCTGGCTGCAATTGTCAATCAATAAAGTAGGCGTATCATCTGTCCCATCATCTGTAAACCTAAGCTCGGAGAAACCTCCAAGCGCAATTCCATGATTTCCAATGTTTAATGCACTCCCATTTTGCCCGATCAGGACATCTCCATTGGAAATAAGTTTGGCCGTAGAACCTGAAAGGAAGATTCCAGGACCCGTGGTGTTATCGATGGACAAGGTTCCACTATTATTCAAGACCCCTTCAATTCTGGCACCAACTCCTAATGCTCCATCTATATTCAATACTCCACCATAATTGATGCTCAACTGTGCATTGGGATCAATGTCGAGGGACTCAATCGTAGAAGAAACTCCATTCGAGATCAGGGGATAAGTAGTAGAAACGGGAATGATGACTTTGTCTCCAGATGCAGGTACTTTTATCGGCAACCAGTTGCAAGCCTCGTTCCATGCTGCAGAGCTTTCACCCGTCCAGGTCAGGCTACCGGAATTGGGAACAGCCAGCTCATACTCCAACTGAATCAGGAAGGTGCAGCTATTTCCACTGACTTCGAAAAAGAGGTAAGAACCTTCCGGGTAATTGGATAAGCTAAAGTTATTGTTGGTAGGATTGTAGGTTCCTGCAGCTACGCTAAGCGCTTCGTCTGCATACCAGGTATTTCCGTTCCTACTGAAATTATTGGCAGCGCCCGTTTGAAAAACATTGGTGAGGGTACAAGCACCTGAATTATTCAGAAAAATCAGCATATCGTTGTTGACCAGGCCGGGAATGGGATTGGTCTGGCTGTATTGCAATACCCCATTATTGGTGATGGTCCCGGAATTTGTATGGGCATTGGCGGTGTTTATGGCCAAATATCCTGCATTAGTAAAGCTTCCCGTATTCTTGATGAAGTCGTAGATTCTCAATTCCGCACAGCCAATATTTTGAAAAGTACTGTTATTGGATTCAATAGCTGCATGGGTCGCTCCTCCGATGGGTCCGTTTTTCCCGATGATGGTTTTTGCATTGCCCTGATTGATAAAGGAAGGATTAAATCGGTTTAAGTAAATCCCATCATTTCCTACATTATCGATTAAGAGCTCTGAATTTCCCTGGTTAGTAAAAGAAACACCGTCCTGAACGAATAGCCCATATTCACTGATATTGCCTGTATTCTGACCAATCCATACTTTCCCTGTTCCTTTATTCAGAAAGGGGCCGTCTGCAAAAATTCCATTGTCCGAGCATTCATCGATTTTTATCATCCCTTCATTTTCAAGAAGGCAGGATGAACCTGATATACTAATGCCATCTCTCCCTACACTTCCTGCAGCTTGACCGATGATAAGCTCCCCATTTGCTGCATTGCTAAACCGAGCATTTCCAACCTCAACAGCGATGGCAGAGAAACCCACCTGGTCCACTTTAATCTGTCCATTTGAATTGTTGAAGACAGCATTGGTGCCCAATACAAATACACCTAGCCCTAATATATTACCGTCGCCCTGTCCCAGCTCAAGAACACCTCCCCCCTGATTGGTAAAACTGGAGGCATTTTCTACAATAATAGCTGTTCTTTCCAGGTTGTTAAAAACTGCCCCCTGACTACCACAATTATCAACCCGAATGGTACCCCCATTATTTACAAAAGCCGATCCGTTGTCTTGATTCAGAATCCCCCTGAGGCCGATTTCAATTTCCCCTATATTCAGATTACCGGTATTGGTAAAGTCTGCTGTATTCGAGTTCTGGATTCCATTATCCAGGGCGTACTTCATATTGAGGGTCCCGTTATTGGTAAAAGAAACGAGGGTATTTGTTCCGCTCAGTCTTTCATTTCTGATGCCATTTAACTCAATAGGTTTAGAGGTTGCTCCCAGATTAATCGTTCCGTTGTTGATGATCTCTTCATAATTCAAAATCCCATCATCATCAATGTCCGAGATAGTGATTCTCCCACTCCCTCCTACGGTTATTTTATCGTAATTATTCAATCCGTAGGAAGCAGTATTTTCTATGTTCAAGTTCCCATTAACGATTAATTCGTCTTGATTAAGCATCCCCATCTGAGGGAGCTGATTGCCACTGCTTCCAATGTTTAAGGTCGCTCCTGACAAGACTCTGAATCTGGGAGAAGAAGTATTAATAAAACGGTTGACAACTCCCGCATTCCCACTAGCAGCATCTCTTACATTTAAGGTTCCATCACTTAAATCAAAGTTTGCAGCATTCAAGACTCCTATCTCTCCGATCGAGCTTGAACCTGCTCCTCCAATTGTAACAGTAGTCCGCGAGCTAAAAAGGCCTGCACTTACTTCGTCTATATCTACACTCCCCCCAAAGTTATAGATACCCAAATCAGCGGTTCTATCTATGGTAAGGATGGTGGTGCCAACATATAAAGCGTCATTATAATCACGAATGGTTAAACTCCCTCGATTTATAAATATTCCGTGATTACCAATGTTACCCGTATTTCCGATGTAGGTTTTCCCCCTTAAGGTCACATTGGTTCCATTGGTATTTAAATCAATGCCCGATCCTCCAACATTGTTGATGTAAAGCAAGCCTGCATTTGTAAAGCTTCCACTCACATCCAATCCATTCCCACTTGCTCCATTAATGTTTAGCCTGCCCGCATTCAGGATAACCAAATCAGCGCCGCTTCTAATAACAACCGATTTCGCGTTGCGGGTATCACTAATCTCAGGATAATTTCCATTCCCTACGGAGGGAATGACAACATCATCTCCAGATCCCGGAACGGATCCGCCCGACCAATTGGAGCCTCTTTCCCAGAGCTCATCAGTAGCCCCGGTCCAGGTTATGGTGGCTGCCAGCAAGCCTTGCGGCATCATACTTAAACAGGCCAGAAAAAGAAGTAAATGGAGGGTGAAAAATTTAACAGATGTCCGATATTTCATGTTCGTTGAAGAATTAATGATGTTTTTAGGTATAAATAATATTAGGATGACTGGGCCACCGACTGATAGATAGCCGGCAAGCCAATCATCGTATTACATTTCTGTTCAAAGTTTTGAAGCTCACATACGAGGGCATGAAGTTCTGCGGGTATGCTCAGCTTTTGATTAAGGATGCTTTGTCCTATCGATTCCAGGCATACCGAGACCAGCTGTTTGTGGTGAGGTGCGAGAAAAATCGGGGGTATTACTTCAGCCTTTAAGACGGTAAAGCCAAGCTCTTCCAGTAAAGTATTCATCCGGCTGCCGATTGCCGGATCAAGGCCCTGAAGTTTCATACTGCTTTGGTATAGCTCCTGGAACTGCCCGAACGCAAAGGAAGTAGGATAGCAGTGAAATTGAGAAAAGTTCATTTCCTGCATGATCAGGCAGCCTCCTTTTTTGAGGTATTCTTTGCACTTTCTTAAGAGGGCTTGTGATTCAGAATGAGTGGAGAGAAGAAATTGCCCAAAGACAATATCAAATTGGAAAAGCTCAGCGGAAGATAACTTATGCATAGAATGGAAAGTCAGGTTATCTCCTTCTTTTCCCTTTACATGCTGCCTGGCAATTTCCAAATTATTGAGGTTGCTATCGATCCCAACCACTTCCAGCTTGCCCCTAAATTTATCGGCAATTTTTAAGCTTAGTTCTCCTAGCCCGCAGTTCCAGTGGAGTAGTCGGAGTGAGTCTTTTTTTCTACTAGTTATCTCCTCCTTTACTAGATGGAAAGTCGGCTCAAGCAGAAGCTCTTCCAATATTTGCAAACGCTTGCGATTTGCAGCATTCCCAATCAGTCCGTAGTTCTGCCTATGCCATTTCTGGGATAAACCCAATGCATGTATTCCTTTATTGAGACCTTCTTTCATTTATTTTTCGCATTTGCAGCTATTCTTTTAGAATCGCTGTTATGCAAAAGTGCCGAGAAGGATGTTTAAGCCTTTTTCTTATTGTTCTAAATGCTGTACCTATTGTTCAGGGAAGGAAAAAAATGCTGTACTTATTGTTCAACAATTAAGTTAACGCGCTCAAAAACAAATACTTACATGTCAAATGAATGTTGTGTAAGATTTCAATAAGAATGTAATAAAAGAGGTGTTTAATTTTGGGTTCGTAGCTGGGATGGACTGGATTTAAACTCTTCATTGAAGAGGCGAGAGAAATAGGTATGGTTTTTAAAGCCTACCTGGAAAGCAATTTCGGAGATATTCAGCTGAGTAGTTTCCAGCAAATGGCGAGCCTTATGCAAACGAATTTTTCGGATGATATGAGAAGTCGGCTGTCCCGTCAGGGCTTTGATCTTATTGTGGACCTGTGCCCGACTCATGCCCAATTTATGCGCAAGGCTAGCTGTCCCAAATTCTTCATCTTCCATAAACTCCAAAATGACTTCATTCACCCTTGACATAAACTCATTCTCAAGCTGTAAGGAATCATCATCCAACTGGAATTCATGTGGATTTAATTTGAGAAAACGGATTTGCAACTTTTGCCTGAGTTCGAAGAGTTTTTGCAGACGGATCAGAAGCTCTCTCCTTTCAAAAGGTTTGGCCAGGTAGGCATCCGCCCCTTTGCGCAAGCCTTCGATTTTGGATTCTGTATCCGCTTTGGCTGTCAAGAGGATTATCGGAATATGACTTGTCCGCTCATCCTGTTTCAAGCTATTGCACAGTTGGTAACCGTCCTTCTCAGGCATCATCACATCACTGACTATCAAATCCGGCACCTGCTCAATCGCTTTATCGATTCCTTCCTGCCCATTTTCGGCTAAGAGCAAACGATAGTCTTCCTGCAGGCAGGCTACCAGGTATTGCCGTACTTCCGGATTATCCTCAACTATTAATAACAAAGGCAAAGATTCGTCCTGGCTTGCCGCCATTATGAGTCCATTTTTTTTCTCTTCCTTTTCCTGAGGAGTTTCTTCAAAACTCATTTTGCCGGGAGAAGCTTTAATTTCTGCTGTACGCTGTTGGCTTGTTTCTGTAATCGGCAAAAGAATCCTGAAGTTGGCTCCTTTCCCAAACTCACTCTCAACTTCAATTTCTCCCTTCAACAACCTGACCAACTCACGCGTAAGAGAGAGCCCAATACCTGTTCCTTCTCCTTTGCGGGTAATGGAACTATCCACCTGGTAAAATCGATCAAAAATGTAGGGGAGCTTTTCCTGAAGGATGCCATCGCCCGTATCCTTTACACTAATCTTTAAGCAGGGTTTCCCTTCTGCTTCCACTGTAGTGATTTGCAGGTATACATGTCTATCCTCGTGGTCAGCATTCGCGGTGAATTTGATGGCATTTGATAAAAGATTGGAAACAATCCTCAACATCTTTTCAGGATCATAATCCATGTTTATGCGATCCTGAGCAGGAAGGAAATGAAGTTTGATGCCCTGGCTTCGTGCCAAAGATTCGAAGGACTCGGAAATGTATTTGAGGTAGGAGATAATGTCTCCCTGGATGTACTGAGGTTTTAGTTCCTCGGATTCCAGTTTTCGAAGTTCCAAAATCTGATTTACCAAATTGAGCAGATTCTGGCTGTTCTGCTTGATCATTTCAGCCCCTTTTTCCAACCAAAGCTCAGGCTGCCTTTTTACCTGTTCAATCATACCCGAAATGATCGTCAGCGGGGTTCTAAACTCATGAGAAATATTGGTAAAGAATCGAGATTTCAATTCGTCCAGCTCACTCAATTTTGCATTCTGGGCTTCCACTACTTCCTTTTGCCTGCTAAGCTCCTGATTCAGCGCATTCAGCTTTTTATTTGCTTGCTGCTTGGAACGAAAGTAGCCCAGACCCACAATCAGCAAGAGTAAGAAGAATAGGGAGGTGCCTATCAACAAAGTACGAATATTCGATTGCTTTTGGGCTTCCTGTTCTTGTTCAAATAAAAGGGCCTGCCTTTCCTGTTCAAAAGCAAAACGAGATTCCAAGCGGCCGATTTCCAATACCTTTTCCTGATTAAATATAGAATCCTTCAAAAGGACGCTATTTTCAAGATACTGCAAGGCCAAGCTCGGATTAGTAGTTTTTAAGCCACTGTATAATTCCTCTGAAAGAATCAGCTGCTGATGGATAACTCCCGTTTTCTCCGCGAGCCCATAGGCTTTGGTAAATTCAGCGATTCCTGCTTGTCGATTCCCTTTTAGCATATAAGCCTTCCCCATTCCATGATGAGCCACCATTTTTTCAACAGAACTAAAAGTGTTCACGGAAGCTTCCAGGCTTTTCTGAAAATGGTAAAAGGAAGAGTCTGCTTCTTCTTCTTTCAAGAAAGATTCACCTAAATATCTATGCGTTGCATATACCGAAAACCCCGGCCTATTCGATAGAATTTTCAAGCTATTTCTCAATAATTCAATGCTCCGGGAATATTCTCCTTTATGGTAGGCGATTTTTCCCTTCAAAAGGGGAAGCATAGGATTATCGTCTTCTCCAAAAATCTCAACAAAAGATTCTTCCTGTAGCTGAAGGTATTTCAAATTATTTTCCTCGTCCTGGATCGTCTCATAAATGGAGGACAACATATCCAGCACTATGGGTTTTTGTTGTCTGGGGTCCTGTTTCTTCAGGATTTCATAGCTGCTGAGCAACTTATCAAGCCCACTGGGATAATCTCCTAAGAACATATGAGTCCCTCCAAGTTGCATGTAGGAATTCGCCAGATCGACCGAATCTTTCAGTTCGAGGTTGATCTCTAGGACTTTATTGTAATATTCAAGTGCGGAAGAAAACTGTCGAGACCGCCCGGCATTTGCTCCCAGACGATTGTAGATATTTCGTAAGAGGATTTCCTGGTCGAGTTTTTTGGCTATCTCTAAAGCCTCTTGCATATACAATTCAGCAGAATCTGCTTTCCCAAGAAATGAGTAACTATTTCCCAGAGAGAAAATGGCATTTGCAAGCACTTCCTGATCCTCGAGGCTTCCGCTTAGTTTGTAAATCCACAAACGTAAATCTTTTGCTTTATCAGGCCTCCGTTGAGAATCGTAGCTATCAGCGAGTTTGTCCCAGATTTCTACCTGGCTCTTATCATCTCTGCTTTGTATTGAACTTCTTTCGTTCTGGACAAATGCGTCAAGCAAATTGAGTGCGCTGTCTCTATTTGTCTGAACAAGAGCCTTCGAGAGCCCAACCGTCAAGTCCACGCGATTCTCCAAATCCTGCTCATTTACCAAAAGGCGAGCAAGAGAATCTGCCGTCGAAAACTGGGCATCAACTTTAGATATCGGCAGCAAGCAGGCTATGAGCAGAAGGAAAAATGCTTTCAGAAGTATTCTATTGAACATTCTTTTTGATTCAGGAAGCGTCTTTATTCGAAAGTAAAGGCTTCAAGTATTATTCCAAGAACAATTTTTAAAAAATCGTTACTGAGATTTTTTTGCATAAATAATAAGTAATATCTCTCAATAATTGTTCAATTTATTTTAAAATCCATCAAAACGTACGTTTGTGAATAAATATTCAAGGAATTAGGTTCTCTGGGAAAAATTAAACATTCTTGTTTAAACAATTTTGTTTAATGCCGGGACTGAATCAAAAAACCAAAGCAAAAATCCTTTCAGCCGCTGAGACAGTCTTTTACGAAAATGGCTTCAACGGAGCTCGGACTACTAAGATCGCGGAAAGGGCAAATGAATGGAAAAGCTAGCGTATGGTGGATGAAAGAGAAAGAAAAATTAGCAGTCAGGATTCTGGCCCTCATTCAGCAAAAAAATGTTGAATCCTTATTAGGTAGTTCTTCACTTGCTGCCTTAGTGGAAAGCATATATCCAATAAATAAAGTACCCCTTCTGTTAATTCGCCCGGACGGACAAATCGCCTGGCGTGCAGAAAGCATGGATATAGATATCCCTTCTGGATTTTCTCAATTAATTCCTTCCTTATGAAAGCTTGGAAAATGATTTTTGTCGTCTTATGTTTCCTGGCAGGCCTATTGGCTTATTACCTCCTTCGGCCTTTGTCAGAGATTCCTCAAGCTGCCAATTTTAGCTGCCTTGAAATGAGCGAAGGCAGCTTCATCTCACGAGATAGCCTTCCACAAACTCAGAAAATCTATGGTATGGGCCTGACTTACAGTCAGCACTTGATTGAAACAGCCTCCGAGTATGATCCCCATGCTATCCCACCCATTTTTCGCAAGAAATTAATCAGCCTTGCTAGTGATGGCGATCAGGTAAAACTTCCTTCGCATGAGGAGCTTCTGGCTGGAATTGGAGAATTGGAAGTAGAGGTAGCGCAGGTAGCGTCCGCCGATTTCGAATCCATTGATCCCATGCTTGATTATGAAGTCGAATTGGGATTTGTTTTGCTGGAAGGGATTGATACGAAACAATTGAAAGACGATGACTTTGTTCCGAAACTGGGCTACTTCATTTCCAATGATCTTTCCGCCCGTAGTCTGGCACTGCTGGGAGAAGGAAGTCCCTTACGCTACGAATACTGGGGCATCTCCAAAAGTTATCCGGCATTTCTACCTCTTAGCGATGAAGTTTGGATCCCTAATTCGCCGAGCTCCAATTCCATACCCTGCATTCGTATAGAAACCTATGTCAATGGCGAGCAAAGGCAATCTCAAAGCACTGACAACATGATTTTTACTCCTTTGCAGATGCTTCGTTTTATTCATAAAAAGTACCCGGATGCCGCTTTGAAAGCGGGTGATATGGTGTTGACAGGAACGCCGGGCGGAGTCGCCATCGCCACTCCTCGCGCATTGGTACGATTGGGAAATTTATTGGGCTTTGATCGCTACAGAAAATTGTCCCTAAAAATGGGAGGCGACTTATCTGCTTTCCTGAAAGTAGGCGACAAAGTGGAAATCAGAGGCGAAGGTTTTGCACCTATCCTAAATGAGATTATTGAAGAATAGAAACAGATTCTTCGTGGAAATCAGGGAAGTGAGCTTTCAAGCTGAATGTCCCTGCTTTCCACTTCCTTTCCGTCCTTTACCCAAACTTCCTCTCCTACCTTAACTGTGGCATCGGTAAAGAAATTCCAGCGTACGTAACCTCCTCCTACTTTGCCTCCCAGCTCTGTATTGTCTCCGAGGGAAAGACGGACGATTCCGGATCCATATCCATAATAAGGGATCCATGCATTGCCGGATTGGGGGATTGCAAGGAGGGGATTAAAGCCCAGCGCAAATTCACGAAAAGAGCGCCCCGCTTCACCCGCAGCTGCCAATTCCTCCTCAACTGCCTCTTCTCCTTCACTGGCCTCATAATCGACAAGTTTGCCCGCTTCGAAATTCATCACCAGTCCTTTAACCTCTTTGTCGTTCCAGCGAGCATCAGGAAAAGCTATGCTTCCGTTAACGCTCTCCTCTATCGGAGCAACTCGTATGGCACCCGCGGGCAATTCGATTTCGCGATCGATAAGGTTGAGGGCTTTTTCGCTTCTAGCTGCAGAAGCATCTCCATCCTGTTTGGTGACAGGCCGGTCGCCTATCGTAAAACTGATATCCGTTCCTGCAGGTGTTGTAACTCGTATTTGCTTTCCGCGCATGGAGTTTTCAAATCCCAATTGACTTGCTGCCAGGGCCTCGTAATCGGTTTCCAGCAATACATTTTGGTAAAAAAGGTCTTTTTCTGCATCCATATCCAAGAGCTGTCCATTGAGGTCGTAAGCTCCTGCCCAGTGAAAATGGATGGTGCGCCCGCTTCCAGCGTCCAATTGTTCCTGCAAAACTTTGTAGGGGAGATGGGCAGGAGTCGCTCCGGGCAGCATAATTCCCAGGTCTACACTTTTGAATATTTCGGCCAGTTCAGCTTTATCTTTATCCTTGCAAGAGTTTGTAAATTCGCTTGCCCAATTTCGAGGCGTTTCCCCATCCGCATGCAAAGCTCCCAAATAGCTTCCGCCTGCCTCTGCGATTTTATTTGCCAATTGATCAATTAAAGGGTCGAATGCGCCCGGTATTCCCACTAGCAAAACCTTTTCGCCGGCTTGTACATCCATTCTTTCCATCAGAAGATTTCCGATCTTATTCATGTCAAGACTGCTACCTTGTTCGGCCTCCGATGGACTTGAGGTCTTTTGTTCACAACTGGAAAAAGGGAGTAGCATTAAAATAATGCAGATATACCATAAAATACGCATAGCAATAGTTATAGATGATGAATTCAAAAGTTAGGGGCTTAATCCCTAAGAATAAAGTCATTGTGGGAATTCTTTAGGGGAATCCAGGCCTTGTGGATCAAGGACTTATTTACTGGCTTTTTCCAATTTAGGGGAAAAAGGGATGTTTTTCTCCGCAAAGGATTCCATTTCAACCAGTATTTGATTGAGCAGGCGTATAGCGTCGAGTATATAAGGCCCTTTGTTGAGCATGACGCAATCTGCCCGCTGAGCCATAACGGCATCTGTAATTTCGGCCCGGGAAGGTATACCCTTTTTAGCCAGGCCTTCAAGCACCTGAGTAGCCCAGATATCGCTAATGTGAGCCGCCTGGCAGAAGGAAAGAATTTCTTCCTGTATCCTGCCGATGTTGTACCAACCCGTTTCTATCGCAAGGTCTCCCCGAGCGATCATTACTCCTACCGGATTGACTTGCATGGCAGACAGCAGGATTTCTGTTAGTTGATTAAAAGCTTGTTGGGTTTCTATTTTCAGGATAATGCCCATGCGATTTATGGCATCAAGAGCGGTCAAGGCATCTATGAGTTCCTGTACATCTTCCGGGCTATTGACAAAGGAAAAATTCACAATATCCGCATGGCGGGCCACAAAGTGCAGGTCAATCCGATCTTTATCCGTCAGACCTTTGATTCGAAGTTCACTTTCAGGCAGGTTAATCCCTTTATCTTCTCTGAGCTTGCCTCCTCCTTCTGCCGCATAGGTGATCCTTATCCATAAATGATCGGCATGTATCTCTTCAATCAATCCTTCAATTTTACCATCATCAAAGAGGATTTTTTCACCTACTTTTACTTGCTCGAAAATAGCCGGTGCTGTACAGGAAATATGTGCCGCTTTGACAAGGGTACCTTTCTTATTTAGTTGAACAGGTGCTCCGGGCAGGCTTTCTTTATCTAAACGGAGGTGATCCCCTTTATTTAGCATAATGATCCCTTCTTTGTAAGGCAATTCCCCAACAGCTATACTTTCCCCCTGTCTTTTTGCTTGCTTGAACAGGTGGGAACCGGTTTCGAGGAAAACGGTTTTCTCCAGAAGAACCTTCAATCCCTCCTCTGTCCAACTATCTATTCGAAACTTTCTTTTTTTAGCACGGGCATCCAAGAAAGTAATCTCATCGGCATCTTTGAAAAAAGCTACATCTTCTTGCGCAATAGGCACATGGGGCATGTCTTTCCGGGCTTCAGGCCCAATCCAAATCTCCATGGACTGGTCAATTCTGCCATGGACATCTTTTGCCGGTCGATACTTGCGCACTTTTGGTCCGCTTTTTAACTGCCCGGTTCGGATCTTAGGACCAGCCAGATCCATGGCGATCTTGCATACTTTTCCCTGACTATCGGCAGCTTTTCGCACATTCCCGATGATTTTTTCCCAAACCTCCGCATGATCATGAGCACAATTTATACGCGCACAATCCATTCCTTCCTGCACCATTTGCTCGACAAGCTCATAATTTTCAGCCGCCACGGTAGGCATGGTCACCATAATGCGGGTACTTCTGCTAGCTATTGCTTTCCCCAACAATCTTTTCGCATTGGATCGAAGGAGTTTGCTGCCTTTTTTAAAACTCAGTTCCAGTTTATTCTCCTGTATGGGACTTCCTTCGCGTAGAGCATTGAGGATGGTTCTTGTATTTTTTAAACCGGCCAGAATATGGGCCTGGGCTTTTGCCAGACGAGACAAGCCTAAGCTACCCAGAGACTCCTGGAGCTTCCGTAGGTCATACTGGCGAAATTCCCGGTAATAAATCAGGTTCCTGGCACTGTCCTGGTAGCGCGGGTGTATACCTGAGAGAGCATCTTCGGCCCTACTTTCTGCCTTTTTGCATGCCTTTATCAGACGATCGATTTTGGCGATCATTTTATCGAGTTTCCCTGGCTTTTGCTCCTCTGCTTCTGATCCCTTAGCTGCTAGCTGATGAATCTCCTTCAGGCTCTGGTCGAAGAAATTCTCAAGACCTGTATCCGTTCCCCTGATTTCGTTTACCACTTTTGATGCGGTCTCTACATATGCTTGCTTCTGTTCCGTAGACCAGTTGAGGGGATAGCTGAATATGTCCTTGAGGTTTGAAGCCTTATCGGTAATCCGAATCTTTTTAGCCGCCAAGGACAAAGATTTTGATCCTTCTATTTGAAGTTGTTTCCGTCTTTCATAGTCCAGGTTCATATCATCTGTCAATTCCGAGACGATAGCAGCGACTTCTTCTCCGAATTTTTCCGCAAGTTCCTCTCTACTGAGTTCGGTATCCTCCAAAATGTCATGGAGCAAAGCCGCCAACAATGTATCCCGGTCTTTTTCATCAGCCTCTTGCATCAGGCTTTGGGTGACCTTGATCAGGTGATTTATGTAGGGCAAAGCATCGTATCCTGCCCTTCGCTGGTATTTGTGTTTTTCTGCTGCGAGGCTTAGCGCCTGTACGAATTCTTCTATTTTTATTTGGGGCATATGGCTAGGCTAAAGTATTGACGTTCCTAAATTTACGGGAAAATAAAATAGAATTTTCTCTTTATAATCTGAGTTTTATTAATGGGTTTAAGGGAGGATTATTTAAGGGATATTTCCATCTTTTTCTAAAAAAGATGGAATCAGAAATCGCAGCGCCCAGAACCTGCCCCCTCATGCCGCCCCTTTTCCCGATGGGCTCTGCAGGGCCAACGCGCCTGGGGAGGTGGTGGGGTTAGTATAAGTATTCCAACGACACACACACTAACACCCAAAAACACTAACACTTATTTCATAGGTGGGCTTGAGGCTGTGGGTCAAAAAAAAACCAGCATAATCCTCAAAAAGGATCATACCGGCTTCCGAAAGCTCAAAACTTATCGCTCCATTTGGGCATAGACTTTCCTCCATTCGGTAGTATCGTAGATCATGTGTGAGGCGACAATCTTGCCGTCCTTTATCCAAAACCACTCTGTAGCAAAATTGGATTCCATACCAGGAAGGGAAGAGGTAAATTCGTAGAGAACCACGACTTCATCCTGATCGTTTTCAGCTATGTGTTTTAGCTTGACTCCGGTTACCACCTTGCCTATTTCTCCCACCAAAGCAATGAACTCTGGTTTAGATTTGAGTTCGACCAGGGGGTTTTTAAAGGCATAGTCATCCGTCAGTAAATCCAGAGATGCCTGAATTTTGGAGGGATCGTTCATCCCTTCAAAGAATCTTTCAACGATTTGGATATTGGAGAGCTTTTTTATGCCTTGTCCAAAGGCAATGTTTCCTAAAAAGAGGGGCAGAATCAGAAATGCGAATCTTGTCAATTTCATGTTTTGATTGTTTGTTTATCAATAATGTTCTTGACAAAAGTCCGGCTTCTCAAGCAGATGATTCTTGGTCCATACCAAGAAAACTTCTGGCACTTAGGACTTCAACTCCATATGCAAGATGGGATAGGGTTTACCAGAGGAGTCTAAGTCTGAACGGGAAATCACTTCAAATCCATAATGCAAGTAAAAACCCAAAGCCTGTTCATTCTGCTCATTAACATCTACTTTGGTAATTCCCAGCTTTTTTACTGCATGTTCCAAAAGGGCTTTCCCTATCCCTTTCCCTCTCTGATCCGGATGAATAAAGAGCATTTCCAAATTTCCCTCGGCAACTCCCTGAAAGCCCAGGATTCTGCCAGAATCATTACGAATACAGCTCAAATCAACTGCATCCAGGTAATGATTGAGGATCAAAGGTTTGAAATAGCGGATATCCTCCTCTTTGAGAAAGTGATGGGTAGCTCGTACAGATGCCTCCCAGAGTTCGACGACTTCGGGATATTCCTTTTTATCAATGCAGTCGATGGGGTATTTCATTAGTAATGTCAGAAAATTTCTTTGGCTTATTTCTCAAGGATTAGATCCAGTTCTTTGGCCAATTCTGCCAGGCGCACCGGGACGTGTTCTTCCATGCCCTGTAGAATCTCTCTGAAATTTGCTACATCCGCTCCTTGGGCAGAAATAAGTTGAGTTAAACGAGTCCCCTTTTCCGCATCCTCCATTTTCCAGCAAAAACTCAGGCTAAAATCCTGCCCCTCTGTTTGGCCCACTATTGTAAACTGTTTTCCCTCAATCACATCCTCAAGAACCCACTCCTGGGTATACTCTTTCATGATGGTACGCCCATGCGTTCCACTTTCGAAAGGACCATCCAGTTCTATGGATTCTACCGCGGATTCCATCCTGACCTGATTGCTCATATCGGACATAAAATTCCAAACTTTTTTTCTATCGGTTTGGGTGTTAATGCTATTTGTAAGTGTCCAGTTTGACATTATAAATGAGGTTAAGTTTGGCAAAAACGAGTCCTTCCTAGATAAAATCACTTTTCTTCTGAGCGGATACCAATTCCTGATACAACTCATACGCACTCCTTTCCACCCAGCATTCGGCGAGTTTTTGATCCCGAATGCTCCAAATGGCGATTCCGCTAAAGGAAATAAAACGATCATCCGCCTCCAGACCAAATAGTCCATTATTCCTACCCGAACATATCCAACGGGAAACTACCTTATCTCCTTTTTCATTAGAAAAAACATCGACGCTCTCTGTTTTTGCGTCCAGGAGCTGTTCTTGAAATTTTCCTACCCAGGTTTTAAATGCCTCTCGCCCTTCTACTCTTTGCCCTGCTGTAGTTATCACATAATCCTGGGTCATCAATTCGTCGATGGCATCTCGTTCGTGAGGAGCATGCCAGACCCTATCGAAAAAATCCAGAACGAGTTGTTCCGCTAAGGGGAGAGTAGAATTATCCATTTTATGTGTCATATTCTATTTTCTTTGATCAACTACAAGGTATGTTCCAGAACGATATCCCTGCCTTCAATCAGACTTTCCACACTCGGCATGATCGCCATATTTCATCAAAATTTCCCCTCCCTTATTCAAGTTTTCTCCAGCCAGACATATCCGTTGCTGATTTTTTGGGTATTAAAGGCCGTAGGCTTTTTTTGCACTTGCAATTTGTTCCTCTTCTGTTGTTTCTGGATAAAGGATGTATTTCGGGGCAATGATCGGCTTCACCTCATCCATGTTAATTTTGATAATACTTGAGAAAGGAAATTTCCCAGCAGTCATTTTGAGCAGAACTTTTTCCATCTCTGAGAATTCTGGCTGCGTCTTTTTTACAATTTCTGCTGCGCCCTTGATTTGAAATCCCTTTTGGACGAGTATATCAATAAAACTCACACAAACATTGGGATTCTCTCGAATGTTGCGGATGCTTTGAGGAGAAGCGATGTTTGCGATAATGATGCTGTCGTTTTCGTAGAAAGCAAAGATTTCTTTCGGAGAAACATTGGGCATATTTTTCACAGATGAAGTTGCTAACCAGCATAAAATACTTCGGTCAATACATTCCTTTATTTCTTCCATTTGCTTTGTTCAATTGATCCATAGTCTTCCTTTTAAGGAGAGCATGAATCTCGTTTTATAAAAAGTATCCCTCTACCCATTCTATTTTCTTTTATTCTCTCATATTCAATGGTATGGCTAGTCTTTTCAGGAAAAAGCCATTTCTCGATTATACTTCTTTCGATATTCCAGGGGAGACAAACCGGTATATTTCCTGAATATCTTCCTGAAGGCCTTTTCATCATTATAGCCTACGCTGTACATCACCTGGTTTACATGTAGGGCAGATGACTCAAAGCTCTTTTTGGCAACTTCGATCTTTACCCTTTGCATATATTCAAGGGGGGTGTTGAGAGTAGCCTTTTAAAACCTTCGGATAAAAGTCCTGCTGCTGATGGCAAATTTCTCGGCAAGGGCTTCTATACTTAAGCGGTCCTCATAATTTTCTTCGATATACTCCTGTACCTTTTTAATTACCTCATCTCCATGCTCTTTTTGCCCACTGAATATGACGAATTGATTTTGATTTATACGGTCGAAATCAATCTCACCCATTTTTGAACACCAAATGGCCGTTTCTCTTCCATAGTACTTTTCGATGAGGTACAGGATCATATTTAAAAAAGAATAGGCTCCACCGCTTGAATAAATGCCTTTATCTTCGCTGATTATCTTTTCGGGTAGCAGATCAATTTTCGGATACTTCTTTTCGAATTCATGATGTACAGCCCAATGTGTTGCACATGATTTCCCATTGAGCAAGCCAGTTTCGGCCAAAATAAAGGCACTCCTGCACAAACTCACTACCTCCGCATCATTCTTCACCCTTCTATCTCTTATCCAGTCGATAAGACTTTTATTCTTTTCCAGTGCCCCTTCTATATCAGCCGTAATTGAGGTGATAATTATCAAATCTGTTTGATCGACTTCATTTAGGCTAGCTGTAGGTTGTACTTGAAAATACCCGTGGCAGGAAATGGGCTCCAAGGTTTCTGCGACCAGGTCAATGCTAAAATAGTCTTCTTCGTATTTCCCAACCCGTTTTGCATAGCTATTGGCCATCCGGAAGAGATTCAGACTACCAACAATTGTGTCCAGGATCAAAGTTCCTTTGGGTATAAGTATACTTAAATGCCTCATTTCGATTTTCTTGTAAATTAAATCCAATACTTGGCAAAATCAACCCCTCAAGTTGGCATAAATGACACCCCTTCCATATACATTCAGGCCATATCTTTGTGTCATACCGAAATTATAAAATCAGTCATAATGAAAAATCAATCAATCACCGTAGTTTACACATGGACCGCAAATCCCGGAAAATCAGAGGAATTGAAATCTATTTATCAGTCTGTAGCCAAACAAATGCAGGAGACAGAACCAAATGCCCTTCAGGTAGATTGCTTTTTCGATGATAGCTCCCGGACTCTGGTCGTTTATGATCTTTTCAAGGACGGCGCAGCTCTTGGACAACATTTAGGTACAACTGCTGCCGGGCACTTTCCTCAATTGCTAAAAATTGCCAATCCAGGATCTTTTCTTTTCTGTGGCGAAGTTCCTGAAGAATTGAAGCAAGCAGCCTTGGGCATGGGACTGGATGCCACTTTTGCTCCCCGCGCTTTTGGATTTAATAGGGCAGTTTTCGAATAAAGCTGAGTAAGCCTTAGCAAGACTAAAATGAGTCATCCTATACTTGCCTAAGAGCTAGGGAAGAAAAGAATTCTTAGTTTGTGGTATTTGAATAAGCAGCAAAAGGAGAGGGGATAAATCCGTTAAGTGTCATTGGTTTAAAAAACCGTCCGGGATGTTGGTTTCCCTCTCCCTCTGATCCAAAACTAGAACAGTACAGTAGGCTAAGAGCCAGAATGTAGGATTGATAAGTTCGAATCAGAGCTGCTCAACTATAGGATTATGGATAATAACGTATATGGAATCGACATTGCCAAAAAAAGCTTTGAAGTAGTCTGTCTTAATGATAGTGGGAAAAGCTGGGTAAAAAGCTATTCCAATACTGCTTCGGGCCATTGTAAATTTATCGAAGTCCTCTCTCAAGGAGATCTCTGTGTCATGGAAGCAAGTGGTCCCTATTATTTATCCCTGGCCTTTAGTTTACATCAGCATGGGATTAAACTAAGTGTAGTTAATCCCCTGGTCATTCGCCGCTACAGTCAGATGCAATTAAGGCGAACCAAGACCGATCAGCAAGACGCGCGCTTAATTGCTCAATATGGACGGGATCACCGAAGCTTTATTAAGCTCTGGCAGCCTCCAGCGGCTATTTTTCTCCGCTTACAGCAGTTTTTGACTAGCATTAACCTATTTCAAAAACAGCTCCAGATGCTTCGTAATCAGCTCGAGGCTATGGATCAAGTTCCTATTGTGGATCCTTTGGTGAGAAGTCAGCAGCTTTATCTGATCGAACAGCTACAAGCTTCGATCAAGCGGCTGGAGCAACAGATGCTCAGCCTTAGTAAAGAGCATTGTTCACAAAGCTATCAGTCGCTTATGAGCATCCCAGGTATAGGACCTAAGACCGCTTGTTTGTTGATCTGTATTACCCATGACTTTAGCCGATTTGAGTCTGCCAAACAATTGGTCGCTTATTTGGGATTATGTCCTCGTATTTTCACATCGGGTAGCTCAGTAAAGGGAAAGGAGAGGATCGTAAAAATGGGGCAGGCCTTGGCAAGAAAGTATCTCTATATGGGAGCCTTTTCCGCGATGAAAGTAAATCCTCTTTGTCAATCTATGGTAGAAAACATGAAGCAAAAGGGTAAACATCATAAAGTCATTAGAGTTGCGGTTGCTCATAAACTCTTAAGACAGGCTTTTGCTGTAGCTAAAAATAGAACTCAATTTAATCCCAATTTTATTTGACTTTTACTACAGTACATCCCGGGTTCTCAGGATGACTCATCTTAGTTTTTATGACTGCTTCTAATAAATGCTTAAAGCTTCTGTCCCAGGCTTTGTTTATACTAATTCTTAAACCAGCCGGCTATACTTATTCGCTCTCTTGTAAATGAGGGCTGCACTTCATGTTCCATTTCATCACTTCTAAAGAAAACCATTCTTCCCCCAAAGGGAGAAATATCTTTTTGATTGGCTCCTTTCGGATAAAGGCTCAACATTCCTCCATCCTTTTTTTGCCAATCTTTATTTAAGTAAATAATGATGGAAAACTTTCGACTCTTGTCCTCTTTAAATTGATCAATATGCTTCTTATAATAAGTTTTTTGTTCATAGCTCGCATAATGTGATTCGAAGGTATTGATAGATGTAAAACAAGTTTCATTTAAGTACTTGATGAAATTCCCCATCTTTTTCAAATAGATCTGTTCGTATTTGTTTTCGCTATCTCCTTCAATCCATTTTATATTATCTCCTCTGACCAATTTGTTTTTTTGATAATCCATTTTCTTCCCCAATCCAGCGGCCTTCATGTCTTTTGAGTCTTTCAAGTCCTGAATATTTCCTCTTAGGCCGGATAGCAGATGTGAATTAATAAAGTCGTCACAGCAAGCATACTCATGATCTATAAGCCCCTGAATTAAGCCTTCGAACTGGATTTGCTCCAGATGGTCATCATCCATAGTGTTTTATTTTACCGATGGAATGAATTTCCCAAAGGAGGTTTCCTCAATATCGTTATTCTTTAAGCAATAGGTGTATAAAAAAGAAACTGGCCTGTCAACGAATCAACAGGCCAGAGTTAAATATGACGCTTAAATGCTAGTCCCGTACCAAAGATACATTCACTGCATTCAATCCTTTTTTTCCTTGTTCAGTTTCGTAAGAGACTTTGTCTCCTTCGGTAATCGAAATTCCACCTAGTCCGTTCTTATGAACAAAAACATCTCTTCCACCATCATCAGGTGTAATGAATCCGAATCCTTTTTCTTCGTTAAAAAACTTAACTGTACCGTTATTCATTATAAAAATTTAAGATAAAAAAGAAGATATAAGAACATATACCTTCATCATGTCGGCAATATACGACATTCTCAACGTATATGGCTTAATCTTTTGCGCTTTCTTAAGCTAAAGGGGAATCTTTGCGCTTATTAGGCTAGAAGTTTAGCCATTTCGCGCCTGATTAGGCTCATTATTTGCAAAAATCAATAAAAAGACTGGCCTTGTAAAAGGCTTTTCTGATCTCAATAGAATGAAATATCGTCCATTTGGCACATGAGATGTATCAAGGGACTCGAATTTGATTTGCAGAAAAACGCTCAGATGAAATTTTCAGAAATTATTATCTGATCGTATTCTGGAACGATTGCCTTTGGTTTCTCCTTCAATTCTCTTTCACAGGAAATAAGCTAGCGTCAATATTCGGTATCACCTGTATGGCATTTTCATAATACAATTTCCGTAATACCGAATCGGGCAAATCAAGTCCGTACATTTTCCAATGGGCATGTCGCTTTCGATAATAGTCGAAATATTCATCTGCCGTCTCCAGGACTCGAAAATAGGTATAGTACTCTGAAACCCGATAGGTATCCTTGCCAAACATGACCCGATCCTGATACTTGATCATCCAGTCTCGAGCAAATCGAGGTTGACGACCGAGTTCAGCCAGGACAGCCCCAATCTCGGTGTACATATTGGGAAATTCATCCATCAATTCGCCCAATCTTCCCAAATCATTTCCGTACCAACCTAAATGGGCATTGATGAACTTTGTATTGGGGTGTTTGCGAAAGATATTGTGTTGCTCAGTGATGATTTGTTCAAAGGGAGGATAGTCCTCAGCCGATCGATAGCGACTGGGTACCTGTTTAAGTTCCAGCCAACGTTCGTTGTATTTGTCTTTGTCCTTCCAGAAGGATGCAGGCTCTGCTGAGTGGATCAGAATAGGAATACCCAAGTCCCCACATTTCGCCCATATCGGATCCAGGCGGGGATCATCTACCGCTATGCGATTCCCATCATTGTCTTTATCTGTCAGGCCGAATCCTTTGTAAATCTTCAAGCCATTTACCCCTTGCTTCACGGCTTCTTCCAGGGTAGCCAAAGCATTGTCTGGCCAGCCTTCATCATCCAGCTCTTCAAAATTCAGGTTGAGGAAGAGGATAAAACGATTGGCATGCTTTTCATTTACATTATCCAAAGACCATTCTAAAAACTTCCCCCTGAAACCACTGAGATTGACCATCACTCCCATATTGAGGGAATCCATTTCCGTTACCAATTTATCCAGGTCCTGAATGGGCATGGTCCATTGATGGTTGTGAACATCAATAAAAGGATATTTAGCTTTGGTGAGTTTGGTTTCAGGAACTACCAGGGTTGAGATAGGTTCATACTCCTCGACATCCATGACATTCAATTTGTACTGAATCCTGTCGATGGCATAATAGGTCAGTCCCAGAAAGACCAAAATGAGCAGCATAAATGCTGCCCATTTTCTTTTTTTAAATCGTTCTTTCGCCATTTATTGTACTCCTATAGGAATGGATATTTTGATATTGTCCCAGCTCATATTCATATTGATCCCTGTCGTATCGCTGCTAAAATCAAAAGTCAGTTGCTCCACAATCGGGTCAATAGTCTCAGGACTAACTTTCACCTTCAGGATGTCTTTATCATAATCGGGCTCCAGGAAAGCCAACCACACACCAGCTTCGCTATTGAGAACTACTTCCCATTCGCTTGCTCCAGGTATGGCATACATACGATAAGTTCCGGCATCTATCGGATTGCCTGCGAAGGTGAAATTTTTATTTACACTAAGTTCGGTTGCATTATTTGCACCCATTCTCCAGTATTGTCCATATGGTTGCAAAGGCTTTTCACTTTCAACTTCAGTGTCCTCTCCAAAGATCAGGCGATCCTTTTTATAGGGACGACTGTAATCTACACTCATTTCCAATTCTCCTTCTGAGAAATTGACTTTATCAGGGGGTGAAGCAGGGGGTGTAGTTCTGATTTTGTAAACCTGGTATCCGATAAACAGCACGACAAGTGCGAGTATTCCGAGGATGATTTTACGTCTCATAATGATATGTAGTAGAGTTTTATGTGTTGACAAAGATAACCAGAAATTAAGAAGGATTTCTTTTTGCCGTTTTTAGGTGTTCTTTCGGCTTTTTATGGGAGGTTTCCTTTTAGTTTTTACTTAGGGGTTCTTTCCATCTTTTTTAGAAAAAGATGGAGTCAAAAATCGCAGCGCCAAGAACCAGCCGCACTTAGCCGCCCCTTTTCCCGATTGGCGCTGCCGAACCTCCGCGCTTGGGTAGTAGGTGGAGTAGATTCAGATTATTTCCAACTCCAACACTTTAACACACTAACACACTAACACGTCAACACTTCCCTCCCCCATTGCAACCTTTCTCCTAAGCTTGTATTATAGAAAGAAACAATGTCCGAAGAACAACTCATACAAGCGATCCAGCAAGAGCCCGATCAATTCGAGCAACTGTATGAGGCTTATTATTCGGCCATCTTCAATTACGTATTCAAACGGATCGGCGAATTTGAATTATCCAGAGATATCGTTTCTGAAGTATTTCTCAAAGCTTATGCGGGAATCAGTCGCTTTCGCTGGAAAGGCATTAGCATAAAGTCCTGGCTCTATCGAATCGCCTCTAATGAAATCAAGCTCTATTTCCGCTCAAAGAAATATCGGCCCCAATTATTTGCTCAAACCTATAAGGAAATGATCTTCAGCGAAGGAAAAACGCCTTTAGAACTAGAAAAAGATCAGCTGGAAATCAGCCAAGAAAAATTTGCCCAGTTCCAACGGATACAGGCTGCCTTGCGAGAACTTCCTCTCAAATACCAGGAAGTAATCGCCTTGAAATATTTCGAACAAATGGATATAGAGGAAATCATGCAAATCAGCGGCAAAAAGAAAGGAACGGTCAAATCCCTTTTATCCCGAGGCATGAAACACTTAAAAGAGAAACTGAATTAGTCATGGAAGAAAAAGACTTACATAACATATTAGAAGAAATGGAACAGCCAAAATTGGATGTGAATGCACATCAAAACGAATTCAGACTGCCCCTGCTCAATACCAAAAGGTCCAGTCTGGCAGGAATTATTCTCCTGATATTACCTTTCATTTTTTTGAGTGGGGTAATTTTCAATCACTATCTTGAAATCCATATACCGATCATCGGGCATATCTATGAGTGGATCACAGATGTGGACAGGCAGTTTGGGGATAACTCAGCCCTGAATTGGAGCATCCGTCTATTATTACTCTTTGGGCCTTTGATTGCAGGCGCTATAAATCTCATGGCCATTACTCACATCCGATGGGAGAAGTTGGAAAAGGAATTGATCATTTCCTTTAAAATGCGCTGGCAAAATGTACTGATCATTGGGATTTGCTTCTTCATTTTCAGCATATTTTTCACCTATCTGACCTTTTCAAACCTGGCTCATACCTCATGATTTTGACAAATCTGAATCTAATTGCAATACTTTTGTGATAATTGGAAAAGCCTGGGGATGAAGTCTAGCTCATCGGCAAGAAGGAATCATATATAAAAATCTGATAGTCAGTCATATAAATTATTCCGAGGGGATATTTCCTCTCGGATTTTTTTTGTTAAAATTTTCTAAAGACAGATTTCATATGGAATAAAAAGATGATATCCATGTGAATCCTTTGTGATACTTGAAGGCTAATCTTGTAATGTGAATGAATCAATTGACCCGCAATACTTCAATAGCATGTTCATTAGACCACAAATCTTGATGCAAGTAAGACAAAGGACCTTAGAAAATCTGTCAGGTAAGAAACAGAAAAGCGAATTAGCTGCCAAACGTTTCCCTGGATCTCCCATCGGTTTCCTCTTACGAGAGATGATGTGTCAACGAGCTAAAAGATTGCAATTCCACACCTACAAACAAAGCAGGAAAATTCACACCACTCATATATGCCAGGCTTAGATTTTTATGCCGCCTTAAACCATTAAATCAAAACAAAATGAACTCTCAACATCAAATATGGTATTCAGACAAGTTGAACCTACAAGAGTGTTTCTGTGCCTATTTAAACTCGGAAGCCGGACAGAAACTCAGCAGCAGAAAAAGCTATGGAAAGCGCGATTTCATTTATTTCAACAATGACAATGCAGACAAACTCTATTTTATCCATAAAGGAGCTGTAAAGATCATAGGATATACAGATGATGGGCAGGAAGTGATAAAAGCCCTTTTGCATAAAGGGGAAATCTTTGGAGAATCAGCTGTATATGGTCCCGGTAAAAGAATGGATTATGCACAGGCCGCTGAAGATTGTGAGATTTGCGTAATCTCAACCGAGCAGGTGATGGAAATGATGAGAGATAGTGAAGGATTCGGAAAATACATTCATCAGCTATTGGGATGGAGAGTGATGTACAGCCAGAAAAGAATGGAGTCTCTTTTGTTTAAAGATGCTCGTGCGCGCATCGCAGAGTTTGTCATAGAGCAAGCTAAGAAAAGCGGCAGAACAACCCTGGATGGAGCAGTGGTTCTCAAAAACTACCTGACTCACCAGGAGATCGCCAGCTTTACAGGAACCTCTCGTCAGACAGTAACGACTGTTTTGAATAAATTTCGAGAAGCCAGAATCCTCGACTTCAACCGCCGCAGAACTACGATTCGCAATATCAATGATCTGCATTCTGAAGTATATTCCGGTGGGACTAAGGCCGTGAGACGGAGGAATATGGCATAATGAGGTGTTCTGGTATTCTGGTGTTCTGTTGAAATTAACCCGAGCACATGAGCACAAGAACACATATCAAAAAGGACTTTTAGCAAAGCTTAATCTACGGTTTATGGGTAAAACGTGGCTTTGCTAAGGTCCTTTTTCTTATTCTATTATACTTTGAGACCATTGATCCTTCTTCAAGCGCGTGGGTCCTACAGAGTCTATAGGGACTAGGGGCAGTATGTCTGGCAGGCTTTAGGCTCTGCGATTTTTGGACCGACCTATATGAAGAAAAGTAGAAGAGATCCTTCAAAAACATATCAAAAATCCTTTTCCGGAAAAAGCTACACTAGAATTTCAAGCCCCATTCCCTATATTGCTGAAAAGCAATTCAGCATGAATCTCAGCAGTCAAAAAACCATAGCCTGGGCCAGTACAGCAAGCGTCATTTTCTGTGTAGCCTATTTGATGATCGGTTATCTCCTGAAAATAGAGCATACGCTCTACGGGGTTTTCGCCAATCTCCTCGGAGGCTTATTTCTTTTGCTGGCTCCTGCTGCTTTGATTCTTTCATTTCTCTTATTCCGGGCCGAAAAGTATAAGCTTCCTTCTACTGGATTCCTGCTTATGGCATTGAATGTTCTACTTTTAAGCCTCCTATTCATTGATCCTTTGTCTCTGGCCTCATGAAAATTATCCTATTATTTAGCCTTTGGCTGCTACCTTTGTTTTCTTTTTCGCAGGATGTTGAAGAGAAAAAAATACTAGGTGTTGTAGATCAGTTTTTCTCAAGTATGGAAGAAAGGGATGTCGAATTGGCGAAAAGTCTTTTGCATAAAGATGGTCATTCTTTTCGCCTGATTAGCCCTTCCCAAAAAGAGGAAACGGAAGCCCGGACTTTCGCCAGCTATCTATCGAGTCTTGCAAGCGGAGAAGGTTCCTGGAAAGAAGAAGCCATAGATCCAAAAGTCCTTATCGACCACAATCTCGCTATGGTCTGGACGCGCTATAAATTCTATATCAATGGAAAATTCAGCCACTGCGGAACAGATGCTTTCACCCTCGCAAAAAGTGAACAAGGCTGGAAGATCCTCGACCTGGCCTATACGGTGCAAAAAGAAGGCTGCGAATAAGGCCTATTTCTTCCCCAGGTTTTTATAGTGTGAAGCAATCATCGCCTCAAAAGCCTCAAACTTCTCATCCAGCAGTTTCAGGCTTCGCTCCTTATCTTCTGTACTCATAAAAGAATAGCGGATGCTATTGTACACAAAACCCTTGATGTCCCGGTAGCTGAAATCGTAGCGGCTCCCAAGCTTTGTGTATTCGCTGCTAAGGTTATTTCTTGAAACCCCGGCATCATCAGTCGAGATCACAATGGGCACGCCGAATTCATGATATAATTTGAGGGGATGCTCAGGCCCACTTATTCCTAAAATAAATTCATTGCTGGTTAAATTCACCTCTACCGGAATTTGATTTTCAGCCATATAGGTCAGGGATTTTACGGCATGCACTTCGAAAGGCATATCAATCCCATGACCAATTCTATGAGCTCCTGCGATAAAAAGAGCATCATGAATATGGAAGCTCAGGTCTTCTGGCTTGACCATTCCCAAAGCGAGCTCTCCAGCATGCAAACTCATTTTCACTTGAGGAAATTTGTGAGAGATATAGTTGAACATCTGCATGTGCAGCCAATAATCACGCATAGAAACCCGACCATGCTCAGGAGCCACAATATTGATCCCTACGATCAGCTCGTCTTTACTCGCGGCTAAAAAGGAGGCATACAGGCTGGTGAAAATATCAGAAGGATTCCGAAATCGGGTAATATAGGCTTGATAGCGCAAGCTGAAATCCTTTTGATCAAGACCTTTATGATATCCTTGTAGCGTACTTATGTATTCCTCTACTGTGGCATTCAATTCCTTGCCCTGCATCTTCTGCTCTATTTCTCCCAGCAATTGAAAAAGCGCTGCAGTATCTCTGGCTTTCTGGCTTTCCCATAGGCTGTCATCATATTCGGAATAGCTAAAGGGCATCCGTATGATGAGGGCCTGGGTTTCGATGTATTGAACATTCTCTTTGAGGGCTCGCTGCTTGATATTTATCAAGCCTTCTCTATAATCTCGGTACTCCCTTTCCCCGAAATAACTAAAGGAATTGAAGAAATGCTGATCAGGAGGAAGTTGATAGGCGAACGTATGCTCATAATCCTGTGCAGACCACCTTTCGATTACCCTTTCAAAAAGATTAGAGTTTCTAATTACCTCACTAATGGAAACACAAGGCGCACAATTTTCCTTTGAGGCTTTCAGGCTTTCTGTATTGAGGTAATAGCCCTTTTCCTCCAGCCACTCTAAATAAGACTCTGCATACAATGATCCACCAAAATGGTGATGCAGATCCCCTCCTTTGGGCATTTGGCTAAAGAAAAATTGAAGTTTGGCCAGATCTCCTTCTCTTTTGATCTTGCCATAATATTCGCTGGTATAGGCTGCATCTTGTGCAAGCAAACCATTTCCAAAAAGGAAAAGCAGGGC
The DNA here is from genome assembly GCA_033391075.1 of Bacteroidia bacterium. Lineage (NCBI taxonomy): Bacteria > Pseudomonadati > Bacteroidota > Bacteroidia > Bacteroidia bacterium. The sequence continues at coordinate 4,988,782 of JAWPMV010000001.1, forward strand.
CAGGATATGGAATTTCATGTATTGATTTTGATGGAAATTTACGACCTCATTCGTTTAAAAAACAAAGTGTAATCCATCCTCGTTTCATTATTCCCCTAATTTCGATAAGAATTGATTAATTTACACTTATGCGTGCGATCAGGATTATAGGCCTATTTCTTTTATTCTTTCCCATTTCTCTCCTATCTATAGCTCAGACTACTGAGATAGAGAGCCTTCGTCAAAACATAGCCAGCACTACTACCCCAAATGATAGTTTGGATCATAGCTTGACACTGGCTCAGAAACTGCGGCCCTTTTCGACAGACTCTGTCCGAAAATATGCAGAAATTGCCCTGAAACTGGCGGAACAAACAGAGGACAAAGTCGGACAGGCAAAGGCTTATCGTCATCTTTCCTGGTCCCGAGGCCTTATGGTGCAGAATATTGCCCAATTGATTCAGGATGCGACCCAGGCCCTGGAACTGGCTAAATCAGCCGCTGATTCTCTAGAAATTCATATGGCAGGTTTAGCCTTATCCCGAGGATTTCTCGCCATACAGAAAATGCCAGAAGCAGAAAGCTTTGTGAAAGGAGCTTTGGATTATGGACAAAGAAACAATCTAGGCAAGCTGGTCAATCAGTCCTATAATTCTTTCGCCTATTTATCCATCCTTTCAGACCTCAACAAAAGTCTGGAATACCGAGATCTCGCGATACAACAAAGCCTGAAAAATGGAGATCAACATGATCTTGCATTCAACTATACCCAAAAAGCTTATATCCTCAAGTTCCAGAAATCCGATTCTGTCGCTCACTATCTACAGTTGGCTCGGGAGATCTATAAACAAAGTCCTGCACCTGTCTATGAAGGTATACTGCTCTACAATTTGGCAGAATACTATGGAGACCTCGGATATGGAGACTCTCTTATTTATTATGGATTAAAGGCCAATGATTTATCCAGGCAAACCAATTATGTGCAAGTTGCACGGGTTTCGAAGGCCCTTTTATTTGCCTACTACTTCAACAGGCAAGAGTACGAATCGGCGGAACCATTTGCACGAGGTGCCCTGGAAATCGAAAAATCACGACCATCAATCAATTATGTATCTGCCTTTGTAGATATGGCTCGGATACAGGCCAGTCTGGGAAGAACAGATTCGGCGCGATACTATTTCAAAGCTTCTGAAGAAGCCCTCAAAGTGATCCCTTCTCCTCGTTTCGAGGTCTTGGTCCGATCATATTATGGAGAGTTTTTGAATAACCAAAAGGAGTATCAGGCCGCTCTAGGAGAACTAACCAAAGCCAATGAAATATCTCAAGGCATGCAGGAATCTGCTGTTCAGGATTTTCTCCTTTTAAAATTGGCGGATTCGCACAGAAATTTAAGGCAGTATCAGCAAGCAAAAAACTATTATCGGGAAGCCATTGAATTGGGTAATACCTCCAATGAGGCTGATTTATTGAGAGATGGATATGAAGGATTGAAAGCCTGCGATTCTGCTTTGGGCAATTGGGCATCTGCTTTCCAGAATCAACAGAATTACAAAATCTGGGCGGATTCTTTTCAGCGGAGAAGTTACAATATACAGACGGCTGAAATGCAGACCCGTTTTGAGACCGTTCAGAAAGAAGCTCAAATCACTCAGTTGGAACAAGAACAGGAAATTCAAAATCTGGAACTTCAACAAACAGAAACAGAAAGGAATTCACTGATAGGCATAGTTGCACTTCTATTGATTGCCGGGGGCATCGTTTTCGCCCTACTTATGCAATTGAGAACGCGCAATACCGAAATAAAAGCTCAACGGGAAAAGTTGAGTGTATTGAATGAAAGTAAAGATCGTCTATTTGCTATGATTGCTCATGATTTGCGCGGTCCGATTACCGGCTTCCAGAGTGTAGGGAAAATATTTGATCATTATGTACAAAAGGAAGACTTCTCTAAGCTGGGAGCAATCAGTCAGCGCATCAATCAACAATCCAATCAGCTCAAACAACTGCTGGACAATCTCCTGAACTGGTCTTTGCAGCAGTTGGGGGTGTATGAAGCCCAGGCTAGTGATATCAAATTGCAGGGATTGGGGAAAGAGATTCTGGACAGATATGAAGCGCATGCCCAGGCCAAGGGAAATGAATTGATCCTCAGCATTCCTGAAGAGCTAAAATGGAAGGGAGATAAAAATGGGCTAAGTGTAGTCCTGAATAATCTCGTAGGAAATGCCATCAAGTTTACAGAGCAAGGCCAGATCGAATTGAGTGCCAGGCAGAACGATGGCATTGTAGAAATAAGTTTATCTGATACTGGCAAAGGAATGAGCCCTGGACAAGTTCAGCAATTGATAAAAGAATCTAAATTGAGTTCAGAAAGAGGTACAGCAGGTGAAAAAGGAACTGGATTGGGTTTTCAGATCATTCATCAACTCCTGGATCATTGGAAGGGAGAATTAAAAATTGAAAGTGAAGAGGGCAAGGGATCTCGTTTCAGCATTCATTTGCCGATTGCCCCTGATTTTGCGAAATTGTCAACATGAGTAGGGAATCTGTGCGCGTTTTTGCCCTGGAGGACGATTTTTTCCACCAGGAAAACCTGAGGATAACCCTAGAAGATCTGGGATATGATCTGGTGGGTTTAGAGGATAAAGCCGAGGGAATGCTTCCTGTCGTCAAGGAAAAGAAGCCTGACATAGTCTTGCTGGATATTCATTTATCCGGAGAAGAATCCGGCATTGATCTTGGGCACAAAATCAATCAACAGCTTCCCACCCCCATTATTTACATCACTTCCTTTTCCGATTCGCAAACCTTCAAAAAGGCGAGCCTCACGCATCCATATGCTTACTTAACAAAACCGGTAGAAAAACTGGCTTTGCAAAGTAGCATAGAACTCGCTTTGCAGAGTACAGATGATGAGGCTAAGGAAAGTCAGGAATGGGAGTCAGATATCCTCTTCCGAAATTTCTTCTTTGTAAAAATAGGCCCCAAACTGGTCAAGATCCATCCCGAAGAAGTCCTCTATATAGAAGTGGATGGCAACCGATATTGCAAAATCGTGACCCTGGATCGCCAGGCTCATATTCGTGGCACTTTACCCGAAATCCAAAGAAAGCTAAATCCTTCCCCTTACATTCGGGTCCACAAATCCTTTCTCATCAATCCCCTCCACCTGGAGTCCATTCACCAACTTAATCAGACCCTGAAAATCGGGCCGCATGAGATTCCGCTTGGAAAGACCTATAAAGAATCATTTTACGATCGGCTGAATAGACTGTAAATGGAGCTTAGGATGTGTTTTAGTGTTGTTGTGTTATAGTTGTAATTTTTCCTTAAAATGAACTACCGCACTAAAACACTGCCGTACTCACCTCTTCCTTCCCTGACACCATTATCATCTTTCCCTGACAAAATCCTTCCCTTTCCTGACAAAGCTCGGTTTAAAGCGATTATAGAGGACATCTTTATCATGTCAAACAATCTATAATCCTTTAATCGACATGAAATACAACAGCAAACTATTAGTAATTCTATCCCTCCTCAGCATGATTTTCTTTTCATGTGAGGAAGGCCCTATTAATCCCAATGCAGAAGGTTGTGAAGAGATACATGGAAATTGGGTAAGAGTAAGAAGTAATAATCCAGCCAATGACGGCATGGAGCTTATCGCAACCGGAACAGAAGGTACCATCCTTGTGGGTCGCGGGAATTTCAACGTAGGCGATATAAAATGGAAAGACATCAGCGGAGGAGGTGGCAATTTTACGCACCAGGAACTGGGGAGTGATGGTAATTATTATTCAGCAAGCATGGAATTGATTGCTGATACCATCTATGTTACCGTAAGTTCAAGTGGTGCAGGAAATGAGCAAAAATGGGTACGAAAAGAATCCTATACCGATCCAGGACCTTCTGGTGAAACGCAGATACTTGATTGCAGTATCTCAGAAAATACGACCCTGGTCAATGGACCAGCAGCCGTAGACTACCGCATCGATTGTGTGCTTGACCTAACAGCAAGCCTCACTATAGAACCCGGTACAGTTATCGAGTTTTCGCAAAACGCAGGAATAGGCGTTTATGATAATGGAGAGCTTAAAGCTCTGGGAACTTCAGGAGAACCTATCATATTCAAAGGTACAACAGCTAACAAAGGCTGGTGGCGAGGTATCCACATTGAAACTCCCTTATCCAACCAGTTGGATTATGTAGAAATTCAGGACGCTGCCGGGAATTATGTGTACTGCTGTAATGATAAAGCCAGTTTATTCCTGAAAGATGGGTCTATTGAAATCCGCAATACCCGCATCTCCAATGGGGAAGAACACGGAATCATTATAAGAAATGCTGTCGAAATTGGAATCTTTGAAAACAATACCATTACAAGTCATGATAAAGAGCCCTTGGTTCTGCCTATTCAGCAGGCGCAAAAACTTGATGGTTTAGGATCTGACTTTAGTGGAAATGGCCAGAATTTCGTCCTACTAACAGATGATGATGTAACGGAAGAAAGCAGGCTAAAAAAGCTCAATATTCCATATGAACTAGAAGGGGCAGTTTACGATATAAAAGAAAAACTAACCATCGATGCAGGTGTAGAACTTCAAATGAATGAAAATGCGGGTATAGGCGTATTCGACCAGGGAGCCTTAAAGGTAGAAGGGACTGATTTAGAGCCTGTCATTATGAAAGGCAGAGAAAGTCTACGTGGCTACTGGAGAGGAATTCACATCGAAACCAATAGCTTGAGCAATATTCTAGATCATCTTCAAGTATCCAATGCAGGTAGTAATTATGTCTACTGCTGCAACGTAGTAGCCAGTGTTTTCCTCAAAGACGGAAGGACTACCATCAGAAACTCCAGCATCACAGAAGGACAAGGCTATGGTATAGCGACTACAGATGACTTTACCTTCTCAGGATTTGAAAATAATGTGATAAGCACGCATGACGCAGAACCGCTTTACATCAGCATAGAGCAAGCCGCTGAACTGGATGGTATGAATTCTGATTATTCAGGAAATGATGAAGATTACCTGCACGTTTACAACAGCAGTGTTGGCAATCAAATTGAGATTGATAAAACCAATGTTCCTTTCCTCCTGCACTCTGTAATCGATGTAACAAAGCCTTTGACCCTTGAGCCCGGAGTTGAATTTGCATTCGCCTTAAACGCAGGACTGGGAGTTTATGATGACGGTATCTTAAATGCTATTGGTACAAGTACGGATAAAATCATCTTCAGAGGAAAAACGGCTCAACCGGGATACTGGAGAGGTATTCATACCGAGACCATCAGCTTTGACAACGAATTGACGCATGTAGAAATCAGAGACGCAGGAAGTAACTATGTCTACTGTTGTAACAGCGTTGCTGCTCTTTTCCTGAGGTCTGGCAGAATGAAAGTTACCAACTCTTATATCCACGATAATGCCGGATGTGGAATCTTCGTGAGATCAGGCTCTACCCTTGAAGAAAATGGCAATACTTACGCAGGAAACGCAGACGGACACATTTGTAACTAATCATTAACAAACACACATAAACAATTCTAAGTCATGAAAAATCAACTGATTATAGTCCTTACAGCACTGTTCTTAACAGTCATGGTAACGCCCCAGAGCACACAGGCCCAGAGTTTTGAAAAAGGCTTGTTGAGCATTAGCCCAGGCCTTAACCTCGGAAACATAGGCTTCTATGGATCCGGAACAGGTTTGCCCCTGATAGCTTCAGCTGAGTTTGGTATCCTTGAGTATGTGGGAGTAGGCCCTTATGCAGGCTTCGTAAACTACAGCTTTGGAAGCGGAGCCAACAAATATAGATACACCTTCATTTCGGTAGGTGTGAGAGGTGACTTTCATTACAACGCCCTTCTGGAAGAAATTCTGGAAATGGACCTCAACTCAGACAAGGTCGATCTCTACATAGGCATCCTGCTGGGGTATCAAACTACCTCCTATTCAGGACCTGATGGAGATATCTACAGAGGGCTTTACAACAATCGGGGAACTTCAGGGGTAACCGTTGGCGGGAGATATTACTTCAACCAAAACCTGGCAGTTTTCGCAGAGGCAGGCCGCTCTCTATATGGGGCACTCAATGTGGGCCTTACCCTGAGACTGAAATAGCAAGAAGAACACAAGATTTTTTTAATAGCGAGGCGCTAAATATGCAAAGCCCAAGGGTTATCCCAAGGGCTTTGCTTTTTTTAATTACCCCACTGCAACTTCATATTGCGCAGGTCAATCTTTACGCTCATGGGACCATAGCCCATATCGATCTGGGTTTCTCCTTTTAGTCGTGTATTGAATTGCTCTCCCTGCAATAATTGAAAGACACCATTCGAGGCCTCATTCATGTTCCAGTTGAGACGGAGCTTTACCCACAATTCTTTTTCCTCACCGGCTTCTATTCTACGATTCCTCCCCTGAACGCCCATTTCAAAACTGATAGGAGTAAATGAATTGAAATCTGCATCCGCAAAAAAGAGGGGAGCTTCTATGGGAAATTCATTGGTATTCTTAAATATAAAGGGAATGCTCACTTCCATTCCTGTCACCCTCGGTCCGGGAAATTCGATTCTATTCGGCATGGCATCCAGATCACCCCAGCTTTCTACAAAGTTTTCCCAATGAGTCTGTATGGGAGAGTTTGGATCGACATAAGTCAAAACCAAATGGTTGAGCATGGGTACATTTTCATCTGGTTCCAGTTTCCCCACAAATTCATTCCATTTCTGATTCGCCTCTACCCCATAGAAAGGGGTAAGTATCGTCGTCATTAAGTAGGAGGCAACATTCACCTTCCCTATTCCAAAGACATCTATGCTATCCTTCATCATGGAAACAAAGGGATCGCTAAGCGCATTGCTGTTATTCGTTTCGATCAGGGTATTGACCATGGGACTCAATCCATCCTTGAGTAATTTGAGATCGAGGGTTTCCATTTGGCCGATAAATTCCACCTTCATTGGATTGCTGGAAGCTTTGATTTGAGGTAAAGCTGGCAGGCGAAAGTTCATACCATGTGAAAGTTCAAGGGTTCGACTGCCCAGTTTCTTATCCAGATAAGTCTTTGCCAACTCACTCCCCTTGCTATCCTCAGGCAAAGGAATATCAAATGAAGTGGCAAGAGATCCTGCATATTCAACCAAATTTACCGTAAAGGAAGAAGCAAACTCCAGGCGATTATCTTTTCCCAATACCCTATATCGACTCAGCTTTCCCCTCGGATTTAAATCAAAAGTAGCTACGTAGGTAATGTGGATACTATCTTCTGCAGGTAAAATAAAGCCTTCCTTAGACAGAGGCATACCGGGCAAATCCTTCCCATTTAGCTTGAAACTAAAGCTATGCTGTGGGATGGGAAGACTCTTTTTATAAGGATTTTTATAGGCGAAGGTAAGCCCCAGCTTTAGATCCGTTTCCTCCAAACTCAATTCAGGAGGAAATTGCTGCACTTTTACGCCTTGAAAACTGGCTGTAGGCACTACATCCTGAATATTCAATACCGAACGGCAGGAAGTATTCATAAGAGAAAGGATGCAGGCAAGGATCAGGAGTATATTTCGGTAAGCCAAAATCGAGCGGGTTAGTGAAAATTGTGTGTTTTTCTCAATTAAGTGCTTTTTCAGGCACAAAAGGTTACCGATGATTACATAGAATGCAGGCTGTATGCTTCTTGCCTTTAACTTGCAAGAGACATGAACACATTTCGGATCATAGCTATCAGCTTGTTCTTAAGCGCCTTGTTTCCTGCTTGTCAGGAAGATATACAAAGGCCCGAAAATATCTCGAAAGAACTCCTCCAACATCGTCTGGATATGCTGGTTCAGCGAAGCCTGGAAACCTATGAGCAATATCCTCCCATACGCGAAAAAATATATCGTTCACGTAGCGGATTCTGGACCTTGAGATTTGCAGAGGAATCAGACTGGTGCAGCGGATTTTATCCAGGTATCCTCTGGCAGCTTTATGGATATTCGAGCAAGGAGCCACTGATGATAGCTGCCAAAGCCTATACTTCCTTTCTCCAAAAAGAAGCCCTCAAATCTGACAGCCATGATATCGGCTTCAAAATAAACTCCAGTTATGGACAGGCATGGAAAATCAGAAAGGAACAGGAATTCAAATTGACCTTGATACAGGCAGCAAGAAGTCTGAGCAAGAGATATGATGCGCGCATGCAAGCCATCAAAAGCTGGGACTATAATCCCGGACATTATCAGTATCCCGTCATCATTGACAACCTCATGAATCTCGAATTGCTCTTTGAAGCTTCCCGTCTAAGCAATGAGCCGAGTTTTTATCGACTGGCCAGGAGTCATGTTGAAACCAGCCTTAAACATCATTTTCGGGAAGACTTTAGCAGCTATCATCTTGTCAACCTGGATAGTATGAGTGGAGAGCTTTTGGGGAAAGAAACCAATCAGGGCGTCTCTGATGAATCTGCCTGGGCAAGAGGACAAGCATGGGGTCTTTATGGGATGACTCTGGCTTATAGATATACACGGGATAGCAGCTACCTCAGACAAGCGGAAGGTATTGCGGACTTCTTCTTCAATCATCCTAATCTGCCCGAAGATTTCATCCCTTATTGGGATTTTGATGCTCCTGATATTCCAGAGGCTCCGCGAGATGTATCGGCAGGCGTAATCACTGCTTCGGCTTTATTCGAATTGGCTACTTATAGCAATAATCGAGAAGAATATCTGAATTGGGGAGACCAGGTATTGCTAAGCTTGGAAAGCAGTCAATATCAGGCTTCCCGACTGCCTTTCTTTTTGGACAAAAGTACGGGCAATATGCCGATAGAAGAAGAAATTGAAGTGCCTATCGTCTATGCGGATTACTATTATGTGGAAGCCTTGATCCGAAGGCTAAAATTTTTTCCGTAATCATCTAAAGAAATTGCATAATAAGGATCGCTAAAATTGGCCCGCGGGGAAAGAAAATATAAATAAAGAAGTTAATTCCTTAAGCCAATATGTCGTGTATCACATGTCCATGTACATCCGTAAGTCGTATGTCCCTTCCACTGAAGCGATAGGTCTGTCTAACATGATCGATGCCCAATAAGTGAAGCATCGTGGCGTGCATGTCATGGATAGAAGTAGGGTTTTCAATTACCCGATATCCATATTCATCTGTTTTGCCATAGACCGTTCCTCCCTTTATTCCTGCACCTGCCATCCAAATGCTGAAAGCTGAAGGATTGTGGTCGCGGCCACCACCCGTACCCTGAGAAAAGGGAGTTCGCCCAAATTCTCCGGCAAAAACAATCAGGGTCTCTTCAAAAAGCCCACGAACTTTCAAATCCTTGATCAGTCCTGCTATGGGTTGATCGACAGCATGGGCATTCCGGGCATGTCCTTCTTTCAATTTGTTGTGTTGGTCCCAACGATCTGCATAGACATTGGGGCAGGTGAGTTCGATAAAACGAACGCCTCTTTCTACCAGTCTTCTTGCCAACAAACATTGGGTTCCATAACTCACCGTATTGGGATCATCTGACTCAAGGCCATACAGCTTTTTAGTGGCATCACTTTCGCCTGTAAGATCAGCCAGTTCCGGAATAGAAGATTGCATTTTGTAGGCCAATTCATAATTGGCGATGGTGGACTCGACCTGATCAGCATGCCCAAGTTTCCCGAGCAAACTTTGATCCATCTGGTCCATATATTTCAGCTTATTGAGTTGCAATTGGTCGTCGTATTCATGTGGGAGAATATTGGCTAAAGGCACTTTTGAAGCTTTGAGAACAGATGCCTGATAAGTGGCGGGCAAAAAGCCATTTTTAAAGTTATCCAGGCCTCCGGGAGGAGTAAGGCCTCCGTCCAGCACCACATAGCCCGGCAGATTCTCACTCTCGCTACCCAGCCCATAAGTAATCCATGCACCCATACTCGGTCGGCCTTGAATGCCGATCCCTGTATGCAGGAAATAATTGGCATTTGTATGCTCGGGGAATTCGGCAAACATACTATTGATCATGGCGATATCATCTACACAGGTCGAAATATGAGGAAAAAGATCGCTCATCCACATTCCCGATTCGCCTCTCTGTTTGAATTCCCATTGGGGGGGCATCAATTTGCCATAGTTGTTGAACTGAGTTGCATCCACTTTGAATTTGTCAAAGGGATTCTCGCCAGCTTCTTTGATGAGTCGGGATTTATAGTCGAATGCATCTACTTGTGAAACCCCTCCATCCATATAAAGGAAGATGATACTTTTGGCTTTTGGGGTAAAATGTGGAGCCTTATCTCCAGCTCCGGCCAGGGTAGCTGCTTTCGCCATCAAATTCCCCCCAAAAGGGACAGAGCCCATCAAGCCTAGTAAGGCAATAGAGCCAAAGCCATTGCTAAAGCGGCTGAGCATTTCCCGCCGACTCATCCGTTTTTTATAGTTGTGGGAATTTTTCATAGCAAGTGGATAAATTCTTTGAGGTTAAATATGGTATGGCAATAGTCGGCCCACAGTCGGGTATCATTTTTCATATCTTCCAAGCTGCATAGGTGATCTTTGGCCTGCATTTGGAGGAAAGCGATGCCATTTTTGATTTCTTCTTCCGAGGCTTGTCTGCTAAACGCCCTTGAGTAGATGAAAGCAATTCGATCTTCTATTTTTTCCGGGCCATTTGTAAGCAGGTTGAGGGCGAAATTGTAGGCCTGATCCTGAACAAAAGGATCATTGAGTAACGTCAGGGATTGAGCGGGGACATTGGTTGTAAGTCTTTTGCCGAAAGTGGAAAAGGGAATCGGAGCATCGAAGACCAGCATCATAGGAGAAAGGAAATTTCTTCGAATAGCTGTGTAGACACTTCTCCGGCCCATACCGTCCAGAGGTCCGGAAATACGCGGTTTTCCCCTACCCGTCATAAAAGGAGTCAAATGAAGAGGAATCGGCTCTCCATAAAGGGTCGAATCCATACAATCCGATACGGCCAGCATGCCATCTCGTATCGCCTCTCCTTCCAATCTTCGGATTGGGAAATGATGCAGATAAACATCCGTGGGATCTTTTTGCTGGCTTTCGGGCACTGCTACGGTAGAACGCTGGAATGCTTCTGTCAATAGCATATGTTTAAGCATTCGCTTTATTGACCAGCCTTCCTCCTTCATCTTGACTGCAAGGTAATCCAGGAGTTCCGGATGGCTCGGCAATTTTCCCTGTAAGCCAAAATTATCAACGGATTCTACGATTCCTCTGCCAAATACATGATGCCATAAGCGATTAACAATAACCCGGGCCGTGAGAGGATTTCCTTCATCCATTACTGCTTCTGCCCAGGCCAAACGACCACTACCCGTTTGAGGGAATTCCTTTGTCCTGGCTGGAACAGCACTGAGAAATTGACGAGGTACTTTTTCTTCCGATTGTTGATTGATGCTCCCTCGAATAAAGACAGAACTGAAAACAGCATCTCCTTCTGCCATACCGATGAAATGCGTGGAATCATATAAGGCAGTTTGTAAACTATCTCTAAGCTCAAGCAGCTGATTGAGTTTAGGGCCAGGTCCACTCCGGGCTGTTTTGTCAATGATCTTGTTTAGTTGCGCAAAGTCCTGTAGGCTCAGGTCATTTTCTATCCATTTGGCAAGGATTTTCTTTTCATCAGCGAGTTTAACATTCTCTTTGGCCTCCATCTCCGGCATCTCCATCTCTGGTTCTCCTCCGGTAAACTGGCTGGCATATTCTACTTCGACATATGTCTCCCTATCCTGATGATAGACATTACTTCCATGCACATTATAGTTTCCGGGAGTAAACTGGAAATAGGCTTTTTTCCCTTTCACCAAATCCAGGTCTATGTAATATGTTTTGAATGCTTCATCATCCAGGGTGATTTCCAAATTTCCATACAAGGGATTCCGGATGACCTGGAAATTATCTACAACTAATCGAATCTGTCCTCCTTTTCCTGCTGCTCTTATAGCTATGCTGTCGTGTTCGAGTATAAAATTGGGGGACCGAAGAATCCCATGTACACCTGTTCCATAAGCTCGGCTGGAAGCATATCCATTTTGCATAGCTTTCAAAGCTCCACTTTTCGAATCAAAAACGGGCTCTCCCATCAGGGGCCTTTCCCCGAAAGCAAAACCTGAACTATACCAACCGTCCCAACTTCCCTTTCGAAAGTCAGCAATCACCTGATAGCCATCAGCCGTTTTATCCCTTACAGGGCGTACTTCTTCTTTTTCTCCTTCTTCAAAAAATCTCGCCAATTGAAAGACAGATTCTTCAGACATTTCTTCCAGAGCTATCCCCCAATCTTTCGCCAATTCTGCCCGAATCAATTGCTTAACTTCCTTCAATTTGGAAAAAGTTCTGAGCTTCTCTTTTCCACTTCTTGCAGGGTGCGGTCCCAGCCTGGCACTTTCGATCATGCCATACATCGCGTAGTAGTCGGTAGTGGGAATGGGATCAAACTTATGGTCATGACAGCGAGCACAGGCTACTGTCAGGGCCTGGAAGGTTTTGGAGGTAACATCGATCATATTATCAATCTTGTCCGCCTCTTCCTGTTTGGTATCTACCGGACTGTGTTTGCCTTCCCCCAGGTAAAAGTATCCGGTTCCAAAAATAGATTCATTATAGCCTTCTGTTGGATGATATCTTGCCTCTTTCAGCATATCTCCTGCCAAATGCTCTTTCACGAAGAGGTCAAATGGGACATCCGCATTGAAAGCTCTTATCAGATAATCCCGATATTCCCATGCATGGCTGATTTCTATATCGAATTCATGCCCCATGGCTTCTCCATAGCGTACCAAATCCATCCAGTGTCTGGCCCATCTTTCTCCAAAATGAGGCGAAGCCAAATATTGATCGACTACTTTTTCGAAGGCCTGCTCTGAAGAATCTAACAAAAAAGCCTCTACATTATCTGGCGAAGGAGGTAATCCTGTGAGAATATAAGAAGCTCGTCGGATGATAGCGTTTTTACTTGCCTTCTCGCTCTTTTTCAAGCCTCTTCTCGCCAGTTCTTCGTCAAGTAGATAGTCGATCTGCCTGGATGGGGCTTCCTCTTTTATGTTTCGGGCAAGGTCAGGCATTTCGGGGGAAATAAATGCCCAGTGCGGCTTCCATTCCGCTCCCTGATCAATCCATTTTTCCAATAAAGCAATCTCCCGCTCACTCATAATCTTCTTGGCTTCCGGAGGAGGCATGCGCATTTCAGGATTTTCAGATCGCAATCGCTCTATGATACTACCTGCATCCGCATCTCCCGGCACAATGGCATAATTACCACTTTCCAGTAAGGCAGTCGCCCCTTCAAGATTGTCCAGGCGAAGTCCAGCCTCCCTGGAACTCGAATCCGGCCCATGACACACAAAACAGTTCTGCGAAAGCAAAGGACGAATATGATAATTGAAATCTACCGTTTTCGGCAGGTCTATATTTGGGGTACTGCTCGGCCAGAAACCAATCAGCAGGCAGAAGAGCAGGAGGGCAATTGCTCCTGTCAAATATTTCCGATTCGTTTTGCTGATCTTCATATTTTTAATCTACAATTTTATCCAAAGACTTAGACGACTTTGCTCTGATTAATCCCCCTTTAGCTTGCTCGATCAATTCAAATACTCCTAGCTAAAGTTTTCGGGATAAATACTTTGGAGGAAAAAGTATACAGCAAGAGCTGCGCTCCCTATTCCTACAAGCAAAAAGAGCAATTGCGAAGTCGTGATTTCTTTTCTTTTGTATTTATCGCTAACAATGGCCCCAATAATGACGAGGCCAAAAACGATCTTCTGTGTATTGGATTCTATCCCCAACTGGTTCATACCACTTTGGATGACAGCAATAATAAATGCTCCGATCAGGGTTCCCATGATCTTTCCCTGACCTCCCATGAGGCTCGTTCCCCCAACCACAACTGCCGCGATGGTATAGAGCTCATAATAATCCCCGTAGGTAGCTGCTCCACCGGCAAGATTTGAGGCGGTAATAACTCCTCCTAATCCGGCAAGCAAACCACAAATGGTATAGACCCAAAGCAGGACTTTATTTACGGGTACTCCGGAGAGTCGAGCTGCTTCCAGGTTCCCTCCTATGGCATAAATTCTTCTTCCGAAGGTTGTCCAGTGCATCAGGAACCAGGCCCCGGCATACAAAAGGCTCATGATAATTACGGATACCGGTACTCCTGCGAAACGACCTTTCCCCAAGACGGCAAAAGCTTCATTATTTACAGGGATAGTGGTTACATTTGAGAATTTATAGGCCAGCCCCCGCGCGATCATCATCATGGCAAGGGTTGCGATAAAAGGAGTGATCTTAAAGGTAGTACTGAGGGCTCCCGAGAAAAAGCCCATCAGGCCACAGAGTAGGATAGCCATCACACTTGCCATAAAAAGAGCTCCTCCTCCCGCAGCATCCGCTCCCATCTGTTGGATGAAGAGGGAAACACTTACTGCAGCCAGAGCGATCAAACTTCCTACGGAGAGGTCAATGCCCGCAGTAATGATGACCAGGGTCATCCCTATAGCCAAAATGGCAATGACTGATATTCTATCTGCTATATTTCGGAGATTATCTCTTTTCAGGAAGCGGGGGAATTTGCCGGAGGAAGGTTGAATAATGCTTGCCTCGGCAGCAACACTATATTTGGCAGAAGCTTTTTGAATCACCCCCCAATGCGCAATGTTTTTGGTAGTGGCAATAAAGTCTATTGCTTTTCCCTCTTCCTGGAGTTGTCGAAGTTGTCGTGCAACGGAGGGAGGATCAGCATTTACAATTGCCAGAACTTCATGTCCGGCCATACGCAGTTTTTCTGCCAAAGAAGCGGACATCTCCAAATCGTCCGGACCAATATTGCTAAGGATAAGTACAGATTGCTCCTGACCTTCCCCATTGATTTGGGTGAGGAGTTCTGTAGCAGCAGCCTTCCCTTTCGCCTCCTCCTCGCTGATAGTCATGATGCTAAAGAAGGCAATCAGGGCCAGCAAAACGAGTACCATGCCATAGTCTGCCAACAGGCGCTTCCAGATGTCTTGTAATTCTTCTTTATCCATATTTTTAGTGTACCGCTAACTCCATGATATCTTCCTGATTTGCGGAGGCTACCTCTTGTATTTCTCCAGCTATTTCTCCCTTTCTCATCACCAGGATTCTATCAGACATGCCCAGCACTTCCGGCAATTCAGAACTGACCAGAATGATGGCTTTACCTTCTGCTGCCAGGGCATTTATGAGTTGGTATATTTCGTATTTGGCTCCCACGTCTATACCGCGAGTAGGTTCGTCAAAAATGATGACTTCACAATCTTTTTGCAGCCACTTCATGAGCACCAGCTTTTGCTGATTTCCTCCACTTAGATTACCCGCCATTTGATCAAACGAGGATACTTTGAGCCTTACCTTTGACCGAAAGTCCTCAAAAGCAGATTTCTCTTTTCTCGGATTCATCAGGGACCTTTGTGAAAATTCTTTGAGATTGGGCAGGGCGAAATTGTTTTTTGCACTTTCTATCAGGACCAGTCCTTCTGCCTTCCGATCCTCCGTCAGCAGACAAATACCCGCGCTGATAGCATCACGTGGTTGCTGTATATTCAAGAGCTTCCCATGTTTATAAATTTCTCCTTCATCCTTTTCATCTGCTCCAAAAATCAGTCGCATTGCTTCTGTTCTTCCAGCCCCAATGAGTCCTGTAAATCCCAGTACTTCCCCTGCCCTGATTTCGAAGGATATGTTTCGAACAAATCCTCCACCTGACAAGCCTTTAACCTCCAGGATTTTATCTCCTATTTCCTGATACACTTTGGGAAACTCATCTTCTACTGTCCTACCAACCATCATCTCGATGAGGCTGCGGCGGTCCACTTCTTCGATCGATTTGGTAGCGATATATTCTCCATCTCGTAAAACCAGGATGCGATCGCAAATTTCAAATATTTCATCCAGTCTATGGCTGATATAGATAATGCTAATTCCCTCTTCTTTGAGTTCCCGGATGATGCGAAATAATCCCTGGACTTCCTGCGGGCTTAGGGTGGCGCTGGGTTCATCCATGACGAGGATGCGGGCATGTTGAGAGAGGGCTTTCGCAATCTCAACGATTTGTTGTTGGGCGATGCTCAGTCTCGAGCAAGGAATTTCAGGATTGATTGCTATGCCCAATTTATCGAATAATTCCTTTGCCTGTCGGCCTTCTTCTGATCGATGGATCATCCAGCCGCGGGTAATCTCATTTCCCAGAAAGATATTTTCACGTGCATTCAGATGAGGAACCAGGTTGAATTCCTGATAGATAATTCCTATTCCCAGCTTTTGGGCCATTTGGGGGCTAGATATTTCCACCCTTTCGCCAAACAACTCTATACTTCCGGCAGAAGGTTTATGGGCTCCTCCCAGCATTTTGATCAAGGTACTTTTACCGGCTCCATTTTCCCCCAACAAGGCCAAAACTTCTCCTTCCCGAAGGTCGAGATCCACGCCCTTTAAGGCATGTACACCCGGGAAATGCTTATGAATTTCCCGCATGGACAAAACCATACTATCCGAAGCTTGCGACATGTATTTCGAGTCTTAGTAGTAGTATTTATATTTTCAGCCTAGTTCAGGCTGGGGTCTTTTTCTGCATCTGCTTTTTTGTAGAGGTAAGTATCGATGAGTACATCTTTTTCCACTTCCTCTCCATCAAAATAGCGCATCATGGTTTGAACTGTCATCTGACCGATCCGATCTGGAAACTGTATCGGGTCCGCATAGATTTTCCCTTCTTTTATGGCTCGTTTTCCCTCCGGCATTCCGTCAAATCCTATGATATCTATATCTTCCTCTTTCCCAACCTTTTCAAGGGCCGCATATGCCCCCAAAGCAGCAGGGTCATTGATCGCAAAGATGGCTTTTAAATTGGGATGTGCTTGTAAAGCATCACTGGTAGATTGGTTGGCAATATCTCTCCTTCCTCCACTTTTCAATTCACTGACTATTCTGATTTCTGCATCTGGATTCGCTGCATTATACTCGATCATCACTTTCTTAAATCCAGCCACTCTTTTTAAACAAGACTCAGCCGACTTGAAATCCAGAACCAGGATGTCTCCTCCTTTTCCTCCCAGTAATTCTACCATAGCATTGCCCGCTTGTATACCTCCTTCATAGTTGGCAGTGGTAATGGTACTAACGGTTTTGGCCGTGCTATCTGTACAACCGGTATCAGCCATAAAAACAGGTATGCCTACCTTATTGGCAGATTTGATAGAAGCTCCAATTGCATGTGCATTACAAGGTGAAATGATAATTCCCGCTACTTCTTTCGCAATAAAATCCTTCATTTGGCGATCCTGCTTATCGGGATCATTATCCCCACTCAGAATTTCCGTTTCATATCCATGTTTGCGTGCCTCTTCAGCAGCTGCATTTGCGAGAACATTGAAAAAAGGATTTTCGGAACTCATCACAGTAATACCAATGATTCCTTTTGCTGATGTACTAGAAGATGATTGCTGACAGGAGGAAAGACTTATCAAAAGGATAAGCATTAGACCCAACAGAAAGGAATTGCCGCCAATCTTAATTCTCATGAATTCCGGTATTGCAGGAGACAGCATCCTGAAGAGCCGTCCGCCAGTAGTTTTAATCCTTATTTACAAGGTAAGCAGAATGCGTGATTTTTCCTCAAGCAGACCTTAGTCAATCTCCAGGATTTTTTTCAATTCATCAGAATAGGTGGGAATGGGTCCATGAGAAGAGGCTACAAAGGCTCCCAGCTGATTTGCAACAGAGGCAGCATAAACCGGATCTCCTTTTTTGAAATACATTGCCAGGAAGGCTGCACTAAAAGAATCACCTGCTCCCACCGTATCCACTACTTTTACTTTTTTCCCGGGGACTTTATGCAGTTTGTTTTCGTGGTAAATGAAACAACCGGCTCCCCCTGCAGTAACGATCACGATTTCCTGCCCTCTTTCAGCTGCAGCTCTTTTACAAAAATCCTCTATTCCCATTTTTTCGGAAAACGTAAATTCGGAAATGATGGGCACCTCATCATCATTGAGTTTCAGAATTGTACTGTATTTCAGGGAATCATTTACAATCTCCGCGGAATAACAATCTTTTCTCAAATTCACATCATAAAAGATATGCTCGAATCTAAGACTTTCAAGGATGCGATAAAGACAGCTTCGGGATGCTTCATTTCTTTGAGCCAGGGAACCAAAACCAAACATATCAAAGGATTCCTCCTTTAATCCTGACTGAATCAATTCCTCAAAATCAAGGTAGTCATATGCGACTTCGGGATTGATGGTATAGGAAGGTTGACCATTTTTGAGAAATACATCCACTGTGCCCGTGGGTTTTTCCTTATCCCATTGAATGAAGTTAGGATAGATGCCTAATTTTCTCGCTTCCTCAAAAGCTTTTTCGCCCCACTCATCTTTTCCCAATCTTGATACCATATAAGTCTCAGCCCCACAACGAGTGATATGAGAAGCGAAGTTGAAAGGGGCTCCTCCGATATAGTATTTTCCCTCTATAATATCCCAGAGAATTTCACCAAATGAAAGTACACGCATAATTGTAGAATGTTGGAGAGGAAAGTAGCCACGATAATCTAAAATTATTTGAAGAATTGAAAGAAAAGACAAAATAAATAACTGTGGGATTTACGGCTCAAGAGCAATCTAAATGCCTTGTTTGAGGGTTTTCTTGTCCCTTGCATGAATAATTTTTAGATAGCCGAAGTAGACCTTCCTCAAAACTTTTCGTTATTATGGACAGTTAAGCATGATCAACCTATGTTCAAACACTAAGAATTATACACACATTCACTAACCAAAAAACACAAGTGCAAACCATGATTTCTTAAGAATACCATGATCATATCCAAGTAGGATAGCACACGTTCTTTCTCACATGTTTTCAATTCTAATCTAACGTTATGAAACGACTATCAACGCTAGTGAGTCTGATGGTAATCTGCTGCTCCTTTTTATGGAGTCAAGCCATTACAGGCTCCGTAAGAGATGCTGATGGGCCGCTCAGTTTTGCCTCAGTTGTGGTAAAAGGAACGACCTTTGGTACCTCTACCGATAATGAAGGCAACTTCAAATTGACTGTGCCCGAAGGTGCTACTGCATTAGTAGTAACTTATGTAGGCTACAAGACCCAAGAGATCAAACTCGATGGCAACACGAACTACACAATCACACTGGTTGAAGACTATCTGGGAGTAGATGAAGTAGTAGTAACTGCGTATGGAACCAAAAGATCTGGTGACGTAACAGGAGCTATTTCTACTGTAAATTCTGAGGTTATTCAGGATGTTCCCGGTGTAGGCTTACAAACCGCACTCCGAGGCAGAGCTGCAGGAGTAATTGTAACTCAAGCTTCAGGTACGCCTGGTGCAAGTGTAGATGTTCGCGTAAGAGGTTCTACCTCTATTTCTGCTACTAATCAGCCTTTGTATGTAATTGATGGAGTTCCTCTGATCTCCGGAAACTTCTCACAAGTAGGAGTAGGTGGGCAGGACTTAAATGCCCTGGCTGACCTCAACCCTAATGACATTGAATCCATCAATGTATTGAAAGATGCTTCTACAGCGGCCATCTACGGTTCTCGTGGTGCCAATGGAGTAGTACTGATTACTACCAAGTCCGGAAAGGCAGGTAGAACTCAGATCAATTTCAATGCTTCTTATGGTGCACAAGATCCCATCAAACTGATTCCTGTACTGGACTCCGCAGATTATCGCGACTATTTAGGAGAAATCTATGGTGACAGAAACTTCTTCCTGGGAGGATTTCAGGGAGATACCTATTGGCAGGACCTGGTTTTCAACAATGGAACCATCGAAGATTACAGCCTTAGCTTTAGTGGTGGGGATGCAAAGACACGATTCTACGCGGGTCTGTCCTATCATGACAATGAAGGGATCATCGAAAGTTCTCGCTTCCAGCGCTACAGTGCACGTCTGAATCTGGACCACCAGGCCAATGACAAATTGACCATTGGTATGAATATGGGGTACAACAACTCTGTCAATGACCGGGTAAGAAATGACAACAACATTTTTGGGATTGTATCCATTGCCATACTTTGGCCTTCTACTGTTCCCGTAAGAAATGATGACGGATCTTTTGCTTCCGGTTTAGGTTGGGAAAATCCGGTTAACAACATAGAAAACTATGACAACAAGATCATTTCTCACAGATTGAACGGTAATGCTTTTGCCAAATATGAATTTGTGGATGGTCTGTCCCTCAAAGTCGGGATGGGTATTGATGCCTTGAATTTGAGAGAGTCGGTTTATGAACCTTCTATCCTTCAATCATCCAATACAGGTACCGGAACCAATAGTGAAGTATCTGACTTCCGCTGGGTAAACAACTATACCCTGAACTACAACACCAATTTTGGAGCCAGCACACTGGACATGAATATCGGTGCTGAGTTTCAGGAAGACAGAATCGATCGTCTTTTCGCAGAAGTAAATGACTTCCCAACTGATGATTTCACCGGTCTTTCTTCTGGAGCATCTCCTACGACCATTACAGGAAGTTTCTCCGGAGATAGATTGCAGTCTTATTTTGCAAATGTTGATTACTCTTATGCAGATCGCCTTTTTGTGACGGGTGTATTCCGTACGGATGGATCCTCTCGTTTTGTAAACAACAAATTTGGATACTTCCCCGGAGTTTCTGCCGGATGGAAACTGTCCAATGAAGACTGGATGACAGGTAGAGGATTTGACCTCTTGAAAGTTCGCGTGGGATGGGGACAAACCGGTAACAATGGTATCGGAAACTTCACAGCCCTACAGCTTTTCGGAGCAGGTGCTAACTACCTCGACCTTCCCGGTATCATTACCACTCAATTGGGTAATCCTGACCTAAGATGGGAAACTACAACTCAAACCAATATCGGTATCGACTTTGGAATTCTGGACTCACGAATTGGCGGTAGCCTGGAATATTATATCAAAGACACTGATGATTTACTACTTAACAAACCGATCCCAACTACCACTGGATTTGCCAGTGTAACAGAAAATATCGGTAAAGTAAGAAACACAGGATTTGATATCAGCTTGAATTTTGTTCCGGTATCTACCAAAGATTTCCAGTGGGATATTAGCCTGATCGCAGGTTATAATGAAAATGAGATTGTGGAGCTATTCGAAAGCCAGCCTATTGATGTAGGTTTTGCTACTCGTTTGGCGGAAGGACATCCTATCGGTGCTTTCTTTGGCTATGTAGTTGATGATATCTACCAAAATGATGAGCAAATTGCTGCTGATGCGGCTTTAGACGGCGATGATACGACTCCTTATCAGCCAGGTGCTGCTCCTGGAGATTTCCGTTTCCAGGATATTAGCGGAGGTGCCGGTGATGATGGTATTCTTGGAACAGCTGATGACCTTCCTCCAGATGGAAGAATTACAGATGCAGACAGAACCTTTATCGGACAGGGACTACCTTCCTGGACGGGTGGTGTAACCAATATATTCGCCTACAAAGGAATCGAGCTGAATACTTTCTGGCAATTCTCTCTTGGGAATGATATCTACAATAACAACCTTGAGTTTGCTGAAGGTATGCACTCTGTATTCTCTGTAACTCAACGTGCATGGGATGGTAGATGGCAAATGGAAGGAGATGATGCTGATTTCCCAAGAGCTGTACGAGGGGACCCCAATAACAACAGAAGAAATTCTACTCGATTTGTAGAAGATGGATCTTACCTGCGTTTGAAGGTTGCTACGCTTTCCTACACCTTCCCAAGAACAATTCTGAACAATATTGGATTGCAGAAACTGCGGGTGTATGTAACCGGTCAAAACCTGATTACTTTCACCAACTACTCCTGGTTTGATCCTGAAGTAAGTACGTTCGGAGAAACCAATACAGCTCCCGGAACTGACTTCCTTACTTATCCTCAAGCAAGAAGCATTGTAGGAGGAATTAACATTGGCTTCTAAGCACTAAACTATTACAACAATGAAGAATTTATTTATATATCTTCAGGTAATTGCGATCGCTCTCATAGCCACTGCCTGCGATGCAATAAACCTGGAGGACGTAAGACCTCAAAATTCGATCCCCGTTTCTGCCGGGATCAACGATAAAAAGACTGCCGATGCACTGCTAAATGGTGTGTATGATGGTCTGCAGGATGGAACTGTTTTATTTGATGGATTCCTGGCTTTGGCTCAGATTTATTCAGATGAAGCCATCTTTACCGGAACTTTCCCAACTCGCTTTGAATTCGCGACCCTCAATGTACAGACCTCAAATGGTACCAATGCAGGAGTATTTTCCGATTTCTATGACGTGATCAACCGCGCCAATAATGTAATCGAATTGATTCCTCTGGTTCAGGATGAAGCTTTCTCTGAGGAGGATAAAAGCAGCTCGGTAGCTCAGGCAAGATTCCTGCGTGCGCTTTGCTACTTCTACTTGACTAATTACTATGGAGATGTCCCACTTATCCTGAATCCTACCCGTTCGGTAGCACCAGATGTGATCAATGTCCCTAATGATGCTCAATCTGCTATCTACGATCAGGTGATTGCTGATTTACAGTTTGCTGAGCAGAATTTGGGAGATGGGGATGTATTAACGGTTACAAGTTCAGCTGCAACCGCTCTGCTTTCACGTGTATACCTCTACCTGGAAGATTGGAATAATGCCCTTTCCTCAGCAACTACCGTTCTGGGATCAGGCTTTGATCTGGGTGCCTTTGGCTACCTGCAAGACCAAATCTATGGTATTGGATTTACTGCAACAGATGGAAATGTTTTGAACTTCTGGTATAGTCCTGCCGAGTGTGGTGGTCGCCATGATGTTGAACCTTCTCCAAAATTCCTCGCTTCTTATGAGGCAGGTGATTTGCGTAAAGCGGCTTCTGTATTGGAAGTGGGTGAAGTGATGACCGCTTGTGGACTGGCAGATACCGCTCTTGTTCCATTTGTATTAAAATACGATGACTTTGCATCGGGTATTTCTGGTACAGGAACTGATCCACTGATCATCAGTCGTCATGCTGAATTGGTATTGATAGCTGCAGAAGCTCAAGCCAGACTGGGCAACTTCACTGATGCGAGTTCCTGGATCAACCAGGTAAGAGCCAGAGCCGGATTGGCTGATGTTACGCTGGACGCTTCAAACTTCCTGGATTTGATTCTTCAGGAGAGATTGATAGAGCTTTCTTTCGAAGGGGCTCATAGATACCTCGACTTGAGAAGAACAGGTAGAGCGCAAGCTGAAATCTCTGGATACCAGCCTTGTCATGACATTTGGCCTATTCCTCAAAGAGAAATAGACAGAAACCCAAATCTCTCTCAAAACGCATGCTGTAACTGCTAAGTTTTGATATTATCAGAAAAGGGCTGCCGGATGGCAGCCCTTTTTTTTTCCTCAGGTCCTCTAAGGATTCCTTGCCATTTCATCCAAATGCTTATCTATGGCTTTTCTGAAAAAAAGAGAAATCAACCAAAGCAAAGGCTGCGTAAAGATAGATTTCGGATGAAGCTCAAATGCCCTTTCTACCATGGTCCCACCTGCGACTTTCTCTAGCTGCCAATGCTCCATAAAGTGGCTGGCTATCCCTTTTAAAGGAGGAGAAAACCCATATAATTTCATCAGGATTTCAGCATCTGCCTTCCATAAAAGAATTTCTTCTATGTGTTTTGATCCATCCGTATTTTCTACCCAAATCTTTGAACCGGCCATATCGGGAGTTTTAGGATCGAAATAAGCATCCGCAATGCCGGGGAGAAAACCGTATCCCTTAAAGTCTTTCCATTTCTCTATATCTGCAATTTGGCTGGAGATTTTTTCAGGTAGGACTGAAATGAATTTGTGGCAACTAAATTTTATCGCGGGCATGGTTTATTCCGTTTCGTATTTTGCGTCTAATAGGAGTAAATATCTGTCCTTTCCCATAAATTTGTCATAAAATTCGAAGACTTATTGTATTTTTATATATAGAGTAACCCTAATATACTTGTTCTAAACATCGACTACCGCTAACCTAAAGAACCATTCCATGAAAAACTATTACCCGATTTCGGCGATTTGGATTCTTTCAATCTCACTTCTTTTGGGTCTCACCACTGAGCTAAATGGGCAGGTCCGATTAGACAGTACCTATACCTACTCCATTCTTTCCCCTACAGATTCGATCCCCATCCAAAAAAGAGTCTGTAGTTATTCCAATATCAAGGGTGATTCTGACTGTTTCAATTTCAGCTCTTGCATCGACTATAATTGGAATTTTTCATTCAATAAGTGGGAGCCTGTGAGAAAAGAAGATTTTCGGAGAGATGATGCAAAAAACACAAGAGCAGCCATTTCCTTTGAGTGGGACAATGCAGAAAGAGAATGGATACCCGCTTATAAAGAAGTTTACTTTTCGCCCAATAATAGCTATAGCAGCTACAGATATGCTTATGATAGGGAGGCTAAAGAGTGGGTCGCTGTTGATTATTTTAGCAATCGCTCCTCTGATAGAGGGTATTTTTTTGAGTTGAAGCGAACAGATTTCAATGATAGAACTACTTCCGGGAGGAGAGAAACAAGCACCAATAATGATATTGGTCAAAGAGTGGAAACCCTGGGAGATATTTGGGATGATATAAAAAAAGAATGGGTACAAAGCTCTCGCTTTGAATATACCTATACAAGCCAGGGAAGAAATTTTACAGAAACCTCTTATTACTGGAGAAATGATATTGAAGATTGGGAACTGGAGACGTTCAACCAAACCAATTATGATGCTATGGGTAACAGGACTGCTATCATTTTCCAAAACTTCAGAGATTTTGTTGATCAGTTGACCGAATACAAATACGATTCACTCGGAAACATCATATCTGTTATTACTTCTAGTAGGCCTAATGCCCTTGCACCTTTAAGCTTCGAGCGAAAAAGAGAGCGAAGATTCAATGCCAATGGTTGGCAGATAGGAGAAGAGGTTTATAGATGGGAAAATGAAATGTGGGTTTTGGATGTCTTTAGTTCTGCAGAGCTAAATTCCCAGGGGAAGGATTCTCTTTTTGAAGCTTTTCAATGGGTGGCCGATTCAAACGACTTTATATTGATGGTCAGGGAAGAGACAAGCTATGATGAGCAGGACAGAGTAAATGATAGAAGATCCCTCTATTTCAGCACCTTTGATAATCGCTACTATGGATTCAGGTATCAGACTGTCTTTGATTCTCAAGGGCGCAATATCAGCGATATATATTCTGATTATTCCCAAGAAAGCAGAGAGTTTATTCCGCAAAACAGATATGATCGGGGCTTCAATCCTA
Source organism: Bacteroidia bacterium (assembly GCA_033391075.1). NCBI lineage: Bacteria > Pseudomonadati > Bacteroidota > Bacteroidia > Bacteroidia bacterium. The sequence goes on from JAWPMV010000001.1 coordinate 5,014,021, forward strand.
GCGGGCAAACCATCCTAAACGAGACCTATCGATGGGATACAGCTCTTGCTAGTTGGCAGGGACAAAGAAAAAGCACTTACAGCTATGTAGGCTCTGGAAATTATAAACGGGTAGGCACCTATACCTGGGATGTAAATCTGAACGAATTCAGCATTTCAGAGAGCAAAATTTATAGCTGGGGAGTATGTGAACAAGAAAATATAGTAGAACGAGACATTGATAGATTCAGAATTTTCCCGAATCCTGCTACGGATAATTACCTACAAGTCCTTGCTGATCTCCGGCCTTTCACATATGAATTGATAGGGATAGATGGAAGAAAGATTATGCAAGGGGAATCCGAGAGTAATCTCTTGCAACTGGATGTAGGAGAGCTGCAAAACGGTGTCTATATTCTCTCATTTAGATTCCTGGATACAGAAGTACAAAAGAAAGTGATCGTCAATCATCCCTGGTAGATATTTCCTTTAGATAAAAACCGTCATGAAAACTCTTCTAACTACAGGACAGTTAGCCTTTTTATTAGGCTATCTATTTTGTATACAATGCTTTCCCCTACAGGCACAGGAAGTCCGGACAGACTCTGTTCTCTTTTTCCAATTCCAGTCCCCCAATGATTCTCTGATCTCCGAGAAAGAGGTATGTACCTATAGCAATTATGCTTCCGGAAGTGTTTGCTACAATTTTGCGAGCTGCATAAGCTCGAGATGGGATCCTTTCAACAGAAGCTGGACCCCGATAGCAAAAAAAGAAGAAAAAATTGAAGAAAATGGACAAAGAAGATTTGTTACTTATTCTCAATGGAGCCAGGCTGAAAACCGATGGGTCAATAGCTGGAAAGATCTCTCTTATGAAAGCCCTGAAATCGAATGGAAAGAGCGATACGAATGGGACGCAATTAGCAAGATCTGGCTTAAACTGAATGAGGATTATATATACTTCAACAAATCCAGGCAAGTAATACTGAATGAAAGTAAGTATTATCAAAAGGACGGAAATACCTGGACGGGCGCTAGAGTAGCATTTAAATACGACACAAATGGCTATCAGGCAGAACGTATCGATGCTAATTGGTCAGAAGAGTTTGAAAAATGGATCTTCGATAGAAAGACCGAAAATGAGAGAGATCAGGACGGGAGAGTACTTTATGAAAGGATATTTGCATGGGAAGAGGATACAGAGTCATGGCGAAATTTCTGGATAAATGAAAGAAATTATACAACTGAAGGACGCATCCTCCGGAATGTAGGAACCCAAATCCCTAGCGGATTTCGATTTATTGAAGATTACAGCTACAATAATCAGGGAGAGGAGCTTTTGTACCAGAGCTTTTCTCAGGCACCCGGATCGAGCAATGTAATAGCAGAAGAAAGACGAGAAAGCTTATTCGATACGGATAATAATTTGATCCTCCGAGAATCCTTTTCCTGGAATCCGGATTCGTCTAGTTGGATGCTAGAGAATAAGGATGAATATACCTATGATCAAAACTCACGGGAAATCCGGAAGGTGGAATACAGAAGCAATTTCGGAAATAGCCCCCTTCGTCTGGAGAGAGTTTATGAGCGGGAATACACCCTTGAAGGGGAATTGGCCCAATTGCAGAATTTTACTTATGATGATCAGCAAAACATACGAGATGGCATGCGATTCTCCTATGAATATGATACAGAAGGTCGAAGAATTGCAAATATCGTCTGGCGCTGGGATAGAGAACTTGAGGAATTTCACCCAAGTCGTAAGAATGAAAATCCCTATAATGATGAGGGTTCAGTCGAGTATTATGCTGCCTTTGACTGGGACAGAGTAGAAGAAAAATGGGTGGGATTTTCCATGGTCGGATTTACCAATGATCCCCAAGCTCCAATAGGCCGCCTATTCCGGGGAATCTGGAATCCCATTTCCGAAAGCTGGTTTATCAACCAGATCACTTATACCTATAGAGGATCCTGCAGACAAGAAGAGGCTTTACGGGCCCCGACTTCTGAGTTGAGTTTTTATCCCAATCCCGTTCAGGATGGAAAACTATCCCTGGATATGCCTTTTGACAAAAGTTATGATTTTGAACTCATGGATCTTCAGGGAAGAATAATCAAGGAAGGAGCTGTTAAAGGTCCCTTTGCGATCATAGACTTGGACAAGGCTTCTACCGGGGTTTATCTGATTCGCTTCAGAAGCGGAGAAGAAGAAATTCTGGAAAGGATCATGATTCAAAATCCTTAGAAAATCTCATAGCTAAGCCAGGCTCCCAATCTTTTCTCTTATATTACCTGAATCATTCAGGAATGAGAGATCTATGACTACAACATCTACTAGCGGCTTAAGTCGCCGTCTGGGACTAGTGGGACTTGCCGCAACGGGCATTTGCTCCATGTTGGGAGCCTCCGTTTATGTGGTGCCCTTTATGATCCAGCGCAATGTGCCCGGAATAGGCCCCTATGTACTTTATGCCTTTTTATTCGCAGCACTTCCCGCCCTGCTGGCAGCCTTTGCCTATGCATTACTCTCCTCCTCCATGCCGCGTGCCGGAGGAAGCTATATCTTTGCCAGTCGAGGCCTACATCCTTATTTGGGCTTTGTTGCGAGTTTTTCTCAATGGTTTGGACTTTCCATCGCAATTGGTGTGATCTCCTATATCATAGTTCCCTTTCTGCGGGATACTGCAGCAGCTATGGAACTGAACGAAATAGCAGAAAGTCTGGAAATGCCTATCGTAAGACTTATCCTTGCATTAGTACTACTCTGGACTTTTGTAGGCATCAATATCCGAGGCTTGAAATCCTATGAAAGAACCCTCATCCCTTTGATGATCCTTATGTTTGTTTTGGGAGCAGTGGTGATCTTTGCTGCTCTGCATTTTTCTCACGAAGATTTCTCAAGAGAACTCCTCGAGCATGAAGGCAGAACAATTCCCGACCAGGTTGCCAGTTTCAATTTCTCTACCTTCCTGACTGCGGCGGCTCTCCTCTTCTCTTCTTTCATTGGTTTTGACAGTATCGCCCAGGCTGGAGGAGAAGCAAAGAATCCCTCCCGCAATCTCCCCCTTGCGATTGCGATTGCCATTCTCGGCGTGGGCACTTATTATTTTCTTTTTACAGCAGCCATTTATCAAGCTGTTCCCTGGTCTTTTGTAGCAGAAGAAGCCATGACAAAAGACATAAGTGCACCGGGCCTCCTGAGTTATTTGCTATCTCCGGGATGGTCAGTGCTCATCATTGGAGGAGCAGCCATAGCTCTGATCAATGATTTACCCGCTATGCTCCTTTCCGTCTCCCGTTTGATGTTCGCCTGGTCCGAAGATGGAATTTTCCCGAAATCTGTTTCCCGCATTCACCCCAAAAACCAGACACCTGTCAATGCCTTGATCCTAAGTGGAGTCATGGCTAGTATCGGAATCATGGGAAGTCATTGGGCAGGAGATTTCTTCCTGGGTATAGACATCATGGTTACGTCCATGCTCGTCAATTTTCTCCTGATGTGTGTTACAGTTATTAGCCTTCCCAAACGAAATCCTGACATAGCCAAAGGAATGGATAAACTGAGTCCGAGAAGGATTCAAGGCTTGATTGCCACCGGAGGTATTTTGCTACTGACTTTATTCCTTTTTGTCCATATAAGAAAAGATCTCACTGCCGAACTGGATGCCTGGTATTTTCACTCAACTTATGCCTGGCTGATCGTGATGGGACTGGCCTCTTTGATTTACGTTTATAAAATCAGGCAGATGAAAGCTGCCGGTGAAAATATTCAGGAGAAATTCCGCAATTTGCCTAAAGAATAATCAAGAACTCCCTATGTCCTTACCCAAAATAGAACTGGCTCCCGGCTTATCCATCTCTCCTATTGTCAATGGCCTTTGGCAGATTGCAGATATGGAAAGAGATGGAAAAGAGCTTGATCTGGCGAAAGCAGCCACAGCTATGCAAAAGTACCTGGATCAAGGCATGTGCAGTTTTGACATGGCAGATCATTATGGTTCTGCGGAACTAATTTCAGGTTTATTCAGAGAGGCTTTGGGGAATAAAAAAGCGGTTCAGCTTTTTACCAAATGGGTTCCGGAACCGGGCCCTTCTTCTAGAGAAAAGGTTCGTTCAGCCATTGAGCGCTCTTTAAAACGGATGAAAAGTGAAAGCCTGGACCTGCTGCAATATCATGCCTGGAATTATGCGGATCCTGCCTGGCTGGATGATCTTTATTATTTAGAAGAATTAAAGCGGGAAGGCCTGATCCAACATTTGGGCCTGACCAATTTTGATGCAGCCCACCTCAATATGGTGCTTAAAAGCGGAATTGAAGTAGTTTCCAATCAGGTATGTTTTTCTTTATTGGACCAAAGAGCAGCCGGAGCCATGAGTCAGGTTTGCGAAAAACATGGGGTGAAGTTATTGGCCTTCGGAACTTTGGCAGGTGGATTTTTTGCCGAAAAGTGGCTGGGGAAAACCGACCCGGGGATAGATAATCTGGAGACCTGGTCCCAAATGAAGTATCGGCGATTCATCGAAGAGTCCGGAGGATGGGACAACTTTCAAGCCCTCTTAAAAATTCTAAACGAAATTGCCCAGAATCATGGCTATAGTATTCCTCAGATTGCCAGTGCTTATATCCTACAGCAAAAAGCTGTAGCAGGAGTGATTGTTGGAGTACGATTAGGCAGGGATAAATATTTGGATGCAAATAAGAAAATCGCTGAACTAAGATTTACTGAAGAGGATATCCAGAAAATTGAAGCGCATCTTTCTCAGCAAAGGACCATTCCCGGAGATTGTGGAGATGAATACCGAAAACCTCCTTTCCTCACAGCATCCGGCGACCTGAGTCATCATCTCGAATCCTTTCCGGCTCCATATGAAGTCATCGAAGTCGATGGAGACAGAAGCAAAGTCCTAAGTGGAACCATCTGGGAAGACCTTGCTGGCTTCAGTCGCGCTACAAAAAAAGGAAATCGCATACTGATCTCCGGTACTACTGCCACCCATGGCAAAGAAGTCATAGGAGGAAATGATCCCCTTGCTCAAACGCAATTTGTTATCGATAAAATCGAAGGAGCTATTCAGTCCTTTGGCGGAAGGCTGGAAGATGTCGTTAGAACACGCGTTTACATTCAGAACATGAAGGATTGGGAAGTAATCTCTCGTGTCCATGGAGATCGCTTTCGCCATATCCAACCCGCCAATACCCTGATCCGGGCAGATATCATAGGAGGAGAATATTTAGTAGAGATTGAAGCAGAGGCTGTGCTTTCTTAAGCCATAAAAACGAACCCTATCTGGCCGCCAAATAAGAATAGCTGGCAATGCGCGCACTGCATCATTCCCTGCGAATAAGGGAGTGAAGTCTGAGGCGGTGGGTTCTCAAGGCTCCAGTTTCAAAGCTTACCTCTCTTCATACATCTTATCCAGAAAAAGATAGCGCTCGCGATTAATTTCTTTTTCAACCTTGGTATTCACATCCAATTGCAAGACATAAGGTATTTCTCCTTTATTTTTTGCAGGCCAAATGGGAAGTCCCAGTCCATTGGGATCACCTTGAGAAACAAAGTTGAAATAGTAGCTTTGAAAAATGGAAGAAAGTTGATAATCATCATCGGTCCATGCATAGACTTTATTGGTCGGCAAATTGCCCATGGCATATTCGATCTCTGCAGAGTGAACGGCTCCTTTAGGTGAATTTTCATCCAAAGTCGGACGAGGATGTTTGTAGAAATACTGAAAGACAGCCTGCCCACTTTTTGCATGCATTTCGCCCCACTTCCAGGTACTATATCCGGTAAAGTTATCTCCGGCCAAATCAGAAGCTACTTGCTTCACTTCTTCTTCATTACGTGCAAAATAAGCCTGAAAGGCTTCCTGCCCTTTCCCCGGATACATCTTCTCCAAAGCAGCCTTATAATTTTCAAGGCTAGGTTCTTTCCCCTGAAAAACAGAGGGATAGTATCCTTCTTGTGAGTTCCACCCCAACAAAAGCGGAATTTTCGCCTGTTCTCTGGCTTCAAATATTTTGTAGACAGAGGTTGGGAAGAAATATCCATCAATGGTCGGAGCAAAAGCAACGGGATTCATTTGAGCAGTAGCAGCCAATATGTCTTCAGCAGATAAAGCTCTTAAGTCCTCCAGAGAATTTACCCCTATTTTCTCCTGAAACTGCTTCCCGACTTTTTCCCCCTCCTTCATCTCAACAGCTCCCAGGGTACCCATAATCGAACCACTGGAACCAATCGCTCCAGCTAGTAGATCTTTGGAGACAGGAGAAGCCATAAGTGCACAAACCGAAACAGATCCCGCAGACTCTCCAGCTATGGTGATTTTTTCAGGATCGCCTCCAAATACTGCTATATTTTCATGGATCCATTCCAATGCTTTCCACTGATCCATAAAACCATAATTACCGGAACCGGCATAAGCAGTTTCTTCACTCAGCTGGGGATGAGAAAGGAAGCCAAACACATTGAGTCGATAGTTTACGGTAATGGAAATGATGCCCTTGCGAGCCATACTTTCCCCATCATATCTATACTCTGAGCCATCTCCTGTAAACAAGCCTCCCCCATAGAAATAGACCAAAACCGGAAGCTTTTCATCTCCTTTTTGGGCAGGCGTCCAAACATTCAAATACAAACAGTCTTCACTCATCCCATCTGAACGGAAATTCATATCATCGAAAAAGGCTCTTTGCATTGCTCTTGGCCCAAATTTATTGACCTCTTTTACCCCTTCCCAGGGCAGAGGCTCCTGAGGAGCTTTCCATCGAAGTTCACCTACAGGTGGCTGCGCAAAGGGAATTCCCTTGAAGCTATGGATACCGGAATCATAGCTGCCTTTGAGTTTGCCTTGTTTAACTTCCAGAATCAGGTCATAATCTCTATCCGGCTGGGCATACATAGCCAGGCTAATCAATAAAAAAGGGATGCAAAGTGTAGTTTTCATTTTCTTTTCGTCTGAGTAGAAATATAGGAAAAGCAGAATTAAATACGGATTTAAGCTTGAGTAAATAAGCTTTTCCTTATATTTAATATAAGCTCCGCCCCGCTTATCTGAATATTAAAACTATGCTACCTAAAGACTTCCACGTCAAAACCCTGGGCCCATGCAAGGTCAAATCTCCCATTACCTTGTCCAAAAAGCAGGGAGATAGAATCTTCAATTTCGTCGAAGAAAGTGAAAAAGTACTCTTTGATGTGGTTTGGGATGATAGAAACAGCAATTCAAATGGGAAGAGCAAGGAACCTCTGTTTATGGAGCGAGCTGGTCCCAGAGAAAAAATCTATTTCGATCCTTCTAAAACCACCGTTGCAATTGTTACCTGCGGAGGACTCTGTCCTGGCATCAACAATGTAATCCGGAGTTTGGTGATGGGACTTTATTATCGCTATGGGGTACGGAAAATCTATGGAGTCCAATACGGATACAAAGGTTTTATCCCCGAATTTGGATTTCCTTTTATGGAACTCAATCCAGATGCGGTTACGGATATTCATCAATTTGGAGGCACCCTGCTGGGCTCATCGAGGGGGAAACAGGATGTAAGCGTAATCGTTGACTGCCTGGAGCGTCATGGGATCAATATCCTTTTTACCATAGGAGGAGATGGTACGCTGACAGGAGCGATGAAGATTTGTGAAGAAATTGAAAGACGGGGATTGAAAATTTCTGTCGCGGGTGTACCCAAAACCATAGACAATGATATCAATCATATAGAAAAGACCTTTGGATTTGAAACATCCTTTACCATCGCCAGTCCGATAATCCGCGATGCTCATAATGAAGCGAAAGGAGCCTTCAATGGAGTAGCGATTATCAAACTTATGGGGAGAGATTCAGGCTTTATTGCGGCGAATGCAGCATTGGCCATGCCAGAGGTAAACTTTGTTCTGGTCCCGGAAATGGAGTTCGACCTACATGGAGAAAAGGGCCTACTGGAGATTGTGCGAAAGCGATTGGAGAGCAAACATCATTGTGTGATTGTGGTAGCGGAAGGTGCAGGACAATTTCTATTCGAAGATCAGGGGCGAGAAGTAGACAAATCCGGAAACATCCTACATAAAGATATCGGCATCTTCCTCAAGGAAGAGATCCTTGCCTATTTTAAGGAGCTTGAAATGGAGATCAATGTAAAGTACATAGATCCCAGTTACATCATTAGAAGTGCCCCTGCGACCCCTAGCGATAGTATATTTTGTAATAAGCTCGGTTTGAATGCCGTACATGGGGCTATGGCAGGCAAGACGGGATTTGTAGTGGGTAGGCGAAATAATAAGTTTGTGTACTTGCCCATTGACCTGGTTACCGCAGAACGGAAGAAGATCGATCTGGAAGGGGATCTTTGGCTAAATGTGCTGGAAACAACCGGTCAACCGATGAGCATGAAGAATGCTCTCTTAAAAAAGAAGGCCAAGGCCTGATTGAGCATCCAAATCAAGACAAGAGAAAATACGTTCTCGCTTGAGATCCCGGATATCTGATAGATACCGGGATGACAGCTAGATGTGATAAGATGCCTGATACTTAATTCAAGAGTCCGGATCTCAAGCTATCAGTTATAGCTACCCCAAAGGTTTATCTCACAATTCCTTGATCATAATATCTTTATAACTGGCCTCAGCAGGAGAGCCTCCATGTATCTGTACACAGATTTTTCCGCTACGCGCAATTCCTTCTTCCTCTTCCATATAATCAATCACTTGCTCTCCATTGAACCAAACCTTCAGACTCGGTCCCTGACAAAGGATACGGTATTCATTAAAATCATCTTTTTTCAGGAGGGCTAAAATCTGATCAGCGTCTGCTTCAGCAATAAATTTATTTCGGCGGGACTCATCATAAACCGAGGCCCAGACGGGGGTTTCTCCCGCATAACCCACATCCACCTGATAGCCAATCACCTCATGATCATTGGGGATACGTTCGCTGCGAATCTGAATTCCTCCATTATTTTTATAGGGTTGAAACTTCACCTTAAGGCTCAGGTCAAAGTCTTCGAACTCCTTTTCCGTACACATGAAAAGATTGCTGGGAATTTCTTTTTCCAGACTTCCGGCAATGATCGCTTCGGCTTCAATACGAAAAAACTCTTCGGGTCCTTCCCAACCCATTAGGCTCTTTCCATCGAAAAGCGCATAGGCTTCATTTGTTGATGTTTGCGAAGGGGCTTCTTTACTTGTTTCTTTTTTCGCAGGAGAACAGGAAAGTAAAAGAGATAGGGAGAAAAGCATTCCCCATTGGATGATTTTTTGTGAGTGAGTAGTAAACATGCTTATGGGTTTTATACCATAAGGTCATGAAAAACTCACAAAGTCCCATACAATGGAGAAAAATTCTAGCCTATATAAAGGCAATGGGTGAAATGACAGCTATAAAGAGCCCCGACATTTCCCAGTAGAAATTTGAAACAAAGAGGCCCACGAGACTCAGGATCTCTTCGGTTTCTAAGGAAACTGCTTTCCCTTTCATAGAATGACCACAAAAAGATACTTGAGTTCCTTTATCATCATAGATCTCCCACCGAGTTTCCCATATATTTTTAAACTTCCAGTAATAGGTTTTATCTCCTATCTCTATTCGGGCTTTTGGCATCCAGCAATCAAACTTTACCTTGCCAATGACCGAACCATCCTTCCCATCCAGAATTTCTGTTTGTTTTCGAAACACACCATAAGTATTGAACCCATAGCGATTGCCAAAAACTTCTCCTTCTGCTGATTGTCCAAATGATTTTCCTTTCAGGAAACCGACATTATTTCCTCCTTCCATGAGTTTAAAACTGCATGACAAGAGACCTTTCTTCCAATTCAATACTGTATTCATATCTGTAAAATTATTCGATTTGATCTTCCTGCATATCTTTTAAAGCCTTGCTTACACGAGAGACATTTTTCTTATAGAAATACATAATTCCATAGAGAAAAAAGGGTAACAGAATAAATCCTGCTAGTAAACTCTCCCCATAGTCCTGCCAGTTGTCCAGGATGTCTTTTTGAAACCAGAGTCGAGAGATAACAGGCAAAAGAAATATCGGCATAGTGAAGCTTACCCCTATGCTCATTTTTTTATAGAATCCCAGGCTTTTCTTAAAATCCTGAAAATATTCAAGGGTCTTGCTGTAAGTATTTTTCTGCACATTGATCCGAAGCATCTGACGAACCAGCCTAACCCCTAAATAAATGGAAATGATAAGAATCGCCAGGGTAACATAGCCTCCCAATAACTCCAACCAGCTTTGAAGGCTGTGAAAATTCAGAAGCAGGTAAACTGTCATGGCCAGGGTCATGAGTAAACCTGTCGATTCGAAAAAGATGATCCTGTTCAAACCGGAACTTGATCGTTCATGAGTGATCCTTCGAATCTGCTCCTCGCTAAGGAAAGGCTGAGCAGCTCTTTGCTCACTCATCTCTTCCCAGGTATGTTTCATTTGCTCCAAATCCATAACTATGTCTGTTTTAGCATTTGGTTTTTGAGTTTTTGTTTAATTCGGGAGATTCGAGTCCCCACATTACTTTTACTTAAACCGGTGATCTCTGCAATCTCTTCATAGTTCCGATCTTCCAGATAAAGCAGGATCAAACCTTTATCCAATTTCCCCAGACTCTCAATGTGGCGATACAAAAGATTCATCCGCTCCTCCAGGGCTGGATCAAAATTCTCTCCCTGATTCAACAATTGTGCATTCAGCTCGACCTGTTTCGCTCTCTTTTTCTGCTTCCGGATATAGGTAATGCCTGTATTCATGGCTACCCTATACATCCAGGTACTTACTTTCGCCTCACCTCTATATTTCTTCCATGCTTTCCACAACTGCAAAACGATCTCCTGGTACAGATCAAGGCGATCCTCTCGGGCCTGAGCGTAGATGCTCGAGACCTTGTAAATGATGCCCTCATTCTCTCGAATTATCTGTACAAATTTTTCTTCCTGATCCATCAAATGAGATCGTTTATTCTATTAGTCTATGAAGTTGAGGAAAAAATCACAAAGGGGGGAGAAAATGTGTTCTGGTGTTCCGGTGTTCCGGTGTTCTGGTGTTCTGGTGTTCTGGTAGACGAATTACAAAAACATGAACACGAGAACACTTGAACACTTGAACACGATTCCTTATCTTCGATAAAGTGCCCGGGGACACTCCTCATCGCGGAAAGGTCTGAGACCACCCTCTTTTATTTAGCGAATGGCCTGTAGGGCGAAGCAGGCATTATACTAGCATTATGGCTAATGAAAGACATATTCCGCATCACGCACATCCGGATCAGTTTAAGAAACAAGCAAAGGAACTGCTGAAACAGTTTCGTTCCGGTGATGCACGAGCTGTGGAGCTTTTTACGGCGTTTCATCCCAAGCTTCCTATCTCAAATCCCAAACTTGCAGATGCCCAAATGGTCATCGCCCGTCAATTTGGACAGCAAAACTGGAAGCATTTATTGGAATCGGTGGAAAGTGTAGATCGATTCAGGCAACTCATGGGATATTTTTCAACGGATGATAAGATAGCAGCTAAAGATTTACTCTATGCTTACCCTCAATTGCTTAAACGCAAGGATTTGTTGGGAAGGGCAGTCAGACATGGAAAGTCAGTTGCTATGCTGAAACTGATCCATGAGATAAGCGAAGGAGATGTTCAAGATGCTCTGGGCTATCTGGTGTATGAATTGAAAGAGGATATGGCCGAATACCTGTTAAAACAGGGCGCTCGTTTTGAGAAGATGGAGGTTTTGCCAGGAAGTGAAGTTTTGAATTCGGAAGTGATGGAATTTGCCCTCGGAAGGATGCAATTAAAAGACTTTCCGGATATGGCAAAAGCCAGCATTGCTATGCTCCTTTCCACCTACTGCCGAAATCCTAAAGAAAAACATCTCTGCCTGAAGCTAATAGAGGAAGAGGGATTTTTACTACAGGACACAGCAGTAATGGCCTTGCACAAAGGAGACCTAAAAAGCCTAAAAAAACAGCTTCAAGCCGATCCCGCCTTGTTTAGGACAGTTTTTCGTGAGCAAGATATTTATCCCCCTTATTACGGCATAAAGGCCGGAGATGGCCTGCATTTGGCTCCTCTGGAGGGAGCCGGGCTTATTCATATGGCCGTTGAATACGACGAAAGAGAGCTATTGAAGTGGATGTTGGAGGAAGGAGCAGATCCCAATTTCAGAGCGGCCATAGATGCTGATGGATTTGGCGGTCATACTCCGCTCTTTCATACAAGCGTTTCTTATACCTTCCCCGATAGTAGTAAGGCAAAAGCTTTGTTGCAGGCAGGAGCTGATCCCACTATTAAAACTACTCTCAGAAAACAATTGCGGTACATGGGACAGCGGCATTTGGAGAAAATGTATCAATTTGAAGCAGTGACCGCTGTCGAGTTTGCCCGACAATTTCAGGTGCAGGCATGGGTGAGTCATGCGAGTATAGCGGTGATTGAGGATCAGCAGAGGAAATAGTTTACTCCTCACATTCCCAACATTTCACAAAACAGATTGTCATTGCTAGCCTTTGATAAAGGCGAAGCAATCCCCTTAGCTCAAATAGTTATTCATAGTCAAGGGGATTGCCGCGCCGGAGTTTCCGGCTCGCAATGACAGGCTGTTTTTTCTCGATAATTTTTCAAAAGACTGCTTACAAATACTGCTTATAAGCTTCAATTTTAGCGGCAAGTCGACTTTCCAGGTACTCATTCTTCCCCTTAAGCCTGGCCAGGATTAGTATTGCCTCCTCTCGGTAGCTAGCAGCCTTTTCTTTGGTCCAGTGATAAGGAGGTCCTTGCAGATTGGTGATTCGATCAGCCAGTTTTACAATCCCTGCCTCTTTATCACAAGCATTTATACGCTTCAGGCTATCTTCCATTTGTTCTTGCTTCGTAGAAAGGTTTTTGTTTTTGCTTAAAGCCGAAACAGCTTTCGCGACCTTTCCCCCAAAATTTTCCGCTACCTCATCAAAGGTTGCTGCTGTGTCCTCTATGGTATCATGGAGAATGGCTGTCTGTACAGCCAGTTCCAAATCAAAATCCGGTGTTGCAGCATGGGACTGAAGCACTTCCATGGCCACATTGGATATATGCAAAAGGTAATTGGCGGAAGAACCGGGCACTTGTTGATTTGCATGTTTTTCCCCGGCAAATTTCAGGGCTTTCTGATAGATCTCCTGTATCATCGATATTTATATTTCCAGCATTTCCTTGCAGTTTCCCTGACAAGAGTCCGCCACATGTTTCAGCTTTGCTTCCATCTTCTGCAATTCTTTGATCTTTTCTTCAAGGGCTTTCATTTTTCTGTTCATAAGCTCAGACAAAGAAGTACATTGAAGGCCTTCTTGTTCGTCCAATAAGAAAAGCTCCTCGATTTCCTTCAGCGTAAACCCAAAGCTTTTGAGCTGACGGATTGCAAAAAGTCGCTCGATCATAGCCTGATCATAAATACGATAATTGCTTTCTCCTAAAGCCCTCTGCTTTCTCTCAATCAATCCTATCTTTTCATACCACCTCAGGGTATCGGCTGAAAAACCGGTCAGTTTCGAGACTTCTCCTATTCGCATAAAAAAAATGAATTTTTCCTTGACTCTGGAGTATACTCCATGCCTTAGCTTAGCCTAAAAATACAAAGACATGAAAAGAATCCTGAATTTTTCAATCGCTTTCCTTTGGCTCGGCCTTACCATAAGCTTTGCTCAAAGTACAGATTCCCCCAAAAAATCAAATACCATGGATAGTCAATTATTAGTTTGCAAATTAAATGGGCCGGAACTGATCCAAAGAAAACAAGCCCTTCAAAAAGAAGTATTCAGCCAGATGATTTCTTATGAGGAATTGGACAAAGGATTTCTTTTCCGATTCGATTTCGAAGAAAACTTCCTCCTCAAACTGACTGATTATATGCTAGCCGAAAAGAAATGCTGCCCCTTCTTTCAGTATGAGTTGAAGATCAGAGCTCATGCAGAGGGTTTGGAATTGAGAGTTTCGGGAGAGGGAAAGGCGAAGGAGATGTTGAGGAGTTTGATGGAGGACTAAGGTGTTGTAGTGTTGTAGTGTTGTAGTGTTGTAGTGCTTATCAATTTTTCCTTTCGCTGATTCTTGTTTTTCAGCTCTCTTCTCAATGATATCTGATATTCTGGAGAGATGGAAGCTAAATAGGTCAATCCCCAAAGACAGATTCGCGGGCTTGCAATCTCAGGTAGAATTCGAGAACTTATAGAAAAGGATTAATACTACTACAATGAGCTTCTTTAAAGCCTGGGCCATCGTTATGGCCCTGATTTTCTTCAATAGTACCGCCTTTCTTTTTGGCCAGAAAGTCAGTTATTCTCCGGAAGAAATAAGGACATTAAGTCCGGAATGGAAAGGAGAACGATTAGCAGATGGTAGGCCTAAAGTTTCCGATGAGCTTCTGGAACGGCTAAAACTTGTCACCCATGAAGAAGCATGGGCGGTGATGAAAAATGCCAATTATAAATTTCAGTACACCGAGGATTGGCTCGTGATCAATCCAGAAGGCGTTTTGGTAGGGAGGGCGCTGACCGCAGTATTTATGCCAGGCCGTCCTGACGTACACAGAGTCATTGACAGCATCGGGCATGCCGAAGGGAGAATTAAATCTCAGAATTCATGGCCGGTAGATCAATTGCAAGCGGGTGATGTTTATGTGGGCGATCAGTTTGGGCTTCATGTCAATGGTCCTACTATCGGAGATAATCTCGGGAATGCCATTTTCGCCAACTCAGGCAAGGGGATTGTTTACAATGGAGCGATCCGGGATATAGAAGGTCTGCGAGAAATCGAGGGGTTCACAGCCTTTGTCAGGAGTTACCATCCCTCACATCATTTGAATAATCCTGATGGACAACTCAATACTACACTGGTAGGGATCAATATTCCCACCCGGATTGGAGATGTAATGGTTATGCCGGGCGACATTGTTTTGGGAAAGGAAGGAGGTGTGAGTTTTATTCCCCCTCATTTAGTTGAGAAGGTGGTTAAAACCTCAGAGATTGTAAGACTTCGAGACATGTTTGGGCACCAACGCTTAAAAGAAAAAACCTATACGGCAGGTCAAATCGATAATCGATGGACTGCAGAGATCGAAAAGGATTTTTCAAAATGGCTTAACGAACACATTGATGAACTCCCTGTTCCAAAAGCTCAGATCCAAGAATTACTTAAAGAAAGAACCTGGTAATGAAAACGAATCATTCTCGCCGCGAATTTTTAAAGAAATCCAGTATGCTAACTGCCGGGCTCAGCCTGGGAGGATTTGAGGTTCTGGCTGATGCACTGGCAAAGACTTCCCTTTACTCAAGGCCCAGTGATCTAGAGATAACTGACATCAAATGTGGGTTTATTCGAGGAGGTCATGGATTATTTGTCAAAATTTATAGTAATCAGGATATCTGGGGATGCGGAGAGGGAGTAGATGCAACTCCAGGCACCTATCATCTGGTAAAAACATTTGCAGATCGCTTAAAAGGAAAAAGCCCCCTAAATGTTCATCGTCTTTTCGAGGATATTCGTAGGAGAGGCTTTTTCGAAGGAGCTCAATCCGGTATGTATGTAGCTGTTTTATCTGCCATTGAGGCTGCTCTCTGGGACCTCGCAGGTAAAGCCCTGGAATTACCCGTCTATCAGTTGCTAGGAGGGAAATTCAGAGACAAAGTGCGTCTATATATGGATACGGCTTTGTACCAAAGTCGATTACCCGGACCGGAACAGTTTGCCGAGGCTGCCAAAGAAGCAAAGGAAATGGGATTCACAGCCATCAAGTTCGACCTTGATCAGGCCAATGATCCCAATAAATACGACCGCTATAACTGGACAGCGAGTAATGCCGAATTGGAAAGGATGTACGATCAAATTGCAGCGGCAAGAGAAGCTGTGGGACCGGATATCGATATATGTGCGGATATGCATGGTAGATATGATGCCATCAGTGGGCATCAGGTGGCAAAAATGATGGAACCTCTCAAACTTATGTGGTTGGAGGAACCTATCCCCGCAGAAAATGTTGATGCATATAAAGCCATCAAAGCATCCACCTCTACTCCCATTTGTGCCGGAGAAAATCATTATCTGGCTCAGGGATTTCGTCCCCTGCTGGAGAAAGGAGCCGTAGATATCATTATGCCTGATCTACAAAAGGCAGGTGGTCTGGGAGAAGGACAAAGAATCGCCAACCTGGCAAATCTTTATTATGTGCCTTTTGCCCCACATATGGTCGCTTCCTATTTGGGCGCCATGGCCTCCGCCCATGTTTGTGCCTCAGTCCCTAATTTCATGATCCTCGAATGGCAAATTTACTTTCACAAAAATCCCATGTTTAAAGAGATTGTAGATTTTGAAGGGGAAATGGTTATTGATGGTTTTCTTCCCCTCTCTGAGAAGCCGGGAATAGGCGTAGAGATCAATGAAGAAGCTATGAGGAAATATGCGACGAAAGGCATGCCTTTTTTCGAATAGCTAGACTAATTTTTTTGACTCCATTCCACAAAAGCATCCATTATTTCCGGCCAATGTGCTTTCTCATAATTGGTCCTGCCATTCTCAACTTCGAAGAAATTGTGTTCCAAATAAGGATAGCGATGGAAACTCAGGTTTTCTTTCCCGGTCTGGATAAAAAATAAAGGAATGATATCGCATAGGTCCGAACTTCGATCCTCGGTCCCATAGGCCAGATAAATAGGAATTTCCAAGTCAAGCCAATCCTGATAAAAAGGGTAGGAGAAACTCCTCCAGGCCAGAAATTCCGGATGATTCTCTAAAGAATCCTCTGTATGGACCAATCGAAAGAAATCATAGGTTTCCTCCATAAGTTGATTGGCATCTTCCCAATCCTTCTTGCCCATCTGCACATCTAATCGGGCTTGTCGGATAAATTGGTCAATCCGGCCAAAGGGATTAGGGGAAAAAAGTCCTAAATGACTGACACGTTTATCTACTTTTGCCAATGTTGCAGCTACCTTTGATCCCTGAGAATGGCCTCCAAGGAGCAGACGATCTGTGGTAACCCATGATTGTTCCAGAAGAAAATCAAGAACTTTCTGAGCTCTCAATACATAATTTTCCAGATAATCTGATTCAAGAAATACCTTTGCGGGTGCTGCTGGATTTTCAGGATCCGGTCCATAGGCAAAATTAGGAGCCAAGTCTTCCTGATTGACGATCAAAGGTGTATGAGGCATGGAAATCACAATCACGTGATAGGTCTCCCGAATTTTTTCAAGATCAAAATTCGCAATTCCTCCTCCCTGCATAAATAAACCATGACCTTTAATCCGAATAAATAAAGGAATGGGCAATGATCCCTGGCAAAACAGAAAAATCGGCTTTTTCTCGGAAAGGCTGCTATCTGCCAGAATAAAATCGATGGGATTATCTGGCTCCCCCAATTGAAAATGCAAAGCCTTATTCTCAATCGGAATCGCTTCCTGAGCTGAAAGAAAAAAAGAGAGCGATAAGAGGAGTAGAGAAAGTGTAATTTTTTTCATTTCGTTTTCAAGGTATTTAAGTGAGTACACCCCAGGACGAAAAAAGTTCACACCTTCCAGAATCAAGCAGCCGATTTTCAGGGAATGGAAAGAGGAATAAAATTTCTGAAAAGAAAAAAAGCTCCGATTTTTATCGGAGCTTTTCATGCTTACATAAGCACACCATTTTTTGCCTCAATCGGAGGCGGCAATTCTGTTTCGCCCAACATTTCTCTAAGGTCAATTTCGATGACCCGACATAAAGAAAGCATGGGAATATCATTGCCCAGGCCTTCAAAAGGATTTTCAGAGTAATCTCCTACCAGTTCCATCATCAGGTAAATCCAACCAATCAAAACGGCAAATGGAATGGTCAGGAAGAATGCAAAGTCTCCATAGTCCTTAAAAAGATCCATCATACCGAAAGGTAGCAGGAAAATAAAAATGCCCACAAATATGAAGCTCATGCTACCGTATTGACGAGGTAGTGGGAATTTTTTGATACGCTCGGCTTTGCCTTGATGCACATAGAAATCGTAGAGAATTTTTTGCAATTCCATGTGGCGAAAGTCATCAATCATGTTCTGCCCTCGGAGAGTAGCCAGATCCTGAGCTTGCTGATCTATAATCTGGGTAGCAGTATTCTTATAATTGATCAAACGATTGTATTCTTTGCTATCCAGAAAAAATTTCAGGTTTTTCTCCGTCACATCATCATCCAGCAAACCCACCCCAAATCGCTTCATCCGCTTTGCAGTCAAACTACCTACATGTGAGCCCTGAGAAATGTGTTCCCAGGGAGTCGGAATAAGCAATTGACTCCGCAGACTGTACAGCCAACCAATATGGCGATACATCAGTTTTTTTCTCCAATTTTTCAATTCTTCTTCAGAAAGATTTGAAGCCGTAAACTGATTGCTGATATAGGCTTTTACTGCACTGCCCCAGGCACGACTGCTATTGACGATGGCACCCCATATTTTACGGGCTTCCCAAAGCCTGTCATAGGCCTGGTTGTTTTTAAAGCCAACATAGAAGGCTACTGCCGTCCCTATAACAGTGAGAGGCAGCCAGGGAACCATCATCCATTTCCAGCCCGTAAAATTATAGACCAGACAGACGAAGCTTACCCAGGCAGTCAGCCAAACAAGATGACCTCCAGAGAATCGCATGATTCCCCGGAAGTCAATATTCTTTTTTACGTACATAATAAATTAAACACCAAGGTCAAAGATACCATGAATATCTTTGGTTTTCTCTCCGAAATCAACATCCAGATCGATAAGACGACCCGTTGAAATATCGAATACCCAGGCATGAACCTGTGGCTTATGAGAGGCTTTTTGGAATGCAGCCATTTTCATGATATTGATGGCTTGTTCCTGCGCATTGAGTTCAACCAAACGGTCATAACGTGCATGCTCATCAGCAATTCCATCCAATTCGGCCTGGTGCAAACGATATACATCGCGAATATTTCTCAACCAGGGATTGAGTATTCCCAAATCAGCAGCTGTCATGGCAGCTTTTACTCCCCCACAGCTATAGTGTCCACATACTACAATGTGCTGCACTTTCAAGTGAGAAATAGCATACTCAATAACACTGGCAGCATTCAAATCGAGGGTGCTGATCACATTTGCCACATTTCTGTGTACAAATACTTCTCCAGGCTGCAATCCCATCATGTCCTCAGCAGTAACGCGGCTATCGCTGCAACCGATATACAGGTATTCAGGGCTTTGTCCTTCGTTTAGTTTGGCGAAGAAATCAGCATTTCCAGATGTTTGCTGTGCAATCCAGGCTTTGTTGTTTTCAAAAATTTGTTGGTAAGAAGGCATAAGTTAAAACGAATATCTAGGTTTTGATTAAATTTTAGCCAGCTTATTAAACTAGCGGATGCTAAAATATAAAAAGTTAAGGTTCAGAATATTAGTACCTGATTAGAATTTACATCCTTTCACATGAAACTTGGCATTTATGGAAAGAGATTTATCCCAAATATCCTGAACTATGAAGTCTGTATAGATTTTTTTCAAAATGTAGTCGGGCTCGAATTCCTCTCAGACACAAAGAAACTCATTTGTATTGTTGTTGAAGCTTCTTTAATGGTGGAACTCAAGGATAGTGGGATTGTTTCGGAAAGGGGAGGAAAATTCGGGCATCCTGATGACGATCCCTATAGCTTTTAGCACGTGCAGAAGTTTGAAGCCAAAAAATTGATCCTCCAAGCAAGTATTCCTATGACTGAAGATACCCTACGACCTGCAAAAGAAACGGATCTTCCTGCCATTGTGCAGCTATTAATCCGTATCTGGCAAGAACAATATTCTGATATACTTCCTGCTACTTTTCTTAAAAAGATGGATTTCGCCCGACAAATCAAACGTCATAGGGCTTATTTTGAAAAAGGCTGCAATTACCTGATCGCTGAGAATGAACAGAAGGATTTATTAGGCTTTGCCTCATTTGGGGAAAACAGGGATAGCTTTCCCGATACGAAATGGGAATTGTATACGCTTTATGTAGTGCCAGAACAACAAGGAAGGGGAATTGGGAAGAGGCTTGTGGACGAAATACTAAAGCAATTGGATAAAGGAGATGAAATGGCTGTTTGGGTAATGAAAGCCAATCCCTTTCGACATTTCTATGAGAAAAGAGAATTTAAGTTAGTAGGGGAAAGGGAAGTCGACTTCGGAGATTTTGAAGTAAGCCATTGGGTTATGACTCGCACTATTCAGGACGAATAATTGCTCAGCAAATGCATATACTCGAAAAGCGCAGGAAAGTATAAGCACAATGCCGAGTTTTATAGAAAAGAAATCAGATGAAGACCATTAGCCTCTATTTATTTATCGCACTAAGTCCTTTTTTCTCTTTCGCGCAGGTATTTCAATGCGGAGACGGCTGGAGTACGCATATGGAAGTAAATGCTACTAGTGGATTGAAACTAAGAGCTGAACCCAATCTGGATAGTAAAACCCTGGCAATCATTCCGCATGAGAGCGTAATCGCGATTTGTTATCCTGCTGAAATTAATGCAAACATTGATGGGATTCAGGGACATTGGGTACTAGCAGAATACAAAGAACAAAGAGGCTATGTTTTTGATGGCTATTTAGAAGGAGTAGCTACTGAGCCGCTTTTTGCGGCAGATTGTGTGGCGGAGTTTGTAAATAGTTGGGATGAAACCTATTTCAGCAAGAATGAGGAATACCTGGGGCTGTTTAAAAATGAAGGGAGAGACAATTTTGAGATCCGACCCGTGAAATTTGAAGAAGAGCATAAGGAGGAACTTTACAAAGGTTCAAAAAACCAGGAAATCCCTATTTGGCTTTTCTCTCATATTGCCCTTCCTATGGCCGGACAGCTAAAAGGCAAAATAATTGATAGGCAACTCAATTTTGGAGAGCAAATTCGGTTTGGAGATGCTACGGTTTATGCCTTTGGAAAATTGGCAAAACAAGAAAACCAGCTCAATTATTTTCTTCAATATGCCCCTTATGAATTGAGGCTTAGATCGAAAAAGGGTGAAAAAATTCTGGATCAGCTTCTCATCAAAACCAATCACTATCCTGATCTAGGCTATGTTATGATCAGGTTTATCGGTGATCTGGACAGAGATGGAATAGATGACATCATTTTTACTCATTCTATGGAAGGTAAAGGTTGGGATCATGTATTCGCATCCAGTCGATATGCAGCTCCGGATCAGTTATACAGGACATTTCATATCGGCGGAGGAAGCGATTAATTTTTCCGCCGATCTTCTATCAATTCTCAGCCTGGATATTAGGAAGTTCATTTTTAAGGGAGGGCTTTGAGGTTTCTCCATTTAGTTCATGCAGAATCACTTGCTCCGCTAATTTATCATCATCCTCATATTTGATCTTCGCAGCGCGCTCTGTAACTGTCTTTTTGGATTTGCAGCGAGCTTTATTGTTAGCGGTATAAGTTCTTTGTGCCGTTTTAGTTTTTCTAGCAACTACTGCACTTGCTGCTCCAATAATTATATCACGGCCTTTTTTCCAGGAAAGGTTGGTTTTTGCGAACAATTGTTTGATGAATTCCCATGCATTTTTTCTTTTAGCACTTGCTGGGCGGTATTTCTTGAGTTCATTATACTTTTCAATGGCAAGAACTGCGATATCGGGATCTATCTCTTCAGCTATCAGTCTTTTCAAGGCTAATACATTTTTATCACTTCCCTTTCCACTAAATAATCCTCGGGTATCTTTGCCATAAGTTCCTTCAATTTTCTTAAGAACTTTTCCACTCAATGGTTTGACTGAGTTTGCAGCATCAAGATTTACAGCTGTGAATAAGATGAAATAAGCACTAAATAAAATCGCAAGAAAAATTCTCCTTCCCAGCTGAAACTGGCCCGAAACAAGATGGTGTTTATGTTGGATTGACTTGCACATTGTTGGTGTTTTGTTTGTGTATTGCGTTTGCATTGTCATCACTTTTTCACAATAATCACAGATTGTTCACTTCAAACGGCAGTTTTAAAACCTGTCCGGTCAATTTTGTTGAATGAAGTTTTACGGGATTTGTCAATTTATTGGCTAAAAGGACTAAACACGAAACAGGGAAAGGAGAGCTAACATCAGATTTTCTTAAGAAATTCTATCCTAAGCCAGACCGGCAAGTCTGCCTCCTCTTCAACATCCTTAGGATACTTGCTTACTCAGCCTTGAAAGATGATCTCAGAAGGCTCTTCTCTTCCAAGTACCCAAGAGATATCCCATAGCTGAGTTTTGGGTTCTATAGATTCCTCAGCTTATTTGGCAGCTTAGGTTTTTTTGTATACAGGAGTATTATCGATTTTGCCTCAAGGGAATCCTGAAGAAAAATCCAGAGCCCTCCATCCCTCATTAATAAGAGGGTGCAAGACTATTACATAGGAAAAGGCAGCTTTACTTTCTTTTGTCTTTCTTCTCGCAATATTCTCCCTGTAGCATTCGCACTTCATTTCCATATTGACGGGTATATCCCCAGCTTATGGCTTCTTCCAGATCCTTGCAGGCATTCTTTTTCTTCCCCATAGCCAAATAGATTTTTGCTCTAATTTTATAGCCATAGGAATTGGCAATATCCATCTCAAGGGAATGGTCAATATCTTGCATCGCTCCCTCAAGGTCTCCTAACATCAACT
This sequence comes from Bacteroidia bacterium, assembly GCA_033391075.1. NCBI lineage: Bacteria > Pseudomonadati > Bacteroidota > Bacteroidia > Bacteroidia bacterium. The sequence goes on from JAWPMV010000001.1 coordinate 5,036,608, forward strand.
TACAAAAGGAACGATTGCTAAAGGCATAGGCAAAACTGGAATCTCTTTCGATAGCCTTATCCAGATAATCCAGGGCTTCCTGGTAGTGCCCTTCTTCATGAAGTACATAGCCAATATTGATATATCCGGGTATGTAATCCGGATCAACTTCTATCACACGTATGAGTTGTTTCATGGCTTCTTCCTCATTTCCCATTTCTTTGAGACAGTGTGCCAGGTTATTGTAGGCGTTTAAATTGGTAGAATCCAGCAAAATCGCTCGTTCCAGGGCTTTTTTGGCTTCCTTGAAACTTCGTTTCCCATTTAACAAGCCCCCGATCATAATCAAATAATCTGCTTTTTTCTTCGGATCTCTTGCTCTAACATAGCCCTTTTGGTAAATATTCTGCGCATGATCAAAGAGGTTCATACTCGCATATATGCCGCCATGCATATCATAGATAATCAAAGAATCAGGAAACATATCCGTGGCCTCTTCCAGGGTTTCAAAGGCAATATCCACCTTTCCCATATTGCCCTGAATCAAGGCCTTTTGAGTATAATAAAAAGCACGATTGGGTTCTTCCTCAATCAGTTTTTCTATGGCATCAAGGGCCTTTTTATGCTTTCCTTCATTTTCGAGTCGCAATACCTCCTGGAATCCTCCTCCTTGCTGAGCAAAAGTGAAAGAATAAATGAAGGCAAGTACAATACAAATAATTCGTGTTTTCATGAGATTAGACTAACATTCACACTAAGCTATCAGAATTTTCTGTAGCAGAATTCCGGGAAGAGGAATATTACATATAATACTAGAAATTCCAAAACAAGGATTAACTCTATTCTGAAACAGCCTGGAAATATTTTGCAATCTTTCTATAAGGATACCCTCCCGCTCCTTTTTCTGCAAATTGTACAATAATTGTTTTGCTAGGGGGATGTACGTACAGGCGTTGTCCTCTTAATCCTTCTGCCGAATAATCGCCTTCACTTCCTACTCCAGGTATCCACCAGTAATTCTGATGACTAGCTTTTTGCCAGCCTTTGGTCGTGTTATTCAGATTATCAGGCCGGAGGCTGAGGCTATATGCGATCCAGGCGGGAGGCAGGATTTGCTCTTTTTTCCCTTTGCCCAATTCCAGATATAAACGCCCGATTTTTGCCAGATCGATCGCCGTGCATTGAAAACTGCTAGGCGTATTCTCCAGCCCTTCCTCATGATCCAGTCCCCAACTAGCTCCATATTCTGCACCTATGCCTTGCCAGATGGTTTGCTCAAAGTATTCAGAGAGTTTCTTTCCTACCGCATTTTCGATGGCCCAGCCAAGTATAAGGGGATCTAAATTGCTATACTTCCACCTAAGTCCTGCAAGGGTATCTGCTTCAACTTTTAGTAAGTCTCCTTTCAAATCATCGGTATAGTAAAAACGAGCTTCCTCTGAGAAAAGATCGTGAAGAGGGTTTCCATTGGTTCGTTCAAAGGCAAGGCCGGATTTCATTTGCAGAAGATGATCCAGGCTAGTATAGGCGAAAGCAGGATGTTCCTCAAATTCTGGAATCAGACTTTTGACTTCCTGATCCAGGCTCTTGATGTAGCCATCTGCCATCGACTTGCCTAAAAGTACCGACAACATACTCTTACCGATTGAAAAGGTATTGGAAAGGCTCATCCGTTGATGATCCATAGCGTATTTCTCATAAAGGATGCTGTCATTTCTAATCACAAGAAAGGCCTTCAGTTTGCCCTCTTCAAAATATTGTGAGAAAGGGACCAGCTTTCCTTCTCCATTTTTCACTTGAAGGGTATCAAGCCTTCCTCTTTCTCCCGAAGTCTCAGCAAAGGAAAAAGGATCATTGCTGGCCTTCATCTGCCTTTGAGGGAAATTGAGATAGGTATCGGTCTGAGGTTTTTGATGGCGTATGATCCGGAATATCTGCGGATTTGCCAGATACAGAAGGAGAATCAGACCAAAAAGTAAGGGAAGGAGGATTTTGAGAATTTTCATGCAAGGAGAAATGAGATCAAAGATAGAGAATAATCCCTATTCTCATGAATCACCTTTCGTTTAACTCCTTCTCTATCGCCTTCCTCGAACTAAAACCTGGAAGTAAAGAGGCTACCATCAAGACTAATATAGAAACCATGGGTAGCATATTGGGATCATTTTCAGCAGTGAGGAAGAAAACGATTGCAGCAATCAGCAACAAACCATATATGATTGCTAAACCTGTAAATACCGTTTTACTGTCTTTTAATTTTTTTTCTAATTCTTCACGGCTTAGTTCCGAGAGTTTCTTATTTGCCATAACCAATAGTGTTTTCAGTATGTCTAAGAAACAAAAATTCTATCATTTTTGCGTTGCCGTATCTCCAGGATCAATTGAGACTTCTTTTTTCCCAGAAAGAGTAACAAAACAATCTGGCAGAATAGACCACAGATAAGGATAGGCAAATGGGTATAGGTCTTCAGCAAGAACTGTGAGCCCATCAGAATCAGGATTAACACAAGTACGATTCGGAACGCCCAGATGAGCTGTGCCAATTCTTTTTCTTCCTGATACAATTGCTGATACGTCATTTTACGGATTTCTCTCTCTTTCATCGATAAGGCTATATAGGGGTACATTTTTATAGGACGCATCCAGGCACCTTATCTCATCAGTCTTCGTAAAAAGTCAGCAAATTGATGTATATTCATACTTTCATATATTCCTCCTAAATCGGAATTTATCTATCTATGATCAAAATAACTATCAATGGTCAGGTGAAGGAATTTGATGTAGATCCTTCTACCCCGCTGCTTTGGGTCATTCGTGAACAGGCAGCTTTGACTGGAACTAAATTTGGATGCGGAATGGCTCAGTGTGGAGCCTGTACCATCCATCTGGATGGCAAACCCATCCGTTCATGCGTAACGCCCCTACAAGCAGCCGCTGATAAGGAAATCACGACTATCGAAGGTATCATTCCTGAAGGAGAGGAATTACACCCCATTCAGGCAGCCTGGATTGAAGAGCAGGTTCCTCAATGTGGCTATTGCCAATCTGGACAAATCATGTCGGCAGTTGCTTTATTAAAAGAGAATCCGGCACCTACAGATGAAGATATAGACAAAGCCATGAGCGGAAACATTTGCCGCTGTGGAACCTACGGTCGCATTCGCAAAGGCATCAAACGAGCCGCTGGAATGATGGCAGATGCTTCAACTCCTAATTCTGAAAACAATGGGTAAGTGGACGAGAAGAGCTTTTATCACCGGCGGTGTTCTCGCTGGTGGTGCGTTGATCCTCGGCGTAGCAATAAGAAGAGGAGATAAGTCTGAGGTCGTAAAAGGCATGATTGCCAGCGATGATGAAACCGTATTTGATATTTGGTTGAAAATTTCTCCGGATAATAGCGTTACGGCTATCATTCCCCATGCAGAAATGGGACAGGGAGTACATACTTCCCTGGCAATGATGCTGGCAGACGAAATGGATGCTGACTGGGATAAGATAAAAGTCATGGAGGCTCCCGCCCATAAAGAATATGCAAATTATGCGCTGGGGAAAGGCTTCATGCTGCAAGGAACAAAAATCCCTTCTTTCCTCGTAGGTACGGTTGACGGAGCTTTCCTGAAAATCATGCAAAGCATGAATATGCAGATTACCGGAGGTAGTACTTCTGTTCGGACTACCGGAATGCACGGCATGCGCGTAGCAGGGGCTGCGGCAAAAGCTACCCTTCTTAAAGCTGCTGCGAAAGAATGGGGGGTAGATGAAAGTAGCTTGAGAGCTGAAAAAAGCATGATCTATGATGATGCAAATAACAGATCTGCCAGCTATGCAGAATTAGCTCCTAAAGCTGCAGGAATTTCCATGCCTGCTAATCCAGAGCTAAAGAAGCCGGAAGAATTCAAGATTATGGGTACTTCTCCCCAGCGTCTTGATATACCGTCAAAAGTAAATGGAACGGCCAGCTTCGGCATGGACGTCGCTTTGCCCAATATGAAATATGCCACCATCAAGGCAAGCCCTGTATTTGGCAATACGGTCAAAAGCATGGATGCCAGTGCAGCTGAGTCTATGAAAGGGGTACACAAAGTACTCAATATGGACAAAGCGGTAGCTGTAGTTGCTGATGGTTACTGGACCGCAAAACAAGCCTTGAACAAGGTGAAAGTTGACTTCGGGGAGACTAGCAATAATTCAGTCATACAAGCCGATATCTACAGTAATTTTGCCAAAGCGATGGATGATGCTGTAGCGAATGGAGAACAGGAAGAAGATTTCGAATCCGGTGATCCGGAAGGAGCTTTGGCTTCTGCCAGCAAGGTCATCGAAGCCGAATACAAAATTCCCTACCTGGCTCATGCGGCTATGGAGCCTATGAACTGTACTGCCTGGATCCATGATGGTATAGCAGAAATTTGGACCGGTACACAGAATCCGCTGGGAGTTGCTGCCTTTGCTGCAGAGTTTCTGGAAATGGATGAAGAAAATGTCAAAGTCCATAACCAGTTCCTGGGAGGAGCATTTGGGAGAAGGGCTCAAAATGATGTGGTCGAACAAGCCCTCAGCATTGCAAAAGAGCTCGATAGCCCGGTTAAGCTCATCTGGTCCCGGGAAGAAGACATGCAACAAGATTTCTACCGGGAAGCTGCCACTAGTCGTTTCAAAGGAGGCATCGATGAAAATGGGAAAGCCAGCGTATGGATCAACCAATACGTGTACAAAAAGGAGCCTGCTGAGGCAAGTCATATTCCTTATTCCATCGCCAACACCTATGCCCACTATACCGACTTTGAAACACATATTCCCTGGGGTCCCTGGCGAAGTGTGGCTCACTCCAAACATGCATTCTTTACGGAATCTTTCATAGATGAAATGGCCGCGGCTCAGGAGCAAGATGCATATGAGTATCGAAAAGAATTACTCGCAGATAACCCCAGATTCCTCAAAGTACTGGAAACAGCTGCAGAAAAAGCGAATTGGGGCAAAGAGCTTCCCAAAAACTGGGGAAGAGGAATTGCCATCCACGAATCCTTTGGCACCATCGTAGCAGAAGTGGCCGAGGTAGAGGTTAAAGAAGATGGGAAGGTGCGGGTGCATAAAGTGGTATGTGCCGCTGATCCGGGATTCGCTGTTCATGAGGATGGTTTCAAATCTCAGATCGAAAGCGGTGTGATCTACGGATTGACGGCTGCTATGTATGGAGAAATTAAGATAGATCAAGGAAAAGTAGCGCAAAGCAACTTCCACGATTATCAGATGATCCGTATGAATGAAGCACCGGAGATTGAGGTTCATATCATCAATAGCGGAGAGTTTCCGGGAGGAGCTGGAGAACCAGGCACACCTGCCATCGCTCCCGCAGTAACCAATGCGATCTTTGATGCAACAGGAACGAGAATACGAGAGTTGCCGATAAATCTCCAGAAAATTAAGCTGGAAGATCGACAACTATCTTCCAATGAATAAATAAAAAAGGGGCTGAAGATTTCAGCCCCTTTTTTTTGATTCCAAGAGATGACTTCCCCGCCAGGGAATCTTACTTTTCGAGACTGAGTCTTAGCACAGGATTTCTCAGCACTGCCAGGCCTGGAATCTGCCCTACAAACCCGTATAGAAAATGGTCGAAAGAGCATGGCAACTCCTTCGACCGAATTATAGGGCTACAATTTTTATGGCTATTGCAAAAGTTCAATGGCTTTTTCCAGGACCATATCCTTCCCTTCAAGAAGATCTGACTTCGTATTTTTGATTTCTATATCCGGAATCAAGCCAATGCCTTCATGGCTCACACCCTCTGCATCCCTCCAATCCCCTATACTCAGAGAATATCCCCAGCCATTGGGCATTTCTCGATTGATCTGATTAGAAAAAGCTCCAGCTGTCCGTTCACCTACAAAGATTACTCCCGGCAAAACCTTGAGAGCCAGACCAAAAGTTTCCCGAGCACTGATGGTATAATTGTGAGTTAGCACTACGACTGGCTTGAGGTATTGAAACTCCCCTTCAGGCTCAATCGACCAATCCTCAAAGTCTGTAAATTCCTCCGCTCCGGGACCTGATTTTACACGAGTCCGCATATAGGGTCGCCTTTGGTCTGTAAATCTGCCAGCGATATATTGACCAGCAAAATCCTCTCCCCCATAACCTCCCCGAATATCGATGATGATTCCTTTGGCATCTTTAAGCGCCTCTAAAACCTCATCCATAGGAGCTTCGAGATTAGCAGGCGAATCAGAAAAACCCTCAACATGGACATATCCTATATCTCCTTCCAGCATGCCATAGGTGAAGAAAGGATCCGCAAATTTGGCATCTGTGAGGTAGTTGTTTTTCAGCACCTCCAAATCAAAATCATCAATCTCATCAATTTGACCAACTATACCTGACTGAAAGAATGGGAACTCCTGATCAGTAGGTACAAGGGCCACATGACTATCATCCAGGCCAGCCAGCATATCTACCAGAACTGCATACAATTCCGCATCTGGACTCGTATTTTCCAACTGAGGCTCATAGACCTGATACACAGAATCCCAGTCTATGCCTTTTATTTGAAAGAGACCATATTTGGCCTGAAACTCGCCCCAAATAGATTCAAAATTACTTTTGGGAGTATTGGGTAGCTCTTCATCGAGGAGAACTTTATCACAAGAAATAAACAGAATACAGAGGGAAAAAAGTGATGTTAAATAGATCTTGTTCATGACTAGAATTGGTAAAAGAGGCTAATAGAATTTGAGTAGGCACGGAGGTTTCTTTCAGGAAATTGCTGGTCATTCATCCACATAAACTGGTAATTAACTCCTGTTTGCTTTCCCGATAGAAGGTCTATGCGGTAAGAAAGCAGGAGATTTACTTGTTGAAATTCATTTAGCGTCTTAAGGCTTGATCCGGTTTTCAGATAGGCTTTGAAATAGCTACTTTCCGGCAAACTGGGATCCAGGGTATAAGGTTGATTGAGTATAAAGGATAGCAGTGGGAAGGAAAGGCGGGCAATCAATTGACTCTGATCCAGATTTAAAAGATTCGCCTGAAAACTTGGACCGATACTAAGCTGATTGTAAAACCAGCTATCGGCTCCCATGCCAGCATAGCTGAATCGATCCTCGATTTTGATACCGGCATAAATGGGCTTTTGGCCCGAAATACTCCAAACTTGCTCAAATTGAAATCCGAGTTGGGCAAAAGATAGTAAAGGATTCACATCATAAACCGAAGAATCCCTATTGCCGGAAATATCATAAGGGTCATAGATGACAGCTTCCCTTCGCCCCAATCCTTTAGCTTGATTGCTACCCAAACCGATAGATAATTGCAGGTTTCGAAGGCTGCGATTTTTTTGTTTTTCCAGAGAAAAGCCCAACAAAAGATTATGAGAAACATAGATCAGTGGAGAAGTATTCTTCGCCAGTGTTCTGTAGTTCTGATATCCCAATTGTAAGCTTAATTGAGCAGGATATGTGGGCTCTGCTTCTTGGGCGAAAGTAAGGAAGGGGAATAGGAGGAAAGTGTAGAAGAAAAGTTTTCGTTTCACGCAATTGAGTTTCTCCAATAGACAGAGAAAGTCAAAAAGGGATGCAGCGAATAAATGCTTTTTATTAAATTCTATGAAGGCTGTCGAAATCCAGGCTATCCCTTACTTACAATGCTTTTCCTTCAATTCGATCACCTCATTCCCATAGGTTTTGACAAATCCCAGATCAAGACTGATCGAGAGTGCATCACAAGCCTCCGGAAATCTTTTCATAGCTATCAAAACCAAAGCCTTATTTCGATAGGCATAAGGATTATCAGGGAATAAGTTGATTCCAGCAATGATATCCTGATAAGCTGCTTCTACATCTCCGAGGATCATTTTGATATTGCCAAGATTGTTGTAAGCAATTCCCCGGGCTTCCCGAGTCTCTGCCAATTCAAGGGCTTTCTCAAAATCCAGGAGGGCCAAAGAATCTGCCGTTATCTCCAATCGGGCATATCCCCGATTTATATAGGTGCGGGAACTTGCATCTCCCAATTCGACAACCCTATCCAAATCCAGAATAGCGTCGCCATAGGAAAGTTTGCTGAGATGGATGAAAGCTCTTTCTTCAAAGGCACGAGGATTTTCACCTTCAAGTTCAATAGCGCGCCCAAAACTTACAAGGGCAGCATCCAGTTTCCCGGCTCTTTTATAGATCAATCCTTCTGCAATCAGAAAGTCAGCATTGCTCGGCTGCATATCCTGTGCCTTTCTGATATCAGCCAGAGCGCCCCTGAAATTTCCTTCAGAAGAAAGGTAAGAAGCTCTTGCACTAAAGGCTTCTGCATATTCCGGATCCAGTTGTAGTGCTTTTTCGATAAAGGGCAGGCTTTCCTCCGCTTTCCCCAAATAATAGAGGTTTTGCCCCATAAGAAGGGTATAAGAAGCGTTTTTAGGCTCTTTTTTCAGGATTTTCTTGAGATGTCCTATGCTTTCATCATATCGATCTTCTGCATAGGCTGCCTGAGCCTCCTCTTTCAACAGTAAATAATCAGGCTTACTACAGGATATAAGAATGGCAGTGCTAAGAATTAGTAAAGTAATCCTCATAGGCGAAAATGATTTACTTTTTCTAATTAAGCGCTTGATTCCGAAAGTCTTAACTCAATTGTTTCGGATATCCTTCATGGATGTACAAGATAGCATTTCATCAAGTAAATCCCATCACAGCAACAAAAGATGCGCAAATTTCTCTACCTCAACACATCCGAAATCTTACTATCCTTGTCAAATACACTTTTTGCATAGGGACAAAGCGGTAGAATTTTCTTCTCATTTTCACGAGCCATATGGACAATTTTGTTGAGCAATTTTCGCCCCAATCCCTGTCCTCTGTAATCGTTACTGACCTCTGTATGATCTATTATGATCAGATGAGTACCAGCCAGTGAATAGGTCATTTCTGCAGCTGTAGTGGCGGCTGCTTCGATATAGGCTCTCCCTTTAGAGCCTGCTTCTTCGAGTTTTACTTCTATTGTGTCCATTGAATGATTTCTTTAACAGAGAAAGCTCAATTCGCTGAGTTTGTTTCAGAAAAAAGTAAAGAAAATATGCTACTTATTGATCGATATCAGGCTTTTGGCTAGTGCCATTTCTTTATCAGCCTCTTTGAGTAAATCTTCCAAAGAATAATCGACAGCAAAATCAGGAATAAGTCCCCTTTCCTTTGCTGCCTGTCCTCCCGGGCCCGCATATTCTGTACGGTAGCGAGGAATCCCGATGCGAAAATTAGAATTCGGGAGGTAGATAATTTGCTGAGAACCTGCTGAGAATCCATCATAACGACTTCCGGCTTCTTCTCCAATGAGGGTTGCTCCTCCAAATTCCTTGAGGTAACGCGCCAGAGATGCCGCTGCGCTGAAGGTCCGACCATTGATCAGCACATAGATTTTACCTTTGAAAGCAAATCTGCTTTTTGAAGGGGTTTTATAGGATTTGCTTCTGCCTTTCCAGGAATAAGATTTCTTGAAATATTTGCTACTTGCTTTTTGCTGGATATAGGGCAGCATTTCGTAGGCCATTTCTGTCCTCCCTCCATAATTGCTGCGAAGATCAATAACCAAAAAGTTTTTACCTGTTCGGCTCAATTCCTTAAATAAGTCTTTGTATAAATCCTTGGCTTTAATCTTATATTTTTCGAGCAGGCTTCGCCTAAAGGTTTTTAGCCTAAGGAGGGCATATTCCTCCTCTTGTTTCCACTCATATACTTCCGAGATATCTTTCGGTACAAAAGCCTGTACTCCCTGTCCGGCCCGACGCGCCCGTAAATTGATACTCATTTCGCCACGAGTTAAGGCGGGAATTTCAAATCTCCCTGAGCGTCCCCGAATATCATCTTTTACCTGAATCAAAAATTTCTCTGCTCGCTCAATGTAGAGGTAATACATCCAGTTGAATCCGGTATTCAGGGTTAGGTTTTGATAGCTGCGAATATTGCCGTCGGAGGGAAGGTGTTGCCGCAGTTTATCCAGAATATCTTTTGCTCCTACTGAATTGATAGAAATAATTTCATGACCTCTTTCCAACTCATCTTTTTCTGTAAAAAGGTCCCAAATAAAAATCCTGTCTCCAACTATTTTCACTGCAATTGGGAGATAGCGAAATTCATCGTCAAGGAAACCTTTATGTACTTTATCTTCCCAATTTCCCAAGCCATAGTGCCCCTCATTTGCGACAGCTACTATGCGTGAGATGAGGGAAAATTGTGCAATGGGATCATAGCTTTCTTCTTTTAAGTCAAGAAAAGCGTCCCATTTTGCTTTTATATCTGGATTGTAGTGATCAATATTGGGATGAAATTCCTCCATTTTGTCCATGAGGAAAGTGAGGTCTTCTTTCATTTGCTCCGCTCCCAGCTCTTGTGCGTGCAAAAATGAGGAGCAGGAAACGGCCAGCAAGAGAAAGAAAATTTTTGTCATTCGAAATGCGTGCATAGCCGGGTCTTAGATTCTAATTACTCCATATTACTAAAAAGCCCTTGTTTTTGCATGATAAAGATCAGCCTATCAGTTGATAAACTTTCTGATAGGCTGATCTTTTAGGGAGTTTATGAGCTTGATTTATTCCTTTTTTGTCTGCCAAAGGGCTTTTGCCTGAGCTTCCCAGTCTTCTTCCAGTATATCCCAATCGCAGAAAGCAGGAAGATTTTTCACATCGGTTTTCGCAGGATCACCTTCAAAAGGACCGCTAAGTCCCAGGTACTCATATTTCGTTCCATCCGAAGAAGAATAAACGATCGCAAAGGCGTACATACTTTTATCCCCATCTGTAATCTTACCCAGCTTCCTGAGTTCTTCCGGGCAGGACTCATCCTCGCACAATACGTAGCGCAAGTTGATATAAGCCATTTGCTCAGCATTTCTATATTTCTTGGGGACCTCTTTAAGCTTTCCAGCCTCTGAATAAGCTTCCAGGATTACATATTGATAATCTTCCGACTCAAGGAATCTCCTGATCCATTCCTTATCTGTAGCTTGTCGGAGGCTAATGCGACTTCTAACAGCCTCAGATTGGTAGTATTCCGGCACTAAAGGATTCAGCAAACGGTTGCTAAAGACATCCCCTTGCTTATCTGAAGGCATGCTTCTCATAATTTGCAGGTAATACAGAATTTCTGCCATGTAGGAATTGCTGGTGGTATCCTGAAGTTTATCCCAATAGCGCTCTAGGTCGGCTTCCCGATACTTGATCAGGTAACTATAATTCTCCCGAACTTGCTTTTCCAGATCCTCATCTCCACTATTCAACATACCTTTTGAAAGATACAGCATGGAACTTTTCATATCTGAAATCTCCATCATAGGCAGAAGTTTATCATAATACTCAAAGGCCAGGCCCAGGGAATCATAAAAGGGTTCAAGGTATTTCCAGGCATTATCCACTTCTTTGGGTGGATTATTCAGAAAGAGAGACAGAAAATCCTGCAAGCTCTCCGGATGCTCATGATCCAGCAGGCTAGAGAGTATTTTATTTTTCAAAACATAGGGAAGGTTCTCCTGCTGATATAATTCTTTGAGCTTGGCAATCGCATCATCGCTTTCCAGGTAAAAAACTTCTTCTATCAATTGGCCCCTTGCACCCGTCTCCAGGCTATCATCAGGATAGGAAAGCTTAAGGCTTTCCTCAATCAGGGGAATATCTTCATCCAGAAATTCATAGTACTCAAAGGCTCCAAGTGCTCTATTATATTCTGCCGTATCTGAAGAACTCAAAGCCTCAATGATATCCTTTGATTTGGAAGCCAGGTAATCAAAGGGTACAGGTTCTTTAATATAGGAAATAGAGGAAAGGAATTTTTCAGCAACCTCAGCTTGTATTTCCTCCAATTCACCATACACACTGGCGCAATAGAGATTCCTGTTTTCCAACCAAAACCTCAACCTGAAATTCTCATGACTCAAGGTGTCCTGGATAAGTAGTTCTTTGCCTCTGTAGGGGCCAATATTCACATCCGTTTCACTCAACAAGGTATCCCCATAATCCATTATATCTCCTTTGTAGAAATCATAGTAGGCGGAGAGACTATCTACCCGGAAATATGGATCGAGTTCATAATACTCAAATAAATAGGCTCCTCCTGTGAAAGGATTTCGATCCTGAAATGCCACATAATTTCGATAGGTAGAGCTATAATCTGTACTGCTATCAAGCTCCGTAATATGCCCGCCAAAGAGGGAGAATTTCACCGGTAGATCTTCATATTCAATCACGGTTTTCAGTTGTCCCTTTTCAAAAGGTTCAATCCTAAAGGAATCAAAATAACGATCGTCAAAGTCAGGTACTTCATTGCGGCTAAAGCTCTGCTTGAATATCCGATATATTCGATTTCCCCGTGCATACAGTCTTCCGATTATATAAGTGTTTTCTCCAAGTTTCAATTTGAGTTCGCGGCCTTCATAGCCATCTTTCCAAATCGTGTCGGCTGGCGAAACCAGTTCGCCATTGCTTTGAATTTCCTCAACCAATGCATTCAATCCTTCTCCCCGATTTTCTAAATAGTAGCCTCTGGGAAAATCATTGTATCCAAAGATGTAATTGGTTTGATTGCTTTTATCATTTGATAAATACAGTTTCACTTTGAATTGTTCCCCATCAGGATCAGCGGGGTTTTCAAAAACATTGTAACGAACTTCTGCTTTAGCAGGAATTGAAATGGAGAAAGCAGCAGTATCATCCTTATGGGTGAGCCATGTTTTTTCCCGGGGAGCTTCTGCTTCGAATAGCTGCAATGATTCAAAAAAGCGTTTAAGATATGGTTTCTCAATTTTGCTGGATTCTTTACCCGCAAGCATGCAGTAAAAAATCTTATCCTTGACCAGCATCTGAAACTTCAGTGCCATTTTTTTGTCTGTCTTGACCGTTCCTTCCAGTCCTTCGATATCCCCCCTTTTAAACTTCTTCGGACTCAACAATTCCTGGCCTTCTTTGCTTTTAAACTTTTTCACCAGATTATCGAGCAAATCCTCTTCGGAGATTTGCTGCTTAAGGGTCCGCATATCGATAATAAACATAGAGTAAAAGGCTCCCGTTGCCAGGTCCGGATACAGGAACATTTGCATAGGATCAAAGCGATCATCTGGAAAAGGAATGCCTGGCATTTCCACAGAAAATCCCAATGCATCATCCTGATACCTTGGCCATTTCATCTGCATCAAATCAATCTTGTAATTATCTGCAAGACCCGTGAAAGTTGCATTGACGGCTTCTACGGTATATCCTTTTTTACGCAAAAGGCTGATCACTCCTTGCTCGCCCGGTAAATGAGCAGCACCGACCGCAGCAAAGGTTGGCTCCTGACTCATAAACAGATCTATACGATCAGCCATGACTGCATTTCTTTCGACCATCACCGGATCAGCCAAAGCATGACCATTAAGGTTGCTCTGAAGATTCTCCAGATTCCCTCCCTCGTACATACCAACGAAATCATCCATATATGCATCAAACTCCTCCTGATTCATCTCTATCAAACTGAGAATCATCTCTCTTTGATCTTCTACACTTTTCCCTTCAATCAGATCCAATTGGGTACCGATTTCTTCCAGCCCTACCAGACGCTTACCCATGGTTTTGGCGATTCCATAGAGATAGGCGTCGACAAAGGTTTCTTTGTCATTTTCCTTACTCATTTTGGGTTGGAGCAATCGTTTGAGTACCGCCGTATTTTTATTGGCCAGTTCATCATAATTATACCCATTTATCTCCTTGAACCTTTCCTTCAACAAGTTCATTTGTTCCTCGCTAAGCAGATCCTCGATTTTACTTGAGGCCGGCTTTTCCCTTTTGCGGTCAAACATGGCCCGTATGAGGGAATCCGGATGTACTTCCAGTGCAAAAATTCCACACTTTTCAATAGAAGTCATCACTGAGTCACTGAAATTAAAGGCACGTGCATCCTTGACATGCATGGTGCCAAAGAGGTAAGAAGGTTTACTGAGGCCATTCCCTTCAATTTGCCATAGGAGTTCATAATCGGCACTTTCCTGAGCCAATGAGCAAACAATATGAAAACAAGTAAAAAGGAACAGGCAAGTTCTTTTTAGAGAATTCTGCATGTTATTTGGTGTTGGAGCCGATCAGCCATTATGCCAATCCGGCCAGGGTGTTACATGGTTTGTGCTTAAAGATAAATCTTATGTGTGTCTTAGGGTACAATTCATTGTCAAGATGCAGAAATTTCTACCTTAAATAAAAGGCATACTGCCTTAGTTGCTTTCAAGCTCTTCGAGAGTAAGTTTTTCAACTACCAAAAAAAGCGCCTCAGAAATCTGGTTCCAGCGAACATTATGGTCTGAAGGTTTCAGAGGTGAAAGCAGAAATTCCTCTTCCAACTTTTGTATTCGTTTTAGACATTCTTCAGTCGCTCTAAACAGATAAGACCCATTCTTACAGACTTCCCGTAATTTTTCAGCAGCTTCTCTGTTTCTTGCTTGTTTTAGAAGTTCTAAAATTTCTGATTTAAACGCTTCTATGTCCATACAAAATATACTAAGCGAAATTCGCTCAAATTATTCGGGCAAAGAAAAATCAGGGAAGACATTGTGTTATAGGTCGTGTTGAATTTTCTCTCCTGCAAATATATAAGAATCAGGGATGAATAGAAATATCGGGAGTGCAGGACTCAGAGACATAAAATTGTCCTTAGATTGAGAAGAACGCACTAAAGTTACTGTTCCCCATCGATCAACTGATTTTCCAATACCAATAGATCCAGATAGGAAAGCTTCCATTTATCTGATAGGACTTCCGGGACCGGGGTGAAGTTATAGGTAAAAGAACTAATCACGAGGTCTTCGTCTCCATCTCCATCCAGATCACCGGCATCCATGAGAAACCATCTTCCTTCCTGAGGTTCTACTAAGTTTTGGGGAGAAAAACTGAAGCTTTCAGCATGAAGGTTTTCCAGGTAAACGAAGGAATCTTCCGGATGATTTTCATAGTCGGGGAAAGAAGCCACAAGGGCAAAGTCCATGTCCTCATCCTGGTCAAAATCACTTGCGACAATACGTGTAGCTCCATGTAGGGGAAAGAAAAAGGCCTCGCTAAAATTCATCTGTCCATCATTGAGGTACAAACGCATGCCGTGGTAGGGTTTCTGCACATAGGTTTTATCCGCATTATCACCGTGAACCGTGGCAATGTCCAAATCACCGTCCCCTTCGTAGTCAAATACTTCAAACCAACTGGTTCCCAGTATCGGGCTAAATGAAATCAACTCTTTTTCGGTAAACTCCAAATCGCCACTTTGCATATACGCATAAATCCCTTCCCGGGCCTGAGCCTTCAAAACCACGAGGTCTTTCTTTTGATCCGCATTCAGGTCGATCGCAATCGTTCGGGTATTTCCCGGCTCGGTATTCAGGAGCCGCTTCCCTAATTTATCCTCTCCCTCAAATTCAAATAAGGCCAGATTTCCCGTAAAATGTCCAAATTCACTGACGATCAATTCAGCGGTTCCGTCTCCGTTTAAATCTTCTATCAAACTGTGCACAGGACGATGCAGTACCTGATTAAATTCTTTTCTCTCCCCATCTCGAATACGGATGATGCTACCAGAACTCCGTTCAGAGGGATTTAAGTAGCCGATAGAGGTAGCATAGGAGACAGAATCCATTCGGGTAAAATCAGAAATCGGCCTTCGAATTTGTGCTAAACTATTCACCTGCCTCTTTCTGTAGTCATATTCGAGGATATTCCCACGAATGTCAGCCAGATGCAGTCTCTGCCATTCCGGCTCGTAGCGCATGAAAATAAAATTGGCTCCTCGCAGCGAATCAAGGCTTATTGCATGGGCCTTAAAAGCGCTAATAGACTTCCTGGCTGTATAGGAAAGGCTTTGCTGCAGTTCTTCAGGGGCTTGTTTCAGGACATAATGTTTGATCCTCTGCCAATCCTGATCTGAAAGGACTCTTTTTTGAGAATAAATACCACTTTTGATCACGGCTCCCATTTCCTTAAAAGTATAGTCTTTCAGCGGATTATAGCCTTCTTCCTTAATGCCCATACGAGCGGCCATCTCGGGCAATACTTCTTTTTCCCACAGGCTTTTGGGAAGTGCCTGGATATCGGGTAATTGATGACAGGAGCTGCAGTGTTGTTCAAATAAAAGTCGTTCTTTTTCCGCTTCCGGGGTACAGGCAGTACCAAGGAAAGAAAAAATAATTAGCGTGTACAGACAGAAGCCAAAGGCTTTGAACATAGTAGGTTTTTAAGGCTTCATTATACAAATGATGGAACCTCTGGTAATTGAATAAATGTCTAAGTCCGGGGGTAAAGGAATTGTTTACAAATTAGCTGTTTTCGATATGGGAATTTTTCTAAGAACCATTCTTTACAGAGGATTCATATTGTTTTGCAGAAAAAAGGCTTGCGAAAATTTCGCAAGCCTTTTACCTAAGAGTTATTAGCTCTATTCTTCATTTTTGGAAGCATCGGTTTTAACTTCTTCTGCTTGTCCATTTTCTGCTACCGGCTCCACTTCGCCATTCAGTTTGGCTTTATTTTTATTTTGAACCAAAGCCTCCGGAAGGCTCATTCCACTTTGCTCCAGGAAGTCATTTAACTGAGGCATCATGCCATATAAGCCCTGCACAAAATTGCTCACTCCCTTACCGCTACCATTATCATAAACTACCACCTTTTCGATGTCCAGATCTTGAATGGCTTTTGTCTGAATCTCTGCCAATTCTGTCAACTTGTCAATCAATAGGTAACCAATGGCACTTTGGGGATCTCCATTTGCTGCTTCTACCAGCATTTGGAAACCTTCTGCCTGCTTTTTCAAGAGGGCTTCCTGACCTTTGGCCTGGGCCATATATCGAGCCAGGATAGCATCTGCTTCCCCTTTAGCAGTTTCTCTGCGACGCTCTGCTTCAGCTTGAGCGGCAATTACAGCTTTTTGCTTTTCAATATCTGCCTCAACTACTTCATCTGCCTGCTTCCTGGCCAATTCCATTTCTCCACGTGCTTTTTCCGTATCGCGCTCTGCGACATATGCTTCCTCAAGCGCTTTCGCTGCAGCTACTTTTCTTGCAGCAGTAGCTTTCCTTTCTGCTTCAGCAACTTCAATCTCTTTTGCAGCATTTGAATTTGCAATCTTAATGGAAGCTGTGTTTTTACCTTCTGTCGAGATAGCCTGTGCATCTGCTTCCCCAATTTCAGCTTTTGAGTTCGCTTCTGCTATGCTAATCCTTTGTCTTTGTTTTGATTCTGCTTCTCCAATCTCTGCTAAACTATTCGTTTCAGCTACTTTCACCCGTTGGAGCTGACTGGCCTCTGCCTCACCGATTTCTGCACGAGAATTGGCATCGGCAACTTTGGTACGCTGATCCTGCTGAGCTTCTGCCTGACCGATGGCACCGACTCTTTCCTCATTGGCCACCTTTACTTTTGCATCATTGATCGCTTTGGCTGCCGCTTCACGACCCAGTGCCTGGATATAGCCCGACTCATCCTGAATATC
Source organism: Bacteroidia bacterium (assembly GCA_033391075.1). NCBI lineage: Bacteria > Pseudomonadati > Bacteroidota > Bacteroidia > Bacteroidia bacterium. Next base: position 5,054,061 of record JAWPMV010000001.1, read on the forward strand.
CGTTACGTTTACGTTGATCAATTCAAGACCGATTTTGTGAAGCTCATTCCCTACGTTTTTATATACAGACTCTACAAATTTATCCCGATCGGTATTCAATTCTTCAATGTCCATATTTGCGATTACGAGTCGCATCTGTCCCATGATGATATCATGTGCAAGCGAACGTACATTAGGTCTGTCAAGACCGAGTAGACGCTCTGCTGCTGCCAGCATCAGGTTAGGCTTATTACTTACCCCTACTGTAAACTGGGCAGGAACCGATACACGAATATTCTGTTTAGAAAGAGCATCCTGCAGGTTCACATCAATACTAATCGGGGTAAGGTCAAGGTATCGATAATCCTGAATCACGGGCCATACAAAGGCTGCACCACCTGCATAGCATTTTGCAGAGGTATCACCGCCTGTACGTCCATATACGACCAGAATTTTGTCCGAAGGGCATCTCTTATATCTGCTTACGAAGAAGAGGATAAGAAGCACAATGACTACGAGAAAGGCTCCGATGCCAAATAATACGAGTTCTGACATATTAGATTATAGTTTGGTGTTATACTGTTTCTTTTTTGACTTTGACAAATTCCCCATCAATCCCTACTACACGTACTTTGTCTCCGGTTTTAATCTCCTGTTTATCCATTGAAACTGCTTTCAATTCGCGATTAACTCCATTGACCAATACATTTACAATCCCTTCCCCTTTTGGAGGAATTCGTAAATAAACTTCTCCCAGTTGCTCTATGGCATCTTCCATAGCCCAGTTCACATTTTCTTCATTTCGGATGAGGAATCGAAAAATATAATTGAGTATCCATAGCGCGACAAATGCAACGGCCAGGCCGATAATAATTGCTATTCCAATATTTTCCTGGGAAAGCAAGACGATTTTCATTACCCAGGTAGTAACCGAAATCAGGGTTAGCCCCCCTTTTACAAATCCTATCCCTCCGGTATCAACTCCTGCATCTGTAGAAGTATCCACATCCAGATCAAGGTCCATTCCTCCCACAATCGAGAAGAGCAGCAAAAAGATCAATAGTCCTCCGCTAAAGACCGATACCCAGGTAAGAATTGGAATTAGATTTTCCATGATGTAATCGTTATTCAAATACAAATGGCTCCGGAATGCTTTATCCCGAAGTGAAAAACACAAAGAAAACTGTAATCGTGATTATTGGATAAGTATTTATACTGATCCGGACGTAAAGACGAGACCCATTTCAATGGTGCAATTGTGTTTTCACTCATTTTTAAAGCGTTCTTGTTTTCAATATAGTCAAGAATATGTTTAGTACATATCCTTTGTTTGCTTTTCGAGATTCTTTATTTCAAGGATAACAAAAGCAAGCCCAGGGTTGGAAAAATCCTGTATAAAATATTCTAACTTTAGGCGCTAGAGATATACTTTCTATTACTTGATTAAAGCTTTGCCGGAGGCCTCCACATTAAAAGGTATTGCTTCATCTTCCTCTAGTGCCAAATGCTCATTGATGGCTTTGAGGTGATGGTCCACACCTATTTCTGATCCGGGGATAAAGCCAGGTACAGTGATTACCTGAGCCAGAACCCCACCCAATCCACGATGTACCGTTCCACGCGGCAAGTAAATCAAATCGCCAACTTTTACTGCATCTGATTGTAAGAGAGATTGCGCCTCTTCGAGTTTTATACGTTGAGGCTGCTCAATTTTTTCAACTAATGAACTGGTAATAATGCGAGCTTCCGGCAGCGCCATTTGAACCAGGTAAAATTCGTCGAAGCCTCCTTCTTTGGGATGATAGTGGCTGAAAGAGTCCATAATGCGAACCCGATGGGCATTGAGGGCATGATATAGGTAGTGTCCGACTTCCTGTTTCCAGGTTAAAAGGATTCTTCGATAGGCATTGCGCTCCGTTGCACATCCTCCCGGCACATCGGTAATATTCATATCCCAGTCCGGGCGAATGAGTTTGGGAATCGAATCAGCAGGGGCATCCGGTACTTTAAATTCTAGCACGCTCATCATACTATCTGCCTCTAAACTCACTCCTTTATCCAGCATGATAATATCTCCTACCGTAGTCTTGGATGATTGACCTGAACTCAAAACTATATCGGGATCTCCTTCCTGTACAAAAAGAATTCGTTGATACGCCTGCCCTTCAATCTTTTCGATGGAAGATCGATACGCAAGGTCATAGCCGGGATTATTTTGGACGAAAGAGGCCCTTATGGACTCCAGGGCTTTTTCATCTCCATCAGCGAGATGTGCAATTTGCAATGGCTGATTGGCGGATTCTTTCATCTTAGTCGATCTTGATTCCTGACAGGAAAGTACACTCAGACAAATACAGAAGAGAAGAAAACAGAAACATTGAGTAGTAGTCATAGTAAATGAGCTTAGCTTGAGGTATTATAATTTACTAAGCTTTCTCAGGAAGCGAAAATCCTGAGAGATTTTCCTATTTTTAGGCTAAACTCTTCCATCACCATAGCATGAATCTTCGCCTTCTTATACTTTTCCTCTTATTTCCTCTATTGACTAAGGCTCAGACTACCTTAAATCAGGGTCTTCGGCACAATGGAATCAATCGGACCTATATCCTGTATATTCCTGCCTCTTATAGTGATCAGGAAGCCGTGCCTTTATTATTCAACTTTCACGGATACACCAGTAATGCTAATGCTCAGATGGTGTATGGAGACTTCAGATCAATCTCCGACACTGCCGGTTTTATTATTGTTCATCCTCAGGGAACGCTCGATGCAGAAGGAAAAACTCATTTCAATGTAGGTTGGGGAGGGAGCAATACCGATGATGTGGGATTTACTGATTTGTTGCTGGATAGTTTACTTGCAAATTATAATATTGATGAAAGCAGGGTGTATAGCACCGGCATGTCCAATGGAGGATATATGAGCTATTACCTGGCTTGTCAGTTGGGGGATCGAATAGCCGCAGTAGCTTCTGTTACCGGTTCGATGACCCCATTGCAGTATAATGGCTGTTCCCCAACACATCCTACTCCAGTCCTTCAGATTCACGGAACCCAGGACAATGTCGTTCCCATCAATGGTGCGAACTGGACTCGTTCGATAGATGATGTCATACAGTATTGGGTAACTCATAATAATTGTGATGAAACTCCTGAAATAAGTGCGCTCCCCAATACCAATGCAACTGATCAAAGCACGGTCGAACATATTGTGTATAAAAATGGAGATAATGGGGTGCAGACCGAGTACTTTAAAGTTACGGGAGGCAGACATACCTGGCCCGGTAGTGCAATTCCCAGTACGGGTACCAATTATGATATAGATGCATCTGAAGAAGTCTGGAAGTTCTTTTCGCGCTACGATATAAATGGGCTCCGATCTACGACCAGTAGTAAAGAACTCAATCCCTACCAGGTCAACATCTATCCCAATCCAGCCTCCACATTCCTGCTCATAACGACAGATCATGCAGGTACAAAATCTTATCAATTGCTGGATGTATTGGGCAAAGAAAAATTCAGCGGTTCATTTAGTACAAATTCTTTTCAAATCAATCTATCTGCACTCACAAAAGGACTGTATTTCCTCAAAATAGGGAAACAGTACTATAAAATACTCAAGGAAAACTAACAGCCAATTGGCTAAGCTATCTATATAAAAACAAAAACTATGGCCCCCAAGATCCTGATCAGTTATCCATTATCTCCCGCCCGAATCGAAGCCCTGAATTCTCCTTATGCTGTCAAATGTGTCAGTGGGAAAAAAAGCATGTACGAGGAGGTTTGCGAAAAGATTTCTGACTTTGATGCCCTGCTTTGTATGGGGCATCAGGCAGATAAAAAATTGATGGATTTGGGAAATAAACTGAAGGTCATTAGCAATTATGGCGTAGGCTATGACAATGTGGATGTTGCCTATGCAAAAGAGAAAGGAATCATGGTGAGTAACCTTCCGCGTTCTACCTCTGCCCCTACAGCAAACATGGCGATTGGACTTATGTTGAGTCTTATGCTAAAGATCAGTTTGCATGATAGACTATTGCGAGAGGAAAAGCTGCCCAAATGGGATTCACCCGCTTCCTATGGTAGTTCTCCGGGAGGGAAGCTCATGGGAATCATAGGCATGGGCAGGATAGGGAAAGAAATGGCTAAAAGAGCCCGTGCCCTGGATATGGAAATCTGTTATTACAAAAGGAATCGCATGAGTGCCGATGAAGAACAAAAACATGGAGCAATCTATCTCGAACTGGATGATTTGCTTCGCCAGTCAGATGTCGTTTCTCTCCATACTCCGCTAACTGAGAGTACTTTTCATTTGATTGGAAAGAGAGAAATTGATTTGATGAAAAGCACCGCCTTTCTCCTCAATACTGCAAGGGGAAGTGTAGTAGATAATGACGCTCTGATCAAAGCTTTGCAGGGAAATAAAATTGCAGGTGCAGGTCTGGACGTTTTCCCAAATGAACCGGAAGTCCCTAAAGCTTATTTAAGTATGGACCATGTGGTACTAACGCCCCATGCGGGAACGGCTACCCATGAATCCCGCATGGACATGTTTAATGAAGCCTTTCAGAATGCTGTCGATCTTTTGGATGATAAGGAAATCGACGCCAGAGTAGTCTAGCTATTTAGCTGTCCAGCCTCCATCAACGGTTACAACCGAGCCTACCATGTAGGAAGAGGCCTCACTGGATAAGAAAATAGCAGCGCCCTGAATTTCTTTCAGCTCTGCCCAACGCTCAACAGCCGTAGCTCCAATAACAAATTTCTTATACTCAAGCGTATCCTTAAAGGGAATATTCATTTCCGTCAAAAAGGGTCCGGGACAAATCGCATTTACATTGATACCAAATGGTGCCAACTCCAATCCTAAGGCTCGTGTCATTTGAATCACAGCTCCTTTGCTCGTCGCATAGGGGGTCCGATTGGCAAGTCCGACAAGACCGAGTGTACTTGAAATGTTGATGATTTTCCCACTTCCTGCATCTTTCATGCTGGGAGTAACAGCTCTCGATGCCAACCACATGCCATGAACATTGACATTCATTACCCGTTGAAATTCTTCTTCCTGCAATTCATCTATGGGCCCGCGAATATTGATCCCCGCATTATTTATGAGGACATCTATTCTCCCGAAATGATCCATAGCCTTTGCTGCCATAGCCTTCATATCCTCAGCTTTGCAGACATCTGCCGCAAATGCAATCGCTTCTGTCCCATAAGCTTCTTCGAGTGATTTAGCTGCGCGCTCACCTTCTTCCAGATTTCTATTCACCAACATAAGTTTGGCTCCTCCGGAAGCGAGACCAGCAGCCATCGCAAGTCCCAGACCTTTAGATCCACCTGTGATGATGGCTAGTTTGTCTGTAAGTGAAAATTGTTTGATACCAGGTAATTGGGCTACATTCATCTTTTATAATCCTAATGCTTCTAAAAATTGATAACTCTTTCTAATACTTTGAAGAGGATGGGGACTAAAATCCTGTTCCACATATGCATGGGAAATCCCAATCGTTCTGGCCATTTCCAGGCTTCTTTTTATATCTAACACTCCATTTCCTACTTCTAAAAATATCTCCGGCATATTCATAGCTGTTTCCAGGGTTTTAAAGTTAGGGGAAACACCAGCTTTGAGATCCTTGAGGTGCAGGAGTTTTATTCGATCTCCATGCTTCTTCATAAATTCGATTGGATCCTTTCCTGCCACGGCCAGCCAAAATATATCCAGTTCAAAGGAAACCAGTTCCGGATCGGTATGATTGAGAAAGACCTCCATAGGAGAATAGCCTTCTAATGGTTCGAATTCAAAATTATGATGATGATAGCAGAAGTAAACGCCTTGCTTTCTACAAGCCTCCCCACATCGATTGAAAAGTTCAGCCAGTTTTTTATAATGATCCAGATTCCCTCTTTCCTGTGGTAACAACATCGGCATAACCAAATGCTTTACACCATATTGACTGGCTATATTTAGCTGCGATTGAAAGGAATCATCCTCCGGTTTTGGAATCCCATAGGCTTCCCATTGCCCGGTCAAAAAGGGGGGCATCACATGGCTACTACTTACCGAAAGACCCAATTCCTTTAAGAGGCTAGCATATGCAGGAACAAGATGTATGCTGTGAAACTCGATTTCCTTATAGCCGATCTCTGCTACTTTCCTCAGACAGTTCCCCCCGTCCTCTTCAAAGGCATCTCGTAAAGTATAAAGTTGTAGGCCTATGTGTTCAAAATATGTCATGTGTCTTTTGCTACTTCAGCTTGATCTCCCAGTCATCTGTTCTAAAAGCCGAAGCGGGTAATCCCGCTCTGTTAAAGAGATTGGGTTCTGCCCTATTGCTAAATGCAAATCTCACCGCTTTTGGTGAACTTACCTTTGGAGAAGAAACCCATACCTTATCTCCTTTGATGCGAGCCTCCGCTTTATGGAAAACCTGGTCTTTACCTGCTATATAAAATTCTTTCAGCCTATCGCCTTTTTTCATCAATCCTCCCCCTACATGATCGAAAGAAAGTACAATAGACTTTTTCTTGATATCCATAGAAGTGTAAACCGGACCACTATAGGTAACATCCGTTCTGCCATAGGTTTTTGCCAGGGCCCATAATGCTAATCTTTGGCCCACATCCTGTTTATTCTGGGGATGAATGTTTTTCAGATTTCCAATATCATTGGTAACGGCCATTCCTGTTTTCGGGACATTCAGCATGGTATAGAGCTGAGCATCTCGAACAACCGCTGCATCGATATTGAGTTCAGAATTATAATTAAAAGGCGCGATTTGGGCGAAATAGAAAGGAAATTCTTTGCCCCACAGCTCTCTCCAACTCTTTATCATCAGTGGGAAGGATTTATAATAGGAAAAGGCATTGACTCGATTAGATTCTCCCTGATACCAAATAGCTCCAGCAATATCGAATTTTAGGAAAGGGTGTATCATCGCATTATAGCAAACCCCTGTTTCTTCCGGCCACCAGGGGACACGTTTTATTTTCTCTGCAGCGGAAACCAATTCAGCGTCTTTTTCCAATTGGTTTTTGGGAATCCAGGCTTCTACATTCGTTCCACCCCAATTGGTGTTGATCAAACCGATGGGGACTTCCAGGTCCTTATGCAATTTCTGCCCAAAGAAATAGGCCACGGAACTAAAGTTCTTCATCGTCTCCGGGGAACACTCTGCCCATTCTGCAGGGATATCGTCCTGGGGGTGCTCAGACTTACGCTTGGGTGCTGTAAAGAAGCGGATATTCGGAAAATTTGCTGCTGCTATTTCTTCTTCCGCATTATCCAGTCCCATCAAAGGAGTCCACTCCATATTTGACTGTCCGGAACAAATCCAGACTTCTCCTATCATGATATTTTTGAAACTCAGGTTTTCATGTCCGATGATGCTAATCTCATAAGGTCCACCTGCTTCAGGAGTTTCCAACTCAATCTCCCAATATCCCTGATCCGCTTTGATACTGGTCTCTTTTTCGTCCCAACTTGTAAAGACTTTTAGGTCTTCATTGGTATTAGTAGTCCATCCCCAGAGTTTGGCAGTAGAATTTCTCTGCAGAACCATATGGTCAGAAATGATGGAGGGGGTCCAGATCTTTGCCTGACACAGACTCCAGGAGAGTAATAATAGTAGTAGTGTTCGTTTCATGTGCAATTTTTGGAAATTTAAGCTTTCACAAGCGAAAAACAATAGCTGTCTTCTCAGGCAAATTAATGTGTATCTTTCTTTAGCTATGAAAAAGCTCTCTACCAACATTGCAAGTCTTCAAGGCATATTAGGAAATCGACTGAAACTTGAAGAAGAAATCCGAAGCCTTCATGCAGAAGATATTTCCTGGCATCCGGCTTTGCTGCCGGATGCGGTTTGCTATCCTCAAGACACGGAGGAAGTAGCGGAGATTGTGAAAATATGTGCAAAACATAAGACTCCTATTGTGCCCTTTGGTGCGGGCACTTCTCTGGAAGGGCATATCATTCCTCAAAGAGGAGGCATCAGTCTCGATATGAGCCGAATGAATCAGGTACTTTCCATTAATCCTATTGATAAAGATTGTGTAGTTGAGGCAGGGGTAAAGAAATTGGTGCTAAATGAACAGCTTAAAAAGGAAGGGCTCTTTTTTGCAGCAGGCCCCAATATTGATGCAAGTCTGGGCGGGATAGCTGCTACTGCTGCCAGTGGCGCGAATGCGGTACGTTATGGGACGGCCAGAGAAAATATTCGAGCATTGAGAATCGTGACTGCCAAAGGGGAAATCATGGATACAGGCAGGCGAGTAAAAAAACATGCAGCCGGTTATGATTTGACTCATTTAATGATCGGTTCGGAGGGAACCCTGGGCATAATCACGGAAGTAACTGCCATTCTTCATCCCATTCCACAACATGCAGCTGTGGCAGTTATATCATTTCCGAATATGGATGCAGCAATAGGGGCAGCATTGGCTTTGGGAAAAGAAGGCTTGCCATTGGCGATGCTTGAATTTATGGACGAGACTATACTGAAAATGGTCAACACCTATTGCCAAACGGATTATCCCTGCTTACCCAGCCTCTTTCTCGAATTACATGGAGAAGAAGAAATGGTTGAGAATTATCAGGAAAAGATAGGCAAACTTAGCTCACAATTTGGAGGAAGTGGATTTAAATGGGGGACAGAAAGTCAGGATAAAGAAGAGTTATGGAAGGCTCGTTATAATGCCGCTTATGCGGCCAAAGATAGCCGTCCGGGTGGAGCCCTGATCCCAACTGATGTTTGTGTCCCTATTTCGATGCTGGCACAATGCATCCGAGAAATCAAGGAAGAGATACAGGACATCCCATTGACGCTTCCCTTTCTTGGACATGTAGGAGATGGGAATTTTCATATTACACCCTGCATCATGGAGGATGATCCCGCAGAAGTAAAATGGATGCAGGAACTCAATCATCGCCTTATCTGCAAAGCACAGGCCCTCGGGGGAACCTGCACAGGCGAACATGGCATAGGAATCGGTAAGAAGGCATACCTGAAAGAGGAAGCTGGGCCGGTTGCTATTGCTATCATGAAAAGTATCAAAAAGGCCCTCGACCCGGATGACATTCTCAATCCCGGGAAGATTTTTGATTAAGATTGTATAGAGACAGTCATCTCGAAGTTTGGAAATGTGTTGGACTGCGTGCTGAGAGATCGTGTATTGAAAGTCGGTAGAATACAAGATCCTTCGGCGCGCTGGAGTCAGACGATAGCCAGCCTCAGGATGACAGGGATTTGTTTACTCCACCACCTTCAACCAACCACCATCGACATAATAAGTCGAGCCCACACAATAACTCGCTTTATCCGAGCACATAAAGACAAAGAAATTTGCGAGCTCTTCAGGGCTGGCAAATCGACCAATAGGCGTATTTTCTTTAGCAATATTGTCCAAATATTCTTTGGCCGTGATGCCTTGTTCTTCAGCTAGGGATTCTGCTGTATTCCACCAATCCGGTGTCAGGATCAATCCTGGATTGATGGTATTGACCCGAATGTTCATGGGGATGCACTCATTGGCCAGGCATTTAGAAAACATAGATAAGGCAGCCTTGGTGGTATTGTATATGGGTTCATAGCCCAAAGGTTGCTTGGCACAAATAGAAGAATTATTCAGGATTACCCCTCCTCCTCGGGCATTCATCAAAGGCATCATAGCTCTGGATAATCGAACCGCTGCCATTACATGCAAATCCCAGAAGTATTGCCACTTTTCATCTTCTGCATCTATGATCTTTTCGTTAGTGCCTTTGCCGGCATTATTAATCAAAATATCAGCACCTCCAAATTCTGCCTGAACCGCCTCAACAAAAGCTGTAATATCGTCCATTTTTGCGACGTCGCAGGCTTTCGCCAACACCTTTACGCCATAGGTCGTACGAATTCCCTCTGCCTCCTTTTCCAATCGTTCTTCATTTCTAGCACATAAGGCTAAATGCACGCCTTCCGCGGCCAGTCCTTTAGCTACCGCCAAACCTATACCTACGCTGCCTCCGGTGATGACAGCGACTTTATCTTTGAGTAGTAGATCCATGTATATTTTTTGCTTAAAATTAGATGAAGTCCCAATATAATTTTTTCCCTTAATCTACTGGCCAATTTCCATCCAGAATTGGCTTTGATTTCAATTCCCCTGGATCTAGTACTACATGCTTTACACGCTGTCTCTTCCAGGTATAGCTGATGTGCACTTTGCCATCTGCAGCCTGAATAACTGCAGGATAAGAATATTCCCCTTTCTCATTTTCCAGGACCGCTAAAGCTGACCAGGATTTTCCATCCTCGCTGATGGCTACATTCAAAGGGGAACGAGCTCCTCCCCATTTTCCCTTGGGGGTAGTCGTATGATTATAAACCAGTAAATGCCTTCCGTCTTTTAAGGTTAGTGCATCTGTTCCACTATTCGGATTGGGTAGTCCGCTGGGTTCTAAATCCGACCAAGTATTTCCAGCATCATCTGACCAACTACTCAGGAGGATACCTTCTTTACTTCTACATAATATCTGTAGCTTATTTCCCCCATGTTTGAGGATACTGGGTTGAATAGCATTGTAGGTTTTGCCATCATTTATAGGTTCAGATATTTCCCAACTTTCCCCAAAATCAGCAGTTCGTTCAAAGTGCACCCTCCATCCGTCATGCTCAGTACTTGAAGGACATAACAAGACATCACCGATCAATTCTGGTTTATTTTTAACCGGGCCAATTCCCCCTTCCAGTTTTTTTGCTTCCGACCAATTCTTTCCTCCATCTGAAGAACGTTTCATTTCGCCCCACCAGGTCGAAGGACTTGGGCCTACTTTATAAAACAGCAAAAGATCTCCATCAGGTACTTGAAACAAAACCGGATTCCAGCAAGGATGACGACTTCCATCTTCCTGCACTCCATCAGCAATAGCACGCATCTCCGTCCAGCTTTCATCAGCCTTTCTGCTCATCCATATTTCGACATCTTTGTTTTTCTCTTTTGTCCCTCCAAACCAAACGACCACCAGACCCTCTGGTGTTTCAGCAATACTGGAAGCATGGCATTCGGGAAAAGGAGCTGTTTCATATACAAATTCTGATTTAATCCCAGTTGTCAAAGGGACAGATATCTTATTTGAACATGAATAGCTGAGTAATAATAAGGCGAAGGCAGACAGTAGTAGTTTCATAAGTATTACAAGAGGTTTTCAACTTGCCGCAAGCATTTCTATATCTAATTTAGGAAAAAAGGGAAACATGATCTCCTCATACTCCAGCCAAGGCGATAATCTAGCTTTGAGATGGGCTTACCATCGAAGGCGAATTACCAGATTGGGCATGAATCGCAGCATGGTCTTTACCAATTCCTCTGACTCCGGATTGTCGGGCAGGTCTTCGGGAGAGTAGTATTCCGGGAAGTAGCGAATAGAAAGGATATTTTCCCGATCATAAACATTTAGAAGAGATAGTCCTATATTTCCTTTAACCGATCTCTCGAGGCTCGACGGAAATTGATACATGAGAGAAGCATCCAGTCTATGATAAGCCCTCAATCGATTGCCGTTACTTTCCCCTAAAATGGGCTGAACCACATAAAATTCTTCATCATCTTCCTGTTGAAATTCAATTTCATCTCCTATTCGAGGGGTAAAGGGTTTGCCGGATCGATAGGTCCATCCCAAAGAAAATTGCCAATTATTGAATTGGTACAATTGGATGAATTTGAAATTGTGGCGCTGATCATGAGGGGCAAAAAAGGGAGCTTCTCTAATGCCTTCAAAGTCATACAAGATTTGGCTGAGGGTATAACTGAGCCAAAAGCGATGGGCTCGCCATCGCCTTTTCAGGAGAAAATCAAGTCCATTGATCTTGGCCAGACCAGTTGCATACTCGGTTTCAGCAAAATTTTGAAAAGAAGTAGTCAGGGAAGTCAGATCAAATATCGCTTTATGGTAGAGTTCGAGATCGATCATCCATTCCTTTTTGTCATAGAGAATACCTGTATTTATCTGATAACTCTGAATAGCCGGAATAAAGTCATCACCAGAAAGCACCCACACCTGGTTGTGAAAGCCAAGGGGATCGAACTCCCATTCAATGAGTTGAGAAATGAATTGGCGATAGATGCCCGTATGAAGTCTAAGTTTCAAACCCGATTTGAATTGATAACTGACTTGCAATCGAGGAGCGGTATAGATTCGTTCAAACAGAGAATTCCCACTAAACCTCAAGCCTCCTTCTACATAAAACTGATGATTGGGAGAATAGACATAGCTGCCATAAAAAGTCTGGGTTTCCACATTCCAAAACCTTCCATCCTGAAACTCTCCATAGACTGCCTTAAAATCCAGTTCATAAGCGACATTTTTTGAGGACAACATCAAGCCTGCTTTCAAGCTATGTTTTCTCCCAAAGAACCACTGATGGTCACTGGTAAGGCGGTTGTCTTTTACATTATTTCGTTTGCCAAATTCTTCAAATACAAAGCTCTGATCGAAATCTTCTTTGGTAAAGGAATAACGGGAATTGTATTCAGAAAAACTCAGACGAGTATTAGCAACATAGCTTAAGCTATCCTTATAGGTCCAATTAACTGCGAAGCCGGAATTCAGGATCTCCAGGTCATCTGCCAGGAATTCATCTTTGGGTTCAATAGAAACATGGTAATTGAGTTGGTTTCTGCCATTAAAACTGGAAAAGGCAAGCTGATGCTTGTCTTTCAGATTATAGAGCCATTTGAAATTCCAGTCATTGAAGGCAAATCGTTCAAAGTCCACGCTGAAGTAATCCGTTTGATCCTCTAGTTCCCGCAACCAACCAATACGCGTTCCCTGAAACACCCGATCCTGCAATCGACTAAAGGTAAGCGTAGGAAAAAAGTCTGTGGTAGATCTTCTGGAAGAAAAAAGCAAAGCCATTTTCTTTTTGAGTAAGGGGGCTTGTAAATCAAAGCCCATATGAGTCAGGTTGAAAGCCAAACCAAGTCCCAATTTTTCGGGCACTTCATTTCCCTGGCTAAGGTCTATGGCCCCGGAAACTCTCCCGGCTTTGGAAACATCAAACCCACTTCTGGAAACCCGAGCTTCATCTATTGCATAGGGATTTACGGAGGAGATCATGTCGAAAAAATGCCCGGTTTGGTATAAAGGCATTCCTTCGATCATAACCAGGGTTTGGTCCGGAGTACCTCCCCGAATATGGAGACCTGCAGCAGTTTCATCCGGGCTATTGATTCCTGGCAGAACTTGCGCCATCTGGAAGATATCCGGCTCGGTCAATCCAGGCAAGCTTGAAACTTTTCCCGGACTGAGTTTGATAGAAATGGCGTCCTGGCTGATGCCATCGGTCAGGTATTCAGAAATCTCAAGACCTTTGAGGCTTAGGGTTTTTTGTTTGAGTAAAATAGGCGCGCAGGGACCTTTTCGTAACTCACCAAAAGATATTCGTTTCTTTTCATAGCCGATATAGCTGATGATGACTTCTGCTTCGTAAGGGATTTTACCCTTAATATAAAAGGATCCATCTTTCTGGCTAACTGCTCCTTTTCCTTCACTGGGTATGTTTAGATTGGCAAAGGAAATAGCTTCCTCCGAAAGAGAGTCCAGTACCCAGCCACATATATAGGGAATTTGATCTTCTTCGCTTTCTTTAGGTTTGATCAATACAAATCGTTCATCCAATATCTCAAAGTCCAAAATTGTCCCTTTCAGGATCAATTGCATGGCGACAGCAAGGGGAGATTCCGGAATATCAACCGTAATCTTTATCCCACTGATCTGCTTTTTCCGATAAGAGAAAAAAACCTGGTATTTCTTATGCAGGTCCTTAAAGACTTCCTCCAGCGCCACTTGATTATATCGCTCTTTGATGACAAGTTCTTCCTGCTCATGCCCCCAAAGAAAGCATGTCGTCAGCAAAAGTATGCATAGCAGGAAGAAGTGCTTCATCTAGGCAGTTTATTATTCTCGATAGATCCGTATTTTTTTAGGGGAAAGAATCTCATATTTCGCCTGAAAGCCTCCTGTCAGTTGTAGCAGGGCTTTCTCTTTATCATTCTTATAAAAATTGACACTCACGATCTCCTTGACATCCAGGTTTTGTATTTCAAATTCAACGCCATATATGCGTTCGAAAGCTGCCAGTGCTTCTTTTATGCTAATATCCTGTGCTGAATAAATGCCGTCCAGCCAATTGGGATAAATTTGCCCTAAATCCTCTTCCTCAAGGCTTCTGATTTCTCCCTTGTCAATTTGAAGGCTTTCCCCTGCAGTCAGTACCTGATTTTGACTGGCATCCTCATTATATACCTCTACCCTTCCGTCAAAACACACTACGTCCAATCGATCATTCCTCGTACTTACATTGAAGCGAGTCCCCAGGACTTTCACACTCCCCAATTCTGTCACAACCGTAAAGGCTGCTCCTTTTTCTACTTCGAAATAGGCTTCTCCTTCCAGGCCAACTTTTCTTTCCCTCGACCAGTTCTTTTCGTCATATACAATCTCGCTATTTTCATTTAGCCTAATCCATGAATTGTCTGGAAAAATCTTACTCTGCATTTCTCCAGCAAGCGTTGCTAAATGTTGCCCTTTATGTTCAGGGCTTGCTTTTTGGGGATAGAAAAAGAAAAGAAGAAGGGCAATCATGGCGGCGGCAGCTCCTATATAAAATAAAGGTCGTAAACTTCGAAGCGCTGTCTGGGGCTTTGTATCTTTTCTATTGCGATCCTGCTTGATTTGCTTCAATACATTTTCTCCCTCAAAGTTCGGACTTTGCAGCATTTCGGTGCCTTTAAGCAAACGACTCAGTTCATGATAATCCTCAGATTTCTCGAACTCCTTTTGCTCTTCATCTGTCAGCTCTCCATTTAGCCAGCGGGCCAAAAAGGTATCATCCGGATAATTACTCATATCTGTGGACTTAATTTTCTCAATGAAAGCAAAGCTCTGTGCATACGTTTCTCTACGGATTTCACACTTATGTCCAATATCTCTGCGATTTCCTGATAGGATTTCCCATTGATCCTGTTGAGGAGAAATACTACTCTCTGTTTTTCAGAAAGAGAAGAAATTGCCTCTTCCAACCTATTCAGAAACTCTTTCTCTTCCTGCAAATATTCCGGGCTCTCTATATTTTGTCTTTTCCCCTGTCTGCGGAGAAATTTCAAGACGACTTTTTGATGTTCCACTTTATGTAGAAATAGATTTTGCGCTACCTTATAGAGGAAACTTTTGGCTTTGCCGAATGGGACTTTTGCACAGTTTTTCCAAAGTCGGATATAAGCCTCCTGCACCAAATCTTCCGCCTCTAAGAGGTTTCCGCTTTTGTAATAGCAAAAGTTTCTAAGGGTTTCTGCATGTTCCTGGAAGATCTGATCAAAAATCACATCCTCACATACCGATCGGCTTTCTACGGATTCCATAGCTAACAGCTGGACTTGCATCTGATTTATAAAGGTAAAAAATTATTCAGCAGCCACGCTAACTACCACTTTATCCGTTCCAATCAACCGACCATTTTCGCCATAGACTTTCAGTACATAAATCCCATTTTGCTGACGAATAAAAGGAATGCCTATTTCCTGTATCCCCGTCCGTACTGCTCGTATATCCTGATACACCATTTGTCCCAACACATTCCATAGTTCTACATGTATTTCTTCCTCATATTTACTTTCATACCTCACAGCTGAAAAGAGGGTAGCAGGATTGGGATAAACCACCATCTGGGATTCCAGTTCTTCCAATGGACTCCCCAATTCAAAAGAGACTTCGCTGATACTTGAGCAGTCCGGGTGCCCCCAGTTGCTATTGACTGATAGGATTACGTATCGGGCAGAAATGAAGTCCAGTTCAGCAGCTTTTTCTCCAGAATAATAGGACTTTCCTGAAGCCTGATCCAAAAAAATCTTCCCCCACTCCGTCCAGCTTTCTCCATCTTCAGAATAATCAAGCGTCATTTCCTGAATCCCTTTGTCCAGGTCCTCAATTTTATTTGCGTTCCAAACGTGCAGGGATTTCAGGCTATACAAATCCCCAAAATCATACTGAATCCAATGGCCTGTACCTCTGTCCGGATTGGGATTGGGGCTGGTCTGACAAGAGAGCCAGGATTGATCCCAGACTTCGGCTTCTTTACATTGAGCTTGAGCATTTATATTAAAGCCAATTATCCAGGATAGGCAGGTAGTTATTATGACTAGATTTCTCATATTTTTACAGCTTAAAGCAAAAATCCGATAGGAGCAGTTTGCGAGTTAGGAGAATAAAAATTGGAAATATTGGGAAGGACCAGTGGCAAATCTGAAGGCGAAACTCCAAACCAGAGCGCCAGTTCTGCGAAATACTCATCACTGGAAACAGAAGGTAATAATACTCCTCCTCCAAGGTCCACATCTGACCGCAAGGCAAGGCTGGGATATTCGCCATACATTTTCCTTCCTTTCACCGCTCCACCCATCATCATCGAGATGCCTCCCCAGGCATGGTCTGTGCCGTTTCCATTGGAGGTAAGGGTGCGAGCAAAATCAGAGATTGTGAAGGTGGTGACCTTATCAGCAATATTCAACTCATTCATTGCCTGTTGTAGTTCTCCCATTGCCAGACTCAAGACACGAAGCAATCCCTGTTGATTGTTTAAGAGCTCATCATGATTATCAAAGCCTGGAAGTACCACAAAAAAGGTTTGACGACTCATGCCCAATGCCTGCCGGGCACCGATAGTCTTGGCAATCATCTGAAAACTTTGGGAAAGGAAATTAGGAGAGAAAATCGTATTGAGATTCACAGAAGATATCGAAGCCTTAAAAAGTTCATGGTTCTGCTGTGAGTCATGAATCACATCCGCATAGGTTTGCTTAAAGACATCCTGGTATTGCTGTTCAAGCAATCCTTTCACTGCCTGGGTCCGAATCTGGTTAATTACTTCCGGCTCATTATAGCCTTCGATTCCAGCACTGCCATCTCCATAGGGCGAAATGGTAAATTCAATAGATTGATTTCCCGCCTGAAAGACATTGTTTCCAGCCAAAGAGATATTCATCGAAATATCCTTGCTGCTACTGGAGGCCTGAAGGATATCGGCCATTCTTCCGGCCCAGCCAATATTGGATCTCTCATAAGGAATGGAAGTCTGCCATTGCTGCACCTGATCTGAATGACTAAAGAGCCCCAGTGGGAGTTTAGCAATTCCCGAATCCACATCCAGTTTATTTTGGATAGGCTCTATCAGGGTTCCCACATTTGCCAGAAAAGCCAAATTTCCCTGGTCAAAGATTTGTTTTAACTCCGGCATCGCTGGATGAAGTCCGTAGCTTTCACTCAATCCATCGGCCACTATGGGCAAGAGACTTTCCCTCGGAAGAGCCTGATTTGATCGGGTTGCTGTGTAATCGTTGTAGGGGCCGGCATCGGTGGGAACAAGCATATTATAGGAATCATTTCCTCCGGCGAGCAGAATGCAGATCAAAGCCTTATAATCTTCTTCCGGTTGGAAAGAGAGATGATAGGAAGGCGCAGCCAGTGCACTGCTCATTTGTAAATTGAGCAGACCATTGAGCAGGGTGGCGGAACCCAGAGCAGCGCAACTGGCAGTCCCCAAAAACTTACGGCGGCTATATGATTTATTTTTCTTCATGATCAGTTTAATATGGCGTAGTCAGGTGAAATAAAAATGAGGTAAAGGGCCATGGCTATTCTTTGCTCCTCTTCCTGCAGGCTACTAAGTGCATCCAGTATAATCTGCTGAGTAGATGCACTCAGCTGTCCATGTGCGATAAGAATATTGAGATGACTGAGTAGTTGTTGTGGATCCTGAGCCAGTTCGAACATATAATCGATTTCCATTTCGGCACTGCCTGTTTCGACTTCGTATGCTTCCCCAAACTCAATGGACTCACGTGGATCCTCTTCCACCATGATACTTTGGTAAAAGGTCCAGTAGTTAACCTCATTGATAAAGCGGATGGCTGTACTCGAATTATGGATTTGAAATTCAGGCCCAAACAATCCCAAATCAGAAATCACTCCAGTGGGCTGATAATCAGGCAGGAAAAAATTAAAAACGCTTGGAGAGGCTAAAGGGGATTGTCCGGATACATATTGAAAGCGATAAGCCGGATTGAAATACAAAGGTATCACATCAAAGGGTGCTACATTCAAGGCACGGCAAAAATGGGTGTAACGCAGAAGTGGTTCTCGCAATTGTGCCCGATTTAAATTCGCTACCCGGCCCTCACAGGCTCTAGCTGCATCATCCGTAAGGATGGCTTTTAATACAGCAGCCAAATCCCCCCGTACACCTTTCCCGTTGTCATTGAAAACGGAGGCTACCCGAAAGATGTAATCGGGACTGGGATTTGAGCTTACTAAACGCTGTATCAACAGACGGGCGATAAATGGCCCTACATTGGGGTGATAAAAGAGATTATCAATGGCATCCTCTATATCCTGCATACCACTTTGTCCCCCTGGAATGATAGTTCCTCTCAATAATTTCTTTTGTCCTCTTTCATGCTGGCCTTCGAACATTCTCATATGCCCCTTGGGATCAGCTCCAAAGAACTCCAGGCCAAAAAATGTTTCTTCCGGTATATCCTCAAATTCTTCAATCAGATATAATTGAGGGCGATAATTTGCTGCCCCCAAACCTGTAAACACCTTGGCAAATTCTTTAATGTCTTTGTTGTCATAGGTTGGAATAGGCTTGCCATCAACATCCAGTTTTCGGCTACCATCCAGATTCAATTCATACAAGCCGATGGAAAACAGCTGCATGATTTCGCGCGCGTAGTTCTCGTCCGGATGGATATTTCGCAGAGGATCTGCTTTGGGATTGTTGTAGTGAGAAAGGTAATGGCCCATGCAAGGATGAAGACTCACATCCAGGAGCAAGTCTCGGTAGTTGCCAAAGGAATGTTTTAGCAGCATGTCATAGTAATCCGCCAAACCGTATCCTGACAAGGAAAGCAGATCTGGTTGTTCAGACACGACAAAAATCTCGGAAAGAGCCAGGGCCATGCGCTGCCTTAATTGGTCCTCGGCAGTCATGATCGTCTGCCACCATCCGAGACGAAACATGATAGAAGGGATCAAAAAGTCTTCGTCTTCTTCCGGTTCTCCTTCAAACATAATGAAGAGATCGTATATCTTTTCGGCATTGGGCAAAGTCGGGCTAACAGGCAAGTTCATTTGCTCCTCCAACCAGGCTTCAAATCCCATATGGCTGGTACGCTGTATCTCTTCCCAGTTTGAGCCCAGGGTAGCTTGTGCAAGGAAACGGGAAGCATCAGACAGCATCCGCTCACTTTCCTCCGGAAATCCATTGATGGTTTGGATACCCTCTCGGGAAGCGTTGGATTCATCGCTGCTGCTTACTCGAATATTTTGGATATGTCCATTGCCCAGGTAGTCTTCGTAGACCTGTGCCCTGAGCGGCAAGTGTATCAGAGCTAGACAGATAAAAGTAAGTATAACACGCATCGCGGCTTTTTATGATGGATAAATGTGTCGATTTACCCAGCACAACCGGAAGATGGGAGGCTACCCTACGTTGAGGAGTGAAAAAATAATTTATTTTTTCGTGTTCTGGTGTTCTTTTGTTCTGGTGCTCTCGAAAAATCCACATGAACACGAGAACACCTGAACACCCGAACGCATCTCAATAAGACATTTCATCCAACTCCACCTTTCCTTTGAAAGTTCTGTATACAAATACTGTATAGGCCAGAACCAAAGGGCCTCCAATTGCGACAAAGCCCATCATGGTTTTCAAGGTTTTTGTTGATGAGGCCGCCTCATAGACAGTGATGTCATAGGCAGCATCAATAGACGAGATGAGGATTGACGGATAGAGCTCGATGGCTATGACGATCATGAATAGACAGATGGATAGACCCGAGAACAGGAAGGCTCGAAAGAACTTCTGCATACTTACCAGGCGAGGAATATTCGCAATTCCCAGAATCCCTAAAAGAGGGATGAGGAAGAGAGCAGGACTCTCTTGAAATTTATCTGACAAATGAGGAAGATAGATCAATACATAAACTGTAGAGATCGAAAATAAAACGACAAAGCCAATAATGGCCTGTTTAAGCAATCGATGAATCTTATCATAGAGTTTTCCTTCTGTTTTCATCACCAGGTACAAACCTCCATGCATCATAAAAAGAGCAAGGGTAGTAATACCGATCAGAATCGAGAAAGGATTTAATACCGAAATGAGTGGAACAGAAAGGTCATGATTTTCTTCCAAAGGAATGCCTTGCAAAACATTCCCCATCAATATCCCCAACAGTAAAGCCAGCATAATACTGCTCACAGAATAGGTGATGTCCCAGGTCTTTTTCCACCATTTCATCTCCTCTTTCCCCCGAAACTCAATAGAAATTGCCCGAAGGATAATGAAAAAGAGAAAAAGCATGAAAGGGATATACAAGGCCGAAAGTAAAGTCGCATAGACCAATGGAAAGCCTGCAAATAGAGCTCCGCCACCGATCACCAGCCAGACTTCATTTCCATCCCAAACGGGACCAACCGCATTCAAGGCTATTCTTCTACTCTTTTCTTTTTTGAAGAATAAATGCCAGGCTCCCGCCCCAAAGTCAAAGCCATCTAAAACAGCATAGCCTGAGAAAAGTCCTCCGACCACGATGAACCATAAGGTAGGATAATCTAGTCCTAATAATGTATCTGCTTCCATGGATTATTTGATTAGGGAATTGGCAATATCACTTTGACGATTTCTCTGTACCTCCAGGTGGTCCTCATAAGGCCCATGCTTGATTTTTTTGGTAAGCAAATAGAGGAAGAGAATCAGCAAGATGCTGTAGATGATGCTAAACATAATCAGGGAGAATAATACCTGATTGGCGGTTACGGCCTGAGAAAGGGCATCAGAAGTTCTCAGAAGGCCATAGACTACCCAGGGTTGCCGTCCCATCTCTGCAGCAAACCAGCCAAATTGATTGGCGAGTTGAGGCAAAATGACTGCCCAGACAAAGAGTTGTAACAACCACTTTTTCTCAAATATCCGTTCTTTCCTCAAAAAATAGAGGCCTAGTAAACTCAATGCAATCAAAGCCATACCGATGGCCACCATGAGATGATAGAACTGAAAAACTGCATTGACCTGACTGGGTCGATCTTCTTTGGGAAAGGCATTTAATCCAGTAACTTCTTTTTCAAAATCCTGATGCAGGAGGAAGGAAAGTCCATGAGGAATTTTTATCCCGCTTACTTTCTCATTTTCAGTATCCACCCAGCCCAAAATATACATATCTGCAGCGGCGCTTTCCTCAAAATGACCTTCCATAGCAGCCAGTTTTGCCGGTTGATTTTTGGCAACTCCTTCCGCAGAACTATGGCCGGTAAACAATTGACTGAGGGAGAAAAAGGCAGCAACGAAAAGAGCTATTTTAAAGGCCTTCTTTGATATTTCCACATGCCTTCCTTTCAATAAATAATAGGCATGCACACTGAGTACAAGAAAGGCTCCTGCCAGGAACGCACCAATCCAAACATGGGTCAAACGATCAACTGCTGAAGGATTGAAAGCCATAGCCCAGAAATCAACGATCTCAGCCCTTGCATCCATTCCTTCGCCAACAATGTGATAGCCTGCGGGCGTTTGTTGCCAGCTATTGGCAATCACGATCCAAACCGCCGAAAACATGGAGCCAAAGAAAACCCCTAAAGTTGAAATGAAGTGAACGATTGGTTTTACCCGATTCCAACCAAATAGCAGAACGCCTAAAAAGCCACTCTCCAAAGCGAAGGCAAAAATCCCCTCGGCTGCCAAGGCACTTCCAAAGACATCTCCTACATATTTGGAATAAGTAGCCCAATTGGTTCCGAACTCAAATTCCATAACGATTCCTGTGGCAACACCAATACCAAAGGTAAGGGCAAATATCCTTGTCCAAAATCGGGCAAGGGTTTCGTATTCCTTATTTTTTGTTCGGAGATATTGGCCTTCAAAAATGACCATGAGCAGGCCCAGGCCAATACTCAAAGGGGGATAGATATAATGGAAGGCAATGGTGAAAGCGAACTGAATGCGGGCTAATATTTCTACGTCCATGTGGTTTCTTTCATACAAAAAACAACAGGAATAAAACCCGAATCAGTGGGAATTACTCCCTCTTGTTTTCTACGTATCTCAGGCTAAAAGTTCGAGAAAAAGGCGAATTTTATCTCCCCTGAATGTGAAAGCAGATCCTAACAAAATTATCATCTGCTGAATAAGGGAAGCTGCATCAATCGCTCATTTTGAAAAAAACCAAAATCCCTCTTCAACAAAGGATTTCCTTTGTCTAATTCTGGAGATACTGGCAGATGAGAATTAGATAAATGACGAAAAAAACTACCTAACACTGGAATAAACAAAATCGAAACTTTTACCAGAGCTGTTCATTAGCACCTTGCCATCTTTTTTGGTATTTTTAAAAGTTAAGATCGTGCATATTGCTGACTAGATGAAACAAGGTTTCCCTCTCATTGAACAGTTTACCCTCGCTCAACTGGATGAACAGCTCCGTTTTCTTCTCCAGGTAAATGAGGAAGGATTGATGATACATAAAGATGGAATCATCCTCTTTGCCAATGATGCTTGTATAGGGTTATTCGGATATACACATGACGAGTTGATCGGAGAAGAATTGCTTAACCTTGCCAGCCCAGAGAGCAAGCCAGTCTTGATACGAACAATGGCGACTGGTGAGGAAGGTGATTTTCAGGGAAAAGCCATCAAAAAAGACGGGACAATTTTCCCTGTCCAAACCCGGGTAAAGACCATCCAACTTGGAGAATCATATGTACGCCTGGTAGGGATCAAAGACATGAGTGAAGAGGTTTTCACCAAAGAGCGATTGAGAGAAACTGAAGATCGCTTAAGCCTCGTAATATCCGCCACAAGTATAGGGACTTTCGATTCTATTGGTCCGGGGAAAGATGTTTTCTGGGATCAGGGCATGTACGACATTTTTGAACTCCCCCCAACAACAGATGTCGATCTACATGAATACTTTTTCAGGGTTATACATCCCGATGAGAAAGAAGAGTTCATCAGGATTTTTGATACAAGCGTCGAAAAATCAAAGAAAAGCGAACGCTATTTCAAATTCGGTTTCAGAATTATTCTTCCCAGTGGTAAAACGAAATTCCTGGAATCAGAAGGCCAGTTCTACCTTGATAATGAAAGTCAATTGACCCGAGTCCTGGGAATTTGTCATGATATCACAGAACAAAGATCTGCTCAAAGGGCCGTAAAAGACAGTGAGAAACGTCTAAAATCCATCGTAGAGAATAGCAAGATTGGTATTTCTTTGGTAAAGCAGGATGGCAGGAGTTTTCTGGCCAATGAATCCTATCTCAATATGCTCGGATATTCACGAGAGGAGTTTTTCAAAATGACCTTCTCCGATTTTACCCATCCGGCGGATTTAACGCTATGCTATCAGGGCTTCAATGACATTCTCGAAAAAAGAGCTGATTCTTTCTCAATAGAAAAGCGCTATATCCGGAAAGACGGGGAAATAGTTTGGACAGACACCTCAGCCATTGGAATTTGGAATCAGGATGGAGTTTTTCAATATGCTGTTGCGACTACAATAAACATAAGCAAACGAAAAAAAGCCCTTCAAGAGCTCAACGAAAGCGAGAAACGTTTTAAATCTATTTTTGAACATAGTCAGATCGGAATTGCTCTGGTGGATACCAGTGGAAGAACGTTCCTGGTAAACAAGGCCTTTGCAAGCCTATTGGGCTATGAAGAGGAAGAGATGACCCATTTGAGTTTCGAAGATTACATCTATGAGGAAGACCTGAAAATAGGACTCCAACGCTTCCAGGAGATGATCGAAGGGAAACTCGACACCTTCCTGATGGAGAAACGCTATATCCATAAAAACGGAGAGCTGATCTGGACCTATATGACGGGTACAGCTGTTCGTAATAGTGAGGGAGAAATCCAATTTGCCGTTGCGACAGTTACAGATTTGCGGGAAAGGAAAGAAACAGAAACCAAGCTGAAGGAAAGTGAAAAGAAATTCAAATCTATTTTTAATAATTCCGAGGTAGGAATTGCTTTGGTTGCAGAAAACGGAATTCCATTTTTTATCAATCCAGCGCTACAAAAAATACTGGGCTACTCAGAGGAAGACTTGTGTAAAATGTCTTTCATGGAGTTTACCCATCCAGAGGATGCAAAAAAGAATCTTGAAGAATACCAAAGACTGATAGCCGGAGAAATCGACACTTATTCGATGGAGAAACGGTATATCCATAAAAATGGAAGTATCGTTTGGGGCTATTTAACTGTTTCCGCCGTAAAGACAGATACAGGAAAGATGCAATACGCTATCAGTCTGGTAGCAGATATCAGCGAGTTAAAGAAAACTCAGTTTGAACTTTACACCCGCGAAAAACGCTTTAAAGACATATTCGAATACTCAAATGTTTCCCTTACCCTTGCCAATAATGAAGGGAAATTGTTCTTCGTAAACGATGCTTTCCTCAATTTTCTCGGCTATAGTCGGCAAGAGCTTTCCGAGATGACGGTTAGAGACCTTACGCATCCGGATGATGTTCATGTAGACGTATCCAATTTCAAGAAAATTTTACGAAATGAACTCAATACAACCAGTATTGAAAAACGCTACTTTCATAAAAATGGGGAAATAAGGTGGGGACACCTTACGGTTTCAGCTGTAAAAAATGAGTCAGGAGGGATCCAGTATACCATCGGGGTAATCATTGACATCACTCAGCAAAAAAGAACAGAGCTTGCCCTGGAAAAAAGTGAGAAAATGTTTCGCCAGGTGGTACAGGATCAGGCGGATCTTATTGTTCGCTGGAAACCGGGCGGAATCCTACAATTTGTAAATGATGCCTACTGCAAGACATATAGCAAAAGCAGAGACGAATTATTAGGCAGAAGTTTCTTCCCCATGATGTCGCTGGAGAATTACAATTATCTCCTGGAGGACTTGGAAACGCTATCTATAGAGAAACCCAGTTTCACCCGAATCTCCAAAGACTTACTTCCAGATGGTAAGGAAATGTGGCTGGAATGGTATAACAGAGCCTTTTTTGATAAAGAGGGAGAATTCATTGAGATACAAGCAATAGGACGAGATATCACTGCCCGAAAACATGCAGAAGAACAACTCATAAAAAATGAGGTAAAATATCGGTCTCTATTTGAACAGGCAACAGAGGCTATCTATCTAACGGATATGTCTGACTTGAGTCTCATTGAGTGCAATAATCAGGCAGTTGAGATGTTTGGATATACGAGCAAAGAGGAGTTTCTCAGCAAGAAACTTTTCCACCTATCTCCAGCTATGCAGAATGAGTATCAGTCTTCGGAGGAATTATCCATAGAGCTTCATAAAGTGCTGTCGAAAGACGGTTATCATCAATTGGAGTGGAATCATATCAGAAAAGATGGGAGTATTTTTGCTGGAGAAGTAGGGCTTACTGTTATTCAGCTTGGGGAAAAAGTATACCTGCAAGCAGTTCTTAGAGATATTACAGAACGGCAGGAAGCAGAGAGAAAGCTCAAAAGTGCTTATAAAGAAGTAGAGCAACTCAAGAAACAGCTGGAAAGGGAAAACAAATACCTCATCAATGAGATTCGTCTCAATAATAACTTTGAAAATATCGTTTTTCAAAGTCCTCAAATGACAGAGGTATTGAAAAAAGTAGAACAGGTTGCCCCTGTCGATGCTACTGTTTTAGTATTGGGCGAAACGGGTACTGGAAAAGAACTCATCGCTCGGGCAGTGCATAAACACAGCCGGAGAAAATCAAAAGCCCTGGTGAAGGTAAATTGTGCAGCCTTACCCAGAGACCTGATAGAAAGTGAACTTTTTGGCCATGAAAAAGGGGCTTTTACAGGGGCTCAAAAACAAAAAATCGGGCGCTTTGAGCTAGCACAAAATGGAACCATCTTTCTGGATGAAATTGGGGAGATTCCCTATCCATTACAGGCCAAGCTTCTCCGTGTGTTACAAGAAGGAGAGTTTGAAAGAATTGGAGGAACGGAAACCATAAAGCTGGATGTACGAATCATTGCTGCGACAAACCGAAATTTAAAGGAGGCCATAGAGAAAGGGGAATTCAGGGAGGATCTTTATTATCGATTGCATGTTTTTCCTATTGAAATTCCTTCTTTGAGAGAACGGCCTTCGGACATTGTCCCACTTGCTAATTACTTCCTTTCTTTATACGGCAAAAAGTTTAACAAAGTCGCTCATCCCCTCTCGGATACTTCTAAAAAACTATTGAAAAACTATGCCTGGCCAGGCAATGTAAGAGAGCTCGAAAATCTTATAGAGCGAGGCCTGATTCTGGCTCGCGATGGTCATCTTAATTTTGATCAATCTCTCGGCGCCCAGGTTCAGGAACCTGAGGAAAACCTTCCTGAATTAAGTTCTCTCAATTTGGTAGAAAAAAATCACATCCTTAAGGTACTCAAGAAAGTTAATTGGAGAATCAATGGTGCTGGCGGAGCTGCTGAGATTCTGGGCCTAACACCAACAACGGTTAGAGACCGGATGAAAAAACACGGAATACAACGCCCGGAAGCCTAGTCTCGATATTTCGAGACTCACTCTACACAGACCAAAATAAGTGTCGGTATTCCGTTATTACGATTTTCGAAACACTCCAACTTCTCTTATTTTTCTTTGTAAACAGCTAATTATCTGACCATTACGTTCCTCCGCAAGAAAAGAGGGAATTTTGGTACCCCTCTTGTATTTATTATGGCACGAGAATGTAAGAATACTGTGAATGCAACCATGAAGTATTAAAACCCAAGCAATTCGGTACTCTGGTACATCTGGAGAATTGGACAAGATAATTATCCAACCGACGAAGGAAAGGTTATTCCGACAGGGAAAAAAGGCAGAAGAGCAAATAATTGTTTTCCCTGGAATACCTGAACACGGTCCGAACGCCCTGCCTAGAGCCCGACCGGAAGCCTTTCCTCTTTTTACTCAAGGAAACGTATAAGACGTATGGGAAAAGCTAAATAATTTTCCGTGAGAACACAGGGGGCAAAGATCTATCTAAACATCCCCCCTTATTCCACCAATTCCCATGCAGGTTGAATTTATCTAAATAGAGAAATCTATGATAGAGTTAAATTCTAGTCAGTGTTGGAAGAGCGAAGAAGGTCATATCTGGGCTCGAATATTCAGCTCTGCTGATAATAATTTCAGCATGAATGATGCCCATGATCACATCGAAGCCACTTTCAAATTGTGCCATGAAAAAGCCCGGCCTTTTACAATGGACCTAAGGGATTTGCAAGCATCTGTGGACCCCACGATAATTTTCTTTCTGGCAACAGAAAAAAAATTGCAAGCCCTTAGGACCTCACTGGCTTTCATTTCAAATTCATTGAATGGCTGGTTTTTCGCCTCCCATTTTTCGAATTATGTGGACAATTTATATCCCTGCAAGGTATTTCCGCAGGAAGAAGACGCGATATTATGGTTGAAATCTTTGAGATAAGCCCAATCATGCTCGGTAATTCTGATTACATATTAATCATTGAAGACTCAAAAGCAGAAACGCATTTACTCCTTCAGACCTTGAAAATGCATAATTTTCCGGCCAGAGTCCGTGTCATACACTCAGGCCAGAATGCCTTGAAAGAATTAAAATCCCTGAGAGAGAATTTACCAGGAATGATTCTGTTGGATCTTCGCTTGCCGGACATAGACGGTATAGAGATTCTACATGAGCTAAAAGAGAATCCAAAGACCCAGGATATTCCTGTCATTATTCGGACAGGCTCTCACGATCCAAGAGATAAAAAACGATGCATGGAATTGGGAGTTATGGATTATATGTACAAATCCATGGAATTTGAAAGTGTTGAGCAGCAGGTATTGAGTCTGAATCAACATTGGGATTCCTTTGCAGAAAAAGATTAAAAATGCTCCTGTAGCAAAAGCCTATCAAAATGATTATATTCATTTTATTGAATATTTTCAGATGGTTTTACAGGGTTTAGATATTTATTGGGAAAAGCCATCTAAATGCCAACACCTTTTTTTACAAAAAAAGGTGTACTCAGCTATGCTAATACTTATTAATCGAATCCGTCGGATTCTGCTATGCAATAAGATAGATGGACAAACCAGATCGAAGCACACTAACAGAGACAATCCAAAGATCAGGCACAATAGATCTAATTCCCTGGCTAGAACAGGGACTCATCTCGCTTGTGCTTTCAAATAATAAAATCCTTGACATCAGTAGCAATGTTCAGAATAGCTTATTATACCAGGTTGAGGAATTGCAGGACAGAGAACTGAAAGAAATTTTTGCCTACCCACAAGGAGAATTACTTACTAAAAAACTGGAGCAAGAGGAAGAATTCTCAGCCATTTTAAGAAGGAAAGATCAGACTGAACTGGCAGTCAAAGTTAAAATTCTCCCCAAATTAGATTCAGAGACTCCTGTTAACCTCATCCACATCAGGAATCTGGACCGAGTCCGAAAAAGCAAAGAAGAAATGGAAAAAATCATCCTGGCCATGCAGGATGGATTTTCTGTGCTTAGTGAAAAAGCGATTCACCTCGAAGCCAACCCCGCTTTCTGCAAAATGCTGGGATTGACAAGAGAAGAACTCATAGGATGTGGCTATCCCTATCCCTATTGGCCTCCAGACAAGCTAAAAACCCTGGATAAGTTATTGGGCAGAGTTGCCAAGGGAGATTATAAGGACCAGTTGGTAGACTTTATCCATAAGGATGGCCATGCTTTCCCTGTAATAGTTAGTCCCTCTGCCGTTCTGGATGAAAACGGGGACCTCCTCTATTATTTTGCGACCTATAAGGACCTTAGCAAAAGGAGACAAATAGAACAGAGACTGGAGGACGAAGAAAGAAAGTTCAAACTCCTCTTTTCAGAAATGATCCAGGGCCTTGCGTATTTCCGTTTTATCTATGATGATTCGGGAAAGGCGGTAGATGCTGAATTGGAAGAAATCAATTATGCTTTTCTTGAAATTACAGGCCTGACCCAGGAAATGGTAAAAAAGATTCGCATTTCCCAGCTATACACGGACTCTTGCAGAAGATTTGATGACATTCTGGCGGGCACAAGCGATGCAACCGAGGAGTATATAGACTATTATATAGAAATAGATAAGTACCTGAAAATAAAAGCTGCAGCTGTTGATGAAAACCATATGCTGGTTACAATAGAAGATGTAAGCGAAAGCAAGAAAGCAGAAGAGGCATTAAAGAAAAGCGAAGAAGAAGCTCGGCTCTTATTCAATCAGTCCTCTGTCATCATGTGGGAAGAGGATTTTTCGGAGGCCAAGATTCGGTATAAAAAGTTGAAAGCAGATGAAAGCAAATATCTCAAAAACTCTCTCCAGAATTCTCCAGAAAAGCTGAATGAAATCATAAATGCAGTCATCACCCTTCAAATAAATCAGGCGTATAAAGATTATTTTAAGCTTAATAGCAAGGATGAAATTCCAGATATTCTCCCTAATTGGTTTACCCCTGAAACCTTAACTTTCTTCCAGAAGGGCGCTTTAGCCATCTGTGAAGGGGCTAATTCCTATGAGGGGGAAATGCCTATGCAGACTCCGGAGGGTGAAAGTAGATTTTTATACCTGCGTGCAAGTGTCCCGGAACCTTACCGACAAAACCTTAAAAAGGTATTGGTTTCCTTGATTGACATTACTCGCCAGAAACTCTACGAAAAATCCCTGGAAGAAAACCAAAAAGAACTTTCTCAATACAAAGATCAACTGGAAGCTCTGGTAAAAATGCGGACTGCAGAACTTGAAGAAACCAATAAAGAACTTCAGAGTTTCAGCTATTCCGTTTCTCATGATTTACGAGCTCCTTTGACACGTATGGATGGTTTTGCGCGTGCCATGCAAAAAACCTATGAACAAGTGCTTGATGAAAAAGGCATGCATTATTTGAGCAGAATTCGGGCATCCAGTCAACAAATGACTTCTTTGATCAACGACCTGCTTATGCTCTCCAAAATCAATAAACTGGATCTTAAAAAAGAAAAAGTAAATCTTGGCGAATTGGCCATCCAGATTTTTTGCGAACTTACTGAAAAGGAACCACAAAGAAAGATTAAGCTAAGCACAGAAGAGGAACTTCATGCAAATATGGAACCGGGACTTGCTAAATTGTTATTAGAGAATTTGATTGGAAATGCCTGGAAATTCTCCTCTAAAAAAGAAATGGCGCAAATTGATTTTGGTAAGGAAAGGAGAAACGGAATTGAGTGGTTTTATGTGAAGGACAATGGCATGGGGTTCAATATGAAGTATGGAGAGCTCCTGTATACTCCTTTTCAGAGATTACATTCCTCTCCCGAAATTGAGGGAAGTGGAATTGGACTATCAACGGTAAAAAGAATCATCAATAAACACGGCGGCCAGATTAAGGCTGAAGCTGAACCGGATAAAGGAGCTAGTTTTTATTTTAGAGTATAATTTTTTTATACATGGATCAGGGGGAAAAAATAAACTTGTTATTGGTTGAGGACTCTGCGGATGATGCAGAGCTTCTGGTCTTTGAATTAGAACAGGAGGGTTTTCTCATTGATTCGCAACGGGTATCTTCTGCCGATAATTTCCTCAAAGCTCTTCAAGACCGAGAATGGGATCTGGTGATCTCAGACTATTCCATGCAAGGCTTTACGGGCATGGATGTTTTGCATCTCCTGCGGAAGTTTGATCCCATCATTCCCTTTGTGCTTGTTTCGGGGGCAGTAGGAGAAAGAGTAGCGATTGAATTGATGAAAGAAGGAGGACAGGACTATGTATTAAAAAATAATCTTGTCAGGCTTCCCACCATTCTCCGCAGAGAATTACAGGAATCCCGCATTAAAAAGAATGCCAACCAGAACAAGGAAAAACTGGCTGAAAGTAATGAGCGCATGCGCCTCATTTATGACTCGACCAGTGATTGTATGAGCCTGATCAGGGTTACCAGCAATCATATGGAGATTGAATCCGTAAATACCTCTTTCATTCACTGCCATCAAAAAATAGGAGTAGATGCAGAACTGGAAGATTATATCGGCATGCTGCTACCTTATTTTTTCGGGGCAAAACTTGAGATGAAGGATGAAAAAGTATTCGAGATGCTCGATCGTATTGGTGAATGTATTCGTAGCCAACGCATCGTAGAATTTGTCGAAGAACTCATTTTCCGCGACCAGACTCTTTATATTGAGAATTGCATCACACCCATTATTAAAAATGGAACATGTACCCATGTACTCAGGGTAACCCATGATGTAACCCAACGAATACATTCTACCCAAAAACTCAAAGAAGCCTATCAGGAAGTTGAAACACTCAAAGTAAAACTCGAACAGGAAAATCGATATTTAAAAGAAGAACTCAATCTGGAGTATGATTTCAAGAGCATCATCTATCAAAGCGAAAAGTTCAAAAAAATTCTCAAAAATATAGAAGACGTAGCACCCCTGGATACTACCGTTCTGATCTCAGGAGAAACAGGTACCGGAAAGGAATTGCTGGCCCGAGCGGTACATGATCTCAGCCCAAGAAAGAAAAAACCCCTGGTCAAAGTCAATTGTGCAGCCTTGCCAAGAGAACTGATAGAAAGTGAATTGTTTGGCCATGAAGCGGGAGCTTTTACGGGAGCAACCCAAAAGAAGATGGGGAAATTTGAACTGGCCCAGGATGGGAGTATTTTCCTGGATGAGATTGGTGAACTTCCCATAGAACTACAACCCAAGCTTCTACGGGTTCTTCAGGAAGGGGAATGTGAGCGAATAGGCGGTACCCAGACCATCAAACTAAATGTCCGAATCATAACTGCTACCAATCGAGATCTCCAAAAGGCTATCAAAGAAGGAAAATTCCGAGAGGACCTCTACTATCGACTTCATGTATTTCCTATCCATGTCCCTCCTTTACGGGAAAGGACCGATGATATCCTCCCGCTTTTCTTCTTTTTCATCAAAAAGTACAGCAAGAAATTTAGCAAGAACATAGATTTCATTCCAGACTCTATTATCCAGGCTTTTGAAAGCTATAGCTGGCCGGGAAATGTGAGGGAAATGGAACACCTGGTCGAACGTGCCCTCATTCTTTCCAAGGATGGATACCTTCCCATCGACCAGTTTATCGGTATCTCCAAAGATCTCCCGGTCGAGCATAAAAAACCTGACTCAGAGGAACTATGGAAGATCGAAAGGGATCATATCCTCAAGATTCTCGATAAATACAAATGGAAAATCAATGGAGAAAAGGGAGCTGCCAAAGCTCTGGGATTGAAACCCAGCACCCTGAGAGATCGCATGAAGAAATATTTGATTCTCCGCCCCAAACCGAGACAGGAATCTTCTGACATCCTAAGGTCCTGAGCAATACCTCATCCAAAACCGAGTTTTATTTCTACAAGAGAAGTTAGACTATGACTACTTCTGTCTAAAAGAATATCCGGAATATAGATTTTTTTGTACCCATTGAAGGATTCAGAAATTGAAGCTAATTTCAAACGCAGAGTTTCAGGATTTTCAATTACTTATACAGCCCATCAATCAATATATGTTAGCAATTATTCCCGCCAGAGGAGGATCGAAGGGTTTACCCGGAAAGAACATCAAAGAATTAAGGGGAAAGCCCCTGCTTGCCTATACCGTAGAAGCAGCACTGGCAGCTGAGGGAGTAAGTCAGGTCATTATTTCTACTGATGATGACAAAATTGCTGAAATAGCCACAGAATATGGTGCAGAATGTCCCTTTATGAGACCTGCAGAACTGGCTTCTGATACCGCCAAGTCTATAGATACCTATCTATACACTGTTGGAAAAATGGAGGAAATAAAAGGCCAGAGCATCCCGAATTTTATGATTTTACAGCCTACCTCCCCGCTACGAAATCAGCAGCATATCGAGGAAGCAATCCAGCTCTTCCACTCCAAAAAAGCAGATTCAGTGGTATCTTATGTTGAGGAAGCACATCCGATCAATTGGCATAGATACCTGGATCAGGAGGGATGTTTTGAGAATGTTTTCACAGAACATTCCCTGCTCAACAGACAGGAATATCGAAAGACCTATTATCCCAATGGAGCTATTTACATCTTCAAGCATGAATTGGTGAAGAAGGGAAAATATTATTCAGAAAAATCTTTTGCCTATATCATGGACAAAAAATACTCTGTCGATATAGATACACAGGAGGATTTTGACTATGCCGAACACCTCTTGCAAAAACTTTATCCTACTCATTAATCGAAAACCCCAGACTCGATAGGTATGCTCATCATCAACCTTTCCAATCAGGTAAAAAATATCCAGCATCAGTTTAAGGCTTCAGATAAAATTCTGGACCTGAAAGGAAAAATCCTTCAAGAAAATTCATTAAATATTTCCTTCTTCGGTGATCCGGATCACATCTATCCGCATGGCCTCGATTTGTATAAATCTTATATACAGGAACTCCTTAATCCATCTCAGAAAAATAAGGACTATCTGGACCTTGAAATAGATGGGCTTCCTTTATTCTGGATCACTGAAACCGCCATCAAACATCCGATTACCTTCTGGGCAAAGGATTACTTTCTCTTGATGGCCATAGTTGATTTAGCGGTTGAAAAAATCAATACTTCTTTTGAAAAATTACTATTGATTTTGCCAGCTGAAGTTCTTCTTTTCCAAGCGGATTTGATCCCTATATTACAGGAAAAAGGAATAGAGCTGGAAATAGTCATTCAGAAACTCGACCCTCTGCTAAACATATCCCTCACTCAAGTACTAAAATCCTGCCTCAACAATTTTCTAAAGATGAGCCGCTTTTCTCCCAAAAAGCTGGAAGCTTCAAAAGAGCTGGGGAAATACCTCTTCATTATAAATAATCTGGCTAACAAACATACCCGAAACAAGATTTACCAACCCTTAAAAAATCTTTTCGAAGAAGAGGGAAAAAAACTGGAAATGATCCCGATTCTGGAATGGACCGATCCATCAGATGAAAGTGTCATAACTCCTGAATTCTACCGGGCAAAACCCGGCTTTGGGCAGTTGATGGCTATGGTAGGGAATATTTTGTCAGCTTTTCAGAAAATCAAAAAATTAAATATCGAGGATGTACAGTTGGGAGAAAGGACTTATTCCGCTGAATTTATCCGCCATGATCTTTTATTGAGTCTGTATCACAATATTTATCTCTTCTTTTCCTTCATCTGGTTGAAAAATTACTTCTCCATGCTTCCAAAAGGCGGAGTTGTTTTATTAGAAGATGAATTTTATCGGACGGGAAAGACGATTATTACGATAGCCAGATCATTCGGTCTCAAATCTATCGGCGTCCAGCATGCGCATTTCAATCAAGTCCATACCGTATATAAATTTAGTTCGGAAGAAAGAAATGCCTCTTTTTCCAATCCCCTGCCGGATATTTTTGCGGTTTGGGGAATGCATCATAAGCAGCTTTTTGAGCAAAGCGGGCAAGGCTCTCTACCAGAAGTTTTGCCTCTGGGAAATCCCAGCTATGTCATGGCAGAAAAAAAACCTATTCCCAAAGGGCAGGCAGCCCATGAACTTCTCTGGTGCCTAAGTAGCAAAGAGTGTTTTCTTCTCGAATGGGATATCCTGAAAAACAGCCAGCTCCTTAAGAAGTTTTCCCTTAAGATCCGTCTCCACCCGGTACCTCATGTCACAAAAGAAGATGTCCAGGAATTGCTGGGAGATTATCCCTATGAATTCAGCGGACATAAGGTCATAGAACAGGCCATAGAACATGCAGACCTCGTTATGGGCAGTGCGCACTCTACGACTTTTATCGATGCCCTGGTAAACAAACGGGCAAGCCTGCGATTGATCAGCAATCGTTGGGTACAGAGTTTTAGTTCCGAAAGTCAGGACCTCTACGACATCAAAAAGACGGAAGACCTTGATGAGGTACTTGAAAAGTTTTCCAAGCCTGGCCTGAGAGGAGATAAAGCCAAAGAGAGTGACTTTTTAATCCTACATAAAAGCCCCTGGAAAAACTTCATCAAAAGCCTCTAGAAATTCCTATTCAGACAGGTATTTCGAAAAGAATTCAACCAAATCCATTTGCTCTTCTTCGGGAGGTTCAACCCCGATTTTAGGTGCGTATACAAGGCTGGGGTGATCTATTTTTTCTAAGGCTTCCTTTAACGCTATTGCATGAAAGGGGTGGTGTTGTACATGTCCACGATCCAAAGGATCAATTTCCCCACCACGCATTCCATTATATACAAAGACCGGAGGATCATCTTCACTGATCAAACTCAGGAAATCCACATCTGCTCTGAGTTCCTTTCCTGCTTCACTTTCCATATCCTCTATTGTTTTAAATCCCAGAGCAAAAGCTCCTTGTTGTAAAAGGACCTGGGTTTCTTGCTCACTTGCTCCTTCCATTTTCAACAAAGCCTGCCATTTGGTAAAATCATAGGTCGCCTGAGTAGCCAAAGCTCCGACCACCTTCAATCGACTGGATTCCTGTAATACCGGATCTTCATTGTCAGGATCAGCCATTTCGTCATGCAAGCCCAACCATAAAGAGGTACCCGCTCCAGCAGAACCTCCATAGGCACCAATACGGTCTTTATCTATATTCCAATCTTCAGCCATTACCCGCAGAAACTGAAGGGCCCTACGGCTATCTTTCATACAACCGGGCAGGCGTTCCTCCTGTTGGAGCATGAATCTGTAATTGATAGAAGCGAAAGAAATGCCTGACTTGAGAAATTTGGCAATATCCTCAGATTCATAGATCCTGGATTTATCCCCATTCATGAAACCTCCTCCATGGATATACACGACCAAAGGAGTAGGCGTTTCACTTTCCGCTAGCCATATATCCAGCACATTGCGCTCATGATTTCCATAAGCCACATCCGTATGGGTGGCAGCTACTCCTTCCGTATTTACAGCCGGAAGAATTTTATTTCTTTGACCAAAAAGAGGAATACTCAAATAGAGGGAAAAGAGAAAAACAAAAACTCGCTTATTCATTGGTAGAACTATTTTTGATTAGTATGTCCAGTATTTCTTCGACCTTTTCACTCATTTTTTGATGGGTTTGAGGGCCTGAAACATTGGTGATGATAATAACAGCTATTTCTTCTTTAGGAAGGAGACTCACCCATGTGGCAGTACCAAAAGCTCCTCCATTTTGAAAAACCCGATCCGGATTATCTCCATCTTTATTCAATTGCCAGTAAAAGCCGGTCCCATAATCTCCATGCAGGCCTTCCCACAAATCCGTCTGACACAATTGAACCCATTCCTCATTTTCATCCATTTGAAAACGCGCATACTTCAACAGATCATCTATTCCGGATACAATTCCTCCTTCTGCGCTCATATCCTTATTAACCGAAAAAGGCATCTTAAGTTTATGGTGATTTTGTCCCTCTACCAGATGAGAACCCAAGCCATCCTTTACTCCAACAGCTGATCTTTCCATCCCTAAAGGAGTGAAAAGAAATGCATCCAGCAAGTCCGCATAATCTTTCTGATAAACTTCCTCCAGTATATATCCCATTAAATTAGCTCCTGCATTGGAATAGGAAAAATTTATCCCTGGAAGCGTATCCAGCTCTACTTTTGCCAACTCCTCAAAAAAGGCTTCTTTGCTGAAATCTTTTTGTAAAGCATTGATCTGATCGGGGAGTTTGTCGAAATCAGGATTATCAAAGAGTCCGGGCTGATCCGGTAACATGCGGGGAATGCCGCCCTGATGCGTCAGGAGATTTCTCACAGTGATAGGAGTACCTTCATACTCCAGATTGGGAAAATCTCCCTTCAGATACTTTCTGATGTCAGCATCCAGCGCTAATTTTTTATCTAAAACTGCACGAGCAGCCAGACTTCCGGTAAAGGTTTTGGTAATAGAAGCAATTTCATACAGACTCTCTTCATTGGGTGTTTTCCCATTCATCAATATTCCTTTGTAGAATTGGTATTCCTTTTCACCTGCAATTATTCCTACAGCCAAAGATTCAATTTCTTCATCTTGTAAAAGAGCATCTAGCTGAAGAGAGATTTTATCTTTAAGGGGATCCCCTTTCTCTCCTTCTGTTTGACAAGAGAAAAGAAAGAAGGAAATGATGATCAGTACAATCAGTTTTTGAGAAAGCATAGGTATTCCTGTTAATTTGTCCATAAAAAGCAATCCAACACACCTATACACAAACACGCTTACGTCATCTGCATAAAAAGTTCAATCAATGCGACCAGGGTTTTGGGGGCATCTTCCTGGCAGAAATGACCGGCATCCTCAATTTCGACGATGGGCTTCCCCGGATATAGTCGCCTGAAATCCTCCATCACCATAGCGGGAAGCATGGCCTGGTCCAACATCCCTTCTGCCAGCATAGCAGTTTTGGAACGCAACTTTTCCAGATTTCCCATCTTCAATCCCTCAATCACATACTCCTTGATTCTCCCCAAAGCAGCATCAAGCGGAAACTCGATGGCAGCGATGGTTTCTTCTTTTGTTTGGAAAGGCATGGAATAAGCCCTGATCCAGTCTGGCGTTACTACTGATGAGTCATGGAAATAGAGCTTCTTCATATTGGATACCACATGATCGCCCAAGTGTTGCATGATTTCTCGATAATTTCCTTCTTCATGCACTTTGAGTACCCATTGAAACCAGGGAGATTCCTGCAGAGAGGGAGGCTTAGGATCTGATGGGGGAATGTCGCGCACCGCTCCTCCATAGCCCAACATGGTATTCATCATGAAGATGCGTTTGACCTTATCCGGATACCTCAAGGTATAAGCTCCCGTGATCGGACCTCCCCAATCCTGGCAAACAATCGTAATATCTTCCAGTTCCAGATGGTCAATCAGGGCAGCGAGATTTTCAACATGAGTTTTGAAACTGTACTCAGCATCTGAAGGAGTCTCACTTTTCCCGTAGCCCATATGATCAGGTACAATGACGCGATAATTTTGGGAAAGTTTGGGAATAAAGTTTCGGTACAAATAGCCCCAGGTCGGCTGGCCATGGAGGCAAATAAGGGTTTCGCCTTCTCCTTCATCAACATAGTGCATCTTGAAGCCTCTACCTTCGTAGAAATTGGGCTTGAAAGGAAAAGTACCATTGATGGTTTCGTTAGCAGGAATCATGAGTAGAATTTCTTTTGGAAGAAATTAGGATTTTTTCCTGCCAGAAAAAAGGAGGGAAAGAAGGATCAAGTTCAAGTTCAAGTTCAAGTTCAAGTAGAACGAACTAATCCTCAGCAAAGCTTTCATTGCGAAGATCTAATCAGCACAGCTGTCATTGCGAGTTGGAATCTCCAGCGAAGCAATGACAAAGGTTTTGTTTTGGCCTAAGAAGATTCATTCCTTCTCCGTATCTGGCTTTTGCTCAGCCTCCAGTTTATCCAGGTAATCACCCAAAGCATTGAGGCGTTCGGACCAGAATTTCTCCAAATTTCGGATATAGGCTTCCACCTCTTTCAATGCATCCAATTGAGGATAACAAATGCGCTGACGGCCATCTATTTCATCTGAACGAATCTCTAAAAGCCCGTGGGTTTCCAGCACTTTTACATGCCTGGAAACCGCCGGACGGGACATCCGAAATTTCTCTGCGATCACATTGACATGGCTGGGATTTTGGGAAACCATAAGTAGAATTTCCCGCCTCGTCGGATCCGCCAATGCTTTGAATACATCTCTCATTTCGCCAGATATTCAGGTAATAATTTGGTAAGTATTTTCCGTTTCCAGCCTGCTGCAAGGATATTTCTTGCGATCAGGCGATTGAATAAGCCTTCAAATCCTTTATGTTGAAAATCCAGTCGGGTTTCATTCCCCACAGCCGTCAATTCAAATACGACAATAGTACTCATGCTTTTTCCAGCACTCCAACTAAAAGATAGCTTCTCTTCCTCCACAATTTCCAGGACCTCGCAATTCACAATACCGTCAAAATTCCCCTGAGGCTTGGTCTTGAACTGAAACTTATGTCCGACTACAGGCTCAAAGTCTGTGGGCATCAACCATTGGCTGAGTGCCGTTTTATCTGTCAGGGCTTTCCAAACCTTTTGCACAGGATGTGAATAGGTCGTCGTGAGATTTATCGTTCGAGTCATGCTTCTTAGGCAAAAGCCGCTTGAGGTTCAACAAGAGGGGTAAAAACATTTCTCAGTGTCCAAGATACGGCAGAAGCGGCCAAAAACCAGCCCAGCAACATATTTAGCAAACTCACCAATACATAAGGAGTTGAGAATCCCCACCAATTCCACATGGGGATGAGGTAAGATAAAGCCGCTATCATCGCGATAATCATGACAAAACCTACCCTTTGCCAATGTCCACCCAAATTTACTTTTAGCAGGAGGAAACTAAGAAGAAACCATAGACTTAGATTGATCAGTAGTTGGCCGCTCATAAATTTTCCCGGATTATAAAAGTCAGGGCTTTGTTTGGCCATAAAATACATGCTCTCTGTAGGTAAACCGGCTTCATTGCGCGTTTCGGGTCCATTGGGCCAAATGTACATGCCGCTCTCTTCCATATTTTCCATCAAAACCTTATTTACCGCCTCACTGGATTTGGGACTTTTATAGACTTTGCGGGGAAGGGGATTGATCCATTCAGTAGCCCCCCAGAAAAACAAAACCAGGGTTCCGATCAGTGTTCCTTTGATTAAATTCTTTGCATTCATGATTTTCTCATTTATCCATTTATGTAACAATTTTGTTACGCAAATATATGTGTAACGTTTTTGTTACGCAAATAATTTTCAAAAACTTCTACTTTTTACAGGAGAAAAAGTCCTCAATCTCCTTTTGAGGCCCATTCCCAGTACTTGCCTTCGTGAAGACATTTATAGACTTTATCCCGATAGAGGTTGCATTCCTCATCCGTCAGACTCCGATGAAGGGATCTTAGCACTACCCTGACCAGGGCATTTTTCTGTCCTTTTTCCAGACCCAGTTTATCCTGTACATGAGCTGGCAATTTATCATAAGGACTTTCATTCAAAATCTCCAGGCTCTCAATCAAATACGATTCATCCCCTAAGGTTTCCCGAACTTTATCTCCCAGTGTTTCTACATCTGTTTCTATATCCAGAACCAAAGAAAGATCTCTTCTTACAGCTGGCATATAAGAAACTTCCTGATAGGGATTCAGGTCATTCATTTGTTTGGAGATACGAGGATTTGAGGAGGAAATAAGGCGTACATCCTTCATTCCTTTTCTGAGCATAAGGATTCGGTCTAATCCCAGGCCCATAGCGAGCCCACTCAGCTTATCTCCATGGGGTAAGTTCTCTTTGTGAATTTCCGGATGTGTCAATCCGCATTCGCCTAGCTCGACCCACTCTCCCTCATATTTGACATCAATTTGCAGCCCCTCCAGGGTGTAGGGATGTACCCGTTCTTCCAGTCGGTATTCACAGCCTTCTAATACTGCGTCCAGGACCAATTGGATCATTTCTCGCATATCCTCAGACTTCATGGGTTTCTTTGTTATCCTCCAGAGGTCCATCTGATGAATTTCAGCCAAATGTAGACGGTCGATTTGGTCGCGACGGTATACCAGACCTGGACAAAGGATAAGATCTTCTCCCTTGAGATCAGAAGCCAGGCTACGCATAGCACGCGGTATCATCGCAGAAGTACTGGTACGTAAAAGTGCCTTATCGCAGACATAGCGTGTATATCTGGCTGCTCGGGCAGGACCATCAGCCGGATATCGGAGACGGTCATAATTATCTTCTACAGAGACAATAGGACTTTCCCGGTATATGTGGGTGTTGCAATTCCAGGCCTTTTCAAGGGCCAAACGGATTTTTTCGATGAGAATTTGTAGTGCGTGATCTCCCTCTTCAGGATTACTTAGATCACGGACCTTGAGAGCCTTGAGCAAGGCCTCCTTACTTAGTATGGAAATATTCATGATTTACTCGATGTTGAAGGTGAAAAAGAAAATGGGAATCTCTTCTGATTCCTGGTATCCCCCTGAACCGAGTAAAAATGATTTCAGAAAATATGCTAGTGGAATAAGTACACAGCAATACGCCCCCGAAATCCAGATCGGTTCAAGGGGTTGCTAAATCGTAGCATATGTATTGCGTACTTCATAGGTACAAATTTCAACAAATAAACGGAGAAAGTCCAAATCGGGTTTCCATTTAGCTGATTTTTCTATCGTAATGCTAGCAGGTAAAATTTAATTTCTTATTCTTAGTAACTTCTCAAGACCCAGGCACACTTGGACAAACTCATTGGTTTTCCTGTTGAATTGGGGTCTAAAATTTGAATTACGAGACATTTTCTTTTATTGATTAAGCAATTGATTGAATTATTATTCTAATTTTTGATGACCTTTTACTATTTCAAACATCCAAAGTATTATTGAACGCGCTTAAATCTATCCACACATGTTTAGCAAACACGAAACACGGAGGTTCCCCCAAACCTTGTTGATCCTGTGCCTAATCACATCATTGAGCATTTTCCCATCTTGTAAGGCGAGCAAAACTGCCAAAGGAGGAGCCATAGGTGCTACCGCCGGAGGAGTTTTGGGAGGTATTATAGGGAAAAAGAAAGGCAATACAGCCGCTGGAGTTCTTATTGGAGCTGCAATCGGTGGTACAGCCGGAGCCGTCATCGGTCGTTATATGGACAAGCAAGCCAAAGAGATCGAAGAAGAAATTGAAGGAGCTGAGGTAGAGAGAGTGGGAGAAGGTATATTAATCACCTTTGATTCCGGCCTTTTATTCGACTTTGGTTCATCAAGGCTTAGCAATGAAACCAAAAGAAACCTGGACGAATTTGCCGACATTCTCCAAAAGTATCCGGAGACAGATATCCTGATTGAAGGACATACAGATAATGTCGGATCAGACGAATTTAATCAGGAACTTTCGGTCAAACGTGCATCTTCGGTAAGAAATTACCTGAGTACCCATGGTGTACAGGGAAGTCGCTTTTCGATCAAAGGTTATGGTGAAGAGAAACCCGTAGATGACAATGAGACGGAAAGTGGTCGTACTGCCAATAGAAGGGTCGAAGTAGCCATCTATGCCAATGAAACCTTAAAAGAAGATGCCCAGGACGGCACAATTTCCAATTAATCTATCCAATCAATAAGTCATGAAAAAAGTATTCGGGCTGCTATTTACAGTCCTTCTATTTTCCCCTATTGTTTATGGTCAGGGAGCCTATCTTGGCCTGGAAGGTGGAGCCGCTTTTCCGCTTGGGAAGTTCTCCGCGAATTCAGATGCCGGAGCGGGTTATGCCAAAGCCGGTTTCAATGGTTCA
This sequence comes from Bacteroidia bacterium, assembly GCA_033391075.1. NCBI lineage: Bacteria > Pseudomonadati > Bacteroidota > Bacteroidia > Bacteroidia bacterium. The sequence goes on from JAWPMV010000001.1 coordinate 5,096,310, forward strand.
GCTTCGGTAGGATATAAATTTTCGGACCGCTTTTCAGCAGGCTTGCGAGCCATATTTGCACAAAACAATCCCGAGGGTCCCAATAGTGTATTCCTCGAACTAAATCCCTGGAACAGCACTTCAATTCTGGCTGCGGCTAAAACCAGTCAAGCCATTACAAAGGATTTGTATGTAGAAATCGAAGGGAATGCAGGAATTATGTTTCTGGAATTTCCTGCTGCTGATATTGTCATTGGAGGATTTACCATCAATCGTGAAGCGGGATCAGGAAATGCATTTGCATTTGGACTGGGAAGCGGATTGAAGTATTATCTCGCAGATGATTTTGCGCTGAAATTTGGGCTTCATTATATAGGCGCTGAACCGTCTTATACTACTAGTCTAAGTGAATTCAGTCAACGTGTAGATATTCTCCTGCTGAATTGGGGAATATTGTTTGAATTATAAATTGAGATATTGTTAAGGAGCTCCTGGGATTTCGGTCTCAGGAGCTTTTGCATTTACCTATAGAAATACACCATCCTTTCTCTCAAAAGGAGATCTTTTGTCAAAAATGTTAATTCCCATTTGTTGGCAAGTTGTATAGAGTTTTTCCGTATCTGTCTCCCTCCAACCATAACTGGAAAGCATCATAAAGCTGGCCTGATTTTTCCCTTTTACCAAAGATACCGCTGTAGGTCGGGCATCGTAATCATAATCCCTGGGGTATTTATCCTCTACGAGTGAATCAAATATGGGAAATTGGATCATCAAGGTAATCGGAAAGGTGAGCAAGAAAAGAAAACTTAAAAATATGGGCCTTAAGACATGCCTATTTATTACAAAAAGTACTCCTTTGGTTTTTAGATTGTGTCGAATAATAGGAAAGCGAAAATTGAGGCGATCGAAACGCGTTTTGTGAACTACAGCGGTAATTTCCTCAAAAGCCAGGCTATGTTTCGTCCATTCAAACCATTTCCCAAAACTCCAGACTTCCACAATACGATTTTCAGGATAAATTTTGAGTTTGTACACATGGTTTTCCATTCTGAGAAGCCGTAATAAAACTCCTCTTATCAATCTGAATAGAATATACAGGTAGCTGGGGATAATCAAAATCATCCAGGGAGAAGCATATTCTTCATAGTTCAAGCCAACATAAACAGCAGCTGCCAGGCCCAACACAAAAAGTAACAGATATGCTACGGCTCTGAGGCGAAGGTTTTCCGGATTTTTAAAAATAAGGTGTTTCATGCGCTCTCCTTATTACTTTATCTAAAGACTCAATTTACAGCAAAAAGTTGGTAGATTAAATAAAGGCATCTTCCTGTTTTTCCCGATGCGGCCTTTTATCAAAGACCCTTACCGTATGGTCCTGACAAACTTCTACGATTTCCGCAAGCTTTTCCTGTTTCCAACCATAAGTAGGAAGTAAAATCAGGCTTTTTTCGTTTTTCCCTTTTACAAAAGATACGGCTGTGGGCCTGAGATCAAGGGCTGTTTCTGTGGGGCCATAGAGATATTGGGCCATGCTCTTACCTGCAGGCCCATCCTTCAGAAAAAGATCAACGATCCCCCCCAGGCTAATAGAGAATAAAAGAATCAGATACTTCATGATGATCATGCCTGATCCATCTGTTTTATAGGTATACCGCAAGCCAGCAAGCTGATAATATAGCCGAGGAACATCACTTTTGTGGATCACACAAGTAGTTTCATCTAAGTCAAAGCTAGCCTCCTGATGACGGAAGAGCCTCTTATGACAAAGAAAATGGACTTCATGGGAGGACTCGCGAAACTCCAACATCCAGACGTGATCCTCCAGTTTGAATACCCTCAATCGAATTCCCCTAATTAATCTCCACATCAATACGTAAAACAACACATTTCCCCAAAAGCCAAATTCATCGTGATACCAATTCCCTCTTTCCCCATAAAACCAAAAGCAAAGCCCTGTGATCAGGAACAGCCCATACACCATCGCCCATATTCTCATTTTTTGAGGAGATAGAGATGAGAAAAACTGAGTCGGTAAATCATCGACAAATTTTGCTCTTTCCATGCTACCAATAATAAGATTCAGGAACTTGCTTTCGCAGCTTTTTGATGACTTTCTTTTCAAATAAGAGAATGAGTTTGTCTTCCTGGCTTTGGTTCTTATGTGCGGGTGTGTATTTGGCCAATCGCTTTAAGGTAAGTTTTGAATGCTGGGAGTCTCCACTTATCTCAATCTCTCCATGTACCCCTCTGAAATATAATGGATGCTCATCATCTATTTGGCTTACATCTATTAAACGAGCAATAGTATCTCCATTAGCCATAATAAAACTGTTGGAAGGGGCGTCGAAGTTCAGAGACTCAGGATTATAGAGTTTGACAAGTTTGACGGCTTCTTTGTTGAGTCTTTTTGCCAATAAGGTTTTAGAATAAGGAAACTCATAACTCTTATTAATCTCTTTATACTCTATAGTTTTTCCTGGAGGAATAGAGGTTGCACAAAAACTCGTAAAGGCAATTCCCGCTATCAGATAGGCAGGAATCTTTTGTATTCCCTTTGCATGCTTTTCGTAATTCCAGGCAAAAGGGAGCATACAAAAAGCCCAGAGATCACTGTAATCGACTACTCTCGAAATACCGACACCTGTAAAATTGAGCCAATCAATCATTCCCCCACTAAAGGGACTTTTCCACCACACGAAAAAGATGGCTACAAAAGTAAAAACAACTTTCTTGTAAGAGGGAAAGAAGGCTAAGAGGAAAAGCGGAAAAATAAACAATCCGGCAAAATCTGAAATCTTGCCGGTCAAAAAATTACCATAGGCCATTTTTGCCCAATGGTCATTGAGCAGAAGGACGATAAGTCCACAAATAAATAATGGGGAAGTTAGCAGATGCAGACGAAGGCTGTGTTTCATGTATCGAAATTGAATGATGAGCATTCAATTTCGACAAAAATGAAGAAAGGATCAATCCGGGAATTCCTGCCTAGTTTTCAGGGGCGCCATCATCTATCCAGGCCTGAATCGATTCGAGCGTACAATCTGGTAATTTAGATGCATTTCTCGGCATGGGTTCCCAACCGGCATCATGATTTATAGCTCCCTGAAAGCTCCCGTTATCAACGATTGTTTTCAAGCCATTGTAGGTATCGAATACAATTCCGCCGGCATTTCCAGCAGCATCATGACAGCCCAGACAGCTACTTTGAAGAACAGGCAAAACATCATTGAGATAGGAAACCGTAGCAGGGGTATTGCAACCACCGGGAACAATATTATCCTCTCCACTACGATAGGCACAAGCTGTAAAAAGCTGGCTGCCGAGCAGCGCGCAAATGATCAAAGCTCTAAAACAGGTTTTCATATAATTCGTCTAAACAATGGTTCAACTTAACAGGCTTTCCATTGGAAATTTCATTTCATCCATTCGCACTCATTATAACCAAAAAGCCTGTCTTTTGATTATCTTTGCCTTAATTAGAGTCAAAAAAGATATTTTGGTTACAGGCTGATCTTTTTATTTGGCAGATATACAAAAAACAGGACAATGGCGTATAGATTATTGTGCTACAAGATCAGATCTGTAAGAGGAAAAACAGGATGAAGAAAATAAGCCTGACAAGCTGTACATTTTTTTGGTTGATCATATTCAACCTGGGATTATTTGCTCAAGAGCGAGGCTTTGTAACTTCAAGCTTCCCTTCAAATGGAGCTGACAATCTTCCCTGCAATACATTTATATCCTTTACTTTACACTTTCCATCAGAGAGTAAACAGCTTGATCCGGCCACATTGGACGAAAATAGCCTCAAAATGTTCGAGGTCGACTTCCCGGATCGGAAGATCAAGTATGACATCAATTATGATGTTCTCAATCAATATGTCCAGTTAATACCGAAGTCGCTCCTTAATTCCGAAACCACCTATGCAGTAGAGCTATCTGTCTCATTAGTAGATGATAGAGGCTTCAGCCTGAAGCCTTTTCGCATGGAATTTGTTACTGGTATATGTCACAGGGAAGATGCTGTACCGGAAATAGCAGAAAGAGGTAGTGAGGAAGAAGAAAAATCCGGTATAGATATCAATGATCTTGATGCTCCCTATATTGATCTTTCACATTTCAAGGCCTTCGTTGTTGCGGACTCAGTTGAGATTGCCTGGCAAACTCAATTGGAATTTATGTTTTCCGACTTTACTGTGGACCGCTCACAAAACAGGAAGGACTTCCAGATTCTGGACAGGGTACCTACCATCGGAGATGGACAGGAAGAGCGAAACTACTTTTGGGTGGACCATGAACCGGAATACGGATGGAACTATTACAGGCTTTCTTTGCTGGATATCCTGGGGGAAGTTCAACAATCTGATACGGTAGGGGTGTTTTACCGATTGGTTGAATTTGGCAAAACAAAATTGCAACAAGCCGATACCCTGGAGATGAATTTTGTACTGGCAGAGAAAACGACTATGGCATTTATGATGAAATCCTCGGAAGGGGAAATTGTCCGAAGAAAAGCCGGCTTTATTTATCCAGGTTCCCAAAAATTACAGATACCCATTGGAGACCTGAAGCCGGGAACATATTTTGCAGTACTCAGAACCCCGGATATAGTACGTGCTGAACGCGTCTATGTCTTACCTTAACACAAACATGCCTCGACTTCACCCCTTATTTAAACATAGCCCTGCTATCATTGCTATGATCCATGTACCCGCTTTGCCAGGTACTCCGGCTAATAAATATCCGCCGGGAAAGATCATTATGGATTGCTTAGCAGAAGCCGAGCTCTATCAGCGTATGGGGGTAGATGGAATCATGATTGAGAACATGCATGATCGCCCCTATCTCAACCGTGAGGTTGGGCATGAGATTAGTACCCTTATGGCCATTATCGGAAGGGAAGTAAAAAGCTTTTCCGAAATCCCCTGCGGGATACAAATCCTGGCCGGTGCAAACAAAGCAGCACTTGCAGCAGCCTTTGCAGCCGAAATGGATTTCATTCGGGCAGAAGGTTTTGTTTATGGGCATATGGCCGATGAAGGCATGATGCAATCGGATGCAGCCGAACTATTGCGCTATCGCAAAATGATAGGCGCTGAAAACATTCAGATATTCACCGATATCAAGAAAAAGCATAGTTCACATGAGATCACCAAAGATGTAGATCTTATAGAAACAGCCAAAGCTGCGACCTTCTTCCAGTCAGACGGTCTCATCATTACGGGCAATGCCACAGGAGAAGAAGCAAATATCATGGATGTAGCAACGCTTACGCAGGAATTGGACGTTCCTATCATAGTAGGCTCAGGTATCAGTATTAGCAATGTCGAGGCTTTTGCTCCTCATTGTGATGCCATGATTGTAGGTTCTTACTTTAAGCAGGAAGGGAATTGGCAGAATCCTCCAGATCTTTTGCGGATCAAAACCTTCATGAATAAAGTAGAAAGAATTCGATCTGCCTCGCCACAGATTCCTGTTCGATGATAAGATATACAGCAAGATTTATCCTGATTCTCTCTCTCCTCTTTTTCGCCTCCTGCGAAGAAGAAGTCAATTGTGGGGAGAGCGATAGTTTGAGTTGTTTCCTGGAAACACATGCTGATCGTTCACAAAGCAAAAATCTTATAGCCTGTGCAGCAGGGGGACAGGAAGGTTTTTTGGATGATCCGGCCTTACCCGTTTCTGTATTCTTCTATCCCATAGCCGGGGCAACTGAGTTTCGCTATTTCGAAACCGAGGATTTGAGTGCAAATCCCGATGATTTCAGTGCGTTTAAAGAAGTCCCTCTGGATGGTTTAGCAGTATTCAATGGATATCTCCATAGATTTACCCGAGCTGCCAGTACCGAAGATAGCTGGAGCCGTGTGGTATACTTTACGCCTGACAGTGTACATATCTCCAATGCAATTCGACTCAAGGATGCCAGCAAACCCTCTGAATTTGCCCCGGAATTGCTCAATATTGATCTGAGCAATCCTTTGGAACCCATTTTTAGCTGGACGGATGGCAGAACTCCCGAAAATGAAATTTATTTCCATGTTGTTTCGGATGAAAGTGGAAACCTCATTTCCGGCACCTATACCTTCGACAAAAATTTTCAGTTTTATAAGTTGGATAATGTGGTGCTAAATATTCGGGATGTCGATCCTGCTCCTACACTTACTCCCGGAGAGACCTACAATTTCACCCTCATGGGCGTAAGTCTGGATAATTGGGTGAATCTGATCGTGGATACGACATTTGTGGCTGAATGACCCGGACCCCTTTTCGCCGACCGTCCCCTTAAAAAGGGACATGGCGAATGACTCCTAAATAAAATATTGGCTTGCGGGTCGTTCCCTTTTTAAGGGGAACGGGGCTTGCAGCGGAGGGGTTACTCAGCATAATTTATCGGCAGATAACCAATCAATTGCTCACTGCGATCTGTGGGCGACCGGTAGTATACCATGATGGTATAAAAGTTTTCCGGAGCGGAGAGCCTACCTTCGACAGCCGTCTCCTTCCATCCCTGAGCAGAACCTACCAAATACTGATAGTCATATACGCCCTGCTTGAGTCGGATATCTGCTTCATATTGTCCCAGATCATCATTGTAGCTCATCCGAAACTGAGGCTTTAGCTGCCAATCACTTAGTTTTCCAAAGACATAGACTTCTTCACCTGCTGGGAAGGGTTCCATTCTTTTTAGACTAAAGAAGGTATAAACATAATCGGCCTGGTAATCATTTTCCGGCCACTCCTGGACTTCAATAAAGTAGCCGCCATTTCGATCTCTTCTATTGCCAAAATTATTTCGTAGGAAAGGATCTCCGGGAAAGAGAAAGACCCGATAGGTTGAATCCAGATCTTCTACATCCTCCATATCTCTAGAATAAAAACGAGTACTCCGGATATCAGCTTGCCGAAATTCATTTCCCCCGCCAAAAGCACGCAACAAATCTACATGGTATTCGTGTCGATTGTCTCTGGAAAAACGAGGCACTCCGGGTGTAAAAGGCTGATCTAATCTAAAATTTTGAACGATGCGAATGTCAAGGTCTTGTTGCGGACTAAAAATTTGCAAGCCTGAAGTATTGACTTCAAAATCTATCGATGCCAATTGCTGGCGTTCAAATTTCTCTGCAAGCATCCGTGTAGGTCTTATCCCTACCCTTTGCTCTGCCACTACAAAGCGACGTGTCAGGACTAAATCATTGGGATTGCCAGAACGATAAACTTTCAGGATATAATTTCCGCTTATTTTGAAGTATTCATTCTCCTGAGGAAAACTATAGGTATAATGAACATATGGCGTACGGGTAAACTCCGACCTTCGATAATCGTCTATTCGATCCTGAGAAAAGCCCTCATAGAAGGAGATGGGCAAGACAAAACTTTCTTTCCAATCCACATCACAGTGCACCAAATCAACCATAAAATCTGACTCCCGCTCTGTATCAGGAATAAATTCATCAAATTCCAGGGTCAGATTTCCTCCAGCATCCTTGTAGATCACGGGATAGGATTCTTCCCATTGTGTCCGGTAAAGCTGGACTGTATGAATCGCATCATCATAGATATGATCACGTGTGATGAGTTTCTTTTTGGGGGCGCGTGGGCTAGCCTGTGTGAGATCCGAAGGAGGACAAGCCGTCAAAACTAATTGCAGGGAGAATAAAAGAAGAATTAGACGCATGGTTTCATTACTCTTTGATGAGTTTTCGGATATACCATTGATCTTCAATTTCAATAGAAAGAAGGTATATCCCGGCTTTCAAGTTACTCAAATCAAGCTTCACTTCTCCGGGAAATATTTTCACATATAGTTCCTGCATTTGAATTTGCCTGCCGTCAAGACTTGTTAGCTGTAAATCCTCAATCAGACTTAAGGGAAAATCACTGCGAATCACAAGCATGTCTTCTACTGGATTGGGAAAAACCCTTAATGCCCGATTTATGCTTTCGTCTATTCCTACTCCATTCTCTACCTGTACACTCAAGGTATCAGACTCAAGGTAACAGCCGTCTGAGTTTCTCCCTTTCACCTGATAGATGCCACTCCCATATAAAGCTGCATCAAGGCTATCCTTCATTTCACTGGTCAAGAGGGTATCATTTCTAAACCATTCATAGCTGAGCAATCCGGAAATTGCATAGACCGTACTGCTATCAGCCGTCAGCACGAAATTATCAAGCTGGTAGGTACTTAGTTCTAATCGAATCAAGCTATCGCAAGCATTTGTATTCGGAATAGTATCTGTATACATGCCTGCGTCAAATATCCAGGTATTCCCAAGCAAGAAACTATCCCCCAAACAAATGCTTTCGGTTAAACTCGCATAGGTTCTGGGGCAATCAATTTCCATATTTTTCATCCAGACAATCCGGGCATTCCATCTGGACGATGCAATTACATCCTGATCTCCATCTTGATCCAAGTCCTCAATCTCCAATTGTGCAAGGAGAGGAATATCCTCAATAAGTATACTTTCCGTAAAGACTTCTGATCCATTATTTGAAAGGTAAAACACTTTACCCTGGCTATTACTTCCAACTACTATATCCTTCTTATTATCCCCATCAAAATCAGCAATCTGATAGATGCCGGGATCAATGATAGTTGTATTAATATCCAAATCTGTAAAAACCAGATTACTATCATTTCGGAGCCAGCTTATCTCATTGTCAAATTCATTGGCAAATATAAGATCGAGGTCGCCATCAGAATCGAGGTCTTCTGCTTTCATGAGGCTACTAAATATTCTACCTGAAGTTTCCGTCACATCCTGGATATAGACATTGCTGTAGATATTATTTGTGTTTTGGGCATACCATAGTTCAGCAACCCGGCTAGTCTGATTTCGAATCAGGTAGGCGATATCTTTATCCCCATCCAAATCCCAATCTCCAGCAGCAAATAAATTGCTACGAAACCCCATCGTACTTTGCATGAAATTGTTCCCGTTCCATTCAAAACGCTCGAGAGTACTGGCGCTCACCAGGATGTCAGGATTTCCGTCTTCATCCAGGTCCTCATTTCTGATCGTAAAATTTGGGCTCAATCCAGAAACCGCCAGGGTAGCACTAAAACTTCCTCCAGAATTATTTAACCAGTACAAATTATTTTTATGAGCCATCAATAAGTCGATATCCTGATCACCGTCTTTATCTATTTGAAATATTGCATCAGGAGCGGTACTTGCATCTGGATAGGTATCAGGTAAGCCTGAGGGGATATAGGGCTGTTGAAAGGAGAAATTTTCCTCATAACTTTGTCCCAGCGGATATAAAGTTGTTCCACTTACACTCAATACATCAGTTCTGTTATTTTGATCCTTATCAAAGAGCTGCAAACTTGAAGCTCCCATATCGAAACTGTTCCAGTACAATTCATAGGACCCATCTGTTTGCTGGTCATATACAGAATATTCTATCAGCAGATCTTTTCTTCCATCTCCTGTCACATCTTCCCATGCCTTAGCTGGATAAAAATTTGAGAAACCCATATCCAGGGTAGTAAATGTGCCTCCTCCGTCATTCTGAATCAGGGCATAGGCAGATCGTGTACCTTTCAGCAAAACATCTATATCTCCATCTCCATCATAATCATTGGGCAAATAGAAATTTCCTTTATCGGCCAAAGAAGGGCTGGCAAGAAGACTAAATGAAAAATTCCCATCATGTTGCCAAAGAAATGCCTGGGTGGTATTTGCCAAAGGACTGATGAGAATTTCTTTCTCATCTGAGCCTACAAAATTCGCCACTACGGCCGTTCCAGCTCTGAGGGTATCAAATACATGAGAGATAAATCCTTCAGTCAGATTTGTATCGGCTTCCATAACCGTAACAACATCATCATTAATGGAAAAATCTCTGTGCCTGGCAACGACATCCATCAGTCCATCCTCGTCAAAATCTGCCAGACCGTATAGGGTAGCTGGTTGGCCGGAAAAACTGACGAATGACCAGCTAAACTGGAAATTAGTTTCCTGCTTTAGATAATAGAAATAGTTCAAATTGGCCTTCATATCCACCACAAGATCCAAATCCCCATCATTGTCCATGTCTGCGATTTCGATATGATCTATGGGATCATTAAGCGGGAAGGAGATTTCATAGCTCTGATACTGGTAATTGCCGGTATTGAGATGAAGTACCAGGTGATATTTCAGGTTATTGTCTCGATGCTCTGCCAAAAAGTCATCAAAACCATCCTGATTAAGGTCAACTTTCTTGATATAGTAATAGCCTCTTACAGTATCCGCTTCTGTTTGCATCCGGAAGCCAACTCCCTGATTTGCCATATTCAGCAGATACTTAGTATTGGGGAAACCTCCTATGATGTCCAACTTACCATCACCATCGTAGTCCATAAAATCAGATGACAGTCCTCTTCCGGAACCCGAATCTCCGGTTCGAAGAAATTGCGTCTCAAAATTTTGAGCATCCAAATGATAAGAGAATAGGAAAAAGAAGAGCAATAAAGATGAAAGATATTGAGTTTTCACAGTGCTTGATTAGTAAAGTGAATTTACTCAGAACCTTTCCCTAATTCAACATCTTCCAGACCAAAGTTTTAACAAGTTCGCGGGCATTGAGGTGGGTGCTGACCATGCCTTTCATACTTAAATCAACCTCTTTCAGATAGGAAATATTTCTATAGGTCTGAGCGAGGTTGAAATTTCGGCTGGCCAATTGATAATCCTTAGCCTGGTAGTAATTGACTTTCAACTGATTTTTGATAGAGTCCGTAGTCCTCAGTTGAAAACGATGTACCAAAGCCAAGTTATGGAAAAAGCGAAATAGCCCATTGATGGTCAGGATAGGTGGGTTGATCTTTTCATTTTGGGTGAGCCGATCGACGATCATATGTGCTTTATAATTTTCCCTGCCTGCAATAGCATGTACCAGTTCAAAGACATTGAAGCGCTTATCTACCTGGATCATTTGGTAGACAAAATCCTGCTTGAGTTCTTTTTTATTATGAGCCTTCAGGAAGATGAACATTTTCTCTAGTTCATTTTCGATATGGGCAATGTCTGTCCCAAGATTGGTACTCAGGATAAAAGGAATCTGAGAATCTGCCTCAAAACCGGAATCTTTGATATGTCCGGCTATCCATTGTTGTACATCTTTTTCGTAGAGTTTCTTCGCATGAAAGTTGACCCCTCCTTTCTTTCCCAAAGCCGTAACGGAGGCTTTCGGAAGACCGGCATTCCTGTCTCGAAATGCGAGGACCAAAACAGTAGAAGGAACCGGATTTTCGAAATAGGATTTCATCTTCTCCCACTCCGCCTTATTTACACGCTGAGCTTCTTTTACCAAAACCAGGCGATACTGCGCCATAACAGGAAAACTCCTGCAAGACTGAACGATTTGAGCAGCCTGGGCTTCTGCTCCATACATTAAGGTTCGATTGAAAGAAGCTTCAGAAGCGGTCATGACAGCCCCATCTTCATCCAGGGCATCCATAATCCTGTCAATAAACCAGGCCTCCTCTCCATGTAGATAGTATACAGGAGCGAATTTCTTGTCCTTGATTTGAGAAAGGATTTGGTTTAAAGTCATAGAAGATAGAGTGGATACTTTCCTCCGCAAGTTAAGTTTCCCGACCGTAGGCTACAAGTCTATTGGACCAGCTTTTCCTTGAAAAAGATAAGGCTTTGTTCCAATGCAACATCCAGGGCGGGAGTACTCCCTTCGAAGGGATGTTTGGCCCCAAAGGTATGCCCGGTAGCAGGAATCAAGCGCATGGTGCTGAATTCCGGACTGGAGTAAATATTGAGGTGTTCGGCTTCGAAGTAGGGAACCGTTTCATCCGATTGCCCATGTAGAATCAAAATGGGTTTTTCCATGCGTTTTACAGCATTGAGGACATGTAGTTTCTTTTTGACGTGTTTCTCCACATCCTTTAACATCTCCTGGCCCATTCTCAACACCTGACCTGTACGGGAGTTTACGACTTCTTTATAGCCCTTGCTTTTCCATTCCTGGATTTCCTGCTTATTATATCTCTCAAAAGTGGAAACGGCAGCCCAGGTAGAAATCGCCTTAATTTCACGGGCTCTTTCGGCAGCAAGTACAGCTATCCCACCTCCTCGGCTGTGTCCCAGCAATCCAATGGGTTGATTGAGATATTTCCCAAAGAAATCCGTGTGGGCACAAAGGTGTATAATTTCCAGTGCTTCATCCAGTTCGAGGCTCAGGCTATTTTGGAGGAACTTATCCTTTTCGGTAAAGTTCTCCATATCGGCTCCTATTCCATTATGAGAAAAATTGAAAGCGATAAAGCTGATATTGTTTGCCGCAAAATATTCAGCGGCAAAAGGTACAAAACCCCAGTCTTTGAAGCCCTTGAATCCATGGATGTAAATTACGCAGGGATGAGAGCCGAAGGATTCGGCACCATATAATGTGATGGGAATTTCATTCCCGGCCTGACTTGAATAGGAGTATTGCTTTACCATAGATCCAAAACGAAACAAAATTGCGAAAAGCTAGCAATATAGCAGCTACCCTGCAAGTTACAATTTCATTTTGAGTTCCTCCATGGCATCGCCTACGATATTCTGGGTATTTTGAACTAAATGAGGAAGATCATTCATTCCCTCATGAGTTTTGGCTACATTTTCAATTTTCAACAAAATCTCCTTTACAGCTTCAATTCCCATAAAAGCGACTGAGCTTTTGAGCTTATGTGCGCTTTTTCCCAAAGCCTGTGCATCACTGGCATTGAGTTGATCACCCATTTGACTAAGTAATTCAGGGGTCGTGTCCAGAAATTTCTCGATCGCCTTGCGAATGATATTTTCATCATTGCCAGAAATTGACCTGAGGTAATCGAGATTCACGTAATTTGTCGGCATAGATTTTTCTTCATTAACCTCCTCCTCTTCTTCTACTTTCTCTACAAACGCATTTGCAGTCCCATTGTTATGTACGAGGGCTTCTTCCTGAGGCGCTTCCGCTTCTGCATGGTGGAATCCATTTTTTTGTTCCACTACAGGAGGCTCTGGAGTAGCTTCGGCTATGGGTTCTGTTGCTGTCTTCTGGCCGTTTACCGGGGCTTCTTCCTCAGCTTCTACCGGCCACTTTCTCACATACTGGACAATTTTAGAATATAAATTGGCAATTTCAATAGGCTTGGACACATAATCATCCATCCCAGCCTTTAGACATTCGTCATCACTCCCACTAAAAGCATTTGCTGTCAAAGCTATAATGGGGATTTCGCTAAAAGGAGTATCCATATTCTTCCGAATGTAGCGAGTCGCCTCATAGCCATCCATTTCCGGCATTTGTACATCCATCAGAATAAGATCATATCCTCTTTCTTTCAGACGGTCTATGGCCTCCCGACCATTGCTGGCTATTTCCAGTTCTATACCCCAATCTGAGAGAAGTTTTTGGGTAACGAGTTGATTAAGGGGATTATCTTCTACAAGCAGAAGCTCAAATCCGTTCAACTTATCCCTGAGAATTTCAATCTTCTCTTCTTTCTCCTTTACCTCTCCTTCTGATCCAAATTCTAATTCAAAGCTAAATACAGAGCCTTTTTCGGGCTCACTTTCAACCGCTATACTTCCTCCTTGCAATCTCACCAACTGCTTTACAATTGTGAGTCCCAATCCGGTTCCGCCCAATTGGCGATTGGTGTCACTATCGATCTGCTGGAAGCTTTCGAAGATCACTTTCAACATATCTTTGGGAATTCCTATGCCCGTATCAGAGACTTCAAAGCGAACGCCTAGCTGTCCTTCTTTTTCGTATTCTTTTTTAGCCAGCACCTTGACTTCCCCTTCATTGGTAAACTTGATAGCATTGCCAATCAGGTTTAGCATGATTTGCGTCAGTCTCACATCATCGCCAATCAAGCTTTTAGGGACTCCACTATCTATTTCAAGATGGAGTTTGAGGCCTTTTTTACGAGCATTGGGCTCCAGCATATCCCGGGCATAATCAAATACCTCATGTATACTAAAGCTATGTTTTACAAAATCAATCTTTCCGGCTTCAATCTTGGAGAGATCCAGGATATCATTTACTACTGCTAGCAGGGTATTTCCTGCTGCTTTGATGGTATCCAGGTCTTTCTTTTGTTCCGGACTCAGATCGCTTTTTAGCAATATGTCTGTTAATACCAGAATGGGATTGAGCGGAGTACGAATTTCATGACTGGTCTTGGCCAAAAATTCCTGTCTCAATTTGGCAGAACGAATCGCCAGCTCAGTTTCTTTTTTCAAAGCATCCATCTGGACCCTATGTGTCACATCCTGAGTCGTACCGATCAGTTCATAGGAATTCCCCTCAGCATCCTTTTTGGTCCGAGCCTTCATGATCACGGACTTGACCTCCTTATCAGGCAGGACAAAACGGTGATCCACTTCAAACTCTCTTCCGCTGTCAAATGATTCTTTAATATGTGTCGCAACCAATTGCTGATCTTCGGGATGTACCAGTTCCATGTACTCAGCAAAACTATGGCTGTTGTCATTGTTCTTATTGAACTGAAACAGATTATACATTTGCTGGGAAAGGCTCATTTCATTGCTCGTCATATCAACGGTCCAGCTTCCCATCATCGCAAGATTCTGGGCCTCCTGCAAATTGCTCTTCAGATTGTTTCGCTCAATTGCATAACCAATCGCCCTTCCAAGCAGGTATCCACTAAGGTCTCCTTTAGAAAGGAAGTCTTGTGCACCGGCTTTTACACAACGCATCCCGAGGGAGGATTCTATCCCTCCTGTCAGTACCACGATGGGCAAGTGGGGAAATTCGCCATGTATCTTCTCGAAAGTCGAAAAGCCAAAGGAATCTGGAAGTTGAAGGTCGAGCATAATGATATCCACCGGATGCTCGCGGGGAACTTTTCTTCCTTCGGCAAGGGTATACCTGTGATGTAGGGTGAAATTCTCTATTCCAGAGTCTTCCATATAAGCACGGAAGAGGACCACATCTTCATCAAGGTCTTCAATTAGGAGAATATGATAGCTTGGCAATGACACTATACTTTATTAAATGAGGGTAGTTTAACGATGTTAAACCAAAAGTTCTCTATACTCTTTATCACTTCAATAAATTCATTTATATCTACTGGTTTAGCTATATAGCAATTTGCATGCAAGTTATAAACCATTTCGATATCCTGGGTAGCCTGAGAAGTCGTCAACACCACCACAGGTATGGACCTGAGGATAGAAGAAGCCTTGATCTCAGCTAGTACTTCAGAACCGTGTTTTTTGGGTAAGTTAAGGTCGAGGAGAATGATGTCCGGTTGTACTGCATCTATATATTTTCCTTCCTTGTTAAGATACGCAATCGCTTCCACTCCGTCAGGCACTACATGCAAGCTCAGATCCTGACTAAAATTCCCTTCTTTCAGTGCTTCCTGCGTCAATCTTACATCTCCGGGATTGTCCTCCACTAACAGAATATTCATGGCAATTAACTATTTATGGTATTTGATTTACTAAGAAATAAATATAGGAAAATAGCGCTTAAGCTTCTTTATTTCCCACCCCATGAATAGCTCCCTATCAACCTTTCAAAGATTTTCTAATACGCCCTGCTGTCCATAATATTTACTGTTTGTAAAATTTGTCCTTTTGAGGGAAAGAAAAAATTCGCAGGAACTGTGATTCTTACATAGTTCTTCAGAAAAAGGGGATCACTACTAGCAGCACTCTTACATGATGAAATAGCCAAAATGCGGGCTAAATGGATGGAAGGCCAAGAAAACAGAAAAAATATGCACTTTTTTAATCAAAATGTTACCTAGCATGCAATAAAAAATACCTACCCAAAGCCAGAAATCATTCATCAAAAAGCGGGATGAAAGAAAAATGCCGAAAGTGTAAGCACTTTCGGCATTTCAAGAATGATCATATCATCCTGTATTATTACATCAGTCATCTCCTCCTCCAAAGAATCTGAGCAGGAAGAGGAAAAGGTTGATAAAGTCAAGATAAAGGTTCAGCGCTCCCATCAAAGCAATCTTATTGGTGGTTTCTGTACCGGGCTCAGCCGTTCTGGCTACATTCAAAAGCATTTGGTTATCATAGGCCGTCAAACCACAGAAGATAAGGACTCCTGCACATGAGATGATATAGTCGAGGGTACTTGAACCCATAAACATATTCACAACCATTGCTATGATAAGGCCGATGAGTGCCATATACATGATAGAGCCCATTTTACTTAGGTCCACTTTTGTGGTAAGTCCAATAAGCGCCATCGCTCCAAATGTGCCTGCTGTTATAAAGAATACTCTTGATATTGCTCCAAGCTCATATACCATAAATATGGTGGCGAAGCTTATTCCATTCACCAGGGAATAAATGGCAAAGGTGGTACTTGCAGCCTGAAAGCTCATTTTATTGATTCGAGCAGCCAGAAAGAATACCATTCCCAAAGGAGCCAGCATCACGATCCAGGTCAGGATACCTCCACTTAAAAACAAATTGATGAGTGCAGGTGACTGAGAAACGAACCATGCGGTAAGACCTGTAATGACCAGTCCCAAAGACATAGTTACATACACCTGTCGCATGAAAACATTCACTCGCTCATCGCTGAGTTGCTGTTCCCTTATGGTTTTCTGTTGTGTACTACTAAAAGGATTTTCCATTATAAACGATTTCTATTTTTTTCTTGGAAAGTAAATATACGAAATATGAATAAACTTGGATATTTAATCTCCATACTTTATGGTTACAAAAATCATACAAATCCCACAAATCTGTCAGCTTTTCAGCATGCTATGCCATTCGGACAGGTAAATTCCCCATCAAGTAAGATTTTCCCTTGATTTTACACGAAAATACCTAACTTCCCTCCATCCCGACAAAAGCACCTCTGTGCCATTCCGGCACAATGAAAAAACCCTTATTCCATGTAAACTCCCTGAAAAGACTCATATAGTCAGCCATGGCTTATGCCTACTTCAAGGAAATGATTAATGTGAATATAAACGTCGGATGAAACATCTATACTCAAGTACTACGCGAAAGATCTCAGGCTCTTATAGGAATTTATTTTTACTGGTTTTCCTGATAGGAACCACAGCATTCCTTCCCATGAAGATTATGAATTATGGGATAAGCAATCCTTCTCCTATATCAGCCTACCTAAATGGTAATTTTCCAGATGAAGCACCTTCCAGTACTTCCTCATGGACTGCAGAAGTTGCCTACCCCAATCTTACCTTTACCGATCCTATTCAACTACTCGAATTGCCGGGAACCAATAAGTTCATCATGGCAGGTAAAAAAGGAAGACTCTGGACCTTTGACAAAGATCCCAATACGAATTCAAAAACAACGGTATTAAATATTGAATCCAAGATTCTGACCTCCGGTGATGCCGGATTGATGGGATTAGCCTTACATCCGGAATTTGGACAAGCAGCTTCTCCCAATCGGGGATACCTTTACATCTGGTCCCGTCAAAAAGGACCTACCAGCAATGGCAACCTCGGCTATGTGATCCTTGCAAGATATAACTGGCCCGATGGAGCCAATACAATCGATGCCAATTCCGAATTTGTTATGATCAGGCAATATGACAGACATCAGTGGCACAATGGAGGCGGCATGTTTTTCGGACTCGATGGATTTTTATACATCTCAAGTGGAGATGAAGGAGGAGCCAATGATCAGTACAATACAGGACAAAAGATAAATGTAGGCTTACTTGCGGGCGCTTTGCGCATAGATGTTGATAAAGACGCAAGCAGAAGCCATCCCATACGGCGACAACCGTTAAATCCGGCAACTCCTCCCAGTGGTTGGCCCAATAGCCTCAGTCAGGGCTATTATGTACCTAATGATAATCCCTGGCAGGATGTCAATGGTACAATACTCGAAGAATTTTATGCAATTGGTTTCCGCAGCCCACACAGAATGACCCAGGATCCTCAAACCGGTGATATTTGGATGGGTGATGTCGGACAGGGTTCGCGCGAAGAAGTAAGTTTGGTACCGAAAGGCTCCAATCTGCAATGGCCCTATAAAGAAGGAAGCATCAATGGCCCCAAAGCCAAACCAGGAAATTTGATAGGATTCGATCAAGCTCCTGTCCATGACTATGCCAGAAGTGTAGGAACCTGTGTGATTGGAGGTTTTGTGTATAGGGGAAACAAATGGCCCAGCCTCAGAGGAAAATATATCTTTGGAGATCATACCACCCGTAGAGTTTGGTCCCTGGATCATAATCAGCAAAACGGCAATACTACCAAAGCAGATTTGGTAACCATTCCGGCTTTTGGTACGGGCAGCAAAGCAGGAATTTCTGCTTTTTCTACAGATGCTGATGGAGAAGTTTATATCCTGAAGCTCTATGGAACTAATCAGGACGGGGGAAGGATTTATAAACTCAATGCAAGTAACATCACGCCTGAGCCTCCCCAATTCCTTTCTCAAACCGGAGTATTCTCAGACTTAAGCGACCTTACTCCAGCAGCTGGAGTCATTCCCTATAAAGTAAATGCTCCTCTATGGTCTGACAATGCTACTAAAAAACGATGGGTAGCGATCCCTAATAATGGAAGCTATAATACTGCAGCTGAAGACGTAGTCTGGGCAGAAAATTCTGAATGGGAGTTCCCCGAAGGAACGGTTTTCATCAAGCATTTTGAAATGCCTTTAGATGAAGACGATCCCACAGTAATCAAAAGACTGGAAACTCGCTTTATCATACGGGATAAAAATGGGGGACTTTATGGCGTTACTTATAAGTGGAATGCCGCAGGCACAGATGCGGAACTTTTGCCGGGCGCGGATACAGAGCCTTACACCATTAGCAAAAGCGATGGAAGTACAGTCAACCGCGTATGGGACTTCCCAAGCAGAGCAGATTGCATGACCTGTCATAATGAAAATGCAGGTGGGATTCTCGGAGTAAACACCCATCAATTGAATGGAGAATTTGAGTATCCTTCCGGTATAAGTGACAATCAGCTTCGCACCTGGAATCATCTCGGCATATTTGATGTAAGCCTGAACGAGCCCGATATTCCTGGCTACATTCACACAGGAAACATCAATGACCCCAATTATAGCCTCGAAGAAAGAGTGAGGTCTTACCTGGATGGAAACTGTGCCCATTGCCACCAACCCAATGGAGTAAATGCCAATTTTGATGCACAATTTACAACTGCAATCGGATCGCAAAATCTAATCAATGGTAGCCTACAGGGTTCCTATGGCATCCCAGATGCCGCTGTTGTAAAAGCCGGAGAAACCTCCAAGTCCATCCTGTATATACGAGACAATAGTGTTGGGAATGATGCGATGCCTCCCTTGGCAAAAAGTGTAATTGATGATGAGTACATCGAAGTTCTCGCAGCATGGATTGGCGACCTTGATCCCAACAATTGCCAGGGTACGACAACTACTTATCTATCCGACCTAAACTGGGTAGGAAGTCCAAGCAATGGATGGGGGCCAGTAGAAAAAGACAGAAGTAATGGAGAGCAGGGAGCAACGGATGGAAATACCCTTACCATCAATGGCCAAACCTACAGCAAGGGACTAGGCGCACATGCAGATTCTGAAATCATATATAATCTTGCTGGCCAATACACACGCTTGCTTTCTGACATTGGCGTAGATGATGAAACATGCGCTTCCGGATCCGTAGGATTTGAGGTGTATACGGATGGCACGCTTGCATATAGCAGTCCGGTCATGACCCAGGCAGATAATGCGATTTCTATAAATATAGATGTTACAGGAGTAAATCAATTGAGGTTAGTAGTAAATGATGGAGGGAATGGTATTACCTGCGATCATGCAGACTGGGCGGATATTAGATTAGAAGCGGGATGTGCGGATAATCAAGCACCTGTAACAGTATTCTCTGCCTCGCCAATAAGTGGCAATGGCCCACTAACGGTAAATTTTGACGCAAGTGCGACAACCGATCCTGAAAATGACCCCATCACCACCTATAGTTGGGACTTTGGAGATGGCAATACGGGAACAGGATTAAGTCCTAATCATATTTACGGTACTCAAGGGACTTTCAGAGCTACCCTTACCGCTACCGATAATCAGGGCAACTCCAGCATCAACTTTGTAAATATCAATGTAGGTCCGGTAACAATCTTCCCGGTTGAGATGCTGAGTTTTACAGCCTCTGCTTTTGGAGAAGCGATTTCTCTGAGTTGGCAAACCGCTTTGGAACAAAACAATGAAGGATTCGAGATTCAACGCTTCAATGAAAGAAGCGAGCAATTTGAAAAAATTGGCTGGATTCAAGGAAAAGGGGATACCCGGGATGGACATAGCTATCTATTCTTCGATACGGAAGTACGAGCAGGCAAGCTCTACACCTATCGTCTGAGACAAATCGATCTGGATGGGCAATTTACCTTCTCCGCTCAGGTCAGCGCTCAATTGGATGGCACGGGATTAACTGAACTCAAAGTTTATCCTAATCCGCTTGATCAGGAAGTATTGCATCTCGAACTTCTTGGAGTAGAAATCGAAGAATCGGTCTTTATTTCTCTCTTTGATAATACGGGCAGATTGGTACACGAGAAAATTTTGAGCAAAGAAGCAGCTGAAAGCCGCGTGAGCCTTGAAGTAGGAAATCTACCGGGAGGTATTTATAGCCTGCAAGTGAGCAGTTCTAAATTCAGCAAAGTGCAGAAAATCATTGTGAGATAGATCTACAAATCTTCTGTAAACAAAAGCCTCTCTCATATAGATATACATGAGAGAGGCTTTTGATATTACGCTTTCTATATTCTTTGCTTCGTCCTATTTTTGTAGGAATTAAATTCCTATACTAGGCCGCAATCAATAAGGGTATAAATTCTCGATTGAACAGCTCTAAGCTATGAACAAATTTGCTTTGTCCACTATCTTTTCAGGCAAAAGGATTTCCCTCAATCTCAGCCTGGGATTGGTCTTTTTCCTTTCTCTCGCGGCTTTGCCTTTGTTTATGCCTCCTCCAGGTTTGACACAGGCAGAACCTATTGGGAAATTCCTCAACGGAAATCTGCCAGCCCTGACTCCGGGAGGAGGAGCAGATTTGGAGTGGGACAGTGAAATTGCCTATCCAAACCTGACGTTTGAGGAACCGATCTTTATGATCTCTCATCCTAGAGAAAGAAGATTGTATGTTGCTTCTCGTACAGGTTTGATTGAAAGCTTTGGAGATAGTGCCAATGTTTCGACCAAAGAACCCCTGATTGATCTCAGAAATCTTACGAGCGTGGTTCATGATGGTGGGATGCTGGGCATGGCTTTTCATCCTGATTTTGGAGACCCCACTTCCCCAAACAGAAATTATATCTATGTATATCATACCGTCAGAGGAGAAGATGGGAGGAGCGGACCTTTCGTTTGTGATGAACTTTGTTTCACCTGTTTCGACAATGCCGTATGGTATGGAAGTTATCTGAGACTTTCTCGCTTTACTGTTACGGATGGAACTTATACGGCTGATCCTAATTCCGAGCAGGTACTCCTAAATATCCGCCAGTTGAACGGATCACATAGAGGGGGTGGAATCCTCTTTGGGAATGATGGTTTTCTCTATCTGACAATTGGAGATCAGGCGAGATTTGATGGTGCCCAGAATATCGTTGACAACTTCGAAGGAGGAGCCATCCGTATCGATGTAGATATGCAAGGAGGACAGATCAGCCATCCTCCCAGAAGAATCCTGGGTGAACATGCAGGTTCTCTAGGCGAAATCAGTGGAATGGGATATTACATCCCAAATGACAATCCCTGGCTCGAAGCTGACAGCAGCATTTTCGAAGAATTTTACGCCATCGGTCTACGGAATCCTCATCGTATGTCCATTGATAAAAATACCGGAGAAATATGGATAGGTGATGTGGGACATGCAAGCAAAGAGGAAATTGATGTTCTGGCCGGAGGAGCCAATTACGGATGGCCTTTATATGAAGCAAATGTAGGACCGATCCCTCGTTGCAGCATCGATCAGATTGGTCGGGGGACCCTTACAGCCCCCATAGCCCAGGTAAATCGCTCTGAAGTAGAATGTGTGATTGGTGGCTATGTATATCGGGGAGAGAAACACCCCAGCCTTTATGGAAAATATATCTATGGAGACTGTACCAGTAAACGGATTTTTGCAAGAGATACTGAAGGAGATTGGGAATTACTGATGAATTTCCTGCCCGCAGGTTCACTCATGACATTTGGAGAAGATTCTGATGGGGAAATCCTGATTGGTCGTCAAAATGGAAACACTACCCTCTACCGACTGAGTTCTCGAAATGCCAATCCGCCAGCCCCCGCTTTATTATCACAAACGGGAGCTTTCAAAAATCTAAATACCCTCGAAGCGGAAATAGGTGTCATTCCCTATGACATGATCGAAGATTTCTGGTCGGATGGTTCGGATAAGTATCGTTGGTTGGCCATCCCGAATGATGGAAACCCCGATACACCAGAAGAAAAGATCGGCTTCTTCAAGAATAATAATTGGGAGTTCCCCCTTGGAACGGTCTTCATCAAACACTTCGAACTGGGAGGCAAACGACTGGAAACCCGCTTTGAAGTACATGCTGACGATGGAAAATTCTACTACCTCACCTATAAATGGAACGAGGATCAGACTGATGCCAACTTACTCTTAGGAAGTCTGGATGAAGAGATTATGGTAAATGGAGCACCTCAGACTTGGCATTATCCCAGCCGTAGTGAATGTCTGAGCTGCCATCAATCCAATGCCGGATTTGTTTTGGGTCCCAAGACCCGATACCTCAATTCTTCCATTACCTATCCCCAAACAGGCGAAACAGCCAATCAGCTATATACCCTGAGTCATATCGGATTACTGAGTGAAGATATTTCTGAATTGGAAGTTGAAGAACTTCCGCGTATCCCTCAATTTGATGACAACTCTGTTGATTTAGAGGAAAGAGCTCGGGCCTATATAGACCTGAACTGTTCCTACTGCCATCAACCCGGAGCCAGCAATCGCGCGCAATTTGATGCCCGAATCAATACCCCTTTATCCCGACAAAAACTCATCTTTGGTGGCGTAAATAGTCCTTTGGGAATAGATGGAGCAAGAGTTATTAATCCTGCTAATCTTAATAGCTCCATTCTTTATCATAGGGTAAACTCCTTGCAAGAAGGGATAGCCATGCCTCCTTTAGCCAAAAATGAAATAGATCAGGAAGGAGTTGATTTACTAAATGCCTGGATCTCAGGTATGGAAAATCGGAACAATCCGGGAGGAACCGGACTGTTTGCAACCTATTTCAGAGATAATAACTTAAGTATTCAGGCCTATACCCAAATCGATCCTGCTGTAGAGTTTAGTTGGAGTGAAGAGGGAACAGAATTCCCTCCTTCTCCAGATAATTTTTCCATTCGCTGGGAGGGGGAGCTTATTTCTATGCAATCTGGCAACTACACCTTCTTTGTACAATCTGATGAACAGCTACGTCTGTGGATCGGCAGAGAGTTACTCATCGACACCTGGGATCAGGGAAGTCAGGAAGAACAAAGTGTACAAGTCAATCTTGATCAGGAAGAAAAATATAAAATCCGACTGGAATACCGGCATATCGATGGCCCTTCCAATATCAGTTTATCCTGGTCGGGGCCTGGCTTTAATAAAGAAATCATCCCTCGTTATCACCTCTTTCCGACTTCGGGAGACAACCTGGATTTAGGAGGAAGAGGCCTATTGGCAACTTATTTTAACAATGAAGACCTGACGAATGAAACCCTGCAAAGAATCGATCCACAAATCGCATTCGATTGGGGAGGTGGATCTCCGGATCCCAGCATTCTGGCACATACTTTCTCTGCACGCTGGGAAGGAAGCATAGAAGTCAGCACCTCTGGAACTTACACCTTCTATACCCTCACAGATGATGGATGCAGGCTTTGGGTAAATGGAAAATTGATCGTTGATAAATGGGTAAACCAGGGAGAAACCGAATGGGAAGGACAAATCGATTTGAGTGCAGGAGTGAGTATTCCAATCAAAATGGAATACTTTGAAAATGGAGGGAATGCATCCGCTCAATTATTCTGGAAAGGCCCTCGTTTTGAAAAACAAATTGTTCCCAAAAGTCATCTCTTTCCTCCTGGTGAGCAATCCCCCAATCGTCCTATTCCCCTTTGTATACAGGAAAATGAAGGAGAATTCGTCATTGAAGCAGAAAACTACACTTCTATTTTCGGAGGAAAAGACAATGCTCAATGGAATTTCTGGTCAGAAGTCAATAATGGGGATGCCAGCGATGGGAAAGCCATGATGGCCTCGCCTAATTTGGGAATCAGAGCCAGAGGCCTGGGAGGACCGAGGTTGGACTATGCGCTTTACTTTGAAGAAGCGGGAACCTACCAACTCTTTGTACGAAGCTATAAAGATCCCAATAGTGATGGTTCTTTTTTCATCGGTCTGGATGGTACTCCCCTGATGAGTCCCAATGGCAATGGTATGGGATATTCAGGTATTTGGAACTGGGAATCCTATGCCGATGGCAAATCTTTAGAAATCACCATAAAGGAAGCAGGAAAACATTACCTCAATCTATGGATGAGGGAAGATGGTAGCCTTGTGGACAAATTCATCCTCAAAAAAGACTTTGAAAAACCAGAAGGCATCGGAAATCTTCAGGAAGAAAAATGGGATTGTGAAGACGAAACTGCCATTTTTAGTTTGCAGGAATATGGTCAAGATCTCTTGATTACCTGGAATTTGCATCCTCAGGGAGGTATTTACTACCAGATTGAGCGTTCTGTAAATGGAGCACCTCATACTTTATTGGAAGAAGGGGGGCTACCTGCAAATTTTGCCAGTTTGTGGGATTTGGAACTCAGCAGCTTTGAGGGGGCCAAACTTCACTATAGAGTTCGTGCCTTTGATGAATTTGACAATCAGATTTTGGTATTGGGACAAGACCTTGATTTGAGTCAGTCTGTCGGCAGCTTTAGTTTCCAAACCTTTCCCAATCCTGTCAGCTACAATCTCCTGATCAATTATGACAATCCTTCCAGGGCTTCTATGCAGTTGCGGATTTTGGATATTCAGGCCAGGGAATTAAAGTATGCGACTATTGGAGAAGGAGAAAGAAATGGTAGCTTTGAATTTCCAATAGGAAATTGGAATGACGGCATCTACTTTATCATGCTTTCGGATGGAGAAGAGGTGCAGACGAAAAGAATTTTAGTCAAAAAATAGTCTATGAAGATCCTGGGTGTGATTCCCGCCAGATATGCTTCCAGCAGATTTCCCGGCAAACCTTTGGTTGACATCAAAGGAAAAAGCATGATTCAGCGAGTCTATGCCCAATGTCAGGCCTCTGAACTTCTGGATGAAGTAATTGTGGCGACGGATGATGAGCGCATTTTCGATCATGTACATGCTTTTGGAGGGAAAGTACTCATGACTGCTGAGCATCACCGATCTGGTACAGAACGTTTGGTAGAGATTGCTGAGAAAGAAACTTCCTATACTCATTTTGTAAATATCCAGGGAGATGAGCCCTTTATCGATCCTGCACAAATCGATCTTTTGTGTAAGCTTTTGACTTCTGACAGCGAGGTTCAGATCGCTACTTTGGTACACAAGATCCATAGCTATGAAGAGCTCATCAATCCCAGCATGCCCAAAGTAGTTCTTGACGAGCAAGGGAATGCTTTGTACTTCAGTAGATCCCCTATCCCTTTTATCCGAAAAGAAGCGGAGCAAACAAATTGGTTAAATCATCATGATTTTTACCGTCATATAGGAATTTATGCCTTCGAAAGGGAAGTTTTGTTGAAAGTTCCCCTGATGAAAAAGAGTATTCTGGAAGAAAAAGAATCTCTTGA
This sequence comes from Bacteroidia bacterium, assembly GCA_033391075.1. Lineage (NCBI taxonomy): Bacteria > Pseudomonadati > Bacteroidota > Bacteroidia > Bacteroidia bacterium. Next base: position 5,122,085 of record JAWPMV010000001.1, read on the forward strand.
GCAACTCCGTTGGCTGGCAAATGGCTATAAGATTCGGACCGCCGAAACGAATAAAATTAGCTTTGCCATTGATTCCCCTGAAGATTTGGATCGCTTACTCGAATCTTTGGCCTAATATTTTGCTTATTTGAATAAAATGTTCAATTTTAGCTATCTATTAAAAACCCTACTATATAGTGGACGCAGCGATTCTACAAACCATACTCTTCTGGATTTTTTCCCTACTGGGATTAGCCGGTGCAGTCGGACTTTTGATCAATAAAAATCCAGTCTATGCTGCTCTCTCTCTGATTCTTAACTTTTTCAGCATTGCTGGACTATATCTGTCCCTTGGGGCCGAATTTCTGGCAGCTATTCAGATCCTCGTTTATGCGGGGGCCATCATGGTACTCTTTCTGTTTGTGATTATGCTCCTGAATCTTCAGGATGAGCAAGGCGTGTTGAAATACGACGCTCGTAGAGGAGCCGCATTCGTCATCGGCATTGCCTTTGTAGGAGAGATGATGTACATATTCAGAAGCTTCTTCGATGACTCAGTTTTGGGAGATTTCAAATACGGCTCCGTTGAGCCTATCGGTCGTCAGCTGATGACCAATTACCTTTTCCCCTTTGAGATCATCTCTGTCATCCTTCTGGCTGCCCTGATCGGTGCGATTGTAGTAGCCAGAAAACACACCTATACTGATTAGCATTAAACATGGAAAATCTGATCCCTACTACATACTCTTATTTGGCAGTTAGCGCGGTGATGTTTGCTTTGGGTATCATCGGAGTAATGACAAGAAAAAATGGAATTGTAGTATTCATGTGTATCGAATTGATGCTCAATTCGGTAAATCTGGCTTTGGTTACCTTTTCAAAAATGTGGGAAGTAAACAGTCCGGAAACTACAGTTGGTGCAACGGGTTCGATGCTGGTATTCTTTGTTATGTGCGTGGCAGCGGCAGAAGCGGTAGTTGGCTTATCAGTGATCATTGCGCTTTTTAGAAACAAACTGGACATCGATATTAACAATGTAAATATATTCAAGTGGTAATCATGCCACTTGTTGGACGTTAAACGCTCCCCGAATGGAAGCTCTGTACCCTTTAATCATAATCATGCCCATGGTCGGCTCCTTGCTGATCGGACTGGGTGGGTTCTTAAATCCCGGATTACGCAAACAGGAGAGCCTGATAGGTTGGTTAGCTACCGCCTGTGTGGCTTTACCATTTTTGTTGATCCTTCATGCATTCTTCAACTTTGACCCCGCTCAGGGAGCTGTTAAGGTTGAATTGTTCACATGGATGCAAACAACAAGTGGATTTCAGATCAATTTTGATTACCAAATAGATCAGCTTTCCCTGCTTATGGGAATGATCGTAACCGGTGTAGGATCACTGATTCATATCTACTCCATAGGCTATATGCATGGAGATTCTGGTTATTATAAGTTCTTCGCTTATCTCAATCTATTTATCTTCTCCATGAATAACCTGATCCTGGGTGATAACATGGTGGTGATGTTCCTGGGATGGGAAGGGGTAGGACTATGTTCATATCTTCTGATTGGATTCTGGTTTGAAGATATGAATAAGGCGAAAGCAGCACAGAAAGCTTTTGTCGCTAACCGTATTGGTGATTTTGCCCTGATCATCGCTATGCTGATGATCTTTAATCAGATAAACTCTCTTACGTTTGCAGATATCGTAGTAGCTGATTTCGGAGAAAATACCTTCTGGATTGGCTTACTCATTTTTATTGCTGCAACTGGTAAATCAGCTCAGATACCTCTTTTCGTCTGGCTACCAGATGCGATGGCGGGACCAACTCCTGTATCGGCCCTGATCCATGCAGCTACGATGGTAACCTCAGGTATCTACCTGATCACAAGGGTTCACCCTATCTTCCTCGCTGCTGAAGAAGTACTGATGATCATAGTGGTAGTTGCTGCACTTACAGCGATTGTAGCGGCCTTTATTGCCATCGCACAAAATGATATAAAAGCAGTTCTGGCATACTCCACTGTTTCCCAATTGGGCTTTATGTTCATGGCCCTGGGAGCAGGAGCATTCACCACAGCAATCTTCCACGTGATGACACATGCTTTCTTCAAAGCCTGTCTCTTCCTGGGTTCCGGTTCGGTGATTCATGCCATGGAACATATGCATACGGTCGATGATCCCCAGGATATACGAACGATGGGAGGCCTGAAGAAATACATGCCTTCTACTAGTCGAACCTTCTGGATCTCTACCCTGGCAATTTCAGGTATACCTCTATTCTCAGGTTTCTTTTCAAAAGATGAGATATTGAGTAGCCTCTTCTTTAGTGGATATGGAAATACCCTCTACTTTGTGGTTTGGGGAGTAGCCGTATTTACTGCTGCATTGACGGCTTTCTATATGACTCGGGTTACCTTCCTTACATTCAATGGCAAGGAGCGTTTCCCTCAGGAAAAACATCCACACGAAAGTCCTTCCATCATGACTATCCCCTTATGGATTCTTGCTGGATTGGCAACTGTCGGTGGCTTTCTGGGTATTACTCCTCTATTTGGACATATTCTTCATGTACCCCACGTCCTCAATGATAGCTGGCTTTCCAGTAATGCAGGGATGGGAGATGCAGGGGGTATGGTAACCAATAGGGCTTCTATGATTACAGATATGCACCATCATGAAGCACTTGAGTGGTTCCTGGTGCCTTTCTCCATAGTCGTTGCAGTAGGAATGGTTTTATTCGCTTTCAGGTTTTACACACGCCATGATGTGGCAGGAGATCAAAAAGTGCAAAACTTCTTCGGAGGATTCTATACCGCTATGCAGAATAAATTCTACTTCGACGAAGTTTACAATAAATTCATTATCAAGCCTTTTGTTTGGGCAGGAACCAACCTCGTCCTATGGTTTGATCAGAATATCGTAGATGGTATTGTAAATGGAACGGCTGACCTTATATCCTCTATAGGAGACGTTTTCAAGAAATTGCAATCAGGTCTTGTATCCAATTACCTCCTACTGTTATCTGTAGGTGTAATCGTAATTATGACCTATCTGATCTTCGGATAAGGGAAAAAAATATTCATAGGAGGCTGTCTTGGAGAGAAAAATCTGAGACAGCCTTTATTTTATCTGCAAGTTGAAGTTGGAAACTATTTTATTTTGTCCAAACTCTTTAGCTTTGCCTGCGTTGTAATAAGAGCTATAGATCTATTATGAATATTGGAGTAGTTTGTTATCCTACTTATGGGGGAAGCGGAGTTGTTGCGACGGAGCTTGGAAAATCCCTGGCACTTCGAGGGCATAAGATCCACTTTATCACGTATAGCCGACCTATACGACTGGACCTTTTCTCTGAAAATATATTTTATCACGAAGTTCGTACCCAGGATTATCCTCTTTTTGAGTTTATCCCATATGAGTCTGCTTTGGCAAGTACAATGGTTGATGTAGCTCGATACAATGATATCGACCTCTTCCATGTACATTATGCTATCCCACATGCCTCGGTGGCTTTTACCGCCAAGCAAATCCTCAAAGAATATGACCTCCATGTACCGGTTGTAACGACCTTGCATGGAACAGATATAACCCTGGTAGGGAAAAACAAAAGTTTTGCCCCTACTGTGAGTTTCTCCATCTCGAAAAGCGATGGAGTAACGGCCGTATCAGAATTCTTAAAAGATGCTACCCTGGACAACTTTCAGGTGGGGAATAAGGACATCCGGGTCATCCCAAATTTTGTTGATGTCAATCGGTTTCAACGACATGACAAGGATCACTTTCGCAAAATGATCAGCGGAAATGATGAAAAAATCCTTATCCATACCTCAAACTTTCGAAAAGTAAAACGGATCGAAGATGTCGTAAAAACTTTTGCGATTGTAAGAAAAGAAGTCCCTTCACGACTTATGATGGTAGGAGATGGGCCGGAGAGGAGCAAAGCAGAAGAATTGTGTCGTCAAATCGGAATGTGCGACGATATCGTTTTCCTGGGGAATCAAAACAAGGTAGAGGAGATTTATTCAATTGGAGATATCTTCCTCATGCCCTCTGCAAGTGAGAGTTTTGGTTTGGCCGCTCTGGAAGCCATGGCCTGTGAAGTTCCGGTAATTTCTTCGAATGCGGGAGGATTGCCAGAACTAGTGGTAGACGGTAAAACGGGTTTTACCAGCCCTATAGGAGATGTGGAGAAAATGGCCGCTGATGCTATTGGTCTCTTAAAAAATGAGGCCAAATGGAAAGAGTTTTCTCTGGCAGCCAAAAACCACGCACACAACTTTACGATCGAAAAGATCGTGCCCCATTATGAAAGATATTATGAAGAAGTTTCACGAGAATACTCTTCTGTTATCTAATCCCGGGCCCGCTTTTCGCCGTATAAGCATTAGACGCTTGATGAGATGCTGCAATGGAATGCGCGATTGAGCATTGGATTTGAGCCTTAATTTTTTCAACTTAAACCCATGAGCTTTTTACTCTGGACACTAGGAATAATCCTCGCTATAAACCTTACCATACGCTTATTTGGCAAGAGAATTCTCACTTTCGGGATGAAACGTGTGATGAGAAAACTTATGAAGGATGCCGAAAAGCAAGCCCAGGCTTATCAAAAAAATTATGACCAGGGCGACTTCCGTCAGAATGTATACGTCGACAATGAAGTCAAAGTAAGCGCTCCTAAATACGACGACAAAAAAGATATACGAGTAGAAGAAATAGCGGAGGAAATCGAATACGAAGAGATTTAACATGCCCAGCCTTTCACTCAGGCCCCATGCAAAGATCAATCTGGGGCTTATTATTCAGGGGAAAAGACCCGACGGCTATCATTTACTGGAAACCTTATTATATCCCATCTATCACTTTCAGGATGAGCTAAATCTTGTTCCTACGCAAAGCGAAGGATGTGATTTTCATATTGAAGGGATAGAACTGGAAGGAGACCCCAATGACAACCTTGTCGTCCGGGCCTACAATGCCCTTAAAGAGCAGATTCCAGAGCTTCCCGGAGTTCTCATTCATCTAAAAAAACAGATTCCTGCTGGCGCAGGTTTAGGAGGAGGTTCTTCCGATGCAGCTTTCACCCTCAAAGGTCTTCGGCAATTATTTGAATTGGATATTGAAGATGCTGTACTGGAAGGAATTGCAGCCGGCCTGGGAGCGGATGTTCCCTTTTTCCTATATGACAAACCTCTTTTTGCCGAAGGAATTGGTACCCAACTCTCCAATTTCCACTTAGAACTCCCCTACCATATAGAACTCATTACTCCCGGCATACATTCTTCCACTATCGCAGCCTACAAAGGCCTGGATATCCGCAAGCTCAAACCCGGAAGGCAGCTAAGGCCTGCATTGGCAGGGCCGGTTCATCTGTGGAAAGAATACCTGGACAATGATCTCGAATCTGTTGTATTCGACATGCATCCGGAGATTCGGGAAATTAAGGAAGATCTCTATCGACAAGGAGCCATATATGCTGCTATGTCTGGCAGTGGAAGCTCTGTTTTCGGTATATTTGAAAAATAGCAAGATCGCTTAGGGATTTTCAGAAATTACGATATTATTTAATAAAGATATTTAAGCAGCATATGAAGTACCTCTTCACAACTCTAATTGTATTGCTCAGCTTGATGGGCCTACAGGCTCAAAAAGGATATGATATCCAGGCCAAAGTAGAAGGTTTTCAGGCAGAAGAAGCTTATCTGGCTTATTATTTCGGAGAAAAACAGTATATCAAGGACACCGTTCAGGTGGTGGACGGGATTATTCGTTTTACAGGCGAAGAGCCTCTGGATGCTGGGATTTACCTTATCGTACTTCCTCCGGAAAATCAATATTTTGAGTTGATCGTTGACAAGGATCAGCATTTTGCTGTGGAAACAAAGCAGGAGGACTTTGTCATGAGCATGAAAGTAAATGGCTCAAAAGACAATGAATTGTTCTATAAAGACATGCGTTTCCTTGGATCAAATCGCATGCGTGCCAATGAGATCAATGAGCAGATGAAGGACATGGGAGAAGATGATCCTAAGCTGGTTGCTTTGAAAGAGGAATTGACAAGTATCGATCAGAAAGTGAAAGATGGGCGTAAGGGATTGATGGAAAAGAATCCTGATATGCTTTATACCAAGGTTCTGAAAGCCATGATCGATCCGGTCGTACCTGATGAGATCAAAGATGATCGCAATGCTGCTTTTTATTATTACCGTGACAATTATTTCAACAATCTCGACTTCTCGGATGATCGCCTACTCAGGACTCCCGTGATGTATAATCGGGTAAATACCTTTTTGGAAAACCTGACTGTCAAGCAGCCTGATTCCATTAATAAATCCATCGACATTGTCCTGAATAAAAGTGCAGCACATGATGATGTCTTTCAGTTTTTCACCGTCAATACCTTAAACAAATATGCCAAGTCCAAAGTCATGGGCATGGATGCTGTTTATGTTCATATCGTAGAAAGTGTGTATATGCAGGGGAGAGCCTGGTGGGCAGATGAGGAACAAATATCTCAGCTTACCGAGCGCGCATTGGCCATCAGTCCAACCATTCTAGGCAGAAAAGCCCCCAATTTCCGCCTCAAAGATGAACTGGACAACTGGACAGATCTCCAATCGACACCTGGTAAATACACCATTCTGTATTTTTGGTCCTATGACTGCGGACATTGTCAGAAAGAAACTCCCAAACTGGCAAAAATATTTGCCAAGTATAAGGATAAAGATGTTTCGCTCTTTACCGTCAGCATCAATGGAGATGTTGAAATCTGGAAGGAAAAAATCAAAGAATATAAACTGGAAGGTGCTATCAATACCCAGGATCACGTAAGGCGTTCAGGCTTTGATTCTATGTATGATATCCGTTCCACCCCAAGGGTATTTGTTCTCGATGGAGAGAAAAATATCATCGCCAAGCAAATCTCTGTGGAGCAGATCAGCGAAGTTCTCAATCATGAACTGGGGATAGAGGAGGTAGAGTAGCGCCAAGCGCTTTGAAGTGTTAGGGTGTAAAAGTATTAGTGTGTTAGGGTAGATGTATGACACATATACGCTAACACACTAACACGGTTCGGAATCAGGATAGATGTATGCATTACCCTAACACACAAAAACTTCTTAAACATCCAACTCTTCCAGCAATTCGTTCAGGCGATCCTGATCGACTTTGCGGAATTTAGCTTTCAGTTTTATATAAGGAAGTCTTTTGCTTTTCTTTCCTTTCTTCTTGAGGAGGTTTCCAACTTTGAAATCTCTTTTGATAAGATAAGGAGTCCCATCTTTATCATACTGAACCGCCACGAGAATCATATTGGTTTCCGTATCGACAAATTTCACTTTGGTAGCCTCATAATTTCTCAAGTCTTTTTTGCGAAGGGGAATGTAAGTTTTGACAACCTCACCGGTGATCATCGCAGTAGTTCCGCGATCAAATCTCTTTCCTTTAAACTTCACAAAAACATCGATTCCCTTATCCTTTCTTTCTGTATTCTGAGAATAGTACAAAGGACGGGCGATGGCATAACGACCAATAGAAGGGACCTTGAAGGAATATGACTTCTGAGTACCTTTATACAGTACCTCTTCATTTTCTATTTCCTGCCAGCTTTTCACCGCATTGAAACCGGGCGTACCACCTTCCGGCGCATTGCGAGAGCGACCTCTTCGGCGAGTTCCTCCTCTGGATCCTCCGCTACCGGCATAGAGTCCCATTTCCTTATCCCTACGAGTAGTAGGAAGAAGAACCTCAAAATTGGCATTGGGTTGAACCCTTACAGCTCTTCCACCAGCAGTAGCATTGATAGAGAAACTTCCTGCAGCTTCGAGTGGCCCATCTTTACTGATGGTAGGCATGTTGTTTTTCAACATGTCACTACGGTCATATAGCTCTTTCATTTGCCACATAACTTCATCATCCTCTGTTACAAAACTTCCCGGAGGAACAATTACAACCAGACCTCTGGGAGAAATGATGTAATTTCTACGGCCAACTTTGATAGGCACGGGATTGTAATCGGCATAAATGGTATCCGTGATTGAAGCAGGATCTACTTCTACAGGTGGTAATTCTTCCTGAGGGGCTTGTTCTACCACAGGAGGAGTATAGACTTCACTCGTAAATACCACTGCGATATCTGCTCTTCGATTCTTTCTCCTTCCGGAGAAGGAAAGATTTGAAGCTACAGGTTTAGTCGTACCCAATCCTTCATAGGTGATCCGATTGAGGTCCACTCCTTTTCCGGTAAGATAAAGAGAGACCGCACGGGCCCTTAACTCCGAGAGTTTGAGGTTATATCCATCAGAACCGATGCTATCGGTATGACCAAATATCTCAATGTAGTATGATGGATAAGTTCCAAACTGAGTAATCATCGAATCCAGCTCAGCAGCTGAACTCGGAGGCAGATCGTAACGGTCAAATTCAAAGTAAACCGTGTCGATCAGAAAATTGGCTGACTCCTGGGCTTGTACAGCAAGCAAGCTCATCATAATCAGGCCCAGTATATACAGTCTTTTCATTGCAAGGCTTATTAATTAAAGCGGGATATATTAAAGGCGAAATATAGAGAAATTTTACCCCTAGACAAAGCGTTGGAGATGGTTCCAGATTTGGTAGTAGTCATAAGCTCCAAATATTTTTTGTCTGGGATTGTCAACTTTGAAAGTATTTTTCAGATACTTTCTGAAACTTTGTCCCATCAAAGGGTTTGATGATGTAGCCATTCATGCCTGCGTGCATGAACTCTTCCAGTTTCTCAGGGATAGAGTGTGCGGTAAGGGCAATAATGGGAATTGCTTTGCCATTTTGCATTTCCCGGATGATAGGAGTTGCTTCTAATCCGCCCATGATAGGCATTTCTATATCCATTAGAATCAGGTCAAAAGACTCATCCTGAACATAATTGATGGCCTGCTCACCATTGATGGCAGATTTTACACTATGGCCTTCTTTACCGAGGATATGCTCGGCAATCATGAGGTTTACTTCATCGTCCTCGACAACCAGAATTTTTTTACCGGTAGGGATACTCATACACAGCTTTATGTAGGCAACAAACCTATCTCAGATATGAAAATAAGGGCTTTTTGGCTGATAATCAAAGCAAAAAGACCCACAAAGCAATCTAAATGTAACCAAGTCCCTAATTTGGTAAAATAAACGCCCTTGAAATGGAATTATTATTCTACTTTTGTTCCAATTCTGATTAAAAGACTGCTAAACTCGAATAGAAGATCTATGTCTACGGCAAAAAAAGATGTTAAACGCGTAACCACTCATGTACTGCGTGCCATGAAGGAACGTGGTGAGAAAATTTCCATGCTCACTTCCTACGATTTTTCCATGACCCGTATCGTGGATGAAGCAGGAATCGATGTCATTTTAGTAGGAGATTCTGCATCCAATGTGATACATGGACATGAAACTACCCTTCCCATTACCCTTGATCAAATGATCGATCATGCCTGTTCAGTAGTAAAAGCTGCGAAACGGGCATTGGTAGTCGTGGACCTTCCTTTTGGTCATTACCAGGGAGACTCCCGGGCAGCACTCAAAAGTGCAATTCGAATTATGAAGGAATCCGGGGCACATGCCATCAAAATGGAGGGAGGAGAGTTCATTGTAGATTCGGTAAAGCGGATTGTGAGTGCGGGTATCCCAGTAATGGGGCATTTGGGCCTTATGCCTCAGTCTATTTATAAATACGGAACCTATACCGTTAGGGCCAAAGAAGAAGAAGAAGCCAAACAATTGATTTCCGATGCCAAGAGTTTGCAAAAAGCAGGTGCCTTCGGAATCGTCCTGGAAAAGATTCCCCGTGATTTGGCTAAGCAGACAAGCGCCAAACTTAAGATTCCTACAATTGGAATTGGGGCCGGGCCGGATTGTGATGGACAAGTACTGGTTCTCCACGATATGCTAGGAATCAATAAGGACTTTAGCCCAAGATTTTTACGACGCTATGCAAATTTATTTGACGTGATTAAGGAGGCGGTTTCTGCGTATATTGGAGACGTAAAATCTCAGGACTTCCCCAATGAAAAGGAAGCCTACTAAATATTTGCCGTGAAGGGCTGAATGGAGAAATTACTGGATAAAATACCTCTAAAGATTTGGCACAATCTCGGATTGGCTGCCATTGCGCTTTTGTTATGGGGTACAATCTGGCTTACCCTTCAATACAAAATCTGGTTTTTGCTCGCGCTGCCTCTGGGAGCAATTGTGCTTTTACAGGTAGTCTATAATTACCGTCCCCTTTATTACCTCTTGATCTTTTCTATTCCCTGCTCCCTGCATTATGAGATGGGAGATTTGGCCATAGATGTAGTTTCGGAGCCCTTGATGCTTCTTTTTCTCTTGATTTTTTTGGTGAATCTGGCTTCGGGTAAGCAGTTTAACCTAAAAGGCAAACTCTATCCCTTCCATATTCTGATCTTTATGATCCTGTTTTGGACTGCCTTTACTACCATTACATCAGAATATCCGCTGCGATCCATAAAATTCCTCATGTCGAGGGTATGGTATCTGGCTGCCTTTGTCTATATCGCCGAACGGATTATAACAAGACCTGCTTCAATCAAAAAAATCTTCTGGGCCTTCTTTGTACCTATGGTGCTGGTAAGTATCGGAATCACCATACGCCACAGCCTGGATGGCTTTTCCTTTGAGCAATCCAATCTAGTCCCCTATCCTATATTCCCAAATGGAGTAGTATACTCTGCGACCCTCGTACTCTTTTTGCCCTGGTGCTGGTATGCAAGGACCTGGTATAGCCCTAAAAGTGTGGAATGGTATCTTATTATTATAGGGACGCTTATTCTGGCTTTTGCTACCATCATCACGTATAAGAGAGGTGCATGGGCTGCGATTTGTGTATTGCCGCTTATCGACCTCGCGATCAAACGGAAGATTTTTGACAAACTCATATATGTAGTCCTCCTACTTGCTACCCTTGCATTGGGCTGGCTACTCAATGACAACAAATTCTATGAGTTCGCTCCTAACTACCAGAAAACCGTCTGGCATGAAGGAGATATCAGTGGACATTTGGCTGCGACTTTTACCGGTACAGAGATTTCCAGTATGGAACGATTCTATCGATGGGTAGCCGCCAAAAACATGATTGCGGACATGCCAGTTCTGGGGGCAGGTCCCAGTACCTTTAACCAGGTTTACAAACGATATACAGACGATGCTTTCCGGACCTATGTAAGTGATAATCCGGAACAATCTACTACCCACAACTATTTTCTTCTGACCTTTTCAGAACAGGGAATTATCGGGGGATTGCTTTTCATCGCCTTCTGCGTATATATGCTTATTCAGGCTGCTCGCCTCTATCCCCGAATCAAAGATCCGGAGATGAGGTCATTTTTGATGCTGGCCCTTTTGAGCGTAAGCACCATCCTTTTCCATAGTTTGTTAAATGAATTACTGGAAGTAGATAAGGTAGGGGCTATGTTTTGGTTAAATATGTTGCTCATCCACAAACTCACTGTCTGGCATGAACCGGAAAAAAACGGGAAAGATAGATCGTAAACAATTCTACGAAGACGTCTATGAAGTCGTAAAGCTCATCCCCAAAGGACGAGTCAGCAGTTATGGCGCTATTGCCCGATATCTGGGTGCCAATAAAGCCTCCCGCATGGTCGGCTATGCCCTGGGCGGGAGTTTTGATGGCCTGGATGTTCCCGCTCATCGGGTTGTCAATCGAAATGGACTCCTCAGTGGTGCCCACAATTTTCCCAAAGATCGACCGATGGATAAATCTCTGGAAGCTGAAGGTGTAAAGATCGTAGATATGCAGGTTCAGAATTTTAAAGAGATCTATTGGGATCCAAATGAGGAACTACTCTAATACGAGAGTAGTTATCGTGTTCTTGTGTTCACGTATTCTTGTTTGGCATGCAGCAGAATACTTTAACACCTGAACACTCGCATACGCTCTTACCTCTGTAAGCTTTCCTTCAAAATCTACTATATCAGAGAGAAAAAAGACCGTATCTTCTAATAAGATTGATCGAAGGCGAACATTTTTTTGCCAAATCCGAAAAATTGTCCATTTGGGCAAAAGTTATGATTTAACTAAAACTGTCGCTTTCCGGATAATTCATTGGAACGTTCCTTGCAAAAGGAGGTTGTAACCAGACAAACCCCATGAACCCATTCAAAGGATTAGCTAAACTGGGTATCCTATGTTTAGCCCCATTTTTTGTCGCTTGCTCACCTCAACTGAAAGTTCAGCAATACAGTTATTTGCTGAAACATACTTCTCCTAAAAAAGAAGTACCCGCACCCAAAAGTGCTATTGCATCCACAGATCTTGTAGCTTCAAATCATATGGAACCGCAGAGTCAGACCACTCGTGTATATTACGATGAGCCTGCTCCGATCGGTAAAACAGATGTGAAAGCTCCGATTGTTGTTAAAGAAGAAACGGAAGCTCCGAAAGTAGATGTTTCACCAAAAATTCCCATTGCCCCAAAGGTCATCCATAAAGACCTCAAACAGATCCTTAATACAGCTGATACATTTATCGGCACTCCTTATCTCTATGCAGGAGATACAGAGAAAGGCATCGACTGCTCAGGTTTGATCTGTCAGTCTTATGCATCTGTTGGGATCAGACTGCCTCGCACATCACATGCAATGGCTGAAAGTGGGCGAAAAGTGTCCATTTCCGAGATCGGTCCTGGCGACCTTCTCTTTTTCCATTCCTACAAAGGGAAAGGCATCAATCATGTAGCGATGGTCAGTAAAGTGGAAGATGGTGAAATTGAATTCATCCATTCGACCGTAAGCAATGGCGTGAGAAAGGACATCCTATCCGATCCGTACTGGAATCAGAGATTCAGAATGGCGATAGAGATAGTACCTGCGGGTAAAAAATAAAGCACAGCTCTCAATAGAACTGTGCTTTTGTTTGAATAAGTCTAATTAGCCTGCAAAGGCTGTGAGCAATCGGTATTATGCTTCGGGAAGGCTTACTTTGGAAATCTTTTCCAATCCTTCCACAAGAATACCGAATTGATCGTCTTGCATTACTTGCTTCATTCGGGTTGAGAGTTCTCTCAGGAAATCAGCATAGTCTGCAAGTAATTTTTTACCCTTAGTAGTAATGTGGACATAAATAGATCGTCTGTCAGTTTTTGAGTTTACGCGCTTTACAAGCTTCTGCGTTTCCAAGCGATCAATAATATTGGTCAGGTTACTCAATTTTACCCTAACACGGTCTCCAATGTCCTTCATTTTTTTGTCGCCCTCATCACTCAGCAGTTTCAAGATATCAATCTCTACTGCTGTAACTTTAAACCGCCGTTGAACTATTTCCTGGTGTCTGTTGATCACAGCGCTAAGCTCGAACAGACTTTTTTCCAGGCGCGATAGCTTATCAGCTTTGGCGTCGAGGTTCTCTTGCATAGTCATTGGGTATTAAACAATGGGTTGATGTAGCTCCGAACTGAAATATACAATTCTATGGAATTAATAGGTAGCATATTGGAGGATCGAAGTTTAACAAAAATTGAAAAAAGCAGTCTAGGTAGAAGTAGTTTTTCGACTTTTTCTATATTAAAGAGGGAAAAATTGTTTACGTTCTGCTTTTTCTAGAAATTAGTTTTGTATTGAGAACGAAATAATCTTTTTCAGGATTATTTCTCAAAAAAAACACTTTAAATTCAAAAACGCAAATTTCGAAAGTTATTTACCTATAATACTTTTATTCGTAAATAATTCTGGTTTTAAATATTTTCTGCAATTTTTGTACCAAAGGATTTTTCTTGTTCATCGCCTCCAATTTCCCTTCTTCCGTATAGGGAATTTCTTCTTTTTCAGGGACCAGGCTTTCATCAACAATCACCTCAATAAACAAGGAACTTTGGTCCAGTTTATCTCTCAAATAAGGCAACAGGTCCTGTTCATGTTCAATGTATCCTTTGAAGATATGATTCTCCACTGCCAGCTCCCATTTATTGTGGGTAAAAGTACTCTTCCCATTGAGGATGGCAGAGGCCAGATTCATTTTATTTTGACTCTTTAGCTTTTCAACATAATCAGCCAGGTGTTTTTCAAAGGCAGAAAGGTCTAATTGGATCTCAGGCCTGATCTCCTTGCTGATTTCTACCTCCTGTTGCTTGGAAAGCTGTTTTTTCAGCTCGGCCTTTTCTTTTAACTGATTCTGAATTGCTTCAAAACTATTTCCTCCCAGCTTCAAAGCGCCATTGGATTTCCTTTTAGAGGCGACCTTTGGTGCACTTTGCGAAACACTTATTTCTTCCTTTACAACTGGGGTTTCAACTTCTGCTATGGGAGTGGATATTTCTTCTTTTTTTGCTGGAATTGCAGGGCTTTCAGCTAGCGCTTTGGCTGCAGGAGGTGGACTTTCTAGCTTAGGATTTTTTTTTTATCCACAGTCTCCTGTGTCGCTACAATTTGCATGGCTTCACTGAGGTGGGCCAGCTTGATCAAAGCCAGTTCTACCTTGAGCCTGGGATGGGTGGCATAGCGGGCTTCTTTTTCAGATTCTGAGCAGAGATTGAAAGCGTTCAGCAAAAAACCGGGAGACATGCTCGCACTTTGTTCCTGATATCTTTTCTTCACATTTTCAGAAGTTTCCAAAAGAGAAACTGTTTTTGGATCCAGACAAACGAGCAGATTTCTAAAATGAACAGTCAGACCTACAATAAAATCCTTCGGTTCAAAGCCACGCTCCATGATCTCTTCCAGAAGGAGTAAGAGGGAGCTATGATCTTTTTCAGATATCTTTTCTACTGCCTTGAAATAATAGTCATAATCGAGAATATTCAGATTCTCGAGAACTGATTCAAAGTTGAGTTTCTTTCCGGTAAAACTGACAAGTTGGTCGAAAAGACTCAGACCATCTCTGAGCGCTCCATCAGCTTTCAAGGCAATTTGTTGTAAAGCTGCAAATTCGTAGTCGATTTCTTCTGCCTTACAGATATGCTCTAAATGCCGGGCAATATCATCTACCTTGATCCGGCGAAAATCAAATTTCTGTACCCGGGAAAGAATGGTCGGCAGAATCTTATGCTTTTCTGTTGTAGCCAGAATAAATAGCACGTGATCCGGCGGTTCTTCCAATGTCTTGAGGAAAGCATTGAATGCAGCCTGCGAAAGCATGTGAACCTCATCTATGATGTAAACACTTTTCTTTCCATTGGCAGGAACATAGCGAGTCTGCTCAATCAGATTACGAATATCATCAACGCTATTATTAGAGGCAGCATCCAGTTCGTGAATGTTTATGCTCTTTCCCTGATTATAAGATTGGCAGGATTCACAGGAATTACAGGGTTCTCCGTCTTGTTGCAGGTTCTCGCAGTTGATACTCTTGGCCAGAATCCGGGCACAAGTAGTCTTGCCAACTCCTCTGGGCCCGGAAAACAAAAAAGCATGCGCAAGCTGATCCAGCAGGATCGCACTCTTAAGCGTATGCGTTACATGTGCCTGCCCCACCACTGATGCAAAAGTATCCGGGCGATACTTGCGAGCCGATACAACATAATTAGACATAGAAACAAAGCTAAGAAAAAATCAGCGACCTCAAATAGCCTGTAACAATTCTTTGTCCACATAGGTTTTCCACATCTTCTTTACCAACTACTCAAAAAAACATACCAACTACTCATTTACCTCCTCGGATCGCAGGGATTTTCCTGATTTTTACCCAGGCCCTGATCGCAACAAATCAAATCTATTATCCTTGTCCCAAGTCCAATAAAATGAAAACTCATTACTTCCACATCCTGCAAAAATTCGGCATACTATCTTTGCTGCTGCTGGAAGTAGTATATCACCACCCTTTACACGCACAGGTCAATTGGGACAATCCCAGTTTTATCCTCACTACGGATGAAGGCCTTCCTGACAACTATATAAAGAGCATCGCTGAGGACTCCTATGGCTTCTTTTGGATAGGTAGCAATAATGGTTTGAGTAGATATGATGGAACCCGCGTTGAAGTCATCAAGAAAGAAGGCCTGCCCCAGGCCTATTATTCAAAATTACTGGTCGATAAGAAAAGAGATATCATCTGGCTGGGAAGCTATTTGGGACTATACAATATGGACCTCAAATCCCAAAAAGTAGAACAGTTTACCGTAACAGGGATTAAAAAAGAATTCGAACATTATGTAAATGCCCTTCACTTGGATAGAAATGATCGGCTATGGGTAGGAAGCCGGAAAGGATTCTATCATGTTGATCTCGAAAGCCGAGAGTTAAGCTACCACCTCATCCTGGAGGACAGCACCGATTCCAGATTTGGGATGTACAACAACATCCATCATATTTTACAGGACCCTGACAGAGATCATATCCTTTGGATAGGAGCAGTCGGGGGATTCTTTAAATATGATATAAATAAGGGGAAAGCCGAATTAATCAAACCCCAACTGGAAAAACTCAAAAGTAGCAAGATCATTGGCTACCTCTATCAGGATACTTCCTCGCATTACATTTATGCATCCATTCGACCGGGAACCTCTACCCCCAGCCCTTATCAGTATTTAAAGTTTGATCCCCGACAGGAAAAATTTGTAAAAGGTATATCCATATTTGACACCTGGAGGAGTTACAAGATTTTCCCCCATAGCCAAAATCGCCTGTGTTTTTCTTCCAATGAAGGCATAGCTGTATACAATACGATAGAGGATAAGATTGAAGAAGTTAGGAAAATGGATCCCAGCTCAGGAAAAAGCTTCCGGATAGAATTTATGGATAGTTCAGAACGGATTTGGGCAAGTAATGCAAATGGACTTGCTGTTTATGATCCCATTCAGAACCAATGCTTAAGCGCATATTATGAATCAAATCTTCCCAAGGCTTATCATGTGATTACAGAGATTTATGTAGAGCCCTCCGGAAGAAAAGTTTACCTGGCTGTTTTTGGCGGCGATGGATTGTATGAATACGACCTCAGGAAAAAAAGCTGGAAAATCTATCCGGCTGTGGGTCGGGATGGTCAAATTTTTGATGCAACAGGGGTACAAACAGATAATAAAGGCCGCGTGATTGTAATTGCGAACTCGAATACCTATTTCCTTGATAGATCTGCAGGCCTTCTCAAACCCATGAAACTCCCCTTCTCTCTGGAAGAAGCAGGAAGAGGATTGAAGTTCATTCGCGACAGAAAAGAAAATGCCCTCTGGCTACTATACAGGCGAGGATTATATTACCTCAATCTGGATGAAAACAGTTATAAATCCTGGCCTGATTTCCCAGAATTTTGCCCGGAATCTCATACAGCCGCAGCCATGTTTCAAGACAAGAAAGGGAGAATCTGGTTTTCAGGAATATGCGATGGATTCCTTGTTTTTGATCCCAAAACGGAGGAGGTAAAAAATCAAATGGACTTTCCCATCCTGATTCAAGATTTTTCCAATGCAGAAATTGGAGATATAGCTGAACTGGGCGATACGGTCTATGTCTTGTCCGAGCTGTTGAAGTTGGCAAAGATACCGGTAGAGGACCTTTCCGCCGAACATAGCCGTTTATTAAACCTAAAAGATCATATTCCCAGTGAAAAGTATCCCAATCTTGAAGGTATGAGCGAGCTGGGCTTTGCAGCTGCGACCACTTCCTCCTTTGACCAAAAAGGAAACTACTTTATCCTAACCACCTTTGGTTTGTTAAAATATAACCCCAAAGATCATAGCACTGAGATCTATAATGAGGGAGAAGGTTTTGTCTTTAAGGATAGGGAACTTAAGGTACATGTAGCCGAAAAACTGACTACCATGCCTAATGGCCAAATGGTATATGGGTCCAGAAAAGGTATTCATTTTTTTGATCCCCTGAATTTGAGTAAGGATGAAAGAATGCCTATCCCCTACATCAGAAACATCGATATCAATGACGAAGCAATAGAAAGTGATTCTGCTTTCTATTTCAAGAAATCTCATTACCTGGAAGCCGGAGAGTATTATCTGAGTTTCGATTTCTCGGCCATTGATCAGACAAGTTCAAACAAGCGCAAATACAAGCATAAGCTCGAGGGCGTAGATCAGGAGTGGCGAACCCTGAGAGATAGAAACAGCATTTCTTATCCCAATCTAAAAGGCGGCGAATACACCTTCAAATTGATGGTCAGTAATAAAGATGGGATTTGGAATCCTCAGGTAGCTACTGCCAGCATAAAGATTGACAAATTTTGGTATGACACCTATTTTGCACGTGCCTTTGGGATTACTTTTCTGATTTGCCTGGCTATACTTTGGTATCACTATCGGGTAAAGAGAGCAGTAGAGAAAGAGCAAATGAGGACCAGCTTTGAAAAGAAACTGGCGGAGGTAAAAATGAATGCCCTCACGGCTCAAATGAATCCTCATTTCATCTTCAACAGCCTCAACTCTATCGACTACTTTATCATCAAAAATGAATCCGTCCTGGCCTCCGAATACCTCAATCGTTTCTCCAGACTGATTCGACTCATCCTCAATAATAGCAGATCCAATTACATCTCCCTGAAAGATGATTTGGATGCATTAAAACTGTATATTGAAATTGAGAGCCTTAGATTTGACAATAAATTTGAATACGAAGTTAAGGCAAGCAAAAACCTCGATCCCGAATTGATACAAATACCACCTATGCTTTTTCAACCCTATGTAGAAAACGCGATCTGGCACGGATTGATGCAAAAAGAGGGCTCGGGGAAGATTGAAGTAAAAGTGGAATTGGATGAAAAGGAAGAGCTCATCATAGGTACGATTACAGACAATGGAATCGGAAGAAAAAAAGCTATGGAGCTTAAATCCAAAGGAGTAAACAAAAAGAAAAACAAGTCTATGGGTATGCAGATTACTCACGACAAAATAGAAGCAATAAATTTTTTACACGATCTAAATGCAAGCGTAAGCATACATGACCTGGTAGATGATGCAGGAATAGCAGCAGGTACTCAGGTTGTATTGGAGATACCTATTTAGGAAGTCTTCTTGTTTTCAGCTGTTCCAGTGTTCCTGTAGTTTTTACAGCAGCACGAGAATACCAGAACACCTGAGTACGTGAGCACTAAATATGCTACCATGATAAAATCCGTAATACTCGACGACGAAAAGCACTCGGTGGAGACCCTTAAATGGAAAATCGAGAAGTTCTGCCCGGAAGTGGAAATCGTGGCAACATTTACCAATCCCGAAGAAGCCTTTAATTTTCTTCAAACTGCGAATATCAATCTCTTGTTTATAGATATTGAGATGCCTCGCATGAATGGTTTTGAGGTACTTCGAAATCTGGGGAAAGTAAATTTTGATGTCATTTTTACTACCGCCTATGATGAATTTGGGATCAAAGCCATCAAATTCAGTGCGCTGGATTATTTACTCAAACCCATCCAGACCCAGGAACTTGGACAAGCTATAGAAAAGCACAAGCAAAAATCAGCTCAGCAGATTAGCTCAGAACAACTCAAAGTACTCTTCAGCAATATAAAAGAAGACAATGAAGCCCCTATAAAGATCGCCTTAGCGACCAAGGAAAGTATAGAGTTTGTCCAACCTCATGAGATCATTGCCTGCGAAGCAGATAGCAATTATACCCGTGTCTTTCTGGCAGACGGGAGAAAGAAACTCATTTCGAAAACCCTCAAGGAATTTGAAGAACTTTTGGGGGAACATCATTTCTTCCGCTCTCATCACAGCCATTTAGTTAATACCAACCACATCAAGGAATATGTCAGAACAGAAGGTGGCTATCTGCTTATGACGAATAAACTTTCCGTACCCGTCTCCAGATCCAAGCGAGAAGAGATCCTGCGGTTATTCTAAAAATTAGATACTGTGATATTTGAGGCTTTGTGGAATTCGACCGCAAGGCCTCTTTAGCCCCAAGTCTTACCAACTACTCAAAATACCTTACCAAGTAATCATTTAGCCCTACAAATATCCTGAGTCTTTGGGATATTGAATCCTATAAGATCTATTGTTATGGATAATTACGAACAAAGCCCACAAGCGGAAGAAAAGAAAGATGCCCCCAAGGTTACTTATGTCGGCATGAATCAATCCTTTCCCTGTTACGACCCCAATTATAGCATCCTCGATGTGTCGATTGAAGAAAGGATTTCTCACGTTCACGAATGTGGCGGAAATGGAAAATGTACGACCTGTCGGGTGCGGGTATTGGATGGAATGAACAATCTAAGTCCTAAAACGGCCCTGGAGAAAGAGATTGCCCACAAAAGGAAATGGGATCATGGTATTCGCCTCGCATGCCAGGCCAAACCCAAGGGCGATGTCGTAGTACAAAGGTTGGTCTGGTCCAGTGCGGAGATTAGCCAACTGCAGACGGAATTTATAGGAGATTCCGGAGGAGAGGAAAGAGAAATTATCATCCTTTGTTGTGATCTGAGGAACTTTACAGAAATCACCAGTCAGAACCTGGTTTTCGATATGGTGCATATGCTCAATCGTTTTTACACCTTACTGGGTGATCCCATTTTGGTAAACAATGGCATCATTTATCAGTATGTTGGCGATGAGATTGTAGGCATCTTTGGAACAGCTGGCGGAGATGTGGAGAAAAATTGCACCGATGCTATACGAGCAGCATTGGGTATGCAATATGCCCTGGAAAGGCTCAATCAATTTGAACTGAAAGACCTGGGCAACCAGTTTGACATAGGGATAGGTATCCATTATGGCAAAGCCTACCTCGGACACATGGGCCACCCCAAACACAGACAATTTGCAGTCATTGGCGATCCCATCAATATTGCCAATAGAATACAATCCGAAACCAAAGAAATCGAATCCAAAATCCTGATCTCAGAAGACTTTCTTGCAAAGTTGCCGGATGGTATACTTGAATTGAAGGAGGAAATGGATTCAACCTTAAAAGGAAAAGAAGACAGTCTGAAGCTCCATGGGGTTAAATCTTTCCGCAAACCCGATATGAATCTGGAAGTACAAGCTTCTCTGAGTGTTTTATTGAAAGATGAGGAAGGTTTTGCCGAAAGTTTTTACAAAAGGGTATTCGAGAAGGCTCCACAGGTTCGCTCTATGTTCAAAAACAATATGACTATCCAGGGCAGACTTCTGACGCATATGCTTGGAGGAATAGTCTATAGCCTGAGTAGACCCGGACACTTGAAATTAGGCCTGAAAAGTTTAGGAAAAAACCATGCTAAATATGGGGTAATGCCCGCACATTATCCGGTGGTAAAAGAAGCCATGCTCGAAACCATCGAAGCTGAAATGGGAGATTTATACAATGAAAACATCGGAGCAGCATGGACCCAGGCATTGGACTTCGTTCTTATGCACATGATACAGGGACATATGAGTAAATTCTGATAAACGCCTTTCAACAAACAAAGACAAAAAATGAAATACAGAAAAAGGAACGGAGCTCCCAGAGAGCCTTCGAGGGATGGGATTGGGCAGGAATTTCGGCAGATAGCCAGTTCAGAAAACCGAGAAAAAGAATTCCTTGAATTCCCCTTTAGTTCCAAGAGACCCAAACTAAACCAGGCCTTAGGTGGCAGATCCCTGGGCCAGAGTCACAAAGACGAATTGTATCTGCAGATCATGCGCCTCAAAGGAGGTTCCGAATGTCTACCCAATAAATACGAAGATGCGGAAGTACAACTTAGTCTGGTTGCACGAAGGATTTGCTCTGCTTATTCTTCCATCCTCGTCGGCAGATATTATGAAGGCCTGCTAGAAGGGATTCCAGTAAAAGCCTTCCTAGCCCAGGTAAGCCTGAATCCGGATGAAATTTATCTGGTCATCTCGGTACTTGAAGCCAGAAAAAAAGAAGAGGCAGTTGAATCATATACCCTCCTGGTAGCAAAGGCTCTGGAAGATTGTGTCAAAGAGAATCAACTATCTCATTTATCCTGATCGGTATGGGATAATAGAAAAATTATTTAATGTGTATCTTTTCTGCAGTTGTCTGTTTCGATAGGCAACTGTTTCACTTTTGAAGATACCCCCTTTCCAGCCGCAGAAATTCCACCATTTCTGAAGCGCTCCCAGGCGAATTAGGCGGGGGAACAAAATATTCAAAGTAACCATGTGCTCGCATAAACTCCTTTTGCCCGTTTACATGGCTGAGAAAAGCTTCCTTATTGGCATAGCGCTCATAAAAAAGCACCTCTAATTGGCTAGGAGTAGGTTTGGAAACTAAATCTATGTCCCACATGGGTCTATGGATCAAATAACTAAGCGTCCCAGGCTCATTTCGAGCCCGCTCCTCAAATTGAACCAGAACTTTCTCCGCTTCTTTCTGGTATCCATTTTTGATTTTCCATCGTGAAATCAGATGTACTTCCTCTGAAGATTTTTCCATGACTTCTGCCTTAAATTCGACAATACTAATATTTCGACCTCTAGTAATTTAGTCCTTTTATGGCAAAAAAAGTAGCTTAGCTTTCGTATAAATTTCAACCCTCACTCATGGCAAAGAAAATTGGACTTCTGATTTGTGATCATGTCCTGAAACAATACGTTCACATTAATGGCAGCTATCCGGAAATGTTCAGGAAACTACTCCCGAAGCTTGAGATGGTGGATTATTTCGTCTGTGATGGTCAATTCCCGGATAGCATAGAAGCCTGCGATGGCTATTTGGCTAGCGGTTCCAAATATTCGGTTTATGAAGAGGTCGATTGGATCATTCAGCTCAAGGAATTTGTTAGCCAGCTTGATCAGGCAAAAAAGAAATTTGTGGGAGTCTGTTTTGGTCATCAACTCCTCGCAGAATCGACGGGAGGTAAGGTGGAAAAATCAGCGAAGGGATGGTGCGTAGGTGTCCACAGTTTTGATATGATCCAGGAGAAGGATTGGATGAGAGAAAAGGAAGCCCCCCTCAATATCCTCATGATGTGTCAGGATCAGGTTCATAAGCTCCCTCCAGATACAGAAGTCCTGGCTACAGGGCCTACGGTTGAATACGCCATCATTCAGAAAGGAGATCATATGCTAGGCATTCAGGGGCATCCCGAATTTTCGAAAGCCTATGACAGAAAGCTCATGGAAGATCGGGTGGAAAGGATGGGGAGGGAAACTGTCCAAAAAGGTTTGAAGAGTCTTGAGAAAGATCCACATAGAGCTCTTTTTTCGCAATGGATCACGGATTTCCTCCAAACCTAAAAAAGAAGAACTCTCACCGATGCGAAACATCAGGAGAGCTCTTATGTCCATCTATGTTAGCTAATTCTAATTGATTTCTATCCGTTTTATCAGGTATACTTGTCGATTTCTGTTTTCAATCCTCAGGAGATACATCCCCAGGGCAAGTTCTCCCAGATAGAAACTGTTTTCTATTTCTTTTAGCTCTTTCCTCATAATTTCCTGGCCCATCATATTGAGTAAAAAAGCCTGTGTTCCAGCCAAAAGTTGATCTTCAAAATTGACATTCAATCGGTCATGAGCGGGATTTGGGAAAACGCTTAGCCGCATTTCTTCGGGCCAGCGCTCCCCGATACCCGTCACCCAGTCATTGGTAGCCTTGAACGTAGGGCTCCCAGCCAGAAAGTTTCCACTTCCATTGGGCTTTCTGGCAAAGGTCTGATTGGAGCTTTGGGCTTCATAGCTCAGTGAATCCAGGATCGTGTTATTATCCATAAGGATAATGGATTCACCTGCTTTTGAAAGTTTAAAGTTTGCGTGTAATCCCTCCTGGCCTTCATCATTGTCAGCCCAGATAATCATATAGGCGTGTGGACCTAATCGAGTTCCTGCAGGAAAGGCCCATTTTTGAGGGTTCGAAATATTGTCGGATAGGTACGCATGAGAAAGATCAACCTCCGATGAGGTCGTATTGTATATTTCTATCCAGTCATCATACTCTCCATTTGCATCTGCAAGTCCCGAAAGGGAATCACAGGAAGCACAAAATTCATTGATTACCACTTCCCGAAAAGAAAGACTTGAATTCAGTTGACTGCAATCATACAAATTTCCTAACTGCATGCTATGTTCTGCAATCCGAGAACCGATAAAGCGCTTTAGACCGGGAATGGTATCATTGCCCTGATCCAGATCGCCTTCAAAGTTCTGCAAGCTCCAGGGGTAATTTACATCTGTCTGTATGTGGGGTCTAATCAGATTCCCAATCGTATCAATGATGGGAAATAGTCTTTCTGTGGTAAAGTTATCTTCCAGCAATCGACACCAGGTCTGATAGTAAATTTCATTGTATTCAGGTACTGCAAGAAGTCGATTGATAAGCACCTTTGAAGAGGTGTCCATATTTACAGGAAAAGTCGGATAGCCGAAAGGAAAACCTCCCCCTCCACCCAGGGTATCTCCATTTGACAGTCGGGTATATAAATCCTGACAAATCCCATCCCAACCAATATAACAACAGGCTTCGTCCAGGCTCATAACCTCCTGTAAAATGGTATCCTCGGGAGGATAAGGAACGGATCCATTAATTACTGTCGGGCATTGAGATACGGCAAGGGAATCTTTGCGAAGAGAATCCGGGGGATTTGGATCTTCTCCGGCAGAACTAAAAGTTCCCCCCATAGCGAGATTATAATCCCAGGGAATCCATTGAAACTTCCCGGAATTGGGGTTCTCATACATATAAAAGTTCCGCCCATGCTCTATATAAGAATCCCAATTAGAAGTGGCGACATCCACTGCCAGAACTTTCAGGTATAATTCTACATCAAATACCTGTGCAATGGCATCTTTAAAATCCTGATCGGAACTATTGTTCAGGACATCCAGCAAATTGACAAAGCGATTCCAGGCACCTGCCCTTGCTGGAGTTTTCAATTCGAACTCCTGTTGGTATAGGCTAGTGTCCCTTCCCTGCCAACTCAAATCCGAATTGCCCATATTCTTGAAGAGATTTCCCTCATCTGTCCCAAAGTTTTCATCCAGAAACGTTCGGTCTATTTGCTCCACCAATAAATAGAGCCCCCAATAAGTCCCATTCAAATAGACCTTTGCATAAGCAGTACGGGGTACCTTTACGCCTGAATTCCTCAAAATATCATAGCATAATTTATCTCGAAGAATAGCAGGATCTCCTTCTCCATTATTGAGGTTAATCTTTTTGAGTCCATCATATTTCTTTCCACTGACATATTCATTGAAGTCTAGTTTGATGGATTTTTTTGGGGTTGCGATGAAAGTAGAGGAAAAGCCCTTTAGGCGTACCCCGATGGAATCGAGAATTTCCCCATCTATCACAGCATTGGCCATGATATAGGGAATGTTGGGATAGTTGTTTTCATAATTGTCACTCAGGGTAGTCCAAAAATCAGAATCACTGAAGCTGAGTTGAATTTCATGGACTATGGCATCATCAAAAATTTGTTCTCCCTGGCCTAGTAGGTTATAAAAGGGAAAACATAGCCATAGGAGCAAAAAGGCAGAAGTAGATCTGGTCATAGAAAATGTTTTTAGGTAATGCGAAAGTTAGAGCTCATGTGCACCTCCAATAGAGGTACATAGTAAGCATCCCTGAGCGAGACAGGTTCTAATCGTGATTCCCAGTAAGGACATAGGATTGAGCGTTTTCCCCTATGCTTCCTGCTAATTTTTCCTCCGGCTCTCAAAAACCGCTCTTTTCTTACAAAAATTCCGCTTCCCTTCTTATCTTTGCGCCCTCAAAGACGCAATTATGGCCGAAAATATTAAGATCACATTGCCTGATGGCATGGTAAAAGAGTATCCCTCCGGAGTAAGCGGAGAGAAAATTGCCATGGATATCAGTGAAGGACTTGCCCGGGTGGCACTATCGATCAAAGTAAATGGAGACATTTACGAGCTGAGCCGCCCCATCACAGAAGATGCAGATATCCAGATCCTCACATGGAGAGATCAGGAGGGGAAAGAAACGATGTGGCACTCTTCGGCTCATATTCTTGCAGAAGCAATTGAAGAATTATATCCCGGTGCAAAATTGGGATTCGGACCACCCATTGAAAGAGGTTTCTATTATGATATCGACTTTGGAGATCATGAGTTCAATCAGGATGATTTTCAGAAAGTAGAAAAGCGTTTCATTGAACTGGCAAGAAGTGGAGAAACTTTTGAACGGGTCCCTATCAGCAAAGCGGATGCTTTGGCCCACTATAAAGAAAAAGGAAATGAATATAAGGTAGAACTGATCGAAGGCCTGGATGATGGCAATATCACATTCTACCATAGTGGAAACTTTGTGGACCTGTGTAAAGGGGGGCATATCCCTAATTCCAAGGTCATCAAAGCCGTAAAAATCCTCAATACTGCCGGTGCATACTGGAGAGGGGATGAAAAGAATAAACAGCTGACTCGTTTGTATGCCATTTCTTTCCCCAAAAAGAAAGAACTGGATCAACATCTCGAAATGCTGGAGGAAGCCAAAAAGCGAGATCACAGAAAAGTAGGAAAAGAACTCGAGCTCTTTACTTTCTCAGAAAAAGTAGGAATGGGTTTGCCTATGTGGTTGCCAAAAGGAACCCGTTTGCGTGAGACTTTGGTTGATTTTCTGAAGAAAGTTCAGGAAAAAGGAGGGTATGAGCAGGTTATCACCCCGCATATCGGGAAGAAGGACCTCTATGTAACTTCCGGGCACTATGAGAAATATGGAGAGGATTCTTTTCAGCCTATTCATACCCCTCATGAGGGAGAAGAGTTTTTGCTCAAACCCATGAACTGCCCGCATCACTGTGAGATTTACAAAACTCGTCCACGCTCCTATCGTGAACTGCCTTTGCGATTGGCAGAGTTTGGAACTGTATATCGCTACGAGCAAAGTGGCGAATTGCATGGATTGACCCGGGTAAGAGGATTTACCCAGGACGATGCCCATATCTTTTGCCGTCCGGATCAGGTGAAAGAGGAATTCATGAAGGTGATAGACATTGTACTCTATATCTTCAAGATTCTCGATTTCAAAGAATTTAAGGCGCAGGTTTCTCTGCGCGATCCTGAAAAGCCGGAAAAGTACTTTGGCGCTACTGAGCAATGGGACATGGCCGAGCAGGCAATCATCGAAGCTGCCAATGAAAAAGGTCTGGAAACTGTGCATGTGAAAGGGGAAGCGGCATTCTATGGTCCGAAACTGGACTTCATGGTGCGAGATGCTTTGAGAAGGGAGTGGCAATTGGGTACCATCCAGGTTGATTATCAATTACCCGATCGCTTTGAACTGGAATATATCGGGGCAGATAATGATAAACATCGTCCGGTGATGATTCACCGTGCGCCATTCGGATCTTTGGAGCGATTTGTTGCTGTACTGATCGAGCATACCGGAGGAGATTTCCCCCTTTGGCTGGCTCCTGTACAAGCCATCATTCTGCCTATTACTGAGAAATTTAACGATCACTGCTTTGAGTTGAGAAATAGATTGCGCGATCAGGGAATCAGAGTTGAAGTAGATGAAAGATATGAGAAGATTGGCAGAAAGATTAGAGATGCAGAACTAAAAAAATTCCCTTACATGCTAATTGTTGGGGAGAAAGAAATAGAAAATAATGGAGTTTCTGTCAGAAAAAGGAAGCAGGGAGACCTCGGAACTATGACAGAAAAGGAATTTATTGAACATTTTCAGGCAGAAATCACTGAAATTTTGTCATAGCTTGT
This sequence comes from Bacteroidia bacterium, assembly GCA_033391075.1. Taxonomy (NCBI): domain Bacteria; kingdom Pseudomonadati; phylum Bacteroidota; class Bacteroidia; species Bacteroidia bacterium. Next base: position 5,149,620 of record JAWPMV010000001.1, read on the forward strand.
AGGAATCAGCATAAAAATTGCATATTCGGGAGCTGTAACAAAATGCTTTTCAGGCTTTTGCTACTTTATTGAATTTGATTATATTAAATTCTCGATTATTTATCACCATAAAACGAACCATAATTTAAAGCAATTTGGCAAAAAGAAGATCAAGTAGACCTCAGCCAAGGAGGAGAAATGTTAGGCCACACAGAATCAATGCGGAGATAAGAGTCCCAGAGATAAGAGTAGTTGGTATGGACGCACACAAGGAAGAGTTAGGAGATGTGGAAGATGGAGTATTCCAAACATCTAAAGCTCTACAAATGGCCATGGAATTAGGCCTTGACCTTGTAGAGGTTGCCCCTAAGGCTCAGCCTCCCGTATGTCGCATCGTTGAATACTCAAAATTCCGCTATGAGCAGAAGAAGAGGGAGAAAGCGCAAAAATCAAAGCAGCATACGATCGTAATGAAAGAAATCCGTTTTGGTCCCAATACGGACGATCACGATTTCAATTTCAAACTCCGACATGCACAGAAATTCCTCTCCGAAGGAAACAAACTAAAAGCATATGTTCAGTTCCGTGGAAGGAACATCATATATAAGAACAGAGGTGCTGATATGTTGGCGAAGTTTGCAGAAGAACTCGAAGAACTAGCCAAAATCGAAATGCATCCAAAAATGGAAGGACGCCGCATGATCATGATCATGGCGCCCAAGAAATCAAAATGATTACAACTCGTTTAAAATATATAAGGCCGCTTTGCAAAAAGCGGCCTTTATTATTTGATTCAGGTCCCTCCACAGAGGTCGAGATGACATTCGTTTTTTCCTTTTTACACATAGCTCATCTTCACCACGATCTTGTTCCAGATCTCTTCATCTTCTTCCCGTATAATAGCACCATACTGTCTTAGCAGCATTTCTTTGGTTACTTCCTTCTCCCCTTCATGCTGATCCATAAAACTGGTCTCTCGTTCAAAGAGATTGCTTTGCGGATGCAGATCACGGAAGCGACATCCCTGCACATGCAGTTCATAGGTATTGTAGAGTATATTCCTTTCCGTAAAACGCTCTCCCCTTAACTCCCAAATCCGCAAACGGCCATCTGAAGTTGCATAAGCAAACTGATTGCTTTGCGGATCAAAGTGTACACAATTCACCTCGCGGGCATAGCCTAAAGGCAATACATGATGATTCAGCGTTTTGGTAGAAAGATTATTAGGGCTGTTTTCACTCCAGTCAATCTGATCCAAATCCCAAATGATGATCTTATCATCACTGGCCGCACTTATTAAGTGGAATTGATCCTTTTGATTTTTCTTCTTCTTATCCGATTTCCTGTATTTGAATTGTAAGCTATCAATTCCCCTCGTATGCCCTTTCAGTCTTCGGTAGAAATGATTGGGGTTTTCAGTTTTCCAGATGATTACGGTATCATCACTAGAGCCACTGGCAAAATATTCTCCATCTTCACTGAAACTCACACAATGGACCCGACTTACATGCATATCCAAAACTGACATAAGAGAGCCCGAAACACCATCCCAAATAGAGACCGTATTATCCCAGGAACCTGCAATGATTCGAATAGTTAGATCAGATTCATCCGCTTTAGCAGATTTATTTTTAAAAATATGCATGTCAACACTTCTGACAGCATCCTGATGAAAGACCAATTCATGTTCGAGTTTGGCTTCCCTTTGCTCTAAATCTACTTTCCACACGCTGATGCTATGGTCATGAACACAACTGCTCAATAACCAGAATTTTGTTTCCACTTCCCCAGGAATCGGATGATAAGCCAAATCCAGGATACCCAGAGGAGTTCCATCATCATGGGTATGTCCCATTTTTTGCTCCAGTAAACAAACCTCCGTATGCTGATCCCAAAATTTGATACTTCCTTCTGCCCCCGCACTGATGATATAGCGGCCCTCATTGGTCAGACAGACCGTGCTGATCGGGACTTCATGTCCCTCTATGATCTTATAGCAGATATCGTATTCGGTATCCCAAAGGCGAATTGTTCCATCTGATTCTCCGGTAACAATGATGTCTCCATTTCCACTGTATACAAAGTCTTTCACATAGCCTCCCTTATCAAAAAAGATGTCCTCCCAATTCACCAAAGACATACTAAGATCAGAGGAAAGGAAATAAGGTTCATAGGTCAATTCTTTGGATAGTCTGGAAAGACGTATTCCCCGCAAATCCAGTTTGACCAAAGAAATCCCCATCAGATATCCCTTTACATCATTCCATACATTGAGGATGTTCCAAATCGTTTGTCCCAGGGTCGGCTGGTCAAATATTCCTCTGCATCTTTCGAGGATCTTGATAAGGACCTGTTCTTCGCTATTTCTTCCTATTCGATCTAAATGGCCCAGCATTTTACGGACGGGCGGATCGATCTTGTTTTCTCTTAAAGTATCGGGTAAGGTTCCCTGAATCAGGCTGGCTTTTGCATTTTGCCAGATATGGGTAGCCGAAAGAAAGTTTGCAAAATAATTGTTGGAGAAACGATAGGTCCTGACTTTCTGCAAATGCACAAATTCCTTTCCAGGCTGGATAACACTATAGGTCTTAAAGCCTTCGATGAAAATGGAGAAATCTTTGCACAGATCAATGATGACAGCCAGTCGTTCTGATTCCGCCACCCAATCTTCCGCCAGCAATAAAAAGTTCTTGAAATCTCGTCTGTATTCAGGAAAAGCTTTGAGAAACCAGGGTTGGTAGAAATGATGACTGATTTCGTTGATCTCCTGCATCAATTCATCCTCCGAAAGCTCTGTTCTTCCTTCAACCTGCATGCGATAGGCTAGCAAAGGGATGAAATGTCGAACATAAAAACGGTAAAAATTCAGGCTGGACCTTTTGCGGCCGATTTCCTGTATGGTATTGGTTTGTGATAAAAGTCGAGCTTCGAAATAATTCCAAAGAAACTCTCCTTCGGTATTGAAATCTCGAATAAATACATAGCCTTCCTGATTTTTCTCTTCCTGAATCTTATCATAAAATTCATAGAAAAGAGAAAGCCACAACCTATTGCTTTTTACAAGTTCTCTGATTTCCTGTCGATAGCTCCCTAATTCCGTCTTGATCCGATCTTTGATCTCATCTTCGACCAGCGGTTTGATCTCCATGCTATGAAAACCCAGGCGAAAAACCTCTTCCGCATTTGCTTTACTGGTGGTACAGACAATTTGAAGTCCTGGATAGCCAGATAGTTTTTCTATTTCCTGATATAAAAGATTGCCAAGATTGAGGCTACCATCCAGAAAAAGAATCACAGCGGGAATACGCATTTGATTTTGCATACCCGAACTCAGGGTAGTTCCCAAAATCTTATTGATGGCTTCCTTCTCTGTGTCTTCCGAATAGCCTTCCAGTTCCAAATAGTATTTGGAGATGAAATTGATGATATAGGATTCCTCCCCTTCTATGTATTCTTCCAGATCTACAAATATGGGTACAGGGATATTTTTCCCCGTCCTGCCAAAATGAAGGTAACGATTCCAGAGCTGGAGAGCGGATCCGGTTTTGCCCGTACCAGGAGCTCCATAGAGCCAGGTATGGCTCTTATTTCTCATCCACAGATTCTCAAGGCCAATTGGAAGGAGGTGCTCTTCTTTTTTATTCAGAGTTACACTTACGTAGGTATCATTTTTACCAAAATCTTCTTCTTGCGAGGAAATGAGACTTTGGTGATGGATGAAAGGGCCAGCTAAGAGCTTTTGCAAAAAACGCTGGGAGCCTAAACGCAAATTCAAGAGAATCTTGATATCTATATCAATCTTCCAGGAAAGATGCTTGGATTCACGAAAATATAGCCTCCAGGGAAGCTCTGTCCTTACTTCTGTCTCATCTTCCTCCCCAAAATTCAGGCTTCTCAGGCCTCCACTTTCAGTCTCGACCTCCATATAGGCCTTCGCCCGCTCAAAGGCTTCCTCGATAGAATCCTTACGAGATAAAGATTCATAAAAGGCACGAGAAAATTTGATTGCCCTTGTGTCATTGATGGGCCAGGAAGTTGCGATCACAATTTTAACTCCGTGATCAAGAAAAGCTTCTGCCTGCTCACGTGTTTCGCAGGCATTGAGGAACACCAATTGCAAATGAGGTGCCTGTCCCAGCATTTTGGCAATGCCTTTCCCATTTACCTCTCCATCTTCCAGCAGGAGATCGGTACTATCTGCATGTCCGGCAAAATGAAAGATGACCAAGTCATCATAATAATTGAGAAGTCTTTTATGCAACTCCTCCATATTGATACTTTCCTCTCGCTCTACATTTACGAGGCCTTCATGCTCGACCAGGAGCAGGGCATCTTTCAGGGCAGAACTTTCGGATTTGGTGTCAAGGGGCCGGCCTGCATCATTATTAGCAAAGCTGAGCAGTACTACGGGTAATTTTAACATGTCGCGAAATCAGATAGCAGATGTTTTCCCAATAAATAAAAGGGAGGCAGCCAATGTCAGAAGGAAAACAAATTTCAATAAACGGAAATTTAGCGCTTACTGCAAAATCTCCTGAAACCAGGCTTCATCAAGATAAGGTCCATAAACGGGCTCCATCATGACTTCTACAGAATCTTCGTAGAAGTATTTCATCGCAAGCTTCATGTATTTAGCCAGATTCTCAGCATCAGCCGTTTCAGCATAGATTTCAGCCAAAGTCGCATAGGCAATTCCCATGTTTTGTTCCAGCTTCAATGCCTCTTCGGCATCTGATATGGCCGCTTCAAATTGACCGATTCGTCTGTAGTAGTTTGCCCGATTGTTGAAAGCTAAGGCATGAGGTTCAAGCTCCAGCGCCCTGCTATAATCTTCCATAGCCATCTCTGGATTTTCAGCATCATAGAGGAAACCACGATCTACATAATAATCGGGATTATCGGGATCCATTTCGATAAGCTCGTTATAGGTAGCTATGGCTTCACCTTTACGCCCCAGTTCCTGAAAGCATTGAGCCCTCCAGAGAAATAGCTCGGCAGTATGGATACCCAGCTCCTGTGCTTTTTTCAGGTCTACCAAAGATCCGGTGAAATTCGGGGGGGATTTTTTAAACTGACAAACCGCTCGCAAGAGGTAGATTTCCGGATCTTCTTTGTGTTCCAGGGCATGACTCAGATAGGCAATCGCGTCTGTATATTTGCCAATACGAGAAAAGAGTTCTCCCATGCTTCTCAAAGCTTCGCCATGATGAGAGTCTTTTTCCAGGACAAATTGAAAGTCCTCTTCCGCTTTTCCACTATAGTCTGTGAAGCTTGCCTGCATATACAAACGACCTCTATGAATGCGATAAGAAGAATTGACAGGATTGAGGTCAACGGCCTGTTCCAGATCTGTCAGGACCTGGTGAAACAATTCCTGGTCCTTCAGGGCATGTACTTCGTCCTGAGAAAGTAGAGAGAGTCCTCTTTGAAAATAAATCTCAGCTTGTGCCTCCTCTATCAATCCTGCTCCGTTTTCCGTTTCGATCAAGTGAACCGCCCGACTCAATTGCTGATAGGCGGTTTCCCATTCTTTATGTTCTGCAGCACGTATGCCACCTTCTATAAATGTATTGATATCTGTCGCCATAATCCCTACTTAAATGCTTGCCAGGGCTCCGTATCCGGTAGAGGAGCCGTGATTGTTATCTCTTCTTTACTTGTCGGATGTACAAAGCTAAGTTCCTTTGCTAACAATGCAATGGAGCGATCCGGCAGAAATTTGCTTTGGCCATACTTCACATCTCCCACGATCACTGCTCCTATACTCGCCAATTGTACCCGAATTTGATGTTTTCTTCCCGTCTTTAATTGCACCTCAATCAAAGCCCGGCCCCCATTTGCCCGAAGCAGCTGATAGGAAAGATGGGACTCCTTGCCTGCATCTACCGGCTTATTGTAAGCTCGCATAATATTTTTCCCTTTGATCTGCTTCAGAAAGTGTTTCAAATCACCCGCTTTCTGATCCGGAATCTGTTCCGTTATCGCATAATAGGTCTTGCGAGGTTTTTTCTCCTGAAACTGCTTTGACATTCTTGCCGCAGCCTTGGATGTTTTCGCCAATAATAATACGCCTCCTGCAGGTCGGTCAATGCGATGCAATAAGGCCGTATATACATTGCCCGGTTTATTGTAGGTAACACGGATGTATTCCTTCACCCAGTCAAATACACTCTCATCCCCCGTAGCATCGCCCTGAGAAGGCATGCCGAAAGGCTTGTTGACTGCGATAAGGTGATTGTCTTCGTAGAGGATCATAAAGGGAAATAAGTGTTAGCGTTGGTAAGTATTAGTGTGTTAGTGTTTATTTCAGATGGAACTAAAGTTTTTTGAACGCTAATACTCTAATACCCAAACACCCTAAAACGTCTATTTCAGCTTCTCATTATTCTTATGCCTATCCTTGTCCCGGATCGTTTTCTTTTCGATGTTTTTGCGGAAGGCTTCTTCGAGATCTATTCCGGTTTGATTGGCCAGACAAATGAGGACAAAAAGGACATCTGCCATTTCGTCTCCAAGGTCAATATCTTCCTCTGATTTTTTGAAAGATTGATCTCCGTATTTACGGGCCATTATCCTTGCCACTTCTCCTACTTCTTCCATCAATATGGTCGTATTGGTAAGTTCGGAGAAATAGCGGACTCCTATACTGGTCACCCAGCGGTCTACGGTCTCTTGGGCTTCTTTTAATCTCATGCCGCGAAGTTAGAAAATTTCCTTTTCACAAGCTGTCCTTCATTTGCCAAAGCCATTCTAATTGAATAAAAATGAATAGAATGATCCCTAATAAATGGGCGATGCTCAGCTTTTCGAACAAAAACTTCTTCCCTTTCTCCTGCCACAATCTTAGCCCCCAGATTGCATAGAGTGGAAGGATAGGTAAGTGATAACTGGGGTGAGAAAAAGCCAGAAGATAAGGCAGCATAAATAAGAGAATCAATGATATAAGCATAAGATTCATCTGCTCAATCTTCATCTCTTGACTCCTTCCTAAAGCGAGGAGAAATCCCAGGGCGAGCAGGCAGTATATTCCCCCATCAATTAACAGTGTTACAATTCCTATTATCCGATTTTTCGGATATATCCTGGCTCCGGAATAGGTATCAAAAGCAAAGAATACGCGCAAGCGATTCAGGCTCCGATACAGAAATTTAAACGGTCTCGCTTTGATATGCTCCACCGCCTCTATGCTGAAAGCCAAAGATTGTTGTTCGATAGGCAATGATCGTATGCTATCCAATTGCCGATAGTAGGGAGCAAAGTCCTCATTTGCTCGCTCATCATGAGAGCCCAGCCACCAGCTTTTGTAATCAGGTGTCCATTCATTGTTCCCCACATATAGATTGAAACTATTGAAGTCATTGATCCAGACGAAACGATCTGTCATCTGCCATGATTTATATTGCCAAAGCCCAATGAGAAACAAAAAGCTCAGGAAGAATGGCAGGAGATCTCGTGGATGTTTTTTTAAGGGAAGATATATGAGAAAAAGAGGAAGCAGGCTAAATGTTCCGGAGCGAAACAAAATGCCCAGAGCCAATAGGCTTCCCATTTTCCAAGCGGGCCCTCCTTTATAAAGCAATCTTACCAAAGCCAATACAAGGATCGCTATCGGGAGCTGGCTAAGGGGCGCCACGCTATAATGGATGAAAGCCGGCATAGAGGCAAAAAGGAACATTCCCAGCTGAACCCATTTCTCCTGCAGAAATAAAGTGGCCGTTTTAATCCAAACCCAATTAAAGATCAGGTAAAGCAATAAGATCGCACTTATCCAACTCCATAAGCTCTGCCCGAAGATTGTCCCAAAGATGCTGAGGTAATACGGCAAAGCAGGTGGCCATTCCGGCAGGAAGTTTTCCCCCGCCAAAATTGATTTAGCCGTTTCTACATAATAAAAAGCGTCTCCACTCAATAAATCTTCTCCCAGCCAAAACGCATAAAGAATCCTTAGCAAGATTCCCCAAACAGAAATCAAAAAGTAAGTATGTTTTTGGAGGAAGGACATTACCAGCCCGGTTCTTTCGAATCCAAAATTATCGTAACCGGACCATCATTCAGCAAACTTACCTCCATCATGGCGCCAAATTCTCCGGTAGCTACTTTCCCTTCAAAGTTCAGGGCCAGCAGCTCCACAAAATTCTCATACATGGGAATGGAAACTTCCGGAGGGGCTGAACGAATATAGGAAGGGCGATTTCCTTTCTTGGCATCCGCATACAAAGTAAATTGAGAAACCACGAGGATATCTCCTCCAATATCTTTGACAGAAAGGTTCATTTTCCCCTGCTCATCATTAAAGATTCTCAGATTTGTGATCTTCTTGATCAACCAGTCTATATCGGCTCGCTCATCCGCATGAGTTACTCCCAATAAAACCAGGAGTCCTTTTTCAATCTCTCCAGTAGTCCTTCCTTCGACCACAACTTTCGAATGACTCACCCTTTGTATTACTGCACGCATATTCGATTTTTAAACACTTTCAGCTATTTGGATTAACAAATTTTCAAAAAAATTCGTAATTAAATTGAGAATTCATATTCCTTTTCTATCTTTGACCCACTTGAAAACGATATCTACATATCGCATCCTTCCAAATACTGCTCCTTCCTTCAGGAGGGCAAGCAGGACTTTCCGTAGGGCCAGCCTGGCCTAAATTACTCATATATATCATTTTCCTATACCCATACCCTATTTTTCAAAGGGTAGTTCTGGATTATTCACCTTCAATTTATTTCTAATTTTTCTTCTGCCAATAACTTCCACCCATGGAATTTCAAATATTAGTCGCCGACAGCTCTCATTACTCCTATGCGGAGGCCATCTGTGAAACCATAGCCGAAGCAGCAAAGGCTCGGGGAACCGGTATTGCCAAGAGAGAACCCTCTTATGTGAAGGGGAAAATGGAAGAAGGCAAAGCCATTATTGCCTTACAGGATGGCAATTTCGCGGGCTTCTGTTATATCGAAACCTGGGAACATGGAAAGTATGCCGCCAATTCAGGGCTCATTGTTTCTCCTAACTATCGAAAACATGGGCTTGCCAAAAAGATCAAGGCAAAAGCCTTCGAACTTTCCCGGAAGAAATTTCCCGAAGCCAAGCTCTTTGGGATTACCACCAGCCTTCCGGTCATGAAGATCAATTCAGAATTGGGCTATAAGCCCGTAACCTTCTCTGAACTCACAGAAGATGAAGAATTCTGGGCCGGCTGCAAGAGTTGCCCCAACTTTGATGTACTCACTCGAAATCAACGGAAACTTTGCCTATGCACCGGCATGCTCTATGATCCGGCCAAAGAGAAAAAAGAACCTATCATAAAGCCCAAAGAAGAGGAAGAATCTCTCAGTCTCCGCTGGCAGCAATACAAAGCACACCTTCGCAAACGCAATAACAATCCCCTTTTACAAAAAATTAAAGAACGCATCTTCGGCAAGGCAGTCAAAGTCCTTGCCTGGACCAAATCATAAATTTTTATTCATCCATTCATCATGAACAATAAAGTAGTATTAGCATTTTCCGGAGGCCTCGACACCTCCTATTGTGTGAAATACCTGAGCCTGGAAAAAGGACTTGAGGTACATGCAGCCATCGTAAATACCGGAGGATTTTCTTCCGAGGAAATGGCTGATATCGAGCGAAGGGCTTATGATCTGGGAGTAAAAAGCTTCAGGATTTTGGATGAGGTAAAAAACTATTACGAAAAATGTATCCGTTTCCTGATCTATGGAAACGTTCTCAAAAACAATACATACCCCCTTTCGGTAAGTGCCGAACGTGTTTTTCAGGCAGTCGCCATCGCAAATTATGCCAATGAAATTGGAGCAGATGCCATCGCCCATGGTTCTACAGGAGCCGGAAACGATCAGGTTCGATTTGATATGGTATTTGACATCCTTTCTCCCGGTACCAAAGTCATCACACCGATTCGGGATAATAAACTTTCGCGCGAAGCAGAAATCGAATACCTCAAAGCTCAGGGCGTTGAGATGAATTGGGAGAAAGCTCAGTATTCGGTCAACAAAGGACTTTGGGGAACCAGTGTAGGGGGAAAAGAAACCCTCAATAGTTGGGACTATCTGCCCGAATCTGCCTATCCGACTCAAATAGACAAAAGCGGGAAAGAAGTGGTAGAGCTGGAATTTGAGAAAGGTGAGCTGGCGAAAGTGAATGGAGAATCCTTTGACCATGCAGTTGATGCTATCGAAGCCCTCAATGCATTGGCAGCTCCATATGCAGTCGGTCGAGACATTCATGTAGGAGATACCATCATCGGGATCAAAGGCCGTGTAGGTTTTGAAGCAGCAGCACCTTTGATCATCATCAAGGCCCATCACCTGCTCGAGAAACATGTACTCACCAAATGGCAGCAATACTGGAAAGAGCAAATGGCCAATTGGTATGGCATGCTCCTCCACGAAGGACAATATCTCGAACCCGTCATGAGAAATGTAGAAACTTTTCTCGAAGACACCCAGGAACGCGTCAGCGGCAAAGTGCAGCTTGAACTATCGCCCTATCGCTTCCAGCCTCTCGGCATCGAGTCCAAATACGACATGATGTCGGCCAAATTTGGTACCTACGGAGAAATGAATCGCGCCTGGAGTGGTGAAGATGTCAAAGGTTTTACAAAGATTTTGGCGAATAGTAGTAAGATCCACCGGATGGTAGGAGAAGATTAAGAAAAATGTGTTGAAGTGTTTTAGTGTTGTAGTTCCAGATTCTGATTTACTATAACACTTCCGCACGACAACACTAAAACACTTTTATCAATGATTAAAACAGGAATCATCGGAGCCGCAGGCTACACAGCCGGAGAGCTCATACGCATATTGATCCGCCATCCGGAGGTGCAGATCGTCTTTGCCCAGAGCAATTCGCAGGCTGGGAAGAAAGTCTATGAAGTACATGAGGATTTGGTGGGTGAGATCGAGCTTGAATTTGTGAAAGAATTATCTACGGAAGTAGAAGTGCTTTTCATTTGTTCGGGACATGGAAAAGCGAAGCCCATCATGGAAGCCCATAATTTTGGAGAAGAAGTAAAAATCATCGACCTCAGTCGGGACTTTCGCCTGAAATCTCCTGAGCACAATTTCATCTATGGATTGCCGGAACTGAATCGGGAGGAGATCAAAGCTAGTTCTCGCCTGGCAAATCCCGGATGCTTTGCGACTTGCATTCAATTGGGTTTACTTCCGCTGGCTGCAAATGGAAAGTTGAATGAGGAAGTTCACATACATGCTATTACCGGATCGACGGGCGCAGGGCAAAATCCCGTTGCCACGACTCATTTCTCCTGGCGCAACAATAACCTCAGTATATATAAGGCATTCAATCATCAGCATTTAGGGGAAATTCATCAAAGTCTGGCTCAACTTCAGGACGGATTTGGCAAGGAGCTGAACTTCCTACCTATGCGCGGAGATTTTCCGAGAGGCATTTATGCTTCTATGTATTTGAAATCGGACTTGAGTTTGGAGGAGGCAAAGGAACTTTACCAGAATTACTATGCCTCGCATCCTTTCACCCATGTAACTCCCAAAAATCCACACCTCAAGCAGGTAGTCAATACCAATAAGGCATTGGTTCATGTGGAGAAGCATGGAGACAAGTTGCTCATCATTAGCATGATTGACAATTTGCTCAAAGGAGCATCCGGCCAGGCCGTTCAGAATATGAACCTCATGTTTGGCCTGGAAGAAACACTCGGTTTACAATTGAAAGCGCTGGTATTTTAACCCCCTCGCACGAGCACCGTCCTCTTAAAATGGGGCTCACGCAGGACCGAATGAATCAAGTAAATAAGCTTCACATAGGTTTTGCAGGATTCCCCACTTCAAATGGGAATTGCGTAAGTGTTAAGGTGCCATATTTAAAAAAAACAAAAACAATGAATCTCTTCAATGTATATCCTCTCTTCGACATCGAACCCGTAAAGGCAAAAGATTGCTACATCTGGGATCAGGAGGGAAATAAAATCCTCGACCTCTATGGAGGTCATGCGGTGATCTCTATCGGACATAGTCATCCGCATTATGTTCAGAAAGTATCTGAACAATTAGGCTTGATTGGATTTTACTCTAATTCAGTCCAGAATTCCTTGCAAAAGGAACTGGCAGAAAAACTGGGAGAACTTTCCGGCTATCCCGATCATGAACTCTTTCTCTGCAATAGCGGAGCAGAAGCTATGGAGAATGCCTTAAAACTGGCATCTTTCCATACGGATCGTAAGAAAATTGTCATGCTCTCCGGCGCTTTTCATGGGCGAACTTCCGGAGCTGTTGCCATAACCGACAATCCCAAAATTCAGGCTCCTGTCAATCCAGTCGATCATGTGATTCGCATAGATTTTGATGATGAGGCAGCTTTGGAAGAAGCGATCTCTGAAGGAGATGTTTGCGCAGTAGTTATCGAAGGTATGCAAGGAGTAGGCGGCGTATTCGTTCCCTCCACTTCTTTCCTCCAAAAAGCCCGCAGCCTCTGTGATCAATATGGAACCGTCCTCATCATGGACGAAATCCAATCCGGCTATGGTCGTAGTGGCAAATTTTTCGCCCACCAACATGCAGGTATAGAAGCAGATCTAATCACCCTGGCCAAAGGTATGGGCAATGGTTTTCCGATAGGAGGAGTTATGATTGCCCCTAAATTTGAATCCTGGTTTGGGATGCTGGGTACGACTTTCGGGGGAAATCATCTGGCATGTGCAGCAGGCATCGCCGTACTGGATGTGTTGAAAGAAGAAAAGCTGATTGAGCATGCGGCAAAACTGGGAGATTACCTGAAGAAAAGACTGCAAGCTATCCCCGGTATCCAGGAAATTAGAGGACATGGATTGATGCTCGGTATGCAACTCAATAGCGAAGCCAAACCTATTCGTCTACAACTCCTGAAAGACCACAAAATCTTTACCGGTTCCTCTGCACAAAAAGAAACCCTTCGCCTGCTTCCGCCCTTGACAATGACAGAGGAAATGGCGGATGAATTTCTATACGCTTTACAAGAAGTCCTAAATCCGGCAATCGCCTAGCTATGCAACATTTTACCTCAAGAAAAGACGTAAGCGATATACAGGCCTTATTAAAAAAGGCTCAATCCATCAGTGCTGATCCCTTTCAGCAAACTGAACTCGGCAAAAACAAAACCCTGGGACTGATCTTCTTCAATTCCAGTCTGCGTACTCGCCTGAGCACCCAAAAAGCCGCCGCCAATCTGGGCATGAATTGCATAGTCATGAATATCGGCACAGATGGCTGGAAATTGGAGTTTCAGGATGGAACGGTCATGGATCAGGACAAAGCAGAACATGCCAAAGATGCTATTGCTGTCATGGGTTCCTATTGTGATATTCTGGGAGTTCGTGCTTTTCCGGGATTAAAGGATCGCCAGGCAGACTATGAAGAGCAAATTTTAAACAGCTTTATCCAGTATGCAGGTGTTCCCATCGTATCCCTGGAATCTTCTACTTTGCATCCGCTGCAATCATTCGCCGACCTCATCAGCATAGAAACATATAAAAAAACGGAGAAGCCCAAAGTAGTATTGACCTGGGCTCCACATCCAAAGGCTTTACCTCAGGCAGTTGGGAATTCATTTGTGGAATGGATGAAAGAGACTGATTATGAATTGATCGTAACCCATCCGGAAGGCTATGAATTGGCAGAAAAATTTGGAGAGGGAGTAAAGGTCGAATACGATCAAAGCAAAGCCTTTGAAGGAGCAGATTTTGTGTATGCGAAAAACTGGTCCTCTTACGCTTCTTATGGCCAGATATTGAGTCAGGATAGAAGTTGGGTAGTAGATGAAGAAAAAATGTCTCTGACGAATGATGCCCATTTTATGCATTGTTTACCGGTCAGACGAAATGTGGTAGTGGCTGATGAAGTCATTGATTCTCCGAAATCTTTGGTCATACAGCAGGCATCCAATCGGGTAGTTTCTGCTCAAACGGTACTGGCCAGTCTGTTAGAAGCTTTATAAAAATCAAGAAGAGCCGATGAAAAAACCCTTGTATATCCTGAAGATTGGAGGTAAGGTTTTAAGCAATCCTGATCAATGCAATTCCTTGTTGCAAGCCTTTTCCGCACTTGATGCAGCCAAAATCCTGGTACATGGAGGAGGAAAAACAGGTACTGAGATCGCCGAAAAACTGGGCATAGAAGCCAAAATGATTGAGGGGCGAAGGATTACCGATGAAGCCATGCTTGAGGTGGCCATGATGGTTTATGGCGGGCTGATGAACAAAGGAGTGGTGGCTCAATTGCAGGCATTGGGGCAAAATGCACTAGGGCTTACCGGAGCAGATATGGATGTGATCACTTCAATCAAAAGACCTGTAAAAGAAATCGATTATGGCTTTGCCGGAGATATCGTCAAAGTAAACGATCAGCAGTTATTCCGTCTATTGGAGGATGGGATACTTCCCGTAATGGCTCCCTTGACTCACGACGGCAAGGGAAAAATGCTCAATACCAATGCAGATACGATAGCCTCTACCGTAGCTCGATCTATGGCCAAGCATTTTGAGGTGCATCTTATGTATAGCTTTGAAATGAGTGGAGTATTGAAAGATCCCAAAGATCAGGACAGCCTCATTCCCTTGCTGAACGCAGATTCCTATGAAAGATATAAGGCCGAAGGCGTAATAGTTGGTGGAATGATCCCCAAGTTAGATAATGCTTTTTCCGCACTGGCTTCAGGCGTACATCGCGTATATATTTGTCATGCTTCTGCTATAGCAGGACTCAACACAAACAAATTCAGAGGAACACAGATATTCCTCTCTTAGACCGTACTTTGTTATGATAGGGCCCAAAGAACTTAAACAAAACGCCATTGAGCTTTTGAAAAAGCTCATAGAAACTCCTTCCATCAGTCGGGAAGAGAATGTCACCGCCAATCACATTGAGAAGTTTCTTCAGGATGCAGGGGTAAAAACCCAGCGAAAAGGAAACAATATATGGGCCTTTAACAAAGTGTTTATCGAAGGCCAGACGACCCTTCTCCTCAACTCCCATCACGATACCGTAAAACCTAATGCCAGCTATAAAAATGATCCTTTCAAGGCGATAGTCGAGGAGGATAAATTGTATGGTTTGGGAAGTAATGACGCAGGGGGTTGTCTGGTTTCCCTGATCGCAACTTTCCTGCATTTTTATGAAAGGCCGGATCTGCCTTTCAATCTCGTTCTGGCAGCTACGGCAGAAGAAGAAATTTCCGGAGCCAATGGAATTGCCTCTATTCTGGAGGAGATTGGCAATATCGATGTAGCTATTGTAGGTGAGCCTACTCAAATGCGGATGGCCATAGCTGAAAAAGGCTTAATGGTGTTGGATTGTACGGTAAGAGGAAAAGCAGGTCATGCAGCAAGAGAAGAAGGAATCAATTCTATCTATAAATCTCTGAGCGACATCCAGTGGTTCCAGAATTATGCATTTGAAGAAGTTTCAGAATTATTGGGACCCGTAAAAATGTCTGTTACCCAGATACATGCCGGCACGCAGCACAATGTTGTCCCGGATAGCTGTAAATTTGTGGTGGATGTTCGAACCAATGAATTTTACAGCAATGAGGATGCTTACAAAATCATTACTGAGGAGGTGAGCTGCATGGTAAAAGCCCGTTCTTTCCGCCTGAACTCATCTCGTATCGATCTCAAACATCCCCTGGTACGCGCCGGGCAGTCGATGGGATTGGAGCATTTCGGTTCGCCTACTTTGTCAGATCAGGCATTGATTCCATTTCCGAGCATGAAAATTGGACCTGGAAAATCCGCCCGTTCTCATACAGCTGACGAATTTGTCCTGATCTCCGAAATTGAAGCAGGTATAGATACTTATATCAAGCTTATCACACGTCTGGAAGGTTATTACGAACCCGACTCAGACGAAACCTGGGAAGATCAAAACGAAGCCAGCCTGAACCTGAGTGCGGATATAGGGATGAGCTTATAGGGTTCCTATTGAGGATAAAGCACAAAACAAAGCTGTCATTGCGAGTCGGAATTTCCGGCGAAGCAATCTCCTTGGATCCAAATAAGCTTTACGAATCAAGGGGATTGCTTCGCCCTTTATAAGGGCTCGCAATGACACAATATTTGTGAGAGCGATTATTCGGTTGCACTTTTGACGAAAAGACGCGATTGAATTTTACATAAGAAACCATAAACTACTTATATGAAACTCTGGGACAAAGGATACTCCACAGAAGACATCATAGAATCATTCACTGTCGGTAAAGACCGGGAGCTCGATTTATATCTGGCTCCATTCGATGTAATGGGAACCCTTGCCCACATACAGATGCTGGAGAGTATTGATCTATTGGAAAAAGAAGAACTCGACATACTTTCTGCCGAATTAAAATCTATCTATCGTGAAATCGAAAAGGGCAACTTCCTGATCGAAGATGGGATTGAGGATGTTCATTCGCAGGTGGAGATGATGCTGACGAAAAAGCTCGGCGAGGTAGGAAAGAAAGTACATAGTGGACGTTCGAGAAATGATCAGGTCCTGCTGGATTTAAAACTATACTTTCGTTCCGCAATAGAAGAAATCAGTTCTCTCACAGAAAAACTCTTTGAAGGTTTGCAGAAACAAAGTGAAGCTTATAAAGATGTCCTTTTACCGGGATACACCCATTTACAAGTAGCCATGCCTTCCTCCTTCGGCCTCTGGTTTGGCTCCTATGCCGAAGCTTTGATTGACGATATATATATGTTGGAAGCTGCCTGGAAGGTCGTAAATCAAAACCCTTTGGGTTCAGCGGCGGGATACGGCTCCTCCTTTCCCTTAAATCGGACCATGACTACCGAACTCCTGGGATTCGATACCCTGGCATACAATGTAGTCTATGCACAGATGGGGAGAGGGAAGACAGAGAAGCTTTTGGCCTATGCCATTGCCTCCATCGGTTCCACCCTATCCAAACTATCCATGGATGTCTGTCTGTATATGAGTCAGAATTTTAGCTTCCTGGGACTTCCCAAGGAATTGACTACGGGTTCCAGCATTATGCCCCATAAGAAGAATCCAGATGTCTTCGAAATGCTGCGCGCCAAAGGCAACAAATTACAGGCGCTTCCTTTCGAAATCAGTCATATCACTGGAAACCTCCCTTCCGGCTACCATAGAGACCTTCAGCTTACCAAAGAATCCCTGCTGCCTGCGATAGAAGATTGCAAGAACTGCCTGGAGATAGCGAGCTATATGATAGAAAGACTGGAGGTCAAAAGCGATATCCTCAATCACCCCATTTATGATTACCTATTTAGCGTAGAAGTGGTAAATCGGGAGGTGCTCAAAGGAAAGCCATTCCGTGAAGCCTATCGCATCATCGGCGAAGCCATCGATAGTGGCAACTTTAGCCCGGAAAAAGAGATCAATCACAGGCATGAAGGAAGCATCGGTAATCTTTGTACCGATGAAATCAAAGCGAAGATGGATGCTGCGATTGGGGCCTTTGGGTTTTCAGAAGTACATGATAAGCTAGCGAGTCTGATGCGCTAGAAGAGGTGTTCATGTGTTCTCGTGTTCTGGTTTGAGATTTTCCATCACGAGAACACATGAACACCAGAACACCAGAACACGTCTCTCTTTTGTTGTGGGGAGAATTATTCCGATATTAGATATACCATGAACACAATGAAATCCCTATATCCATTTTGGCTCGAAATTTCATCAGGATTCGATCTTGGTGAAGATGCTATTTGCATTAAAAGGTGCGGATAGCCAGGAGATAATAGGGTATAACCGGAACTATGGCGGATATACAGATGTTCTACACAACAAATTATAAAAAACTAAGTGCCAAACTATATAGAAACAAAAGTATCTGACTCTTTGAACGAAAATTAATGAATAAGATAACTAAGGTAACTCGAGGTAAAATATTTGACTCTATTATAATCGAAAGAATTAATTGGAATGGTAGTTTAGAAGAACCTGAATTCCTTTCAAGAGTTTTTGACCTAAGAAACCTTCCTTCTTATGATAGTAGATACACCAATATGGAAGGAGACGTTTGGCAGCACAGAATTAATAATTATGATTGGGAAGAATATTGGGTATTTACTGATGATCGTTTGAATTTAATGGATTGTGATGATGCCTTGTTTTTGCAATTTCTCTGTGAGATGGTACACCCTGTTGTAAGAAGAGATAAAACTGAAGTGGCTAGATTAGTACAGTCATTTAACGAAGGCTTAAAATATGATGGTTATGAACTAGTGGAAAAAGCCCAAATTTCTGGACACTCAATTTTTGGCGGGAGAAGAGTAATTATTGGGAATGAAATGCTTCAAAGGAAAAAGCGTGAAATAGAAAATGTGTTGAGCGAGGAGTATGTTATTAGGCAAATTAATATTATGGAAAGCTCTGTAGAAAGCTCCCCAGAACTAGCTATAGGTACATCTAAGGAATTAATTGAAACCATATGTAAAACGATACTCCATGAGAGAGAAATTGAAATAGAACGGGGTTGGGACTTACCAAAATTATTGAGAGAAACAGCATCGAACTTAAAGCTAGCACCTGGCGAGATTACCAATGAAGTAAAAGCAGCAGATACAATAAAAAAGATATTGGGAAGTCTTTCGACAGTTGTTTTTGGGATTGCTGAATTGAGAAACAATTATGGTACCGGTCATGGAAAGGATGCAAAATTTAAGGGACTTAATTCAAGACACGCAAGATTAGCAACGGGAGCATCATCAACTCTTGCTTTATTTCTCCTTGAAACTCATAAAATCAGAGAAGAAATAGAATTAAAAGAAAAATAAATGTGTAGAACAAAACCTATCCGCCAGCCTTCGCTATCGCTGCGGCCGTTCGGATAGCTAGTCGTTAGCTTTCATTATGAAAAAGGAAATAATTACGCATTGGCACTATAAAACAGAAATTTCACTAACAATAGCTGAAGATAATTCCTGTCCTTGTCCTGTTTGTGGAAAATCAACTACTAATATTGAATGGCGACCATATGGAAAAGATGGCAATCCAACTTATGACATTTGTGAATGTTGTAATTATGAATTTGGATACGATGATGGAGATGACGAACCGCCTCATGATAAAAGTTGGAAGAATTACCGTGAGAAATGGCTTAATGGTGAAATCGAAAATGCAACTAAATTAACCTTGACGCAAAAGAGAGAACTGCTTAAAAATATTGATATAGAAGTTACACAAGGTTTAAGCAAAAGTGAAAAACGAAAGCTAACAAAAAATAAACAGCATTAAAACGACTGTTTATTCAGAACGTTGTGTGTATAAAGAAAAAGAAGAGATGACAAAGGTCGATTTAAACGATTTTAAGGAGCAAAAAGATTGTACCTACAAATCTGAACTTTATTCTGTAAGAGACAACGGAGCAATTTATCGTCATTCTAGAGATAACAAACCGGTTCGTAAACTAGATAATCACTGGACTTTTGGGAAACCAACTAAACAGGGATATATGCGTTTTGCTTCCGAAGTTGTTCATAGAATTGTTGCTTGTGCATTTTTAGGATATCCCCCAACAACTCAACATATTGTTGATCATAAAGACACAAATCGTCAAAACAATCGACCAGAAAATCTTCGATGGCTCACCAAAATGGAAAATATTTTGAAGAACCCCATAACGGTAAAGAAAATAGAATTCTATTGTGGAAGTATTGATGCTTTTCTTAAAGACCCTTCAATATTAAGCAAGTTTATAACTGAAGACCCAAATTTCAATTGGATGAGAACTGTCTCTGCCAGAGAAGCTCAAAATTCTTGGGAACGATTAAGAAAATGGTCAGAAACAGAAAATGATAATTCTTCATCAATAAGGGGTTCACTAGGAGAATGGATATTTAAGCCTTTCAAAAAATCAGAAAAAGAGCGAATAGAATACGAGTTAGGAAATCATTCCGAACTATCTAAAATGATCGAAGGCATTCTTAATAAAGTTGAGCAAGAAACGGGAATAAACAGAAAGGAATTTTCCTTAAAATCGAAGAAGAAGGAATACTTACAAGCACGAGTCTATGCCGCAATCCGACTTCGAGAAGAATTAGATTTATCAGAAGAATGGATTAGTAAAATCATTGGGAAGTCTAAAAGCATGGTAAACACATATTTAAATTACCCTGATAGTTATTTAAAGAATGTGAGCTATTACAAAAAAAAATAAAATCTAAACACACAACAATAGCTAAACTCCAGCCAGCTGCTAAAGCAGCTGTCCGAGGTATAGCTTGGCGTTATAGCCAATAAAAAGAAAATGATGGAGATTCAACTCGAGAAATTGAAGTTTAGAGAGATCCATATTTGGATGGATGGAGGTTCAATTACCTTAAATTTCAGAGATGAAAAAGACAAAGAATTGATGATCGAGCTTCAACAATCGGCAACTGAGGAATACCTAGAAGAAATTTCAAAGATTCCTGGAAGGATTTATTTCGATGAAAAAGTTATTGAAAAGAGATCTTCTGAAGAGGAGCAAATACTAGAATATTTGAAAGAAAGAATTATTAATAAGTTAGAAGTTCTAGAAAGAAGAATCTTAGAAGATCAAATTCGTTGGATAGAATCTCCTAAATACCTAGAATTCCAGCCAAGAAAAATGAATAGAAGAAGAAAGATAACCTAGAGATGATTTAGAAAAAGAAAATACTGGCTATAACACTGTGCATATGTACATGCACTAACCGTCAATAAAAAATGAGAATTGATAGTACAAATTATGAGTACTATAAGGAAATTTTCGCATTTATATGGGATTATTATAATAGTAAATCCAGATTGATTACAAAGGAAGAACATTCTCCAATAGCCATACTCACAAAAATGGAGAAAGAAAGCTTTTCTCTTGCCAAGAAAGGATTAAAAATGGGAATGAGTGACCTAATTCAGATGGTAAATGGGCAATCGGAGGCTTTCAAAAAAGAATTGAACGAATTATTAATTGCAAGTGATCTGCCTAGTCTGAAAAGGCTTAATGCGCAAATAAAAAATATAGCTCAAAAAGTATTGAAGGGAGGAGAAATTAAGAGTGAGTCGGAGTACTATATTATCAAAGAAGTACTCATAGATTTGAGTTTGAAGTTGCCTCAAGAAGAAAGGGAAAGACTTACTCAATGTATGTTGGAGTACGAATTGAAAGAAAAAAAATAAAAGACGGCTGACAAAAGCTACAACGCCATCCAGCTGCTAAAACAGCTGTCAGAAGCATAGCTAGTCCTTAGTCACCATAAAATTTAGAACATGAGAATAACAATCATTATAATTATTCTGACAATTCAAGTAAGCTGTAAAAACCGTAATGAGACGAATATTAAGTCTGAGAATTCTGCCATCACTGAATTAACGAAATGCAACTACAATAATGAAGCAATTACTAAATATCACATTCTAACTAATAAAGCTGAAATTGCAATTTGTGATGGTGATTTCGATAGAGCATCCAAAAATTACTCATTGGCATTTAGAGAAATTAAAAAACCTTTTGGTCATGATGTTTATAATGCTGCACTTTCAAATCAACTCTCTAATAACTTAGATGAAAGGAATTTAAATCTTCAACTACTTATAAATAATTCTGATGATTTAAGTTCGCTAAAGTCAATTTTTGTCAACACATATATAGATGAAAACCTTTGGAATTCTTTTATAGAGAAAAGAACGACTGAATATGACTCAAGATTAAGAAATGAATTCAAAGCAATTTGGGAAAGAGATCAATTGTTCAGACCCATGTACGATACTCATGATGACACTATTCAAGCTAATCGAATAATAAATATGAACAGGATACTTTCGATAACTGATTCTCTTGGCTTCCCTTCTCAGATAGAGCTCGGTTTTAGAAAATCCTTATGGGGGCAAAATCATGATGTGGTTTTAGTTCATACATCTCAAAGAAGAAGCAGCAATAAAAACATAATTGATCTTGAACCAATTCTTTGCAAGGCAGTAAATGAGGGACGATTTGATCCTGAACAGGCAATCTCTTACCTCCATTTCCAAAATGATAAGGATAAAAGAGATTTTGAAGTTTACTCAACTTGGCAATATAAACATCGCTTGTTGCCAGATTCTCTAAATAACAAAATATGGCTTGCAAATTTGAATAAGGAAAAATATGAGCGTGCTAATGAAATAAGAAAAAAATGGAATGCTGATCAATTAGATGACATTGCAACAAAATCTGATTTTATTTCAAGAAGCAACATACCGTTCATGTTTACATCAGTTATGACATTCATTGAAAATATGCCAAGAGATCTTACTCTGGAAGAGGCTTTGGAACAATATAAAATGACTACTTCAGATAAAAAACCATTTAAAGAAAAGTAAAAAATACAGTGACTAACACGTGATATAAGGGCATACTTCATACAGCCCTATATCACCGAACCGTTGTAGCAAATAAAAGATTTCATGAATTTCGAACAGATTAAAGAACGAACAAGACCCTTAGTCAACAAGGTGGCACCTGTATCGGAGGGGTCGTTAGATCTGATGAGTGACTTGATTTTAGTTGAAGTTTATGAAAAAGGAGATGTGTTTATTGATAGAGGGAAAAAAAACAACAAGGAATACTTTGTTTACGAAGGTGTCTGCCGGAGCTTTTTGCTAAGCCCGGAAGGTGAGGAAGTA
The DNA here is from genome assembly GCA_033391075.1 of Bacteroidia bacterium. NCBI lineage: Bacteria > Pseudomonadati > Bacteroidota > Bacteroidia > Bacteroidia bacterium. The sequence continues at coordinate 5,172,218 of JAWPMV010000001.1, forward strand.
ACTATATCTTATTTTCTTGAAGGTAGTGTACTTTCTCCGAATAAAACGAGAACAGCCAATCAAATATCTCACCTCAACTTTCAAGCGCTTACAAAGCTGACCGTAGCCAGTTTAAACGCTGACAAGTTTGAGCAGCTAATGATAAATCACATCGACATACGCGAGTTTGGAAATATGGTTTTACAATATGAACTCCTTGCAAAAGTTGAAAAAGAAATTGCTCTCGCCTCGTTGAACGCGAGAGAAAGACTCATTCTTTTTAGAGAAAAATACCACTTTTTGGAAAATCTAATCTCACATGTTGACATTGCCTCCTATCTGGGAATTACAAATATTTCCTTAAGCAGACTTCGAAGGGGACTCATGGAATAAAATATCATCCTTTATCAAATGTTAATGGATTTGAAATCCGCATCATCAACCTTTGTTGTCAACTTAAAAACAAAGAAAGATGAAAGAATTATCAAGTACCCACACACAAGGATTTTATGTAGATAAAATTAATCCACTTTGGTATCTCGCAATTGGAATAGTTACCATAGCCCTTACTCACATGACCTTTAGTATTGAAGTCATGGCCTGGGTTTCAAGTATTCCATTTTTAATATATCTAAGTCTCACACAAGGTTGGAAGTCAAGGTTAAGCTTTTTTCTCGCTTTAGTTTTGGCCTGGTCCCTTGTTGTAACCAAGATTATTAGCGATCCAATTCCATTGGTGCTGGTCTTTCTCTACTCGATCCCAATTAGTTTGTTTCACCTGCCGGGATACTTGATCTGGAGCAAATTTAAAAATCAGAAATATGCGCTGTTTCTATTTCCTGTCATCATGATCATTATGGAATGGATTCAATACACCTTTACACCTCTTGCCAGTTGGGGAGTAGCTGCATATACCCTGCACGATAATGTATCACTTATTCAAACAGTATCCTTGTTTGGGTTGGCTGGACTAAGCTTTTTGATTTATTGGGTTAATGTCTCAATTGCTAACATCATAATCAAAAGAAAAACCTCTATTTCAACATTTCAGCTCCCCTTAATTATGCTGTTCCTTTTAATTGCTTTTGGCTCCATCCGATACGACATGAGCAAAGCTAATGGTATTGACACTATAACTGTTGCCGCAGTTGGAACAGACTCGAAAGCAAGTGGTTTGCCATTGCCTTCTAAAGAAAGAACTGAACAGACTAAAACGGCATTATTTAAACGAACCAGAACTGCAGCAGGCGGTGGCGCTGAAATAATATCATGGAACGAAGCCGCCATATTTATAATGCCTGAAGATGAGAATGAATGGATTAACTCCATCAAGGAACTAGCTGCTGAACTCAATATCACTTTGGTAGCTTCTTATGTGACACCCATTTCACAATCTCCCTTGAGGTATGAGAACAAGTATCAGTTTATCGATTCGTCAGGAAACATTACACATACATACCTCAAGCATCAACCCGTACCAGGAGAACCAGCTGTGCAAGGAAAGTCCCCTTTAAAAGTTGCTGATATAAAAGGAACAAAAGTCGCAGCCGCAATTTGCTATGATTATGATTTTCCGTATCTGGCAAAAGGGTATGGTGAATTAGGAGCAGATATGGTTATTCTTCCGTCAAGTGATTGGAGAGGCATCGACCCTGTTCATACAGAAATGGCAGCCTTTAGAGCTGTTGAGCAAGGTCACTCGGTTCTTCGTTCAACGCGTTTTGGGCTCTCTGCAGCAATTACACCATACGGTGAAATGGTTTCACAAATGAGCAGTTTTGACGATAATGATAAAATCATGTATTCACAACTACCTACCAAAGGTGTCACTACATTATACTCAGTTATTCAAGATAGCTTCGTCTACCTCTGTATTGGATTCTTACTGTCGTTCATGGCTATTGCGTCTAGATCAAAAAATAAATTAAAACCTATAAAAAAAGATAATTGATTTAAATAGAAGTATGTTAGTATTACTTGCTACAACAAAACCTAAGCTACAATAAAACGCAGTTTAGCCAAACCATTACTGATTAATATACCCCATTTGGAGCGAGCAGATATTGGGGTATTGTAGCCTTATGCTGATGTGTGCATTCTAAATTACACTTTTTGATGTAAAATCGGATTGGTAGGCCACAGCAAAGCGAATGATTTACTCTGGGACACACACGGTTTTTCGAGTTTCGGTAGAAATTGTTAGATTTAGATAGCCTGGATCTATTTGTAGCCGATACTCAAAGTGAATTAATGGAAAAGCAGCCTTCAACAGCGGAAGAAGAAATCATTGAGTTAACCCGAAAGTTAATCGAAAAATGGGCTGTAAGAACCCAGCCTTCAACATCAGAGATGCTCACTCATGCCCACCCTAACTTTACCGGATTTGGGACTGGTAAATATGAGGTATGGGATAATTTTGCTACTTACAAGCAATCGGAAATGGCAAGCCTGGAACAATTATCGGATCCGGTGCCTTTCAAGTACCATTGGATAAGAGCATCCGTGTTTGGGGATACGGGCATCACGATGACACAAGTTGATCTTACCTTCCAGATTGAGGGAAAACAATACGACGTGAAAAATGTTCGATGGTCGATGATTTTAAAAAAAATAGATCATTCCTGGTTGCAAATACATACACATTGCTCTTTGCCCTACAGTGATGATGTCGTTCCGATAGAAGAGTTGAAGGCTCGTAATAAGGAACTGGAGCAACTTGTTACGAAGCGAACGAATGCCCTGGTAAAAGAAAAAGAACGAACGGAAAACCTCCTTCATAATATTTTGCCGGTGGAAGTGGCAAAAGAGTTGCTGCAAACGGGCGCTGTAAAGCCTGTTAGATTTGATGAAGTAAGTATTTTGTTTACCGATTTTAAGGAATTTACCAATATAGTAGCAACTATTCCTACCCGTAAATTGATAAGTGAGCTCAATGAACTCTTTAGTGAGTTTGATGATATAATGGAAGCCGAAGGAATAGAAAAGATTCAAACGGTTGGGGATGCCTATTTAGCAGCCTCTGGTTTGCCAGAAGAAGTACCAGACCATGCCATGAGATGTGTCAGAGCTAGTAAAAAGATGATTGATTTTCTAAAGCAGAGAAATAAAACAAGTGCCATCAAATGGAAAATCAGAATAGGAATTCATTCCGGACCAATCGGAGCAGGAGTCGTTGGAAAGAAAAAATTCGCCTACGATATCTTTGGCGACACCATCAATATAGCCAGCAGAATTGAAACAGCAGGGGAAGAGGGAAAAATAAACGTATCGGCATATACCTATGATCTAATCAAAGAGCATTATCCTTGCGAATATAGAGGAAAGGTTAATGCTAAAGGAAAAGGAGATTTGGATATGTATTTTGTTAAATGACTTTCAATTCTTCGACTTTTCCTTGGATTTCATAATCCCAATGTTTTTTGACTCTTGCCAAATAAAGTCCGTCCAAAATTATTTGCTTTTCAATGGGTTTTCTAAACTTTAAGATCGATAAATAAAAACTCACCGGATTTTTTAAAAATAATCACCTATTCTGATTCAGAATTAAGTTTTTAGATTATGAATCAGATGAGGCGCACTTGGTTTAATTTTCAGTCATACCCAATGTAGGCTGGGTGATTGCAGAGCGAAAAAACAGAATACGGAAATAAAAAATCAGTAACAAAACCTATCCCGAATACTCCGCTAATGCTACGAACTAGGGATAGCTGTTCGTTCTCGGCAAGCAAAAAAAAATACAGAATTGTTGTCCAATTAAAAGAAGTTCATTCGTCTAGTATTTGATATTGAATTATTAACGATAAAACTTATTAAAAATGAAAGATTTTATGATGCTTTTCCATAGTGAACCTGATCCTAATTTTGAACCTACGCCGGAAGAAATTCAAGCAGAAGTAAAAGCTTGGCAAGATTGGATGGGTGGAATTAGTGCACAAGGTAAATTAAAAAATCCTGGCGAAGCATTAGGGTTTGAAGGGAAAACAATGCATTCTGATGGAGCAATTACCGATGGCCCATACGCAGAATTGAAAGAAATGGTAGGTGGCTACATAATTGTCACAGCAACATCAATTAATGAGGCAATCCAGCTAGCAAATGGCTGCCCCGCTCTTAACAGTGGGGGTAAAGTAGAGGTTAGAGATATCATGGTATTGGAAGGAATGTAAACCAATGGTTAAAGACCAACTTATAGAAACATTTAGATCAGAGTACGGTAACTTAGTTGCCGTACTTTGTCATTTTCATGGAATACAAAATATTCAATTGGCTGAAGATATTGTGAGTGATACTTTTCTTCATGCAATGAAAGTGTGGTCACATAAAGGTGTACCGGATTCTCCAAAGGCTTGGTTAAGGAAAGTTGCTGTCAATAAATTCAGAGACTATTATCGTAGAAGACAAACTTTTCGAGAAAAGGTTAAGGGCAACTATTTTCAAAGCCTTCAACAAACAAATGAAATTATTTTAACTGAGGAAATCATTTCAGATGGTTTGTTAAATATGATTTTCGCTATTTGTAATTCCAATCTCAAAATTGACATACAAATCTGTTTATCCTTGAGATTATTGTGTGGATTTGGTATAGGTCAAATCGCAGCTGCACTCCTTACAAACAAAGAGAATATTAATAAAAAACTATATAGAGGTAAAAAACAATTAAGAAAGTATAAGGACTCCTGGAATCAACTAAGTCGAAATGACTATGCTTCAAGAATTCCCTCTGTTTTAAGGATTATTTATCTACTTTTCAATGAAGGGTATTATAGCAGTGTTAGTGATGAAAACATTAAACAAGATTTTTGCTGGGAAGCAATGAGATTGGCCATATTTATGTCGAAGCAATCCTTCCTACCGAAAAAAGACACCTATGCCCTGATTGCATTAATGTGTTTTCACGCTTCAAGACTTGATTCAAGAACGAATCCAAATGGTCAATATATTCTATATCAGGAACAAGACAGAAATAAATGGAATAATAATTTAATTAAGAAAGGAGAATACTATTTAACGAAATCAGCAAATGGCAATAATGTTTCTAAATATCATTTAGAAGCAGCTATTGCATACTGGCATACAACGGAAGTTCCCAATAAATGGGATAATATTCTACAATTGTATAATAGACTACTTCTAGTAGAATACTCTCCTATTATTGCAATGAATCGAACTTATGCTCTTGCTATAGCTAACTCAGCTGAGGAAGCAATTATTGAAGCGAGAAAATTAAATCTGGAAGACAATTATTATTATTATTGGCTTATGGCAGAATTATTCAGACTGAATTTAGAGCCAGAAATGGAAATAGAATATTTAAACAAAGCCTTGGATTCAGCAAAAAAAATTAGTGAAAAGGAAATCCTCAAAACCAAATTAGACAAAGCAAGCCGAGAACAAAGTGCAAAACGTACATAGCCGCTATATGCGTCTACAGTCGTTTCCACCGAGCGGTAGATGTTAATAAATGAAAATACAATTTTGCATAACAATAATCTTGCTTTCTAGCTCCCTGGCAAACTCACAAGATTGCTTTGGCAGTTACGACCTGGAAAGTGGATTTTGTACGGCAAGTATCTCATTGTGGTCAGATTCGACATTTTTTTGGGCATACGGCTGTGAGGGAATTAGCAATATTCGAACAGGTAGTTTCTCGATTAACGAAAACAAAATAGACTTTAAAACTATCGAAAAAGATTCTATTGATATTATTTTCGATGTAGAGTGGATTGAAAGCTTAGATAGAATTCCTGATGCTTTAAAGGACAGTACATGGCCTTATTTCTATGTGGTAGATAGAAATGACACCTTGGTCCAAGGCCTGGAAATCGTTTGCTATAATGATTCGGATACATATCAGATTTTAGAAGACAATTATAATGGCATTTATTTTTTCCCGCCTGATGATACAGAAGAGCTATCTATTCCTGTTTTAAGTATGTTTCTTAAACGATATATTGGAATTAGAGTACCCAAAAAGCCCGAGCGAAAATCAGTCTTGAAAATAAGATTGAATGTAGCATCTTCATTTCTGTTTTATCCGATGATAAATTACCGTCATGAAAAGGAAATAATTTCAGGATTATATAAAGAGAATAAATTAATTTTTGGTGAAGGGGATAGGATCTATAGTCTTGAAAAAAGAAAATAATAAACAGCTTACATCAGCTATTGCAACAGTCCGAGACATAGCTTGTCATGAGCAATCAAAAAATGGAAAAAACTTTAATAATTTTAGTATTGGCGACTTTGGGATTTTATTCCTGTGGACAAAAGGATCTATCTACAAAAAATAAGGAGACTGATGAGGTAAAAACAGTAGATACGATAACCTTAGATGAACATAGAATAAAGTCTCAGGAGATAAATTCTAATAATCATATCCACACTGAGGCAAATTATACCGATTCTACAGGAAAAGGTATCATCATACAAAATGGTTTTCCCAGAGGCGGTGGTAGGATTTATTCTTCCAAGGGTATGACATATGGACATGCGGTATTCTGGTCGCGGCTTATAAATAAAACGGATACACCTTTAACAATAACCATTAATTTCCCTGCCGATTCCATTCTCATTTTCCCATCCTCTAATGGTCATATCAAGTTACTCATTCCCCAGGAAACGATGAGAATGGACCAAGTTTCAGAATTTAGTTATGGACTAGAAAATATAAAACCTTTTGTAGAAAGTAACTTCCATAAACCAAGTCAACTCCAAAGAACGATTAAGCCTAATGAAGAATGCATTTTCTATGTCGTTTTACTTAGCCACTTCGCTTCAGCTGATGAAGTCATTAGGCGAACGGGGCTTCTATTAAAAGAACAGGACCTTTTTTATCGCCTTACTGTAGACTCTTTGACTTCTAAAATAATACCTTGTGGACGGATTGTTTTTAATAATGAAGAAGACAATTAATGTGGCTCCATTTTGTCATTTTTTAATATTCCTCAAGTGGAAAAGTAGAATAGCGTATACAGCTAAGTCATATACTCCGCTAAGCCTCTCTACGAAAGCATAGCCTGGTCTTAATAGCAAGAAAATATCATGAGTTCTAAAGGTGAATCTATTTATAAGGCATGGGAGAAAGCTATAAAGGAAATAGATTTGGAGTCAATTTCTACTTTAATAGTAGAATCCCCGAAACTCATAAATCAAGGAATTATTCATTATCGAGGGAATGGAACAACATTCCAAACTCTCCCCTTAAACATGGTAAATAATTCCTTAGAAGCCACAAAACTACTCATAGCAAATGGAGCTGACCCAAATGAATATGGAGAGGCAAATGTTCTAGCATTACATAATGCCTCTGCAGAAGTCACGAAATATTTAATCTCAAAAGGCGCCGATGTTAATCGAATTGGTGCTGAAGAATGTTCGCCATTAATGTATGAAGTCTACATGCACAATTATGAAAATGTAAATATTCTTATCGAGCATGGAGCTGAAGTTACTTATCAAAGTAATTATGATGGATATACATCACTTCATTGGGCTGCGAGAAAGGGAGATTTACAAATTGTCAAAATACTTTTGAAGCATGGAGCGAAAATAAATGCCGTGAATAACAAGCATCAAACAGCTGAAGATTTAGCAAAAGAAAATAATCATGTGAAAGTTTTCGAGTATTTAAAAAAAGAAGCCAGCTCCTAACATTTTGCATACGGCCTTGATAGTACTTGCAAAAAGATCTCCCGAATTTTATTATAGCTTTCTCCATATTGCCTCCTGCTTCTCATTCGAACTACACACGATCCGATAACATAGCAGCAATAGAAAATGAATCACAACCCTCCTTACAACCCATTTCGATATACAATATAGGCAGCAGCTTATGCCCAATTGAAGTGCTAGGTATTACTCATAATTTTATGCCGACCTGCTGATCAATATGATAAATGATGGAAGCTTTTACCAAAAGGAGTTTGAATGATTGTATTATACTCACTCATTCTGGTATTTTAAATAAAAGTACTTCGATGAAAAACAGCAAGTAAAGGGATGATCCTATAATCCCGGCCTTCACCTACAAGTGGCCATTGGCTGCAAGCAATAAAATCGATATTGAATGAATACTTATTGTCCTGAAAATAAAGAAGCGTGGAGAAATTGGCTTAAAAAAAACCATCTGATAGAGGATTCAATATGGTTGATTTTTAACAAAAAAAGTTCTCCAAACCCTAATTTAAACTGGAGTGAAGCAGTCGATGAAGCTCTTTGCTTTGGTTGGATAGATAGTACCAAAAGGTCCATCGATAGCGAAAAGTACATGCAGTATTTTTGCAAAAGAAAAGCCAGGAGTAATTGGTCAAAAATAAATAAGGATAAAGTGAAAGTCTTAATTGAACAAGGACTTATGGCAGATGCAGGCCTCAAAAGCATCGAGATTGCAAAAGAAAATGGTTCCTGGACAATTTTAGATGGAGTCGAAGCACTTGTAATCCCAGAAGATTTAGCAGAAGAATTTGCAAATTATAAGGGCTCGGGAGAATACTTTGATAGCCTAAGCAAGTCTGCAAAAAAGATTTTATTGTATTGGGTTGTCTCTGCTAAAAGAAAAGAGACAAGACAAAAGAGGATTTTAGAAATCGCAAAAAATGCAAGTCAAAAATTGAAACCCAAACAGTTCAGATAAAAAGCCGGCAGAGAACTTATTGACTTTTGGCCAGGGCACCTAAACAAGACATCTTTATCAGTAAAAAATGAGCTCCGGTAGATAACTCGCTTAGGTTTTTTGAGCATTAGCTTATTCCGCATCAGATCAATCTAGACATGCTAAACCAAAATAATGCCTTTGGAATATTCATTCCAAACTGTATCTTTGTTGCGTGACAAAAAAAGAAGCCATTCTACATGCAGCTCTGAAACTCCTCGTTAAAAAAGGAGTTCATAATACGCCTATGTCGGAAATTGCGAAAGCTGCCGGTACAGGAATGGGAACCATCTATAACTATTTTCCTAACAAAGAGGCCTTGATCAATGCAATCTACCTTCGCATCAGAGAACGAGAAGAAGCTTTGTTCCTCGAAGTAGATACAGATAAGCCCATAAAAAGCCAGTTCGAGAACTACCTGACAGTCTTAATTGAGTTCTTTATAGAGCATCCTTCCTATTTCCAGTTCATGGAGCACCTGCATGCTTCCCCAATAATTACAAAGGAAAACAAAGCGAGGGGAGGGAAATCGGAAGAAATGGTTGCTTTACTTTTGAAAAAAGGACAGAAAGAAAGAATCATCAAAAACATAGGCATAGACGAATTGCTGATGTTTATAGGCGGAACTATTTCGGCTTATTTACGCTGGTATTTTACCAAACAGAAAGCGAAGCCCTCCTCCTTAAAAAACCAGATTCAAATGGTTTGGGATGGAATTAAAGGATAAAAAAATTTTAAGTAAACTTTGGAATGAATATTCACTCCAATAAAATGTAAACAATATGATCGATTTGAAATTTGACACCAAAATCAACAAACCCATCGAAGAAGTATGGAGATTTATTATTGACGAATTTCCAAACGCCCATCACTGGGCTACTGGGACACCTACTTGCAGAAAAGGAACGGAATCCGAAGATTTTGACAGAGTCTGTGACACAGAAACGGGAAGGCTCATGGATACAATCACGAAAATTGATCACGAAAATCATGTGCTCGAATTTTCGGTCAAGGGATTGCCCTTTTTTGTTCGATCCGTAGTGAGTAGCTGGAAGCTATCTAAACTTTCCAATACACAAACAGAAATTACGCTTGGACCACGAATTGAAGTTATGCCAGTCATTGGGACCCTTATGCAAATCCCGATGAAAATAGCATTTAAGAAACTTTATCCCGGATTGCTTAATGATTTGACAACCTTTATTGAAACCGGCAAACCTTCACCGAGAAAGCAAAAGGAGATTGACAGTAGCAATTAATCCTAATCAAAAAGGAAGGGTATTATTAATCTTATAGAAACTGGAAAAAATGAAAAAATTTAGTTTAAGCCTTGTAGCTGGTTTCATTGTCAATAATGTAGTTGGAACCTTAGCCGCGCTGTTTATTGCAAAGCCATGGGTATACCCTATGATAAGCGAGTTTGAAAGGAAGCCTGATGAATTAGAAATGCCCTTTTTATTAACCGGATATTTCTTGCTTACCTTGATGATGGTAATTGTTTACCCTTATTTTAACCTGCAGACTAGTTGGCTAAAAAAAGGAGCTATTTGGGGTCTTATTGCAGGCCTAATGAGTTTTGTATCCATATATTCCATCATTTCAGGATGGTCAATTCTACCCCCCAAAGCCATGATTATTTCAGGAATAATTGATACCTCCTCAACCATTGCGACAGGTATCGTAATCGCATTTATTTATAGAACTAAGCCGGATTAACTGCTGGCTTTGGTTCATTCTCTGCCTCGGGTGTAAACAGCTGGCTGTTAAAGTAGTTTCTTAGGCGAAAAAAGCAAATAGTACTAGAACCTATATGCGTATATTTGGGGCCTTATGAACGAATATTTTAGCTCGATAATTCTGCAGAACACGGGAGCCTCTTCTTTATCGGAAAAAGAGATGATCCAGGAATTGTGGAGTGGGTATGGGAAAATTGTGAGAGTTGGATTGGAAAATGCCTCTGTCGATAGTGTAGTAGTAAAACACGTGCAATTACCCATAAATAAAAACCACCCGCGAGGATGGAATAGCGATATCGGTCATCAACGAAAATTGAAGTCATACAGAGTTGAAACGAACTGGTATAAAACATACAGTAAAAAGAGTGCTGCCCGAGTTCCGCATTGTTTGGCTCTTGAAACCCGCGATGATGAAGTGCTGATGCTCTTGGAGGATTTGGATGAAGCCGGCTATCCCTTTCGGAAGCGATCTGTTTCCTGGGATGAAATAGCCGAATGCCTGGCCTGGCTGGCACAATTTCATGCAAGCTTTCTGGGAGAGTCTCCGGATGGACTTTGGGAAGTTGGCACCTACTGGCATTTGGAAACCAGGCCTCAGGAATTAGCTGTTCTGAATGATCAGCCTTTGATCGAAGCGGCTCCTTTGATTGACAATAAACTGAATACTTGTGCATACAGAACTTTTGTGCATGGGGATGCAAAATTGGCAAATTTTTGTTTTGCAGAGGATGGACAAGTAGCTGGGGTGGATTTTCAGTATGTAGGAGGGGGTTGTGGAATGAAAGATGTGTCCTACTTTATCGGAAGTTGTTTGAATGAAAGAGAATGTGAACGCCTGGAAGATCAAATCCTGGATACCTATTTCCAATGCTTGCAAAATGAATTGGCAGAACGAAATGAAGCCCTGGAAGCGGAATGGAGGTCTTTGTATAGAGTCGCCTGGGCGGACTTTCACCGCTTTTTAAAAGGCTGGAGTCCGGGCCACTGGAAAATAAATAGTTATAGTGAACGAGTACTTGCTGAAGTGATCAATAATCTGTAATAATGGATCTGACACAGCTTAAAGATATCGCAATAAAAGCTGCACTTTCCGCAGGAAAAGTCATTCAGAAGCACATGAATGAGGAGGTATTGGTGGAGAAGAAGGAAGCGGGAAACAGCTATGCCTCTCAAGTCGTAACCAAGGTAGACAGAGCTTGTGAAAGTGTAATTCTTGCTCAGTTAATGCCCCTATGCAAGGAATTTGACATAGCCCTGCTGTCAGAAGAAACAGAAGATGATGGCAGTAGATTAGAGAAGGACTTTTTTTGGTGTATAGACCCAATGGATGGAACGCTCGCTTTCATCAATAAACGTCCGGGTTTTTCTGTATCGATCGCTTTGGTCGCAAAAGATGGGACTCCCTATTTGGGAGTAGTCTTTGATCCCAGCACGGATACTTTATACCATGCAATCAAGGGGCAGGGAGCCTTTAAAAACGGGAGCCTTTGGGAAATAAAAAATACACATGAGCATTTGAGTTATGTAACCGATAAGAAGCTGAAGGATACCCCCAGAGCCGCTGAAATAGAAAGCTTATTACAGAAAAAGGCAGAGAGCTTGAATCTGACGGAAGTAAAAGAAATTTCCGGAGCGGGTGCAGTATTGAGCGCCATTCGTGTACTCGAAAATGGCCCAGCCTGTATGTTGAAGTTTCCGAAAAAAGAACTTGGGGGCGGCAGCATCTGGGACTATGCTGCTACAGCTTGCATCTATCAGGAATTGAAGCTGAGCGCGACAAATTTTGAAGGAGGAAGATTGGACTTAAATAGAAAGGATACTACTTTCATGAACCAGGAAGGTGTCTTTTTTGCAAATGTATAGGGAATTGATGGTCGAAATGGATCGCTAAATGATTTCTGAAAAAACAGGAGGGTTTATAAAAACAAATATGTAATAAAACTACGTAGAGACCTACTGCAATGAGGAAAGCCATAAAACATAATTCCATTCATGCCTAACAAGCTAAGGCCCAAACTCATACTGATCGATGTCAGCTTTGTATTTTTCCTCATCACAGGAATGAAAAGGCTTTATTTAGCTAGTCAGTCAGAAATCTATGACGCCATGATTCAAGAGGATTCTAAGAAACTTGAATCACTAACTGACTCGACTGCAGGAGAAGTAATATTTGATGTATACAATTGGACTTTGGCTTTCCTGGCAATTGCTGTTTTGATCGTGGGACTGATCAATTGGAGATACAAAACATCCATAGTCAATTCTATTCTGACATTAATAATTGCGTTCCTCTTCTTTCCGCTAGGCTTAATCAATGGAGCCTTTATTCCCGACCTCTTCAATTCCTTTTGTTATTTTTTTTCAGATGAGATGGGTATGGCTTTTATGATTGGAGGACTAATTCTGTGCGGAATTGCCCTTATGTTATTATCTTTTAGTCTCGACATAAATAGGCAAATAATTCACAGCAAACCTTAAATTACATATAAGAATAAAACCCGTTAAACCGACAATTCATGAAAACAATCATCCAGGTCTTAGGCCTATTCTGCTTAACTATTTCCTTGTATGGACAACAGGCAGACATCCCTCCCTTAGTCAAGCTTACTCCAGAAAGTGTCGGATTTATTCAGGATTCCCTTGATATGATTGATGATACCATTTATAATTCTCCACAGCCTAATTTCATTGGATTGATGGTTATCAAAGACAACAAATTAGCGGTGGAGTACTATTACCATCAATATTGGAGGAATCACATCCACGATATCCGGTCTGCAGGCAAGAGTATTACCGCTTTAATGTTAGGAATTGCGATCAAAGAAGGCTTGGTTCAGGATGTAAATCAATATGTCTACGATTTCTTCCCTAAAGAAAAGTATCCGGATATACACGAAGACTATAAGAAAATCAAGCTTATTCATCTCCTGAATATGGTTTCAGGATTAGATGCTAATTCAGATGATAATAGCACCCCCGGAAATGCCGGAAAATGGATAGGCAGGGATGAATGGGTAAAATACATCTTGAGTATCCCGCTGGCTCATGAGCCAGGAGAAAAATGGATTTATGCAGATATCAATGCTGTATTAATCGGGGCCATCATTGAAGAAAAATCCGGTATGAGCCTGAGAGATTTTGCCAAAGAGAAAGTATTTGATCCACTTGATATTAAAGAGTTTTACTGGTACACCAATGCAGCAAATCAGACGGGGGCTGCTGGGAACCTATATCTCTCTACCCTGGATTTTGCAAAGCTGGGCTTGCTTGTAGCAAACAAAGGCAAATGGGAAGATAAACAATTAGCCGATTATGAATATATGGATCGTTTGTTGAAAGAGGAATCTCCTGCTATTGGAAATTATAATCCTTTGGCTGATGGCTATGGTATGCTTTGGTACAGATCCCATAGGACATTTGGAAAAAGAAAAGCAAACTATCTCTGGGCTTCTGGAAATGGGGGAAATCATTTGGTGATTATTCCTGAAGAAAATATGGTTATTGCGATGACCTCTTCGGGTTATAGTCTGGGTCTCCCTCATGCAAGGGCCTATTATATTGTAGGTAAGCTTATCAATGCACTAAAAAAATAGAAGAGTCAAATCCGAATCAGAGAAGAAGGCAACATGCGAGTTCGGATACGAAAAAAATTGATACAAAAATTTATGACTGCAGATCACTTAGATAAAAAGCTTGACAAGCTCCAGGCTCAATCTGTAAATAATGGTGGGATATTTCAATTCCGCCCTTTAGCTATACCCGCAGATAGGAATCTTGAAGATTTTCTTCTAAGCCTATCTAAAGAAGTGAAAGCAGCTTCCATTCAAAATGAGCAAGCCAGAGTGTTGATCGGCCAAAGAATTGATCATTGGTCTCTATATGAGGGTCCTGCTCCCGAGAGGAAAGAAAATACAAAGGAATATAAAGGTTTGAGAAGAGAGTTTGTGAACGATCTTTTCTACTTTTTAGCTTCAGAGGAGCTAATAGAGGTATTTCAAGTTGAAAATATAGACATCGGGCTCCATGAAATACTCGAATCAGGTAAGGACCATTTGAATGAAGATTTCTTTTTCAGACAGCTCAGGGAGCGCATCTCCTGCATTTGGGATTTAGTTCCTAAAAAGCAGCAAAAAAACCTACAGATATCAAGATGAAAAATCGCTTAATCATATTTCCGATTCTTATCATATCGTTTATAGGGATCAATTTGGGCTGCACCCCTCAAACGTATGAGTTGAATCAGTCAGATATCATAGCAGCCAGGCCAATAGCGAACAAAGCATTGGAATTAATCAGGAATGCTCAATTCGATAGCTTAAAAAAGCAGTTAGATCCCCAGTTTTTATCTCAATATAAACCTGAAAAGCTAGACACTATTCTACAGGAAGCAAAAGTGATCCTCGATAGCTCCATTTACCCAAAAGAATCTGAAATAATTATTACGAACTCTTACCTCCAAACAGAATCAGGAGAGAAAGAAGGAATACTTTTCGGTTTCCCCTTTGAACAAATGGGTGAAGAAAATTCTAGGAGCATTTTTCAAATAATTGTAATCAGGGAAAAAATACATGGATTAGGTGTCCTTACATTTCCATCTGATTTGGCACTAATTGATCCCCCTCAAGCAGAACCTCACAGGACGAATTTCGACTTACAAACCAAAGACTTGTCCTGGTTTAGGATTTGGTATGATGGAGGCATGTGGGACAATAAGAAATACGAAAATAGAGAAGGATATTATGCCGTTTCGGGCAGTAGAAGAGAATTAATAAATACTGGGATAGATACAAAATTTCAAGAAGTTTTTGATCTTCTGAATAAGGCCGATTTTGATTCCTTAGATGTTCGACAGGTTAGCGATAACCAAATTGGGGATCCTGAATGGATTTACCTGAGAATGAAATTTGAAGGTGAAAATGAGGACTTAAAGGGATTAGAACTTTCTTATTTTATCAAAGAAGAAAAAGGTAAAGAACAAAGCTCCTCCGGTTACATAATTTTAGCCCACAACTATTATACTCGGTACCTCCTGCGTGCAGAAAAGAATCCGGAACTTGTCAGACTACTGACCGAAATTGGGCGACATGATTATACAGGATATTTTGAATCAGATTAGCATTCCTATTCCCAACAAAATGCAAAAGCTCCTCAAATCTATTATTTTACTTCTGTGTTTTGCCTGCTTTATGGCCACCCCTAAGGCGCAGGATATAAATCTTGATGTCCTAAATTATGACTTGACAATAGAACCCGACATTGAGCAGGAATCTATAGAAGGTGAACTGGTCATTTGCTTTAAGCTTCAAGGAAAAACAGAGAGCATCCGCCTGGATGCCCATAAGCTTGTCATTGATCAACTAAAGGGCTTGAATGTAAAGTCTTATCGCCAACTTGATTCGAAATTGATCGTGCAACTCAAACAAAGTCATCAAAAAGAACAGGAAATAAGCATACGCTACCACGGGAATCCAAAAAGAGGGCTGATATTCAATCCCCTTTTGAATCAGGCGCATACGGTTTATTTTACACATGACTGGATGCCTTGCCATTTCGTTCCCGGCGACAAGTCAACATTTTCCATCAAGCTCCTCCTGCCTCCAGATAAAACATGCATTGCGAGTGGCGAATTACAGGAAGTAGTCGAAAAGGCTGACAAAAAGCTGCATAAATGGGAACAAAACTATGAAACCGCTCCTTATACCTATGGGTTTGCCACAGGATCATTCACAGAGGTCAATGAGCAATACAGGGGCATCCGCTTAAACTATTATTCCTCGGAGCAAAGTAAAAAAGAACTCAAAAAAGTCTTTAAAGAAACTCCCAATATCCTCCAATTCTTTGAGGAGAAAAGCGGCATTCCTTATATCCAAAATGCTTATTCTCAGGTATTGATCGGCTTGAATTACCAGGAAATGTCTGGCTTATCTGTATTCAGCACTTCCTATCCGGCTTCCGTTTTTAAAGACAGTTCTGAAATTCACCTCACTGCCCACGAACTAGCCCATCAATGGTGGGGCAATATGATTACATGTGAAAACTTTGGGCATTTTTGGCTCAATGAAGCCTTTGCCGTTTATATGGCAACGGCTTTTAATGAACATCGATTTGGAAAAGGAAAATACGAGGCAGATATAGCACTTTATAAAAGCATTTATGAAAATCTATTGAAAAGAAGGAAAGACAAAGCCCTGGTTTTTAAGAAATGGGAGTCTTCCCGAGATAATCGAAATGTTATTTACTATAAAGGAGCCTATGTATTGCACATGCTCCGGGAAGAAATGGGAGATGAAGCCTTTTGGAAGGGCATCAAATCATATAGCAAAAGTTATTGGGGAAAGTCTGTAAAAACAGAGGATTTCAAAAAGCTTATGGAGACTGCAGCTGGTGCTGATTTGGATGTTTTTTTTGAGGAATGGGTCTACGAGAAATAATGGATATACTTAGCTTAAGCATGTATTACACCTATTAAAACCCAGCAGACTCGATCCTAGAGAAATCAAATCCTTTCCTAAGTTTATAATGGGGGCTAACTAGCTCTCGATAAATTATATAATACCTGCAAAGGCTAATCCTTCGCTGGTATTTATTTTTTATTTATGGCACCATGAAACACATCCTTTTATTCCTGATCATAGTCTCACCCATTCAACTTAACGCCCAAATTGCAGGCACTTATGTTCTAATTGTAGATGAAAGAGCTTTTAGCATACGCTTTGAAGAAAATCAAAGCTTCCGTTATGTACCATTTAGTAAATCAGACTTCATAGGCACGGGCACATTCAAGCAGAATGCCGACACCCTAACCTTAATCTTTGGTGCTTATGCAGATCCGGAAATCGAGGACTGTCGCGGATATGAAGTGAGCCACGAGAGTACCTATACACATCCCGATTCCATCAACTTTCAACTTCAGGTATTTGACTGCAAAACAAAAGAACTGATTCCTTTTTGCAGCATTTTTATCCAGCCTGATGAGGTCTATGATTCTATTTCCTATAACAGTTTCAATGGCTTCACATATGATAGGAATATTAGTACCGGACCTGATGGCAAGGCAAACTTCCGATTATCTACTAAGATGATCGGCAAATCGATAAGAATTTCCAGCCCGGAATACAATGAAGTAGATGTTAAAATTCCAGCAAATGCTCGTAGTATGAGCTTAGACATAGACCTGCTAGAAGATTACGATCGAACGATTGTTACTGCAGGTACACAGCAATATCTCATCAAAAAAGAGAAGAGGCGATACCTCCGGACTCGGCGTCTTTCAAACAATTTCCATGGACGGAAAGATGTATTTTTTCTGCCTAGAGGAAAAAACCAGGATAAAATCAGATTCCCAAGGGTCATTAAAAAGTACTACAACATAAGCCCGTGAAATGAAAGATGCTCTCAATTATTCCTTACCTTAGGTATAAATTAACATACTACTACAGCACGCTTTTGCAATGAAGATTTACTCCCTCCTCCTTCTACTATCTCTTTGGAGCTTACATAGCTTTGCTCAAGAAGTAAATATGATCCAGCCGGATTCCATCAAAAAGGAATTGGAAGCCCTGGAGGTTGAGGAAACAATCAAGGTGGATGGAAAATTGAGCGAAGCTGCCTGGCAAAAGGTCAAGGCTTCTCCTCGCTTTACGCAGGTCGATCCTTATCAGGGGGCAGCTCCCAATTTCGAAACCAAAATCAAAGTCCTATATAATCAAAAATACCTTTACCTCGGTGTCATTTGTTTGGACAGTTTGGGGAAAGACGCCCTTCGAGCGACAGACTTCAAGCGGGATTTCAACTTTCGAACCCATGACCTCATTACGCTATGTTTTGACGGCTTTAATGACGAAAGAAATGCCATGTCTATAGCCGTCAATCCCTACGGAGTACAGCGGGATTATCTTTCCTTTGATGCCCTCTACTTTGACATCGAATGGGACGGACTTTGGCGAACTCGTACCACGCGTACAGATTCGGGCTGGGTGGCAGAGATAGCCATTCCCTGGAAAACCCTGCGCTATCCTAAAACGGATGCAAAGACCCAGGATTGGGGCTTTCAACTCTACAGAAACCGAAGACTGACAAATGAAATTACGGCCTTCTCCGAATTTCCCCGTGCATTTGGCGCAGCTCGCATGGACTACGCCGGTAAAATCACCCAATTGCAGCCTCCGCCTCCCAGCCCCAATATTCAAGTCAAGCCCTATATGCTCACAGCCTTCAACCAATACAAGGGTCCCGATCCCGACAGAGCTGCAGAGAATACCGATTTCAAAGTTGGGGGTGAACTAAAATGGGCCATTACTCCTAAAGATGTACTGGACCTGACCGTCAATACAGATTTTGCCCAGGCCGATGTAGATCGACAAGTCAACAATACTTCTCGCTTTTCCGTCTTTTTTCCGGAAAGGCGTCAATTCTTTTTGGAGAATGCCTCCCTCTTTGGGATCAATGTAGGTCCCAGTACAGGAGGTTCCGGGGAAGCACTCCGTATTCAACCCTTCTTCAGTAGGCGAATTGGCCTGAACGATGATGGAAGTCCGATTCCCATTGACTTTGGCGGACGCTTTGTCCATCGCTCCTCCAGCCAGAACTATGGCGGCATGATGATCAGACAGCGAGCAAGTGGCAATAGTCCCATGACAGATTTTCTGATCGGCCGTTTCTCGCAAAACCTCGGCAAGCAAAGCCGCATCGGAGGCTTAGGAACCGTTAAGCACAATGCGAATAATACCAATGTCTCTGGCACCCTCGACGCCTTCATTCGCCTGGATAAATCCCATTCCATCAATACCCTGCTCAGTTATGCAGGAACCAACAATGGAGGCAGACAAGGCTTTGCCGGAATTGCCCAATACCTCTACTCCACCAACAAATGGCAAGGCTGGTTGACACAATCGGTAATCAGCCAGAACTATAATCCAGAACTGGGCTTCATTTCACGTAGCAATGTCATCAGCACTACGCCGGGCATCGTTCGTTTTTTTCGAGGCGAAAAACTTCCCTTTAAAAAATGGCTACGAGCCTATGAACCCAGTGTAAACGCCCAGTTTTATCATGAAGCTTCTACAGGTTTGTTGGTAGAAAGGCAATTTCGCTTTTGGCCCCTTTACCTCAACTTTCAAGGAGGAGGTTACCTGGGGTATGGCCTCATAGCTCAATATCAGCGATTGACCAATTCATTCAATCCCCTCGGAATAAATATCAGTGAAGGGGAATACGATTTCCTGAATCAGAGTCTTTTTTTCGGCTCGGATGGATCAAAAAAATTGAGCGTAAACGGTGGCCTGAACTGGGGAGAATACTTTGACGGGAAACTTCAAACCCTCAATCTCAACCTCCGCTTTGCCCCCATTCCTCATATCAGCCTGGGAACTCGATTCAATAGAAACCGCTTCCAAAATGTAGGGCAGGCACAAATTACGCGAACCATTGATCTATATGGGCTGGAAGGTCGCTTTGCAATAAATCCGCGTTTACAACTCTCGGCCTTCTTCCAGCACAATTCCAGCAATGACCTATACAATGTCAACATCCGATTCTCCTGGGAATACCAACCTTTGTCCTTTATCTACATTGTCTATAATCGACAGGACTTTCAGCTAGACGTGATTGACAGGCAATTGGAGAATCAGGTCATTGGCAAAATCAGTTTATTGCGCCAATTTTAATAGAAAAAGCTATGGCATTCCATTTTCGACAAGCCGGTAGTTCTGATAGTGAGGCTTTGCGGAAACTTGCGATAAGTTCCTATGGACAATTTAAAGAAGTCCTGTCCGAAAAAAACTGGACCATCTTGAATAAGAATTTGAAGGAAGAGGATTCTTATTTACACATGCTAAAGATCGCAAGCTGTTTTGTATGTGAGTATGAAGACAAAATCATCGGTGTAGCTTATCTGGTGCCAAGTGGAAATCCTACCGAAATATTCGATTCCCGTTGGTGCTACATCCGGATGGTAGGGGTAGATCCGAGTTTTAGAGGAAATGGCATCGCCCGTAAACTCACGGAAATGTGCATAGCCTATGCAAAGCAGTCAAAAGAAAAAATCATTGCCCTGCACACCTCCGAATTCATGGATGCAGCCCGACACCTCTACGAAAGCCTGGGCTTTGAGAGAATTAAGGAACTCGATCCTATTTTCGGCAAAAGGTACTGGCTTTATCAGTTGAAATTAGCTTGATTGAAAAATGAAAAAAATACTCATACTTATCCTTTCATTGATAAGCTATTTTAATACTTTCGCACAAGAAGGGAATACCTTTTTCACCTGGAAACAATATTCAGAAAAATGGGAAGAAGAACTGCTTGAAGCATATGATTTCTATAAAAAAATCGAAGCAAATGAATTTCCAGAATATGCGCTTGGGCACATAATTTTCATTTTCAATAGTGATACAAAAGAGAAGCTAGAGAAACTCTCCACGAGATTATCGGAATTCAATTGTTCATCTTTGGAGATTTCGGAAGGTTATACTTCTGGCTTTAAATTAAGTGGGCAGACCGAAAGATTCCCGATAACCAAAGACAATGTCATATTTTGGCATCTAGCATTTTATAAAGAAGGCTATGCATTTGATTCAGAGCTTGCGCATTATGGAATATCTACCAAAAAAGAAAAGCTTGAATTTCTGAACTACTCCGCAGATAAAGAAAAAGCCTATTACCAGAAAGCCGTTGAAGCATATAAAGAAGGGAACTTATTTGGGGCCATTGTAAATTGGAATAATAGCCTGAAAGTAAACCAGAAAGATTACTTTTCTTATTACGATCTCGGATATGCAAAAAATGAATTGGGTATGTTCAAAGATGCTATGAAGGACTTTGATAAATCCATTGAAATAAATCCAAAATACTACAGTGCAATTGTTGCAAGAGGGACATTAAGTGATGAGAACAAAGAATATGATATAGCTATCACCTATTATAACAGAGCAGTAGCATTAGAACCGACGAACCCTCAGGCATATTTTAATAAAGGGAATACGTATTTTAATAAAAATGATCGAAAAGAAGCTTGCTTGCTTTGGAACAAGGCAAAAGAGTTAGGTGCGAAATATGCAGCAGAAAGAATAAAGGAAGTGTGCAATTAGAGATAAACCTATCCGAATCCAAGTCCCAGTAGAATTATGGGAGAAAAAGAAAAGTCAAGACTTTCGAGATTGACAGCCATTCTCACCCAGCTGCAATCCAAAAGAATTGTGACGGCCAAATACCTGGCTGACAAACACGATGTGAGTATAAGAACCATTTACCGCGACATAAGAACCCTGGAATTATCCGGCATCCCCATCGTAACAGAAGAAGGGAAAGGCTATTCTATCATGGAGGGCTACCACCTTCCTCCTGTGGTATTTAGCGAAGATGAAGCCAATGCCCTGATTACCGTTGAACAGCTGCTTTTAAAAAACAAAGATCAATCCCTGACCGAAAACGTAAGCAGCGCCATTGAAAAGATAAAGGCCATTCTCCGCTACTCGCAAAAAGGAAATGCAGATTTGCTGGCCGAACGGATTTACTTTGGGGGAAATAATAAAGAAGAAAAGTCCAGCAACAACCTCATGCAGATTCAGTCTGCCATCATTCACTTTCAGCTCCTAAAGATTGACTACCTTTCTTCAGACCAAAAACGGAGCAGTCGCCTCATCGAACCCTTTGCCGTCTACAGCATCCATGGGAATTTTCTCCTGATCGCTTTTTGTCGCCTGAGGAATGACTTCAGAGCTTTCCGTATCGATTTTATCGAAAAACTCATTCCCCAGAATGAGCATTTCGAGCCCCATAATATGACGATACGGGAGTATTTTGAAAAATATGTAAAAGACAATTAGCACCCCTGACATACCTCTGACACAAGTCCCATTTACCTTTGTTTCATCATCATTTAACAACAAAGAAAAATGGAAATTTTCAGCATCATTATTCTCGCATTATCCGGTCTCCTACTCGTTTTCGTCGGAGCTATGAGATTGAGCAATCCGATTCAAACCTACGCCAAAAATTCCGGTATAAAACTGGATCAAGACGTGGACTTACTAAACGAAATAAGAGGTGTGAGTGCTCTTCAGTTATGTGCAGGCCTCATCGCATGGACGGGGATTTTCTTCCCACCATTCAGAACTACCTCCTTTGCAGTGGCCGCGCTGGTTTTTGTCGGTTTTCTCATGGGAAGATTGATAAGCATAAGCGCTGATGGCAAGCCTAATAAACAAATCATGCAAGGCATCATCTTCGAATTGGTGCTGGGTGCGGCAAATATTTTTGGGTTGATTAGTTCCCTTTCTTAGGAAGGGGATTAATCAGCTACCAGCTCAGGCGCTTTGTGAATTTTGGAGAAAAGGATAATTTCGTCAACAAATTCACTAGCCTATGAGATTCATTTTCGGCTTTTTATTCCTGACATTTCTCCTGAGTTGTGAGCAAATCGAAGTAGACGATTTAGGGGGAAATTTTGACCTCAGTCTGATGTCTTTCAACCTCCGCTACGATGAACCCGCAGATGGAGAAAATCAGTGGAGCAATCGAAAAGAAGCCTGTCTGGATATGCTAAATGAAATTCGACCCCATGTATTTGGGGTCCAGGAAGCACTCCAGAATCAAGTTGATTTCCTACATGACAATTTGCCTGCTTACGACTTTGTTGGCGTGGGAAGAGACGATGGAGAAAGTTCGGGCGAATACAGTGCGATTTTCTACTCCCGGGATCACTTTGAATTGGCAGAGAATGGCAATTTCTGGCTGAGCGAAAGTCCGGAATCTCCTTCTTTGGGCTGGGATGCAAATAATATCAGAATTGTCAGCTGGGCAAAGCTGAACGATCTTCAAAAGAATCGGGCTATTTATGTATTCAATACTCATTTCGACCATAAAGGAAAAATCGCACAGGAAAAATCCAGCGAACTCCTCATTCAGAAAATACAAGAGATTGCTGAAGCCGATGCATCCATCTTCATCACCGGAGACTTTAATATGCTCATCGGCAACGAACGCTTAGCTGCCATTACAGAGGCATACTTCAGTGCCCAACGTTTTGCAGAAAGCAGCGACAATCACGATTCATTTAACGCATTCGGAAGGTGGTATTTGAATCGAAACATTGATTTCATCTTTTTCCAGCATGCAGAAGCCATTTCCTACCACACAATTGTGAAAGATTATGGCGTCCCCTTCATTTCCGATCACTACCCCATCTTTTCCCGCTTCAATTACCGATAAGTTATGAAACGCTTCACCTTTATATGCTTGTTGGTAATCCAGCTTTGTGATCTTTCCGCTCAGAGCAAAAAATCCTGGCCTCATATCCCGGGTTTTGATCCAGCACTACCCACCACCCTAAATAGCAAAGAAAGCTTCATAGGTGTATCAGCCCTCGCAATCATTTCATTTGCTTTGGAGGAATTTGTCTTTCAAAAACATGAGACCGTCAGTTATTATTCGGCTCGGCTAGCTATGAATAATGAATATGCCTTTGGGCTGAAAAATGTCTGGCAGCAGAATTTGGGGGTTGAGTACCGACTGGCTAGCTGGTTTTCTGTTTCTGCAGACTTCAATTTGCAAGAATGGTCAGATCAAACACCGCTCATAGAGAATCGAGAAAAGTTTGGAATCGGAATGGGGCTCATGACTTATTATCGTTGGTACCTATTGGGCAAAAAACGCATCAGCCCATTTATAGAATACGGGAGCGGCCTCTTTTGGGGCTTCAAAGAATTCCCCTACAACGGTACAAAATTCAGTATCAATCATTCCACCCAGCTCGGCCTTGAATACAGCCTGCAAAACGAAAACAAACTCCGGCTCAGCTATGGCCATTTCCACCAATCCAATTACAATTGGTTGGCTTCTAATCCCGCTTATGATGCCTACGGATTCAGCATCGCTTATGCCTGGAAGTTAAAATAAGACATCCGTAGCAGGGAGAAAGGAAATTGAAACTGCGATCAGATTGGTGGCCATATGAAAGAGCAGCGGATACTGAAAGCCAAAGGAAACCCGTGTGTAACCCGAAATAATCCCACTCATCAATTGAGGCAAAGTTATTAGCGGGAGAAAGAGGAGATTCATGGTATTCAATTCATAGCTAAAAATGTGAATCCAGGCGAAGGAAAGACAGGAGATATAATAAATCCAGGCAAAATTTTTCTCCCAAAAACGACTCAGAAATTCTTTGATCTGAGCAAACTGCAAAATCGCATAAAGCAGAACAACTAGCCCCAAAGCAACAGAAATCCGAATAATAAAACTCTCGTCCACCGCACTGATTTTTGTCTGATAAACCGCCTTTGTCAAGAGGTAATAGCAGAATACTCCCGAAGAAAGGGCAAAGTATATGGGTTTAAATTTCAGAGAAAGTCGAAAGGCAATTTCTTCAACGGTCGGCAGAATGATAACGGCTACCAGAATGAGGATCATAGGAGTAAATCTCTCCGCCATACTGGCCTTAGTCAGGTTCTCAGGATCATGAATCAATCCGATCAAGACTGAAACAGGGATCAGAAATGCCAATTTCAGGATGAATAAACCTATCGTATCATAAACTTTCTGGCGGGTAGATTTCTCGACATGTTCAAGATCCTGGGGCTTTCTAATAAAGTCGACAATGTCCTTAAATAGGGACCTATAGTAGCGCGGTTTTATCAGTGGGTAATCCATATCCTTTTCTGGGCTTATT
This sequence comes from Bacteroidia bacterium, assembly GCA_033391075.1. Lineage (NCBI taxonomy): Bacteria > Pseudomonadati > Bacteroidota > Bacteroidia > Bacteroidia bacterium. The sequence continues at coordinate 5,197,248 of JAWPMV010000001.1, forward strand.
ATAGAAGAGAGGGAAATGGATGAAAAAGACGGAAAGCTTTCCTAAATATTTTTAAGAAAAAGAGAACACAACTGAACCTAAGCATAAATTCTTCGTTCTGTTAATTACCGAACGATCGGTATAAAATGATTATTATGGAAAAGAAACATCCCTTACCCCCTTTCACCGAAAAAACAGCTAGACAAAAAGTGCAAATGGCCGAAGATGCCTGGAACAGCAAAGATCCTGTGAAAGTTTCCCTCGCCTATTCTCCCGACACTGAATGGCGCAATAGGAATCAGTTTATAAATGGAAGAAAAGAAGTTCAGGACTTCCTGCAGGACAAATGGAAGACAGAACTGGATTATAAGCTGAAAAAAGAATTGTGGCTGTATGGCGGAAACCGAATTGCTGTCCGTTTTGAATACGAATACCGCAATGAGGCCGGGCAATGGTTCCGAGCCTATGGAAATGAGAACTGGGAATTTGACGAAAATGGCTTGATGCAAAAACGCTACGCCAGCATCAATGACCTCGCTATTGAAGAATCGGAAAGAAAGTTATAAGCTCAGATGAAGGACGAGTCAAAGCAGGTTTGCAGCACATAGTACCTGCTTTTCGTTTACTGAGAAAAATCAATATGAAAACACTGACTCCCTTATTCGGCCTACTTTTGACTTTTCTTTTCTTTTTATTCAGCTGCGAAACAGAAGAACCGTCCGCATTAATTCCTGATTTAAGTGATTGCCACGCTAAGAAAAATTGGAAGTCAGATGAGATTGAAGACGCACTTATTGGCGAATGGAATTGGGAGGATAGTTACTGTTATTCCAATCCGGAAGGTGAGGACGATGCAGGCCTAAGGATTAGATTCAATTCCGACAATTCGCTTGATCTGTTTGAAAATGGACAGTTAACTCAATCACTTAGTTGGCAAGTGCTAGATGAGGGAAATGAGACATTCAGATTAAATGTTAGTCCCAGCATTTTTCAGCTCGAAGGATATATTTTTCTTTGTGATGATCAAGTCAGCTTTAATAGCAGTTTTATTGATCTATGTGATACCTATTATAGGAGGAATAATTAAAAACCAGACCTTATCACCTTCCCAGCTATAAGAACTGTCATCACGGCCTCAACTCAAGAGCCGGGATCTCTCGCAGCTTCCGTTACAAATCGATAGAAAATGCCAGAATTCTCCCTAGCTTTATGGCGAAAGAATCCTGTATAAGGCATGACAATAGAAGATATATTAGAAAGTATTAAGGAAAACTATTCTCCTCTGAGTCCTGCATGCTTCAAAGAACTCATAGAAAACATTGAGATTAAGCAGCTCGAAAAGGGAACTACCCTTGTTAAAGAAGGTCAATACGCGGATAAGTCCTACTTCATCGTCCAGGGTTGTGCAAGGGCCTATTATTTACATGAAGGGAGAGATATATCTGATTGGTTTGCCTTTGAAGATGAATTCATCAGCGCCATTATCAGCTTTTTTACCGATCAACCCAGTCCGCATTACATTGAAGTCCTTCAGGACTCCATACTGATTGAAATATCAAGAGAGACGACTGATTATCTTTCTGACAAATACCACGATTTTGAGCGACTGATTAAAGTTGTTGTAACCAAAACCATGCTAAGTCAAAGAGAAAGAATCTCCTCTATCCTTTTCCATACAGCCGAAGAGAAATACGAGCAAATGCTGGCTATTCGTCCCGATATTGTCCAGCGAGTTCCCCTTATGCATATAGCTTCTTATCTGGGAATGACCCTGGAAACTTTGAGCAGAATCAGAAAACTAAAAAACTGAATTTGACCTGGATCAAATGAGAGTTCGCCTATTCTCCTGACCTTTGAAAAAAGAAGTAGAACAGGATGAAAAAAATACTGATCATCATCGGACATCCCGATAAGGAAAGTTACAACTTTGCACTTTCTCAGGCTTACCAAAAAGGAGTAGAAAGATCCGGGGCAGACCATAAAACCATCAACATCGGCGAGCTGAATTTCAATCCCAATCTCCAATTCGGATATCGGAAGCGAACAGAGCTTGAACCTGATTTATTGAAGGCACAGGAAGATCTGAAATGGGCCGATCACATCGTCTGGATTTATCCGGTTTGGTGGGGTTCGGTGCCAGCCATTATGAAAGGTTTTCTGGACAGGGTATTATTGCCAGGTTTTGCCTTTAAAAAAAGGGAAGGTTCCGTCTGGTGGGACAAATATTTCACGGGTAAAAGCTCACGCATCATTTGTACCCTGGATCAACCCACTTGGTTTTACAGCCTTATCAATCGGGCACCTAGCCATAGTGCGATGAAAAGATTGACCATGAATTTTATCGGGGTGAAATCGGTAAAGATTACTTCTATCGGTCCATTGCGCTTGTCAAAAGATAGCTTCCGCACAAAATGGCTGAAAAAAGTAGAGAAACTGGGGGAAAGGAATAAATAAAATCGGCTTTACAGAATATTGGAGTTTTTCTGAGCTCTTATCTGCGCACTTGAATTATTGATCCAATTTATTGGACGGACTTCTCCCTTGCCGAGAAAGTGTTTCTCAGAATCAGGTTTTTTTATATCCTCCTTTTTTGAGCGAAAAAAACCTTGTGAAAACCGCTTGCTTATTCCTCTATTGAAAAAGCCAGCACGACATTGCCTTCTTTCTCGGCAAATTTGGCATAACCAGAAGAGACGAATAATTGATTCCCGACTACCACAGGACCGTCTGAATCTATGGCGCCCCCAAAGGCTCTGACGCCATTGACAGATTCATAGTCTCGCTTGGTATCATAGGACCAAAGCTCTCGCCCATCCTCTTTGGCATAGGCTTTCATCCATCCGTCAAGCGTGCCACCAAATACTACTTCAGGTGTCAGGGTAATGGCTGCCGAAAGACCGGGACCACAGCCCCTTAGTTCGAAGGTACCGCAGCGATCTTCTTCTATGGTGGACCAAAGCACAGATCCATCTGCTATATCAACTGCATGCAAGCCAGGAGACTTAGGTTTATCTGGATTGAGGTCATAGGGACCACGGTCATTGATCGGTACATAGAGAATTTCACCATCTGTAGCCATTCCCCAATGAATCCCTCCCATAAATCCGCCTCGACCCACCAAAGTTGTCCAGACAATTCGGCCCTTATCATCAGGGTCCATGGCATAGACATGCCCCGATTTCTGTCCAGCCAATAGCAGGTCTTTGCCTTTATAATTCACAAGGATAGGCGGTGCTCCAAAGTCTGCATCCGGCCCAAAGTCTTCCGGACAATTCGCCCTGCTTGTCAGGGTTACACAAGCTGCATTCCAGGCATCTTTGGGAATGGTTTGTTGTGCCCATCGTTTTTCTCCAGTAGCCAAATCAAAAGCAATAATGGCATCACTGGTTTTGCTAGCAGGCCGGGTATAATTTTCTCCGCTTCCGATATACAGACATCCTCTTGCACTATCTATGGTAACGGCTGTCCACACAGGAGCACCTGATGGGCCTATTTTAGCAACCCCTTTCTCATTTTTCCCTTGCTCGACAGGGGTTTCATCTATGGTATAGGTCTTCCAAAGCTCTGTACCATCTGCTGCATCCAGAGAAACAACAGCCCCACGAGAGGTACAACAAGCATAGTTTTCATCAACTGCTGATCCCACTTCTGTAGAGGAGACAGGTACATAAAGTCGATTATTGTATAGGCTTAAGGTACCCGTTATGGTGGCATCCGGATGTTCTTCCACTTTTTTCTTCCAGATCAACTTTTGGCTATCCAGGTCAAGGGCATATACATAGGCACTAAAATCTCCAAAGTACAATCGATTTGCCCTACCACTTGAATCTCTCCCGATAACCAAAGCGGATCGAACTTCAGCCGTTGCCTGAAAGGTCCATAGGGTACAACCCGTCCTTCGATCCAGGGCATAAACGGTTCCTGTTTGGCTAGCAGTAAATAAGGTATTGCCAGCGATGGTAGGCTGGACGCGGGCACGTGAAGAATTGGGAAAGGCAAAGGCCCAGTCGAGTTTTAGCTTGGATACATTTTCCACACTTAGCTTTAGATCGGCTTTATCATAGTAGCGTTGGTTGTGGAGCCCCATTCCCCAATTGTCTATGCGGGGAAAGGCAGCTTGATCCGCAGAAAAATCACCTTCTTCACATTGACCTACTTTGGGGTCCAGCCCCTCCATAGCGTCACTGTCGATATCAGAAATATAAGCTGCCAATGCTCTATGCTGTTCATCTGTAAGGGTAATGGCCTGATTTTTCATGACCCCGGTCTTAAGGGTGGCAACAATGGTTTCCTCAGGCAATAATTTCAAGGCAGAGAAGGTTGGTGCTTCGGCTACTGCTCCTCCATGACAAATCGCACATCGGGTCGAAAAGAGTTCCTCCGTTTCTACATCTGCTGTAATTTGTTCGGTTGAACCCTGGGTGAGTTTCATCCAAAGAAAGCCGAGGAAAAGTATGGCGATAACTAATAGGATACCAAAACCGATAAGGATTTTTTTCAGCATGGCTTTACATATTCATTAGCGAGAGAGGTGAATTTGTATCTATAATCTGGCGCAGGGAAAAGATATTTCCATCAGGATCCTGGGCAAAGACCATCCAGAAGTCCTGCATCTTTTGGGGACTGCTGGCAAAGTTCACGCCCTTATTTTTAAGTCTTTCGTATTCTTTCTGAATATCCCCAACCTCAAAGGAAAAGGAATAGCCCAAATCTGTCAATTTTCGTGCTTTTTCTATGTCAGGAGTAATGGGATGGGTGTACTGCATCATCTCCATTTTTTTACCCTGGGTATCCATTCCAAACCAAACCGCATCCATCATCACGCTATCATAATCCACTACAGCATCCAAAATGGGACTGGGTCCATAGCTATTGACTCTGTAAGGCTCAATTTCCAGTACCTCTTCATAAAAAGCTGCCAATCTTTTGAGATTGGGGCTCATGAGAGCTACCTGTGTCATCCACATCGGATTTTTTTGGGCATAATCCTTCCCAATATTCAGCGGAATAAGGATATCCGGCATATGTTCCAGCTCCATCATATTGCCCTCCGGGTCATAGCCATAGGCATAAGAGACACTAACACTACTTACTACTACCGTTCCTTCTCCTCTACTCAAAATATCAGCTCCTGCATCCTTGAATTTATGATAGACCGAAGTGGCAGGCGGCCCCTGGTAGCAAGTATGGGTCATGCCCGGTCCCTGGAAAGGCATACGACTTACTATACTATCGCTTTGCTCGGCAAATTCGGTAAGCTCCAGTAACATATTGGGGCCTTTGAGGATTGCTTTTTCAAAAGAAATCGAATCTTGTCCAAATAAAGCATTAGCAGCAGGATTGTTTTCTACCGTATACCTTTGGATCACTTCAAAATCAGTCGCTGTTTCGTAAAACTCTAGCATCTTATCCAAATCAAGCACTGAAAGCCCGATATGGTTGAAGCCTATAAAGCTAGTCGGTGTATCCAACATAGACGGACGCGGCGCCAATCGAGCCATTGCATACTTGTAAATAAAAATTCCCGCTCCCAGCATCAGGACAATAAGGACGAGGAAGAAGTATTTTAACCAGCGCAATTTCATAGGTAGTAGTTTAACAATTTGGATCTCACTCAAGATACTAGAGATAATCCAAAAGAAGGAACAATGCTCATTAACCCCGGATAATAAATGGAAAAATTATCATTGCTAAGGATAGATGAGGTTTCCGGGGCCTAAATTCTAGTTCTTCTTAATCATACAAACAGATTTTTCTTATTATTAGGCATGGGCAATCGCACACAATTAGCACGCTATAAAAAACTACTCAGCTTCATTGATATTCATTTTAAAGAGGACATTAACATCCCCCAAATAGAAGAAGTTTGTCATTATTCTTACCGAAACATCAACCGCATATTTGAAGCCCTGCATAATGAAACAATTGGAAAATATGTCAAACGGCTTCGACTCGAAAAAGCCGCTCAATATCTAAGCTATTCTGAAATGGGGGTATCAGAAATCGCCTATGAAGTGGGATTTGAAGATCGGGCAGCCTTTAGTAAGGCTTTTAAAAATAAATACCAGCTCTCTCCCGCCAACTTTCGAAAAACTCAAAGCTCTATCCGCGAAGAACTTCAATCCACACTTGTGCCGCCAGAGCAGGAAGGGAGAGAAGAACTTGAGTTTGAGATCGCCTATCTGGATGATTTCACCTATTTATTTCTGGAATATCGGGGCCTGCAAGAAGATATGAGTGCAAATGATAAGGTATGGGAAGACTTGTATGAATATGGAAATAAAAAAGGGATCATTTCTGAAGCTCCTATATTTATGCTGGAAATCAGGGATGATGAAGAAATAAGCGATAGCATACATTGTAGGTATAATTTTGCCCTGCTTCTTGAGAATAAACCGGACTTCGAAGCGGAAGGGCTTTTTCGCATAAAGGAGCACAAGCAACAAAAGTATGCTCGTTTCACACATGTCGGTGCTCCTGAGAGTTCCATCGAATTTTACCGAAAAATTTATGCTTACTGGATGCAGGATGTAGGTCTGGAATTACAAGATCTCCCAAGTCTTGAATTTTACCCTAATTATGCTGAAAATCTTCCGGAAGAAGAACTGCAAACTGAGATTTATATTCCCGTAGTCTAAATTGTCCAAAACGGACACATGGACGCCATGCGCGATTTATAGCTTTGAATGAGTAAAGGGAAATCCCTTTCGCAAAAGTCAAACAACAATAAACAAATCGCATGGAAGACTTGATTCAAAAAATGGAAGACAATATAGGACTGGCCGTCTTGATAATTCTGGCCTTTTCTATGGGTCTGGCAATCGTAGAGTTTTTCTACGAACTCTATAAGAAGAAAATCAACAAATGGAGACTCGGGGAAATGTGGGCAAGTTTCTCTGTATTCCTCGTGGCTCAACTCACCGAAAAGATAAGTGTGGTCGCTTTTACAGGTGCTTTCTACTTTTTATCCCAATACATTCCCTGGCAAATTCCGATCAATATATGGACGACCATCCTCTGTATTCTACTCATCGACTTTCTCTACTATTGGGAACATCGAATTGAGCATCGAGTAAGAGCCTTATGGACCTACCATAGCATTCATCATAGCTCTCCCATCTACAATTATACCACAGCACTTAGGGTCTCTTTTATCGATTCATTTGTTACCTGGGTTTTCTACTTACCCGCCATCTTAATAGGCTTCCATCCCTATGTAGTGCTTTTGGCAATTCTCTTTATGCTGACCTATCAATTTTGGCTGCATACGGAAATCATCGGCAAGCTGGGTTGGTATGAGAAAATATTCATGACTCCATCTCAGCACAGGGTTCATCATGGTTCAGACGATATTTACCTGGATAAAAATTATGGGGCTATTCTATCGATATGGGACCGCATGTTTGGCACCTTCCAGGAGGAATTGCATACTCCTACTTATGGACTCACAAGGCCTATCAATACCATAAATCCGGTGAAAGTTCATTTCATAGAGTACGACCACATGTTTCGGGATATGTGGAATGCAAAAAGTCTCAAAGAAGCCTGGCAGTATTTGGTAAATCCTCCGGGATGGAAACCTTCTAAATAGGAAAGAATGAACTTATTGACAATTCTTAAGGCTCATAAACTGAGATTTGGTTTTACCCTCGCTCTCTTATTAGTCGAAGCGGCTTTGGCCCTTTTATTCCCTTTGTTCATTGGGAAAGCCATAGAAGCTGCTATGCATGAAAGTATTGAGGGAGTTATCCAACTAGGTGTATTGGGCATTGCCGCATTAGCTATAGGAGTAGGTCGGAGAATATTTGATTCGCGCTTCTATGCGAAACTCTACCAAAGGCTTGGTTCAAAAATCATGACAAAACTTCAAGGCCAGGTCTATTCTGTTAAATCGGCAAGATTGGCCATGATCAGAGAGTTGGTAGAATTTCTGGAAAATTCCCTGCCGGAACTGATTAGTGCAATTATCGGACTCATAGGAGTAGTCGTCATGATTGCCACCTTAAATCTGACGGTCTTCTATGCCAGCCTGATTCTCAGTGCATGTATTTTTTTGATTTATGTCTTTAGCCGAAAGAAAACCTTGCGTTTTAATCAATCCGTCAATGATACCTTTGAAAAACAAGTAGCAGTAATTTCCCAGAATGATGAGAAAGAGTTGAGTCTTCACCTGAAAGAAATGATGAAATGGAACATCAAACTATCAGACCTGGAAGCCCTGAATTTTTCTTTCTCCTGGACCTTGCTGATCGCATTTTTAGTGGGCTCCATCCTCATTGCAGCCAATAATCCCATTGCCAATTATGGAGCCTTATTTTCTTTGATCATGTACGTGTTTCAGTATATGGAAAATGTGATTAGCTTGCCTTTATTCTATCAGAATTATATACGATTGCAGGAAATTCAGCAAAGGATGCTGGATATTAGAGAGTAACAGAAAGAAAAAGGAATACTTAAGGTTTATGAAAATACGATGCGAGTGCGGACATATCATTGTGGACCAGAGTGATAATCTCCCTTACAAAGCTCATTTGATCCCTGATACTCAAATGGAAGGTATATTTGAGGGCGCCGCTAAACTTTCGGATTTTATCGAGGCTATTGGAAAAGGAAAGCGCTCAGATTGGATTGAGGAGAATTTTGGAGAAGAATATCCTAAAGAGCTTACGAATACCGCAATCATCTCAGACCTGATCATGAGTAAACTCAAGACGAGAAATATGTATCAATGTGAAAGTTGTGGGAGGGTATTGATTGAAAAATCAGTGGGAGCTTTTGAGTTTTTTTATCCTGAGGGGAAGGAAGCAAAGGGAATTTTGAATTGAATGGCTAAAGCTGTGTTGTAGTGTTTTAGTGTTGTGGTTGATTATGAATTCGAACTACAACACTAAAACACTACCGCACTTCAACACATCCTCCTACATCTCCACCATGCCCATCTGACCATTCTGGAAGGCCAGAATTTTCGCCCGAATTTCATCCGGCTGATTCATAACAAAGGGACCATAAGTCGCCATAGGTTCACGAATCAATTCTCCTCCCATGAGCATAATTTCTGAATCTTCAAGGGCCTGCAGTTCTATCCCTCCTTCACCTTCATGATACAGCAAGACATCACTCAATTTCAAGCTGGATACTTCCTTCCCACTTTTCACTTCCCCACTTCCTACGTAGGCTGCTACTTCAAAACTCGATGGAACTTCCATTTCCCATTTTGCTCCGGCTTTGAGGCTAAGGTGCATAAGGAATAACGGCGAATAGGTATGTACCGGCGATTTTACGTCTATGTATTGGCCTGCAATAATTCTAAGACTTCCACCCTCAAAATTTACGACAGGTAATTCTTCTGGCCTAAAATGCTCAAAGCCCGGATCGACTTCTTTATAAGCAGCAGGAAGATTTACCCAGATTTGGAAGCCTTCATAAGGACCACTGCCGTCCTCCTTTTCTCCCAAAACCTGCTCGGCATGTACAATTCCTTTACCTGCAGTCATCCAGTTTACTCCTCCGGCCTTCATATACTGTTCACCTGCAAAACTGTCCTTGTGATATCCCAAACCACTGAATAAATAGGTAACTGCCTGAAAGCCTGCATGAGGATGTGGTGGCACTACCATATTGTCATTGGGTCGAGCTTCTTTCGGACCAAAATGATCCCAGAGAATAAAGGGGCCGATCTTTTTGATGGCTCGTACTGGAAAAGGTCGATAGACCTCTACCTGAGGCGCAACTTCGACTACTTCGGATTTTAAAATTCTTGGATTTGATCTGATGTTCATGTGATTTCTCCTTTCCTTTATATACGATTGAAAGCTATTAATGTTTAAACATTGAATATTGTATTATAAGACACCTTCTCGTTTTTTCTTAATGTAGTTTTTCTTGGGGTTTATTCCACCTTTTTAGAAAAGGTGGAGCCAAAATCGCAGAGCCCAAAGCCAGCCTCACTCGCCGCCCCTACTCCCGATGGGCTCTGCAGGGCCAGCGCGCCTGGGAAGGGGATGGGTGTTGGTGTGTTAGGGTATTAGAGTGTTAGTGATTGATACTGCTTAGCCGCACTTAACCCTCCGCCTCATCTCCTATCCCAACCCACTCCACTACCCAAGCGCGAGGGGCCACGCTGCTGCATCGGGGTGCGGGGGCTGGACTGCGCTAGGCTTTGCAGCAGCTTGATTTTTGCTTCTTTTCATCTAAGGAAAAGAAGAAAGAAACCTAAAAACAGAAATTAAAATGGAAAAAAATACGGAACCAGCGTAATCACCATCACCGCATAAAGCAGACTCAAAACTATCCCTCCTTTAAAATAATCCCCGAACTTATACTTACCCACTGCATAGACCATTGTATTGGTTTGATAACCGATAGGCGTAAGAAAGCTGGCACTGGCCGCATAAGCGATCGCCATAATAAAAGGTATGGGACTCACTTCCAATAAAGTTGCGGTTGCAATCGCGATTGGAAACATCAAAGCTGCCGCCGCATTATTCGTAATCACCTCCGTCGTAATCAGGGTAGCCAGATAAATTCCTGCCAGGGCATAGACCGGACTTCCCATTCCTACAAAATCCAGAATACCACTACTGATCAGATCTGCTAATCCGTATTCCGAGATTACCTGAGAAATTCCCAGTGCACTTCCAATCATCAGCAGTAGACTCACATTGAGGTTATTTTTCAATTGCTTGAACTTAAGATAGCCCAGCCCCAGATAAGCCAGCAATAAAAGAACCATGGCTTGAAAAAGAGAGAGCAATCCCGTAGCAGCAGTTACGAGACCTATAAGAAATAAACCCACCGTAATCCAACTTTCTCGACTCGTCATAATCCCATCCGGATCCAGGGGGTTTAGAATACTGAAATTTCGCCTCAGGTTTTCATGGCGGTAAAATTCGGCTCCTGTCGCCAGCACCAATTCATCCCCTGTTTGCAATTTGATATTACCGATCTTACCTGAGAGCTTTTCATCCCCCCGGCTCACCGCAACGACAACAGCATCAAATTTGGTTCGGAAATTAGCGTCTTTGATTCGCCTACCCAGCAAAGGGCTTGTATGTCTGACAACTACTTCCTGCAAGTTAGAATCCAGAATCTCTTCTGTCCCTTTCTCCTGTATCTCCAGACCCGGGAACTTGCGCAGTTCCTGTATTTTGCTCACCGCTCCGGTAAATACCAGGATATCTCCTTCTCGCAGAATTTGATTGGGCTCAACAGGCGAAATCAGACGATTATCTCTGATGATCTCTGCAAGAAAGAGATGGTCCATATTCCGCAGGCCATTCTCTGTAATACTTTTACCGATGATTGATGCTCCTGCCCTGACTTCCGCTTCCAAAAAGTAGGAAACGGTATCCTCGTCCTCTTCCCAACCTTGACGAGGCAAGAGATGCGGCAATACCAACACAACATAAAGCAAACCGATCAAAGCGATAGGCGCCCCGACATAGAAAAAATCAAAAAAGCCTATAGGTTCTAAGCCTGCCTTAATGGTAAAGCTGTTTACAATCAGGTTGGTGGATGTGCCGATCAGGGTCAATACGCCTCCCATGATGGCAGAATAGGAAAGCGGGATCAACAGCCGAGAAGGGGCAAACTTATGCGGATTGTTCTTAACCGTTCCCATCAAGGTTGCCACAATAGCTGTGTTATTTAGTATACCCGAAAAGAGCATAGTAAAAAACGACAAACGAAAGAGAGATCCGTGGAAAGATTTCTTTTTAAATATCTGTTTCGAAAGAAAGAGAATGAGATTACTTTTCTCTACTGCAACCGATACATGCAAAAGGAGTAAAAGCGTAATCAGGGTTTCATTGGCATAATAGGTCAGCAATTCCTGAACCTCTATCATGCCTGCAAAGGAAAAGATGAGGGCTGCAGAAACAAATAATAAAGCAGGGTGAAGCTTGCTTTTTATCAAAAGCAATATTAGCAAGACCAGTATGGCTGCAATAAATATTTGTTCCATAAATCGCTACGAAGCTAGCAAATTAGGCGAGAACTGCCCTGACGCTTTGCCTGTATTATTACATCTTCTTTATCTCATACACCGCTAAATCAGGCCTTCATGGCTTCAGAGACCAATCTGTGAAAATGGTGAACCGCTACTTCTTGCTTAGGCGAAAACCGACCTTTATTATACAAACGAGACTTTACGCCCATCTGCACAGACTCTACCACAGCTTCATCTTCCATTTCCGTAAGGTGCAAAAGATCCTGATTCTCTGCATTGAAGAGTTCAGCTTTCCACAAATAAGTTTCAAATCTGATCTCCGTTTTATTCAGTCCTTTGGGATTTATCAGGTTTAAAGATAGCCCCCAGGGATACACATTGAACATAATATTTGGGAAAAACCAGAACCAATAAGCCGCTATCTGCCTCCCTGAATCCGGATGACCAGCGGGTAAATCAAAGGCTCGGTCTTCGCCTTTTGCTACCCCTACTTGCAGACTTCCATGATCAAAGATCTCGTATTCATAATCCGGAAAACTCACGATCTCATTCAAGCCCGGATGGACAAAAGGAATGTGGAAGCCTTCCAGAAAATTATCACAATACAAAGCCCAATGAGCATTGACCTCATAGGTTTGAGAATATTCCGGATAGTAAACAAATTCATCAAAAGGCATAAACCCTACCCGATCCAGCATGGGCTTGAGCCAACTTTCAAAGCTAATAGCCGGATCAATGGCTGTAAAAACCAGCTCTCCCAGAAACTTCAGATCCAATTGAGGAAGGTCATCACTCTTTGCCGGAAAGTTCTTGGCTTCTTTAAATTGAGGCATGGTTTTGAACTTACCATCCAGCCCAAAACGTCTGGCATGATACCGACATCTAATCTCTGAACAAGGCTTTTCCTCATCTACCAAAACAAAACCTCTATGGGTACATACATTGGATAGACATCTCAATTCTCCTTCCTGATCTCGGGAAAGCATCAATGGTTCATCCAGACAATTCTCCAGGAAGTTTAAGGGCCGCACTGTACCAGCAGCCGGCATTTCGCTCTTGCGACCAATACATTGCCAGTTTCGGGTAAAGATTTTCTCCTTACTTTTTTCATATATCTTAGCCTGTGTATAAAAATCGCTACTAAGGGTAAAAGCTTGTGAAATATCTGCCTCAACAGAGAGATCAAATTGATTCATTTGCTATCGGAACATTATGAGTTGATACTATTGCAATCCTTATTCCGAAATGTAAGGGATTTATCACTTCTGTGAAAAAAAAATTGAGGAAGAAATAAAGTGTTTGGGTGTTAGCGTGTTTGGGTAAATCCGTTCTAACACACTAATACTCTAACACCCCAACACATATTTTTCCTCCTGACCCTAAAGCACTTATCCCCATGTGGATAATTTTTTCTAAACCCTGTGGGCATATCCGCGTAAAGCCTCATGTACATAAAATCCTATCTATCGTAAAGACTCTACTTTACACGTACGAAAACCCATTGCTATCGGTAAACCTTTAACATAGGTCCGATTCCCCCCTTCTAACTTCCCCTATCACAGCATAAGCTGATGTCGAACCCGGCGCCAATTTTCGGCGACCTAATCACGCACGCATATTCTTTCACCAGATATAAAGACAAATGCTCTCTTTCCAAAGAAAACAAAATCATAAAGCAGCCTCTGATACTGCAACTCCTCTTGTAAATCTATTCGCTTATATCAGAGATCTGTTTACCACTGTCAAGGGTGGTCTCCGATTTGATGAAGACAAAAATCAATGGTGGGCCCTTGAAGACTTGCTCAATATTACCACAGATAAGGCCGTCATTGATCGGGAACAATTTCACTTTCAGTGGAAAAATGCAGAAAAGCCGCTGCTCATCCTCAAAAGAGGGGAAGCCGATGAAATGGCGGATGCCCCAAAAGAACTCAGAGACTGGATTGAAGTTGTAGAAGAAGGAGGCAAAGCAGTACAGCTCATCAAGAAAGAATCCAAACACAGCAAATTTGAGGAGGTCGCCAGCCGAATGAAGGCATTCAGAGAATTCAAAAAGCAGGTGGATGGTAAAAGTTTGGAAGAAGTCAGTACCCTCACGCTTCCACCAGCCTTAAATCCCTGGATCAGCCTTAGTCAGGAAGACGGTAAAATTTATGTAAATAAAGTGGAAGAAGCGGAGGAAAAATTTGGGGATGATGAACTGAGAAAAGAAATGTTTGCTTCTTATGAAAGGAATTTCAACAAACACCATCAGGGGCAGGCAAATTTCCTCCAGATCAACAACATATATGATGCCCTTCACGACCTATACTTCCAAATGCAAACCAGCCAGGATCGTCAGCTAACGCTGTCATTTGGGCTGGTTTCTGGCAAGATAGGGGGCAAAGAGTATCACAACTTTCTGTTTCACTTACCCCTCACCCTCTCTCTCGAGAAACAGGAACTAATACTGGAAGCGGACACCTTCGCCCATGTAATTACCTGTGAGCAGAACTTCACAGAATTGCTGGAAGCCCATTTTCAGGGAGAAGATTCCGAAAAGACCCACAAGCGCAAGCTCAAGGTTCTGCAGGAAGTCGACAACTTCAATAGAGATAGCCGCGAACTAAATTTCGAAGCTGATTACCTCCGGGGAAGTTTTTATGCATCAGCCATTCGTATTCTCGAAGTCTTCCCAAAAATTGAGGACCTATTCTTTCAGGGGAAAGAACTCAATTACTGCATGCCTGCAGGGAAAATAAGTGAGGAAATTCGCTTTAGTTTTTCCCCCGTTATTCAAACCCGCATGCTCAATACGGGAGCTCATGTCGCAAGAGATGCGGAACGTATCATTTCCAGTATCAATGAATTGGGCGGGAAAGATCAAAACGATCAAATTCCGGATTTCTTCAAAAAACTCTTTAGCCTGAGAAAACCGGGCAATCCTTTACGGATCGCTTATAAGAGTATGGCTAAAGATATGGAAGCTCCACGCATAGTAGAAGATCTTCCGGAAAGATTTCTCTTTCCTTTGGCCTATAATGCCGAACAGCTCAACATCGCTAAACAATTGCTGCGTCAGGATGCCGTAACGGTACAGGGCCCTCCCGGAACCGGAAAGAGCCACACCATCGCCAACCTGACTTCGCATTTTGTTGCCGAGGGTAAATCTATCCTCATTGTTTCCAAAAATGCCAAGGCACTGGAAGTAATTCGTGAAAAACTTCCTCAGGAAATTCGCAACCTTATGGTGGCTTTCCTCAAAGGAAATGAACACCAGGAAATGCTCCGCAGCTCTATCGATGCGGTCAAAGATAACCTTAGCAGGAAATACGAGGAAGGAGAGATCCTCAAGATGGAAAATGACTTAAAGGGACTGGAGGAACAATTTGAAAGCACTCTTTCAGAAGTCAAAAGCCGTATTAGCTCTCAACATGAAGACCTAAGCCTCTGGGATCCATTTATGAAGCAGGAAAGAAAAGCTTCCGCCATAGAGTGGATCGAGGAGTTGGCACGCTTGGGAGAGGTTCAGTATATCAAAGATGAAATTTATCCTTCACAGGAAAGTGGCGATTGGGCGGCCAAGCTAATTCAGGTGCTTGATTTTATCCAGGAAAGCGGGCGTCCGGAAGGAGAACAAATTTTCCCCGAAGAAGAAGTGCTCCCCAGAAGAGAACGTTTGGAAAAAATCTTTGCGGAATTGGCTGAATGGGAAAATCTGTATGATATCAGGATGTATTCCCGCATCAAAGCTGATGCATTGAATGATGACTTGCTAGAAAGACTCAAGGAAGCAAAAACTATCCATACAGCTTTGTGTAGTTATGAAAGTTTGTTATTGCATCCCGCTTTTCAACTCCGCAAATTAAAGCAGGTTCTGGATCAATGTCGTCCGATCTTCCATTATATGTTGGAAGAAGAAAAAGCCTTGCTTCGCTACCAGATCGAATGGGAAGACTTAACAGATCTTGATCCTGATTTGGGCTTGAAAGAGATTCGCAATCTCTTCGAAAAGTATGGAGACTCTGGAAAACTCAATATCCTCAAAAAGAAATTCCTCAACGAAACCCAAAAAGCCTTTTACCTCTGCAAGGTAAATGGCCTGGAAGTAAAAGGGCTGGAACAATTGCTGGTACTGGAAAGGAGCCTTACCCAGGCAGCGCGCATCAAGCAATTGCAAATCCTGATGAATAATTTTGGTCGGGGTGTGGGAATAGAAGTAGAAAAAGACCAGGTTGAAAGTAGCTTTGAGCATTGGGATTCTTTGGAGGTATCCCTCAAGAAATTTGAAGATTTCAATTTGATGCTCCGATCTATAGGAGCGGAGATTCTTTCCAAAGAATCAACAGAAAGACCTGCCCAGATAGAATTCCTGACCAGCCTTTCCGCCTACAAAGGCTACGAGGAGACCAGAAGGGAATGGGAAGAAATCAGTTTAGGCTTGCAAGAGCATAAAGAATTGCATAAAGCCATCAAAGAAAGAGAGCTCGTCCTTTTCGATCAGGAAATCCAAGAACTCAAAGAAGCGAAAGCCTGGGAAGCAGAAAACCTCAGACATGCGGCTCTTCTTGAAGAATTGCGAGAGCTTTTACCCCAAACTTTTGAGTATCTGAGTCAGACCGAAGAGTTGGAACTTTCCGAAGTCCAATTGAATCGGGAAATCCTGGCTCTCAAAATCCAGAAAGTCCTGCAAGGAAGTTTGGAAGCATTGGGTAATCCACGCGAACTTATTGAAGCCTTGAAAAATATTCAAAAGGATATCCAGAAGAAGGTCGTAGAACTGATTGCCTACAAAACCTGGTATCACAAGCAAATTCAGATCAGTGATGAGCAAAAATCGGCCTTAACTGCCTGGAGAAATGATCTGGTAAACATCGGGAAAGGGCATGGAAAAAATGCCGAAAAGAATATGAAGTCAGCAGTCAGCAATATGCGCCTGGCAAGAGAAGTTGTCCCCGTATGGGTCATGCAGCAGGATACTGCGATCAATTTCTTCCAGGATCCCAATCCCGGACAATTTGATGTACTCATCGTAGACGAGGCCAGTCAATGTGATATCAGTATGCTCAACCTCATCTACCGAAGTAAAAAATGCATCATAGTCGGAGATGAAAACCAGACAGCTGTAGCAACTCAGGCTAGGCTTTTCCCCTTGAGCAGAACCAATCAGCTTTTGGATCGCTACCTGATCAATCATCCCTTCAAACAACAATTCAACATCAACAATCGCTCGAGTAGTGTATACAGCCTGAGTGGGGTAATTTATCCCAACATCATCAGCCTGAGAGAGCATTTTCGTTGTCGTCCGGAATTGATCGGCTTTTCCAATAAATATGTATATGACAAGCAAATCATCCCACTAAAAACTTCGACCGATAATCTCTATGGAGCAGCAGCAGAAGTTCATTATATAGAAGATGATCCTAAAAACCCCAAGAAGCCGGCCATTGTCAAGGCTTGTGTTCAATTGATTGGGGGCTTGATCGAAGATGTAGAAGCCGGAAGGCTCCCAAACTTGCCTACACTTGGTATTCTCTGTCTGGACTCTTCTAATGAAGAGCATCGCGACCTCCTCAACAAAGAATTTAACCGCCATCCTCTAATCAAGGCGCATAGAGAAGAATTGAAATTGCTGGTAGGTACTTCCCGCGAGTTTCAGGGAGATGAAAGAGACATCATGATCCTGACTACAACTGCTAGTCATTCCTTTACAGCAGAAGGGAAAATACGCGCTCCTCGTTCGGTTATGGGAGAAGATATGTCACGTATCTACAATGTCGCCAGTTCGAGAGCCAGGGAAAAAGCCATTCTTTTGCACAGCATTCATCCGGAAGCTCTGGCGAAAATGAAGCCCGAATGTTTCCGAAAAAGAATCATTGACTATTTCTCTATTCAGATGATGGAAAACGAGAAAGAAGAAAAAGTGTACCAGGCTTCTGATATGCATGCTTCTTTAGGGGAAATGGGCAGGATGGTATTTGAGAAATTGGCAGAAGAGGGCTTCGGAGAGCATCTGGTTCCCCAATACAAATTAGGACCTTATGAAGTTGATTTGGCTTTGATCAAAGATGGAAAGAAGAAAGCCATCTTCCTCGACCTCATGAAGGGATCAGCAGATAATCTTGATAAGCAGCTGGTATTGGAAAGAGCAGGCTGGGACTGCTATAGACTACAGCCCTTGGAATGGGTGCTTTCCGAAGAGGGAGCTATGGAAAAATTGTCGCAATGGGTAAAGAGCTGATCCTCAACCGAAATAGAATTTTTTTCGTAAGATATAATGAAACGGAAATCTAAACCGTGCAACCCCCACCATCTAGTGGGGGTCTATTCTTTTGTGTAAATTAGCCACCAAAGGATACCAAGGGTGAAAAAGAGATTATTACATATCTGTTTTAGCCTGGTACTCATCTTGTGTACCAGTTTTTCTGTTTTCGCACAAATCGACCCAGCTGAGGCAAAGGACAAAGCCAAAAATGCTGAGGGATTAGAGCGATTGCAGGCCATGATAGATATGTCTGAGCATTACAAGCAATCAAATCCTCGTCAAAGCCTCAGCTATGCCCAGGAAGCCCTTAGATTTGCCCAAACCCTCAAAACCAAAAACATCCTGGAGGCAGAAGGGTTTTTGTATGACCCTCAAACGATCAACGAAAGGAGGGTAGACGCCTTCATTCTGAGTGGATTGGCCTACAAGAGTCAAAAACGCCGTTCTCGGGCTTTGAAAAACCTGAGAGATGGACAAAAGTTGGCTGAATCTATAAATTACCCAGCCGGAGAGAACAGGGTCAAAAGCATCCTTAGCGAGATGAATGCTGCCTCAGGGATCAACAATGTCCTGGACAATGCCATTTCCAAGGTAGAAAAATGGGTAGACGGGAATACCGGAGAAGTAAGTTCTAAAATCAAAAAAGATGCTGCTGCCCGTGGAGCTCAGATCAATGAAAACACGGCGAAAAGAGCAGAAGATAATGGTGATTATGAGCGTGCGATCGAGTATTACGAGAAAAGCATTCGCTCCTATATAAGTATAGGGGATAGTGCGAAAAGTGAAGCACTCAGCCAGCATGTAGCCATGCTGTACAATAAAATTGGAGAAGCAAAAGAGCCCGAAGAGATCATCGCCTTTACAGAATCAGCCAAAAAAGTAGAGGAAGAAAATAATCCCAATGCGGAAATAGATGATTTTGTAGAAGACCTGAAAACAATCTCAGAAGCCAGCAAGCCTGATCCAATTCTTTCCATCGTTGAGGAAGAGACAGAACAGAAAACCAAAACGGTTTTAAGAGAGGCACAAAGTCTCATGGCTGCGGGTAGAAATCGGGAAGCAGAAAAGAAATATGGAGAAGCCCTAAGGCTCCAGGCTGTGCTCCTGCAATATAAAAGTGAACGTCAAATGGATTCCCTCACCAGTGAGTTCTTTATCGAGCTTATGTTGGATGAGCGGGATATCTTTGAACAAGAGGCAGAGGATAGTAGAAAAGACAGAAATTTCCTTATCCTGATCACCTTCTTGTTCCTTTCTATTGCGGCCCTTTCTGCCTGGTTATTTTTTATCAAAAGAAAATCTCATCGCGAAATGAGTCGTGCATATGATGAGTTGGAAGAAACCCATCAGGAATTGAAGTCTACGCAGACTCAATTGGTAGCAGCAGAAAAAATGGCCTCTTTAGGTCAACTCACAGCGGGTATTGCCCATGAGATCAACAATCCGGTCAACTTTATTTCCGGAAATATTCATCCGCTCAAATCAGATATATCAGAGTTACTCAAACTGCTCAATGCTTACGAGAACATCGTTCAGGCTCAGGGACTCAATGAGAAATTTTCAGATGTCTCCAAAATGAAACACCAGATGGATTTTGAATATCTGAAAGAAGAGATATCAGAATTACTGGAAGGCATGGCTGAAGGTGCACATCGTACCACAGAGATAGTCAAAGGGTTGCGGATGTTTGCCCGTGTTGATGAGGAGCAGCCTAAACCTCTGAATATTCATTTGGGGCTTGACAATACCCTTGCCTTGTTGAAAAGTCAGTTGAAAGATGTCGAGTTGATTAAAGATTATGGAGATATCCCTGTGATTGAAGGTTTCCCCGGAAAAATCAATCAGGTCTTCATGAATGTACTGACCAATGCCATTCAAGCCATGCCGAGCGGAGGATGGATTCGCATAAAAACCCGCAGAGTAGGAGGACAGGTAGAAGTTCGCATTCAAGATACGGGAGATGGTATTCCTAAGGAAACCGTAGATAAAATCTTTGAGCCTTTCTTTACGACCAAATCATTGGGAGAAGGTACCGGTTTAGGTCTTTCAATTAGTCTGGGGATAATGAAACAGCATGGAGGCTTTATTGACATTGAAAGTGATCCGGGTCATGGCACAGAAGTGATCCTCTCCTTACCTCTTCAGCAGGAGACCAGCTATTCTTCCTAAAATTCTCTAAACAGCTGCTACAATATGCCTCCCTGCTTCTTCAGGCGAGCCAGCAGCTTTTCATCTTCCTTGAGCTTTACCCCTTCCATAATCGCTTTGGAGAAATCTGCTCCTTTGATACTGACCCCACTTAAGTCACATTTATTCATCCGTGCGTGATAGAACTCACTGCCATCCAGATTGGCCTTGGAGAGATTTGCTTCCTGAAGATCCGCTTGATGGAACTTGACTCCTCGCAGGTCTGCATTTGACAGATTTGCGTTCTTTAGCTTGGCATGGCTAAAATTGGCATAGAAGAAAGTACCTCCCAAACGAGATCCGGCCAGATTTGCTCCCTGAAAATCAGCATACTTATAGCTGGATTTGAGAAAGTGAGTCCCTCTCAGGTCAGTATTCGATAAATTTGCGCGGTTGAGATTTAGGTGAGAAATTTCTCCTTTGGGGAAACGGACATCTTGCAAATTTGTGGCATTGAAATCCACACTATCCAGCTTTGCTCCCCGCAAATCAGCTTTGTGCAAATGGGCCCTGCGAATGCTGGCAGCTCGCAAATCAGCTCCATTGAGCCGGGCTTTACTTAGATTGGCACCATCCAGGTTTAATCCACGAAGGTCCATATTTCTCAAATCCATCCCTTCCAGGGATTCTCCCATCCGAAGCTTTTTCTCTACTTCGGATACGGTTATCTGTCCAAAAATTTGGGTAGAAATACAGGTGATGCAAATAAGGATCAACAGTTGCGCTTTCATAATTTCCTTGAAATTACTTAGGTAAAAAGATGAGCCTAAGGAAACCCTCAGGTATCACACTATATAAATAGGAAGAGAAGATCCGGGCTCGATGACTTATAAAGATCGAATGCAGGTCATCTTTTTAAATACGCCGAAATAATAGCGAATATTATCTTAATAATAGTTAATATATTTCGATTTTACCAAATAAAAAGAACAAGTCGATTATCGGAACATCAATCCAATTCCAGAACTTCCAGAATTTCAATCTCCTCTTTGTTTTCCCTCTTGTTTATAAACAAATGAGGGTATTCTTCCTCCAATAGCCGGTCGATACTACGGATCTTTCCTTCATTCAACTTGTTTTCTTTCTGGATTACTTCTTCGTACAGCTCAGCTAATGTATTTTTTCTCATTAGGAGCCATTTACCTTCTATTCCCCTTATACGAAACACCTGATTTATTGCAGGTTTTTCTGTAAAAGACACATCCAGAAAGCCTTCGGTAAAGAACGCATTGGGTGAGATTAGCCTATAAGTAGCCCTTGGAGAATGCTTAGCCTCAAAAGGAATACATCGGGAAATTCTCAATATTTTGCGCAGGAGCGAGAAAAAAAGGCTTACCGGAATAAACCCATTACTATTAATGACTTCTGCAACAAGAACTTTTTTTGACTTCAATTTTGAACTATTAATACGTACCAAATGAAACTGCTGTTGCAATTCCCCTTTAAAAGTTCAACCATTCTGATACTTAGACGCCGGGAAAAACAAAATCCTTCCTGCTTGCGCAAAAGACCAAATAGTATCCCATAAAACTTCTCTGGTTTGTATTACATTCCTTGAATCAAGTACAAATATAGGAATTATTGAACACTCATTCAATTTCTGTTTTTACTATTTATAGGTTCCCCCATAATTAATTGCGATAGGAGCAGCCAGCATCTCATCAGGTATTCCGAAAGCATCCACCAAGGCAACCGCATGTTTCCGTAAACGGAGACAAAGCCGCTCTACCTGATAGCGAATGGCATTTGCTTTTGCATCGGACAGGTAATCATGGGTCATGTAAAACAGGATGTTCTTTTCCAGGATATTCAGTGCATACAAAGCACAAAGTTTTTTCAATACCTTTTTACCTGCTGCTTCCGGATAATTTTTCACTTCTTCGATAAAGTACTCAAGCACCACCCTGTCTATATAAGCTTCCGCCATTGTAACCAAATGGGTTTGTACTTCAATAAAGGCATCATAGGAATTCATGCCCTGATCCAATCGATGCTTGAGCCTGCGCGCAGCAGACATCACCAGACTACTCTCACGGTCTTTAAACATATCCAGGTGCCATTCTGAATCTCTCAGATGTTTTTTGCCTGTTTTTCGAACAGCGATCGGATTTTTGTCAGCCAAAGCGTCGAAGGCTTTACCCGCAAAGAAGTTGACCATATTGAAGAGATTCATCGAGTTGAACTCATTCTTGAAATCCGAAAGACGTGATTTGGCCACCAATTGCATGAGTACGGTATTGTCTCCTTCAAAGGTGGTGAAGATATCCGTATCTGCTTTCATATCGGCAAATCTATTGGCCCAGAGGTATCCTGCACCTCCACAAGCCTCTCTGCACTCTTGCAGGGTAGCTGTGGTATTCCAGGTACTGAGTGCTTTTAGTCCTGCCGCCAGTGCCTCTATTTCTCTTCCTTCCTCTTCTGAGGCATTCACATATCGATGCGCCATTCCCTGATGCGCAAAGTGATAGGCAAAAGCATTTGCAAGGAGAGGCATCAGTCGCCTTTGATGCGTTCTATAGTTTAGAATTGGAATCTCTGCCTGACCAGCGGGACCAAACTGCTTACGAACAGCCGCAAACTTGATCGCGATTGCCAGTCCAGACTTTGCAGCACTCAAACCCGCCATGGGTACACTGATCCTACCCCCTACAAGGGTTCCCAGCATCGTGAAGAAGCGCTTGGCTTCATTGGTAATAGGACTCTGATAAGTTCCATCTGCATCAACTTCTCCAAATCGATTGAGCAAATTTTCCCGGGGGACTCTCACCTGATCAAACCAAAGGCGGCCATTATCTACTCCATTCAATCCCAGCTTTCGTCCACTATCCATAATCCTAACCCCAGACATAGGATTTCCCTGATCATCACGGATAGGCACAAGGATCGCATGCACTCCATAATTTTCTCCTTCCGTGATCAATTGGGCAAAAACGGTAGCCATTTTTCCATGTACCGCAGCATTTCCTATATATTCTTTGTGGGCATAGTGATGAGGAGTATGTATGATAAATTCTTCGGTTGAAGGATCATAAGTTGCGGTTGTCTCAATATCCCGAACATTGGAACCATGTCCTCCTTCCGTCATAGCAAAACAGCCTGCCAGTTCCAGAGAACCTGTATCTTTTAGGTATTCTCTATGATGCTTCTCGGTACCGAGCCCCATAATACTTCCCCCAAATAAGCCAAACTGCACCCCAAATTTGATGGCCAGACTAATGTCATGGTGTCCCATCATCTCAAATACGGTTACGTAAGAACGCATATCGTTTTTACCTCCTGCAAAATCCGGATAGGCCAAAGCACCATAGCCCCTTTCCGCCAATAATTTCATCCACTCAAATACCGTCTCTCTATATTCAGATTTATCTTCACTTATCCTGTCGTAGGAAAATATAGGATCAGAAAATAGCGTTCTCAGCTTCTCTTTCAGTTCGCCCTGATCACCATCCAGGTAAGCTTTCATTTCCGCCAGATCGAATGCAGTAATATTTTCTTCTTCTTCTGAAACCTTCTCTGGACGGGGAGCAGCTAATATTTCATTGACCGATTCAGCGCTGATAAGTCCGAGCATTTCTGCTGCATTGTGTAAAGCACGTTCTGCAGATTCTGGCTTGAAGTTCTCGGCACCTTCCTGCCCTCCCAATTTTGAAAGCTCTTTTCCCAGACTAGCCAAATCCTTCAAAGAAGCGGCGGGCAATTGTGCCGCATTGTTTCGGATCAGACTGGCCCATCTTTTCACCTGCTTGGGAGTCGGAGGTTTGGCTGGATCTAAACGAGAGCAAAGAAAAACCTTGTCATCTTTCTCTAACCAATCCTGATCCTGGATGAATTCTTCAATCAAATTGATCTCCGTAGGAGTCAAAATATCATCGGACCAGGCGATGTATAACAAAGGAAGGAGAGATAATGCTCCGGGACTTAGCTGAGATGCGTCTTGGGTTAAATCGGTACTTATCATAATCGAGTATTGTGGCCTTTAATTAAACATACAAAATACTGAGGAACAGTGTTTCAGGAAAATCCAATATTCCGCAATTTGTCATAGCAAAGACTCTCTTTTTGTTATTAAGACTACATTTTTTGAATTTGGTCAGGCTCTTTCAGGGTCTAGCTGAATTTTCCTAACTTGCTGCTGATAAAGAGACACCTATGAAACGGGCTTTGGTACTGAGTGGCGGAGGGGCAAATGGAGCCTTCCAATTTGGAGCACTCAAATACATTCACGAGGAACTACAAATTAAGAACCCCGATTTCAATTTTGATATCATCGCGGGGGTCTCAGTAGGTGCGCTCAATGGCACCATGATCGCCATGGACAAATACTGGCAACTCTCCAAAATCTGGAATTCCCCCAATCTTCAAAAACTCATTTTCCAGGGCAGTCTGGAGATGTTTTCCATATTGAGGAGTCTGGTTTCCCGGGATAAAGCCATTCTAAATAATGAGCCCCTCTTTAGACTACTCCAACGATATGTACGTCTCGAGGACCTAAGTACAAGTCCCTGTGATTTGCGGATTGGATCGGTTTCCCTCAGAGATGGAACCTTTCGGACTTTGCGACCCAAAGATTTCGAGACAGATATCGAATTTCAAAAAGCCATCCTCGCTTCTACTTCCATTCCGCTTTTGTGGGCTCCTCAGGAACAAATAGAAACCAAAGCCGGCATCTTATATGATATGGTAGATGGCAGCATACGTGATACCAGCCCCCTGGGTCAGGTGGTCCATGATCAACCGGATGAGGTGGTGATTATCAATTGCACCTCTCGAAAGTTGCCTCTGGAAAAAGACCTGGAATCAGGAAGAAATATTTTCACCATTGCCAGAAGGGCATTGGTAGACATCGCGATCGATGAAATATTTGTGAATGATCTCCGCGAATACCTGACCATCAATGACCTCGTAAAGCAAGCCAAAGAACAGGCCCCGGATATCAAACTTTATCGCACAAGTGTGGTAAGTGGTAAAAAAGTCGAATTGCATGCGTTCAATACGATTCTAATCGAACCTCAAGTCTATATGGGAAGCATTTTGGATTTCCATCCGGAAAAGGTTCAATGGAGAATAGAACAAGGTTATCAAACCGCGAAAGCTGCTATAGAAACTTATATGCAGGAAGCAGATAAAAATCCCTCCTGATTTAAAAAAAAATTATCTATCTTCGAAGCCTAATTTACAAGCCTTAAAGCATTATGAGAGAAATTCAATTCAGAGAAGCTGTGAGG
Source organism: Bacteroidia bacterium (assembly GCA_033391075.1). Taxonomy (NCBI): domain Bacteria; kingdom Pseudomonadati; phylum Bacteroidota; class Bacteroidia; species Bacteroidia bacterium. The sequence continues at coordinate 5,222,830 of JAWPMV010000001.1, forward strand.
GAGGCAATGCAGGAAGAAATGCGTTTGGATGATAGCGTATTCCTGATGGGAGAAGAGGTTGCTCAATACAACGGAGCTTACAAAGTAAGCCAGGGGATGTTGGATGAGTTTGGAGAAAAAAGGGTAATAGATACCCCGATATCAGAAAATGGATTTGCAGGAATTGGAGTAGGAGCCGCAATGATGGGTCTCCGTCCGATCATCGAGTTCATGACATTTAACTTTTCATTGGTTGCCATCGATCAGGTAATCAATAATGCCGCAAAAATGTACCAGATGAGTGGTGGGCAATATTCTGTACCGATTGTGTTCAGAGGTCCCAGCCAGTCTGCAGGACAATTGGCAGCAACTCACTCTCAAAGCTTTGAGAACTGGTTTGCAAATACTCCCGGATTGAAAGTTGTTTCTCCCAGCACACCTGCTGACGGAAAAGGACTGCTCAAATCCGCGATACGCGACCCAAATCCTGTATTGGTGATGGAGTCTGAGGTTATGTATGGAAATAAAGGACCTGTACCAGAAGGTCCGGAGTTCCTCATTCCTCTTGACAAAGCGGATATAAAAAGAGCCGGTACGGATGTTACCATCGTTTCTTTTGGAAAAATGGTGCATGTATGTCTGGATGCTTGTAATGAATTGGCCAAAGATGGGATCAATGCAGAAATGATAGATCTTAGGGCTTTGCGTCCAATCGATTATACGACAGTTATAGAATCTGTAAAGAAAACCAACCGTTGTGTCTTCGTTGAAGAGTCCTGGCCGCTGACTGGAATGGCAACTGAAATTGCTTATGTCCTTCAGAAAAGAGCCTTCGATTACCTCGATGCTCCAGTCGTCAGAGTTACTGCAAGAGACACTCCTTTGCCTTACTCTTCAGTACTTGTAGATACCTGGTTACCCAATCCAAAACGAGTGATTGACGCAGTAAAGCAGGTACTTTACCAAAACTAATTCCAAAAAAAATATACTAAAAAGGCCTATTCTTAACAGTATAGGCCTTTTTTGCATTTAATTATGCAAATTAGCCTTCCTAATTATTACGATTTTTAAACTATAAGAAACCCGAAACTTTTTGCTAATTGCCCGTGTACTACAAATACAATGTTAACAATTAGCACTCATCAAGTCCTCAGCATAGGAACTATTGTGAACGCACCTTCTAGAAAAGATTACCGAAAGCTATCAGACGAAGAGCTGATAAGCCTCATCATGGATGAAGGCAAGACGGAGCTCTTCAACCATCTTTATGACAGGTACGCTGACAAAGTCTATCGCAAATGTATCTCTTTCGTAAAAGACAAGGATATAGCGAAAGACATGGTTCAGGACGTCTTGCTCAAAGTTTTTACTCAACTGAATAAATTCAAAGGCAAGAGTCGATTCTCTACCTGGCTTTACGCAATTACCTACAACTACTGCGTAGAGTATTACAGAAAGAACAACCGCTACACGAATGTAGATATAGACGATGGTCCGGATCTACCCAGTCAAAACGACGACAATGAATCCGAGCTACTCAGCGAAAGAGTCGATCGCTTAAAGAGAGCGATGGAAAGAATTGCACCCGAGGATAAGGTCATCCTCCTGATGAAATACCAGGATGAGGGTTCTATCAAAGAATTAATGGAACATCTCGACATTTCAGAAAGCGCAGTGAAGATGAGATTAGCCAGAGCAAGGAAGCGTGTTCGTCAGATCATCGTGGATGGTGAAAAACATAAGAATTAATGGAAGAAAATAATGCTTTTAAAAAGATCGAGTCTAACGATAAATTGCCCGATCATATAAAAAGAGAAACCCTGGGTTCTTTATTCTCCATGAAAATGCTCGCCGATTTTGTAGATCTTTTTATCGTCAAGGCAGGAAATGTCTTGGGAAGTTCTATAGACGGTGGTGAGCGGGTCGAAAAAAAATAACGGTAGAAAGCCCATGAATTTACTTGAATCACTAACGAACTCCTTTAACACTGTCTTTGAACAACTTAGCGCTGGTTTATTTAGATTAATCCCTGCTACCCTTATCCTTCTACTTGGCTGGCTGATCTCCAAAATCGCTGCTTCGGTAACTTCCAGAGTACTCACTCGACTGGGACTGGAAAAATTAGGGGACAAACTAAATGCTACTGCAGCATTTAAGGACTCTGGCATAAAATTAAAGCCGGTAGTGATCATCAAGAAATTTGTCTACTGGACCCTCATGCTGATCTTTGTGCTCAGTGCAACTGAATTTTTGGGTCTGGAGATTCTTACCCAGCAAATCGCCAAACTGATCGCCTTCATTCCCGATCTCCTTACTGCATTTATCATATTAGCCGTTGGTTTCTATCTGGCTGGCGCAGTCCGCGAGTTGGTAGCCAATGCCTGCAAATCCTTCGGAATATCTGCCTGGAAATTTATCAGTGGCATTGTCTTCTTCCTCCTGATGATGGTGGTCGTAGTAACGGCCTTTGGACAAATCGGCATTGATGTCGCGGTCCTAACAACAAACGAATACATCATTTTGGGTGGCTTGCTACTCGGCTTTGCCATCGCCTACGGACATGCTGCTCGTCCTGTTCTCGCCAATATCCTCAGCAGTTTTTATGCGCCTAACAATTTCAAAATAGGGCAGAATATCGAACTGGATAATATAAAAGGAAGCATCTCCCGCATGGATAATATCTCCATCACCATCGATACCGGAGATAAAGAAGTCATATTTCCTTTGAGCAGATTGATGGAAGGGAAGGTTACGATCTATAAGCAATAAAAGAAGTCCTTGCGCAGAAATAGAAGCAATCCCCTTGATTCAAATGAGAGTCAAGGGGATTGCTTATTCGGAGATACCGACCCGCAAGGACAAGCTTCGCTTGTATGAGAAATTTATCCTTTTAATACCTTAATTCTGAATGATCAGACCGTCCTCTATACGCAGGGTGCGATCGGTCTTACTTGCCAAATCCATATCGTGTGTGGCGAGAAGAATGGTGGTTCCAGTCGTTTTGGCTAACTCATACATCATGTTGTAGAGATCACGACTATTTTGAGAATCCAGGTTCCCACTTGGCTCATCCGCAAGAATCAGTTTAGGCTTATTGATTAATGCTCTGGCGACTGCTACTCTTTGTTGCTCTCCCCCGGATAAGGCACTGGGCTTATGATCCAGTCTTTCGCCCAAACCCAAACGAGTCAGCAACATATTGCCTCTTTCTTCCAATTCCTCCTGAGCCGTACCATGAATAAAGCCTGGAATGCAGACATTTTCCATTGCGGTGAATTCCGGCAAAAGGTGATGAAACTGAAAAACAAAGCCCAATTCTTCATTTCTGAAAGCGGCTTTCTGCTTTTTGCTCATTTTCGCTACATCCACTCCTTCAAACAAGAGTTCTCCCGAATCCATATTGTCGAGGGTACCGAGGATCTGAAGCAAGGTACTTTTACCTGCTCCGGAGCTACCTACCAGAGATACAACTTCTCCACTCATGAGAGAAATGCTTACCCCTTTTAGGACAGAAAGTTTGCCGTAGGATTTATGTATGTCTTTAGCGTCAAGCATTTGGAGGGACGAAGATAGGGAGAAAAAATGAGTCTAACCTGCAAAAGCATTGTTTTTATGCCCGTGAGCCTGACTACTGTCAAAAACCCGTATCGCGACAACTTCACATTCGGCCGTTTGTATACTCTCGCAAAAGACCTGACAGGCAACGATCGTCTTGCGACCTTTCATTTCCAATATCTGCGCACGTAACTCTATGGGTTTGTCATTCGGGGTAGGCTTAAGGTAGCGCACATTGATGGTACCCGTGGCATATCGATATTCAGGCATAGTATCGAGAGCTCTATCTTCAGATTTATAGGCATAGGCCATTGCGGCTCCCATGCTATGGCAATCTACCAGAGTAGCCAGTATCCCACCATTTAGCAGGTTTTTCCAACCATTGTATTTTTCCTGACTATCCCAAATGCATACAGCTTCCTCTCCTTCCCAGTAACTTTTGATCTGAAGGCCTTCAGGATTATCGGCCCCACAGCCAAAACAAACATTACCAGGCATATAGTCTTGAAAATAGATTTTTTCCATGGCGCAAAAATATAAAAAAATAAACGCCCGGGGAATCCCCGGGCGTCAGAACTAGAAACGGTAATCAAAATTATTGGAAAGGCTATATCATTATTCTTTGTCAAGGCTACTGACTTTGACCTCAGCAGAGATCGTCAGCGTAATGTCATCGGCCAAACTTTCTTCCAGGTCAGCTACGATTTTGATAGAAGCACTTTCGTAGGATAGAAAATCATTGATAGAAATTCCGCTGGCCGGTAAACCAACTTTCATGATTTTGCTATTCTCTGAGGGAAAGCTCACTTCATCCAAGAGCGTACTGCTTTCGCCATTGACGCTGAAGTCGATGTTTACATTTCCCAAAACAGACCAGTCAAGTTCTACCTCTTCGGGGATCGTGATCTCCAAATGAGTGATGTCTGCTTCGAAATTGGCTTCTATGCCATTGTTATCCATTTCTTCCTGCACTTTTGCAAGGAAGCTTGAATAACTGCCTTCGTCCGATTCGAGGATCAATTGACCCTCTACCTGATCAGAGGCTTTGACCGTATAGGTCGTATTGTAAGGAATGTCTATAGATACTTTGAAGAGAGGATTATCGGTACAAGCAAAGGCCAGGATAGAAAGTAAAACAGTAAAAAATACTAACTTTTTCATGCAACAGGTTTGATTTGATGATTCAAATTTGACGAGATTTCGAAATATCTCAAAACCCATTATTTGCCAGAGCTTACCCCCGCATTTCCAGACAAAAACTCAATTTCATCCATAAAAAAACAGGAAGCTTACACTTCCTGTATCCTTTATTTTATTCGAAAATCTGGAACAAAAAGCCATTAGCGGCATTTAGTCCGATTTACAGTACTATCTATAACATAAGAAAATAAGAATCCCTGAGAGCAATTCTAACCTTTAACCGCAATTACAGAGATCTCAACATTCACTCCTTTTGGCAAGCCCGCTACTTCTACAGTCTCTCTGGCCGGGAAGTCTGAGCTAAAATAAGAACCATAGATTCCATTCACTTCTCCAAAATCTCCCATGCTCTGCAAGAAGATACTCGTCTTTACAATATGGCTATAATCCAATCCCTGATCAGTCAGTATGGCACCAATATTTTTCATTACCTGATGAGTCTCGGCTTCCAGATTGTCAGTGATCATATTTCCTGTTGCAGGGTCGATGGCTATCTGACCGGAGAGGAAATACATATTCCCTACTTTCACAGCCTGGCTATAGGGGCCGATGGGAGCAGGTGCATTTGAGGTTTCTATAATTTCTTTCACGTGAGGAATATATTAGGATGAATATTTTTACTCAGATTTCCTGAACCATTTCGTAAAGCCTCCGAAAATCCTCTTTTCAACTACACGGAAATAGGCTGCTTTCCCAAAAAGAAAAGAATAGATACGGAGCAAAACGATGTAGATGGGGGTAATGACGATGAAATAGATCAGGTAATACAAAAATCCCTTTTCCAGGCCCGTATATGGCATCAGATAGCGTGGAACTACAGCGGCTGTCGTACCAGTCAAGGCAAAAACAGTAAGGATGATAACATAATCCCAGCCTTTGGGTTTTTCCACTTTTCCTCCTTCTTCCGGCAGTTTATTGGGTTCTGTTTCTTTCATCGACATTTGTCAGGTTTCAAATATCGAAAAAAGGACGATGGGGACAAAGGGGAAATGTGATGTGTTCTGGTGTTCGGGTGTTCTGGCAATTGAAATTTTTCCAGGGAACATAAATGGCCACCTCCCATAAGGAAGGCAGCCATTTATCAATTGTTTACTTTCTTATTCTTTAGTTGCTAACATAATCTACTCGCATCTGGACATCTACTTTCTGACGAATCCAGATTTTATCCATTTCATCACTCATTTTCCCCAAATCTTTACCAGGATGAACTTTGGCAAAATACTTCTCGAACCAGGGCAGCATGTATTGATCCAGGCTCTCATAGAAATCTACCGTAATTGCATGATATTCTTTATCAGCTCCCTGCGGCATCATCAGATTCAAATTGGCCCATCCGCCCATATTGCCATCGTCTATACGCGCTTTATGAACCGGAAACCAGACATTCTTTTCATAATTTGAATGATCCGCAAGGCTAGCTCCCTCTTGCAATTGCATATAATTGTCCACGGTAATTCTGTTGTCCGCGCCTGCTCTGAAAATTTCCTGATCGACAATATAAATTTCCTCTCTTACTAGATCTCGGACTGCATTTGTCTTGTTCAGAATCTTCATCTCTTCTTCCGTGAGGATATCAGATAAATCAGACATAGAGCCCGTAAAGTGATCGGCAAGCATTTTATCTCCCTTGTAAATGTTGGCAGTTTTATAGTTGTATTCATGGGCTGTACCATAAGGAGAAATTAAGCGGCTCAATTCCCAATATTCCAGCTTGCCAGCCTTAATTCTGGCGGCATGAATCTTTTTCCACACTTTCTCAACTTTGAGATACTCTGATTCCATTTCGGGATCAACCTTCATATAGTCAATAACCACATAGGTAGGCTCGTCATCCTGAGCATAAGTCAGCGTAACAGAAAGTAATAAAGCGAAGACCAGACTTAGTCCGATTTTTGTTCCAAAAGAAACATTCATAATAAACAGTATTTTAAAGGTTAATTAGACTTACAATTTTTAGCCCGACGTTAGGCAGAGAATGAAGCAAAGTTCTTCTCACCCTCTCTTTTTCAAATAGACAGCGCAGGCATAGATAAATATGGGTCCCACCTTAAATGGCTGAGAAAACTTTTGGAAGGAGTGTCAAATAGTAAATCAATCGCAATTTTCAGCGATAAATCTACCGAACATGGGAAATATAGGGGTTTTTGAAGGACTAAGAGGAGATATGAGTCATATCTAAGGGTATTCTGTAAAGATTAGGAGGAAAACCGTAGGGAAGTGTTCTGGTGTTCTGAAATAAACCGCTTAAACACAAGAACACCTGAACACCTTATTCAATCCACCTTCCTATATGACATCACTGCCAGGGTATTGAAGACTATGCTCAAGACCACTGTTGCGCGGAAATTGAACATTACGTCTGCGAAATCGCTGCCTTTCAGCAAAACTTTCCGCATCACCTCCACAAAATGAGCAATAGGATTGGGGAGGGTCAGGTATTGGGCCCATTCAGGCATACTTTCGATAGGCGTGAAGAGTCCGCTCATCAGGATAAAGATTATTACGAAAAAGAAGGCTACGAACATGGCCTGTTGCTGGGTATCTACCAAATTAGAGATAAAGAGCCCCAGTCCCAGGACAGCTGTAAGATTGAGCGCACAGAAGGCAAATACCAAAGCCAGATTGCCTCGCATGGGTACGTCAAAAATAAGTTTACCCGCGATCAAACCTACTGTCAGGAGGACCATTCCGATAATCAGAAAGGGGACCATTTTCCCCAAAATAAATTGCCAGTTCCGGATGGGTGTAACATTGATCTGTTCGATAGTCCCGATCTCCCGTTCTCTGACTACATTCATAGCCGTCAACAACATGACCAGTATGGTTACCAATTCACCCAAAATCCCCGGAACCATAAAGTGTTGGAAGTTAAGCTCCGAATTGTACCAATAGGAATGCTCGATTTCTATTCCTCCCTGCTTAATCTTCCTGGGCATACCTTTCACCTCTCCCTGTATTTCCTGATTAAAGGATTGGATGATATTATTTAGGTAGGAGAAGCCAATCGTAGCTCCCTGCCCATTAATGGCATTGACCTGGATGCGGAGAGAAATATCTTCTCCTTTGAGAAATTCTGTTTCAAAATTTGGAGGAAATTGCAGAATGATGTCTACTTCCCCACTCTCCATCAAAGCCAATACATGAGATTCTGTATAACTGGCATCGATAATACTGAAGCGATCTGAAATCCGAATCTTGTTGACCAATCTCCTCGAATAAGAAGAAAGGTCCTGATCCACGATGGCAAGATTGACATTTTTTACCTCATTGCTGGCAGCATAGGACAGCAGAATCAATTGCATAATAGGAGCAACTGTAATCAGCGGTAAAATGGCCTTGTTTCTGAATATCTGGATAAACTCCTTTTGTATGATAAATAAGAGTCGTTTCATAATTACCTTATTTGCTTACTACTTCAAAGTTTTTCCATGCTACACCTAGCAGGAAGAAAGTCATCAGAAAGAGAATGATAGTTGGAAACCAGATGACCTCCATACCTACTCCTTTGAGCATGATGGCCTTCAAAATTTCTATGAAATAAGTTGCTGGGATGATCGTAGAAATGGCTTGCAATAATGCCGGCATACTGGATATAGGAAAAAGAAATCCCGACAAAAGCATAGTCGGTAGCATAAGGCTAAACAAGGATCCCATCATAGCGGCTTGTTGGGTTGGGGCCTTGGTAGAAATAAGGACTCCCAGTGCAAGGGCTGTTGTCAGATACAGGATGCACAAGCCCATGAGCAAAAAGACATTGCCATAGATAGGCACATCAAAGACAAAGTATCCCATTGCCAGGATCATCAGAGCATTAAGAAAAGACAAGATGATATAGGGGGTAACTTTCCCCAAAATGATGATCAGCGGTGGCAAAGGACTCACCAGCAATAAATCCATAGTTCCTAATTCCTTTTCTCTGGCTATGGTCAAAGAAGTCATCATAGCCGAAATCAACATCAGAATCAGCGCCACTACACCCGGAATAAAGTTATATGCACTTTCCAGGCGCGGATTGTAGATCATCCGACTTTCTATGTTGATTTGGAAAGGTCTTTTCTGATTTCCCCTTTTTTCCATTTGGAACTTTCGGGTCATCTGGCTGGCGTAGTTGATCAGTGTAGAAGCATAATTGGGTTCAGAAGCATCTGCAAGGAATTGAACCTTTGTCTTTTCTCCCCGGTAAAAATCCTGCCCGAAATCAGGGGGAATCACTATGGTCATTTTCACCTCTCCGGATTTGAAACTTTCTTCAATCTCTTCATAACTATAAGCATTGCCTACAATCTCAAAATGACCGGAAGCTTGAAGATGCAGCATATATTCACGACTCAACTCATCATGTGCCTGATCTAAAATGGCGATAGAAGCTCCTTTAAATTCATTGGTAACTGTATAGCCAAAGATGAGCACCAGCGCTATAGGAATTCCGAAAAGAATGATAAGGGTTCTTCTGTCTCGGAGGATGTGGTAGAATTCCTTTTTAACAAAGGCAACAAATATCTTGTACATAGGATTAGTTTTGGGTTCGGACCAGTTTTAGAAAAACCTCATCCATATTATCCGTATCAAATCTTTGTTTGAGTTCATAAGGGGACCCCAGTGCTTCTATCTTCCCAGCTACCATGATGCAGATCCGATCACAGTATTCGGCTTCATCCATATAGTGAGTGGTAACAAATATGGTAACTCCCCTGGCCGCTGAGGCATAAATCATTTCCCAAAATTGCCTGCGGGTAACCGGGTCAACTCCCCCTGTGGGTTCGTCCAGAAATACAATGGCAGGATCATGAACATTGGAAACAGCAAAGGCCAGTCTTTGCTTCCATCCCAGAGGCAACTCATCCACTACTTTATCTGCATATTCCTCCAATTGAAGTTCTTCCAGAATTTGCGTCGTCTTCTCTTGAATTTGCTTTCGATTCAGTCCATAGATGCCCCCATAAAATCGGATATTCTGTCGGATACTTAAATCTCCATAGAGGCTAAATTTCTGAGACATATAGCCGATATTTTCTTTGATCGAATCCCGTTCTTTGTACACATCAAATCCTGCAATATTGGCTTCTCCCGAACTAGGCGTACTCAGGCCCGTCAACATCCGGATAGCCGTTGTCTTTCCCGCTCCATTTGCTCCCAGAAAACCAAAGATCTCGCCTTTGGATACTTTCAGATTGATCGCATCTACGGCGATAAAATCTCCGAATTTCTTCGTCAGCTCCCTGATTTCTATTGCTGTTGTTTGTTCCATTGTTTTACATCAAGTCTAAAAACACATCTTCAATATTAGCCTGAGCTTCGCGCAGCTGTACTTCGCGATGCCCTTTATCCTCTAAAAATTCGCGTACACGCGACTGGTCAATGGGATTTACACTGCTCATATGCAGGTATTCCCCAAAAGCCTCAATCCGTTCTCCGAATCCTGAAGCGCGGAGATCCTGGAGCAATTGATAAAACTGATCGCTCTTGACTTCGTACAGATGCTTGCTATATCCACCGATGATATTCTCAGGACTTTCGATGGCGAGAATGTTTCCATTTTGGATGAGAGCTATACGATCGCAAAGGGAGGCTTCATCCATATAGGGAGTACTTACGAGAATACTAATTCCCTGCGCCTTGAGTCTTTTGAGCATGGCCCAAAATTCATCCCGACTAACCGCATCTACTCCTGTAGTAGGTTCATCGAGAAACAGTACTTTCGGTTTATGGATAAGTGCACAACAAAGGGCCAGTTTCTGCTTCATTCCGCCAGAGAGTTTACCGGCTTTTCGCTTTTTAAAGGGCTCGATTTGCACATAGATATCCTCGATCAGGGAATAGTTCTCCTGAATCGTAGTACCAAAAATGGTGGCAAAGAAAGTCAGATTCTCTTCAACCGATAAATCCTGGTAAAGAGAAAAACGCCCCGGCATATAGCCAATGATTTTTCGAATCTGTTTATAGTCCCTTACCGTATGATATCCACAGACTTCTGCATCTCCTTCATCTGGAATAAGAAGGGAAGTCAGTATGCGAAACAGGCTGGTTTTTCCCGCTCCATCCGGTCCAATGAGTCCAAAGAGTTCCCCCTCTTCCACCTCAAAAGATATGTCTTTGAGGGCCTCTACTTCCTCATATGACTTCCCGATATTTTTGATTATGATATCGCTCATGTCTATTTATCAGAAGATTCACTTAGGCCAAGTCCAGCAAAATTCACCTCTGCAGGCATACCTATTTTCAATTTTCCGTCTGGATTAGGCACCCGTACTTTCAACGCATAAACCAGGCTGACCCTCTCTTCTTTGGTCTGTATGGTTTTCGGAGTAAATTCCGCTTGAGCAGATATCCAACTCAGGCTTCCTTTCAAAGGCCGAAAGCCTTCCGCACCTTCATCGATCAAGACTTCAACTTCCTGGCCCAAACTCGCATTTTGCAAATCTGTACTGGATGCATAGGCATGAAGAATAAGTGGATCCAGGCTCGCAATGCGATACAATGGACTCCCCATGCCCACGACTTCTGAACCTTCTGCCAATTTATTGAGAACCGTTCCATCGATAGGGTTTTTGATCTGGGAGCGGGAAATCTGCTCTTCAATCAGGGCAATCTGAGCCCGGATAGGATCAGCTCCTGACAGGATGCCTGCATTGGTATTTTTTGCATTTTGCCGACTTGCAGCAATTTGTTGGTCAATGACTTTCAGTTCTCCGTTCAAATCATCCAACTGCTTGGGCGTGGCTGCTTTGTTTTTGAGAAGTTCTTCTACTCGATTTTTTTCTCTTTCGAGATTACTCCTTCGATCTAATAATACCTTGATTTCCGGTTCAACTTTCAACGTCTTGCTGGAAAGGCTTCGGATGTTAGCCAATAACTGCAGCTTCTGGAGGTAAAGGGCTGTGGTATCAATCAGGGCCACTTTTTCCCCTGCTGTTAAACGAGCCCCTTCTTCTACAGATAAAGTCAGAAGTTTTCCGGCTGTTTCCGCACTTACGGTGACAATATCAGCTTCGAAATTGCCGTAAGCGTCGGATCGCCTTTCTTCTCCCTCACAGGCGATGAAAAGGAAAATGAGTATGAGATATGGAAAAGATTTCATGATATATATAGCTTCGATTTTCTTAAATAAATTAGCGATTGGCTCCTCTTTCTGTAAGGAAATCCAGTTGAACTTGTATGAGTTGAATCTTATGTAATTCCAGGTTTTGCCGGGCCCTCAATTCTGCATTGGATTGAATGAGGTAATCCGCGGAAGTGATGATGCCATTCTCCAGCTGAGTGGCGAGTTGGGTAAGAATCTCAGCCTGAAGTTTGGCGATTTCTCCATCCTGCTGGATCTGGGCATCCAGATTTTCTACCCGCGAGAGGTAATGGGCATTGCTGGATTCTACATTAAAGTCAAAAGTTTCCTTCTGCTTTTGAATTTGCTGAGACCTTAGAAATAAAATTTCCCGATCATGCCTGAGTTGTTTTTTATCACTGAGTTTCCACTGAAAACTGATGCCTGCAATCCCATAAGGGGAAAAATTATTATCGAAGAAATTGAGAGGATTGGGAACTCCACCTCCCCCCTGGGCAAATAGTTGAACTCGTGGGCGATGTTGTGCCTCCAAAAGTCCTTCCTTACTCATCAGGGAATTTTGTTGCAATAAGAATAGTTCTTGCTCTGGTCGATTTGTCTGCGGGAGAGCATTCAGGTTATGATATTGGGGCAAGGCAAGCTCAACTTCAAGATCCAACTCAAGACCGGTGAGATCAGCGAGGGAATTGAGGCTTCCTTGTATACTAAATTGCAAGGACTTTGCCTGGGCTTCAAGTTCCAATTCTCTCACCCGCAGTTTGGATACCTCGCTTTCCAAGACTACTCCACTTTGCTGGCCGGCTTCCAGGACTCGCCTTCTTTCCAACAAATCTGTCTGACTTATCTTCAATAAATCTGCTTGTGCCTTATAAAGGGCAATCCCCACAAACAATTGATTGATCCTTTTTCGGAGACCGTAGCTTTCTACTTCCAAAGATTTTTTCTCTACTTCCCAGGCCGCTTTCTTTTCTTCAATCTTAGCGCTATTCAAGCCACCATCATAAAGCGCATAATTCAGCTCCAGAAAGGGCTTAAAAGAATAAAGAGGAAGGTCAATGGATAAAGGCAATCCCGCATCTTCCGGAAAAGAAACTGTTTCGGTCTGGATTCTGGCCTCTGCTTGCAAATAGAGATCCGGGCGCCTGTCCAGACTCAATTTTTCCAATTCCTTTTTGTAAATGCGATCCAATAAAGAATCGCTTCCCAAAATGGGATAATGAGCTTCAAAAGCCTTATATGCATCTTCCAGACTCAAACTTTTCCGCGCCTGGGGAAATAGCTCAAGATGGAAAATCAATATGCATAAGGCTAAAAATGCATGTTTCATATAGCTATGGAATTTATGTTGTCTCAATAGTTTAATTTTCATGTTTAACCATTTGGTTAAATTTGAGGCAAAAAAAATTTAAGGTCGCAGAGAATTGCGAATGAAGCTTTTTACCTCCTCTTTTCTCTCAGTTAATACGTGGTCAAACTGCTCATCAGGCACTTCTACTACCACAGTAAATATCGGTCGAATCAAAAATGGAAAGATGCACATCGCCAGGGTATTGATGAGTAGATGAATGGGATTCACCTTTCGAATCTTCCCCTCATTCCCTTCCATCATCACCTTCATAAAGAAATCCTGAAAATTTGGAAGCGTTGAGGTATTTTTTTTAATCTCTTCTATGAATCCTACACGTTTCTGTGCCAGCTCCATCATCATAAAAGTTGGCATATGAGGATTTTCAGTTATGGTATCGATATAGGTCTCGACAATCATATTAATCTTTTCCTCTACCGATCCATCAAAATTAATCGCTTCCGCCAAACGAGGGAGTACCATCCCAATGGTTTCGGAAACGATCACCCGATATAGTTTATCCTTGGACCTGAAATAATAATGTAAAAGAGCTTTGTTGATTCCAGCCTCATCCGCAATCTCTTGCATTCTCGCAGCTGCAAATCCTTTTTGAACAAAGATCTTTTTTGCTGCCTCAATTATACTTAACTCAGTCTCTCCCATACTTTAGTCAAACGGTTTAACCAACTGGTTAAATCAATTACGGAAAAGAATCAGGGAAGTTCAAGTTTTTCTTAAAAAAGTAGTAATGTGTTGTAGTGTTTTAGTATTGTAGTTCGTTTTTATCTGGGCTAAACTATAACACAACAACACCATAACACTTCCTCACGTCCAAAATTTCTTTACCTTTGCATCCATGCGAATCATTTTCATGGGCACCCCTGAGTTTTCTGTTCCCTCATTGGACATTTTGCATAAAAATGGGCATGAGGTAGTGGCTGTAGTCACAGCAGAAGATAAGCCTGCGGGTAGAGGTAGAAAGATCCGAAAGTCGGCCGTAAAGCAGTATGCAGAACAAGAAGAAATAAAGGTTTTGCAGCCTGGCAAACTTCGTGATCCGGAGTTCATACATGCATTGAGCGAACTAAAACCAGATCTTATGGTTGTAGTGGCTTTTCGAATGTTACCGGAAATGGTGTGGAGCATTCCCAGCATTGGCACCTTTAATTTACATGCTTCCCTCCTCCCTGATTATCGGGGAGCAGCTCCTATCAATTGGGCCATCATGAATGGGGAAGAAAAGACGGGAGCTACCACTTTTTTCATCGACAAGAAAATTGATACGGGTAATCTTTTGCTACAAAGAGAAATAGATATACCTGAGGATTGGACGGCTGGAGATTTGCATGATGAATTAATGGTCAAGGGTGCCGAACTGGTTTTAGAAACGGTAGAGGCATTGGAAGCCGGTACTATCGAGGCCAAAGCCCAGGATGATAGCCTGTTTCAAAATCATGCACCTAAAATCTTCAAAGAGGATTGTCGCATAGACTGGAATCGAGAGGCTTATAAAGTAAATAATTTCATCCGAGGTCTATCTCCCTATCCAACATCCTGGACAAAACTGGGAGAAAAAGTGTTGAAGATTTACAAGGCAGAAATCGCCCATCTTCATGGAGGAAATCTTCCGGGAAGTATTCACGTACAAGAAAACAAACTCTTCATTTCCTGTGCGGATGGATTACTGGAAATTAAAGAACTTCAATTGGAAGGGAAGAAACGGATGAAAACCGAAGATTTCCTGCGAGGATATAAACAAGAATTCGAGGCTGTATCATGACAAATTTTAGAAGTAAACACTATCCCAGAACCAGCAATGGCGTAATGGTCATGCAGGAATATGCTATGCAATACTATGCAGGCATCAACCTGATCATTATTCTGGGAGTCTTGCTCAAGCTCTATGGACCTTATGAAGGCAATATGCTTTACTTCGTGGTAATCGGGGAGGTGATAGCCCTGGCATTGGGAAATTTGCTGGCTTATGGCAGCATGAAAAGAAGCTACGCCGAGCTCTTTTTCCTCAAGGATCATTTCTCTGCCATTTCTGTTTATGATATGCTTTTCTCCAAGGACAAAGAGCCCACAGCTTTTCCCCTGATTTATGCCAATGCGCATTTGGATCCGGAGCAAAACAAAATGTCCTTCACCTTGCACGATCAGATCATCACCCTCCGTCGGGATAATTGGGAGGAGTTCGATTTAATCTATAACTATTTTATTGCGAAGACGATCTAAGCTGCAAGCGTATTTGGGTTTTAGGGTGTTAGTGTATTATTATTTACACCGGAACACTCTCTCGCTAAAACTCTAACACACAAACACTCTCCTCATATGGAAAAACAACGCTGTTCCTGGTGCACAAAGGACCAACTCTACATGGATTATCATGACAATGAATGGGGCATCCCCGAACATGATGATCAGAAACTATTTGAGATGATCAATCTGGAAGGTGCTCAGGCGGGATTGAGTTGGTATACAGTTTTGGTAAAAAGGGAAAACTACCGCAAGGCTTTTGACAATTTTGATCCCCAAAAGATTATCCAATATGATGAGGCAAAGATTCAGGAATTGCTTCAAAATCCCGGAATCATTCGCAATAAATTAAAGGTGCGAGGTGTAGTCAAGAATGCAAAAGCCTATTTAGGCATTCTGGAAGAATTTGGTAGTTTCAATGACTATATCTGGCAGTTTACCGAAGGAAAGACCATCGTCAATTCCTTCAAAGGAATGGAAGAGGCCATAGCTACGAGTCCAGAATCAGATGCCATGAGCAAAGCCCTCAAGAAACGGGGCTTTACCTTTGTCGGATCAACCATCTGTTATGCTTTTATGCAGGCATGTGGAATGGTCGATGATCACTTTGATTATTGCTGGAGGAGAAATTCCTAGAATCCCTGCGCACTATCATCCCCACGAGGATCTGCCCCACCTTCCAGACGACCATCTGGAAGAACCAGGATTGCATCCAAACGCCCTATCCCTCCTCTTTTCTGCATACTATGGCCCATTTCTCCGAGTTCCTGTAAAGCTTCCGGACTAAAGGCACCTTCTTCATAAAAAACGAGATTGGGTTTCCATTGATGATGAAAACGTGGGGCGGCAACAGATGCGTGCATACCCATACCGTAATCAATCACATTGATGATACTTTGAAATACAGAGGTAATGATGGTCGATCCTCCAGGAGTACCAGTTACCATAAAAAGCTTCCCATCTTTTGCAACAATGGTAGGTGTCATAGAACTCAACATTCGCTTACCAGGTTCGATGGCATTGGCTTCTGCTCCAATCAGGCCATATTTATTGGGTTCTCCCGGTTTAGAACTAAAGTCGTCCATCTCATTGTTCAGTATAAATCCTGCATCTCCCACAATCACACAAGCACCATATCCTCCATTTATGGTAGTGGTAACGGATACGGCATTCCCTTCCGCATCCACTACAGAAAAATGAGTCGTCTGCTCACTCTCTCTAATCATAGGAGCACCCGCATGTATGCTATCACTGGAACTCGCTACTTCTGGATCAAAATTCTCCATGCGAGAACTGATATAACGATCCTGTAAGAGGCCTTCGACAGGAACAGGATAAAAATCTTTATCACCCAGATGAGTTGCCCGATCTGCATAGACCCTTCTTTCTGCTTCTGTGATCAGGTGAGTGGCTTTTGTCCCATGATAAGTATAACTCCCAAGGGAAAAATTTTCTACACTCTCCAATAACTGTAGCAAAGCAATTCCTCCACTGGACGGAGGAGCCATACTGATGATATCATAGCCTCTGTAATCTCCCTGGATTGGTTCTCTCCATAGGGCTTCATACTCCTTCAAATCCTGCAGAGTCATGATCCCGTTTCCTCTTTGCATTTCCTCAACAATCAGTTTGGCCGTTTCTCCTTCATAAAAACCGGCATTCCCCTTATCGCGAATGCGAGTCAGAGTTGCAGCCAGATCAGACATAACTATTTTTTCCCCTGCTTTCCATTCCTCTTTTTCTTCAAATATGCTCGTTTGGGTATTGTATTTCGCAAAGCGTTCCTTCACCCTATTCAAGCCTTTAGCCTCTTTCTCTGTGAGATCAAAGCCATTTGCGGCAAGATCAATAGCGGGCTGAATCAAATCTTTCATGGGAAGGGATCCATACTTCTCATGGGCCTTGAACATACCATTTACAGATCCAGGAACTCCAGCTGCCAAATGTCCCAACCAACTGAGGTCAGCAATTACATCTCCCTTTCCATCCAGGTACATATCTCTATGTGCTGCTGCAGGTGCTTTTTCCCGAAAGTCCAGGGTATTCACCTCTCCATCCGCTTTACGGATTACCATGAATCCTCCCCCACCAATATTTCCAGCGGTAGGATAAACTACTGCCAGCGCATATTGAACAGCTATAGCTGCATCTATCGCATTGCCTCCTTGCTTCATAATATCTACTCCAACTTTAGAGGCTAGTGGATGAGCAGAAACTACCATCGCTTTATCAGCAATGAGCCCAATTTCGGCCTGGGTTTTTGTAGCCTGTGAATCTGAGAGTTTTTTACAGGATACAAATAGAAATAAGGTAGATAGGATAAGGTAGCGGTAGATAGAAGCCATAGCGTTTTAATAGAATTTTTGTTGAGCTCTAGATGTAGAATGAAAGGCAAGATAAGAAGGAATCCGCTTATTTTATCAGAGTCTAAAAACAGTGAACAGAATAAATCCGTACAAAAAGAAAGACGCGAACCGGGGAGATCCGCGCCATTAACCTAAGAATACTGTGAATGGTTACATCCCTGTTTGGAGGGAACTCTTCAAAGGGGTAAACCTTATAGTCCAAGTAAAAACGCCTCCTGATCAGGGGATACTTTTTGTTTTCCTCTGTCAATTCCATGATTGTGTAGGTTAAAAATCCTTAATGATTAATAGAAAATAATGACATTTTTTTCGCTTTTGTCTAAATAGATTAAAGCTAAAATTTACGAAAAAATTTCCTATAGACACATTTTTTGAGAATTAGCGCTAATTTGTCTAAATTTAGATTTATACAATTTTAGACAAAATCTTACAAGGGGCATGTCAAATTTTGCTAAAAGACGCATCTGGAAATATTTCCTGGTCTTAAATCCTGCTGAAAAACTCAAATTTGATGCCTGGTTGGGCCTTGAGTTACAGGATCGCCAGATTTCCGTTCAACGGCTATGGCAAAATTTACTATGCCTAGATAAAGCTGAAATTTCTTTGTCTTCTGAGGGCAAATACAGCATTGAGAAGAAACTTTGGTACAAGATCTATCCCGGTGAAGATTTTGATGATAGTCGTTTCCGCAAACTTTCAGAGCAGCTCATTCGACAGATCGAAGAGTTTTTAGCCATTGAAGGTTTTAGGAAAGACCGTACATCCAAAGATTTACACTTATTGCGGGAATTAGGCCTCAGAAATTCATTTCAGCTATTTCAGACTATCTATCGTAAGGTCAAGTCCAGGTTGAATCGACGAATCATACGGGATGAAAAATTCTTTAGAGATCATACCTTGTTTGACCGAGAGTTTCAAAAGAATAAGGCTAAGATTGGTTCACAAGTTAAGTTTGAGTTATCCGATTTTTTCCAATCATTTGATAAGTGGAGACTTACTGAACAGGCTAATATGATGATTTTTCAACTTTTCCAGCCAGCATCAGCTCCAACCCCTGTCGTACCTGCAGATTATTTTTTTAATCAATTAAAAAAACATCCTAAGTATGCACAGGAACCTTTGTTACACATTTATACCTTGCTATTTGAACTCCTTACAGGAAAGTCTGATAATTTTCCTATTTATTTTAATTCTCTTAAATCATACGCACAAAAAATTAATAGTGAAACTTTAAGATTCTTATATGTTGCAGCCTCAAATCATACGGCTAGAAAAGCCAGCAGGACGCGAGAACGTATTTATTATGAACAGTATGCTCAATTGATTGAATGGGGACTCCAAAAAGAACTCATACTAATCAATGGCGTACTTCCCAGTGGTGCTTATAAAAATATCATATCTACCAACCTGATCCTGGCTAAAAAAATGGATGGCACAGAACGTAATGAGCAGATTATCAAGGCAAAGCACTATCTGGAAGATTTGAAATTTTATTTACCTCGTAAAGATCAGGAAGATGCTTATCGTTTCAACAAAGCCTTCTATTTCTTCACCATTGGCCAATTCGAAAAAGTTGAAGGCAGTTTGGGTGGACAAGCCTATTTCAATCCAGGTTTCAATGCCCAGGGCCGACTTCTCGCCCTAATGGCACGATATGAGATGAAAGAGTTTACCTATCTCCCTACAGCCATCCGATCATTAAAAAGGTATATCCAGGTTCATATGAAAAAAGATCTCCCTTCAGGTGTATATAATTCCTTTATG
Organism: Bacteroidia bacterium; assembly: GCA_033391075.1. Lineage (NCBI taxonomy): Bacteria > Pseudomonadati > Bacteroidota > Bacteroidia > Bacteroidia bacterium. Next base: position 5,242,358 of record JAWPMV010000001.1, read on the forward strand.
CTCCACTTGAGATTTTTCAACCGCCTCGTCAATGCCTATACTTTTGAAGATTACCTCAAGTTGAAGAAAGCTGTAGAGAAAACTCCCAGAATATTCGAAAAGAACTGGTTGATCGAAAAAATCGATGAACGATTGCCAAGTAGTAAGCTATTATCAACTAACTGATACCAATTCCGCACTTACACCTTTATTAGTGTATATCCTGAAGCTATACAGGCCTGCATCAAGTTGAGGAATGAAAAGAAAACTTCCGTTAAAATTCCCGCTGAAATGTATAGTGCCTTGCATATCTACAATATCTATTTTAATCAAATCAGTCCCTGCCTCCTTTTGAATCCTTGCATAGTTCTGAACGGGATTAGGGCTAATAGAAATATTGGGTCCTTTATTTTGAGAAAGGAAAGAGTGAGTTGAATTTGTAGTTGAAGGGGCGAAATTGATGTCTTCCCATTCCAGGGTCATTTGTGCCGAAGCCTGACTTGCAGTAAAAGTTATCATTCCCAGGATTAAGCTCGCCAGGATCGTAAGTTTAAATATTGCTTTAGCTGCAGGGTTGAAAGTATTAGTTCTTGATTGCATGAGATATATTATTTTGTTGTCGATCTATTGTTTTGATGTCGTATGCAAGCTATTTCCGTATCCTCTTACATCAAGTCCGAATAATCGTAATTGTTGACAAATCCAATCGAAAATCGACTTGACAAGAATAATTGACAAATACGAAACAACACAAAAATGTCACAACAAAATAAACCCGTGAGAGAAATACTCCCACGGGCAATCATCATCAGCTTTGTCTCAATTAGAAAGCGACATTCATCCCCATTCGGAAATTGATAAACTTACTTTCCTCAGGTTTGATAAATGTCAGGATATTATCAGAGAGCATGTACAAATGGACAGGGCCCATTTTCAATAAAAGGTTTGCTCCCACATTTTGATAGCTTTTATTTATGGTGAAATAATTTACCCCCAGGCTCAGGATTTTACCCAAATCTTTGCTGGCACTCAGACCTACCGCTGTAGTGCTTCTTCCTCTATACCTTGTGCTATGTACCAAGGCTCCCAGACGCAATGAATTCAGGGGACTAAAGGTTCCACTCAAATAGTATTCGGTCGGTAGCTGCGTACGATAGCTCTCGTTAGAAGTCTGAACCATCAGGCCGGACACAAGAGAATCTACAAATTCCTCCATGGCTTCTTCATTTCCTTCACTGATCTCCATAGCATCTATCCCCTCAAAATTAATCTCTCCGGAAACTGCATAATTACTGACCTGATCTGTCCAATTGATAAACCCCAGATCCCTCACACTGGCAGAAAAGCTCAACTTATCATTGAGGTTGAATACAACTCCCAGATCTGCAGCAAATCCCTTATTGCCTGTCGTAGCATTGAGGGTAAATTCCGGCTGTAATTGATCCAGATCATCCAGGGAATTGATGCTTCCCATATTGAAGGTACTGGTATTGAATTGGACATCTGTGAGCAAACTCAGCTGATAGTATTCGGTGCCCGTTTGAAATTGAGCATTATTTCTGGATAAGGAAAAATCAGCTAGTCCAATCAGGTATTTCACTCTGGCACCAAACTGCAATTTCTTTTTGATGCGGATCGCACCGCTTATTCCAATTTCATGATAGGCAAATGCCTGAAAGTCGGGTCCAACCGATAAAGTTTGACCGATATAATCCCCATTTCCCTGCCAGGCCAGGCGAACTAGGTCCTTGGGGTAAGCAGCAAAGAAGCTCGCCCGCGTTCCTGTATTTACTCCCAATTGAAAGCCCCCTAAACGAAGTCCTACAGAAAGTATATCTGCATGCACTTTCCCTTTGAAGGTATTGTCCTCTCCTAATTGCGTCAGGACATTATCAATATCAACCCGGAATGAATCAGAACCATCTACAGGCTGAAGCAAATCACCAATCGTAAATCCGGAATGGGTAGCTCCCATACTTACTCCAGGCAAAGCGATGTTGATCTTCTTTTCGCTCATGAAAGCAGGATTGGTGTACTGGGATTGAATAGCCCCAGGCATAAAGTGTATGCCAAAATCCGTTTGAGCGAAAGTGAATACAGGTGCAAAAACCAGGAGTACAGCTAGAATATATAGAAATGCTTTACGCATGTATCTTTTGATTGAGTATAGCGTGAAAAGAATGAGTAAGAATTAGGGATTCAATTCTGCAAGTGCACCTAATTTGACCTTGAGATTGTAATCGTCGTAAAATTTTACTGGTACGCTGCCGGAATTGGTAGTTGCGATCTGGGCTTTTATTCGAATCTCTGCACTGTTTTGTAAACGATACCAACGCTCTGCAGTCAAAGCGATATCCAGCGTAGAACTGCTACTCTCGACAACCCGTCCAGTTTGATCCACAGAAGCTGCAGATAACAATTGGGCCGGACCATCAAAAAGAGAATCCTGAACAACTCCTTGCTCATCAAGGAAATATGCTTGCAAGACCAAATCAAGGGGAAATCCATTTTCAGTGATCAAAATGAGTTCGGCAGATTCGACCTGATCCATACTCGTCAGTTCTAATCCCAAATCCTGCTCAAGTGCAATTTCGCTCAATTGAATATCCAGGGGCACCTCTACCCTTAATCCCAAATCAAAGCCGCTATTGTCGAGCACGAAACCTATTTCCGAGCTATCTCCTTCCGGATGCAAAGTGGCAGAAAGATCATAAGATATCCCGCTGGGTTTGGAAGAAAGCAGATCTGCAATATTGGAGTTTTCATTATTGATCTCAATGATGGTTCGTGCGGAATTACCTATGGCTGCAAGATCAGGAAAGTTAATAGGCAAGCCATTTTCTAATCCAGTATGATCCAATGCAATCCTCCCTTGCGAAGTCTGTACTTCAAAGGTATTGGCTTGTACCTCTATAGGAACCCCATAGGTATTGTCGAGGGTAATACTGATGCGAGGGTCGTTGATCCTAAATTCCCCATCAATCAAATCCTCAAAAACATCCAATGAAATGGAATCTCCTCCGAGTTCTAAATCCTGAGTCCCGAGATAACCATTGATTTGATCATAATCCAGATCTGTGATCTCAAAAAAGAAATTTACCAGAGACTTTCTTTCGGCAGAACCGGTTGGCCTTGCGAAATATTTGAAAGTCATTCGCTCTGAACTCAAATCCAAATCATAGCCACTGAGATCCAGGGTACCGGCAAAGGTACCGGGCGCAGAAAAAGAAACGATCTGTTCGTAGGTTTGTCCATTTTGACTAGCCTCCGGGATTTGAACCACGAGTTCGTGATTTCCAATATCCACAGACTCGAAACTGTAATTGAGCAATCCTTGTTTGATCCCCAGAAGCTTGATTCCCTCTACAGGAAAGCCTATCTGTTGGGTAGTATCAAACATAGGAACCGGCAGATTGGGGAGAGAAAGCAAAGAGGTTCCACTTACACTTGCTAATTGATCTTCATAGACGAGGGACAAGAGGCCATCACTTTGGGTTTGGATATAGCTGTTGCTATCCAGGCGAGACAAAAGGTCCGCCATGGAAAACTCTGTATTCAAGATAGGTACAGCAAATTCCGGCTCCCATTGTGGTCCAATGATTTTATCTGATTTCTCAATCAGACTACAGGAAGCAAATAAAGTACCCAGGAATATGATGGCAAGGAATCGAGCACGGGTAAAAAAGTACTTCATGTACGGATAATTTTATTTTATCCAATACTACGTACTTTTTTTAATATGAAATAATCGATTTACCGAACAATATTACGCCTTAGTCCCCAACCACCAGCACTTTAATCGCACGTGTAAGCCCCGCAAAGATGCCGGTACCTCCCTGGATATTTGATTCAACCAGGGTAGGCTGTCCGAAGGGGCTTAGATTGGCCACAAAGGCTGCATCCGTGGTTTCTATAAAGCGATAATATTCAGGGGTAATATGAATAGTTGTTGCCGTAACGGTATCTCCTACTTCAAATTCAAAATCGGTTCCTACCGTAATCAATTGCCCATTTTCGATATCATCATCAATGATAAAGTCCTGGATTTCTTCCGTAGTCAGGGTAGAATCGATTACATTTCCATTTTCATCGAATTCCTTTTCGTATAGGGTTTTGTCTAACAAGCGTCGGTAAAAATTAACCTCATCAGCCGGATCGTCCCATTTAGTCAATACAAAGGCCAGAGAGTCTTCCTCATCAAAGCGATATTCCATGGTATCTATAGGGATAGGTCTCGGAATAAAGCTGCTTGCATTCAATTCCTGCCCCTCCTGAGTCTTTATTTCCAGCTTGAACTCTGTATTGTATAATTCAGGTACCGTAAGAGGACTTGCATAAATAAAGAGGGAATCTCCAATAATGGGAGTCAGGATTCGCAAGAAACTGGTATCGATGATGTCATTATTGGGAAGGTTTATATCAACCGGCACAGCAAATGGAATTAATACTACTTCCTGATCATCATATTTGATGGTCACTTCCGCATTTTTCACAAAGCGAATCTCACTACTACCGAGATAACTTACACTTTCCACCAGTATTGCGGAAAAAGGTAAACCAGGCTCCAGGTAGGATTCGACCACTACTCCCGGTTCAAATTCCGGAAGATTCAGGTCTACTTCCTGCTGGAGGCTACAAGCCATAAAGAGAAAGAGGGGGGAGAGGAATAACAATGATTTTATATATCTACTCATGACGAGAATTCTATTTGAATATTGGGGAAATTAGAATCTGAAATTATAGGTAATTGAGGGAATGACCGGAAAAAGAGCTACTTGTTTTGCGACTTGATCAATCGGAATGCCTGCCTCATTTTCCTGGGTTTCAAAAAACACGAAATAGGGATTCCTTCGATTGTAGGCATTATACGCACTAATTGTCAGATCTGCTTCTCCCCATTTAGGAAAGAGTTTATAGATTACTCCAACATCCAATTTGTGATAAGCCGGTAAACGAAAGCTGTTTCTTTTCTGAAAGATCGGAGTGATCTGAGGGATTTCCAGATCCGGTCCAAAAAGCGGGAACCTTCCGATAGGTAAAGTGGTTGGGGTTCCGCTCCGATACTCCCAGGAGGAACTAAAACTCCATCTTCTGCTAAGTTCGTAAATTCCTACGATGGAGATATCATGTCTTTTATCATTGACGGGATTGAAACGCTCTCCATCATTGATGGCATTATCCGGAATAAACTCTCCATTTTCATTTACCCCATCAAACTCTCTCCAGGACCAGGAAATTGTATATCCGATCCAACCAGTCAGTCTGCCATTCTTTTTCTCCAGGTAAAACTCATTTCCATAAGCATATCCTTCGCCGAATACGAATTCTGTATCCAAATCATCATTGACAAAAAGATCCGCACCATTTCGGAAGTCGATGGAATTACGTAACCATTTATAATAAACCTCATTGCTCAGGAGATAATCATCTCCTAAAGTCAGGGTAATTCCTACAGCTACCTGATCAGAAAGTTGAGGTTTCACTCTTTCATTAGAAGGATACCAAACGTCTGTAGGAAGCGTAGCCCCACTATTGGCTACCAAATGCAGATACTGAGCCATACGAGCATAGCTGGCTTTTAGGGAAACATTCTTTCCCACAGTCCACCTTAATGCTGCCCGAGGTTCCGGATTTGCATAAGTAACTCCATCACTGTTAAATCCGGAAAGCCGAAGCCCTACATTCAATTTCAATTTATCATTGAACTCAATATCATCCGCGATATAAGCCCCAAATTCCGTTGCATAAAAAGTATTACCTGCCGTAAAGCTAAAGGTACTGTCCTCGGCTCCTGCATTCAGTCTACCAACTGTGAAAGTATGGTAAATAGCTTTTGCTCCAAACTTTACGGTATGTTTATTATCAGGAATCCAGGTAAAGTCAGTACTCACCGTCTGATCAGTGATATCCGATCCCAGCTCAAAAGCAAAGATGTCAAACTGATTGGTGATTTTATATCGATAATCACTGGCTCCTACCGCAATATTCATGAAAAGGCGGGGAGAAAAGAGATGATTCCATCGAAGGGTAGCATTTGAATTCCCCCAGAAAAATTTGAAGTCAAAATTCCCATCATTAAAGGTAAACTGATCTCGGCCAAAGTATCCACTCAGGAAGAGTTGATTATTTTCATTGAGCTGGTAATTGGCTTTTGCATTGAGGTCATAAAAGAAATAATCGGGAATAGGATTGAAGTCCGGCTCATCTTCCAGTGCTCGGTTTATCTGTCGGGTAATGAGGTCCACATAGGTTCTTCTGCCTGAGACCATAAAGGAGCCTTTATCCTTGACAATCGGACCTTCCAGCGTAAGACGAGAGGCGATCAATCCCAAGCCTCCTGAACCGGAAAACTTCTTATTGTTCCCTTCATTCATCTTTACATCAATGACAGAGGAAAGTCTCCCTCCGTATTGGGCTGGGAAGCCTCCTTTGTAAAGCTTCACATCCTTTACCGCATCAGAATTAAAAGTACTGAAGAAACCAAAGAGGTGAGAAGGATTATATAAAACGGTATTGTCGAGCAAAACGAGGTTCTGATCGGGACCGCCTCCTCTTACAAATATACCCGAACTACCTTCACTTCCCGAACTTACTCCGGGTTTTAGTTGCAGGGTTTTGATGATATCCACTTCCCCAAGGAAGGCTGGAATCTTTTTGGCGTCTCGCATACTGAGACGCTCAACACTCATTTGAGTAGAACTCAATTGTTCCTCAAATCCCTCGGCTTCAATGACTACCTCCTCCAGGACTTTGAAGTCCAGGTTTATATCTATGCTCAGATCTTTGTTGAGCAGAATAGAGCGTGTTTGTCGTTCGTAACCGGAAAAAGAAAATACAAGTTCCAGAGAATCTGAGTTTGCCGGAAGAGTGAGGGAATAAAAACCGTATTCGTTGCTGTATGTACCTTTTTTGAGGGAGGGGACTGCTATTGTCGCTCCAATCAAACTTTCACCTGAAGAGGCTTCATATATATACCCACTGATGGTAAATTTATCTTGCGCTAAAAGTGTAAATGGTAAACTTGCTACTAAAATTAAGACGAAGAAGTGCTTCATAAGGAATAAACAGGTTGATGTATTTTTGGGTTTACATTCTAATGAAACGACAATCTCAAGACAATGTTAGGGCAAAAAGAAGGGGATTCTGATTATCGTTCCCTTAAGAGGTCGTCTGAGTCTCCTACTTCTTACAAAAATATGTGTATATTTTGCGCTAAAGGTCTGAAAATCTTTGGGTTAGAGGTACAATATTTGCGCAAAAAAAGAAAATCCCTGTCTCATGAAACTTTACAAATACCTGTTATTCATTCTCTTTACTTTTTTCTTGCTCGTATTTTTCCTCGAATTATCATCTTTTTCCGATGGCCCTCCTGCCAGTCGAACCGCTGCACCGGGCGAACTCAACTGTAGCAATGGCTATTGCCACAATAGTTTTTCTCTCAATTCAGGACCGGGAATGGCTTCTCTCAGTGGTGATATATTTGAAAATGGCTTCCGTGCGGGTCAAACTTATACCATTACTGCCAAAGTCAAACAAGATGGACAGCAAAGATTCGGCTTTATGGTTATGGCTTATGATTCTTTGGGACAAATTTCCGGAGGATCGGTAAGTTTGGCTGAACCGGATAGAACCCAACTCACAGAAAATCAGGCAGGGGACAGAATCTATGTTTCTCATGATCCGGCTAATATCACCTCTGATTCCAGCGAGTGGACATTCAACTGGACAGCTCCCAATACAGAATCTACTCCTGAGGAGATCTCTTTTTATGCAGCTTTCGTAGCAGCTAACAACAACAACAACTCAGCCGGAGATTATGTCTATGCTATCAGGGCTGATGCTGGACTGGATAGTAGCTGGGCTACGCCAATCGCACATGAACTCAGCAATCAGGACGTAAAAATCAGCTTTGATCATGTTTCTGGAAGAATTCAGGTCGAGAGTCAGCAAAGCTCCGGGAAAATGACCCGAATAGAAGTTGTAAGTTTAAACGGTCAGCTTTCCTATAAGAATGAAGCTTATTTACTACCCTATATCCCGTATAACGTTCATACGAAAGCCTGGGCAGGTGGAATCTATATCCTCAAAATCCAGCAGGCTGATAAGTTTCGAGCAGAGAAATTCCGCCTAATTCGGTAAAAAATTTCGCATAGAGGAAAGAAGGTCCGGAAATTGACATTACAGACAAGTAAAATATTGTTTATCTTCGTAGTCTCGATAAAGAATCATCATTAAAATAAATATGAGAGTTTTCATTATAGTAGCTATTATCAGTCTGGCTTTGATGTCATGTGAATCTACCGGTGGCAGTAGTACAGAAATCAGTGACAAGACAGATAGTATCTCATATGCGCTTGGAAGAGATATTGCCAATTCTTTCCAAAAGCAATCCGTGGCCTTATCTCCAGAAGCTTTTTATACAGGTCTGAAAGAATCCCTGCAAGAAAATAAAAGCTTGACAGATGCAGATATTCAGCAACTTATTTTTGCTTTTCAAACTGAAATGCGAATGAAGCAAATGCAGCAGCAAGGCAGCAGAAAAATGGCTAATGTAAGCACAGGTCAATCTGCTCCTGAAATCAGCCTGGATACTCCTGATGGCGAGAAACTGAGTCTCAGTGACCTGAAAGGAAAGTATGTTCTGGTAGATTTTTGGGCTAGCTGGTGCAAGCCTTGTAGACTGGAGAATCCAAATGTGGTAAGAGCTTATAATAAATACAAAGACAAAGGCTTTGAGATTTTAGGCGTAAGCCTCGATCGCAATAGAGATCGTTGGTTGCAAGCAATCGCAGCTGATGGACTTAGCTGGAAGCATGTAAGCGACCTCAAGTATTTCCAAAGCAAAGCAGCTGTTGATTATGGAGTGTCTGCGATTCCTTTCACTGTGCTGGTTGACAAGGATGGAAAGATCATTGCTCAAAACCTCAGAGGAGCTAGCCTGGAGAAAAAACTTGAAGAGCTTCTGGGAGCATAAATAAAAAATAACATAAACGAAAAAAGCCGGCTGAATCAGCCGGCTTTTTTCATATGAAATATTTCTATCCTTACGCAAAGTGTGTCTCACGAACTTTATCCAGCGTAGCCTTATTCAAAGGCTTGATGATATAGTCCGTTACGTTTGCGTATTCGGAGGATTTCGCGATATCTCTCTTATATACAGAGGACGAAAGGATAAACAGTTTTACTTCCTTATTGAAGCCTGAAGCAAGCTTGTTGTATTCTTCCAGAAATTCCCATGCATTCATGAGAGGCATATTGATATCCAGGAAAATTACATCGGGAATCTCTTCGGGACTGGCATTTTTCAATTCTTCCAAGCCATCTTTTCCTCTTAGACAGAAACTGGCCTCATCGGAAAATCCTGAATCCTTGAGGTTTTTGACGCAGATGAAGTTGTTTATTTCATCATCGTCTATAATCATTACACGATTTACAACTGACATATTGGGTTAATATCTTCATTTAGAATTTAAAAGTACAACAGCTTGACTCACAAGACAATAACTTTCCACTTAAATTCTATCATGGACTTTTTGAGGTAAGAAATATACATGATTAATTCAAATTAACAAGCTTTCAGGCACTAATTTGCTTTAGAAACCTAAGTACCAAAACAAAAGGAATTAACAGAAGCGCATTAACCTGCAACCTTGTCTCATGAAAAAATTTCGCTCATTTTTACTGACCCAGGCTTTCCAGGAGCATACCAGCTTGTTAACCATCCTTAGCTATCTTCTTACCTATTTAGCCGTACTCGGACTCGGCTGGGCCGAAAAATCAGGCAGCATCAGTTGGCATTGGAAGCTATCCATCCTCTTATTTTCTTCCATCCTTTTTGTAATAGCTCTTACTCGAAATTTCAATTATGAAAAGACGGCAAAAAAGCAGCAGGATGAGGATGATGAACGTGAAGCTTTGGAAGAAAAGTTTCGTTTTTTAGAAAAAGAAAGACAGGATGCTGTAAATGCTAACCAAGCAAAATCGCGTTTCCTCGCCCAGATGAGTCATGAGATCAGAAATCCTCTAAACTCTATATTGGGATTTTCAGAGATGCTGGCTAAAAGGAAGTTAGATACTAAATCCAAAAAATTTGTTGATCTCATTTCTCAATCAGGAGATGGCCTTATGCTTTTGCTAAATGATATCCTCGACCTCAACAAAATCGGGGAAGGCAAACTAAACATGGAATCTGTGGCCTTCCATTTCAAAGAGGTCATTTCCTCCAGCCTACTTCCTTATGAGTATGAAGCAGCGCAAAAGAATATTCAATTTGAGCTGATCTTCGACCCAAAACTACCGGATATGCTGATAGCTGATCCTTATCGATTGAGGCAAATTCTTCAAAACCTGATAAGTAATTCGATGAAATTTACCCAGGCTGGCAAGATCAGGGTTCAATTCATTCATCAGGGTCAAAAGGAAGGAAAAGTCTGGATCAGAACTCTTGTAAGTGATACCGGTATCGGAATCGATCCTCAAAAATTAAATAGGATTTTCAATCCATTCGTTCAGAGTGAAGAATCTACCACCCGGAAATTTGGGGGCTCAGGATTAGGGCTTACTATCGTCTCAGAACTTGTCAGACTTATGGGGGGAGAGATAGGCGTCCAAAGTCCAAATCCTCAATTCCTCAGTGATAAGGGAGGCCCGGGTACTCAATTTCATTTTGATGTATCGCTGCCTTATGCGAAAAGTAATTTTACTCCAGCAAAGATGGCAAGTGTTAAAGAATTAGAGGAAACCCTTGTTTTACCCCAAGCTATCCATGTACTGGTAGCTGAAGACAATACTGTCAATCAGGTGCTTTTTCAAAGTTTCCTGGAAGGAATGGGGGTAACTTCAGATGTGGTAGAAAATGGACAGGAAGCCATTCGAGCATTATGTGGAAAGACAGATTATGATCTGGTCTTTATGGATATTCAAATGCCCTTGATGGATGGTTTGCAAGCCAGTAAAAGTATCCGCCGAGATCTGGAGTCCAGTATCCCTATCATAGGAGCAACGGCAAACGCATTTAAAGAGGACATTCGCATAGCCCTTCAGTCAGGCATGAATGATTACATTCCCAAGCCCTTTCGTCAGAAAGATCTCTATGACAAAATTTTGAAATGGGCTGTGAAGGATTTAGCCAGTTCCTAGAGCTTGGATCCCAATACGCTGGATTTGAAGGAATAGAGATTGACCATCAGGAATATCAGGATGGTGAAACTCAAAAATGAGGACCCTCCATAGCTAAAAAAAGGCAGAGGTATCCCAATGACGGGCATGAGTCCTACCGTCATCCCCACATTTACCAGGACATGGAAGAAGAGGATCGATATGATGCCATAGCCGTAAATACGGGAAAATTTTGTCTTCGAATTTTCTGCCATGATTTTTATTCGCCAGATCAGGGCAAAGAATAGCATCAATACAAAACTGGAACCCAGCCAGCCCAATTCTTCTCCAACTGTGCAGTAGATAAAATCGGTCTCCTGCATGGGGACAAATTTCGATTTGGTATACTCTCCCTGCTTATAGCCTTTTCCCGTCAGGCCTCCTGAACCAATGGCAATCTTTGACTGGATTACATTGTATCCAACTCCTTGTGGATCTATGGTTGGATTGAATAAGACAAATATACGATTCTGTTGGTGTTGAGGAAGTTTGTCCACGATAAAGTCAACACTAAACACATAACCTGACATGATCCCACTTACAATGAGGTAGATCATCAAATCTCTCCCCCAACTCCTTTTATTGAAACTAAGGGCAAAGCTGATCCCGGCAAGGATCAGCAATCCTAAACAAATCCATATCGGTTTGCCCAGCCATAAGGTAATTACCGCCAAAGCTGCCAGTAGAATCAGCAAAGCCGGTATCAACCAATTCAGTCCTTCCCGATAAAAAACAATCAATAAACTAAAAAAAACGAGGGCAGAACCTGTGTCATTTTGCAGGATTACGATTATTGCTGGTAGAATGACAATCCCAATCGCGATTGCTAGAGAACGGGTATTGTTAAGTGAAAAGCCTATGGACGACATGAATCGCGCCAGGGCAAGCGCAGTTGCTATTTTTGCTACCTCTGCGGGCTGGAAGGAAAAGCCAAATAAGGGTAACCAATTAAGGGCACCATTGACCCTTTTCCCCAGCAAAAAGACCAATAGCAATAAAAATATACTTACGCCATATAGTAAATAGCTGATCCCTTCAATAAATCGTAAGTCCAGAAAGAGAATTAAAACAGCAGCTACAATAGAAACACAAACAAAGATCAGCTGCTTTCCATGGGCAGTACTTAGAAAAGGTAAGGCATCGTCATAGGAAAAATAGGAAACAGCAAATACCGTTGACCAGCCCACAATGGCCAGCATCATGTATAAAAATATCGTTATCCAATCCAGATCAAATCCTTTTCTATTCATCTTGCTCTCCTAGTATTTGAATCGGGCTTGTTTAATACGTTGATATTCCCACTTCTTCTGTTCAATCTTTTTCGCAAGGAATTGCTCCATTAAGATTCCTGCCGTAGGTGCGGCCCATCTACCTCCCCCTCCTGCATTTTCTATTACGACTGCTATCGCAATCTGAGGATTTTCTACCGGAGCAAAACCGATAAAGACCGAATGATCTTCTCCATGTGGATTCTGTACAGTTCCAGTCTTTCCTGCTACTCGGAATCCTTCCAGATAAGCCCTTCTTCCTGTACCCGCTTCCACCCCTTCTTCCATGGCCATAATCACATCCTCAAAATGCTGACGGTTGATCTGGGTGGAAACCGTTTCCTGAGGAATCATTTCCCAAGGTTGATTACGTGAGCTTCTGGTCGCACGTAAAAAATGCGGCGGTACATAAGTTCCACGATTTGCAACCAGGGCAGAGAGATTAGCCATCTGCAGAGGCGTCATCAATAGTTCTCCCTGACCAATGGCATTACTGATAACCGTAGTTGCACTCCAGCGATTTTTCCCATACCAGTACTTCTCATTGTCATACATGCTGGAAGCGGGTAATTGACCTGGCTTTTCATAAGGCATATCCACATCCAGTGTTTTACCCACCCCCATCACTGACATATAGCGATGCCAGGTTTCAAAACCCTTATACATGTCATTGTAAATGGGGCTGTCGAGAAAATCCATATAGGTAGCTGCGAAGTAACTATTGCAGGATAGCTTGATCGCATCTTTTAATTTCAAAGGGTGGTAGTGTAAACGGCAACCGGGTTTGCCTTTATTCCTCCAAAATCCTCCTCCACAACGATAATAAGTGTCTTTGGTAATGACACCTTCGTTCAGAGCAGCCAATGCCAGAGGAATTTTGAAAATAGATCCCGGAGGATATTCTGCCATCAGCGGGCGGTTGAATAAAGGATACAAGGAATCCTTTTGCAAAGCCTTCCAATTGCTATTGAGTTCCTTTCCGGTAAGCTGATCGGGCTGATAGGTCGGCGCGCTGATAAAAGCCAGGATTTCTCCAGAACGAGGTTCTATAGCAACAATGCTCCCTTTCTTCATCTCCATCAACTCCTCTCCAATCGCCTGAAGATCTGTATCTACTCCCAGCAGGATATCATCACCTTTGACTGCTTCAATGTCAAATTTTCCTCCTGCATACTCACCTACTTCCCGGCTGTATTTATCTTTTTGAACTTTCCTTTTCCCAACTACCCCCCTAAGGATAGTATCCAGACTCCTTTCAATCCCTGCTTTTCCAATTAAATCCCCAGGCTCATACCTACCCTCTGAGTTTCTCAATTCCCGCTGGTTAACTTCACTTACATAGCCTAAAATATGCGCCCCCACGCCGTACTGATAATTCCGGCGATTATTTGCCTGAAAATCCAGTCCTCCAAAGTCCCAGAGTTTTTCCTGCATGGCCCCGTACTCACCCGGTTCGATATGCCGCAGCAAAACGGACTCCTTAAGACTCTCCGCTCGGCTTTTACTTCTGGCTTTCAAAAGCGAATCAAAAGCCGGCCAGCTCATATCTATAAAATCCAACAATACGGAAGTATCCTCAGCTGGAATGTACAATTCGGAAGGAGTCAGGGTCAGAGAAAACATGGGCCGATTGCTCACATAGATTTCTCCTTTGCGATTGTAAATATTGCCCCGGGGAGGTACCACGGATTTGGTACGAACGATATAAGACTGTGCTTTCTGTGCATATTCATCACTCAAGACCTGTATAGAAAACAGGCGAATAACGAATACCATAAAGATCAAAAAGATCAGTCCAATAATCACATTTCCTCTATGCACAAAATTATCCATGCAAGCCTTTTTTGGTAGCTTTTTCGTCTAAATTCCCTTTGCTTTCCTTTCGCCTTAGCGTTTGTAGAAAAGCACTACTAAAATATAACAAATTATAAAGGTAAATGCGGTGCCTACCCCAATTTGCAAGAGTTTATAGAAAAAATTTTGGAAGGAAAGAGCCTCCATGAAGTGAACAGCAAACTGATGCACGAAAATCAGGGGCAAAAGATAGCCTACGTACCAGATCCCATTTTGAGCTTTGAAGTCCAAATCCTCCAGATTCCTGAAGTTGGAACTGCTCAAAATTCCGGCCAGACCTGATCTAAGGCCTACAACCAATACACAAGAAAAGGCTTGAAGACCCGTAACTGCTCCATCAGAGAATATATCCACCAGAAAGCCCAGACCAAAAGCTATGAGATAGAGGCTGGGACGGGTGATATTAAAAGGAAGCATGAGGAGAAAGAGCAGGAATACATGCGGCACTGCCAGATTAAATAATTCGAGCTCATTAAACAGGAAAACCTGAAAAAAGAGATAGAGCATAAGCCCCAGGCCATATTTAATGGAGTCATTCATTTCCCGGGAGGTTTTGGCTTAGGCTATCTATTTCGGTTTTAAAACTGCTCTTTACCAGATAGACATTGTCCAGTTTGCTAAAATCCGTGGACAATTTGATGGTGGCATTGAAGAATCCCTCTTCTGGATTATCTCCCAGTTCGAGGACTGTACCCACTTTGTAGCCGGGAGGGAAGATCAGGCTATGCTCAGAGGTAACTACTGTATAATTTTCTTTTAGCTCTGCAGTCTCTGGAATTGATTTTAAGTACGCATATCTCGGGTCTCCTCCGTTCCACTCATATACTCCTGCTGTTCCTGCCACCCAACGTGCGCTATCATCCAGGGCTTGTAGAGACAGTTTAAAGGTGAGGTTAAGAGCACTCAAAGCCAGGGAATAGTCTTCACCCACCCGAATTATCCGACCCGCAACTCCTTGCAAAGAAACCAGTCCCATATCTTTTTCTACCCCATCTTCTGATCCTTTATCAAGAACAATGTAGTTATAGTTCTTATGCACAGTATTTTTCACCACATGTGCGGGAATAAAGCTGTATGGCCTTTCTTTTTCTACCGCTAATAGATCCACTTTATCCAGGGAGTCCAGATTCAGGAGAGATTGGTATTCCTGGATTTGCCTTTCAGCCTGTGCCAGACGTTCCTGCAGGTATTTGGCATCTGCTTTAAGCTCTTCATTTTTGGATCTTAGTTTGAAGAATTCATCAACGCTATTACGGCTGTCATAGATGGAGGCACTAAAATCCATCAAGGCATCTCCCATGACATGCCTTTGCGCATCATTATATCTGACGATACAAAAAAAGGCGATCAGCTCCAGTACCAAAAATAAAATGGCATTTCGGTATTTGGAAAGAAGGGAGAATAGTCTATACATATCTCCTTAGCTAAACTAGCTCATCAGGTACTTGAAGTCGTCCAGATTTCTCAATGCGATCCCAGTTCCGCGCACTACGGCTTTAAGGGGATCTTCTGCTACGTGAATGGGTAGCTTGGTCTTTTCTGCTAAACGGATGTCGAGGCCTCGCAGAGATGCTCCTCCTCCTGTAAGATGAATCCCGCGATCATAAATATCTGCAGATAATTCCGGAGGAGTATTTTCCAATGCCTTGAGGATGGCGTCTTCTATCTTGGTAATGGACTTATTCAAGGCATGAGACAACTCACGATAAGAAACGGAAATCGTTTTAGGGATACCCGTCATGAGGTCTTTACCTCTGATCTCGATATCATCCGGAGCATTTTCCAATTCGGGAAGTGCTGCTCCTACCTCAATCTTGATCCGTTCTGCACTACGCTCACCGATGAGCATATTGTGCTGCTTACGCATATAGTCCAGGATGTCTTCGTTAAATTCATCTCCGGCAATGCGGATACTTTGGTCTGTAACAATCCCACTCAGCGCAATCACCGCAATCTCAGTTGTACCCCCACCGATATCAACCACCATGTGTCCGGTAGGCTCTTTTACATTCAGACCGATCCCTATTGCGGCAGCCATAGGTTCCTGAATGAGGTAAACTTCTTTTGCTCCTGCTTGCTCTGCAGAATCTTTTACTGCCCTTTTCTCTACTTCTGTAATCCCACTGGGAATACAGATCACCATGCGATAACTGGTTGAGAAAAACTTATTCTTGGCATTGATCATTTTGATCATACCCCGAATCATATGTTCCGCAACTGTAAAGTCAGCAATTACCCCATCTCTCAGCGGACGTATTGTTTTGTATTTTTCATGGGTTTTTTCGTGCATTTGCCTTGCCTCGCTTCCAATCGCAATTACTTTACCTGTCATGCGATCAATCGCTACAATCGAAGGCTGATCAACAACCACTTCATCATTGTACATGATCAGGGTATTTGCCGTTCCGAGGTCTATAGCAATGTCTGTGGTGAAAAAATCAAAAAGTCCCATCTAATTCTATCTACTGTTGTATTCTGTGGGGAGAACAGTCGTCATTGGCCCTTAAACTTCCGCGCAGAATCTTTTTTCAAATTTACTAAATTTTCAATGCTTAAAGTGTCTTACCGAAGTGAAAATTAAGCACATATTGTGAGTTTCACAAAAATCAATTGTCTCCTGGTCCCTAACAGAACCTCCAGGCTCTACAACTACCTCAATTCCCTTATTATGAGCCATTTCCACGCAGTCAGAAAAAGGGAAGAAAGCATCTGAAGCCAGTACAGCTCCATTAAGGTCAAAACCCTTCTCTTCAGCCTTTTGCATAGCGTGTTTCAAGGCATCAATGCGGGATGTTTGTCCCATTCCACTTCCTATCAATTGCTCATTTTTCACAATGGCAATTGCATTTGATTTCAAATGCTTACAAACTCTGTCTCCAAACAGGACATCCTTCAATTCCTGTTCCGTGGGTTTCCTACTGCTCTTTACCTCCAAATCATTGGCCGTAATCTCTCTTCGGTCTTTATCTTGTACCAAAAACCCACTCACCATGCTCTTGACGATCTTAGCTGGTAAAGCATCTGCTGTTCTCTTGAGCAAGCGACGATTCTTTTTCTTATAGGTAAGGAGTTCAAAAGCTTCCGGAGTAAAGTCTTTGGCAATCAGCACTTCGAAAAAAAGAGGATGAATCTCTTCGGCGATGGCTTTATCTACCGTACCATTACAAGCGAGGATTCCTCCGAAAGCCGATACAGGATCTCCTTCCAAAGCCCGCTTCCAGGCATCCAGTAAATTATCCGCAACGGCACATCCACAGGGATTGGTATGTTTGATGACAGCGAAACAAGGCTGATCAAATTCATCTACAATCTCTAAAGCCCCTTCTATATCCACCAGGTTGTTGTAAGACAGCTCTTTGCCATGAAGTTGCTCAAATTGCTCTGTCAGGTCTCCATAATATAAGCCTGTCTGATGCGGATTTTCTCCGTACCGCAATTTTTTCCCTTTTGCAAAGGAAATTTTCAATCCTTCTGCATTGGGTTTGAGGTATTGGAAGATGTGTGCATCATAGTGAGAACTCACATCAAAAGCGCCGCCGGCAAAGTATTTCCGCTGATCAAGGCTCACCTTTCCTTTGCCCGTCTCCAAAACCTGCAACAAATCATCATAATAGTCCTGTGAAGCAACACAAACCACATCTTTGAAATTCTTGGCAGCTGCACGAATCAAGGCAATGCCACCTATGTCAATTTTTTCGATGATATCAGCTTCACGAGCCCCACTTTTTACAGTCTCCTCAAATGGATATAAATCTACAATGACCAGATCAAAGGTCGGAATTTCGTAGGTCGCCAGTTCTTTCTGATCTGACTCCACATCTCTTCTTGCCAGAATCCCTCCATGGACTTTGGGGTGCAAGGTCTTCACCCTACCTCCCAAAATAGAAGGATAACCCGTCAGGTCTTCTACATGATGTACTTTTATACCCAGTCTTTCAATATAAGATGCAGTACCTCCTGTTGAGTAAATCTGTACCCCCAGGTCTTGAAGATTAGCTATAATGGGTTCTAATCCCTGTTTATGGTAAACGGAGATGAGGGCGGACTTGATTTGCATAGTCGGTGATCAGTTAAGGCGCGAAATTAAACATTATTCCTTTCCTGTTGAAGTCTCAGACAAACTTTTTCAATAGCTTTAGGAAAATACTGATGTTCAAGCTTTTGTACTTCTTTTTGGAGGGTTTGGGGATCCCAGCTTTCGTCTATCATCAGGGCCTTTTGCATCAGGATTTCTCCTTCATCATAGACCTCATTTACAAAGTGGATCGTGATCCCCGAACGAAATTCCTTCTGGGCAATTACGGCTTCGTGTACGCGCATCCCATACATGCCTTTTCCGCCAAATTTGGGGAGTAAAGAAGGATGAATATTTAAGATATGTCTGGGGAAGGCCTCTATAAGTTTGGGGGGAATGAGTTTAAGGTATCCCGCAAGGATGATGAGATCAATTTTGTAAGCTTTGAATAAGCCTAACAGAAAGTTGGCATCCAGATACTGCTCTTTGCTCAGATGTATAGCAGGAAGGTCTGATTCTGGTCCAAAACTAAAAATACCGGATTTCGAATTGTTACTGGCAAGGAGAATCACTTCCGCTGTATTCCTTTCAGCGAAGAATTCGATAATCTTTCGAGCATTGGAGCCACCTCCAGAAGCAAGGATAGCTATTCGTGTAGGTTTGGGAGCCGACATTGCGGCAAAAATAAGAAAAAAAACGTGTTGAAGTGTGGGTGTGTTGGAGTCTTGGAGTTAAATCCTAGATCAACGCCAAGACTCCCGCACGCCAACACCTTTTCTAATTATTTAACAATCGAAAATCAAAAGGAACATTTATCCAGAATTTGATAGGTCTACCTCCCTGAATTGCCGGGGTAAATGTCAGTTTGTCAAGGTGTTTTTCTACCGCTTCCGTCAGAAGGGGATGTGGATCGACTAGGACTTTATGTTTTTTATAGGCCCCATTCTTATCTACCAATATCCTCACTATTACTTTACCCTGAATCTCAGCCTGACGAGCGACTGCCGGGTAACCGACCAGACTGGCGATTTCTTTAATATTTATAGGAACAGGCTCCTCATCTGCCGATCCAAATACCGTTGAAGGCGGATCAGGGTCTACAATAACCTCAGGCTCATCCCCCTCGCCAATACCCGTAAAAAATTCCTCTTCATCCTCGCCATCCACATCTTTAAAAGACAGATTCTGATCAACAAGATCTTCTAATTTGTGAATGGTAGTCGTATCCTCCAAATCAGGATCAGGAGAAGGTTCAGGGATTGGAAAACTCATTTGTTTAATCACTCGTCTTTCCGGCGGTGGAGGAGGCGGAGGGGGTTCATTGAGCTCATCTGATTTAGGGGGAGGGGGAAGTTTAGTAATATCAATAAAAACCTCCTTTGTCTCGATTTCCAGCTTCCCTTTTATCCAGCCCATACTTTTTGCCAGCAGAGGCCCGAAGCTTCCACAGAGCGCAATAAAGGCGACGGTACCTACCGCTATTCGAAGATATTTAGGATAGCGTTTCCGTAAAAAATAGGCACCATAATTCCGTTCCCGATCCTCGAAGACCATATCGTCGAGGTCGGCTTTCAAGTGTTTAGCCATACGTAAAAAAATTAATGTGTTATACATAGGGCCGGGGCTGGAATACCCGAAGGCTTGCTACCTTCCATGCCCCGGCAAATAGCCGGTTTATATGTGCTGTTGTTTATGTATAAGACTGGGGAATTATGGAAATTCCATAAAAAGAGAGGGGAAATGTGTTCTGGGATTGGGGGATTGTGGAGTTCAAAAGAACATCACGAGAAGACGAGAAGACCTGAACACCAAAACACAAAAAAAGGCCATCCGATTTGGATGGCCTTTTTTATATAGAATTTTAGTTCCTTATTAATTCAGAAGCTTAAAGTTGAACGGGATGTTTACCCAGAACTTGATAGGTCTTCCTCCCTGGATAGCTGGCGTAAATTTCAGCTTGGAGATGTGCTTCTCTACAGCTTCTGCCAGAATCGGGTGGATTTGGTTTACCACTTTATGCTTGGAATATCTTCCGTTTTTGTTCACCAGTACACGGACAACAACCTGTCCCTGAATACCGGCATCACGTGCAATCTGTGGATATCCGACCAGCTTCTTAATATCTTCTATGTTTACAGGCTTAGGTTCTTCTTCAACAGCGATGAAGTCGCTAATGCCTGGCTCGTTATCTACGATAACTTCGGGTTCACCATCCCCTTCAACGCTACCGTCGAAGAATCCGAATTCTTCCCCTTCCTTATCTTCAAAGCCGAGGGCCGGTGCATCCTGAATTTCTTCAATGGTTGCAATGGTTTGCTCTTCTTCGGGATCGATCTCTTCTTCCGGAGTCGGTTCAGGGATCTGGAAGGCTACCGTACGCACTTGCGGTGGTGGAACCTTGGGAGGAGGAGGTGGTGGTGGTTTTTCCTCATCCATAGGAGGAGGCGGAGGAAGTTCGTCCATACTCAGGACTACCTCTACCGTTTTAAACTTTGGCTTTTCTTTAACCCAACCCATCGCTTTTGCGACAAGGGGACCAAAGCTCAGGAGTAGCGATAAAAGCCCGATAGTAACGGTACCGATCGTGAGATGCTTCGGATAGCGCTTTCTTAAATCGAAAGCTCCGTAACGCTTCTCGCGGTCTTCAAATACCATTTCATCGAGGTCCGCTTTTAGCACTTGTGCCATAGGAACTAAATTTTTTGTATTCCAAATATAACAAAAATTCTCAAAAACTTTTAGTGGTCGAACGCTGTCAGACTGTTGAAGGAGAGATTATCGACGGGTCTCTAATTTCTCTCGGCCAAAGCCGATTCTTCGATCAACATTCTGTCTTGCGGGCTATAATCAACAATCGCATAGCGTTTGGCTCCTACAATTGCAAGCTCATCCATAATGTCCACCAGGTTTTTATAGCGGGCATTGGGGCTGGCTTTTACGCTAAAGATAGGATCCCAACAATGTTGATTTACCTTTTCGCCACAGAGGGGTGTTTCTTTACGAAGATGTTCATTAAGTACTTTGCGGATGCCTTGTTCAGAAAAATCTGTTTCCAGAACTTCCGGGCCATTACCCACAAAGTATTTGATCACATCTGCACTGTCTAAAACGATGGAAAGGATTCTTTCTTCCGGGATGTCTACCGTACAATCTTCCCCTTCGGGACAATTGGGCGGATAAACAAGCTCCATCATTTTCGCATGATTAATTGTAGCTGACAAGACAAAAAACGCAAGGAGTAAAAAAGCAACATCAACCATAGCGGTCATGTCTATCCTGGTCGTTTTTCGCTTTTGTCTGGAACCTCCCTTTTTTGGAGAAGATCGGTTCTTTTCGGTGGATACGTCTGCCATAAATATTGTCTTTATTATAAAGACTAGGGCAGGCATACAATTCCACAAATCAGCTCAAAAATTTTTTCCCTCAAATATGATAAAGAACGTGAACCTGTTTAAGGTTCGTGAGTAGTACTAATCTGTTTCGATCCCCTCTGGAAGTGTGTCGAGTACTTCCTGTTTATGTTTAAGGCTATCGACAGTTTGCTCTGATTGCTGTAGTTCCTTTCTTGGCATTTGCATTGGCTCATCACTTTCTTTCCAAACCAGTTTCCCTTGTATCAACAAGAGGATTACAAAAAGAAAGATGAGTATGAGTCCTATGAAAAAACCGCTAATGAAAGGACTTCTGCGCACGAGCTATTACTCTTCACCTTCGACAACAACTCCACCAGTTTCGATAAACAAGCTATCGGCAGGAGTAAATTTGTCTATGGCGTATTTATTTGCTTTGGTAATGGCAAACTCATCAAGAATATCTACAAGATTCTTATATCGAGATTTAGGACGAGCTTTGACCACAAAGATAGGATCCCAACATCCAGGAGCATTGTTTACTTCTGAACATAAAGGAGCACCATTTCCACCTTGATACAGGTGGCTCATGATGAGTTTACGCGCGCCATCATCATCAAAGGAAGTTTCCTCGATATCAGGCTCGGTAATTCCTACATAGTAGGTGATCTTATCATCCTCGTCAAGCACAATTGTCATGATCTTTTCCTCAATGATCTTCTTGTAGCGATCTTCTTCTTGTTCTTCATCATCAGCTTTAGGAGGCATGGCAAGTTCCATTACACTATTGGATGCCATGGTAGCTGTAAGTACGAAGAAAGTCAGAAGCAAGAATGCCACGTCGACCATTGCGGTCATGTCAATCTTGGTTGATTTCTTTTTGGTTTTTCCGCCACCTTTTTTCTTGTGACCGCCGCCACCTCCACCACTATCTACATCAGCCATAATTCTTAAGTTTTAATTCGTTAACTGAAACGTGTTTAATTTTCAATAGAAGCTTCAGAGGGTCCTTCTTCCAGAGCCGTAATAAGGCTGAAAGAGTTTACGTCCCAATCCTGTAAAGAAGAAATAACATCTTCAATAGCAGGAATCTCCGTTTTTGAGTCCCCTTTGATTGCAAATCGCATACGCTGGTCAGACATACGTCCCCAACGGATCCAGTCCTTGAGGTCGTTTCCAGTCATAGTAGTAGAATCTGTAACACGTGGTGAGATACCTGTGTGCTCAAATTCTGAACGGGCTTCACTGTCTAGAGACAGCCATTTGCGCAAGTCTTCGTGTGGAACACCAAATTCCTGAAGGGTAACAAAGTAAGCTTTACCTTCCGGGCTGAGTGAGAAATTGGGATCTCTATCCCTCATTTCACCTTCAAAACGCTCGATCATCTGTTGACGGGTACCAATGTCAGTCAGACCGACAAATACCTGTCCTTCGGACCCAACAGAAATGGTCAGGAGACCTTTTTCAGGAGGGGTCAAACTGGAAACAGAAGAGGGAGTGTCCACTTCAATTTTAGATTCTTCTCTAAAACTTGTAGTAGTCAGGATAAAGAAGGTGAGTAGCAAGAATGCCACATCCACCATCGCAGTCATGTCAATTGCGGGTACTCCTCTTTTGGGTTTCTTAGACATATTCTTAAGCGGGTTATTAGTTTAAAATAAACTGAATTGAAATGACTTTTCGATCAGAAAAAATTAGCAGAGGTCTTATCGACCTCTGCTTTATAATTTAGTTTCTGACGTCGAAAGTCTGTACAATGCTGTAACCAGCTTCATCCATGGCATAAGTCATACCATCGATCTTAGTCGTAAAGAAGTTGTAGGCGAGGATAGAGAGGGCAGAAGTCGTAATACCGAGTGCGGTATTGATCAATGCCTCAGAGATACCTACTGAAAGTTCGGCAGCGTTAGGTGCTCCACCTTCACCAAGAGCTGAGAATGCACGGATCATACCCAGTACCGTTCCAATCAGACCAACCAGTGTTCCCAAAGAAGCAGTGGTGGCGATGATAGGCAGGTTACGCTCAAGCATAGGAAGCTCCAACATAGTAGCTTCTTCTATCTCAGCCTGGATAGCCGTTTTCTTTTGCTCTTTTTCAAGATCTGAAGCCGCTTCCATCTCACGATATTTGCGGAGTCCAGCCTTGATTACATTTCCTACTGATCCTCTCTGGTTATCACAGAGATCAGCAGCTCCATCGATGTTACCATCATGTAGCAGGCGACGTACTTTTTTCACAAAGACATCGGTATTTCCTTTTCCGCTCGCACGAGCCAAAGTAATACCACGCTCAACTGTGAAAACAAATAGTACCAGTGCCAGCGTCATACCAATAGGAATTACAAAACCACCTTTGTAGATAAGACCCATAGTATTGTCGGGTTCTCCTGCAGTCCAGTGCTTAGGCTCTTCTTCAGGGAAGAGTTCACCAGGATTTGCATCTTCAAAAGCAGATCTTTTCTCCTCAAAAGCGGTGTATGCTTCCTTAGCTTCAATTCCTCCTTTAAAGTTGTTCTCATTACCGAACACTTTATAGAAGATAACATGAGCTACGATCGCGCATATAACAATCGCTAAAATCGGGAAAATTCCTTTGAATGGGCTAGCCGGTTTGATTTCAGTACCGTCGGTAGCAAATGATGTTGTTGGTTTGTTAGATTCGTCAGACATGTCAGAAAGCCTTTTTATTTAGATGTAAAATTCCAAAAAATTACAGCCAAAAATATAGATAAGAATCGTAAACGCAAAGAATATTGAATATTTTGTTATGTAAATAAAAAATTTCCAAAACTGCTTTAATCTTCACTATTAAGCGTTTACAGTTACAAATAGCCTTTTCCTAATATGAATAGGAGGATATATAGCGTAAAAGACAAGGCCGAAAATTCTACATTTCTCCCCAATTTCTTACTTCACAACAATATGTAATCAAAACAATTTCCAATAGGCATAAATACCTAATTTGGTTACAGCCTTGTCAAAGAACTTTGTGGCTAAAGGATGCTTTTCGTTCCTTTGTCACTTCTTGTATATGGATAGATCAAAAGTGGATTCAGATTCCACAAAAAAAATCAAAAAAAATTCGCAGGACTCTTTTCTCGCGAAAACCTTCAAAGGCCTGGAAGAAGTTCTGGCCGAGGAATTGACAGCTCTTGGAGCTGAGGATATTCAATTGCGAAATCGAGCCGTAAGCTTTCGGGGAGATCGAGCACTGATGTATCGGGCCAATATGCATTTGCGTACAGCCCTCCGTATCCTTCGTCCCATTTATAGATTTAAGGCCCGGGATGAAAATGCCTTGTACAAAGGCATACAGCATATTTCCTGGCATAAATACCTGAGTCCCTATCATACCCTCGCTATAGATGCCGTGGTACATTCCCCGCATTTTCGCCATTCCAAATTTGCCGCATTAAAATGCAAAGATGCTATTGTGGATCAAATCAGGAGAAAGAGTGGGAAACGACCTTCTGTAGATGTAGCCAATCCCGATCTTAGGGTTCACATCCATATCAGCAATGAATGGGTGGGGGTTTCTTTAGATAGCTCTGGAAGTTCTCTGCATAGAAGAGGTTACCGACTGGATGCCAATCCCGCCCCTCTCAATGAAGCCCTGGCAGCAGGCATGATTTTGAAAAGTGGATGGAAGGGGGAAAGCAATTTCGTTGATCCGATGTGTGGTTCTGCTACCCTCTTAATTGAGGCTGCCATGATCGCCAGTAAAACAGCTCCGGGATTGTTAAGAGCTGAACATGGATTTGAAAGGTGGAATGATTTCGATGAAAACCTTTGGGAAGAGATAAAAAAGGAAGCCAAAGACAGAATTATTAAGCTTCCCATAATGATACAAGGCTCCGACATTTCTTCTGACTACATAGAGATCTCCCGTGAAAATATCCAAAGGGCCGGATTTGAAGGGCAGATTCTTGTTGAAAGAAAGGATATTTCAGAAGTGAGCTCTCCCGGTAGTCCTGGCGTATTGGTGGTAAATCCTCCTTATGGCGAAAGACTTCAACCCAGAGATCTTGAAGCTCTGTATAAACAAATGGGAGATACCTTCAAACAAGAGTTCAGCGGTTATGAAGCCTGGGTTTTGAGTTCCAATATTCAGGCATTGAAGCGAGTAGGATTGCGGCCGGATAATAAATACACCTTATATAATGGTCCCCTGGAATGCCGATACTATAAATATAGTCTCTACAAGGGAAGTCGGGAAAAGGATAAGACTAGCTAAAAAACCGGTGCATATCTTTGGGTATCGATCTCAGCTTCCAATTCATGTAAAATGCTGAACAGGCCGAAATAGGTTCGGTTGAGGTATATCCCATCTTTGTGGCCTCTGGGCACGCGTGAATTTCTCAAGGCAGGATTGCGGCTCATTTCATCTCCAAAGGCATAGATTTTATCGAAAAAGTCTTTATCCCCGAAGTCAAAGCGTTTGCTGATAAAAGGCTTGCTGATCAAAGACCAGGATTCCCGGAAGATAGAAGCATATAAATCTATTTCTTTCTGACTATCCCCCGGAACCAGAATTTGTGCCTCATAACAAGCTTTCAAGAACAGCTCATCATTATTCAATACTTCAGGATTGAGAATCTGAATAAAGGCCTGATAGAAATCCTCTGGTAAGTCTTTTACACATCCAAAATCCAGCACTCCCAATTCCCCAATTTCTCTAAAGAGATAATTGCCGGGATGGGCATCTGCATGCATGATTTTGAGCACATGAATCTGGTAATTATAGAAATCCCACATCGCCTGGCCAATTTGATTGCGGATTTCCTGAGAAGGTTCTTTAGCCAGAAATTCCTCCAATGTCAATCCTTCCAGCCAAGTCATGGTCAATATGCGATCAGAAGAGTATTCAGGAAGATAGCTGGCGAAAAAGAGATTGGGCAAATCTTTACAGGCTTCAGATATCTGTACGGATCGTTTTAACTCAAGGGCATAGTCGGTTTCTTCTAACAATCGCTCCTTTACCTCCTGAAAATACATTTCCACATCCTGATCCTTGAATCCAAGCATCCGAGTGGCGATTGGCCTGACAAGTTTTAAATCAGAGATTACACTATCTCCTACTCCGGGATACTGGATTTTTATAGCCAGTTCCTGACCATCTTTTTTGGCTTTATGCACCTGACCAATGGAAGCAGCATGAGTAGCCTTCATCTCAAATTCATCAAATATTTCCAGCGGGCTTTTGCCCAGGTATTTCTGAATGGTTCTAAGAATCAATGGGCCAGAAAGAGCTGGAGCTTTTGATTGTGCCTGAGAAAACTGTTGGGAAAAAGCTTTGGGCAGGACCCCTTTATCCATACTCAGCATCTGAGCTACCTTCAGGGCACTCCCTTTTAGCTCACTCAGGGTTTCATATATATCTTCGGCATTCTTTTGGTCCAAAGCTTCCTGATCCAATTCTCCTTTCAGAAGTTTTTGAGAATAAGCTTTCAGGTAGTTACCCCCAACCTTCGCGCCTGTTCGAACGAACTTCCCAGCTCTACGAATCTTTGATATGGGGATTTGAGATTGTTCTTCCATAAGATTTAAAAGTGTTCTGGTGTTCTCTTGTTCTTGTGCCCTAAGCAGAACACCAGAACCCATGAACACGTTTTACCTTCCCTGAATCACATATTTCGCAAAGTCGAAACCGGAATCCAGTGCATTGGGTTGAATGAGGTCGAAAAAGAAATTGATTCCCTTTTCTATAAAAGCATCCGTTTTCTCAAAGTTGGCACTTCCATCTCCCAACCAATAATTAAAAATCGTGGCGGCTTTACCCCAAAGTGCCTGTCGGTAGGTACGGGTAACTAGCCAGCGGTCTGCAATCTCATCACTTTCTATTCCGCCCTTGATCAATTTCCGAGCAAATGAGACAAAAGTCGATTTAGTATTTTGAAGATAAGCCTGGCCAACAAAGGGCGTAGGGTCTTGCTCGTGTACAAACTTGACAAAGCTTCTGTGTTCTTGCATTTTCCCAATCCAGGTATAGAAGAAACTCAGGGCTTTTTCCCGGGCAGAAAATTCATCAAACTCCTTGCTTCCCTTTAGGGCTTCAAGGGCAGTTTCCATAAAATTGAGAAAGATATCTGCTTCCAGGCTTTTCCAGGAACCATAGAAATTGTAGATCTCGGCTTCCTCCATCTTCAGGCTTTTAGCAAAAAGAAGGACTGAGCCGGGACGCTCGTTATGCTCTTCTACATAAGATAAATAGGCCTTTTGAATCTTTTCTTTGCTTTTGTCCATTTCGCTAGCTGAATAAAGAAGTGTACAGTCTGAGTGAATTAGCCGAAATAGCCTCACTCATCCTTATTAGTAACGGATGTGAAAAGCCCAGTGTTCGGAAAAAACTGAAAAAATATTTCGTGCACTTCCAAGTGCCGAATTTATTACGCCCTCCCGAAAAAGGTCGTAAATAGCCAAATCATGAAATGCCCGAAAATCTGTATCTGAAAGTAAAGAATAAAGGATTCTTGTCTAGTTTTTTTGCTATTAATCCGAAAAGTCGTACAAATTTACCAAACCCTACATCAGCATTTTTATGCACATTTTCTCCCAAATATTAGCTATATTATGTGCGTGTTCAATCAAAAATGAAGTCTTACGAGCGTTTTGGTTCAATCTTTGCAAAAAACGCAATACGCTTGTCAATCCAGAATCATAGAGCTTTAGCCTGTTTTGGCTCAACTCTCCTTCTATGTGAACGCTTGTAAGAATTCTACAGGATTCCGCATGTTGGCTGATGCCCTTTCAGCTATTTTTGGGACATATTTGAATTCTTGCCCAACATGATAATGAATAATATTTCCAAGATTACCTGCTTCTTATTCACTATTACCAGCCTGTCTTTTATGCAGGCGCCCCTGTTGGCTCAGTGTATCAAAGGAGATTGTGACTCTGGGAAAGGTGTGTACTCATACCCAAATGGGGATAACTATAAGGGGGAATGGCGCTCTGCCAAACGGCATGGTAGCGGTACATACAAGACTGCAAACGGGGCCTCTTATGAAGGGGAATGGAAAAATGATGAACAACACGGCCAGGGAACCTATTCCTACACCAATGGAGATATCTATGTAGGAGAGTTTAAGAAAGGGAAGATGGACGGACTTGGGGCGTTTACTTTTGCGGATGGAAGTGTGTACAAAGGAGAGTGGATAGAGGATAAGCAAAATGGTGAAGGAACCCTTACCTACCTCAATGGAACTGAGATCACAGGAATATGGACAAATGGTGTGGTAGAAGGTACAGCTAAATACTTCTACTCGAACGGAGATGTATACGAAGGTGGTTTTTCCCGAAACAAAAGAAATGGTATCGGAAAAATGATCAACAATCGGGGAGACATCTATTCCGGAAACTGGGTCAATGGAAGAAAAGATGGTGAAGGAAGCATGGAGTTTTCTTCAGGCGTGGTCTACGAAGGCGAATGGCAGGACGGAAGAATGACCGGAACCGGAAAATTGACTACCCTCGCAGGCTCCATTTACGAAGGTGAATTTAAAAACGGACGTTATTTTGGACACGGAAAACTCACTCATTCCAATGGTGATGTATATGAAGGAGAATGGCTAAATGGTCGCCGCCATGGAAAGGGAGTCTATGTATATAGCGATGGCAGCAGATATGAAGGAGAGTGGAATATGGACAAAAGACACGGGAAAGGCGTTTATGCCTATGCAGATGGCAAAGTATACGAGGGAGATTTCAATTCCGGCAGGATGCACGGACAAGGGAAATTGACGAAAGAAAATGGGGAAGAACAGAAAGGTACTTTTGTCTATGGAAAATACAAAGCAAGTAATTAAACTGAATAAATAGTATTGCGTTGTGAACAAATGGGTCAGATATTTATCTGACTCATTTTTTATTAGCCTGATTTTTTTAACCCAAATCAGACAGCGTCAAGCCGTCAGTGAAGGGGCGATCTGAAGGCTT
This sequence comes from Bacteroidia bacterium, assembly GCA_033391075.1. Lineage (NCBI taxonomy): Bacteria > Pseudomonadati > Bacteroidota > Bacteroidia > Bacteroidia bacterium. The sequence goes on from JAWPMV010000001.1 coordinate 5,271,916, forward strand.
TAGACAAACAAACACAAGCATATTGGATTCCTTTTCATCTGCGGATAGACTATCAGGAATTTTTACATGCACTCAAATTTACGATCCTATTTTAACAACCCCTTTCTTCTCCTTTTTTTAGTTTTCACCTCTTCATTGCAAGCCCAGCAATTTCGGCTATTGTTGTATACAGAAACCGGTGGCTATAATCATGGCACCGAAGCAGTAACCAAAGTCCTACTGGATTCTTTGGGAACTGCTCATAGTTTCAGTGTGGACCTGGATAATACCGGAGACACCTTTACCGAGCTGGATTCCCTTCTAAATTATGAGATCATCCTTTGGGCCAATACATCCGGAGCCAATATTCTGGATTCTACCCAGCGCTCTCATTTTGAAAAGTACATGGCTGCCGGAGGAAATATGATGGGCATTCATGCTGCTACAGATACTTATCGTCATTCCAGCGCCAATGGAGGCTGGACCGGACAATGGGATTATTATGCAGAAACCATTGGAGCCAGTGTACAGACCAGTCCCAATCACACCTGGAATCTCCACAGCAATTTTATGGACCATACCAGCAGCAGCACCGCCAATGATAACCTGCCTGATCCCTGGGAGCATGCAGAAGAATATTATTATTGGGAAAATGGCTACTTCGACACCCTCAACAATCACGTATTACTCAAAGTCAGAACCACAGATCGGGGAGGCAGTGTGAGCAGCTATGATTCTGCCAGAGCAGTATCCTGGGTAAAAGATGACATAGGTGGGGGAAAAGTATTTTACACTTCCTTGGGACACAATCGTTCCAGCTATGAAAACGATCAGAATTTCAAGATACATCTCCGCGATGCCATTTTACTCCTCTCAGCAGCACCTCCACCAGTCCTGGGCGTAAACTGGTCCAATCTTTCCCTGGAAAGAAGCCTGGAAGGTAATAGGCTGAATTGGACAGCAGAACTCACCGGAAGCGCAGGGAACTTCATGGTTGAGAGAAGAAGTGCCCTGGGATTTTGGGCAGAAGTCACTCAGATGGACATTCTCCCGGGCCAGAATCGTTACAGCTTCATCGACAAAGAAGGAGCCGAAGGAAATGTCTACTATCGCATAGCCTTTATGGATCTGGAAGGAGAAATCAGCTATTCCCGCATTCTAAAGCTGGAATCTCTCCAGCCTTATACTGTTTTACTGGGGAATCCGGTTTTGAAAAAATTACAAGTAGCTGTTGAGCATAATGAACAAGGGCTTTTCCAATTGGAGATCATCAATTTGACGGGTGCAGAGGTCCTGAGAGATCAATTTTTTAAGGAACAAGATCGCATCGAAATGCTTTATGATCTTGAGCATTTACCTTCAGGCATGTATTTGCTGAAAATCTCCTCAAAAGATTATAATTTCGCCCAAAGAATTTCGAAGATCTAGGGTCTGAATCAGGACTCACACTATATATGGAAGAAGAACTTGGCCAGGAACTCAGGCGGGCAAAGGATAAACGGGCAGAAACCCGAAAATTCTTTGCCCGCCTGAGAAAAAAGAAACCTAAGAAGCTCGATCAATACGTCAGTGAATTTCACGATGAGGTTTTTGAGGAAATCGATTGTCTGAGCTGCGCAAATTGTTGCAAGACGACCAGTCCGGTTTTTACGGATAGAGACATCGAACGCATCGCCAAACATTTGCGAATGAAGCCTTCTCAATTTGTTGAGGAGTATCTACACATGGATGAGGAAAGGGATTATGTATTAAATGTGGCGCCCTGTCCCTTTCTGCTCCCTGACAATTGCTGTATGATCTATGACGTGCGGCCAAAGGCATGTCGGGAATATCCACATACCAATCGAAAGAGATTTCATCAGGTATTAGGACTTACACTAAAAAATACTGAGATATGTCCGGCTACGGCCAGGATTGTATCCAAATTGGCAGAAGTAAATTTCTAATCTTTTTTCTCTATGATTTCATAGCCAGGACAGCGGAGTACCGGTTGAGGGGGATATTTGCGGTACCTGGGATCTTCCTTGCTTTTATCGCAGAGGTAAAAGACGCTTCCCCGCTTATTGCGGATTTCGCGCTTGTTTTTGCAAGAAAGACAGAGGGAGCTGCTAAACATGCCGCAAATATCGGGATTTTGCTATAAAAAAAGGTCCCTTCCTTGAAATAAAAAAGGTCGTGTCACCCTGAACGAAGTAAAGGGTCTACATCCTATTTCAGCAGCTTTCCCCACTCACAAAAAAAGACAATCTGTCATCCCGGAATCTCTAGTTCCCAAAATGCTTGCAAGAGATCCCGGCTCTAGAATTAAGGCCGGGATGACAATTTATAATTATGAGAAACAGGCTTTCACATTCCCCTAAACCTACTCATACATCAAACTACAGCCCCGTATCTCGGCCGTATCCAAACGCCCCAGCACCTCAAAACTCCCATCCTCATGTATCCTGCCAATATCATCTGTAGCGATAAAAGCACAAGAATGAATATTAGCCAGGTCAATGATATGCAGCCTCCCCGAAATGCCTGCTTTTTGGATAAGGCGGTTTAGGTGAATGTCCGAAACAAATACCTGCATACTGGGAGCTGTGCGAAAGCGGCCACTTTCCACTGTATATGCCTGACTCATCAATTCAGTCATCCCGTATTCTGAACAGATCCTTTCTAGCCCTAATCCTTCCTTTAAATGCGCATGTAATTCCTCTCGAATCATTTCCTTTTTCCTCCCTTTCATCCCACCTGTCTCCATTACAATCGTATCAGCTGGTAAGGTGATTTTTTCCTTATCCACAAAATCCAGTAAAGCATAAGCCACCCCGATCAGAATGATCCTTTCGCCTGCATCTATTGCTTCATAAATAGCCTTTCTCAGCTCCGCGAAATTATAGAGATAAAAACCACTGCCCGGCAGTCCAAAATGATCGATCCAGTTTTTTACCATATGAACCAAAGAGGAGCTACCTCTCTCCAGATAGGAAGGCAACAAAGCCAGAATCTTGTATTCCCCTTCCGCAAAAAAATGATGAAAGCCCTGAAGGCTGATTTGGTCATATAAGGAAACATCCTTCACAAAATGTCTCGAAGGAGTTTGGCCACTAGTTCCACTGCTTTTGAAGATCATTTCCTCCTGCCAATCCCCCGCTTTCATCTCAAAATGCTTGAAAAATTCAATCGGAATGGATTGCCGTTCCTCCCTACCCAACCTTTTACAGTAATCCCGTATAACCATATTCTGGTCTAATTGATAGCGCCATAATTCCTCAGACTTCTGCTCAAAGTCAAAGGTTCCGGACAGGAGAATTTTCGCAAAGGAGTCGGGATCAAATGTATTCATAACCCTTTTCGTATTTTGGGGTTAATAGATAAGGTACTAACTTCAGACCTAAGATAAATCCAGTACAAATCTTATTTGCTAACAAAGCCTTTTATTCAGCAGCCTTCACATTTATCGTCCTGTTGAACAATCTGTCCATTAGCATGTTTTACAAATTCAACAAAGATTTCTTTAATGCCTGATTTTTCATCGCTTACAAAGATAAAAACCCTCGGCGAACTTAGAGCCAGCTCATATACCCCAAAAAGTGTTAAAGACGAACTTAGAGAGAACCTGATTCAGAAAATGAAATCAGGTGAAACTATTTTCAAGGGGATTCTTGGCTATGAGGAAACCGTAATACCCGATATACAAAGAGCCATCCTTTCCCGACACAACATCATTTTACTGGGACTAAGAGGACAGGCCAAAACACGGATCGCCAGACAAATGCTCGATCTTCTGGACGAATACATTCCTATCGTTCAAGGATCGGAGGTACGAGATGATCCTTTTCAACCGATTTCTCGTTATGCGCGTGATCTTATCGCTGAGCAAGGCGACGATACCCCTGTAGAGTGGGTACATAGAGATACGCGTTATGCAGAAAAACTGGCGACACCTGATGTAACGGTTGCCGATTTGATTGGAGATGTTGATCCGATCAAAGCTGCGACCTTGAAGTTGCCTTATTCTGATGAAAGGGTCATCCACTTTGGATTGATTCCTCGTTCGCATAGAGGCCTTTTCACCATCAATGAATTGCCGGATCTTCAGCCTCGTATTCAGGTAGCACTTTTCAATATTTTGCAGGAAAGTGATATTCAGATCAGAGGTTTCCAATTGCGTTTCCCTTTGGATGTACAATTTGTCTTCACCGCCAATCCGGAAGATTACACCAATAGAGGTAGCATCGTTACTCCTTTGAAAGACCGGATCGAAAGCCAGATTCTAACTCATTATCCAAAATCCCTCGACCTTTCTTTAGCTATTACACAGCAGGAAGCTCGTTTGGCTGAAGCCCAAAGAGAAAGGGTAGAAATTGCACCGATTTGTGCCAAATTGGTAGAACAGGTAGCGATTGAAGCCAGAGAAAGTGAGTATGTAGATGAAAAAAGCGGGGTATCTGCCCGTCTGACCATTTCGGCTTACGAAAACCTGAATTCAGCGGTGGAAAGGAGAAGCATTCTCAATGGGGAAGACAAAGGCTATAGCCGTATTTCGGACCTCATGGGAGTAATTCCTGCTATTACGGGAAAGATAGAATTGGTGTATGAAGGAGAACAGGAAGGGCCAGCCATTGTAGCTTCCAAGCTTATCAGCAAGGCCATCAGGTCTGCCTTTGTAGACTATTTCCCCAATCCGGAAAAGCTCAAAAGAAATGCCCCAGAAAATCCGTATCGCGAGATTACCCAGTGGTTTGGACGTGGTCATGTGGTTGATCTGATGAACAATAGTTCAGAAAAGGAATTCAGGAAAGACCTCGACGGTATTCCTGGCCTGGATAAACTGGTCAAGGACTATCACCCCAAAGCCAGTGGTGAAGAAAAATATCTCCTGATGGAATTTGTCCTTCACGGACTTGCAGAATATTCCTTACTCAGCAAACAAGGCCTGGAATCCGGCCTTCAGTTCAAGGACCTCCTCAGCGGCATGCTCAACATCGATGATTTCGGAGTTGATGATGACGATGATGATTATGGAGGGTATTATGAGAAAGGATAGCAGGGAGTTGAAGTAAGATTAAAGAACAAGGAATGGAGAAGTAAGAAGGGATTAGTTAAACTTCCTCAATCTCCATTCCTTGTTCCTTGTTCTTCATTCCATTAAGAAAGCGTGTTGGCGTGTTGGAGTAATTTTTTTCCAGAACACTAGAACACTACAACACCTCTTCTCTCATTTCATCCCTCAAACATAGAAATCTTTGGGATCGGTCTTGCAAAACTCCAACAGAAAGTCGGTAATATTTGCCATACAGTGTTCCAGCCATTTCTGACCTTTATCTACGCTGGCCTGATAGGGATTTCCCACTCCAGTATCCTTGGTTACGGATGTCCACTTTCTTTGGGAATAGACCCAACCTTCCTGAAAAGCCTTAAAGCGAAATTTCTTAGCGGCTCCATCTCCTGCTTCTGAAAGATTCTTTACCAATTGAGGAGCAATGGTCATCATGACACTGGTCTCCATTTCGCCTGCATGATCGGGCTTATGCTCGAAAAAGTTTTGCCAATCTCCGCCCGACTGAAACCAGTTGAGGCCACAAATGAAGAGATCCGGATAAATGGGATAAAGTTCACGGATCATATTCTTAAAATTATTAGCTCCATGTCCATTAAAGATCATGAGTTTTTTGATCCCGGCCTCCCGCACAGCCTCAGCAACATCCTTTAGCACGGCATACTGCGTGCTGGGATTCATATTGATACAAAGTTTCACATCCAGTTGGCCGGTATTTATGCCAAAGGGAACACAGGGCAATAAAATGGGTTTAGATCCGGCTTCCCAGACACGTTTGCACACTTCATACATAATGTGATCGGCCTGTATATTATCTGTAGCATAGGGCAGGTGATAATTATGGGCTTCGGTGGCACCCCAGGGAAGGATCGCAACATCAAAATCTGTATCCTTTACTTCTTTCCAGCTAGTTTCGGCAAGGATATAAGGTCGGGCTGAGTAATTCATGTAGGTAATATTGGCAATAAAGGCTAATGATTCGGAGCCTTAAATTGTAAATTTTGTTTGATTTTTTTGAGTGAAAGAGCAAAAAGGCGATTCTATTCGGGCTTTCAAACTAATTAGGTAGCACTGCATACCATTGGGGAGGCAAGTTATTCCTAACAGACAATTAGCTTCTTTTTGCTCTCTACATGTTCGTAGATTGGGATATTCTTTGATAATTCTTTTACTAGAAAAGTTTCTTATGTTACTACGGGCACTCTTCCTCCTTGCCTTGATATTGCCCTATCCTTTTGCGCACGCTCAAAGTGTAAAATCAAATCTTCCCTTTAGCAAGTCTTTATTGACTGCTCCGGGGGTAAATTACTATCCACATCAGTGGCCAGAAGATCAGTGGGAAAAAGACCTGAAAAACATGGCCAGCATGGGGATTGAATTTGTCAATGTCGGGGATCAAGCCTGGGCATCCTGGCAAAGATCTGAAGGAGCGGCCCAGCTGTCAGGTTTAGAGAAAGTAGTTTCTCTGGCCGAACAAGCCGGTTTAGAAGTAGTCATTACGATTCCTATTATGGATGCGCCAGCCTGGCTGCGCTCATCCTATGAAAATATTGCAAATGTAGGTATCCCTCAACTCTCAAATGAGGTTTACCATGCTGCTGTACAGACCCTGGTAAAGGGCATGGCCAGAAAATTTGCCAATAATGATGCAGTGGCAGGCTTTATCATTCCCTCACTCAGCAAAGAGCAATGGGAAGGAATTGATAGAAGCCAGTTTTCTCAAAAACTGTTTCAGGAATACCTCGAAAGAAATTACCGTAGCATTGATTCTTTAAATACGGCATGGGGAATGGCTTTTGTAGGAGAGACCTATTCCAGTTTTGGAGAAATTTACCTACCTATAAAAGGAAATATAGAGCATCCCCTCATGAACTTGAGCTATCGCCAGTTCAGAGCCGATGAGTTACAATCCTTCTTACAGGATCAAATCAAGGAATTAGCGGCTTATATCCCCGAAAATCAGTGGATCAGTTTGCATGTGAAGGAAATGGCTTCTTTTCAAAATCCCTGGGAATATGAAAAGCTGGATTTTTTATCCTGGTCTCGTTCGAATGATTTCATCGGATATGCTGATGCTTTCGAAATGGGCGTATCAACCGCTTTTTCAAATGCATTCTTCCAAAGCACAGGATCTCTGGGTTTTAGCGAGCAGGGAACCAATCGCTATATTCCTTCGACTCAACGCATAGCACTTTATAATGCCCTCGCCAGTGGAAATCAATTCATAAGTCCCTACAGATATCGTCAGCCGAGTTTTCATATAGGAAATGCTGAAGCTGCCCTGCTAAAAAGGGATGGGAAAACCCTCACGGCTTATGGAGAGACCTACAAGCAATTTATGGGGGAATTGAAACTCATCCGCGACAAATACCCTAAGTTGGTTGAAACTCCTGCAGCAATAAAAAGTAGAAATACCGCCATTTTATATAGCCCCCAACTTTTGAGAAACGCCAGCTATCAAAATGAAGAAGAAGGCTGGGACTACGAGAATCATTTGGCCGGCTATCATAAAGTGCTCCGCTCCATGGGTTGTCCCGTGAGCTTTATTCAGGGCAATCAGGATTTTTTCAAATACAAAGTGCTGATCGTAGCTGGATATGAGCATATTGATGAAAGGCTTGTAAAAAGATTAGAAGATTTTGCCAAAAAAGGAGGAAATGTAATTTTCACGGCAAGATCTGCAACCAAAGATGCCAGCGGTTCCTATTTGGCTAAAGGGCCATCAAGTCCGATTGAGAAATTGATTGGGGCGAAAGTGGTTCATACAGATCAAATTCCTGGAACTGGCCAAAGCAAAATCAACCACAAAGGCCAAAGTTATAAATGGAGCAGCTGGGGGGAGGTACTCGAACTTTCGGGAAGTATCCCACTTGCTACCCATGGAGCACAATACTATAGTGGCCGTGCTGCAGCATCTTTTAAAACCTTAAGTAGAGGAAGTTTCAGCTACTTTGGCTTTGACACGGATGAAAAACTCCTGGAACAAGCCCTGGTAAGAAAAATATTTGAAAGAATGAGGCTTTCCTTTGACCGCATGGAATTGGGCATGGTAAAAGCCTGGAGAGATGGATTCTGGTTCGGGATGAATTTTGGGAAAGAAAGCCAACGTGTTCCTATGGATCCTTATAACACGATGTATGTAGGTACGCTTGATCTGGGTAGAGGAGAAGTAAATGTATGGAGAGAACGGGTCCAGGATGAATCTACAAAAACAAAGGTTTCCAATATTTCTACCAAAAGTAAAGCACCCGTAACTGCCAGTAAAGACGCGCCAAAAGAAAAAAATGCTAAGGACAAGAAGGTGAAGGATAAAAAAGTGAATGAAAAAGCAGCAGGCGAAAAGTCTTTATTCGAGCAGACGATTCAAAACAGGAAAAAGAAAAACAATTGATTCTGAACAATACATGGTTTATGCCGGATCCTTTGGGTCCGGCTTTTTTTTGTACTAAATATTTCGAGTCTCTTGAAAGCGAAGATTAAGTTCAAATGCAAATTCAAGGCTCAAGTACAAGGAGTAAACTTTATTGAGTTTGAACTTGATACTTGCACTTGATACTTGCACTTGAGTTTCTGCCCCTTACTCCAAAGTAAAAGCCCCGACCGGAAGGTACGGGGCTCATACATATACTATTGAAAAACTTCCTATCTACTGATCACGAATTTCGCATAGCCCAGGCGTTTTGCACTAAAGCTATTTCCGTGATTGGCCATCAGATGCAGGATGTAGGTTCCTTCTTTTACATCACTTACATCCAACTCCAGGGTATTTTCTCCATTGAAAAGCCGCAAAGATATTTCCTTTACCAACTTTCCATTCAGATCAAATATCCCTGCCGTAGCCGGCTGCATACTTTCCGATTCCAACCTAAGCTTCATCAATGCTGATGCCGGATTAGGCCATAAATTGAGGGCTTGACCTTCTGGGAAGAGATCGATATTCGTGGGACCTCCGCCGCCGCCACCTCCGCCACCAGTAGGTGCAGGCAGATCTACGGTAAGGTCACAGGCAGGATCTGCTTTAAAGTCAACCGTATTACCCTGATCGTCTATAAAATTGGAGTTGACCAGGTCTGGCAGATTGACTGCATGATCATAGAATTCCATAACATCCAGGGTTCCGTAATTCACCCCAAACCAGTCCATCATGACCGAGGAAAGAATTTGACGGTAATCCCATTCAAATCCCACCAAACGGTTTCGATTGATATTGACGATGTCAGGATTATCCCCTAATACACCCCCATCAACGCCTTTGCCAAAGACCACCATAGGAGCCGAAGTTCCATGATCTGTCCCAAAGGTTCCATTCTCACCCACCTGGCGACCAAATTCTGAAAAAGTCAGACCGATTACTCTGTCATCCAGTCCCAGTCCTTTTAGGTCTTCCATGAACGCGTTTACGGCTTCAGAAAGGTGATATAGCAGGGTACCATGTCCACCAAAGGAAGGTTTATTCATCAAGGCCTGATTTTCATGGGTATCAAATCCCCCCATTCTTACCAGGAATACCTTGGTTTTAATCCCTCCAGCCAGCAAGCGTGCAACCGTTCTCAACTGAGGAGAAAGCGGATTATTCTGGAATCGACTCGCATTGGAGTGGTAGGTCATCGGATAAGTAACATTGGGGCTATTGGCACCCAAATTATACACATCCGTCAGACGCTGAGCATATACATTCGTAGTACGCTCTACATCTGTGATGAACTCAAGTTCACGACCATAATCAGAATCAGGGAAAGTATCCGGAAGAGCTCCTCCCAATCCATTTACCTGAGCGGCAAAGTTGCTGGGATTGTTGCTAAGGGTAATTCCCATAGGAATACCCATCGCCCGGTGGAAGCCCAGAGAAACAATATGGCTACCAAATTCCAAACCTGGAGGATCAGGCATATCGGTACTCGGATACTGATCCGGATAATTGGTAAATCTGTGATCCAGGTAACGACCAAACCAACCGGAATCCGGATTTTCGACCATACTCGGGCCATCCTTTCCACTCAACCAAATATCAGTCCCTCTAAAGTGAGAACCATTGATATTGGGATAAGCTACATTTTGCACGACCTTGAGTTTTCCCTGATCATAGAGATTTTTAAATCCTCCTAAATCCGGGTGTAATCCAATTTGCTGATTGCTCGGCAAAGTGGTATCCAGGTCGATATATTTTCTCACACCTACATTGTCAATTCCAATGCGGGGTCGCAAATTTCTATAGGTATTGTATTGATCCAAAGGAACGAAGGTATTTATACCATCATTTCCTCCAGACAATTGAATGATCACCAAAACCCGATCCCCTACTTCTTCACAGGTAAAAGAGCTGGTCATCAAAGATTCGGCCATCGCACGTACAGGTACTCCACCCAGTGCCAAAGGAGCTGCTATCATTGGCAATGCTCCTCTCATAAAATCTCGTCTTTTCATAATTTTTACGTTAAGAGCATTATGCTAATGAATATTCAGGCGACTGCAGGATGCCACGAACCAATTTCTCGATTTGCTGACGTACCGCTACGTCATCTCCAGAAGCTACATAGGTATCCCATTCAAACATCCAGCTGGTTTCGCTGAGGTTATCAAGAAGGATTTCGTCCATGAAGTAAGAGAAACGGTTGGCATCTATACCTTCCGGCAAGAGATAATCGATCAACTCCTGCACCAGATGATGTGCAATTCTGGCTCCTGCATGCGGTCCGGGATTGCCCATAGGATCATTTCCCGTGTATTCCGTAATATTTGCAGGATTATTTACCCAGCTCATCAAATCCAGTCGGAGCGGATCATTCCCATAGATATGTTCTTCTATGATCTGATGTCGCGCTGGAAGAGATTTCGAATTCATCCATAAGCGATTGAAATCCGGATTTTGATAAATCGGCGGATAACCGGCTACTTCTGGTGGCATGAAGAGATCAAAGCAGGCCTCAGATTGAGGTCTTTGTATCCCAAAACGATAGAAGGTAACATAGGAAGCAAAAGCATCCAATGCAGGATCCGGAATGGGAAGATCAAAGTAGCGAATCACGCCAACCTGTAGCTCCAAAGGAGACTTGATCAGGCCACCTACAATTTCATCGGTGGTATCCGGATTGCCCTCATCGTAAAAGTGTTCACTTTTCAACAATTGCTTGAGAACCGGAATGACCTGATAATTGTTGTTCTTGAGATTGTTGGCCAAAGGTACGATGATATCATCTTCGACCTCCTGGGTAATCAGAGGCCTTACAAAGAATCTATACATCCTTCGGGTGATCTCCAGCGCAGTTGCGTCCTGAGCGAAGATCATGTCTACAAACTCCTGAACTTCCAGGATCATATCCGTTTCAAGGGCCCTTCCACCAATAATGGTATTCTGGAAGGCATTGGAAAAGATTTTGTCAGTGGTATCGTGACGACCTATGTCAAAAGTGGCTCGGGGCAATCCAGTATCCGGATCAAATCCTAAAGGATCATCCCAGGCATCGTTTCGACGAAAACCCGTCATCAAACGGGCAGCCTCAGCTACGTCCTGCTCGGTGAAAGTGGTATAATCACCTTCTCCAATCTGAGGACCTTTACCAATGGTGAATAGTTCAAAGAATTCTCGCACAAAGTTTTCATTGGGACTGTTCTTTTCACTTTCCCCGATATCGAGGAAATCATTCATCCCATTGTCGAGACACATTTTTAGCGCAAGATCCTTGTAACTTTTATCTACATAATGATATAAAAGTCTAAGGGTATAGTAGTGGTTTTCACTGTATTCAATGACATCCAAACCCGTCACGAAACTACAGTGCAAAAAGAAAAATACCTTTTGCACAGCATTTACTGCGAGATTGGGATCAAAGATTTGGTGCAACCACCAGGAGTTGACGATAGCTTTGAGGTCATCGTCATCAGAATTAGCTCCACCACGGCCGGTAACAACCCAGGTAAGGCCAGTGGCAGGATCAACGGGGGGAGGGGGAATCGGAGGAAAATTCATCAACAAATCGACAGCCTCGTCTGCAGTCCTCGATGCTAAATCATCAATTTCTGCTCTTTTAGGTCCGAAGGTAGTCCGCCTGAGCAAATGAGCAGATAACCGACGACCCAACTGTCCATTTCTTTGAGCTAATGATGCCATGTCAAAGATTTTTTTAAATGAAACAATTAAGCTCCGTCAGGGTGTTTTATCACTCTTTTCATATAGAAAAAAGTGATACAGGTTAATAAATACGTTAAAAGTGCTTACCCCAAGTACAAGAAGCAGAAATATTCAATTTTCGCCTCAATATAAACGCTTTCACTGAAATTTCCTTAAATGAATTATTTACGCTGTGTTAAGATTCCAGGCTCTTTTGTCGGAAAAGCTTGAACAAAGAGACAAAATTCGGCCATATAATTGCTGAGATAAATATGTAATATTTGCTCTCGGATGACGGGGGAACTCATGAGAGAAACCTGCATCTTTATGATAGATAAAACGATTACAAAAAGATGGGGTTATTAACTAAAAGCAAATTTACCGGAGACGAAAAATTCCTGTTCAATTGTTCATTAAACATGGATTTCAAAGCTCCTTTGCGGGTTTTACCAAATGCCGAGAGTATCTTATTTGAGAAAAGTATTAACCTGTTTTAAACAAAAGCCAAAGAAAAAACTGCGGACTTAAGATTCCGAAAATTCTCAATACGAGAAGTAAGGATTCTCTCTTTCGGCCTAATTTTTCTTTATTTGCTGATGTAAGATTATGGACAGAATTTTCCGAATTACACTCATTCTCACGCTCTTTTCCAACGCCCTATATGTTCAGGCTCAACTCCCGCCAAGACAACCCGAGCAGGATTGTTTTGGTGCACTAAGTATTTGCCAGGATGTATATTTTCAGCCTGACTCTTATAGAGGTGCAGGTAGAGATTCCGATGAAATAGACGGAAACACTTCCTGCATGATTCTGGGAGAACGTAACAGTGTTTGGTATCGCTTTCGCATCCAGACGGGTGGGCAGCTTTGCTTTACCATAAGTCCGGTGGATTCTGCCGATGACTATGATTGGGCCTTATATGACATCACCAATTCTTCTTGTGCCGCCATTCCTAACAACCCCGCTCTGGAGGTCGCCTGTAACTGGACCTTCAATACAGGTTGCGGAGGAGAGACGGGACCCAATGGCAGAACGGATTGTCCCGGACAATTTGAACCCTGCCTCACTGTAAATGCAGGAGATAGTTTTGTGCTAAATGTCAGCAACTTTACTTCCTCCAATGCAGGTTACACCATCAATTTCAGTCAATCTACCGCTGTCCTATTTGATGACACTCCTCCCAATGTAACCGGAACCAGCAGTTTCTGTACCGGAGTGACAATCACTTTTGATGAAAATATTCTCTGTAATACAGTTGATCCTTCCGATTTTGCCTTTAGTGGTCCGGATGGTCCTTATACTATTTCACAGGTAATCAGCCCCAATTGTGATACTGCCGGAAATGGTTTCGACAATAGTTTTGACCTCGTCGTTTCTCCGCCTATTCAGCAAGCTGGAAACTATACGATTTCTCTGGTAGGCTTTGTAGGGGATTTCTGTAATAATGGAGCGGCACCCTATACCGCCAACATCTTTATGCCTCTGCCCCCCAATGCAGGTATCAATGCACAAACGGATCAATGCCTGATTGGTAATGCCTTTGGCTTTGATTATACAGGGCCCTCTCAGGCACGTTCTTATCTCTGGAATTTCGGAGATGGAACCAGCAGCACCTTACGACAACCCCTGAAAAATTATTCCAATGCGGGTGTTTATACCGTCGAGCAGATCATTACAGATGTAAATGGATGTAATGATACCGCAACGGTAGATATCAATGTGCTGGACAAACCGGATATTAGCCTGATCACCCCTAATACGGCCTGTCAGGGAGCCAGCATAGATATTCTTCATCAGACTACCTACCCAAATTCCACAGCCGCTAATTTGAGCTGGCGAATGGGAGATGGAGTTATTCAGAGTAATATAGACAGCTTCAGCTATGCCTATACGCGTCCAGGCAGATACCAGGTTTTTCTGGAAGCCTTCAATGCCCTCGGATGTAGAGACACAGCCTCTCGATTTATTCAGGTTTGGCCCAATGCATTGGTCGATTTTGAGGTGGAAGAAGATGTTTGTAATGGAGATAGCGCACACTTCATTTATCGAGGTACTATGCCGCAATTACCCGGCTTCAGTGATTACATCGATACCTGGTGGTGGGATACCGGAGATGGAGATAGTTTAGGCGCACTGACCCATCCGGTACATTTGTATGATTCCGGTGGCGTGTATCCCGTAACTCTTTATATCCAAACCGATAAAGGTTGTGTGGATAGCCTCAGGCAAGATCAGATCATTTATCAACCCGATCCTCCTACGCTGGGAGATGATCCGGTATGCATCGGAGAACAATCACTCCTGACAGCAGTTCCTGATCCGGGCGGAATTAGCAGATGGTATTACAATCCAACAGATGAAGATCCGTTCCAACAGAGCAGCAGTTTCTTCACCCCTCCAGTCGTCTTTCCACAACAATACTATGTGGACCAACTCAGTAAAGAGGGCTGTGTGAGCGAACGGATTCTGGTAGAAGCCACACATTATCCCGTCGGCACAGGAGAAATTGTGCCCTCAGATAGCGTAGTAGAATTTCCCAACACCATCGTCAGTTTTAGCTTGAATGGTGATATTCCGGGGGACCTCTATAGTTGGGACTTTGGAGATGGAAATACCGCTCTCACGCCTTCACCGGCTCATGAGTATAAGTTTCCTAATAAATATCTGGTCAAACTCAATCTCACAGATATTTATGGCTGTCCCTATGACTTCCAAAAAGTGATAGAAGTTAAGAATCTGGTTGTAGTCCATGTTCCCTCTGCCTTTTCTCCTAATGCAGATGGCATCAATGATGAGTGGTACATAGCTACCCGTCTGCTACAGAGATTCAGAATCAGTGTATACAATCGCTTCGGAAATGAAATCTTTGCTACAGAAAATCCTGAATTTCGCTGGAATGGAACCAGTCAGGACGGAAAAGCTGTGAGAGAAGGTGTCTATGTCTATAGAGTTCAGGCCAAAGACAATCTTGGCAATACCATAGACAAAACAGGTACCGTAACCCTCTTCAAGTAGATTCTCACCTAATTTGAGTCGTCTCAAAACACTATTGATACCTCTTCGAAAAGTATCAGGAGTGATTTGAGACGATTCCCTTTTAGATCAGGACTAGATTAGCCTTACATTAAGCGACTAAGTCATGAATCTACTTTTCGAAATCATAGCAAACTCACTGGAAAATATGACACTATTCTTCTCAGTGACTAAGCTGTTTTTACTTTTCTTTTTTTCTTTGGGAATCTGGCTGCACCTATCATGGGGAAGGACCCATCTTAAGGAATTCGTTCAAATAAGGCGCGTCGGGGATGGAAGGCCTGTGGGCGGGCAGGTTTAGCCCTTCAGATTTTGAGCGACTTTTCTAAAAAGTCGCAAAAAAACCCATACAATAGAGGAAAATGAATCTTTCAAATTTGCATATTGAGAGAGAGAAAAAACAAGCTGCAACTACTCATGAAAAGAAGATCCTTCCTAAAAAAAGGCCTCGGAATTGCCGCCACAACTGCGAGCTTTGGAGGCAGTCAAAGCCTGCTTCAACTCAATACCCTTTCCCCAAAAAACAATTCTGATATCATAGTCATTGGTGCAGGAGTATTTGGCGTATGGACTGCATTTTATCTACAGGAATTGGGGGCAAAGGTGAGGCTCATAGACGCTTATGGTCCCGGCAATTCAAGGGCCAGCTCAGGAGGAGAAAGTCGAATTTTGCGTTCTGATTATGGGGATAGATGGATGTATAGTAAAATGAATATCCGCGCCTTTGAACTTTGGGATGCCTGGCAGGAAGAATGGGGGGCATCCTTTATGTATCCGACCGGTAGATTGAAGTTGGGTTTAGGGGAAAATAAAGATAAACTGCTCAAAGATCAGGAAGGCTTAAAAAAGCTGGGAGTTTCCTCAGAACTCCTCGACAACAAAGAACTGAGCTATCGTTGGCCACAAATGAATCTGGAAGGAATAGCATCAGGCATGTACTTTCCCGGTGGAAAAGGAGGTAGTACCCTCATGGCGCGCGAAGCAATCCGGATAGTTGCAGAAGAGTTTGTGAAAAAGGGAGGAAAATTGGAGATAGGTAAGGTAGAAACAGGCAAGAGTATTGGAGGCAAACAAGATCATATCCTCCTGAATCAGAAAGAAAAACTATCTGCAGATACCTATATATTTGCTTGCGGCCCCTGGACTCCCCGTCTTTTCCCAAACTTGTTTGAGGACAAAATAAAGGTAGTCAGAAGAGATGTCTTATTTGTGGGGGCAGCTTCCGGCGACGATCGATATAGTTATCCTAATTTTCCTGTATGGAGTTTCAGTAATCAGGCGGATGCCCGCTATTATGGTATGCCGGACATTCGGGGAAGGGGCTTGAAAGTAGCTCCCTGGCCGGATAACAATGGCATAGATCTCGACAAAGATGATCGTTTGGTAAATATGTACGAACTAAAACGTGTTCGCGAATTTATTGCCAAAAGATTTCCCGGTCTAAAAGACCAGCCCGTGCTCGAAACACGGGTCTGCCAATTGAGTTTCAGCTCAGACGAACATTTCATCATTGACCAACATCCAGAGATGGAAAACATTTGGTTTACCTGTGCAGGTTCAGGCCACGCTTTCAAGCACGGACCTGCTTTAGGAGAATATATTTCCAATCGCATTTACGAAGGAAAAAAGTTGCCGGAATATGATGATGCCTTTCGTCTACATTAAACTTATTCGACATCTACTTTCAACTCTATAGCAGGATGTTGATTGGGTGCTATTATCCCATTTAGCACCTCAAAATTCAGCAGGATTTCTTCTTTTATCTCTAAAGTCTTCACTTCTAGTTTTATCGTCCCTTTAGCAGGAATTTCAACGATATCACTATGTGCATGGAAGCTATACCTACTCGAATTATCGAGCAGGATTTTTGCATTAGATACATTCTCTAATTCTATTAGAAGGACCTGAGTATCTCCTCTGTATTTGGCAGAATTAATTTTCAAACTAGATTCAAATAAAGGCTTTAGAAACTCTTCTTTTCCCACAATCAAATCCTTGAAATAAGCAGCCGTTCGTCCAGCAAACATGGCTTCTTTAATCCCTTCAGCACTTTTATCTTCAGCAAAAACCAGCATTACCGGTCTATGGCCACCTTTTTGAATCCCATATTGCCAATCCACCAATCCGTGAATATCTGAGGTGCCCACTACCGCCAAATCATTATCCAGCGCCATTTGCAAGGCTTCATCTGAATAGGTCAAATCATTCACTACCTCTATCCCATGCAAAAGATCTTTTTCGATCAACTCTTTGTGCATATCCGTTATAGTTGCGATGCCATCTTTTCGCTGAGAAATCCAATTAGGATGGTTCCAGAAAACAAAGGCTCCTTGCTTTTTTGCTTCCTCAAAGACTTTCATCGGATCTTTATCCATGAGTTTATTGGCATCCTCAATAAAAATCGCATTGCTATGTCCCGGAGGCATGTCGCGGGTGATCTCTGCTCCATGAATGATCAATAAGTCGTGATCTCTGGCTTCACGCATCGCAATTTCATAGGATCGGTTTCTATCCGGATGAGGAATATCATCCAGGTGAGGTTGGTATTCTAAATGTTCCGTAAGGGAAATCGCATCCAGGCCGTCCCGGAGAGCTTCCATCACCCGGATATCCGGCCAGACACTCCCATCAGAAAAGACCGTATGAATATGAAAATCGCAAGCCAGGGTTTTAAATCCCGGAATATCAGGGAACTCTATGCTGCGGGAATAGGTATGGCTATGGTCGCTTTGTGCAAAAATGAAAGAGATACATAGCAAGAGAATAGTGAAGGTAGTAGTAGTTTTCATTGGAAAAAGCGTTTTTTCCAAACTACGCATTTGCTTGAGAAATGGACAATAGGAAGACTAAGAATTCCTGGATTTTATAGGCTATCTACCAGTTTTTTCGCTCTGGTTACACAATCTCCCACAGAAACTCCCTGAATATAATTCCCTATGAGATAAAAATCAGGGAGGCTTTCCTGGGCTTGACGAATTTCCGAAAGAATTTCCGGATGCCTCATGCTGTATTGTGGAATGGCATATTTCCAGTAAGACAAATCCTGAAATACGGCTGGAGATTTGATTTTCATAATTTTTTCAAACTCCTGCTGTGCTTGTTCAATATGAGATCGCGAATGCTGAGGGTCCAAATCAGGCTGGCGAGCCCCTCCCACAAAGAGGGTAAAGAGGCGTTTTTCCTTTGGGCTTCTTTCTGAAAAAATTCCTGAGTTCCAAATAGCACCTAATAAAGCAGTATTTTCTTTAGGAGGAATGAGGAAACCAAAGCCATCTACCGCTTGTCCCAGGGCGGTCGCATCATAGGCAAGATGCAATAATATCATGGGAGCATAGGGTATCCGCAAAAGGGCTCTGCTGAGCTCAGGAGACATTTCTTCCAGCATATTTGCTGCATGAGCAGGAGCTGCATAGATGAGCTGTTCCGCTTCAAAGCCCATTCCTTCGGCCTCTATTTGATATCCTCTTTCCGTCTTTTTGAGATTGTCAACTGCTGTAGAAGTCCGAATCGATTCGCCACAAACTTCCCTGATTCTTTCCGCCAACTTATTCATCCCTCCTTTCACTGCAAAAATACTCCTTTTCGGAGCTCCGGATTTTTTAGCTTCTTTTTGTCGGGCAATCAGGCCTTTCAGCAAAGAACCTTTTTCCTCCTCCATCTGTACCAAAGCAGGCATCACAGATTTCATATGCATCTGTTCAGCTATGCCCGCATAGACTCCCTGTAAACCTGCAGCTACCAAATATTCATAGGCTTCTCTGCCAATTCTTCGACTAAAAAATTCTGCTACACTTTCTGTCCCATCTGATTTTGAGGAAACGAAGGCTTCCCTGGCCAGACGCCATTTTGCTGAACGCGAAAGTAAACTTGATTTGAATAAAGAAAGGGGAGACTGAGTCAAAGCGTGAAGCGATCCATTTCGGTAGATATATCGTTTATGGCTGCTTTCGAAAGGCTTCTCAATTTCGGCCTCCAGGTCTAAGTCAGCAATCATTTCCTGGAGCTCCACATTCATAGCCACCGTATTCGCCCCTCTCTCCAGTGAATACCCATCCAGTTTCTCACTCTTTAAGGCGCCCCCACTTTGCTGTTCTTTTTCCAGCAAGACAAATGGGATGCCTTTCTTGTGTAAATAAAAAGCAGCTGTCAAGCCGGATATCCCTCCCCCTATGATCGCAATTTGAGTTCTCATACAAGCCAAATATCAGGAATGGGCAAATTCTTCCAGGCGGAAATGTGCCTTACACCATTTAGCTACTACCCTTGCCCAGGCTGCATTATCATTGAGGCAGGGAATCAGGGTAAAGGACTCACCTCCCGCTTCGAGATATTCTTCCTTTCCTTCCATACCGATTTCTTCCAGGGTCTCCAGGCAATCAGAAACAAATGCCGGAGTAACAACCAGCAATTTCTTTTTGCCCTCGGCCGGCAGTTCTTCCAGCACTTTATCTGTATAAGGCGTCAACCAGGGTTCGCCAGCCAAACGAGACTGGAAAGACACACTGTATTTTTCTTTGGGGATGCCCAACTTTTCGGCTACCAACTGAGTGGTCTTAAATACCTGATGACGATAGCAGGTATGGTGAGCTGCATTGGCAAGTTCACAACAATCTTTCCGACTCATGCAATGAGATTTGCTCGGATCGCCTTTTCGGAGGTGGCGTTCGGGAATGCCGTGATAGCTAAATAGCAGATGATCGTATTCTTCCTTCAAATAGGGACGCATACTTTCGGCTAAAACCTCTATGTAGTCTACATCCTCATAAAAAGGTGCCAGGGTCTGAACTTTCAGATTAGGATATTCCTTGTTGATGACCTCCTCAGTCTTGACTACCACAGTCTCAAAAGAAGACATGGCGTAGTGAGGATAGAGGGGAACCAGGAATATCTCTTCCAGATCGGGATTGGCATCCTTTAGTTTCTGGATGGCAGATGCAATCGAAGGCTTGCCGTATCTCATTCCTAATTCGACCGGAATCGGCAATTCCTTTTTGAGGAGCTCAAAGAAACGATAACTCAAAACAATGAGGGGAGAGCCTTCTTCCCACCAAATTTTCTTATAAGCTTTCGCAGATTTCTTGGGTCGGGTATTTAGGATAATGCCTTGTACCAAAAATTTTCTAAGGAGAAGTGGTACATCAATTACCCGTTCGTCCATCAGGAACTCATTTAGATAGGGCTTTACGTCTTTGGGCTCAGGAGAATCTGGCGAACCCAGATTTACGATCAATACTGCTTGTTTCATTTATCTCAGGAATATCCGATTTAAGAAATACAAAGGTAGAAGAAAAATCCGGCAAAAATGTTCGATTTATTTCGACATTTTTTTGCCTTTCCTGACAAGAGAGAAGATATATGGCAGGCAAAAGCAGCCTTAAACACATTAAAACCGTCCTTAATTAACTTGAAACGGATTTATTTATAATGAATCTAAAATGAGTAAGAAATACTCTTTTTGATATTTATACTTCCTTTTTGGGCATTTTTATTCCCGATTCAGGGGTATTTTTGTAACATATTCTATCAGAACAGAACCTGAGCATGCTGCAAAGTGAGGATCGTTTTTTTCAAATAGGCCTTAGTTTCAAAAAGGCCAATCTCCAAACCAGAGAAGCCTTCAGTCTGAGTAATGAAGCTATGGAAGCTTTATTGGAGGACTATAAAAGGCGCTTCGGCAGAGGTGCATTTGCAGTTAGCACCTGTAATCGTACAGAGCTTTATGGTTTTGCGCCACAAGCAGATGATTTGCTTAGCCTATTACTTACCTATAGCAAAGGAAAAGCAGAGAGCTTTGCAGAATTTGGATATATAAGAGAAGGCCACGAGGCAATCAGCCATCTTTTTCGGGTTGGCTCGGGATTAGAATCCCAGATCATCGGAGATTTTCAAATCATCAGCCAGGTAAAGCAAGGCTTTGAATTGGCGAAAAAGATGGGCTGCAGCAATGCCATGCTTGAGCGACTGGTCAATCTTGTTATCAAAAGTAGCAAACGCATCAAAAATGAAACAGGCCTGAGTAGTGGCACCACATCTTTGGCTTATGCGGCAGTACAAGCCATCAGAAAACAGTGGGACAGTAAAACTGCCGCTCCTAACATTCTCCTTTATGGAGTGGGTAAGATAGGAAGAGCTACCTGTGATAATTTGTACCGCAAATTTCCCCAGGCCAAAATCACCCTTATCAACCGTACGCTAACCCGTGCAGAAGAGATGGCCATGAAATATCCGGTAGAAATTGCAGCTATCGATCGGTTGAGTGAAGTGGCTCAGTCATCTGATGTAGTCGTTGTTGCAACGGGAGCGGATGAAGCGACTCTATTGAAAGAACATTTTGAAGGGAAAGAGAAGGGGAAGTTATTAATTGACCTTTCTGTACCTCGCAACATAGATTTGAAACTCCTGGAAGAAGGAAGAGCCGAAGTCATTGATGTAAATGGCTTAGCAGAAGTGATGAATTCAGGATTAGAAAAACGAAAAACAGAGATTCCCAAAGCAGAAAAGATCGTAGCGGAGGAGGAAGCAGCGTTTAGCAAATGGCTGCAAAACAGAAAATTCGCCCCTATGCTTAATGCGATTAAAGAGAATCTGCAGGAAATCAAAAGTCGCGAAATGCGTCGATTGAAAGAAGATATACACGAGGATGCCAAAGGGCAGGTCGACTTATTGACTGACCGCATCATCCTCAAGATCACCCGCCAGGTCGCTTTGCACCTCACCAGTCAAAGCGAAAATCCAGAAGATAGTCTCCGGACCATCGAGAGCATATTTAGATTGAGCGAAGAAAGCAGGGCTACATGATCAGAATCGGAACCCGAAAAAGTAAACTTGCCTTGTGGCAGGCAAATACAGTAAAAGCACTTCTGGAAGAACATGCCCTCGCGAGTATGTTACATCCCATGAGTTCAAAAGGGGACCTGATTACAAATAAACCTTTGCATCAAATCGGAGGTACAGGTCTTTTTACCAAAGTGCTGGATGATGCTCTTTTGAATAAAGAAGCCGATCTGGCTGTTCATTCCCTGAAAGATTATCCAACTGTTATCCCTGAAGGTTTGCATTTGGCAGCTGTATTGCCACGCGCCTCTGCCTTGGATGTACTGGTTTATAAAGGAGAAAAAAATCTGTTCTCTCAAACAGAAGCGAAGGGCTCTATCCTGACCGGAAGCCCGAGAAGAAAAGCCCAATGGCTACATCGTTATCCCAATTTTGAAGTCTTTGGCCTGAGGGGCAATGTTCCTACCCGTTTGCAAAAACTGGAAGATTCAGGTAGTCAGGGCGCAGTATTCGCGAAGGCAGGTTTGGATCGTTTGGACATACTGCCAGAGAATCACCTCCTCCTTGATTGGATGATCCCCGCACCTGCACAAGGCATTATCGCTTTGGTTTGCAGAAGTTCAGAGCAAGAGCTCATTCAGAAACTTCAGTTACTCAATGATGAAGATGCTTTTCTTAGCGGAAAGATTGAAAGAGATTTTTTAAACGGGGTTGAAGGAGGATGTTCAGCTCCGGTAGGTGCGCATGCTGTCATCAAAGGAGAGGAAATTCATTTCCGAGCAAAAGTCAATAGCCTGGATGGGAAGCAAGAAGTTTATCTGGAAGAGGTAATTGCCAAACAAGGAGCTGAGGATGCGGGTTTTTTATTTGCTTCAACAGCCCTGAAAGCAGGAGCTGATTCAATCATAGAAGAAATTAAAAGAGAAGAACTCAGGGCTTAGGTCCTGGTATATAAAAAGATTATGCAGAATATAGTTAGTACAGGAATAGAAAATGCCTTGCTGATGAGAGCCCTGAGAGGGGAAGAAGTTTCTCGTCCACCCGTTTGGATGATGCGTCAGGCCGGAAGATACTTGCCGGATTATATGAAGTTGCGGGCGAAATATACATTCTTTGAAAGAGTAGAAACACCCGAATTGGCTACCGAGATTACCGTCATGCCTGTTGATCAGGTAGGAGTAGATGCTGCGATTATTTTCTCCGATATCCTGGTAATCCCCCAAGCCCTGGATTTTGAAGTAACCATCAATCCAGGCGAAGGTCCCAGATTACCCAGGACGGTTCAAACGGAAGCGGATGTAGACAATATCGTAGTTGGAGACATCGCCGACCGCTTGCACTATGTCATGGACGCCTTGAAGTTGACCCGTTCGACTTTGCCTGCAGATGTACCCCTGATTGGATTTGCCGGAGCTCCCTGGACGCTACTTTGTTATATGGTAGAGGGTCAGGGTTCCAAAAATTTTGCCAAGGCAAAGGCTTTCTGCTTTACTCAACCCCAGGCAGCTCACAAACTTCTGCAAAAAATTACGGATGCCACCATTCTATATCTCAAAGCACAGATGGAAGCTGGTGCCAACTTATTACAACTTTTTGACTCATGGGGTGGCCTACTCGCACCCAATGATTTCATGACTTTCTCTCTGCCTTATCTCAAACAAATCGTAGAGGCTTTGAAACCTCATCCCATGATTGTTTTTGCAAAAGGCTGTAGTCATGCCTATCCTGAATTCACTGCCAGTGGAGCAGCTGCAATTGGAGTAGATTGGGGCGTAAGGCCGGGAGAAGCCAGAAAGCTGGCCGGAAATGATATCACGCTGCAAGGGAATTTTGATCCCTCAAGACTACTTGGACCCATCCCTGAAATCGAGCGCATGACACGCGAGATGGTTGAGGCCTTTGGTACACAAAAATATATCGCCAATCTCGGACACGGCATCCTACCCAATGTTCCGGTAGATCACGCAAAAGCTTTCATTGATACCATCAAAAGTTTCGGCTAATGAACATCAGAGAAAATTTTGTCAACTATATCCATGAGCTGCAGAATGAGATTTGCGCAGGACTGGAAGCTGTAGATGGAAACGGAAAATTTGAGGAAGATGCCTGGGAAAGACCCGGAGGTGGCGGAGGTAAGACTCGTATCATTCGAGATGGAGATGTTTTTGAAAAAGGCGGGGTAAATATCTCTGTCGTTCATGGAAAACTGCCAGAAGTGATGCAAAAAAACCTGGGGGTTTCACAGGCAGATTTCTTTGCATGTGGACTGTCCCTGGTAATTCATCCTCACAATCCGATGGTGCCTACTGTACATGCCAATTTTCGATACTTTGAAATGTATGGGGAAAATGGGGAAATCGTCGATCGCTGGTTTGGCGGAGGGGCGGATATGACGCCTTATTATATTTGGCCGGAAGATGCCATTCATTTCCACAAAACCCTCAAGGCAGCCTCAGATCCTCATGGTACAGAACTTTACCCCAAATACAAAAAGGCCTGTGATGAATATTTCTTCAATGCCCACAGAGATGAAGCCAGAGGAATCGGAGGAATGTTTTATGATTACCTAAAGGATTCAGAGGAAAGAAGCATAGAAGACTGGTATGCCTTCAATACAGATATGGGGAAAAGCTTTTTAGCTGCTTACCTTCCCATAGTAGAAAGAAGGAAAGATTTGCCCTATAGTTCAGAACAAAAAGAATGGCAGGAAATCCGCCGAGGCAGGTATGTAGAATTCAATCTCATTCATGACCGGGGTACGCTTTTCGGTTTGAAGACGAAAGGAAGGATAGAATCTATACTGATGAGCCTGCCTGCAACTGTAAGATGGGAATATAATCACCAGCCGGAGGCAGGAAGTCGTGAATCAGAATTACTGGAAGCTCTGAAGCCCCGAGATTGGGCCAATGAGAGCCTGAATTCCCTTGCCTAAGTACACAAAACATTTATTTATTATATGTCAACTTTCCCGCTAAGGAGAAGTCGAAGATTAAGACAAAGCCCGGCCATCCGAGAAATGATTAGGGAGACTCGCCTGCATGCGAGCGATTTTATTGTCCCTCTATTTATTACAGAAGGCAAAGGCAAGCAGGAAGAAATCCCTTCTATGCCGGCTTATTATCGTTACAGCCTTGACCTGATAGAAAAAGAGGTCAAAGAAATATGGGACCTGGGCTTAAAGAGTGTTCTGCTTTTCGTAAAATCTGATGATTCCCTCAAAGACAATGCAGGCACTGAAGCACTCAATCCAGACGGATTGATGCAAAGAAGCATTCGCAGCATCAAATCTGCAGTGCCTGATCTTTGCGTGATGACAGATGTAGCGCTCGATCCCTATTCTTCTTTCGGGCATGACGGAATAGTAGAAGATGGAAAGATTGTCAATGATGAGACGGTAGATGTTTTGGCAAAAATGGCGGTAAGCCATGCCGAAGCAGGTGCTGACTTTGTAGCTCCTTCTGACATGATGGATGGACGAATATTGGCGATCCGTGAGGCCTTGGAGGAGAATGATTTCACGGATACTGGTATCATGGCTTATAGCGCCAAATATGCCAGCAGTTTCTATGGCCCCTTCCGTGATGCCCTGGATTCGGCTCCCGGTTTTGGAGATAAGAAAACTTATCAGATGGATCCTGCCAATTGGAAAGAAGGAGTAAAGGAAGCCGTGGATGATCAGGAAGAAGGTGCCGACATTGTGATGGTTAAACCGGCCATGGCTTACCTGGATGTAATTCGCCAAGTGAAAGAAGCCGTAGAAATTCCGGTTTCTGCTTATCAGGTCAGCGGAGAATATGCCATGATCAAAGCTGCGGGCATACAAGGCTGGCTGGATGCAGAAGCGGCTATGTGGGAATCCCTCATCAGCATCAAAAGGGCAGGAGCCGACCTCATCGCCTCCTACTTCGCCAAAGAAGTAGCTAAACAACTCTAACCCCCTAACACTCTCGAACGCTAATACACTTATGTATCCTACAAGCAAAGATCTCTTCGAAAGAGCTGCCAAAACTATCCCTGGAGGCGTAAACTCTCCGGTTCGTGCCTTCAAATCTGTAGGCGGAAGTCCCCTATTCATCAAAAAGGCAGAAGGAGCCTATCTCTATGATGAAGATGATAGAAAATACATAGACTATATCGGTTCCTGGGGTCCTATGATTCTGGGTCATGCTTATCCTCCCGTAATTGAAGCTATCCGAGAGCAGGTGCTTTCCTCTACTTCTTATGGAGCACCTACCCGACTTGAGATCGAAATGGCAGAACTCATCTGCGACATGGTTCCCAATGTGGACCTGGTCCGTATGGTGAACTCCGGAACGGAAGCCTGTATGAGCGCGATTCGCTTGGCAAGGGGATATACCGGTCGAAGCAAAATCATAAAGTTTGCCGGATGCTATCACGGGCATGGAGATTCTTTCCTGATCAAGGCAGGCAGTGGTGCCATGACCCTCGGCATTCCCAATAGTCCCGGTGTAACGCCCGGTACTGCTCAGGATACGCTCCTGGCTCCTTTCAATGATATCGAAGCCATTAAAAGCCTTGCTTCAGATCATAAAGGGGAAATAGCAGCCATCATTGTTGAGCCTGTTGCTGGAAATATGGGATGTATACCCCCTCTTCCCGGCTATCTGGAAGGCATGCGTGAAATTTGTACAGAGGAAGGCATTGTTCTCATTTTTGACGAAGTGATGACTGGATTCCGTCTGGCTCCCGGAGGTGCACAAGAATATCTGAACATAAATGCCGATTTGGTAACATTGGGCAAAATTATTGGAGCAGGAATGCCTGTAGGAGCCTATGGTGGAAAGAAAGAGATTATGGATCATGTGGCTCCGGTTGGTCCGGTTTATCAGGCAGGAACTTTATCGGGAAATCCAATTGCCATGATCAGTGGACTGACCCTTTTGAAAGAACTTAAGGCGAAGCCTTCCATTTATACTGAGCTAGATAAACGCTGTGCAGAACTGGCAGCAGGACTTTCAAGTGTATGTGAAAAAGCTGGAATCCCTTATCAAATCAATCGTGCGGGTTCGATGATCAGCCTCCATTTTAATGAGGAAGCTGTAACAGATTTGGATACTTCTGCAGCAGGGGATCACGATCGTTTTCGCAAACTCTTTCATGATATGCTGGAGGCAGGCATTTACCTACCCCCTTCTCCTTATGAATCATGGTTCCTTTCCGCAGCTCTGACAAATGAAGACATTGAGAAAACCATAGAAACCGCTAAGGGAAGCTTATTCTAAACTTATGTATTCCTCAGATTTCTGAAATATTTATCTCCTTCGTTTAGCTTTAACAAAAGCTCGTTTTAAAGCGAGCTGATACGATTCGACAAAACAGAAAGTTTGCAAATTCGTAATATGGGAAATTCCTAAATTAGCGAATATGAAACTTATTCCCCCGTTAAGGTGGAGAATCCCTCCAAGCAGGAACTAATCCCACCCTTTGACACAATGTTGTTTGAATCGGCTATTTTATATGGGCAATTTTATACTAACGTTAACACGATTACGGGGTTTTTGGTAGGTGCTACTCCTTATATATGAGAGATTAGCATGCTATTTCATACGCTGAGTCAGCTCATCGCCCATTTACCCCTACCCAATTTTGTATTTGGCCATGAAGTTGACCAATAGTTCTTACAATAGCATTACGACTGCTCGGATTCCTTTCTTAAAAAATATTCATCTTCGAAAAAGAAATTTATACTTCATTGTTGCCCTGAGCTTAATGGGCTTTGTTATCCCTCTGGCTATAAGCATACAGGGCCTTGATTCGCCGGAACCCGTAGGTAAGTTTATTGATGGAGCATTACCCTCGGTCAAACCTGGGGGAGTTGCCCAATGGGAAGTAGTTGATGCTTTCCCCAATCTAAGTTTTACCGATCCTTCCTTTATCGTTCCTACCCATGATGGAAGCCATTATTATATAGGGGAAAGAGGAGGGCGAATTTATCGTATTCCAAATGATGAAACTACCAGTACCAAAACTCTGGTATTAGATATATCCACCAATGTTGCCCAAATGAGTGATGGGGGATTTTACAATTTTGTCCTGCATCCTGAATTTGGAAATCCACTTTCTCCCAATAGAGGCTATTTCTATGTGTATTATACCTGGAAAGATGCGGCGACTCCCGATCCAAGTGGTTTTCTGGGAACAGGTTTCCCCGGAAATTTCTACAATACATATTGTCGGCTCGCACGCTTCACGATCAATGATGGAAATATTGCGGCTGATCCTAGCAGCGAACAGGTAATGATTCATATCCGCATGTACAATGATTCTCATAGAGGCGGAGGAATGGCTTTTGACAATGATGGGTATTTTTATTTGACCATAGGAGACTTATACCGCTATCTAACGGCACAGCAAATTGATGATAATCTCGAAGGAGGAGTCATGCGCCTGGATGTAGATATGGATCTGAGTAGAAGTCATGCCCCTATAAAAAAGATGCCTTTTGCCGGAGGCAATGCAGATGAGATTTCCGGTGTAGGATATTTAATCCCCAATGACAATCCTTTCCTCGACCCCAGCGGGACAAATTTCGAAGAATATTTTACGCTCGGACATAGAAATCCTTATCGCATGTCTTATGATAAGGTGGAAGACAGACTTTGGTCCAGTGAGATTGGCCAGTCAGATCGGGAGGAAATAAATGTCATTGAGAAAGGGAATAATTATGGATGGTCCTTCCGCGAGGGTACCATTTCAGCTCCCCGAACTCCTCCGAACCCTCTTTTAGGTACCCTTACAGAGCCTGTCATTGACTTTGACAGATCAGATGCCCGAGCAATTATTGGGGGATATGTTTATCGGGCTTCCAAATTTCCCAGTCTGGTAGGCAAATTTTTATGTGGAGACTGGCAGAATGACAATCTTTATGCCCTGACCTATGATGATGTCAGCAAAACTACGCATCGGGAATATCTATGTCGCTTCAATCCAGACGAATTGGTTTCATTTGGTGAAGACCCTCTCAATGGGGAAGTATTCATGATTAGTGCAGGAGAAAGTTTCGGCAATGTCCGGAGCATTTATAAACTGGCACCAGCATCCGTTGCTCCTGCTGCTCCGGCACTCCTTTCTCAAACGGGCATCTTCAGCAATCTATCTACTATGGAAGTAGAAGATTATGCCATTCCATATGAATTGAATGTAGCCTTTTGGTCAGACAGTGCAGCCAAAAGGCGCTGGATGATCGTACCCAATGATGGGGATCATGATACCTCAGAAGAAAAGATTAATTATACAGAAAAGGGAAACTGGCAATTCCCTAAAGGAGCCGTACTGGTCAAGCATTTTGATCTGGTTTTGGATGAGAGCAATCCTACTTCCACTCGCAAACTGGAAACCCGTTTGATGGTTCATGGAGATGATGGTGAATACTATGGATTGAGTTATCGTTGGCTGGACAATCAACTGGATGCTCAATTGCTAACAAGTGCACGCGAAGATAGCTTTACCATCCAAACCGCTACGGGAAGCAAAGAAGTAGTTTGGTATTATCCAGATAGGGGTGAATGTATTACTTGCCATAATGAAGTATCTGATTTTGTGCTCGGTCCCAGTGCCCGCCAACTCAATAAAAAAATCACCTACCCTAGCAGTGGCAGAAATGCAAACCAGATCAAGACACTTCAACATCTGGAGATGTTTCACGCTACGGTAGATACTAATGCCGCAGTTTTAGCCAATGTCGAAAGCTCTGCTCCTACCGATGACCTTAGTCAGCCATTGGAAGCTCGTGCGCGGGCATATTTGGATGCAAACTGTGCGTATTGTCATAGACCTGGAGCTGGCAATCGTGCCTTTTTTGATGCGCGCTTAAGTACTCCTTTGGAAAGTCAGGACTTGATCTATGGCAATGTGAATGATGATATTGGCATAGATGGAGCACGGGTAATCATCCCGGGTGATCCCGAAAGATCTGTTCTTTACCAAAGGCTAAAGTCTGTACACGAGAGCATAGCCATGCCTCCTTTAGCCAAGAACAGAAGAGATGCTAAAGGCATCAATCTCATCGAAGACTGGATCAACTCCCTCAGTCCCGATCATATAGAAAGCAATGAATTCAGCCTGGGAAACACCCATTTTGATGATGGACTGTATGATGGATGGAGGGCTGTCATGATTATCAATGAGAGCGATAGCTATACCAATAATAGCGGGGGTACAGAAGATATTCGCATAGAAGAGTTCAAATTCTTCGCAAAAGCTGAAGCCGATCCTGTGACTCCTTTTGTAGCCCGGAGAAATGCAGATAATGACTTTACGGTACTCGCTATCGGAGATACCCGATACAATACAGACTATGTTCCCGGACATAATGAGTTCTCATTTAGTGATGGAAGTGCTCCGACAATAAGTCTGGCAGCAGGTGCAGAAATGGTGATCGGATTTATGGATGGAGAAGCCGATGGAACTGATCCCGGAAATGAAGCAGTAATCCCATATGATGCGGGAAGTCCGGCTGATGAAGTTTGGACTAGCGGTGGTTTGCTGGGATCAGAATCAGGAAGTATCAGTATAGGTTCAGCCCCTACACCTGGCTCAGATACTCAAAGCAATCTGCAAAGGAATTATCATTTCGCCATCGACTTTAGCATTACCTCCAGCAGCAATAAAACTCATCAAAAAATCACCTTTCCCGAAATCAGTAGCAAGAAAACCAATGATCCTTCTTTTGCAGCTGGAGCTACTGCCAGTTCAGGATTGAGTGTGACATATCAACTCGTAGCTGGACCTGCCAGTGTTTCAGGAAATACGATTATTTTGGATGGAAATCCCGGTTTGGTCATCCTTGAAGCAAAACAAAGCGGAGATGCCACTTATGAAGAGGCCCCCAAAGTAAGGCAGTCTTTTTATGTA
The DNA here is from genome assembly GCA_033391075.1 of Bacteroidia bacterium. Taxonomy (NCBI): domain Bacteria; kingdom Pseudomonadati; phylum Bacteroidota; class Bacteroidia; species Bacteroidia bacterium. The sequence continues at coordinate 5,302,731 of JAWPMV010000001.1, forward strand.
ACGGATCCTGCTTCAGGTAGCGGAACCGGACTGTTGGGAGAATATCACTCTGATGCATCTTTAGGAAATCTTGTATTCAATCAAGTAGATTCAGAAATTGATTTTTACTGGGCGAATTGTCCCCCTGATCCTCGTTTGAGCTCAACAAATTTCTCGATCAAATGGTCAGGAGAAATAGAAGTCCCTGTAAGTGGTACTTATACCTTCTTTAGCAATACCGATGATGGAGTCAGGCTCTGGATGAATGGAACCCTCCTGATCAATGAGTGGCAAAACCAGAGCGTAAGAGAGTTTAGTGCTAGCATTCCCCTTACAGCGGGTGTGCGTGTTCCGATCGTCATGGAATACTATCAGGCCAATGCTTATGCCAGCGCACAATTGTCCTGGTCCAGTAACAATATTCCTCAGGAAATCGTTCCTACACAATTTCTTTATCCCAATGGAGGAACCTTTCCCGTTGAGCTCCTTGATTTTCGGGCAGTTTTGCTTGAGGATCAGGTAAAAATAAACTGGGAAACTGTTATTGAGGAAAATGTTGATCGTTTCGTCATAGAGAGAAGCCAGGATGCGTTGAATTTCGAGCAAATCCAGCAGAAAAAGGCAGCAGGAAACAGGGTAGAATTAACGTCCTATGAGACTTATGATGAGCATCCTCTGAATGGCTCAAATTATTACAGACTTAAATCGGTGGATTTCGACGGCAAATTCGAATATTCAAAAACTGTTGAGGTCCAGGTGGAATCTCCGAGCTATAGTAGCATCTACCCCAATCCGCTAAGTCCGGGAGAAGAGTTGATTCTGGAGATAAACAGTGAAGACTCCGCTATCGCTATACTTCGCGACCTGAAAGGGAGAAGTATTCGTCAACAAAAAATAAGTGGGGAGGCAGGGATTCAAAAAATTCCGTTCAGCCTGAATGATCTCGCTCCGGGCATTTATTTCCTTCACATCAAAGATATACGCAATCGAATCCATATCCATAAGGTTTTGATTCGATAAAAAAATGATATCCTTTTAGCCCCTCTTCCAGCTGGAAGAGGGGTTTTTGCATTTATTTTAGCTGCGGGAAATCCGATTGCCTACATGCTTTCGTATATTAAAAATGTTTCACCACAGATTCGCAGCTACAGAAACAAGCGCCATGAGACCCGCACAGGAAAACCAGCCCTTTCACAGTGCCTCCAGCTCTGAGCAAGAGCTTGTTGCAGCGCTTAAACGAAAAGAGCGTAAAGCTCTGGAATATCTCTATGACCACTACAGCGATGCCTTGTATGGGGTCATTTTTCAGATTATCCAAAATGATCCTTTGGCAGAAGATGCCTTGCAGGAGAGTTTTCTGAAAATTTGGAAGAAGATAGAAAGCTATGATCAAAGCAAAGGCCGACTCTTTACCTGGCTATTACGTATTTCCAGAAATACCGCCATCGATCTTTTACGCTCCAAACATCAAAAAGTAGCTAAATTCACCCTTGACTCTCCCCTAAGCAAAACAGAGAAAGTCCAAACGGAAAGTATCCCTACCGATCTGATCGGTCTGGGGGATTTATTACTCCATATGAAACAGGAACAAAGAATCCTGATGGAATACATTTATTTCAAAGGCTATTCTCAATCCGAAACCGCTAAACACTTAAATATCCCTTTGGGTACAGTAAAGACAAGGACCCGACTGGCCTTAAATTATTTGAGGAGCATTGTAAAACAAGAAAAAATATGAAATCATTCAATTCATCCAAGGAGCAAGAATTACTCGAAAAGTATGCCCTGGGAATCGCAAAAGAGGAGGAAATGAAGCTTGTTGAACAATGGCTAAAGGATTCTCCCCAGCTTCGTGCTGATTTAGCAGAAATCACTGAGGCACTGGAAAACTTTGCCAGGGCCCATAAAAAACGTCCTCAATCTTCTATGAGAAAGCGGATTATGGACAAGGTTTTTACCGAGGGGGAATTTTCTTCCCCCCAAGCTTCAACTAGAAAATCTTTGGAACACTGGTCGCAGCAAATCTCCGAATTTAAGCAACCAGAAAAACTGGAAAATCTACATACCATCATGCTGGAAAAAACGGAGAGCAGACGAAGTATGCTGGTTTGGATCAAAGAAAAACTGGAAGAAGAGGTTCATGATAAATATCTGGAGAGTTTTCTCGTCCTTTCCGGTTCCTGTAACTGCTATTTTCATGGAAAACTGGTCAGGAGCATGCAGGCAGGCGAAAGTATGGAAATTCCCCTTCACACCCCTCACTGGATAGAAGTAACCTCAGCAGAACCCTTACAATTGATCGTGCAGAGAAATGCGGCTTAGTTTTCAGAAGGCATACTAGCCAGCATTTGCAAGGTAAATCCACTTCCTTCTCTATAGGGACCTGGCTGAAGTTCGACTTCCTGCTCAGTCAGTTTTTCGATATTCACCAGGCGAAAAATATCTTCCAATTCCTCACGGGTATAGAGAAATTCCTTGAGCTTTGGGCCTCCTGTCGCCATTTCAAACTGTCTCTCGGAAAAAGCTTCAAACAAGAGCTTTCCCCCAGGTTTGAGGAAATTGAGGTAGCGGCGAAAAAGAGCCCGCCTCAAAGAGGGCGAAGGGTGAATAAAGATGAATGCGATGAGGTCAAATTTGCCTTCGGGCTGGTAAGTCGCAATATTTTCCAGTTTGTAATCGAAACGAACGCCAATCTCTTCTGCAAAGTTCAGGGCTTTCTTCCGTCCTTCCTCACTAAAGTCTACGGCTTCTACCTCCCAGGTTCTGGTAGAAGCAAATACTGCATTTCGCCCCTCGCCTTCACCTGGCAAGAGCAATCTACCCGCCGGAGCCTCTTCCAGGTATTCCCGTAGAAAGGCATTGGGTTCACGGCCATAGACATATTCCTGTTGTCCAAACCGTTCATTCCAGAAACTGCTTTGTTCGAAAGGAAAATTCATTTTCGCAGATAGGTTTAAAGTAAATCTAGTATTTATTTTAACAGACTTATTAACATTGACCCATAAATTGAGCCTTTTATTCCCCAAGTATGCAAAGAGAACTCAAAAACATCGGATTCCAGATGAAGGCCCTTCAAAAAGGAGAAGCCTGGCACGGAAAAGCGCTTGAAGAAGCCCTTAAGGATCTTAGTTGGCAAAAAGCCCTCCAGCATCCCTTTCCCCATGCGCATAGCATCTGGGAATACGTCCTGCATATCATAGCATGGAGAACCTTCGCTATAGAAAGGATCAAAGGGAATGCCGAATTCCACATAGAAATTGGAGGGGAAATTGATTGGCCAAAAGTAGAAGGAGCTTCTGAAAAAAGTTGGGAGGATACTCAGGTCCAACTCAGCAATTCCAGTCAGATACTCAGGGACTTACTCAGAGAAAAGAAAGATAGCTTCCTCGATAGGCAGGTTGAGAAAAAAGCTTATTCATTTTATATCCTCTTGCATGGAATTGTACAACATGATGCCTATCATTGTGGTCAGATTGTTTTGACGAGAAAATTTTTGGAACAATCTCATGCATCCTAATACTCATATAGCTTAGAAACAAGGTGAACAGCGATCTACTATCCCAATTAAGTTTGGAAGAAAAAGCCAAACTCATGTCCGGCCAGGACCTCTGGTCAACTTTTCCTGTTGAAAGACTTGGAATTCCCTCTATTTATATGTCAGATGGGCCACATGGACTACGTAAAGTAGATCCTACTGTAGCCCTGGGAGAAAGTGTTCCCGCGACTTGCTTTCCAACGGCCTCGGCTATGGCATCCACCTGGAATGCCGACCTTATATATAAGGCAGGAGCTGCTATTGGGCAGGAGTGTTTGCGGCATGATGTGCAAATTCTTCTGGGACCGGGAGTCAATATCAAGCGCTCTCCATTAGGGGGTAGAAATTTTGAATACTTTTCTGAAGATCCCCTATTGGCTGGAATACTGGCCGCTTCCCTGATATTAGGTCTGCAAAGTAAGGGAGTCGGCGCCTGCGTCAAGCATTTCGCAGCCAACAATCAGGAGTTTGAACGTATGATCGGAAACTCTATCGTTGATGAGCGAACCCTGCGTGAAATTTACCTGACAGCTTTTGAGATTGTGGTAAAAGAAGCTCAGCCCTATGCTATCATGGCTGCTTATAATCAGGTAAATGGCATTTGGGCCAGTGAAAGTCGACGGCTATTGACCCAAATATTAAGAGATGAATGGGGATACGAAGGCATAGTGATTTCTGATTGGGGAGCTGTAAATCATCCGGAGAAAGCCCTAGAAGCCGGACTCAATCTGGAAATGCCGGACAATCCACTAAGTGCTCCCAAGATTATCAAAGCTGTAGAAAGTGGGGAGCTTGCGGAAGAGGAATTGGATAAAATGGTAAGCAATCTGCTGAATGTTGTATTCAAAGCAGATGCAAATAGACAATCAAAGGCTTCTTTTGATATAGTTGAGCATCATGAATTGAGTAAGGAAGTTGCAGCCGAAAGTATGGTGCTCCTCAAAAATGAAGACAGCCTCCTCCCCATTCAAATAGAAGAACTATCCTCCATCGCCCTTATCGGAAATTTTGCCAAACATCCTCGTTATCAGGGTGCAGGTAGCTCCCGGGTAAATGCGAGTCGTAGTGAGAGTACCTTTGAGGCGCTACATGAATTATTGCCTCAACATGTCCAGATAAACTATGCTGAGGGCTATAATAATGAAGCCGATGAGGTTCATATGCAATTGCTATCTACTGCGAAAGAAGCTGCTGCCAAAAGCGATGTTGCTATTGTTCTGGTAGGCCTACCGGATTCCTTTGAAGCTGAAGGTAGCGACAGAAGTCATATGCACCTTCCTAAAAGTCATGATAGCCTGGTAGAAGAAATTCTCAAAGTTCAGCCCAATACTGTCGTGGTTCTTATCAATGGATCTGCGGTTGAATTGCCCTGGGCAGATCAATGCAAGGCCATTTTGGAATCCTGGTTAGGGGGGCAGGCAAGTGGGGCGGCTTTGGCTGAGACCCTTTTGGGCATCAGAAATCCATCCGGAAAATTATCTGAGACTTTCCCCTTGAAACTGGAGCACAATTCTTCCTCCCTCAATTTCCCGGGAGAAAACAGGAAAGTAGAATATAAAGAGAGGATTTATATCGGTTACAGATATTACGATACAAAAAAGCTGCCTGTGATGTATCCCTTTGGACATGGGCTTTCCTATACAACTTTTGAATACAGCAATCTTGCATTCAGCGATCAGGTAGTTGCAGATGATGATACTTGCCGACTGTCTTTCTTTTTGAAGAATACCGGAAATGTAAGAGGTAAAGAAGTGGTGCAGGTCTATGTCAGTCCTCCTTCAGCTTATGTGGATAGACCCGATCAAAAACTGGCTGCCTTTGATAAAATAGAACTGGATCCGGGTGCGACTGCTTTGGTGGAGTTTATTTTGGAGAAAAGAGCATTTAGTTATTATGATGTGGATTTGGAAGACTGGTTGATTGACTCAGGAAGCTTTGAGATTCGCATTGGCAGCTCCTCAAGGGACATCAGGCTGTGTAAAAGCCTGGAGATCATCAGCGAAAAAGCCAAGCCTAAAAAGGTCTATGACCGATACTCTACAGTTGCAGAATTACTCGAGCATCCTAAAGGAAAAGCTTATGTAGACAAAATGATGCCTTTATTCGGAGTTGATCCGGATACGGTAAGAGCGGAGGATCATGATATGCGTATCATCCTAATGTCCATGCCTATTGTGAAGCGCTGTAATTTCAGTCATGGCGCATATACAGAGGAGATGCTGGATGAGTTTCTGAAAGAGGTAAATGCAGGGGAATAAATTTTGACAATTTCAATTGGTAATAAAAGAGCCTTCACCTCTGGTGGGGGCTTTTTTGATACGTAAAAATCTTTTGTCATCTCGAGGCTGGGCTTTTTCAAGCTCCTGCGCGCCGAGAAGCCTTGTATTTTGAGTTGAGCATATAATACATGATCTCTCAGCCCGCCAGCCATCGCGCGAGCAAGCTTCGAGATGACAGAGTCTTTCGGTTTTTTTATAGAGCTGTGAAGGAAGGGATGGAGAGGAAAGGCAGAGGCCCCAGGACGAAGCTGGAGATGACAGGGGGGCTAACACAGAAAAGAGGCCCGATCCATCTGGATCGGGCCTCTTTTATAGAAAGAATATTTCTTACTAGTTTTGATTCTGAAGTGCAGCACTCAGCTTTTTAGCATACTCAGCCATCTCTTCATTTTTACCAATGATAGGAGTGATCTGAACCAGCTGAGAAAGCCACTCAGGCTCATTAGGCTGAAGTTCATGCAGCTTGAGAACAAAAGGATATGCTTTACCAAGCAAGCCTTTGATTTCCGCATCAGCTTTTTCTACCTCATCTTCTGAGTCATATTCTGCCTTGGCAGTAGACTTGGTAGCAGCTTTGTTGATATAATAGGCTGCTATTCCGTAGTTAGCCTGAAGGTTTTCAGGTTCTTTTTCATAAGCCTGTGAATACAACTCAAAAGCTTTGTCGGCTTTTTGTGCTCTTTCCAGGAGAGAAGCATATACAAGACGTACATTGTTGTCGTCTGGATTCTTTTCCAAAGCTGTATCGAATTTCTTCTCAGCTTGTGCAAGCATATCAGGATGTTTCTGATAAACAATCAGCTCCTGACGCTTGATGTCTTCATCTTCTGGCAGAGCTTCGATACCTTCATTCAAAGTATTGAGAGCTTTCTGGGTCTCTCCCTGTGCTTCGTAGATCACAGCCAACTGCTGATACAGGTAGCTAAGCTGTCCTTTGCTAATATCGTATTCATCATCAGTCTCAAGAAGTTTGAGTGTTTCAGGAGTTTGTCCTTCTACGTACTTCTTGTTGAAGATTTCAAAACACTTATTGAGGGTAGCTACACATCCCACAGTATCCTGGTTCACCAATTGAGCAGAACCCAACATACGATTGGTCAGGAAGTGCCCGGGATAAATCTCATCTGCAGCTTTAAAATAAGTGAGTGCATTCGCATCATCGCCAGTATTGAACATATTTACACCTTCATTGTACAGGATGGCCCATACATTGAAATCTGCCTGGTCCAGTAAAGACTGATTTTTCATCGCCTTTCCTTCAGGATTGGCCATGGCTTTTTGCAGATTGTCTTTAGCTTTGAAAATAGCATCCGGATGCTGAGATCTCAGGTCGCCAAGTGTAGTATCACGAGCAACCTGTAGATAGGCTTTATGTAAATAATATTGTCCTTTAGCTATATCCTTTTGTTTCTTGATCAGTTCGGGTTTTGACAGGCCCAATTCAAGTTTTTCAATAGCATCAGCTATTTTTCCGTTTTGTACAGCTAGCACACCAGAAGTAATCTTAGACTTTTGGGCGCTCAACTGAACTGACAGAAATGCCATTAAAAAAACGAATGTTGTCAGTTTCCTCATAACAGTTATAGAATTTAGAAGCATTGTCGCTTGTTAAAAAGAGTGAATTAAGTTAATGAATTTGCATTAAATGAAGGGAATTCTATGCTTATTTATTCCTGGTCTTCTTTATTATCCTGCTCTTCAGCCTTATTTTCTTCAGCATTTGGAGCATTTTCTGTTGATTCCTGGTCTTCAAGCTCTTCCCCCTCATCTTTCTCCAGGACCTTGGTTACGGAAGCAATTTCGTCTTCTCCTTTCAGTCTTATCAACTTGACACCCATGGTATTTCTTCCCAGGGTACTCACATCTGCTACTCTCATCCTGATGGTAATTCCTTTTTTGGTAATGATCATCAGGTCTTCATCTTCCACACTCTCAATCCGCTGAATGGAGACCAAGTTTCCGGTTTTACTTCCGACATTCAGAGTTTTGACGCCCTTACCCCCTCTGTTGGTCACTCTGTATTCAGAAATTGGGGTTTGTTTTCCAAATCCTTTTTCTGAAACAACGAGTAAATTTGCCTCCTCTGCATCCGGAACTACTACCATCCCAATCACTTCATCTCCCTCATTCTGTAACGTAATTCCCCTTACTCCCATTGCCGTACGGCCCATTTCTCTTACTTTTTCTTCCTCAAACCTCACTGCATAGCCTGATTTGCCTGCCAACATGATTTGGCTCTTGCCATTGGTTAGCTTTGCTTCAAGCAGCTCATCCCCTTCATAAATCCCGATAGCCAGGATACCATTCACACGAGGGCGACTATAAGCACGCAGGGAAGTTTTCTTGACTTGTCCCTTGCGAGTCGCCATGATGATATTGTGAGAATCCACAAATTCATCATCCGTCAGATCCTCTACCGTGACATAGGCTTTCACCTTATCATCTCTATCCAGTTGGATCAGATTCTGGATCGCTCGTCCTTTATGAGATCGATCTTTTAGCGGAATTTCATAAACTCGCAACCAGAAACATTTTCCTTTCTCAGTAAAGAAGAGCATATAATTGTGAGCACGAGCGGTAAATAAGTGCTCTACAAAGTCAGCTTCTTTTTTACCGGTTCCTCTAAATCCGGTTCCTCCTCTGCCCTGCGCCTGGTACTCATCAGACTTGGTACGTTTGATATATCCCTGATTGGTGATGGTGATCACCATATCGTCATTGGCGATGATATCTTCTATTCTGATCTCACCAGCAGCGAAGGTAATTTCCGTCCTGCGGGGATCATTGTATTTTTCTTTTACTTCATCCAGCTCCTCCTTTATAATACTCATCCTCAGACTTTCATCTGCCAAAACCGACTCCAGGTAATCAATCTTCTCCTTAAGTTCATTGTATTGTTGCTGAATCTTCTCCCTCTCCAAACCTGTCAGGCGCTGGAGGCGCATATCCAGGATAGCTTTGGCCTGGATCTCACTCAAGTTGAACTTCTCCATCAATCCTGCACGAGCTTCATCTGCAGTTCTGGAAGCACGGATCAAGGCAATCACTTCATCCAGATGGTCCAGTGCAATCAGCAAACCTTCGAGGATATGTGCCCGTTTCTTGGCTTCTTCTAACTCGTATTTCGTACGTCGGGTAACTACTTCATGGCGATGCTCCACAAAGTATTTGATCATATCCTTCAGATTGAGGGTCTGCGGCCTTCCATTTACCAGCGCGACATTGTTCACACTGAAGGAAGTTTGCAGAGGGGTCATCTGAAAAAGCTTATTCATAACCACCTGGGCATTGGCATCGCGTTTTACATCAACAACAATGCGCATCCCATCACGGTCAGATTCATCATTGATATCTGAAATACCATCCAGCTTCTTTTCATTGATCAGTTCACTGACCCGTGCGATGGTATTGGCTTTATTTACCTGATAAGGAATTTCTGAGATAATGATCCGCTCGCGATCCTGATTTACTTCTTCAATCTCAGCTTTAGCACGCATCACAACCCGACCTCTCCCTGTGGCAAAGGCAGATTGTATTCCCTCGACTCCATATATTATACCTCCTGTAGGGAAGTCAGGGCCTTTGACATGTTGCATCAATCCCTGTATATCGATTTCCGGATCGTCTATGTAAGCTGCTACAGCGTCTACCACTTCCCCCAGATTATGTGGAGCCATATTGGTAGCCATTCCCACTGCGATCCCACTGGTACCATTTACCAGCAGATTAGGGATCTTACTGGGAAGTACGGTAGGCTCCGTGAGAGAATCATCAAAGTTCAGGCGAAAATCGACGGTATCCTTTTCAAGATCAGCGAGCATCTCCTCAGCGATCTTTCTCAATCTCGCCTCCGTATAACGCATAGCCGCAGGATTATCTCCATCGATGGAGCCAAAGTTACCCTGTCCATCTACCAAAGGATATCTCAGGGACCATTCCTGAGCCATCCGCACCATGGTATCATACACAGCACCATCACCATGTGGGTGAAATTTTCCCAACACTTCCCCTACAATTCTGGCCGATTTTTTATAAGGTCTGTTGCTGGCGAGGCCCAGCTCCGTCATGCCATAAAGGACACGTCTGTGCACGGGTTTTAGTCCATCACGAACATCTGGTAGTGCCCGAGAAACGATCACCGACATGGAGTAGTCGATGTATGCGTTTTTCATTTCCTCTTCAATGACCCGGGTAATAATCTTTTCTCCTTCTGCCATAGTTTTTATTTGGGTATTGTAGCCCTTTGAGATTCGTTTTTCGAGCCTGTAAACAGAGCCCTTTATAATCATGGCAATTTACGAAATTCCTACCTGCTTTGAAAGTTGACAGAGAGCTATTTTTACAAAGTAACCTCCTCTTGATCAGGGAAATGTGAAAGTTTTTCAAGCGTGAGCATATTCCGATCCCTTCCTTCATCCTTAGGCCCTAAATTTTCGGAATTACAGCAAGTGCTCAAGGGATTTTCTTGTTGGGCAAAAGCCTATATGTAATGCATTTTCCGGGACAGAAACGATCGCTAAAGCCGCATTTTTTGGTAAAAAATTGATACCAGAGGTGATGAGCTTACACTTCTTTTTGATATAAAGCTGCTATTCGGGATTGCAGGCTTGTATCAAAGACATATATTTAGAATTATGAAAATCAAGGTCTTAGCAAAAAAAGCCTTGATCAAAGACGCAAGACAAATGTCCATTTCATCCTCTTTATACAATCAGCTACTGGCTAAAAAGCTTCTTTTCTAATATGCTCCCTAGCTATTCAGACCCGTAGATTTATCCCGCCAGAGCATCAATAGCGGGCATAAAAAATATGTAACATCCATTTAGATATTGCTTTTTAAAAAGAAGCTTCAGCTCCTACTTTTGGCTTATACTTTTTTTGGAAACAAACTTATGAGAAAGGCTGAATTGACATCCACCCAACTTCGTGATCTGCGTGTATTTAATCTTATCCTGGACCACAATGAATGGATAGATTTAAATGATACGGAAAAGAGAATGGATATGGGGGAAAATGTCAACCCCGAAGGATTACGTGAGACCTATTCTGCTCATGTAGTTCTCCAAGCTCGTTTTCATGCTCCTGTTAATATGATCAGTTTACGGATAATGGATACCAAGTTCGACGAACGGGTACAATTTCATTTTCTGTTCGATGATAGACCTGAAAGAATTCTTGAATGGATGGTAGAAGTTAGCGATCAACTGAATCTGGAAACCTATCCAGAGATGCTGAAGCTGGCAGACGGTAAATGTGAAATGATCCTATTGGAGGTTTCAGATACCGAAATCTACGAGGTAAAACCTCCTACTAAAGCCTAAGCAGGCAAAGCGTATTGGGGTTCCTGTCCAGGGGCAATAGCCATGAAGCCCGGACTTATTTATCGAAACTGATCTTTACGTAATTGATCTTTTTACCCATCTCGAGAAATTTTTTCTCGTAGGTTGTCATGACTTTGCAGTAGGCTGAGATATGCTCAGCTTCGTGTAGGTCAAAACTCAAGTCGTGCATGCGTATTCTCGCATGCCGAACAAAGATCTCCAGGCTAAAATGAAACAGATCGATATCGTCTGTTTTCATATGTAAGAATCCGCCATTTTTTAGGACTTTCTCATAGGAGGAAAGAAAGTTGGGGTGAGTCATCCGATGCTTGGCTTGCCGACTTTTCCGAAAGGGATCCGGGAAGGTGATCCACATTTCATCCGCTTCTTCTTCTCCGACAAAATTTTCTATCTCCCCAAGGTGAGCACGAATAAATGCAAGATTGTTTATTCCAGCTGCCAAAGCATCTTTGGCAGGACGCCACAATCTATCTGCCTTTACATCAATACCTACAAAATTCTTCTCAGGATAGCGCTGAGCCTGTTCATAAATGAACTCGGCCTTTCCACATCCCAATTCAAATACGATGGGATGCTGATCGCCAAAATGCTCGGTCCAGGATTTTCCCTGGAAGCTTTCTAAATCAAATGTATTGGGAAAAGAATCAAATTCTGATTTCTTCAGGAGCTTTCGCCTCGACATGCTATTTCTAAATACTCATACTCATCGTAGCCTCTCTACGATAATGATCTCTTTGACTTCCTCCCAGGCGGAGTGAAGTGTAACGAAATACAATCCTTCCTGCATGTTACCGACGCCTACACGAATGTTGTTTTCTCCTTCTGGATAGATAGCTTCAGATTCAAACTGTGTATTACCAAAAGCATCTTTGATTTCGAGCTTTACTTCAGAAGCTGCATAAAGATTGATTGGAATAGCTACCATACGGGTACCTGAAGCGGGGATTCCTTCGTTTTGAGTCTCATCAATGATCACCTTGGTTACGGGCAATGATTGTGTAGAAGTCAATAGCTCAGTCTGAGCGGACAATGAAAATACAGACACAAGAGAGATGAGAACTGAGAGAAAAATGCTGCGGTACGGCATAATACAGAAATGATGGTAATTTCGCGCGACACGAAAGTTAAAACTAATTTTCTGGATATCAAATTGTTTCCACAGAGAACTATCCACAAACTGCTTTGTTTGGATTTCTCTTATTTAAAACAAACTTCCAGAAAGATTTCCTACCTATTCTATCATTTTTTGTGCCAAAGCCGAATAAACTTTCCCACAATAATGGCGAAATTCCTCAAAGAGCTTTACGTCTTTAAGAATAGTTGAGTTTGGGAAAGTTCAAATTCAAGTACCAAGTTCATACTCAATTATGGTTTAAGCTTGAACTTGCGCTTGATACTTGCACTTGAATTTAAGCTCCACATTTACCCCAAAAACAAAAAAGCATCCACATAAAGTGGATGCTTTTTATAAACATATTGTTGCTGCGTCCGCTATTCGCGGTATTTATCGAAACGGGGATCTTCAGACATAATCGAGAATACTGGATTATTGAAGATGTATCCTTTGTAGTCTGGATTGCTGGTAATGGCCTTATCCAGGGACTCCAGTGTTTTTCTGGTTAAACCTTTATAGGCATGTACAGCGGCCATATTGTAATGAGCTGCAGCCAAATTAGGATCAGCATTGATAGCCTCTGTGAAATCAGCAGCAGCCTCTGTGAACATATTCGCTTTGAGTTTGCTTACTCCACGATTGTTGAGTTGAGCCGCTGTTGGTGTTTTTCCGTCAAGCAGCGCATCATACTCAGCTAAAGCTGCATGAAGCAGACCCATTTTTTCCATCAGGATAGCTCTGTTGAAGAAGAGCTTTCTATCGCCAGGATTGTTTTCGGCCAAACGATTGAACTCATCATACAGGGCTTTCTTCTCACCCGCATCATACTGATCTGCCAGCAGAATTTTGTATCCTTGACTAGCTACGCTATACATAGCAGAATTAGAACCTCTAAAGCTCGCAGCTCTTTCCAAATCAGCGATGGTATTCTGATAATCTTTGTCAGCGAGGAAATAGGTCGCACGCATTGCATAAAGATTTGGAGAAGCTTTTTGTGTCAACAACTGGTTGATAGTAGCCAGTTCCTGGTCGGCTTGCATCCCATCTTTATAAGGAGTTACCCGGAAAACTGTTTGAGCGACTTCTTCCAAACGAGAAGAGGCAACGGGCAGTCTTTCTGCAAACCTTTGCAAGGTTTCCCCTTGTCCCGAAAATTCAAAGTCCATAACAACGAAGGTATGTCTTGCAGGAATCAGGGCATCATCCACCAGGATTTCCCAGAACTTCACCTTTCTCAGTTTGGCTTCTTTTTGATCATTGCTAAGATTGGCATCGCGGTAGATTTCAAGTGCCTGGTCCTTTTCATCGGACATCAGTCTTGTACTGGCTTTCGTCAGCAATTCTACACGCCCCCAGTCCTCTCCGAGTCCACCTGCTGTAATCTCAAGTCCTTTGATCGAACCATTGAGTGCTTTCAATCCTTCTTTTAAAGACTCAGCACGTCTTTGAGAAAGCTTAAGGTTATAAGACTCTTTACCACCGGGAGACGCCCAACCACTAAGGTCAATGCGGGTGATCTTGTATCCAAGGTCTTTGTACTTGTGGATATAGGATTGGATGAGATTTACCTGAAAAGTAGAATCGATCCAATCAGATTTACTTTCGGGGAACAATACATCGATGGTTCCGGTAAAGCCTTTGTATTTGAATTGCTCATCCTGAACATTGATGTCTGGAAAGTCAACTACAGATTGTAATTGAGTCTCTGCCCAGGGTGTTGCTGTACAACAAGCAGGCATTCCGATGCCGATAGGCTGAGAATTACTTTCACAGAAATATTCTTTCAGGTTGCCTTTCTTGTCATACTTGGCTACTGCGAAACTCAACATCAGTTGCTTTCCTGCCAGCTCAACCCCATTAACCGGGATTTTGTACATAAAGAAAGGTTTTCTGTTTTTCAGATAATAGGCTCTGTCAACAATCAATGATTCCAGAGATCCGGAAGGAGACTTTTCCATGCCCTTGAGAGCATCTGGAGAAGCATAGCTGGCATTTACATGAACAGCCACTCCTTTGTCAAGGTATTGTTCATAGGCGAGATCACTGACCAAACGCATAAAAAGCGTATCTCCTTTTACCTCTGCTTGTCCTGGCTCCAGATAGAAGTAGGAGAAGTCGGTATTGTCATACTGACTTACTTTCAAAACCGTAGGCTTGGAATTACTTTGGATCAGTTTATTGATATCTGCGGTAAAGGTTTCGCAGGTATTTATATATTTTTCTCCCCTATATTTTACTTTATTTATAAATCCTTCCGGGTTACACCCGCTAATTATCATGGACGCACTAAGTAGTATAATCCAGGCTGAAAATATGGAGGTGTTTGCTTGCAAGAATTTCCGGTTCATTAGGTTTTTTTTAGGTTAATGCATTGAGCAAAAATAGAAAAATCTAAACTATAAATAGTTTTCCACTACGAAAATGCAAAATTTTACGAATAATGCACTATTATTTGAGGGTACTTTTATATACTCGAATCGAATTCAGCACTTTCGTCCCGAATAGGTCATCAATTTATGAATACTACTCCTATCAGATCCAAACTCCCTAATGTAGGAACCACTGTTTTTACCGTAATGTCCGGGCTTGCCACAGAGACTGGGGCAATCAATCTATCCCAGGGCTTCCCGGATTTTGATTGTGATCCCAAACTGACTGAGGCTGTGGCAGATGCTATGCGAAATGCAAAGAATCAGTATGCACCTATGCCAGGTCTTATGTATTTGCGGGAACAGATTTCGCAAATGGTCAAGAAAGTATATGGGGCGACCTATGATCCTGTCTCTGAGATCACCGTTTGTTCAGGAGCAACGGAGGCATTACTCTCCGGTATTTTTGCTGTGCTTCATCCGGGAGAAGAGGCCATCGTTTTGGAACCAGCCTATGATTCCTACCTGCCGGCGATCAAATTAGCAGGGGGTATACCGATTAGAATTCCTTTGCAGTTTCCGGACTATAAAGTTGACTGGGAAAGGGTCGCCAGTAGTGTGAGCTCCAAAACCAAATTGATCCTGGTAAACAGTCCCCACAATCCTACGGGCAGCATACTTTCTGCAGATGATTTACAAGAGTTGGAAGCATTAGCCGAAAAGCACAATCTTATTGTGATTGGAGATGAAGTATATGAGCACATGATCTATGATGGCCTACGGCATGAGAGCATTTGCAGGTATCCGACACTCGCCAAAAGAAGCATGGTGATTTCTTCCTTTGGGAAAAGTATGCATGTGACAGGATGGAAAGTCGGTTATTGCCTCGCCCCCAAAGAACTCAGCATTGAATTTCGCAAAGTTCATCAGTTTGCTACCTTTTCTACCAGTACTCCTTTTCAATACGGGATTGCCCACTATTTGGAACATGAATTTGATAAGGTAGCAGGTTTGAGTGATTTCTATCAGGAGAAAAGGGATTTATTCCTAAAACTGATGGAAGGAAGCAAATTTGAGCCGCTTCCCTGTAAAGGGACCTATTTCCAATTGATGCGCTATGATAAAGTCTCTGATTTGGGAGATTATGATTTTAGCAAATGGTTGACCCGGGAAAAAGGAGTCGCCTGTATTCCGGTTTCTGTTTTTTATGAGAATAAACAGGATAATGGAGTTGTAAGGTTCTGCTTTGCCAAAACAGAAGCCGTACTCGAAGCTGCCTGCGAACGCCTGCAGAAATTGTAAGGATCAACTACGGTCGTAGGCCAACTTTAACCAGGCAATCAATTCCTCATCTATATCTTCAAGCTGCGAGGTCCTCACTCGATGGCTCACCATGCTATTGAAGCTCCCTGACGTTTCCAGTCTTTCGGTGCTATCTTCTCCTTTTAAGTTGACGCCCACATCCAGGCGAGTTTTGGTGGATGGCTGTACAATGGCAAACTGTTTTTTTCGCCTTAGACTCACATAGGCTTTCTTCGGAGCAATTTCAACATCCGATCCAAAGGCCTGAACAGCTTCCATCAGTTTTTCATAGATCGGTCTCAAAGCTTCTTTTCCTTTGCTATACTGTCCATCAATCAAACTATCCTGGCTATCCGCTGAACCTGCATCCGATTTTCTGGCTTTATGAGCAACCAGATTGGCAAAACCATGTGTAAGCCCATGTTCTGCTTTCAGATGCTTGATGATCTGCATATGTTTCTCAATACCTGAGGCTTTGACAATCTGAATCCAGTCCGCTAAAGATTTACCCGTATTGGCCTCAAGGTTTTGTATCATTTTATGTTCCATGTTCTTTGAATTCTAGGTGTAAGGGTCAATTTACAGGAGTAATAGAGAAATACAAGCATGAATTCCAGCCGACACTTACCTAAGTCCGTTAGGAAGCTTGAGATTTATTAGCCACGTTTAAGTTTTGTCCAAAGATTTTCCTTAGGCAAAGAGAGTCCCTATATTTAAATAAGACAAATCCCTTTATCCTAAACCAATTTAACATGGAAGCTACTCGCACGCCCGACGAAAGATTTGAGAACCTGCCTGGTTACTCATTTTCTCCCAATTATATTACTACTACAGATGGACTTCGGATGCATTATGTAGATGAAGGCCCCAAAGATGCCACAGAAGTCGTGCTATGCCTCCATGGAGAACCCAGTTGGTCTTATCTGTATCGGACGATGATTCCGGTTTTTGCAGCAGCGGGCCATAGAGTGATTGCTCCGGATTTGATTGGTTTTGGCAGATCAGATAAGCCCACAGCGCAAAGTGATTATACCTACGCAAAACACCTTGACTGGACGGCAGAAATACTCACCCAGCTGGACCTCAATAATATTACCCTTTTTTGCCAGGATTGGGGAGGCCTGATCGGTTTGCGATTAGCTTTATCACATGCAGACCGCTTTAGCAGAATTGTTGCCGGCAACACCATTTTGCCTACAGGAGATGTAAAACCTAATGATGCATTTCTCAACTGGCAGAAATTTTCACAGACAAGTCCTCAATTTGAGATTGGTAGAATCATCCAACAAGCTACGGTTAACAATCTCTCAGATGAGGTTGTAGCTGCTTATGATGCTCCTTTCCCAGATGATAGTTACAAAGCCGGTGCACGGATATTCCCTTCTTTGGTTCCTACCAGTCCGGACGATCCCCAAAGCCAAAACAATCGGGAAGCCTGGCAAGCCTACACGAAATGGGACAAAGCTTTTTTAACACTATTCAGCGATTCAGATCCCATCATGAAAGGCATGGAAAAAATCTTTCAGAAAATGGTCCCCGGTTGCCAGGGACAACCGCATGATATCATCAAAGGAGGAGGCCACTTTTTACAGGAAGATAAGGGAGAGGAAATTGCCGAAAAGGTTGTAGCCTTTATAAAATCTTCTTAATCAAAATATTCCATCTGCGCCAAATGTTCTGCCATTGTTGATACTTTGGCAGACATACACTATTTTGCTTATTCAAGTTTGGGGACCCAATTTTCAGCAATCTCATTGCTATTTTAACCTATTAGGCGCTATAAATTTATGCCAAAGCTTTACAAGCGGGCATTTGCTGTTTGCTTACTTGCAGCAACTGTCTACACCTGCATTTACTACTTGCAGACTCAACACACTAATCTTGCTACCGATGCTCCTCTAAGCTTAGAGGAACGAAAAAAGAAAACTCCAGAAGACCGAGCCCGATTTGCCGAAGAAAGAGCCCGATTTGAGTATGACATGCTCAAAGAACTGAAGACAGGGAAAATCCCGGAAGGAATACGAACACGGGCAGAGAAACAAGGCCGAAGAACTCCAAAACTATCTGAACATATCAAAGGAGCAGGCTTTAGCGTGACTCCTAGAGGACCCAATAATTTTGGAGGAAGAACGCGTGCGATAGCATTTGATCGCTCAGATGCTACGAATAATACCATACTTGCCGGAGGAGTTAGCTCCGGGGTATTCAGAACTACCAATGGAGGAACAAGTTGGACCAAAGTTTCCTCTAATAGCGAAATCCATAATGTCACGACCATCGTACAGGACCCGCGGGCGGGCTTCCAGAATATCTTTTACTATGGAACAGGAGAAGCCCTGGGTAATTCAGCTTCTTTAGGTTCTCCTTTTAGAGGTCATGGCGTATGGAAGTCTGTCGATGGAGGATTAAGCTGGACCCGTCAGGCCAATTCAAATACCGGAACGCTGGAAACTTTTCAATGTGCTGACTACATCTATCGATTGGCTATTGATCCCACAAATGGCAATATCTACATGGCCATCGCAGGAGCCGTCCTTCGTTCTACTGATGGAGGAAGCAGCTGGAACACCGTTATCGGTGGGGCATGTAGTGGTTCGACAAGCGGAGAATCGGACATCGTTATTTCGAGTACGGGACAGGTGTATATTGCTTTTGCTGGAGATGCAGGCTCTGCTTTAGATGGAATATGGACTTCAGGCAGCGGAAACTCAGGCAGCTATACCCGTATTGCAGGAAATTCTACTCCTGTAGGTTGGGATGCTCCCGGAGACTATGACCGCATGGTCCTCGCCCTGGCTCCTTCCAATGAGGACATCCTTTACGCATTATATGAAAATGACAATTCAGGCAATTGTGGAGGCACTCCCCTGCCGGAAGCAGACCTTTGGATGTACGATGCATCAGGACCTAGCTGGACAGACTTATCTGCAAATATGCCAGATGAAACCGGATGTAGCAGCGGAAATGATCCTTTTGCCGTACAGGGAGGATATGATTTATGTGTTGCCGTAAAGCCGGATGATCCCAATACAGTTTTTGTAGGAGGAACCAATGTATATCGATCAACAGATGGATTTTCTTCTACCGGCAATACCACTCGCATTGGGGGGTACTTCAATTCAGGAGGCTATGCCCTCTATCCCAATCACCATCCAGATGTTCATTTTCTGATCTTCGCTCCAGGCGGCAGTGGCAGTTTCGATGAAGAGGATGTGCTGTTTACCGGTACAGATGGTGGGGTTCACAGAGGTGATATCACAGCCGGAACCGTTTCCTGGACAAGCTTGAATAATGATTACATTACCTATCAGTATTACCATGCCGCCATTGACCCTAACCTTACTTCCAATACCCTAATCGGAGGAACACAGGATAATGGAACGACAGAAACTACTGCAGGTGCAGCACATAGCAGTATATTTGGCGGGGATGGAGTAGCCGTAGGGATATCCAATGGGGGAACCTATTATTTTGGCACCCAAAATGGCAATCTTTTACGAGGACAGTTTACAAGAACCGCCATCCGTCCCTCGGGATCAAGTAGCATCTTTGTTACTTATTTCTACCTTGATCCTGATAATACAGAAATCCTGTACTATGCTGGAGGAGATAATTTGTACAGAACCAGCAGCGCCTCCACGGTAACTTCTGCCAGTTGGGATGAACTGACAGGTGTAACCGCTGAAACGGGTGGAAATATCCGTTCACTTGCCAGCAGTCGAAGCTCAGGATATGGCGCGACAGATGCCAATCGGAAATTATATATAGGAACAGATGATGGAGAAGTGTTTCGTCTGAATGATCCCGCCTTTACAGCAGTAGGAACAAGCCCCGTAGATATTACTCCGGGAGCGGCAGGTACAGGAATCGTAAGCAGTATTTCTGTAAATCCAGCTGACGATAATGAAATCCTGGTAACCTATTCCAATTATGGAGAAATCAGTGTTTTCCATACTAACAATGCCAATAATGCTACGCCGACCTGGACCAATGTCGAAGGAAACCTGAATTTGCCTTCTTACAGATCCTCTCTCATTGTCAATTCTTTGGGGACTACCTATTACCTGGTAGGGACCTCTGTAGGCTTGTATTGTACTCAAACCCTCAATGGAGGATCTACGGTTTGGTCCAACGTAAGTACTACTGACATTGGCTATTCTGTAGTAAGTCAACTTGCTCTCAGGCCCTCTGACAATTTCTTTGTTGCAGGAACCCATGGCAATGGAATGTTTATGCTACAAGCTCCCACAACCCCCAGTATAGCTTTCAATACGATCAATAGTTCTCATACAGAAGCTACAGCAGCTACGACTTCCTGTAGGGATTATACCGATGTAACAGTTAGCATGGTGATCGGTTTAGCTCCTACGGGTGCAGCTACTGTTACAATAAGCAATACAGGAACGGCAACTGAAGGAGTTGATTATGAAATCCTGAATCCTTCCAAACAATTGACCTTCCCTGATGGAGCCACAGGAACACAGGATGTTAATATCCGAATCTATGATGATACCAATCCAGAAAGTGCGGAAACCATCATACTCGATTTTGTGGTTAGTGGTGCTACAGATGCCGTAAAAGCGAGTACCAACATCACCCATACGCTTACTATCAATGATGATGATCTGGTTCCAGGTTCGGGTGTTACCGTATTCAGTGAAGACTTCGAATCGGGAATTACCTTTGGGACACTGGGAAGTAACAATTGGGCCAGAGGAATATTCAACGGCACCTCCGGGACCTCTGAGTTTGAAGTTGGTGCTGCCGGAGGAATGACGGGAGTAGGCAGTGCTTACATTTCCATCGATGGAGGTACAACTTCTTCTTATGATGTGAATACCGAAGATGATGTCCTGTTAAAAACATCTCTGATTGACGCTACTATCTATTCAGATATGACCCTCAACTTCGACTTCCGGGTGGAAGGAGATCCGAATAATGACTATGGAAGGCTGTATTATTCCTTTGACGGCTTTAATTATAACCTAATCGACGGTACGACAACGGCTCCTTATGTAAATCAAGGAACAGCCGTAACCCGTACAGTCAACTTACCTGCAGCCCTGGACAATCAGACATTCTTCCTCGGATTTCGATGGACGCAGGACGATGATGGTCTTGGGACTGCTCCCGGCTTTAGTATAGATAATATTTCTGTAACTACCGGTTTTGCTCCAGTCGTAGAAACGGTTCTCAATTCTACTGACGAGCAATACTTTGGTCCCTTTGAAACCGTCAACTATTACGATGGCGGAGATTTGGTCGCTACGCTCAAAAACAATTCGGCATATGACTATGGGTGTACAACGGTAACGATAGATCGTGCGGGGACTGGTGCAGCTGCAGCCTGGTCTCCTCTTGCAGGGGAAGAATTGGCGAGCAAAACCCTGTTGATAACGCCGACAAATAATGCTCCCGCAGTGGGTCAGACCTATGACCTCACGCTTTATTACTCTCAAGCCGAATTTGATGGCTGGGTCGCTAATTCAGATCCTACCCATACAACGACAGATTTTAAAATCGTAAAAAGTACGGGAGCCATTCAGGCCCTGACAATTGGGAGTACCAATGCAAGTGTCAACTCATCCATAGTATATGCAGCCTATGGTACAGATCACTCCTTTATGGGAACTTTCGATGAAGGATTTTCAGGTTTTGGAGGTGGGGACATCGGTAGCCCAACTTTGCCCGTTGAATATGTAGATTTCACAGCAAAGCAGGTAGAAGCAGATGTCCAACTGGATTGGAGTACGTCCCTGGAGATAAATAGTGATCGATTTGAAATAGAGCGAAGCCTGGATGGCATCAGCTTTCAGCGTATCGGAACGGTAGCCAGTACCGGGGGGGCCGATGGAGAAACATATCGGTTTTTTGACAGAACTCCTGAAAAGGGAAGCAATATCTACCGATTGAGACAGGTGGATGTGGATGGAAAATACAGCTACTCTTCCAAAGTGGAGGTAAGCTTTCTCCCCACTATTGCACACAAAATATCCCCGAATCCTTTCTCGGATCGCTTTATCCTCAGTCTGTCTGACGATGGCAATCAAAGCTATGAATTCGAACTATTTGACCTCAATGGGAAAAAAGTTCATCAGGAGATTCTTCGGTTCAGAGATAAGGTCGAACGGGAGATCTATCCTGGCGAATTGCCTCCCGGAAGCTATCTTTACATACTCAGAAAAGAAAATAGCTTTGTCTCAGGAAAAATAATCAGGTACTAATACTGCCTGCAATAAGGCCGCCGGAATCCTTTTTAGGGTTCCGGCTTTTTTTATGAAAAACTTCTAAAATCCATGAAATACTAAATCCCAAAATGTCTTTGTAGTGAAATATCCGAAAACTATATTTAATCAAGTTCTTTTGAGGCCAAATACATATTTATGATTATCCTGAATTTTCGCTCTTTCCTCATGCCTATTTGCTACCTGTGTCTCGCAATGTTATGCTCTCAGGCTTCCTATGCTAAATCAAGTCCGCTTGTGCCTGATCTTAGTATCAGCATAAATGGCAACAGCATAGAACTGGAATGGAGGATACCCGTCGACCAACAAAAAGGAAATTTTGAATTGGAAAGATCACTCAATGGAGAAGAGTTTATCTCGCTGGGTACGCAGCAGTTGATAGAGGAAAAGAAATATGGCATTATCTATTCTTTCACAGATGAGAAAGCCATGATTTTGGGTTTACCCAAATTCTTTTACCGACTCAAATACAATTCTCCTACAGGTGAGAGTCGCTATAGTGAGGTTAAAGAGGTTTCTACCCTTTCCTCCAAAAAGGAACTGAGCCTAATCGGATACAATCAAGTCGATAAGCAAAAATATATTGTGCATTTCAAAGGGAAAGGCAAGGTCAATATGAGCGTAATCAATATGCTCGGCCAGGTGAAGTTCAAGCAGAAGTACAATAATCTCAAAGGTTCCAAAACGATCTACCTATTCACCGAAAACTGGCAATCAGGTGCTTATATCATCGATCTTAAGCAGGGACAAAAACGGGCCAGATACAAATTCGTTTTGCCCTAATATTTCAACTTATACTTTTTGACGCCAGCTTTGATCTCCATATCGAGGAAATTTTCCTCCGGAGGTATAGGGCAGGACCATCCATCACTACGGTAGGCGCAATAGGGGTTGTAGGCTTTGTTGAAATCCAGGATCAGTATATCTCCGTCCGGTATTTCCAAATCTATATATCGACCGCCTCCATAGGTTGATTCTCCATTGGTGAGGTCCATAAAGGGCAGGAAAAGATGTTTTTTGTATTTGCCAATGGGAGGTAATTCCAGATTCTTATAGGCGATAAGACTAAGTTCCTTACCCTCCAGGCTAAAATGGAGTTTGGCAAAAGGAACGAAAGTTTTGTCCTTATCGGGATTGCTGGTTTTGATTTCGAAAGGCCTTTGTTTCTTCAGTCTTTCAAAACGAGCTTTTTGCCGATACTTTATATTTGCCGGAAAATATTTCAGGCCTTTATACTCATCCACCTTATCTCGAAAAGGGGATTCTTTAGGATTCTTGAATTTCTTATGCTGTTCTTTTTGGTACTGCCGGATTTCTTTCCTGAAGGCTTTGGGACTAATATCAAAACCCAGAAATAATACAGCCAGTAATAGAAGGGATATGACTAAACTTCTCATGTTAAAAGCTTTGGACTAAAACTACTAATTCTCGGTCCACTTTAACAATTGATCCACACTCCCTACAGAAATCGGATGGTAATTTGCTCGGGCCTCTGAATAGATTTCTTGAGCGAGTTCTGTTTCCCTTCCTTCCTCAATCATGCTTCTGTATAAAGGAAGCAAAAATTTCCTTCTCCCCACTTCTATCAGAAACTTCTTCATATAGGGATAGGCTGCTTCATAATCGGCCTCAACCGAGCGTTTATACCAAAGCGCCTGGATTTCAGAATTTTTGCTTTGGGATAGGGAAAATGCCGCATCCAATTGGGCCATTTGTTCCGAACTGATACTGGCAGGCAGGGTACGAATAAAATGCAGCCACTCATGCGTGGTCCAACTTTCTGTTTTCAAACTATCCAATTGCACACCCGCGATCCAGGAATTGACAGCTTCCCCAACTTTTACGAATCGTTCAGAAGCTTTAAAAGGAATATTATCAGGAATACCGGGTTCATAGATCCACTCTTGCAAACGAATCTTCTGAGCCAAATCGGGATAGTTATCAAGTAGTCGCTCATTCAGCAAAGCCACGAAAGTTTCTGTATCCATGGTTTTGAAAGCAAAGTCGGAGAAGTATTTCCGGAGAAAGGAGTCAAAAGCTTCACGCCCCACGCTTTCTTCCAACAACTTTAGAAAAAAGAATCCTTTATCATAAGCAATAGAGGTCATCCCATCATCAGGATTCCTTCTACTGAGATCAATTGCCAAACGGGAATCCATTTCAAGCCCATTTTTCACCATCGCAGGATACTCATCCGAAAGAGATTGAAAACTCAATTGGGCAAGCATAGTCGCATAATCCTTCCCCTTCAACTCCTCCATGATACGGTTTTCAAAATAGGTGGTAAATCCTTCATTCAACCAGAAGTCATTCCAGGTAGCATTTGTAACCAGATTACCAGACCAGCTATGCGCCAGTTCATGGGCCAGAAGCGATACCAGGGACTTATCTCCTGCCAGGACGGTGGGAGTAACGAAAGTTATGCGGGGATTCTCCATTCCTCCAAAGGGAAAACTCGGAGGAAGAACAATCACATCATATCGATCCCATTCGTAAGAGCCATACATAGCTTCTGCGATTTGGATCATTTCGGGTAGTTCTGAAAATTCTTCGGCAGCCGCATCCAGTACGGAAGCTTCTGCATATACCCCCGCATTTTCACTCAAAGCCTTAAAAGAAAAATCACCTACTGCCAGTGCCAACAAATATCCAGGGATCGGCTGCTCCATCTGAAATTCATATTCTCCTGTTTCGCTCAATGCTTGTGGATTGCTGGCACTCATGACCGCCATCAGACCTGCTGGAACTTTTACTTTGGCTGAATAGGTAAATCTCAAAGCCGGACTATCCTGAATGGGAACCCAGCTTCTTGCCAGGATGGCTTGAGATTGGGTAAGCAGGAAAGGAGCCTTTTTATCAGCAGTCAATTCTTTTGGGAGAAACTGTAAAGCTTCTGCTCCGGGATTAGTTTCATAATCCACATGAATAAAACGCGTATTAGCCTCCAGCTGAATCTTCAAGGATTGGCCAAGGTATTGATCTTCATTTCCCAGCTCAAAAGGAGTCGGTTGCGCCTGTCTTCCATCACTCGAGATTTGAACTCCCTGGATTGTCAGGTCTTTGGTATCTAACCAAATCTCAGAAGCTCCCTCCTTTCTTTCAACTTCATAAATTACCCTTCCTTTAATCTTTTCCTCCTCAAAATCCACAGCTATATCCAGGTTCATATGTTTGATCCAGGCAACATCAGCTACGGCAAAGGAATGTGGATCATTTCCCTTCCCCATCTGGTTTCTTTCCTCACAGGAAAGAATTAGAAATAAAAAAATATATATAAATATGCGGCGCATGTATTTCAATTTTAGGTCGCGCAAGTTAATGTAAAAGTAAGAGTTCCAAAAATCTTATCTTTTAGGAAGAAATGGAGGAATGGGTAGAGCTCTTATACTCCTTTTTCCCTAAGAGGTTGGGAAAAATGTGGAAAAATGGATGTAACTTATTTCTCGCACACCCCCTATATTTGAAGACTAGCAAAAATTCATATGACACGAACATACACAGAAGTGATCGCCCGGGAGATGGGCCTGAGAAATGGACAGGTAAGTGCGACCCTCAATTTGATCCAGGAAGGAGCTACCATTCCTTTCATGGCCAGGTATCGTAAAGAAGCCACTGGTAGCCTCGATGAATTGCAATTGGCACAGATCAGAGACAGAGTTGAGCAATTGCAGGCTTTGGATAAAAGAAGGGATGCTATCCTCAAATCTCTCGAAGAACGGGAATTGCTGACGGATGAGCTAAAAGAAGCTGTGAAGTCCGCCGATACCTTGAGTGAATTGGAAGACATTTACCTTCCCTATAAACCCAAGCGCAGAACCCGAGCAACTATTGCCCGGGAAAAAGGACTCGAACCCCTGGCCAAAACAATATTTAAGCAGGCGGGCCATATAGATCCGGATACAGAGGCTGCCAAGTTTATCAATCAGGAAAAAGAAGTAGCAAATTCAGAGGAGGCGCTGAAAGGAGCCCGGGACATCATAGCTGAATGGGTGAATGAGGATAAAGAGGCTCGTTCCAAAATTCGGGATCTCTTTACGCGCAAAGGAGTTGTACAGGCAAAAGTATTAAGGGGAAAAGAAGAAGAAGGTGCCAAATACAAGGATTATTTTGAATGGACTGAGTCTATAGAGAAGATTCCTTCTCATAGATTACTGGCCATCAGAAGAGGAGAGAAAGAAACGATTCTATCATTTTCTATTCGCCCGGAAGAAGAAGAAGCACATTTCAGATTGGATCGTCAATTTGTCAAAGGAAATAGTGCCAGTTCGGAACAGGTAAAAGAGGCCGTTCACGACGCTTATAAACGGCTAATGGCTCCTTCTCTCGAAACGGAAGTGAGAATTAACAGCAAAGACAGAGCTGATGAAGAAGCTATAAAAGTATTTGCAGACAACCTTCGCCAATTATTGCTGGCTTCTCCTTTGGGGCAAAAAACCCTCATGGCTCTGGACCCTGGATTCCGCACCGGTTGTAAACTCGTTTGCCTGGATAAACAAGGGAAATTGCTGGAGCATACAGCCATTTATCCGCATCCTCCCCAAAGACAAACGGCAAAAGCGGAAATGACCGTCAAAGGTCTCATCGAAAAACATGGCGTTGAAGTAGTAGCAGTTGGAAATGGAACCGCTGGAAGAGAAAGCGAGACTTTCCTGAAGAATATAGGATTGCCGAAAGAAGTAACGGTCGTGATGGTCAATGAAAGTGGGGCCTCTGTTTACTCTGCATCAGCTGCAGCAAGAGAAGAGTTTCCAAATCATGATGTAACCGTTCGTGGGGCAGTCTCTATAGGCAGAAGGCTGATGGACCCTTTAGCAGAACTGGTAAAGATTGATCCCAAATCTATCGGTGTGGGTCAATATCAACATGATGTAGACCAAAATCTTTTAAAAAAGAGTCTGGATGATGTGGTCATGAGTTGTGTGAATGCGGTGGGAGTAGAAGTGAATACAGCAAGTAAAGAACTTTTGACCTACGTTTCAGGTCTTGGGCCGGCTTTAGCCCAAAATATCATTGAATTCCGCAAGGCGAATGGGCCTTTTGGCAGTCGCAAAGAATTGAATAAAGTTCCCCGACTGGGAGCAAAGGCTTTTGAACAGGCAGCCGGTTTCCTCCGAATTGGAGAAGCAAAAAATCCCCTGGATGCCAGTGCTGTCCACCCCGAGAGTTACCACATCGTAGCCCGCATGGCAAAAGACCTGGGCGTGGAGGTTAAAGACCTGATGGAGCAGGCCGCTTTGCGCAAACGCATCGACATCAAAAAATATGTAAGTGATACCGTAGGGCTTCCTACTCTCGAAGATATCCTTTCAGAATTGGATAAGCCCGGACGAGATCCTCGTGATAAGTTTGAGGTATTCAGCTTTGCAGAAGGTATCAATGAAATGAGTGATCTCCATGAAGGCATGGTCCTGCCTGGAATAGTTACCAATATTGTGGATTTTGGCGCTTTTGTGGATATCGGTGTACATCAGGATGGTCTGGTCCACTTGAGCCAAATGGCGGATCGTTTCATCAAACATCCCAATGAAGTGGTGAAAGTTCACCAGAAAGTTCAGGTTCGGGTTACAGGAATAGATATTCCTCGGAAACGAATCTCTCTTTCCATGAAGTCTGAGCATAGTGAAGGTCCCAGAAGACCGAGGAGAGACGATAGAAGAAGGGATGATCGCAGACGAGACGACAACAGAGGTAGAAACAGAGATAGTGATGGGGATCAAAAGAGTGATTTCATCCGTTTCAAAAAGCAACAAAGAAAAAAATAGCCAGAGATAATCTCTGGCTAATCCTCCTGTATAAATATTTTTTAATCTAAAGAAGCGATGATCTCATCCGTCATTTCCAGGTTATGGAAAACGGCCTGAACATCATCATCGTCTTCTATGATGTCGATCAGTTTCAGAACAGATTTTGCCTGTTCGGGATTCAGATCTACCGTAGTGGTAGGGATCCGATCCAGGGAAGATTCTGCATCAATTTTCATTTCTTCCAACTTGGCATTCAGGGTACCATAATCTTCAAAGGCACAGCTAGCTACATAATTACCTTCGCTTTGCTCAATATCTTCAAGACCACCATCCAATAATTCAAGGGTGAGGTCATCCTCATCATGTCCTTCCGAAGGGAAAATGAAAATTCCTTTTCTTTCAAACATAAAGCCTACAGAACCACTTTTCCCCATGCTTCCTCCATATTTACTAAAGGCAGCTCTTACATTGGCAACTGTACGATTGTTGTTATCTGTAAGTCCTTCTACATAGACAGCAACTCCATGAGGCGCATAGCCTTCGAAGTTCACTTCTTCATAATTTGAACCATCAGCACCTGAGCCTTTATTAATCGCAGCTTCGATTTTATCCTTGGGCACGCTGGACTTACGCGCATTTTTTATGGCCATTCTCAGACGCGGGTTTGAATCCGGGTCTGGTCCTCCTTCTTTGGTTGCAACTGCAACCTCTTTGATCAATTTTGTGAAGAGTTTGGATCTCTTCTTGTCTTGTGCACCTTTGCGATGCTTGATATTAGCCCATTTACTATGTCCTGCCATAACTCATATTTTCCTCGAAATTAGGAATTATGTTGCCTTAGGTCAAGCTGCATCCTATTTCTCTTCTTCTTTCAAAACTTTAAATACCTGCTTATTGCCCCTTGCCAAAAGCTGTACAAAATAGATCCCTCCCGGCCAATCGCTTGTATCCAATTCCAGATAAGCCTTGCCATCCAAATTAGAAGCTTCAAACATGAGTTGCCCCAGGCTATTTATTATCCGTATTCCGGGATCGGAAAAACGTTCTGTTTGATACCTAATAAATAACTCATCTTTAAAAGGCACAGGATAAGAAATCAGGGGAATTCCCAGTTTTAATTCAAGGCTTTGACTGAAATTGTATTGACCATCAAAATCAACCTGTTTTAATCTGTATAAAAATCGATCTACACCATAGGACAGAATATCCTTGTCAATATATTCATAGGATTGCAATTCCGTAGAATTCCCGGCGCCTTCTATTCGCCCTACTTCCTGAAAGACTCTTCCATCCACAGATCTCTCTATGGAGAAATACTGATTATTCAGCTCCCGAGCTGTGCTCCAGTTTATGACCGCATCCCCTCCTATTTCCTCTGCCACAAACGACAACCACTCTACCGGCAAGGCAGTTCCACTCAAGGTAAAAGTAAGAGCCGGATTACTTCCATTATGGCTTACAACGAGCGAACCCTGAATCGGATTAGCACTTTGGGGAGTATATTTTACGGTAAATTCAGCCGTATCATCTACCCCTAACAAAACGGGGAAGTTCAAATTATGAATAAGCTCATATTCTAAGGGGTTGGCTTGCAGGTCTATTTCCATAAGCAGGATACCTTGCGTTCCTCCGGTATTATAAATTTTCCCTTTGGTAGTTGAGGAATTACCAATAGATACGGGCATGAGGCTCAAACTTAAATCGGGGCTTAATAATTGGCCCTGAGTGAAGGCTGCTTCAGCAGGAGGATTCTCCTTGCTATAGACTTCCATATTAGTCATATTTCCACTTCCCTGTAAAGGGGAACCACTGGTAATAAAGATTCCATCACCAGCCACAATTGCCTGGGTGCCATGTCGGGCAGCATTCAAGGGATCAAGACTTTGCCAGATATTCGTAGCAGGATCCAAAGATTCTACCGTAGACCAGGCCTGTCCGTTGCCCTCTCCGCCAATCACGACCAAATTTCCCTTAAAATTGACTGCAGCTGCTCCCGCTCTTTCTGTAGGAAGATTACTGGAGGCAGCAAGAGTTGACCAGGAAGAGCTATTGAAATCATAAACATCCACCTCAGAAATCATTGGGGCCGTAACTCCTCCGGGACCACCGGAAAGTCTGCCACTTGCCAGGTATAACTTCGAGCCAATGATTACTGCCTGAAAATGGTCTCGTGCGCGGGGGGCATCTGTCAGGCTTGTCCAGGTACCTGTAGCCGGGTCAAATTCATCAAACCAGGCTACATATCCACCGTCATGCCCATTGGCATTGCCTCCAATCAGGTAGATTTTTTCATCATAAACCACAGCCCCTGCCGAACCCCTTCTCCTTGCTATAGGTATTTCAGGGCCAGAAAACCAGGCATCAGCACGAGGATCATAAATAAAAACACTGTCCGCTGCAGATTCATTCGGGAAATTATTATCATCAAAAGCTCCGAGTACCCAAATGTATCCTCCTTGTATTACCGGTTGAAAATGGTTAAGCTCATAAGGAGCTGGGGTACTGGCCTGAGCCCAACTGCGGTTGATAAAATCGTAAGCTTCTACCAAAAGGGGACTTTCCCTCCCTCCAAAAAGGTAAAAGCGATTACCCGCTTTGACAAAGGAATTTTCATGCCTCCCTGTATGGCTGGGACTGATTTGTGGTTCCAGCAGTGTCCAGGCATCTATGACAGCTGTTCCGGATGGAAAGATGTTCCAACTAAAATTGCTCGTCTCAGTATTTACATCTGCCAGGTTGTTATCATCAACGCTAAGGCTAACGGCAAAGGGACTTCCCACCGCCGCTGTATTACTTATCGTACCAGAAATCAATCCACTTGAAGAATTGATACTTAATCCCGGAGGAAGGCCAGTGGCTGAATAAACCAAAGGCCCATCTCCTCCACTAGCTGTGACTTTTAGATTTATACTTTGGCCTTCTTCATTATATTGATCGGGAAAAGGGGTAATAGCGATGGGATAAAGGGCTGGAAGATTACAAGAATCACCACTAATAATTTCTATGCCATTGATCAGAGGGTTAACTATATTGTTTATGAGCTTAATCTCCATAGATCCATCATTGATAATGATAGGATAAATAAAAACTCCTCCGACCCTATGCCCAAACTTTCCACTTAGGTCTATATCCTTGAATAAAGTAGGTACAGATCCTTCCACAGAAATATCAAAAACCCGTGTACCCGGTGTGGAGGTACTGTTATCCTCATTTCCTATATATACCCTCAATTCATATACTCCATCACTTAAGGGGAAACTATATTCTATTTGCGAACCACCCATAAGGTCCCATCTTTCTGATTTGTAGATATCTGTAGGAGTTGTCGAAAGGTCAACCGAGGCTTCATAACTATTCATCCCTCCATGTATAGAGGCTGTATTCGACCCCCCACTTGAAAGATAGCTAGAGGGACTAGAGCGTTCATCTTTTCCCCAATCCATTCCACCATCAATAGAAGAGATCAGAGGACCTCCACAATTCACGCGATAAACAACTATTGGCGAATCATATATATCCCAGTCAAAATTGACAGTAATTTTATCGCTGGGATCTCCATCTGCATCATCTACACTTACACTGCAATTATAGGTGAGTCCTGTAAAGGCTGTATTTGATACACTTCCACTAATTTCTCCTGTAGCCGCATTGATACCTATACCCGGAGGAAGATTTGTAGCAGAATAACTGAGTGCACCGTCTCCTCCAGAAGCATTAACCATAAATGCAAGCATATCCCCTTCAGTATTGCATTGATTCGCAATGGGATCCACACTGATATCGATCCACCTCTTGTCAAGGTCTACCGCTGGCAGAGAAAAAGGAAAAATCAGAATGAAGAATAGTAGATAGACCTGGTATTTAGTCTGAGAAATACTCAGAAAGCACGTTTGCATAGCGAAAAATAATAGCTCGTAGGGTAGTGTCAGGTTTGTGCTTTACTAAAGTTTGGCTTTATTCTTCGAAAATTGAAGTAATTATTCCTTAACTGTCATTTTTGGGCCTTAAGAAGGGATTTGACCTTATGGATCGAAAAAAAACAAAAAAAATCCTCCCTATCCTGCGATAGGGAGGTTGGATGTATTGTAATTTTGGAATTTTAGTAGAGATACTCCAGAGCGACAACATCAAAGCTACCGAACTCTCCATCTTCATTGCTACTAAAACAAGCTAGCATGATTGAATTTGAATCATAGCCGGTAGGCGTACCAGGTACATGATTCGCGCCTACACCAGCACTACCTTCATTGGTGTTTTGTCCACAGCTTTGACGACTGAAATAGTCTGTGTGACGGAAACCAACGGCATGACCAATCTCATGGGTAATTACGTGCTCGTTTACATTGGTGCTGTAAGAATCAAGGCCTGAGTAAATTTGAATCCACTTGTAAGGATCGCCCCCACTAGGAAAACCAGCAGAACCTCCTGCCTGACCATTTGGTACACGATAAACTACCATATCATAGGGCTGATAGTTGGTGCCATAAGTCAGGGTAAAGTTCAAACTGATATTTAGGCGGTTGTAATTGTTTATAGCCCAACTTAAAGCGGTTCTCATTCTGGAACTCAATCCATATCCGCCTCCACCAGTATAACCAATTACATTAATCGTAGAACCCTGGCTAACCAGTGCATTGGTACTGTATTGCTTTTCCTGATCGCGAAGGCCACTCATTGTTTGACTAAGTTCTTTGAGTTCATCGCGGGAAACAACAATATCCTTTTCAATTCTGTACTTGCTTTCAGTACTTCCGTCCGGGTAAACAAATTCGAATTCTTCAACATCCTCGGTGTTTACTCCAATAGTTTTTAGTTGCTCAATTACCGAGGGATCAAATGCTGTCTCAATTTTCGTAGTTGACATCTCTGGGTCCTCATCCAGTACATCCGGCTGGCAAGAGGTGAGAAAAAAGCTTCCGAGTGCTACTGCTGTAGCGATTGCAATAGTTCTAAGACGATAGATCATCATAATTAAATGATTTAAAATTAGTGTGTATAAATAGCGTAAGTCGTATGGGGAAAGAACAGCTGTAAATTCTAATATAATATTTTATTTCCATCATAGAAATATACAAAGCCTTATTTTTAATAATTTCGCAAAAAATAAACAGCAATTTAAATCATTATAATGTCATTTCATGTATAAAATTGGGCATAAAATTCCTGGAAAGCGCCCTCGAATTCCAGCTTTCCAGAGCCCATAACATGATTATGGATAGGATATATAATTTTTATTATATTCTCGAAATATTCAAGAAGTGAAATACTGCCAAGTAAAGGCAAGACAACATACTACGATACATGGTAGCAGTTTTACAAGTCTTTGGTAATGGATTGAACCAACTTAAACTGATCAAAAAACTCTTTGGCGATCACCCTCAAAATGGTATAGGCGGGTATGGCTAAAATCATCCCGGCAACTCCGGCAACATTCCCTGCCATCAAAATGACCAAAAAGATTTCCAGAGGATGAGCCTTTACACTACTGGAATAAATAAAGGGTTGAAGCACAAAGTTGTCGATCATCTGAACCACTGCGAAAACGACCAGAACTTTCAGCGCCAAAGGAAGGATATAACTATTGAAGTCCATATCCAAGGCCCCCAGAACTGCGAAGAGAATTCCCACAAATCCTCCAATCAAGGGCCCGAGGTATGGGATCACATTGAAGAGCCCTGCAAAGAAACCTATCACAAATGCATTTTCTACTCCTAATAATCCCAGCCCAATTGAAATCAGGCCTCCCACGATCAGTACCTCCAGAATTACCCCAATGAAATACCGGGTAAGGAGTTCCTTGGTATGCTCGAGGACATTGTTTACTTCTTCAGCATATTTAGAAGGGGTAAGAGCCATTACAATTCCATGCATAAGTCCCCGCTCTTTCAGGAAAAAGAAGGCGATAAAGAGAATGGAAAAGGAGGCGATCAAAAAATCGCCGGTAAAATCAACAATTGAACTGAGGATGGTTGATATTTTCGCCCCATTCAGAATCTTGTTGACGTTTGACCGAATA
Organism: Bacteroidia bacterium; assembly: GCA_033391075.1. Lineage (NCBI taxonomy): Bacteria > Pseudomonadati > Bacteroidota > Bacteroidia > Bacteroidia bacterium. Next base: position 5,336,656 of record JAWPMV010000001.1, read on the forward strand.
TATTCAGGCACACTTTGCTCTTCCGGGATAAAGCCAAATTGATCATTGTAGTACTCAATCGATTGAATAGGACCGTTTAGGCCCTGGTTGAGGGTATTGCTATTTGCTACTTGCTGGATTTTGTTGAGTTGACTGACGAGGGGGGGAATAAAAGTCCCGAAGATCAGGATAATCGTCCCAAGTATTACCAAAAGGCTCACTACCGCCTGCAGGGCCGCTGGCAACTTTTTTCCCTTGATACTAATTTTATCCAGTAAACGCAGAATCGGTCTTCCTATAAGGGCGACAACCGCAGCGATCAGAACATAGCCCAGCAGCGCACCAAAAAACCATACAAAGGTCGCTATGGCTAATGCCCCCAGGATAAATAGAATATTTCGATTGAGTTTCGACATGGATGGAACAAATTAGGGGGAATGAAGAATCTTTCAAACAATAGAATGATTTTTATGCTAAAATTGCAGAATCGAAAGAGAAGTTTTTCATAGTATCAAAGAAGAAGGCCAGGGTTTCTTTAAAGACCGGGGTTCAAAATTCTACGCCTACGCCTATCCGGTTGTGGATATGGATGAAATTGAAAAACATCTCGCGCACTTAAAAAAGAAATACCACGACGCCCGCCATCACTGTTATGCCTATCGATTGGGGATGAAAGGGGAAAGCAGTTTCAGCAATGATGATGGAGAGCCCTCGCATAGTGCTGGTACTCCTATTCTCTCTGCTATCCGATCTGCAGAACTAAGCAATGTTTTCATTGTGGTTGTCAGGTATTTCGGAGGAACAAAGCTGGGCATACGAGGCTTGATAGAAGCCTATAGAAGCGCGGCCGAGGATGCAATTGCTGATCTGGAGAAATTCCCCCTTATTATCAAGGTCCGCTTTCTCCTGAAATTTCGCTACGAGCAAACCGCAGAACTCAATAAACTGTTGCACCCCTTTAGCTTTACCATAGAAGAAAGCAACTATACCGATAGCTGTGAACATCGGATTTCTATGCCCGAGGAAAACTTCCCTCCTCTTCAAAATAGTCTTGAAAAAGCAGGTTATAATATCGAAATATTGACCTGAGACTAAACAGAGCAGTTATTATATTTGTTGCTATTAGGGGTACAAAATTTTGGGATGGGGAAAAGCCATCATAAATACGAGATTCAAGCTATGAGAAATAGAAGCTTTTCTGTGTTTTTACTGATTTGTTTTTGGGGGATTAGTCTTCCCGCTTTTGCACAGGAGCTTGCATTACTCAAAAAAACGAAAGTCAGGAGTCTCCAGGATTTAGAACTTTTGCTTGAGCAGCATGTTCCTGAATTAGGAACAGAGGCTTCTCACTTAGAACTCCTACACTTCAAAGAAAGCCCTGCTGCTTATCACTATCTTTTTCGTCAGCTCTTTAAAGAAATACCGATAAACGGTTCAGAGCTATCTGTTCACATAGATAAGCAAGGCCAAATTCGAAGTTTCTCAAAACAACTATATTCCCTAAGAGGCCAGAAACTACCTTCCTTTAGCTTTCCAAAATCAAAGCTCCACACAAGCATGAGCAATATCTATGGGGCATATAGCAGCCAGATCGAAGCTCAGCTCTTATGGGATAAAGGGAAACTCATTCCGATTTACAGGCTTCACAATTTCAGCCACGGAAGTGTCTATCAATTTGAAGTATTGGTAGATGCTGAAAAAGGAAAGGAAATTAGCTGGAAAGACCTGGGCCTTTATCATACAGAAACTACTGGAGATACGACGGGACGGGCGAGGGTATTCAAGCCCAATCCCTGTACAAAAGCCAATGTCAATTATGGGGACCTCTTCATTGACAGCATGGATTTTCATAAGACCATCTTTGAGTCTTTGATGGATAGTGTAGTACTGGAGGGTTTGTGCATCGAAGGAGACAGTTTTTTATTGAAAGGCCCTTATGTAGAAATCACAGACCTTGAGGCTCCGGCTGTTCCTAGTGTAAAAAGCATAGATGGAGATTTCTATTTCCGAAGAGATGAGTCGGGTTTTGAGCAGGTGATGGCCTATTACCATATCGACCGCATGCAGCGCTGGGTCAGAAGCATCGGCTTTGGCAACATTCAAACCATCCCCATAAAAGTAGATGCACAGGGAACCGAAAGCGACAACTCGGTAACTGTCATCAAAGACAGCGTCCCTAATATCCTTTTCGGGCGGGGGGGAGTTGATGATGCCGAAGACGCGGATGTGATCATTCATGAGTATGGTCATGCCTTGTCCTATTTTGCCAGTGGGGTTATCGCCAAAAGAGGAAGCAGAGAACGATTGGGCCTTGATGAAGGCATCGGAGATTATCTTGCAGCCATTTATAGCCAGGATCTTGGCTTTGACAATTATCGGATTCTCTTTAACTGGGATGGGCACAATGAATTTTGGCCAGGCAGACAGGTTTCGGCAAGTGATAATTATCCCCCGCAGGATTCATCCATTCATGACTTTGGGGGAATATGGGCAAGCACGCTTCTGGATCTTCGCAACCAAATTGGTAAAGGACTTATTGATTCCCTCTTTTTTCAATCCTTATTTTTCAATGACCTGAATACAGATCTTCCCACGGCTGCTCAACATTTTCTGATGGCAGATAGCCTCTTGTTTGAGGGTGCACATACAGAAGCGATTAGTTTTACCTTCTGTCAAAAGGGATTGCTTCCAGACCTAAATGGAGATTGTTCTGTGGTTTCCGTAGGGGAAAGTCTGAAAGATTTTCGGCCAAAAGTTTTTCCCAATCCGAATTCAGGCATATTTTTCCTGGAGCTGAATCCTTCAACAAATCCTGAAGCCAGACTGGAAGTGTTCAATGAACTTGGGCAAATCATCTTTAGACAAGAAATAAATCAACGAAGAATGAAGGTAGACCTGGCCGGAAATTCTCCGGGTTTATATTTCCTGAAAATTCAGGCAACAAACGGCCAGATATACGCACAAAAAGTGATTCTGGAGTAAAATAAGACAGCTCTTGGGAAATTCTTTCCCCCATTTTAGCGCATTGAAAAGGTCACAACTTATGTAAGGTTTCTCAAGAAAAAACAATAAAACAGCCTTTTCCATCGTCAATTTTCCATAAATATATGTTTTTACCTGCCTAAAAAGTTCAAGAAGGGCAATTTTTACTTAATGTGCATTTGTAACCCTTGCCTATGAATAGTAGGCCTTATGAGCTTAGATTTGGCTACTATTGTAAAAATAGAACACGATTTGTAAAACCATTTCATTATTTTCTTTCAACCCTTAATAACGGATAAGAAACCTGGCGTGCAAGTAAAATCACTAGTCCAAAACCAGCATACCAAGCCAATCACCCGCTGTATATTCAGAAAAGGGGATAGTATACTGGTGGCGAAGGGATTTGACAGCCAAAAAGGTGAAACATTTTACAGACCACCTGGAGGAAAAATTCAATTTGGAGAGTACAGTTGGGCCACCGTAAGAAGACAAATTAAAGAAGTTATTGGGGAAGAGATAAAAAACCTTACCTTTGTGGGCCCTTTAGAAAGTATTTTTCAATATGAGGGTAATGAGTGCCACGAAATCGTCTTTGTATTTGAAGGCGAATTCGTAAATAAACAAATGTATACTCAAAGCCAGATAATCACCCAGGGGACTGATGGCAAAGCAATGACCATCGAATGGAAACCCTTGAGTGATTTCCACCGTAAGAAAGCAATGCTATATCCTGATGGATTAATAGACATGCTTGAACGTTAGTTAACCATGAGAACCTTTTAATTTTCCTTCCAAATTCACCTTGTATTTTCACTTTTTTATTTTTTCATATGAACATTTATGTTGGAAATCTTGCTTACTCTGTGGGTGAGCAGGATCTCGAAAGAGTCTTCTCTGAATTCGGAGAAGTTGTTTCTGTCAAAATTATCACAGACAGAGACACCGGACACTCGAAGGGATTTGCTTTTGTAGAAATGGGGGACGAAGATTCCGGATCAGCTGCAATTGATGGTCTTCACGACCAAGAGCTTTCTGGCCGCAATATGAAGGTTAGCAAAGCTAGACCCAGAACGAATAATTTCGGTAACGACCGCCGTGGTGGTGGTGGCGGAGGATTTCGCAACAACAACCGCTGGTAGTACTTTAGATAAGTATTCGAAGAAAAAAAGGGCCGCTTTGTGCGGCCCTTTTTTGTTTATATACATTTTTAAGGCTCGTCATAAACCCCAATACGATTTGAAAAAAATCTGCCAATAAAATTTATTAAACAGGATAATTTCTTAATTTTTGCATTACATTCAGTTAAAACCCCCGCAATAATGCCTGCCTGTCGTGAAATGGACAGGCCCAGTTAAAATTGTTGGTGAATTTAACGTCCTGGAATACGAAAATCTAATTATGCGCACATTCAAAAAAGTTACAGTACTCATATGTTTGATACTGGCTGGCATTACTTCATCATTTTCGCAAAGCATTATCGTTTCTACAGAAGAAGATAGTGTGGTAGTGATAGGAGGTGATTATGCATCCAAAAGCTTCTATAATACCTTCTTTGGAGAACATTACAGAAGTGCATGGCTCGCCAAAATCAAGGTCCCTTATATTGACCTGAAAGAAGAGCAACTAACTCCCATCAAGCAAGGAGGAGGATTTCAAACAACTTCACTCAGACTTAGCCGACCCGACGGTTCTCAATGGGTCTTTAGGTCTATCGCGAAAAATGTAGAAAAAATCTTGCCGGAAGATGTAAGGGGTACCCTGACCCAGGATATCCTTCAGGACCAAATTTCGGCAGCTCACCCTTATGCCGCCTGGGTAGTTCCCGGTTTGGCAAAAGCAGCTGGGGTAGCTCATGCGATTCCCACGATCGGGGTTGTAAAGGATAGTCCCGAACTGGGAGAATTCAGAGAGACCTTCAAAAACCTGCTGGTTCTATATGAGCAAAGGCCTTACAAGGATATGACCAAATGGGACAATTACTACAATGCCAAAGATGTAGAGAATACTCCTACAGTCATTGAAAAAACCCTTGAGACCCCGAAACACAGAGTTGATGAAAACAACCTGGTCAGGGCTCGCATATTTGACTTGCTTATTGGAGATATCGACCGCCATGATGACCAGTGGCGCTGGGGGAAATTTAAAGGTAAAAACGGAACGGTTTACAGACCTTATCCCAGAGATCGCGACTTTGCATTTTTGAAAGCTGATGGGTTTTTCCCCTGGTTAGTTGACCGAAAATGGGGAAACAGAAGGGTCAGTAATTTTGACTATAAAACAGAGGACCCCGTAGGATTAGCGAGTGGGGGTAATCCACTTGACAGGCATTGGATCACTCAATTGGAGTGGGATGACTGGTCGGCAATCGTAGACTCGATGAAAGCAGGTCTGACAGATAAGGCTATCGAAGATGCCTTTCTCCGCTGGCCCAAGGAATTGAGAGTCCTTCATGCTGACGAATTGATCGGAAAGCTGAAAGCCAGAAGGGATAAACTACACGAAACAGCTGAAATCTACTATAAAAGCCTCGCAGAATTTGTTGACATCAAAGGAACCAGCAAAAGGGATCTCTTTGAAATCAGAAGATTCAGCGATGATGAAACCATTGTCAAAGTCTATAAACTCAAGGAAAAGAGCGGCAAAAAAGATTATGAGTATTATTCTCGAACTTTTAAAACTTCGGAAACAAAAGAATTAAGAATTTTTGGTTTTGGAGCGAATGACGTCTTTGATATAGACGGAAAAGTCAACTCTGCCATTTTGATTAGAATCATTGGAGGAGAAGGAGATGATCAGGTCTTGAATAAGTCTATTGTGAGTGGGGGAAAGAAAACCATTATATACGATACCAAGGATGGCAATAGCTTTGATTTCGGTAAAGACAGTAAAAACCGCACCTCCAATGACACCATTTCTAATAATTTTAACAGAAAAGAAAGAAAATTCAATATAACAGCTCCTTTGATCACCTTCGGTTTCAATGCCGATGATGGAATTTTCCTTGGAGGAGGCTTTTCTTTTAAAAAATATGGATTCCGCAAAATACCATATGCAGAGAAACATACGCTCTCAGGTACTTTTGCTATCGGAGCAGATGCTTTTATCCTCAAATATGGAGGAGAGTGGACGGACGTAGCCAAGAAGTGGGACTTTGTGATCGACGCAAGTGCATCCATTCCCGGATATAATAGCAATTTCTATGGCCTGGGAAATGATACTGAACGCCTGAGGACAGAAGAAAGGTTCTACCATGTCATGCGTTTCAACCAAATCCTATTTGAACCCGCATTGCGCTGGGCTGATGCAGAAAGCCCTCACCAAATTTCTATAGGGCCATATTTCCAATATTTCTCTGTACAGGAGGAGGCTGATGCAGAAGTTACTGACCGCTTTGTATTCAACGAAGCCACCGATATGAACCTGATTCCAGCAGAGGATTTTGAGGGAAAGCTGTTTGGGGGATTAAAACTCGGTTATCACTTCAATACCACCGATCATGATTTCGCACCCAGAACCGGTGTCAAGATAAATGCAACCGCAACTTATTTTGCCAGGTTTTCAGAATCCAACTTCTATAACAATCGCAACTTCTTGAGATTGAGAGGAAATATCAGTGCATATCTTGATATGAAACCAATAGCCAGTGTGCTTGCAGTTAGAGTGGGAGGTGCCACCCTTGTTGGGGATGGATTTGAGTTCTACCAGGCAAATAGCCTCGGAGGATTGAGTATGTTGCTCAATGATCCTAACCTAAGAGGATATAGAAGAAACCGTTTTGCGGGTCGAAGTACATTATACCAAAATATTGAGCTCCGCACGGCCCTGGTCAAAGTCCCTAACTATGTTGCCACTTTCCGTTTGGGCATCATGGGTACCTTCGACAATGGACGTGTTTGGTTGGATGGTGAAGATTCCAGTACCTGGCACCAGGGATATGGAGCAGGGATATGGATAGCTCCCCTCGATGCGATGGTTCTTGCGATCCAGATGACCTGGTCCGATGAAGACCAACTGCTCGCTTTCAACTACGGATTTAGATTCTAGCAATAGAAAAAAGGGTTCTCCCTTTTTGCATATAAAATTCTTCAAATTGGTGGCATAATAACCATCGATTTGAAGAATTTCATTCCCGCCCTGCCCTCCTTCACCTATGAAAAAGAGTCTGTTAAGTATTTTCCTTCTCACCCTATGTTGTGTAAAGATTTTTTCACAAGGAGAGAATCAGATACATCGCGTTTTCGTGATAGGAAATACTGCAGATATTCCGGATGAAGAACTCCTTAGCTACTCTGAGGCTCTTCATCAAATGCTCCTGAAGGTTAGCGATCCTTTTACCCTAATCTATACCGGGGATCTGAGCAGGCAGAAAAAATACGACCAAAACGCCCTCAATTACGACTCCATCAGAATCAGCACCCTGCTTCGTGCAGCCCATTTCCCCAATAGCAGACAAATCCTTATTCCCGGAGATGGAGACTGGTTGAGTTCCGGAGAAGACGGCTGGAAGTATTTTCAGAAATTGGAAAAGATTATAGAAAAATCCTTTGATCGGGTAAACTGGATACCTGGAAAAGGATGTCCGGGCCCCAAAGATATCCTTTTGGATGATCATCTGATGCTCCTGGGAATAAATACCCAGTTTTGGAATCATCCCTACGAAAGACCGACGCCTACAGAAGCAGAATGTGAGATTTCTCGGGATGGGGATTTCGTCGAAGCCCTGGAAGATAAAATAGATGATGCAGGAAATAAGAACATCATCATCGCAGGCCACTACCCTTTACTCTCCAATGGCATCTATGGAGGACGCACTTCCTTAAAACGACATATTTTTCCCTTATCTGATAAGAAGAAAAACCTATTCATTCCCCTCCCCATCATCGGTAGCCTCTATGCCGCTTATCGTCAAAATATTGGCAATAAACTGGACCTGATCAACGAGCGTTTCAATCCCATGAGAGAAACCCTCCTCAATATCATGGCAGAGAATCGCAGCATGGTGTATTTGTCCGGTCATGAAAAGAACATCCAGATTCTGAAATTCAAAGACAATTTTTTCATCAATAGTGGTTCTGCCTATGAAAGTAGTTTTGCGAGAAAAGACCCCAAATCTCTGCTGATTTCCAAGGTTCCCGGTTTACTTGAATTGAGATATTATAAAGACGGAAGGGTAAATAGCCAGATATACCGCTATGGAGATAATGGTTTTCAGACAATCAGCCCCCTCAACCTGCTCAACAGTCCTTGTGAAGAAGGACCTCAATTGGAGCTGGAGAATGTAAATCTCGCCTATGTCCCTTGCCAGGAACAAGTACCTTTAAATCTTTTCGACTTCCCATTTAGCGGCATATGTACTGCTCAGGGAGGAAAAGAATACCAGGCAAGTGGGCTGAAACAAGTATTTCTGGGGAAACTTTATCGGGACACCTGGACAAGGAGCATTATGGCTCCCTTTCTGTCTTTAGGAGAAGTCCATGGAGGATTGAATGTCCTGGAAAGAGGAGGAGGTATCCAGACCCAGTCTCTCAAGTTTCTTGCTGAGAACGGTAGAGAATATGTCTTTCGTTCCACCAATAAAAACCCTACCCGAGCTCTGCCCCTGGAGTTTCGAACAAATTTCTTTGTCTCCCTGGTAAAACAGGCAACAGCTACCCAGCATCCCTATGGAGCGCTGGCTGTAGACAAATTGCTCAACCATACTGACATCCTCCACGTTCATCCCGAACTCTTCCTCATGCCCGATGATCCCCGTCTGGGTCCCTTCCGGCAAGAGTTTGCAGGTCTACTCGGTATGCTGGAAGAAAAGCCCAAAGCTGGCCCCAAAATTCCCTCAAGCTTTGATGCCGATGATATTGTAAGGAGTTATGAACTCTTTAAACTCATGTATGAGCATCACAACCATCGGATAGATGTAAACTCTTTTTTGAAATCCCGAATTTTTGATATTTGGATTGGAGATCGAGGTAGGCATGAGGACAACTTTACCTGGGCCATGTTCAAACAAGGGGAGATGTCCATTTTCAAACCGATTCCCAGAGATCGGGATCATGCATTCAGCATCCTCGATGGCGTACTGCCCTGGTTGATCGACAGGCCCTGGGCCCTGCCCTTTTTTGAAGATTTTGACTACGAAATCAAAGACCTCAAAAGTCTCAACTACTCTGCCAGACATCTGGATCGCTTTATTTTGGGAGCAGCTGCAAAAAAAGACTGGGAGATTCTTTGTCAGGAACTCAAAGAAACCTTTGACGAAGAAAAGATTACGGAAGCCATACTCTCCATGCCTCCAGAGATCTTTGCTATCTCCGGACAGGAAATCATCGCCAAGCTTCAATCCCGCCTCAAAAACATCGACAGTTTTGTCCTCCAATATTATCAGGTTCTTGCCAAAGAAGTCGACATCATAGGTTCTAATGAGCGGGAATATTTTGAAGTAATCCGAAATCCCGACGGCAGTGTTCAAGTTAAGATGTACGATCTACTTTCTTTCGAGGAGAGAACGAGGGGCCAAAAGCTCTTTTTCGAGCGCACTTTTTATCCGGAAGAAACCCAGGAAATCAGGCTATATGGACTGGGGAGTAAGGACATTATCTTCATTCATGGGGAATCAAAGAACTCCATCAAGGTACGTGCGCTGGGAGGTGATGGAGAAGACCAAATCATAGACCAATCCAAAGTCAGAGGCTTGGGCAAGAAGACCCTGGTTTATGAGAAAAACCACCGTAGCATACTTGAACTGGGTAAAGAAGCTCGACAATTGAAGCCCAGAGAAGCCATGCTTTATGATTATCGCAGGAAAGCTTTCGCCTACCATAGCTATTATCCTGTACCTGTAGTCTCCTACTCTTCGGCAGAAGGCTTAAAAGGAGGATGGGGCTATCTCTTTACCCGTCGTTCTTTTGGGAAAGAAGATTATGCACACAAACATTTGATTTCTGCATATATCTCTACCCAAAATAACTTTGGCATAAACTATAGCAGCAAATTTCGACAAGTATTTAGAGAGTGGGATCTTCAACTCGCCTCAGAATGGGCAAGACCTGATAGGTATAACAATTTCTTTGGACTGGGTAATGAGACCGTCCTCAATGACTCACTCTTTGTCGCCAATTTTTACCGCAGTCGAAACCAGACCTTCAATATGAGTGTAGGCCTGCACAGGAGTTTTTGGAGAAAAAGCCTCTTCAGTTTTGACCTAAGGCTGGAGAAAAATGACAGACAGGAGATAGAGAATAATATTCTTTCACTCGATAAATTTGAGAATCTATTGGGTACTGATGACCTAATCATTCTTCAAGCTCAGGCAGCCTTAAATCTCGACCTTCGGGATCACGATATTTTACCGGAAAGGGGCATGCAATTGTATCTCTCTCACAAAAATGGCTACATCCATACTCAGAAAAGTAATTATGGCCTTTCAGAAGGATTTCTCGCCTGGTATGGAACCAATCATAGTATTAATAATCCTCTTACCCTGGGCATCAAGATCGGAGCGGGAGATGGCTATGGAGAAATTCCATTCTACAATAAATTTGTGCTGGGTCAAAGGGAAAACCTTCACGGATTTCGGAGAAGGAGGTTTACCGGAGATGCAATGGCGTATTTAAATTCAGAAGTACGTTTAAAACTGGGGCAGGGAAAGGCACTTATTCCCGTAACCTATGGACTAACTGCTTTTTTTGACCAGGGTCGTGTATTTCTGGATGGTGAGGATTCCCAAAAGTGGCATAAAGGATATGGCATTGGCATGTACATCATTCCTGCCAGCCGCAAACTCACCCTGAATATGGCCTTCGGATTCTCAGAAGAATCAAAAGCTCTATTCCTCTTTAATCTAGGCTCCTTTCTTCGCTAGCGCTTAGTGATTCGGACCGTATAGCTTTTCCCGAAACACCACAACTCCCTCTTTATTTTCTCCCAGCGGTTCCCAGTACTCTACCCAGGCCGAACCATCTGTATAAAAATTCACTCGGGCATAACCTCTTTCCATGTGCACAAAAGCAGCCCCTTTGCCTGTTCTCCCATAACTCACTTTTGCACCTGTTCCACTAAGAATATGATGCACATTTTTGACTTTATTGTATTGGAGAATGTGTTCGTGTCCGGCCGAAATCACAACATTCTTTTCACCCGAAACCGCTTCCATCATTGCAGCTTTCAATTCCTGATAGGGTTCGCCGGATAAGTCTTCAGGTGAAATCCCTGATTTTCGTGCACCAACATAGATAGAACCCAGTACCGGCAAAGGGATATAGAGATTGTCTACCAAAGCTGTGAGAGGAAAAATGTGATCCCAAAAGCGATACCTCCCACCATGATTCCCATTGGTAAAAAAGGGATGATGTTGGGTAATCACGATATGTTTATCCTGATTTTCTGCGACCACCTCTTTTAACGCCTGGATAAAGCCTTCTTTGGTGTAGGCTTTACACCCATCTTCTGCAGCAATCGGTTTTTCATATTTATGCAACCACCACTCCGTATCCACCAATACCAAAGCTAAATTGGGATGGGGATGGATAACCACAGGACCGGGGCATCCATTTTGCGGATAAAAGGAAGTATCCGAATCCATATAGGTACGTACATAATCAGCCTGCCTTTGGATCCCTTCCAATCCCCCTTCTCCCTGATCATTCCAATCATGATTTCCGGGAATAAATACTGACCATGCAGCCGCTCCTTTGACGGCATCCATTTGACCTTCCAATCTCTTTTCCGATTGCTTGCGCAATTTATGCCCCTCTTCCGGCAGGCCAGCCGGGTAAATATTGTCCCCCATAAAGACGACCGCATTTCCGGGATTATTGGCTTCATCCAACTGCTTGCGAAGCATTGTCATCACCTTATCTCCCGTATAAACTTTGCCTGCATCCCCTACCAGAAATACAGAATGTTCTATTTCTGATTCAGGAGGAGCCGCTTTGTTCTTCCAATCTGCATAAGATTCATCATACCAGGGCTTCCTGGCCGCGCAGGAAACAATAAATAGAGAAAGAAATAAAAGAGATAATAGGTTTATGGTGGACTTCATTGATTTCCGTTTGATCAGCATTACAAACTCACCCTCAAAAAAAGGAAAGTTCAAGTTTACAATTAAAAACTCATTTTCTCCCATCCTTGTTTCAAATACGACATTGACTTATATCTTCAGTTTCCATGATCTTTTATACATCCTCATTTTCTTTGAAAAAGGCCTTAATAGAATCACCCTTTCCTGTCAAATCAGAAAAAAGATTACCTTTTTAAGGAAAATCCTACATATCTCTCTTTTTTAGGCTGATAATTCGTGCATAGAAGAAACTAATCGCATATTTTTGCCGTTAATAGAACATACAAACAAACAAGCATGGTTCCTTTTTCAGGCTACCACTTCTTGTAAAAACAAACCTAACAAACCACTTTTTATTAGAACACGAGTACTTTAAACCTGGAATTTCACTAATGTCTTTATCCCCCAACCTGAAAACGACACTTCTGTACGTAGCTAGTCTATGTGTATTCAGCCTGTTCCTTTTCGCGATACTACAAGGTTGGTATGCCACTAGAAATGTCGATCAATTTGAACAAACCGAGAAAAATCTGACACAGGAAATCTCTGATTTGGAGATATCTTTGGCTGAACTCGAACAAAATCTTTTGATGAAAAATCAGCAATTGATCATGAGGGATCAATTGTTAGAAGAGAAAAATATTGAATTGGATTACCTCAATCATGAGGTAAGTAAATGGAAGTCCCTTTACTTTCGACAGAAGAAAGCAAATCCTGAAGCCAGCAATCCTGTGATTGTCAATGCCAGTATAAAGGAGAATCAGGCTTCTTCTTTATCTTCTTTTAAAATGCGATAGATCGTAGAGACTCCGATATCCAATTTTTCAGCGACAAGTTTGATATTATCATCATACTTCTTCAGGTACAACTGAATGATGCGGTTGCTGTATTCCTTGAGGGTCATTTCCTCTGCCAATACATCCGGCAAAGCATCATAGGTACTGAAAGTAATTACATCTTCGTCGATCTCATTCCCGTTTGTCATTACAGCCGATAATTCAACTATGGATTTCAGCTCACGAATATTCCCCGGGTATTTGTAAGAGAGAAGTTTTTTCTGCGCAGAAGGAGTCAGGGTATAAGTCGGTAGTTCATTATCCCTGGCAAAATTCGAAAGAAAAAAGCGGGAAAGCTGAATGATATCTTTTCCTCTTTCTCTCAAAGGAGGAAGCTCAATCGGTAGGCCAAAGAGTCTGTAATACAAATCTTCTCGGAAATTCCCATTTTTCACTTCTTCAATAAGATTACGGTTGGTCGCTACGATAATTCGACAATCCGTTTTTACGATTTTATTAGAGCCGATCCGTATGATTTCCTTTTCCTGCAAAGCCCTTAGAAGTTTTGCCTGGAAAGTGATATCCATTTCTCCGATCTCATCTAAAAAGAGGGTTCCTTCATGTGCCTCCTCAAATTTTCCGATTCTTCTGTTATTCGCTCCTGTAAACGCGCCTTTCTCATGCCCAAACAATTCAGCTTCGATAAGTTCAGAAGGAATGGCAGCCATATTGACCGGAACGAAAGGTTTATCCTTTCTACGGGAATTGAAATGAACGGCTTTAGCTACCACTTCTTTCCCGGTACCTGTCTCTCCGGTGATGGTAACTGTAATATTGGTTTTGATGGCTTTTTCCATCATACCAAAGACCTTCTTGATTGCAGGACTGCTTCCGATGATGGTATTGCCAAATTCGTATTTCTTCTGGACTTCTCGTTCGAGGCTGACGATCCGTGATTTCAGCGAGCTATTTTTACGAACATTATGGACCGTATTCATCAGACGATCCTGTATATCCTCAGCCTTTGTCATATAATCAAAGGCTCCCATCTTCAATAATTGTACTGCTGTATCTATGCTTCCTTGTTCAGAAATAACAATCACCTCGATATCCGGATTGACATCTTTGATCTTGGCAAAGGCCTCTTCCCCTTTCATATCGGGCAAATTATAATCAAGGGTGATCAAATCGGGATTTTCATGCAGACGGCTCAGGCAAGCAGTTGCAGATTCAAATTTATGTACCTCGTAATCTGGATTGGACTCTAAATTGAATCCCAATAGTTCCCGGTACCATTCATCATCTTCTACAACGAATATTTTAAACTTGGATCCTTCTTGCATAGGGAAAAGATGCTAATGTGTTACTAAAGATAAAATAAAATCCCCAATCATAGATAAATTGTATGGACACTTAATGTTAAGCATAAAATCAGGAGTTTCCCATTTCTCTAGACGTCATCTCCCAAAAGCTCGTCCAATTCTACTACCTCAATCTCCCTGCCAATCATATCATCCAAATCCATTACATAATACTCCCATTTCTGCTCCCGCCATACACATATCCGATAACCTGCATTTTTTTTCTTTCTCAGGTCTTCTCGATCAAATATATAGGGACCAAAGTAAAAGTTTGAACCTTCCTTTTTGAAATGTCTTGCTTCCGCATCATAGGTCCAATTGGGATCACGGGTATTGACCCAGGGTATCTCGATCATCAGCAAGGTCTTTTGTTCAGGTAGAAAACGGTTTACGGCTTTTTTCATCCGCTGCATATGTTCTCGCTTATCAAGATTTTGCCAGCTATACCCTTTTTTAAAATAGGGTTTCAAACTCCTTTGCCCACTTTCGCCACCTTTCAATTCTACAATAAACAGATTGCTGAGGATAATCATAGCGAGAAAGTATGGGAGCAATTGGGGGCGAAAGTATTTATGGATTAAATAAAGTAAAGAAGGATACAGGGGCAATAGATAAGAACTTTCGTCCGGCAGCAATAGAAATAAGAGTGCATATATCAGCAAAACAGAAGCATGAAATCCTTCTGAGGCTGATAGGCGAAAATGAAATTGGTAGTTCCTTTTCCTCAGGTCCCACAGAAAAAGAAAACTTCCTATTAGTAAAAGTAAAAGCGGAAGGACTCCCAAAAAGGAAATCCCGTGATAAGTAGCTACTTGAATTCGGTAAGAAAGAGATAGAACCGATTTATCGAGAGGCAATTCGAATCCAGGTCCCAAAAAAACGGGCAAGAAAGCCACAAAAGCTGCAAGCAGAGAAGTCAGGCCAAACGCTCCTATTTCCCGAAAGGATCTTTGTTTTAGAAAAAGGAAAAGGATGGAGGCTGGAATAAAACTGAGGGCAGTCAGACGAAAGCCTGCAGCCATTCCTAAAACAAAGGCACTCAGATAGAGTCCGTGAGGATTGCCATCTTTTTCGCAAGCCGTATACAATAGAAAAAAGCTTATCCATTGCAAAGACAGGGCAGGCAAATAATCAATAGTTGAACTTGCGCCAATGATATAAAGAGGTAAAGTCAAAAGGGAATACACTGCGATCTCCGCTTGAGGAATTCCTTCTTTTCTCAACTGTAAAAAAAAACAAAGAGCCAGGACAAGGGCTGCAAAAAGGGAGAATAAATTGGAGGCGAAAAAGGATCCCAGTGGAATCAGGAAACAAAGGATGAGTTCATACAAGGGGAATCCGGGAGAGCGGGAAGCAAAATAAGTTCCTCGCTCCAGCATTCGATCCGTATTCTGCACCAAATACCAGCTATCCACATCTGCCCCATAGTCCTGAAAGCTCATAAACAGGAGGAGCCCTACATAAGAGAATAGAAATATTGCAAGTCGCTGATACATAAGGCAATTTTCCTAAGAAAAGATAAAGATGCAGCTTTTGTTTCTCGGAAATTAATCTCTATATTTGCGTGTTCAAAAAAATAATGATTTAAACGAACGAAATAGATGTATCTATACAAGGAACTGAAGCAGGAGATTTTCAAAAAATACGGGAATGGAAAAAGCGATGCTGATACGGGTTCTCCCGAGTCCCAGATAGCTCTTTTCACCTACCGCATTAAGCACTTGACCGAGCACCTCAAGCAAAACAAAAAAGATGCATCCACCCGGATGGGACTTCAGAGGCTTGTAGGTAAGCGCCGCAGAATGCTAGATTACTTAAAGCGCTCTGACATCGAACGTTACAGAGCAGTAATCAAAGAATTGGGAATTAGAAAATAATTCCCATTTTCTTTATATACCCAAGCCAAAAAAACGGAACAGGCAATCCGGTCTCTTCCGCGCTGATTAATAATTCATATGAACGTAATACGGAAAACGACAACCTTACCCGATGGCCGGGAAATTTCTATTGAAACTGGTGCACTAGCAAAACAAGCTGACGGAGCAGTAGTGCTGACTTGTGGAGAAACGATGCTGCTGGCAACAGCAGTAGCTAAGAAAGACGTGAATGTGGAAGTGGATTTTTTACCACTTTCTGTAGACTACATGGAAAAATACGCTGCTTCCGGTCGTTTTCCAGGTGGATTCTTCAAGCGTGATGGAAGAATGGGAGAACATGAAATTCTTGTTTCCCGTTTGATCGACCGCGCCATTCGTCCCCTATTCCCGGATGATTACCATGGTGACACACAGGTTATGGTAGAATTGCTCTCTACAGATTCTGAAGAGCAATCAGATGCCCTTGCCTGTTTAGCCGCATCTGCAGCACTATGTGTTTCAGATATTCCTTTCCCAGACCCTGTAGCAGAAGTACGGGTTGTGAGAAAAGACGGTGAATTCCTCATCAACCCTCCTCGTTCCATTATGGAAGAATGTGATTTGGATCTTATGGTAGCTGCTACCTCGGATTCCATCAACATGGTAGAGGGAGAAATGAAAGAAGTGAGTGAAGAAGTTATGCTGGAGGCTTTGAAAGTCGCCCATGAAAGCATCAGAATTCTTTGTGCACTTCAGGAAGAATTGAGAGCCGAAGCTGGAAAAGAAACCCGCGAATATGATATCCTGGAGTTTGACGAAGGTCTTTACAATGAGATCGATGGACAAGCTCAGGAAACTATTGGAAAAGTAGCCAGAGGTTCTATGGGAAAAGAGGAACGTGGTACGATCCTCAGTGATCTCAAAAAAGAGATCAAAGAAAGCCTGACAGAGAAATATGGTGAAGAAGAGTATTTCGACGCTCGCTTCCAACAGTACTTCAAAAAGATTCAAAAGAAAATCGTTCGCGGTGTAGTCGTGAATGAGACACAGAGACTCGATGGTCGTAAGCTTGATGAGATTCGTCCTATTTGGGGCAAAGTCAGCTATATGCCACGTACACATGGTTCTGCAGTCTTCACACGTGGAGAAACTCAGGCATTGTGTAATGTAACTCTGGGTACCAAGCTCGATGAGCAAACCATTGATACGGTTACTTACAGAGGATCTAAAAGATTCCTCCTGCAATATACTTTCCCTGGCTACTCTACCGGTGAAGTAAAATTCAACCGCGGACCTGCAAGAAGGGAAATTGGACATGGTAATCTGGCTGAAAGAGCTTTGAAGCCCATGGTCCCAACCGATCTTGATTATACCGTAAGGGTAGTATCCAACATTCTCGAATCCAATGGTTCCAGTTCTATGGCTTCCGTATGCGGAGGTTGTATGGCCCTTATGGATGCCGGTATCAATATCCGCCGTCCTGTATCAGGAATCGCGATGGGATTGATCACTACAGAGGATGGTTTTGCAGTTCTTTCAGATATCCTTGGAGACGAGGACTTCCTAGGAGATATGGACTTTAAAGTTGCTGGAACAACTGAAGGTCTTACTGCTTGCCAGATGGATATCAAAATCAGAGGCCTTTCCTATGAGATAATCGAAAAGGCTCTTCAGCAATCCAAAGCAGGTCGTCTACATATCCTGGACGAAATGTTGAAGGTAATTCCTGAAGTTGCTTCTGAGATGTCCAGATATGCACCTCGTTTCTTCACCATGGATATTCCTCACGAATTCTTCGGAATGGTGATTGGACCAGGTGGGAAAATCATCAAAGAAATTCAGGCTCAGACTGGTTCTGTAATTAACCTGGAAGAAGGTGAGAATAACATTGGTAAAGCAACGATCTCTGCTGACAATGCTGATAGCATCACTGCTGCAGTTCAGCAAATCCGCGCACTCATCCAAATGCCTGAAGTAGGAGAAACTTACAAAGCAAAAGTTAAATCCATCATGGATTACGGTGCTTTCGTTGAGTTCCTTCCTGGAAAAGAAGGCCTTCTGCATATTTCTGAGATTTCCTGGGAGCGTCTGCCAAGCATGGATGGCGTTTTCGAAATCGGTCAGGATATTGAGATCAAACTTACAGGGGTTGACCAAAAATCAGGTAAGTTTAGATTGAGTAGAAAAGTGCTTTTGGAAAAACCTGAAGGCTATGTGGAAAGACCTCCAAGAGAAAGAAGAGATAGAGGAGACAGAGGAGATCGCAGAGGCGGAGACCGCAGAGGAGGAGGAGATCGCGACCGCAGAGGTCCAAGACGACATTAAAAATCGTACCTAGTATAAAAAACCTGCTTTTACAGCAGGTTTTTTTATGTCCAGATTTTTGCCTCCGATCCTTTTTCAGGCGAAAATAATTCTTGATTCCAGAAATTGCCTGTGTAGGAAATTCTTCTTCTTTGCAGTTTGAATGATAAAAAATTAGCAGTTTCTTTGGAAAACAAAACATCCAAGCAAAAACCTCTCATGAAGATATTAATCACCGGCGGCGCTGGTTTTATCGGATCTACCACCACAGATCTCCTCCTTTCCAAAGGTTATGAAATAAAAGTCATTGACAACCTCAGTACCGGACGCATAGAAAACCTTCAACAAGCTTTGCAATCGGATAAATTTGAGTTTGTCCAGGGTTCTGTGACTGACAAAGACCTCATAGACGAATACGTTGCCTGGTGCGATCACTGCTATCATTTTGGCGCGCCCGTTGGAGTACAACTGGTCATGGATCATCCCGTCCGCACCATCCTCGACAACATCAGGGGAGCAGACAATGTCATGGCCGCAGTCCACAGACACAAGAAAAGAGTCTTGATTGCTTCTACTTCAGAGATATATGGCAAAAGCCTGGATTTGCTGGATGCAACTCACAAAAGAAAACTCACCGAGGCTGACTATAGAGTAGAAGGAAGTACCCGAAATCACCGCTGGGCCTATGCAAATACCAAGGCCATGGATGAATTCCTCGCCTTCGCCTACCATAAAGAATTTGGGACAGAAGTAGTCATTGCAAGATTTTTTAATACGGTTGGGCCTCGTCAGTTATTCAATTATGGCATGGTCATTCCAAATTTTGTCAAGCGAGCCCTGATCAATGAAGATGTGCCCGTCTTTGGAACAGGAGAGCAAAAAAGAAGCTTCATGCATGTCAAAGATGCAGTAAGAGCAGTGACCAAACTCATGATCAGTGGAAAAGGCGTGGGGCATGAATTCAATGTGGGGAATCCTATAGAGATCACCATGAATCAATTGGCTGAGCGGGTAATCCAAAGAGTGGGAAGTTCCTCCAAAATCATCCATAAGTCCTATGAAGAGGTATATGGAAAAGGATTTGAAGATATGAATCGACGCACAGCAGATATCTCCAAACTCGTTGAGTACCTCGACTTCGAAATGAAGTACGATCTGGACGATATTCTGGATGATGTGATTGCCTATTATAAAAATAGAGTCGAAGCCTAATCGACCCAGTTAATCTTCCGGCTAATCTGAAAATCTTTATGTCGGAGAGTAAGGGCATAAATCCCGGCGGGAAGAGAGCCACGATCTACAGAAAGGGTATATATTTGAGCAGCTTCGGCTGTACGGGTATATACCCTTTTGCCGTCTATTCCATACATCTCTATCTGAATTTCCCCTTGCCAGGATCCCTCCAGTTTTAACAGAAAGTTCTCCCTGGCAGGATTGGGGAAAATGCTCAGGCGGGCAAGTTCAGGGTCAGGCTCTGTGGAAACATTATTCCTTACCAGAATTTTCTGTTTATAATCTCGGCTACAAACCCCATCTGAAACCCTGAGATTTACCTCATAGGACCCAGCACTGCTATAAACATGAATGGGGTTCTTACTCATGGCGCTGTTGCCATCTCCAAAATCCCAGCTCCAGGTATTTGCATTGGCATTCTGGTCGCTAAATAAAATTTCTCTTGCCTGACTGACTTCTGCGAAAAGGAAATCTTCATTGGGTCCTCGATCAAGCACTCTACAGAAATAATTGGACTTTGCGGCATCTGCATGTCCTTGCAATCCTGCAAGATCATCCGCAGCCAAAATCGCAAAGGCCAGGGTGTCTTTTGCCCCAATTGCCATAGAGAAAGGACCACCAGAAATAAATTGGGCAATATCTCTCCCCTGCGTTCCCAGGCCGGCAGTAGCAGTTGCGGTATCCGGCTCATTGCTCAAGGCAATAAATTTGGCTGTATTGCTAAAATTGAAACCCGGACTGGGTAAAGAAGCCGCATAGGCCTTGAAGTCTTGATCTGTCAACAGGGTCATGCCGTAGTGTCGGGGATCAATCCCCTGGGCATCTTTAGCATAGACCATTGTATTGCTTCTGTCAAAAAGGGCAAAATTTCGGTTAAAATTTCCAGCAAAAATGTCCCAATCCGCGAATAGACCCGCATAGAGGTCTGCGATCATTTGTCCCGAAATATTCTCTACCTCAAACTGGAAAATCACATAATCATCATGCGCCGTATCCGAAAATGCATACGTATGCTGAGAAATAGCCAGCCCCAGGGGATTTAAAGAAGTCGCATCATCAAATTTACTCAAGGCCTGAAAATCGCTGCGTTCAGGATTTTCTATTTCCTTCACCAATTGAGAGAAGGCAAAGTCCTGATCTGCTGAAAAAAGATTATTCCGGATTCGGTCAGAAACAGCTGAGCTATTCCCAATCAAAAAACCTCCTTCAAATAAGGCATTCTCTCCCTCCTCATATCGAACCCCTAAACCCTCGGTCAATTGTCCCAGTGCATTGAAACCGAAATTACCCTGGCTGTTTACAGAAGTGGAGAGAAGGTTTTCCTCAATATCCAACCAGGTTTTATTCACCCGAAACTCCAAATATTCAAAATCCTCATAGCTATTTGCATCATCTGAATAATTCAACTTCAGGGCAAGTGGGACATTGTAAGGCAAAGAGCTACTTAGCACCACTTTAAATCCTGTACCATTATCAAAACGATCCCACATATTCACCTGCCCTTTCACCAAATCTCCTTCTAAAACATTCACGAAACTTTGTAAACTGTTGGGAACTGACAATTGAATGTAAAGGTCATTGGATGGATGTAGATAATTGATAAAATCGACCGAAATCAATAAAGTATCCCCTGATAAAAAGCGACTATCCCCATCGAGATCTTTTATTTCAAAAGTTTCTGTTCGGATGGAGGGTTTTAAAGGATCGGTAAGTGCCCGGTACAGATTTACACGTCCATTCCCCAAGCGATCCTCATAAATACTACTATCATTGACCGTGTAAATCTCATCAGCCGTTACCCGCATTCGCTGGGCGGCCTGGAAACCTGTCAATTGATCAAAGTGTGCCAGGACAATTCCCAATGCACCTGCAGCCATAGGAGCCGCAGCAGATGTTCCTCCGAAAAAAGCATAAGTATCCTGAAAAGTACTGAGGACACTGCCCCCTGGAGCTGCTATGTCTACTGAATAATTGAAAGTGGAATTGGGGAAAATCACATCCTGGTAAAAGGAATTGGCAACAGAAATACACTGAGGATAGGCTGCCGGATAAAATTTCTCATCCCGCCTACTATTCCCTGCAGCTACAATCAAGGCTGCGGATCTATTTACGGTAGCATACTGTACTACATCCTGTCCAAATCTCGAATTATCGCGTCCTCCCCAGGAACAATTTACGATTTGTGCCCCTTGATCTACCGCATAAACAATTCCTTCATATCCATAAAAAACAGCCGTGATGGAATCATCGGGAGCAGCTTTAATCGGTAAATAGCGACAATTGAAACTGGATCCGGCTATACCGATACCATTATCTGTGGTGGCTCCCAAAATGCCCGCAACAAAAAAACCATGTACATTTCCCACATTGGGGTCATTATCGCCTTGTCCATCCAGGGTATTCCCTCCAAAATCCCAACCTGCATAATTATCAACAAAGCCATCCAGATCATTGTCGATCCCATCAATGGGATCATCCACATTCAGTCCCAAATTATCCTGCATATCTTCATGCTGGCCCTTATGTCCCGAATCCACAACTCCTATGAGTATGCTGGAATCTCCTCTTTGGATATCCCAGGCTTCATAGGCACGGATTTGCCCGAGTCCCCATTGCCAGGGAATATTGGAAGATGAAGTTTCAGTAGAATCAGCAAAAGGATCGTCTGGTGTATAAAAAAGCTGATGTATATAAGCGGGTTCAGCATAAGAAATTTCTGTCAATCCATCCAGACGGGCAACTGCTGACAAAAGCTCTTGTCCTTTATCAAAACTAAGCCGATAGATCAGACTAAGATCAGCCAGCTCACCGGCTTTCGATTTGCTTTGTGCAGGAGGAGTGTGATGAGGAAAAATCTTCTGTATCTCAAGCCCTCCAATTTCTGCGAAGGCCTCCTGAACAGCAGCTATATTGATCTGATCATTTTTGCATCGGTCACGGTATTCATCCTTCACTTTCAGGATCAATTGACCATTTATGAAATTCTTTTCCCCTACTCCAAAACCATCTTTCAGGCTCTGCGCATGGAGGCCCGAAAATCCTATCAATAGAACAAGGATCAGGTATTGTGCTGATGTAAGTGTTAGACGCATTTTTAAACAAAAAAAGGAGGGTATGACGCGATCTTTTTGCTTCCCCAGTTGATATATGTACCAAATTAACAATTCAGCTACAGAAAAGGTCTAATAAGTGTCACGATTTCTTACTCAGGCGTGTTTATAGAGAAGAAAAAAAGGAAAAAACCACAAAGGCCTGAGATTTTTCTTTAATCAATTATTGTCTAACTTTAACTTTTCAATTTCAAATTATTTATGAATCCACAAGATTTTCAAAAATACGCAACCCAACATCAGCGGATAAACAGCCTTGTTATGCACGACTATGTGAGCCATGTGAATGGTGCAGCAGGAAGTGCGGGTAATATCTATGGACTTACCCCAAATATCATTGAGGAGCGTCAGATGAACGCCGTAGCGATGGACGTATTCTCCCGTCTTATGATGGATAGAATCATATTTCTAGGGACAGGAATCAATGATCAGGTAGCAAATATTGTGAGTGCACAGCTCCTTTGGATGCAGTCTGTTGATGCGAAAAAAGACGTAAATATCTATATCAACTCCCCAGGTGGAAGTGTTTATGCCGGTCTAGGCATCTATGACACCATGCAACTCGTTAGTCCAGATGTAGCAACTATCTGTACAGGCATGGCTGCATCTATGGGAGCAGTTCTTCTTTGTGCAGGTGCTGCAGGTAAGCGTTCGGGGCTACCTCATTCACGTGTGATGATTCACCAACCAATGGGCGGAGCACAAGGACAGGCTTCTGATATTGAAATTGTACACCAGCAGATCCAGTTGTTGAAAAAGGAATTGTATGAAATCCTTGCTAAGCATTCTGGACAGACTTATGAAAAAATCTGGGAAGACTCTGATCGCGACAAGTGGATGAAAGCTGATGAGGCCAAAGCCTACGGTCTGATTGACGATGTCCTCGCACCTGATCAAGAAGCCTAGATTATAAAGAATTTTGAGTATGCAGATGAGAAATGAAAGTTGTTCTTTTTGCGGGCGGTCAAAGAGAGAAGTTCAAATACTACTTGCGGGATATGGAGGTGCACATATTTGCGAAAATTGTGTAGCTCATGCTTCTACCATTATTGAGGAGGAGTTTAAGGAAAAACCTATAACTCGCATCACTCGGGTACCGAAACCCCGTGAGATTACTGAGCACCTCAATAAATATGTCATAGGGCAGGAAGAAGCCAAGAAAGTATTGTCCGTTGCTGTATATAATCACTACAAGCGGATCATGGATTCTGAATCCCGTACAGACGATGATGTAGAACTCGAAAAGAGCAATGTACTCATGGTGGGAAAAACCGGTACCGGAAAAACCCTCATGGCTAGAAGTATCGCTCGTCTGCTCAATGTTCCTTTTTGTATCGCAGATGCAACTGTACTTACCGAAGCGGGTTATGTGGGTGAGGACGTAGAAAGTGTGTTGGTGAGATTGCTGCAGGAAGCGGATTATGATGTAGATGCAACCGAAAGAGGTATCGTGTACATCGATGAGATCGATAAGATTTCCCGCAAGTCCGACAATCCTTCCATCACCCGTGATGTAAGTGGAGAAGGCGTACAACAAGCCCTTCTTAAGCTGCTCGAAGGCTCTGTTGCCAATGTTCCCCCCAAAGGAGGAAGAAAGCATCCGGAACAAAGTCTGGTACAAATAGATACAACCAATATTCTCTTCATCTGCGGAGGCGCTTTCGAAGGAATAGAGAAAAATATATCCAAGCGGATTTCCGTACAAGAGATCGGATTTACGTCTACCAATGGTAAAGATATTGAAGGAGAAAACCTCTACAGATATATCCAGCCTGCTGACTTAAGATCTTTCGGTCTCATCCCGGAAATCATTGGTCGACTTCCCGTACTCACCTATCTCAATCCTCTTGACGAGAAAGCCCTGAGAAGGATTCTCGTTGAACCCAAAAACTCTATCATTCGTCAATATAAGCGCATGTTTGAGTTGGAAGGCAAAACCCTGAGTTTTGAGGATGATGTCCTGGATACAGTTGTGAACAGGGCCAGTGAACTGAAACTGGGAGCTCGTGGTCTAAGATCAATTATCGAAGCAATCATGCTGGACGTCATGTATGATATGCCGGAGTCTGATGTCGAGCATTACCATATTACGATGGATATTGCCCGTGAGAAACTGGTCGAAGCAAACCTGATCAATTTCCGCCAGGCGGGATAAAACAATATTTTTAGAACAAAATTGCCATTCCTGATTTATATTAGGGATGGCATATTTTTTAGCCCATTAGCCTAAAAGCAGTAAGCAAACAGGCCTTATCTATGAATTACCCCGACCTATCCGATCCAATCATTTTTCTGGGAGCTTCGATCATGGTTTCGCTGGTTGTATTTTTCCGCTATGTTCTCATTGCCGGTGGATTCTATCTTTTCTTTTATGTTTTCAGAATCAAACAATACGAACAGCGTAAACTGAGCAAAAGACTTCGGGAGAAAAATCAATCCCGCAAGGAAATCCTTTGGTCCTTCTGGACTTCTCTGGTATTTGGAGTTAGCGGGGCATTTATGCTCTGGGCCTGGCAAAAAGGCTATACGCAAATATATTTTGACATTTCCGAGCATCCTCTCTACCTGCTACCCCTGAGCTTTTTTGGAACCATGCTTATCCATGAAACCTATTACTACTGGTTGCACAGGTGGATGCATAAACCTAGCGTCTATAAACTGATTCATCGTGTTCATCATGATAGCATCGTTACCTCTCCCTGGACCTCCTTTTCTTTTCACCCCTGGGAATCTGTCCTACAATCCATCGTAGTGCCTTCACTTGTATTTATCTATCCCATGCATGTGTCCGTAGTGCTGCTACTCCTGACAACCATGACGCTTACCTCCTGTATTAATCACCTCGACATAGAAATTTATCCCAAAGGCTTTGACAAGCATTGGTTAGGAAAATGGCTTATAGGGGCTACCCATCACAGCTTGCATCACTCCCAGTTTCGCTTTAATTATGGCCTCTATTTCACCTTTTGGGACAAATGGATGGACACAGAAAGTCCGCATTATCATAAAAGGTTTAAGGAGAAAACCGAGGAAGGCAGTAAGGAAAAGCTTGCAAAAGTATAGGGAATCCTAAAACTTTGTTGTAAAAAGGGGTGCGAAAGCACGATTGATAAAACAACATGCACTTTAGTGTTTTTATTGTCTATAAGATGCATCCATAGCATGCATTTTATTGTTATTAATAATGAACCTATAATCTCGCGGACATGAGTACTTACAGACACATCCAGTTTTGGCTGCTCCTTGGTCTATTTATGATATTCAGTAATGCATTTGCTGATGGAGAAAAATCCATTCAGGCAAAGATCAATAAAGTGGTCCGCACCGCTGAGTCATATATAGGTACTCCTCATGTCTGGGGAGGGATGAGTAAAAAAGGCATAGACTGTTCTGCATTGATGAAAGTGAGTTTTGCTGCTGGAGGAATTGAACTTCCTCGAAATTCGCGTCAACAAGCCACCGTTGGTAAAGCTGTAAGGCGTAGAGACCTCCGTAGAGGGGATTTAATCTTCTTCAAGATCAATGGAGCTAAAATCAGTCATACAGGTCTTGTAACCAAACGTATAGGCAATGATGTAGAGTTTATTCATACCTCCTCTTCGAGGGGTGTAATGAAATCCCGGCTCAATGAAAAATACTGGACCCGACGCTACTCAAATGGACGCAGGGTATGGAAAGGTAGAGAGAGAAGGCAGCAACGTCCGCCTATCGCATCCACGCCGCCACCCAGAAAAGCAGACAAAGCTGCTCCACAGACTGATCCTGTGATAGTCGAAGAACCCAGAGAAGAAAGACCTCCAAGCGCGATTGGTGCCGGTCAATTCCCTCAGGGATCCAGTCACGAGTTGAAAAGAAAAACCCTCAAGCGTATGAGTGATAGTGAGCTTACACTCGTAAGTATGGAAATATATGCCCGAAACGGCTATATTTTCCCCACACCAAAAGCACGCAAGATGTTTGAAGACCTGGATTGGTACCAGGCCATTCCCAATAAGACTTCCAACAGACGTAAGCTCAATAGACGTCTGAGTCTACTTGAGAAATCCAATCTGAAACGAATCCGGAAAGAATTGTCCAAAAGGATCGGGAGCTGAAACCGCTGAGAGCCTATTGCCTCATAGCCGCACTCCCTGATTCGTGCAGAATAATAGCGTGCATACAAAGCCAAAAATATGTAAAGATTGCAAAGCTCCCTTTTCTTACAAAAGAAAGGGGAGCTTTGATTTAGGCGGAGGGCTTACAGATAGCTTTACTTAACGATCACATCTGTAGTAATCGTCACAAAATCTCCCGATCCCAGTTCTCCAAAAGCGATACGCGTGGATTCGGTATGATCATCATTGGTCAGGAAGTTGTTTTGATTAAAAGCTTCTACTCTGACGTAGATAGGGTTGGGACGATAAACCCATTGGGTTCCACTGGCAAATCCATTGCCTTGCAAATCCATAGCAGGGAAAGACAATCTTCCATTGGCATCGGTTGTCCCGATATTATTGTTCGCTACATTGGGAGATCCTGTATACAAGCCATCACGATTGTTGTCTTTGTGCTCATTGTAGGAAGATTGGAAAGGAAACAGGATCACCGTAGCATCAGCGATGGGGTTTCCAGCTTCATCTTCTACAAAAAAGATAAGCTCCGCCATGGGAGTAATATTGGGTTCAATTTCTTCTGCACAGGATGCTAGTCCCAAAATCAGGAATACACCCAACGTAATTTTCCAAACCCAACTATATTTGTTCTGAATCATCATTACCTATTTTCTGCAATTTTCTAGAATAACGAATAAAAAATCAATCCATTATCAGACATTTTGCGCTTATTTGGGCAAGAATATCAGATAGATCTTTTATTAATAACGGTCAATTACTCATTTCTGCTGCAAGATCAGCTTTTCCTCCGAAAAAAGAGCTTAAAAATAAAGATACTAGCTTAGGACATGCGAAAGATATTCATAGCCATAAGCCTCCTATTGAGCATTCTCTTTATACTTGCCCTCCGGCCTGTACCTATGCTTAAGGAAAATGAATGTAAAGAGGTAATCGGAACGTTGGAGCGACTGCAAGAAGGGCCGGGATATGACCTGGTATTCAAATTGGCTGAGGATTCCAGGCACTTCTATATCAATAGAGCCCTGGAACAGGGATTGAATCTCGCGGAATTGAAAGCCCAACTTATCGGAAAAGAGATAAGCCTAAAATATCCCGAACACTGGACGCCTCTGGATCCCTTTAATGAAAGTATTCATGTTTCCATACTCGAATTTGAAGGAAAAAAACTCTATGACGAAACCCCTCAGGAATAAAGGCCTATTTTTTCTCTGCCAATAAGTCTTTCTCGATTAGGGTTGCGGCAATTTTGGCTATCAGCTCAAAAGGAATTCCGGATCTTTTAGCCATATCCAGCAAAGAATATTCTCCATCAGCAAGATTCAATACCCAAAGCATAGCCATCTGCAAGGCCTTGCTATCACTATTTCCTCCAATAGCATCGTACAAGCCTCTCTTTCCTAATTGAGGTTCGCATTTGGGGGAAAGGTTAACATAGGTCTTATTGGCTTCCAGAAGCTCAACTACTTTTCGGTACATCTCCAGAGATTCCTCGATATATTCGGGCCGAACCAGTTCAAGATTATCTCCGGAAGTATGATACTCCGGATATTGTCCAAATTGGGTACGGGTAAAATTGCCTACTGCCAGATTGAAAGCAGGAGAACAGAATTGGCGTTCATCATATCCATAGGGAAAGAAGTCTATCACTTTATGAGCTTTGCCCGATTGCTCCAGTACATACTCAGCAATTTGGTCAATTTCAGCATCTCCTCTTCGACTTCGTTTATAGGTAAAATTGCCGGGGTCTCCCAATAAAGAAGCTACCAGGCCGTGTTTGATGTAGGGGATTCTCTCCTCATTTTCAGCTAACCAGGTAATCGATCCAATAGTACCCGGAATGAACAAAAAGCGATACGAATACCGATTGCTGGAAGTCAATAGTCCTTTCGCCAATTCCGTCACCACAGCTATACCAGTCAGATTATCATTAGCCAAAGAGGGATGGCAGATATGCGCCGAAAAAATCACTTCATCGGAACTTTCCCCTGGAATATACAATTCTCCATAAGTCAGAGATCCTGCTTCAAGACTTGAATCAATAAATACCTCGTATTCTCCATTCTCCAATTTCTGTAAATCCTCATGCCGCATACAAAAGCCCCATTGTTCCCGATAGTAACTGGTTCTATAGGGAATAAGATCCGGCTGATCCGGAAGGCTATACACATGCTTTTTCAGTGCCTCAAGATCCATTTTTTGATGGACAGGCGTACTATAATTGAGGATATGGAGATTATGCTCGGCAAAATCAATCACCTTATTTCCCGCTGCGTCCTTCACCCAGGCTTCACGGATATTCCATTCCTTGGGTACAGTCCAGTCAAAGACCTGCTTTCCACTCGGAACCTCAAAAATATCCAGGGGGATTTCTTCCTGGAGCATGCGGAGGCTTTCTCTTACTCCATTTCCAGTGATGCTACGGCAAATTGGATAGAGGCGCTGAGCAAGCTGATGCATGCTTTCGCCAATACGGGATTCTGTAATCATGTCAATAAAGGTAGGCGATTAAGCCCAAAAATCAGACGAAAATTACGGGAAGATATTAGGCTGCTTCCTTTTCAAACTGAAGGACTTCCCGATTCCTCGCTGCCATTCTTTTTTCACGTGGTGTACGGATATTAAATTTCCGCATAAGTTTACCCGCCCAAACCCGAGGTTTGATGATCAGGTAATAATGTACCATGATGGAAATTGCAGCATATAGTGCCGATAAAATCCTAATGGGAAAGAAAACCTCACGAAAAGCTTTTTCTCTAAAGCTAATCTCCTTGAAAGCATCTATGCTAATTTTAAAGAAAGGCATAAATCCCCAGATAAAATTCTCTCCCATGGTTCTCACATATTTGTGGAAATCACTGGAGGTTCCATCCATAGACTTATAGTAACCATCCAATTCTAACTGCCGCAATTTTCCTTTAAATGCGAGTCCAGCCAAAAAATGCCAGTCATTGCCCAAAACAGACCTCAATCTGAGTTTCTTACCCCAATCCAATCTGAACATACCATGAATCAGTCCCGCCATCTTGGAAGTCTGATAAAGTTTCAGGGAACGTAGTAAGGGAACATTACCATCAATGGTTTGTCCTTCTTCACAATCTTCCACGCGTCCATCAACCATGTAGTTTACCTTTCCACATACCAGCGCATATTCTCTGTTATTTTCCAGATAGTCTACATATGTACTGAGGATACCAGGAGGAAAATAATCATCATCAGATAGGTAGATAAAATATTTTCCATTCGCAACATGGAGGAGGTATTCGAAATTGGGCATCAAACCCAAATTTCTCGACTGCCTGTGATAATTGATGCGATGATCCATGCGTGCATATTTTTCACACAATTCTCGAGTCCCATCAATCGAGGCATTATCAGATATGATAATCTCCAGATTGGGATAATCCTGAGCAAGTAAAGAGGACAAGGCTTTTTCTACACGGTTGGCTCCATTAAAAGTAGGAATTCCAACACTTACTAGCGGTCTAGGGTTTTCCGACATGGCATCGGCTTTTTAAATGGTTTTCAACATCCGGTTTTGCTTCCGGTAAACTGGTTGTACAGATCGTCCTATAAGGTATTTATTCACCCCTTCCTCAATGGCTTTTTTATAAACATTGAGGGCTTCGTGGAAGACCTCTACGGTACGGTCAGTATCTTTATCTGTATGAGAGAAACTATTGACAAGATTGGGGGCAATGATCCCTCTTTTCATGATTTCCTGCAGAAAGAGAGTTCGATACGGTTGCGAGGGTAGTTTGTCCTGCCCTTTCGTACCAAATACCAGACATGCTGGATGCCCAATAATAGAGAAATACTCTCCAATCCCATATTCATCAATAGATTTCTGGATACCTGCGCGGAGTCTTTCTCCCTGGTAATCCAGATATTCAATCACATTATGCTTTTTATATTCGTCAACAATGGACATATACGCGGCCAGGGCATGATTTTCTGCACCATGTGTAGTCGATAAGAGGAATACTCTCTCTTTATCGTGATGCAATCCCCCCAGTTCCATCAATTCTCTTTTCCCTGCCAAAGCGGAAACAGCAAAACCATTTCCCATCGCTTTTCCGAAAGTTGTCAAATCAGGTACAACTCCATATTTGGTTTGAGCTCCCCCTAAGTGCCAACGATATCCGGTGATCATTTCATCCAGAATAAATACGGTTCCATGTGCTTTACAAAGTGACATAAATTCGCACAGGAAATCCTGATCTACCGGCGTGTATTTCTCTGTTTCCATGATAACACAGGCAATATCATCCGGATATGCCTCAAACATCGCCTTTACAGATTCAAGGTCATTGAACTTGAATTTGAGGGTTTGGTTGATCACGTTTTGAGGAATGCCTGCATTGATAGCAGTCGCCCCAATAAACCAATCATCAATGGAAAAGAAAGGATGATCACCACAAATGGCAATTAGGTCCCTTCCGGTATAGGCTCTGGATAGTTTAATCGCCGCTGTAGTGGCGTCTGAGCCATTTTTGCAAAACTTCACCATTTCCATTCCAGGAGTAACTTCCAGGAATTTCTCGGCGGCTTTCAGCTCTATGTGAGCAGGTCTTGCATAATTATTTCCCAATTGCATCTGCTTGTAAGCAGCTTCTATGGGTGCTTCGTATCCATGTCCAAGACTAATTGCCCGCAGGCCCATTCCATACTCAATAAACTCATTACCATCCACATCCCATACATGGCATCCTTTACCTCGCTCAATAATGGGAGGCATAAATTCCGGATACTGGTCATCCCCCTTGGCGTAAGTATGCGCGCCGCCAGGAATTAGTTCATGAAATTTGGGTTGAAGTGCTAAGGAGTTGCTAAAGTCTGTAATCTTATCCATGAAAAATCGAAAAAAGTATCATATCATGTGTGCCTGCCTGTAGTTTAGCTTCTACTATTCAAAAAAAAGAAAAGGAAGCAGTATCTAAAGGAAAAGCTACTGAATGGATACATTTGTCTATTGAATGGCAAAAATATATCCATTTAAAGATATGAGTCTTCTCACCTAACGTGAGAAGACCATTTTTCTTGCATGGAAAGCTTCAGCATATCGGCTGGGGCTGGCGGATTCAAGACCTCGTACCCGCATCAGAGAAATGAAGGTTTCTCTGTCAAACCAGTGTTTACCTGCCTGGGTAGGAAATGCCTCAAGCAGGATTTCAATCTTCCGTTCGGCATCTTCCTCATCTATATGGAAGAAACAATTCGGAATTCCCAGATCTCCGTCATATTTGGGGATTTCATACTCAAGGATCATATGGTTCCGGAAAGTGTTCCAGGCCAGATCTGATAGGAGTCTATGATCCTGATGTCTATCTGAACGATAATGGGTAAATACCACATCCGGCTCAAATCCTTTTTTGATTTCCTCAAATTTTTCCTTGATCTCCAGGGCTGAAAACTGGAGGAAGGCATCCCTGAAGCTAAATACGCTAACTTCAGCAGGGACGCCTTCCAGAAATTTGGCAGCGCTTGCCTCCGCCTCATTTTTTCGCGTTTCATTGGAGGCGAAAACGACCCAACGAACTTTGGCGATTTTATAGTTTCTAAATAAATGAAGCAAGGTTCCTCCGGCTCCAATCTCAATATCATCGCTATGAGCTCCCAGGCACAAGACATTGAGGCCTTCGGATTTATCAAAGGTCAAAAACTGCATATTTCTTTATTACAACTGTATCAACTCTTTTGGATTGACATCTTTTTCCTGCCAGACAGTCCAGGGAGTATTTCCTTTCGCCTCCATTTCATCCAACTTCATTTTATCCTTGAAGGTATCCATCGCTTCCCAGAATCCATTATGGTGATAGGTGGTCAGTTTTTTATTTTCGATCAGCCTTTGGAAAGGTTCTGCTACCAATTCGTCTCCATACTCCATATAATCGAAAATCTGAGGTCTGAAGGCAAAGTAGCCCACATTTAACCACAATTTTGCATTAGAAATAGGAGAAATTGAAGTAACCAGACCATCTTCCTCTGACTTGATGACATGAAAACTGGCCGTCGGTTTGTAGCTGGCAAAGCTGGCTACCTTATCCGGTTGCTCTTTGAAATGGTCGATCAAAGAAGGGAGGTGAATATCAGATAAACCATCTGAATAATTCGCCAGAAACATTTCCTCTCCTTCGAGGTATTGTCTGACTTTCATCAGACGCATTCCAATATTAGAATTGATACCGGTATCAACAAAGGTGATATTCCAGTCTTCTATGTCAGAATTGATCAGTTCTATGTTCTTGCCCCCTTTCGAATAGACAAAGTCATTGGAAATGGTCTCATCGTAGTTGACAAAATAATCTTTGATATAATCCCCTCTATATCCCAGGGCCAGAATAAAATCTTTATGACCGAAATGTGCATAATATTTCATCACATTCCAGAGGATGGGTCTGTATCCAACCCGTACCATAGGTTTCGGAATGGTTTCAGAGTAGTCTCGCAAGCGAGTTCCAAGGCCACCGCAGAAAAGTACAACTTTCATTAAATGGGTAATTAAAGGTTAAGTTTATTAAGGTGTTAGCACGGGTGGATCAAAAACAATGGTCTCCGGAATCGGAACAACAAATTTAGCTCCCCACTCTCCAATAAAGGCCATCTGCCTGATGATTTCATCTTTGATGTTCCAGGGGAGAATCAATACATAATCAGGTTTTGTTTCTGCGATTTTATCCGGATGGTGGATAGGGATATGGGTCCCTGGCAGAAATTTGCCTTGTTTATAGTCACTCCTGTCAACCACATAATCCAGAAAATCTTCCCTGATTCCACAATAGTTGAGCAAGGTATTTCCTTTACCAGGCGCTCCGTATCCAACTACTGTTTTTCCAGATCTTTTAGCATCTATCAAAAAACTCAGCAATTTCCGCTTGGTCTCTTTTACTTTTTCTTCGAAGTCTGCATAGAACTCAAAGCTGTCCATCCCCAAATCTTTTTCCCTTTGTAGCAGAGCTTGTGCTCGCTCTGTGACAGGAAGGTCTGTGTTCTCTGTATGTCTCCCATAAATTCTTAAGGAGCCTCCATGAGTAGGAATTTCTTCTACATCAAATAAGGTCAGACCTGCCTTGGCAAATATTTGGGTTACCGACAGAAAAGAAAGGTAACAGAAATGCTCATGATATATCGTATCAAACTGATTTTCTTCTACCAGGCGTTGCAAATGAGGAAATTCCATCGTTATCACGCCTTTTTCTCCCAGCATTACCTTCATTCCCTCTACAAAGTCATTGATATCCGGAACGTGAGCCAGCACATTATTTCCCAATAGAAGGTCCGCAGAACCGTATTGATCTTTGAGTTTTTTGGCTGATTCTACCCCAAAATACACAACCTCTGTCCGCACTCCTTTTTCTATAGCGACAGCCGAGCAGTTTTCAGAAGGTTCTACCCCCAATACGGGTATTCCTTTTTCGACAAACCATTGTAGCAGATATCCATCATTACTGGCAATTTCTACCATCAGATTATCCTGTTTAAATCCAAATCGCTCGACCATCAAATCTGTATAGTCTTTTGCATGCTGGACCCAACTGGTAGAATAAGAAGAGAAGTAGGCATATTCCCCTCCAAAGATTTCTTCGCCACTCACATACTCATCTAATTGAACCAACCAACAATCTCCGCAAACAAAAGTATGCAGGGGATAGAAAGGTTCCATCGAGTTCATCTTTTCGGGGTAAATGTAGCTTTCACAGAGCGGGGACATACCCAGATTTACCATGCTACTCAAGTTTGTTGAGTTGCAAAATCTACAGCTGCGATCCTGGGCAGATTCTGCAGCGCTATGGGAATGATTAGCCATAAGAGAAATGTTTTAGAATAGCCTAGAGGGCTAATCCAGTAAAAGAATCGGTTAAGTATGGATAATTTTGATCTTTTTCGGAAAGAATCGTTGCTTCGAGCGGCCACTCAATACCTATACGAGGATCGTCAAACCTGATACCTCCTTCATGACCGGGAGTATAAAAGGCCGTATGATGATAAATCAAATGTGTATCCTCTTCCAGGGTTTGAAAGCCATGGGCAAAACCTTCCGGTATATATATCATTCGTTTATTTTCAGCAGATAGCTCTACACCTATCCATTGGAGGAAGCTGGGAGAATCTTTTCTTATATCTACCAAAACATCGAAGACCTTACCTTTAATGCATCGGATCAGTTTGATCTCAGCAAAAGGGGGATTTTGATAGTGAACGCCCCGAATACTGGCTTTGGTTCGGGTTTCAGAATGATTGAATTGGACAAACTCTTTCGAATGTCCAATTCCTTCAAATTCATTTTTACAATAGGTGCGGGCGAAAAGGCCTCTTTCATCTTTGAAAGCTTCCAAATCGATTATATAAGCATCCTTGAGCTTCGTTTCAGTAAATATCATTTACACCAGACTTAATGACTCATCGATCTCTTTGTTGTCGAGCAAGTCATTAACCACTACCAATCTCATCAAACGGGATTTTCTGAAATCTGCATCCTTAAATCCGATACCTCTCAATCCCTCGATCAATCCTTCAATAGAAGTTTTGAGTGTAAATTCTGGTTGATGATCTGGAGCCAGCTCTTTAAAGAGATCAAAATTAACGCGGTAAGATCGTTTATCGGGCTCGGCATTTTCATTAACAGAAACGTCAATATTCGGCAAAAGACGTTGCACTTCATAAGCCAACTCTTTAACCTGGTAGTTCCATTCATTACTACCGGTATTAACAACGAGGAAATTCCCTCCATTTTCATTGCTTCTTCCATTGGACCAGCGAATAGCTCTAGCCATATCCAACACATTGATCAGGGGTCTCCAGGGAGTACCATCACTGAGAATGTCAATCTTACCGGAAGTCAGTGCTCCAGCAACAAAGTCATTTACTACCAGATCCAGGCGAGTTCTTTCACTCATTCCACAGGCAGTAGCAAATCTGTGACAAGTAATCTGAAAGTCATCACTTGCCAGTGGCTCAAGATCTATTTCAGATTGAATCTTTGATTTTGCATAAGCCGTAAGTGGATTCAGGGTAGAAGATTCAGTTCGGGGAGCATCTTCTGCAGCACCGTATACACTACAACTAGAAGCGAAAATAAATTTTTTGACCCCATTTCTTTTGGCCATTTTGGCAATTTCTACATTAGCTTTGTAGTTTATATCCATAGTGGGTTTCTCAAAGCGATTACCAATGGGGTCATTGGAGATAGCAGCAAGACTTACGACCGTATCAACTCCTTCGAGCAAATGTTCCGGGAATCGACGTACATCACCATAATGCTGGACGTCCAAATATGCTTCCGGGGCAATTTTGGTACTTGTCAAATGTTTGGCAAAATAGCCGGAGTCAAAACCGATAAGCGTCGCATCTGGATGATGCTTGCGAAATTCTTTAATGAGCCCGGGTCCTACATATCCTTGGTTTCCTGTAATGAGTACCTTCATTGTGCGTTTTTACTTTGTGATTAATGGTGATATATCTAATGTATAATTAATAATTGTGCCAATAATTAAGAATGCGGAATCATGTATAATATGACATCCATTCAGATTCTTAATAGCTTTACAACATGGCGTTAAGATCGCCCCAAATTGAGGTGGGTTAGATTTCCCAAATATAGATGCCTTTGACGAAATTACCAATGGACTGGAAAAATTTTAGGATAGAGAAACTATTGAGCTGGTTGGAACAATCTTTTCCATCGCTCAAATCAAAACGCCCCCTACAAACCCTGATCCTGGTAGCTTTTGCTATCGTTATCCTCTCACTGGGGATAATGGGATACTTTGCCTATTCAAATGTGAGTCAACTTAATGATTCGCTCAAAGAGGCTTCCAAGCCCTATGGCTATGTAGAACAACTGAGTATAGCGATTGGTGCTCAGGAAGAAGCGGATAATCTGGTACTGAATTTTTTGATTAGAAAGAGCAGTACCCGTCTCATGAATAATTATTTCCTAAATATTAGGGATATTTCAAATGCATTAGTCCAATTGGATACCTTGCCCCCTCCTAGTGATCTGGACAATGAAAGAAGGGAACGCATAGAGGGCTACTTCGGCCAAATGCTTTGGAACCATACACGTATCATCCGAATTGTGGGAGATTCTACCCTATCGGCCGACTTTTCCAAGGTAGCCTCTCAGTTTACCCGCTTTAAAGGTCTTGAGGTGCATGAGCAAGAAAAAGATTCTCTCTTTGCCCTCGGCTTCCTGCTAAATGATGATGTGCTGATAAGGAGAAAGATGCGTGGCAGGCTAGAGAGAATGGAAAAACGCTACCGAATAGAAAGGGAAGAACGCATACAGGAGGCGGAGCAAGAAACCTCAGGAGCCCTGCGATTTACTGCTTTATTCTCTCTTTTTGTCCTGACAATTTCTACCATTCTACTTTCTGTTATATTCAATGACCTCAACCGAAATCGAGAACTTCAGGAACGATTGCGGAGGGAGAAAGGAAGGGCTGAAAAATTGGCACGGGTGAAAGAAGATTTCCTCGCCAATATGAGCCATGAAATACGGACACCCATGAATGCGCTTATGGGTTTTGCGGGTCAATTGGCTGAAACACCGCTGAATCAGAAGCAAATTAAACTGCTTCAACCTATTCAAAATTCAGCTAAATATTTGCTCGCTCTGCTCAATGATGTCCTGGATTATTCTAAACTGGAATCTCAACAATTCAGCCTGGAAAAAATTGGCTTTAAGCCACTCAAAGTATTGAATGATGTTCACACCACTTTTGAACGGGTGGCAGCAAAAAAGGGAATTGAATTAGAATTTAACATAGATAAAAACAGTCCGGAAGTTCTGATAGGAGATCCCATCAGATTGAAACAAATGTTATTCAATTTGGTCAGCAACTCTCTCAAGTTCACTGAGGAGGGCTCCGTTTCAGTCAAGCTCGAAATGGCTGAGCTAAAAAACGGACAAATCTGGATGGATTTTATCGTAGAAGATACCGGCATTGGAATTCCTCAGGAAAAGCTATCGGAGATTTTCTCAGAGTTTAGCCAGGCAGATACCAGCATCAGCAGACGCTATGGAGGTACAGGATTGGGGCTTTCCATTACGCGAAAACTAGCCTTGATGCATGGCGGTAATATCCAATTGAATAGTGAAGAA
This sequence comes from Bacteroidia bacterium, assembly GCA_033391075.1. Lineage (NCBI taxonomy): Bacteria > Pseudomonadati > Bacteroidota > Bacteroidia > Bacteroidia bacterium. The sequence continues at coordinate 5,374,522 of JAWPMV010000001.1, forward strand.
GGTAAGGGAACACGAGCAGTCCTTCATTTGGGGTATCAGGTTGGAACTGTAGAGGATGTAATTGAGGAAAAACAGTACACCTCCATACAGCCAGACTTACTCAAAGGACATAAAATTCTGGCTGCGGATGATGAACCCTACAACCGACTTCTTATCAAGAGTATTTTGGGGAAATGGGGGCTGGAACTTTGCCTTTGTGAAAATGGTCGGGATTTGTTAAATGAATTGGAAAAGGATAGTTATAGTCTAATCCTAATGGACCTCCAAATGCCAGAAATGGATGGAATCGTTACTACCCATCAGATCAGAAACAAATTGAACAATGACATACCAATCATTGCCCTCACCGCAACTTCTACACCTGATGAGATCAATCGAGCGATGAAAGCCGGTATGCAGGGACACCTCATCAAACCTTTCGAAGAAGGCCAGCTCTTCAACATGATGTGCCAATTATTACAAATAGAAATTGAAGATATCCCAGAAGAAAAAGAAGAAAAAACAGATATACAGCAAGAAGATATGAATCCTTCAGATGCACCCTTTGATTTGGACAAACTCGCTCGCCTCTCAAATCAAAACAAAGCTTTCATGCAAAATATGCTGGGAATTTTTGTAAATGGTACCCGGGAAAACCTTCAGGGTGTTCAGGAGGCGCAGGCCAAAGGAGACTGGTTAGAGGTTTCGCAAAGATTTCACAAAATTATTCCTCCCTGCCGACACCTGGGTATGTATGAGTTGGTGGGCAGGTTAAAAGTATTGGAGTTGGAGTTGAAAAAAGAAAATCCCGATAAGGAATTCAAGGACAAAGTTGCTCCGATCAGTAAAGAATTACAGAAGGTGGTAGAATTAGTCGAAGCTGAAATGGAAAGCTAGGAGTTACTCCTTTTTATTAGCCTCTGCTGATCGCTTGTTTTTTATTTCCCTTCCGTAGAAATCAAGTAATCGCCGGGTAAGTTTGTTGTTGTCAAAACGGCTTTCTACAAACTTCTTGGCATGGGTGGCAATGGTATCAAAGAAGCTCCTTTTCTCCAGCAATACAGAAACACAATCAGCAAAGTCCCGTGGGTCATCAGCTATCAGAATTTGATTTCCATGAAAGGCTCCCAGACCTTCAGAAGCGATTCGGGTTGCCACAACTGCCTTTCCATAGGCCATGGCCTCGACTATTTTGATCCTCAACCCACTCCCGGAAAGTAAGGGGACCACCATGACTGCATGAGACTTGATAAAGGGTTCTGATTCATCTACTTCCCCCATCAGGACAACATTTTCCATGGGTTTCTTCAGGAAATCAGGAGCCATTCTCCGACCGGCTATATAAAATTTAACCTCCGGATAATTTGCCTGAATTAAGGGCCATACATATTTCAGAAACCACCTTAATCCTTCAACATTTGGGCCCCAGTCCAATGCTCCAATATAGAAAATAGAAGGAAACTCAAACTCTTTTTCTGTCCGATCGATCGTCTCCAAATCTACCCCTGTATTGATAAACATAAAGGGTTCTTTGGCTCCTAACTCTCTGGCTTTCCCCAGATCCACATTCGTAATGGGAATCAGCGCATCATAGGCATTGCTTTTATATACCAACTCCTCATAAGCTTTCATCCGGCTGGAGGTTACTTCGAATAACAATTTCTTAATAGGATTGTCCTCATTTTCAGCTCTTCTCTGCCAAATGATGTGCTCGATATTGTGGATTCTGAGTGAAACAAATGCCTTGGGATTCATCTCACGAATCGTATCGATATAAGGAGCCATAAACAAGGTCTCCAACTGGACGATGTCATATTTATTCGAGCGAAGCAGCTTTTGTAACTCTTCCCGAAAACGTCGGGAATTGAAACGCTGTACATGATAGGATTGCTTGCTAAAAAGGAAGTTGGCCAGCATATCTGTCAGCTTCACATTAGTGTCTACATCAACCGCATAGAATTCTGCTGACATCCTAACCGCCTCGGGCAGGGTTCTCAAAATAACATAATGCTTGGGCGTATTCATGGTAAGTACCGTCACCTCATGCCCGGCCTTGTGAAAACCCTGAATCATGGCTTGCATAGCTCTTGTACCTCCATCTTTGGGAGGATAGGGAAACTTGCTGCACAGTACCAAAATCTTATAAGCCATAATGCCCCAAAGCTACACGCAACAACAGCAATCTCAAAATCATGACTAATTGGGAATTAGAGATTTTTCGCAAATTGCTAATGTTCAAGCAAAATTATTTATCTTTGCTTTATACCTAGTTAATTAAGCTATGAATATTTTGGCGTCCTCAGCAAAGAACGTCCTTGCCTCAATTCTCGTCATTTCATTCCTCCTAATTTTTACTAGTGGTTATTCTCAAACCAAAATTCTGTTAATCGGAGATTCCATTACAGAAGCCTGGGGAGAAAGTACTCCTCAGCGACCTACCTGGCGCCGCAATCTGGACCTTTTGCTTACGGCAGATGGGATCAGTTTTGATTTTATTGGTAACAAAACCAATAAATTCAACAATAAAGTCCCAACAAATAATGATTACGACTGGAACCATGAAGCTTATTGGGGCCAGAAAGTCAGCTATTTCCTGGCTAACGGCAGGATGAACGCATGGATCAATCAACCGGGCTATGATTTCGATATCGTACTCATGCACCTGGGGACCAATAATGCCTTTGATGGAGATCCGGTAGCAAACACCATCGCTGATCTGGGTACCTTGATCGATTTGTTACGTACAGATAATCCTAATGTGACGATTCTAATCGCTCAGGTTATCCCAAGTAGTAGTGCCAGCCGAAATGCAAACATAATGCTGTTGAATGCAGAGATTCCTGTGCTAGCTGCTAATAAAACGAATGCAAATTCTGAAGTAATCGTTGTTGATCAGTTTACCGGCTTTGATCCTAATACTGATAATTATGACGGTACACATCCCGACGATTCAGGAGTGGTAAAGATGGCGCAGAAATGGTACGATGCCCTGACAAATTTTGTATTTGACGTAAGCTGGGGGGATATAAATCATGTAGTTGAGGAACAAAGATTACAGCTCAATTGGGAAACGCTTTCAGAGAGAAATAATAAAGGCTTTACCGTCCAATTCAAAACCCTGGATGAATTTGAAGACCTCGGATTCATTCAAGGAAATGGAGATTCAGAAAGTGTGAATAGCTATGAATTTCACAGCGGAATTCTTCCAGAAGGAAATTATATATTCCGCATACAGCAAGAAGATTTTGATGGCCAGGTCAGCTACAGCCCTCAATTTGAAGTTCGTGTTGACAGGAGCCTGAATCTTTCTTCCTGGGCATATCCCAATCCTGCGAAAGAACAGATCTATCTTGAGATTCCCGAAGATTATAGAAAACAGCTTCAAATCAATTTTTACAACCTACAGGGAAGTAAAGTACTGGAAAGAAATTTTGAAGAGGCTTCGGGAAGAGAGCGTATTGAATTTCCAGAGGGACTGGCTGAAGGATATTACCATATTGAATTGAAAAGCAGTGGTAAAAGAGAAAGCCTTCTGCTCAGAATTGAGTAAGCAAGAAGCAGGCCTGCATTCCATATCATTCTTTGGATTTATTATTGGCCCGAATTATCTTTAATGCTAGATTTTATCAAAAATCTTCTTTTCTATTCTGGGTACAAGGGGAAGTCTGATGCTTCATAGAGTTTCTATTGGACTCTATGCAGTAGCAAATTGAATGCAAACAAGGCCCATTGGTAAAATAGGCTTATCTAAGCTAAACAAAAACGAAGCTAATAGAGAGATCCTTTTTACCAAAGGTCCAATTATATTTATCGTGCTCAGATCTTCTATCACAAAAGCCATGTCATCATGAGAGATATTTCACTATCCTTATTTAACAGACCAAATAGACTAAAATTTAGACTTTTTGTCATAGCATTATTCTTTTCAGGAGCGGCCTTTGTTCCCTTATTTATGCCTCCTCCGGGTCTTTCAACCCCAGAACCCATAGGCGCATTTCTCAATGGCAGCCTTCCAGATATCACACCCGGCGGCGGAGAAGCTTCCTGGGGGGTTGCTCCTGTTTATCCCAATTTGACTTTCAGAGATCCTATGGCCATTGTGCCTTCCTTCTGGACCAATCGAATTTTTGTTGCTTCGCGACAGGGTAAAATTGAATCTTTTGTAGACAATCCGAATGTAAATACCAAAACAACCGTTCTGGATCTTACTCAAAAAGTAGGCGTCGTCCCTGATGGAGGTTTTATGGGAATGGCGCTCCACCCAGATTTTGGAAGGCCAGGAAATCCGAACAGAAGGCATTTTTATGTCTACTATGTAGCAAAAGGAGATAATGGAGATTTTGGACCTACAACCTGTGGTGCTGGATGTTTTAGCTGTTTCGACAATGCAAACTGGTATGGAAGCTATCTAAGACTTTCTCGTTTTTCCGTTGATGAAAACACCCTGATTGCCGACCCCAATTCTGAGGTAATCATGTTTAATATTCGTCAGTATAATGGTACCCATAGAGGAGGCGGAATGATTTTCGGAAATGATAATTACCTATATGTAACCATAGGGGACCAGGCACGCTATGAAGGGTCCCAAAACATCGTAGATAATTTCGAAGGTGGCCTGGTTCGCCTTGATATAAATAAGCTAGGAGGAAATACCAGCCATGCTCCTCGCAGGAAAATGGGGGTAGAGACAGGCAATCCAGATGAATTTTCAGGTGTCGGCTACTTCATTCCGAACGATAATCCATGGCAAAGTCCCAATAATACCGAGTTCGAAGAGTTTTATGCAATCGGCTTGAGAAATCCCTTTAAGATTGGAGCCGACAGACAGACCGGCGAATTGTGGATCGGAGATGTGGGACAGGACAGCAGAGAAGAGATAGACCTTGTGAAAAAGGGGGGTAATTATGGTTGGCCCGTTTACGAAGGCAATATCGGACCTGCCAGCAATTGGTGTAGCTTTGGTACTACGCTAGGAATAGGAACCTACGAACCCCCTGTAACCGATTTCCTCCGAACAGAAATGAATTCAATCACTGGAGGTCATGTATATCGTGGAGCTTTATTCCCCAGCCTCCAAGGGAAATATATATGCGGAGGCTATGCGCAAAAGAGAATTTTTGCTGTTGAGAAAAATGGGACAAAGACCGTTTTGACCAGTTTTACTCCGGGATCAATGATCAGCATTGGACTTGACACAAATAGTGAACTTATCATGGGGAGACAGGGATTTAGTTCTAATCTCTATAAGTTGACCACAACAGCAAACAATCCACCGGCTCCTTCTTTGCTTTCTCAGACGGGTGCTTTTAAAAACCTCAGTACGCTTGAGCCCTCTGATGGAGTGATTCCTTATGATATGATTGAATCTTTCTGGTCGGATGGTGCCTCCAAACAAAGATGGCTGGCAGTCCCCAATGATGGTAGCCATGATACCCCTCAAGAGCAAATCCAATTTAGTGAGCAAGGCGATTGGAAACTTCCTCAGGGAGCCGTTCTGATCAAACATTTTGAACTATTCGGCAAGCGTCTGGAGACCCGTTTTGAAGTACTGGGGACAGATGACATACATTATTTCCTTACTTATAAATGGAATGCACAAGGTACAGATGCCAGTTTACTTAATGGAGCCCTGGACGAAACCGTAACTGGAAATGGGCAGAGCCAGGTTTGGCATTATCCCAGTCAGAGTGAATGTATCAATTGTCACCAGGAAAGTGCAGGAAGTGTATTGGGCTTAAAAACCCGCTACCTAAACAAAGACATTCTTTATCCTAAAACTGGAAATACAGGTAATCAGTTAGTTACCCTGAGTCATTTGGGAATTTTGGATGAAACCATCGTTGATTCGGATCTCAGCACGCTTTTGACTGCTTCTGCCAGTAGCAGCTCAGCTTCGCTTGAGAAAAGAGCTCGATCCTACCTGGATCTGAACTGTTCTTATTGCCACAGACCAGGTACAGGAAACCGGGCAGCATTTGATGCTCGCTTGTCAACTCCTCTGACGCAACAAAACCTCATTAATGGTTCTGTTGTAAATACCCTGGGCAATAGTGATGCACGTGTGATTGTGCCTCAAAGCCTCCCAAATTCTATTCTCTACCAAAGAATCAACTCTCTCGCAGATGGAGTGGCTATGCCTCCCCTCGCAAAAGGCAAAATTGATGTGCCAGGAGTTCAGGTAGTAGCAGACTGGATCAATAGCCTCGTTCCGGCTGATACCCGTGATTTAGTACGTGTGGGTTCTGCAACAGAAATCACAGGTGGATGCTACGAAATCACTCCCAAAAGTGCTAATCAGATAGGAGCTGTATGGTATCCGGATTCTTTGGATTTGAATGAAGATTTCAACATTACCTTTGGATTAAATCTCGGAGATGAAGACCAGGGAGCAGAAGGAGTTGCTTTCGTACTGCAAAATCAAGGAAAAAATATCATCGGAACGGGTGGTCCTGGACATGGAGCTACGGGTATTACACCTTCAGTAGCTATTTCTTTCGATACACATGGACAAAACGAAGATGAAATGTTTATCTGGAAGAATGGAGATCGGAGAGACTTTCTGGCTAACAGAACCTGCCTGGATGAAGATTGTGAGAATGTAGAGAATGATAATTCCTACAGTGTGGAAATTGACTGGAATTCGACCACTCAAACCCTGGACGTTTACTTTGGAGGTTCTCTTAGAAGAAGTTATACCGGAGATCTGATCAATGATATTTTTGGAGGCAATCCGCTGATTTATGTAGGCTTAACTGCTGCTACCAATAGCGGGCCTCGTATCAATTCTCATAAAGTCTGTAATTTCAATTTGAATTCCGAAACAAATGTCAGCAGGACTCCCTTCATCAGCGACAACTTTGTAGAGGTATATCCCAATCCTGCCAGCTCGAGAATTCGCGTCAGCTATAAAGATGGAATCAAACACATACGCGGAATCCGCATGCTGGATATGGCAGGAAGAACTGTTCGAAACTACGAGGACATCAATGCATTTGAATTTGAAATCAGAAGGTATAATCTAAATTCAGGCATGTACATTCTTCAAGTAGAATTGGATGCGGGAATTGTAAATAAAAAGATCCTTTTCGATTAGCATTCAATCTAAAAATCAGCTTCCAAAAAGTCCCTCAATCTATTGGGGGACTTTTTCATTTTCAGCAAAAAGGAAGCCCAGGCTTTGGGTTCCTGGGCTCCAAGGTATTTGACTTTGAATGCTTATGTTTGGTGTTTTATAATATTTTTATCAACGGAGTTCTATCATTTTGGCATGTTTGGAGAAGTCCTGATCAGAAGAAAGCAGGTAATATAAACCTTTGCTAAGTTGGCTGGTATTAAATTCGATCGTAGAAGTCCCAGCGGTTATCGATGCGCTGAAAGCATCGATCTTGTTTCCATAGATCGAGTATAAACCCAGGTCTACACTTTGGTCTATCTCCGAAACGATTCTGACCTTCAGACTTTCGCCTACTGAAACGGGATTAGGATATGGGAAAAAATCGAATTGAGCGACAGGATCGAAATTTACTTCTACCCGATTCGAATGGGTAAAACTTCCATCTATATCCACCTGCTTGATTCGGTAATAACTTCTTCCTGGTTCTGGCATTTGGTCTTGTGCAAAATATCGCTGCACATTTCTCGAATCTCCCAGAGAGTTTATTTCCTCAATACCTGTATAGGCCAATCCATCAACAGATTTTTCAATAACGAAATAATCATTGTTGGTTTCACTGGCAGTCTCCCATTTTAGCACAACCTGATTATTTGCATAATCTGGTAAAGCATCGAAGCTGAGAAACTCTACCGGGAAAGTTCCGATAACCACATTCTCAGCACACATCTGAGTCTCATTGATCCCATTTCCTTCTGCAGGGCTACCTTGCCCAAGCAAATACTGATAGGTCTGCATACCTTCCCATATAGGGTCGCCATGTAGTCCGTTTTGCTCCAGACCTTCATTATTAGCCAGAGAATTCAGATCCCGGTAATTGATATTGTACCCATTTCCAGTCACCACTCCTACTCGGATAGTAGATCTGGCAGTACTTCCTTCAGCAGAGACACCTGTCACGTAAAAGTTATCATCAATCTGATTATTACCTGTTCTATCACCCTTGTAAAGGATAAGATCCCCAACGCTCCCTCCATGGATGATATTATTTTTAACTACATTATTCTTCAAGCTGTAAAAAGAACGTGGCATTCCATGTAAAACGATACCCGCCCAACAATTTACCACCGTATTATTTTGAACTGTAACATCACTGGAAGCTGCTACATATATCCCTTGCTGAATACTTCCAATTACCAGGTTGTTACAAATTACGGCCCCATAAGGCACAGTAGTAACCGGTTCGCCAATCTCATAGAAGATTCCTTTCAGGTTACCAATGACCGTATTTCCTTCAATAATATTTTCACCCAGAGGTCTATCAAACCATATTCCCGGACCATCATTGTGTTCTACCAGGTTATTACGAATCGTCACTTTTCTGATTGCAGGAATAATCTTCAATCCTCCTGTATGCCAGTGCGCATAAAATCCCCGATAGTTGTTATAGCTGATCCTATTGTTTTCGACCAGCGTATTCTGAGCGGGTCGGGTATCGCTAAAGGGACCATTGTTCATATCCACTCCCAAATCACCTGCATAGAGGATCTCATTATTGCGGATGGTATGATTCAAGCCACTAGCGTTAAGATTTACGAAATCACCGTAGGTCATTCGGCAATTTTCTATGATATAATTTCGAGGCCCTAAATCGACCAGTTTACTTCTGGCCCCTGTATGGGTTCCATTACAATGCATGAAGCCCAGGTCTCTAATGGTCACATAGGAAGACTCTCCACTAAAGACAAAATCTTCTGTACTCAACTCTACCAATTGATCATTGGGATTCATCTGAGAAGGTACTTTGATAAACATCTCATCGGAAGAAGAATTGTAATAGAAGGAATTGGTAACCAAATCCCCATATCCTGATCCAACGGGTGGCAGAAGGGGGACCCCTCCATAATCGTTTGTATGCCATCCATTTTGAACACCGATCTGCTGATAGGGCTCTCCATTTACAAATACCTGTTGAGAATTGGTACTCCAGTTGGAGATTTTCCAAATTGAATTGCCTACTGAAGTCCAGTTATTGACAACCTTCGAACCTTTAATAATGGATTTGGTGGGGCCTGCACCCTTGATGGTCAGATGTCTTGAGGATGTACCTCCGGTTCTTAGGATCAATTCTCCTTCATAATATACCCCTTCGGCGATTTCTATCGTGCCACTTTGCTGGACACGTTCGAATGCTTTCCGAATGGTTTTAAGAGGACTGGACTGACTCCCACTGTTTGAGTCATTTCCATTGGGACTTACATATACAGTCCCTTGAGCAAATAAAGATGTATGGGGAGAGAATAGATTTGTACCACTAAATAGTAAGAAAAAACAAGGCCACAAGAGCAAGGAAACAATTTTTACAAATTGATTCTGATTCATAGAATTACTCGTTTTTTTAAAAAGCTACCCTAAACCTGAGCGTGAAAGCATAAACCAGCAGACGTTTTTCGGGCTAGCGAAATAATCCTGGAAATTGTCAACATATGTTTGATCCCCGAAAAAGCGCATAAAAGCTTCAGCAGTTCGGCTCCATATCCTTAACAGAAATTTGGTTTAGAGGTACGTGCTAAGCACGATTCTTCTTTAATCCCGAAAATGAATAGTTCGGATTGTTATCACAAAAAATGAATGAAAGAACATGGACTCTTTGCCCCCGGGCAAAGAGAAGATAGAGAACGATTCACTCCTTCCTTCTTTTTCCGATCCGGTAGAGGGGTTGGAATTGAAGCGTATAAGCCTCTTCGGTCTGAAAGAATCTCGGGAAGTGTAAAAAAAGGCGTAATTGAATGATAGGTTACAGAAACCTTTTCAGCAACAAGGCGTGGAATATTTATGGGATGGGTAGATACGGGTTCAGAAAGCTGGCAATAAGCCGGATTTTCTGGCTGGCCAGCTGAAGGTCTCCTCAAGAGATTGAAACAAATTTGTTCCCGTTTTGAGCAGGAGACAGCAGGTGTCCGTTCAGACCTATAGACAAGGAGGGTAGAGTTTTTTCGGTTCGAATCATCGAACGTAATATTTGGTTTGGCGTTCAGTTTAGCAGGTCTGCATGCTTTTTCTGATACGTTTAAACCAACTCTACAGGAAAACAGGGAATTCCGGTACTCCGGAAACCTGGAGACAGATTGTAAAGACGGCATAGCTATTTTGGTGTTTTTCAAGAATGAAAAAGCGCGGTTTGGACCGCTTGTCCACTAAATAGTGATTTATAACCCCAGAGCAAACATAGGAGGAAGCATGTACGAATTGGCTACCAAAAGTCAATTCATTCTAACATTACGTGAATAGTAAATCAGGAAAGCTTCTTTTTAAGGGAATAATGACAATTTCTTTAAAAACAGGAGATAGAGGCTTATGAAAGAAATGAGATAATAGGGAGAATAATCTGTAAAAAAACGATAAAAAGACTAAATCCTTACTTCCAGCAATGCTTACTAATCAGCACAATAAGGTGCAAAAAGTGCAGGATCATTTGACTCCGGAAACATTTTCATACACAAAAGCATTTGCTCAAAAGAAATATTCGCACCTAATCTCATATTTGACAGTTGTCTTCCGGGAAGATATTATCTACGAATTGCTCTATTTCCTTCAATGAATCCGCTACCTAAGAGCAGAAAAATATGGGAATCCAATTTCTTCCTCCAGAATGAGCAAAAGCGAAAATCTTTTAGTCCATAGTACAGGAATTTTAAAGAATAAAGCGTAAATTTAAGCGTTGTTTTTACGAAAAGTGAAATTCACTTTTTGGGGTAAATTTGAGAGAAAATCCTATCCTACAACGGACAAAAAAATTTTCTGTCAGATTTCAGTTAAATAGTTTTTCTACGGAGTCAGGGAGTAAGAAGAATCAATTTTACTAAATTCTTAGTATTTCTGATCGTGGTATGTTAAGGCAAAAGGTACTATTATCAGCTTCTTTGATGTCTGATAATTTAAGGTTTAGACAAATAAAAAGGCATGAGAACACCGATAAAAACTCTTTTTGACCATCCAAACCTAAAATTTCGCCAACCAATTGGGTTCCAGTATCATTCACGCAAATTAATACTAAATATGTAATGAGGTAGGAAGAAGATTATGCATACATTTTTCCAAGGCTACAAAAAATATCCAGGTCTAGGCATACTATATATGTGCGGTCTTCTTGTCAACGTTATAAATACTATTTTGAGACAAAGATTCAATACATGATGGGGAGAGCCTAAAGATTTTGTGGTAAGAAGCTTAACATTATTCTGAAAAAGTCTATCTACACACCTTTATTCCCCTCTAAGAAACACCCTAATTCTGTCAACCAAAGCTGGTTATTTCATGAGCGCAATGTCAACAGCACCCTTGATCTCGATTGGTATACCGACTTATAATCGGGCCCATGCTATTTCGGATGCTATTGTTTCTATTCAGAAGCAGGATTTTGAAAACTGGGAGCTTATCATCTCTGATAACGCCTCTCCAGACAATACCGAAGAGGTAGTACGAGCTTTTGCCAAAGATGACTCCAGAATCAAGTACTACAAACAGGCAATGAACGTGGGCCCACGGTCCAATTTCACCTTCACCAGAGATAAAGCCAATGGAAAATACTTCATGTGGATCTCTGATGATGATGAGCTTGTCCCTGGCCTTCTAAATCAGTATTTTGAGTTTATGGAAAGCAATCCCGAATTCGTCCTGGTTTCGGGGGAAATAAAATACTGGATAAAAGAAAAGTTAGTCATGGTCGAAACGGATCTGGGCAGGGAGGAAAAGCTTCCTTTGCTTCGGTCATTTTTATATTATTTCAAAGTCAGGCATGGAGCATTTCTTCATGGCCTGCAACGTTTATCCGTTTCATCCAAGGTCCCCCTTCGTTCGGTGATTGGCAATGATTGGCATTATGTAGCCAGCCTTGCACATTTGGGCAAGGTCAAACAATTGAAAATTGAAGGGTATAACAAGGATTTTGAAGGAGGTTCGCGAAGCTTCATCAATTATGCCCGAACCTATGGAGAACGAAAGATTTGGGGTTACCTGCCCTATTGCAAGATTGCATTTGATGTATTTAGAGAGTATTTGTATAAATCTCCAGTCCTACGCAAAAGCCATTTTTTGATGCGTTTCCTGGCAGGTAGTACATTAGCTATTTGGATAATTGCCCGTGCATATCTCTATGTTTATCCAAAAGTACTCCTTCAAAATTATAAGAAGGTCCCAGGATTGATCATATCAAAATTAACAACACGTTAATGACATAACACAAAGATTGGAGCCCAGATTATATGTTATTTAATTCATTCGAATTTTTAGTTTTCTTTCCAGTTGTAATTGTTCTGTATTTTTCATTGCAGACCAAAAACCGCTGGTGGCTATTACTGATAGCAAGCTATGTTTTTTACATGGCCTGGAAACCTGCATATATAATTCTGATTATACTCTCGACCTTTGTTGATTATTTTTGTGGGCTTAAAATGGGGAGTTTGGATGAAAAGGCGAAACGAAAGCCTTTCCTTTATATCAGTCTCCTTTCCAATTTAGGTTTGCTATTTTTCTTTAAGTACTATGGTTTCTTTGCAGATTCGGTGGACAGCTTCTTTGCCTTTATGGCGCTTGATTTCACATCGCCTGCACTGGATCTGATTCTTCCCATGGGTATATCTTTTTATACCTTCCAGACCATGAGTTATTCTATTGATATCTACAATGGGAAACTCAAACCGGAAAAGCATTTTGGGATATTTGCCCTTTTTGTCTCTTTTTTCCCGCAATTGGTAGCTGGGCCGATCGAAAGAGCCAGCAACCTCCTGCCTCAATTTGGCAGGATGACAGAAATAAAGTTTAATTCGGAGAGAGCTACCAGGGGATTGCAACAGATGCTTTGGGGTATGTTTAAGAAGGTAGTCATTGCAGACCGATTGGGGGTATTGGTAAACTCGGTATATGACCAGCCGGAATACTTTGAAGGTAGCAGCTTATTATTGGCAACTGTATTCTTTTCCTTCCAGATTTATTGTGACTTTTCCGGCTATTCGGATATTGCTATTGGAGCTGCAAAGATTATGGGCTTTGACCTTATGAAGAACTTCGATACCCCTTATGCATCCAAAACTATATCAGAATTCTGGAAACGCTGGCATATCTCCTTATCAACCTGGTTCAGAGACTATGTGTACATCCCTATGGGGGGAAATCGAGTGGTGAAATGGCGCTGGTATTACAATTTGTTTATCACTTTCCTCGTAAGTGGATTGTGGCATGGAGCAAATTGGACCTTTGTGATTTGGGGAGCTCTACATGGCGTCTACCTGATCGGTGCCATATTGTTGATGCCGGCTAAAAACAACTTCAACCGCCTCAGTGGGTTAGATAAGTTTCCACAGCTTAAATCATTCATGGATGTAGGAATTACTTTTGGTTTGGTGATGATAGGCTGGGTCTTTTTCCGTGCCAATCATATCACAGATGCCATTTACATCATCGGAGGGTTTTTTGATGGAAAAACAGCAGACTTGACAAACTTACTCTCCGCAGTAGGAGGAGTATTTATAGGAGCAGGAACCCTCGATAATATTGGTCTGGGTTCTGACTTAATGTCCGCCTCAGGTTATAGCCTGGGACTTACAGTATTTGACTTTATCCTTGCAGTTGGAAGTATCATTTTCATGACGATCATGGAAAGTAATTTTCGCATGGAAAGTTTTCGTCTCAAGTGGAAATCTCGTCCGGTTTATGTAAAATGGGGTACATATGCAATGTTGATTTATGTCCTTCTGTTTTTCAGGAATTTCGAGAGTAGTGAATTTATTTATTTTCAATTCTAGCGAGAAATGAAAAAGTATGTAACAAAATTAGGATTGTTTTTGGGACTGGTATCTTTCCTACCAGTCATGCTTGTTACATTGCTGAGTATTAACTCTTATCAACCTATTCTAACCAATAGCCTGAGTTTTGATACCAAGCTCCACCATATCTTAGATAATGACATACAAAAAGTTGATGTCATGGTTCATGGCTCTTCTATTGCGTTGAATAACTTCCATTCAGAAACCTTCAGCTCCTATCTTTCCGATGAGTTGAGTTTTTATAATTTTTCTTCCTGGAACCTGAATATGGAAAACAATTACCTGATCCTGGACGTCTTCACCGAAAGATTTGAGCCAAAGACGGTGATTTTACCCTCTTGCTACGAAGATTTTCAGCAAGCAGTAGTTCAGTTGTGTAGCAAATCTGATTTGAACCTCTTTCTGGACGATTATGCCAAGCCCTTTTTCTACTTAAAGCATCTAGACCTCTTTAATATTCTAAGGAGGAAGAAAAATGTAGATGAATTTCGGCGTGAAAGCGTAAAGAATACCCAGAAGCAATACTTCCTGGATGAAAATGGAGGTGTATCACTTACCGTTTCCAAACAAAACCTCAACCTAAAAAGATGGAACAAAGAGTTGATTGCCAAAATTGATACAAATCAATACACTTACCTGGAAAAGATTTGTGAGACTATGCAGGAGAGAAACATCAAGCTAGTCTATGTCCAAACGCCTATGAAAAAAGACAATTGCAAAACAAAGGAATGCCAGGATTTTCAAAAGGCCCATCAGAAATTGGTCAAAGACATTGTCGAAAAATACGGTCATACTTATGAAGATTTTTATACTGACAATCCGTATCCTGATTCCATGTTTTGCGATGAAATCCACCTTAATCTTGATGGCCCCAGTTATTTCACCAAACAATTGGTCTCAAAACTGGATAATGGTGAGATTATCACTCGGGTAAAGAATTGATCTGATTAAGAATACAGCCTGAAAAAAGGCCTGAAATATCGTCTTATTTTTTAATTACTCCATATCCATAGGCCGGATGATTTTCCGGAATCTCGAGATCCAGCTTTTCAGGATACCCCCACTTAATTGGGCCGACTTTTCCCTTAAGTTCAAAGCCGCTGCCCTCCCGTACTTCTTCCAAATCAGAAAATCCTGATGTATAGGCCTTTTCTTTCGTACAACTAAAGCTTAGTCTCCCCTGATCAGATAAATCCAGATAGAAATTCTCATCTATACTATTTTCAGAAGAGCCTTCACCGGTATAAAGAATCATGTCCGACTTATCCGAATATCCAATGAGGTTTTTCCTAACGATATTTTCTTCCAGGCTATGATTTTTCCTGGGCATTCCGTGCAATACAATGCCCACCCATGCATGCAGAACTGTATTATTTTCTACGAGGGTATTGCAGGAACCGGCTATGTAAATGCCTTGCTGTTGGCAGTTGATTACGTAATTATTTCGGATGCGAACCCCGTACTCCAGGATTTCTTTATCAATAGGAGGAGCAATTTCATACATGATTCCTACGCGATTGTTGATCACCCAATTTCCTTCGATATCATTTTCTCCTAAATCGTGATCAAACCATATACCCTGCCCGTAGTTCTCACAAACTATATTTTCTATAATCTTCAAGCCTCGAATGGCGGGAATTACCTTGATTCCTCCTGCATGCCAGAATGGATCAAATTTACGGTAGTTATTAGCCTCTATTTTGCAATGTTTGATTACGATATCCATATAGGTAGCATCGTCCCGGAAAGGGCCGTTATTACCATCCAATCCCAAAGCTCCATTTTTACGAATCAAGCTATTCTGAATCCGATGTTTGGTCCCTCCAAATTTTATCCCACTAAAATCTCCATAGGCAATATCTACCTGATCCAGCAACCAGGCATTTCCTCCTATCCGCAAAACATTGGAACGAATACCTCTATACGTTCCATTGGTATGCAACAGTCCCAAATCCAATAGGTGTACGTTGTCTATTTTTTGCCCATCCAGCACAAAATCATCGGTACTCGCCTCAACCAAGGCCTGATTCGGATCAACATCCGTCATGATCAAAAGTCGCTGTTCCAGGCTGTCATAATAAAAGGAATGAAGTCCCATGTCCTCTATCCCCTCTCCTACGGGAGGCAAAGTCTGCTTATTATCCCATAACTTGCGTCTGTTCCAGGGAGAAAGGCTCCCAATCTGCTGCAAAGCCTCTCCATTTACAAAGACTTGCTGGCTATTGACAATCCAATTATTTCTTTGCCATACCTGCTCCCCAATCTTTTCCCAATTGTCCACTTTCGCCGAACCCTTAATCTGAGTCTTATTATAACCTTTGCCCTGTATAATCAGAGGTCTGTCCGCAGAACCTCCCCTGTAAAGCATCAGAGAGCCTTCATAATAGCTTCCCTCTGCCAATAAGATCCGGATCCCTTCACCAGCCTCCTTCAATGCTCTTTTCAAGCTTCTAAAGGGTTTACTTTGACTTCCATCTTCCGCATCATTGCCTGAGGGATCGACATAAAAAGTCTGATAACTGGCATCAGCTATGCTTTCTATCAAATTTTGGGGATGCGGACCTGCTTTCAGAGGTATTTCGCCACAAGAGATATCAGCCTGTGGTGAACAGGTAGCGGCAGATAGCAGAAGCCAGGATATAAGACTTGACAAAAAAATGAAATGCTTCAATTCTTGTCGCTTTGACCACAGTCCCTCAGGCCATTTGTTGACTTTTCTGTAGGATAGATTCATAGACGGAGAGTAAGGTTTCATAGTTTTCCTCAGGGGTATATTTCTTTTCGTAGATTTCGCGGGCCCCTTTGACGAGTTCGTTCTGCAATTCGACTGAGGCATCAAGCCTGGCAATTTTGTCAAGCAAGCTTTCAGCATTATTAGGTTCAAAGTGCAACCCACTTTTTCTGTCTTCGATCATTCGACCGGGATTACCCAAATCGGAAACAATGATGGGAGTTCCGGTAGCCAGGGCCTCCAGAATAACCATGGGCATTCCTTCATACCAAATAGAAGGAAAAATCAATGCTCTACAGGATTTCAATTTCTGGACAATTTCTTCTTTCGGAAGAAAGCCGGGATAGGAAACCCGCTCATTCTTATCTACAGTGGCTTCTACCGCATCCTTTAGAGGTCCATCTCCCAGAATTTCCAAACGAAATTCTCCTTTATTTGCAGCTTCCAGCAAAACCTCAATTCCTTTCTCCTCTGACAAGCGACCTATAAAAAGATAAAAATCCTCTCTATTTTCCAGATTGCAACCATTGTCTTCCGTGAAATTCGGTTTTATATAAAATTTGTGATCCGGCACTTTGATGGAAGAGCCAACAAATTTGCTTTTTGCAAATTCCGTAAACACAATGTAGCCATCTATGAGATTGCTCCAGGTGTTGAGGTATTTGTGGAAAGAAGTAATCAGGGTGATCAGAGCCGTTAAGCCAAGATTATTATTCCAAACTTTCTGAAAAATGGCTTTGACCGGGAATGTTTTATGGATGTTGTCTTCGTAAATTCTTCCCTTATGGTAGAGATAAACACTCGGACAGATGAGCCGATAATTGTGTAACGTCATAACAACGGGCACCTTCATTTTCCGAGCAGCATATAAAACCGATGGCGAAGCCAGGTAGAATAAATTGTGTATGTGAATTACATCTGGTTTAAATGTCTGAATTTTTTCCCGGACCTGCCGATAAGTCTTCCTATTATAAAGCCCTTTCCAGAACATCGAAATTTTTCCCCAGCCTGAATCTATATCCTTGTTGTGAAAACTCAGTTGTTCCACCTCATGACCATGGCTTTTGAGCAATTCTGTCTCAGAGCGAAAAACGGTATCTTCCCCTCCTTTTTGCAGATAATAATTATGGATCAATAAAATCCTCATGATTTTATGATACTTCTTGTGGTTTCGGTAAAACAGTTCTCAGCTTTTCATAAAGGGTTCTCACCTGATTTTCCCAGGTGTAAGAAGTGATCCTTTCGCAGGTTTGTTCAGATTTCGCTGCATAGATCTCTGGATTTTGGATCAAATCCAGGATTTCCTGAGCCAAATCTTCTACAATCTTGTCCACACTTTTCCCTTCGACTTTTACCAGGGAACCACTTTGTTCATCTACCATCACGCCTGGTCCTCCCAGATCCAGAGCTATGACCGGTAAACCATAAGACATCGCTTCCAAAACAACCGATCCTCCTGAATCATGAAGGCTTGGGAAGAGAAATAAATCATGGTCTTTATATTTTTCAAAGACTTCATTTTGCGGAATATTTTCTATCCATTCCACACCAGAACCCACTCCCAGCTCTGTTGCATATGATTGGAGGGCTGCTTTATTCTTTCCACTCCCAATCAGACTAAAAGATAAATGAGGGTACTGTTCCCGAGCCAACTTAAAGGCTCGCAAAGCCAAATGAATGCCCTTCCAGTATAAAATACGCCCCACGAAGAGGAGCTTTATATGTTCTTTGCCTTCGATACGCTGTGGTTCCGGCGAACGATCTCGGAGATGTATGCCTATATCCACATGATTGAAGCATTTCTCTCTGAATTTCTGAGGCACTTCCTGACGGGTATCCTCGGTTCTACTGAAAATGAGTTCAGCATGCTCAAAGCAGCGATACAGGCTTTTATTTTGTCTTGCCAGAAAGTTGGAGAAATCTCTGAGTCTTTCCGCAATTCTCGCTTTGAAAGGAATACTTTTGGTAAGAGCTTCTGTAGCATGTTCGCCTCCTCCAAGGGGACCAAAAACAAAAGGCAAAGGAAGTTTCCATAAATGACTTGGAATTCGATGAACCCCAAAGGTGATGTGATGCACGACATCAAAGCTACTTAGATCCAGCTTCGCCTTGATAAAAGGATAAACTGCTTTTTGCCAGTTACGATAATACCAGTATACGCCAATGAAGCCCAACTTTTTCTTTAGACGAAAGGAAAGGCCCTTATGATCGAAATAGATAAAATGAAGATTGGGCAATTCCTGTGCTTCCGGATTGCTACTCAGCACTCCTTCATTATTTGCACGAGTCAGTACATGGACCTCATGCCCAAGACGGGCAAGTTCCAGGGCCCAGTTCCAGCCTATCCCGGGTTCACTTCCCCGATTAGGTTCGCAAGCATATGCTGATAAGAGTATTTTCAAAATTTCTGTCTTAGCAAAGCTTCTATATCCACCATATGGGTTCTTCCCAGGGTGTAGGTTTCCATCACTTCCTTTAGCAGAAAGAGTTTAAAAAGGACTTCTGCTTCAGAAGAAGCGAGCTCTTTTTTTATATAGTCAAAAAGTTCGGTACCATCCATGCCTTGTAAGTGGGTCGCTACCCGAAAATGGTAAGCAATCAAATCAAAGCTTTCGATTCCGTCTTTTTCAAAGTATTCTAAATCAAACAGCCGGACCTCATCTCCATTCTGTAACACATTCCAGGGACAAAAATCCCCGTGTTCATAAGCCAGGGCATAAGATTGGGTACTTTTTTGCACCAAATCATCCAATAGCTCTCCGTATTGGGCCAGCTTTTTCTCCTGAAAAAATAGTCTTAATTGCTCAATTCTTGGATGGCTTGAAAGGGGGTATTCCCGCTCTCTTTTCAGTTTGTTCAGGTAAGGATTGAAATCAAGCTTTTGCAGCTCGGTTTTACTCTCTTCGACCTCTTCTGAAACAAAAAAAGGAAATCCTTTATAAGTCCCTTTCCAAAGTACTTCCAGGGATTTTATGCCACATTGAGCAAAAACTTCCATGCCTTCCAATTCTCGCTCAAGTTTCTCTCTTCCCGCCTCATTGAGCGCATATTTCAAATAGCCGATAACTCCTTTCGCTCCCTGTATTTGAAAAATTACTTTATCTCCATCAGTCGCCAAATACTTTGACAGCACCAATGGTCCTTCTTCACTTTTGAAGTTCTGCTCTAGAAAATCCGCAAACTCGCTTTGGACTGATTTTTTACTAAAAAGGGAGATAAGTCCTATGGAGGAAAGGAGTTTTATAAGTTTTTTGAGGAATATAGCTTTAGCAGAATATACCCGGTATAATTTCAGGCTATTGAGAGCCATACGCGGATTATCAACAGCCAGGAGAACCTTGGGCTGAGAAAAAGGCGGCAGGGAAATATATTTGTTGCTGCTAAGCAAATCCACAACTATATCAATAAGATTTTCTTTCCATCACCTGCATAATCGATTCCCGAACCTGAAGCTCAACTTTGGGAAGGTCCTGATCAGAGTTGACCACAACCCCACGATCACAACTCCGCATAAATTCCAGGTATCTTTCCCGTGCATTTTTGCTTTCCTGCAAAGTCACTTCCTGTTTTCTGGCCTGCAAGACTTCTGCAGGCGCATCCAGGAGGATAAACATGTCCGGTTTGGGAATTAGTTTTCCGATCAAATTTGCCAGGAATTTACCTCCTCCATATCGATACCGAATTGGGTCTATCAGAATATCATGATAGTATCGATCAAATATCACCAAATGCGTCCGAATCAACCGCGGCTTTACCTTCATGATCCAACCCAGAGAATACTCAATCAATAGGTAAAATACTTTCAGGCTTGAAAATAGGAAGGAGCGTTTACTCTTTCCATGCGGATTGGATGCCTGTTCTGCAGGGCCTCCTTTATATATAAGCTTTGGACTTAAATGGAAATAGGTATTCTTGCGAAAGGCAGGAGAATCATCCTGGAGTTTTTTGATAATGGTAGATTTTCCAGAACCATCTGCACCCAGAAATGCGATACTCAAACCCGTAGGCCGGAATATTCTCCCCAATCTATTCAGGTAAAACTTAAACATGAGGCCGGGATTAAAGTTCAAATGATCCAGCAGATCTTCCTTTAAACCACCCAATACTTTTTGCACCCCAATCAGTTCCTTCTTCCCTTCCATTGCCAGGCAGATAAAGCCCTGATTTGATTTATTAAAGAATCTTTCCAGAACTAGCGAAGAGGCATCCGGAGATTCGGCAAATTTATCCTTTAGATACTCAAACTGCTCTTCATTCATTTCTTTCTTAACCACTTTTTTGAGCAGATAATAGAGAAATTCATTCGCCACTGATGGTACCCAGAATTTCAGCTTCCCATCCGATCCTGTGATCAGTCTCCTCCCATCCAGCAATTGTTTCCCGGAAAGCAACATATGCCGACCCTGGCTATAGGCACTGGCAAAATCAAATTGCACAGAAACCATTTTACCTTCGTGACTTTTTTGAAGAAAGAAAGCCTTTGCCAAAGGTTCATAGGGAATAACCTGCACCATATGTAGATTTTCATCCTTGCAGAAAGCCTGCATCAAGGGGATGATTCGTACAAAAGAAGTAGGATCGACTATAAAATCGACATCATTTTCCACCTCATAGGGTATTCGGCTCGCATTGGCTCCTACGATCACATATTTTAATCGAGCTCTTTCAAAAAACTCAACAAGTGCAACAATTATCCGGCTTCGGGCCTCCATGGTTTTTAATTGGTCAGCTGCTCAAAGGTATATTTATGGTTTTGCATCTTGAGGATCTTTCTTACCACCTTCAATCCTCCCAGTAGATTTTTATACAGGGAAATAGAAAAATTCCCATTCCCCAATCTGAAGTTGGAATATCTATTGAAGATCGAAAGTCCCTCTCTGAATCGAATTCTCTTTACCTCTGGTGTATCCAGTGATTTATTGGATTCATGCCAGCGGAATGAAGCAAAAAAGTCATTTATGTAGGTGATTTTATATCCCTTATGCAAAATATTGGCAAAGAAATCTTTATCCATACAGATATGGATTTCCTTATCAATCCTCAACCCATTGTCCAGGATAGCACGATTGAAGAAAAAAGTAGTGGAAGGGATATAACAATGGAAAAGCGAAAGCCATTTAACGGCACGATGCGTAATCAGATCAGTCGTCAGATTTCCATGTTTGTCGATAAAGTGAACATTGGAATACACTCCATCAAGCTTTTCGTCTTTGGAGAATAGGCTTACCACCTTTTTGAAGGTGTCTTTCAGGTAAAAATCATCTGCATTTAACCAACCAATAATATCTCCTGTAGCCTTGCTAAAGCCTTTATTTAAGGCATCGCTTTGCCCTTCATCCGGTTCACAGATGAGTACTACATGTGGATATTTCTTGATTATTTCAGGAGTCTGATCGTTGGAGCAATTGTCGACAATAATGTGTTCAAAGTTCTCATATCCCTGATTGAGGATGCTTTTTATCGCTTCCTCAATGAACTCGCCCTGATTGTAAGACGGGGTCACGATGGATATTTTTGGACTTTTTCCTTCCCTTTTTATCATCTTCTATAGATTTAGTTTCTTTATTTAAATTGAATTGTGCTGCCAGCAAGCCCAGATATATCCAAAGGATAATCGTAAAACCGTAGTGGTTGAGACTGGCATTAAAAAAGGACATGATGCATTGCATAAGCAGCATCCATCCCAGTATTAAGGTTTCATATTTATAGGGTCTTTCTTTTTTCGCATAGACCAAAGCTCTCAATATATATAAGCTACATGCGATCATCAGAACGATTACAAAAACCAATCCATTGGTCATGGACATAGAAATGAAATCATTGTGAGCCATAGAGTTATCGACATGACTGACTTTTTTCGTCCCCCAATACCAGTTTAATTCACGTATATCGATCTGCTCATCCCCAAAGGGTCTACCGACTAACATCCGTTTTTTATCCTCCGTCAGTCGATTTAAGAACACCTCCCACATTTTCAATCTCCAACCGGCCGTGTTTGCCGTAGGATCACCACTGGTAGTGGCTTCAATAATCTTCACATATTTGGTCTGTGTCGCGACGAGTCGCTGTGCACTATCGAGTTGAATAAATATCATGCCCGCCAGCACAATAGCTATCGCTGCCAGAAATTTTTTGACAAAGCCTAATTTTCCGGATAAAATGAAAAAGTATCCCAGGATCAGTACCGTAACAATCAGCATGGTTCTTACTCCTGCCAGAAATAGTATACCCAGATAGATGAGGACCAATAAGTCCTTTCTTAATTTGAAGAAATGAAAATCTGTTTTATTCTGAAGATCTATGATGGCAATCAATAAGCCCAAAACAAGTAGTCCTGCGAGGTCATTACCCGGATTATATCGGGAGACATCTGTTACCAGACCATCTGTTTCCAAACTCACCCTAAAGGTAACGAGCATCAAAACACAGAAGGCTATATTAAAAGAAGCCAGGCATACGATTTTGAGGAACTTGCGCAGATGTAAATTAAAGTCTTCATGCAAGAGAGTAACCAGTCCAAACAAGAAAATGGAAGTTAAATAAAAACGCGCCTCACCAATCACCGAGCTTCCATTTCTCAAGAGAATTCCCATCATGAAGTTAGAGCACCAGAATACTGTGAGAAAAATAAAAAAGGGACTCAGGTAGAATCTTCTTGGTTTTTTAGCCTGGATGAACTGGAAAATAATGTTTAGAAAGATCCAGCCCATAAATATATCCAGGAAGAGGATACGCGCTCCTGAATCTCCGGCCAATTTAAATCCTGCAAACCAATTCGTAATGTCCGTTAAATAGGCCATCAGAAACATAAAGATTTGCTCTTTCAGGTTGTACAGATTGCTTAAAATAAAGAAGCAGAAAGCCCCCATGAGTAAATAATCCAGTGCGCGAGATCCAGGTGACAAGCAAACCTGCACGGTTTTCACCATGATCAGAAAAGACCAGATATAATATTTCAGATCTAGCTCAGAGGGCTCAACGGTTTTATTTGATGTTCTAAATAACCTCATAATTGATCTGGTTTGAATGGGTTCAATTTACTACTTAGGCTTTTGGACGAAAAAATCCTCCGAGTCTGTTTACTACTTGCAAGACTGCGGGGTTAAGAAAATAAATTAATCCTGCATAAAGGATTCCTCCCAAAATAATGCCGATTGACACACTCCAGAGGATCTCAAGATTGATCGTAATCTGAATGAGATAAAACAAGCCACCAGCTCCGAGAACCGCCAAAGCAGGCTTTAGGATACTGGAGAGAAATTTTTTCAGTTCAAATGGAACCAGTTTATTCATGGCTGCCAACATAAATGGCAGAACAATTAATACTCCTATAACGCGCGAAAGAGCAATTCCTTCTATTCCATACTCTATTGCCAGGAAAAATAGTCCTATATAGAACAAAGATAAGAGGGAGTTGAACTTTAAGCTCAAATTCGGATTTCCAGTACTCAGATAGATCCCTTCAACAAAATGGGTAATGGTAAATAGCATACCCACTACGGCCAGGATTTGCATGGCTTCAATACTCGGTACCCAGGTATCTCCAAAGAAGAGGGGCACAACAAAAGGAGCCAGAGCTATTACGCCTGCAAAAACAGCAAAGGAAGCATATGAAGTATATTCTGTTGATTGATAGAATACAGAGATCAACTTATCCTTATCATCCTGTAATTTAGAATAAAGGGGAAGTATCACTTTATATATGGTGTTGGTAATGAGATCTGTGAGGGTGCTGAATACTTTGTAAGCGATGGCATAGTAGCCCAAAATTACCGGCCCCATAAAATAACCTACCAGCAAATCATCCATATGCCTGTTGAGGAAATAGACAATGTTGGTAAACATCATTTTATAGCCAAAGGAAAATATTTCCCAGAAAGCTGTCCAGGAGAAATACCATTTAGGCTTCCAGGGACTTTCCATCCAGATAACCAGGGTTTGAACAAAGCCAAAAACCAGGCGCTGAAATACCAGAGACCAAACTCCATAATCCAGGAGTGCCATTCCGATACCAACTGCTGCAGAAGCTAAACTGGCAATCAATCTTCTTTTGGCCAGGGCTTTAAACAAAAATTCCTTCTGCAAAATCCCTTCCTGAACTTTTGATAAAGAGTCAGTAATGAAGACCAAACCGGCAACCCGCAGAATCGGACTTAGTTCTGGTTCTTCAAAAAACCAGGCGATCAGGGGAGCAAACAAAAAAGTCAGGATAAAAAACAATACCCCCATGGCCAGATTGCCCCACAAAGTAGAACTCAGGTTTTCTTCTGTAAGATCAGGCTTTTGAACAATGGCCGTGATTACTCCGAATTCAACAAAGACAGTCGAGAAGCTCAAAAAGACCGTAGCGATAGCTACCAGGCCGAAAGCTTCCGGCCCTAATATTTTTGCAAGGAAGAAAAAGGTACCAATGGTGACTATTCGTAAGCCAAAATTATCTATGAAAGACCAAATGATTCCTTTAAAAGACTTCTCAAATAAACTCACCCGTGTTTTTGTATTATTGATTGCTTAAAGCAAGCAGGGAGAAGAAATCGCCTTCTCCAAATGGGAAAACAGCTCTGATGTCAATTGAATTGCTAAGAGCCTGGAAAGAACGCGATAAGTGAACAGGGAAATTAAAGCTGTGAGCGGGAAAAATTGCCATTTAGAGCTTCAACTCAATAAATCTGATGCGTATCAGCGAAATGAGGGCCCTAAGTGGGAAAAGAGATCTGCCCTTTCAAGCTCTTCTAAGCAAGCAGACCTCTTTTCTTTACCTATCAGGATACTTTCTCTACACGATCTACCCAGGAATCATGAATTTCCTGAAAGGTCGTCTTTAGATCTTTGGTAATGTCCCAGGAGGGATAATGCGCTTTCATTTTACTCAAATCAGAAATGTAGCACATATGATCACCTTTTCTATTGGTCTCATCATATACATATTTCATCTCTTTTCCAGAGATGCTTTCAATCAGTTTAAAAGCCTCCAAGATCGAAATAGAATTATCTCTCCCACCTCCAATATTATACACCTCAGCTACTCTGGGCGAATCTATAAAAGCCTGAACGAAACTCATCACATCATAAGAATGAATATTGTCTCGAACCTGTTTTCCTTTATAACCGAAGATGGTGTACTGGCGTTCTTCCAGATTACATCTGATCAAATAGCTCAGGAATCCATGTAGCTCCACTCCAGAATGATTTGGACCCGTCAGACATCCTCCACGCAGACAGGCAGTAGGAATGTCAAAATATCGACCGTATTCCTGCACCATCACATCTGCAGCAACCTTGGAAGCTCCAAAGATGGAGTGTTTGGACTGGTCTATACTAAAGCTTTCTTTGATTCCATTGTAATATTCTTCGTCTCCATAATCCCAACGCGTTTCCAACTCTACCAAATTCAGATTATTGGGAGCATCTCCATATACTTTATTAGTTGATAAGTGAACAAAGATAGCCTCTGGTGCTTGTTGGCGAGTGGCTTCCAGCAGATTGAGGGTACCTACTGCATTCACATCGAAATCATCATATGGCCTGCTCGCTGCCAGGTCATGGCTCGGCTGAGCTGCTGTATGAACGATTGCATAGGGTTTTACCTTTGCCCAAAAATCTACTACTCCTTTTCTATCTCTGATATCGAGCTCTACATGCTCAAAGTTTTTGAAACTATCAGAGAGTCTTTTTTGATTCCATCTTGTGTCTCCATTTGTGCCAAAAAAATCAGCACGCATATTATTATCAATGCCATACACTTGCCATCCGAGCTTGCAATAATGGCTAACAACTTCACTTCCTATTAGACCACTGGATCCTGTTACAATAATTTTTTTACTCATCCGAATTTATGTTGATTTATCTAGACATTTCAAAACGCTTGCCCATGAAAGCAGCTCTGATCTTTTGCTTAAAAAAGAGAAAAATGAATTGAGAGTTCGTGGAAAAATATCGTTTCCACAATCGATTGGGTTCCTGTATCAATCGAAACAACCACTCCAGCCCATTGTTTTGCATCCATGCCGGAGCTTGTTTTACTGTCCCTGCATGAAAATCAAAGGCGGCTCCAACGGCCATCATAGCTGCGTCAACTTTCCCCAGATGTGAAGCCACCCATTTTTCCTGTCGAGGGCAACCTCTCCCTACCAGTACAATATGAGCACCAGAGGCATTGATTTTCTCAATATCTTCCAGGTCTTCTTCAGCTGTTGCATCCCTAAACCTATCTATATGTATGCCACAGATACTTACGTTGGGATATTCTTTCCGTATGAAAGCCTCAAACTTATCCAGGGTAGATTCAGTACTTCCGTAGAGGTAAACATTTAATGCCTCACGATTGGCTTTTTCCAACACATGGAGGGTCAGAGTGGGCCCGTAAACACGGTCTTTCAATCCGACCTTATAAAAACTATTGAGCGCCCAGCGAACAGGTTGCCCATCCGGTACAACCAAATCGATCTCATTCACCATGTTTGCCAGCGAATTATCTCGGACCGACTCCATTAATCCATGAACAGCAAGTGCACTTACTCCATAACTGATCCGATTTTTGGCATGCTCAATGATAGCATCCGAGGCGGAATCATAATCAGCAATGGAATAGTTTACGGCAAATAGTTTCTTTTTATCTAATTTCATAATGATGGCAGCGTCCAGGATTAATATGCGTTATCGTCTCCTTTAAAAATGCTGGCAAAAGTTTTAAGTATGATTTTTACATCAAGGAAAAGGCTCCAGTTTTGGATGTACCAGGAATCCAGCTCCACTCGCTTTTTCATTTTGTCCGGATCAGAAGTTGTTTCGCCTCTGTATCCCTGAATCTGAGCCATACCGGTTATCCCAGGCGTGATATAGTATCTGAAGAAATAGTTCTGAATTTTCTTCGCATACATATCATTTAGCTGCAATGGGTGTGGACGAGGCCCAACTACGGACATATGCCCTAGAAATACATTGATGAATTGTGGAAATTCATCCAGACTTGTCTTCCGAAGGAAAGCCCCAATTTTTGTAATGCGAGGATCACCTTTGGTCGCCTGAACATATTTTTCAGAGAGATCATCTGCATTGCTAACCATCGTGCGGAACTTGATACAATTGAATGTACGGTTGTTCCGACCGGATCTTTTCTGCAAATAAAACAAGGGACCTGAAGAGCTCAGTTTGATTCCCAATCCTATGAAAAGTAGCATAGGAGGAAAAATTAAAACTAGGACCAGGAGGGAAAATATAATATCAAAAGCCCTTTTTATGAGTCGATTCATCCAGGAGGATAAAGGATCCTTTCTTAAGGTTATAATAGGGGTCTGATCATAAAAATAGACTTGTATATCTTTTTGATTTAAGAGGTTGAAATCATTTGCCAGCTTAAATCTTATATAATTGTTGTCCGCAAATTCTGATATATCTTCAATGATTCCTTTATAGGTAATGGGGAGAGTACAATAAATCTCTTTCACCTCATTGTGTGTACAAAATTCTTTGATTTTTCGCACTTGCTTGGCCACCTCTTCCTGGTTGGATTTTTTCGCCAGCGACTCCTCATCCACGGATTCCCAAAGTCTGTAAACCTTGGTCATTTTGGCGGTAAAGAAGTTGTAGAGGGCATTTGCCGTAGTTCCTGAACCAATAATAACAACCTTATAGTCCTTGAAAAACAGCCTGCGATAATTGTATACAAAGCTCAGAAGCATGCGGAAGGTGAAAATCATCACCAAAGCGCAGGTATAGGTTGTCAATGCACCCGCGCTCGTAATAAGCTCCTCTGAAAAGAGACTTAAACAGAATAAAATGATTACTGTATGAAATAGGAAGGTATAGGCCAGCTTGATAAGCATCGGCCTTCGGTCAAATAAAGACTCGGTATCATATTGACCAGTCAATGCAGAAATACTAGACCAGGCAAACAGGAATATCAATCCCCATGCAATTTGATAATCTGGAAATGTGCCGCTCCAATTCGAACCAATCTGGAAAGCAAGCCATGCAGCACAAAACATAATTACGCTTTCTCCCAAAAAGACTAACAGCTTAAAGATCAAGAATGCGTAATTATATGTGTATTTTTCCATGATTAGTTAAGACGGTTTAGGATAGGGTATGTGTTGCATGGCACCCTAAAAAGCACCAAATGAAATAGAAAAACCCTTCTTAATTCAAGTTGTGACATTCTTATTGTTATCGCTTTAATAAATCCCTCAAAAAGGGAAATATTTCTATTATAGATTAAGCTTACAATTTGTAGGATCCCCGATAGATAGAACTTTTCCTAGCGCATTTGAACAATTAATCATCTTTCATTATCCCCACTTTCCAAAGAAAAACAAATTCTCGTCAATGATCAATTATTATTTTAATATGTGCGTAAAATTACGATAACAAATTCTATCCGATAATTTATTACAGTTTATTTAGACATTATTATTGCGTGAACGGCAAATTTGGTCCATCCAATAGATCCAGAGTCTTTGGAACTAAAGAATAGTTTTTGACAATAAAATATCTAATCGCGTCCGAGAATCTTGTGGGAAAAGGCTTTCCTTCTTTGATTTTAGATTTCATATAAATTGGGTTGTGCACAAAAAAACCAGGTAGATGTATGTATTATACGTATATATAACGATATACAATTAAAAAATTACATAAACCGTTTATATAAAGAACGAAAAATTCATGTGATTTTTCAACAACTTTTGTGAATAAATCGGGAAAAACAATGCATAATTATTCACTTATTCTTAATTTTAGCCCTGAGTTTGGGTAAATTTGGCTTTTGGCCTGATCCTTAAAATCTAAGAAAGCGCAGTTAGTCCACGATAAATACCAAATCTTCTTACCCATATAAATGGCCTTAAACACAGTAATTTATACCTAAATATGAAAATACATCTTAGCAATCTCAGGTATCGAGACTACTTATTCACAACCACCTTTGCCATAAAAAAAATGAACTTTGCGTCTGCATTTTTTCATTAGTCTACGTTTAACTAACCAAAAGCAATAGTTTGTTTAAGCACTGATTATCACAATTGGCAATTGTATACTGACCGATATCATACATTTATAATCAGCTCCTGCTTCAAAAAAGAAACTGTTTTTATAGAGTTAGTAACTTTATCTTCATTTCAAGTTTATTCTAGTTTCAATTCACGCCTTAAAAATTTTTAAAACATGGGCATATATGACCGAGATCACTTACCCTTAAATGAATACCTAGGGTTTGCTATCAAAAAGTGGTACATCTTTCTCATTTCATTAGCTCTATGTACTGCAGTAGCTATTCTTGTTATAAAGGCTACTCAACCGGTCTATCAGGTACGTGCGCAAATACACCTTGATGGAGGCGATTCTAATTCAAAGAATGAAGTCCTTATGAAAGAGATGGAAATCTTTGAAGCAGGAACCAGTGTAAGTGATCAGATTAGCATCATTTCATCAAATACCTTAATAGAAAAGGTAATTGATCAAATGAATGTTGGCATCTCCTATTTTGAAACTGCAGATTTCAAAAAGGTGATTGATCCCAAATTCAGTCCATTCGCCATAATATTGGATAGCACTCATATTCAACCCGTAGAATATGGAATTAATGTTTCAACCAATGATGACGGGACGTACAACATAAGCATCAAGGGCGGTGAAGCGACCATGTACTTACTAAACAAAGATGAATTGTTGCGGGAAGTGGAAATGCCCGATTTTGAAACTGTGGCAAAAAATGACGAATGGATAGAAACCAAACATTTCAAATTCAAACTCCAGAAAAACCCCGAATGGGAGATTTTTGAAGATAGTGAATACTCCTGCGTTATAAATAGCAAATTCAAACTCATCAGAGAGTTTCAGGAAAAAGTGAACATCCAACCCATTTCTGACAAGTCAAGTATCGTAGAGCTGGTTGCTGAAGGTTCCTTAATCCATCAGGAAAAAACCTTCCTCAACACCATCATGGAGACTTACATCAAGGATCGTGTAGAGAAAAAGGTAGCCCATGCGATGGAAACCCTGAATTTTATCGATCAGGCCATTGCTGCGGCTAATGATACCCTGAAGCAGAACGAAAGAAGCCTGGAAAATTTTCGTACAAACAGCAATATCATAGATGTTGAAGCTACTTCCAGTTTGCTGAAAGAGCAACAACTCAAATTGGAAGAGAAGAACGATAATCTAGCATTGAAGATTCAAAACTACCGGGATATTCTAAATGTACTGAATAACCAAAAAGATAAAACAGATGCTATGGCTCCGACTGCTCAGCAGATCGGTGATGTTTTCTTACAGAACCTATTACTTACACTTGCCGACCTTCAAAGGCAAAAAGCAATTGATGAGTTGACTGCTATTTCGACCAGTCAACAGATTCAACAGCTGGATGTACAGATCAATAGCACCGTAGCGACTATTACGGATCATGTGAATAGCACCTTGGTGAGTTTGAGAAAAGAGAGAAATCTGGTGGTAAGTCGATTGGGTAAAACCAATTCTGAATTGTCCAGAATTCCAATAAATGAGAAAAAACTCAACAAAATTGAAAGGAATTCTGAATTTGCTGACGAAAATTATAAATACCTCGTTCAAAGGAGAGCTGAAGCCAGATTGGCACTTTCCAGTGAAGATACAGAGACTTATATCGTAGATGAGGCTGAGCTCGTGAGTAACGAACCTGTTTCCCCTAACAAACTCATTGTTTTCTGCTTCGCATTCATTCTGGGAATTACTCTCCCAATCCTGGGCAAAGTATCCTATGACTTGCTCAACAATAAAGTGATGAGCAGAAGAGATTTGGAGTTATCTACTGATATTCCGGTTCTGGGTATGGTTGTAAAATCAGACCTATGGAACCGTGTGGTATCTCCCAATACGTCTCAAACACGTTTGGCAGAAAGTTTCCGTTCTGCGAGAATCCAGCTCAACTACCTTTTTTCCAAGGATGAGGAAAATCCAAAAAAGGTAATTGGCTTTACATCTTCCAGTCCGAATGAAGGAAAATCATTCTGTGCGGCAAACTTTGCCAGTACCCTGGCATTGAGTGGAAAGAAAACCGTATTGGTTGACCTTGACCTGAGAAAACCAGATCAAAAAGAATACTTCACCTACGATAATTCGGTAG
Source organism: Bacteroidia bacterium (assembly GCA_033391075.1). Lineage (NCBI taxonomy): Bacteria > Pseudomonadati > Bacteroidota > Bacteroidia > Bacteroidia bacterium. Next base: position 5,406,264 of record JAWPMV010000001.1, read on the forward strand.
GTCTTCACGGATACCTGACAGGATCTTATCGCTACACCGATATCCTGACAAAGATTCAGAACATTGATAATCTATGGATCTTCCCTTCAGGGCCTGCTTTTCACAATTCTTTGGACCTTTTGGATTCGAAAAAATTCACAAGATTGGTGAGCAGCCTACGTAAACGCTTTGATTATGTAATTTTTGATACCCCTCCTATTGGGCATACATCAGATTACTACATCATCAAAGATATGGTAGACTTTACCGTCTATGTTGTCAGACATAATCTTACAAGCATCAAAGCGCTGGAGCTGGTCAATCAACTCTACCAGGACAATGCCCTGGGTGACATGGGAATACTGGTAAATGGTGTAAAAGATGTTGAAGAATACAATTACGGACAAGGTACTTCTTATAGCTATAGCAAAAATGGGTACCAGTATGCTTCTCAGAATGGAACTCAAAAAAACTTAAAAGACCGTTTGCTCGAGAAAATATGGAAGTAATACGGTGACTTTTTCAACAGCAAGAATCTAAATATGTGAGGATGCATTTGGATTCTTGCTGTTTTTCTTTTGAAATTTCTTTAATATTGCAGCTTTAATCCCCTGTGCTTTTCCCATTTAACCTTAATGAGAATTTTATAGAACAAATTCCTTGAGTTTGTTCTTATAAAGGTAGACAAAAACGCAGGCCCTTTCATGCTAAAATTTTTTCTAAAAAACCCAATTTCCCTTTGGCTCCACTGGTGGTTTAATACAGTGGCGATCAAACTGAGAAACTCATCCAATAACCTACATATTGGGTACTTGAGTAGTATCAAAGGCTGTACTTTTGACCAATATAATTCTATTGCAGAAGGTGTGACCCTGCGGAATGTCAAAATGGGATTCGCCTCTTATATAGCCCGCAATTCTCGCTTAAAAGACGTTGAAATAGGGAAATTTTGCTCCATTGGCCCCAACGTAATGGTCAACCAGGGAGAACATCCCAGCACAGGACATGTATCTACTCATCCCGCCTTTTATTCATCCGGCAAACAAGCAGGATTTAGTTTTACCTCTGTAGACTTATTTGAAGAATACGGCCCGGTAAAAATTGGACATGATGTCTGGATCGGAGCAAACACCCTGATTCGTCCTGGTGTAACTATCGGCAATGGTGCTATCATCGCCGCCGGAGCCATCGTAACCAAAGATGTTGAAGCCTACAGCATTGTAGGAGGAATACCAGCCAAATTTATCCGTTCTAGATTTAGCCATGAGGAAATCCGAGAGCTCAATTTAGCCCAATGGTGGAACTGGGATTTTGATAAGCTAAAAAAGGAAAGCAAAAATTTCACCTCTATAGGTAGTTTTATTAACCAATTAGGAGTAAAAGGTTTTGCTTTGAAAAATTAAAGGCTATATTTTCGCCACATAACAATTAGGTATAACCTGGCCTAAAGTTTCAAAGACCTTTGTCATAATGCATGATACTTAATCCAGGTAGGTTGACCTGGGGTAATAATATTTTATTAAGATTTAGCAATAAGATAGCAATAATCTTGTGGGGTATTTATTGTAAACCACCAAGTTTTCGTGGAGTCTTTGCACAAACCAATCCGAATTCAATCACTTTGTCCTAAAACGAATTCATCGGTTTGCTTTTTCTCTTTCAAAAGAGAGAGTTATACCCTATGGGACATGATACAAGCATTCAATCACTACTTATAAAATCAGCACATGAAAGTCGTAATTTTTGCCGGTGGATTCGGAACAAGGATAAGCGAAGAAAGCGGTATCAGACCAAAGCCCATGGTCGAAATAGGTGGCAAGCCTATCCTTTGGCATATCATGAAAATCTATTCCCATTACGGAATAAATGAATTTATTATTTGTTGTGGCTATAAAGGCTATGTAATCAAGGAGTACTTCTCCAATTACTTCCTCCATATGTCGGATGTTACATTTGACATGTCTAATAACAGTATGGAAGTACACAGGGGAAGTGCAGAACCCTGGAAAGTCACCCTGGTGGATACAGGTGAAAACACCATGACTGGAGGTCGACTAAAGCGAGTCAAAGAGTATGTTAATAATGAAAGCTTCTGCCTGACTTATGGAGATGGAGTTTCCAATGTTAATATCAAAGAGTTGATTGCTTTCCATAAAGAACAGGGCACACAAGCTACCTTGACAGCCGTAATGCAGCCAGGACGTTTTGGTGCATTCACCCTGGGTGAAGGACAACATCGGGTTCCTCAATTCAGAGAAAAACCTCAAGGCGATGGTACAGAAGGTGCCATGATCAATGGAGGATTTTTTGTTTGTGAACCCAGCGTTTTTGATCTGATAGAAGGAGATAGCACTATTTGGGAAAGAGGTCCGCTTGAACACCTTGCTGAAAGTGGGCAGCTATCTGCATTCCGCCACAAAGGTTTCTGGCAAGCCATGGATACCCTTCGCGACAAAAATCACCTGGAAGAGTATTGGCTAAAAGGAGAAGCCCCCTGGAAAGTATGGTAATCTAGCTCTATAAAGTTCTATTATTTTATTTATTGAAAATACGCTAATGAAATTTACTGAAACTCCCCTAAAAGGTGCCTTTCTAATCGAGCTTGAAGCAAGAAAAGATGAAAGAGGAATGTTTGCCAGAGTTTTCTGCAAACGCGAATTTGAAGAACACGGAATTAATCCTACTGTGGTTAATACCAATATGTCCCGAAGTAGATACAAAGGAACTTTGAGAGGCATGCATTTTCAAAAGGCCCCTTATGGAGAATGTAAACTTGTTCGTTGTACCCGGGGAAGTCTCTATGATGTCATTATTGACTTGAGACAAGATTCCCCTTCCTATAAGCAATGGTATGGAGTGGAGTTGACGCAGGATAATGATAAAATGCTTTTCCTTCCAGAAGGATTTGCTCACGGATTTATTACCCTGGAAGATCATACCGAGGCTACTTATCAGGTATCTCAATTCTATTCTCCCGATTATGAAGGAGGAGTACGATATAATGATCCTGCTTTTAATATTGAGTGGCCCCTTGAGCCTACCGTATTATCTGACAAGGACGCCAACTGGCCTGATTACACTTCTGAACTAATTATTATCTAAACTATGATCATTGTAGATACAGCACTAGAGAAACTTGCTTCTGAAAATAAGTCTATTAAAGTGGCGATGATCGGTGCCGGTTTTATGGGCCGGGGAGTTGCTCTCCAAATCGCTCAGTACACCAAGGGCATTGAATTGGTAGCCATTAGCAATCGCAATATTGAAAAGGCTAAACAAGCCTGGACTGAAGCGGGAGTCGAAGATTTTGTTTCTGTCGATTCACAAAAAGCTGCCGAGGAGGCAATCCATTCCGGGAAAGCCGTCATTTCTCAAGACCCCTTCCTTCTCTGTAGAGCAGGCAATGTCGATGTTGTAGTAGACGTAACCGGTGCAGTAGAATTTGGTACTCTCCTTGCCATGGAGTGTATCAATAACGGCAAACATATCGTCTCCATGAATGTGGAAGTAGATGCGACCATCGGACCGATTCTGAAAACTTATGCCGATAAAGCCGGAGTCGTGATGACAATCGCGGACGGAGATCAGCCTGGGGTACAGATGAATCTATATCGCTTTGTACAGGGATTGGGAGTAAAGCCGGTACTTTGCGGAAATATCAAAGGCCTGCATGACCCATACAGAAATCCAACCACCCAGGAAGGATTCGCAAAGAAGTGGGGACAAAATCCTAGCATGGTGACTTCTTTTGCTGATGGAAGTAAAATTTCTTTCGAACAAGCCAGTGTAGCAAATGGCACAGGGATGCTTGTTGGCCAGAGAGGGATGTTCGGTCCGGAAGTAGAAAGAGGTACCCCGGTAGAACAGATCGGAGGAGAATATCCGCTCGAAAAATTATTGGAAGGCCCTGGAATCGTAGACTATGTAGTAGGTGCAGTTCCCGCTCCAGGTATTTTTATCTTCGGCACCCACGAACATCCAAAAATGCAACACTACCTCAAACTGTATAAATTGGGTGATGGACCTTTGTATTGCTTTTACACTCCCTATCACCTCTGTCATTTTGAGGTACCTAGCAGTATAGGCAGAGCTGTTTTGTTCAATGATGCTACCCTGGCTCCTAAAGACAAGCCATATGTAGACGTTGTAACTGCGGCCAAGATCGATTTGAAAGCGGGTCAGACCCTTGATGGAATTGGACATTATCACACCTATGGACTTTGTGAAAATGCCGATACGACTATAGCTGAAAATCTTCTCCCACTGGGAATTGCTGAAGGAGCCGTTCTTAAGAACGACATTCCAAAAGATAAGGTATTGACTTATGCAGATGTAATCCTTCCTGAAGATAGCCTGAGCGCTAAGCTTCGCAGAGAACAGGATCAGGTTTTCTTTAAAACCGGGCAACCTGCCTAAGTTGACTTCTCAATAAAAAAAGCCTGTCTGAAGTTCAGACAGGCTTTTTTTTATTACGCCCGTAACTAAACTGCTCATAATGAGGCATGAACTGCCAATTTCAAGCTGGCAAATACAAACAGAAATCGGTAAATTATATATCCAAACTCACTCCTGAATCCATGTAAAACAAGCGCTATTACTAAGCATCTTCTGCGGCATTTGCAGAGGAGCAGGCTTTTGAATTTCAATCATGTAGCTAACAAGCTGTAAAACGTCTGGCTTATATGGAATTTATCAGAAAAATCTTTCTTCCCTTAATTGTCCTTAGTTTTTTTCCTCTGGCCTCTTATTGTCAAAGCAAAATTTTGCCTTTGGGTAACTCCATCACACAGGCAGAAAATAATGGAGGCAGTAATCAATACAATAGTTACCGAAGGCCCCTTTGGCTCCTTTTCCAAAATGCAGGAACCAGCGTTGACTTTGTGGGTTCCATGACCAAGTCCTTTAACAATGTAAACCCTCCCAACAATGACTTCGACTGGGATCATGAGGGGCACTGGGGATGGCGAGCTGATGAAATTCTCAATGGAAAACCTGGCCAGGGTAGTTTATCAAGCTGGCTGAGCGGATATACGCCAGATATCGCTTTGATCCATTTGGGAACCAATGATGCTATTGCCAATCAAACGGCCAATTCAACCATATCCGAGCTTGGAAGTATTATCGATGATCTACGCGCTGATAATCCCAATGTAGAAGTATACCTGGCCAAGATCATCTATTCCACCCGTTCAGATTGGAATACGCGCATAGATGCCATCAATGCACTCATACCCGGGCTCGCCAGTTCCAAAAATACCGCCAATAGTCCAGTTACGGTTGTGGATATGAATGCGGTCATTGATCCTTCCATACATCTTTATGACCGCGCACATCCCAATACGACGGGAGAACAAATCATGGCTCAGACATGGTATAATGCCATCACCTCAGCCCTTCCCATTAGCTTGCAATCCTTTTCTGCGAAAATAGATCAGAGGAAGGTAGAACTTGCCTGGTCGACTGCTACTGAATTGAATAGTAAAGCTTTTGAGGTAGAGATGAGAGCTGATGATCAGGAAGAGTTTGAGTCGATAGCTCAGTTAGCGGCAGCAGGACATAGCAATATTATCCGGAACTATCGTTTTCGTACGGATGATCTGGAAGCAAAACGCTACCTCTTTCGACTAAAAATGATCGATATAGATGGAAGTTATGAATACAGCAAAAGCCTTGAAGTCAGGATGGCATCCGCTTTCATCCGTAGCTACTTAAGCACTCCTCAAGAACTCCAGCTAGAACTTCTTCAAAACTGGTCTGGAAGGCTTCGACTGGAAATTTTCAATATCATGGGGCAAAAGGCCTTTGAAACAAAGCTTGATCCCCGGGCTGGCAAACAGCTCATTCCCCTTTCCTTAAGTCAGGGAATCTACCAGATCAGTATCCTATCCAGCAGAGGGATCATACAAAGTCAAAGAATTCAGATCGACTAAGTAGAGCTAAACATATTTTTCAACTTGACAGGAGTTCCCAAATCCACAAAGGAGCCTTCGTCAAAGCAAACGCTGGAAACCTTCATTCCGGCCTTTGCAGCTTCCAGGATTACATGCCCTGGATAGGTCTCCGGAGCATCGGGATTTGTCAGGAATTTCTTTTCATCTTCTTTCAGATATTCATGCATGAAGTTGGAAAAATCGGGTTTCCAGGCGGCCATCCCCCATGAATAGTGCAAATTCGTTTCCCGTGGCTTTACCTGAATATCCAAAACATCTCCATTTGCATCGATTCCTACCATATCACTCTTCGTCTTCTGAACTTCATCATGTATTGGAAACAATCCCAGGACTACATCAGCATCTACTTCCTTAAGCTTATCCACCAAATGCTTATAAGCGTCCGCAGGATCTACCAGCATATCCGGAAAACCTAATAGACAAATGGCATCCTGAACATAGGAATGGGCCTGATCCAGGGTATAGGGAATTCCGAATGGGCGATTCATGATCAAATAGGCCATCTGAGTCCCAAATTCGGAACCATCGCCATAGTAATTGGGAATGTCCCATTTGCCTTTACGAATGATAAAGAAAATTCGGGAGGCTCCAGCTTCTATATAGGCATCAACAGTATTTTGAGAAATCACTCTGGGAGCTTCCTGCCCATTAGCCATTTGTTGAAATGCAATGGGCATTACTTCTTTGCTACAGGGTATGGGTTGAATTCGACTTGCCTTTCCGGATGCAGGGATCAATCCAATTATCTCTAATTCTTTACTCATAGGTCCGCTATTCAGATTGTGTAACTTTTTTTTGATTTAAGAATCAATTTTCATGCTAATTGAACAATAAATTTCATTTAATTGCAGCTATTCACGCAAGTTTAAATTTAAGACGAGATATCATAATATTGGCAGGTATTTTGCAGCAACATTCTTGCAAGGCAAACAGTTAAAGAAAGCGCGACAGGAATGAATACGGACCTCCAGACGCACGCAAAGGCGCTGGTTTCAATAGCAATCCCTACGATGAATCGGAGGCATGATCTTCCGACCTCCATCAACTCTGTTCTAAATCAAGATTATCATAATATTGAACTTATCATTTCTGATAATGGTTCGACAGATGACACGCCTGAATTTTGTCGTGAACTGGCTGAAAGGGACCCAAGGGTCAAATACATCCGGCATGAAGAAAATCTGGGACTGATTCCTAACTGGAATTATGCTTTGCATGCTTCAGAAGGGAAATACTTCATGTGGTTGGGGGATGACGACTGGATAGAACCAGGCACCCTAAAAACCTATGTAGATTTTCTGGAAGCGAATCCAGCGTATTCTTTGGTAAGTGGGGAAATTTTGTACTGGCAGGAAGGAAAATGTGTTCGCGTAGAAAGTGGCCTGAGCCAGGAGGACAAAGTACCTGCATCGAGAAGCACCAACTATTACGGAAAAGTCATCGATGGCGCTATGGTGTATGGCTTATGTAGAACTGATTTGGCCAAAAAGATTGAGCAGGAAAACGGCATTGGTCCTGACTGGCATTTCGTCGCAGCTATGGCTTTTCAGGGTAAAATCAAACAATTGAATTTTATCAGCTATAATAAAGTTTTAGGCGGAAATTCGGCCAGTTATAAGCGTTATGCCCAGATCATGGGAGTAAATGAGTGGTGGGGATATGCACCCTTCATCAAAATTGCCCTGGATGTATTGGAGGTGATCAAACACAAGTATCCCGTATATCAGACACTCAGCAAATCCAAAAGATCTTTGCTTGCCTATCAGGCTTTTCTGGGGGTGTTGAAAAATTTCTATATAAACAGATATCCCTATATCATTGGGGGAAAGTTCCTACGCGCAATAGGCATCAAAACCCCAAATGAAAAGAGAATAGAAGATTTGCAAAAAGTTGTAAAGCAGGTCTAATTACTTGCCCGCTGTAGCATTGGGATTGGCTTCCAGCATAGATCTCAAAGAAACTTCCTTCACAATATCATTACTCAGGCTATCCGGCCCTCCATAGACCAAATGTGATTCATCACAAAAGAGTGAATCCGCATAGCTATGTTTGCTATGCATATCTACAAAGGTCTGTCCACTACTTTCAATTATTTCACGCGTCCGCTGGGTATGCTCCCGAATAAATTGCTTGCAGGCTTCATCCTCACAATTTGGTTTCTTCTTCATAGGAGAAGCAACAAAAACCAATGGAGTTGATTGTGATTTGCTGAATTCGCAGAGCTTTTTGAGCTCCTCATATTGGTAGTCCTCCGTAACTTTGATGAGGTTTTCATCATAGCGGAACCACTGGAAATTTTCTTTTTTGGTTACCAGATTTGATCCTCCCCACTCATCCATCAAAAGGTGTATTCTCATTTCCGGTCTGGCAAATTTCGTATACTTATTTCGGGTTCTTTTTCTTTGAAGCAGGCTGTAGAGGTCGGAATTTTTAAAATAAAAATAAGGCTTCCGCTGATTATTGATATACCAGGAAAATTCCTCTGTTGTACACATGCCTACTTTTTGCTTCTCAAAATCCATAGGACCAGAAGCTATCAGTACTACCTTAGGTTGATATTTCTCCAATAGCACGGGTAGCATGATATTCAGGTCTTGCATCGTCAATCCCCAGGATGAGAAGTTGTAATAGGTATAATCTTTCCCCAAATACTCCTGCATCGCTTTCGACCCGATATTGTTAAGGGCTATAGAAGAACCTACACAAAGCACATCAACTTTCTCCAGATTTGCTTCGGCGATCAGGTCCGCCTTATAATCAAAACTCACGCTATCTGTCAATAAAGGCTTTATATCTGTCTTATTTAATAACAGATATAATCCTAGCAGAGGAATAGTTCCCATCAAGGCAAATAATCCAAACTTTTTAAGGTAGGTCTCCATGCTAAAACTGAAAATAAATGAATTCGCTGCTACTAAATGATCTAAAGAATATTATGCTATAAATAAGTACCCAATATACGCTCCACTTGAGCCATACGGGTAGCTTGTTAAATCGACGCATCACTTCTACTTTTGACATGATGTATTCAACCACACAGATAAAGCCGATGCCTGAAAATGCCAGAAATAAATCCCAAATGGTCATGCCTAAACTTGCACCGCTTGCGGATTCGAGGTAAAGAGAAATTTGCATCAATTTCACAGTATCCCAAAAGGCTACTAATTCCGGCCCTATACCGCTAAACAAATGGGTACAGATATAGAAGGCATCCTGAACGGTGTTTGCTCTAAAGAATATCCACCCCAGACATACCAGACTGAAAATCATCAATACATCTACCGTCTTCATCATCAGACTTCCGTCCTTTAGCCCCAGAAGCTTGTTGCCTCTCGCTCTCAAAGGTGCCAGCAAAATGGAAGCAACCAAATAGGCTCCATGCAAACCTCCCCATATAACAAAGGTCCAGTTGGCTCCATGCCAGAGCCCACTTACGAGGAAGGTTATGATGAGGTTGTAATACCATCTCCATTTTACTACCCGATTTCCTCCCATAGGAATGTATACATAATCCCTGAACCAGGTGGAAAGAGAAATATGCCAGCGTTTCCAAAACTCTGAAATGCTTTTGGAGAAGTAGGGCGTTCGGAAATTGGTCATGAGGTCATAGCCCATAACTCTGGCTGCCCCAATCGCTATATCTGAGTATCCAGAGAAATCACAATAGATCTGGAAGGCAAAAAAGAAGGTAGCCAACATCAGGCTCACTCCTCCAAATTCCGTAGGATCATTATAAACGGAATTTACGAGAACCGCCAAACGGTCTGCAACGACCACTTTTTTAAACATCCCCCAAAGCATCTGCCGCAGGCCGGAATTGACCCTGGCCGATTCGAACTTGAATACTTTATGAAATTGAGGGAGAAGATTGCTTGCCCTTTCGATAGGTCCTGCTACCAATTGCGGGAAGAAGGAGACAAAGAGGGCAAAAATACCCAAATGCTTTTCCGGTTTGAGATTACCATTGTAAACATCGACTGAATAGCTGAGGGTTTGAAAGGTATAAAAGGAAATTCCCATAGGCAGGATGAGCTCAAAAGTGGGCCCATGATAGGTAGCGCCGAAAGATTCGACGACTGTCCGCAGGGAATCATTAAAAAATCCAAAGTATTTGAAGGAGAAAAGAATGCCCAGATTGGAAAGCAAACTGGCATATAGATAAGGTCTTCGTTTTTTCTTCTCCTCGATCTCTCCCATTTTTCTACCGCAGTAATAATCGATCAGGGTAGAAATCACGATTAATAAAATGTACTCTGGCTTCCAGGCCATATAAAAATAATAGCTGGCCGCCAGTAATAACGCCCACCTATACTGAGGACGCATAATGAAATAAAGCAGGATTACGGTAGGGAAAAACCAGAGAAACTCTAGTGAGTTAAATAGCATGTTGCGCGCGCATTAATTCAATGGCTGATTTGAGGTAAATATTCACCTGTAAACATTTAAAACTCTCTACCTCAAACTTATTTATTCTCCTAAGGCAATTATCTCCAGAAAGAGAAATTGATGCTGTACAATAGAAAAATGTGCTGTATTTAAATTAAAAAGAACGAATTAAGTGCATTTCGACAATGAAGTTCAATTAAGGTAAATTTATGTAATGATTGAAAGCATAATACCCCAATTGCCTAACTCGGGGTTTCAGTAAACCGAATTAAATCCCAAATAGGAAAAATCCCGACTTCAAAAATTATTTTGTCTCAGATACCCATGCGCTCAAATCGAAATTTCAGAAGCCCATTCCCCCCTGATACAGAATAGCAGGAAATTGCTTTTCTTTTCAGAAGCTCTGTAAATTGCCCCTCTTAATTTCAATTATTCCTGCTAATTTCAACTCCATGAAAATCAGCCAAATCAATATCTATCCCATCAAATCTTGCGGGGGAATTTCTCTGGATCAAGCCCAATTATCAGATCGAGGATTATTGTATGATCGTCGCTGGATGATTGTAGATCCACAAGGAAATTGCCTGACTCAAAGAGACAATGCACAAATGGCCCTGATCAAAACGGCGATCGAAGGTCAAAATCTACGGATCTGGCATCATTTCAAAAAAATCGCTCCGCTGGAGCTTCCACTAGAGATCAGCATGCAATATGTCATAGAAGTAGGCTTATGGGGAGATCGATTTCCGGCAAGTAGACATAGTGATGCTACGGATGCATGGATTTCCGGTGTCCTGGGACAAACTTGCCATTTGGTCTATATGCATAAGGAGAGTAGAAGAGCCGTTGATCCGGAATATGCACAGGCTGGTGAAATCGTAAGTGCGGCTGATGGATATCCTTACCTCATTATTGGAGAGGAAAGTTTGGCACATTTAAATGCAAAGCTTAGCGAAAAAGGAGAGGAGGAAGTTCCGATGAATCGCTTTCGTCCCAATTTTGTATTTCAGGGAGGCAGTGCACATTTGGAAGATGAGTGGTCAAAAATCAGCATCGGGGAAACCACCTTCAAAGCAGTCAAACCCTGTGCACGTTGTCAATTGACTACTATAGAACAGGAAACGGCCAAACAGGGCAAAGAACCCCTAAGAACGCTCAGCACCTATAGAAAACAAGGCGCCAAGGTCCTCTTTGGAATGAATCTGCTTCATGAAGGAAATGGAGTCATAAAGATAGGAGATGAGATCAGGACAATAGGTGCATAATTATGCACCTACATATTGCCCTGGCTCTTCCGTGCAATCTCGTAATGATCTTGGCACCTCTGAGATCATTCTAATACCCGCTCTCACTGTGGCGTAGGTGGAAGCTGAAATGGGTTTATAGATCTCACAGATATTTTCCGCAAATTCTTCTGAGTAATTATAGACGTCTATTGACTTATTTTTGGCTGTCCAGTCCTTTAAACTCTCAATTAAGCCTTTTCTGAAGTCTATTCTGTAGTAAATTGGCAAGTCGGGTGCTTTTCGGTATAAGATTTGAACTGTCTTCACGATATTCAGCTATTGCAAATTCAAGGGGCTTATATTGAATTTGAGTATATTTATCTGGTGTATCACAAAGGTAACGAAATAATTTCTTTCAAGCAATTAAATCGTACACAAAGTGACGAAAATGGAACCTATTGTTCACAAATTAAAACGGCTCATCCGGGAAAAAAATATCTCTCACGCTTCCATTGCAGAAAAAATGGGCAAGCATCGTACATTTATCACCAAGAAACTGGGAGGTGACTCAATGGAGACCCGTTTGTTGGAAGGTATCCTAAGCGTCACCGGGATCACTCCTCAGGAGCTTTTTTGTGAAGGCATTGAAGATAAAAGCCTTCGTCAAGAACTGGACTCCCTCAAAAAGGAAGTAGATATTATTAAGGAACATCTTCCGCCTTACAATCCCTAGCTAATAGAAGCCCCTACATTACATGGAAAAACTGAATAGTCGGAAAAACAGTACCCGCATATTTATCGTAATTGGCATAATTTTCATAATCCTGATCCTTTTCAATCAGTTTTCTAACAACCTTTCCAATTATGAAACCCGCATCTTAAAGCAAAGAGAAGCCAAAAATCTCAATTTTAAGAACAATCCCAGAAGCCCTGTGCCTCAGGAAGAAAGAGCTAATTTCTCCGGGCTGAAGTACTTTCCGGTGGATAAATCATTCGCTCCTGAAGGGAAATTCTCCCCTGCAGTTTTCAGAGATACCCTCCGCCTCATGACCAATACAGGCGAAGAACGTCTGATGATAAATGCCGGAAAAGTAAGTTTTGAATTGCAAGGAAAAAACTATCAACTCAGCGCTTTTGAAGTCCTGGGTGTACTTGAAAATTCGCTTTTCATCCCCTTTACCGATGAAACTTCCGGAGAAGAGAGTTATGGCGCTGGAAGGTATATGGACCTTCCTCATGACCAGGAACCCTTTCTGGTGGACTTTAATACAGCCTACAGTCCAGACTGTGCCTACAATCCTACTTCCTCATGCCCCATTCCCCCTCGGGAAAATCACATAGATATTCCGGTTTTTGCGGGTGAAAAGGACTATAAATAGGATAGATATTCAGGATTGGCATTCCTCCCAATTACAATAATTGAAGCAATCCCTTTTCATAAGAGGCTAGGCTTGAATAGCGGCTATTTTTATAATATTCAATAATTGTTATATTTTTATAATAAGCCATTAGGCATAAATGCCATTTTATGCCTTTCTATTATTCGCCTAAACAGATACTATGGGAGCCCTTCAAACCCATGTCTCAGACGCCATTTCCCTAACCCTCAGCCGTATGCCCGTATACGGTGAATTGAGTAAAGGCAAATCTCTTCCTTTATCCAAAAACCTTATCAGAGCCGGTAAATTTATCATCCCCTTTGCCCGCCGGATCGATAAATCAGCCAGAAAGCTCAATAGACAGGGAATACCTATCCTTCAGGAAGATTTGATCCCAATAGAGAACCTTCCTGCTCCGGAAACGGCTCCGACCTATGCAAATGTCCTGTCCAAACAGGAATCACTTCCTATACAGACCGAACTGGATAAGTGGTTGAAAGAAGTGAAAGCGTATCGAAAGGCCGGTTTTCTCAGAGAGATATGTGAATGCTCTTATGAAATGCTTGCAAAAGTTGAAGATTGGGAAGCCCAACATAAATGCCATCTGGCCATGACGCGCTACCTAATGGAATCTCTGGCTTTTAATTCATACAAAGGTCTGGGATATCTAGGGTATAAAAGCAATAGCATCCTCTTGAGCAAAAGGCTGATTAAAGGCCATACTTTCCTTATGCCCTGGACCATTTCTTTTGACCGAAAGGCACAACATGTCCAGGCAATGGGCGTAGGTTTTCTGGTAAATGACTTTCCCAAAATCCCGTTTAAATCTGAATGGGAGATCAACCGAAAAAAGAGTTGGGCAAAATAATCAATCCTTCCAGGCTCTCAACATCTCCCTTTTCCCGGGAGGTCCTGGTATTTTCTCTACCCGAAATCCCGCCGCAATCATGGCTCGTCGTACATCTCCTTTGGCACAATAGGTAACTAAGACAGCTCCGGGATTCATGAGTCCAAACATCTTTTGAAAAATATCCAGGCTCCATAGTTCCAATTGGGCAGAAGGAGCAAAAGCATCAAAGTAAACCAGATCGTAGGACGACTCAGGGTCAAATTCTTCCAGTTTGCCCTGAATTTTTTCTAGCACAAAAGCAGGAATCAGTTCTCCTTTTTCATTCCAGGGCATGGCATGAAGCTTTTTGAAAATCGTCTCGGCATCCCCTCCCAGCTCTTTGGGATAGTTCAACTGTGTCAGCAAGTCCTCCGCCACAGGAAAAGCCTCAATACCTGTATACTGGATTTTTCGATCGTCCATATGAATAGCTGTAAGAACTGCATTCAGTCCGGTTCCCAAACCCATTTCCAGAAGGCGCAGCTCCTCTTTCTCCAGAGCTCTTAGGCCTGCATTGATAAAGACATGCATGGATTCCTGAATCGCTCCATGTATGGAGTGATAGTGCTCGTCAAAACGAGGGGCATAGAGGGTAGAAGAACCATCCTTACTGATCACATGCCTGATTTCTTTTTTTTCTTCCATCCTATTGATTCTGCTCGGGTAAACTTTCTACATAAACAGAGGTACTTGGGAAGGCAAATCCTACCTTCATTTCCTCTGCCAACTTCATAATATCAAGGAATATTTCCTGTCTGGCAGCTAACCAGGCAGTATAGTTTGTTTCCTCAAATATGGCCGCATAAAAGATATCCAAAGAAGACGCTGACATTTCATGAAATTGAACACCCACAGAATCTTCCCGTACCTTGGGATGTTTGATTACGATCTCCCGCACTCCATCTACAAATTCTGCCAGGGTACTCGGAAGAGTCGAATAGGAAACAGTTATGGTGGTTGAATAACGTCGATATTCTCGCAAACTATGGTTTAGAATGATTTTATTAGCCAAATCCCCATTTGGCATACTAATAAGTGCCCCATCAGAAGCCATAATACGACTCGAACGAACCCCTACTTCTTTGACAGTTCCACTTACGCCTCCTACTTCAATAAAATCACCTATAGTAAAAGGTCGATCAATGAAGATCGTGATTGATCCTATGAAGTTCCTCACTGTATCCTGAGCCGCAAGTGCCAGGGCAAGTCCCCCTATAGAAACCCCAGCCAGCAAGGCCGTAACATTCACCTCAAGATTATCGAGGATAAAAATGATTCCGAATACAGCTACCAGCATCTTTGCAATCCGAGAAATCAGCGGCACCAATTGATTGTCCAGAGTAGTTGAGGTGCGATCTGCCAGGCTATCAAATATATCCGCCAGGATGTCAATGATCTTGAATAAAAATAAGATCCCAAAAACCGAGATTAGCACACTCAGGATGATGTAGAAGGGTCTACTCAGGCCGATGGGCAGGATCAGCATAGGCATGAAGAAATTGCGAAGGAGAATACTGATCAGTAAATAGCCAAATACATGAGCAGCGGGTGGAACTCGATCCATATTTAAAATTTCTGAGCTGAAAATCCGGGGAATAATTTTTCGAATCGCCCAATTAAAGCCTCTGTCCATGAGCATATATAATAGAACAGAAATGCCCGCAATAATGAGGATTCCGATCCACTTCCAGATTTTTAATCCCAAAAATCTTTTCTCCCCAATTTCAGGAACCAGAGATTTAAACTTTTGAGCGGCAGGGGGTATGGTAGACTGATATATAGCAGGAAGGTTCCTAATGGTATTTACAGAATACAACCATTCTCCCTGGTATTTTTCCAAATAGATCTGTGGATATTTATTGGGTAGAATGTAATAGCGTGGTAAATTCTTGAGGGTATCAACAAAGGCGGCATCATCGGGCACCAGATCCATGTTGATATAATCTCCTTTTGCATTGTAGATCTCCAAAAGCTGGATCGCCGATTTAATCCTTTCCTCCAGACTCAAATCTCCCCCTATAGTCGCTGCCGCTTTCTCTGGATCATAACTATCATCCTGAAGATAATAGAGGTGTCGGCTGATGCTTTGATAGGGACTACTAAGATTGTACAGCGACTGGTCTCCCAAACTATCTGCAGGAGATTGTGCTTCCAGTCGAACTGAATAAACTGCCAGCAATAAAAAGATGAGGCTTAAAACTTTGTTCATAATTATCTGGGTTTTCCCGATTTCAGCAAAAGAGATATAAAAGACTCCGTTTTCCGCAAAATTACGCCTTTACTAAAAATACTCACTAACTTGTGCCGTTAAATCTGAAAATGAATATGAGAAATAGCGTGTTGCTCCTTTTTTCCCTGCTTTGTTGCATACTTTCTGCTCAGGGACAAACCCTAAGTAGTAATCTTTCCCAATTAGACTTTGGACAAAAAAACGAACTGAGTTTTGATAGCCTGGAAGTTGTCGTCCGAAATCCCCTCAATCGAACGGTCCAGATTATAGATATTCTGTTTTTTGATACCTATGGGAGTCCCGCCTTTTCTACGCCAACAAAATCATACAGCATAGCAGAAGGAGATAGCCAGAAAATCAAGGTTTATTTCCAGGTACGCCATAATGTTGCCCATAATTCTGAGATGTTGATTTTGACAGATTCGGATCGCGGCAGTCTCAGCATTGATTTGACTGGGCAGGGGATTTACTCTAAAAACTATTACTCAAGTACAAGGAATAAAGAGGAAGAAGCCTTGAAGTCTGCCTTGAAAAGCCGATTAGCTCAGGGCTATATCCAACTTTCTTATAACCAGGCCAGAGATAATATGTATATGGTGATAGATAACTGGAAGGAAAATGGTAGGGGTTCTGCGGAAAACAAAACCGTAGGAGCTTATACCGGAAGAGTCGCTAGTCCCTATAGCAATCGCTCACAAGCACAGGTCAATTTTCAGTTTGACACAGAACATATATTTCCGCAGGGACGCTTTAGCCAGAATCTCCCAATGCGATCCGATATTTTTCATCTGACTACCACCTGGTCCAGTGCAAACAGTACGCGCGGCAATCTCAACTTCGGAAATGTAACGAGTGCAGATTGGCAAAATGGAGGTTCAAAAAGAGGAAATGGAGTTTTTGAACCTCGGGACGAGCAGAAAGGGAGGAATGCAAGAGCTATGTTCTATTTTGTCGTCCGCTACCAGAACTATCAAAGCCATATGACAACCTCAGAAGAAAATGTACTGAGGCAATGGCACAAGGATTTCCCCCCGGATGATATCGACCGAAAAAGAAATGAGGACATCTTCGGAGTTCAAGGAAATCGTAATCCCTTTATCGACTATCCCCAACTTCTTGAAAGAATCAGCTCCATTCGCAGCAATTCAACGGCTCCCAATGAGCTAAGCATCTTTCTCTCTGAAAATCTCATTGATTATGATACTGTATTTGCCCAAAACAATGAGGTATATCAATATGTGATTGTAAATGACGGAAACCAGGACCTCCAGCTAAGTAATCTTAGTCTGGCAGATAGCTACCTGGAATTTCTAGACAATAGCGGAGCAAATCTAAGCCTTGCTCCGGGAGAATCGCATAGCTTGAAAATTCGACTCCGCGCTCCTGCGAATAGTAATTTACAATCCAGTCTGAATTTTGAGACCAATGTAAGCGGCCAGGAGCAAATCAGCATTCCTATAAACGCTATTAGTGTTGGGGCAAATAGTATACAAGAGGAGTTTGAAGCTAATTATAAACTTGAAGTTTATCCTAATCCTGCCTCAAAGCAGCTGACCATCAACTTTAAAGAAGGGCAGGAAGAAATTATATATGTAGGCCTGTACTCTCTAAAAGGAAAGGAAGTAAAAGCAGAAAGATCTCTCAGGATAGGTATGCAAAGCATTCTGTCTCTGGAAGGCTTGCCTGCAGGTTACTATCTGCTAAGGTTTAAAACAGATAGTCATACTGGAGTTAGAAAAATCCAGATCTTTTAGGCTATTGAAATCTTGGGGTCAAACAAATCTGCTAACAGTGAGACAAGTGAATCGAAATCAAGCGGTTTCTCTAAAAAATCTGTAGCTCCCAAAGCCAGCATATCTTCTTTCATGGATGCTAAAAGGGCTCCAGAGAAAATGTATATAGGGCAAAGGATTTCTGTTTGGGATTTCAGGTAGTTCAATACATCTTTGCCTGACATCCCAGACATATTGTAGTCTATAAAAAAGCTCTTTATAGGTGGAGATCCTGTGTTAGCAGATTCCCAGTATTCGTGAAAAGCTTCTCCAGACTCAAAGGCAAGAACCTTTGAATCCTTAAATAGCTGCTTTAGCGCCACTTCCATTAAATGTAAGTCTCCCAGGTTATCGTCAATGAGAACAAAGCAAGATGGGGAGCATTCTGGCTTCTGAAAACTCATATCTATCCTTAGGTTATTTGAGTATGCTTGTGATACTTATGTAAAATAAGAAAGCAAAATAAGCGCTCCTTGTTTTTTATCCTTGATTTATTACAGCAAGCGTGAAAGCTCTGAATACAAGTTATTCAGCTGAATCGCTGAAAGCAGGCAATATAAGGCATAAATTCCATCTACTGAGTAGTTGTTCTTACATACCTAAATAGCCATAATCAGCCATTTAAGTTTTAGGAAGAATATTGAAAAGGCCCCAGAATAGTCCAAGAATCTTAACAGCCTTGGAGAATTCTTCCTGTTGTACAGGTTTGGTAACAAAAGCATTTACCCCCAATTCATAGCATCGGTTAATTTCAGGATTTTCCTGAGAGGAGGTCAGGATGACAATCGGGAAGTTACCATAGGCTTTATCCTTTCCTCTAATCTCTTCCAATGCCTCCAAACCAGACATTACGGGCATTTTGAGATCGAGAATAACCAGGCATATATTTCCGGAACCGTTTTCATCCAGGTAATCGATAAATTCTTCTCCATTTTCCAGCCAGATGATTTCATTTAAAAGAGGAATTTCTTTCAGGGTTTTCTGGGTCATTTCTGCATCCAATTCATCATCTTCTACCAGAAGTATTTTAGGGATTGTACTCATAACTAAGGTTTTCAGAGCTATTCTTAAGCCAGGGGTAAAGTAAAATAGAATTTTGCGCCCTTATCAACTTTTCCTTCTGCCCAAATACTTCCTCCATGGCGTTCAATAATGCGCTTAACATTTGAAAGTCCTATCCCAGTTCCTTCAAAATCACTCCGGTTATGAAGACGTTGAAAAACTGCAAAAAGCTTATCTATATATTTCATTTTAAATCCTGCTCCATTATCGACGACCTGTATAAGGAGCATTTCTCCCATTTCTCGGGCTGTAATCTCTATGCAGGCAGCATCAGTCTTTGCGGTAAACTTAACCGCATTTGAAAGCAGATTTAGCATAACTTTTTCCAACATAAGTGGATCTCCTTTCACTTTAGGTATAGGACCAATTTTCCACTCAATCCCCCGACTTTCAGTATCTGAAGAAAACAATTCGATGGTTCGCCGGGTGATTTCTTCCAAGTCTATGGGCACCTGCATCATTTCAATATTCCTGTTCCGGAAAAATTGAAGCAATTCGTCAATCATGGTCCCTAATCGGGCAGAAGCTTTTATAACATTTGAAAGATATCTGCTTTCTTCTGTATCCAATTTGCCATCTGTGGCCTTCTTAACCATTCCAGCATAACTACTCACATGTCTCAATGGAGCTCTAAGATCATGTGAAACCGTATATAGTAACTGTTCCATCTCCTTCTGGGCCTCAAGCAATTTTTCGCTCTTGTGGACAAAATCCGTGATATCCTTATTAATAGTGATCCTCATATTAGGAGAAGTATAGGGCTGAGAAATAACCTGTACCCACTTGACTCCTCCTTTTTTGGTCAATATCCTGTGCTTCATTTCGACCTGCTCAGGAGGATTCTTCACTATTTTTTGGGTAAATACATCTATTACCTTTTTATCCTCCGGATGAAACCGCAAGGATAGCAATTCCAGAAGATTGGTATCTGTAACTTCTTCCGGATCTATTTCAAACATCTGAAGAAGATGAGGAGAATAATAGAACTCTCCCGTTTCCAGATTCCAGATATCCACTCCTATATTTCCAACCACCTCTCCCAGTCTTATCAACTCTTCCTGCCTTTCCAGCAATTCCGTCCGTGCTTTTTCTTCACTTATGTCCTGGATCGTACCCAGCTTCAATTTTGCAGTTATGAACTCTCCCGGATAATTTCTCAGCCATCTTATCTCTCCATCTGGAATGATGATCCTAAAATCAATGGTGCATGGTAATTCGCCCCTAAGTATTTGCTCATTTCTCGCCCTCATTTTATCTACATCCTCTGGGTGAATCATAGACCATGTCCTGGTAAAGAGATTTTCATTTCCTATTTCTTCCTCTTCCAGTCCAAAACACTTATAAAAGCCCTGAGAAGCATTAATTTCTTTACTCTCTGTATCCCATACGAAGGTGCCGACATTGGCTGTCAATTCACCAGAGCGTATGATTCTTCCCTGCTGTTCCAATTGCTCTGTTCTGTGTTTCTCTTCAGTTATGTCCAGCATGGTCCCCAGTTTTTCCTTCTCATTGAGAAATTTCCCATCAGAAGTTCGCAACCATTTTACCTGCCCTGTTTCCAGAATTACACGAAATTCTATGGGACTTGTAGTTTTCTTCTCAGCGATCAGGTTCATATTGTTTGCCAGCGCTTCCTTGTCTTCTGGATGAACGATTGAAAGCAGTTTTGCCATCAAGGCTTTGGGATCTAATGAGCCCTCTTCTAAACCTGCTAACTGATACAATCCGGGACTGGCTTCGACCTCCCGACTTTCTACATCCCACACAAATGTTCCGAGTCCTGATATTCTTTCACCGATTTCTATTATTTCTTTTTGACGAGACAATAAATTTGTCTTCTTCACTTCTTCCGTGATATCCTGCAGGGTGGTTAGCCTCCTTCTTTCATCCAGAAATTTGCCTTTATAGGATTTGATCCATTTTTCTTTCCCATCTTTGGTATTGATCCGAAATTCAAGCGGTCCTCCTTCTTTTGATTCAGATATTTGTTTCAGTCTGGCAATAACTTTAGGCAAATCTTCAGGATTGACATAGCGAAAGAAAGCATCAAAGGATTCTTTGACTTTCTCAGTCGGGATTTCAATACCAAATATTTGATAAATCCCATCACTAATTTCCAAATCCCAACTATGAATGTCCCAAATAATCGTTCCTATACGAGCCACTCCTTCCCCCATCTGAATCATTTCTTTCTGGTGGAGCAATAGGGCCGATTTCTTCATTTCTTCCGAAATGTCCTGAACAGTTCTCAACATCCAGACTTCATCCATAAAAGCACCTGGAGTAGTTTTCAACCATTTAATCCTTCCATCAGGAAATTGAATTCGATAGTTCGTATGAATCAGTTTTTTCTCCCGAGCGGATTCCATAATATCCTTTCGAAGCAATTCGACATCATCAGGATGAGTCAAGCTCATAGCCCGTTCAAATAGATTTTGAGGGTTTGTACTTTCCTCATCTAATTCATAAATCCGGAACACTTCTGAGCTCGCTTCTATTTCGTTCGTTTCTGTATTCCAAATAAATGTACCTATTCCTGCAGCCTGCTCTCCCATTTGAAGTATGACCTTTTGCCTTTCTATCTCTTTTTCCAACTGTTTTTTCGCACTGATATCTTCTATCAGAGCCAAGGTGAGTTTCTTTGCTGTTTTTTTATCCTCGACTATCGTAACCTGTAATCTGCACCAGACCAAATGGCCTTCTTTATGCCAGTAGCGCTTTTCAAATTCAAAGGTTTCTGTTTTACCCTCTATCAATTGTTGATAAGTAGTCAGGTTTTTTTGACGATCTTCTTCATAGGTAAGCTTACTCCAATCCATACCCGCTAATTCTTCCTGTCCATATCCCAGGAGATTCCCAAAGGTTTTATTCGCATAGATCAGGTTTCTGGAAGAAGAACTTAAGGTTAGGCCAAAGGGTAATAAATCAACCAGGGTTTTAAATAGTGGTTCATCTGGCGAAAAATTCTTCGCATAATTCAGAAGTTGACTCTCTGGGTTTTGAAGACCTTTGTCAAGGGGCAAGGAATACGGACTCTGCTTTTCTCTTTGGCTCAAAATAAATGAAGGATAGGCTTGGGTGTGAAATGCCTGAAATAAAATGTCTATTTCCAGAGGAGCGTGTAGAATTTATAATTTAGGCTATTTCTAGCATTTTCTCAAAAAAATGACTGGATATTCTATTGGCTGAAATTTCAACAGAAATGAGAATAGAGCTTGAACAAGAATTTAGGGTAGCCAAATGGAAAATTTGGTTTATCAAGGGTTTTTCAGGCAATTACCCCCATAATCTTATCTCCTTATTTAAACATTTCATACAATCATAGCAGCATCTTGCGTAATAAATACCTACCTTTGCATAAATCATTATTTCAACACGATAGGAAATTAAGGCCATCAGCAATAAGCTGAATGTGGTTTTACCTATCGGCTTTTAATCATTATAAATGGCAGATAGTTTCGGTAAAAAAGAACGAGAGAAAAAAAGACAGAAAAGAAAGAAGGAAAAAGCAGAACGCAAGAAAAGACGTAAAGAAGAGGGCGTCAGGTCTGAAGAGTTCATGTACCTGGATGAAGATGGGAATTTAACATCCACCCCTCCGGATCCTACCAGAAAAAAGAAGAAAATTGATCCCAGTACCATTGAGATCAGTATCCCTCGCAAGGAGGATATCGAACTTGATCCAATTCGTCAGGGGAAAGTTAAATTCTTCAATTCAGAGAAAGGCTATGGCTTCATCATAGACAAAGATACTCAGGAGAGTTATTATGTACATGCTGAAAGCCTCGAAGCTCCTATTGATGCATACGACAATGTGAGTTTCGAAATTAGTGAAGGTCCCAAAGGCCTTAGAGCTATCAATGTAAAACTCGTCAAATAAGCTAAAGCTTCATCTCGAATACAGCTCCCTTCTGCCCGGCAGATTTGAGGGAGAAGTGTATTCTGTGTTTTAATAAAATTTCACGGGTCAGGGTTAGTCCAATACCCTGGCCATTTTTTTTGCTGCTGTAGAAAGGAGAAAAGACCTTTTGGGCAAGTTCCTCCGAAATTCCCTGTCCGTCGTCTTCAATACGGAGGATTACAGGTTCTGCCTCCAACTCAATCTTGATATTACCTTTGCTCTCTATGGCTTCAATGGCATTCTTGATCAGGTTGATCATTACCTGTTCCATCTGTTTTACATCTACTTCTACCCAAACTTCCTGATCCGGCAGATGGCTGTGGAACTCAATTTCCTTGATACCCTTCTGAAAACTCATAAAGTTTATCATCCTTTCTATCAGAATCCTCAGATCAATTCTTTCTAAAATCGGTTCAGGTAGTTTCACCACTTTAGCAAAATTGACCATAAAATCATTGAGCTTATCATTTCTTTGGTGGGCAATCTTCAGAATTTCCTGATATTCTTCTCTATCCTCTTCAGGAATATGTTTCGCATAGGTATCTATAGATTCTAATATAGAATTGATGGGACCGATGGAATTATTGACTTCATGTGCCATCATGCGGATCACCTTGCCATAGGCTGCTTTCTCAATCTCAAGTTTCTCTGCCGTCAACTCCTCAATCATGATGAAATAATTGGCAAAACCTCTGTCAATAAACTGTGCTTTATGGCATTTAAAAGTTTCAACCCCATTCATCGCTACTACCTCCGTCTTACCCGCATCCAGCTCACTGATCTTTCTCATTAGTGGATGATCTATCTCCACCGTTTTTTTCCCCAGGATCGCCTTGGAGCCTAAGCCTAAATGAGCCTCGGCTATCGGATTGTAACTGGAAATCTCTCCTTTCAGATTCAGAATGATAATGCCGGTTGGGGAGTTTTGAATCAACTTTTCCAGAAAAAAGTGTTTTTGGGCCTTTTGGGTTCTTTCCTCTCTCAATTCATCAATCATGCTGTTATAGACCGCGATGAGTTGATCCATATCTTTTTGTCCCACTCCCTGAAACTTCACCGTAAAATCTCTTTCTTTTATCGCATAGGTTCCTCGATTGATCAATTCAATGGGATTCACCAGGGATTGATAAAGTCGATAAGAGAAATACAAAGAAATCAGTACGATCACTTCCGATGCTATAAACAACCACTTAAAATCCTCAAATATGAAATAGGACATCACCAGGGAAATCCCATGGATGAGGCCTATAAAGAGGATATATTTGATGCGGAGCTTCATAAGACGCAGTAGCGTTTTTGGGTGTTAGTGTTTTAGCGTGTTTGGGTTATGTGAAGGACAAAATAATAAACCCTGGCTCCCTAACACACAAACACTCTAACACATTTTTTTACTCATGCGGTATTTGATACTTCTCTAACCTCCGATACAAAGCATTTCTACTCAAGCCCAGAGCCTGCGCTACCTTACTAATCTTACCACTATGATAGGTCATGGCCTTGAGAATCATTTCTTTTTCCATTTCCTCCAGGGACATGCTGCCAACTTCTGGTAGACCGCCATCATTTTTTCTGCGAGCAGGGGCTCCCAGTTGATCTTTGAAATCATCAATTTCCAGATGGTCTTCCGGACTCATGAGGACGGTCCGCTCTACCAGATTTTTGAGCTGACGAATATTTCCGGGGAAAGAATACTGTTCCAGCCAACTCATTGCAGCTTCGCTCACCTGCAAACCGGGCCTTTGGTAAATTTGGCGAAGATTTTTCAGGTAGTATTCTACCAGTAAGGGGATATCAGAGGCTCGCTCGCGGAGGGCAGGAAGTCGGATAGTAATAAGGTTGATTCGATAGAAAAGGTCTTCCCGAAACATCCCTTCCGAAACCATTTCAGCCAAATTTCGATTGGTGGCACTGATAATACGCACATTTACTCTTTGGTTTACACTGCTCCCTAACACCTCAAAGCTCCGATCTTGCAGGACCCGTAGTAGTTTTACCTGACTCGCCAAATCCAGTTCTCCTATCTCATCCAAAAAGATGGTGCCTCCATCTGCCATTTCAAATCGACCTTTGCGATCATAGCGGGCATCCGTAAACGCCCCTTTCTTATGGCCAAAAAGTTCACTTTCGAATAAAGTGGTTGAAATCCCTCCCAAATTGACTTTTACAAAGGCTTCGCTCTGTCTTTTGCTGTTTTGATGTACGGCTTCAGCTATCAGTTCTTTACCTGTTCCACTTTCTCCAAGAATTAAAATAGAAGCTTCCGTATTAGCTACGCGCCCTATGGTTTCCAGGATCTTCATAAAGCCTGGATCCTCCCCGACAATATGACCAAAGTCATATTTTTCATCCAGCTCCTTCCGACTGCTGCTTTGTGCCTGAAATCCTTTCAATGCCAGGGCCGTTTTAATCGAAGCCAGCATTTGATCATTGGACCAGGGCTTGCTGATAAAATCCCTGGCACCTGCCCGCATGCCTGCTATCGCCAATTCGATGGTCGCCCAACCGGTAATCAGGATCACGGGCATTGAGGGATCAAATGCCAGTATCTTTTTGAGCAGCGCCATCCCTTCTTCTCCGCTGGTTTCCAGAGAGAAATTCATATCCAGGATAATCAGATCCACCTTATTTTCCCTGATAAAATCCAGGGCTGTATGGGGCTTTTTTACGGCCGCACAATCCCAGCCCTGGTTTTTCAGGAGTAATTTTACGGAGGCTAAAACCGCCTGGTCATCATCTATGATAAGGATCATAAAGGGCTGTTTTCTTTTATTCTTCTCGCAAGGCAATGGCAGGATGCAGTTCGGCAGCCTGAGTACTTGGAATCAAAGCGCAAACAAAGACCAACAGATAAATGCAGATCGCAGCAAAAACGATCGCTAAAATATAGGTTCCGGCATTTACTCCAAATACATCCAATAAAGGGAATTGAGATGCAAAGAAAATCCCAAGAATCAAGCTAATACTGGCCAGCACCATGATCTCCAAAATAAATTGAATGGTGATCTCTGACTTGCTGGATCCCATCGCCCGTCTGACACCTATCTCCTGCTTTCTGCGACTGATGTTTTGCCAAAGCACACCAAACAATCCCAGTGCGACATTAAATATGAGGAATGCTCCGATAATTCCCAATATTAACATAGGGATAAATGAAACCAGGAGGAAATTTGACCTCATTTCATCTATATATCGAATCTCCATTGAATAGTCGGGTGCAATCTGATGTAGATCTTTCATCAATTTCGCTTCAAAAGCTGCATCAGCTCCTTCATTCACCTTTATCAATAAATTTGAAAGGAGACGATCCTCATTTTTCCTGATAAAAAATCCATATCCACTTTCCATAATTCCTCCTCTGTATCGATAATCGGAGACTACCCCTATAATTTCATGGTAATCGTTTTCGGTTTCTCCGTATTGCAGTTTTTGCCCTACAGCCGAACCCTCCGGAAAAAGTTCTTCAGCCATATTCTCGGTAATAATAAAGGGAGATTTGGAGTTGATCTCGTCCTGTTCCTCAAACCAGCGCCCATCCAGCATTTCTATCTCCATGGTTTGATCAAAATTATCGTCAACTACAAAGCGCTGAGCAAGAATATTTGCATTGGCTCTACTCAAATCTGAGGTATTGGAGGTTCCAGAGAAAGGAATGTTATTCTGCGACCAGCTAAATTCTTTAATCTCCGAATATCTTCTCATGGTCTCATCTATCTGATCGTCGATCTGCATAGAAGCCTCTTTTTCCATTCCTTCGCGATTAAAGGTAATGGCCCATACATCCTCATATTCATATCCTAAAGGACTGAAATATTCCTGCAAATTGAAGATAGCAAAACTAAATACCAGAAAGAGGATCATAAAGGAGAAGAAGATTTCTACAAACAATCCGAGGTGTTTGCCTCTCTGGTTCCAAATGAGTTTAAATGCCTGACGTATCATGAGTTTAATCCTTTTAAAGCGTTAACAACCTGAATTTTTGACATCCTGTAAGCGGGGAGCACACCAGAAAGTAGCCCAAATACCAGACAGAGGAATATTGCCAATAGAAAAACATTGAATTGGAGTCCCAATTCTATATGAGTGATAAGCTCTGAGTTCTCAATGATCTCGAGGACACCCAGTGCCAGTAGAAGACCCAGCCCTCCCCCAATCAGGGTCACTATAATATTTTCAACAATAAACTGCCAGGCAAGGGTCATAGAATTGGCACCAAAAGCTTTACGAACCCCTATCTCTGAGGATCTTTCACTGATCCTGCTGGAATTGAGGTTGATAAGGTTGAGGGCGGGTAAAAGCATGAACATCAACATGGCTAGCGAAAGAAAAAGAGTCAGTAAGCCCATTTGAGGTTTTTGCCCGATCACAAAAGCGGAAGATATCCGCTCAATTTTACTCATAGCAAAAGAGCTAATGATATCGTAATCCTGCTTCCATCCTTTACTAGCTGCAGGCACTTCCAGCCGAGCTACCAAATCTTTGTACTCTTCTTTGATTGTGGGAATATCGGATGAACTTTCTCCCTGAAAGATGACCGTAAATTGCCCAATAAGATCCGGGTTTTGCAGGTGATGGGCTGCAAGCCCCAGAGGTACATAGATATCACTATACTGATAAATAGCTGCCTCAGAGACATTTTCTACAACTCCCAGCACTTTATACTCGATATTATCCGTTTCTATGCTTTTGCCCAGAGCAGAAACCCCTTCTCCAAAATAGGAATCACGGGTAGCACGAGTAATAACAGCGACTCTGTCTTTTTCTTTTATATGCTCTTCATTGAAAGCTTTACCTTCGATGAAACTATAGCTATGCATTCCCCAGTAATCTGCATCTGTATAATTTAGGTGCAGGGTGATCTTTCTATCCCCCACAAAGGAATTGGTGCTTTTTCCATTGGAAATAATTGAGATTCCTTTGGGGCTTTTCATCTTCCGGATAAAGTTTTCATACAAATAATACCCAACTCCTCCGTTCCAACCCGAACCCTCTCCATCTTCCTGAGAAACGGTGGCAACATAGATCAAGTGATCATCCGGACCTACTGGATAATGCTTGCCGACGATCTGATCAAAAAGGGTAGCCAGTACCAGGAGGATGCCAATGGTAAGGCTGATCCCAAAAAGGCTTACGAAGGTGAAGAACTTATTTCTTGCCAAAACCTTCCAGGCGATCTTTATATAATTACGTATCATAATTTTTGGGCTTAAAAAGATTTATACAACCTGACTTCCATCAAATAAGCGAACCAAACGATGCGTGCGCATAGCCATACTTTCGTCATGCGTTACCATTACGATGGTCGTTTCATCTTCCTCATTAAGTTTGGTAAGGATATCCATGACCTCATTTCCCATAACACTATCCAGGTTTCCCGTTGGCTCATCCGCCAATATGATAGAAGGATTACCTACAATAGCTCTGGCTATGGCTACTCTTTGTCTCTGTCCTCCAGAAAGCTGGCTGGGAAAGTGTTGCATGCGGTTGCTCAAGCCCACTTTGTTCAGGGCTTCTATAGCTCTCCGTTTTCTCTCTTTAGCCGACATTTTCCGATACAAAAGAGGTAATTCTACATTGTCTATTACCTGGAGATCATTGATCAGGTGGTAGCTTTGGAAAATGAAACCAATATTCTGGTTGCGAAAGCGGGCCAGTTCTTTGTCGGTATAATCCCCAAAGTTTTCTCCGGCGATACTCAAATCTCCCTCGCTGGGCTCGTCCAGTAAGCCCATGATATTGAGCAAGGTACTTTTGCCGCATCCTGAGGGTCCCATGACAGAAAGGAACTCTCCTTTGTCAACTTTCAGATTGATCTGATTCAGTGCTACAGTTTCGATGGTCCGTGTTTGGTAAACCTTTTCGATGTTGGATAATGCAATCATATCTTTAGTGTGTTATGTGCTGATTTAAAGTAAAGTCAAATAAGGTTAATTCGCGAATTCGATAATAACTCCTCCAGTAATCCCAAAGCGATTGGACATAGTCTCGTTTTGCCTGGTCTTTTTCCTGTAGGGCTATGCTAAGGTCTGTGATACTAAGTTTATTGATCAGGAATCTATCCTGAGCGATCTGGTAGCGCATTTGAGCCAATTCATCTACTTCTTTATTGAGCTCTACTTGCATGGCGTACCTTCTCAACAGGGTCAATTCAGTCAGGAGGATTTGGTCGAAATTGATGCTATCCTGCTCAATCTCATAGAGCACCAATTGGCGATTGGCTTTTGCAGTCTCTACCCGGGATTTTGCTCTCCCCCAGTCCATGATTGGCAGAGAGAATTCCAGGGAGATGGTTTGCTGCTCGATCGGATTTCTATAAGCTTCTGAAATTCGCTTATCACTTTTATTGAATCCGATACTTCCTACCAGGTTTGCAGAGAATCCTCTCGATCCTTTCGCCTCTGCAATTCCCATTTCTGCTTGCAGGGCTCTCCGCTTGAAAGCAATAGAATTAGGTCGGTTTTTATGGGCCTGCTGTAAGGCTTCTTCTGTAGAAATTTCGAGTAAGGGGATTTGCTCAGGCAATTGTAGAAAGAGAGAGACATCTCCCCGGTAGTTGATGAATGAACCCAACTGAAGGTTGGCGGTCTCCATATCCTGCTCCGCAAGTGCCACAGATTTGGCCGCCTTGAGTTTTTCCAGTTTGAGCTGAAGCACATCATTCCTGGATGCTTTGCCCATCTCAAATTTTTCTTCCGTTATCTTAAAAATCGTATCCGTATTCCGAAGGTTTACTTTGGCGATTTCATAATCGATTTGAGCGATCAACTGTAGGAAAAAGTAATCCAGAACTTCTACGGCAATATTTTCCATATTGGCGTGAAACTCCTGCTGGGATTCCTGATAGCGTAGGGGTTCAATTTTTTTATCCCATTTTAAAGGATTAAAAGCAAATAAAGGCTGCATCAAGCCCAATTGAAAAGGCGTTGCATTGTAGAGAGAGTTATCGGTTGTAAAATCATCAAAGCGCTGCAATTCTGTCCCGACAAAAACGGTAGCACCAGTAGCCAGTATAGGCTGACTTAAAGAGACCTGGGTACTGATATTGCTTTGGGAAATGGATTGGAAGAGAATACTTCCATCCGGCTGCAATACTTCCTGAGAAATTCTTGAAAAGCCTGGCAGACGACCACTCAGGGTCACCTGCGGCTTTAAATTGGCTTGATAAGACTTCCACTCCCAATAACTCGTTGTTTTCAAGGTCGCGGCTTTGCGAGCGGCTATGGCTTGAGACTGTCCCATGAGGATAATCTCTTGCAGGCTGTGGCTTCGCTGTGCCCAAATCCCGGAAGAGAAGAGCATAGTAAAAGCGAGGCTTATGAGAATACTTCTTTTCATAACTAATCTATGCTTATTTCTCTGCGGTTTTCGTAACGAGACATATCACTGATGATGACTTTCTCTCCAGGGTTCAGGTTTTTCTCGATCTCGACAAAATCAAAGCTGTTGAGGCCGACGAGTATATCTCTTCTGATCGCCTTATTTCCTTCCACCACATATACATATTTGGTACTGCGCCCATTGAAAGCCGGACCATTTTCTACTCGTACAACATTTGATTTTGAAGCGGTAATCACATAAACATCTACTTTCATATTGGGGCGAAGGAGCTGATGATCTCTTTCTTCCAATTCTACTTCGAAAGTCATGATATTATTCTCAACACTGGGACGGATATTGGCGATCCTGCCAGGTGTTCTTTCTTCATCATTTATCTCAATAATTACCTCCATACCCCTCTGCAATCGATCCATAAACACATCTGAGCAATTGGCAATGACCTTATAGCTGCTGAGATCTGCGACTCGCGCCAGCATTTCTCCTTCCCGAATCGTAGTTCCGATATTTTCATTTGCCCAGGTCAGTATCCCTTCACGGGAAGCCACGATATCTGCACGATCCAGTTTTTCCTTTATGGTCTTTACATTATTGCTTTGGATGTTGTATTGAATCTTCAGATCCTCCAGACTGGCCTCGGTTTGCTGTTGTTCGATGCTGAGATCAAACTCCAGTTTTTGCTTTTCCAGATTGGCGATCTTGAGCTTAGTCTCAATCAGACTTACCTCCTCACGCGTTCCCCCACCGATCTTTTCCAGTCGTTTTGCGTCTTCCAGTTCCGCTTCCAGCTGAGCGATATTTAGCGCCTGAGTTGAATCCGTGATTTTGAGATTGAATAGGCTCTTTTTCAATTCGAGGCGGGTCTTCTTAATGCTGTTTGCATTCAGTTGTAATTCCTGCATCTGTTTCTCATAATCCAGCTGTGCAAAGGATTTGTCCAAAGCGAGAATTGACTGCCCGGGCTTGATCTCCGTTCCCAGAGGAATTAAGACCTCCTTGATATTGGCTTGAATGGGACTGGAGATGACTTCTTCGAAGGCAGGACTTACCAGTCCACTGGCAGTGAGGGTATGGGCTACCTTTCCGATTTCGGCAGTGGAGATCAGAATTCGGTCTCCATCTATGCTCAAGGCTAAGCCTCTTCGAGTCAGGTAATAGGCCAGACCAATAAAGGCCAGGATGCCTATAGCGGTCAAAATACGCTTGGCCCACTGTTGTTGTATACGTTCCTTTGAAATGGCTCTGTCCATGGGAATTTATTTTCCATAGACGAATCCAAGGGGCGTGCCATAAAATAAACTACTGACTTTCAGCCGGTTAACAAGAGCCCTTAGAGAGTCAAATGTTCGATATCGAACCCTCTGTTCGGTTTTGAAGCAAAAGCGGACAAGAAGTTTTCTGGTATTCTGGTGTTCTTGTGGGGAGATGGTAAGAAACTGAAACGCTAACTCCAACAATCCTGTCATTGCGAGCTCTGATTCGGAGCGAAGCAATCCCCTTAAATCAAATAATGCTTTCGAAGTCAAGGAGATTGCTTTGCCCTTTATAAGGACTCGCAATGACAGGCTGTATGGTCAAACGCCAATACACCAAGACGTTTTTAATTATTTATTCCACCGAATAATTGGAATACTCATAATCAGCTCGCAGCCAGAGTTTCTCACGATTTTCATTTACGCGCCAGCTTTTCCTGCTAAGAGGAAACACAATCCCTCCAGCCCGGGTCAATTCGGTATTTTCTACATAACTCACATGGTCTGCATGCTTTACCATATAGGCGAGATGCTCATATGTTTCAGCATCGAAATAATGCCACCAGATATCTGCCGTGCTCAGGTTAGCATATTCATCCGGCTTATAAACCACTTTGAGTACTTCTACTTCTTTACCACTTTCCAGCTTGTCCTTTCCATCATAGGACAATTCCGCCCCTTCATCCAGGAGTTTAAATGGAATACTGATCACAAAGGATGCACTCAACACGCTGTTCTCGATTGCTTGAGGATCGGCTTGAGGATTTACATCACCGGAGATTTGAATCAAATCCGGTCCCAATTGATAGACAACATCTTTTTCCTTATCCAGTCCCAGTCCCTCTTCTGTTTTTCTATTTCGCTGGGTATAGGTTTGGTTCCGATCCATTTCAACAGTACCATCTTCTTTAAAGAGGGCAAAATGTTTATCAAAGCTTATCTCTGAAAGTTTTTCCCAATTGTCCAATCCTCCCGCTCCTTCCATCGCATGTATAAGCAGGGCTTTAGCCTCGGCATCTTCAATAGATGCATAAGGATCAGCGGAGGCTTTCTCTGCTTCTGTGGATGCAGGCTTATCTGTGCAGGAATAAATTAGGAGAAATGAAAGGAAAAGTGAGTTGATAAAAAGTCTCATAGTAAAAGCGTAGTAGATAATTGCTTTCCCAAGATGCTCAAACCGAATTCATTTTGCAAAGAAACCATTTGATCTGATTCACTCCACGAATAATCAGTTTCACACCACCATTATTCGTTTCCACTCTCATTGACGCAACTAAGCCCCTAAGTATCAGGTATATTAGATCAAAATTAAAAATCATCTTTTAGCCCTATGAATATGCGTGTAATTACAACAAACAAAACAAAACTGGCGAAGATCTTCGCTATTTTCTCCCTAAGCTTCATTTTCTTTGGTAGCCAGCTACAAGCCCAAAAGTTTAAATTCGGTCCCAGAATCGGAGTAGCTACTTCTCCTTTAAATGGAAGTGATTTCAATTTCGATGACTTTGAAGTTTCTTTTCAGGATGGTAGCGCTGAGTATAAAGCCGGTGTATTTGCCCGCTTACAACTTTTCGGTCTGTATGTACAACCCGAATTCCTATTCTCTACTTCTTCTGGTAATTTCCTCGTATCCGATCTTGTAAACGGTGGTAGCGAAATTCTCCGTGAGCAGTATTACAATGTAGAAATTCCCATCATGGCTGGGATCAAATTAGGCCCTTTCCGCGCACATGGTGGCCCAGTTTACCGAATCAATCTGGACAACAACTCTGACTTCCTTTCCATCAATGGATTTGGACGTGGCTTCAGAGAATCAACAGTTTCTCTTCAAGCAGGTGTAGGTCTGGATATCGGTAGAAAGATGGTGTTGGATATCAACTATGGATTCAACCTTTCTGACAATCGCGATGAGATCAGCCTCTTCGGTCAAACACACGAACTGACTGAACAAGGAGCGCAGCTCTCTGCAAGTCTGGGATTCTCTTTCTAAACCCAAATCCAAAAAGAACTTTGTTTTCAAGGTAATGTGTGTAAAAGGCAGGGCTTCGGCCCTGTTTTTTGCGTTATAAAAACTTGTAATAGTTAGCATAAACTCCCCTCAAACTATGTAAGGAAGATTACAAAGTTTTCGAGGGATTCTTGATGGGATACAATTAATTTAATTAATAAATATTCCATACAAGAAAATAAATGTCGGCACAAAGAGATTCTCAACCCCCAAAGACGCGGTTTAGCCTCAGTCCCAAGCAAAAAACCACTTTTCAGACCACTACAGCTGGAGCGGTTTTATTGTGTGCCTTGCTTTTCAATTATGCATCTAGCGAACAACCGCTTGATGACGTCTTTTTCTCCACCTCCGTTACCCAGGAAATCGATATCTGTATAGATCAGGGTACGATTGAGCTGGAATACCTCAATACTTCAGGTTTTGCATTGACAGGTCAGGAAATCACCGTAGAGTTTCCTTCTGGCATCACCTATGTAGCCGGAAGTTTAACAGATACAAGCGGCTATAATGTGGTAGAGGAAGACATATCAGATCTGGCAAATCCCATATTTTCTATGGATGATTTGGGGGATGGGGAAACCCTTCCTTTCTCCATAAATTTTGAGGCAGATCCAGCAGCAATGGCTTACATTCTCGCCGGCAACACTCCAGATAATGTAATAAAGCTTGTAACAAATGAAGGGATAGCGGAAAGTAGTTCGGGTCCCTACAATGTTTTATATCCTTCCATAAGTATTGTAAATCTGAGCCCCAGTTCTCAATCTGTAGTCTCCGGCGATACTGCTAGCAGGTCTATGACCATTATCAATGCCGGCAATGGGCGATTGAGCAGCTTTTTTGTAACAGATATTCATGGAGAGGGCATTGAATTGGTCAGCAGTAATTTTGGAACCATCAATGCCAGTAAAGACACCATTTTCTTTGGAGCCAGCGATTTTCAACAGTTTGGTGATAATGACGAATATTTTGATACCAATGAATCTTTCAGTTTTGAAGAAAATCTGGTAGCTACGGGCTGTAGTGATGCTACGGTTTCCTCTGTAATAAGTGCTATATGGGGATGTAATGGGCAAAACACCACCAATTCTACTACCAATGGGCACGTAAATGTCAGCCTCAAAATGCCTAGTCTCTCTTTGAGTGCGACCAGCAATCTCGAATCCTGCTTTGGAGCAGGCGTTCCAAATAATCAGGAAATAGAAATAGAAAATACGGGTCAGGGAATCGCCATGGATGTAGAAGTGGAAATCTATAAATCTTCCGGTGGCTCCTTTGATGAAGACCTATTCTCTCGCATAGATACTGCCAGCATTACCTATAAAGTAGGAGCAAATGGAAGTCCTATTCATATTTCACCTACTTCCGTAGTGAATAACAGGACCGATGGCAATTACTCCTGTTTAGGCAGCAATCCAATTGGCAAAGTAGTGCTTGACCTTCCCAATATCGATCCGGATGAAACCATTTTTATCAATTGGGATACCTATAGTTGTTGTGTAAATGTTTGTAGCAGTGAGGAGAATACGGGCTGGAAATACAAAGTGAGTTACACAGATGCCTGCGGCCAAAGTCCGACTTCCTCCACCAAAAAAGGAGAGGATACTCGCTCGGGTACCATGAGCGTTCTTCCGGAAACCCCCTCTGATATTCAGGATGGACAAACCGAAAGTTTTGACTTTACCATATCCAGCCATACCAATGAATATCCGGAAGGAAATGGTGCACATTATCTGGTAGAATTTAGCATTCCTCAAGGATTGAGCTGGAGTGGGAATTCAAGTGATTTAACTTTCACCAGTGGTACCAATGTCTGGACAGGCCAGGACATCAATTATAATAGCAGCACGCGTCTGCTTGAGGTAAAATACTTTTTACCCGAAGCCTTTGATATTCCCAAATCGGAACTCTCGGTTAATCTGACCGGAGACTGCACCGGAATAAGCAATAGCACAGAAGACATCGCCCTTGGATTAGATATTTCTTACGTTCCTGATACAACTTGTACGAGTGATTGCAGCCTTCCATTCTTATGCAATGAAATTGCTACGGTTGCCCTTCACTGCCCCGGTCCATGTGATGAAGGAATGGCCTTTAAGCAATATGATATTGCCAGGATCAGTTATGGAGCCCCTGACGATAATCAGGATGGGAAAGCAGATGGAAGTGGGTCTGTTGACCTTGCAAGTATCAAAACCAATCGCGCTATGGTTGGTGATACCTTAAGAGGAACATTTACAGGAGTCGTCAAAACTTCAGGGAGCCATCCTTCCTGGGCTCAGGGATATGCAGATTCTGAAATAGAAAAAGGAACAAATCTTAGTTCAGCCGGAGCCAGTTTAAAAGTATATGATGCTTCTGCAGGAAGCTATATTACCTGTAATGGAGTGAGTGTAAACAGTAGCGACAATGGAAGTCTGCGAACCTTTACGTATGACTTTAGTCCCTCCACCCTTTCCAGCGGATGTAGTGATTTCAATTCTTTCACTTTTGGCGAAGGGGACTCCGTTTGGTTATATACCGATTATAAAGTTACGGGAAATATAGGAGGAGCAATCGAGGAAATAGATATTGATAATAATTATTATGTCAGTGATGTATCCAGTCCTACTTCTTCCTCAGACAAATATCAATGCGATACCTGGGGAGGTCGTTTTACCCTGATTGGATACTACTTTGAAAATAGTACGGGTACCAATGTAACCATCAAAGGATGTTCAAAAGTTATTCAGCAGAATTTCAAGTTGAGCATAGGAGATTGCTGTTCCAATTTTGAGGGTGGAAATCTCTTCCCTTATGAATATCGGAACTGGGCGCATGTAAAGCAGGCTTTCACGGTTATCCCGGATAACTACGAAGTTCTGCAGATGTATGTCAAGCAGAAAAGGACCAAATCCACCAATACCAGTGCGACCCAGACTGTCAATGATATTGTTCCGACTTACAATAGCAATGACACCCTGATTTTTGATCTGGAACAGTACTATTCAGAATTTGGCGGTTCCTTATTGTACTCTGATGATGGATTCTCAGGTACACTCTATATCGAAATCGCACCTAGTTGTGATGTGACGCCAAGTACCTATCAGGATATGCCCTGGAAGTTTACCTTCGTTGAATCGGATATGCTAAGTGGTGCTGAAACGGATTGGTACACTTCTGATCCGGATCGGGTAAGATGGACACCTCCATCTTTAGATTTATCCTCCCCCAACCCGACCATCGACGGAATCGGAAAAACAGTAACCTGGACCCTTGATATCGAGAACACTTCTTCTTCTTCAAATTCAGATAATGCCTGGTTCCACATCAAAAATCCAAGTGGTGAGGTAAATATTGAATATGTGATTGATGCGAGCAGTGGGGATACCCTGAGCCTGAGTGGAGACATCTACCAGGTAGGATCTATCAACAAAGGGAATACAAGCAGTTATTATATTACCGCTTCCTATTCAGCCTGTGGCAATGACAATATCGAAGTGTATTCAGGCTATGAATGTTCGGCTTATCCGGATTCCTTCGCAAATTTCACCTGCTCCTATTCTCAAATGAGTCTCTACATGGAGCCCAAAACCGCTGAACTTCAAATGACCCTCAGTGGTCAATACACAGGAGATGAGTGTGGGAAAGAAATAGAAGTTACCCTGGAATTGGCCAGTGTACAGATTGCGCATGTGGATAGCATGAAAGTAGAAGTACAACTGCCATCTTCCGGAAGCATGAGCCTCAAAGCCTCTTCTTCCAGTTTGAAATACCCCCTATCCGGATCTTATTTCAACTTTGCTGATCCGACAGTCAGCAGCAATAAGTTTGAGATCAACACCTGGGAAATCAATTCAACCATTGCAGAGAATGGCATGCCAGGGGTAATGGATCTGGATAATAATCGAGTCAGCATTAGATTCTACCTAGAAGTAGGGAACTCTTATCAACCGGGGGAATTAGTCCAAATAAGCGCCTATTCAGAATCCCCTTGTGATCAGGACCTGGCTACCATAAACCTGGCTTATGATCCTAGTATCAAATTGACCAAACCAGAAGCCACCGGGCTCTCAGATGATCAGGGCCATAGTTGGAGTGCATCCTGGGCAGATTACGATAATGATGGATATGAAGACCTCTATGTTACTGAGTTCATGCACTGGAAAGGAAATTATCTATACAGAAATAAGGGAGATGGTAGCTTCGAAAGAATCACTGCCGGAGATATGGTAAATGATAAAGGAGCGGCTGCAGGAAGTAGCTGGGGCGATTATGACAATGATGGCGATTTGGACCTATTTGTTTCCAATAATGTCCGGGCAGTCAATCACCTCTACCAAAACAATGGGGACGGCAGCTTCACCCGAGTAGATGCCGGAGATGTATCAGACTATGGAGGCTATTGCCACAATGCGGCCTGGATCGATTATGACAATGATGGCTGGCTGGATCTATTTGTCTCGGATTATATGCCGACCAAATTCAATATGCTATATAAAAACAATGGCGACGGCACCTTTACGACCCAAACAGGAACAGAGCTTTCTTTGGAAGCCAAATTCTCTATGGGAGCGACCTGGGCAGATTATGATATGGATGGCTTATTGGATGTTTTTGTTCCCAATGGACGTAATGACAACAATTCCCTATATCACAATGATGGAAATGGTAAGTTCACCAAAGTAACAGATGGAGATATTGTAAATGATGGAGGAAATTCGACGGGAAGTAGTTGGGCTGATTTTGACAATGATGGAGATATGGACCTCTATGTGACCAATGCCAGTAATCAGAAGAATTTCCTTTATGTGAATAATGGAGACGGAAGTTTTACCAAAAACACTTCTTCCGTCATTGTATCCGAACAAGGACATTCGCATGGATCGGGTTGGTTGGATTTGGAGAATGATGGAGACCTTGACCTCATCGTAGGTAATGATGCAGATAATCCGAATTTCCTCTATACCAATAATGGGGATGGGACTTTCACCAAGCAAGCAAATACCTTAACAGAGGATGAGGAAAACAGTATGGGTCTGGCTTTTGCCGACGCAGACAATGATGGAGATATGGATATTTTCGTGGCGAATAAAAGCAATCAGACCAATTCCTTCTATTTAAATTCCAGTGGCCAATGTAACAATTGGAAGTGCTTTATTTTACAGGGGGAAAGGTCTAATAAATCCGCCATTGGAGCACGTATTCGAGTAAAAGCAACCATCGATGGGCAGGTTGTATGGCAAACACGTGAAATCAGTTCCCAATCAGGAGGTGGTTCCAGTAGTCAAAGTACCCTGAGAGCCTATTTTGGACTGGGAGATGCTACGAATATTGATTCAGTGGTCATTGATTGGCCTTCTGGTTTTGAGCAACATCTCACCAATGTTTACACCAATGATTGCCAGACCATTGTAGAAGAAGAGGGTGCAGAGATTTGTGGAACAGTCTTCTATGATATGAATGGAAATTGTACACAAGATCCGGGCGAAAATGGAGTTCCTAATGTATTGCTCGAAATTCTTCCCGGACCGAAGTACGTTACCACCAATAATTTAGGAGAATACAAGATTTATCGTCAGTACGGAACCTATACCGTAAAAATAGCACAAGCTGAAGGATGGAGCATGGCAAATTCCTGTGATGATGAATATAACATCGTCTATGAAAGTGCTAACCGTACTTCTTCCAATTCCTTTTGTGGTAAAGACTTTGCCATGGAACCGGATTGTGCTAAGCCAGACCTCGTAAGTTATCTATCAAGTACAGCCTTGCGTAGAGGCTTCAGAAATAGCTATGCCATCTCTTACCTCAATAGAGGGAGCCTGGCAGCCTATGATGTAAATCTGTCCGTAGAGTTCGACAATGAGATTATTCCATTGAATGCGGACACAGACTGGAATTCGATGGTAGTCGGAGACAGTACTACGACATATTCTTGGACCCTGGATACTTTAAGTCCCATGCAACAGGCTTCCATCATGATCACAGACTCTGTATCTACGGAGGCCGAAATGGGTAAAATGACTCGAGTGAAGTCAAACTTCAGCATGGCTCAGGAGGATTGTGATCCGACCAATAATTCAAATGTAGATTATAATGAAGTCGTAGGCTCGATTGATCCCAACGACATTCTGGTATTCCCAAGTGGGAGCATTCTGCATAAAGATACCCTGACCTATAAAATCAGGTTCCAGAATGTAGGGACTAAATTCGCGCAAAGGGTACTCATACTCGATACGCTCTCAGAGCATTTCGACCTAAGTAGCCTGCATGTGGAGACCGCTAGCCATCCGTATAGATATGAGTTATCAGAAGATAGAGTATTGAGCTTCATCTTTGATCACATCTATTTACCGGACAGTGTTTCTAATGAGCCTAAGAGTCATGGCTTTGTTCAGTACAAAATCATGGTAGATGAATTGACGCCAATGAAAAGCAAGATCACCAATCGGGCAGCCATACAGTTCGACTACAATGAGTTTATCATCACTAATACGGTCAAGAATCGGGTATTTGATACCAAGAGCCTTGCCTTTGACAATAAACTCAAAATGGAATTGGCACCCAATCCCATGGTAACAGAATCCTTTATCCGCATAGTTTCTACCGAGGATGCTGAAACCCGGGTCAATATTGTGGCCTTGGAAATGTTTGACATCACCGGCAAGCGAGTCAAATACATTTCTCGCCTCAATCACCAGGAGGTACGCATTGATGCCAACAACCTGACCTCAGGCGTCTACATCCTCAAAGTCAGAGACCAGAATGGATTGAGCCATTCGGAGAAGTTGGTGGTTGAGTAAGGGACGAATTAGCGTAGATCTGTGTTAGGGTGTTAGTGTTTTTGATATCTCGAGTATATCACAATCGCTAACACCCTAAAACACTAACACCCTAAAACCTTCTTACTTACTCCCCGTAAGTAAGTGCCTACACCTCTCCTCTTTCTCAATCAACTTCATTTTTTATTACCTTTGCCGCCATGAACACAAAAGCGTATACCATTACCTCTGCTTTGCCCTATGCTAATGGGCCATTGCACATAGGTCACCTTGCCGGGGCCTACTTACCTGCCGATATTTTTGTCAGGTATTTGCGCATGCGGGGGAATGATGTGCTTTGGGTGTGTGGGAGTGATGAACATGGAGCAGCTGTTACCTTACGAGCAAAAAAGGAGGGGACCACACCAAAAGCCATCGTCGATCAATACCACATTCAAATCAAAGAAACCTTTGAGCGCTTTGGGATTGATTTCGACATATACCACAGAACCACAGAGCCCCTTCACCATAAAACTTCGCAGGATTTCTTTTCGGTCCTGTATGAAAAAGGAGCATTCGTCAAGAAAACTTCTGAGCAGTACTATGATGAAGAATATGATCAGTTTCTGGCCGATCGCTATATCAAAGGGACCTGTCCCAATTGTAGTTATGAAGCCGCTTATGGAGACCAATGTGAAAACTGTGGAACCTCTTTAAGCCCTACTGAATTGATCAATCCCCTTTCTACCCTCAGTGAAAAAACTCCGATTTTACGCGAGACGACTCACTGGTATCTACAGCTCGACAAAGCCCAACCCTGGTTGGAAGAGTGGTTGCTGGAAGGAAAGAAAGGGAAATGGAAGAACAATGTTTACGGGCAATGTTCCTCCTGGCTCAAAGAAGGCCTCCAACCCCGGAGCATGACGCGCGACCTGGATTGGGGGGTAGATGTTCCGTTGGAAGAAGCCGTTGGCAAAAAGTTGTACGTTTGGCTGGATGCGCCTATAGGCTACATTTCAGCTACCAAACAATGGGCACTCGATAATGGAAAAGACTGGGAACCCTATTGGAAAAGCCAGGACAATCCTGAAGATGATCGGACCTTGATCCATTTCATCGGAAAGGACAATATCGTTTTCCACTGCATCATCTTCCCCAGCATCCTCCACTTCCACGAAGGATATCTCTTACCGGAAAATGTTCCGGCCAATGAGTTCCTCAACCTGGAAGGAGATAAGATGAGTACCTCCCGCAATCATGCGGTTTGGGTACATGAATTCCTGGACGAATTTCCTGGAAAGAACGATGTGTTGAGATATGCGCTTTGTTCCATCCTGCCAGAGAATAAAGACAGTGATTTTACCTGGAAAGACTTTCAGGCCAGAAATAATAATGAACTGGCGGCCATCCTTGGAAATTTTGTAAACCGCATCATTGTATTGACCAATAAATACTATGAAGCTGTTTTGCCAGCAGAAATAGATTATAGTGGAAATCCTGCAATCGCAGAAGCATTCAAGCAAATCGATCAACATATCGCCCAGCTGGAGAAATCCATTGAGACGTATCGCTTCAGAGAAGCTTTGACGGAGTTTATGAATGTGGCTCGGGTCGGGAATAAATTCCTCACAGACCAGGAGCCCTGGAAAAAGTGGAAAGCAAGTCCTGAGGAAGTTGCACCGATTTTGGCTGCTTCTCTTCAGATCATTGCGAAATTGGGGATACTGTCTAAAGTTTTCCTTCCGGAAACAGCAGACAAGATTTTCAATCTGCTCAAGATCGATAAAGATGCTTATAGTTGGGGCGATTTGGGAAGAACAGATCTCATTCAGGCAGGGCATCAGATATTCAAGGGGAAAGCGGAGATTCTCTTTTCTCAAATTGATGAT
The DNA here is from genome assembly GCA_033391075.1 of Bacteroidia bacterium. Taxonomy (NCBI): domain Bacteria; kingdom Pseudomonadati; phylum Bacteroidota; class Bacteroidia; species Bacteroidia bacterium. Next base: position 5,448,261 of record JAWPMV010000001.1, read on the forward strand.
GCAGTTGTCGAAGCCCAGCTCAAAAAGCTGGAGGACGCTAAAAATATAGCCACTTCCAATTTCCCGCCTTCCAAAGGGGAAATTAGCTTTGATGATTTTCAGAAAATGGACATCCGTATGGGGACCATTTTGGAAGCGCAGAAAGTACCCAAAGCAGACAAGCTACTTCAGTTTAAGGTGGATACGGGCATTGATGTGCGTACCATCGTTTCCGGCGTAGCTAAATACTTCAAACCGGAAGATTTGCTTGGAAAGCAAGTACCTGTTTTGGTGAATCTCGCTCCTCGCAAAATCCGAGGCGTTGTCTCTCAGGGCATGATCCTTTTTGCAGAAGATAGTTCCGAAGAACTCCACCTATTAAACCCTCTCAAAGAGATTGAGTCGGGTTCTATGGTGAATTGATATCATGTATTTTTTCCTAGGCGCTGATATCAGTCAGCGCCTATTTTATACACAATCCCGTGTCATCCCGAGCCCCGTCGAGGGACCTAATTCCTCTCTCTCATTTTTTCCCTCAACCCAATATTGGATTAAGAAAGGAGGAAGGGAAGATATAGGTCCCTCCACTTTGGTCGGGATGACACAGATTGTGGAAGCCAAAGCCCATGCTACAAGCACTCAAAAATCGATACTTCATCGCTTTTTTGCTGATTACCTTCATCAGCAGCATAATCATAGGCTTTAGTATAGCTTATCATTTCTACTACCTTTTCCCCAATAGCCATAGCCTCTTCCAAGTCAGGCACAATCATTTCCAACATCTCGAACTCCACACAGACAAATGGAACTATGAAGAAGGAGAGCAAATCGCCATCTATGCTAGTGCTGCTGGAGAACAAAAGGCGAAACTGATCTGTTTTGATCCCATTCAAAATGATACCCTCTTTTCAGAAGAAGTACATCTCCCTTTTCAAAAAGTAGCAGACAGAGTTTCCGTAACGGGTACAGACTGGGAAAAAACACTTGCGCTTCCTATCCCCTCAGAAGTTTCGACTGGCTGGTACCTCATCCAACTCAGCAATCAACGATTCAAGCAAACAACATCTGTATTCATTAGCCCAAAAGTAGAACAGATCAAAAAACCCATTGCCCTCCTCCTTTCCACCAATACCTGGAATGCTTATAATCATTGGGGAGGACAATCCTTATATAGCGCAAACCATACTCCAGTTGTGAGTTTCCATCGCCCACAATTATTGGCAGATCCCTTCATCTCAAATACCTATCCTAATCAGCAGCTTTATTATCAGGCAGCCAATATGGATCTTCCCTTGGCAAAGCTTCTGGATTCTGCAGGAATCGAATTTGACGTCTATGCCATAGAAGAGCTTCATCGTTCGCCAGATAAACTGCGAGAATATGAAAGCCTTGTACTCAGTACGCATCCGGAATATTGGACGGAGCAGATGTTCATCCATCTGAATACTTGCCTGGACTCGGGATTGAACCTTATCAATCTGGGAGGAAATACAGCTGCCTGGTACAGCGAATTGGATCTGGACGAACGAAAACTGGAAGTTCATAAAGGAGTTCACAGTTATTGGCGGGAGAAAGACAGCACAGGCCTACGACCTTTCGGTATACAGGAAACTGCCTGGGGCTTTCATTCCTTTGGGCCTTATCAGGTTTTGGAGGATACTTCTTTTGTGTGGGCGAATACGGGATTGAAGCAAGGAGATCTCTTTGGGGAAATCAGTGAAACCTATGATTACGCCTATGCCTATGCAGGTAAATGGGAACTCTTATTATCTCTTTTTCGAAAAGGGCGAAAAGGTGCAGCTGCCGGCATGGAAATCGACAAAGTATTTCCCGGCACTCCTGCGAATTGGATCAGCCTTGCCCGCGGATGGAACCAACAAAGAGACGGAGCAGGTATTGTCCTCAGCTCAGCAGATATCAAAGAATTGGAAGAAAAACCTTTAGGGGCAGATCTGGGTTATTATATACATCCGGGAGGAGGCATGGTCTTTCAAACGGGGAGTCTGGCTTTTTGCGGAGCAATCCCATATGATCGCAGGATCAGGCAGATGGTATTAAATGTACTGGGAGTGCGCTAGTGTTCTGGGAATTGAAGATGATTCACGAAAAAATGCCACTCTCTTGCGCACTTGAACGCAAGAACACTTGAACACATGCAAAAATCCCGTATTTTTGCCACAAATCATCCCATATGGCCAAGATTGTAGGAAGAAAGAAGGGAAGCGATAAAGTTTCCGTTACGAATGCTGAGATACAAAAAGAGGAGGTAACACTCCCCGACTTCAATATAGATCAGGTAAATACTTTGATCGAAAATCGTCGATCAATTTTTCCCAAAGACTATTCAGGAGAAATCATTCCGAGAGAGAAGATTGAGACGCTTTTGAAAAATGCACATTGGGCGCCTACGCATGGAAAAACAGAACCCTGGTTTTTCAAAGTCTTTGCAGGGGAGGGATTGAAGAAGCTTGCCGAAGCTCAGTCTCAAATTTATAAAGAGTTGAGCGGAGATGCTTTCGAAGAAAAGAAATTCAACAAACTCGCCAATCGTCCGCTTCAAGCCTCACATGTGATCGCTATTTGCATGAAGCGCGGCAGCAATCCCAAAATTCCTGAACTGGAGGAAATCGAAGCGGTAGCCGCGGCTGTTCAGAATCTTTGGCTTAGTGCTACTTCTATGGGATTGGCCGGATACTGGTCCAGCGGGGGAGTTACCTATAAAGATGAAATGCGTGACTGGCTCGGATTAGGAGCGGAGGACAAATGCCTGGGATTCTTTTACCTCGGCATGCCGGCAAACGGCTGGGTAAAACCTCACAGACAATCGGGCTGGGAGACTAAAGTTGAGTGGGTGGAAAGCTAATTCTCCTTATTTGATAATTTTTTTGTGGTAATAGGAATTTCCCGAATAGAGTCGAAGAATATAGACTCCAGGCGGATAGCTATGTAGATTGATTTGCAATTCAGCCTCTAAAGCTCCCAAATTTCCTTGATGCACCTTTTGACCACTTATATCTATAATTTCCAGACTGATTTCCTGTATGGGTGCGGGATCTATACTGAGAAAAATCATTTCCCTTTCCCTATCCTGCCCAAGGCTTATAGAATATTGACTTTCAAGATCATTGTCGATAGATACTGCCTCTAAAAAACAGGTATCGGAATAGAACCAAATGTTCGGATGATAATAAGCCGTATCTCCTTTATGAATACATCCCGTTTCGACCTCAAAATAATAATTGGCCCCAGCTGCCAATATCCCATCTAAAGATCCCATACCTTCAGCCCAAATAACGGCATCCAGATAAAGTCCAGGATCAAAAGGAAAATTGAGAGGTGTGAAGAAAAAGACTTGCGCACTGTCCGCTTGATAGCTGCCTCTTTCTTTTTCAATATCAGTATGCTGAAAAAATTGGCTAAAGCTAGGCTTGATTGAATCCAGTACCATGAGAACATCCGGAGGGAAAATGTCGGGAAAAACCGGATCAAAATTCCTAACCATTACCGTATCACCAATACTTAGGCTAAAATCATAGAGGAGGGCCTCTGTATTGAGTAAGATGGAAGCGGAGGTGTCAGCTTCATAAACAAAAACTTTGCGGTTTAGGCTGTCTTCCCGTAGAAAATATTCATTTGCCCCATAATCATTGCCTCCATACCATGTACGAAAGCGATAATAATCCTGCCCATTAATGCAAGTATCCAAAGAAAGGATTTCAGCATGAGCAGCAATTTCTCCAAAGCCGTTGAAAATAATTACCCAGCTGCTTGTATCGCTATCACTAAAAATAGGTAGGTAAGAAGATTGAGATTTGCATAGGAAAAAATGCAAAGCAAAAAGCAGTAGTAAACTGATCCTTTTCATGTTGTGCGTATGTTAAACAGGTTCTTATTATCGAAGCAAAGTACTTATCGTATCCACATGCTTCTGACGTTCTTCAGATTCCTCGATCAGGTATTCCTGTACATTAAAACTTCCTTTTTCTTTAACCCGCACATAAGTCCCGTCTTTCTGAAGGTAGCGGGACTTCACATCATCTTTTATCATCTGCCGCAATATTCCCAGCACCCGGGATTTTAGTTCCTCATCCTCCACCGGAAATACCAATTCTACTCTACGGTTGAGGTTACGTTGCATAAGGTCCGCACTTCCCATGTAGATTTTCACGCCTTCCTGGGATTTGAAATAAAAGACGCGAGTATGCTCAAGGAATCTACCTACGATGCTTTTCACCCGAATATTTTCACTTACTCCTTTTATCCCCGGCTTCAAACAACAAATACCCCGAATGATCAGGTCAACTTTAATCCCCAACATGGAGCATTTATAAAGTTCCCGTATCATATCCGGATCCACCAAAGAGTTCATCACCATGATGATGCGTGAGGGTGATTTTTCTGAATGATATTTGCGAGTCTCCTGGATCATATTTCTCAATCCCTCCCTTAAGCTGGAAGGAGCAATAAGAAATTTGTTCCAATTCTTCTGCATGGAATAACCTGTCAGTAAATTGAAAAGACCGGAAGCATCTTCTCCCATATCCTTATCGCAGGTCATCAGGGAAAGGTCGGTATAAATACGAGCCGTTTTCTCATTATAATTACCCGTACTCAGGTGGAGATAGCGTCTGATTTGATCTCCCTCTTTCCGCACGACCATACATATTTTACAATGCGTCTTTAATCCCAGAACTCCATAGACAACATTTACTCCGGATCGATCCAGGTCTTTCGCCCATTCTATATTATTCTGTTCATCAAAGCGAGCCTTTAATTCTATCAAAGCTGTTACTTGCTTTCCATTTCTCACCCCAGCTTTGAGGGCTTTTACAATGGAAGAATCCCCACTGGTACGATAAAGAGTTTGTTTGATGGCTAATACCTGAGGATCTTCAGCAGCCTCTCTTACAAAATCCACGACATGCTGAAAAGAATCATATGGATGATGAAGAACAACATCTCCTTCGGATAGCGCATCAAAAATATTAGCTCCCTTGATCACACTGGGATTGAGGGCAGGATTGAACGGCCGGTCTTTGAGGTCGGGGAAATCCAGCCCCATCATACGCATAAAGGCAGAAGCATCCAGATAGGTTGGGATCTCATAAATCTCATCCTCCTTCAGCTCTGTAATTTTTCTGAGAAATTTCCGATTGGAATTGCTCATTTTGGTACTAATCTCCAATCGGATTATGGTTCCCAATCTTCTTTTCCGCAATTCTCTTTCCACCAGTTTCAGCAAATCATCTGCTTCTGCTTCCGCCAAATCCAAATCAGCATTTCGGGTGATTCGGAATTCGGAGACATTGAGGATTTTCATATTGGGGAAAAGCATGCGGGCATGATTGTGGATTAAATCCTCCAACATGACAAAATCTCTTCGCCCGTTCTCCGTAGGCAATTCAATAAATCGAGGCAATGTAGAGGGAATATGTACCACCGCGATTTTATTGTCCTTCCGATAGGGAGTCCGTAATTCTACCATCAGATTTAGCCCCAGACTCTTGAGTTGGGGAAAGGGATGGGTAGGGTCCACCGCCAATGGGGTCAGGACCGGATATACACTTTCTCTGAAATATTCTGTAAGGAAATGTTTATGATGCTTGCGAAGGCTACTCAATTTTCTGATACGAAAGCCCTTCTTGCTAATCTTGGGAAGAATATCATGATTGAGGACCTTATATACCCTTGCGACACTGCTATGTACAAGCTCAGAAATTCTGTTCAACTGCTCTTGTGGGCCCAGACCATCAACAGGAATATCCCTGACTCCCGCTGCTATTTGTTCCTTCAGTCCTGCAACCCGGATCATGAAAAACTCATCCAGGTTAGAGAAGAATATGGCTACAAATTTCAGTCTTTCAAGTAAGGGGTGATCGGTATCTTCAGCTTCTTCAATAACTCTGTCATTAAATCCCAGCCAACTCAGTTCCCGATTAAAGTATAATTTGGGGTCCTTTAGATTCATTTACAATATAAAATAAGCAAGCCAAGGTGCTGTTCACAACCTTTTCTTCAAAAAATGGCACTATGCTTTATAAAGAGTGTAATCCAATATACTATTATTTTTTCATTGTTTGTACATTTGCAGCATGCGGTATCTCTTGACTATTTATACCCTTTTCTGTTTAATCGCCTGTAATTCAGATAAAGAAGAACTCAGAAAGAGTTTACCCTTGCGTACAGAAGACAGCGTTGCGGTAGAATCATTTGGGGTGCGCTTCCTTTTCTCTGACTCAGCCAAGGTTACAGCAGAACTATATGCCTCACATGTCATGGAAGTTCAAAACAGCCTGGATTTCAAGGATGGCAAACAGGATGCCCTCTTCAAAAAAAATATAGCCAAAGCAGTCGACCATATTTTAAGTACAGACAGAGGAGCTGAAGACTTTACCGCTTTGGTTATGCAGGAAGCTATGCGGCTTATGCCCAAACCCAAGGAAAAACCTAAAGAAGAACTGGATGAAGGCGGGGAAGATGAGGATAAAGACAAGAAAAAGACCATAAATAGTCCCGTCACTCCCAACAAGCCCAAAACCCTTCAGTATATGGAGGATAGTGTACATATTGATTTTCTGGATCGTTTCGGTCGGCCCCACAGTTTTATCGAGTCTAAAAGCGGTATTTATAACCAGGATGACGAATGGGCCGTATTGATCGAAGATGTAATTCTCAAAAATGAGAAAGGAGAACGATTAGAAACGATACAATTGTTTTGGGATAAAGAGATTGATTCCGTCTATACACATACACCGGTCAAGATTACAACTCCGGACAAGATCATCACAGGTAGCGGAGGAATGAGATCTACTACTTCTTTTGACTCCTATGTAATTTTTGGTACCTATGGAGAGGTAAGCCTTAATGCTGCAGAAGAGAAGAAAGAAGCGCCTAAACCAAAACCTACTTTAAAGCCGACCCTAAAACCGGCCGCGATCAAATAATTGCGTGTAAGCCCGCAATAACGTAACATTGCTATATGAAATACTTCGAATATGTCTACCTGATCCTTATGGTCATGGCCCTGGTTTTCCTCTCAAAGGAGTGGGAGACTTTACCCGGTCAAAGCAGGGTCATGCTGTGTATAGTCACAGGGATATTCGCCTTTATGTTCTCATTCAGACGTACGCAAAGGATAAGAGCCGAGAAAGCCTGGGAGGCAGAATTGCAGGCGACGGAGGAAGAAGCTGACGAAATAGAGGAGGAGATTTGATACTTGCATTTTCCATAGCGCTCCTTATGCTGGCCCTTTCCTTTTTCTTTTCAGGGATGGAAATTGCCTTCATTTCTTCCAGCTTGTTAAAAATTGAGCTCAAAACTGCCCAGGGAGATCGCGCAGCGCAATTGCTCTCCAATTTTAAAAAGAAAAGCTCCCAAATTCTGATCACCATCCTCATTGGCAACAACTTTGCCCTGGTAATCTTTACCCTGATGGTGGATAATATAAGCGAGCCTTTTATAGGGATAGATCCGGAAGAGTTCTATTTGACCTTTACCCTGATCCAATCCCTCATTGCTACCCTGATCATCCTCGTATTTGCTGAATACATTCCCAAAGCAATCTTCCGGAGAAATGCAGATCGACTGATCTTTCCGCTGGCTTTCGTTCTCAATTTCTTCTACATCTTTTTCTATATCCCGGTCTGGGTTGTAAATCAGGTCTCAAAAATTCTACTTAGGGTCTTTTTCAGGGTTACCACAGATGACCGCATAGTAGAGCTTGGGAAGAAAGACCTGGATCATTATGTGCAGGAATTAGTCGCTGCCAGTGAAACCCTTCCCGTAGAAGATTTGGATACAGAAATGCTGAGTAATGCCCTTGCCTTCAAGGACACCAAGGCACGGGAATTTATGATTCCACGTACTGAGATCATTGCCGTTTCCATCGATACTCCTATTAGTGATCTGATCGATCAGTTTATAGAATCTTCTCTTTCAAAAATTGTGATTTATGAGGAAAGTCTCGACCAGGTAGTAGGATACGTACATAGCAACACCCTTTTCAGCAAACCCGAGACAATCAAACAGGTTCTACAGTCTGTCATCATCGTTCCGGAAACCATGTCTGCCGATGTCTTGTTGCTGGAGTTCACCAATGAGAAAAAGAGTATTGCGATAGTCGTTGATGAGTTTGGTGGCACCTCAGGCATGGTGACAATGGAAGATTTGGTTGAAGAAGTATTTGGAGAAATTGAAGATGAACATGATTCTGAGGCAGAAACCCCTGATGAGCCTGATCTGGTAAAAGAAATGCTGGATGATGGTGCTTATCGCCTGGGAGGAAGACTGGAGATTGATGATATCAATGAAGAATTTGAACTGGAGCTGCCAGAAGAGGAATACTATACTACGCTGGGAGGATTGGTTACCTATATAGCCGAAGAGATACCCGAAGCAGAAGCAAACATTGAGGTTGGAGCCTATGTCCTTACGGTCGAAGAATCCTCAAGCACCCGAGTCATTTCCATTTTGCTTAGAAAAAAGGCGGATTAGAATTAAGGGACCAAACACACTTGTCATTGCGAGCCCTTGACCAGGGCGCGGCAATCCCCTTCATTCAAAATAGCTATTTGTATTCAAGGGGATTGCTTCGCCTGTATCACAGGCTCGCAATGACAGCTATGCTGATCGGGGATTCTCAATGACAGCTTGTTTAGATTTTCAAAAAAGGAAAGCTTTATTTATCCCTTAGCCCTGTAATATTTCCCCAAGCCAAGCTACTAATTCAACACCTCAAACGTTTCAAGAGAAAATCTGCAAAGGCTTCCTCATTAATGATAAATGAACCGCTTGATTTTCAAGCCTCAGGATATTAGAAAAGTTCTGTGGATTAAGCAGGCTCCAATTTTGAAATTAAGTCGGAATCCCCGTAATTTGCAGGGCTAAAAATCTACCTTTGGGGAAGATTTTTTCATTGAAACCTAAAAGCATTAAATAAAAAACGTATATCAATGTCTGCACTGAGTAGGATTAGAAATAACATTGGTCTGGTAGCGGTGGTGATCTTTGTGGCCCTGGCTGCATTCATTTTGACAGATTTTCTGTCTGGTATAACCAGCATTTTCAATACACCTCCTCCTGCCGCTGTAGTGGCTGGTGAGGAAATTACAAATCAGGATTTCGAACAAAGAGTTTCTGAGGCGATGCAACAATACCAGGGAGCTGCCTATAATGACGCTTTCAACGGACAAATCAGAGACAATGTCTGGAACCAGATCGTTCAGGAAAAAGTTTTCGAACAAGAGTTCGATAAGATTGGCCTGGTTGTAACGGATGATGAATTGATCGACATGATGGCAGGAAACCACATTCCTCCCAGCGTTATTTCCGGATTCTTTGGGCAAGACCCAAACAATCCTAATATGGCTTTCATCAGACAAGGGCTCAAGCAGCTCAAAGAAAGTCCTAATGGACGTGCTGCTTTGAAAAGCCTGGAAGACTTCCTGCTGAGAAGCCGTCCTCAGGAAAGATATTCTAATATGGTTCGGAGAAGCTTTGTTGGCTCAAACAGAATGGCTGAGCAGCAATACTTCGACCAAAATAAAACCGTTGATATCAGCTACCTGAGTATTCCTTACAGTAGCATCATTGATTCAACCATCAATGTAAGCACTGCTGATATTGACAACTACATCTCTGACAATCCAGCGAGATTTGAGCAGGATGAAGAAGCTTATGTACGCTATGTCAATTTTGATGTAAATCCCAGCTCAGAGGATAGCGCAAACGCAAAGAATCGTATTGCTAAAATCATTACTTCTTTCTCCAATGCTGCCAATGACAGTATCTACACCAGAGGAAGAATCAGAGCGCCATATTCCAACACATATAAAGCGATCAGCAATATTCCTGCTTCTATCCAGGACATGGTTTTGGATGCTGAAGACAAAAAAGTATTTGGACCTATTCAGGACGGAGCTTACTATAAGCTTTACAAACTGGTAGGAACCGAAACTGCTGATAAGCCATCTGCTGCTATTGATCACATCCTGATCACGGCAAACGGAAATACAGCTGCTGATACAGCCACGGCTCGTAGCAAAGCTGCTGATATTGCAAGACAGGCCCGTTCCGGTTCTGATTTCGCAGAATTGGCGATAGCAAATTCCAATGACCCCAGCACAAAGAATATTGGGGGAAAATTAGGATGGTACAATAAAGCCAGATTTGATGATGACTTCAACGGTGCTATCGAATCTGCTTCTGTAGGAAGTATCGTAGGACCTTTGAAAGGACCTGGAGGATTTCACGTTGTGAAGATCACCAAGAAAACCAATAAGACTTTTAACATTGCTGAGATTGAAGAAGAGATCACTCCTTCTTCTGCAACTAAAAAGCAGGTATATCTGGCCGCTAACCAATTCGTAAAGAAAGCCAAAGACAATGGCGATCTGAATGCTGCGGCAATTGAAAACGGAACAAGTGCAAGAGAGACTGCTGGTCTTTCTGCCAAAACTTATAACATTCCCGGTCTCAACGGAGGTAGAAACCTCGCTGTTTGGGCCTTGAATACCGATATCGGTGAAATCTCTTCTGTACTAAAAATCAATCAGGATGAAAAGTACGTAGTCGCTCAGGTGGTAAGAAAGTATGATGAAGGCCTAAAGTCTTCAGCAGAAGTTACGACGCGCGAACTCGTAAGAAGAGAAGTGAGAAATGATAAAAAGGCTGCTCAGATTAGACAGTCTTTGGGAGATATTAGTGGAAAGGACTTAAACAGTCTCAAAACGGCCTATGGTGCTGCAGCTGTAGTATCAACAGCAAATGGGATCAGTTTTGAAAGCAACAGCGTTCCCGGAATTGGTGCTGAACCACTGGTGATCGGAACTGCACTTGGATTGGCTGAAGGAGGAATGAAACTCGTTGAAGGAGAGAATGGAATCTATGTGATTCAGGTTAGCAAAATCAATGAGCCTGCAGCTCCTGATGCAACTGCCCTGGCTGCTCTTAAATCAAGCTCAGCTCAGCAGGGAGGATTCGGTATCCAAAACAAGATTGGACCTGGTCTGGTTGACATCGCTGACGTAAAAGATACCCGCGCCGCTTATGAGTGGTTGGTTCAGCGTCAGAGCAGCAGAAACTAAACAGAACATAATTCTAAATATAAAGAGGCGGCATGTATTCATGCCGCCTCTTGTTTTTTTGTGCAAGCTTCTCTGAATTTGATTAGTTTTATCTTTTAAGCGAAACTCAAATTTCACCAATCTATGAAGCTTGATATCTACCAGGTAGATGCCTTTAGTAAAAAGGTTTTTGGAGGAAATCCCGCTGCAGTCTGTCCCCTGGATGAATGGATACCTGATGAGGTCATGCAATCCATGGCCCTGGAAAATCAACTTTCAGAAACTGCATTTTTCGTTCGGGATGGGAATGAATTCAACTTGAGATGGTTTACCCCGGCCTTCGAAATTGACCTCTGCGGGCATGCTACCCTCGCAAGTGCTCATGTTTTGTATCAACATCTGGGACATACAGGCCCTATTGTATTCCACACCCGCAGTGGAGCTCTTTATGTTGAGCAAAAAGAAGATAAATACTTTATGAAGCTTCCCAGCAGACCCCCAAAAAAAGTTCCGGGTCCTGCAGATGTGGAAGAAGCTTTAGGCATAAAACCTATAGATATAAGAATCAGCAGAGATTACTTTTTTGTATTTGAGCACGAACAGCAAATCCGGGACATGCGACCCAATTTCGACCTCATCTATAAATGGGAAGAGGTCGTAGGCGTAACCGTATCCGCAGCCGGTGAAAAAGCCGACTTCGTTTCCCGCTTTTTTGCTCCACGCGCCCAAATCAACGAAGATCCCGTAACGGGTTCTGCCCACTGCAATCTCGTTCCCTACTGGTCCGAAAAATTAGGCAAGAAAAAATTATACGCAGAACAACTTTCAGCCAGATATGGCGAACTCTATTGCGAAGATCTGGGGGAGCAAATCTCCCTGGGCGGAAATGCCGTAACCTTCTCTAAAGGAACAGTAGATCTTTCATCTGTTCTTTAAGTTCCCAAATACCCAAATGATGAAAAGATTTATACTACTACTCGTTTCTTTTGTAATCCTGATTCCAACACAGGCTCAATTACTCTCTCCAGATGATACAGAGGGAGCCCTGAGTTTGCTGACAGAAAAGAGGAATACCCTTAGCAAGGCAGAAGGTCCATTATCTGCAACTCGTGTCGCAGACATGCTTAAACTGGGCATGTGGGAAGAACTGGAAGGAGAATTAAAGAAAAAGAACCTGGCGCCTGAGCTTCTGCTACAAAAGGTTCATTTCCTCATGCTAAAAAACCGATTTGAAGAAGCAGAGCAGATTCTAAAAAAAATGAAATCGGGATCTGCTTCAACGGAAGCCTATCGTCTTTTACAAATTCAGCTTCTGACAGAAGCATGGGAACTCAAAAAGGCGGAACAAGCCTGCATAGATATCCTCAAGCAATCTCCGCGCTCCGAAGCCACCGTTCTCCAATTGGGTAGCATTTACGTACTGCAAAAGAATTTTGATAAGGCTTTGGCGCTTGCTAAGCAGGTTCAGGAGTGGAATGCCGAAAATGCAACTGCCTATCTACTCGAAGCAGAAGCTTTACTTTGGAAAAGAGAACAGAAAACTGCCGAAGAAGCCCTTCGCAAATGTCTGGAACTGGATCCCTTCAATGCAGATGCGCGCTTCTATTATGGATATGCCATTTGGAGAAGAGTAGATGCTACCCAATTACCAGATATGGCTGCACAGTGGAAACTGGCTTTGGAGGTCCAGCCTTTACACTACCTCACTCACTGGCATTGGGGAAATGGACATACCCAACTGACCTATGCAGATTATGCGCAAGAGGAAGATAAAGAAGTCCGAAAAGCCTTGAAAAAAGCCAATAAAGCTCTGGGCGATGACAATGCTAAACTTGCCCTCAAACTGGCTCAGGGAATCAGTAAGGACTATCCGCTGTCAGTCTTACCGGATATGTTCAAAGCATCCACCTATTATCAGTTGCAAAACCCTGATTCGGCAGAAAGTATTTTCCTCCGTATCCTGAGAAGAAAAGAAAATTATGGTCCGGCGCATAATGGATTGGCAGCTGTGATCAAGCAGCGGCGATTCCCTTATCTACAATACAGCGACTCCCTGGAAAAAGAGATCAAGCAAAGTCGCATCGAAAATGAGGAGCAATTTTTCAAGGTTTTTCCGGATCTCGCTTTCTATCCGGGAGATCGAGTCAGCCAGATGGTTTATCAGCAGCTGTATACGGGAGTAGTCTACCTTCCTTTTCTCGAAAAGCTCAATCGGAAATTCGTCATCCCGCCTTTGCATGTAGATTTAGCAGAGGCTATGGGCAATTCTTATTTCCGCGGAGGAACTACCTTTGACAATCGGCAATGGATGGATATCCGAGGGGTAGGAAGCGGAGCGACAGGCATAGAATATGTCGAAAGAGGCGCCCATTTAGAACGAAATGTTACCCTGCATGAATATGTTCATCTTTTCCACGGAAGCATATTCAGCGATGCAGAAATGCGGGAAGTCAGGAAGCGCTATTACTATGCTATGGAAAATGGCTGTACCCTGGATTACTATGGCGCTAATAATGAGTTTGAATACCTGGCTCAGGCATTTCCTGCCTACTTTATCCCGATAAAAGTCCACCCCCTCAATCACAAATCCATGAATACTCGGGGAGACCTGCAAAGCAAAGATCCCCTGATGTTTGCCTTCGTGGACGGCCTGGTCAAAAAACATCAGGCTTATCTGAATGGAGATAAAACAGCCATGGCAAGCAATTGGGCTAATGTTTATATCCAACTCTCTCAAAGAGTCGGGAGAATGGGCTTTGATTCCCTGCAAGCCCAACATCTGGCAACAGCATTGTCCTGGGATAGCACCTATGTTCCGACCTACCTGGCCTATGCACAAGCCTTCAGTAGCCATCAGGACTTTGATAGTGCAAGCTTCTATCTGGATAAAGCCCTGGAGTTAGCCCCTGATTTCGCCCCTAGCCAACAAGCCTATGCCCGATGGGAAATGAGTCGCTTCCAAAAAGGGATTACCGAAGAACTACAAACAGTAAAATCTCAAAAAGCCTATTATAAAAAAGCCGAGGAACTCGAAACAGATATAGGATTGCGTCCCAGGCTCAATCAGGAGATCAGACAGTTTTATCTCTCCTTTGGTTTGATCGCGGAGGCTATTGAAACAGCTGAAGCCTATGTTTCGGAAGCACCGACTATCAGTACCTACCTCAGGGATAGCAGGGATGCTACTGAAGCTTTTGTTTACGAGCAAAAAGGTATGCTGGGCTATCAGGAAAAGTCTCTGGAATTTTTCAAGAATCTAGTAGCGCAAAAACCACAAAATTATCAACACAGAATCCAGTATGCCCGGGTGCTCCTGGCCAATGAAGAATTAAGCAAAGCCAAAGAAATTCTGGAGGAAGGAAATCGAATCCTTTCTGCTTCTGGAAATAGCAGATCAGACTATCTCATCGAATTGGCAAATATTCATTTGAGGGAAGGGGACAGCCTCGCTGCCCGAGAAATCCTTGCACCCGTTTTGAATAAAAAAATTCGAAATCGCAGCAATCCCTATCAATGGATACAAACCCTGATTGATCTCGGAGAAATCAATCAGGCAGAAGAGCTATTTCGTAAACAAGACCTTCCTCGCTTACCCTTTGAAAAAAGTCAATATTTGTTGACCGCAGCGAAAATGGAAATGGGAAGAGGCAATACGGAACTCGCACAGCTAACCTTACAGGAAGCCGTCAAAAGCAATATTTATAATTTCAAGGCTCGTTTTTTATTGCTGGAACTGCTTGATCCGGAAAAAGATTATTATCAGATCAGGAAACTGGCAAACCAGGGTAGACTCTTGCCTGTCCCTCCGGCAGGAGCTATCAGAGAGAGATTGTTGACGTATTTAAAAGAAAAGTAGAAGCTTATTTTTGTAGATTTTTCTGTTAAAAATGGAGGTAAATGAGTGGAGATGTATTTCCCTCTTTTTCTAAAAAAGAGGCCTAATGAATCCTGGGTCCCAACTGTAAAGGGGCCCACCTATAAACATCGATTTTTTAGGGGAAATTCCTCTTATCTCAGGACTTTTTTGCCTTTGAGAATCCACTGGCTCCACTCTTGATTAAAGCCATGGACATTCTCGGTATTGCTTTGATTTTCATCAAGCATATTTTCACCCTTATTACTCCAGTTAAAAATTCCTCCATAGAGGTTGTACACATGGGTAAATCCCATTTCCTGAAGTTTTTCCCCTATGCGCTCGCTTCTGTATCCGACTGAACAGTACACCAAAATCGGCTGATCCCGAGGGGTATCCCGTAAGGCATCCGCATTAAAATTGTCATAGCCCACGCATTGTGCATTGGGGATATGGGAAACCTTGAATTCTTTAACCTCCCGGGTATCCAGAATCAAGTATTTAGATGCATCTTTTTTGTTAAACTCAGCCGGCGTCATAAGAGGTACAGTATAGGAATACATGCCATCCAGCATAGAGAAAAAATCCTTTTCTGTTTTTTGAGCCATAAGAGCCTGAAAGGCAAATGATAGGAAGAGGATAAAAATTCCGAATCTTTTCATGATAAAAGCTTTGCCCAAAGTTTATAAAAAATATGCGAATTACTCGTCTTCTGAAGGACAAATCTATCTCTCAGTCGCTAAAACTCTCCTTATCTTTGACGATCTACCGCTTCTTTCTCCTCTTTCGTTAGCTGCTCGTATAAATCCGGATAATATGGTTGGGTCTTGAAATACTGAATCAACTCACGATCACTGATATCAATCTTTTTCGCACGCAGAATCCCCAACATCATAGGAATCCAGTTCTTGGGTTGATACAAAGGTTTTACTCCCGCAAGGGAAGCTTGCCCTTTAGCTGAGCCCCGATAACTACCTCCTCTGCTTTGAAAAGCACCAATTTTCTTTTGTCCCAGTGCAGTTGGATTATATCCGGTAGGCATAGGACGTTTATCATTATTCGCAAAATAAATAGGAGGAGCTACTTGTTTAAACTCCTTGATACGCCTTCTTTCAGCTGTCGTTATGTACTGAGTCGTTTGGACGAAAAGTCTTTGCGCAAAGACCTTAAAGGCTGTCACATTGGGACCATACTCTTCTCCACTTGCATAAGGAACATCCCGATTCACATTTTCAATATATACCGTTCCTCCTGCTTTGATGTAATAGCCTCTGAGGGTATTTTTATCCAATCTCATTCTAAGGGGGGAAATGGTTTTTCGCACCAATTGCTTATCTCCCGGTTCTAAATAGGAGTAAAACTGATCAGGAAGCCATTCCGTCCTAAATTCAACCATATGAGAGTGGGCATTATATCTGCCATATTTAACAAGAATGTGCCGAACAAATATTTTGTAGAATGGCTCCATATTTTTCTTGCTCAGGTGCTCATCCACAAAGGCCACCAAATCAGGATCACTTTCATGATTACTCAATAGCATAATCTGCTCGAATATGGATTCGAGGGTTTCATTCATTGCCTGAACCTGATTACTGCTATTTCGTCCTCTATCCATATGAAACACACCGCTTCTGGGGGTTTTCAGGATAAAGTTCTTTTCATAAAAACTGATACTCCCATAGGAACCAAAATCAATGATCAAGGCATCACTTTTATGTTCGAACTGGCCTTTTAACTCACAATAGGAAGATAGCCGGAAGCGATTGTCCGGACTTAGGGGATAGTCTCCCAATCGCTCATTGATAAGCGATTCAAGGGTTCTAACCTTGGGTTCTTGATGTTGTGCGATGGAGGAAAGATTTAGAGCTATGTGTGCAAAAATCAGCAGGAGCACCGCATGGATTTTCATATCAAGAGAAGCTAGGTGTTATGCTTGGATAATTAAGTACTACGAAATTTCAAACTAAAGTACTAATTTTCTACCCTCAGTGCAAGCTGAGAATCATGAACTGTTTTTATTTAAGGGTTAAAGGGTGAATAGCTAAATAAATGACCTAAAGTGCAGGAAATCGTTGCGTGAATCACCAAACTTTATGACTGAGCAAACTCCCTTCTTTTCTGAGGATCAGGGTATAAATGCTTTCAGAGAATTTTTGCAAGTCGAGTTCAGCTTGATTATTTCCCGGGAAGGCAAAGGCAGTCACTCTATAAAGAATCGCCCCTTTAAGGTCATGGACTTCCAGGCTATACGAGCCGGCATCACGCGCAAAAAATGTTAATCCAAGCTTTCGATCTGGACTTCCATTATTTAAAATCTTTAGATTTTGGACCGCTGCAAGCCTGGGATCAGACAAGACATAATCTGATTTTGCTATCGCAAATATTCCCCAAGTCTGTACTTGATCCCTCGTACTTCTGATTTCATTTGCCCCAAAACCAGAACTCTCCTCTCGATTCAAATTCCCTTCGGATTCCCAACCGAAACCTTTATCAATCAAAAAAGTATGCACCCCTTCGTTTACTCCTCCATTATTGTGCCCCCTGGAAGTTAGACTCAGCTGAAAGGGCTGGGAAGGATTTTGAGGAGAGTAAAGTTCCCAG
Organism: Bacteroidia bacterium; assembly: GCA_033391075.1. Classification (NCBI taxonomy): domain Bacteria; kingdom Pseudomonadati; phylum Bacteroidota; class Bacteroidia; species Bacteroidia bacterium. The sequence continues at coordinate 5,465,757 of JAWPMV010000001.1, forward strand.
CTTCCATTATCCAAAAACTCTCTCACACTCCCACCATCCAGTTCAACTGCTGAATGTAATATTTCCGCTTGCTCGGAAAATGAAGCATCTACAAATAACAATTCCGGTTCCCGATCAAACTGAAGATTGAGGGTTTGTAAAGCATTTTCGCTTCCTATCGGAAAGGGCGTATTTCCGACACTCAAATATCTGCGGATTTTACCCACTACATATCGATCTTCATTGTAATTCCTGATTGCACTGGCATCCGGATTGAAGATCACGAGCATATGAGTGCCAGTATAGAGCTTTCCATCTTCCAAAAACAAATCCTGGTAAATTCCCAGATCTTTTTCAAGCTTCAACCCAAAGGGATTGCTCACAATCGCCCGATGTATAGCAAAGCCATGATCACCCCTTACTTTTTGAATACCGGAAAGACCATTGAAGTGTATACAGCCTCCTGTATGAGAAATGGGAACCAATACTTTGGTGTAGGAAGAATTGATAAAATCGCCTGAAAGGAAAAGCTCGCCATTGAGCTCAAGTTTGGAGAGTTGGCTCCCCTGATCCTTGAGTTCAATATTCCCGGGACAATAGATAGTTGCTCCCTGAGATACCTTTATATAAGCTCCCTGGCTCCGAATCCCCGTTTGAGCCCTTATGAATCCCTGCATGATCAGGAAAACTATAAGAATGAGTAAGCGTTTTCTCCCCATATATTTTGGCCGAAGCCTTCTATTTGATCCGTTCCAGTTTCAGGTACATATTGAGTCTGGCTTGTTTCCAGTTATTGACCCTGAGATAGAGTGCTTGTTTTTGACTCAGGCTGAAAAGGCTTTTCTTCAACTTAGCCTCCAGCAGTTCCCCTTCCTCCAATTTTTTCTGTTGAAATACATCTCCCAATCCCTGCTTTGTCCCGATCCCTAGTTTCTGCAAATCATCTCCTCTACTTTCCAGGACCAAAGAAGATATTTTATAGCCGGCAGGTATTTCCAATGAAAGTTTACCATTTGCCCGGACATCTTCCTGCTTAAGAAATAGGAAAGCATTTCTACTGGAGCTATCCCATGATTTCTTCTTGGCAGAACTGTTGGAAGAAACTTCTACCCAATAGTTTTTTGTGTATACAAAGGTGGCGTATTCATTTGCATTCAAGGTGAGATCCTGATTGGTCAGGGTCTGAATACCTGTACCTAAAGGAGCATAGTATCCATTGCGTAGGGTAATATTATTGGTCGAGCTGGAGCAACGAATCAATAATCGATATCCAGCCGGAAATTCTTTATTGTTTCCATAGTTTTTGGAAAGGCGAAGAAAGCTCGCGGGTCCCCCATTTCCACTCAAATCCAGAAAGCTGACTCCTGCCGGAGAAAATTTTGGTACCAGGGCTTCACCGGTAGAAACCGTTTTGATTTCATGAGGTGTCTCATTGACACCTGCCTTCATGGTAAGGTATTTATAAATATCACCCTGACAGACCGTAACTGTATCTTCTGTACAAGTCTTTTGTAGAGAGAAATTACAATTGTTGAGGTAAACCTGGCCCGCATCGCTTTTATCTGGAACAATGAGGTGATAGCCACTTTCCGAACCAGAATTCACAAAGGTACATTGTGAGAAATAAGAATCACCGCTATCTACCAATCCAATCCCATCTTTTTCAGCGGTGATGTATTTAGCAAACTTTACAGCTGTTGATCCTCCGTCCTGCATAGTACATTCTATATAGCAGTTGTAAGCTTCAAAAGTTGATTCCGTTCTGGCATAAGCTCCAGAAGTATGGCCAATTACGATACAATTATACATGCGGGCATGGGCACGATTTCCCAAACCAATCGCATAATAAAAGGAACCTTTAATCTCACAATTATGAAATTCGCCAATTCCCTCATATCCCGTAGGATTTCCGGCATTATCTATCGCTCCTTCTGGCATATGTACTCCCCACAAACCAGACATACGGCAATTGTAGAATTTACTATCCATTACATCTACCCCAACTACTCCATCAAAGGTACAGTCAAAGAATTTTGCATCCGGACTCCAGGCAAGACTCCCCAGGCCTTCGTCCACTACTGTAAAGGTACAATTGCGGAAGCTCGAGTGTGAAAAGCCGGGAGCAATGTGGTTTTCATATCCTAAGAAACTGCAGTTTTCTGCCTCGATATTTTTTCCTTCGTTTACAATCCCATTTGAACCGGGCTGGCCATCGAGGTGGATAAATTTCATGCCCAGGAGTTTACAGGCTGCACTAACCTTTAGAACCGGAACGCCTTGTTCCGAAGATTTGATGCTAACATTGCCTGAAAAACTGACTAGCGTGATGGGATTTGTAATATGAATATTGGCCTTATATTCTCCATCCGGGAAGAAGAGGGTAGCACCAGGATGATTCTCTATGGCTGCCTGCAGGGAGTCTGTGTCATCTGTAACACCATCCCCTTTTACCCCCAACTCCTGAACGGAAATATATAATTCTGCAGCTGTATAAATTACACTATCGGGAATATGGGCATCCAGGTAGCGACGGATGGTCCCTTCGGTTACCAGACTACTATCCGAATAGCTCAAAGAGCTGTCTTTCCTTATTTCTTCTATGCTTGGACCCTCTTTTTGACGAAAGGAATGAATGATTTTTAAATTTCCATCACTGTCTATTCGTAAAGCTTCTTCGCCTAGCACTTCAAACCTTATCTGATTTTCATTTTCAACTTTCTCTACATAAATCCCTGTATCCTCATCTTCGTCCAGGATTTCAGATATCCTCAGTTTTTCGCCATTCTCTCGTGCAATTTCTCCCCATTCGAAACCGTCCCAATACCAGAAACTTTCCGTATCGGTATCATAGAGCAACAAACCCGCTCCTTCTTCATCTACTTCCATCTCTGTTCGCTCAGGACTACTAAGCTGAGGAAGCATAATTCCTTTATTATGGTCTTTGGAAAATAGCTCCAGGAGGGCATATGGTTTCTCCGAAACATATAGGGTATCATCGGTGATCAATACCTGTTGTCCCAGGAGTCTAGCCTGCCCCAGGAGGAGGACAATGCTAAAAATGAATAGCTTTTTTGTTAGCTGGAAATTCATAACGCTCAAAAGTAAAACAGCGATTCGTAATTTCCATAACTAAAACCAAACCATCCTTACCGTAAAATATAAAGCCGCAAGAAGGGTCTTACGGCTTTATTTCTATATTTTGAATATTTTAATAGATAAACAACTATTCAATCATTGGTAAATCTATCAGCGCTGATTCTTCTTTACTGATACTTCCGAAACCAACGAATCCACCATCTGCCTCTGCAACTTTTCTGGCCAGGCTTCTCCAACTGTCTTTCAGCAAATCTGCATAGCTGGATTCCAATTTAGGAGTGATGGAATTGAGTTGGGAGAGCTCTCCACTGATTGCCCCTTTAGATTCGGGCGTCCAGGAGTCAATCATTCCACTCAATTTGGATTCAAAATCCTCGTTTACCGCTTCATAATACTCATGCAGGCGGGTATCTGAGGTGAAGGTTCTGTAATTAACCAGTTTTTCGCCTAAAGATTTCTCTTTATCGTCAATATCATTATCTGCTCCCGCGATGAGGAGGGTAATTAAAGCAGGTGTTCTCAGGAGCAGATCAACTTCTGCCTCACTTAGGTCGCTGAAATATTTGATAGCCATAAACGGATTTTTGCGCAAATATAAGCAATAGGCCGAATGGGTTCCAAACCCATCCGGCCTTTATTCGATTTGTGAGTTTTATTAAGCGGGTTGCAGGATTTTCCCTTCAAGGGGACTTGGGATATCTCTGAACTCATAAAGCTGGTTTCTGAGCTTTGGGCTAAAGCCAGCTTCCAGGATCACTCTTTGAATTTCTTCGGCACTCAATCGATAAGGAGCACCAGCTGCAGATACCACATTTTCCTCAATCATTATAGAACCCAAATCATTGGCTCCTCCATGTAAACACACCTGAGCCACTTCAGGTCCCACAGTCAGCCAGGAGGCCTGAATATTCTCAATATTGGGGAGCATGATGCGACTGAGCGCGATCATGCGCACATATTCATCTGCACCTACCGTATTTTTTACTCCTTTTACCCGATTCAATAAAGTTCCATCATCCTGATACGGCCAGGGAATGAAGGCTTTGAATCCATTTTCGCCCTCAGGTCTTTGCTCCTGAACAGCCCTGATACGGACCAGGTGATCAAATCTCTCTTCTATCGTTTCTATATGACCAAACATCATAGTCGCACTGGTAGTCAATCCCAATTGATGAGCTACGCGCATGACTTCCAGCCATTCTTCTCCGGAACACTTACCATTTGAGATAATGCGCCTTACTCTATCATCCAGAATCTCAGCACCTGCTCCAGGCATACTATCCATACCTGATTCCATCAATCTCTCCAGGGTTTGCTTATAGCTCAGGCCAGACAATTCGGCGATATGTACGATTTCTGGTGGCCCCAAGGCATGAAGCCGCAATTTTGGGAACCAGTCCTTGAGTTTGAAAAAGGTTTCTTCGTAAAATTCAATCCCTAATTTCGGATGATGCCCTCCTTGCAAGAGAAACTGATCTCCCCCCAAAGCAAAGGTTTCCTCAGCTTTCCGCTTATAGGTTTCATCGTCCGTGATATAGGCTTTGTCTTTAAACTTATCCGTTGGTGGGACAAAGAAATTGCAGAACTTACAATTGGCTACACACACATTGGTTGTGTTGACATTGCGGTCGATCTGCCAGCTAACGATGCCGAGGGTATCCTTTTTATGGACTTTCCTCATTTCATTTGCCACATACATCAATTCTTCTGTACTGGCATGATGATGGAGATGAATTCCTTCTTCTTCTGTGAGAAATTCGAAGTCCAGGGCTTTCTTTAATAAATCAGAACTATTCATAAACGAAAAGACAAAGCGATTTTCAATTCAAGGTAAATATAGGGATTAGCCTATTTAATAAATACCTCTCTTCTCTTTAACTCGTTAAAATTACAAAAGTTTCAGAAAAAAGTGAAAATTACTAAGCTTTTGGGACAGAATTACCAGCGTCTGGATCTATAAAAGTAATCATCCCCCATTACAGCAGCCAGTTTGCGCCTGACTCTTGTGGAACCACAGTCGTCTGCAGCATCTTCCATTACATCCAGAAAATCATCTTCCAGTTTGTCCAATTCTTTGTTGTAGTCTTTCTCCAGATTCCGGACAAAATCTTTATACTCTTTTCTCAGTTCTTTCTTTTCTCTTTTGCTACTGAGTTTGGCCAAATCTCTTTTGAAAATTTCATTTCCTTCTTCCAATTGAATATGAAAGTATTTATCGGTGTCTTTCATATCCTTTTTCAGTTGAAGTTCCAGTTCATCCAGATAAATATCACAATCTGTAGGGATATCCTGTGCATGCAGGGAGGCAGGGATCAGGCATAAGCTGATCATACATAGAGTGTAAACAATGTTTTTCATCGCGACGCATTTAGGTTTTAATACAATTTGAGTTTGCCGAATAGGGAGTTCGGCTAATACTATATTACAAGAGAGAGTTCACGATTCCGAGTAGGATTTTTTCAGTGTGCAGTATTATTGGATAAGCGTGTAGATATTGAGAAAATGCAATAAAGGGACCCTGAAGGTCCCTTTATTTTCATACAACAGCTGCTTTACAGAAATCTCATTTTATTTTCTACTGAATCTCAAAATTGCCCAGTTTATTTTCTCTCATGATAAATGCAGCGATATTTCTACTGGGAAAGATGCCTTTAACATTCAAAGCAACTTTTAGTTTTGAATTTTCCCCTCTATCACCAGCCACACGACTACTGGGATGAACATCAACTTTTACCGGGAAAATGATGATAAATGCATTACCCAGGTCTGATCCTGCTTTGAAGGAAAGATCATTGGGATTCAGATCATAGGCTTTCAAAAAGCTTTGCATACTCATGGCTTTAGCTTTGGGTGCTATAGCTTTATAGTTTTGTGCCTTTTTAGGGCTTGCTTTCAAATGATTTTTGAGAGCATTCATCATGGCAGGACTGGCTTTACTAAATCCTTTCTGTGCCCGTACTTCTGTAGACTGAAGGCAAATGAGGATAGAAGAAAAGAAGATTATAAGGGAAAGTTGTTTTAGCTTTTTCATTGCAAGAGAGTTAATGGTAATTATTTTCCTCTTTGTTCTCCTACCTGAAAAAAACGTAACATGCCCTGGGAGGAGCAGGAGTAAAGATCAAATGCAAAAAGGAGTATACTTGAACTTGAATTTCTCCCATAAAAAAGGGGCCCTCTTGGGGCCCCATACCAGCTAACACGGTCTTTCTTAACCAAAAGTGGTTTTAAACCATATTCTAAACCTAACAGGTAAGAATGAGCAGTCTCTACTAAGCTAAACTTTTGGGTGCCTTCAACAGCATGTTCAAAGCATTCTCCCAGGGATTGATATCCAACTGTATATTATATTTCTTTTTCTGATTGTTCTTTCCGTAAGCAGTTACCCGAAGATTGTAGGAGCCTCCTTTTTCGTACTTATAGCTAAAAGATTCTTTTACAATTTTTCCTTCCCCATTTCCAAAGTCTACTCTATATATGAAGCTGGGGTCATAATTGAGAATCTCGAACTTGAGCTCTGATTCGCTCAATTGATCTCCCTTGATTTCTAATTTGATCGCATCATTATAGGGAGGCACGATGATTTCTTCTTCCTTCTGAAAGTCTACAACATTGATTTTTTCCGTTTCATTTTTTTTCTCCTGAATTCCTTCTTCTGAGAAAAACTCATCTTCCTGATCGAGGGAGGGAGTGGAAGTAACCACCATTTCAGTCCGCATATCTATAGGATCAGGCTTATTCGTGATGACTACAAATGAAACGAAAAGGAATACAATAGCTGAAATACTGATAAATGTAGCGACCAGGTATTTTTCTTTTTTAGCAGCCTCTTGTGCTTTAATCTGGGCAAAGATTTGGTCAATTCTGTCTTGGGTACTGATGTCTTGCATGATGAATAGATTATGTGATGCAGACGATATACCGATTACAAAGCAATGAGCAGATTATATTGTAAAGATCGTTAGGGCTTAGGGCTGTGTTACACTATTTCTTTTTTCTCTTTTTCTTCTATTCTAAATCCCTTTCTGAAGTCTACAATGTAAAATTAGCATGATAATATTACGCTATAAACATCAAAATTTGCGATTTGTGAGTCTTGCATTTTGAGGGATTTCTTACATTTTCGTCAATAAACAAGTCGAATCGATATACTTTTTCGCCTTCCCTCAAATCTGTCTTTTCTTAAAAAAGGGATACCCTAATAGTATCCCTTTAACATAAGCTGCAAATACCTTCTCAATTGAAAGTATGAATTTGTGTATAATGAGTGTTTAGTTCCTTTTCAATTCAAATTCTCCCGTAAGCTCCAGTAGATACTCTATCGAAAGAGGTTTGTATCTAAAGCTTTTGATACGGGGATTCTTTCTTGCCCGCTCCGGATCCAGGGGATTGAGGGAATCTGAGAGAATCACGATCTCCGGTTCTTCATCTTTCACTTTTTTCTGATAAGCATCTACAAATTCCCATCCGCTCATCTCAGGCATGTGAATATCCAGAAAGATGATATCCGGCTTTACATAGTCCTTAGGTGCTTTTTTCTCAAGATATTCGAGTGCATCACTCGGATTATCAAAGAACAAAAGCTTGTCAGCAAGGTCCGCTTCCATCAAGATTTCTTTGTGATAATAATTGGTCATGTAATTATCATCTACAAACATCAAACAGTTAAATCTCTCCATTTCGGCTTGTTGATATAATTTAAACTAAAGAGTTCTTAAAGATCATGAGCCCGAAAAACAGGCTCATGAAACATATAAGGTACTTTTAGGAAGGAAGGTAAACCTTCTGTTCAATGCCGAGTAATGGGTAAACAAAATGTTAGGAGCATCAAGGCTGTAATCTAACTGATAACTGTGGCAAAGAACTGAAGCGTTTTCCATATCACAATGATAGAGAGTATTCGAATCAAGGACAGGATCATTTTTTTTCGATTGTGAGAAACAGTCAAAAAGCAAGCTCATATGCCAATTCTTCCTACTCATGTCGGAATATTGACTAAATCTCACAAATGGATTTTTTTGATCTTGAATAAAATTTAAGTTTGGGCGATCTATGTATCCGTATCCATAGCCCTAGTTTTTTGATATGCGAAATCTATTCTATCTGTATTGCATGCTTGCTCTATGCACCACCGATATGTTTGCACAGCAAACTGAAAGATGGATCGTGTCGGCAGGCGATAGCATATTGAACTATTCATTCGGGGGGACACGGATAAAGCAGATCTTACCCAATCAGAGATGGGAGGTTTGGGAAATCACCTCCGAAGAAAAGCAACATATACTTTCGCTAGGTGCTCACGTCATTAGGTTGACGGAGCCCGACATGCGTTTCTTTGCCACCGGATTACCTAATGATCCTTTGCTGGATGATCAGTGGTTTCATGACAATAAAGGTCAAAGCGGCGGTACCGTCGATATTGACATCGAATCAGAACGTGCCTGGGAACTGGAAACAGGAGATGGCAGTGCCATTATTGGCGTTCTGGATAGCGGGATTGATTGGAATCATCCCGACCTGAAGGATAATATATGGCAAAACCTGGCCGAAGATTTCGACAATGACGGTAGTGTATTAGAATGGAATGGCAGTCGCTGGATCTTTGATCCGGACGATGAGAATGGGATTGATGATGATGGAAATGGCTATGTCGATGATTTTATTGGCTGGGATTTCGTAAACGGTGACAATGATCCTATGGACGATCATGAATCCGGACATGGAACTCATGTGGCCGGTTTGATTGCTGCCAGAGGAGATAATGGCATAGGAGTTAGCGGAGTAGCCTGGAATGCCCGTTTGATGGGTCTGAAAATTCTGAATGAAACAGGCGGAGGATATGCTTCTGATGCGATAGCAGCTCTGGATTACGCATTCAATATGGGTGCACAACTCAGCAACAATAGCTGGGGAGGTGGCCTGGCCAGTCAACTGCTGGATGCCAAGATCACCGAAGCCGGACAAGCTGGACATACCTTTGTAGCAGCAGCCGGGAATAATTTCGGAAATAACAATGATGCTGCCCCCCTTTATCCAGCCTCTTATCCGCATGAGAATATTATTTCTGTAGCAGCTAGTGATCATCATGATGAACCGGCCAGCTTCTCAAACATTGGTGCCAATTCGGTAGACCTCTTCGCCCCTGGTGTAGGTATGCTCAGCACTTTGCCCAATGATTCATATGGATATTATAGTGGAACTTCTATGGCCGCTCCTGTTGTTACAGGTGCGTTAGCCTTACTCATATCTCAACAACAAAATCTGAATCCACAAGCGATCAAGGACAGATTGTTCCAATCACTGGATCCTGTTTCTTCATTCTCTATGCTTTGCAAAAGTGGGGGAAGGCTCAATGTCTATAAGTTGTTGCACAGCAATTGTGATGCAATCGCTTATTTCAGCCTGGAAAACTCATACCTCTGTAAAGATGAAGACATCAACATCCCCAATCTATCCAGCAACGCACAAGGATATAAATGGTATGTGGATGGAGAATTGGAATCAACCCAGGAAAATCCTGAAATCGAATTGCCAGATAATGAAGGCAATGTAGAGATCATGCTGGAAGCTGAAGGCACGAATTGTACTGATAGCTATACCATTATTGCGGAACTTCAACCAGATCCTCATCTGCCTGATATGGATACCGTTCACTGTGGACCTTTCGTAATGATGGAAGCTCCCCTCCAATCTCCTCTATATAGCTATTTCTGGTATGATCGCTACTATAATCTCATAGGTGTGGGAGAATCTCAGATGATTGATGTACAGGGCTGGTACAAATTACGCATTGAATATGGATGCGGAGAACGAGATAGCGAGTGGTTTTTTGTGAGCCTCAACCAAGGCTGTGTTTGGCCGGGAGATGCCAATGCAGACGGCGAGGTAAATATGACAGATTATCTTCTGACTGGACTTACAGATACAGAAACAGGACCTGCAAGACCCTGGCCTTCGACCGATTGGGAAGCCCAAAGCGCAACCCCCTGGTACGGAAATTTCCCGGGCCTAAATCCCCTGGGCAATCAGGTAAATTTCATGCATGCAGATGCAGATGGAGATGGCCAGATCGAAATAGTTGATGATTCAGAAATCATTCGCAAAAACTATAGCAAACAGATTTTCCCGGAACAAACGGCCCAGGGACAGGCTGATATTTTCCTGAATATGGGATCTCAGGTAACAATAGTAGGAGACACAACCGACTTTACCGTGGATCTGGACAATATCCCTTCCTACCTAATCGAAGATGTAGCAGGGATCGCTGTGAGACTGGAATATGATATGCCATTGAGCCAACCTCTAATATTTGATTTTAGTGATACCTGGTTTGGGGATGCGACAGAAACGGATTCCTTTATCGTCCACAATGAAGGAAATAGGCAGGTAGATGTAGGCCTATTTAGAAAAGGAGGTTTCTCCCAACAAATTGCCGGAACCTTCCTGAAAGGAAAAATTATAGTGGTTATTGATGATATCGGAAACTATGGAGAATTTGCTGAACAGGCATTCTTTTCTATAAGCATTACGGGTGCGACCATCATAAAAACAGATGGCACGCTGCTCCCGCTAAATCAGATCAGTTCTGTTTCCTCAGTAGCGACAAAAACCCTGACCATTGAAATTCCAGCAGAGGCCCGACATATGCATCCCCTGGACGAATTTGGCATCAATGTTTTTCCAAATCCTGGTGCAGAAAAATTAAAAATTGAACTAAAGGAAGCTTCAGAAGAATTTGTAGAAGTAGAAATCTACGGATTGGACGCACGTGTTCACTGGAAGCACAAAAAAGAGCTTTTTTATTCTAAGGATTACTTTATTTTCGACCTCCCTGAGCTGATCCCCGGCTATTATTGGGTAAAATTCAGGGACGAAAAACAACAATATTTAAAAACAATTGTCATCGAATGAACGAAATCATTATAATGCATAACAAAGTTAGGATGATTTACGTTTCAGAGGTGATATAAATACCGAAGATAACGTCAAAAAAATATAAACCTATATTTCCTTGAGCGTAGGGAGACCCTCTTTATTGAGGGCTCCCTTTTTTCTTGTAGAAAATGAAAAGGGAAAATCAGGCGTAACTAAACTCTCCTATTTTTCGGCCAAGCCAGCCTTTCTCGATTATGGGTTGGATTTCTTGAAGCTCTCGTCGGATTTCCTCAGCATTAGATTTTTCACCTATCTTTATTCTGAAGACCTTCCTTAAAATGGCTACAAAATTATAGTAGGCTTCTTTTCTGGCTTCCGGGATTCCACTTTGTCTTCTTATATGAGTTTGAAAAGTTTTCGCCAAGGCAATGAATGACTCAACCTCTACCTGCTCATAGTAGATTTTAAGTTGAAGCATCTTATATCCCAATTGATAGAAAGTATCCAGAAAATCTACTCCCTGGAGTAATTGCAATGCTTCTCCATACTTCTTTTGGTAAAAGTATAGATGGGCCAGATTATAATGAAAGATTCCTTCCTTGTATTCTTTAGGGATAAATCGCTTGTATTCATGAATGAAGTTTTCTGTCCACTCATATTCTCCAAGTCTAAGACCTATGGTTACAAGATTTTTATAATTGTGGACAGGGAAAATTTTGCCGTCAAACAATAAATCATTTGATAACATTGCCTTATATATTTCAAAGAGCTCATTTAGAAACTCTCTTTTTCCTTCCTGGTATTTCTTATTGGTATATCCAACTAAATAGGCATAAAGATGTGTCTGATCTTTATCTGAGAACTCTTGACCATATTCTCTAAGTATCTCTTTCGCCTTTATGAAAATTGACATATCAGCCGACTCTGGATCAAGAAGCAATTTCACAGAGAAATAATATGCCTGGATTAGCGGAGGATACTTTTCATAGCAAGCGTCTAAATGATTAATAATTTCATCCGTAAACAGGCTATTGGTTCTTTTCCCCCCCAAAACAAAAAGGGTACTTAATTCAGAGGCCAATAATTCCAATTTGGCTCCCAGGTAATAATGATCTAATAAATTGTGAGCTTCCCCCAAGTCTGGAGTTTTCTCTCGCTTTTCATAAATAAATTCGGACTCTACCCGCGAACGCTCGATGAGAAACTGTTTAAGAAAGAATTTTTCATCTTTATCCGGATACTTTTTAATAAGGTTTTGCGCATGTCTGAGTTGCTTTTTAAAATAGGTCGGAACCTCTTTTTCACCCAAAACCTCCAGCATATAATTTTGCAACATCAACTCATCTTCCTGAAATCGCTGAAAAGTCAGGAAATAGGCAAGTTGCTTTAATAAGTACTTCCGTAAGGTCCGAAGTATATCATCCTTGTATTCCTGATCTGGGAACAACTGCTGAAAGATGATTTCTTTGTTGATTTTCTCATCCGGGAATTCTGGATGCAGGGGCTTTAGGATCTCAAACAAACGAATGGTATCCTGGTGGGAGTTGAAATAGGGGGAACGAACGAACTTAACAAACGAACGCATTTCTGCATCAGTCAGCTTGCTAAGAAGTTGAATCAGTTGGGTTTGTTGCATGGCCCTTTGAAGGAGCAATTATACATTCCTCCTTTTTGTATTAGTCAAGTTACGTTTGTCCTATATTCCTCGGGCTTGCTTAGGTTTGTATATATAAACTACATAATTATCAGATAGAAGGTGCCAAATAAAGCGCATATGCACATAAATCCAGCATCAACCGATAAAAATTGTAGCTAGCCGAAACCATCAATCGAACAATTCATTTATGTTCGAAAATATTTTCTTGCTGCAATATCCTTATGTAAAACGAGTGAAAGTACAGATTGGATCTGACGATTTCCCTTTATTCTACCTTCGGCATTTGTTTTAGATATTCTAAAGATCTTTTTTTTGCCTCGCTATTAAGCTATCAAAAATACCTCTTGAAAGGTAAAGTAGTTTCCTACGAATATAAAAAATCCCTTCAAAAGCTATAAGGAAATTCTAATTTAGTCAGGTAAATGTAAAAGACGCCCTGGCAATGAGAATCTTCACCTCACTATTTTCCTTGCTCTTCTTTTTTCCTGTTTTCCTGTATAGCCAGCAGTCCTATCAGTTGGAGTTCCAATCCTACTCCATAGACCCACCCATCAGTTTTGATACCCTCGACCAGGGAGAGATCATTCTTGCCCATCAGATTTTCGATACTAATATAGGGAAAGAGAGTACGGCTCTCACCTACCTTACGGCACAAGCAGACACTTTTTGGACCCGGAGCTTTCCGGATTTCAGGGCTCAGGAAATACTGCAGGATTCAAGTGGATTTATTCTGGCAGGAAATGGGCTGCTGAAAGTAGATGTCCAGGGGATTTTGAACTGGGCATTTTCCTATGGAAGGAATATTCTGGCCCTGGCTTTGGATGGGCAAAATGGATATCTGATTGGCGGCTCAAACTTCCTCGCACGTATCGATGCCAATGGGAGCATCCTCTGGGCAAAAGATTTGCCCCTACTCATTGAAAAGATTATCCTGAGCAAAGATGGAAATTTTGCTGCAGCTGGCAGTTCTAATTTTGGTCAGGGTTTTCCGACCCTCCTCAGCTTCGATGTACAAGGCAATATCCTTTTTGCGTATGAATATATCGACACACATCCACAGGCGCTTGGAACAGCCGTAGATATCGTACAGGGCATCGATTCCACCTATTACCTGGCTGCGAATATCACCAGCACAAGCTTTGTCAATGAAGCTGCGGTCCTAAAAACCCGTTCGGGTGGAGAGTTGATCTGGCTGGCAAAAGGAGGACTAGTAAGTGGCAATGATAAATGGCTTTATTCCCTTAGCCTGGATGAAGAACAAAAATTGTATCTGGGTGGAAGAGGCGGAAGTTTTATGGGGGGACTCAACGGACGTATTCCTTTTATCGCAAAAATTGATTCTTCAGGAAGTCCTGAAATTGCCAAAGAAATCCTCTATGCAGGTTCGGCTAAACAAGTGAATGTGAAAGGAGATAAACTTTGGGTAGCAGGTTCTTATGACATTGAATTCTCAGGCAAAGAATATTTTGCCCTCTTCGATACCAGTCTCAGGTATTGCTCCTTTAGCAATTCTTCTGGCCTGACTGGCTTTACCAAAAGCAATGCTGTCAGTAGAAACAATCTCAGCCTCACCCCTGCCAACCTTAGCATTTCCCCTGGCCCGCTCAGTTTTTCCAGAAATCTTTCCATTCCCTTTCTAAAAGGGTGTTTTTCTTGTGGGGATTCGGCGATAGCAGCTTTTAGCCATGAAATAAATGGAAATAGCATCAGCTTTCAGGACAGTTCCACATCAGCACTGGAATGGTTTTGGGATTTCGGAGATGGAAATAGTACAAACCAACAGAATCCTTCACATACTTATGCCAGCGCGGGAAGTTATGAAGTTTGTCTAAGTGTGGGGAATGCCTGCGGAACAGCAACTTTCTGCGATAGTGTTTCTCTTTGGCGCACTTCTCGTTTCCCCGAAGAGGAAACATTTCGTCTACTCCTTTCCCCAAATCCAGCAAGAGATATTGTAAAGATTCAGATAGAAGCCGCGACATTTGATACCTACCAAATCAGTCTGATAAGTATAGAAGGCAAAAGGCTCAAGACCTTTTCCTCTGGCTTACAGAATGAAATAGAATTGAATATTAGTGAATACCCGGGCGGCATATATTTGTTGGAAGTAAAGTCGTCAGCAGGCAACAAACACTTACAGAAGTTTATTATTGATGTCGCTAAGTAGAAGGGGCCTTAGGAAAGTATCTCTTTGAGAGTTTCCAGCCCCAACTTTCTCCCACATAGAATCAGCACCACGGTTTTTCCTTTGAATCGATGCTTCTGTTGTAATAAAGAAGCAACTGACAGAGCCGCTGCGCCTTCGACCATGAAGTAATGCTTTTCCAGCAAGAAGCGCAGTCCGGCTCTGATTTCTTCTTCAGAAACCACGATATAATCATCCACCCATGCTTTGCACATATCAAAGGTGATACTATCCGGTTCCATTCCTCCTGCCGTCCCGTCCGAGAGCGTAGGCAATGATTCCAGCTCAAGAATTTTATCTGCTTTGACAGACTCGTACATGACGGCAGAGTTGGCAGGTTGGCAGCCGATTACTTCTACTTCTGGCTTCTGTGCCTTGAGGTAGCCTGCTATACCTGAAATCAAGCCTCCTCCTCCTACAGGAACGAGAACACTATCCATTTCGGGTACTTGCTCTTCGAGTTCCACTCCTATGGTTCCCTGACCTGCCACGATTTCTCTGTCATTATAAGGGGAAAGGAAAAGTCGCCCTTCTTCTTCGGCAACTCTTTTAGCTTCCAATTCAGCATCTACAGAGTCTTTCCCGAAAAACTCGAGATCAACTTTGTACATGCGCATCATTTCGACTTTGGTTTTTGCAGCAGTGGGGGGTAGGTAAATGCTTCCTTTGCAATTGAGTTTGTCTGCTATATAGGCGAATGCAGAGCCGTGATTGCCCGTGGAAGCGGTGATAACACCTTTTGTTTTTTCTTCATCGGAAAGGGAGAGAACCTTATTGGTGGCTCCTCTCAATTTAAATGAACCCGTAATCTGAAGATGTTCCAGTTTGAGCCAGACTTCTGCCTCACACATCTTGCTGAGATAAGGAGAATACTCTACGGGAGTTCGGAGAATGTAGGGATCAATGCGTTGATTGGCGACTTGGATATCTGAGAGAATGTTCATCTGTACAGGTCTAGGGATAGAAATCCCAAGCTAAGATTTTTTAGCCGTATCTCACAGACTTCATAGCCTTAGACTGCACTAAATCTTTCGACCCAGGCAGGTTTACATCTTTCGACCAGACAGGGGAATAAAAACACTCCGGCAATAGCCATAACCAGTAAGATAATGGCTGCCGGATGAGTCTTGGTGTGCTTACGTAGGGACGTTTTCGAATCTGAGAATGTTTGTTGTTTTGTTTGCATTGTAGCCGCTTGGAAATTTGGATTAGCAGCTGCGAATAGGGCAGATTCTTCATGCTGTGATTGTTCTGCGGTAGGGCCAGGACCGATCCTTCCGGCAGCTTGGCTGGCGGGTAGGTGGAAAATCATGGTGATCGACAATACTGTCAAGATCTTTACGAGAGCTTGCATGTGTGTTACGTTAAGCGATGATTACAAGGATTACGAGCGAAAATCCACATCAAAAGCCTCTGAAATAAACTAGTATTTCAAAACGCATAAGACTTTTTAATGGGTTGAGTTTTTAAGTGTAGCTTGACCATCAGTTGATCAGACTGATTGGTAGCGAGATCCAAATGAAAATAACGAGTGTTTCTGGTTACAGTATTCGTGTTTGTAGGGGTATATGACAAATGTACGTGCCTTCTCAATATGATGTTCTACCGGATTTCCAGTAGAATTTTTCCTTTGGCCCTCCGACTCTCCTGATATTCCTGCGCTTTTTCTACTTCATCCATGCTATATTCCCTATCAATAATCGGCCTCAATTGCCCCCTTTCAATCATTTTACCCAATACATCCAGGTCCTTTGTCAAAGATTTAACTATAACAACTTTGGCCTTTTTCCTCGATAAAAAACTAAGAAATTCCAGAAAAAAGTTTTGAGGACTCGGAATAGTTGAAACATAGGAGCCGGAAGAAGTCAACAAATGTTTTGTTTTCAGAAAAGATTGATTCCCATAGATATCATAAAAGAGATGGAAGCGAGCCTCATTATGCAAAATATTCCCTTTGGTATAATCAATCACCTCATCTGCCCCCAATGCTTTCAGCCGATCCACATTGCGGTAGCTACAAGTCGCTGTAATCTTTGCTCCCAAAGCTTTAGCTATTTGGATAGCATAAACCCCAACTCCTCCCGAAGCTCCATGTAAATAGACCTTTTGTCCTGCTTTAAGATTTGCCAAATCTCTCATGCCTTGTAAAGCCGTCAAAGCGGCCAGGGGAAGGGAAGCAGCTTCTTTGAAATTTAGTCCCACAGGTTTTAGCCCGATCTCAGTTGCTTTGATAGCGATAAACTCTGCATAAGCTCCCCCTTTCAAGGTTTTGCTCATACCGTAAACTTCCTGCCCAATTTCAAATGCTTGAACGGATGCGCCTTTCTCTACGATCTTCCCGCTAAAATCTGATCCCGGAATTCGGGGAAACTTATTCCCCGTAGCAATTCGGGCCCTCCCTTTTCTGATTTCACAATCAATAGGGTTCAAAGCAGCAGCATGCACTTCTACCAGGACTTCATCTGCTTTTATCTTTGGTTGGGGAATGTCTGCAAGTTCCAGTACACCTGGATCGCCATATTTTCTATAAACAACAGCTTTCATGTTTGGGCTTAGTTGACAACATTGCTGGGACTTCCACTTTGAAAGTTCTCAAGATTATCGGCAGCGATCTGGATCAGTCTTGCCCGACATTCTCGGGTTCCCCATGCATTATGAGGAGTGATGATGCAGTTCTTTGCATGGATGAGGGGATTATCCATACTGGGAGGTTCCTGATGTAAAACATCCAGACCAGCTGCTCGAATCCTCCCGCTATTCAAGGCTTCCGCCAGATCAGCTTCCTGGACCAGGGCTCCTCTGCCTGTATTGATTAATATGGAGGTGGATTTCATCAAAGCCAGTTTCTCTGCATTTATAAATTCTCGATTCTCAGCTGTCAGGGGACAATGCAGACTGATGACATCACTTTCCGCAAACACCTCATCCATACTTCGCATCTCAACTCCCTCTACATTTTTAGAACTTCTGTTGTAGGCGATCACTTTCATCCCAAATCCCTGAGCAAGCCGAGCTGTAGTCTTTCCAATTCTCCCAAGGCCAATGATTCCCATTGTCTTTCCCCAAAGTTCTATCATAGGCTTTCGCTGATAGGTCCAATCCGGCGAATTTGTCCATCCTCCACTTCTCACATCTGCATCATGCACAGCCACATGATTTGCCAACCCCAGCAAAAAGGCAAACACATGCTGAGCAACCGATTCTGAAGCATAGCCGGCAGCATTGCAAACCGGAATTCCTCTTTCTCGAGCTGCAAAAGTATCTACCGTATTGTAGCCCGTTGCTAAAATTCCTATGTACTTCAGTTTGGGTAATTGTGCGAGTGTTTCTCTGCTAATTGGGGCTTTATTGATCAGGATAGCATCGGCATCTTTAGACCTGGAAAGGATTTCCGCTCGCTTACTTCTGGGATAAACTTCAAATTCACCCAGCCGTTCAAATGCTTCCCAGCTCAGATCTCCATGGTTGACGGTATGGCCATCCAAAACAACTATTTTCATAAGAAGTAATATTCAAAGTGTAACAAAGTCCTGAAGCAGGCGTTAAGAATTAGGCTAAGATATTTTATATTTATCTTATAGCACATAAGCTAGTTTAATAAATTTGTAGAGTTGGGGTAAGAATGCGAATTCTATGAGACGCAATCCCTAAAACCTATGCCCAAAACGGAAATCAGCCTAAGAGAGCTGTTACTTATTTTTCTATTTATCCTTCCCTTTCCTATGCCTGCACAGGATGTCTATTTGGACAGTCTGAGATCAGCCTTTTATGCAGAAAGACAGGATTCTCTGAAATGGGAATTCAGCAAAGACATTGCACATAGATTTTTGAGGAGCAATCTCGATTCGGTCCTGCATTGGAACCTCAAAGGGCATGAGATTGCTCTTGCATCCAGAAACAAAGGCCTACTCGGCAATAGCTACCACCGGCTTGGTCTGGCCTATTATACACAGGGCGAATACCAGCAATCCCTGAAACATTTCAACACAGCAATCACCCTATTTGGAGAGATCGGTGATGAGGAAAGGCTTCATTATTCCGAATTTGAGATGGCTCAGGTTTATCGAGAGCAAGGCGCTTATGAAGATGCCAGGAAATACATAGATCAATTTTATCAATTCTATAAAAGTAAGGATGATGGTCGTCGAATGGTCATAGCCATGACCAGTTATGGAACCCTATTCGAAAAATTGGAGGAGAGCGATTCGGTTTTGCATTATAGTGAGAAAGCTTTGGAGATCGCTTTAGCCTATGAGGAAAAAGATTATGTAAATCTCCTATATACAAATTTAGCTGCTGCTTATTATTACGAAGCGCAATTTGACAAAGCCCTTGATTATAGCAAGAAGGCCCGAAAACTGGCTATCGAACAAGATGATCGAGCGACTCTCTATTATGCCGATTTTGTGATGGGGGCTGTATTTGGTGATAGAAATCAAACAGATAGTAGTCTGTTCCACTACCATTCTGCCCTGGATTTTGCTCGAGCGTATGGAGAATTGAAGTTGGAGGTAGAAATGACGGAGCTTCTCGCCCAGCAATATGAAAAGAAAAGGGATTTCCCTAATGCCTATCGTTACCAAAAGGAGGCCAAAAGCCTGGGCGATTCATTGGCACAGAAGAAGTATGATAAACAAGCCTCCGAACTCAATATCAAATACGAAACTCAGCAGAAGGAAACCCAAATAGCCTTACAGGAAGCAGCCCTTAACAAAGCAGCTTATCGACGGAATCTGATTTTACTTCTGGGGCTGGTGATTTTATCCCTGGCTGGAGCTGGCTTTATTATCTATCGAATTCGTCAGAGTACCCGCCAAAAACTGATTGAAACCGAACTAAAAAATCAGCAAAAAGAAGCAGGTAGATTGAAAGAACTGGATCAGCTGAAGAGCCACTTTTTCGCCAATATCAGCCATGAATTCCGAACGCCCCTGAGTTTGATCCTGGGGCCGCTACAAGAAATGCGCAAAGGAAGTCTGAAAGGAGATATGCGAAGTTTTCAGGACCTTATGATCAGGAATGGAGAAAGACTCCTTAGCCTCGTCAATCAATTGCTGGAACTCTCAAAACTCGAGTCCGGGCAACTCAAACTTCAGCCCAAAGCGGGAGATGTCAATCGATTTATCCGAACCATGGTGCACTCTTTTGAGAGCTTGGCCCTAAAGAAAGAAATAAGCTTTCAAACCAGCTTTAATCCAGAGCCTGTTCTGGCCTATTTCGATCCAGACAAATTGGAAAAGATCATTAGCAACCTCCTTTCCAATGCATTTAAGTTTAGCCCGCAGGGAGGGGAAGTCAGTTTTAGGCAAAACCTACTTCCCTCTCAGGATGCAGGGCAAGTTCGGCTTGAATGTATCATCACAGATAACGGCCCCGGAATCAAGGAAGAGGAAATGGAGTTTGTTTTCCAACGCTTTTATACGAAAAGTGCTGACGAAAGCAAGCAGGAAGGCATAGGAATCGGACTAGCTCTGGCACGGGAACTGGTCGAATTGTTTGAAGGAGAAATCCGGCTGGAGAGTGAGGAAGGCAAAGGAAGCAGTTTTCAGGTCCTACTTAATTTGCCCAAAGCTCATGTGGAAGAAATTCCGAACATTGAAGAAAAGGAGAATACCCCTCCCCTGATTTCAGCTTCAGAAATCAGCAAGTCAAAGGACATCCTTTATGCAGAAAAACCGCTGCTCCTGATTGTGGAAGACAATGCAGATATGCGTCTATATCTCTGGGAACAGCTCAAAGATCCCTACCAAATTATCAGCGCATCAAGTGCAGAGGAAGGGCTAAGGCTAGCCAAAAACCAAATCCCGGACCTTATCATTAGTGACTGGATGCTGCCGGGCATGGAAGGCACAGAACTTATCCATGAAATTCGCTCTGATTTCAAAACCAGCCATGTCCCGGTGATTATGCTTACGGCAAAATCAAGTCAGGAAGATCTAATGGAAGGAATCCAGAAAGGAGCAGATGCTTTTGTCAGCAAACCTTTCGAAGCAGATGAACTGAAACTCCGCATAGAAAAGCTCATCGAGCAAAGGAAAAATTTGCAAGAAGTTTATAGTAAAATTGCGGAGTCAGGTGCAATTCAAATCACAGCGCAAGAAGTAGAGTCTCAGGAAGAAGCCTTCCTCCGAAAACTGCTTAAAATCATAGAGGCAGAATTGGACAATGAAGCATACAGCATTCCCGAAATGAGCAAAGAAATCGGGATGAGTCGGAGTCAGTTGCATCGAAAACTCAAGGCACTCACGGATAAATCTCCCTCTGCTTTTTTGCGTTCCGTCAGATTGCAACATGCCCATGAATTGCTTCGTCAAAAATCTGGAAATATCTCTGAGATTGCATTGCAGGTAGGGATCCCCAACCTCTCATATTTTTCCCGCGTCTTCAGTGAACAATTTGGATATCCACCCAGCGAAATCCTACAAAACAGCTAAAAACTGCTCATTTAGTACAAATTGCAACATAAGTAAAAACAATTGAGTCATAGAGAAAAGTCTCTATTGCTCCTCATGTCTAGCTTTGTATCGTTCCATTAAGCTTAAAAGGATCACTGCTTACTTTAACTCAAGCATTTAAATACAAACAACAAAAACAGACATGAACAACATCCGACTGGGAGATATAGCTCCCGATTTTGAAGCAGTAAGTACAGAAGGCAGAATTAAGTTTCACGAATGGTTAGGGGAAAGCTGGGGAATTCTTTTTTCACATCCGGCGGACTTCACCCCCGTTTGCACCACAGAACTGGGAATGCTGGCCAAGTATAAAGAGAAGTTTTCCAAACGCAATGTAAAGGTACTGGCAGTGAGTGTAGATCCTTTGGGTAGTCATCACATTTGGATACAGGATATAAATGAAACCCAAAACACCCAGGTCAATTTTCCTTTACTTGCCGACCCGGATCGAAAAGTAGCTGAACTTTACGGCATGATCCACCCCAACGCCCAAAATAATATGACGGTACGCAATGTCTTTGTCATTGCTCCTGATAAAAGCGTGAAATTGATCCTGATTTACCCCGCTGCTACCGGTAGAAATTTCGATGAACTCCTGAGGGTCATTGATTCTTTACAATTGACCAGCTATGAAAAAGTCGCGACTCCTGCAAACTGGAAAGAGGGCGAAGACTGTGTTATCCTGCCTTCTGTCCCGGCCGAAGAGCTGGCAAAAACTTTCCCTAAAGGCTATACAGAAATCAAATCCTATTTACGGACAACCCCTCAGCCCAATACCTAACAGGAACATCGGATTTGCTTTAATCTTCAATTGATGCGAATCCACTGATCATAAATAGATTCGCTAAAGCTGTACGGGAACCTTCGGGTTCCCGTTTTCTTTGCATTATTTTTAGACACAATCCGGAATAAAGCCTAACTTCCTGTAAGGAAAAGCTATGTCTACTACTCTTACACAAAAAAACTACCTCGGATATGGCCTGGGAGATTTTGGGCAGAATATCCTCTTCCAGTCATCCATCATTTATCTGGGGAAATTCTATACTGATATAATTGGTATTGATCCGGCCTGGATAGCTGGTCTATTTCTACTGGCGAGACTTTGGGACGGGATCAATGATCCTATCATGGGATTTCTGGCCCAAAGAACTCATAGCAAATGGGGAAGTTATCGGCCCTACCTGCTTTGGGCAGCATTTCCGCTCGCCTTGAGCATGTTCCTGCTTTTTTATGTTCCTGAATTTCTGGAGGATTACAAATATGCCTATGTAGCGATCAGTTACCTCTTCTTTGGTATGGCATTTACTGCCTATAATGTCCCTTACGGAACCCTGACTGCTGTCATGAGCCCTGATTACCATGAAAGAGGCAAACTGACCGGATACCGCATGAGCTTTGCCATGTTGGGAGGTATCATTGGAGCAACCCTGATCTTGCCGACCGTAAAAGCTTTTGGAGGGGGAAGAGAAGCCTACGCATGGACGGGAGCTTTATTTGGGGGCATCATTTTGTTGACTTCCTTAGGGAGTTTCTTTAGTGTAAAAGAAACGGAGCGAATTTCCTTTCAAAAAGGTTTGGGCTTTGGTAAAGGATTAGCTGTCTTGCGGAAAAATTATCCCTTTTGGTTGCTGTCTATCTGTTTTGCTGCATGTTTTGCTGCCTATGCAGTTTTTGCTACTTCAGTCCCTTATTATTGTCAGTATGTTTTGGGGAATGAGGATTTGGCATCCTGGATACTCTTGGCTTTGACCGGCATAACTGCACTGGGAATTCCATTCTGGTCCTGGCTTTCTCCTAAACTCGGAAAGCGCATGATCTTTCTCATAGGTGCGATTGCCTATATCCTGGCCTATATTGGCTTATACTATCTCCCCTCCTTACCCCAAAATCTTATCTATCCCCTCATGGTCGTCCACGGTATCGGAAATGCCGCAGCTGTCTATACCAGTTGGGCCATACTCCCCGACACCATAGAATACGGCCAGTGGAAAGGAGGCGATAGAGTCGAGGGCCTGAGTTATGGAATTTATGGCTTCTGTTTTAAAGCAGGTCTGGGACTGGGTGGAGCACTGGCCCTCAGCATGCTGGATAGCTCCGGATATATCCCCGGTGCAGAACAAACAGCAGCTGTTAAAAACAGTTTGTCTCAATTGGTCAGTTTGATCCCGATGGTATTGATCCTTCTTGCAGCAATTGCGCTTTGGTTTTATCCGATTGATGCGGAGATGCATAAGAAGATTAGAGAAGAGGTGTTGTAGTGTTGTGGGGTTATAGTTGTGCTGACACAAAAATTGTGAGCGCAAATTCCGCATTCCCCAAACTACAACACTAAAAAACTATAACACTGCTTTCCCCTTACTCTTCAACCCTTATCACCTTTCCCCCAATAAAAGGAATCCCCTCTTCACTAATCCCTTCTACCCAAATCAGAAATTCCTGCGCGCGATCGCCCACAAAAAAGTCCAGACTGGCCGCTTCATCTTTGATGCGGATGTCAGGATTCCAATATAAGGTGGTTCTCAGGTCGGGAAGATCAGGCCCCTCTTTTTCAATATCGTAATTGGGTGCATAAAACTCGCGGGCCTGGTAAAAGCCGGGATGCTCCAGATTCATGACTCCTTTGATGCGGGTTTCTGCAGCCATGAGATTTCTTTGTTTATCTGGATCACGAGAGGTAACAATAATTACGCCTCCAGCTCCCTGAATCCCCCATAAAGCTGTAGCCTGAATGCCCTGAAGTCGATCTATTACCAGAATCTGATTGGCCTGGATCATAGCAGCCCGGGCATCGCTTATGGGAGCTCCATCCAGCACGATCAAAGCAGGAAGAGCCTCTCCCGTCAAACCGGTACTTCTCCCTAAATAAACCTTTACTTCCGAGCCAATTTTTTCAACCCGTACTCCCGGCACAATTGACTGCATCACTCCATAAAAATCCCGATAGATTTGGCCTTCTTTCGGAAAATCATCCAAATAAACTTTAGGAGTTGAGGAAAGCATAAACATGCCTCTTTGTTTGTACAAATCTTTTAATTCCTGTCGACGTTTTTGATACAGGTTTCTTCTTCCTTCTATTTCGACAGCCTCCAAGGTCAAATTATAGGTCGCATTGAAGAGGGAATCCAGATTATTGATTTCCTCAATTTCTTCTTTGAGTTCGGAGACTTCACCTTCGGAACTCTGTAAAACAGGACTGTTTTTTAAACTGATTTCTTCTACTAAATCCATCTCATGAAACTTCATCAGGCTGATATCTACATTCTTGTTTCCGATCCTTCGAGCTTCTCCTTTCTTTAGTTTCCGTTCTTTCTTTTTCGAATTAAATTCATTGGCCTGCAAAAGAATACTGGTCGTATCTGTAAAATCAAATCCGCTAAAATAGAAAACACCATCTTCTTCTGTAGTAAGGTTGAGGGCAGCAAATTGATCCCCGGATAGAATGTTGAAAAACACATCTGCCTTTAGCACTTTATCGGAATTATGCTGAGTGATTTTCCCTACTATGCTGATCTTTTCTTCTGTGGGGAATACCAAATCCGGAGATTCTCCTGCCAGAACAGAGGTCCAGGAAAAGCGTCTCCAGCCATGCGTCATCATGAGATGATCCAGCAAGAGTTGACTTCGCAAATCATGATCCTTAAAGTATTGGCCGATATTCTGAATCCGGCCTTTGAGGTCTGATTGCAAAAGAAGATAGCTTTCTATATCCAGCCCATCCTTGAGACTCTTTTGATAAGAAAGATCATACACACTTAGGGAAAGCTGAGAGGGCTTTATCTCCCCAGCTGAAGTACTTGATACGCGCAACTGGGCTTTCTCTCTTTTCGCGAACTCATCCTTTATAACTTCTAGCTGAACCTTTATTTGTTCGCCGGGATTGCGATTAAAAATCAAGCGCTCACAATGAGATCTGTTTTCCTGATCAAATAGGCTAAAGTGAAGAACACCTGATGGAATTTCAGATTTTTTAAGCAGCAATTCTTTTTGCCTGCCTTCCTGAAATGACTGGGAGAAGAAAAGCTGTCCTCGTACATGAGCCAACAAACTTCCTCCCTTTAATCCTCCATCCAGGGTACTTTGAAGTTTGATTCGTATAAATTCAGGATCCAGATTATCGACTGCCAGGCTCATTCCTTTCTCCAGACTTTGGGATAAGGGGAAATTCTTTACCTGATCACCTACCTTCACCTCCAGGGCGTATTTCTTCCCTTGTTCCGGCCTCACTTCAAAAACCCCAATGCCTTCGTGCAAGGTTTTTATCAGGGAATAGACCTCGCCTTTATTATCCTTTAAGATTCCCTCTGCATAGATATTCTCCCCCAGATCATTTTGCACCTTAAATGCTACTTTCGTCAGCAAGTCATCGACCAGATTCCCTCCTTCTGGATAAAAAGCCAGATCAAAATCACTTGCTTCAGCTTTGAGGCTATCAGTTATCAAAGAGTCTCCATCCCACAAATAGATTTCCTTTTGAAAAACATAAGCAGGATCAAAATTCTTCTGATAGCGAGTATAAGCCCTTAATAAATAAACACCACTGGGATCATCTTTCCCAGTCTTTAGATCAAAGCTTGCAGCCCCTTCTTTTATTTGAAGGCTAAGAGTTTTCAGAATTTGCTTATCCGGCCCGATCCAATCCACATACAGAATCGGAGTTGCATCAAACCAGACATGAGACCTGCCATCCAGCACATAAGCCTTTCCCCAAATGTGATCTCCGGGTACATATAGCGGCTTGTCATGACTTACATAGACTTTTTCAAGATGATGTGAGCTTTCATATTGCTCAAGCATTTCGGCGGGATCCTGCCCATACACAATAGCAGGAAGGAAGATTACCAGAAAGAGGATCTTTTTCATCTTGTGTTTTCAGATTAAAAGCGTTTAGATTAAATAATGTTTCGCAACTCAAATCTCGTTGATACGGGATTGTCTTTGCACGAAAAAAATGCGAATCACTTCTGGTGGGTGGTCTAATTTAGCATTATATCTCATATTTTTCTTATAATTTGCTCTTCTTAAAAATCCCAAGCTATTACTCATACCAAAATGCGAGTCGAATTTCTTTTTATCCTCATATTTCTTCTAGTGAGCACTCAAACTTCCGCACAGGAACCCGAATGGCAAAACCCGGAGATCTTTAGTATCAATAAAACAAAGGCCCACGCTGATTTCACTCCCTATCCGGATGAAGTTGGCGCTCTGAGTTTTGACAAAAATGCTTCTCCCTGGAGAAAGTCGCTGAATGGTAATTGGAAATTTCAATTTCTTGAGAAGCCGACAGATAAACCTTCCGATTTTTATGTGAGTTCCTATGATGATAGCAATTGGGATGTAATAGAAGTTCCCTCAAACTGGCAGATCAAAGGCTACGGCCAACCCATTTATACCAATATCAAGCACCCTTTTCCCGCAACTCCTCCTAAAGTTCCGGCTGATAAAAATGAAACCGGATTGTACAGAAGAAGTTTTGAAGTACCCGCAGACTGGGGCGACAAGCAAATCTTCCTCCAATTTGACGGGGTTCAATCCGCTTGCTATGTATACCTAAATGGCGAAATGCTTGGCTATAGCCAGGGCAGCATGACTCCCGCAGAATTTGACATCACTGCTAAAGCAAATATTGGGAACAATCAACTTTCCGTAAAGGTGATTCGCTGGTCTGATGCTTCCTATCTGGAGGACCAGGACTTCTGGCGTTTGGCCGGTATTTATCGGGATGTTTTCATTTATGCTACTCCCAAGGTTCACATCCGTGATTTCAAGATTGAGACAGATTTGGATGAAAGCTACACCCAGGGGGCATTCAAACTGGACGCATGGATTCATAATTATGGCGAAAAGAAAGCTAAAGGATTGCAGCTTCAAATGGCCCTCTACGATGAGAATAATAAAGAAGTCTTCAATGCGAGTATCCCTGCCTTGAAAAAGATCAATGCTGGAGCTGATTCCAAAGTTAAATTTGCCTGGCCGGTACCGGATGTAAACCTCTGGTCTGCAGAGACTCCTTATCTCTATACCCTGAGCCTTCAATTGTTGGACAAAAAGTTTCAGGTACTGGAAGCCATTAGTAGCAAGGTAGGATTTAGAAAAGTTGAACTTAAAGATGGGCAGTTATTGGTGAATGGAAAGGCCATTCTTTTGAAAGGAGTAAATCGCCATGAAATCGATCCGGAAAGAGGGAGAGCGGTAACTGAAGCAGGAATGATTCGGGATATCGAATTGATGAAGCAAAACAACATCAATGCAGTCCGGACATCTCACTATCCCAATCAAACCCGCTGGTACGAACTCTGCGATGAATACGGATTATACATCATCGACGAGGCCAATCTTGAGTCTCATGACTTGAGAGATCAATTGAAAACCCCTGCCAAAGACAATATATGGGAAGCCGCCTTCATTGATAGAGGGATTTCGATGGTGGAGCGGGATAAAAACTTTGCCAGTATCATCATTTGGTCTTTGGGGAATGAAACCGGTATCGGCCCCAATCTTTTTGCCATGCGCGATGCTATGGTAGCACTGGATCAGACACGCCCGATCCATTATGAAGATAGAGCCAGAATAGGCTATAGCTATACTTCGAAAAATGATTTCGATTTCCAATCTCATATGTATGCAGGAGTAGAGCATATGATTACCCTGACAGAGGAAGATCCAACGCGCCCCGTTATTTTATGTGAATACTCTCATGCCATGGGAAATAGCAATGGCAATTTTTATCAATACTGGGAAACCATAGAAGATCCCAAATATCCTCGCATACAAGGAGGCTTCATTTGGGATTGGGCGGATCAGGGCATTTTGAAAAAGACTGCAGATGGTACTGAATATTTCGCCTATGGGGGAGATTTCAATGACAAACCCAATGATGGCAACTTCTGCTTCAATGGCCTGGTTTCCTCAGACCGCACGCCTCATCCTGCTCTCGCAGAAGTAAAAAAGGTACATCAGTTTGTAGAAGTGCGTTGGGCAAATGATGAGAAGAAAGCTGTCATCATCAAGAATAAATATGAATTCCAGAACCTCAATTTCCTGAATCTGAAGTGGAGTGTCTTGAAAAATGGTGAGGTCGAAGAAACAGGATCTATCCCTGTTCTGGATATAGCTCCGGGTCAGGAAAAAGAGTTCCCTATAGCCCATTCGGTTTCTGCTTCAAAAACTGTATCTGCTGAGCATATTTTCAACTTCAGCTTTGTGCTGGGAGAAGAAGAAAAATGGGCCGACAAGGGATTTGAACTTGCCTGGGAGCAATTGGAATATGAAGGCGATAATTCTATGATGGAAATTGCTGAAAGTAGTAAGCAAATTAGCCTTCGCGAATGGGATGACCATTATCAAATCCTGAATGAAGACTTTTCCATTAGCATCGATAAGGAAACAGCTCTTTTCACCAATTGGAGCAAAGGGGATAAAGCGATCAGTATTAGTGGGCCCCATCCCAACATCTGGAGAGCGCTTGTTGATAATGACGAAGGCGGAGGCCCGCTGAGTTTTGCGAGCAGATGGAAATACTATGGCTATGATAAAGTGAATTGGGAAAAAACCAAGATTACTATTGTAGAAAATCGACAAAATGAGACAGAGATTCCTACCAGTATAGAGTTTAAGGTCAAGGGGAAATTGACGGGAGCAAAAGCGGACATTCCTGTCAGCATGAATTACCTCATCAATGGCAGTACTGGAAATGTATATGTAACGGTCAGAATAGAAGTTCCGGAAAAGGCACCTGTTTTGCCAAGGGTAGGGACATTTTGGAAAGTCCCCAAAGACATGGATCAACTGAGCTGGTATGGCCGCGGTCCTCACGAATCTTACTGGGACAGAAAACATGGCGCCCCATTGGGAATCTATGAGGGTAGCGTACGCGATCAATATTTTGAGTATGGAAGGCCTCAGGAGAATGGAAACAAAACAGATGTGAGATCGGGAAGTATTTCCGGATCAAACGGCAATGAATTAAATTTCATCAATTGGGGCGGAAGTCCACTGAATATTAGTGCTCACCATTATACCCATGAGAACCTGGAGGAAGCCAAACATCCCTACGATCTCAAAGATGCAGACTTTATCACTCTCAATATCGACCATCAACAAATGGGCGTTGGAGGAGACAATAGCTGGGAACCTCGTACACACAAAGAATTTCAGCTAAGCGAAAAAGTGTATGAATACAAATATGTGCTAAAGCTCAAGTAAGCACTCAAGACTCCGGGACCTGGCGTTCAATACCCATCAGGTCCTGGAGTACCGTTCTCAATACCTGATGTCCGCCTTCAAACATGACAAATTCATAATCAGGAAAAACCGACTCAACAACTTCTCTCTCCTGCTCCAGTTTTTCTTTCTTTAAGAAAGGGTCTTCCGATCCAACCAGAACCGTTACTTTAGAATTAGGCTTTCTAAAGGCCCATTTATCTGATGTAAGATTGGGGGGAAAGCCTCCAGCCCACATAATCATGTGATCAAAAGGAACCTGTCTTTGAACTGCCCATCTCGTAATCACACTTACTCCCTGAGAGAAGCCCATGATGCGCAAGGTATATTTTGAAAGATCCAGATGAGCCAATTCTGCCTCATACATGGAGTTTAAGTAAGTCTGTTGATTGCTTACATGTGTATCGCGTAGCTCACGGGTCGTCCAGGAGGCTCCCAGTTTGGTAAAGTTGTCAAAGTAGAAACGATCCAGACCCTGGGGAGCTATCAGAAAATGCGTATCCGGATTAAGCACATCAAAGCGTCTGAGGAAATAACGGGCCATCTGTCCATATCCATGACAAATGATCCAAATCTCTTTTGTGTTCTCATTGATCTCGCCCTGGGTATAGTAAGGGGCTTCTATTTGAAAGCTCAATACTTTTTCTGTCATTCCTTTATTCGATGATGGCTCTGGCATTTCTTCAATCTTTTGGGTAGCAAATCTCCGCAATTACGCAAAAATCTCCTATTGCAAGCTAGCTAAGAGTTAACCTGAGAAAGAGAGTTTTGTTAATCTGCTGGCTAACAGTCAATTACATCAATTCAATTCGATTTTTCGTAATACACATCCCACTTATACAGAAAAACAGGCCTTCAATTCCCCTTTTTACCCCCTTTCGGACAGAATATTACACCGTTGGGGAAAATATTGATACAATTATTTGTACTATTTCCCCATTGTATATTACATTTGTATCATCAGTTCGGATGTAGACACTATAGCCTCTGCGCTTTCTCCCGAACTATACCCCCCCTATATAGCTTCGTTTTCTCGTATTGCCTACTCAATTTCTAACATCAGGTACTTACTATAAAACAAGCAAATGTTCAAAAAACTTACTCTTTCTACCACCCTCCTGGCTTCCCTCCTTTCTTTCAATACTTCTTCTCTCTCTGCCCAGCTCCCCCTTTATGTTAATATGGGTAGCACCTCTACCTGCGGCAACTTCGACCGCGGAGTTGATCTCGTCGGTGATTATGCTCCCGGAGATCATGCCTTCGTTTCCGGTAACAACCTACAGGTCTATGCGCCAGCCTCTCACATGAATCAGCCTCGCCCCGATGCCTGTATGTATGGCTCTGAGCTCTTCGCTGAAGGAGATTCAGATTTGGCCTTGAACTATTGTTCCCTTACTCCCAATGAAGATATGCTCCTCACCCTTCACTTTGAGGAAATCTATGCAGGTATACAAGCTGCTGGTGTTCGTCAGTTTGATATCGTCATCCAGGGTACTACCGTCCTCTCCAATTTTGACATCTGGGCCGAAGCCGATGCCCTCAATGGAGGAAATGGAGGAAACAACATCCCGGTAGACAAAACTTTCTCTGTTACAGCAGACGCTTCCGGATGTCTCGAAGTAGTACTCAAGGACATCGGCATGAACAACCCCAAAATCAACGGAATTTCTCTTGAAGCGGCTAGCGCTTTCCCGGTTGAATTTCTCTCCTTCAATGCAAAAACAAATGTACAGAATGGAGTAGACCTCTTTTGGGAAACTGCCTCCGAACTCAATAATGCAGGTTTCCAGGTACAGTACAGTACCGATGGAAACAACTATACAAATGCAGCTTTTGTAGAAGGAGTCGGCAACAGCCAGAACATCGAAAGCTATCAATTTTCTCTCCCGCAAATGGAAGCCGGAAGCTACATCTTCCGTCTCAAGCAGATCGACATCGACGGTGCTTTTGCCTACAGCCAAAGCGTAGAAGTTGCTGTCGAAGAGCCGGGATCTTTTACACTGGGTCAGGTGTATCCTAATCCCGCTACATCATATGCTTCTGTAGAACTAAAGATCAACCAGACTCAGAAGATCAGCGCGCAACTGCTTGATTTGCAGGGAAGAGTGATTGATACTCCTTTCGAAGGAACTATCAGAGAAAACACCCTGCTAAACATCGAACTCGATATCGAGAATCAGCCGGCTGGACTCTATCTCCTCAGAATCAAAGGAACAAAAGGATCAATCACCCAGAAGTTCTTTAAGAAATAGAACCGCCACAGTATCTAAAGATTTGCACGAATTATTTTCCTAAAATTTTGTCTGATGGACCGCTACCAATGGTAGCGGTTCTTTCTTTTATGCCTCCGCCAAACCAAAGTTTTCAACATAATTTAGACGAATCAATTTTTTATTCCCTTGAACTTCGGAGCAAAAATCACGTTATTTATCCCAGATTTTACCCAAGGGCTACGCTGCTGATAGATTCTCAAGAATTTAAATAAGTCATTGATGAAAAAGCAGTATTCCAAATCCAAAAACACCTGCAAGGTGACCTTTTCCCTACCTGCAGAAGCCACATCGGGTGCAAGTTCTGTAACCCTTTTAGGCGACTTCAATGAGTGGAAAGAAGAAGCAGGGATTCCCCTAAAACCCCAAAAGGACGGCTCCTATAGGACACAGGTAGAGCTTTCTAATGGCCAGAAATACGAATTTCGTTATCTGGTAGATGGATATCGCTGGGAAAACGACTACGCCGCTGATAAATATGTTCCTTCTCCCTATCCAGGTATTGACAATTGCGTGGTGGAGATTGAAAATCATATTCCTAAAGCGGCAAGTAAAAGCAAAAGTAAAAAAGATGATCTTCGCAAGATTGAAGGCATCGGTCCCAAGATTGCAGGACTTCTAAAAGAAGAAGGAGTTTCTAGCTTCAAAGACCTCGCATCTACTTCCGTGGAAAAACTGAAAGAAGTTTTGGTAAAAGCCGGCCCCAGGTTCAAAATGCATTCTCCCCTTACCTGGCCGCAGCAAGCACAATTGGCTGCTGATGGAAAATGGGAGGAACTTAAGAAGTTGCAAGACGAACTTGTAGGAGGTAGGTAGAGAGATGTTCTTGTATTTTTGTGTTCTGGTAATTGTTTGGGATTATGCAGAGACCTCAACTCCAACACCTTTTTTTGCAGGAAGTAAGAACAAGGAACAAGGATTGGAGAAATGAGAAGTCTTATTTAACCCTAACAGGCAAACACCCTAAAACACGAATACCTCTTTCATTCTTACCGTATTCCCCACTACCTTTACCGCCTACATGGATCACGTAGCGGTCAACACCCGATTATTGCTCCCCGGAAAGCTAGAAGGCATCAGTAGATTTGCTTTCGAGCTCTTAAGCCGTGTGGTAACATCTCATCCGGATACGCAATTCAGTTTTCTATTCGATCGGCCTTTTGATCCTGCTTATGTATTTGGGGAAAATGTACATCCCTATGTGATCCCTCCTCAGGCCAGACATCCCTTGCTTTGGTACAGCTGGTTTCATCTGATGGTGCCACGAAAATTGAACATGCTAAAGCCGGATGTTTTCTTTTCTCCCGAATTTTACCTGACTTCCCATAAAGAAATTCCGCAGGTTTCGACCATTCACGACCTGGCCTACGAACATCATCCTGAGGATATAGGCAAACTGGCGGCTCGCTATTGCCGGCATTATTCTCCCAAATATGCTGCTGCCGCAAAAAAAATCATTACTGTATCAGCATTCAGCAAGCAGGACATCGTAAATACGTATGGAACGAAAGCTGATAAGATTGAAGTGGTTTACAATGCAGCGGGCAAGCAATTTAAGCCTTTGAGGGAAGAAGAAAAGGCAAAGGTTCGGGAAAAATTCAGCCAGGGAAAACCATTTTTTCATTTTGTAGGCACCATTCAGCCCCGCAAAAACCTGGAGAATCTGCTCCGAGCTTTCGATCAATTCAAAAGCCAACACGAGAATCCTTGTCAACTTTTATTAGTGGGGCGAAAGGGATGGAAATATGAGGGAGCCCTAAAGGCATTCGAAAGCATGCGGAACAAAGATGCTGTTCATTTCACAGGCTTTGTTTCTGATGAGGAGTTGAATCAAATCTATGCAGCTTCAGAAGCCCTGGCCTATGTTCCCTATTTCGAAGGCTTTGGCATTCCTCTGGTTGAAGCCATGCAAAGTGAAACGGCTATTATTTCCAGCAACGTCAGCTCTTTGCCAGAGGTCGCCGGGGAAGCAGCCCTTATGGTAGACCCCAGAGATCCTGCAGCAATTGCAGATGCTTTACAAAAGCTTTGGCAGGATAAAGTCTTCAAAAGTCAATTGATTGCGAAAGGGCAAAGGCAGGTTCAGCAATTTAATTGGGAGCAAAGTGCCCAAAAGCTTTGGGAAGTTTTGCTTTCTGCAAGCAGAAGCTAGCAATGTTTGCTGGCAGACATACCACAAAAATTTCTCCTATCAATTTTACCCTATATTCGAAATCCTTATTTTACAGTTTCACAGGTAAAATAAAGCATTCCCAATGAACGAATCATCCGTACGCTATACAGAGCAGGGCGCCATTGCGACCCTCACCCTCAATCGCCCGGCACAGTACAATGCCCTCAATATGGAGCTATTGGAAAATCTGGGACAGCATCTTGATCAGATCGCTAAAAGAGAGGATATCCGGGTTGTCATCCTGGCAGCAGAGGGCAAAGCCTTTTGTCCGGGCCATGACCTCAAAGAGATGAGAGGCGACAGAAGCCAGAAATATGGAGATGCCCTTTTTGGGAAATGCAGTGAAGTAATGCTGAAGATTCACAAATTGCCTCAAGCAGTCATTGCACAGGTGCAGGGAGTAGCAACGGCTGCTGGCTGTCAATTGGTAGGGACTTGCGATCTGGCTGTTGCGGCTGAACATGCAAGGTTTGCGACTTCAGGGATCAATATGGGGCTGTTTTGTTCTACCCCTGCCGTAGCTTTGAGCAGAAATGTGGGAAGAAAGAAGTCTATGGAAATGTTATTGACAGGGGAATTCCTGACTGCGAAAGAAGCGCAGGCAGAAGGACTGGTCAATCGTGTGGTTCCCGCTGATGAACTGGAGGAAGCCACCCTTGCATTGGCACAAAACATTGCAGCAAAATCCCCAGCCTCTGTTCGAATTGGAAAAGAGATGTTTTACAAACAACTCAATATGGGCCTTGAAGATGCCTATGCCTATGCAAGTGAACGGATTGTTTGTAATATGATGGAGGATGATGTAGAAGAAGGATTAAATGCTTTCGTGGAAAAGCGGAAGCCCGAATGGGGAAAGAAAAAAGTACAATAAGCAGGAAGAAGATTTTATATGTCTGAAAGAAGAAAATTTGGCTTTGAAACGAGGATGCTCCATGCCGGGCACATCCCCGACGCAGTTACAGGAGCAAGAGCAGTACCTATTTATCAAACGACTTCTTACGTCTTTGATGATGCTGATAAAGCCGCTCAATTATTTGAGCTAAAACAATACGGCAACATCTACACCCGAATCAATAATCCGACTACCGCTGTATTTGAGGAAAGGGTAGCTTCTCTTGAAAATGGAACCGGAGCCCTGGCTACGGCTTCCGGCATGGCCGCTCAGTTTGCGACTTTGATGACCTTGCTTAATCCGGGGGATGAGGTAGTAGCTTCTTCGCATTTGTATGGCGGTACCATGACTCAGTTTGTCCATACCCTGCAAAAACTCAATGTCAAGGTACACTTCGTAGATCCGACAAAGATGGAGGAATGGGAAAAAGCCATCACTCCTCAAACTCGAATGTTGTATGGAGAAACTATTGGAAATCCGCAGGGAAGTATCCTGGATATTGAGAGGATCTCGGCTTTGGCCAAACAGAAAAAAATACCCCTCGTTATAGACAATACCTTTGCATCCCCTTATCTCTGTCAACCCTTGGAGCATGGAGCGGATATTGTCGTTCATTCAGCCACCAAATTTATCGGCGGACATGGAAGTTCGATAGGTGGTGTGATCGTAGATTCGGGGAAATTTGATTTCAGCAATTACCCTAGTATAGCCGATCCAACTCCCGCCTATCACGATCTCAAATTTTATGAGACATTTGGGCACTATGGCTTTTTGATGAAAGCGCGTACGGTAACGCTTAGGGACACGGGAGCATGTATTTCTCCTTTCAATGCTTTCATGTTGATTCAAGGCCTGGAGACGCTTTCGATTCGTATGGATCGTCATGTTCAAAATGCCCTTGCAATTGCTCAATTCCTCCAAAATCACAAAGAGGTAGCCTGGGTAAAATATGCGGGATTGAAAGATAGTCCCTACCATGAGCTCTCAAAGAAGTATACTCCCAAAGGGCCAGGAGCGGTCTTTTCTTTTGGATTAAAAGCAGGCAAAGGAGATGTACGGCAAAAGGGAAAAGATTTTATTGAAAATTTGAATCTCTTTTCTCATTTGGCCAATGTGGGAGATGCCAGAAGTCTGGTTATTCATCCGGCCTCAACTACGCATCAACAGCTTTCAGACGACGAACTGAAAGCTGCAGGCATCAGTCCTGAACTTATTCGTTTTTCTGTAGGATTAGAAACTTTAGAAGATTTATTATGGGATCTGGAACAGTCCTTTCATGCGATATCTCGATGAATACCAAGCTCAATGCAGAAGAGCGAGCTTTGTATCAAAACCCTAATGAAATCCGACAATTACTCGGAACTGCACATACCATAGCCATGGTAGGTTTATCGGATAAACCCGAAAGGCCCAGCAATTTTGTTGCTTCCTATCTCCTTTCAGAAGGCTACAAAGTGATTCCGGTCAATCCGAGAAAAGAGGAAATTCTTGGTCAAAAGTCTTATCCTGATCTTAAGAGCATTCCGGAGAAAGTGGATATGGTAGATATCTTTCGGGCAGCTCCTTTTTGTGGGCCGATAGTTGAGGAGGCGATAGAGATTGGGGCGAAAGCTGTTTGGCTGCAGTTAGGCATTCTGAATAGGGATGCAGCGGCAGCAGCAAAAGCGGCGGGCCTGATCAGTATTATGGATCGCTGTGTCAAAATGGAGCATGGCCGTTATAATGGCAGCCTGCATTGGGTGGGAATGAATACAGAAATCATTTCTGCAAAAAAAGCAAAGAGATTCTTTTAGGCTGTTGAATTAAGCAAGACCTGGATTCTTTCTGTATGTTTTTGGTAGGCGCTTTTAAAATATTTTTGAAGCTTCTCTTCCATTTGAATTTCTCGTAGATTCATTTCCTCCAGTACACTGAAGGCTTCATATTCGTAGGTTTTCCCCTCTCGTTTGGCCTTCGCTTTTTTCCGACGAAATAAGGCCAATTGACCTTTCAGTCGTTGAATTTCCTCTTCATGAGATTGCTTGAAAGCCCGGTAGTCTCCCTGCAAGTGGCTGATCAGTTTCCCTGCCAGTGGAAGATTCTTCCATCTATTTTGCAAGGCTTCTAGCATCCGGGGAACAGGATCAGGCCGAAATTTATGCAATATCTTCTTCAACTCTTCCTTCTTTCGCCCCCAACGCCCTATATCAAAACTATAGGTTACATTCAGTCTTCCTAAAGGCTCCGGATGACCTGAATGATCAAATTTCCGCTTCAAACGAAGAAGTACCTCCAGCAAACCTACTTTCGTTGACTTCTGAATATTTTTGGCTTCCTCTGAAAGGTGTTTTGCCCGGCTCAACTTTTCCATGATATCAAGAACTTCTTTTTTCAGAAAGGCCCGATCTGATTCCGGAAAGCTTTTAAAGCCTTTAACCATGAAAACCTCATTTTCAAGGATTTCCCATTTTTCAGCATAATAGGCAAAACGTTTTTTATACAGTTTCTCTAAACGGGCTGCATTACCCATAAACTTATTTGCCTCAGGTATGAGTCGCTTGATGTTGGCAAACTGATTTTCCAGAAAAATGAGCGAGGAAGTACCAAGTAGTAAGGTCGTGCTATGCATAATACCTCATCTTACGGCAGATTTAATGTGGAGTTATCTCCCCCCAAGTTCTTAGTTATTTCGAAATTTTCAGCCAAGCCCTTATTTATTCGCTAACAAACTGGCACATTTGTTGAAGATTTTTATATCTTGAACAATTCGTCGATTTATTTCTTACAGCCTAAAACTCCCTTCCCGTCAGCAAAAGAGCTGGACAGGTCTATCTCTTTTAGAACTTAGACATCATGGAGGATTCCTCATTTAACAAAGTACTTCAAAGAGCTATTGAAAGTTCCAAGACCGGAGTAGTCATTGCAGATTATCAATTGCCGGATATTCCTTTGATCTATATCAATCCCATTTTTGAAGAAATGACGGGCTATACGGTTGAAGAGTGTCTGGGAAAGAATTGTAGATTTCTTCAGGGTCCGGATACTGATCCGGAACAAGTCACTATCATTCGTGAAGCTATTAAAAATGGAAAGGAGTGTAAGGTCCGTCTCCTGAATTACCGAAAAGACGGTACAAGCTTTTGGAACGAACTCAGCCTTTCCCCTGTTTTTGATGAAGCAGGAATACTTACTCACTATATCGGCATACAGGATGATATAAGTAAGGAGATCGAAAATGAGGAAAAACTAAAAACTGCGAGAGCAGCTGCAGAATCGGCGAGCAAACTTAAAACAGAATTCCTGAATATCATTAGTCACGAACTACGCACTCCTCTAACCGTCATGTTGGGAAATCTTCCCTTGTTAAAGGACCCTGAGCAAATGCCGGACAATGAAGAGGTGGCTGAAATTGCAAGTGATATTGAAGAATCGGGCCTTCACCTCCTCGAACTCATCAATGAATTGCTGGATATATCTCGCATAGAGGAAGGCAGAATGAAACTCGATAGACAAAACCTTTCTGTGAAAGATTGTCTGGAAGATGCCTTGCATCAGGTCCATCATTTAGCCGATCATAAAGGACTGGAAATAAAAATCAATGAGCAGGCTGATTTTATCTTCTTTGCTGATCAGATGCGGGTAAAACAAATCCTGATCAACCTTCTGGGAAATGCGATAAAATTTACAGATGAAGGTTTTATAGAAATTACCACGGATGTAAATGAGCAAATGGGATTGATAAGCATCCGGGATACAGGATGTGGAATTGAGGAAAAATTTCTCCCTCATGTTTTTGATGTCTTCAGGAGAGCAGATGGTACGGTAACTCGGGCTAGAAGTGGATCTGGCTTAGGACTGGCAATTACAAAGAAATTGGTAAATATTCAGGAGGGTAGAATAGAGGCGGAAAGTACATTTGGACAAGGAAGCACCTTCAGCATTTTCTTTCCTATTATTTCTTAAGGCATAAGGCAATGGAAAAACGAATCCTAATCATAGATGATGACAAAAAGGTAGCCCGTATGCTTTACCGCCGAATAAAGCGCATGGGAATTGAGCCGGTTCTAGTAAACACAGGCAAAGAAGGCCTGGAGAAAAGCATCGAGCTTGAGCCAGAACTCATTCTGCTAGACATTCGCATGCCGGGTATGGATGGCTATACAGTTGCAAAAAAGCTACGAGAAAGAGGTTATCCCGGAATCATAGTTGCCTGTTCAGCATCTATAGGAGCAAAAGAAACACAACTGACTACCGAAGCGGGCTGCGATGATTTTATTGCAAAACCCATAGATGAACATTTTGAAAATAAGATCTTAACCCTGATTAGTTAAAAGACATGGCCCACATCCTATTTGTTGATGATAATCCACGAATTCTTGAAATGCTTAGAAGGCGTTTTGAGAAAATGGATCATCAGGTTTCCAGTGCGAATAATGCCGAAATAGCTGAAAATATTTTAAAAAAGGAGCTAATAGATATCATTTGCCTGGACTATATGATGCCGGACCAAAGCGGCTTTGATTTTATTCAAGACTTCCATCAAAAGGATCGAATTCCGGTAATCATGATGACCGCCCACTCATCCATGAATCTAGCTATAGAATTCATGAAGGCGGGGGGAGCAGATTTTATAGAAAAGCCGATTGATGTAGAAGTTTTGCATATCAAAATAAACCGAGCCCTGCATAGCTTCCAACAAATCCGGGATGCCCAGGATGCCCGAGATCATTCTGAACAAGAACTCCGAAAAAGCAACCAAAAACTCCAAAAGAGACATAAGGAATTGGAGAATTTGTATGAAGAGTTGGACCAATTCACCTCTTCCGTATCTCACGAACTGAGAGGCCCACTAAGACAAATCGGTATGCTTTCACAGCTCCTGGAAAAAAAGGGAGCAAAGTGTCTCGATAACAATGAGAAAGTGATGTTGGGCAGTATTAAAGATTCTGCGATCCGTCTTACCCATCTGGTTAACGAATTATTGAGTTTTTCCAAGATGTCTCAGGACGATATGCAGGTTAAAGAGATCAATACCCTCGAGATGGTTCGTACGGTTGTAAATGAAGTCCTTGAGGCACATCCTGAGCAGAAACATGAAGTCGAAATAGGGGAATTACCCTTAATAGAAGCGGATCCCGTACTCATACGGCAGGTATTCATCAACCTTATCGACAACGCCCTCAAATACTCCAGTAAAAAAGACTTTTCGCAGATCGAGATTGGATGTAAACGGGGTGAGGAAGAAGAGATTTTTTATGTAAAGGACAATGGAGTCGGCTTTGATCCCAAAATGGTTGATGAGCTGTACAAAGGCTTTCGGAGGCTGCACGATCCGGATGATTTTGATGGTACAGGTATTGGCCTGGTAAATGTCAAACGAATCATTCAGCGACATCATGGAAAAGTATGGGCGGAAAGCAAAGAAAATGAGGGAGCTACTTTTTATTTTTCACTCCCTCATTGATGCTTCAAGGTTGCCAGATCAAGACAATCTGTCCTGTTTCCCTATCTGGCCCCAAACTCTATGTATGCTCGTAGGTCTTCCAGTTGTTGGTTGCTCATCCGTTCTAAGGGAAAATGAGGCATATAAGGTCTGTGTCCCGGTAAGGCATAGGTTCCATACCTGACTATCTGATATAGAGACATATGAGAATCCTGTGGGATCTTTTTTCGAATATGTCTCAAAGAAAGTTTGCCATGATCCAGGGTATATTTAGAAACCCCACCTTCTTTATGACAATGCAAACAAGCCAGCGTATAAATAGATTTCCCCCTTTCCTCATCTCCTTTCAATCCATAACCTGCAATCTTATCAGGAGGTGCATCTCCAAAAGTTGCCGGAGATTTTTGCATGTAAAAACTCTTTAAGAGTTCCTTTGCATCTTGCTGCGTCCGAGTGTTTTCCGATAGATTTTTGAGGCTCTTCATTTGCTCACTATTCATTTCCAGGTCTCCCAGCTTAAACTCCAGAGACCAGTAATAAGCCAAAACTGCATCCATCTCCCAATCTTCCAGCAATCTTCCCTGTGCACACTCCGTTGCACATAGTTGAATAGCTTCTCTTAGACTTTCCCTCGCAGGCTTTACAAACTCACCATACTTTTTATAATAATCATCATTGTACCAGCTCTCCCGATTTACAATGCCATGAAAAGTAGTTGCTTGTAGAAAGGGAAGTTGCTTTTCTATGGCATAATCCAAACGGGCTTCCGGATCACGGCTTTTTAAGTCAGGATCTTCCTGCACAAGATTATGACAGGAAGTACATACATAGTGCTTACTTACAAATTTGGACTTACTTCCATCCGGCCCAATCGTACGCCCTCTTTTCACAATCTCTTCCCCTCGCTGAATCAGCATATTTTTATCTTCATTCCCGACAAGCAAACTATGGCCAGGTTTACTTTCCCCTAAATATTCAAGCACTTCCTGAACCGGGGTATCTTCATTCCAATCCGGGGGAGCAAAATTTATCAAGCCCATACCCAGAAGAGGAATTAGCAGTAAAAACACATATTTCTTTAGTACCATCTTCCTTTCAACTTAAAGATCCTTGCCATGTTAAAACCGATATGAATATCTCCATTGCCCCAGGTTCCAGCGGTTTCCGTAATGAAAAACTTCTCTATCATACCTCTGGAATTGGACAAATGGATTTGAAATACGTGCCCATTGGTTTCAATCTCAAATCCCAGAGAAAGGGACGGATGAAAACCTGTTGCCAATTGATCCTCGAAAGGATAATAATACTCCCCGGTCAGGGCAAAGTTTTTGGTAACTCTAATCCGGCCTGCAAGTCCCAATGCGAAAACATCATTGCTCTCTGCCAGAGTCGCTACATAGTTGCGATGAACCATAGAAGGCATCAATTGAAGTGAGAACCTCTCCCCAAACTTTCGCCCAATCAAAATCTGGTAGGTGTAGAATAAACGATTTTCAAAAAATTCTCCCCGAACAGGATCCAAATCTTCTGCTGATCGCAAAGCAATAGAGCTAAATCCTGAAATAGAAATGGGAGAACTACCTTCTTTCTGCTTGAGGAGGCGGAATTTCAGAAAACTATCATAGGTTTTTTCAAAGGTACTTCGACCTATACCGATTGTGAGCCAGTCTGTAATGCCATAGTCAAAGCCCAGTCTCATCGTTGCCTGATCCAGCCCCCAAAGCTCTCGGGCGCCACTATTTACGGTACCAAATCTATGGGAAATGAGAAATTCAAATTCGCCGGCTCTCAGCGTTTCCAGCGAATGACCATTGATGACACGTGAGCCTCGGAATATGCCCTGAACAAAGGGACTTTCCTGAGCAAAACTCAAGGCCGGAAAGAGGCATAGGAATACAAGCCCGAGTATTGATACTTTTTTCATGTTTTTGAGTGTAAGAATATCTGTCTTTCAACAAGATATATGATTTGTCCATGAATAGGATACACCCATTACGAAAAAGTTACAAAGGCTTGAATAATTAAGAGGGGAATGTGTAAAAGGCTTATTTTGTCTTTCTCACTTTACTAGCCCAATGAGATCAAGGCCGGCATGTATAATACGATTCTCTTCTTTCTTTGCTTCAGATTCGCTCAAGCGCCGGATACGCTTCATTCGATGCATGCTATTCCATCTACCTTGTAGCATCATGACTTTCTGCTGAGTATCAGAATCTGCTTTAAAATGTAGATACAAAAGGTCAAAAAATTCTTCTTTTCCTTTCATCAGGAGTTCCTCTGCCGTCCGCTTCAGATCTTCCACATTTTCAATTGCAGATATATCCGTCGCGGCTTTAAAGCGGAGTTCAGAGGAAGTAAAATTTAAGAACTCCAGACCATCGGGAGCCTCGGGTGCAGGCTCTTCGATAAGGATAGGAAGCATATCTGGCAGGCGCCTATTATCATCCAGGCGTTGTCCAAGAGCCATTTGCCAGCTGATTGCAACCTCCTCGGAATCTTCGGCGGCTTTTGACCAGAACAAACAAAAGAGTTCGGTCTCCAGGAGAGCATCCGAAACTTTGATCTCCCAATCATCGCCTGGCATTTGATAAGGATCAATGATGGAAACTCCTTCGGCTGTCAATTGATTGCGATAATTGTCCAATGCGGAAGTATTTTCCTTAGCATAAGCCAGAAAGGTCTTTTTTATCGCCTTAGCATGAGTGGGAGCGAATTTCCCATCTTCATTATCATGAGCGGCAGCTTCAACAAGCTGTAAATTGAAACGTAGCCTTCCCAATTGGCCTTCCTCGCCCATAATTATCAGACTACCGATTGCCTGCTTTCTTTCGAAATCGGCCGGAACGAGAATTTCAAATTCTACAGATGCCGGCACGCCAAACCAAATCAGGGCCTGGGCAGATTCTTCGATCTTCCAGTTTTCAATACTCAAACGAAATTCGAGACGGCTCCTTCTCTTGATCGGCATGTTGAGGGTTTTAGCACCCTGTATGCTGGCATCAGGATCGGCCTCTCGCATCATGTCTGCTACTTCTGCCTTTTGTTCATAGAGATGGGCAAAAGCTGTGAGAAGAAACTTCTCGTTTTTCTGTACATGCTCGGGGGCAAAAAGGGAAATATTGACAATATCTTCTTCAGTTCGGCTATCCCTACTCGCACTGGCAGATGGAGTTTCAGTGGCGGGAAGAGCTGGAGGTGCAGGAGGTTCTGAAGCCGGTTCCGGCTCGACTTCTTCCACAATTTCTTCCACACTTTCTTCAGCTGTATCATCCCATTCCTCTATAGGAGCA
Source organism: Bacteroidia bacterium (assembly GCA_033391075.1). NCBI lineage: Bacteria > Pseudomonadati > Bacteroidota > Bacteroidia > Bacteroidia bacterium. Next base: position 5,509,268 of record JAWPMV010000001.1, read on the forward strand.
GATGCTTCCTCTTCCCATTCTTCCTCTTCTGTTTCCAGTCCACTTTTCTTTTCATAACGAAGCGGGGGAATATGGCTGTCATGGGCTTCGCTTCTGGATGGGGTTTTTCGTCTCCATCGCTTAAATATTTTGGAGAAAATTGAATCTCCTTTGGGTTTGGGTGGGGGTTCCGGGGAGGTCGAGCTTCTGACATGAAAAATAATCGCATTGAGCAATTGGGTAATCTTATGTCCGATATCTTTATCCTCCAATAGATCAACCAACTCATGCCTTCTCTCCATAAATTTCTCTACAGAGATTCCTTCTTTTTTCAAAGCCCTCAAAAGCATGAGCATTTCAGTCAGTGCTTCTGAGTGCTTCTTATTCCTAATGAGCAGTCTTATTTGTCGGTATCTGGCAGAGCTGGTCATGGCTTTATCTGTCTATCCCCTAATTAGAGAAAGATAAGTATAGATAAATAGCGTGAGAAAGTAAAAAAAATGGGGGAGCTCTCGTGTTCTCGTAATGGAGTTCAATCTTAGGCTTAGTTACAAAGCCCCCCAGAACACCAGAGCACTTCCTTCCCTATTGATATCCCTGTGCCTGCAAATGAAAGAGTTCGGCATAGGTTCCATCTTCTTCTAGGAGTTCTTCATGCGTCCCCAATTCAATTCTTCTTCCTTTTTCCAGGACCAATATTCGATCAGCCATACGAACGGTCGAAAATCTATGTGAAATCAGCACAGCGGTGCGGCCTTTCGTCAAATCAGAAAAACGCTCAAACACCTCGTACTCTGCCCGTGCATCTAAAGCAGCCGTGGGTTCATCCAGAATCAGTAATTCGGCTTCCCGCATATAGGCCCTTCCCAGAGCTACTTTCTGCCATTGCCCTCCCGAAAGGTCAACTCCATCTTCAAAGCGACGACCCAATATTTGGTCATAGCCTCCTTTGAGTTCGGAGATGACCGTATTGGCGAGACTTTGATCAGCCGCATGAATAATCAGAGGCTTGTTTTCTCGTTCGGCAATTTGGCCTACAGCAATATTATCAGAAACTGTAAATTGATACTTCACAAAATCCTGAAAGATTACTCCTACCTTATTGCGAAGCTGTTGAAGGTCATACTCCTTGAGGTCATGCCCATCCAGAAGGATACGGCCTTCGCTGGGATCATACAGACGAGCCAACAATTTCACCAGGGTTGTTTTTCCGGCCCCATTTTCCCCAACCAAAGCCAATTTCTCTCCAGCATGTAAATGAAAGGAAACATCTTTCAGAGCATAAATATCAGTACCGGGATAAGCAAAACTTACCCCTTCAAAGGTGAAGCCTTTTTTGATCTTTTCAGGAACCGGACGAGCATTTACCGGAGAGCTAATCCCGGGTTTCATATTGAGAAAGTCAAAAAGATCCTGAAGGTAAAGAGCCGTCTGAGCTATAGAAGAAAATCGGGTCAAAATGCCCTGCAATTGACTTCTCAGGCCTTTAAAGGAACCTGCCAGAAAGGTCAGACTACCAATTGTGATCGTTCCAGCCACTGCCTGAAGAATGATAATAACATAAGCGCCATAATAGCCGAGATTACCGATACTATTGAAGAGAAATCCATAACTGGCTCTTTGTATGGCCAGGGATCGATTGCTGAGATAATAATCATGCGCTACTTTGGCAAATCGGTTTTTGATGAAGTCAGCCAGACCAAAAATTTTCACCTCTTTCGCCGTCTCATCACTCGCCCCTACAAAGCGTAGGTAATCCAGCTCTCTCCTTTCGGGGGTCCAGTTACGGGAAAGGGAATAGGAACGTTGGTTGAAATGGAGCTCACTCACAAAACCTGGTATTACAGCAATGATCAGGAGGATGATAAGCCAGGGACTAAAAATGACCAAGCCTACGCCAAGTGCGATAATGGAAACAATGCTTTGTATCTGCATGAGGATTTGAGATAGCAAAACAGTTCGGCTGGTCGTCTGCCGGCGAGCCCTTTCCAGTTTGTCATAAAATTTAGAATCTTCAAAAAAGGGAAGATCCAGTTTGGCTGCCTGGGCGATCAATCGTTCTGAGGTTTCATTGCTAAACAAATCTCCCAATAAGGCATCCAATAAAGAAATGATGCGATTGAACAAAGCCTCCAGAAGTACAATTCCCAATTCTGCTCCCACATAGATCCATAAAAGCGTCATATCTCCTCCTTCGCTCCCTTGCAAAGCTATTATTTCATCTATGATCAATTTTCCCAGATAGAGCTTGGTTACCGGACCCAAAGCTGCAATCAGGCGCAGGATAATATTTCCCAGGGTCATCGAACGATTGGTTTCCCAGATCATTTTGATGAAAGGAGGGAGGTATTGGAGGGCGTTTAGGGTTTCCTTGAAACTTAGTTTTCCACCATATCGTTGATTTCGCGCTGAGACAGTTAACTTTCTTTTCGAATCGGCCATATATTTTTAGGTGTCAGAAGGGCTAGGTCTTTTGTGAATAAAGACGGATGTACCTGCATAATACTTTTTTTCGGGAGAAATGTTGGATCAAAAATTTGGGCAAAAAAATAGGGAGGCCTAAGCCTCCCTGAAAATTTCTTTCTTTTTACTTACTTGACTTCAAGCAATTCTACTATGAAGATCAAGGTTTCATTAGGTCCAATGGTGGGAGGGGAACCTCTTTCTCCATAGGCCAATCCACCAGGAATGTACAATTCATATTTGGCTCCCGGAGACATTTGCTGAAGGCCTTCCTGCCATCCGCGAATGACATTGCCCAAAGGAAATTCTATCGGCTCTCCGCGGTCATAAGAACTGTCAAATTTAGTCCCGTCCAACAAAGTTCCTTCATAATGAACCTTTACCGTATTGGCCATAGTAGGTTTGGCTCCATTACCTGCCTGGATCACTTTGTATTGCAGTCCGCTTGGGAGTTCAACTACTCCGTCTTTCGCCTTATTTTCGGTCAACCACTGGTTTCCTTTTGCAGCTGCCTCACTGGCTTGCTGTTGCATTTTGGCTATTTGCTTTTGCTGAGCCTGGCGAGAGAAATCCTGGATCAAAGCCTGACAAGTTGCCTCGTCAATCTCTGCCTGGTTTAATTGAATAAAATCAATAAGACCTTTATACAAAGCATCATAGTTCAATGGAATCTCAGTTTCATTGAGATTTTTGCCTATATCTACTCCGAGCGCATAGGAAATGCTATCTTGTTTATTTGCAAAGGTTGGGTTATCCTGGGCATACACAACTCCCATCAGCATCCCTAGCAGGATAAGCGTACTTAAAAGAATTCTTTTCATATAAATTTAAGATGATTGATGTCTAAAAGGGGATCAAAGTTTAGCTGAAATTACGAAAATACCAAACCGATATTGTAATGCAGGTCCGAAACTGGACAATCTTTCGCTTTTGGAGTAACAAAGAAGGCTTTTTTTAAGTCTCAGCAAAGATCGGAATTACGATTTGCTCAAATTTCCTGTTGATCGATAGAAGCTAATAGCTTGCAGATCAAACTCAGTCCGATTAGTAAGTCTTTGTAAATTAATTATTTGATATAAAAATTCACCCTACAAATACAACACGCATGAATTCTTTAAAGATCTCTATCTATTTGAGTTGTCTTTTTCTCTTAATAGGTATTGGCAACTCCTTATTTGCTACAAATCCTGTAGATACGCGTCTGATGCACAGCCCGGCAATCAGCGAAAATCATATCGCCTTTATATATGCGGAAGATCTCTGGATTGCCAATCGAGATGGCAGCAATCCCAAACGTCTGACGATAGATGAAGGAGTTGAACAGAATCCGGTTTTTTCTCCGGATGGTAGCAAGATTGCATTTACAGCTGAGTATGATGGGAATCTGGATGTCTTTATCATTCCGGTTTCAGGAGGTGTCCCCCAAAGACTTACCTGGCATCCTTATCAGGATCTGGTTCGGGATTTCACGCCGGACGGAAAACATCTCATGTTTGCTTCTCAAAGAAGTACTTTCACCAATCGCTATATCCAACTTTATACCGTACCGGTAGAAGGAGGTCAAATTGAAAAACTTCCCATTCCCAATGCTTTTCATGCATCCTATTCTCCCGATGGGAAATATATTGCTTATACACCAATCCCTGATCGTTTTGGTCAGTGGAAAAATTACCGCGGAGGAACCCAGACTCGTATCTGGATTTACAATGTCAAAAATCATGAAGTAGAAGAAATCCCTAAAACAGAAGGGGGTAGCAATGATGCCTATCCTGTATGGATCGGAAATAAAGTTTATTTCAATAGTGATCGCGATGGAGAATTCAATCTCTACTCCTATGACCCCAAAAGCAAAAAAGTTAGTCAGCATTCTGAATACGAAGACTTCCCGGTTTCTGACATAGACGCAGGAGCTTCAGGACTTATTTATGAACAAGCTGGTTATCTCCACACTTTCGATCCTGCCAGCAATTCCCATAATAAGCTTAAGATTGGAATTTCGACGGATCTCCTTGAACTCCGCCCAAGATATGTTTCCGGTTCTCGCTATCTGAGAAGTGCAGCTATTTCTCCTTCCGGAGCCCGAGCAGTTTTTGATTTCAGAGGAGATATAGTTACAGTTCCCGCAAAGAAAGGAGACCCTAAAAACCTGACAGAAAGCCAGGGTACCCATGAGAAATATCCGCAATGGTCACCGGATGGTAAGTACATTGCCTATTTCTCGGATGCAAGTGGGGAATATGCCTTACACCTGAAAAGTCAGACTTCCTCTGAAAAAGATAAGTCATTTGCCCTCAATGGCAGCGGATTTTATGCTTCGATTCACTGGTCGCCAGATAGCAAAAAGTTAAGCTTTATCGATAATGGCCGAAAACTCTATATGCTGGATATAGAAAGTGGAGCTACCAAAGAAATCGATGAAGACCGCATGTATGTGCCGGGTCCATTCAGAGACCTTTTTGGCTCCTGGTCTCATGATTCCAAGTGGATAGCATATACCATTATCAGTGAGAACAATTATGAGAGAGCTTATCTCTATTCTTTGGATCAAAGCAAGTCCTTTGCCCTCTCTGATGGTCTTTCTAGTGTGAGTGATCCGGTATTTGATCCTGGTGGAAAGTACATATATATGCTGGCTTCAACGGATGCAGGTCCTGTAGTAAACTGGTTTGACCAGTCCAACAATGACATGCTCATGAGCAATTCTATTTACCTGGCAACTTTACAAAATGAGGTATTCTCTCCTTTCGCCAAAGAAAATGATGAAGAGGAGGTAAAAGAGGAAAAAGAAGAAGAGAAAGAGGAGAAAGCAGAAGAAAAAGAAAGTTTCAGAATTGACCTGGAAGGAATCGAAAATCGCATCATTGACATTCCACTTCGTTCGGGCATGTATACAAACCTGACTGTTGCCGGAGAAGGGGAGATTTATTACCTCTCTCAAAGTCCGGGATTCAGAGGACCGACCATGCTTCACAAATACGATTTAAAAAAGCGCGAGAACAAAGAACTCATGCCTGCTAACTGGTTCCAAATCTCTGCAAACGGCAAAAAAATGTTGTTGGCAAGTCGGGGGAGCTGGAGCATCACAGGAGTAGGAGCGAAACCTGAAGGCAGTCTGAATACAGCAGCCATTCGTGTTAAAATTGATCCTAAAGCTGAATGGAAAAACATCTTCAATGAAGCATGGAGAGTAAACCGTGACTATTTCTATGATCCCGGATATCATGGTGCGGATTGGAATGCCATGAAAGCCAAATATGAAGTCTTTCTGGATGACATCAGTTGCCGAAGCGATCTTTATAATGTCATGCGACGAATGTGTAGTGAGTTGGCTGTTGGACATCATCGCTTTCAGGGAACCGGCGACAGACTCAATAATCCGGACCGGGTAAGTGGTGGCTTATTGGGCGCCGACTATCAGGTAAATAAAGGTCGTTATCAAATCAAGAAGATTTACGGTGGTCTCAATTGGACCCCGGACCTACGCTCTCCCTTGACAGAGCCTGGAGTCAATATCAAAGAAGGAGAATATCTACTGGCAGTAAATGGAAAAGAAATTAGTGCCAATCAGAACCTCTACAGCTTCTTTGAAAATACAGCCGAGAAGATCATTGACCTTACTGTTGGACCGAATCCAAATATGACAGACTCACGCACAGTCAAGGTTGTTCCACTTAGAAATGAATGGGCACTCAGAAACAGAGATTGGGTAGAAGGAAATATGAAAAAAGTTCACGAAGCCACAAACGGGCAAGTAGCTTATGTCTATGTACCCAATACTGCCTATGCAGGACATCAGTATTTCAAACGATATTTCTTTCCTCAAGCCGATAAAAAAGCCATTATTGTAGACGAGAGATTCAATGGTGGGGGGCAGTTAGCTGATTACTATATAGATATGCTTAAAAAGCCCTACCAATCTCATTGGAAGTTCCGATACGGAAAAGACCTGAAAGCTCCCAGTGCTTCGATTCAGGGACCCAAGGTATTGTTGGTAGATGAAACCGCAGGTTCAGGAGGAGACTATTTCCCCTGGATGTTCCGCAAATTTGGATTGGGTAAACTGATTGGTAAAAGAACCTGGGGAGGCCTGGTAGGTGTCCTGGGCTATCCGGAATTTATTGACGGAGGTTCGGTTACGGCTCCTAATGTAGCTTTCTACACAGAAGAAGAAGGCTATGGGATAGAGAATGTAGGGATTGCTCCTGATATTGAAGTTGAGCAATTGCCCAAAGAAGTAATTGCTGGCAAGGATCCACAGTTGGAAAAAGCGATAGAGGTAATTCTACAAGAATTAAAAGCAAATCCACCCAAAGATTATAAGACTCCTGACTTTCCAACAAGGGTCAGGAAGTAAATAGATATAGCAGAATTTTGAGCGGGAGTGTTAAATGATTTTATTTAATACTCCCGCAAATCATATACTCATTTCGCCTAATAATAAAAGGATGCGATACTCTGGACCACTAGCTTTTACCTTCCTCATTTTTCTCTCATTTTTCATTTCCTGTAAAGAGAACGTGAGCACTGAAATGACCATCGACCAGAAAATAGACGATCTCCTCTCTCAGGCATATGAAAAACAAATTTTCAATGGTACTGTCCTGATAGCCAAAAAAGGAGAAGTTGTTTATAAAGGAGCCTATGGCCTCAGCAATATTGATCCAGAAACTCCCATGAAAGTGGAGAATATTTTCCGTCTGGCTTCTGTCAGCAAGCAGTTTACCTGCATGACCATTATGATGCTCAAAGAAGAAGGCAAGTTGGACTATGATCAGGATGTAAAAGATTTCATACCAGAACTTCCCTATGAAGGCATTACCCTCAGACATCTGATGAACCATACTTCAGGCATACCGGATTATGTCGAACTCTTTGATGTAAATTGGAAAACAGATCTGGAAGATGATGATCCGGCGAAGCTTATAAAAGGGAATGATCATATGCTCTCTTTATTGGTTGAGCATAAACCTGAAAGGAAATTTGCTCCTGGCGAGAAATGGGAATACAGCAATAGCGCTTATCTATGCCTTGCCATTGTCACGGAAAGAGTCTCTGGCATTTCCTTTTCCAATTTCGCCAAAGAGAGAATTTTCGATCCCTTAGGAATGAGTAGCACCTCTTTTTATGATTTCGTTCCAGGACCTGATCCCAATATGCCCCTACGTGCATTCGGCTTTACAAAAAGATTAGATGGTACACGTAGTTACAATGACACTCATTATCTCAATTCAGTCAAAGGGGATGGCGGGATTTTCTCAACGGTAGAAGATTTGTATAAATGGGATCGTGCCCTTTACACAGAAAAACTGGTAAAAAAAGAGACCCTTGAAGAAGCATTCACCCCCGGGAAACTGGCTAATGGAGAATTGCATGACTACGGCTTTGGTTGGACCATCGGGAAATCTATATCAGGAAAGAAAACCGTTGCTCATGGAGGAGGCTGGGTCGGTTTTCGCACCTATATACATAGAGAAATAGAAGAGGACCATAGCATCATTTTCCTCAGCAACCATACCAGCAATTATATGGAACCCCTTCTTTATCAACTAAAGAATATTCTCCATGGAAAATCCTATATCATTCCCAAAGAAATGACCTTTGAGAAAATTGGAAAGAGTTATTTCGAAGAGGGAGTTGATGCAGGAATGGAAAAATATAAAGAACTGAAAGCAGATTTGGATAAAAATGCTATGTGGGGAGCTGAATTCGACCTTTGGTACCTGGCAAATGTCCTGAAAGAGGAAGATAAATCGGAAGAAGCCCTGAGCATTTTACAATTGATTATAGATGAATATGCGGAGAAACCCGGTCCATACCTGAGGGATATGGGAAATATTCAAGGCGAAATGGGTAACAAAGAGCTTGCCCTCAAGCACTATGAATTGGCCCTGAATGCTGACCCAAACATCACGGGAGTGAAAAACAAAATCCAGGAATTACAAGAGAATTAGTATGTATTATATCATGAAAAAACTACTCATCGCTTTATGCATTGGACTCCTCATGTTGAGTTGCTCCGAGAGCAAAGAATTTAATCCAGAGGAATACCAGATAAAATCCCGTAAAGAAATCCGCGCAACCTGGGATCAATTTATCCAGGCCTGGGAAGCCGAGGATGCAAAAAAACTCATGACCTTTTACACCATCGATGGAATCAATATTCCTCCCAATTCAGATATCAAAATGGGCCGAGCTTCCATACAGGAATTTTATGAGACGCTTTTTGGGATGAATATCCGCTCAGATTACGAGCATTCTATTGATCAAATTCAGATCATCGATCAACATGCCATCGAGCAAGGACATTTTCAGGTCAATTGGGTACGCAATGATAGTACAGATTGGGTATTCGATGCTCGCAGCATGACCCACTGGATCAAAGACCAAGATGGAGACTGGAAGATTCAGGAATTCATGTTTAATCAAGCAGCAAGTCAAAACGAATAAAAGCTCAGATAGATGTTCAAAACTATTCTTGTAAGCCTGATGCTACTTTCTTTCCTTTCACCAGGCAAATCCCAAAACTCAGTAAGTCAAAAGCCCATGAAAATTGCGGTAGTCGGCCTGGTTCATACCCATGTGCATTGGATATTAGGGAGAGCAGATGATGGCGATTTTGAGTTGGTAGGGATCGTGGAGCCCAATAAAGAACTGGCTCAACGCTATCTCAAACAGTATGGGATGAGTATGGATCTGGTCTATGATTCTTTGGAGGAATTATTGGCCGAAAAAAAGCCTGAAGCCGTGACAGCTTTCAATACCATTAGAGACCACCTTTCGGTAGTCGAAATTTGTGCTCCCAAAGGCATACATGTGATGGTCGAAAAGCCTTTGGCTGTGAGTCTGGATCATGCTCGTAAAATGGAGGCACTGGCAAAGAAGCACAAGATTCATCTACTCACCAATTATGAGACTACCTGGTACGGGACTAACCATAAAACCTATGAACTCCTTGAGAAAGAATCGGATACTTTTGGAGACATAAGAAAAATGGTCATCCATGATGGCCATCCGGGTCCCAAAGAAATTGGGGTAGATGAAGAATTTCTCGTTTGGCTAACTGATCCCTATTGGAATGGAGCCGGAGCCCTTACCGATTTTGGTTGCTATGGTGCGAATCTGAGTACCTGGCTAATGAAAGGAGAAAAACCCATAGCTGTCAGCGCCATTACCCAGCAAATAAAACCCCATATCTATCCGAAAGTGGATGATGAAGCGACCATTATAGTTACCTATCCCAAAGCCCAGACCATCATTCAGGCCAGCTGGAACTGGAACTACAATCGAAAGGATATGGAGGTCTATACAGAAAAAGGTTATATCCATAGCCTCAACAGAGAAGATATGGAGGTCATGCGTTCGGAGAAAGAAGGGGCAAAAAAACAAAAAGTTGCTGCTCGTAAAGCACCCCTCAATGATCCCTTTTCCTATTTTATGGCCATCATAAGAGGAGAAATAGAAAGTAAACCCTCCGATCTATCAAGCCTCGAGAATAATATTACCGTGATGGAAATCCTTCAAGCAGCCATCATTTCCGCCAAAGAAGGGAGAGTTGTTCTACTTGAGGAGTTGTGATCCGTTTTCCCTCAAAAAGAATCGAGCCGAGTATCGCAGTTGGATACTCATTGGGCAGATTATAATCTGCCCCTACAATTGACAATTGTTGATTTACTGGCCTGCGCGCACTCCCTTGTTCGTCAGAACAAGGGAGTGTGGGCTTGAGGCGGTGGGGAGAAAAAGTTTCTCACGCAGGTCATCTCGAAGTTGGAAGGCGTAATGGCCTGCGGGCTGAGAGATCATGTATTCCAGACGAACCCAAAGGACAAGTTCCCTCAAAAAGAATCAACCCGAATATCGGCATTTTGATTCTCTTTGAGCAGATTATAATCTGCCCCTACAATTGACAATTGTTGATTTACTGGCCTGCGCGCACTCCATTGTTCGTCAGAACAAGGGAGTGTGGGCTTGAGGCGGTGGGTTCGATGGGTTATTCAGTACTCTCCGGAGCCTCCCCATAGATAAATACATCTACAGAAGAGCCTACATTGAGAGATTCCCCATATTCAGCTTTGGGAACCTGTCGATAGATAAGTCCTTGCTCATCGGGTTCTCCTCCAGCCCTATAATTAGGAACCAGGTTAAGCCCGATAGATTGGATGAGGTTTACTGCATCTTCGTAGGTAAGTCCCATCAAGTCAGGTACTACAACCATTTTGGACCCAATTCCTTGCTTAACTACCACATCTATCTTGGACCCTAATGGCACCCGATCTCCGGGTTTTAATTGCTGACCTTTATAGGCATAACTCAGCAGTTTATCCTTACCAAGTTTAGGTACATAAGTAATTTTACCCAGTCCGAGTTTTACTCCCTCTAGCTGAACCTTTGCCTGATACAGGATCATATCCTTTAGATCAGGGACAATTACCATAGGTGCTTGTCTTTGATTTATGGTTAGAGAAACCAATCTGCCAGGCTTCACCCGAGTATAAGGTGCAGGATATTGTTTTATCACTGTGCCAGGCTCAAGGCCTTCTACATAAACAGAGTCTGCTACCTGAGGCCTCAGTTTCACATCATCTAATGCTTCTTCAGCGGAACCTAAAGCCATTTCCTGAACATCAGGAATGGTGATGCCGGCTCCATGACGGGTGTAGAGCGGAAGGATGAGGAAGAATATTGCGAGATAAACCAGGATTCCCCCTACAAAGAGAGCTCCAAGGGTATAGAGAAATTCTCGACTGATAAAATATTTCAACATCTTTTCTAAGAATTCTTTCTTTTGGGAGAATCAGGGCTCCCTACGATTTACAAAATTCCTGCAATCTCTGCAATCTGATTTACATTCGGTCCGGCATATCCACTCCGATCAAGCGCAAGCATTCTTTCATCAGATTTCCTGCAAAGCTTGACAATGCCAAACGAAACTGGCTGGTTTTAGGCTTCGTTTCATTGAGGATCGGAGCCTCATGATAAAAACGATTGTATTCCTTTGCCAATTCGAAAGCATAGTTCCCGATTAAAGAGGGGTTATAACTTTCTCCCGCCTCTTGTAAAACTTCCGGGAATTTCTGGATTAGTTTCATCAAACTCCGTTCAGAATCCAGAATTGTCTCTTCCGGTTGATTATCTGCAGAGAATTCCAGGAAATCCGCATTCGCTTTTCGTAATACCGCCTGGGTCCGTGTGTAAGAATATTGGATGAAAGGACCTGTATTACCTTTCAAATCAATAGACTCATCCGGATCAAAGATCATCCGCTTTTTGGGATCAACTTTTACCAGGTAATATTTCAAAGCTCCGATACCGAGCATATTATACAACTTATCCAACTCCTCTTCCGACATCCCCAATATTTTATCGGGATTTTTCTGACTTTCCTCTCGGGCCTTCCCGATCATATCATCCATCAAGTCATCAGCCTCCACAGTTGTTCCTTCACGGGTTTTCATTTTTCCGCCTCCTTTCAACTCTACCATTCCATAAGAAAGATGGAAAAGCCCTTCACTATAGGGAACCCCCAGTTTCTTTAGAACGCTGAAAAGTACTTTAAAATGATAATCCTGTTCATTTCCTACGACATAAATGGATTTATCCATGCCGAATTCTTTGTACTTATCTTCTGCAACAGCTAAATCCTGGGTAATATATAAAGAGGTCCCATTGCTCCGAAGCATGAGTTTTTTATCTAATCCCTCTTCTGTCAGGTCAACTTCGATGGCTCCATCTTCTTTTTCATAGAAGACTCCTTTCTCCAATCCTTCCTCCACAGTTTCCTTGCCACGCTTGTAAACGGCGGATTCATAATAAAAACTCTCAAAAGCAACTCCCAGTCGTTTAAACGTTCCATTAACGGCATCATATACATAGCCATTCATCCGCTTCCAAAGCTCACGGATTTCAGGATCCTCAGCCTCCCATGCGATGGTCATATCATTTACCTGTTGCATGATGGCAGTTTGCTTTTCAGCATCGCGCTTATTCAGTCCCTGGTCCATAAAGCTCTGTGCCTGTGCTGCAAGCTCAAGCCCAAACTCTACATAATAATCTCCCACAAACTTATCGCCTTTCTTTCCAGCGCTTTCGGGAGTATCATTTTTCCCCGCCATCTGCCAGGAAACCATAGATTTGGAAATATTGGTTCCCCGATCATTGAAAAGAATGGTCGGATGCACCTCATATCCATTTGCATCAAGAATCTGAGTCAGGGAGTAGCCGAGTACGATATTTCTTAAATGCCCCAGGTGAAGGGGTTTATTTGTATTGGGTGAGCAATATTCGACCACAACTTTTTTCCCATTTCCTACTGTATTGCGGAAAAAGCTGTCATCCTTATGGGCAGAGGCCAGAAATTCCAGCCAGAATGCCTGCGAAAGACTTAAGTTCAAAAAGCCCTTTACAACATTATATGCCACCACTTCCTCCATCCTCTCCTGCAACAATCCACCCAGAGTCTCTCCGATTTGTTGGGGAGCTCCTAATTTAAACTTAGTAAGTGGGAAGGTCACAAGGGTGAAGTCGCCCTCGAAGTCTTTTCGTGTTTCCTGAACACTCAGACTGGAGGCATCCACTGAAACTCCATAGTGAGATTCAACGGCTGCAGCAGCGGCTTCTTGAATACGTGAGAAAATAGTTAACATATTTTTAATTTTCCAGAGCGCAAAAATGGCAAAAAATTTGATAAAATCACGGGCATGATAGACCGCGTCCGAGATTGCTTACGCAAAATTCAGACCTTTCGATATATTTTGCACTCTTTTCTACGAATGGAGCAACCAAAATAGGTCAAAAGAGTATCTATTCTCTGAGAGACCCTCGTTATAGGAAATAATTTGTTTTAAATATGCATCGTCCTATCACCGTATTTATCATCCTGATAGCTCTCTTGCTTTCCACAGGCTTTGGGCAAAACAGGATGTTTGATTCCGAGGAGATCATTACTATCAAAATAGAAACTCCCCTAAGCGAACTGATTGCAGATCGCAGTGAGGAAGCCCCTGATCAACCAGTCGTTATTTCATATAAGGTTGGTAAAGAAAAGATCATTATAGATGGAGAGATAGCTGTAAGAGGTAACTACCGTAGAAGGCCGGACATTTGCCCCTTTCCCCCTCTCAAACTCAAAATAAAAAAAGAAGAAAGAGCCGGGACCATTTTCGAAGCTCAAAAGAAGATCAAACTGGTCACCCATTGTCAGGGAGAAGAATACCTGATGCGGGAGTACATGATCTACAAGTTCTACAATATGCTGACACCTTATTCCTATAAGGTTCGCCTGATCAAAGTCCAATACAGAGATCGCGACAAAGGCATGCCAGGAATGACTGCCTATGCATTCTTGATTGAAAGTGATAAAGCATTGAAAGAACGATTGGGTGGAAAATTGATCAGTGAAGATGCTCAAATCCCCAGTGCAGAGGTGGCACATGACCAACTCACTTTATTGCATATGTTCCAGTTCATGATTGGAAATCTCGATTGGGGAATCACACAAAGGAAAAATATGAGCCTGCTCAAACTGGAAGCGAATCAGGAGATTATGCCTATCCCCTACGATTTCGATTTTGCAGCTTGTGTACAAGCGCCTTATACAGGTTTGGAGAAAGGATTCGAACGCAGATACTACAGAAATATCTGTAGGACTCGAGCAGAATATGAGACCTTATTTGAGTTCCTGCGATCCAAAAGATCCAAAATGGAGGAACTCTTCATGACTTTCGACCTCATTCCGAAAAGCAAAAGACAGGAAGCGCTGGGATACATCAGTGAATTTTTCAGCATCATAGAGGATGAGCAGAAAATTGAGGATATCTTTCTCAGTTCCTGTCCAAGTAGATAATTTCCTGCAGCAAACAAAGCGGCGAATTTCTGATTATGTTTATAACAGAAATTCGCCATTTTTTTTATGGGTGAATCAAAATCACCAACTTGTATCCGTGATACCTATCCAATTTTCGCATGCAACCGGCTTTCCAGCAGAAAGCTATTCCTATTTTTTCAAACAATTGGAACCTCATCCTGTAAGTTATGTTCCGGTTTTTGGCATGGGTCGATATCGACTTCGAAACTCATGGCGAAACATGATCGAAGAACTCATTGAGGATATAGAGATAAAACATAAAGAGCCGGTTATTGGAATCGGGCACTCCTTTGGTGCAGTCCTGACTTTCTGGGCAGCACAAAAAGCACCCGAACTATTTGAGAAAATCATCCTGATTGATCCTCCTTTGCTGAGCCTTCGAATCAGGTTGTTTTCAGCTATGGCCAGAAGTATTGGGATTGCAGATCAGGTCATACCCATAGCAAGAAATGCAAAGAAACGCCGGGATGAGTTTAGCTCTTTGGATGAAGCGAGAAACTTTTGGAAGCCCAAACGACTATTCAGAAGCTTTCATCCTGAATGCTTCGAAGATTATGTTCAGAGTAGTCTGGTGCCGGATGGTTCTGATTTCACCTTGCGCATTCCTGCTGCCCTGGAGTCCAAAATGTTTGTATACAGTCCGATCAGAATCGGGCACGGAAAATTCGATATGCCGAGCTACTACCTTTATCCGAAAAAAGGAAGTGTAATGGTCGGGACTTCCTTTAAAGAACAAAAGAAGCGATTCAAAAACACTAAATTTATTTCCATCGAAAAAGGCGGACATATGTTTCCCCTCGAATATCCTCATGAGACTGCCGCTTTGTTAAAAGAACTGATCGCCGAGGAATAAAGAATGATTTTCCCATTTTAATATATACCCCTATGAAGGAACAATTCCTCATCCACAAAGTAACTCGTCAAAACGCGCTCGATATTTCTAAGGCTTTCTCTCCAGAGCAACTGAATTTCATTCCACCCGCTTTCAATAATAACCTCATTTGGAACCTGGGACATATGGTCGTTACTCAACAGCGACTGATTTATGGCTTGACGGGAAATAAAATTAACATCGATAAAAGCCTGGTGGAAAAATACCGTATAGGTACATATCCCAAAGAGATCATTAGTGAAGCAGAGATCCTTCTTATACAGGAACTGATGATAAGTACTTCGGATCAGTGTCAAAAGGATTTTGAAGCCGGACTTTTCAAAGAATGCAGAAAATATCCGACCAGCTATGGCTTTGAAATCAAGTCGGTAGAAGACGCTATTCTCTTTAACAATATTCACGAAAGCATGCACCTGGGCAATTTGTTATCCATGAGAAAATTGATCAACTGATAAATTGGGCAACTTTTCGGTTTTGCTATCCTCAAAAGGAAGCCTAAATTTGCTGCCTGAGATGAAATTACTGATTCTGACATCCCGCTTTCCCTATCCCATTGAAAAAGGGGATAAGCTCAGGATATATCACCAAATCAGACATCTTTCACAAAAGCATGAAGTTCATCTCATTGCTATCAGTGATCAGGAGGTTGAAGAAGCGCATCAGCAGCATCTTGAATCTTTTTGCAGCTCTATACACATCTTTCCTATTAGCAAGGGAGGAATAGCATTTTCTTTGTTAAAAGGCCTTTTTGGAGTAGCCCCCTTTCAGGTTCACTATTTTTACCGTAAAAGGATTCACAAAAAAATCCTCAAAATCGCAGAAGAGCTAAAACCGGATCGGATATATTGCCAGCTCATTCGTATGGCTCCTTATGTTAAAGGTCTGGATGCTCAGAAAAGTCTCGATTATATGGATGCTTTTTCCCTGGGTATGAAAAGACGGGCCAAGCATCACGTTGGAATCAAGCAGGTTCTTTTTCGATGGGAGGCATCTAAGTTAAAATCTTATGAGGAGAAAGTCTTTACGGACTTTAACAGTCATTCCATCATTTCTGAGCAGGACAGAGAAGCATTAAATACTCCTTACAAAGACCAAATACAATTGATCCCAAATGGGGTAGATACCGAATTCTTCCAGCCAAAAAAAGAGGAAGCTGAATACGATCTGGTTTTTGTGGGAAACCTGGGTTATTCTCCCAATATCCTCGCTGCTAAATACCTCGCTACTCAACTACTACCAAGAATTAGGAAGGACTTACCTGAAACTCGCCTTTTACTTGCAGGTGCCAGGCCTGTAAAGCAAATATTAGAACTGGAAAAAGAAGCAGGTGTAAGTATCGGAGGTTGGTATGAAGATATACGTGATGCCTATGCCTCAGGAAAAATATTTGTAGCACCTTTATTCTCCGGTTCGGGCCAGCAAAACAAAATACTGGAAGCTATGGCTATGGGGATTCCCTGTGTGAGCACTTCCATTGTCAACAAATCTATTGGAGCAAAATCGCCTAGGGATATTTTATTGGGAGATGATCTCGAAAGCCTGGCAGAGCACTGCATCTTTTTACTAAAAAATCCGGACCATATTCTGATACAAGCAAGCCATGGGAGAGCATTTGTTGAAAATAATTATGCCTGGTCCAGAAGCCATAAGCAATTAGACGAACTTTTTAGCAGAAGTGTAAGCCTTACTCGCTAAAAAACATCAGGATTTTCCTATACCTGAATCATTTACTTGATCCTTGTACATGCGCACTGGATTTTCAGAAGTGTGCATAACCGACTTTGGGCGCTGGGATTTTTGGCTACACCTTTAGTAAGGTGCGGGAAATACATTTCAGGCATTTCCATAAGAAAACTCTAAAAAAATAGTACCTATTGCTCATGCGAGGCAAATTCCCGTACCTTTGAAGAAGTTCATAGCAGTTATATGTTCAATCTAGAATCACAACCCTTGTCGAGATGGCTGATCTTCGGAGTTGCTTTTGCAATTGTGATGGGCTCTATCGGATATTCAAATTATCTCGCAAAAGAACTTTCTGTCAAAGAAAGGGCAAGGATAGAGATGTTTAAGGATGGTTTTGGAATCCTGGAAGCTGAAAATCCTGAAGAAGGTTATTCATTTGCGGTTTCCTACTTTATCCAACACATCATGCAGGACACCATTAGTCGAATTCCCATTGTTCTCCTCAATGAAGACAAGGAAAGTGTCGGTTCTTATGTAGGTCTGGGTCCAGATGTTGATAGTGCAGAAGTTGAAGGGATATTATCAGAACTGAAAAAAGGCTTTGAACCTATAGAAGTAGAATTTGATAAAGACCGCTATCAGTACATTTATTATGGAGAGTCGGATCTCCTCAAGCAACTCAAGTGGTATCCCTATATCCAGATACTGATCGTTATTCTGTTTATTGGTTTTGTTTTTTACGGCTTCATCACCGCCCAGCGCAATGAACAAAATAGAGTGTGGGTAGGATTGGCGAAAGAAACTGCACATCAATTGGGGACACCCGTTTCCAGTCTTATGGCCTGGATTGAATTATTAAAAATAAAGCTGGAAGAAAGTCCGGAAGATCATGAGTTGTTGGAGGAAATGGAGCATGATGTACTCAGGCTGGAAAATATTGCAGAGCGTTTTTCTAAAATTGGTTCCAAGCCTGAATTGATAGAAGTTAAATTAAAAGAAGTCCTTGACCGTTCTTCAGGTTACCTCAAAAAGCGTATGACTCAAAGGGGTAAGATCAAATTATATGTAAATAATGACATTCCCTTAGACAGTACCCTCCACGTAAATCCACAATTGTTTGACTGGGTAATTGAGAATTTATTGAAAAATGCCCTGGATGCCATGCAGGCGAAAGGAGGGGAAATTACCCTCAATGCCGGTGAACAGGGAAAATATTTTTATATAGATGTAATTGATACGGGTAAAGGCATTCCCAAAGGCAACTTTAAAAAAGTTTTTGAACCAGGCTTTACCACAAAAAAACGAGGCTGGGGATTGGGACTGAGTTTGACCAAAAGAATTGTAGAAAATTACCATAAAGGAAAAATCTTTGTAAAAACTTCTGAATTAGAGAAAGGGACGACTTTTCGGGTTTTGTTGCCGAAATAAAGTGCGCATGTTTTCAAGTGTTATAGTCTTATGGTTTCATAGCTATTTGAGCTAAAGAACAATCTACAACACCACAACACGCTATCTAACTACCAGAACACCAGAACACCAGAACACCAGAACACCAGAACACGTTAACACTCATATGAGCCGCATTTTAGCCATAGACTACGGAACAAAGCGCACAGGCCTGGCCTGGACAGATCCTTTGCAGATCATAGCAACAGGAATAGGGAGCTTTGATACCTACAAACTCAAGGATAAAATGCATGAACTATGCAAAAGTGAAGACATCTCTGAGATCGTCTTAGGTTTCCCAACCCGCATGGATGGCAGTGATACGCATTCAACCCAGGCGGTTCGTGAATTTGGAAAATGGATCACTGCTACTTTCCCCAACAAAACCCTTCACTATCGAGACGAACGCTTTACCTCTCAACAAGCTTTCCAAACCATGATCGATGCCGGCCTCAAAAGAAAAAAGCGCCGTGACAAGCATTTGGTCAATACGATAAGCGCTACAATCATTTTACAAGATTTTTTAAAAGAAAGAGAATAAGAAGTGCTCTTGTGTTCAGGTCTTCTAGTATTCTCGTTATTGTTTCATTCTATCTCATCACCCAACTACAACACTAAAACACCACAACACTCCCTTCCCTCCCAAACACCAGAACACATCCCTCCCTCTTGCTTCTTCCCTAAAAATGCCCCAATTTTACGGTCCGAATCGAAGAGGACCAGAAGGACCATATATGATCTTACCAATTGTTGGCTTTGGCCACCCCGCTTTGCGAGAAGTAACACAGGAAATCAGCCCGGACTATCCGGAACTGGCCGAGCTGATCGCCAATATGTTTGAAACCATGTACAATGCCAATGGTGTGGGTATCGCAGCGCCTCAGGTAGGGCTTTCTATTCGGATGTTTGTGGTAGATGGTTCGCCTATGCAGGATATGGCCCATGAAGGGGAAATCATGGAAGGCTTTAAAAAAGTATTCATCAATCCTAAAAAGGTCGAAGAATTTGGGAAAAAATGGGACTTCGAAGAAGGTTGTTTGAGTATTCCAGATATCCGGGAAATGGTAAGCCGACCTGACACCCTGACTATAACTTATTTCGACGAGAATTTTAAAGAGCATACGGAAAGCTTTACTGGTTTAAAGGCGCGTATCCTTCAACACGAATACGATCACCTGGAAGGAAAACTTTTCACAGATTATGTTTCTGCTTTCCGTCGCCAATTGGTAAAGAAAAGACTCAACAAAATTTCCAAAGGGGATATCTTCACTGATTATCCCATGAAGTTTGGAAAATAAGACCTGAGCAGCCAACCTACCTTAATTTTATTTCTACATTATTTTGAAAAAGGAAGAGCATTCCTGATCTTATATCTATGTCCGACCCCAGGCAAAAAACACAAAAAACCCTCAAGCTGGACAGGCGATATGTCTGGATGGGACTCGGACTCCTTAGCTTGCTTCTCAATGCCATTTTCAGATCCAATCCCTATTTTACAGAAGTAGTTTACTCCCGGGGGATTTTTCTCCTCTTTCGCTGGATTTGGGATTATACCCTTGGCCTACTCCCACTTCCCTTACTTTACATCATTGCCCCCCTGCTTGTCTTTTTTCTCATCAGAAGTTGGAGGAAAGGAAAGCCTCATCGACAAGAGCGCCCGCTTAAGAATAGAATAGGGAGTCTTTTGATCAGTATCCTGGGACTGGCAGGCGCTGCAGTATTTCTCTTCTATTTCATGTGGGGCTTCAATTACAACCGCCTTCCGGTTGCTCAACAGCTAAAGCTCAATATCACAGAACTTACAGACGAGGAAGTAGAAGTAGAATATCATCGGGTAACAGAGCTTTTATTAGAGGCAAAAAAAGACCTGAGTCAGCTAAGTAGTGATTTTTATAATCAGGCTTTAATTGCTAAAAAACCGGACTGGGAAGATGAGTTGAAGGAAGCCTTTGCAGATAGTTCAGGAGTTAGCTATCGTGATTTCAGGATCGCTCATGAAGAAGAATTTCTGGAATTATACAAAAGTGATTTTTTTCTGGACATCAGTGACTCTGTAAACGCCCATATTTACAACTTCAATGAATTGCAAAAGGAGGTTCGCGAAGAACTAAAAGAAGTTCTGACCCAATACAATTACCCCATAGCTGGTCGTCCCAAAGCTATTGTCCTAAAGCCCAAAGGATTTTTACTTCAATTGGGAGCAAAGGGAATCTACATTCCCTATGTAGGTCAGGGACATTTAGATGCTGGCATCACCAAAGTGAGCATTCCCTCTACCATGGCCCATGAATTGGCCCATGCCTACGGATTTGGAAATGAAGGCATTTGTAATTTCTGGGCTTTTCTCGCTTGCACCAAAAGTGAATCTCCCCTCATCCGTTATTCCGGTTACTTCAATTATTGGAGACATGTAGCCAATTTATATGCGAGTCGCGATCCGGAAGGATTTAAATGGGCCTACAAAAAAATTCCTTTGAGCATCCTGATTGACCTCAATGCCAACAGAAATGTAAACATCAAATACCCCGGATTCTTCCCAAAATTTTCTCAGGAGTTTTATGAAGAGTATCTCAAATTTCAAGGTATAGAGGAAGGAAGAAAAAGCTATAGCATGGTGGTTAGCTATGTAGTTGCCCAAACCCAAAAGCAAGCAAATTCTCCCGAATAGAAAATCTCTCCCTAACAATCGACGACTGGATTGCATGGATGATCGAAGAATTGTTAATTTGATCCTCTAACCTAAATCTATCGCAAATGAGAACGACGCTTGTTCTATCCCTTTGGATAACCGCATTATTTATTGGATGTACGACTGCTCAGCAGGTCTCCCAGTCTCCTACTCCTTCTAATACGCCTCAAAAAGACCCCTATACCGCAAAAACTGAGAATCTCAAAGCCTATGAGGGCTATTTTGAATTCTTTTGGGATGAAAAAAGTGGAAAGCTCATGTTAAGCATAGACAAATTTGATAAGGAATTTCTCTATGTAAACTCTCTTACAGCAGGAGTTGGCTCAAATGATATTGGATTGGATCGCGGGCAATTGGGAAATACTCGGGTAGTGAAATTTATCCGAAGTGGTCCCAAGGTGATGCTCATACAACCCAATCAACGCTATCGAGCAGTAAGTAATAATGCAGATGAAAAACGTTCTGTGGAAGAGGCATTTGCTCAATCTGTTATCTGGGGAGCGAAAGTTGAAGCAGAAAAAGATGGAAAGGTCCTCGTAGACCTCACTCCTTTCCTCATCCGTGATTCACACAATCTCAGCGGAAGATTACAAAGAGGCAGACAAGGTTCTTACAGATTGGATGGGAATCGCTCTGCGATCTACCTTCCTCTCACCAAGAATTTCCCCAAGAATACGGAATTCGAAGCCTTACTTACGTTCTCCGGAAATCCACAAGGTTCACAAATCCGCTCCGTAGTTCCCAGCGCTGATGCCGTAACGGTACGTATGCACCACTCTTTTATAGAACTGCCAGATGATAAGTATAGCCCAAGAAAGTTTGATCCCAGATCAAGTTTCAATGCCATTCGCTATCAGGATTATGCAACTCCCATTGATGCTCCCCTGGTTAAGCAATTTATTCGCAGGCATAGGTTAGAGAAAAAGAATCCCAATGCAGCTATCAGCGAAGCTGTAGAACCGATCGTATACTATGTAGATCGAGGTGCCCCGGAACCCATTCGTTCGGCCTTGATCGAGGGAGCACAATGGTGGAACCAGGCTTTTGAAGCTGCAGGTTATGATAATGCTTTCCAGGTGAAAGTCATGCCTGAAGGAGCCGATCCGATGGACGTTCGATACAACCTCATTCAGTGGGTGCATCGCTCTACCAGAGGATGGTCCTATGGAGCTTCTGTTTCTGATCCTCGTACGGGTGAGATTATCAAGGGACATGTATCTCTGGGTTCATTGCGGGTAAGACAAGATTTCCTGATTACTCAGGGTTTGGTTAAAGCCTATGAAGAAGGCAAGCCCGTCTCTCCAGAAATGCTCAAACTAGCATTGGCACGTTTGCGTCAGCTTTCTGCCCATGAGGTAGGACATACCATTGGTCTGATGCACAATTTTGCAGCCAGCGTAGATGGTAGAGCTTCAGTCATGGATTATCCTCATCCCCTTATTTTGATGGACGAAAACGGAAATCTCGATTTCTCAAAATCGTATGACGTAGGAATTGGATCTTTTGATAAAAGGAGCATCATCTTTGGCTACCAGGATTTCCCGGAAGGAACAGATGAAGCTGCTGAATTAGAAAAGATTCTGAAAGAAACTTATGGCGCGATGAAATTGAATTTCATTTCGGACCAGGATGCCAGACCCAGAGGGGGAGCCCATCCACTTGCTCACCTTTGGGACAATGGGCGCAGAGCTTCTGAAGAACTGGATCGCATGCTGGCACTGAGAAAGCAGGCCATGAAAAACTTTGGTGAACACAATATCCCAGAAGGAGAAGCTATGGCGATGTTGGAAGATATACTGGTTCCCATCTATTTCTCTCACAGATATCAGGTAGAAGCTACCGCCAAAGTATTGGGAGGCATATATTATACCTATGCCGTTCGAGGAGGAGACCAGGTTCCGGTCCGCATGATCAGCGCAGCCACCCAAAAAGCAGCTTTCAATTCTCTGATTAATAGCCTGAGACCAGAAAATCTGGAAATTCCGGAGAATATTCTTCAAATGATTCCCCCCAGACCTGTAGGTTATCCCAGAGGCAGGGAGCATTTCAAAATCAAAACTGGTTTTACCCTTGATCCCCTAGCAGCAGCAGAAGCAGCTGCAAACCATACCCTGGCCTTTATGCTGGATGCCCAAAGAGCCAATAGGCTGGTCGAATTTGCAGCCAGAGATCAAAGCTATCCGGGTTATGATGAAATCATTGATGACTTGATTTCAGGGCTTTGGAAAATGGAAACCAAAAGTTCCTATCACGAAGAGATTCTCAGACTGGTTCAAAGCAGAAGTCTGCAACATATGATGGTATTGGGAAGACAGGAAAACGCAACCCCTCAGGTTCGATCCATCATCAATTTCAAATTGATGGGTCTTTCCAAATGGCTGGAAAATCGCTTGGATAATCTGAGCGACGGTGGACAGGCAGCACATTATTATATGAGCATGCAACTCATAGAAGCTTATCTGGATGATCCAGAAGAATGGGAAGCACTACCGGTGATTCGTATGCCGGATGGTAGCCCGATTGGAATGGATTGCCAGAAATGGGGAGAAGACCTGGATTAGGCTTCGCTTTTTGCAAATTTCTTCGCAAAGTAGCGCTTATATACCGGCTTTCTCCACAAAAATTGTAAGTAAAGACCCGGATATAGAAGGGCTCCCATAAATGGACTGGAAGGGATGAAGTGAATATCATCAACTATGATGGAATTCTCTCCATCCTTTTCTACTATATGGTTATGTTCCCAGCTTTTGATAACAGAGGGAAGCTTTCTTCCTTCATCGGTAAACCAGGCCATCTTTTGCAAAACCTGGTCATCGGTGATTTTGACGATCCATTCTTGCTTAAAGATACCCAGTATCCTAAGCTTCAGGTGTACGACATCCCCTTTACTAGAACCATCAAAGCGGAGAAGCTGTATATTTACAAGTGGTGGTGCAAGTGCTTCAAATAAATCCCTATCGAAAGCCCGTAGTACATCTACATAATTTCCTTTCACAGGAGTCCTTAAACAAATTCGCATATAAAGAACAACCACAAATACTATGCGAGTGTTTCGATCGGAGAATTTGTACCTTTGCAGGGAAGTAAGAATACAGCCACTTATTGCCAATAGATAGAAGGAACATGTACGCTGAAATAATCAAAGAAAAATTTCCCCAGGATGAAAAAAACGGGCTCTATCGCGTCCCTCAATTACCCGCAGTAAAATTGGGGAAACTCCTCATCAAGGATACCCGAATTTCAAGCCCCAATGATGTTTTGGCGATGCATGAATTCTCGACGATGTTTAGTAGTGGAACCCTGATTCTGACCAAAAATCGTTGCTTTTATCCCGATGGTTTCTTCGAATTAGAGGACATAAAAGAAATACAAATAGAGGGCAACAAATTGACAGTATTTGCCAATCAGCAAACCCAATTTATCCCGCATAAGCTTTCAGTCAAAAACGAACAGGTTGCCAGAACCCTCCACCGCATTTTTGAACAAATTGCACACAAAGACCTGAAAGCAGAAACCCTGGTTAATAATACTTATGAAGGTTTCAGCAATACAGAATTAGATTGGCTAAATCTGCGTGATGAGATCATGAAAACCATTGATATGCTCTATGATCGCTACAATGATGGAAAGCTGAATCTCATGGAGTATGAGGAAAAGAAAGAGGAATTGCTGCGGAGGCTTTAGAAGAAGTGTTTTAGTGTTGTAGTTCAGGAGTTTAATGAAAGTCAACTATAACACGACAACACTATAACACATTCAATATGAAACCAAAAATAATCGACACCCATTCCCACCTATACAGCTCTAAATTTGACAAGGACAAAGAAGAGGTAATAAACCGAGCCAAAGAGGTGCTGGAAGCTGTCTTTTTACCCAATATAGATCGATCCTCTATTGAAGGCATGCATGCACTTGCCGATCACTCTCCGGATTTCTTTTATCCAACTATGGGTCTGCACCCATCGGATGCAGGTGAAGATTATGAAGAAGTCTTGGCGGACCTGAAAGTGTGGTTGGATAGCGGAAAGTATAGTTATTATGCAATAGGTGAAACCGGAATTGACCTGTATTGGAAGGAGAATATAGCACGTAGAGAATTTCAGGAGGCTAGTTTAGCGGTCCAAACCGGCTGGGCCAAATCCTATGGTTTACCTATCATTTTGCATACCAGGGAAGCTACGGATGTAGTCATTGAGTTGATGCAAAAACACAATGATGATAGCCTGAGTGGAGTCTTTCATTGTTGGGATGGGGAGTGGGAACAAGCTCAAAAAGTCATGGAACTGGGAGGTTTCAAAATGGGGATTGGCGGAAATGTAACTTACCGAAAAAGCGTACAGGCAGTAGTGAAAGAAATTCCCCTGGAATATATCGTGCTGGAAACCGATAGCCCCTACCTGGCTCCAGAACCATTCCGAAAAGCCAAAAACCGTCGAAATGAAAGTAGCTATACGACTTATGTAGCAGAAAAAGTGGCCGAAGTCAAAGGCATCAGTTATGAAGCGGTAGCTGAACAAACCAATCAGAATGCCAAAGAACTATTTCAGCTAAACCAGAAGATTTCCTAATTTCAGGCTTAACACCCTAGCTTATGTTCTCTTATATTGTACTTATTTTGCTCCTGATCAACATTGGCGTAGAAACAAGAGCCAAAAAGAGAAGTACGATCCTCTATGTGCTCCTGGCCCTGATCCTTTGGTTTGGTTCTCAGGAATTGATCCTGTATTTATTGGGGGATGTACTCAAATTTGAAGAACCCAGTGAGGGTTTCAATGCGATTCTCGTTTCCGTTGTCTCTATACTCCTTTGTCTGGGACTTTATGGATTTTTGAAAAGTAGAAAAACACCTGAATAAAGCTCCGGGAACAGAGTTCTGAAAGTAAAATCGTCACAACCATGGTCTTAGCTATAATAATAGCTGGCTTTGTCAGCTTATTTATCGTCTCGGATTTTATGTATAAGAAAATTGATAAGGATAAAGAAGGCTCCGATGATTTCACAGATTATTGGGACGAAAAGATTGACAGAATTGGGCGAAGTACAAAAAGAAAATAAGACGATCTCCTATCCTTATCTCAGAATTAACACTGATGTCAGGTTTTTTACTCATACTTATCCTCCTTCTCTTCCTATACCTCTTCCTGGCTCCAAACAAAGTTGAGGAAAGTGAAACCTCCCTTCCTACAATCTGGGACGAAAAGATAGATAGAATAGGAAAAGAAGATAAAATGGAATAAAAAAAATATTTATCTTAGGGTATATAATTGCACATCCATGTTGAACTCCTCCTTGTTTATAGGCCTGGGCTTTTGCCTGCTAATCTTATACTTGTTTTACCATAATATCGTGGAAACGCCTAAGTTGCCCAAGAGTCTTATAGAGAAAATTGAAGAGATAGGTCATGAAGAATAAGCATCTAAAACTGCTTATTTGATGCGAAACCAAAAGAAATCGGAAACATAATAAACACGCACACATGCTAGGAATAATCATTGTCATCTTGCTTGCCAGAGCTATTGGAAAAAGAGCTGTGGACAAAGGGCTTAATCGAAATCTGTATTGGTTTTATGCAGTATTAAGCTGGTATGGCGGGCAGGTTATAGTCGCCACTATCTATTACCTCATCTATTTTCTGGCTACAGATCTGGACCCCAGCGACCTTTCCCTCAATCTCATCGGCCTTGTAGGTGGAGCAATCTCCTACTATCTCCTTTATCGCTACGTGGACAATTATTCATCCAGCAGAAGTGAGCTGGATCTGGAAATGAAAATCCATGAATTGGGAAAAGATAGCGAGGAAGAAAATCGAAGCAGCTTCTAGAAACCGATATTCCCGATATAATTATCCGGCCTTAGGGCACGGAGTTCAGCTTTCACTTCTTCGCTTACATCGAGTCCTTCAACAAATTCAGCGAGGGAGGCTTCATCTATGCCGCTTTTTCCACGGGTGAGGGCCTTCAAGGCTTCGTATGGATTAGGATATGCTTCTCTGCGCAAAATGGTTTGGATTGCTTCTGCCAGTACCGCCCAGTTTTTATTTAGATCAGCAGCAATTGCATCCTGATTTACCAGGAGTTTACCCAAACCTTTTTCTAAAGAAAGCAGTGCCAGAAAAGCATAACCTACGCCTACGCCTACATTTCGCAGGATGGTCGAATCTGTCAAATCTCTCTGCAAACGGGATACAGGTAATTTGCGACTCAAAAACTCTAATAATGCAGTAGACATACCGGCATTTCCTTCTGCATTCTCAAAATCAATGGGATTTACCTTATGAGGCATAGCAGATGATCCCACTTCTCCTGCTTTGACTTTTTGGCGAAAATACTCACTGCTGATATATAGCCACACATCCTGACAAAGGTCTATGAGTATGGTATTGATTCGCTTGAGGCAATCAAAGATTCGCCCCAAACCATCATAATGTTCAATCTGCGTAGTAGGGAAAGAACGGGACAGCCCCAGACTTTCCTCTACAAAAACTTTTGCAAACTGATGCCAGTCCTCAGAGGGATAAGCAACATAATGAGCATTCAAATTCCCGGTAGCTCCTCCAAACTTGGCGGGAAAAGGAAGTTGAGACAATTCCTGTATATGCAAGGCCAGACGTTTGGCAAAAACTTTAAACTCCTTCCCTAAGGTAGTGGGAGAAGCCGGTTGCCCATGTGTCCTTGCGAGCATAGGAATCTCTTTCCATGATTCTGCATATCCATTCAGCACTTCCAGAACTTTATGGATTTGAGGTAAATAGACTTCCTGTAAAGCATCTCTCAGCATCATCGGAGATGCTGTATTATTGATATCCTGAGAGGTGAGTCCGAAATGAATAAACTCTTTATTACGGATCAGATTTGCTTTGCCAGATGCATCGATGTATTCTTTGATGAAATACTCTACCGCCTTCACATCATGATTGGTAACGGATTCGATTTCCTTTATCCTGCTCGCCTGATCTGTGCTGAAGTCCTGGTAGATGTTTCTCAAAAATTCCTTATCTCCTTCCTCCAATTTACTCAAAGGCCTGATCCCGGTCTCATGCAAAGAGATCAGGTATTCAATTTCTACCAGTACCCGGTATTTGATTAAAGCATATTCAGAGAAAAAGGGAGATAGAGGAGAAAGTTTTTTCTGGTATCTACCGTCAAGGGGGGATAAAGCGGTAAGCGGATGGAAGTTCAGCATAGTTGGTGTCTGCAATGAAAGGACAAAGGTACTACCCATTCCCCATTTTTGCACTACCTTTCACCTATCCGATTGAGCTCTCCCTGATTCATAAAAGAAAAACTCCGCATGGTAGAATCCGTCCAGGTATTGAGCTCCTTGCAGTGATCCTGATAAGGCATCCAGATCACCAATTGGAAGAAGTAATCATAATTCTCATAAACGGCAATGCGGTAGAAAACCGGAATATCTCCCCAGTTTTTGCTTCGCGCATAATAGTCTCCGGCACGCAAACTCAAATCCGGGCCCAATTGATAGTCCTGTTCAGTTTCCAGGACGAGGCTGTCTACATCACTGAAGACTGTACTCTCTACAAACTTGAAATAACTTTTTTGTTTGAGACGACGCCTTTTGATCTGACCGAGGTTCTCTTTTGCATCTTCAATCCCAATAACATAGAGGTTGCTAAGGGTATCATAGTATTGAAGACTTGCATAATCATGCATGTCATAGCCACTCTTTAACCGTGAAGGCAAATCTATCGTATAAAGATCTTCAATGGTAACTGACTGTAGATCAAATACTTCAACTTGCTCTTCACAGGCTGCGCAGCTTATGAAGAGAAGGAGAGCTATATGGGTATAGCGTTTCACTGAAACAATTTACGTGAAAAAAGACAATTAATTGCGCTATGGGCCGCAAATATTAACGTGATTTAATTAATTTGAGATCCTTCTATTTTTGGATTTTTCTTACAATGGGGTATCTGAAGCTTTTGGTTTAATTTTTGCTGTGTCCCAGCTAATACACCAACGAATTTCTCCATTTTGGACCTAAAATTGAGGCTTTAGGAATAAATGAATGGTTTTAGAGACAAGTTTTATGCATTCTTTACGCATTTCTTTGATCTATTACGCAATAGTAGTTTTTCAAAAACGTTAAATTTACCGTAGTTTCTTTTCACACTGAAAAAACCTTATCTTTTAAGTCGTCAAGGCAAACACATTTGGCGCGCTAAATTAACTCTAAGGAATGGAATCAATTCACCTACCTGAGGAAAAGTTGAATGAACTTGCTCAAAAGGCTAGTGAGCGGATGATCAATGCGTCTGATCTCGATGCAAATGCACCTGTTAGCGGTGAAGTCTTAAAAGCTTTCTCCTCACACAACCAAATCAATAAGTTCTTAATCTTCCAGGTGTTTCAAGTTTGGGATATGCAAATCAACAAACTGAAACATCCTTATTTCAATTTGGAAAACGAGGATATCCAGGAAACCCTGAATACCCTGAAAAGTCAGATCTCACAGCATATAGAAATCTCGGCAGGAGATTTCCGTCCTATGCTGGAAAGAGCTGCCTACAATAATTTGAAGCTCATCTTTAATCCTAAAGAAGCTTTCGGCAATTTCTTTTTTATCAATCAGGACAGTATTTCTCTGGACCTGTATAAAAAGTATTCGCAATTCTTCTCTGATCTCGATTTCGTAGTTAATAGCATCCTAAGGTTTTATGAAAAGAATGAATTAGCCGAAATTGATAAAGAAGGTTTCTTTGAAAAGATGGACAAAGTACTCGACATCTTTAATAAGAAGAGCGACGAATCTTTTGCAGCTTATCGTGCAAATATCTTCCAGAAAATCACGGGAGAGTCTATTGACTCCGTAATGGAAGAAATCACCAAAGCAAAGCAGGAAGAGGAAGATGCAAAGCTCGCGGCTGAACAAGAAGAGAGAAAGAAAGAGGAAGAAGAAGCCCGTAAGAAGGCGGAAGAGGAAGAAAGACTAAGAGCTGAAGAAGAGGCAAAACGTCAAGCCGAAGAAGAAGCCCGCAGAAAGGCTGAAGAAGAAGAGGCTCGTAAAAAAGCTGAAGAGGAAGAAGCTCGCAGAAAAGCGGAAGAAGAAGTCAGAATTAAGGCTGAGGAGGAAGCTCGTAAAAAAGCCGAAGAGGAAGAGGCCCGCAGAAAGGCTGAAGAAGAAGCCAAAAAGAAAGAAGTTAGTTTCTTTGATGAAATAGATAGCAAATCTGATAACGTATTTGACCTCGATTTTGATGATGCCCTTTCTTCTTCTGAGGAAAGTATCATTGAAAAAGTAGAAGAGGTTAAAGAAGTGGTAGATAAAAGCAGGATTCCTGATCCTGAGCCTATCGAAGAACCAGCAGCTCCTATTGAACTCAAAAACCTGGCTGAAGAAGTAGTTGCAAAGCCGGTTGATGAATTCATGGAAATGGCTGAGAACATGGAACCTAAGGCAGAAGAAGCTGCCCCTGAAGCTCCAGTTATTGAGCCTGAGCCAACTCCAGAACCTGAACCAGTAGCAGAAACGAAAAAAGATACCGTTAGCTTCCTGGATCGCTTTCTGAGTAAGGAGAAGAAAAATGGAGCCGCTGAAGTTCCGACTCCGGTAGCTGAAACGGTTGAGAAACCTACCTCAGTTTTAGATAAACTGAATGAAAAAGCAAAAACAGT
The DNA here is from genome assembly GCA_033391075.1 of Bacteroidia bacterium. Taxonomy (NCBI): domain Bacteria; kingdom Pseudomonadati; phylum Bacteroidota; class Bacteroidia; species Bacteroidia bacterium. The sequence goes on from JAWPMV010000001.1 coordinate 5,539,909, forward strand.
AGGAGAAACCATCAACCAAAAAGAAGATGGTCCCAAGCAGGTGCTTGACAACCTGAATGGAAATAATACGATCAAACTCGACGAGATTCCGATTCACAAACAGTATCAGTATGTACAGAAAGTGTTTGAAGGAAATAATGTGCGTTTCCGCATCATCGTTGACAAGATCAACAACTCAAAAGACAAAACAGAAGTTGAGGATATCCTCAACAAGTTTGTCCTGAGTAATAATAATTTAGATCACAATGATTCAGCAGTAGGTGAGTTTATCACCCTGTTAAGAAATCGCTTCTAGGGTTCATATATTTCCCTCAGAACAAAACGAATTTAGGATGGTCAGGTACGTGCTTCACGTGCCTGATTTTTTTTGTGTATTCTTCTTACAAACATTGGTGAATGTGCGCTTGCATTAACAAGCATTAGAGGATTGGAATCCTCACATGCAAAGAGCACCCTGCTTACTTAGCTCGCTTTACCAGTTAAACTCGATATTCAGCACGCGATCAAAGAAAGACTCGAGGGCCGGCAGGTCCTGATTGAGCCTGTGAAGTTCTACTCCCACAAATACCTGATTGGTCTGGCCATTCGTAAATAAGCTTTTTGCAATAATAGTTGGTGGCCCAACCCAGCCACTCACAGCGAGTAATTCTCCTTCAAACATCGCATTCGCCGGATCTTTAGGGTAAAAGGCATCTACCCCTGCAATAAATCCACTTGCTACCAGGGTATCATATTCTGCAAAAGCTGCGGTTGGGAAAACCTTGGCATCTCGGGCTATCCGAGCCTGTCCGCTTGAGCTTGAGAGGCTATCCATAGGCGTAAAGGCAAATACCAGAGAACTCCCTTTTTGTGCAGGATCATTAAAAGATACAGGAAGTCGAGCGGACATCAGCAGTTTCCCTCCATCATTTAAATACGTCTGAATTTGGTTTGCTGATATTTCCATCAGCAATTGCTGACTTTGTAGCAAATTATCATCTCCATCTGAATACCAGAATACTTTGTCGTATTCACTCAGGATAAAACCAAAGGTAGGTGCCCAGAAAGGGGGGATTTCAGTTTGCAGGTCCAGATAGTCATATCCGGGATAAACCTGATCTAAAATTGGGAAATAAACCGTATTCGCGGCATTGGCACCATGTGCATCTATCACCAGCAAGTCGCTATTTCTTTTACGAAGGCTAAATTCTTTGGTAGAATCAAGTTCACTGAAAGAACCAGAAATGTCCCGATTCCTTAAATAAAGTCGATTAGGTCCCCCGACATTTACTCCATCAATCAACTTTTCCTGAAGCCTGGCATCCAAACCTGTAAATACTTTGGCTTGTTGCACTCCTTCCTGATCAGAGTTTACCGGAACAAAAGTGAGGAAATTTATATTCCGATCCACTGCATACCAGGGACCATTATTTAAGCGGATAAAGCTACTATCCAGAGTTTCAAAACCATCCAGATCGTCCACAGTATAAAAGATGGACCAGACTGAATAGACAACATCCGGAATTACATTTATCGTATCCAGCAATGCTGTAGGAGGAGTATTCTTGATCGGAACCCTGAGAAATGCAGGTTCAGGATCCATATCACCTTTGTCATCTATAGCCCGCACATAAAAATCAATATCCGTAGTATCGCTACCCAGTGGAATATCAAATCGAAACGTACTGTCTGTTCTTGCTGTGGGAGACCAACTTTGATTGTCAAATGAAAGTTCATAGCCTGTCACATACCCGTCCTGATCCTCCCCGATCCAATGAAGTTTAACTACACTGTTGAGTCGATCATCTCCTTCTAGTTTGATTTCATCCAGAAAGATTTTCGTGTCCGGTGCCATATTTTCAAAAGGAGTTCCTTCCTCACAGGCAAAAAGGACAATGGGTAATAATATCAGCAGGATTCGTTTCATCAGCAGGCTAAAAGCTTTGAAAAGAAAAGACAGGCACCGGATTTGAACAAGCGGTGCCTGTTTTATTCAGATTAATTCTGTACTACAATTCTATGACGGCTAATGATATAGCCTTCCGTTTCTACCAGCATAACATAGGTTCCATTGCTCAGAGAGCTAGTCTCCACTTGCAACTCACCTTCTATGCCGTTCAGCTCTTTAACTACAAGCGTTCTACCCATCAAATCCATCATTCTCACTCTACCTTCAACAAATTGTGGGAAGCTGTATGCAACTGTAAACTGACCTCTGTTCGGGTTAGGATAAGCAATCACTTCACTTCCGGCAAGCTCATCAGCGATAGAGTTTACAACTCCATTTGGGCAATTAGCTCCACGGAAATTGATGGCATCACTATTATTTCTAGGCAATAGTTTATTGTTGCCAAAGCTATAGTACATGATTCCAACCAGACTGCTTAGCGTATCTCCTGCGGTTACTACACAAGGATCAACAGTCATTACTCCAGAATTCGTGGCCCAGCTACTATCATTTATTATAGAGAAAGAAAGTGAGCTAAAAGCACTTCCCGTTACACGTCCTGACAGCACACGAGCTCCATCGATCGTAAGATCACTACTTCCTACACGATATTCGGCAAAGTTATTATTAGGACCATCTGAATTGGTTTCAACAACATAGATATCCGATCCTTCTGTTGGGTTAGCCAATTCGAGGAGCATACCTTCATATTGCTCCGTGGTCGCAAAATCATACATAGTGAATAAATCCGGATCAACCTTTACCGGATCTGGAACTGCTGCACCGCTTTTTTCAAGGGTAAAAGTGGTTACAACCATCCAGGTCATACCAAAGTTTTCCTGAATCTGACCGGTAACCGTGATGCTGTCCCCTCTTGAAAGAGTACTGAGGTTAGCATTTTGTACCAAAGGAAGACCTGCCCAGGCAGCTTCTCCTGGCTGTTGGATATATACAAATCCCAGGTCATTAGGTTGAGCAGATGCCGTAATCACACCGGATACGGTTACTTCCAATCCAGCATAACCGGAATTTCCATTTTCAAAGGGAGTAAACTGAACATTCTTAATGCTTGTTCCGTTATCGCTTACTGCGAAAAAGAAAGGACCATTAGCAGCTGCAGGAGGGCTATTGGAAACTAGGCTGCTATCATCCGTTGCGGAAATATAGTACTGAACAATATCTCCATCGCTAAATGCAGTGTTTGGAATTGCAGCGGAATAGGTATTACCATTGGCTGTCATCGGAACGGAAAGGAAATTGGATGAGCTTCCTCCTACTGCATAGAAGAGTTCGGCAGAGGTAACTTCCCCATCCGGATCCTCAATTGAAGCAAATACATTCACATCCTCACTAGCTGTAGGAGTAATGGGGTTTCTCGTTTCATTGGTAATGAAAGGAGGAGATACGCCTACTACATAGTCTTCAGACTTGAAAGGATAAACTTCATATCCACGACCTCCTGCTCCTGTACATCCATTAGCAGAATGGGCAACTACCCCTCTGATCGTATCAAATACTGCATTGGGCGGAGGAGGGACAAAAGTACCGCCATTGGCTGGGAGGCGTGAGGCAAGGAAACGGTCAGAAATATTTACGAGGTTTCCGTTTTCGTCAGAACAAATCAAACTTACACGGTTTCCTCCACTGAAAAAGCTTCTGGAATCCACACGAAGATTGGTCAATTCCACATAAGCACCTTCCCATTGTTCACCTGTCTCCAACTGATTGGTTTGGGTATCGTCATTCAGGTCCGCTACAGAAATAGGCGTAATCTGAACTTCACGGCCCTGGTCAACCAGGTCAATATTTATGGGTGTTATTTCACTCTCATTCCCAAAACGGATGATTACTCCGGTTACTGCTACCGAGTCTCCGGCACGTAAGTCAAGTACATCAATACCTGGGACGGGAGTAGGTACCCCTGTAGTAAAAAGGTCAATTCCGGAGAAAGGCCCACTACCACTTTGGAGCCAAATATTTCTTCCACCCGTAATTTGAGCATTATTTACCTCTGGTCCACCCGGATTTTGAGGATCAGCAACAAGGGCGTCCATAACTACCGTAGCAAATACCACAACGGTATCACCGTCGGAAGGGGAAAGGTCATTACAAGCAGCCAGATCCTGAGGCGGAACCGTCTGAATCTGCTGAATAGTCAGCGTATCATATTGCGCCTGTAGCGAGAAAGTCGCTAACATAGCAATTAGTAATAAAGTAAGCTTTCTAGTCATGTATAAAAGGTTAAGGTTTATTTTATAATTACAAATTTGCCTCGTTTCTTCTGATCTGTCTCTTTATCAACTACTACAAAGAGGTAGAGCCCTCTTGCAATGATCTGATTGTCTGCAGATAAAAGATCCCAGGCATGTTCTCCTCCCGAGAATTCCGTTTCTTCAGGATTGGAATAGGTGTCATGCCAGCGCGTATCCGAACCATCATAGCTTTCGTCATGCTGAATTACATCTATAAGGTCTCCGGACAAAGAGTAGATACGGATTTCAGATTTTGCGGGGAGGTTGGCGAATATGATCTTACGATCTTCCTCAAAAGTACTTGCACCTTCCCAATCTGCACGGGCATAATAAGGATTGGGATAAACGAAAGGATCGCCAAAAGCGAAATTGTCATTGGCTGGCTTTCCTGCAAACACTCGTTTCAGATTTGATAGAGGCGCAGATTCCAAAGATTGGAGATTATTGATCTCATCTCCACTGTCATAGGCCGTAAGGGACACAACATGCTGCCAGCCATTCGCAATATTCTTAAAGGTATATTTATAGGTATACTGTACTGTGTCGCCCTCAAAGGTCTGGGGATCGTCCAGTCTTATGCCTTCAAATCCTGTATCAAATGAGATTTCATTTGCAGGGATATCCCATTCACCAGTCAAATTCAAGGCTTGTATGAGGTCCTGGGTATTCTGCACATCAAAACCAACAGCCGTTTTATATAGTCGATAGCCTTCAAAATCAAGTTCTTTGGATATCGGATCGACAGAGGCTTCCGAATTGTCAGACCAGTAAACATCTATTTCATTGTCCCGGGAAACTACACGGGTAAAGGGTCTATCAGGAGGAGTGGGCAGAATAAAGCGGGTAATCTTCCCATCACCATCTCTGTCTTCTCCAGGATCAAGGATACAATTTCCATTTGCATCCTCTCCATCATAAGCTGTTTGTGCCCAACCCGCATTCTGAATCAGATTTGCTTTTTGTTCCGGTGTATCATCTGCCGCAGGTCTTCCATCGAATACGCGCTTTGCACAAACGATCGCAAAAGCAATCTCTATACTTTCACCAGGATTCAGGCGCGTATAAGGCCCAACTGAAATCAGGTTTGATCGGTTATTAGCACTTTTGATCTGAGTCGGGATATCCCCATTTGCCCAGCCATTCAGGAAATTTACTCCACTGGTCATTTTCCCATACTTCTGTAGGTCATTATTGGGGAAAAAGTAGAGCGGGTCAGCAGAATTACGGAATTGCCAGGTATTGAAATGGGTTTTGAAATTGGGATTGTTGATACAGAGTCCATTGAGTTCAGAACCCAAATACTTGGTTGCTACATAGCTATCAGTAAATCCAATATCTCCTATCGCATCAAACTCATATCCCATATTCAGAGAGTCTATAAATCCATTCCCCCCTTTATTAAAGAATGCGGTTCCTCCGGGAGGAGTAATATTTACATTCCTGATTACTCCATCCATCCAGTAACCGATGTAGACAGAATCTATGGTGCGATTGCTTACATTGGTGATATTGAAATTCAGGATAACAAAGAAATTGGCGAAGCTGAAATTCCAGTTCAATGCGGTAAAGTCAACCGTCACACCTAGAGGAGTAAGGTGATCTATAATTTCAATATTTCCTCCTCCGGTAAATACAGAAGTAGCTGTATCGGCGAAAGTGGAAACAAAATCCTGATGTGAAATAGCATTGGGAGTAAAGAAAGGACTATCGAAAAGCGTGGATCTTTCTCTTAGGGGACTTTTGGAAGAAAATTCAAATCCTCTTTTTCCAGTGGAAAAACCCGTCGCATCATCAATTGCGCCGGAACTTACCGCTACCTGTCCATTGACTATACCTCCTATCCAGAGGCCCCCATCAAATACATGCTCGATTCCAGAATTTGCGGGAAATTCGCAGGAGGGAAATCCTTCAACATTAAAGCTCCCACTAAAACTGTTGCCAATGATCCCAAGATTATTGATCGTGGTAGCAATATTGGCTGCAGAGGTAACTTTTTCCTCAAAAACATCAGGTTCCTGAGCAAAAAGTCGGAAGCTGAGCGCCATCAAAAAGCAAAGCAAGTACAAGTGTTTCATTCGGAGGGCTAAATTACGTAATTGGATTGGGAGGAATATAACCTTAGCGTGAAATTCGAGTATTTTTTGACACAAATTCTCGCAAATTAAACAATTCTCCTTATGTGATGGGCAAATATTATTTAATGTTGGAACTTTAATACAGCTTATGCGTTATCTAATCTGAATAATGATTACCAGATTCAAGGCTTTTATCTTATTTTTGCCTTGTATTCAGAACCAGAAATAAATTATATATATATGTACCCTCCAGAACTAACTGCCCCTATGGCAGCAGAACTAGAAAATGCGGGTTTCACTTCTTTGAAGTCAGTAGAAGAAGTTGATCAAGTACTGAACAATCAGGAAGGAACTACTTTGCTGATGGTGAATTCTGTTTGCGGCTGTGCCGCAGGTAGCGCACGCCCAGGCGTTATTCATGCTTTGCAAAATGAAGCCAAGCCGGATAATGTAGTAACTGTATTTGCAGGAGTAGACTTTGATGCGACTAAAAGAGCGCGTGAATACTTGCTCCCTTATCCTCCTTCTTCTCCTGCAGTTGCTTTATTCAAAGATGGACAGCTTGTACATATGATCGAGCGTCATCATATTGAAGGAAGACCCGCTCCCCTGATCGCTGCGAATTTGCTTGCAGCTTTCGATGAGTACTGTAAATAATCGTCAGCAGTAGATATTCTACTGCTAAACTATAACATTGGATGTCTTGTCCCTTCGGGCTCGGCATCCAATGTTGTTTTTTGGATAAATCTCTATCGGAGTTTTTATCCAGCAAATTTTTTACAATTTTTAAGTACAGATTCATCTGTAATTAATAAAATCACTAACCATATTTTAACCGAAGCTACTCATGGCTGAAACCTACATACTCGCGCTTGACCAGGGAACTACCAGCTCCCGGGCCATTCTTTTTGACAAAAGCTCAAATATCGCTGGCGTCGCTCAGCAAGAATTTACCCAGTTCTTCCCCAAACCCGGTTGGGTAGAGCATGATCCCATGGAAATCCTCAATTCTCAATTGACGGTTGCCCGCCAGGTGATCAAGGACAAAGGAATTTCAGCCAGTCAAATTGAAGCGATCGGTATCACCAATCAAAGAGAAACTACCATAGTCTGGGACAAAAGCAGTGGCAAGCCTGTCTATAATGCGATTGTCTGGCAAGACAGAAGAACAGCTTCCATTTGTGATGACATGAGCAAAAGAGGTCTTACTGACTATGTGAGAGCTGCCACCGGTTTGGTTATTGATGCTTATTTCTCAGGTACCAAAGTTAAATGGATCCTGGATTATCTGGCTGTGGAAAATCCGGATGTTAAAACCGGGGACCTTCTCTTTGGAACCGTTGATAGCTGGTTGATCTGGAACCTTACAGGAGGAGAAGTGCATGCGACCGATTACTCCAATGCTTCCCGTACCCTGCTCTATAATATCAAAGAGCTCAAATGGGATGAGAAGATGATGAATGAATTGGAGGTTCCAGCTAATATGCTCCCGGATGTGCGGGATTGTAGCGGAGACTTTGGTAGTACACGGGCAGATATCTTTGATGGGGTTTCTATTCCAATTCGCGGAGTTGCAGGCGACCAGCAAGCGGCTCTCTTTGGACAGGCATGCGTAGAGCCCGGTATGAGCAAGAATACCTATGGAACCGGTTGTTTCATGTTGATGAATACCGGAGAGAAATACCTGGCCTCTAAAAATGGTTTGTTGACTACCCTATGCTGGGGGAAAGGGGGGAAAGTAAATTATGCCCTTGAAGGAAGTATCTTTATCGCAGGTGCTGCTATACAGTGGTTACGTGATGGACTCAAAATCATCGATTCTGCTCCGGATTCTGAATACTTTGCAGGAAAACAGGAAGATAATGAAGGGGTTTATGTAGTTCCAGCTTTTGCCGGACTGGGAGCTCCTTATTGGGATATGTATGCGCGAGGAGCCATCTTTGGGCTGACCCGTGGTACAGGTAGGAGCCATATCATTCGTGCCACTCTGGAGTCTTTGGCCTACCAAACCCGAGATGTACTGGATGCCATGGAAGAGGATGCAGGACGCACGCTAAAAACCCTTCGCGTAGACGGAGGAGCTTCTGCCAACAATATCCTTATGCAATTTCAATCAGATATTTTGGACACTCCAGTTGAGCGACCTCAGGTAATTGAAACTACTGCTTTGGGAGCAGCTTATCTGGCAGGTTTGGCTGTAGGTTATTATAGCGAATCTGATCTTGCCGATAAGTGGTTACTCGACCAACGCTTTGAACCAAACATGGACAGAGCCGAACGCAAAAAGAAATATGCTAAATGGCAGGATGCTGTGAAGCGTACCATGAAGTGGGAAGAAGAATAAAGCTTCCTTTTTTTATGAAGGAGAATCCGGAGGGAATTATTTCCTCCGGATTTTTTATTAAAAGAAGAAGGCAATAAAAAACACAAAGCATGAAAAAATCGCTCCTTTTGGTCCCTGCATTTTTTCTATGGAATACTGGGAGAAAATTACTCTATTAGGTAAAAGTAGAAGCTATATGCTAAAGACCTTCGCCAAACGATTACTAAAAGGAATCCTAATAGCGATCTGCATTCCGGTTCTGTATTTTCTGACGGCTTTGATCTGTTCGAACATAGAAGTGGGAGAGCATATGGAGACCAGCGACGCTTTTGTTTACCTCAATACCAATGGGGTCCACCTGGATCTTATTATACCTAAAGAATACCTGAGTTCAACATTATCGCAAGGCCTGAAAGGAGCTGGTTCTACCGCTTACTACTCTTTTGGATGGGGAGATAGAGATTTCTACCTGAATACACCGGAGTGGAAAGACCTAAAGTTTGGTACCGCCTTTTCCGCCATGTTTCTCAAAAGTCCCACCCTCATGCATGTGAGCCGTTACCGAAATAGCTACAGCGACTGGGCAAAAATCCATCTCAGCACAGAACAACTGGATAAACTCAATACCTACATCCTGGAGAGTTTTGCACAAAAGGAATCCGGAGAAAAAATACTCCTGGAAGGAAAAGGCTATTCCTGGAATGATGATTTCTATGAAGCCCGGGGAAATTACTCTTGCTTCAACACCTGCAATTCCTGGGTAAATGCGGCGCTAAAACAGAGTGGAAACAGGGCGTGTTTATGGACACCTTTTGATTTTAGTCTCATGGAAATACATCAATCCAGAGATTGAAACCCTTCTGAAATTCTTTTCGTAAGGAAAAGTTCATGCACATAACTTCATGCCTGCATAAGGGCGAATTTCATCCCATTTTTTGTGAAGATTTTTTATTTCATACTGAACTAAGTCCCGATCTTTATCTGGCAGCCGTCATGGATGGTTGTTCGATGGGGAAGGACAGTCAATTTGCTTCCCTCCTTTTCGCAAAAATCCTCAAAAAAGTATCCAAAGAAATAGGTTATCGTGAATTTGCTGGTGATATTCCGCCCTTTTCAAGCTGGGAATTAGCAGATTTGGGAAAGGAATTTTTACAAGAGATTTGGAAGAATCTGAAGGCTTTATCTCAAAGCCTTTACCTGGATACCCTCGAATTACTTAGTACCCTCAATCTCGCGCTGCTAAATCGGAATCATTCAGAGGTCTGGCTTATCCTTATTGGAGATGGCTTTATTGCAGCAGATGACCAGATCATAGAAGTAGACCAAAACAATCGGCCCGATTATTTGGCTTATCACCTGAAAGAAGATTTTACACAGTGGTTTTCTCAACAAAAAGCCATCTATGAATTGACTGATATCCAGCAACTCATCCTTGCAACAGATGGGGTAGATAGCTTTGAGAAATTGAATCCAGCCAAAGAAGAAGTTGCCTTTGAGCCTGCCTCCTTTTTTCTACTTGAGCCTTCTTATGATAATCTTGCCCACCCTTTTGCCAAAAAGCTGGAGGTATTGAAAGAAGAACATGGACTAATCGCAACAGATGATATTGGACTCATTCGGATAAAATGGTAAAGGAATATGCGCATAGATCCTCATATCTAATACTCATTTTCAGGAATCATACCAACATCCAAATATGGCATTTTCCTTTAGCCTAGTATATATAACGAAATCAAGAAATTTCCCACTATCCTTAATTATCAGGCAAAAAATGTGTAGCTTCATATAATCTTCCCAATTTATATGCGTATAACCTAAGGATACGCACAAAACAAAAGACATTAAGACCTAGCGATAAGAAGGACAGTCCTTAGGGACTAAGCCTGAGTTTTAGCCATTGTTCTTTGAGCAATGGCTTTTTTCATGCAGCTTAATTCTACTACCCTTCGTTATCTGTAAAAAGCCCGAAGCATGAAATCATTTTTTATTCGCCTGAGTTTTTTATTGCTAATTCTATCTCTCTTCTTTTCCTGCGAAACAGATCCCCTGGAAGAGATCACTGGCACTTTTAATACGAACTATAACGAAAGCCTTGAGAAATGGGAAAGTTTACGATCGGCGGAAGGAAACTCCTATTTTTATATTGCCCGACAGCCATTTGGTTTTAACTTTTTCACCTCTACAAAAATCACGGTTAGAGAGGGAGAAGTAGTCGAAAGATCTTGCAACTTTTTTTCGATTAACGAGCAAGATCAAATGGTACTTGATAGTTCATATCTTGAAACAGGAGCTGAGCTCGGCACGAATCCTCAGGGATCAGCAATAAGGAATATGGATGAAATATATAATACCTGCGCTGAGACCTATCTCTTTGCAGATCCTAATCGCTATGAAATTGTTTTCGAAACTTTTGAAAATGGCATTTTGAAAGAATGTGGCTTTACGTACACCCAATGTCGGAATGAGTGTTTTCAGGGAGTCATGCTGACAGAATTTGAGTGGTTGTAAAGCAAATGCATCCATTTTGAAAGATTGAGCGTCTAAGGCTTTAAATACTACGCTATGAAACCCTTAGACCCAAAAACCTACGTCAAACTTCTCAACGTCCTTTTATTTATTACTGGACTTACTTTTATCACCACCTGGCTTCCTTTTCTGAGAAGCATCATGGATGGCGCTTCTTATCAATGGGGAGCTGAATTCTTCGGGACCATGTATTCAGGCAAAGGGCTCTCCGGAGACTTTCCGTACGTCTGCATTAATTTCATCCTGGGAATGGCACTTCTGTATTCGATTTTTTGGATTAAAAATCGAAATATTTTCTATGGCCTGGCTATTGTATGGTTTGGCAGCATGATCGGCAATGCCTTCTTTCATGTTGCCTCCGGAGAAGGGTATGAATTTCATGGAGATACCCTGGGTATCCATGTCGATCTCGTTTATTTCATTATCCCTTTTCTCAGTATAATGGGAATTTTTGTGGGGTATATGATCTTACAGGATCGAAAACAGCAACTCCATTTTCAGTGGGGAAAGAAAAACAGGATGTGGGGTCTGATTCTCGCGGGATTGGTTCCCATTCAGGCCATTTTACTGGCTACGGGTGAAGCCCATGGAACAACAGATCAAATCGGAGTGATACTTGCCATCGCACAGATCTTTCTCCTGAATCGAGTATTCAAAGGATATGAGGAAGAGAATGCCATGAAAGCAGAATTTGCCTAAGCTTAAAAACAGAAAAGCCCTGCAGAAATCTGCAGGGCTTTTCCAATAGTTTATCTTATTTCGATATTCCAAGCAATACCATATCAAAAGGAGTATCTAGTTCTACTTTCCCTTCACTAACTTTTACCCTTTCCCCTGAATAATAGTCTTTCAATTCAGTGCCATCCTCAAACAGATCGAAGGTAGAGATACTTTTCGCTCCGGCTTCCTGATCCATAGCTACCAGCACTTGGTCTCCATTATTTGCCAGGCTTCTTTTGAAGATATAGGGACTGGCTTGCAATTGCTCATGTTTACCTGCTCCGACTGCTCTGTGATCATGGCGAAACTGCCCAAGTTTTTGCCAGTGAGCCAGAAGTTTTTGTGTTTCTTCATCCTTTTCCAGATCTCCCCAATTCATATAGGAACGGAGTTTTGCATCTCCTTCTGCACCTGCAGCATTGAGATCGCGCCCACTTTCGTCCCCATAATAAATCTGAACGGCTCCAGGACTCAACAACAATTTGGTTCCGGCTTCATAAGTTCTTTTTCTTTCCTGATCAAAAGGAGCTCCATCATCATGGGAACTTAGGTAATTGAGCAAACTTACGCCATCCAGGGGTCCACCATTAAGAGATTTGTCGTATTTGGAGAAAATTTCTTCTAATGATTTATTCGCATCATTTTTAAAGGAAAAATTGATGAGGGCATCGAAACCAGATTCATAGAAATCCACCTTTTGGTCTCCATAATCAAAGTCTCTTCCGCCTTCCATAAAGTAATTATAGACTTCACCCATCATGTAGAAATCCTGGTCTTCCAGTTTGAGATCTCCTTGTTCAGCTTTCCATTCAGCAAAAGCCATTTCACACTCCTTTTTCAATTCATCCCAAATGCCAGCCTCTGTATGCTTGGCGGTGTCTATCCGAAATCCATCGATACCATATTTTCTCACCCAATCTCTGATCCATTTAATCAGGTAATATCGGGGAGCTCTGGGGAATGAGGTTCTTGTAAAGAAAGCATCCAGTTTGGCTTCTTCTGCTTCCAGTCTTCCTTCTGACTCCCATTTCGCTTTCAAAACGGGAGGAAGCTCTACGGCCTCATCAGATTCGGTGAGGATATCTGGCAAATTATCAACCAGGGTACATTCAACCGTAGTTTCATAACTGGTATAGGTACAGGTCGGATCTTCGCGAGTCCATTCTGCAGGCCATCCCGGATCTGTATCGGTAACTGGTCCGATATGGTTCATCACGATATCCATCAATACCCGGATGCCATGCGCATGAGCCGTTTCGATCATTTCCTTAAACTCTGCTTCTGTCCCAAAATTGGGATCCAGCATGGTCCAGTCTCTTGCCCAGTAGCCATGAAAGGCGTAGGTTTTTCCGGTACCTTCATCTGTATATCCTCTGACCTGATCGATTACCGGAGTCATCCAGATTGCGTCTACGCCCAGATCTGTAAAGTATCCAGCTTTGATTTTCTCGGTGATTCCCTTGAGGTCTCCCCCTTTGAAACCGCGCAAAACCGCTGCATCGTCTTTCCTTCCATAGGATTGATCATTGGAGGGATTACCATTGGAAAATCTGTCGGTCAGCAGGAAATAGATACTTGCATTCTTCCAGAAAGGATCGACACCGCTTTGCTCCATGCTTTCAGATGGAGGCTCTTTAGCAGTCGTCTGGGTATCAGCCGGACTTTTGCAGGCTTCCATACTCAGGAAAAGAATCAGAAAAAGGGATATGTATCTGAACATGAGATTAGATTAGGTTGATGCGTAAAGAAAATTTCTTCCCGATTTAGAGGGAAAATGCTAGCAGTATCAAGCAAATCAATGGGAATTAGACCAAATATAAGAGATCGTGAATTTATTCCGATCGAAAATTGCCAATAATTTCTAAAACGCCTTCTCTAAAGAAAGCGAAAATGATGGTCCAAACGATAATACTGGTACCTATATAGGTAATTATCCGACGAGGTTTTTCTTTAAAAGCTACTGAAATGGCAACACTAACCATAGGAGAAAGGACGGGAGCGAGTGCTGCTGTACCCAGAAGTCCATATTTTTTCCAGAATTTAATGGTACGTCTTATCCTTTTGAAATTGACAGCTTTATTTCGCCTAAAGGTCTTCTGAATCCAGGCTCGGATGGCTCCTCCGAAATAGGTATAAACCACTACACTGGACAAGGCACCTCCTCCAACAGAAGCCATGATATCCCAGAAAGTCAAATCGGCCTGAGGAATCGCAGCTAAAGCCGCCAGCGCAAATTTCACAAAAGCTAATCCAAACAATCCCATCAGCTTGGGTAACTTCTCGCTAATTCCCGCATCCAACAGTAAAATGTAAGCGAAGGTCTGGGTTCCTGTAAGTGTTGAAAGCATCTTTGTTTTTAACGTGTTCTGGGGTTCTTGTGTTTTCGTGATCAGGCAAATTTTGAATTTACGAGAACCCTGGAACACTAGCGCACGAGAACACTTCTCTTATTTTTCTCCAAAAGCCAAATCTCCTGCATCTCCCAGACCGGGAACGATATAGGATTTGGCGGTTAATTCTTTATCTACAGCTGCAATATAAATTCGAGCTTTGGGGATATGTCGCTGGACATAAGCGATTCCTTCTTCACTTCCAACTACCCCTGCTATAAAAACTCTCTCCGGTGTCCCGGCTTCCAGCAGGCTTTTATAACTCAGGACAATACTTTGGCCGGTAGCTATCATAGGATCTATCAACACCAGGTCGCGGCCATCCAAAGCGGGCACAGCCATGTATTCTACCTTAACGACAAAATCATTTCCGGCAGTATGTTGGCGAAAGGCTGAAATAAATCCATTGTCCGCTCTATCGAATAATTTCAGAAAGCCATCGTGGAGTGGCACCCCTGCCCGTAAAATAGAAACCAATACAGGTTGTTGAGAGGGGAGATTCATATCCAATTGCCCCAAAGGCGTAGTAACTTCCTGACTCTCATAGCTCAATTCTTTGCTGATCTCATAGGCCAGAATACTTCCTGTGCGTTGCAGATTGGTACGAAAGCGCATGCGATCCAATTGAATCTCATGATCTCTCATTTCATACAAAATCTGATTCAGAACAGAATTGCCGGTACTCAGGATATTAACTTGTGCAGCCATTTTGCCCATAAAGGTAAATTATTTTTGTAGAGCTGTAAATAGGGAACAGGCTTGCTCCCAAATTTTCTAAAGAATTGTTCTATCCCTGCTATCATCGAACCCTCAAAATCGAAAGTGTGTATTCCCTCTTCCTTCCCTTTTAGTATACTCTCCCACATCAAATAGGTCATAGCTCCACTTGATTGAGCTTTGGGATACTGAGCACCAATAAGGTAATACATCTTATCATTCAAGTGAGCAAAAAAGCCAGATGCCAGGGGCGTATTTTCTGCATCATAAACGGTATGGATATATCCCTGATTTGAGGTTTCCAGATAGCTATGAAGTTTTCGGACTAAAGGCAAGATTCGTGGATCCCCTCCACTCAGATCGTTCCCTGCATCCAGATTCTGCTGAAACAATATTTCCAATTGACCAAAATCCTGCTTCCATCTGATCTCCAATCCGTGTTTTTTCGCCTTTCTGATCTGGCGTTTGTGGCTGGATTCAAGATTTACTTCCAACTGCTCCAGGTCTTTTGTCAAATCCAGCTGGTAGGTAAATCGTGTT
This sequence comes from Bacteroidia bacterium, assembly GCA_033391075.1. NCBI lineage: Bacteria > Pseudomonadati > Bacteroidota > Bacteroidia > Bacteroidia bacterium. Next base: position 5,555,379 of record JAWPMV010000001.1, read on the forward strand.
TTTAACTCAAAACCATGCCAATGAAAAGGCAGGGCATAGGGAAAATCCGGAGCAAGATTGAAATCGAACAACTCAATTTCCTCGATTTCCGCACAAATTCTTTCTATGATCTTGCCTTGCTTACTCAGTTTTTGATAGGATTTCAAGTCTGAGTCTTCAAAAAATACTCCCCAATGCTGAGTCAATGGAGCTTGAGGCATAAAACGAAAGGGCCCTTTTTTATTTATAATAAAAGGCATAAGGGCTTTCCATTCTCCCTTTTCCTCAACAATAAAAGCCTCCCAATCCTCCCTAAGGGTCGAAATATATCCATGCAAAGCATAAATGGCTGCCTGAGGAGAACTTTTTATGAAAGCATCCCATTTTTCAGCTTCAATCTGAGAAGCCTTAAAACGATGTAGGAGAATTTCTGCCATTTCCGTACTCTGATCTCGCGAAGCTATAAAGCTCAGCCCATATAATAAAGTCGAATCTTGGGGGCAAAAGCTACATAGATCAACATTAGGTCTTAATTTGAGGTTTAATACGAAATTTGCAAACAGCTCTGTAACTTTGCCCTATGCAAGCACTCATTCCAGTTGGAGAATTTGGATACCTGATCTATCGGGTATTCGGTACGCTGCGTTTTGCACTGAGGGATAGAGAAAGGCTTATTTATCAATTAAATCATGTAGGTGTAAATTCCCTTCCTCTGGTTGCCCTGATAGGGCTCTTTGCCGGAGGTATAGTTGCCTGGCAAGCAGCTTATCAGTTCAAGGGCATGGTATCTCTCTCCGTTTTAGGAGGACAGGTGGTACGAGTAATGATGATGGAAATGGCTCCAGTCTTAACGGCATTGGTTATGTCTGGACGTATTGGGGCATCCATGACTGCTGAGATTGGAGCTATGAAAATCAGTGAGCAAATAGATGCCCTGAAAACCATGTCCATCGACCCTGTGAGGTATATTGTAATGCCACGCTTTCTTAGCATGGTCATTATGATGCCGATTCTCACCTTTTTTTCCATCATGATAGCCGTTATTGGTGCATTTCTTGTATCCAGTTTCTTTCTGGATATTACCTACCAGGTATTCTTTGAATCAGTACGTACTTTCTTTGAATTGGGGGATCTGGTAGGGGGTTTACTAAAGGGAGTTGTCTTTGGTATGTTGATCTCTCTCATCGGATGCTTTAGAGGGATGAAGACCCTTGGTGGTGCGAGAGGCTTAGGTAACTCAACTATTCAGGCCTTTGTAATTTCTGCGATTGCGATCCTGATAAGTGATTTCCTTTTATGGATTATTTTGTTCTGAAAATTGAGTAGTACCGGTATTTTTTCTATGTTTGCTTTACGTGAATTGCTCTATAAATTCCAAAAATCCGAAAATAACACATCAATACCTATGATACCTCTCCTACTAAGGCGTATACCGTTGAGTGTCATACTGCTAGTATTGACGATCCTTCCCATATTGTCATTTGCCCAGGACTCGAAGACAGCGAAAACGATGGCAAGAGCGGAAGAATACTTTAGCAGTAATAACACCGTAGACGCTGAAATTTTGTACAATCAGGTCCTCGCGGCTGATCCCAGCAATTTTCGCGCGGCTTATCAATTGGGAAGGATAAACTCCTTTCTGAAGGATTACCGAGAAGCGCTCCGCTGGTTCCGCAAGGCCGAAGAAATAGACGCAAATACGAATGATACGCTCTATTTGCAGATCGGTCTCACCTATAAAAGGCTGGACAATTATCGGAAAGCCAAAGAATATTTCGAGACTTTCAAACAAAAGCACGGCACGCAAGATGCGTATTATGAACGTGCAGAATTAGAAATTCAGGGCTGTGATCTTGCAGAAGCATCCATAGCCCGACTCCCGGACTTTCGTGTTAGCGCAGCAAGTTTCAATTCTACTTCCAGCGACAACTACCCCTCCATGCTGGACCAAAGACAGGAAGATAAATTCCTGGTATTTACATCTTACCGGCCGCTTCCCGGCAGACGAGCCAAAAGGGACAAGATCAGTGGGGAAGCCAAGGATTCTGACATCTATTACATCATTAGGGAAAATGACAGCATTTTCGGAGAAATCTCCCGTTTCCCTAAAAAGCGTATTAACACAAAGTTCAATGACGGTCCCGCCTCCATTACTGGAGACGGAATGACCGTATTTTTCAGTGTTTGTGGCGGAAAGAAGAACAGAAATGGATGTACCATTTTTGAATCTCGTTATGATCCCGTCAAAAAACGCTGGGGAAAGGCCCAAATTGTTGAGGGCGTTTCCGGCAGCCAGGATGTGATCGTGAACAGCCGCGGGAAAACCCGTCGCGTTCCTACTAATGATCGCCAGCCTTTTATCAGCAGAGATGGACGTACCCTCTACTTTGCCTCCAACCGTGGCGGCGGAGAAGGAGGATATGATATCTGGTTCTCCCGTAAAGTGGGTTCCGGATGGTCTGAGCCTCAAAACCTCGGGCCTACCATCAACACTGCTTTCAATGAATCGTCTCCCTTCATCAACGATGCAGGAGATAAGATGTATTTCGCTTCAGATGGTTTAGCTGGATTTGGAGGTCTTGATCTCTATTATTCAGAAGGAGCTATCGGAAACTTCAGTGAGCCTGTAAATCTCGGTGCACCTATCAACTCCAGCTACAATGACTTCGGTAGTTTGTGGATGGATGATGATTCTCTGGTGTACTTTACTTCGGATCGACCCGGAGGTGCTGGTCGCGATGATATTTATATCGGTCGCAGGATTTACAGAGAACCCGTTCCATTAAAGATTGCTGTAAAAGGAGTTATCCGCGATAAGCAGACCAAGCAGCCTATCGAATTTGCCACAGCCATTCTTTATGAACGCGGAAATGAGCAAAACCTGATCACCATCGATACCTTTACTACCGATCAGAGTGCTCGTTATGAATTCCCACTGGAAGAAGAAAAAGATTATGTGATCCTCGGAAATGCGCCGGAATATCTGGCAAATGAAGAGGAAGTTAGTACTGTTGGAATCGATGTGGATACAGAGCTTGTCAAGAATATTGACATCGAACTGGAACCCATTATTCTGGAGGCCCCTATTACTATTGAAAATATCTATTACGATTTCGATGAATATTACCTTCGTGAGGATGCATTGAGCGAGTTGGCCAAACTGGTTGACCTGCTTAATAAGAATCCTAATATCACCATCGAATTAGGTTCTCATACAGATAGTAATGGAACTCCTACTTACAACATCAATCTGTCTGACAATCGTGCGAAAGCCGTTGTTAAGTTCCTCGTTGAAAATGGCATAGATCCTGCAAGACTAACCTGGAGAGGATTTGGAGAAAATCAACTCCTGATCTACCCAGAGATGTCTGATTTTGATGAGCAGGCAAACCGCCGGACAGAATTCAGAATCATGTCTATCGAATTTCTTCCTTAGGAAGAATTGATATATTCTCTTAAAACGGATAAGGAAAGGGTAAAGCATTGCTTTGCCCTTTTTTAATTTTTCACCGACTTCATTTTGTGTACCTTTGTGCCTCAGATAAAAGAGATACATAGATGGATTATAAATATTCTCAAAGAGGTGTTTCCGCTGGAAAAGAAGATGTCCATAAGGCAATCAAAGGCCTGGATAAAGGACTTTATCCCAATGCATTTTGTAAGATCATTCCCGACATAGCCGGAGGAGATCCTGAATATTGCAATCTGATGCATGCGGACACTGCCGGAACCAAAACTTCCTTGGCCTATTTATATTGGCGCGAAACTGGCGATCTCAGTGTTTGGAAAGGAATTGTGCAGGATGCCATCGTCATGAATCTGGATGATATGGCCTGTGTAGGTTGTGTGGATGATATCATGCTTTCGTCCACCATAGGAAGAAATAAACACTATGTAAGCGGAGATGCTATTGCTGCCATCATTCAAGGAGCTGCAGAACTAGCTTCGGAGCTAAAAGAGATGGGAGTAAACCTTCACCTGACAGGCGGAGAAACTGCAGATGTAGGAGATATCGTAAGAACGGCTGATGTTGGATTTACGGCCTTTGCACGAATGAAGCGTAGCGAAGTTATAGAAACTGCTGTAAAGCCGGGAGATGTGATTGTGGGCCTTGCCAGCTATGGGCAGGCAAGTTACGAGCAGAAGTACAATAGTGGGATTGGAAGCAATGGACTCACCAATGCGCGACATGATGTACTGAGTCATGAATATGCTGCCAAATATCCCGAGTCTTATGACAAGGTCAACATACCCGAAGATCTCGTTTATGTAGGCAAGCATAAAGTGACCGACAGTTATGAAGGATTGGATCAGAATGTTGGGCAACTCCTACTTAGCCCTACCAGAACTTTCCTTCCCCTCATGAAGGAACTCCTGAGAGATCATAGAGAACAAATCAATGGTATGATCCATTGTACCGGAGGCGGGCAAACCAAGGTCATGAAATTTGTCGAAGGCCTGCATGTAATCAAAGATAACCTACTTCCAACCCCTCCCATTTTTCGCTTGATCCAGGAATCATCCGGCGCCAGTTGGAAAGAAATGTATCAGGTATTCAATATGGGCCACAGGATGGAAATCTATACGGATAAAAAGACTGCCGATGCAGTTCTTAAGCTGGCTGATAAATTTCAGATAGATGCCCGCATCGTAGGACGATGCCTGGCTTCAGATAAAAACAGACTGGATATAGAGGGAGAAGAATCTCTTACTTATTCTTGAGTTTATTAAGTTCTTCTTTAGCCGCTAATTTATATGGACCAACCATTGCACGGGTAAAGGCAGATTCAGCCTGCTCATAATCTCCCATTTTAGTCAGTGCCATCCCTAGCATAAAGTTATGTTTGGCTTTAGATTTAGGATCTGTATTGGCCTGAAGCAAGGCAGATAAGGTCTGAGCCGATGCAGCATAGTCTCCGGTATCATACTCAGCCCGGGCTTTCATGGGCAGATAGGTAGGCGAAGACTTGGGATACGTTTGCATTGCCTTTTCCAAACTGTTCAAGGCTCCATACGCATCTCCATTCTTCAATTGCAACTTGGCCATAAGCCCATAAAGTTTAGACCTGCGAGCCGGTGATTTTTCCTGACCGATAGCTTCAAGATAACTATCAACAGCTCCCGCATTATTTCCTCTTTTCTGGGCAATTTTGGCTTTTAGCAAATAAGCACTGGAGAAGTTCCTTTGCAGATTGAGGGCTTCATTGACATGACGTTCACTTTCATCGTACTCACCATTCAAATAATAGCCCACCGCAATTTTATAGTAATGAACATGGCTATTCTGAGCCATTTCTGCTTCGATCAATTTCTTATAGGGGCCAAAATTGGCTTTTCCCCAGGCTCTTTTCGCACCCGTATTATCTCCCAGATTGTTTCTGGCTACTCCCAATTGATAATAATACTTCGCCTGCTCACTGGGAGATTTATTCTTGAGTTGGTCAGAGGCCAAAGCTTTTTCATACGCCCTTTTCGCATCTGCCCAATTTTCATTTTTACTCGCTATTTCTCCTACATAAAAGAGCACCTTTGGATTACTGGGATCCAGTTTCCTGGCAGATTCTATATGTCTTCTGGCTTCTTCTTCCCGATCCTGCTTGATCAGAAGATTCACCAACAATAATTCATACTGGATTTTCTTACGCTTGTCAGACGACCAGCGGGCTGCCTGTTCGTAATTATAAATGGCCTGATCATAATCCTCTTCTTCCTTGTATATCTTCGCCAGAAGTGAATAAGCAGAAGTGAACTTAGGTTGATACTCTACCGTAGCTTCCAAAGAGTTTTTTGCCTCTTCAATATATTTCAGTTGGAGTTGACACTTGGCCATCATGAAATAGTACTTGTAATTGGAAGGCTCTTGCCTGATCGCCTGGTTATAGCTGTCGATAGCTTCTTTACACTTGCTTTGCTTCCTGAAGTTTTCTCCCTTTTCAAAATATGCACGACCGGGGCCCTGTGCATAACTGAGGTGAACCCAAGCCAGTAAGAAACAGAGTGTCAAGCTTTTCAGTACATATTTTTGCAGAAGTGTGGGACGAGATTCGCTAGTCATAAGACCGGAGTTAAATGTCAGGATTATATAGCTTGGTGTTAAACGAATGTAAGCAAATTTAGGCAGAATTTAAATCTGCAACATATCAAGGCATAACGTATTAATAAGTATAAAAGTATAGGCTTTTAATCCCTAATCATAAATGGTAAAGAATCTATACTTCTGGCTTGTTGAAATATATTCTGGGAGCTAAATTGCAGCGCTTTAGAAAGATAGTGATGAAAAATTTTATTGCAGAATTGAAATGGCGGGGGATGATCCACGACATGACGCCCGGCACGGAAGAGTATATGCTTAGCCAGTCTATTGCCGGATATCTGGGTGTGGACCCTACCAGCGATTCTATGCATATCGGAAACCTTGTTCCCGTAATGATGCTTGTTCATATGCAAAGGGCGGGTCACACCCCCATTGCATTGGTTGGAGGAGCGACAGGTCTGGTGGGTGATCCTTCCGGGAAGGATAAAGAACGTCAACTCCAAACCATCGAAAAGGTAGAGCAGAATGCCGCTGGTATCAAAAAACAGTTGGAGCATTTTCTCGAGTTTGACAATGTCCCCAATCCCGCTGTCATGGTCAATAACTATGACTGGTTTAAGGATATCAGTTTTCTCGACTTCCTGAGAGATACCGGAAAGCATATTACCATCAACTATATGATGAGTAAGGAGTCTGTAAAAAAGCGTATCCAGGGTGATACGGGTATTTCCTATACAGAATTTGCTTACCAATTGCTGCAAGGATATGATTTCTACCACCTTTACCATCACAAAAATGCCCGTCTCCAGGTAGGAGGGTCTGATCAGTGGGGAAATATCACTACCGGTACAGAATTGATCAGAAGAATGTCAGAAGAGGAAGCCAAAGCCTATGCGGTGGTTTGTCCCCTCATGACTCGTGAAGATGGTTCTAAATTCGGAAAAACAGCCGGAGGAAAAAGCGTTTGGTTGGATCCGGAGAAAACCAGCCCTTATGAATTTTATCAATACTGGCTCCGTGTTGGGGATAGTGATGCAGAAAAATATATCAAGATTTTCACCCTCAAAACGCAGGATGAAATAGAAGGATTGATTGCCGAGCATGCTAAAGATCCTGGTGCGAGAATTCTTCATAAAGCTTTGGCCGAAGACCTTAGCAAACGTGTACACGGAGAAGAAGGCTTGAAGAGTGCACATACCCTGACTGACTTTTTCTTTGGCCGAATCAAAAGCAAAGAAGCCCTCAATGCTTTGAGCCAAAAGGAATGGAGAGATGTAAGTCGCTCTTCCGATATCAAGCAATTGAGCAAAGAAAAGTTAAACTCTGGCATAGGCATTCTCGATCTTCTGGTCGAAACCGGTATCACACAATCCAAAGGGGAAGCCAGACGTTCGATAGAAAAAGATAAATCTGTCAAAGTGAATATGGAAGCCTGTACTTCCCTGGATACAGAACTCAATATGGAAGACGTATTTTTCGATACTTATCTCTATATTCAGAAAGGAAAGAAGAACAAGTTCATCATCGAACTGGTCTAATTTCCAAAAATCCCTGCTCATGCAGGGCTAAGGGCCCAAAACAGCATTATGCTTAGGTATATCCTTTTCAGTATTAGCTTGCTATGGATGGGACAGATGTATGCCCAACAGGTATACATTTCCCGCTACATCCCGGATTTTCCCACAAATGCAGATAATCCCGATCAGGAGGTTGAGATTTTTAATGAATCCCGTACCCGCAATCTGAATCTGGGTAGATTTATATTAATGACCCGCTCCTACCTCGTCAGATTTCCAAATCTTGAGGTTCCTCCCTTAAAATCTGTACGTTTGGGGATGAAGGCTCGTGCAATAGGCCCCTATTTTAGCTTATTGGATATGCCGGATTTCCAATTGAGAACTGCCCTGGGAGAAGATAATGGGGATTTTGTGATTCTCCTCAATCCCAATATGCAGGTCATGGATGCTTTTTATTTTGGAGAAAGTGCAGAAGTAGACTTCCTCCCACTAAATGAGAGGCTGAACACTCAATCTGGCCAACTAATAAGCGTAAGGATTCCTGCTGAGCAAGATGAGGACTGGTCCTATTTACAATTGGCTCCAGATCCTGCTATTGCCTTTGTGAAAATCAATGGAACCTGGAGTCCCAATAGTAGGAAGGCCAATATTTTTGAAGCTACCGAATACCGATATCTCCAGAGTAAATACATCGAAGGGGTAGTGAGTCTTCGCTGGCAGACTCGTTTTGAAAATGATTGTTTTGAGCATGTGGTAGAAAGGAGTTTGGGCAGAAATCGATTTCAGGAAATCGCTCGCATAAACTCCCTCAAACAGAACTCTTCCAGTCCCCTGGATTACGAATATTATGATGATGAGGTAGAACAAAATCAATTGTATTACTACCGCATACGGCATACGGATAAATTTGGGGAAACCGTTTACTCCGAAGAAATAGAGACCACCACGGAAGAAAATCCAGGCGGCTTTTTCTTCGACATCCTCAGCGAACCCTCAGATCAGGGTAAATACCTCAATATTCGTTTTAGCTCTCGGCAAGATCAGCGAGTGAGGATTATGTTGTTGGATGAAGAACTGCGTCAACTGGCCATTCTTTTCTCCGACGAAATAAGCGCGGACAAACAAAATCTCATCACCTATCAAGAGGCAATACCTTTTGGGATCTACCACATCCTGGTAGAAACAGAAAACAGACGTTATAGAGAATTACTGGTAGTGGAATAAAGGCTTATAAAGCTTCCTCTTCTCCTTCAGCAGCTTCTTCTGCCGCATTTATCGCCTCAATCTCCTTATCAATATAGTACAGGCTTTGAGGGCCATTTCCAATGAGTTTGAGCTTGTCCAGCACAGAACGCATCAGATTTTCCTCTTCTCTCTGCTCTGTGATATACCACTGGAGAAAATTCTCAGTCGTATAATCATTCTCCGAGCGAGCTTGTGCCAGGAGAGAATTGATGGAGTTTGTCACTTTTTGCTCATGCTCATAAACTTCTTTGAACATGGCCTGAACAGAATCAAATTCATGTCTGGGCTGATCGATGGCCGGAGTGATCGCATGGGAATCTACCTCGCTGAGGTAATGAAAAATGCGAAGCATGTGATCTCTTTCCTCCGCAGACTGTCGGTGCATAAATTTTGCACAGCCCTCCAATCCTTCCTTATCACACCAGGAAGCCATGGAGAGATATAAAAAGGAAGCTTTTCCTTCTAGTTGGATTTGGCTATTTAAAGCCTGAGCCATTTTTTCTGAAATCATGCTGCAAATTAAACATTAATTAGAGGAAAAGATACTTAATGTATCTTATTCATAACTATATAAAAACCTTCAGGATTTAATTATGTTTCCCTTTTGCCAAGGGAAAGAGAGAAATTGGGGAATTTATTTCATTCTGCCAGGGCAACGTTTACAACGCTTCCCTTTTTTGTACTTCTTACAGCATTTTTTCTTGAATTTTTTAGCGTCAAGGATTTCCCACAGGGCGCAGGTTTCTATGACAGGCTTTTCGATTTCGAGGACTTGATGCTCAGGGGCTTCCAAAAACATGTAGAAGACGTTATTTAGAATTAATCTAATTAAAAATAAACGTACTACATTTTGGGCAAAGCAACAAATCCGGATAAAAAATTCACAATTTTTTAACAAAAAACTCCCCGACAAAGCGGGGAGCCAGTAATGCTAAAGGGGACTAAGAAACTTAGTCCGCGACATCTGATATCCAAGATTTTAATAGATCCAATATTAGTATGCTATCGTTTTGATTGGGGAAGCTTTTCAGTAAGTATGAAGCCGATTAAAAAGCTTGATAGCAGGAGGAAATCTGCGAGATTTAAGGGAAAGGCTGCTAATTTCCCTAATTCAATTTCTTCGAGTTTGAAGACATTGAGAAATTCTATAATGAGGAGCAAAAGCCACATCCCAATAAAACCCAGGGATGAAAAAAAGAGGGAAAAGCGTGGAAATACAAAGCGCATATTGTTTATTTTTTTGAAAAAGCCCCGGAAACTGGGGAAAATGATTTCCCCAATTCCGAGTGTGAACAAAACATTCTCTTTTTACCGGGACTGACACACACCTTTATTCGTACCCATTGCCCTAATTTCTTTTGTCGAAAAAAAAGGGGGACTCCCTAAATCGGCCTAAGTCCCCCGGCGCGACATACTGGTTATCTTTAGATTGTGCTATTTGCTAAGTATCAGTACTATTTTCTTGTCGAACTTAAGATGCGTCTGTTAGGTAAATCCTCATGCTCGCCTATGAAACCAGAGAATAAACCCTCCAGACGCTTTAGACTGTTAATCTCGCCTCTGTCTATGGCAAAGCAAACAGAGAACAAATAATCTAATGCTCATCTATGTTATGTTTCAAAACTAGGTATTGAGCGGCTATATGGAGTTCACCATTGTTCGCAATAGTTGGACTAATGTTCTAAATAGCTGGATGAACAGACTGAACATTGTTCCACGTTTTCTCCTTAAGGAGCTTTTAAGGCTGCTGAGCGTGTCCTTGAAGGGGTTTCTCCAAATTCCTCGGCATACGTCCTGGAAAAATATCTGGGATCAGAAAATCCTACGGAATAGGCTATTTCTGAGATATTCAGATTGGCATGCTGGAGCATATTCCGGGCTTTATGCAAACGAATCGAGCGTACAAAGTGAGAGGTAGGTCTACCTGTCAAGGCCTTTATTTTCTGATGAAGTTGTGTCCGACTAAGCCCCATTTCTCTACAGAGATCCACCACCTTAAAGTCCTCTTCATCCAAATGCTCTTCAACCACTTGCTTCAATTGTAGGATGAATTCATCCTCTTGTGTAGGCTCTATCACATCCTTTTCACCTATCCAATCCGGCTCCTGATATCTTTTCTGCAATTCTTGTCGAATTTTCAATAATTGCTCCAATCGAATGCTTAGTTCCTCTGGATTAAATGGCTTGGCCAAATAAGCATCTGCTCCATGTTTGAAACCTTCTATCCGGGACTGCTCATCAAATCTTGCAGTCAGTAATACAACCGGAATGTGGCTGATGCGGGGATCCGTTTTCAATTCTGCACAAAACTCAAAGCCATTTTTATTGGGCATGATCACATCACTGATAATCAAATCGGGCACATGCTTTAGGGCCAAATCAAAACCTTCCTGTCCATCCCTTGCCATAAACAATTCATATTTCCCTTCCAGGCAACTCAGCAGGTATTGCATCAAATCGGCATTATCTTCAACGATCAGAAGAGATGCTCGACCGCCAGCTTTTGGACAGCTGATCTCCTCCTTACTTTCAACTTGCTTGTATGGACTTATGCGAAGATTATTTCCACTGAACTCCTTCAACTGAGCCTTTTTTGTAACGGGAAGCAATACTTCAAAACTACTCCCTTTAGCCAGTTTACTGGATACTTTTATATCCCCATGCATGAGCTTGATCAATTGATAGGTTAAAGCCAGTCCAATGCCTGTACTTTGCGCTGAGCCTTTTTCCTCTACCTGATAAAATCGATCGAATATAAAGGGCAGGTTCTCCGGAGCAATCCCCTTTCCAGTGTCTTTTACCCGAATCCGCAACATTTCTGTTTCATGCTCCCGATAAACATCCAATTGCAAATAAATATTCCCCTTATCTGGAGTGAATTTGATGGCATTGCTAAGCAGGTTGGATATGATATGCAAGAGTTTATCCGGATCATAATCCATAAAGTATTGAGACTCCGAACTCAGGAAATGCAATTGCTGGTCTTTTAAGAGCGCAAGCGACTGAAAGGACTCAAATACATACTGGATATATTGAATGATATCTCCCTGGATATATTGGGTGCGTAATTTTCCGGCCGAAAGTTTTTGTAAATCCAGCAATTGATTGATCAGATTGAGTAGACTTGATCCATTCCTTTCGATCATATTTACCCCTCTATCCAGCCATTTTTCTGGGGAATGTTTGATTTGATTTGCCATCCCCAAAATAACGGTCAAAGGAGTTCGGAATTCATGAGAGAGATTGGTGAAAATTTGACTTTTAAGTTCATCCAGCTCTTTGAGTTTCTCTCTTTGTTTTTCGACTCGATCTTTTTCCTTTTTCAACTCACGGGTCCTGATATTCACAATATCCTCCAGTCGGTTATTTCGACCTTCCAAATGACGAAATCTCCAATATAAAAGTGCACGTATCAAAAGCCCCAGCAATAACAAATAAAGCGTATAGGTCCAGGGACTCCGATACCAGGGGGCGGCTATGCGAAAACTCAAACTGCTTTCGTTTGCCAATTTACCTGCATAGTCCCTTGCCCGCACCCGAAATACATATTTACCTTCGGGTATATTTGTGTAGTCTTTCTGACTTTCATTGGTCCAGGGAGACCATGTTTTATCAAAGCCTTGCAAAAAGACCTGATAGCTATTTTTCTGAGGGTCTTTTAGGAAAGGAGCAGCATATCGAAACCTGATTTCATTATCAGCATATTGTAATGTTTTTTCGAGCCGATCCCTTCCGGGTGCACCTCCAAAAACCAAAGAATCTCCTTTTACATAAACAGAGCGGATCTGGGTCTTTGGAGTTTTGATCTGTTTTTCTTTGGGATGTAAAGCTGAATTGAACCGAATCAAGCCATGTGTCCCAGCAAACCAGATATGATCGGGATTTTCAGGATCAGGATAAATCCAGTCAATAAATTCGCCGACCACTGATTGGCGTAAGTGGATGTTGGGATCAGCGATATAATCTCCTTCCTGGCCTTTTTTAAATTTCCTGATTTCTACCTCTCCGTTTTCTATGATTGCCAACCATAGATTTCCTTTTTGATCCTGTGCAATGCGATCAATCAATAATCCCGGAGCAGACAAAGCCTTCCCAAATCGAGTGTCCGGGACAAATACCTTTTGCAAATCATTATACCTCAAGAGACCTTCCGCCGTATATAGCAACAACTTTTTATCTATATAGGCCATGCGAAGGAAGCCAGATGGCAAGGCATGTTTAGGGCCGAAAAAATCAATTTCATAAGGTGCCATTTCGAGTTCAAAGCTTCCATCTTCCTTTTTCCTGATCTGGCTCTGCTCATCTTGCCTAAAACTGATTCGGATAAACTCATCTGTCCAGGTAGATATCCATAGATGACGGCTATCCTCTTCGATCACATTGAGAATTTTGCCTTTGATCTCAGGAATTTTTTCGGAGGAAATCCAGCTTTGTCCGGATTTCTTCATCAGGCGTAAACCGTCTTTCTCTCCAAGCCATACCATTTTGGGATCATAGCGGGATTGATTCAGGGTAAATGCATGTTCCTGGCTAAGTCTATGTACCCCCTTATCTTTTATTTGATATACTCCGTGAGCATTTGCAATCAATACTTCTTGATCTACAGGCAATATTTTCCAACTTTGATCATTGATTCCGGGCAGCTTGCTAAAGCTGCTGAATTCTCCCCTCTTTCTTTCTTCTTCATCCAGCAGATATACTCCATCTTCTGTGGCCAAACAAAATTTGCCCATATGTCGCGTCATATGGTAAACAGGCACATCCAATCCCAGTCGATGATCAAAGATCGAAAGGGGGGAAGGGTACTCAAATCGGCTAATCCCATCTCCCAGGCTCAACCAGATACTGTTCTCACGATCCTGAAAAAGGTTTATGATAAACTGATCCTGAAGTCCCTGTTTTTCATCCAAAATGAATTTTATCTCTCCAGCCTTATCCATAACTACCAGTCCTCCCCTTAAACTTGGAAAGGCTATTTCCCCATTAAGCAAAGCAACAGCATTCATATAGAGTCGATTTTCCTCAAAAAATGATTCCAACTCTTTACTTATGGAGAAATCCTTGAACTCCTTGCCGTCATAGGTATATAGTTTATTGGTACTGGCAGAACCTGTCAGGGCAAATACATCTGTTCCTTTTATGCTAAAGGGCAGAAAGAAGTTGAAAAACATCTGAGCGAAAGATTCTCCACCCTCTATCAATTCCAGGCTATCTCCCACTACTTTTTTAATTCCCTGATGATAGGAATTGAGGTAGATTTCATCATTTAGCACAAAAGCTGAGGCAATCTTTTCTTCTTTGTCCCAAAAGAAAAAAGAGCCGTTTACATCCCTGGTCTCTAAAATTTCTGAAGAATGATCCTGCCATCGAAAAAGATAGCGCTCTGTTTGGAAATAAATCCCTTCAGAAGTTGAAAAGGTATTCCATACATCATTAAAATTTCTGCGATTTTCCGGAAGGAATTGTAGCAGTGATACGAAGCTTAACTCTCCTAAAGAATCCGCTTTCAAATATCCCAGATCACCTAAGGCTCCAATAAAAATCGTCCCCTGATCATCCACTGCCAATGAGCGAATAACCGGATTTCCAGGCACGGGGATTTTTCGCCAGTTGACTCCATCGTATTCCAGGATACCACTGTTGTTGGCGACATAGATAAACCCTCGAGGGTCCTGAACTATGTCCCAATTTTGAATAAATCCGTCGTACTCTTCGTGGGTGAAGTTTCTAATGATAGGTATTCCCAATTCCTCGGGATTTCCTTGAGCCGATAGGTTTATACCCCCAAAAAAATGACAGGTAGCTAATGCTACTACAAAGGTCAGCGTCTTGAATAAGCACATATTGTTACCCAATTTTAACTAGCGATACCTTCTGTCGCATGACCTTTAGCGGGGATAAATTACGATAGTCTCTACGTTTAACCAATTATCCCTGATGTTTTTGAAACGCTAGTAAATAATTAAAAATTATAATTCTCCTCTTCCTTTGGCTAGGCCAAAGGACTTTCGTTTTATAATCTCGAAAATTTGTACAATTGAAAGGCTCTAAATAGAAGCAATAAGTTACTCCTTAAAAAATGCCCCAAACCTTACTTAATTTCTGTATATGACCTAAGGTCCTACAGTTCATTTGATTTCCCCCTAATGACAAGTCCCTAAGCTGGTGATTGCAGGAAAATTTCACTTTTTTGGAGCAAATCTTACCTGCCGGGATGCTTTCCCCACTCTTTTCTTCGGCTTTGGTCAAATTCCGGATTTTCCTGGGGCAATTCGGCGCCTACCTCTTTCCTCCATTTCCTAAGTTCAAGAGATAATTCCTCAACAAGAGCAGCCTGAATTGAAGCGAGATTTTTACTTTCTCCCGGATCATTTTCCAGATCATATAGTTCAAATCGATCCTCCGTGAAAAATTCAATCAACTTCCATTTCCCTTTTCTAATCGCTCCCGCAGGTATATCGTGATGATATACCGGATAATGCCAGAACAGACTTCGATCAGAAGGATCATTACTTCCTGTTAATATGGAAAGCATACTTTCTCCGTCTAATTTCTGAGTCTTAGCAGCCTCTATTCCTGCCAACTCCATGAAGGTGGGATAAAAATCCACACTGCTTACTAAAACATCAGACAGCGATCCGGCTTTGATTTTTCCTGGCCATTTTATGAGTAAGGGCTCTCTGATTCCTCCCTCATACAGGGTTCCTTTTTCTGCCCGTAAAGGAGCATTAGAAGTTGCCACATATTGGAGGTCAGAACCTTCATAAATGGCAAGTTTACTTTTTGCGAGTAGAGGAATTTCGTCAAATCGACTCCTAAGCCCTCCATTATCTGAAAAGAAAACAAGCAGGGTATTTTCACTAAGTCCCAGGGCATCCAGTTTATTCACCACTCGCTCCAAACTACGATCTATATGTTCAACCATAGCCGCATAGATAGCATTGCCGGGATAATCCTTAGGTTTTTCTTTGGCCAAATATTTTTCGATCAACTCCCTATCTGCATCCAGTTGAACATGCACATCATAATGAGAGAGAAAAAGAAAGAAGGGCTCGTCCTTATTTTCTTCTATAAAATCAAGGCTATAATCCGTAAGGACTTCAGAAAGACGCACTTCATCATTGAGGCTAGAATCCATAGGGCGAATGGCCTTCTTACTTTTCAGATTATAGAAAGTTCCGCCTTGTTGTATCCGCCAATCTTCATATCCCTGATTTCCCGGCATATGTTGATCTCCCCATCCCAAATGCCATTTGCCGAAGTAGGCGGTTTTATAAGCAGCTGTTTGCAAGATTTCTCCCAGACTCACAATTTCTTCCGGCAAATACTGGGTGCGATTTATCGGAACGATATGACTTTCATAGGGCCGCCAATGACCGGGAATAAAATCGGTGATTCCCACATGAGCTGGATATTGACCGGATTGTATAGATGCACGCGTAGGCGAACAAACCGGTGCTGCGGCATAGGCATTGGTAAATCTCATACCTTCTGCAGCCAGTTTATCGAGATTAGGAGTTTCATTGAAAGTGTTTCCATAGACCCCCAAATCTGCCCAGCCTAAATCATCGGCCAGTATAAAGACAATATTGGGGGGACTGTTTTGCTCTTCTACAGCGACTTGCTGACAAGCCAAACAAAAGAATAACAGATAGAGGTATAAAAATGTACAATAGTTCATGTCTTTGGCTTTATCTCCTGATTGAAAAATAAGAAGATTCATATAACTTGTATCAAACTACTAATTACAAATGCCTCAAAATAATTTCCCAAAACTTCACAATGCTGCATGGCCGGGTGTAGTAGGTAAAGGACCTGATTCCGAACCGGCGATTTCTCTGGATAAAATGTTAGACCTGACTGCTTCGGCGGAGGTTGATGGAGTCAAATTTGACGGATTTGATCTCTTTCTCTATGATCCACATATCGACATTGACAGTTCGGATGATGGAATAAAGGCACTGGCCGATAAAGCTGCTTCCCGAGGCCTGGAGATCGGCAGCGTAGTAGCTCCTATCTGGCAGGATACCGGAGGAGGATCAGCGATGGGGTCGAAAGAAGATAGAGAGAATTTTTTGACTCAGGTCAGAAAAGGATGTCATATTGCAAAGCGCTTACGAGAGTTAGGGATACGTCCGCATGGAATCGTCAGAATAGACTCCTCTTGTAGCCCGGAGGA
Organism: Bacteroidia bacterium; assembly: GCA_033391075.1. Lineage (NCBI taxonomy): Bacteria > Pseudomonadati > Bacteroidota > Bacteroidia > Bacteroidia bacterium. The sequence goes on from JAWPMV010000001.1 coordinate 5,572,333, forward strand.
TTGGGCGAAAAATCCTGCAGGAAATACAAAACTTATAGCCGACACCTTTCGCCAGGCTTGCGATATAGCTGCCGATTATGGAGAAAGCCTGGCAGCAGAAGGGGAGATTTGTTGGGGGGGGATGCATGGCTGGAAAGCCATGTTAGATACGCTCGAAGCAGTAGATCGACCTAATATGGGCTTTCAGGCAGATATGGCTCATACCCTCCTTTATCTATTGGGGTATAATAAACCGGAAGACCGAATCTTGCCACAGGATTTTGATTGGCAGGATAGAGAAAGCCTTACTGAAGGCCTGAAGACACTGACGAAAGCGCTTCGGCCCTGGACAATTGATTTCCATGTTGCTCAAAACGATGGAACGGTACATGGCAGTGGTTCTCATGACAAAACCGGTCGTCATTGCCAGGCCCTTGATCCTAATGGAAAATTAGATATCGCAGTTGATGCCGGGCATTGGTTGCGGGAGGAAAATGGAGAACTTAGCAAAAAATTCAAGCACATCTGCTGGGACGGCTGCATGTTTCCCAATGCTGTCATGCTGGAGCAGCAAACCTGGAACGATATCCTGGCTGCCATGATAAAAGTACGAGATATGCACGGCTGGGTGGAGTAGGTTTGCGTAGAATACCGGCTTAATCTTCGCAAAAAATGCGAAGATTAAGCCGGTAAATAATTTTTTAGTCTTTCACATACTTCCTTCTCACATATATCCCGGCTGCAATCACCAGAATAGTCGCAATCATCAAGCCCAATGCAATGGGCCTTTCGAAGAAACTACTCAGGTCCCATTTAGACTTGATGCTGGAGACCATGAAATTTTGCTCCATGATTTTTCCCAGAACCATTCCCAATACAACTTGAGGTAGGGGAAAGCCTCCTCTTCGCAGACCAAAAGCCATGATTCCCATGGCCAGCATTACCCATATATCAAAAGAATTGTTGTTGATCGCATATGCACCAACGATACAAAGGCCGCTGATCACGCTAAGTAGCATGGGAACGGGTACTTTGATCAAACGAGCAGCCAGTCTGGCGCTCAAATATCCATAGAGCGGAAGAAGGACAATATTGGCCAAAAGGAAGGTCAGATATAGAGAATACAAGAGTTCGGGTTGTTGGTCGAAAAGCAATGGCCCGGGAGTTATTCCTTTCATCAAAAACACTCCCAAAACGATAGCAGTAATCGTATCTCCCGGTAGGCCCAGCGTTAAGGCAGGAATCCAGGCACTCGCTACGGCTGAATTATTACTACTGGTTCCAGAGAGGACTACCTGATCCTCTTTTTCCTCCGAATCCTGAGCAGTTCCCCTCATTTTCTGGAAACTAGAGGATACCCAGGCACCGATATCAGCTCCGGCTCCCGGAAGGAAACCCACAAACACGCCAATCAGTGCAGATCGAAGTACCAACCATTTTTCCTTTAGAATAAATAATAGAGGTTTCACATAAAATAATCGGGAAGAGGCTTCTCTCTCTCCTTCTGGCGAATCAGGTGTCTTTTTAGGTCTATAGAGATATTCCAGGACTTCTGAGAAACCAAAGAGACCTATCATAGCTACTATATAATCCAGGCCTCCCAACAGGTTCGTACTTTCAAAATGGAATCGCGGGTATCCCAAAGTAGGATCGATGCCTACTGTAGCCAGAAAGAGACCGATCAATAAGGAAACAAAAGATTTCAGGGGCGAACCTCCGGAAGCAAAAATACCTGCAGTTAGCCCTAAAACGGCAATCCAAAAGTATTCAAAGGAGGAAAACTGACGGGCAATGGCCGCTATTCCACTAGCACTAACAACCAATAATAAGGTCCCAATAATACCACCAACTGCTGAACCCATCGCACTCAAACCCAGACTATAGATCGCTCCTTTTTTGCGCGAAAGCGAATAGAGTTCTTCCAGATAAGCTGCACTTGCCGGAGTTCCCGGTATTTTGGCTACCGTAGAACCTACATCTCCGGCATATATGGCAACGGAAGAAATCGCAATGATTGCCGGCAAGGCCACCATAGGGTCTAAAAAGAAAGCAACCGGAATAAATAAAGCTACGGCCAAAGTTGCTGTCAATCCCGGTATCGCCCCGAAGATAGAACCATAGAGCCCCCCAATAATCAGGGCCAATAATGCCTCCCAACTAAAAATACTACTCATAAGGGTACGTTTAAGAGGACATTAAAAATGAGATAAACAGCTCCCGTAGCTCCTACTCCCAGCAAAGCACTTTTTACATAAGAAATCCTGAGCATTAAGGCTATGAGAAAAACCGTTATAGCCAATGGAATCAAAAAGCCTATAGAATCAAAAACGAGTGGAAATATGGCGACCACAGCTATTCCTCCCAGTAAAGAAAGAAGTCGCTGCTCTTCAGATTTGTCTTTATCCGAACTTGGGGTTTTCTCTTTCAAGGCTTTAGGCAAATACTTTCCCAAAAGGAAAATACCTGATATAGCAAATCCCAAAGCTATGAATTGAGGAAATAGAGCCGGGCCGGGATAGCCTTCTTCCAAATCCGGGAATCCGGATGCATAGCCGTAAATAGCTAAGCCGAGGATGAGCAATATGCCTCCATTCAGGCTTTCTTTATAAGCAGGGGTCCAGTTTTTCATGGGCTAAGATTTGCCTCTTTCATCAAACGTCCATTTACCTCATCTTCTTCTTTCATGAAATCTGCCAATTCCTGACCTGTCATGATGCGAATAGTAGAACCTGCCTCCGTCAAGGCTTTTACAAAATCAGGATCTTTGGTGGCAATGTTCAAGGCAGAATCGAGGGTTGATCTTACATTTGCGGGAATATTGGGGGGAGCACAGAGAGAAACCCAGCCTCCGATAGACCAATCTATTCCTTGCTCATTGAGGGTGGGAATATCCGGAAATTCTTCTTGTCTTTCCTCTGCCATAACCGCCAATACTTTTACCTGTCCTGCTTGCCTCAAGGCATCTACTTCGGACAAAGAAGCCGTAACAACTTCAACTCCTCCAGCAATCAATTCCTGTAGGGCGGGAGCCGCTCCCTGACTGGGGACCCAGGGGATATCTGATTCATTCATCCCGGCTGCCTTTAGCATACCGACCCTTGCCAAATCCCAAATACCACCTCGACCTGTACCGGAAGCCTGAATATCTCCGGGACTGGCTTTCGCATCATCCAGGAGTTCCTGCAAATTGTTCCAGGGAGCATCCGCACGAACAGTTACTCCTGCAGGATTATGAATCAAAAGAGCCAGCGGCGTATAATCCTCATGTGATAGGGTAGTAAGTTTCATATGTCGCATCATGCTGATCTCAACAGTTACAGCTCCCAGTGTGTATCCATCAGGAGCAGCTTTGGAGATAGCAGTATGTCCTACAACTCCACTACCTCCGGTTCGGTTGATTACATTGACAGGAGCACCCAGGGCTTTTTGCAAAACTGCCGCCATAGCCCTCGAACTGATATCCGTCATACCACCCGGAGACCAGGGAACCAGGTATTTGACGGCCCTGTTGGGATAAGCATTATTTGAGGAAGAGTTGCAGGAAAGCATCGTAGCTAATAGCAAGAGGATGATTCCTGTAAGTAGTAGTTTAGTTTTCATTATCTCTTTTGTATTTATATGTCTTTATGTTCAAAATCAAGTATCAAGTGCAAATTCAGTAAGAAGAGCGAATCCAAATCCTGTTCTTGCTCTTGATATTTGCACTTGAACTTCCTTCCTTTTACTTACCCAACTGAGATAAATACTTCAGCAAATCCCGCAGCTCTTCTTCAGAAAGGGAGTTTGTCAATCCTGCTGGCATCATAGAAATCGGACTTATGAATAATTTCGCGATTTCTTCATTGGGTACATTAATGATTTTATTATTGGCATCCATGATCACCGCTCCTGTATCACTCCTCCTTTGTAGCGTACCACTGACCGTTGTTCCATCCTTTCGGGTTAGGACCACTGTCTCATAGCCTTGTTTGATGTTATCGCTAGGATTCAGAAGCGATTCCAATATGCCAGATGTCGGGCTAAAAGTCCCCAGGGTACTCAGATCAGGTCCCAGCTTTCCTCCTTGGCCATTGAGTTTATGACAAGTAGAACAAAGGAGGCTAGGACGCTTATAGATTTGTGCTCCTTTACTGGCATTTCCCTCTTTTTCAACACTTGCCAGAAAAGCAGATCTTTTAGCAAGTACAGGATTGGCCTTTTTATTTTCTATGGGCAAGGCAGCTTCAAGAACTCCTAACAATTTTTGCAGGTCTCGGCCGGAAGATTGTACCATACTGACTCCTTTAGCAGCGATCCTCGGATCAAGTTTTTTAGCTTTCAGAGCCTGTGCGAGGATATCCGGTCCTTCTTCCCGATTCATATAGGCTCCAATAAGCAATTCTGCATAATCGACTGAACCTATCTGGCCTAATATACTGGCATTGATCATGGCTGCCTCTCCGGGCTTTTCGCTGGCCCAGGCGGCAGCACTTGTTGCTCTTACGCCCAGGTTCTTTCCTCCACGAGCCTGTTTGATTACTTCATCTATTTCTCCCATGGCCATCAATGCCATAGAAGCTGTATGTCTTTCTGCAGGATCAAGAGCGGGATTGGAGGCTATACCCGCAACTTTATCCTTCATCTCTTTTACTTTCCAGGTACCCGCCAAATCAAGCCCTAATATTCGTTCTTCTGGCTTCTTACTTCCGAGCAATTCTGTGAGTTTATTAGCATCTCGGGGAACAATCTCAGTAGAGTTTGACAGTCCCGCTAATAGCTCCTGGTCTTTCTCCTGCATAGCCTTCTCAAATAACCAGTCTATTTCTTCCTGTCCTCCATTTCCGGCGAGCATGAGTAAGATGTTTTTCGCTTCCTCTCCTTTGATCTTCCCTTCTTGTACCAAAGGAAGCAGAGACTTCATCGCATCTTTATCTCCACTGGCACTTAGGGCAAAACCCATTCTATCAGCCTTCCCTTCAAAAATTCGATCTCCGTTTTTTAGTTTCGGTAACCAATAGGCTTCTCCTTCTCTGGCCGTGTTCCAAAGGGCAAAATCAAGGTTTTCATCCATTGGCAAATCCACGGCTTGCATGGCCATTTCCACGGCTGCAAAATTGCCCATCTCCCGCAGCACATGTACCGCTTCCAATCTCACCTGCGGATGTTCATCTCTGATTACTTTCGCCAGCAGATCCATGCCTTCTATCTCCTCTTTCCAGTGTCCCAACATTCTTGTAGCAGCCGCCCGAATATGATGATCTTTTGCGTCCAGCAAACGGTCGATCAATTTTTTATGGGGAACATTAATAGCAGCGTGTAGCCAAAGGGCTTCCAGTAAATGATGTTCATAGCGAGGATGCTTTTTATCTTGACGCATCACCCAGAACATGAGTTTGTCTGCACGAAGTCCTTGCTCAACCAGTTCCCGATTGGCCATGAGGCGAGTGAGTTGGGAATTGGATTTGAGAGAATCCAGAAGATGGGCCACTCCTACTCCTTTTATTTGGGGAAAAGGCTTGCTGGAATTCCCTTTCCGGGTCAATCTCCAAATCCTTCCATGCGACTTATCCCGCATCGGATGGTGAAAATCAACTTCTCCATGAGCGATAATGGGATTGTACCAGTCGATGATATAGATAGCCCCATCAGGTCCTGTTTTGATATCCACGGGACGGTAGGATCGATGGCTGGAATGTATCACGGTTTCTACTTCTTCTGCGCTATACCCACTTCCACTTTCGGTGAGTTGATAACGGACAGTTCTGTTTGCACGATAGTCATTTGCCAATAAGCTCCCTTGCCATCCTTCGGGCATCTGTTCGCTGTAGACTACTTCTGCAGCTGTATTTTTGGGTTTTCCGGGAATCAATCCTGGCAAAACACGTGCAGCACCTACGGCGGTATTATGTGCTGCGCCGGGGAAAAGATAATGCGGCCCACTTCCTCCAGCTCCATCCGTTCCAAATGCCTGGCCCCACTGATCAAAAGCCTGCCCCCAGGGATTTACCATACCTGTGCTAAATACTTCCAGTCTTTCTGTCTCAGGCCGAAACTCCCATATACCACTTCCATTGAGGCGACGACTTCCAAAAGCTGTTTCTATAAAGCTGTTGATGTATATGGATTGGGTAAAGTAAAGATCGCCCCAGGGTGCCCAGCGAAATCCATGGATGGTATGATGCATATCTGCAATCCCAAAACCGGAATAGACCAGTCTCTTTTCATCTGCAACATCATCCCCATCCTTATCGGCATAAAACCATACTTCAGATGTATTACACAAATAAGCTCCTCCCTTAACCGGCATAACAGAATGAGGCACAACCAGCCCTTCAGCAAAAACAGTATGCTTATCTGCCACTCCATCCTGATCTGTATCTTCCAGTATGACAATGCGATCATTGGGTTCTCTGCCTGGAAATATCTGGGGATAGGTAGAACTGGAAGCTACCCAGGCCCGGCCTTGATTATCCCAGTTAAGGTTGATCGGATTCACGATCCAGGGATCTTTGGCAAAAAGGTTAATTTCAAATCCTTCCGGAATGGTGAAAGCCGCCAATTCTTCTGAAACATCTGGCATGGGAACTTCTTTCGGCACATAATACTCCTTGTATTCCTGTGGTGATTTCCAGGCTTCCAGGATTTCTACTTCCAGTCTATGTTCTTGTGGAATTTTTAATCTGGTAATGAGTTCTTCCTGTTCCTGTACCAGCCGGTCAAAGTCTTCCATCTCCTTGCTCAGATGTCCCATTTCATGACGACGAAAGAGAAAGATATAAGCTTTATTCAGGGGATTGAGTCTCAACCTTTGCAGACGATTCTTTTCAATGATGGTGCTTCTGAGTTTTTCCCATTGTGCTTTTTGGGGCTTGATAAACAGTCTTTCATCCAATTCTCTCTCTCTCACTACTTCACCATCGACCTTTACCAAATGTTCGCGATCAACTTTCAAGTTGGCATAGGGACTGAGTTTATCGGATTTGATGTCGAAGCGATAGCCTGTAGCAGTAGGAGTAAAGTCATTGATGGAAAGGCCGGAAGATGCCTGTACTTTCCCCTGTTCATCCATTTCCAACTGGAAAGACTCCTGGGCATTGATTCCCAGATTTTGGAGCATCAACATGGCCATATCTGCATAGGCGGATTCACTGAGATGAATGCCATTCTCCGTAAAGCTTCCTCCCATTTGACGCTTATTGAAATAGGCAAATAAGTCAATGAAAGGATAGTTTGCTTTCCTTGCTTCTTCCTGGATAAAATCACGGGCTTTCGCCAAACGCTCATTTCGTTTCTCTATTTCCTTTTCTGTATGAGCAAAGGCTTCATGTGGATTAGGGGAAAGTAAAATAAGCTTCGCCCCCAGAGAATCAATGACCCTGAGGAGGTTTCTATAGTTTCTTTTGAAAGCATCAAAATCGTCAGAAGCATCTTTGAAGGCCATTTCTGCCCCATAGGCAAAAATTACTGTTGAAGGATTGGCTTCTATCACTTGATTTTTCATTTCTGCATAGCCAAATCCTTGCTCCGAAGTGGGAGGTTTCCAGGATTTGGTATTATGGGCTGAGCCAAATTCAGAGCGAGCGGTTCCTTCGACATCATCACCCGGCCATCCCAAATTTCTGAATACGAGATTCTGATAGGGGTATTCGGCATTTAGAGCTGTCTCGAAAAATGCATATTTCTCCATGCGGGAGACCAAACTTCCCCCCAATAAAATGATCCGATTTTCTTTTCCTGAGGAAGCACTCGTAAAACTAGCGGCCTGGCTGTAGCCCAGGGAAGTATTAGCCTGATCCCAGACTTTGACTTTCCAGAAATATTCTTTCCCTTGCGCTAACTCCTGTCCTCTATATATGATATCCTCATGCTGGCTACTAGCCCTTTTTCCACTGTCCCACAAATCTCCTATTCCAGCTGCAAGTTTTGCTTTATCACTAGCCACTATAATCTGATAAGCCTTCTGTTGTGAAATCTCTGCAGAGTTTTTCCAACTAAAGGCATATAGATCTACATCTATTCCTATGGTTTGTTCGACGAATTTGGTTTGCAATTCCTGAGGGGCATCTGAAGAAATTTTTTGCCCGGGCAATTGCCCACTTTGGCAGGAAACGAGAAATATAAGGCAAATGCCGAGTAAAGACAGCGTAGTAGTTTTCATAAAAATCAATCTAGGAAAGCCCTGAACGAATATCAAGCGTGAGCGAAAAAGCAAAACCCCCACACCCAAAGGTGCAGGGGATTATGTATACTTAAGCTTTGATCAAAAAGCCGCCCACCTGATGTTTCCAGAGTCGGGCATAGGTTCCGCCCAATTCGAGAAGTTCATGATGGGTACCATCCTCGACGATTCGACCATTTTCCATAACGAGGATTCGATCCATAGCCAGGAGAGTAGACAAACGGTGCGCAATTGCGATTACTGTTTTGTCTGTGATCAATTCGAGGAGTGCTTCCTGAACCATTCGCTCGCTTTCGCTATCCAAAGAACTGGTAGCTTCATCGAGTATCAGGATAGGAGCGTTCTTGAGCATGGATCGGGCAATGCTGACACGTTGTGCCTGCCCACCACTCAATTTCACTCCTCGCTCACCTACCAGGGTTTCATAGCCCTCAGACAGATCCTTGATAAACTCATGTGCGCGAGCGCCCTGAGCTGCATGCTGGATTTCTGCCTCTTCGCTTTCCGGATCACCATAACTGATGTTATCCCGGATGCTCCGATGGAAAAGATGAGACATCTGCGGTACAAAGCTTATCGCTTTCCGCAAGCTTTCCATGCTATGCATAGAAATGTCCTGACCATCAATGTAGATTCCTCCTTTCTGGACGTCATACATCCGAAGAAGAAGTTGGGTAAGGGTACTCTTACCAGCACCACTTTCCCCTACAAGACCCACTTTTTGACCTGCAGGTATCTCCAGATTGAAGTTTTCAAAAATTGGACGACCCAATTCATAGGAGAATGAGACATTTTCCAATTTGATAGCTCCATGTGCAACATCCAAAGGAGCAGCATCGGACTGATCTACCAGTTCATGCTCATGCAGGATGATATCCAGGGCTTCCTGTACTTCCCCATAGCTTTCCATCATATGGTTCATACTATTACCGATGAAAAGCAAGGCATCCAGGATTCCCCAACTCAGCTGAATCATCATGACTACCTCTCCGATGGTAAGGGTTCCATCCTGAAGAAGTTTCAGAGAGAGGAACATCATGGTAGCCATCAAAAATACCTGAAGCGTGTTGTTGAAAATCAGTACAAACTCCGAATAGGTCCAGCTTTTGATCACCTTATCTTTGAAGTTTTGGACATAAGCTCCCACTCGAACCACTTCCTGAGGTCGACGGGCAAACTGATGAACCACTCGTATGTTGGTCAGAATATCCACCATTTGTCCTTTCAGTCTGGTATAAGCCTCAGCTGAGTTCTTGGAAAGAAATGCTTTCTTCTTTACCAGAAAGGCATTGATAAGGATGAAACATACAGCCCATATTCCCAGAATAACGGCCAGTATAGGTTTCGCTAACCAGGCAATACCAATGGAAAGTATGAGTCGTAAAGTGGTCGGGAGAAAATCCCAAAGCACTTTACCCAGCATGTGGTTGACTCCGTTTGCTGCATTGGTAACCTTGGTTGCAAGAGAACCGGCAAAGCGATCTGAAAAATAATTGCTACTGTGCTTGCTCAGGTAATCATACAAAACATTGGCACTTTCGGAGCGTGTGTTTGTATGCCAGTGCATACCGAGAAAACCACTACTACGCCAGCAGATTGTAGAGATCGCGAAAATCCCCACATAAATCAGGGCATAGTTCCACATGGCCTCATCTTTCATATCCAGGGCATCCACCAATTCCTTCATCACATAGGTATTTGAGATACCCAGGGTCATACCCACTAGGACGGCAATCAAAGCCGGAATCGCATATCGGGCATATTTGCGGCTGACAAATAGACTAAATTTAAATGCCTGACGGGGCAACCGCGACACATCAGACATAGATTGGTAAGGTTTCGATTTCATGAATGTTGGTGCTTAACAAGATGAAAAAGGCAGACAGCCTCCGATTTTGTTGGTAACAAAAAGGAAGCTTGTATACGCGTAACGCATAATAGGCTTTGCAATAGGAATTTCTTCCTGGTACAAAGTCCGGGACATCGTTTGAGAGGTGAGAAGGGATAAAAATCCCAGGGGTCGGGTGTAAAACAGTAGAGCTTACATGACAGTATGATTAAATGCGAGACTAGATTACGAAGCTAAGATCGGAATGGTTGTGTCATCCATTAAAAAGATGATCTTTCCCCTACAATATCTTTGTCGGAAACTTCTGATTTATTGTTGTGTAGCATGCACTCAACTTGCCCATTCTTCATGCATGGGGGATATTAGGAGAATTTCCCTATCTTCTGGCCAGCAAAAAATAAATATGCAATACAGAACGCTAGGTAAAACAGGACTTGAGGTTTCCATGATTAGTTTGGGAGGCTCAGCGCTTGGAGGAGTATTTCAGAAGATAAATGAGGTAAAGGCCATACAAACCGTATTCACGGCTTTAGATAATGGGATCAATCTCATAGACACAGCCCCTGCATATGGAGACACCCGCGCAGAAAAAGTTCTGGGAAAAGCCTTGCAAAAAATTCCCCGGGATCAATACTACCTTTCGACAAAAACCGGAAAATACAGCAATACAGATTTTGACTATTCTTATAAGCGCATCATCAAGGAGGTTGAGGAAAGCTTCAAGCGTTTACATGTTGATTATGTTGATATCCTGCACCTGCATGATTTCGAATTCCAAAACGGGATTCACAAAGAGCAGGCTTTGAATGAAGGCTATAAAGCCCTGGTAGATTTGAAGAAACAGGGGAAAACCAGAAATATAGGGATTGGCATTTATCCGGTTGACTGGTGTAAAGAGATCATCGAAAGCCATGAACTGGATGCTATGATTTGCCACAATCATCATACCCTGAATGATGATCGCATCCTGGGTATTTTACCGACGATAAAGAAAAAGAACATTGGCTTTATAAATGCAGCCCCTATGGCTATGGGTTTGCTTACGAAAAGAGGCCCTGCTGACTGGCATCCAATCGAGCAAGAAGATTTTGATTTCTTTCAGGAAGCTGTTGAATTTTGCCTCAAGGAAGGCAGCAAAATCGAGCGTCTGGCGATTCAGTTTGCTGTAAGTAATCCCGATATTCCTACGACTCTGGTGAGTACTCCTTTACCCGAACAAATCATCGAGAACATCCAATGGGCATCAGAAGAGCCCGACTGGGATTTGGTAGATGCAGTCAAAGAGATCATCGAACCCGTTTTAAACAAAGACTGGATTGTAGGATGATTTGGGGAATGCTTAGCGAGCTAATCATACAAGCCCGTATTCCCTTTCTCCAAAAGCTGCAATAAACTATCGACCCGTACAGCGTTTTCAGCTGCTATATTCACTTGTTCATAAGGATCAGCTTCATGATCATATAATTCGATTTGAGGTTCCTGCTCCCGAAAGTATTTACTAATTCTGTATCGATCCGTCCTCAGGCTAATTCCTTTTCGAAAATAGGACCAGGCATGACTCTCCCATTGGGGCTGTTCATCTGTCCACAAAGTTGCCAATTCTCTGCCATCCAATCCCTTGGGGCTTTCCAACCCACACAAATCCATCAAAGTCGGATAAATATCGGTGGTACTCACCACCTGATCGAATTCCTTCCCACCTTGCTTTCCCCCTGGCAAACGAATAATCAATGGACTTTTCAAGGCACGGTCAAACAAGGTATGCTTTCCCCAAACACGCTGATCTCCCAAATGCCAACCATGATCTCCCCAAAGTACAACGATGGTATTATCAGCAAGACCTTCCTCTTCCAATGCATGCAGGACTTTCCCTATCAGCGCATCCGTATAACTCACACAAGCAAGATAGGCATGGCGAAGTTTGCGGGCATACTGATCTGAAAGAGGCTTTTCCAAAGAATTCTTCTCTTCCCCCAGTTTGTATTGGTTAAATTCTCCACTCTCATGCAAACTGGACAAATGGATATTTTCAGGAATCCCGGGATTGGGACTTAACGGAATCTCATTCGGCTCATAAAGATCCCAGTATTTTTTCGGAGCATTGAAGGGCAAGTGAGGTTTAAAGAAACCTACTCCCAGAAAGAAAGGTTGCTTTTTATCCTTCAACTCCCGGAGCTTTCTGATGGCCAAGTTTGCAGTCAAACCATCTGGATAGCCCTCATCCTCCACATCAGCTGCTTCATAGGGCTTTACTTCTTTCTCCTTGTCATTTCGATTGCTTCCATCTGCATAGCCAAAAAACACCCCCCAACTCGATCCCCATTTCCCAACATCCAGCAACATCTCATCCCAGCTATTGGGCAATTCCCATCCTTTTACTTCCTTTTTGTTTTGCGGCATGATTTTCCCATCCACATAGTGGGTAATCTTTCCTATGCCGACTGTGTAATAATCATTTTTCCTAAACTGATGAACAAAAGATTCCGGCTCCGGACCTTCTTTCTTGCTAGCAATCAATTCCTGTATAGCCGTATTGCGTAAGCCCGTCAGACTTCTTGGCCATTTCCCGGAGAGCAAGCTATAGCGGGAGGCTCCGCAGGTCGGCATATTCACAAAATGATTTCTGAACAATAGGCCATCTTTTGCAAGTCTATCTATATGGGGAGATTTGACATAGGACTTCCCATAAGCTCCCAATTCCGGTCGAAGGTCATCTACTGCAATAAAAAGTACATTGGGTTTTGCAGCTGCTTCCTCCACTTTTTCCAAACAACTAAAAGCAGCTAAAAAAGGGAGGATGAGTAGTAGGTTAAGCCATTTCATAGGAAAGATATAAGCGGTTTAATAAAAAGGTAGAAAGAAAACTATGGATTGTAAATACGAGCGGAAATTTATTACTTGAATAAGATCGAAAAATTACTACTCGAAGCCTTTCATTCCAGCCTATTTCTCTCTGCATATCATTTCTCGATTTGGTTTTCGACAGTTAATCTTTTAAAACCACTATGGACAGGATAAAAAACCGATTTAATTTAGAAGGTAAAGTCGCTATCGTCACCGGTTCCTCCAAAGGGATTGGAGAAGCCATTGCCAGAGGCCTGGCAGAATTTGGAGCTAAAGTAATCATTAGCAGTCGCAAGCAAGAGGCTGTAGATGAAGTAGCTTCTGCGTTTAAAGCCGATGGACTGGAGGCTCACGGAATTGCTTGTCATGTAGGAGATGAGGAGCAATTGAAAGCCCTGGTGGAAGCTACAGTAGCTAAATATGGAGGAGTAGATATAGTGGTAAACAATGCAGCTACTAATCCTTTCTTTGGTCCCCTTACCCAGGTGGATGGAGCTACTTTCGAGAAGATCATGAACACCAATGTAAAATCCTGTCATTTACTGGGAAATATGGTGCAGCCTATCATGAAAAGTCGGGGCGGAGGTTCGATCATCAATATCTCATCTGTTGGAGGATTAAAGGCTCCGGATATGATTGCGATTTATGGGGTTAGTAAAGCTGCTCTCATTATGCTTACTCAGGTTCAGGCCAAAGAATGGGGTCCGGATGGTATACGCGTAAACGCCATTTGTCCGGGATTGATCAAAACAAAATTTAGCGCAGCCCTTTGGCAAAACGAACAAATGCTCAAAGCCGTAGAGCGCAACTTCCCTTCCCGCCGCATAGGTGAAGCAGATGAAATTGCGGGTATGGCAGTATTCCTGGCTTCTGATGCTTCCAGCTATAGCACAGGAGGAGCCTTCACTGCTGATGGAGGACTTTTATTGGCAGGTTAATTCAAGAATAAATCTTTAACTCATATATAATGGACATATTAAAAGGACAAGTTGCTATCGTCACCGGAGGTGCGCGCGGAATCGGCGAAGGGATCTCAAAATTATTTGCAGCGGAAGGCGCCCAGGTGGTGATTTGGGATGTATTGGAGGATGGAGAGGAAACGGCTGAGAAACTACGCGCAGCAGGTGGTCAGGCTATATTTCAAAAAGTTAGTGTTACGGATCGGGATCAAATCGCCCAGGCGGTAGAGCAGGTCAAAGCTCAATTTGGCAGAATTGACATACTCATCAATAATGCAGGAATTGTACGAGATAAGTCTTTCCTCAAAATGAGTCAGGAAGAATGGGATTTGGTAATTGATGTTAATCTCAATGGTGTATTCAATTGTACCAAAGCGGTGCTTCCCCACATGGTTGAGGCTGGCTATGGACGTGTAGTATCAGCCAGTTCTATCAATGGAATTGTAGGTGCTTTCGGACAGACCAATTATGCTGCCACCAAAGCTGCTATCATTGCCTTTACTAAATCACTGGCGAAAGAAGTCGGAAAAACAGGGGTTACGGTTAATGCAGTTGCTCCTGGTTTTGTAAAAACGGATATGACCGCAACCATTCCTGAAGAAATGCTGAGAGGAATCGAAAAAACCATTCCGGTTAGACGTTCGGGAACTACCGAAGAATTGGCACATGCCTATCTCTATCTGGCATCTCCCCACTCTGGTTTTACCAATGGACATACCATGAGTGTGAACGGAGGTTCTTTCTAAATAATGAGCCGCCTCTTACTCATACGACACGCACAAGCCTCTTTTTTCTCCGATAATTATGACCAATTATCGGAGAAAGGCTTTTTACAGGCTCGCTTATTGGGAGAACACTTGGCAAGCGAAAGAAGAATCTTTGATACGGTTTATTCAGGTCCGCTTCGTCGGCAATTGCAAACGCTTGAAACAGTAAGACAAGTGTATAAGGAAGCCAAACTTCCCTTTCCCCAAAAAGAAATCATTTTAGCAGAACTCAGTGAACATTCGGGTTCTAGTGTGATGCGGAGCCTGATGCCGCAATTCAAAACCGTAGATCCTATTTTTCAGGCCTTTGAACCAGAAGTTGACAGAGCTCCACAAGATCAGATCAAACATTTCCTTAAAGCTTTTCATCATTTCCTCAGAATATGGGCGAAAGATGAACTGGGATTTCCGCATCCGGTCGATATTGAGAATTGGAAGGAATTCAGAGCCCGCGTGGATAGTGGTATGCAAAAAATGATGGCTGAAAATCAAGCAGGTGAAAACATCATTGCATTCAGTTCTGCTGGAGCTGTTTCTGCCAGTGTGGGATTTGCCTTAAATATGAAGGATCAGGAGAAAGTAGTCGGATTAGGGGGACAGGTTCGGAATAGTGCTATCACGGAATATGTTTTTTCGAGTTCTAAAATCAACTTACATGCTTTTAATCGGAGTCCTCATTTACAGTCTGAGGAGTTGATTACACATATTTAGTCTTTCATTTTTCTGATTAATTTTTGGAGGATTTTTCTCTCTCTTTTTGGGGGGTTGTTTCCATCTTTTTTAGGGGGTATTTCCATCTTTTTTAGAAAAAGATGGAGTCAAAAATCGCAGCGCCAAGAACCAGCCGCACTTAGCCGCCCCTTTTCCCGATTGGCGCTGCCGGGCATGCGCGCTTGGGTGGTTGGGTGGGTGGTTGGTTGGGTGGTTGGGTGGTTGGGAGAGGTAGATTCTATTATGAATTAACTCCAACACCCTAACACTCTAACACGCCAACACTTCCCTCTGCGCGCCGGGGCCCCGCTGCTGCATCGGGTGCGGGGGCCGGACTCTGCGGCAGGTTTGCAGCAGCTTGATTTTTTGCTTCTTTTTCATCTAAGGAAAAAGAAGAAAGAAACACAAGAAGAAGAAAAAATAAAATTAAGCGGTTAGCCCTCCATCAACCGGCAAGGCATGCCCCGTAATAAAACTCGCTTTATCTGATCCCAACCACAAAATGGCTTCTGCCATTTCTGAGGCTTCAGCAAAACGCTTCATGGGTACTCCGCTTTTGAGTTTGCGGGAAAGGCCCTCTGAAATTTGATCCATCACATCGGGCTGGAACATAGGGGTAACGGTAAAGACCGGACAAACCGCATTGATCCGGATATTGTGCCGAGCGTATTCCATAGCAGCTGTTTTGGTCATCCCTACAACGGCATGTTTGCTTGCCACATAGGAAAGGCTATTGGGCAATCCTCTTAAGCCTGCAATGGACGCTATATTGATGATAGATCCTCCGCCTTGTGCCATCATCTGTTTGAGCTCTTCCTTCATGCAGTAAAAAACACCTGTGGTGTTTACCGAAATCACCCGATCCCAGTCCTCTACATCCGCATCAGCCGTTCGCTGAGGTTTTCTATTGGCTACGCCCGCATTGTTTACCGCAACATCTAAACGACCAAATTGCTCAACAATATCAGCGATCAATTTTTTCACAGCCTCATAATCGGCAACATTCGAAGACATAAATACGGCTTTTCCTCCCGCTGCAATGATGGCATCACGGGTTTCCTCTCCTCCTTTTTCATTGATATCAGAGACAATGACCGTAGCACCTTCCTGTGCATATAATTTGGCAGTTACCTGTCCGATTCCTGAACCAGAACCCGTAATGAGTACAATTTTATCTTGATGGGACATATCTAGAAGTTTTAGGGCATTTCAATGATAACTTTTCCTTTGACCTTACGATCCATCATATCCTGTAAAGCTTGAGCTCCATTTTCCAGGGGATAGACTTTATCAATATGAGGTTTCAATTTCCCTTCTGCATACATTTTGATCAGTTCCATGGTATTCTGCATATTCTTCCCGGCTTCTTCCATAGTAAATCTTCCCCAGAATACTCCCTGCACATCGCATCCTTTCAACAAAGGCAAATTCATCGGTATTTTTGCAATACCAGCGGGAAAACCAACTACCAAAAATCGTCCTTTCCAGGCCATCGCCCGTAAAGCAGCTTCAGTATAATCTCCTCCTACCGGATCATAAACTACGTTTACGCCCTTTCCTCCGGTCAATTCTTTGGCTCTGCTTTTCAGATCTTCTTCGGTGTATTTGATCACTTCATCCGCCCCGTATTTTTTGCAGAGTGCCAATTTCTCATCTGTAGATGCCGCGGCAATCACTTTCGCCCCCATCAATTTCCCCAACTCAACCGCAGCTAATCCAACTCCTCCTGAAGCTCCCAACACCAGGAGTGTTTCACCTTCTTTCAGGCGAGCTCTGTCCTTTAATGCATGATAAGAAGTCGCATAGGCCATCATGAAAGAGGCTGCTACTTTATAATCCATCATAGGAGGCTTGGGAAAGACCACATTTTTATTGGCAATGGCATGTGTGGAGAATCCTCCATGGGGAATCAAGCCAAAAACCTCATCCCCTACTTTGTAATTTTTGACTTTTTCTCCTACTGCTGCTACTGTCCCGGCTATATCACTACCGGGAGCGAAGGGAAGTTCTGGTTTGAATTGGTATAAACCCTGGATCATTAAGGTGTCGGGGAAGTTGACACTACAGGCTTTAACTTCTATAAGGACTTCTTTTTCTCCGGGAGTGGGAGTAGGGAGTTCTTCCAGGACCATTTTGGAAGGAGGCCCAAGTTCTTTGCAGAGTAGAGATTTCATGCTGAGTCTAAAAATTAAATGGATGTCAGACTACACAATTTATGCTTATGTGGTCGATTCGCCTAATTTCACAAAAAATACTATACCAGTTAAATAAAGCTATGTTCGCTCAGGAATCCACCTCTCTGGAACAATAGTCCATACAAATAGAACAATACTGCACATCCCGAAAAAAACAAATGCTGAAATTTGAATAGAAATCAGTCAGTAGACAATATTCAATGTCTAAGGAGTAAACCTTGAGCCCGGGCTTTGTCCCGGGCTTTTTTATTTAGCCATGCCTTCTACCATACTATTCAATTCTTCGGTCGCGATTTCTCCGGTATAAACCAGCAAACTGAACTTCATGCTTTCAGCTTCTCCTTTTGCGATGGTCCAGTCGCCTTCAATGGCTCGACAGGGTCCAATTCCTAATTGCCCATCGACTCTCCAGGGAGTAGGATAGTTGACATTTTCAGGATGATCCAGAATGGCAATATGTCCCCAATCTTCCCTTCCTTCTATGCTCATCCCCACATCTACCCATTTAGCTTTTTTACCCTCTGCATCCTGATTTTCTTGTCCTTCCGAATTTACAGCTGCTCCTGCTATTTCTTTATGCCAGGGCATACGCAAAAACATTCCCCCATAATCAAAGGCTCCGATGCGAATATCTCTAAAGGCTTCGGCTTTCCATACGAGATCCAGTCTGTTTTTATCTCCTTCCTGACTAAAGGTCCAGCTTTGTGTTTCCTGGATCATAATCTCTCCCTCTTCGTCCAGCATTTCATATTGAGTTTGCCAGCGGAGGCGATCCTCACTTTCTTCCAGCACTTCTAGTCCAATTCTGTTCCAGTAATCCCCATCCGGATGATGAAAGAAATCTCTTCCTACCAAAGCTTGCTGCTCTGGTGTTTTTTCCCGGCTGTAGAAAAATCGCAGCAGACTATCAGGATTAGCTATTGCTCCATTTACTCGGGTAAAGCCCCAATATAAACCCGTCTGATGACGATGATGGCCAGGACTGTATTGGGTAAGTTCTCCCTTTCCATCCGGTGCCATGATAGGATGCAAATAAGGACGATGAGCTGTTTTAGCTACTTGAGTCAATTGCAGTTGATCTCCGAGGTAGATCTCCAGCTGTTCATCCGAAACTTTCAAGGAAAGTTGATCATTCGTTTCAGCTACTTTTTGCTTGCTTTGAGAACAGGAAAGTAGTAGGCATACTGCCAGTCCTAAAAATAGTTTAGATTTCATGAGTAGTAGGTTCTTTCGTTAATTATAAAGGCAATCACGCAATAAGTCAAATGAATTCTTTCTCATATTAAAGAAAGCGCTTTCTTCGCTCAATATAGTAGCAGAATGAACGTTCATTTGAAAGAATCCACCAAAGCCAGGCCTCATTTCATTTTTTGGCAATTCTAAGTTGGTTTTAATTTTTTGGATGGATTGTTTAAAAATTGTAATTAGAGCTTTAACCAAAATTACCCAAACAAACGGGCTCGATTATATCGGCCCATTCAAGTATGAAGAAGCTACACCCTGGCAAACTTTGCTTGCTCTCAGTGCTCCTTTTCCCTCTTTTTATTCAAGCCCAGATTTCAGGTGTCGTCAATCAGTACACCGAGGTACTTTCTGTTGATGCTGTCACAAATTCTGTCGAAGTCGCAAATCCCGCAATGTTTACTACCACGGACCGGGTAATGCTGATCCAGATGAAAGGGGCTCAAATGGATGAAAGCAATAGTAGCAATTTTGGGGATATCACCAATCTGAACAATGCAGGCAGTTTTGAAATAGCTACAGTCTGTGATGTAGTAGGCAATGATGTGCTTTTCTCCTATGAAATAAAGAATAGTTACAACCCTTCTTCTGCTTCCAATCCTCGCTTACAATTAGTCAAAGTTTATAGTGCTACAGATGAAACAGTCAATGCTACTTTGACTGCCAGTCCCTGGAATGGAAGTACAGGAGGTGTACTTGTATTGGAACTCAGCGGGACCCTAACCCTCAATGCTGATATTGATCTAAGTGGAAGAGGCTTCAGAGGAGCTGAAGCTTTTAGTTCGACCTATGCCTGTAGCTTTGCCGTGGAGAGTAACGGATTTTTTTACGATTTTGCTGGAGGAGCGGCTAGAGGAGCCGAGAAAGGAGAAGGCATTGCCAATTTTATCACCAATAAAGAATATGGAAAAGGGAAGCAGATCAGTGGCGGAGGCGGAGGAAATGATCACAATACAGGAGGTGGCGGAGGTTCTAATTATGGAACCGGAGGAAATGGGGGCAGTCGGACAACCGGATTCTTTTCTTGCCAGGGCGATCATCCAGGACTCGGAGGTTCAGCACTTTCCGGCCAAGGATACTCCGTAGCAAACCCGCGGGTCTATTTCGGTGGCGGCGGCGGAGCTGGTCATGACAATAATGGTGACGCTGATGATGCAGGAGATGGCGGAGGAATTGTGATCATCATTGCTAATCAGATCGAAGGCAATGGAAATGCCATTTTGGCAAATGGAACTGATGCATTAATTACCGGAGGGGATGGTGCTGCCGGAGGTGGAGCTGGGGGAAGCATCTTATTGAGTGTAAACGGATATGGAACTACCGCTTTACATGTGGAAGCTACAGGAGGAAATGGTGCAAATACTACCATCAATTGTGAAGGGCCGGGAGGCGGAGGTGGCGGAGGAGCCATTTGGGTTTCTACAGCTTTGGGGGGAATGGTTACAAGTGATGTAACGGGAGGTAACAATGGAACTGCCACTGCCTGCGCTGCTACCAATGGAGCTACAGCCGGTGGAAATGGAGCAGTGCTTACTGCACTCGCTATTCCCGAAGAAATTGTAAATACCAGTAGTTGTGTACTCAACAGTTCGATTGAGCTTAGTGGAAGAATCAGTCCCGAAAAAGAAATTCTCCTGAATTGGGAATCACTTCCCCGAAGTGAATATAGAGGTGTCGAACTCGAAAAAATGAACCAGTCAGGTAACTTTGGTTTACTTGCCCGTCTTTCTCCGAATAAAAATCGATTCCTGGATCGGCTTGTCAATACAGGAGAAAATATCTATCGCCTGAAACTGATTCGCCAGGATGGAAGCATGAGTTATAGCAATCCCCTAAGCCTGATCCTGGATGGATTTTCCGGAATTTCTATTGCTTTGAAACCCAATCCCATTAAGGTCGGAGAAAATCCTTCTCTCATTTATAGCATACCTGAAGATGGAAGAGCTGTGGTTCGGATTTTGGATATGCTGGGAAAAGAGGTATGGAGGGAAGAATTGCCTGCAAGCGGAGGAAGACAAGAGATCTCGCTCAATCTTCCTGCCATGAGCAGAGGAGTCTATCTTTTGAGTTTTCGATATCTCGGTATTGAAAGGACAGAGAAAATGAGGATCGAATAATAAAAGAAACCCGGGCCAAGGCCCGGGTCATGCAAGGCATACTTAGTATGCGACAAAAGGTTTCGTCGATATCTTTTGCAGTCAGAAACTGCATCTTCTCTTTTCGATTTAGGGTAGTGATCGCTTGGGTTTAGCGTTTGGATTGGCAAGGGCATTCTTCCCTTCTCTTTTGAGTAAGACTTGTCGTTTGTTGATAAAGGGCTTTGATAATTGCAAAGAAGTGATCCTGAGTCTTTTGTTTTGGCTCCCTTTCCTCATCAATTCCAAAGATTGCGAAGGAGGGACTTCATAGGATTCCATTTGCTCGACAGGAAGATCAAGGTTTTCAGCGATCTTACTGATAGCTGCCTTTTCCTTCATCGGCTTTCTGGCACTTTCAGGACTGTTTTGAGCAGAGACAAGGACTGAGTTGAGGCTAAAGAAAAAGCAAACTGCAAGTGTGCTAAATACCTGTTTAGTAGTCATGGGGGTCAGGATTTATCGTTATACGTTGCCTGCGTAGGCTGTATTACGATAAATCCAAGAAAAATGCCACCAAGCCAAAACCCTTATAAGTAGCTGATTTTTAGCATATTACAGATTTTCCCATTTTGGCATATAATCTCATTATGAGAAATTGAAATTCATTTTGAGAAAAAAGGGGGCCTAAAACCAAAAATGACAAGAAGAAATAGGATACATTTCATCTTGTCATTCACATTGTGTTTTCTCAGCGGGCTTTTTATTTCCCGAATAGAAGAATTTGAAGAATTTTGCCCTTCAAACCCTGCTGTTTTTAAAATTCCACAAATTAACCCACCTCCCAACTACCTAATTATTGAAAATTAGGTATTGTCTGAGTCAACTGCTCAGCTTTGGTCATCTTCGGTTTTTGAAGAGAACTAAACCGTCATTATAAATATCCATTTTCCTGCAAACTATTGGCCGCCTCTTTTACAGTGGAGAAATTTCGATGAAAAATCTTATTGGCTTTGGCCAGGATATCTTTATTGTGGGTATAAAGTGTCTTTTTGCTAATGGTGAATGAAGCCGCGATATCATCTGTACTCGTACCGGAGGCATACAACTTGAGCATTTGGAATTTTCGTTTCCCAAAGGTAGAAGAGACATACTCTCTTACATACTCCTCCATCGTAAAAGCGAAATCCTTTCTGGGAAGGTTATTCTCCAAAATTTCGCCCTTAATGGCCCAGTTCTTCCAGGCTTCATAGGCGATGCCCACTCGATAGATATTGAGATGGGTCAAAAGATTTCGATCGGCATCAAATTGTAGCGGAATCGCAATCTGTGTGAGCCAGTAATATTCGCCCGCCCGGTTCTTGACGGGCAACATGGTTCTATATTCTTGTTTCAGGGGTTGTAAAACCTTTCGATTTTCGGGATCATAAGCTGCCGTATATGCAGCTTCTCCCCAGGTGAGGAACATTTCTCGATAGGCTTCATTGATCTGGGAAAAGAAATAGGGAAAGCTGAGTTCCTTTATTCCAAAAAAAGATTCTGTCCCATGGCTAAACGTAAAGGCCATTTTCCGGAGATCCATGAGGGCATAAAAAGTATCAGAAGAAAGGGGAGTATTCAGGATATTATCTTCCAGGTATTTTTTGGCATCTTCCTCATTCAAATCCTGTGCTTCTCCAAAGTTTTCCATGAGTGTGCTCATAAAGGCAAAGCCCTGAGCCATGCGATCCAAATCCATACAGTATTCTATTAATTAAGTAGTCTGACCAAATCTTCTTTCAGGGGCTTTCTATCTATCATTTGCCTTTATCCGAAGCTTTCTCGGTAAAAAGCAGAAATACTTTTCACCCAAATCTCCGGACTACCCAACTGACAAAAATGCCCCACTCCCGGCATGAGACTCAAAACCGCCTCTTTGCAAATATTTTCCTTCAGATAGTGTGCCATTTCTACTCTTGCTACAGCATCTGCTTCGCCCCAGCAAATATGAATAGGCAATTTCACCTCTTTCAGAGCTGGTAACCATCGAGTCTTTTCAAATCTTTTGCGATCATTGAGGTATTTGATGATCAGGTGGTTTTTGCGATGGCCTTCTTGCTGGATGATATTTTCCCACAACAATTCTACATCTTTATCAGACAGCGTATCATTTCCATGACCACTCCGGACCTGCTGATTAAAGATACGAAAAGAAGTAAGCTTGCTCATCAAATGCCCATACCTTCCCAGCAAGATTTTTTGGGTGATTCTCAAATCGGCCAGTTCCAATACCATGCTCCCATTGGTGAAGGTGAAGGACTGAAAACCTTTGGAGAACCAGGCAGGAAGAATTCCGGCTATATGACGCGCCACCAATTCAGTGGCTACACTATCTCCCATATCATGCGAAAGCAAATGGCCTCCCGCTATCCCCAGTTCTTTCCAGACTTGAAGAGCCGTATCCGCTTGCTCAAAAAGTGAATAGGTATAATGTTCCCAGGGTTTATCACTCAAGCCATAACCGGGCATATCAAAGACAACTACTCTTTCAAAAAAGGCGGAAATTCCCGGAATAATTTTATGGTAAGAATAGGAAGACTCAGGGAAACCATGTAAAAGCAAAAGGGTTTTTTCCGGACTCGCATCCTCTTTCGCCAAATCTCTCACAAAGACTTTTATCTTGAAAGGTCCGATCTCCAGATATCGCCCTCCCTTTTCCCATTGTTGTAGTTCTGTAGTAAGCATAGTAGAAGAAATATATCTTTATTTTGGGCAGATTAAAACATAAGTCTGAAAATCTTCCCATCTTTAAAGGAGCCACATCCCACTTCCTTTCATTGGATCTCTAGTCAAAGCTGCTACTTATGCTCATAAGCAATCATCAAGGGCTATTAACTGGATTGGGAATATTCCTATACCTCTGTTTGGGAAACAGCTCTCTTTTGGGGCAAAATCTTGTCCCCAATCACGACTTCAGTCAGTTTGTTCGCTGCCCTTCAAACAGAGGTCAGGTCGATCAGGCTTTCCCCTGGTATTCTCCAAATTATAAAACAACAGACTTTGCCCATACCTGCGCCGGGACTGGCTTTGCAGGGATGCCCATCAATCACTGGGGCTTTCAGGCACCCTATATCGGAGAGGGCTACGCAGGCATACGAACCTGGCTCAATGGAGATTCACACAATCGAATGTACAGGGAGTATTTGGCCGTTCCTCTGATGGATAGCCTGGAAGCAGGAAAGATGTACAGAGCAGCTTTTTTTGTGAGCCCGGGAGATAGTTCCAAATTTGTAACTGATGACATCGGACTATATGTTTCTCCTGATAGCATCCCTAATCTCGATCTGCTCCCCTATACTCCCCAGGTGAGAAATCCTCAGGATAATTTTTTACGCAGCATGACCTCCTGGACCAAGATTGAAGGAAACTTTCGAGCTGAAGGCGGAGAAAAGCATCTGGTCATAGGTAATTTCTGGGACCATGATAATACCAGCGTTGACCGCAGGAATGTCGATGTAGGTTTTGAAAGCACCTATCTCTACATAGACAATGTGATATTGGAAGAATGCAATCCCGTACTTCCTGATAAACTTATCATAGCCCGTGACAGCCTCCTTTGTCCAGGCGAAATGCTTGAATTGAAGGCTATGACTTTTAGTGGGGCTTCTTATAATTGGGGGAATGGAAATACAGATAGTGTTTTCAGCATTTCCCAAACCGGAGTATACACACTAGAAATCAAAGTGGGCGGCTGTGTCTGGACAGACAGCATCCAACTCAATTCGGCAGAGATTCCTGTTTTTGACTTAGGGGCAGATACCCTGCTTTGCCAGCAAGACGTCTTAGAAATTGGATTGGAAGAAAATGTCGATAATTTTCGTTGGAATGATCGAAATCCTGATCTAAAAAGGAGCATTGAGCAGGCTGGCACCTATATATTAGAGATTGTAAAAGGAGGCTGTAGCTATAGCGACTCTATCAGCATAGCCTATGAAGCCCTTTACCAGGGGCAGGAAGAATTAGATACCCTCGTTTGTCTGGATTCTCCCGTCAATTTTATCGCCAGTTATGAAGATGCCCAATATCTATGGTCCGACCTGAGCGATAAGAACAATTTCCAGGCGAAAGAAGCAGGCCTCTATTGGGTAGATATAAATGGGCAATGTTTTCAAGCCCGGGAATATTTCAGGCTAACTACTCAGGACTGTGGATGTGAAAGTTTTATCCCCAATGTCTTTAGCCCAAATGGAGACGGCATTCACGATGAATTTATTCCCCAATTCAGAGAAGGGATACAGGATCTCCAGGTCGAGATATTTGACAGCTATGGGCGGATACGATTCAAAAGCAATAATCCGGAAGAATACTGGGACGGTAAATGGAAAGGCAAAGACTTGCCAGTTGGCGTATATTATTGGGTATTTCGTTATCGCTGTTACGGAGGAAATGACTTCCAGGAAATAGTAAAAAAAGGCTATGTAAGCCTATTAAAGTAGCTTCCAGGGCCTAATCTGCCAGAAGGTTTTTATTTTTGTAAACATATTTCTACATTTGTAGAAACAATTTTACATAAATAGAATGAAACTGCCTGAAAAAGAAGAACAAGTCATGAGCTATCTCTGGAAGCTCAAAAAGGCATTCATGAAGGATTTACTGGAAGCGTATCCAGATCCCAAGCCTTCTCCCAGCACCCTTGCCACCCACCTCAAAAGGCTTCAACAAAAGGAAGCTGTTGACTTCAAGACCTATGGGAGTGTGAGAGAATATTATCCTCTCATTTCTCGGGATGAATACTTCTCGGGCAAGATCAAACAAGTGATCAACAACTTTTTTGATGGATCGAAACTGGCCTTCGCCTCCTTCTTCACTTCTGAAACAGCCCTGAGTGAAGAAGAAATACTGGAGCTAAAGAAAATGTTGGATGAAAAGCTAAACTCTCAAAAGTAATGGCTATTTACCTGCTAAAAACTATGATCTTGATGGCCCTTTTCTGGGGCTTTTATCAGCTTGTATTGCGGAAAGAGAAGATGCTGAAATTTAATCGCTTTTTCCTGCTCTTTTCTATAACGGCTTCCTTTCTAATTCCTTTCTGGATAATCAGCACCAGCTATCGTAATATCTCAAGCTCATCTACTCCTAGCGCGGAAATGGAGAGCTGGACCTCGATGGAAGTCATAGAGACAAGTTCTATGATAAGCTGGGAAAGTTTTTTGGGAGGAATTTATGCTATGGGGGTATTCCTCATGCTGATTCGATTTGGGAAGAAACTGTATCCAATCCTCCAAAGGATTCGAGAGGGTAAGCAAATCAGGAAAGAAGGATACATACAAATCCTTCACTCCAATACACAGCAGGCATTTAGTTTCCTCCACTTCATTTTCCTCCCGACATCAGAGAATACAAAGCTATTGCTTCAACATGAATTGGCCCATGTGAAACAAAAACATAGCCTGGACATTCTTTGGGTTGAATTCCTGCATTGTCTTGCCTGGTTCAATCCCATGATCATCCCATTGAAAAGAGCCATCCGATTAAATCATGAATTTCTGGCAGATCAGTCGGTTACCAGGGAGTTACATTCACCAGAACCTTATGTACAGCTCATCTTGCAAAAAGCATCTGCTCCAAGGGCTTCTATGCTCGTTAGTCCTCTGAACATGGGGCAAACCCGAGAAAGATTTGAAATGATATTCACCTCTAATAATAAAGTCATGAAAATGCTCAAACAACTTCTATGCATCCTCTTCATCCTCGCTTCTTGCCAGTTATTTGGTAGAGAACACATCGTTTGGCAAAGCGAAAGTCCTCTGTCTGAGAATTCTCTTTCTGTTGAAGCCCTTTCCTCAGAGGGAAATGATGAAGTATTTAAAGATTTGAATATGGAAGACGGCGGTATGATGCTGTATGTGGAAGTTGAGGGTCGAAAAGGCCGTTATATACTCGGATGGGTTGTGGGAGAGTCCAAAGTAAGATTCCTCAATGAGGCAGGAGAATGGACGAGCAAAATCTGTAAAGAGCTGAGTCAAGCAGAACGCGAATGGTTTTGGAATTTGGAGGTATCAAAAGCCCAGGTCTTTCGCAAAGTTATAGCCTTCAAAGAACCCACGCCAGAGCAAATGAAGGATTTTCAAAATCCGGAGAAATACGGACTTTGGCTCAATGGGAAAAGAACCCCTAATCATGAACTTGGCAATTTTAGTCCAGATAAAATTCATAGCTTCAATTATAGCGAACTCAAAAAAAATGCGGCCCACTATGGCCAGTATACCTATCATCTGACCGTAGAAACCAAAGGATATATTGCTAGAAAATATTCTACAGATAAGGGTGGAAATTGGGAAGATGTTTACCTAAAAGAAAAAGACCACTACAAAAAACACTTTAAGAAATAAGGACATATAAATCGAAACAAGTAGCGATCTGGTAGCAATTATCAGATCGCTTTTCTTTTAGAGTGGCAGGGGAATTAACTTGCATCTCAAAAGCAAAAAGCTTGTGCGAGGACCTCAAAGAATCATAGCCCTTACAGAAGAAACTACCGAATGGCTCTACCTGCTCGGAGAGCAGGATCGATTAGTGGGGATCAGCGCTTATACAGAAAGGCCTGTACAAGCCAAAGCAGAAAAGCCTGTAGTTTCCGCATATATCGGAGGCAGTGTAAAAAAGATCAAGGCCCTCAAACCAGATTTGGTGATCGGATTTTCGGATGTACAGGCGGAATTGGCCAGGGAGCTTATTACAGAAAATCTGCAAGTACTCATTACCAATCAGCGATCCGTTGAGGATATTTTTGGCGTACTGGAGATGATGGCGAGAATAATAGGTGCAGAGGAAAAGGCAGAAAAACTCCTGGGAGGGTTTCGGAATAAGCTTCTTCAAAGAACTGAAGAGAGGAAAGCAAGAAGCTACAGGCCCAAAGTTTATTTTGAGGAATGGGATGAGCCTGCCATAAGTGCGATAGAATGGGTAAGTGAATTAGTAGAAATGGCCGGAGGCGATCCCATTTTTGCGGATCGGGCGAAAGGAAAAGCCTCCAAAGAGCGCTATGTCAAGCATCAGGAAGTTCTGGATAGGAATCCCGATATATTTATAGCTTGTTGGTGTGGAAAGCCTTTGGATAAAGAGGCGGTCCTAAGCAGGGAGGGCTATAAAGATATTCCCGCGATCAAGCATCAGCATATCTACGAAATGGATCCAGCCATCATCCTGCAACCCGGACCCGCTTGTTTGACAGATGGTTTTCGTGAGCTTTGCCGGATCATAGATGAGGTATATGAAAAACAGATGCATAGCTAAGCTTCATCTTGTCTTCATTTTCGACCTCTTTCCCCTACTGAATCTTCACAATTCCTTAAAAATCGCATAAATGCGGTCAGGAGATAAGTCCGTAATTTTATTATGGGTTTGGGAGAGCATTCTGACATATCCAGGATTCATTCCTTTAATCTTCTTTATCACTCTCACTTCATGCGGCTGAAGCTCCTGCTTCGGTCGTTTCTTTTTGGAAATAAGTAATTATTATTCCGAGCCCAGTCCTGGAAACTCTTTCTTCAGCTGATATCTTGAAAACTCATCTTTGGGAAGGGGAATATCAATAGCCCCTGGAGACATAAAGGTTTATGCCTCATTGAGCTGCTATTTCCATCGAATTCTGAACTTCCACCAAATCCACCCTTTCCCCATCCATATAAGCGACTACTCAGGCATCTTTCACACCCAGTTTTCTGATCAGATCCCTAAACTCCAATGAAGCTTCATATTGACGGAAGCTTCCCAATACATATTTATTATAATTATCTACCTCTTCAACCAAAAACATATCCGGCTCAAAAGGAAAGGCCGGCAAGGCTTCATCTTCCAACATTCCAATCTGTACCCGATAAAGCAGGCCTTGCTGCTCTCTTTCGGATTCCAGGGACAGGTAGGCCTCCTTCAACATAGATCTTGAACTGGCAAGTTGCTTTTTAAGTTGGGCGATTTCTTTTTCTTTGGAAAGATTGATTTCCGCAACCTTATTCAACTTATCTGTCATAAAGGCCAATTCTATATTCTTTTCTTCCAGCAATTGATCCCTGCTTTCCAGTTCCATCTCTTTATTTCTACTTCTTTCAACCGCATCCTGCAGAGATACTTCCAATTCTTCTATTTCACCCGTCAACTGAGTAACAGTTGGTAGGCGTTGTTTCCTTTGCCTGTTTTCATACCATTCAGAAATAAAAAGCAGAAGAATAAGGCCGCCAAAGATCATAAGCATAGCAGCCCAGAAGTTGCGATTGTAGAAGTATTTTTCCATTTGTGTCTGTTCTTTCTTTTGGGATAAACAGAAGGGAGAGAAGTCACAATAAACTCCTCTGCCTTTATGCGACAGAGGAGACACTCATGTACTAATACTATTTAGCTTTTCCCGATTAATGCCTTAACCTGAATCGGAAAGGGAGACTTATTTTGGCTTTGACTGCTTTTCCATTTCGCATAGCAGCCTTAAATCGAAGTTGAGACAGATATGGTTCTATTTCCTTCATGAACATGGGAGAGGCTTTGCCCAGCACTTTATGACTGTGATAGCGGCCCTGCTCATCAACCATCACGGATATTTTGATATCGGCTTCTATCCCGGCTTCCATAGCAACTTTGGGATAAGGAACCTTTTGGGCGATTTCTTTAAAATTTAGGGGAATCGGGTACCAGGCTTCATCTGAGTCATTAGCAGTTTCTACTACTTTTACTTCCGGAGAATCCGTTGAAAGGGCAATATTTTGCGCCTGCATCTGAGGAATAAACAAAATGCTAAGCAAGAGGGCGAAAAATTTTAAGGACGATTTCATAATAATTTTGTTTGTTAAGATTGATACAAAGCTATTATGAGTGCCCCCTATGGCACATGAGGGCAGGCAGGGAAATCCCTGGGGTCCAAACCCTAATGCAAAAAAGAGCCCTCCTGAAGACAGAAGGACTCTTTTATATATGTTAAAGGGTATACACCCGCTACTAGGGTAGCAATACAGTGCTTACAACATGTACAACTCCATTGGTACCTTGAACATCTGTCAATACGATGTCTACAGACTGTCCACTTGTAGTTTCCAGCTTAGCACCATTTGAAAGATCTGTAGTGAAAGTTCCGCCCAAAGCAGTGATGTCCTGGTTGTCAGTCAACTGATCAGCCTGAACATTAGCTCCACTTACTACGTGGTAGTTCAATACAGCTTCTAAAGTTGCTACAGGAATATCGTCGAGGGTGTTCCACTCATTGTTAGAATCAAGCAGGTCAGCGAAAGCCTGGTTGGTTGGAGCAAATACTGTGAAAGGTCCATTTCCAGTCAATACTGAAACATAGTCAGTTGTCAGGTCAGCTCTAGTCAAAGCAGCTACCAGGATAGAGAAGTCGCTATTGTTCAAAGCGAGGTTCACTACATTTGGAGGAAGCATAACTTCGTCGATGATGTGTACAACTCCATTTGAAGCTTCATTGTCAGTAGAGCTAGGAGAAGCAGAACCGTTGAAGTTTACTCCATTGCTGATATCAACCTGAAGAGAAAGAGGCTCATCGTTTGGACCTTTAGCCAAAGTAGGAACATAGGTATTGCTCAGATCAGCCGCTCTTACTCCACCTTCGATTACGTGGAACAACAATACATTGGTCAAAAGATCAATGTCGATGTCTTCTAGTGAATTCCAGGCAGGATTAGAATCAAGCAATGCCTGAAAAGCAGTGTTTGTTGGTGCGAAAACAGTTTTTGTTCCAGCAGCTTCAAGTGCTGATACCAGATTGGCTCTCTGAAGAGCAGCAACCAAAGAACTTAATTCGGGGGCATCCAGGGCCAACTCAACGATATTGGGAGTAGCTGGAGTAGGAACTTCCTCCTCACAAGCGGTAAAACTAAATAGCCCAAATACCAGAAGGCCGATTGTCATTAATTTTGCTAGACGCATGGTTTATTTGTTTTTAAAGTTTATAAAGTTTCGTAATAACAGTGCTTCTAACAGCGGCTATCCGAATCTTGTTTCAACCCATGCCTATATTTTCGTCTGACTGCATTTTGGGGCATTTCAGAATCCCTAAACCCAAACACATATTAAATCCTGACAATCAGTTATTTGTAAATTTTTACAGATTTATTTCATCCTAAATCGGAGAAAATCTATAGCAAAAACACAGGCTCCGACTCAGTTTTTAATCACTGAATCGGAGCCTGGTTTTTCAATAATTCAGCCCTATTCTTCTACTTTTTCTATCCGTTTTGCCAGATTATCCGGCAAGGCATCAGCCATACTTGCTTTATGTTCTTCAATCCGTTTCATGATTTTATCAACCTCTTCCGGATAGTCTTCAAAGCGATTGTATTTCTCCGAAATATCTGTTTCCACATCATATAATTCCGGCTGCTCCAATAGAATTTCCTT
Source organism: Bacteroidia bacterium (assembly GCA_033391075.1). Taxonomy (NCBI): domain Bacteria; kingdom Pseudomonadati; phylum Bacteroidota; class Bacteroidia; species Bacteroidia bacterium. The sequence continues at coordinate 5,603,495 of JAWPMV010000001.1, forward strand.
TCCATAATGAACTGGAGCCCTTTGTTGCATATGCAATTTCCAATTTCCTATTCGGGCCGCATGAAATTTCCCAAAAGCCCAGTAGAAAAATTCCTTTCGTGGACTTGCTCCTTCTCCTTTCAAAACGGGGGAAAGATCGTATCCATCCATCTTGCGATCTTCCGGAGCCTTAACGCCTGCCAGGCTAGCAAAAGTTTTAATTACATCCAGGGTGGATCCCATTTCATCAACCAATCCCGGCTTTACCATACCCGGTCCCCAGAAAATCGTGGGCACCCGCTGACCTCCTTCGAAAGTTGTTCCTTTTCCTGCCCGTAAGGGTCCTGCTGAGCCTCCATGTGTCTGGAAAGCCAACCAGGGCCCATTATCCGAACTGAACATCACAATGGTATTTTCTTCCAGCTTTAATTCTTTGATCGTATTCAGTATTTGCCCTACCGTCCAGTCCAGTTCCTGCAAAACATCTCCATATAAGCCTCTTTTGCTGGTATTGAGAAAGTCTTTGCCTGCAAAGAGGGGAATATGGGGTTGATTATGGGCCAAATAGAGGAAAAAGGGCTTGTCCTTATTGGCTCTGATGAATTCGAGGGATTTTTCTGTGCAGCGACGGGTATAGGTATTCTGATCAGCCGGCCGTTCGATGATCTCCTCATCTTGCATGAGAGGTACATTGTAGGCAGAAATATCCGCCAGAAAACGAGGATCTTTATGCGCTTCCTGATAATAGTTGTGAGAGCCTTTGACAAAATCCATGTCATTAGAATAGGGAATGCCGAAATAGGAATCGAATCCCTGAGTGGTGGGCAGATATTGAGGAAGGTGGCCCAGGTGCCATTTACCGATATGGGCAGTTGCATAGTCCTTTTGTTTCAAGACCTCAGCTATCGTAACCTCATCAGCCGGCAAACCTCCGTCAGAATCCGGGAAAAGAACCGCTCTTGCAGGAGAGGTCATACCATTGCGAATCGGATACCTGCCTGTCATCAAAGCAGCCCGACTCGGTGTACAAACCGGATCGGCCACATAGAATTGGGTCCATTTTTGCCCCTCCATAGCCATTTGATCCAGATTAGGAGTTTTGATCAGGGGATTGCCGAAACAACTCAAATCTCCATAGCCCAGGTCATCCGCATAGATGATGATGAAATTGGGATCGCGGGCTTCAGATGGTTTCTGAGCCTCACAAGCATTGAGGAATAGCAGGCAAATACCTGCAAGGAAATAGTAGTAGTTCATATTTCTATAGCTTAGGCTGAAAGAGCCTGATGAAAATGCTTAAATACTGTCTCCCAAATCTTTGATTCGGATATTTCTAAAGCTCAGTACATCCCCATGCCCCAGAAAACCAATATGTCCTTTGCTTCTTTGAAGGCCGGGATGGTCCTTGCCATCCATGGTTCCCTCTTTACTGGCTTCTAGAAAATCTCCATCCACAATGGCCGTTCCGTTCAGGATGACCTTTACTTTGGAACCTTCAACAATCACTTCCTGCTCATTCCATTCCCCTACCGGCTTTTGAAATCCTCTTTTGGCAGGAATAACCCCATAGACAGAACCATGGTATTGATACGGTTCAAGTTCTGCATACTTTTCAGCTGTATTATCCAAAATCTGCAATTCCTTCCCCACATAAGCCGCATCGCCTTCCAGAGGTGCATGAATACCGAGTCCGTTATTCGCTCCTGGAGTCAGTTGAAATTCAAATTGAAGGACAAAATTGCTGTACTCTTTTTCGGTATAGAGATTACCTCCACTTCCTCCGCCTGCCGGATCAATGACTATCATCCCATTTTCAACTGTATAGGAATCTTTATTACCGACCCAACCGTCCAGGTTTTCGCCATTAAAAAGGGAAACAAATTCCGGCTCGGCAACTTCAGGCTCTTCTGTAGCCTGCGTTGTTTGACTTTCCCCACAGGCAAAAAGGGCCAAAATGAATAGAAATGGATATAGGGATCTTAGGTAGTTCATAGTAGATTCTTTAGATACAAACCTAATATTATTCAAATTCCTGCTAAGAAGCGATAGGCCAGGCAGAAGAATTCTGTATATTTCTCCTAAAGCTCATTTTGCAATGAAAAAACTTATCCTTTTCCCCATACTCCTGTCTTTTTCTCTCTGCTTTTCCCAACAAAAAAGTGAGAGCGGTATCAAACACTCCTTTGTGATAAGTGGCCCTAAAACTATGGAGATTGATGAGGAAGGGAAAGTAGTATGGGAATACCGGGATAACTCCCGCGATATTTCAAAATTGGCCAATGGGAATTACCTCATCACCTATGCATCCAAGGTGGTAGAAGTAACTCCCGACAAAAAAGAAATCTGGAGCTATGTAAGTGTAACCAATCCTGAGTTGATGAGTGCTCAACGATTGCCCAATGGACGTACCCTGATTACAGAGCAAGGCGAGCAACCGCGACTGGTAGAAGCAGATGAAAGGGGCTTTCTTAAAGATTTTCTTCCCATTTATCCCGAGTCCTACAATATCCATATGCAAACGAGGATGAGCAGAAAACTCCCCAATGGTCGCTACCTTGTCCCACACCGAATCAGTCCTTTCGTTAAGGAATACAACAAAAATGGAAAGACCCTTCGGACCTTTCGGGTAGATATTCCTGAGTTGGGAGGAAAGAATGCCAAAAACGGAACTTTTGCAGCTATCCGGATGAAAGATGGCTCAACACTCGTTACCCTCGCCTCTGGAAATCGCATGGTTCGTTTTGACAAAAGGGGAAAAGTTGCCTGGCAACTGACCAATGAAGAAATGGATGGGCAGTTGAATGATGTTTGTGGATTGCAAGTCCTCAAGAATGGGAATTACCTGGTTTCCTGTTATGGAAATCAGGCGGAAGATGGACTAAAGATGATGGAGATTACTCCGGATAAAGAGGTGATTTGGACCTATCAAAATCCGGATGTGAAGTATGTTCACAATTTTCAGGTTTTGAGTACCAATGGAGTGAGGGAGTGAGGAATTTCCGTAGTGGCGAGATGACACGCTATGTTTGGCATTATTTACTACTAGCTAGAAATCCCGGCTCTTGGTTTAAGGCCGGGATGACAAATTCATTTCATATGAAGTCTATACAATTCAATCATCCCGGAATCTGGCAGATATCCGGAATCTCTGTCAATTACCACAATCAAAAGCTCCGATAAGGAGCCGTCAGCAATTGATTCGCCTCCGCCTCGGCAAACTTTGAACTCGCATTATCCCAATGCAAAGTTTCCCCCGGAAAACGATTTGCCGCCACTCCCAAGAGAATAGCTTCCGACAAACGAGCTGCATAAGAAAAGGGTGCACTAACCTCATCTTTCCCTAAACAGGCATCCACAAACTGATGATAGTGATTAGCCTCATCCAGCTCAGGGAATTCGAGCTCTTCAAATTTACCGTCAATAAGTAGTTTCGGATAATCGATATGCGGAAGTAGCAAACGACCTTTCTCTCCTACAAACATAGCGCCCTGTCCCGGAAGTTTTTCCTTTTTGGGCATCTTCAAATCCTCATGCTTTTTCGGAGCCTTTTTCCCATCATACCAAATCCAGGTAAGACTATCAGTGGTATAAGGAGTTCCGGGAAATTCGTAGCTAACTTTGTTTCTTTCCGGATGGCCAAAACCTGTCGGCTTTCGACATTCACAACGCACGGTCTTAGGGACATCCAGGGCAAGAGCCGTATAAGGTGTATCAAAAATATGGACTCCCATATCTCCCAGAGTTCCACATCCATAATCCAATAACTTTCTCCAATTGCCCGGATGGTATATCTCCGCTTTATAAGACCTTTCCGGAGAAGTCCCTAACCATAAGTTCCAATCTAAATCGGCAGGAATCGGATCGCTCCCTTTAGGTGCTTTTCCATTATAGCCCCAATTTTTATTGGACCAGGCATGAACCGTATGTACTTTACCAATTATTCCTGATTGAATGAGTTTTGCTGTCCCCCGATATTGTTTCCAGGAATGAATCTGTATACCCATTTGAGTAATGAGTTGATTTTCCTCCGCCATTTTCCGCATGGCCCGTGCCTCCGAGACATGGTGTGTAAGGGGCTTCTGACAATAGACCGGTTTCCCCATTTCCATAGCCAACAAAGAAGCAGGTGCATGGGTATGATCCGGCGTGGAAACAATAACCGCATCTATCTCCTTCCCTACTTGATCAAAGAGTTTCCGATAATCTGCAAATAGCTTTGCCTTTGTATGTAGCTGCTTCGCTTTGTTCAGATTCCCAGCATCTACGTCGCAGAGAGCAACAACGTCTACTAATTCATGTTCGGATATCGATTTGAGGTCATAGCCTCCCATTCCCCCAACTCCAATATGAGTCGTCCTGAGTCGGGTATTTTTAGCGGATGCCCAAACAGAAGCGGGCAAAAATAAAGTTCCTGCCCCGAAGGCAGTGCTTTGCTTAAGGAATGATCTTCTTTTCATAAGGAAGGATTAGTAGTAGTATAGAATTTAATAAGAAGGAAGCAGAATTAGAGAGTAAGAAGAAATTTATTTATCAGCATACTCTTTCAAAATTTCTTCAGCAACTTTTTGACAAAAGAGGGCATTTTCGGAAGATTGAATATTGAGATAAACCTTTTCTCCATGGCTATCTGTAGCGATCAGCCTAAACGGTAATCCTACAGGTGATTCGCCGCTAAACATTCCATAAAAAACGCAGGCCGTCAGATAGGTTCCCAAAGGCGATGGATGGCTTTGGTCATCATCATATAAGGGAAATCCGGGCCTAAGCTGACGGGCTCGTTCCCAGGCTGGGCCTACCGGAACGATTTTCGCCCCAATTTTTTCTGCCAGGGCCATATACTGCTCACTGATCTCTGCCTGCATATAAGGATTCCATTCTCTGGCCCAGGTCATGTATAGATACATGTCTGCCTCCTTTGATTTTACAAGCTCCGCAAAGAGACTCCCAAAATAGAACATACTATCCACACGATTCAGGGCACTCATGCTATGATTTTGAAAAACCACTCCGCTGAAGTTTCCAGTCTCAATTTTTTCCCGGCTTTTTAAGTCTCTTTCTCCCCGCCAATGATGTCCCCAATGAGTACCTCCACTTGTTGATTGCCGGGCTTCCAGTGGAAAGGCTTTTTCCTTAGCCATTGCTTCAACAGTCTGAGGCAAATTCCAAAAGTAGGTATAGCTGTTCCCGACAAAAAGAATCTTTTTTGCTTCCGTTTCTTGTGCAAAAGATATAGGTAGTTGTATAAATAAAAGGATCAGGATCAACAGGCAATCTTTCTTCATAGTAGTTTTCAATTTATCTCAATCTATTTACAAGGAATCTGGCAGAAAGCAAAAAGGCCTTTTTGATTAAAGGATAAATTCTTAGGGCTCTTTCCTATTCTTCCCAAAAATTAGTTAACCTAATTAACTATTATCATTAGCCAACATTAAGAAACCTATGGAACAGATACTACTCACGATTACTATATGCCTGCTGTTACGTCCTCTTTCGGCTCAGAAAGTTACTTTTAGTGGGGCGAAGGCCCTTGAGGTCAAGTAAAAAAACCACCCGTGGAACCCTCGACGAAGGAAAAACTCGATATGGAGTTTGGGAAGGTCGTGTACAGGGAGAAAAGATCTCCATCTCTTCAATGTCATCGGAATCATTGTTCGACAATGCGATTGTGTGGAAGATGGAGTAAGAGGAAAGGGATTTCGATCTGTTTCCAGAGAAGTCATGGTTTATACTGATCCAGAAACCCATGAGGTCATAGATATGCAGGAGCACCCTTTCACAGGGCAAAAAGTCGAAGTGGTTCAGGTGGTTAAAGATCCTGTAAATATGCGTGCCTATGCCTATGAAAAGAATGCGGAGGGAAAATGAGCGGGGAAAGGCAGAAGAGAAACTGTTTTTGTTTTTGAGAAGCAATGTAAAATATTTTTTACATAATGAACAAAATACTTTACCTTGCGTAAAGTAAAGCATACATCCATTATCCATACCTTTAGCGCAATGAATACCAGTTATCAGGAAAACCGCACCATATCCTATTTGATTAGTATCCTATTGGTTACGGCCTATTATCTATGCTTTTTGTGGGAAGAGTTTCAGAAAGGTACGTTTGAAACGGACACCATCCCCAGTGAATGGGGCTGGACGGTTTTAAAACTGGTGGGAGCTCAGATTGTCCTGAGTATTTTAGCGAGCATAGGGGTTAGTATCATGTATGCCGTTCTGAATCGTGAAATGGAAAAGGAAGTTTCGGATGAAAGGGACAAATTATTTGAATTGAAAACCAATCAGCTCAGTTTCACGATCTTCGGCCTGGGTTTTCTTTCCGCTATGTTATGTCTGGCTTTGGGAACTTCTCCTCTTTTGGTATTAAATCTTATTGTACTTTCGATGTTTGTGGGAAGTATGCTCGGTTATATTGCCAAACTTTACTTCTACAGAAGAGGGTATTGATATGGCGAAGAGCAAGATCAAAAATAACATACGACTCATGCGCTTTATGCAGGAGGAAATGACGCAGCAGGAGTTGGCGGATAAAGTCGGCGTAAGTCGTCAGACCATCTATGCCATGGAAAAGGGCAAGTATTCGCCCTCTTTGGAATTGGCTTTTAAGATTGCAAAAGTTTTCGGCCTTCCACTGGAAGAAGTTTTCTCCTACGAAGGCGAATAGTAATACCAACATTATGACCTGATATTTCCCGACTCAAATCCGGGCCGGGATAGCTATTCCTAACTCAAATACAAAATTCTCATGAGCAAGAAACCTTCATCCGGGTGGCTTGGACCCATCCTCCTATTGCTTTTAGGTTCCCTAAATATCCTTTCCGGAGCCTTCCAACTGGACAATATTTTTCAGGGGCCAGATCTTCCCATAGCAGAAACAGAATCCCCTCATTATCATTTGACTCCCTTTCCCATTGTGATCCACATCATCGCGGGAATACTCTTCAACCTGCTTGCCCCTTTTCAATTTGCACCCTCGATTCTCAAAAAATGGCCCCAATATCATAGGTGGATGGGTAGAGTCTTAGTAATAAGTGCACTGGGAGTAGGATTTAGTGGGATTTGGATGAATGAGAACTTCCCCGTTTTTGGCGGCTTCCTGAAGTATTCCGGCGTTCATCTTTCTGCCATTGGACTGATTCTATCACTGGCTTTGTCGATCAGATTTATCCTGCGTAGAAATGTCCGAAAGCATAGAATCTGGATGATGCGAGCCATTGCTCTAGGCTTAGGGCCAGCAACTCAGCGGCTGATTATCCTGCCTGTTTTTTTTGCCTATGGTTTGCCGAGCGAACTCGCGATTGGCTTATTGGTTTGGGGAGGCTATATCATCAATCTGGGCTTTGTAGAATGGGTTCTTTTCAAGGAAAAGAACAAGCAAGCTTCCAGACTTCATGCCTCACTGTCCAAGCCCTGAAATCCTTAGGGAGAGCCAGGATTGTAGCCGCTTGATTTCAGAAAAGAAGCATAATCATCAATATTCAGGATTCGACTGATTACATCGGGCTCTCCTTTATATTTTTTATAATAGGCCTCGACGATTTTATAGCCCATCCAATAGCCCAGATCTTTCATCCGTCCTTTTTCCTGTGTGTACAGCCAGTTATGGTAGTTGTTGGCATTCATGTCAGAACGAAACTCCTGCCATAATTCGGCTTCTTTGGGATTGGCAAAATCATGGATATGTTGATTCATATTCTTGTCCATGACCATCTCGGTGATAAAGTCTGCACTTCCCTCTCGAATAGAGGCTGCTAAGAGCGTTTTATCATCAATTCTTTTTTGTTGGTAATGGACCATTTCATGGATCACGACGGCAGGTAATGCAGCAAAGTTGACCGTATTTGTATTATCGATGACTTGGGATTTCGCGGGAAACATCTCGACGCTAATGGCAAGTTTCCCATTCATAAATGCACCTGCCGAAGAAAAAGTCCCAACAGCAAAATAGACATCAGCAAATTGGGCGGCGGGATAGATTTCTTTCAAGCCCCGATATCCTTTTCTGATTTCCCCTACAATCTCTTCGGATCGAAAATCGAGTTTCTTTAAGCCCTCAAAGTAATCCGGATAGGTATTGACGAGACGAGTCAATACCTTTCCACGCTTACCTACGATAAAAGGAATATAGACCTGCTGAAGATCAGCAGAAGCGGGACTGAGGTATATTTGCTTGAGGGTTTTACGAGATAAACCAGGATAATCCTGCTCATAAGCTTTCCAGAAATTATCCATATCGGAAAAGATGAGTTTAGCATCTTTCCAGGAATCCTTTTCTCCCTGAGCAAAGACAAAAGCAGGTAGTAGTAGTAAAATGACGATCCAGTATTTCATGTTTTTCGTAAAGACTGATTGCCCTTCCTTATAGTTGTCCGGATGCTAAAAATTATGCTAATAATAAGCAGTAATCAAGGGGTCAGGTTTTCCTCCCGTACATCCCGGCTAGCTCTTTATCCTTTCCTGTCTCTTAATAGCTATTTATTTTCTTCTGGGGGTTTAGGGCTCCTAACTGAAGCATATAATGCTCCATCAATTGAAGGTACTTCCGAACTTCTTCAAGATGTGGCTGAGGCTCTTCTGCCTGCAATGCCCTGAGGAGATTTACTTTTGCCCTTACATTGGCACGATATGCTTTAAAATAGGTAAAAAGCCCCCATTCTTCAGCGGACTTTATGCAAGGGAAAGCCTGCAGGTAGATACTCATAAATTTTGCACTCATTTCATCTGCATCATGGGCTTCCAAATCCATACAGAAAAAGGCTACATCATTCAGAACATCAATTTGCCGAAAGGAATCATTGAACTCAATGCAATCAAAAATGACAGGCTCATCATAGATAAATATATTTTTTGCATGAAGATCTCCATGGACATCTCTGACATATCCCTCTTTTAGCCTTTCTCCAATCATTTTTTTGTGTTGAAATAGAAACTGGTCGCTTTGGTCCACTGAGGCTTTCAGCAGTTCACGAGCTTCTGCTCCTATAAATTCACTCAGCTTAGATTCCAGCTTCCAGAAATCATTAAAATCAGCTTTTAGGCGATGGAGATCCAATTCCTTTCTGATAGGTTCAGCCGATCGATGAAAATCAGCAATCTGGATTGCAAGTTTCTTTATGTCCTTTAGTTTGAGATTGCCGGATTGTATAACAACATCCATTTTTCTGGATGCTTGCAGGCGCTTCATCTTGACAGCATAATCTATCAATCTACCTTGAGATTCTCCCAGATGAATATTTCCCTCAAGTTCATAGATCGGTAAAACTTCCAAATAGATATCACTCAAACGTCTATTCAACAGCAGTTCACGTTTACAGTAGAACTCTCTTTGTTCGATGCTGGAAAAATCAAGGAAGGGATACTGAATCGGCTTTTTGATTTTATACACGAATTTAGTCGTCAAAATCAGCCAGGAAATATGTGTTTCTATAAGTTCTGTCTCTTGAGACGCTCCTTCAAAAAGCCCTTTGCTCAACAAGAGGTCAATGTGCTGCTGCTTCATGATTGAGGGATAAATAGTCTATAGAGATTGCCAACATTTCTTGCAGATTGTCTCGCTTTGATTCGAGAATCAGGTGCTCTTCAGTCAGGGGATCAAATAGCTTTTTCACCTTTTCATAAACCGCAAAATCTGCTTCACTGAAAGGTCTTTTTTTAGCGACTCTTTCGCGAATTATTTCTTCATCAGCCTTGATTTCAATATATGATACCTCCTGTCCCAACTGCATGGAAATATTTTCCAGCAGCTTCCGTGTGCTTTTTTGAGAGAAACTTGCATCAAGAATGACATATTTTGAATGCTCCAGGGCAAAAGGAATTCTATTAAACATCTCCTTGTAAACCCTATGCTTTTCAGATGCTTCATAGGATCTTATTTCCAGAATTTCCCTACGAATCCTGTCACTACTCAAATAAGCAGCATTTAAAAGTCGGGCTAAATGTTGGGCAAAATAGCTTTTACCACTTCCCGGCAATCCAAAAACAACAATTATCATGAGAACTTTTGAACCCAAGCTATAGGATTTACCCATAAAGCTGAGGGATCAAAGTCAATCACGGGAAAGAGAAAAATCACTCCCGACCAAAAGGTACATCTGGCAGACCAGGCAAAAGCTTATTCCTGGGACAAAGGAATCCATCTGGCAGAGAGGTCAGGATCTTCCATCTCTTTATCAATCGGGAACATCGGTCTTTTGATTCGTTTATAGCCCAGTCGATCAAGGTCCTGATCCACCCCACCTGGCGTAAGTGCCATCAACCAATCGGCTCTCATATTGTATAATTCAGGGACCAGATATCCGATTTTCACAACGACTATATCGGACTCCCGCGGATTGAGACCCAAATTCGTAAAGTCTTTTTCCTTATGATAAGGCTTCCGTTTTTTGGTAACAATGACTTGCACGCTTCCCACTTTAACAACTACCTCGGTCTCCGCATGCATATCGCCATGCTCTATCGCCAGAATGGTTCCTGATAAAGAAATAGGAGGTGCATATCGAGCGTCAACTGCTGCTCCGGCTGTGGCATTGATCTTTCCACCTACCCCAATTTTTATTGCTTCCTCCACAAACTCAGGTCCGGGTATTGAAGCATAAATCAAAGAGGGTCCATCTTCTTTTTGAAATTCTGCTCGCTCCAGAATTTTCTCCAGGGTCCAGGTAACATCCCCGGCACCACCCGCAGTTGGATTGTCTCCCATATCGCTGATCATGAAAGGCTTTTTATCACTTGCCAAGGCTTTATTGAGGGCATCTTTTAAAGTGGTAGTAGGTGCAACAAATTCAAATTCATCGCGAACTTGCCAGAAATGACGGGCCAGTTCTTCCGCACTTTCTGCTACGGCTTCTTTTTCATCTCCAGTAACCATCACAACGGCATGATTCCTCGGCTCATCTGCCCATGCATATCCTACCCAGATTGCTGCATCAATTACTCCTTCTTTCTTTGTGATAGGGTCAATCTTTGCATACAGGCTTTTGGCGGGTTCGATCCGCGTGCTGGTTTTCTCACCAGGTAGCAGGATAGGCACGGGAATCCAGGCTTTATATGCCGGCTTTCCCTTTCCACTTTCAATTCTATCCAACAGATTTGTCAGGGCTCTGTGCTTGGACTCCAAAGCATCTTCATGAGGTGCCATGCGATAACAGCTTATCAGATCACTATGTTTCGCCAAAGCTTCTGACACATTACCATGCAAATCCATAGAAGTTGAAATAAGCATATCCGTTCCCAGCATATCTCTGATCCTTTTGATAAAATCTCCTTCCGGATCGTCCAGTCCTACAACACTCATAGCTCCATGTATATCCAGAAACAAGCCATCATAGGGAGCATTGGCCTTCAATAGGTCCAACATTTTCCCAACCAAAGACTCATAAGCTTCCTCTGTAACAATTCCTCCTGGCAAGGCATGCCCTTTTAATGCCGGGAACCATTGGGCTCTTTTCCGGGTCTCCGCGCCTTCCTCCATAAAAGGATACAAACCATAAATCTCCTCTCCCGTCCTTGCATGGAAAGCTTCTTCATGGGTAAAAGCTGGAGAAAAAGTACTGGATTCTATGGCCAAACCTGCGATTGCAATTCTGGGAAGTTCAGTGGAATTGTCCTGCTCTTTTTGCGAGGAACAACTGCCGATAAGAAGAAATGAAAAAAAGAGTGGAAGCAAAGTCCGAAATGATGAATAAAACATGATATTTAGGTAGAAGTAGTGCTTAGAATTTTGGGTATGAAAAGCTGTTCCCAATATATAAGATTTATGAGCAAGAGAATAATTGCTGGTGAAATCAAGGATATCTCACGGAAATCCCTTTAATTGGAAAATACTTAGCCATATTTAAACCATAGAAAATGAACCTAAAGAAAACTGTCCTTTTACTACTTCTTGCTGCCCTCTTTACCTTAAAACCTCAAGCTCAGGACCGAAAGTTTGGCTTGAAGATTTATCCAATCCCGCTCATCGTTGGAAAAACGCCTCTTCAGGCAGAACTAATGGTTTCTCCCTACAGATCGATTACCCTCGATTTTAGCAATCGGAATCTCAACCTTGATGATGGTTTTATTGCAAATGTCATAGAGGAAAATGTTGATGAGCCCGTCAGTGGTAGCTTTAAATCTCTATTGATCAACCCTTCATTCCGGATGTATTCCAAAAAGAAAGAAGGCCCGAGAGGAGGATACTTTGCAGCAGGTATTCGCTATAATTCTGCTGATGCTGATATAGTTATTGATCTCGATGATTATCCCGGCAGTCGGGTGGGCTTCACGAGTTCGATGATGGGAGTCACCCTTGATTTAGGAGTTCAGTGGTTGATCGGAAACCGGGTTTCCGTTGACTGGAATATTTTGGGAGTTGGCTTACAGTATGGAAATATCAGTGGTTCAGTTACCTCTGCCAATCTTACGGCTCAGGAGGCTCAGGATTTAGCTGATGATCTCAATGGAGAACTGGATGGGATTCCTCTGGTAAATATTGAATTTTCCGCTACTGACAATATAGTCTCTATGGACGCGAATCAAGTCCTTCCTTTTCTGCGATCCCGATTTTCACTGGGTATATTCTTCTAAGCAAAAAAAAGCCCCTCTTAGTAAGAGGGGCTTTTTTTTTTAGATAAGGTATTCAGGAAGAAAAATACGCTCTTGCTGATTTGGTAAAGGTCAAGCCGAAAGCAATCAGAGACAGCAGAATACTGATAAAAGCAGTTGCCGGAAGAGCAGCCAGAAGATCGACCAGAATGGCAATCCTCAGGGGCAGCAATTGTTTTTTATTAAAGAAATATAGAATAGGTACTGCCAATACACAAAATGCCAGGAAGGTATACAAGATAAGCTGTGGCCCTACACTTCCTACCGTTATGTCCTTAATTGTGAAGACGATGTAAAAAACGAGTGCGAGTAATGCCCTCACAATAATGATAATGGGAATTGCCTTTACAGAAGTAGGCTTGGAAATAAGATTTGCTGCATTAGACTCAAGGGTACTCATGATGATTGATTTTATAATGATCGATGAGTCAAAGTTCCTAAGAATAAGGATAATGGCTTGGGTGAAAGAGGCCAAAGATTTGGATTATTAGCTCAATCCTCAGCCTATCAGATTTCATCCAGATGGGCCTTTTAGTATATTCAGACAAAATTAAGCTATCAATACACATGAGATTTTTCGGATTTATTCTACTACTATTTCTAATCCCCAGCCTTTCTTTTGGACAAGAAAAGGAAGCCAATGTTCCGGCAAATGAACTGGACACATATTATAAAAATGTCAAATGGAGAAACATAGGTCCTTTTCGCGGGGGCCGTTCGGTTTCGGCATCTGGCGTCATAGGTGATCCCCTGACCTATTATATGGGGACTACTGGGGGAGGCCTCTGGAAGACTGAGGATGCGGGACAACATTGGCAGAACATTTCGGATGGCTATTTCAAAACCGGTTCTGTTGGTGCAGTGGCTGTCTCCACAAGCGATCCCAACATCGTCTATGTGGGTATGGGAGAACATGCTCCCCGAGGAGTCATGACCTCTCATGGAGATGGAGTATATAAATCCACAGATGCCGGCAAGAGTTGGAAGCATATGGGATTGGAAGCGACTCAGCATATTTCGCGCATTATCATTCACCCCAAAGATCCTGATCTGATTTATGTTGCGGCTCAGGGTGCTCTGCATGGACCGAATCCAGAGCGTGGGATATATAAGTCTACAGATGGAGGCGAAAGCTGGGAGCAAGTCCTCTTTGTCAATAATCTCACGGGCTGTTCGGAACTCTCTATGGACCTGCACAATCCTCAGGTCCTATATGCGGCAATGTGGGAACATCAACGCTTGCCCTGGCAGGTAGTAAGTGGGGGCGCAGGAAGCGGCTTGTATAAATCTACAGATGGAGGTAAAAGCTGGAATAAAATTCACAAAGGTTTGCCTAAGGAAATGGGGAAAATGGCCATTGCCGTTTCGCCAGCAAATCCGGAGAAAGTATACGCCCTGATCGAAAGCGATTCTGATAAAGAAAAAGGAGGGCTCTTTGTTTCGGGAAATGCCGGTAAATCCTGGTCCCGTATTAGCAAAGACCACCGTTTGATCCAAAGGGCCTGGTATTATATCGAAGTCTTCCCCGATCCACAAGACGAGCATACAGTCTATGTATTGAGTGCTTCAGCTTTGCGATCTATTGATGGAGGAAAAAGCTGGGAAACTATCCGGGGAACGCATGGAGATTATCATGACCTTTGGATCAATCCCGACAATCCAAAAAACCTATGTATCGCCAATGATGGAGGAGCTGCTATAAGCTTCAATCGAGGGAAAAGCTGGTCCACCCAGGCCAATATGCCCACCGTGCAATTTTACCGAGTCAATGTTGATAATGAATTCCCTTACAATGTCTATGGCGGCCAACAGGACAATACTTCTGTTAAGATAGCGAGCAGAGAGTTCAACAGTGGTGGGATTACTGTCCGTAGCTGGTCTTATTCAGCGGGTGGAGAAAGTGCTTTTCTGGCTTTCGACCCGGACAATCCTCGCTATGTCATGGGAGGAAGCTACCTCGGCACAATCAATTTGCTGGATACGGAAGCTCAGGCTGGCACCAATGTCATGGCTGCCCCTATCCAATACCTGGGAAGAGAAGCCCGAGACATGAAGTATCTCTACAATTGGAATGCCCCGATCATTTGGTCGCAGCATGAGCCCAATACCTTTTATCATGGTGCTCAGTATTTGCTCAAAACTTCTGATATGGGAAAAAGCTGGAAAGAAATTTCTCCCGATCTGACCCGCAACCAGAATGATAAACAAGGAAATGGTGGTGGTCCATACACCAATGAAGCCGTAGGTGCAGAAAACTATGGAACCTTGAGTTATGTTGCAGAATCCTCGCATGAAAAGGGAGTAATCTGGACAGGAAGTGATGATGGTTATGTACAGCTTACAAGAGATGGAGGAGAGAGTTGGAAGAATGTTACGCCTAAGGGGCTGGAAGAATGTCTGATCAATGCCATTGAAGTTTCGCCCCATGATCCTGCTACCGCCTACATAGCTACTACCCGCTATAAATTCAATGACAAAACTCCCGGCATTTATAAAACCACTAACTATGGGAAAAGCTGGACCAATATCAGCGAAGGCATACCTATGGGAGCTTTTACCCGGGTAATTCGTGAAGATGACAAACGCAAAGATCTACTCTTTACCGGAACAGAAACGGGACTCTATATTTCCTGGGATGGAGGAAAGGCATGGGAACCCTTTCAACTCAATCTCCCTATTACGCCGGTTTTGGATATGATTATTCGCCATGATGACCTGATCCTGGCTAGTTCAGGTAGAGGATTCTGGATTTTGGATGATTTGAGTCTGATACGTCAAAAGGGGGCGAAAACGGAGTCAGCAAAACTCTTTAAACCTGAAGACACCTATATGGTAGCCGGTTATACCTTCAGTCAATTGGATAGAACGAATCCTGAATTTACGGGAATGCAGCCCTTCCAAGGCGTGAATCCCGCAACAGGTGTAGTGATGTATTATGAGTTACCCAAGCTTGCGGATAGTGTGCAGATTGAAATGGAAATCAGAGATGCATCTGGAGCTCTGGTCAATTCTTACCGTTCAGCTCCTGATAAATCCTTCAAAAGCTATCCTGGCGGACCTTCTCCGGCTCCTTTGCTCAGCAAAAAAGAAGGCCTCAATCGCTTTGTATGGAATATGCGGCACAAAAGCATGGCAGGTGCTACCAATGTCTATGTAGAAGGAAGTTATAGCGGACATAAAGTTTCTCCGGGAGCCTTCAGCATGACCCTAAAAGTGGGAGAAACCCTTCATAAAAGTACTTTTACGATCAAGGCGAATCCTCTTTATCCGAAAGACATTGACTATGCCGGCTACCATAAGATGATGAGCGAAATGGAAGGCAATCTGAGTGAAATGCACCTGATGATCAATTCCCTCTACAAGAAAATGAATCAGATCAATGAGGTAATGCCCTTGCTTTCCAAAGAACCAAAGCATGCAGAACTCAAAAAAGAGGCGAAAGAGTTGGTGGAAAAAATCAAGGCCTGGGACGAAGACATGGTCCAGCGAAAATCTAAAGCCTATGATGATGTCGAGAACTTCCCCAATAAATTTACTGCCAACTACCTCTTTTTGATCAATCAAACGGAGAGCGCCATCCCTCGGGTGAATCAGGGCTCCATCGACAGACGCAAAGAGCTTGATGCAAAATGGGAGAAACTATCCGCTCGAGGCAAAGAATTGCAGGAGGCGATCCCGGCTTTTAATAAGAAACTCTGGGAAGCAGGTGTGGGAGCGATTTGGAAGTAAGAGCTAATACCGAAGCAAGAATTTCTGGTAGTGCAGGGCTTTATCTTTGGGACCAATGCCCAATAGATAGAGTCCTGCGCTTAAGCCTTTTGCCCAAAAAACCCTTTCATCACCCGCAAACTCTTTTTCAAAGATCAATCTACCTTGTAAATCCAGAACGCGAAGTTGATAAAGCTCATTCGCCGACAGCTTCGCACAGATAAAGGGAGCATCTGTACTAGCAGGATTGGGAAGTGGACAAATTTCGAACAAAGAAGAAGTATAGTTGGGAACTTCTTCCTCAAATGATTTCCCATAAATTTCCCAGAAATAAACACGGCCCCAGCTTTGGGATTGGCTATTCCAGATGTCCTTTGCTTCCAGTTTCAATCTACCAGAAGCATCAAATTCATAGACGATTCGTTCATCCGTATTCCATTGAGTCCCGGATAAGGATGACCTATCTTTAATAAGTTCGACAAGTCGTCCCTGTGAGTCATAAACACTCGAAAAAGCCGTCTGTTTATACTCCTCGCTTTCTCCGGAAAACTGTTCTTCCCTAAGAATTTTCCCATCTGCGTTATAGGCAAATGTAACATTGACAATCGGAGCTTTTGTAGAAGAATCCGGATTACTTATAAAGTATGTTAAACGCCCTAATTCTCCATTATCTCTATATACATACTCAGCAATAAGGGTCGACGGCCAAAAGATTTGAGTCGAATCAGTCGGATAAAAAACCGTCTGTTCTAATTTCCCATCCAAATTATATGAGAATAACACCTCGCTTTCAGTTTTCCATTCTTTCTTATCTTCAGCATAGACTTGTTGAAGCGTTTGTACGACTTGCCCAGAAACATTATAAATAGAGCTATCTCTTGAAATGAGTTTCCAGCTTTGTTCACGATCTAGCCATCGCCAGCTCTTCATAGCCATTTCATCGTTAAAAATGGCATGATATCTCCACCTAAATCGCTTTACAGGATTCCAACTACTATCTCTACTATCGATGGTATATTGAATGCGTTCTAAAGGTTTGCCGGTAGCATGCCATCTCCAATTTTCCTTCAATCTTGGCTTAAAATTTGGCTCGGGCCAACTCCCATGAAACTGAATCATGGAATCAATTCGGGTATCCTTGTCCACTCCCTTGAGAATCTGGGCATCTGTTTTTGAGAAACAGCAATATACAATTAGCAATAGTAGATAATTCCTCATAGCATCTAATCCTGAAGTTAAAATTGTAGACGAGCACCTCTAAGATTATTTCTGCAGCTAGATTTTACTAACTGAATTTTAGGAACAGAAAGAGAAGTTTTGCGAATTGCCGTAAACTGAATGATTGATCAGGCTTGTTTTTTTGTGTAAATCCATAAAAATCGGCTTTAGTGTTCTCCTGAGAAAAATTTGTGAGCCGGGTCAAAAGTTAAGACAAAAAAACAGGGACAGTTTTTGACTGCCCCTGGAATATTCAAAATTTGATTTCCGATCAAATTGAATTGTATTACGCTTGTTTTATTTTTTGAGCCACTGAATTTGTAGCAGCTATATTCGGATCATTTGCTACCAATTTCCGTGCAATTTCGTCTAAGGTATCGCGGAAGTTCTCTACATTCTTTTTGGCAGCTTCTCTGAGGTTCTCAAGGTTCTTTTTAGAGGCATCATCCATCACAGTATTTGCTTCATAAAGATCCGGCTCAATGCGGTAATAATCATTTTTGGAACCATTGGTAGCCTCATCGTACAACATGGAAAGTTTGTGATCCACAGTCTCTGCATTTCCGGACATTTGGATATCAATAATAGGGCTGATCCAGTTGGCCTTCCCGGCCTTGCTCATCTTCTCATAGTCGTACTTTTTCCGCTTATGCCCGGCACTCAGAGAAAGCATGATGATATCATCTGCGGTAGGGATATTTCCATTTATGTGGAACTCCTTCATTTTCTTCACTTCAACAAAAGCACACATGGAAGGATTATTGGCGAACATGCCTCCATCTGTAAGGAAATACGGCATACCGTTTTCTGCCTTCAGATGGACAGGTTTGAAGAAGGTTGGTGCAGAAGAAGATGCACAGGTACTCTGCCAGGTCAGAAAGTTCTTGGAAGGTTTATTGGCGGCATTTCCACTGGTAAAGAAAATGGCTTTCCGCTTGGTAATATCATAAGCCGTAACCATCATTGGTTTGATCATATCACTCAACCAGGTATTTCTTCCAATAGCATCTTTCAGTTCCAATTCCAATTGACGGGAGCTGTACCTAACTCTCCACCAACCAAAAATTGTTCTCAGTCTCCGGGTGATACTTTTACCAAAAATCTTAGGGGCTTTTTCATAATAGAATCGCTCAGCATCTGCAGCCTTAAATTTAGGTCGGGTGGGGTTCAAGGGATCTGGGGTTAAAAGGGTAGAGACCAAAATGGCTCCTGTGCTGGTACCGGCGAAGAAATCAAAATAGTCCGCAATGCGAGCGTCGGGATTTCCACTTTCTCTTTGCAAGGCAGACTCCAGATATGTCAATAAAGTGACAGGTAATACGCCTTTGACTCCTCCTCCATCAATAGAAAGTACTCTAATCTTCTTCTTTTGGGCAGATTTGTGTGTGTTCGTTGTAGGTCTCATTGATTTAAAATATGGGTTTGGTACAATTGTTCTTCAGGCTCCTAATAAGAGGAGTTTATTCGTGTATCTTTTAAAGCTTTCGATTTTTGCAAAAGAGATTGGGTTCAGGCAGTTTAACATTCTGCCAGACACAGGTACTCCCTAAGGCTTTGGCTCCTGAGTGGGAGATTGCCATAGGTGCATTTTTCGATCGCCCCGATCGTCAAAATTTTCTTTTGGGAAATTGCTTATGCTTGGATACTCTATTTACGCCCTTAGTTATGGGAAGTTTCTCAAGGTTTTCCGGTAGAATGTGTAAGGGATTACCTTTAATTTTATCCATTTTCCCCAACAACTCCGCCCTATCTGCTCAATATCTTCTTTTTTACTTTGATAAAATTTGGGATATTCTTATCAAAGTAAAATTTTCAGATAGAATGCGAAAGCCTATTATGTCCCATTTCTTAAAATGATCTTTTCTCATGCGCATCACTTCCTCTCAGATAGAGCAGCACAACAAAGCATCAGGTTCACATCATCCGGCTGAACTAGAATTCCTTGCTCAGAAATTAGCTAAGAAAGGGCTACAGATAGATTCCATCATCCAAAAAATTCAGGACTTTCAGCTTGCTATTCCCAGTTGGGCACTTGGGACGGGAGGTACCCGCTTCGCCCGCTTTCCCATGGGAGGGGAGCCCGCAAATCTGGAAGAAAAGATTGCCGATATAGGCATCATTCATGCCTTGACGCAGTCCGCGGGAGCAATCTCTCTACACATCCCCTGGGACATACCGGAAGATGCTCAAAAAATACGCGAGCTCGCAGACACCTACGGAATCCTCTTTGATGCGGTCAATTCCAATACTTTTCAGGATGCAGCCGCTCAAGCACATAGCTATAAATTTGGTTCCCTTTGCCATACGGAAGCAAACATTCGAGCTCAGGCAATTCAACATAACAAAGAAGTAATAGATCATGGAATCTCGCTAGGATCTAAAAGTATTACCGTTTGGCTGGCAGATGGTTCTTCTTTCCCTGGACAGCTCAATTTTCAAAGAGCCCTCCAAAGAACCCTCGACAGCCTGAAAGAGATATATGCTCATATGCCGGCAGATTGGAAAATGTACATAGAGTACAAACCGTATGAACCCAATTTTTATAGCACAGTGATTCAGGATTGGGGGACTTCCCATTTACTGGCGGAAGAAGTCGGTGAAAGGGCCTATTGCCTGGTTGACCTTGGCCACCACCTTCCCAATACCAACATTGAACAGATCGTAGCCACCCTAATGTGGACAGGCAAATTGGGAGGTTTTCACTTCAATGACAGCAAATACGGAGACGATGATCTGACAGTGGGTTCTATAAAACCTTTTCAGCTTTTCCTCATCTTCAATGAATTGGTGTATGGCATGGAAAACAATAGGCGCGGAAATCCTGATCTGGCCTGGATGATAGATGCCAGCCACAACCTCAAAGATCCGCTCCTTGACCTCATGCAAAGCCTGGAGGCAATTCGATTGGCACTTGCCCAAGCCCTTATTGTCAATCATGAAAAATTGGAAAGCTATCGGAATCGCAATGATGTAGTTGGTTCCCAGGAATTATTGCAGGATGCCTTTCGGACAGATGTACGACCATTATTAAAAGAAGCCCGACTAAGATCCGGAGGGGCCCTCAATCCTCTTGAATTTTACCGAAAATCTAAAATTCGCGAAAAACTGATCGAGGAAAGAGGATATGAAACCATTGCTACCGGATTGTAATGAAGGTTCGGGCAGTTTTTGATATCGGCAAATCCAATAAGAAACTCTTCCTGTTTGACGAAAACTTTCAGGAGGTAAAACGCCTCTATACAGAAATTCCTGAGATCAAAGATGAAGACGACTTCCCATGTGATGACCTTGCCGCAATTGAAAAATGGGTAAAAGAAAGTCTTTTTTCCCTACTTGATGATGACACCTACAACATTCAAAGCCTAAACTTTTCTACTTATGGAGCCAGCTTTGTCCATATAGGAAAAGACGGAAAAGCTCTCTCGCCCCTCTATAATTACCTCAAGCCGTATCCAGAGAAACTTCTACAGACCTTCTATGACCAATATGGAGATGCATTGACTATAGCAAGAGAAACGGCCTCTCCTCCTTTAGCTATGCTCAATTCAGGCCTACAGCTTTATTGGCTAAAACATGAACGTCCACAACTTTATCAGCAGCTTTACTGCTCCCTTCATCTTCCCCAATATTTATCCTTCTTATTTAGTGGAAAGCTAGTAAGTGAATATACAAGCATTGGCTGCCATACAGCCTTATGGGATTATCAAAAAAGAGCCTATCATCGATGGGTGTATGCGGAAGGAATAGAGAAAAAACTTGCCGCTATACAGCCTACAACTCAAACTTTCCAGCAGAATATTGAAGGTATACACATGAAGATAGGGCCGGGAATTCACGATAGTTCTGCAGCCCTTATTCCTTACCTGAAGAAAAGTAGCGAGCCTTTCATGCTTTTGTCTACGGGAAGCTGGAACATCGTTTTAAATCCCTTTAATCAAGAGGCCTTGACTACAGAGGAACTTAGGATGGACTGCTTGAATTTTATCCAAATCGATGGACAGGCTGTTAAAGCTTCTCGTTTGTTTCTGGGAAATGAGTACAAGATCTGGACGAAAAAACTGGCAAAGCATTTTCAAAAGTATCCAGGCATTCACAAACAAATGAATCCCCAATCGGATATTCTGAATAAACTTGAGTACTTGCCAGAACAAGTTTATGCATGGGAAAGTATAACTACCTATCCCTCTTCCATATCTACAGACCTGAGCCTTTTCCCCGACTACGAAACTGCCTATCACAAACTGATGCAGGAATTGGTCGAACTACAAATACGGGCTCTCCACCTCGCTAAGGGTAAAACTTCTATTCAAAAGCTCTATGTTGACGGAGGTTTTATCGACAATGAGCTCTTTCTGCTTTTGCTGGCGAAAGGCCTTCCGCAGCTGGAGATTCTTCCGGCTCATAATCCTATTGGGTCAGCTTTGGGAGCTGCAATGGTTTTGTAAGCAAAAAAAGGGATCAGGGAACAGCTCTGAAGACAATTCATTTTTACTCCATATAAAACAACTCTTCCAATGGAACTGAGAGTGGAGAATTATCGGGATTTACCTGCATAAGGTCTGCCATGTAGTCCCACCACTTTTTCACAATAGCTGTACCGCCCAAATCTTGCGAACCCCCATCTCCTGACAACTTCTGGAAGGCAAAGAGGATATGCGTCTCTTCATCCAGAAAAATAGAGTATTCATGGATTCCCGTATCTTTCAGCAAAGTTTCCAATTCCGGCCAAATTTGCTGATGTCGAAGTTTATATTCCTCTTTCTGCCCTTCTTTGAGTTGCATTTTGAAGGCAAGTCTTTGCATAGGATTTTGATTTATGGGGTATACTTAAATTAGAATTTTGCTTTTTTCTGCATATACCGACTAAACACCAGAAAAAGTATCCCGCAACTGATCCAGGCCGGCAAGGTCAAAAAAGAAAGGAAAATCCCTTGCGTAGTCGAAATGAGGTAAAAGACCCCAAAACTCAGGCCCCAGGCAAGGATCACGGGAACATTAACTGAAATGCCTGCCTTTTCTGCATAGTTCTTTATGATACCAGCCCGGTCTCCCCAGAAATGTTCAAAGGCTATGATAGCCCCTATCGGAGCAAGGATAAACCCATAGAGTGCCACAAAGTCGAGCAACTTCATAGCAATGGCGGGAAATAATCCGGCAATAGTCGCAATTCCTCCAGCGATAATGGTAACCCAGAAGGTAGATGCCCGGGGAATGATAGCTTGAAAAGCCAGACCTGCACGATAAATCGTAGGGTTGGCAGTGGTCCAACCAGCGATTATTACGGCAAGTATTCCGAAAACACCGATCGCATTGTAAGCCAATGGTCCGGGAGCTACAGGAGGAGCCTGTCCCTGATCTAAAAAGGCCTGAGCCTCTCCACTTTTCAGGTAAACGGCATACAATAAAGCCGCAGCTATCCAGGCAATGTAATGGCCTACATACATACCAGCAGCAGTAGTCCAACCTGAATTTACCTTTTCCGCATAGCGAAAAACCGAAAGATCCGACATGCCAATGTGCATGGCAGCATTACAGAACCAGGACCAAAGCAATACATGCCAGAAAGTATATTTGATTTGGCCGGGGAATGGTTCACTTCCTTCTCCCCATATGTTCCAAAAGTCAGCAAAACTTTTCACTTCCAATTGCCCTAGAGCCACAAAGCCACAGGCGAGGAATCCCAGGATGATCAGAGGTGCCATCCAATTGGCTGCTTTGGAGACTGAATCATAGCCTCGAGCTGCGATAAATGCAATCAAGGCTCCTACGATCAGTACGATCAACACCCAACTTAAGCTATTGGGCATGGTGTCCGTCAATTTGGGCATTTCCAGATCAAAAGGAACGCCCACTGCTGTTGCAGAAACCGTGATCATGGCACCCGCCAGGAAACAAAAGAGTATCCCATTGGCCAGGTTGTAGAAAGTAACCAGTCTTTTTCCACAGATTTTCTCCAATTGATAATAAAGGGTCAGTCGGTGCCTGACCGCGATTTCTGCTGTAAGAAAACGCCAACTCAAAACTGCCATCAAATTGCCCAACAGTAAACCGACAATCAGATCAAATGCACTTACACCTGCTGTGAGAAATAAAGGCCCAATCATGAATTCAGTACCTGCCGCATGTTCTCCGGCATACATTCCCAGAAAACTCTTCCAGGATTTTAAATGATTCTCGGGTACAGCTTGGCGTTCAAATTCTTCGCTTTGAAGTAGTTGTTTTTCTGCTTCCATTATAGGTGTGGTTTTTGCCCATAAGGGCTGAAGCTAAATTATCGTACAAAGGCCGTAGCCATTCCGCCATCCACATTGATCATATTTCCAGTACTTTTATCCAGGATCGCTACCAGCGCAAAAACTGCATTGGCAATGTCTTTGGGCCGGATAATCTCATTCATTAGATTACGTTTGGCATAAAAGGCCGGCAATTCTTCTACCTTTATTCCATAAGCTTTGGCTCTACCTTCGGCCCAACCCCCTTCCCAGATTTTGCTTCCAATCACAACTCCATCCGGATTGACTGCATTCACTCTGATCTTTTCAGGTCCAAGTTCAGCTGCCAAAAGACGAGTCATGTGTTGCTGTGCAGCCTTAGCTGTTCCATACCCCACATTATTCGGTCCGGCAAAGAGGCCGTTTTTAGAGCCAACGTGAATGATATTTCCTCCCATACCTTGTTTCCGCATGATTTCTACGCCTTTTCTGGCAAGAAGAAATTGTCCCTTCACCATCACGTTCTGCAAAAGATCCCAATCCGCTTCGCTATGCTCTGCCAAAGGCTTGGAAATCGCCAGGCCTGCAGAATGAATAACTATATCAACTCCCCCAAATGCCAGGGCCGCATGGGCAAAAGCTCCGCTTATTTCGGCTTCTTTGCTTACATCACAAGCTATATAAGTGGAAACATCTCGTCCGAAATCGGCATTTGCTGCTTTAAGGTACTCTTCGGAAATATCTGTAAGGACAAGATTTGCTCCAGCTGCCGCTAGTTTGTCTGCGATGGCTTTTCCTATACCACCACCACCACCACTTACCAGGGCGACCTTTCTCGAAAGAGGTTTTTCGGGAGCTTGCCTTTGCAGTTTTGCTTCTTCCAGCTGCCAGTATTCAATTTTAAAAGCCTCTTGTCTACTCAAAGCCGTATACTCCGTGATGGCTTCCGATCCTCGCATCACATTAATCGCATTGATGTAAAATTCGGAGGCAACACGTGCCGTTTGCTTGTTTTTGGCAAAGCTAAACATGCCTACTCCCGGATAGAGAATGATCACGGGATTTGTATCTCGAATCGCTGGGCTATCCGGATACTTACATTTTTCATAATAGGCTATATATGCTTCTCGATACTTTTCAAAAGCAGGTGTGAGTTTTTCTTTGATTTGGGTAGCATCTGACAGATCTGCATCAGCTTCTAATTCCAATACCAGGGGTTGAATTTTGGTACGGAGGAAATGGTCCGGACATGACGTCCCCAAAGGTGCCAGGCGCGCCAAATCTTTGCTATTGATAAACTGCAGGACTCGCTCATCATCGGTAAAATGGCCGATCATCGATTGGTAGGTTGAACAAAGTCCTCTCAGGATAGGCGCCATATGAGCGGCCTGGTTTTTTCTGTCAGTATCGGACAGACTTCCCCTTAGAGCTCCCCCGAATACAGGCCGATCTTTACCTTCTCTTTCTTCAATGTATAAGGAAGCGGTTTCAATTACTTCCAGGCTATTGAGGTAGCACTCATAAGCCGAATCTCCCCAAGTAAAGAGTCCATGTCCCCCTAATACAATCCCACGTATTCCGGGATTTTCATCTACACACTTTCTCAATTGCAATCCCAGGTCAAAACCCGGTCTCTGCCAGGGAACCCAGCCCATTTTATCCCCCCAAATCTCTCGGGTAACTCTTTCACTGTCTTTGGCAGCTGCTACGCTTATCAGGGCATCGGGATGAAGATGGTCTATATGTTTAAAAGGTAGCAATCCATGCAAAGCCGTATCAATGGAGGGAGCCTTACTTTCCAGATCATACAGGCAATGGTAATAGAGAGGGACAATTTCATCCTCGTGATCAATGCCTCGATAAACATTGTTCAGGGCTCTCAACTTATCTACATACAGACCAGCAATCCCATTCCTTTTGAGAGTTCCGATATCTCCCCCTGAGCCTTTCACCCATAACACCTCTACTTCTTCCCCACTCAAAGGATCTTTTTCAATGGTTTTGCATGAAGTATTTCCCCCTCCATAATTGGTAACCCTGAGGTCAGCACCCAACTTATTGGAACGGTATAAAAAAAGAGAAACCTCATCGGCTCCCAGGATAGCAGCTTCTTGCTCATCCCATAGGTAATCTACATGCTTGAAAGAATCGGCATTCATTGTTTAATAGTAGTAAAGTTTTTCTGGCTATTGAAGCAGTCAGATCTATATGTTTTTCTATTCCCAATATACGGGAAATGTAGCAGTCCTCTATGGCTTTTCCTGCCGATCATCTCCTATCAAAAGGGATAAACGTTGATCATTTGCTTCGATAAGTTTGAGTAATTCTTCCGAACTCAAATTCCCTTTTGTATTCCAAATCCTTTCGACAAAAGCAGGTACTCTTCTCCTCAGACTAGGAATCTCGGCTTCTTCTGGCTGCTCCCAGGCACACATCTCAGCACCTATGATGAGAGGCGTTTTTTCTAGCTGAATAGGCTCAAAGGAAGGAGCTTTATCCCACCAGTTTTCCCAACGCCACATATTCCATCCATAAATCGTCTCCGCTGACCACTTCCTTTGATTTACCACATACAAGGGTTTCCAGGAAGTATTGACTACCGTATAGCCATCCTTAATGAGTTGATCGGGAAGGTAGCGATTGGTTTCAAATTCAAATACAAGGATGTCTTTGGGGATTTCGACTTCCCCTTCCGGGCCAAATCCTTCCCAGACACACATTTGTTTGCCAAATCCTTTGATCATCTCATTCATCTGGATCAGGAAATGGCGGTACAGCTCATGCACATCAGGTTTAATTCCTCGTTTCTCTACATAGGCCTGAACCTTGGGATCATCCATCACTTTGTGGAAATAGGCTTCATCGCCTCCAATATGAAAATAAGAACTGGCCCGAAAGACATCCATCATTTCCTGGCTAATCCGGGAAATGGCTTCATACGCCTCTTCGTTCCCCATATTGATGATCCATTTATTTTCGGCCGTATCCTCCAGCGCAAATATTTCAGGATATTGAGTTACAAATTGCATCGCATGACCAGGTACTTCCAATTCGGGGATGATAGTAACTCCCCTGGCCTGTGAGTACTTTTCCCAGGACTCTAATTCCTCCAGGCTATAATGACGGTCTGGCGTGGGAAGTTTGGGATACTCTCTGCTAGGGAAAGTGAAAGATTGATGATCGGTAAAATGCAGATGCAGGTATTTAATCTTATAAAAGGCAGCCAGGTCAATCAACTTTAGCACCGATTTTGAGCTGTGCCATTTACGAGCAAGATCAATCATCAAACCCCGAAAATTGGCATCGGGCTGATCATAAATAGAAAGGATAGGAAATATCAATCTGCCTTCCTGTTCTTGCACCAATTGAAGCAAGCTACTTTTTGCCATCGCCAGAGCCGCCTCACTTCCGCCTCGTACTTCCACTACATCAGAAATTTCTATTTGATAGCTTTCCTTCGATAAACCAGGCTTTATCCCAAAAACAATATCTGCCTCACTTCCCATAGAGGAAGTAGTTTCCATAGATACTCCTGTAAGTTTCTCCAGCTCTTTACTAAATACCTCTGCCAGGCCTTCAATTGTGGAATTAGGCGCATATATCTTGCTGCTTTCCGTTAACATCAGGGATTTCTCTCCCATTTTCAGCTGCTTTGGCTTGGGGATCAAACTAACTTCCAGGCTTTGGTCCAGAAACTCGGTAGTTTGATCACAGGAAAATAGGCTAAGGCCTATGAGGGAAAGAAGTAGTAGGATTTTATTCATAACGTTTTTCTCTTGAGCTAAAATAGAAGTACTATCGCAATTTTGCACTTGAATTTGAAGACCTTACCTCTTGATCAGCTTCTTGATATAACTTCGCCCATTTGTATGAATGACTAAGAGATACAAGGCATCAGCTAAATGGGATAAATTCCAGCTCTTTAGGTTCGGTCCTATATTTAGTCTTTCCTCCAGTAATACACGCCCCTGCATGTCACGTATTTCTATCCGTGAATTTCTATCCTCCACATTCATTTCCAGACTGATCTGATCTGAAAAAGGATTGGGATACAAAGTCGCATTCAATTGAGCAAGTTCAGGTTCGAGGGGAGTGGTTTGCGCTATCTGCTCATAGATAGTTTTCAGCAAAGAATAATGTTCCAAAGCTCCAAAAACATCTTGTCCGATCTCCCAGATCATAATGCCCGAAGTTTCCATTTGGGCCAATTGAGTTTTAGCCTGTATGCCCGGAATGCCATTGTAATATCGTTGACCGACTGTATCCTCATAGGCATAGCTGCTATCTTCTGCCACCATCGACGCATAGGTAAATGCCTGACCGGTATTTGGGCTATCCCAATTCCTTCCATAAAAAGGCACCCCCAGATTCATACGCTCAGCACTGACTCCATGTCCTTTCCAAAAAGCGATTCCCTGATTGGCGAAGGAATAGGGAGAGTGATCTCCGGGGCTATTGGGATTCCAGGGGCCTGTGAGGTCATAGGCCATAAGGTTGATCCAGTCAAAGCTGGCCAATGCAGCATCCGTGATATCGGCATATCGAGTAGTCGCGGGCCAGGCGGCAGATATTTCAAATCCTTTGGCGTGCAGAGAATCCGCCAGCTCCAAAACAAAGGGGCTATACAAGGCATCCACATGGCTCCATTCCAGGTCTACATCTATTCCATCCAGATTATGGCTTTCAACATAAGCCACCAATTGATGCACAAAGGCTGTACGATTGACTGCTTGCATACGCAATTTATAGGCAGCTTCCCACTCAGGCGTGAGCCCACCTCCCGCTATCGCAACAAATACCTTAATCGATGGATTCAAACTTCTGGCTCGCGCTACAATGGGATCAATGTCTTGTCCACCTATAACCAGATTCCCATTGGCATCCGGATTGAGGAAAGACAAATTCAAATGGGTGATCCTCTCAAAATGAATATCATTTTGCAGGGCAAACCTATAGTGAGGGAAATATGCAATAATCCGAAAATTCTGTGCTGTGAGATCAGAACAGAGAAAAAACAGGCAGCAAATAAGAAGCAGCAGTTTTCGCATGATGAGTCTATTTTTTGAGTAGAGGCAATATGCCTTAATTCACCTAAACAGTAAAAAAAGAGGGGGAATTTGTGATAAAGACTTTAGCTATTTCCCCTTTTGCACATAGCCTTAAATTTTCCCGGACATCCAATTCTATAATACTGAATTCTCCCAATATTCACGCTCCTGATTTTTGTAAGCATAGGAGATTAGGTCTAATTTGAGGTCTCAGATATGCATCCTGGTTGCGATTTATTGTACTAAAGGGAATTCTGTGAAAGAATCATAGAAGCTTGTTATAAATCATTCCATCTGAAGATTTTTCCCCTTTGTACTTGCTTATTTTTTTTAAAGCTTCCTATTGTCAAGACGCGGATATCTCAAGGTAATCCCATAATTATTCAGATAATTCGGAGGTCTTTGCATTGAATATCAGAAAAAATCCGTCTTCTATGCGGAAGCGAGTTATCAGAAGATTTGTCATGGACGAGAAACATATATTTTTTATAAAGGATAAGCGGCTTTTTCAGTTTTTGCTGGCTACTCTCGCACTTTTACTGAGCGGTAGTATTGCAGCGAATAAGTTAAATCCTGTCTATCTGGGACTTCTCATTATTTCTGGTTTTTGTGGAGTAGTTTTAATTTATGACCTTCCCTTAGTTAATCACCGATTACCACTCCGGGAAAGGTTGCAGGATTTCCTCCAACATAAAAGAAAGGTCTTTTATACTGCTTTGCTTATCCTGATTTCTCCTTTTGCCATAAACTACTTCTCTGCCTTTAGTTTTGTCCTCCTGGCCATCACCGCAATTTTAGGCGTTCTCTATTCTTTTCCTTTGAAAATAAAGGGAGAATTTACCCGGCTCAAGAACTTTCTTTTCCTTAAGAATTTTATGATTGGAATTGCCTGGGGATCCCTGATTCTGATAGGCGGGGGAAGCTGGGAAGATCCCTTGCTGATTTCTCTTTTCATATTCGCCAGCCTGCAAGTATTTATTGGTAGTATGATTCGGGATGTACCAGATCTGGAGAGAGATATACGGATTGGAATCAGAAGCTTTCCTGTCGTTTATGGAGTTAAGCATAGCATTGTATTCATGCATATACTCAACCTCCTTTCCTGGGGCCTTAGTTTCTATCTTTATGGTAATATGGAGTCTATGATTCTGGTTTCCATAATCGTCCTTTGGCGCTATGTAAATCTACTCATGCTCAATAAGTATCAAAGGTCTAAACTCTGGGGTCAGAGTTTCAACCTCATGACCTGCAATCTCTTTTTTGGGGTATTATTAATTCAACACCTTTATGGACTTTATGTATGAAATAAGCCCAATGTACTGGGCTTCCCTTATTTTAATATCAGCCACAGGCTTTACCATCCTCTGGTTATTTGATGCCCTTACCCACAAAGAGTTGGTCGAGGTAGATATCACGGATAAGGAATTACAAACACATCGAAATATTCTGGTCGTTTCTGTCCTGATGGAAATGTCTCTGGTAGGGATGTACTGGTGGAAGCTGGAAATGCTTCCCCTTTTCCTCACCTTCTTTATCGTAAGGACAGTGCATGAGTTTATAGACGAACTTCACTTCCATACCGACAGATGCAGTGTATATGAATCTCGTTTACATCTGGGCATGTGGGTCTTTGTGATTGGGAAAACGATTGCCATGTTTATGTGGGGCTTCTTTACCCAATACCAGGGCATCGAAAGCTTACCACTGATCTATTATATCTGGGGAGCGATTATTCTCTCAGTCATGTCTGTAGTCAGCATGGCAGAATGGCAAAGAGGCCTGGACATGAAATGGGTAAAACTCAATATATGAAAGCCTTGTTCCTAACGGGATACGGATTCAACATCAAAGACAATGTCAAATTCCTCAAAAAGGAAATAGGCAGTCCGGGTCCCCATGATGTACAGATCAGCGTTCATGCTGCGGCCTTAAATCCCGTGGACTATAAGATTGTCTGGGGATTTGCCCTCATCATTACCCGTCCTAAACGTCCCTTTGCTTTGGGATTTGATCTGGCGGGGACTGTGATAGGCAAAGGCGAGCAGGTAAAGGATTTCGATATGGGAGATGAGGTATATTCGAAAGTGCCCTGGGAACAGATGGGAACCCTGACAGAGGAAATCATTGTCCACTCAGATGCGGTCGCCCTGAAACCCCGAAATTTGAGTTTTGAGGAGGCTGCCGGTATTCCTTTGATCTCCTGTACTATTTATGATGCTTTTGAAGTAGCCGGAATAAAGAAAGGGGACCGTGTTTTGATCACAGGAGGTTCTGGAGGAAGTGGAAGCTTTGCAATACAGTATGCAAAGCATTTGGGTGCCTATGTATATACGACTACCAGCAGCTCCAATGTCGATTGGGTAAGGGAGTTGGGAGCAGATGAGGTAATCGATTATAAAAAGAAGGATTTTAGAAAAGAGATAAGCGAATTGGATATTGTAATTGATACCATAGGAGGAAGATATCCCTGGCAAAGTTTAGAAGCAGTAAAAAGGGGAGGAAAAATTATCTCCATAGCCGGACATCATGATGAGGAAACCTTGAAGGAAGTAGGCATCGCCAAAATCTTTCGCCTCCTTTTCCAACTCAAAGGAAGTATCCTCATGTATCGCATGCGGAGGAAAGGAGTTTTCTACAAGCATGTGTGGAGTTATCCAAATCAGGAAAAGCTCAACTACATCCGTAAGCTTTTTGAAGAAGAAAAGATTAAAGCAATCGTAGATAGGGTTTACGAATTCAAAGATGCCGTTGAAGGGCTTTTATACCTAAAAACCCATAGAGCCAAAGGAAAAGTGATCATCCGGATAAAAGAATCTTCTTAAAGAAATTTCCCGTGAAGGAGAAAAGAGAAATATATGATATGATTATTATAGGTGGTGGACTTGCCGCCAGCTTTTTGTCATTGTCTATTTTTAAACGAAATCCGGATTTTCGCATTCTCATCATCGAAAAAACAGAATATTTCCCCCAGAAAATAGGAGAATCCCTGCTAGACATAGCAGCTCTTTTCGTCAAAAGTCTGGATATAGATCATATTCTCTCAAGACATACTGCAAAAAGTGGAATTCGATTTCTGTTCAATGAAAACAAGAGTTCGGACCTCTCTCAAATAGCCGAATTTGCCAGTCCGACTTTTCCTGGTTTGATCAAAGGCTATCATCTCGATAGGAAGCTATTTGATCAGGACATTCTGGATGAGGTTGACCGTAAAGGAGCCCAAATTTACAGACCCGCTCAAATCCTGAGATTCAGCCATGAAGATTTTAAAAATGAGCTTGATCTTGAAGTAGCAGGTGAATTTAAAAAAGTGCAGGCAAAATGGCTGGTTGACGCTACAGGCAGGCACCGATACATTCCGAATGAATTGAAATGGGAGGACAGGAAAATTGGTTTGAATACAGGAGCCATTATGGCCCATTTCAAAAACATAGCCCCTACTGAAATTTGGGATACTCCACAAAATGAATATTGGGATACGGCTTCTATCGGACTTAGAAAATTTAGTACCACCCATTTGATGCGCAAGCATTGCTGGTGGTGGATCATTCGTCTGGATGAGGAACGGACCAGCATAGGAGTAGTTTTTGATAAGCATAAGGTCGACTTTGAAGACCCTCAAGCTTTCTTCCTCCAGCAAATACAGGAAGACCCCCAACTTTCTCTCATGACCGAAGGGGCAGAAAGAGGCAAAATCAGACATATAGAACATCTGCCCTATGTGAGTAAACATTTGTACTCAAAAGGAATAGCCTTATTGGGAGAAAGTGGAGCCTTTCTTGATCCATTTGTAAGTCCAGGTATAGAGTTGATCGGACAACAATGCATTTTTCTATCAGAGCTTCTTTGTCAGGAAAAAGAATCAAATCGCTTTGATGCGAAGGCCTGGAAATCATACGAAGGGATTTTTCAACACGCCTATACTTCTCGTTTGAGAATTTATGAAGAGGCCTATCAGTTTATGGACTCCTATGAGCTTTTCACCAATTGGCTCATGCAGGGCAACTTCATGTATTTTGTTCGGGTGGTATACCCAGCGGTCATATTCCCACATCGTCTCAGACTCCCTTTGCGTTTCAATCTGATGGAGAGAGTCGCCCTCAACTATTTCAGCCAGCGTTTCAAAAAAATATATGAGCAACGAAAACAGCAAAATCGCCAGCTAGTTTATCCTCCCAATAGCTTGAAATATTCAGGTGTTCGCCTGACTAGAGGTCCTCGCTTTTTGCTGACCCCAATAATTTTATTTGCAAAAATATTGGGAGGATATCTGAAACTGGAACTAAAGGAATTGAATTATTTATTCAAGTCTGATCCGGGTCGAGTTCGCTTTTCCTTAAAATCTCCACCCTAAGGAAATCTGAGGCAGGAAAAAAACCTGCTTTATTTCCTCAGTCCGGTTCTCGATACTGTATGTGGGATTTAGATATAATACACTCCTCAATTGAGGATTTACATATAAAACATCTTTATAAAAATAGATTTCTCCACCTATATAAGGAGTTAGTAAAATGACATCTACTCTTAAATCTTCCTTGGCAGGATTTACCAGGGTGAAATATTCCCAACCACTAACCAGGCCTATATATGGGTTGCTCTCTCTGTCTTTGAAGAGTTCGATCTTATATCGGGTATTTAGGGTGAGCTGTAGTCCCACTCTCAATACATCTTCATCAACTGTATTATCAAAAATCCTCTCTGTCAAGACATCGGGAACATCTGTCGCAAGAGTATACAGGGCCATACTCAGCTTCCCATCCTTTGTCAGGTTTCGGCCGATATGCAGAAAAAAACCATTCAGGATGAAAGGAGAAGGTTCTATTTCCACTCGCCAGTTTTTGGAGGATTCCGAGTTTTCGTCTTGCGAAAATGCAGATTGCTGGCTAAGAAAGAGGAAGGTCAAAAGAAAAATAACTAGACGGTTCATGACTTTAGTTTTGCTGTGTAAGAAGAAATTAGCTTATGTTAAGTATTTATTGTTCAAAAACAGATTAGGCCATGATTAATTTTAACAAAGGAATATTAAGCCTAATCCTTCTCAGCTGTTCGCTCTCACTAATTTCTCAAATTAGTAGGGGAACTTTACTGGATCAGGAAGCCCCTTTATCTACAGCCTCCTTTTTTACAGCAGATCAACTCAATCTGGAGGCTCTTAGAAAAACCACCTCCTTTTTGACAAATCGGGATATAAAGACCTATCGGGGATATCAAATTCCCAAAAGGAAGAAGGCCTTTATGCGGCATGTCAAACACCTAAGCGAGATTCTTGAGCAGCACTATCAGGAACAAAAAAAGAGTACAGCCGAGATTCATGAATGGGTGTATGAATTATACCTACTGGAGTCCTCATTAAAACAAAAAACGCTGGCCAGAGCAAGAACAAAAGTCACTCTTGGAGAGAAGATTAATCTGGTTCTGGATTCTTATCGGAGTAGAAGGGTATTCCGATACAAGATTCCTGAAGCGTCGAGGGAAATTTATGAAATTCCTGAATCTCCCTATTATCATCCGCTCTCCAAGGAGCGTTCTCCGCATAAACAATTTGGTTATCTGGCCAAGCAAAAAAAGGTGGATGCGAAGAAAAATATGGTGGTCCTTTTCAAAGACTTAAGCTTAAGCGGATCAGCCCCTAAAATTGGTACCCATGATCTGGACCTGGACAATGAATGGTCTCTGAAATGGGGCGATGAAGTTCATACAGATGTAGTGGGTTCCCGAATATTTGCAGCGCTGGGCTATGATGTGGATCATCCCTATTTCTATGGTCGGGATAAACTGACCCTTGTATTTGATGAGCCCACCGAAGTAAATAATGCTGAGGAATTGATACAGGCGCTTAAAAAGATTTACAAAGTAGATATAGGTCCCTTTATCTCAAATTATGGAACTGTAAGTGAGGAGATGGCAAAGACGCAGAAGAAACTAACCGCCTTTATTGGCAAGCCCTATGTTCGTTTTGTAAAATGTGCCATCGAGGCTCGTCCGGATCGTGTAAAGCGGATCGGTTCTTTTATTCCCCATACTCCCCTCAATCAGGATCGGCGGGAACTGAAAGCCTCCTTACTGGCCCATCATTTTATTGGAAACTGGGATACAAAAGAGTCAAATACTTTATTGACGACGGTTCATAGTGGAAATTACAATTACCGTATTTCAGCTGTGTTCTCTGATTTGGGTACCAGCATGGGAGTGAGTCTCAAAACCCTGAATCGAGATTTCAAAGTGGGCCTGGTCAACAAATTGCCCTGGGAAGTAGTAAAGAAAAAGGGGAATAAATTGAAGTTCAACAACCGCATTAATAGCATTTTGCCTGCTTATAAAAAGGCGAATTATCATGACCTGCTATGGATGGCTGAAAAAATTGCTTTGCTAGACGAAACTATGCTCCGAAAGATTATAGAAAAGGCACAATGGCCCGAACCTATAGCCGAACTATACTTTCACAAAATGGCATCCAGACGAGCTTCTATTCTGAAAGCATTTAATATACAAGATCCCCATCCTATCAAATTCGACAGAAAGTTGAACCTGTATGAATTGGGAGAATTGGTGGTGAAGGAAGGGAAGCTAATCAAAGACTATCAAGCAGACAGGAATCCCGAAAGTTTCCTGAAAAAGAAAGGCAGATTTAGAAATTATGGAAACTAGAACACTCATATTCACAATCCTCTTTTTATCTATCTTTTCGCTGGCTTTCTCCCAAACCGAAAACCAGCGAAAATATTTGCCAGGGGATTATGTAGGAATCAGTGGCTTTATTCAATCTTCTCAAGCTACGGAATCCTTTTCTACACACTTCCATTCGGATGACATGTATTATGATCTCTACCTCGATAGCCCTGATTATTTTTTGTTGAAAAATCGGATGTCTCTGAGATTTCGAAAAAGGGTTCCCGGAGATAAGAAAAAAGCTCCCAGCTATGCTTTTCAGCTCAAGAGTGAAATGGACTCCCTCAATAGTGTCCGGATGGAGGTAGAAGAAACAGAACTGGATTTTTATATGCTAAAGTCAGAAGGAAAATGGATAGCGATGAGCGTATTGCTGGACAGCATTTTCTATTATATCGATCAAAATCCGGAGCAGCCTATCAATGCGCGTACCTCTGCGGCCTTTGAATTGATTACGAACTGGATAGCCTTCAAAGCAGGCGGTGCCATTGCTCCATTCCAAAAGCTCTTGTTTCTAGGATTTAGCCTGGAAGAGATACAGTGTCTTCAACCTGTAACCAGCGGGAAGACCAGACGCATGAGAAGCCATGTTTACAGCACTGCTACTCAAACAAACATGCTGGAGGTACAAAAGAATCGAATCAAGGCTAATAAGCTCCCTAAATTTTTCAAAAAGAAGCCAGATCATAACTGGTTGTTAGAATCTTCGCTGGATATGGCCGTATTCTTTCCCCTATATCCCAGCAAAATAAAAGAAGCCCGGCTTTCTGAATATGAGGTCGAAAATAAATACCATCTACCAGAAGTAGGGGAAAA
The DNA here is from genome assembly GCA_033391075.1 of Bacteroidia bacterium. Classification (NCBI taxonomy): domain Bacteria; kingdom Pseudomonadati; phylum Bacteroidota; class Bacteroidia; species Bacteroidia bacterium. The sequence goes on from JAWPMV010000001.1 coordinate 5,639,724, forward strand.
GCTGATGGCAGTTTATGCAAAGGAGTTGTCGGATCGTTTTTCACTTGTCGCCAAATTGGACTCTAAATACAGGCAAGTGATCCTGGCCTTTGGACAGCTTCCTAAATAAGAAAAAGATCAAGTATCAATTGCAAACGCAAGTAAGACTGATAACTAAACTTGAGACTTGCGCTTGAACTTTTTCCGCAAAAAAAAAGGTACAGTCTCAGGACTGCACCTTTACCCAAATTAAATAAACCTATTTTGTTGTCATGATGTTGGCCACGGCAACCCATTGTTGGCTCCAATTTCCAAAAGCGGGTAATCCTTTCGTTCTAGTGCTTTGAACTTCTTTGCTTCCACTTCTTGAAGCATGTACCCGCTTATTTCTTCCATGCATGATGGTGTATTCCAATACATTTCCATCTTCATCTGTTCTGACACTGGTAACAACCGCAATGTGCATAATGGCTCCATTGTTTGTATAGTTGTTATTCTTATCTGTCAGAGACTCAATGGTCATGTCCTTAAATTTCTTATTAGGTTTTCCATAGAACATCACAGAACCCGGACGAATAGAATTACGTGATGCGAGGGGATCTTCTACGATAAGCAAATTGCCATTTTTATGATACCAGTCGGCAATTTGGCGACTGCTGCGAATATTTTTGTATTCCGGATACTGATAAGCCCCACTACCCGCCAATGCCGGAAGGCGTTTCTGCAAACTATCTTTCAATTGGTGATAGATCCCCGAACAATCCTGGGCCTTGCTACTTACATAGGCCAGTTTCTTTTTCTCCATATTCTCGGCAATGTTGCTGAGGATTTCTCCAATCTTCCTGTCACTGATACCTGTATTGATGCGGTTAAGTACCACCCCCTCAGAGGGTATAGGATTTGAAGTCAGTTCGTCTGCTTCCATTACTTCCATAGGCTTGATCTCTTCCCCTTCTGCTTTTGTACTATCTGTTCTTCCGCTTCCATCCAGGTCTGAAGTAGAAGCCATAAGATCTGTGGCGCTTGCTTGATTTGTAGGCACTTCTTTGTTTGTTGCTTTTATATTATTTGAAGCGGTTTCTTTGGCCGGAAAGCTACGTCCGACAAAAAAGCTGAGTATAGCCGTAACAACTATCGCAGCTGCGAAGCTTGGGACTGAAAATTTCATGCGAATGTAAATTAAGATTGTAGTGAAAAAGGGTAAGTCTTCCTTATATGAGCAATCTTTAGGTGAAAAATTCCCGGAGTGTTTAGACTGTTAATTCAATAAAACATTATTAAAACAATAAGTAAAGTTTTACAGTCCGAATGTTCTGAATGGTCGTAGTTTTGTTCTGAATGGTACGGTATGCCTGAAAACATGGGGGAATTTCTAACCCCAAATGACAATCGCCCTCCCTTTTTAGAGAAGGGCGATTGCTAGTTTAGCAAGGTGCAATTACTTATTCAGTATCTGGCACCATCTTAAATCCTAGTTGCTTACCGATGGTTGCGGTATCATAATAGCTGTACATGCGGATGATCTTATCACCTTCAAATACAAATACCCCATGATTCATAAATTCTATGGATTTACCTGAAGAAATCTGGGTTCCGGTAGCTTTTCCCCAAAGGAAAACCACATGTGCCCCCTGTTCTGTTTTAATACAGGTTGAGATCCCATTCCAGGTGGCATCTTTCCATTCTTTGCTAAATCCTGCCCAATCTTCCAGGGACTTTTCTTTACTCAGAGAATCTTGTCCTGCACCCGGAGGGAATTGATAATAAGCTTCATGCATCATAGCTTTCATACTTTCCATGTCTCCCGTGAAACCAGCATTCATAAATGATTCTGCTTTGCCAATCATTTCATCCTTGTTCTCAGGGACAGTGGCAGAGGGTTTGACAAAACTTGCTTGTGCAAATACACTGGAGGCGCCAAGCAGGCAGACCAGTACGAACAATACGGACTTTTTCATAAGAATTGTGTGATTAGAATTAAAAAGTATTCTTAGATAGATAAATAGAAATAAGGGCTGACCGCTGAGGTACAGCATCCACGTTTGGCGGGAAAAACTTTAGGAGATATGTATAATCTACTACTGTTCTCTCTACTTTCCAAAAGCATTGAGAGGATGAGAGGCAGCTGTAAATTAAAATACTGGCTTTTATTGCTAGAATAAAAGCCAGTATTTCCCCGGAGAAAAAGAGGAGTATTATCTATTATAATTCAGCAAAATCCAATTGGCATTTAACACATACTGGTCTGGATCAGCCGGATTTTTAAAGACTAAATATAGAGGCCCTTTGATTGTCGTAGGTTCCAGAGAAATGTCATAATATTTCTTAGCAGCTTTTTTGGGGTGAGAATACCCCAGTTTCGCCTGTCCTAATAACTTTCCATCTATTGATCCTTGCCTGACCTCTACAGAACCTGCATAATTATAGTCCGCATTGTATGCTGCTGCCAATTGAATGCTCTCCAGGTTTTTGAAACTTACGCCTTCAAACTTCAGAAAAGTATTATGTGCAATAGAGCCGACGAGTCTTGCTCCCTGGCTATTCCATACTCCCAAATCTTCACTTTTTTCATCTGCATCTTCAGCTTCCAATTTCGGAAGGGTAAAGATGATTTGCTGACTACTGGCGAGTGTACTTTGTGCTACTTTTTCATTTCCCTCATCCAGATAGGAAGCCATTAGTATGTACTTTCCTCCTGCCTTATTTCCTTTATATTCTTTAAAAGAAAGGCTACCAGAAAGAGGCATTTTATTGTCGGCATCCTTTTCTTCCGGACGAAGCGAGAAGATATAGTCAATGATTTTACCAACCTCTTCGACCTCTAATTGGGGATGAGCCGCCATCATGGTTTCCCCCCAAATGCCTGAACTTCCTTTAATAACCCTCCCAATCAGGGTGTTTTTATCCTCTCTTGTGTATTTAGAAGCAATATCCTCATAAGAAGGGCCATTTACTTTCAGCTTTTCAGCATGGCAGGCTTTACAGTCAGAGTTTTCGATCAATAATTTCCCCTCTGGTTGAGTAGTTTGTTGATGCCCTATGGTGGCCATGACAATATCTTCCCCTTCCGGCAGATAGGTGAAGCTTACCTTCACTTTGTCAGGATCTATGCTTCCATCCTCGGTCGAACCATCTTCCCGGTCCTTGACAACTACCTTATAATCAATCTTTCGTCCATCCCAGTAAATATTATCCTCAACTTCCATTTCTATCCTTAATTCCGGCGCTTCATTTCCTACCAGAATTTTATGGGTGGTATTCGCATGTCCTCCATCCGGATCTTCAACTCTTAGCTTGACTGTATAGATGCCTTCTTTTTGGAAGGTAAAGGAAGGATTTTCCTCTGTGGACTGCACCTCATCCGAATCGAAGGACCACTGATAGGCAAGTTTATCCCGATCAAAATCAATAGAACTTTCAGCCGAAAACTGCACGCTCAATGGAAGAGCCCCGACTTCTTTATCTGCCTCAATTTTGGCTATAGGAGTTCGGTTTCCTTTGATGTAGCTGATTTGGCTTAAACGGGCATCCAGATTTTGGGAATTCCATTTTTGTCCGTACTCAAGCACATATAGGTTCCCATCAGAACCAAAGATCATATCCATAGGATGTGAGAATTCTGTTTCCGGCATAAAAGCTTCAGCTTTTACATATTGATGATTTTCATCCATTGTTACCACATACACCCAGTCCCGCATCCATTCATAGACAAAGAGCTTATCTTCGAAATAGTCCGGAAATCCTTCTGCATAATCAGCCGCATGAAAAACTGGCCCAGCCATGGGATTTACCCCTCCTTTGCCCAACCAGGGAAATTCATCGGAAGAGTCATATGAAAACCAGATCATAGATTCCTGTGCGGGAGGGAGTTCCTGAATTCCGGTATTATTGGGGGAGTCGTTGATGAGTTTTTGGGGATTAAATTTCTCCCCGGCGGTAGAACTGGCGAATTGATAATCATTATAGCGTTGATTATTGCCACGGGTGTAGGGCCAGCCCCAGAATCCGGCTGCTCTGGCCTGGTTAAATTCGCCCATGCCTTTGGGGCCTCTATCCGGATCGGTTTCTCCTGCATCTGGTCCTACATCTCCCCAATATAAATATCCGGTTTTGCTATCGATAGAAGGACGGAAAGGATTTCTACATCCCATCACGAATATCTCCGGACGCGTATTGGGAGTTCCGGGGGCGAAAAGGTTACCTTCTGGAATAGAATAGCTACCATCATCTTCCGGTTTTATTCTAAGAATTTTTCCTCTCAGATCATTGGTATTGGCAGCTGACTTTTGTGCATCCCAAAGTGCTCTGCCCGCTCTTTCATCGATGGGGGCATAACCGGAGGATTCAAAAGGATTGGTATTATCTCCCAATCCAATATATAAGGTGCCATCCGGGCCAAATTCGAGTGCTCCTCCACTATGACAACATTTTCTGATAGTAGGAACCGAAATGAGCAGTTTTTCGGAGGAAGCATAAAGCGAATCATCGATCAGATCAAAGCGGGAAATATGCTGAATGGGCTCATCACCGGGTGCAGAATAAAAAAGATACACCCAATTGTTCTTTTCGTAGTTCGGATCAACTGCCAATCCTAATAATCCATCCTCATTTCCATAAAAGATGGGCAAAGAGGCAATCTTTCTCGTCTGGCCTTCTTTGAAATCGTACAATTTCATATCCCCTCTTCTCTCAACAAATAAAATTCCTCTACCTGGGAGTTCGTCGAGCTCCATGGGTTCGGTGAGGTTGAAATCCAGAATCTCTTTATGAAAGCGGCTTTCTTCGGGAACTTGCTGCGTGCTTGCCAATTGGTAGTTGAGTGGCTTCTCTCCAATAGCTGCAGTTAGTTTTTTCCCTAAAGCTTCCATTTCCGGCGAAAGCTGTGAGCTTTCCTTTTGCATATGATCCGCATACCATCTCCACTCATTTTCGACTTTGGGAGCCGCATTCATTCCTAATACACCGCCTCCTGCCTGGGCAAATCTTTCTACCTCTGCTCTTTGTACATCATTTAATACTTCTCCGCTGGTATGAAGAAATACAAGGGCCGAATAGGATTTGAGGGAATCTTCGGTGAATACATCTGCTTCTTCACGAAAATCAAGGAGCATTTCTTGTGCATCTGCCAGGTTTTTGATGGCAGTCCTAGCGGCATCCACTTCAACCGTCTTGCTTTCGCTTGCTTGAGAAAATAACAGGAGCTTTTGCGGTTTCTGTTCACAAGCCAGAAAAAAAGTACAAAAGAAAATTATCAGGAGGGGTTTTAACCGTTGATTCATAGTAGTAGTATAGAGTATATACTAATATGGCTAAAATTCTTCAATGACTGCTAAAAATACGGGCCTATTTATTTCAAAATTCGGTAGGCTCTGGCAGCATATTGTAGTAATTTTCGCAAAGCCCAATTAATGCTTTCCTATGAGAACTTCTTTTACCCTTCTTTTGCTTGGTTTCTTTTCCCTTTCAATAGCCCAATCCAATAGAATTTTTCTGGATGAAGCCTATGAGGATTGGAACAATATCACAGAGCTTGTAAGTGATCCTATTGGGGATCAGGGAAGTTCGAACGTGGATTTTGGGAAGCTTTGGATGAGTAATGATGATGAATTTCTCTTTTTCCGGATAGAAGTAGGGCCGGAAATCAATCTTCAGGATGGGAATGAAGTCAAACTTTATATAGATACGGATAATAACAGCAATACGGGTCTATCCAGCGGAGGCATAGGAGCTGATTTGGTGTATCATTTTGGCGGGCGAAATGGAGATTTTTTCATCAACGGAAATGCTGTAAATATCGGACATGCAGACATCTTTCTGGTTACTTCTCCAACCGTTACTTCCAGCCAATTTGAGATCGCAATTGCCAGAAATAAGCAGATACAGGGACAAAATCTTTTCAGTGGAAATGAGATCAAAGTCCTGTTTAAAAACAACATATTGGGAGCAGATCAAATACCCGATGCTTCCGGCGGACTCAGTTATACATTTTCTAGCGAAAATCCCGACCCTTTGCCTGCCTATTCTATAGATAAAATGGATCCTGCTCATCTTCGGATTTTATCCTATAATGTATTGCGCGATGACCTGTTTGCTCAGGATAAGCAGGTATATTATTCCCGCATTTTGCAAGCCATTGAACCGGATTTGATCGGCTTTCAGGAAATCTATCAAAACGGTTCTTCTCAAACCGCCTCCAAGGTGGCATCTTTTCTTTCCAATAGTCCCAGTCAATGGTATCATGCAAAAGTAGATCCGGATGTAATTGCCCTTAGTCGTTACCCCATTATTTCCAGCTATAGCATTGCACCGGGAGGAAATGGCGCATTTTTGATTGATATGGATCCTTTCGAGCTTCTTTTAATTGTGGCTCATCCTCCTTGTTGTGGCAATGACAATGGTAGACAAGCAGAAATAGATGGAATTATGGCCTTTATCCGGGATGCAAAAAACGGAACGGGTCCCATAAGCCTGGCGAACAATAGTCCGATCATTATAGCTGGAGATATGAATCTGGTGGGATTGAATGAACAACTAGAAACCTTATTAACAGGTGATATTTCTAATCAGGCAGTTTACGGAAATGATTTCGATCCGGATTGGGACAACTCTCCTCTTGAAGATGCGAAACCTCCCATTACCGATCTACCACTTAGCATGACCTGGTACAATGAAGGTAGTTCCTTTAGTCCGGGCAGATTGGATTATATCGTGTATTCGGGTTCGGTGATCAATCTGGAGAATAGTTATACCCTTTTTACTCCCGCTTTGAGCCAAGCAGATTTGAATACCTACAACCTTCAGGCAGATGATGTAGTCAGGGCTTCCGACCACTTACCCTTGGTAGCTGATTTTCAATTGGGAAATAGCACCTCCATTGATCCCTCCTCCGGCAATTCCTTCAAGCTCAAAATCACGCCTAATCCTGTAAAAGGGACTGCGCGAATCACTTACTCCCTTCCCCAAAGTTCCAGGGTCCAACTGAAGATATTCAATAGCATAGGGCAGGAGATTATGATATTGGAGGATCGTGCGTTGGGGATAGGGGAATACTCAACTAAATTGAGGAAAGGTCGCCTTCCAGCCGGGAGTTATTATTGCCAACTGATTACGGATTATGGAGTTGCTGTTGAAAAATTGGTGGTGCCTGAGTGATTTATATGATTCTACGGCTTAGTCAGGTGATCCAAATGACTATATTAGGAGTAAAAATGCTATGAAACTCCTGCATCCAGCTTTATTTCCTTTGACTTTGAGTCTGTTGATGAGTCTCCCAGGCTGTCAGGATGCTCCTACTCAAGTCACCGATGCTTCGGATGAGCTTAGTGTGATTGCTTATTATGCTGGAAATCCTCAGAAAGCAAATCAGTTTCCGGTTGAAAAATTGGATCAGATTATTCACAGCTTTTTACATTTAGAAGGAAACAGATTGGTTCTTGAAGATGCGAACGACAGCATAGGAATCGCCAATCTGGTTGGCCTAAAAAAACGTAATCCCAAACTAAAAGTCCTGATTTCTTTGGGAGGCTGGGGCGGATGCGAGAGCTGTTCGGAGGTATTTTCAGAGGCATCAGCCCGGGAAGAATTTGCCCAGTCAGTTCTGGATATTCTTACTCAGTTTGATGCGGACGGGATAGATCTTGATTGGGAATATCCCGGTATATCGGGTTATCCCGGACATGCGTTCAAAGCAGAAGACAAGCAAAATTTCACCTTTCTGGTGGAAGCATTGAGAAATAAACTGGGAGACTCATATATCATCAGTTTTGCTGCAGGAGGATTTGATGCATTTTTCACCAAATCTGTCGAATGGGAAAAAGTTATGCCGCTTTTGGATGGAGTAAATATCATGACCTATGATCTCGTTAGCGGGGGCAGCCCCCGAACGGGTCATCATAGCGCGCTATACTCCACAAAAGAGCAAAGCCGATCCACGGATTATGCCGTCAACTTTCTGGATTCTTTGGGGGTTCCCAGAGAAAAAATGGTCATAGGTGCTGCTTTTTATGCTCGGGTTTGGGAAGAGGTGGAAAATATTAAGCAGGGCTTATATCAGGGAGGTAAATTCAAAGAATCCGTAACCTATCGGCGTTTGGATGAATATTTTGAAACAAATCCCGGATTTGAACTATACTGGGATGAAGAAGCTCAGGCTCCCTATGCTTATAATGCAGATAGTATGTGGTTTGCCACTTTTGACGATTCCCTTTCTGTAGCACGAAAAGCTCAATATGCTCAAGAAAAGAAACTGGGAGGCATCATGTTCTGGCAATTGGCGGGAGATAAAACAAGCAAAGGTTTATTGGATGTGATAGATAAAACAAAGCGGGAATTCTAAGAAAATCATTCTTGCCAAAACTTCTATAGCGAATTTTGGTAAGGGTGGCTAAGGTGAAAAGTAAAGCTCCTGCTCGCGGATGCTTGCAGGAGGCTGTATATTACTTAGTAAAATGTGTATTAGCTTCTCTCTCAGATTATGTTATCTGGTTTAGTCCTTGATTTGGCCCCATTTGGGATCTGTATCCCAACCTGGTCCAGAGGTAAGTTGAATTTGTGCCTTCCCATCTCTTTTCATAACGTATATATCGAAATTCCCTGCCCGATCACTTGTAAAGGCAATACGGTTCCCACTGGGGGACCAGCTAGGATAAAACTCAACTCCCGGGGTATTGGTAAGGCGTGTCTGGCCGGAACCATCCGCATTCATCACGTAAATTTCATTGTTGCCATCTCGATTGCTAACGAAAGCTATCCGATTGCCTTTAGGCGACCAGGAGGCATTCCCATCATAAGAAGAATTGTCTGTAAGCTTAGTCAGGTTAGCTCCATTAGCATCCATCACATAAACTTCTCCATCTCCATCTCTATCGCTGTCAAAGATAACTTTGCTTCCATCAGGAGACCAGGAGGGGAATTGATCATTTGCCGGGTTGTTGCTAATATTGGTTTGAGCCGTACCGTTGATATTCATTCGATAAATCTCATTATTTCCATCTCGATCGCTAATAAAAACTATTTGCGAATTATCGGGAGAAAGCTCTGAGAAACGGTCTCCTGCTCCATTATTGGAAAGATTAGTTGCTCCACTTCCATCAGTATTCATCAAGTAGATTTCCTGATTAAAGTCAGGTGCGCGATCCGAGGTAAAAGTGATGAGTTGGCCATCAGATGACAGTTTTGGCCAACCATTATAGAAAGGGGCTTCCGTAATTTGAGTTTCCTGTGTACCGTTTGATTTAATCAGGTAGACTTCAAATCTTCCCGTACGGTCACTAACAAAACTGATTACCTGCCCTTCAGGAACTACAGGATTAAGAACTTTTGCAGAAGCAACATTTGGGCCTTGCATCACTTCTGAAGACAGTAATGAATCGTTCGAACAACTCATCAAAAAAAGAAATAAGCATAAAATTGATACTGAAATAGATAGATCTCTCATATTCTAAGATTTTAAATATTAGGTCGTTAATGGCTAAAACAGGTGAGAGAAGAAGTCAGGAATACGTCATGGAACTAGGTTTAAATGGTAGGTCCTCAAATTAAGGCATACCGTCTCGTAAAAAGTTAATATAAATATTTTAGTTGAAGGAGCAGCTACTCTAGGCAAGAAAGATGATTTTAAAGCCTGAGTTATAGCCGAATATACGATTGGGATTTTTCTCTTGTCTTGGGGGGAACAGAGGAGACAAATTGGAGCTATTAAGCTAGTCTTAAGGATTAGGTAGAACTAGCAGAGAAACGAGAGGTTCATTAACGTAGTAATTGCTTTTACCAAGTTTTGCCTTTAATAGTAATCCATCCTTGGCCAAAGTATTAAGATAATTTGCTGCGGTAATTCTGCTTACCCCTGACTCTGCTTCTACAAATTCAATTTTAGTATAGGGGTGTTCGAATAAGTTATTCAAGAGTCCATGACTATAAGGTTTATAATTTGAATTTTGTAGTTCTGCATGAGATCCCTAATTGTTTTAATCAATTCCATGCTTTGAAGAGAGGGTGTATTTAATAAAATGTTTTGGTTTGGAATGCTTTGAACAATTCCTTTTAGTTCAGCCAAAACCCTATGCGCAGCAGCTAAAGCTTTAAGTACCTTCCTTGTTTCAATTTCTTCTTGACAGAGCAATAAACCCGCTTGCCAATTTATTCTTCTTTCTTATACTAATAGAAATAAAGTACTGTTTATAAACAGTGCTAGTATCTTTGATGCAAAGGATGAAGGAATTCTTAGTGATCAAAAATATCCTCCGAAAAACTTTCTGGTCCTACAAATTTCCTCAAATACACCTTATTCTCTTTTTTTCTGGACATCATTCGTTCTCTTAGTCCCTCAATTTGAAACTGGCTTTCATGGCACATCATAGCAGAAATAGCGGTTTCGAAGTCTTCATCCGTATAGGAAATCTGAGTTCTCATATAATCATCATATACTCCTCTAAGTTTTTTGGATTCTTCATCTTGAATTTTACTGCTCGGACTTCCATAGAAAAACAAGGATTGTGGTTTCTCCCATTTTTGGGAAAGGAACACACTCGTTACTGTTGCGCCAATTAAGCGATGATCCATGTGATTTGATCCTCCATCAGGCCCCCAGCTAATAAGCACGTCAGGTTTTAAATCCTTAATTAGTTGATGTACTTCAAGAATAAGTTTCTTTGCATGGGGCATGTGTCCATCATAGCCCTCGGCTGCTTTAAGTTGGTCATGATAATCCAGGTGAATTAATTCAACGCCCAATTTTTCAGCCGAACACTTCATTTCTTCCTTTCGGATAGCAACCAGACCCTCTCCTGCCTCTAAACCAGAAAAGTCATTTACGCCCAATCTCCCATCCGTAGCGATCAGCAGATATACCTTTACCCCTTCTCTGACATAGCGAGCCAAGATAGGAGCAATAGTGGATTCGTCATCTGGATGGGCAAAAATCGCCATTATTACTTTGCCCTTAAGATCAGTGGAAGGATTTGAACCTTGGCTTTTGTCGCTAGGAGACTGACAAGCCGTTAACAGAAGCAGCAAGAGAGAAAAGATGCTGATACTTTGGAGCTTGTGAAGTCCCTGGAGTTTGGAGAAAAGTAGCATAGCCGATTTAATAATATAGAGCTTGTTTTATAGGTGAATATACAGATTGGATTTGTTTCTTGTCTTGGGGGGAACAGGGGAGACAAATTGGGGATTGTTTGGACGATCCCATTTTCATAGGGCAATACACCCGCTTGCCAATCCATTTTTATGGAAATTAGGCTTTGCCGATTGTGTTACTATTGCTTACAAAGCTCTAATCGAACCATATCTCGTTTGCCAGGAATTCCATGTTCTAAAGACCTAAAAAACAACAGGCTAAATCATTGACCAACAGCCCATTAAAAGCCTACTTCAAGTAATGAGACTTATAAAGAGAGTGGGGGATTACCAGAGTGATCCTGAAGGGAGGTGAGGTACAACTAGAATTTGTCTCTTGTCGCGCGAGTGAGATAATGCGACAAATTTGCGACAGAGAATAGCCTGCGCTTAAGTACTTGGTGAACTCAACAAAGACACCAGAGATTCATTAATGTAGTAATTACTTTTTCCCAATTTGGCTTTTTTCAGAAACCCATCCTTAGCTAATTTGTTAAGGTAATTAGACGCCGTTACTCTACTTATTCCGAGATCATCTTGCAGGAATTCGATTTTTGTATAAGGGTGTTTGAACAAATTATTTAATAACTCATGGCTGTAAAATTTATAATTCTCCCTAAGGTCGAATTTATACTTTTGCATAAGCTCGCGGATAGATTTGATCAGATCTATGCTTTGTAGAGAGGTTTCTTCGACAGCCTTAATCATAAAGAGCAACCAGGATTCCCACTGACCACCATCCCTTATTCCTTGCAGGTGCTTATAATAGTCTCCTTTATTTTGGTTAATAAATCTACTATGGTAAAGTATGGGTAATTCTAAAAGCCCTGATAATACGAGATACAAAATATTTATAATTCTACCTGTCCTTCCATTGCCGTCATAAAAGGGATGAATACTTTCGAATTGGAAATGGATAATTGCCATCTTCACTAATGGATCATAATCAGTCATATCAGCGTCATTTATAAATCGTTCTAGATTCTTCATCAGAGAAAGAATTGTGTCATATTTTTGGGGAGGTTGATAAACAACTTCACCCGTTTGCTGATTTTTGAGTGTTGTACCTGGAACTTTCCTAAATCCAGCACTATTTTGTTCTAAGACAGATTGGATTGTCAGGATATGACGATCCGTCAACAATTTATGCTCGCTTACCAGATCAAATCCACGCTTTAGGGCTGCTGCATAGTTTTGGACTTCTTTCGCAGCAATAGATCTGACTTTGTTTAAATCCAATTCCGCTTTAAATAACTCATCATGCGTAGTGATTATATTCTCCACCCCAGAACTATCCTTCGCTTCTTGTAGACCAAGTGTATTTAATAAAATATTCTGGTTAGGGATGGTTTGCACTATTCCTTTTAGTTCAGCCAAAGCTCGATGAGCCGCTGGTAGAGCCTTGAGTACGGTTCTGGTTTCTATTTCGGTCTCGTAAGGTAATAATCCCGGCTGCCAATTCATTTCTCCTTCTTTTTTAGGTTTTCATGTAAAGATAATGCCATTTTCTTTACATGAAATAGTCTTCATGTAAAGATTTTTCGATTTTCTTTACACGAAACGGTTCTCATGTAAAGTTGCTTTGCATGAAAGAGAATCAACACAAGATACAATTTGAGGAATTGAGCTAAGGAAACTTGCAGAGAGTGGGGATTAACTTCGTTGATCCCGTTCGGGAGGTGAGGCACAAGCAAACAAATACCTCCTCCCTCCAATCGGGTTTTTATTCCTCTCAATTGCTTATCAAAATCCTGCCGGCTTTTGAACGCTCTTTCGGGAAATAAGAACTCCTGCTCGCTTTCGCTCGCAGGAGGTATTTCTTTGTTTGCAGAGAGTGAGGGATTCCCGGATGCATTTTTAATTACCTGATTTATAGGCGAATATACGGATTGGTTTTGTCTCTTGTCTCCGGATGGAGACAAAGGAGACAATTTGTCCATGTAAGTGTTATGAAATTCTCTAATTCGTCCACTTCAACCCTACTAGTAAAAATTAATTCGATGAATTATGTAAATTCACTAAAATTACACTCATCAAACTATTTAATTTTACCGAAATGTTTAAGTGGTTCACTGGGAAAAAGGGTAAAAATGAGAAAAAAACAAAAGAATCCATAAACCAAAATACAAGTCAAGGGAAATCATCGCAATTTATAGTGCCATCTATAAAGAAAGCGACGGAACTGGAGAAATTGGATGAAGAGAGCGCTGTAGTGGCTAATTTTCAAGAGTTCCAAGATCAAAAGAATCTTTTTATTTTGGGTGAACCAGGAATAGGGAAATCAAATTTCTTAAGAGAGTATAAAAAACACTTAGCGAAAGAAGGATATAATGCTTTTTTGGTTGAATTAAAAGATGTAAAAAGTACTCTGGGGAATTTTGCAATCAACTCATTATCACTTTTCCCAGACACCGATGATTATCTCTTACTAGATGCCCTAGATGAAGTGTCCCCTCAGAAATTCATAAACGTAGCGAAAGAGATTAAAGAACTCTTGGCACAGTTTCCTAAAATTCATCTTTGTATTTCATGCAGAACTCACCACATACTTCGTGAGGGTAAGCCTAATTTCTTTAGTGAAGTTGAGTTTACTTACATTGAGCTACAACCTTTTTCCAATCAACAAATCGAGCTTTTTTTATCTCTCACCGAAGATAATATATCAAAATTTCGAGCTAGCCCTCAATTTAAAAGTAATCATAGAAACAAAATCATTTCTATCCCAAGATATTTGACTTACATGTCAAATTTAATTGAGGAGGATGGGTTAGCCGATGTATTAGCTTTAAACAAGTGGGATCTTTTTGAAAAATTTGTTCTCTACGGGATAAAATCTGAGGAAAAGCATGAGAAGTTTGATCATTTACGGGAACTTTTTTTAATCGTCCTTGAACAATTAGCCCTCGTATTGGAGATCCATCAAACAAATAGAATTAGGAGAGAAGATGTCCCCACTTTTTTAAATGATATTCACTCCAACATGAACATTGCATTGGTATCTAGTGACAAACTTATGCATAAATTCCTTGATGGAACTTTGATAAAAGCCAACCTAGATCATCTTGAATTCCATGATACTGAAATACAAGAATTTCTCGCAGCAAGACATATTGCAAGAATGGGAAGAATAGAACAGAGTGTTTTTGATTTAGCCATAAACAATCGCTTACAGGATTTGATGCCATCATGGGAAAATGTACTTGAATTTCTTTCTATAAAAAAGCCTGAGCTTGTCCTGCCAATCATTCAATTTCTTACTGTTAAAAACCACAGCGATCCGACATCTGTCTCTAGTAGATTCCTAAGACATTTTGATTCAACGAATGAAGATTCAGAAAAGATTTTTGGAATACTATTAGATTATCACCTAGGAAAAGAATTATACTTTTATTCATCTATGACCTATGAAAATTACACTAATTATATAGCAGGTCTTTTTAATCCTAAACTATATTCAATCATCAGTAAATGGTTAGAAAATCCTGATTTGACCTATAGAAGGAAAAGTATTCTAACCAAATTAATTATAGAGCTCTTCAACTTAGATAAGCTTGGGGAAAAAGAAAAAAATGCTTGGCTAAAAATCGCAGTCGAAAACTCAATTCATCCTGTAGAAAACGAGGATATTTTACAAAATGACTCCATTAGACTAATTGAAATAGGCAACAAATTTTCATTGTTCAAAAAAGTAATCGAAACAATAACAAAAGAGGATAGAAAAAAATTATTAAGCTCTTTAGTGCTTGCTGCTCAGAACATAGACGTTCACCAAACTGAGTCAATAGATCTCTTTATTGAATATATCAAAACGAATCAATTTCATATCCACAAGCCGCTTTTAAAAGTTAAGTCTTCTAAATATGTCTTCTATTTATGGGAAAAAATTTCATCTGATCGAGATCTGATTGGAAAAATTTCTCAAGACCTGGATTATTTATCTCTCATTGAGACTTTGAAAGATGGTTGGGATGAATCTTTAAAAGAACCTATTTTTAAATTTATTAAAGAAAACTGTAAAGGCAGGATTTATAGAAATGTACAATTTACGGATTCTTTAATTAAAAGCTTAGCAGAAATTTATCCAAATTTATTTTTTGATTTAATCGATGAAATTGATGATAAATCGTTAGAAGAATCTTTTACTTCTATAGAATTGTTAGAGCCAATTTTCAAACTAGATTATCTTCCAAGAATCCTTGAGGAGAATCTCAATTTTCAGTATCCCACTTTAATCTTTAATCTCATTTTTAGCAGTAAAGAAACAAGTGCACAGTCCCTTGCAGAGAAATATTTTCCTGAATTATTTAAAAGCCGAATCAAGAATATCATCGAATTCGAAAATGAGAACAAAAAATGGGAAAAGAAGAGGAATGAAGATTATAAAAGGCGACAAATTACTCTGAGAGATACTTTTGTGCAGCTTCTCGAATTAGAAAATCTAGATGTATTACCTTTTCTCGCACAAAACCGAGGATTGCTTGAAGAAACCATAACTAAGCAAGAATATACAAAGCTTTCAAGTATTTCGGAGAAAGTATTCGAAAGCTATGATCCTATGGACTTCGAGTTAACAGTTAAAAGGATAGATCACAGGTCCTCTAGAATTTCAACATCTAGCGTAATTGCGGTTTTTCGTAGCATTCTAATCCTAGATCAACTATTGAAGTTTGATTATTCTAAATTCAGGATTAAAATATTTAAATTTTTGCCTTTTATCATTGGTACAGACCAGATGGAAAAAGTCTTATCAATTCTAGGCACTCCATCAAGCCAGGAAATTGAAATTCTAACCACTTTTTATGAACAGGAGCGCGAAGATGATTTAAAAGAATATGGAATGAATAAGCTTATCAGTTTAGTTGAGGAACATAAAATTGTTCAACTAATTCCTATTCTTAAGAAGTTTCTAGAAGAAAACAAAGAATCATATCTAGCATCCAGAACCATAAATATTATTCACGAATTAAACTATGATCATGAATATTTTCTAGACCTATTTCAAAAATTCGAATCGACTGATTCATCATTAGCTAGCTTGATAAATGCCCATATTATTGATAAAAGCCAAGATCTAGGATCAATTAGGTGGAGACTAGACCTAATAAAGAGAGAAATAAAAATCCGTGAATATACTTTTGGAAGTGGTACTCGGATTTATAGCGGAAATGAAATAATAAAAAGAGATAGTGTTTCTATACTTCGAAACACAAGGCATCCAAATCTAAAAACAGACTACCTATCCCTACTTAAGTTTTCTTTTGAGCATTTAAGTAAAGATACAAGGTTTTTGGCTTATTGTTCAGAAGTAATTTGGCCCACAATCGATAATTATATAACAAATCTTTTCCCAACAAGGGATTTAAGTTATATATATGAAGTCGAAAGCCTTCACACCAAATTTAATGATATTCGTATACTCAGCTCCTTTAACAACTATATTTCCAAATGGAGAAGGGGTTTCGTCGACTTAATTAGTAGGCCATTAAACATAAGTGACTCCGTTAAAAGGCTAAACCAGATTAAATCTCGTCAATACCTTGATCTATCAACGTCGGAAGAATTATTCCGCCTTTTAATTAGAATTATTAACACTGAATTGAGAAACTGGGTAGAAGCAGGTGCTTATAGTTACCTAAATCGCATATCACGTAAGCAAGAGGACACTATTCAAAAAACTATAGTTCCACAACTAAAATTTCTACTCTTAAAAGAAGGTATCAGAGATATAGATATATATAGAGAAGTCGAATCAGATGATGGAAAAAGAATTGATTTATTAATTTCTTATGGAGGTATTGCACCAATAGTAGTGGAAATAAAAAGAAGAGCTAATGATGATTTAAAAGAAACGAACAGAAAGGACTATAAAACTAAGCTCGTTCATTATATGAAATCTGTTAATTCCGATAGATGTATTTACCTGATTTTTGATGACACCGGAGGAGATGAATTCTTCAAATTAATTGACCAAGTCAAAAAGGAATACGAAAAAAACATTGGAAGTGATCGTGAAATTCGTGTTTTGGGGATAGACTGCAAACCCGAATAAGAAAGAAATTTAGACAAGGTGTTTTAAATTCTGTAAATCCTATTTCCTTAAAAAATGGTTCCTCCCAAAACCTCTGCCTACTATAATATAAAGGACTTTTGAGAAAAATTCATTTATGAAAATACAATTCGGAAAAGAATATAAAAGCTTCCCAAAAGGATTCAGTTGCGAAATAAACGATTTTTCCATCATTACTGGAGAAAATGGGTCGGGTAAAACAAACTTTTTAAAGGCAATAGAAGAAGGGGTAGCCACAATCGATGGTATTACAATTGATCACTTCAAAAAGAATATTCAATATTTTAGCTATTATTCATTCAACACAAGGGGGAACCAAGACGGATACTCTTTTTATATTAGTAATGATATCCCCTTAAATTCATTATGGAACGAGTATTTGGCTTGGCAGCAGGGTAAGGAGATGAAAGATTATCAGATTGAGCATTTTCAAGAGATTGCTCAAGAATTGGATATTAATGTAAATGATTTAAAGGAGACAGATTTTAAATCTGTCCCTTTCATTAGAAATACTGATGACATAAAATTATTCGATCTGACATTTTTTGAAGATTCTGCCAGATATATACAAGATCGTGAACGAAATAAGTTTAATCACTTTTTAAATAATGAATATAATGAAACGAACCTGGTATACTCAGAGACGGAATTTTTGAAAAAATATGGAAACCCGCCATGGGATTTTATTAATGAAATGTTAGGCAAAGTTGGACTAAAGTATAGATTCAAATTACCAAGGCTGAAAGGAAATCGGAAAGTAATTTATCCAACCCTATTTGATTCTAGTATTAATCTTGAAATTGATGTCAATGACCTTTCAAGTGGGGAACAGATACTACTATCACTGGTAGCATTTATTTATAATAGAACAATATTAAATGAACTTCCAGAAGTTATTTTGTTTGATGAACCTGACGCATTATTACATCCTAGTTTCTCCAAACAATTCCTTGACTTCATTACAGGTATTTTGATCGAGGATCTCAATATCAAAGTAATATTGGCTACCCATTCTCCCGCAACAATCGCACTTTCGAATGAAGACAATATTTATGTGATCAATAAGTCCGGATCAGGGTTGCAAAAAATTGAAAAACAAACAAAGAAAGTAGCGTTCGAAATAATAACACAAAAATTTGCTTCCCTTACTATAGAAGAGGCTGAATTTGGATTATTCTATAATATTGGGAAGACAAATAAACCCATAATTTTTACTGAAGGAATAACCGATAAAATAATTTTAGAACATTCTTGGAAAGTATTATTTGGTGATGAAGATATGCCTTTTATTATTCAGGATAGCTTTGGAGTATCCTTTCTTTCCAATTTATTTCAAAGAGCTGATGATAATCAGAATGGTCTTTTCGCTCTCTATCCAAATAAGACCTTTATTGCCTTATTAGATTTCGATAAAGAAGGATATTCTTGCTGGAATGGTTTTAGAAAAAAAAGGAAGGAAGATATTACTGTCTGGAAAAACATCAACTCAGATCCATCTTTGTGTTTAGCACTTCAACACCATAATCATAAAGGGTATTTATTATTACTTCCTGTACCAGAAGAACAAAAAATCAAAAACCAAGTGATAAAATCTGGTAAACAAACCTATGAAGATAAATCGTTTTTAACTATAGAGCTTCTATTTTATGGTATTAAAAAACTTTCAAGTTATTATCGTACCGAAGGATTACCTGGGGGAGGAGAAATTATTAAATTTCAAAAATCTAAGATGAAATTTGCTAGAGAAATTGAACGAATGAAGAATCCTGAGAATTTTAGAAATTTTAGGCCCTTATTTGAGAAACTCATAGAGTTAGCAGGCGCAAACTAATATTGACTAATCAAGATTTGATCCTCATCCTTAATTCCTCAACCCCCATTGTCTCAATTCCCCTGTGCAGCATCCGATGACAATTCGCACATACCAAAGCTAAATCTTCCAATCTGGTAACCGTCCCATATTCCAGACTAGCCAGCGGAACCCGATGATGACATTCTATATACCCTTTCCCTAGTTCCCCATAAACCTGATAAAAGTCAAAGGTACATGCCTCACAAGCTAGGCGACCCTCTTTTTTCAGAACAGATTCTTTTTTCTTTCGACTTATCTTGGAATCGCGTTCTCGGTATTTATGGAGTTTGTAAATGACCTGGCCTTCTTTAACTGTGAAGTTTTCTTCATCCTCATCCGGCTGAATCTTGTAGATCTGTTCATTCAAATCAGAATCTGATACAATTTGTTTTACCTTTTGTGCGAGTAGTGATAGCTCTTGTTTTTCCTGGCTGAATTCTTCAAATACCGATTTGTCAAGTTTACTATAAGCTTCCATGCCTTTTCCATGATAATCAGGATCAATTGCCAGGAAATTGCTCATTTTGAGACTTACTCCATTCGGGTTGCGGAATTTTTCTGTATCGGGTCGGGCACTGTGAATGGGGAGCTTATTTAGGGTTTCTGAAAGTTGAATGATTTCAGGGTTTCGTGCATGGATTTGACCGGGTTCTATACGGAAGTAAAGCTCTAATGCAAGGATGATTTCGTCGCGGTGCCATTTGGGGTTACGCATCGGGAATTATTGGAAGCCATTAAGAAATCATATATGATATGAGTATTCTTTATCTATTGTTCTACTTTATCCCCATTGCCCCACAATATCGGTACCGATACACCATCTAAATCCTCAAGATCTATTCGATTTCGACCAAGTTTAAATGCAAAATCAAAATCTCGGCCACTGCCAACAGCATCATAAAAACCGGCAGCAAAATCAATTGCACTTTCGTCGTCAATTTTATGAGACATCCCTACTACATATGGAATATGCTGAGCAATAGCTTTTGCCTGAGTCTCAGAATAACAGGCATTAAGAACTACACACTTAACTTTATCCTTGAATAATTCAAATAAACCTGTTAGTGCTTTTGGGCTAATAGAGCTTAATTGATTTTGCTTGTCCTCTACTTGAAGGCCTTCATGTTGAATGCCACTTCCAGAAAAATGAACAATCATAGGTTCATTATCTAATATGGCTCTACTGATATCTTTAGCTCTTATAGCTGATACCTCAATTAAAGTAAACCCTTCACGTTCCTTTGCAAGTTTTAAACTTTCTCGAATTTCTCTTATTTCTTTAGCCATTTGCGTTCTTCCCCCTTTTGTAGGAGATGATGATAATATCAAGATCTTATGTTTTAGCTCTTTTACTTGAACCGATTCCACAACTGTTTTGACGACATGTTTCTTTCGGGGAGGCTTTTCTTTTTCTCTCTCTTCTCTAGCTTTTTCTCTCTCTTCCCTTGGGAGATAACCATCTAATAGACTACTTACAGGAAAATGCTTATGTAGTTTTGTACTGTAGTATGTTTCTATTTTATCTTGTTCAAGGATTAGTAATTCTTCAAAATTGACAAGAATATTGCCATCTTCATCAAGTGGTATATATCTCCTAACTTCGATTCCCTCTAGTATTTTATGAATCTGGCGAAAATACCGTCTAATTATCTGCAAAAGTCCTCTCTTATTTCCCGTGCCAGTTACTTGAATATATATTTTCCGATCTCCCGGATCAGAACGGATTAATGCCTCACAAGATTCGTCATGAATAATCACTCCATTCCTCCAAAAGTTTTTCCCTTTAATAATATCATGTACGTTGGTTATAAAACGACTAATTACTATATCAGGGAGTACATCGTAATGGTATTCGAAGCGAAGTAACTCTGATGGCTTATGCTCCCATTTTATCTTGGAGGGGCGATCTACAGGAAAAGCTCCAGGCACAAAGAATTTTCCTGGAGAATTAGTCAGCTCAAAACTTAATTGAAATCTAGCCATTATCTCGGTTATAAATTGCCACTCTTTTTTTGTAGGGTAGGATTCTGAATCCAGCAATTCGCCTACCTGAGTCTGAGTCAAAACACCTTTTTTTGCTATAAGGGTCTGGGAGGTAATGACTTTGTAGACACCTTTTGTTACCCATTCAGGATTCAAAACTTGAGTGTCAGCCAAGGTTTGCTTATCATCATCTCTAAAATTGAGCATCACACCCAGATCATGCAAGAATCGGATAAGTCGATCTTTCTGATAATTAGGCATATTTGGATATAAATTCTTGCACAGTTTTTCATAATCTGGGTAAGAAATGTATTCCAAATTAGTTTTCTCCAGTTCAGTTTTTATGGCAAGATCTCCACTAAGCATATAATCGTTGACATGCTTCATGTTCTTGAGGCGGAGAGCCTGGCGTATCAAGGATTTTAATTGTTCTATTCCCTTTGCATCTTTTGCAGATGTTTCTACAAAATCAACTATATTAGGATATTTGTCTTTTAGGCTTCCTCTTCCGATATCCATCTTATGAACTTCAGATTTATTTATGGCAACGATTATGGGAATCTCATTTCCAGCATATGATCTAATCAGTTTTAGCCAGTATTCTAATTCTGTATCTCCATGCATATCTTCCATCCTTGGATTAATCACGAGGACATAAATAGATCTACGAGTCATAAAGAACTTATGTGTAGCATGCATAATCTCCTGCCCACCGAAATCCCATATATTCAACCGAATATTATGATTTCCTCTTCGAATCTTCCATTTGACGATATCTATTCCTTCTGTTATCGATTCACTAGAATTATACCGGATTCCTCTTAGACATTTTATTAGAGAAGTTTTTCCAACTCCACCTGAACCAATGAAGATAAGCTTTGCTTCGTGAAGAGGAAGAGCTTTCTTTAAGCTTATTTCTTTCTGAATCTTTAACAAATAGTCAATTAACTCCTGTGGTTCATTTTCAAAAATTTCTTCAGCAAGTCCAAAATCATTCCCTTTTAGATTAAGACCAGAGTTTCTTTTTTCGCCAGCATACAAATTGGGTCTTAATTTCTTTAGTTCTCTAAAACTTTCAGGAATTTCGTTCAAGCTATTAGATGAAAGATCAATTGACCGAAGATTTTGCAACTTGCTTATATAATCAGGTATTTTTTTTATTTGATTACGCGCAAGATTTAACGTATGTAGTGAAGGTAAATTCTGTATGGAATCTGGAAAATCTTTTAGTAGATTATCATCAATACCAAGCCATTCTAGGGCACAAAAATCTTTAAAAAAGTCTGGAATATTATCTAATTGATTACCAGATATATGTAACCACTTTAAATTCCTTAGACCTCCCACAAAGTCAGGAATAGTCTTTAAATTATTTACTGCTAAATTTAACTCTTCTAAAGAAGTAAGGTTCGAGATAAAATCGGGAACCTTGCCAAGCTTGTTTCCTGATAAAGTTAGTTTTCTTAGTTTTTTTAGAGTTCCAAGCTTATGTGGGAATTCCATTTTCTTGCAATTCCATAAAATCAATTCTTCTAATTTGGGTAGTTCATCCAATCCTATAGGGATCTGTGATAATCCTGTTGATGAGATATCTAGTTGTTTTAGATTTCTAAGTTTTTTGATTTTGAGATCAAACTTATTGATTCTATTATCTCTTATATTTAAATACTCAAGGAGATTAAGTTTGCCTAAAAAATCAGGAATCCTGGTTAAATTATTATGTGAAATATCTAAAACCTTCAATGAATTTAACTCTCCAATAAATTCTGGAACTTCACCTATCTTTGTCTCTCTAAGATTGAGGTTCTCAATAGATTCTAATTTTATAAATGATTTAGGAATATGGCTAATAGGGTTACGTGAAATGTCTAAATATTTGATAGAAGATAATTCTCCTATAAAACCCGGAATCTTAGTTAATGAACAACCTGATAGGGTGAAATATTCAAGGAATTTTAATTTGGCTATAAATTCTGGAATTTCTTGAATAGGGTTATCATACGAAATAATTGTTTTAATTTGATGAAGATATTTTATCGGTAATGGGATTTCATTAAAATTGTTATATGAAATATTAATAAATTCCAGAAGGGACAGATTCACAAAAGATTTGGGTAAGCTATTTAGCTTATTATTGGAAATGTCAAAGTGAGTAAGTGAAGTTAAATTTCCTAATTCCTCTGGAATTTCTCTTAATTGGTTTGAGGATAGGCTTAGCTGCTGTAGTGATTTAAAATTAATTTTAGTGCTAGGAATCTCAACAATTTTGTTATTTCCTAAATCAACTTCTTTAAGAAATTTGAGCTTACCTAAAGTTGGGAACTCTTCTATTTCATTTGATTTCAAATTAAGAATTTCAAGTGATTCCAGATGTTGAATATCAGCATTAACTTCATTAATATAGTTTCGATAGGAATAATTCCAGGCCAATCCATTATCGTTAATAGGCCCAAGGTTTAATTCCTTTAACCAATGTAACTCAAAGACACTCTTAGGAATATTTTTTAACCCTAAACCTGATAAATCTAAAATATCACTTTGATTCTTTTTACAGACTGAAATACGAGAAAAAACTTCTTCTTGTAATTTCTGGGTATTTTTCATGTTATTCATATGATTAATGAACTGGCCGCTTTAGATAGTTATTTTACAATTCATTTTATTGACTGATTGTGGGATTAGCATTAATACTCGAATAATTATGTTTAAACCCCATACTTTGGAATGCTCGCCCATCAGCAAGCCAATCAATCGCTCATTTTTCGCAATAATCCATTCACAACCTAAACCTACTTATCCAGCCTTTAGGTAATTTAGTCCTTCTTCCCTTATACCTGATTTTTTGACCTAAATACCTAGAAAAACACTCTAATTCATTCTAACTCCATTTTTTAAAAGAATTGGTAATTCCTCTTCAATCATTCCTTCAACTTTCAAGCTTCCTACCGCATATTCGAATGAAAACTCTATATCTTTTCCAGCCCCTAAAGAATCATAAAAGGCTGTCGAAAAAGTAGAGGAATATTCTTCTTGAAGAGGAACCTGAAGGGCAATTACGTAGGGTACAATTTGTAATATTGCTTTCGTTTGCTTGCTCAAGTAATTTATGTTAAAAATTATACATTCAAGGTTCTCGGTTGCAGTATTTATCAAGTCTTTTAAGGCCTGATCCGGAACTACCCTACTGATTCCTAAGTTATTCTCAATTGTCAATCCCTCAAAAGTTGATTCTGAACCTTGGCAAAAGTGAAGAATTTGAGGATTATTATCTAGTAAAATCCTTCTGAGATCTTTAATCTTAGCGATATGCTTATGTACAAAACTATATGTATCTCTTTCCTTTGCTAGTTTTAGGCTTTCTTGTATTTCCCTTAACTCTCTTCCGAATTGCATATTCGCATATGACAGAAATAGAATTTGTGAGGTATTAATTTGTGGGAGGTCAATCAAGTATCTATTCATTGCCAGCATGATGGAATCATTATGTCGATTTTCGATGATACACCTTATTAATAAGTCTCTAAAACCGTCATGCGTTACAAGGAAACTTCTGCTCAGGGTTGAAAAAGAAGATTCCGCTCTTTTTCGGAATAAATCTAGTGGAGCAGTTACTGGGTTGAGGGTAGGATATAATCCTTTAAATTCATCTAGAAATTGGGCAGCCTCCTTATATAACTCCTTATATAATTTTTGCTCAAATAATCTTTTGATCCGAAATACTTTAAGCCTAGAATTCAGTTCATAATAAAGTGTTGTAGAATTAAATTTATCTATAATTAAGAGTTCAAAATTTCGGACAACATTACTTATTAAATGATCCTGAGTTTCTTTGAAAGAAATCAATAGTAATTCTGTATCAAGACTACTGAAAGTTTCTAGAATACGTGTTATCCCCAATTTATAAAAGCTTAAAACGCTATTTTGATCAAAACAAAGTATAACTATCTCAGTATCAGAAATAGTTTCTATCAATAGATCTATAGCTTGATTATCTATTCTGCTTTTATCAAAAATAGAGAAATCTATATTTCCCCAATATTCCTCTAATCTCAATTTTGCACTATTCAGACAGTTATAAGAAATCAGATCTATCTTGTTTTCTTCAAATAAGGGAATGAACAAGCACTTGACATTTTCCTTTTTAGTAATCAAGCTCATTTCAGTAAAATACTTTTTGTCCAATTAGCAATTTGATCCAAAGTAACCTCTAAGTTATTTGGAGAATATTTGAAATAGGTACTGAGGTCCAGGCTATGTATCCAATTAGCATCTTCAATCACTATTGGGATCAGTGTTGTTTTTGTTTCCTGACAAATGCTAAACGTTTTCATTGTCAAAGGATTAGGGATAGAGAAATCCGCGATCACATAATTTGATCTATTTATGCGATTCTTAAGGTCTGGTATTATTTCATTATCATAGAAAAATATTTCTACCCCATTATCTACAAAGTATTGGCTTATCAACTCCTTTTTTTGAAAAATAGAAGAACTCTCAGGTAAAATGAAAAGTCCTTCATTAGATTTGTACTCTTTCTCTTGGAAGGATTTACTATATAGAGGTTCCTTCGGCGGCGGCATGATTTCATTAAACGAAGAACCTCCTACTCCATCTAATAAGTCTTTTACCAGGAACTTTCGTCTTAGCTCTGGAGCAAAATAATCTTTCATCCCCATTTCTTCATAAATTAGAAGGCTTTTATAGTCTACAACTTCCTTGGAGTATTTATCTAGTGGAATCATTGCTTTAACACCAATGTCTACATAAGTCCTATGGATCAAGTCAAATTGTCCCCTGATAAAAGACAGCAAATCTCTTTTATATCCATCACCATGTACCTCAATAAAGATTTTGCGTTCTGTTAAATCTGCTTTAATAAGAGATTTACATCCATCCTTCTGAATAATAGCCCCATATCTCCAATAATTATTCTCATTTATGAGTGAGTGAACCTTAACAATAAATCTAGACATTATTGCTGGAGGCAGAACATTATAATGGTATTGGAATCTTAAAATATCACTATTATGGTTATCCCATTCGATTTTTGGTCGATCTTTAGCAAAACCACTGGGAACGTAATATGTCTTGGGCTTATCAGGAATCTGATAACAAAGCTCAAATTTAAGCATCATCCCAATAATGAATTGTCTCTCTCTAATGGTAGGGTATTTGTAATTATCAAGAATCAAATCAATTTCTTGGTCTGTTATGACCCCTCTATTAGCAATTAAAGCATATGAATTAATGATTTTGTAAACTCCATGGGTGATCCATTCTGGATTAATTACATAGGTGTCACTAAGTATTTTATCTTCTGTAAAATTCAATACGATACCAAGATCATGTAAAAGGTCTACCAAAACCTGCCTGCTCCTATCATTTAGCTCTGGAGCTATACGCATTGTTAAATTCTCATACTCAGAATAGCTTATATAATCTTTATTTATTGAAACCACTTTTTCTTTTATTGCTAAATAGCTCTCTGGAATATGATCATCAAGGTGAGGCAAATTCCTGAGCCCTTTGATGATATTTTCTTTTAATGATTCTATACCAAAATTCGCTACGCAAGAAGTTTCTACAATTTCAATTACATTAGGATATTTCTCTAGAAGACTTGCTTTTCCTATATCCATAGGATGTGTCTCACATTTATTTATAGCAATTATGATAGGAACAGATCCAGCGTATGATCCTATCAATTTCAACCAATATTCAAGTTCAGAATCTCCATATGAATCTTCTATCCTGGGGTTGATTACCAAAACGTAAACAGATCTTGAGGTCATAAAGAATCTATGCGTTGCATGCATAATTTCTTGACCACCAAAATCCCAAATATGAGCAACTATTTCAGTGTCATTAACCCTTATTCGCCAATCATTTATAGCTATACCATCGGTTTTTACTTCATCCGAATTGTACAAACCTTGCGTCAACATTTTGATCAAAGACGTTTTTCCAACAAATCCTGATCCAAGAAAAATTAGCTTTGCTTCTTTAAGAGAGTAATTGTTCTGAGGAATTTTTTCTACATTCTTTAAATCATTAATGAATTGAATAATTTCAAGAGGCTCTCTTTTGTATAGCTGATCCGGAATATTAAATTGGTTCCCCTTTAAGTTTAACCCTAATTTTCTGTCATCATATCTCTTATTCGTCTGAAGGTTTGATAAGCTCAAAAATTCCTCAGGCAAATCACTTAAATTATTCCCCTTTAAGTCTAGGCGTTCCAAGTACTTTAATTTTGCCAATTCCTTTGGAACAGATAATAACCTATTATCTCTTAGGTAAAGCTTCTGTAGGTTTTTTAAGTTTCCTATTTCTTCAGGTAGAGCTACAAGTTGATTATCGCTTAAAATCAACTTCTCAAGCTTATCAAGATTAGTTAACCCTAAAGGGATTTCTTTTAACCTATTCCCTTTTAAATTTAAATTCTTTATTGTTGATAAATTTTCAATTTTATGCGAAATCCTATCAATATAGTTGTTAAATAAATCAAGCAGTTCCAGATTGCTAAAATCAGAAATATAATCAGGTATTATCTCAATTAAATTTTTCCGGGCATAAAATTCTTTAAGATTTTTCAAGCCTGTTATCTGTTTGGGAATATTTTCAAATTTATTGGAGCTTAAGTGTAGAGTCTTAAGACATTTTAGTGAGCCTATTTCTTCTGGGAGAGAGCTAAGCTCATTCCATGCTAGATGAAGAAGTTCTAAATTTGGAAGATCACCTATTATCTTAGGTAATTTAGTCAGCTTTAGACCCGTTAAATCTAACTGTTTAGAGTCCTTATCAATTGCTTCCTCAATCCTTAAAACTGCCTGCTCAAAAGGATCAAGGTTGATATCAACATTCATATTACGAATTTGGAAAAGTTGTGAACTAGTAATTTAGTATTTCTTCTGAAATGAATATTCATTTCAGAGAAATAAAAAAGGACAAAGGGCCAAAATATTTATAGTTTTTGTAATAGGCTGGTTAACCACTATTTTCCCCCATCAAAACCCCAATCAGCCTCTCCTTCTCCGCAATAATCCTTTCACAATCCTCAACCCGCTTCTCCAGTCCCTGGATAATCAGATCCTTCTTCCCAACTACCTCCTTCACCTCGAAAAAATAAGCAGGCTCCACCTCAAAGGCCGTAATCACCGCCTGGATCTTACTAGCCTTCCAGTCGGGATTATCCAACAGCTTAGTAATATGCTGTTTAGTTGTTCCCAATACTTCCGCCAACCTAGTTTGGGTAATATTTTTTTTTGAGAGTAATTCTCTCACTTTCAGACCGATGTGTTGTTTGTAGTCCATGGATGTATATCTGAATTTTGGATAGTAACATATTTTTATTACTATTGTGTTCTGTAATTATTTAGAATCTATGACGATTATTTGGTCGACACTTTCTTTTTGCTTTTGTCTTGGAAGAAATTCCTTTAATGTCTTTCCAACTTTTTCTCTCAAAAGTTGGGCAAAAAGTCGAAACGAATTAACCAAGGCCAAATGCACATATCCATCCCCGTCGCATTCGTTTCATCCCCAGCGCACTTTCTTTGTTTCTTTTACTCATCTTCGATTTT
Organism: Bacteroidia bacterium; assembly: GCA_033391075.1. Classification (NCBI taxonomy): domain Bacteria; kingdom Pseudomonadati; phylum Bacteroidota; class Bacteroidia; species Bacteroidia bacterium. The sequence continues at coordinate 5,668,300 of JAWPMV010000001.1, forward strand.
AAGTTTCTGTAATAAAAATATACTACAAGTATACACAAAATAAGCACAATATGGACCCAATTACCCAAAAACTCATCGAATTAAACCCCAAAAGGCGTAAGTATGCCATTAGCTATTTGCTGGAGAATTATGAAAAAGGAAGTCGCGGGAAGGTTGTAGGACAGCTCATTGAGCTATGTGGAGAAGGAATGAGGTTAGCGACCTTTCACAAAATCAGAGGGCTAAAGATTGGAGAACATGGAAGCATGCGCGGAGATCATATCCTCCTGATGATGGACTTCTTTGGTATAGAGGAACGAAAATACTTCGAGCTCTACAATGCCCAAGATTTATCCTATACCCTTCCCCAAACCTGATAGCCCCAAATAAGCGCGCTGGAGTTGAACCGAATGTGCGCGGATGGAATTGCGGGTAGGCCTTGGTTGATTCGGTTCGATTTTTTGCTCCACTTTTTTCTAAAAAAAAGTGGAAAGACATTAAGAAAATCATTCAAGAAATATGCAATCCCATTTATGGGACCAGACCAGCTATTACCATGACTAATACAAAATCCTACTGCCAGGAAAGACTAGAAGAACTCGGTATAAACCCTGAGATAAACAAAATCCGAGTTGTCGAACCTCAATCCGGCCAAAGACGAGAAATCGCTTTCTTTGTACCTGATCATCTAAACGACGATATTCTGATACATTATGTATCTCTTCAGTCAGAACGGGAAACTTATCTAAAATCCAAAAAGGAAAGACCCTATATCGTTCGCCGCAAGAAGGTGATTGAGAAGGGCGCCAAATATATTTCCCCTGCTGGAGCCAGTACCCGGCCATTCTTTCCGAGGTCCATTATCCAGAAATATGCTTTGGGCGAAAAGATCAGAACCTTGATTATCACCGAAGGGCAGTTCAAAGCCTTCAAAGGCTGTATGCATGGCCTGGATGTGATTGGGGTTTCTGGTATACATAACCTAAAGAATGCAGCTAAGGATCGCTTGCATAAGGACCTGGGAGAGATTATTGAAAAATGCCAGGTGGAGAATGTGGTATTTCTGATTGATGCGGATTTGAAAGAAGTACATTATGCTCCAGATCCTGATGATCCAGAAGCAGAAGAGAATCGCGACCTGGCCAAGCGTCCCTATTCCTTTTGCTCTGCTGTAAACAATTTCAAAGAGCTCCTAAAGGCATTTGAGGTGGAGACCTACTTCTGCCATATTCGAGAAGAACTTTCTGTCAAAGCCAAAGGCCTGGATGATCTCCTGGTTTATCACAAAGGAAGAGAAGAACTGGTTGTTTCTGATCTATTACTCCTCGGAAGTGCTCCTCAAAAGTATTTCAAAACCCAGCAGCTATCCAAAATGAGTTTCCCACAGTTTAAGCAGTATTTCCACATCAACAATGTGCAGGACTTTTATACCACTTATAGCCATATTATTGGCTCAGGAATCTTCACCTGGCTTCGAGGTAAATATCAATACAAAGATACGCCCGATGGTGGTGAAGTCGAGCTCCTTCGGCATCCAGATAGCTATATGTACATCCGAGTAGGCTGCGATTATTATAAAAAGATCAATAAGCTCAACGCAGCTGGAGAACTGGAACCTCAGCTGAAGATTTGGCGGGTAGGAGAAATTCAGCGGGATTATGTCTATACCAAAGTTTGTCCCAATATCTTTTCCATGATCCCCAAATATGACTGCTTTACCAATTATCCCGACCATAGCGAAAATTACAAGCAAATTATCAAGGCCCAGGATTCGGTGAATTACAATATATATTTCCCCCTCCCCCACACAATGCAGCCAGGTACTTGGGAATGCATTGACAAATTCATCCACCATATCTTCGGCAAGCAGTATGAAATGGGCATGGATTATCTCAACATCCTCTACCGCTTTCCTTTGCAAAAGCAATACATCCTCTGCCTGGTCAATGAACTTCGAAATACGGGCAAAAGTACCTTTCTCTTTTTCTTGCGAATGATGTTTGGAGAGAATGTTACCATTGCCTCTTCCGATGATTTCAATGATTCCTTCAACAGCTCCTATGCTTCCAAATTGGTGGTAGGAATTGATGAGGGTTTTATTGACAAGAAGACGGTACTTGAACGGCTCAAGTCTATGTCCACCAGCCCTAAGATCAATATGAATGCTAAGGGCCGGGACAAGCAGGAGATTGATTTCTTCGCCAAGTTTGTGCTGACCTCCAATGATGAACGCAATTTTGTCAACATAGATCAGCAGGAAATTCGCTTTTGGGTAGTAAAGGTTCCGCAGTTCAAGGAAGAGGATCCAGACCTTATCCACAAGATGAAAGCTGAGATGCCCGCCTTTCTCTATTACCTATCCAATAGGCAAATTACTCACCCCAAGAAAAGTCGCATGTGGTTTTCTCATGAGCTTGTTGAAACGGATGCCCTCAAGCATATCAAGCAGTCTTCCAAATCCTGGATTGAGAAATCCATCATTCATTATGTTACGAGTATGATGAAGGACTTTGGGGAAGAGCGGATTTTGCTTACCCTGAGTGATATTGTTCGATACCTCAATAAGGAGCAAGGGAATCGATATAAGGATTTTCATATTGCTCAGACCTTGAAAGAGAAGATGAAGCTAAAGCCACTCAAGCAGCAACGTTATAAGATTCCGGTTTGGGATTTTGGAGAGTTTGCTGATATCAAAATATTTCAAAGTAAAAATGGGAGGCCTTATGAGTTCTTATCAACTGAATTTTTGAATGAAGAGGAGCTTTTGGAGGTCAAGGAAACCCAAGAACTTTTGGCAAATTCTAGGTAAAATTTCTAGTGGGGAATTTTCCTGTTTAAACTGTTACTTGTTACATTTTATTTTTAAGTATAAGAAAGTCAAAGGATTATGTGTGTAACAAGCATGTAACCACAAGGTAACAAGAGTGTAACTGGTTACATAGGTGTTACCACCTTGTCACATCTGCAAAAAGCAAAAAAACACACTGATAATCAATCACTTAATTTCACAAAAATTATTTGTAACAACAATAAAATACCAAACAGGAAGGTCAAGACAAGGGGTTTAACTCTGATGACCTTCTAACAAGTCTGAAGCCAACAGTTGAGCCTGTATTAGTTGGATGGCTAAATACTCTCCTAGCACATCTGGCGGTGTCTTTTGATCCTTTATACGTACCACCTCTGAAGATCCGAGCTTCATTTTGTTTTGGAGCAATCGGATTTTTTATCAGTTTTTTGTCCCAAGCTATATCTTTATATTCATAATAATTATCCAGACACCACTCCCAAACATTTCCAAGCATATTTGCAATCCCCAATCGATTTAAATTTGTTTCTCCAGTTTTGGGATTTATTTCATCTACGGCATAAGCTTCTTTCCTCTTGGGTTCACCAAACCAGGCATAATTTTCAAGCTTATCACTTTCATCTCCAAAAAAATATCTCGTTCGGACTGCTTGCTGCCCCCCTCTAACCGCATACTCCCACTCTGATTCTGTAGGTAAACTGGAATTAAGAAAGAGTGAGAAATAATATGCCTCATACCAAGTTCTGCCTGCAACAGGAAGATTGTCTTTATCATCTGGGATTTCTGAATTTTTAAAAGGAAATATAGAAAACAATCTATTTGTTACAGGGTGCTTAGAAATCTCAAAGGTATCAATATGCACCGCATGAAGAGGCACCTCATTGAAATATGTATCTTCCTGTCCCATCCAAAATGTTCCTCCGTCAACTTTAACCCATTCTAGCTTAGAAGCCTGATCTTTTTCAAGTTTTGCTAGTCTTTCTTCTGAGTTCCCTAAATCAAACAAATCATATATTAATCCTCCCGGTTCTAAAGGATGTAGCTCTTCTCGTTCCAATAATTCATGTGCATGATATATCACCTCGCAGTCTTTTTCATTCAAGGTCTTTAGTAAAATATTTAAGGTCTCATGAATCAGCATTTTCTGCATAGATTCATGAATTAAAGGTAGGGATGCCTCAAGAGAATTGATTAACATTAGTTTCGCCTGATTACCTCCCTCCAAACTGACTAGAGATCCGATTAGCTCTGCGGAAGAAATTTTGATTTCAGTGGTGGTTCTCAAAGCAAGAGGTCTATTGATATTCCAAAGTCCATTAATTAGTCTTTGAATTTCTTCTTCTGAGTCTAATAAACCCGCAAAAAGTCTGATCACCTCTTCCCAATGAGGATTTCCAGCCTGACAAATCACAAAGTCAATGTCTTTTTCCAATAAGGAAAGTGCAGTAAAATATTCCCAAAGAGATCTATGTGTAAATGTAAAACCCTCACTTGAATTCTGAATAATGCCCGTATCTCTTTGAACCCTTTCTAAAAATTTTGAAGTTTTACCTATGATATTAGGAGTAATAATTCTTTTCCCAAAAACATTAACATGGTCTACCGGAAAGTGAGATTCCTGCCACAAAAAGAAACGCAGAGACAGGTCTTTCAAGATATTTAATGCTTCCTCAAAATTCTTTTCTTCTAATTTGCCAAACTCGGGATCATATAATCTACCTAGCAGAAATCGAATGCAATTATGATATAGGTCACTTCTTCTTTCAATTAGAGCCGAATCACCACTTTGTTCAAAAGTGAAACAGATCATACTTAGAAGAAAAGGGTTTTCTGCCAGAGATAGGATTCGAGGTGATTTATTTAAAGTATTTATGAGTAAAGAAGCCTTTTCCTTATGATCAAAAAACCACTCATTAATATATTTATGGATCAATTCCTTTTCAAGAGGTTTTACTCTCAAATACTCAAAATTTTGGTAATTGGCTGGATCTAAATTAATTGGCCTAGATGTAACTATTATTCTGCACCTTGGATATTTTTTTGTCAATTTCCCAAGCTCCTCATGAAATGTATTATTAGTAGACTGATCTTCTATTTCGTCAACTCCATCTAACAATAATACCATCGAATTACCAAGAAAAGTATCCTTTTCAGTGAAGATTTCTAAATCGCTGAACTTTTCTAGGCTCCTGTCAATAGCCCATTCAATAAATTTGATTAATGAGCTCTTCTTTCTATTAAAATTTTTGAGCCTTATGTAAACAGGAATAATTTCTTCTTGCTTTTGAATTGATTTCTGAGATGACCGAAAAGCTAAATATCTCAGAAGAGTGGTCTTTCCACTTCCTGGCAGGCCAGAAATAAGAAAAAGCTTTTTAGAGTCATCAGATAATATATTATAGATTTCAAAAGTATGTAAGTCTTCTCTGCTAGAAAAAAAACTTAAAGGGATGAATCCTGAATCCATACCTTTAACTCTATCATTAACCTTTATATCCTGCGATGAACTTTTCTTACCAAATAGAAATATAGTCCCAAATTCCTTGAATACTTTATGACAATATTTTAGTAAAATCTTTGATTTTCTGATATTATCATCTTCACCTGGAAATGCTTGACTTTCATTAAAATCATTATGCCTCTTAATTAATTCAGATAGTTCATCATTACTTATAATTGCTGAGACAAAACTCTTGTAGAATATTTCTACGGATTGGAATGAAAATTTATGCTTTTCAATAAGAGTTTCACTTAACTCATAAAATTTAGGTAGCTGACTTACTTTAAACCAGTTCAATGATTCTAAATCCGCTTTTATTATCTTGATTATTCTTTTTGTCTCTCTCTTTCTTAATCCCTCTTCTTTTCTTAAATGTTTTTTCAGACACTTATAAAATGTTCTTTTGAAGCTCTGCTTCCCTTTAATTAATCTTGTAGCTCCCTTAAAACCTCGTTCTAAGATAAAATCTAAGCCAGGAATATCCATAATCGATCATTTTCAAAAAAGTAGTAATATCAATACTATTTTGCTAAAGTTTGAAGAACTTTTAAGCTCTTATTCAAAACATCAAAATCATTAAAACCTTTATCCAAAGTTGGTAGAGTAAGACCTTCAACATCTTTATATCCTAGGCATTCATCTATTGATCCTAATAATAAAGGACGAGGGCTAATCTCAACGAAATTATTAATTCCCTCCTCAATTAAAGCTTCAATTCCAAATCTAAAAAGAACCGTATTCCTTATGTTAGCACTCCAATAATCCTCACCAAATCTTTCTCCGTCAAGGAATGTACCTTCTACTGTAGAAACAATGGGTATTTCATGAGAAGAAGCCTTAATTCCTCTTAATGAAGATACTAATTCTGGGCACAAATCATCAACCAAATAGCAATGAAAGCCATAGTTAAAACTTAATTCAATAGCGCCTATTTCTAAATCTAAAAGGTAATAATAAAAGTTTTTTATCGACTCTACTTCGCCAGAAAATACAGTTGAAGAAGGTTCATTTACAGCACAGATTGAAACTTTCTCTTGGCCAGGATACTCCACTAATATTTTTTTTGCTTCTTCGTAAAATAACTTAGCCCATAACATTCGTCCTTTACCTGTTAACCTTTCCATTAGCCTACCTCTATGATAAATTACTTTGATTGAATCCTCGAGATTCATAACTCCTGCACAATATGCCGCTGCAACTTCACCAGTACTATGTCCAATAACTGCAGCAGGTTCAAAGCCTTTTTTCTGTAATAAAGTAAAAAGAGCAACTTGAAATGCAAAATAGGCCGGTTGAGCTATTGCAGTATTATCGATTTTCGCATCACTTTTAGAAAGGAATAAAGTATCCTTCAAGGACCAACCACCTATTCTTTTTATCAAATACTCACACTCTTCAATAACATGTCTAAATACTTGTTCCTTTTTGAATAGATCCTTACCTGTTTCTGGCCAAAAGGGGCCCTGACCGGAGAATACAAATGCGGTGTTCATATTATGTCGTTGGAGTTTCTACTTTTTTTAAATCTCTGATTATGTAAATCCTTGGTAGTAAAGTCTATCTCCATTGGAACTTTAAAGTGGTCATCCAAATTTTCACTACAATAATTCAAGATTATACTTCTCATATCATCCTCTTCTGATGAAGTTATTTCACTTATCAACCGAACTTTTGCACAAACAAAATTACCTATAATAGGATTTTCCTTTCCATAAACGACTACATCAATGACACTTTCTATTTCTTGAATCAAATTCTCAACTTCTCCCGGATAGACTTTTTGTCCTCCAACATTAATTATATCTGACTTTCTTCCAAGTATTCTGATAAATTCTCCTTTCTCTTCTACTAAGTCTTGAGTATTAAACCAACCATCCTTACTAATGGGGTTTGGTGAATTTAAATACCCCACCATAGATGATTCTGCCTTTATATGAAGAATCCCATCCACAATTTTTGTTTCAAATCCCTCTCCTCCAACTTTTAAAAATAATGAATCAGAGCTTTCAGACTTAGAGCGTAATATCCCAACCTCTGACAATCCGTAAGTCTGTTGAAGTTTTATTGAGGGAAAAACACTACGAAATTTTTGAAGAGTAAATTCCAGCATTGGCTCTGTACCATATGTAATTAACTTCAAAGATGAGAGGTCATAACTCTCATAATTCCCCCCCAAAAGAATCAAATTCATGAAGGTTGGAGATGTTGGTAGGAGTTCGACCTTATGATTCTCTATCAATTCAAGAATATAATTTGGATCTCTCTGCTCTGCTATCACTAGTGAGCCGCCGTTTGATAGACAATAAAGCATTGTATTTAATCCACCAATATGATCAAACAACAAAAACGAAACCGTTACGAACTTTCTTTTCTTTATAAAGAACTTTTTAAACAATCTGACAAAATCAAGTAAAATGACTTTCATTTCCCCAGTTGATCCAGATGAAAAGAGAATTAATCCTGGTCTTTTATCCACTTTTAAGCTAAGAATAAGGTCATTAGATAACTTATTTCTAACCTTAATTATTTCGAACTCGTCATTCGAGTCTTTTCGAAAGATTAGATCAACATAAGAAGCTTTAACTAAATATTCTATTTGATTTTCATTAATACTTGTTATTGGAACTACAATACAATTCTTACTAATCATTGCAAAAAATAAAGCGATCGTATTAGGGGAATAGTTACTTTGTATTGCACATACAGTCCCAGCCAATACCTTACTCTCATCTAATAGATTTCGGTACTTTTTAATTGATTTAATAAGCCATCCATAATCATACTTTTTATTGCGCCAGATTATAGATGTATTATTCCTTTCTTCGGTGAATACATCAATCAAAAATTTGATATTATCCATTGTGGTAATTATTGAAATATTATTTTGATAGAGCTTCCTTTAGTATTGCTTTCTCCCCGTGACCAGGGAGAATTGTTAAATTTCCTGGCAAACTTCTTAATAACTCAATTGAGTCTAGCATCAGTTTACTATTTCCCCAGTATTCATCTACACTTCCAATTCCACCCTTGAATATGGTGTCTCCGGTAAATAAAATATTTCCAATCCTTATACATATACTACCTAAAGTGTGTCCAGGAGTATAAATGATTTTAATCTGTTGGTTATTTAGATGGACCGAATTCTTAATTGGATAAAAATCAATTAATGGAATCTGAGCTTCAAGATCCTTTTCAATTAAGCCAAGATAAAAAGGCAAGTGCTCTAATAATTCTTCATCTTTTTCATGTAAAAAAAATGGTGAATTTAATACCTCTTTTAGTTTTGAAGATTGCCCAACGTGATCGAAATGCCCATGAGTTGCTATAATTCCTTTTACATTTAGATCATTTTTTCTTACGAAATTAATTATCAATTCATAAGCGCTAGCTGGGTCAATTATAAAACTTCGTTTATCATTATCATGCAAAACATAAGAATTCGTTTTAAGTCTGCCGGTTTGGAATTTTTTAACTTTTAGCAAAACGAAAGGAATTTCTATATGTGTTTAGATTAAAAATCTTCTTCTATTAAATCACAAACAAATATTTTTAACAATTCTATCCTTAAAAATGGACTCGTCTCCTGATTTATGGCACGTTTAAATGTAGCCTTGCTAGTCAAAGAAAAGGTAGGTGCAAATTCTTTTTTAACCTTTCTATCTATTATAACAATTAAATTCACCAACCCAAGAGAATCGAGAACACCAAATTTTCCGAACAAATCTATCTGCTTTAGTAATTCAATTTTTTCAATCTTAGGTAAACCAAGCTCTTGTTCAGAAAAAATCTGCTTTTTCTTTGGCAAAAACCTCATCAATTCAAACAACGATTCAACAATAATTTTTTCTACTATATTCCCATTATCTTTTTTCATTAAACTGATTTCACCTAAATAATGAATTAGAGTTAGCCCTTAATTGTTGTCAAATTAATAAATCGAAAATCTGAGTTGCAATATCCTCTGGCTCAGATAATCTACCTATACCATAGTATCCACAGGTTTGATTACCGAGTGTGGGCTCAATAATTTTATAGCCCCATTTTCTTAAAATATTCAGATTATTTTGTGTGGAAGGGTGCCCATACATTTTTGAATTCATTGCCGGGGCAATTAAACATGGTATTTCTGAGGGCAGAACAGCTACAGCTGATGTTGTGAGAGCATCATCAGCAATTCCATTAACAAGCTTTCCCAGGAAATTAGAGCTAGCAGGAGCTATACAAAATAGCTGTATTTCATTCGTAAATGCAATGTGAGGATGATAGGACTTATCTTGCTTATGATATAAATCAGTTAGAACTGGATTCCCGGTCAAAACTTCAAAATAAAATGGAGTTATAAACTCAGTAGCATTCCTTGTCATGATTACTTTGATATTGAATTTCTTAATTAAAATTCTAATCAAATGACAGGTCTTATAAATGGAGCTAGATCCCGTAACCCCTATTGTAATGTTAGGTCTCATAAAGCAAAAAGTCCTCAGATTAACATAATTTAGAAAAAAACAACTGATTATGGTAACAAATAGAATTTTAAACAAAATTTTTTAAATTTTTATTTTCATTTTATTTTAAAACTTGTAGTTTTATAAAAAAGCAAAACTATGATTCACTATTCTGATTTGGTTGCGGGGATCAAGTCGATCATGAAAGTCAAAGGCATAGATCGCCTTCAGGATCTGGCCCACAAACTCGACATCAAGCCCAGCACCCTTACTAATAACCTCAAATACCTGGCAAAGCATGAGAACTATGATTCGACCTTTGCTCGCAAAGTCTATGAGGTTCTAGGCATAGACGAACAGACACTAAAAAATACTTTAGGAGATCATAGTACCCCTCTCAACACCAGCCACCTCAAACTTCTCGACAGCAAAGCCAATGCCTTTCGCCCTTTGCACAATTCCTATCACCAGGAGATTTTTGACCTTTTAACCAATCTCAGCAAAGGCGATACCTATACCCTGGTTACAACCGACTTCCCTATCGAATTCAAAGATGAAAGCTTTCGCAATACCATTTTGCAATGCCTAAAAGCTGGGGTTGTTTTCCGTTATGTCTTCCCCAATCCCAAGAATAAAGAACTCGAAGCTTTTTTGAATAAATACTGGTCCGGTTTCTTTCCCCATTGGAAATACCTGGGAGAGCAGCATGCAGAGTTTATTGAGCATATTAAGCAGGAAGTAGCCGAAGATGATGACTTCAAGGAGATCCCTGACTTTAGCATGGAAGGCCTGGAAGATCAACTGAGGTATTACCTATGCGATGATCCCCTACTCATGCATCCTATGTTCAAGTTTATGCTTTTGGATAAAGATGTTCTGGGAGAATCCCAGAAGCATGTATTCATAGAAGCCAGTGTGGGAATGTCCTTTTCTTCTGTTTCCTCTGGCTCCTTTAAGTTCTGGTATCCCAGTCCTCATTTAGAAGCCCAGACCTTAGCCAAAAACATCGAATCAACCCTTAAGCTCTAAGCACACCCATGAACGAACAAAAAGTTGATAGAAAAACCATTGTATTATTTCTCTGCATTGCAGGATTTATAGGTGGGCTATTAATAAGCAATATCACAGCTTCCAAACTCTACTTTGTTAGCATCTTTGGTCAGGACTTTACCATACCTGTTGGAACCAGCCTTTTTGCTCTGACCTTCATTTGTACGGATGTCATTTCTGAGGTTTGGGGAAAGCATTATTCATCTCTATTGGTATTAGCAGGATTTCTGGCAAGGATAGGAGCTTTGATCTTCCTCTACTTTGCTGTGAATATCGAAGGCGCAGGAGCTCCCGTTTGGGATAGCCAGGAAGCCTATAGCAATATCTTATCTGGCTCCAGCAGAATCATCCTGGCAGGCATCCTCACCTACCCCGTAAGTCAGCTGACAGATATTTACCTCTTTCACTACCTCAAGAAAAGGCAGCAAGGGAAAAATCTCCTTTGGCTTCGAAATACCACATCTACCTTCTTTTCTCAATTGGTAGACAGTGCAGTATTTGTTTTTATCGCTTTTGGAGGATTATTAGAAACGCCTGTCCTGATCAACATCATCATTGGACAGGTATTGGTAAAATGGGTCATAGCCATGATAGACACGCCAGTTGTCTACATGGTTCGGAATGTAGCATTGGATCGTAAAATCTTTGACTTTTCGGGATGAGTAGAGAAGAATACCTGGGCTATTGGAAGCGGGAAACCAACCGCAACTATGTCAAGAATTTGGACATAGCGGATTTGGAATTAAAACTTCCGCCTCACGTCTTTGATCCGGATCCGGAAATCACCTATTCCACCTCCATCATCCTTGACAATTTTCCTGAGGTAAAAGGGAAAACGGTTTTAGATCTAGGAACCGGAAGCGGAATCATCGCCATGAATTCCAGCAGGCAAGGAGCCAAACTCTGTGTAGGATCAGACATCGACACCAAAGTTCTCCGAGCGGCCAAGGTCAACATCGAGCGAAACGAATTACACAAAGAGGTCATTCTCATTTGGAGCAACCTCTTCCAAAATATCTACAGTTCTTTTGACATCATATTCGCCAACCTCCCCATCTGGGACGAACAAACCTTCGAAACCCATATGGAACTCCTCCAAAGCTATAAGCGCCACCTCAACGAAGGTGGAGAACTTTGGATGTCTTATGCATCCTTTGGAGATAAGCGAATGAATAGCAGCTTCCTCATGCAAAATCATCAGCTAAAGGAAGTATTCGAAGTAACTCGCTTCGGCATTAATTGGAGTCTATTTGTCCTAAAAGGAGACTGATTTAAAGAGAAGCATAAAATGAAAGGACAATACAAAAAATACTATCCTCCTTAACCTCAAAAAAAGCGCGCTGGAGATGGAACGACCGTGCGCGGATGGATTGTGGAGAAGGCCTTGGTTGGGTCGTTCCGATTTTGCGCAACTTTTCTAAAAAGTTGCAAAAGCTCCCATAAAAAAAGGCAGACTCCGGAAACTTTCGACGGCAACCGGAAATCCACCTGGCAAAACGAACCGAGCTATCGGCCCATTTCATTTCAAATGTATGGCTTGATGGCTGGATAAACAACAAAAGACAAGATTATGAACCACCAACGAAGACAAGCCAAACATTTGGACCTATGGAAACACATACGCACCTAGCCCCTGAATCCATCCTAAAACAGGGCACAGAAACTACTATTGCCTACCTGAAAGCCTTGCAAAAGCAGTTCGACTTCGCCAAACACGAATTCGAAGAACAGTATGCCATTAACCAGGAACTCATCCAGGAGAAAATCTGGCTTATGGCCCATCTCTATGCTTTTGTAACCCACTTTCAGATGAACGGCCAGCACCTGGAAAGCTTCCTCGAATCGCAACGGGAATTCATCCACACTCAACATGCATTCATACAGGAAGACTTTACCCACGAACACAAAGACTTGCACAATCTCCAACGTTTTTGCGCTAATCTCCCTACAGTTCAACCCAAAACACAATAACCATCATGAGCATTCCATTTTTCAATCGTTCTACCCGTGAATACCTGGGAACAGACATTTACGAAGACAGTCAAATCCTCTCAGATCGCAAAGACGATTACGAAGGTTTTCAAGAAGATTTGGCTCCCGTTACCTATCGGGATCGAAAACGCATGCAATTCCTTTTTTCCAATGCCTTCAAGCAGCTCTTCCCCTATCTCTCTGGGATTACCCTGCTCTTCCTGGTTGTATTCCTATCCTTCAACATCAATCGCATCTTGGAGGAAGGAATTACCTTAACAGATGGCATCATTGGCGTTATTAGCCTCATCATGTGCATAGGCCTGGTATCCCTCAATGAAATTGTCAAAACCCGTTCGCTCTCCGACTTCTTCAAGGCCAAGGTCAAAAAAGAGAAAGCAGGTTCCAGCCTTTTGTACCAGGCCGTGGGAACGTCCCTCCTATCCATCGTAGGAAGCGGATTGGGACTATACCTTCTGGTCTATCAGATCAATGACAAATCTGCGCACATAAAGCTCGGAGCGCAGAACAGTCAATTGGCCACCAAAAGCACTTGGACCAGTGATTCCCTTCGCATCGTCCAAAACTACCAATCCTCTATCGACCAAAAGCGGGAATCTATCATGCGATATGATCCCAAAAAATACCGCACCCTAAGAGATCGCCTGAATAATGAAGCCATTGCTCTATCCGACAAAATGCAGGATGAACTTAGCAAAGCCCGAGGCAATCGGGAGCGTCAAAACCTCCAAACACAATCACAACTCTCTACAGCACTCATGAAAAACGACGAGCTCGCAGGTGGCAATGCATGGATAGCGGTATTCTTTATTGTTTTGGCTGAGATCCTCAATATTCTTTGCCATAGGTTCTGCTGGGTTTATAAAGCCAGAGCTACTCGTGAAGGTATTGAATTCGGTGCACTTGAAGCATCTTTAGATAAGACGGCTTATGAGATTCAGCTGCAACGTTTAGGCGCTTTTCTCCAATCTCGCAACTTTCAAATCACAGGAATTGAATCTGGTGATATACCTAGTCAGGCTCCTGGAAAATCAGAGCCTGAATCTTCTAAGATCGGCTACAAAGTTAATGCGCATACACGCAGACACGACCCGTCTGCATCCGAAAACCCCGATATCATTGAAAAGGTGGTGGAGAAGGTTATTGTGCAGAATAAGGAAATTCATGGGTACGAAATCACTTGTCAGAACTGTGGGAAGCAGGCTATCATGAAGCGAAAGTCAGCGAAGTTTTGTTCGCGGAAGTGCAGAATCAAAAAGTATAATGAGGGCGTGAGGGAGAGGAGGAGGAGGTTGAATTTTGAGGGGTAGCCTAGTTATAACTAATAATAAATCTATTTGAAAAGTCAGACCTTCTTTCTATAAAATTAAGTTTGCAGATTTCGTAGATTATAATTACTTTAATTAATCATAATGTTTACTTCCTCAAAAAATATTAATGGCTCATTTTATTAGCCTAGCATGAGGAAACGGGCGACTAACTTCTTGACTTATAATTATTAGACATGGCTACCTGTAGCCTCTAATTCTTATTTTTCTCAAGTAAGTTATAATGCTGACATACAAAGAATTTCAACCGTCCAAAGCGCTTTCTGATATAGTTTTAAGGTATTATGATATATCAGGTAAGTCTTCAATTGAAAATCCCTATGAGCTTAGCGCATTCCCTTTAGTAAACTCGTCTTGGGTATTTCATTATGGAGATATTATTCAAGTCGAAGGGCAATACTATCCTACAGGTAATACTCTACCTCGTCAATACATGCTAGGCCAGTTTAATAGGCCTATTTTTATTAAGCATAATTTTGGCACAATAGGGGTCTTCGGAGTCGTTTTTAGAGCTGGATCAGCCTATCGATTGAATAATAATTCACAACTTGATTTTAAAAACCTATCCGTAAGTTTAGAAGATATATATGGGCGTCAGTTTCGAAGTATTCCAGAAAAGTTTTTTTATGCTAAGAATTCCGTTGAAAGGGTAAATATTATCGAAAAATTAATTAAGTCTTGCCTAGCTAGAACTGACTCGCAGGAAAGCATAATTGATGATGTCGTTTTAAAGATTATTTCAAATTCTGGCGAAATAAACGTGGGTTTTTGGGCTAAGGCTCACAATATAAACAGAAGTTATCTTACAAATTCTTTCAAAAAAAAGGTAGGATTGAACATCAAAGAATTTGCAAAAATTGTACGGTTTAATCATGCTTTAGCCTATTGGAAGCAGTTTCCAGATATAAAAAAGTCACACCTTGTTGGTGCATTTGGATACCATGATTTTTCCCACCTAAGTAAAGATTTTAAAGAATTTACTTTTAACAAGGATTCAAAAACTCATAATACTGACGATGAATTAGCACTTTTTCTGAACAATAAAAGATAACTAAGCCCTTTAAAAAATGTCACATTTTTACATATTCCATAGAAGGAGAAAATCTATAATACCATTTTCGAAGATGTAGGAAATGCATTGAGTAGAATACTTAAACACCTAACGCCCTAAAATGAAACTATGCATAACTATTTTAGTTTTTGTTTTTTCTTGCACTGAATCGATTGGTCAATCAAAAAAATTATTAAAAGTCCTTGACCCTTCCTTTCAAGGGGATTCACACTATTCTTTATATAATAGTACAGACTGGGTTGTACCGTACCATGGGGTCGATTCATGGATTGAATTCCGTGCTCATGGTTGGTTTGAAAGAAAACATATTTTTGGACCTTTTGTTAGTGCTATCGGTTCTAACATGTTTTATCTTTTCCCAAAGCATAATGTAAATCCTTTTGACTGGCAAAGATACGTTCAAGGTACAGTAGGGCTAGAATTCTATCCGGCAAATATTTGGATTGGAAGAGGAGTACCGAATGTATTAAAAGGGATTAGATTTTATGGATGGATTTCAGGAAGAAAATACTATGGGGGTAATAGATCAATTCGTTCGACATTTCAGAAGAATGATTCAAGAATAGGGCTAGACTACTATTTTGACAATATCTTAAATAAAAAATCCACTGTTCATTGGAGCCTTTGGACAGATGCTAGCCGACGAAGTTCCAATTTTAGTCATCCTGACTACAATGTATTTTTCACTAATGGACTATTCCGAATTGGGCATTCTCGTTCGCAAAATTCAACTGACAGAAGGTGGTTTAGCTACCTTTTTGGAGATTGGGCTTTTGCCTCAGGATGTCCCTGTAGATGGTGGGAAAATGTAATAAAACCCGGATTGGGAATTGCCTATTTTCCGATAGAAAATATAGATAAAACTACTTCTCAGGAACATAGATTATTTGGATTTAGAAGGGTCAATTTTTATTTGGAGTGGATGGTTCATGCTATCTGGCTGGGGGATAATGCACCTACGGAAGTCATCCCTTGGGATATACGTTTTGGAGTAAGTTTTTCTACGTCAAGGCTTTTAGGAGGTAAATAAAATTAGCATGAAGCTGCAAATAATACTAAGTATAGGTTTTTCAATTCTGATAAGCGCAAGTTGCGACCCAAATTGCAATGAAGTCCTTGTAGTTTACGAGGACTGTCAAAAAATTGACCTGCTAAAGGATACCCTTCTTATTTCAGATTTTGAAAAAGGGGAAGATCCTACTGAGTTTTGCGGATCGCTGGGGATATGGGCTTTCCCACCTGAGCAAGTCAAAGTTGCTGTTGCCTATGATAATTCACCTCCATTTACCGGATCTGGATCATATTCGGCAAAATTAACCATTAAAGGGAATCAACTGATGCCTCCAAATCCCGACGGGTGGGTAGGTGGTGGCTTAGTTTTGTCTTTATCCAATGAGGAGGAAGGAATAGATATAACCTCTTATAAAAACATCGAATTTGATATGAGAATTCCTCAAGGAAGCTTTCTCCGAGAAGTTCAAATCAGGTTAGAAGATAATTCACATAGGCTAACACCTGAGCCATTTGTATTACAATTTGGAAGCATTTCACCTGATTGGAATCACTTTACTATCCCTTTAGATGCATTGGGAAAAGCAACTCAACTTCCCTCTGGAAATATTCACTCTCTTATCACTTCAAATGTACTGAATTTAGTGACTATTTCAATTCATAATGGAACTTCACCACATCCAACTGATGGAACTTTATATATCGACAATGTCAGTTTTACTCGATAAAATTACAGTAAAAAAAATGAACAAGAAATTACGAACTTGGATTATTACTCTCGTATTATTCTCCTTTAAGGTAAACCTCATTGCCCAAGATTTACAGTTCAATCCTCCTGCCACATGGGAATGCGAGAAACCCGGAGTTTATTCAGTGTCAGGTAAACATGACCATATGGATAAAGAATTCGTTTGGTTGTTTCTAAAAGATTCCCATGCAAATCTATACATGCAATATCCCCCCATTGAGTTCCTATACCCTGAGACCTGGGAGGTTAACAATATCCGTATAAACAGTGGGAATACAGACCTTTTAGCCATTCAGGTAAATAAAAAAGGTAATAAAGAACTATTAGAATGGAAAGAAAAAAGTCGATGGGGGGCTATTGAATTTAAAGAGGTTAAAAACCTCCCAGGTTATAAAATACTTACAGCTGCTAGAATTGTAAACCTCTCGATGAGTTGTAAGGACATTGATACATCCATTACTCTTCCTCCATCAGTAAGGAAAGAACCAGATCTTCAAATCCATAGCTCAATTAATGAAAAACTGATAGTAGCAGATTTTGAAATTGAATCTTCAAGTAAAGGCTATCCTATGGGAGGAGCTATTAGCTCTTGGGAATCAGACACAAATTTTGAGGTTAAACTAGATACATTTCAACTACCTAAAGGCCCACCATACTTAGGCAAATATACTTTGAGTATAAAGCATTCTGTAAAATTAGGTGCCCCAAAGGCTGATTGGAGAGGAGGAGGTTTAGTAATACAGGTTCAAAAAGAAGATAAGCCGTTGGATATATCAGAATATGGTTATTTAGAATTTGATATACGAGCAATTTCCAAATCACTAGAGACTCTAAAAGTGAAGCTTCAAGATCCAAAATCTAATACCGGAATAGAACTATTACTAAAAGATTATGAGGTCAAATTTTCCCGGGAATGGGAACATGTGAAGATTCCTCTGAGGTCTTTTACAAAGATGAAAATCGATTATCCTCCTCATTGGAAAAAAGTAAATCTAAAACAGGTCAATAAAATTGTTTTTGTCGGTATACAAGACCAAAATGCTAAGAATTTTAATGGGCAAATTTTAATAGATAACATAGTTTTCTCTAAATAAAGAAAGCCTTAAAAAATAATGTTTTGCTAACAATAATTCATTTGTAATGAAAGATGATGACGCAAATAAAAATATAGAAAAAGACCAAGAAATTGAAAATAAGTCTATTAACAATACTGAAGTATTAAATAGTGTCGAAGATTCTGATTTAAAAAACCAGAACTCTTTAGACGATTCCAAAATTAACGGTAATTCAGAGCAGGTCTCCAAGAGAAAATGGGGGTTTGGTGATCTAGAGAAAAATGAAAAGAGAAGCACAATATTGGCAAACCTCTTAGTAATAGTGGGAATCGTTTTCGGTATAAGTCAGTATAATCAAATTGAACGTCATGAAAAGAAAACTGTGGCATTAGAGATTGTAAAACAAGCCAACACAGCTGAGATTTTGCAGAGATTAAAGCGCCTGAAAATATTGAGTTCACCGATAATAGATATTGATACCGCTGAGTTAAATATTCTTTTTTTCTCAGATTTGAAAAACGATTCGATAAGACAGGTACGGAAGGCTTCAATAGATCAAGAGATAAAAAAAGAATTTTTAAGGGCATATGAATCAGTAAACAATTGGTCCAAGGTCTCAGATGATTTTAACGTTATTTTCAATGCTTATGAACAAGCTGCTGGACTATATAATCACGATTTAGCTAACAAGAAAATAATTGCGGAATCTCTATATGGATACATATTGCTTTTTTCGAAGATCAAAATAAGATGGCCCATAATAACAGAGGACTTAAACGAAGGATTCCAGAGTAAGCAGATAGATAATTTTTTAAAAGACTACAACCTAGAGTAACCGAAATAGCTATGCACTTATTGACAAAACTTTTGATTATCCTATTAACACTACTGTTGAATTTTAACTTTTTATCTGCCCAAAACTCAACCGATAAGATTTCCACTCCAAATATTCCACGGTGGTTAGATAATAATAAAAAGATCAAAAAAAACTATCAACTAGGTCAGAGAAATACTTGTGATAAAGTCAATTATAAAGACATAAGCAACATTGTAAAAATTCTTCAATTAGATGGAGCCCGATATGACTCCTTACGAATGGATCAAGGAAACAGGAGTTATTGGCATAAACAACAATTGAGTATTGAAAGGTTCCAGTTAGTTGCCTCAGTTATGAAAAGTATCCTGGATGAGGCTTTGGATATGGTGGTAGCATCCCCAAATTACAATTCTATCCTGGATGTTATTCCTAATACTGGGATGCTAGCTTATTATATTCAAAAATGGATTTCGAATCAGTCTTTAGTAACAGCTTATTCTCTTGATAATAACCCTTGTAATTGTCCCCTAAAAAGTTATTGGACAGGAAATGAAGTTTATACAGAACTATTTAAAAACGGAGAAGTACTATCTATCAACGAGGGAGATATCAAATATGCTTTAAATTTAACTAGAAACAGAGGTCTTGTTACTAGAGATTTGGAAACGGACCAAGATCTTTTTGATGCTGCGAAGGACTTAGACTTGAGGTGTAACATGCAGTCAAACCTACATCTCTACTATTATAGCGGGAATGGAACAAACCTAATCAACCAGTATAAACCTGAATGTCGACTTGCACAACTTATTGCTTGGAAGAGCACTCTCCTTGCTGCTGAAAGACAAAATGTGACTATTCACGATATTGGAGACTTAACAAACCTTGCTACAAATGTCTTGCAAAATGATAAACTCATAATAGATTTTTGTAATTGTAAATAAACTTTAAATCTACTTTGCCATGGTTTCCCACTTCAGTAAAATTATCCTATTAATAGGATACATCTACTTTACGTTATTAGCTTCGACGATGGCACAAACTCAGTCCATTGAGTTCGTAGATGATTTCGAAAATTTTCCAATTAATCAATTAGGAGCAGCTAATCCACCTCCTTTTGTTATCGGAAACTCTACGAGCTTAATACGAAGTGTTGTAATTGACGAAGAAGCATATGGAGGAAGGGGAAAATCTTTAAAACTTGAATTTAACGTTAGAGACTCTCTTGGTGCTTGTGGGCAGGTTATTCCTTTGCTCAATTCCGATTTAAGTGCTTATAATTACCTTTCTTTCAAGGTAAAAAGTCCAAATCCGAATCTTTTCTTCCAAATTGAATTACAAAGGGCCAATGATAGTACTTCTTCAAAAATAGCTATTGGAAATTATTTACAAGGAGGTCCAACCTCAAATTGGCAAAAAGTCGTTATACCGCTACAAGCATTTTGGAACTTTAATGATCTAACAGATATCAGTGCGCTTGTATTTGTTTTCGAAAATGTGGGCTCAAACTTAAATAATTCTCCTTTTGAAGGGGAAATATTGTTAGACGATATGTTATTTGGTAGCTATTTTCCAGGATATGTGAAATTAGATCATTTCGATGATTTATATGGTTCCAACGCTACCGGTGCTAATTGGGGAACCCTTTCATCATCAGGAAATCCAAATAAATATACTGCTGCTATCGATTGTTCAACCTTTCATGAGGAGGAATGCGGGTTGGAAATACAATACGATAATGACCTTGGTACATTTGGAGGGTTGTTTTTCATTTTAGGCGGCGGAGAGACTGGTTGGATACAAATGCCTCAAGATCTTTCGGCTTTTGAATCCCTTCATATCGCTCTAAAAGGAAATGATCCCAATAATAATCCTGGTAACTTAAAATTGGAGTTAAAAACGCAAGGAGGCGGTTTCCCTGCTCCTAACTATAGAGTTTTTAATATTCCGGATACAGGCTTTATGGAGTTTGATATTCCCTTCTCATCATTTAGCCCTCCTTTAAATTCAAGTATTATCAATGAGTTAACTATTATTTTTGAGGATGGCTGGCAAAATCAATCTGAAGGAATAGTACACGTAGACGAAATAGAATTCCGGGCCCAAGGGTATTCTGGGCCAGATCTAGAATTTCCTTCTACTCCTTCAGGGCTTATGGTCAATGGTCATAACCCAGAGAAACTTATTTCCCTTCCCTCCCAGCAATCTGTAAACTTAAGAATTGCCCAACCCTCTATTGGCCCAAAACTTGAAAATATTCGATTGGAATATAAAACAACATGCGAACCTGATTGGAAGATTTTAGATGTTAAGTATATCCCATTTGTAGATTCAGTATTTTTTACGATTTCTGGATCAGATTTCATTTCTGGAGAACTAATATCACTACGAGTATGTGCTGAGAATTATAATGGGTTAAGATCATGCAGTGAGGAATTTGACTTAATTATTGAACCTTCAAATTATTCAGTAGATAGTCTTTTCCGCGATGCTTATGAAGTAATGAGGATTCTCCGATCAGAAACCGGGGTTTATCGAGACTCATGGATTTTGGATGGTGCACCTTACCATCCAGCTTCTGTTGCAACTACTGGCATGGGAATCATATCCTTATGTATTGCAGACTCAATGGGCTGGATATCCAATGCAGAAGGTCAAGTTTTGCATACACTAAAAGCTATGAACGGACTAAATAAAGGATTTCTTCCTGACCGAAATCAGCGGGGTTTATTTCGGCATTTCATAGACCTTAATAGTGGGGCTAGGGCATGGGATAGTGAATATTCTTCTATTGATTCAGGCATTCTTACAGCGGGAGCTCTTTTCGCGAAAAAATATTTTCCAAATAATGATTCGATTTCCCTACTTGCAGATTGGCTGTATCTCAGTACTGATTGGGCAAGTAATATATCCAATCCCAATATAGGAGCTATCTTTAGAATTCAGAATAAAAATGGGATGGGAACCGGAATTACCCTTCCCTTTAATGAATATATGATAGTCGCATGGCTAGCCTCTAAGGACCTAAGGTATACACCCAATGGAGAAGTTCTGTGGTCCAACTACTACCAAAATCCCAGTCAACTTCCTCAGTCAAGTTTCTGTAATTTTAATGTTTTAACCGATAATTCAGGGTCATTTTTATCGAATTTTATTCCTCAGTTTTGCTATTTCTTATGTGCACCATTTTCCCAAGATCAAGATTACATGTCCTTTTTTGATCAGTCAAGAAAAAAAGATTCTTGCTGGTGGAGAACAAATAGCTCAGAACCTTGCTTTGTTTGGGGTTTTGGGGCTGGAGCTTCCCCTGACTCTGTAGGAGGATATCATGCTGATAATTGTACAGAACATCCAGGAGATATAGTGTCTCCACATATAATCGCGGGTTTCATTCCAGTGAATCAAAATTTAATTGGTGATTTAATGAGACTATATGCTGAAGGCAAGGGGCGATTCCGTCTCAATTCTACATCAACAACTGAATTCTTATGGAGATTTTCCACCTTGGACTCAAACTGGATTCCTAGGGATCTCCAAGGAATCGATTTCTCTAGTATGTTATTTGGTCTAGCATCTCATCAACGCTTTTTGGGGCCTAATTTTTTCCCTTTTTTCAATGATTTTGATTTTCCCGATCCTAATTCAATGAACAAAGCTCCATATATAAAATTGAATCAGGATACTTTATGTATCAAGAATGGAAGGAAAGACACAATTAATTTAGTTGATCGATTCGGCGATTTTGATGACCCTAATATTCACCTAAAATGGAGGTTTGAGCATGGAAACGGAGTAGTTACTTCTTTTGACTCAAGTACTTATAGGCTTTTAATAGAGTCAAGTTCTACAAGCGATAGTATCGAAACCATTTTTGTTCACCTTGAAGACAGAAACGGAAATACCACAGTTGACTCATTGGTCATAAATACTATATCCTGTTTTAATACAAACATAAATGACCTAGGTGATGATATTCATGATTTCAATATATTTCCAAATCCTAATTCAGGCGAACTCACACTTAGATTAGTATTAAGATATAATACTTATTCGAAAATTAACATTCACTCGATAGATGGTAAGCAAATTTACGAGACTTTACAACGATTTAACCAAGGTGAGAATTATTGGAAATGGAACTCTACTGCTGATTCCAAAATCCAATTAATAAAAGGAATATATATACTCAGTATCGAAACTAAATCCTCCCGAATTATGAGAAAATTAGTAATCCAATAATTTTAAAAGTTTTATAAGATAAAACTATATCCCCGGGAACATCTCCGCCAGCCGTCCCAAATCATGCACCCCCATCTTCCGGAGATACTGGTTCACCTGATCCAGGCTATGATGCCTCAGCTGAATCTGCAGCATCTTAATCGGTACTCCAGCCTTTACGGCTGAAACTGCTCCTGTATGCTTCCAGGAATAGAGCTTATGCCGTTTGGTATCAAAGCGCAAATTCTTCAAAATCTCCTGATGCCTTCGATTCATATAGCGAATGCCTATGCAATGCGGACCAGGTTCATAGGCATGTGAAAACAAATAATCCGTAGGAGCATATCAATGCAGCTGCAGAGCTTCTATTTCCTCCAGAAAAGCATCCGGAATCGCCACATACTGTAGCTTACGATTCTTGCTAATCTCAGCACGAATCCGAATCCGCTTTTCTTCCAGAATAATATCGTCTACCTGCAAAAGCCTAAGCTCACCAGGCCTGATAAAAGTGTAATAGATAAATTGACAGAATAACCAAAGCTGAGGATCTCTTTTAGATAGCTCATGCCTCAACTTGATCACTTGAGCTTTGGAGAAATACAAAGCTGATTGCTTGGAGTCTGGAAAGTACTTGATGACCTCAAAAGGATTCTTTTCGACATTGGGCCAGCATTCAGAGAAAAACTCTCTAAGCGTCTGTCTATAGGCGTTGTAAGTGGTTTTAGAGAGCTCCCGCTCTTCGATGAGGTAGGTAAAAAACTTTCGGCAATGATCTTCTGAAATAGGGGATAGGCCATCAGTCCACCATTCAGAAAATACTTTAAGCTTGGAATGATAGGTCTGCCAGGTCTTTTTGGCCAGACTCTTTTTGATGGATTGGAGTCGGGCTAACATCTGTTCCGGTGGGCTGCTGCATTCCTCCTGGCTATTTTCGGAGAGTTTGTCTATGATAAGCTGAGCAGCTTGCCTTCTTTCCGCAACTGTTGCAAAGCGATTGATGTCGCCATATCGGCGTACACGCTTTCCTTTTTCGGGATAATAGACTACAAACCATCGTTTGGAAAGGTCTCCACTTGCGTCGTAGAGTTCAGGAGATTTGAAATAAATTTTTTTATCTGATGTCATATGAAATTTAATTCTGACATCAGGGATTCCTAAAATTTGTCTCCGTATGTGTCTCCAAATCCTGTAGAAATGCCCCTGAGAGGCAAGGAAGGGAGATGTGCAGAGAGTGAGGGATTCGAACCCTCGGTACCCTTTTGGGGTACATCCGCTTTCCAGGCGAACCCGTTCGACCACTCCGGCAACTCTCTGTATAGGATCTTGTGATCGGGATGCAAATTTAGCAGAATTAAAGAGAAGGACAAAAAAGTAGGGGCTTTTTCCAACTGTTTCTTCTAAAAATGATTTCTGAACATTTATCTTACAAGTACTACTCACAGTTAGTTATTCGGATATTCTTTTTCTTTTTCCTTAGATGAAAAAGAAACAAAAAATCAAGCTGCTGCAAAGCCGCCCGCAATCCGGCCCCCACACCCGATGCAGCAGCGTGGCCCCGGCGCGCAAAAGGAAAGGTGTTGGTGTTTTTGAGTGTTAGGGTGTTAGGGTTTGTTCAATAATTAAATCCACTAACTGCCACCCACTACCCAAGCGCGATGGCCCTGCAGAGCCCATCGGGAGAAGGGGCGGCTTGCTGGGATGGTTCTGGGCTCTGCGATTTTTGACTCCATCTTTTTCTAAAAAAGATGGAAACAAGCCCTCAAAACATTCAACATCAACCCAATAAAACGAAGAGAATCTGCACGTAAACAATCTTCAGAATGATGGCAATCGGAAACATCAAAGCATAGCCAATATTAGGCAATTGATTGCCGGAATTTTGAATCGCATAGTCCAGAATGGCCGGTTGGTTAGCAGACATACCTCCGAGGAAAGTATATGGGATTTTGAAGAGTTTGAAACCCACAAAAAGCATACTGATGGTAGACAAAACTGCAATGAGGGTTCCAGTCAGGAAAATCATTCCCCCACCTCCAGCAGCAACCGTATCAAAAAAGGTATGGCCCGAACGAACACCAATGGCTGCTAATAACAAGATCAGACCTAATTGCCGCAAGGTGTGATTGGCGCTATAGGGTAAGGACCAAACGATCATACCCGTTCTCCGTTGAGCTCCCAGGACCAAAGCCACAATTAAAGGACCGCCCGCAAAACCCAGGCTAAATTCAATCCCACCTGGCAATTGGAATTTGATCATACCGAGTAGAAGACCTGCAGCCATCCCCAAACCAAAGGACAACAGATTAAGCTGACTGAGGCTATAATAGGAATCTCCAAAAAGCTTTTTCAATTCGTCCAAATCCTCCCTCAAAGCAACAAAGCGTACCCGATCGCCTAACTCTAAGATAGTATCTCCATGAGCGATCATATCTACATCCCCTCGCCTTACACGCGTAACAATAATCGGGAATTGACCGCTAAGGTTTAGAGAAGCAATGCTACGCCCCGCCAATTTGGGGTTGGAGACAAACATGCGTCGCTGAACATAGGTATTGGACTCCGTGCTAAGGGTTTCTTCTGAGACTTTCCCCAATCTTTCCACGACCTCTCCCCAATCCGCTTCCCGCGCTGCCAGATTTACTTTATCGCCTATTTCCAGCTTTGTATCGTAATTGGAAAAAATCACCTCATCACCCCTGAATACCCTCCCAAAGACCACCGACCAGTCCATCTCTTGCAGGATATCTCGCAACACATAGCTTTTGAGGTTTTCCTGGCTAATATCAACCGTTCCGTTTATGATTTTTTGTGCAACCGGATAGTCTTTTCTGAGATCCAACTCCTCCTTTCTGTAATCTACTTTCAGCCATTTCTGCATCAGGAATAAGCCGAACATCACCCCAATAACTCCCATAGGATAGGATAGGGAATATCCGACGACCGCCTCTTGTATCATTTGATCTCTTTCTGCTCCGCTAAATCTTTCACTAATAGAATCCAGCAAGCCTGCCAAAGCAGGGGTATTGGTGGTCGTACCGGCAAATATCCCACCGGTAGTCGCGGCATCCAGGCCAAAAATAAAATGAAAGAGAACCGTCCAGGCTGCAGAGAGGGTGAGCATGAATATAATGAAACCCACTTCCCGGTAGGCCCCTCTACGAAAGGCAGCGAAAAAGCCTGGCCCACTACTGATCCCGATAGCATAGACAAATATGCTCAGGCCCATTAAAAAGACGATATCAGGAATCACCAGCCTTTCATCCAAGCCCCCGAATAAGAGCCCCACGAAAAGCACTCCTGCTACGCCCAGTTTATTGCCACGAAAACTTATACTCCCTAAACCATAGCCCAGGGCAGCAACAAGAAAAAGTAATAATAATGGATTGGTACTCAGTGATTCAATCATGCTGCATCATTTGCAATAACCAGCTTTCCAAAGGATCAATTACGGCTTTTGACAGGCTAAAGTTTTCTTCTGCTCGTTTTCTTCCGGCAATTCCCATTTTCCGTCTCAAATCTCCATCTTTCAAGAGCCTAATCAGCTTCTTTGCCAGCCCCTCTATATTCCCATCTTCTACTACAAAACCGCTTTCCCCATTAGCTACTACTTCTGCCATTGCTGGCGTATCAAAAACTACACAGGGCAGTTCCATAGCCATCGCCTCTATCAAAGCAATACTGGTTCCTTCTCCTAATTTTGGTGTGAAAAGAAATATACTTGTTCGTGAAAGAGCGGCTTGCACATCTTTCACAAAGCCATGAAATACCACTTCTTTCTCGAGCCCTCTATCGATACTCATCTGAATCAATTTCTCCCGATCTGGCCCATCTCCCAAAATGTGCAATTGGGCTTCCGGGATTTCCTTCACTACTTTCTCCATCGCCATAATAGCTCGGTCAATTCCTTTTACTCCTGCCAGCCTAGCCGACATTCCGATATACAGAGGCTCTTGCTTTTCCGGATAAGCTTTCCAATCGCTCATTCGGATTCCATTATTCAGGCGGAGGTGCTTCTTTTTCAGTAATATCGGGAAGCTGGAGGTTACGGCATTAAAGGTCGCATGAGAATTGGCGAGAAAAGCCGTTACGATGCGATCCATATACCATTTATTGAGCCGATTTTGCCCTATTGAATAAGAGACTCCCCTGCGAAAAATCACATGGGAAACCCCACTCATAGCTGCGATCAACCCAAAAGTCTTCAATTCATGTGAAGCATTCATCATGATCATATCCGGTTGATGTTTTTTTACAATCGACCGAATAGATCGCACGCTAAATGGATTTAAGAGGGAACTAAATCGTGCAGAAGAAACTTCAAAAGGGAATCCTTTGTCCAGCAGTCTTTGATGCAAAACTGACTGAGGATAAGCGACCCATATTATCGTAAATCCTCTTTCTTGCAAAGCTTCCCCAACGGTCAAAAACCATTTTTCCCCACCTCCCCAGGATTTAGAGAGGTTGACCATCATGAGAGTTGGAGGAAGAGTTGACAATTTTCGAGAGAATTTTGGGCAAAGCTACGAAAAGGAGGGATAAAGTGCGCCTGGGTTCTTGTGTTCTCGTGTTTATGTAAACTCTTTGACAAAAGCCAAACTACAAGACTACAAACTGAAAAGCACCTGAATACAAGAACACCTGAACACCTGAATACTCAGGCTCCCCACATTTCCCTCAACTTCTTATACCGCAAATAAGAGGCATAGGCCGAGATTACAGCAATCTGCAATCCTTTGTATCCATCCAGAAATCCTAGTTGAAACAGATAGCCTTTGAGAAATTTAAAGATAGGGGCGAAAAAAACTTTCAGTAGAGAGGCCTTTTTTCCGGCTTCGAATTTTGCCTCAGCGGCATAGGTGGAAAAAGCATGTACCGTTTTAAGATGTTCTTCCCGATTGGCGATGGTGTAGTGGAGAATGTGAGATTTCAGTTCTTTCACCGGAATATCAGCATTTACCTCAAGTTTATCATGGGGGTTTCTTCCCGTCCATTTTCCTTTATTTCGGTCCAGGAGTCGTAGTTTTTTGTCGGGATACCAACCCCCAAAACGAATCCATTTTCCGCAATAATTATTTCTCCGGCGAAAGATATAGGCTTCTCCTGCCCATTTCTCTTTGATCTCTTTTACTTCGGATTGAGCTGCCTCATCCAATGCTTCGTCTGCATCGAGCGAGAGAACCAGATCATATCTTGCCTGTGTGAGGGCAATATTCTTTTGAGCGACATGTCCTTCGAATGTATGCAAAATAAGCCGGGCTCCATTGGCCCGGCCTATCTCGGCTGTTTTATCCGTAGAATGAGAATCTACGATCAATATTTCATCTGCAATCTCCGCAACAGAATCCAAACAACGTTGCAGATTCTTTTCTTCATTATAGGTAATAATGACTACGGAGAGTTTATGCATAGGCAAAATTAACTCCTAATATCGCCTTTCTGGCGGACTTTACTAATCTTGATCATATTGGTGAGCCCATGATCATGCAAAGGCATACTACCGGTATTGATCATGACATCTCCGGGATTTACGAGTTCTTCCTTTTTGAGAATTTCGTGTACATCCTGAATCGTATCATCCGTACTTACTGTTTTATCATAATGGAAAGCTCGGATTCCCCAAACCAAATTTAGTTGGGCAAGCAATTGACGATTGCTGGTGAAGGCATAGATAAAGGCCTTGGGTCTACAACGGGAAAGCTGAATAGCTGTATATCCCGAGCGTGTCATGGCCAATAAAGCCGCTCCATCCGTTTCCTGAGCCAGTTTACAGGCGGTAACAATGATGGAAGTACTCAATTGCTCTGCATAAGCCGGAAGGGTATCCATGTTACGATAGTAAATGGAATCGTCTTCCTTTTCTACACTCTTCAAAATTCTATCCATACTGGAAACCACACGGGTCGGGTGCTTTCCAACAGAAGTCTCACCACTTAACATCACCGCATCAGCTCCATCCACCAAGGCATTCGCTACATCATTGGCCTCTGCACGGGTAGGACGAATATTTTCAGTCATGGTCTCCATCACCTGAGTTGCCAGGATCACTGGTTTACCCGCTTTATTGGATTTCTTGATGATGCGTTTTTGCCAGGCGGGAAGTTCTTCCATAGGAATTTCAACTCCCAGGTCTCCCCTGGCTACCATGAGTCCGTCAGCCGCCTCGATAATCTCATCCAGATTTTCCAGGGCTTCCGGCTTTTCTATTTTAGCAATTACCTTGCTGACTCCATTCTTCAAACGGATAAGTTCTTTCAACAATTTGATGTCATCTGCTGAACGAACGAAAGACAAAGCCACCCAATCCACGTCATGTTTGATCGCAAAATCAATGTCTTTAAAGTCCTTCTCCGTAATAGTCGGGATAGAAATATTTGTCTCCGGCAAGTTGACCCCTTTTCGACTTTGGATCAGGCTTCCGGCATTGACTTTGATTTTAACCCGATTTTTATTGTTGGTCTCAATGACCTTGCATTCTACTTTTCCATCATCAATCAAAACGGTGTCTCCTACACTCACATCGATGGCAAAGGATTCATACTGAATCGGCAGGACATTTCCTTTATGCTCTTCCGTATCTGTTCGAATAGTCAGAACATCTCCGGATTTTACTTTTACAGGTTCATTTAGGTTCCCAATTCTAATTTTGGGTCCCTGCAAATCTTGCAGAACAGTTATATGGGCACCGTTCTTTTTGTTGATATCCCGAACCATATTCAGGGATTTCTCATGCGTCTCATGATCGGCATGTGAAAAGTTAAGCCTAGCGACGTCCATACCCGCTTTAGCCATTTCCAATAGGGTTTTTGGATCAGAACAAGCCGGCCCAATGGTAGCAACGATTTTGGTTCTTCTTAGATGAAAAAATGCCAAGATAAATAGGATTAAATAATGTGAGTGCTAATAAATATGATAAGAGCGCAATTTTGGGAAGCGGGAATTGACTTATAGATCTTTATAAAAGATAAAATTAGCCGAGGGCAATTTTGCAAGTTTTTTTGTCATTTAACAAGTAGAGAATTGATTTTTTGCAAATAATAACAGGAAAAAACCAATATTGTGCCGAAATGGAAACCAGGCTTTTCTTTCAAAAATCTTTTCGGGTCCATTCTTAGCTCAAAATTACATAAGCAAATCCCTGATTTTCAGATACTTAATATTTAAGTCATAATTACGATTTTAGTAGGCAAGTGCTACGAAAGAGCAAATTAAAGCGGGATAAAGCTTGTGTGTATGTAAAAAGTATTATATTTGCCCCGTCTTTTAAAACAGACTTAACGTACTGATTATTACCTTAAAATAGTAAAGAAAATGTCAAGCATTGCAGAGAAAGTAACAGAAATTATTGTTGACAAGCTAGGTGTTGAAGCTTCTGAGGTTACTCCTGAAGCTAGCTTCGCCAATGATCTGGGTGCAGATTCTCTTGATACTGTAGAATTGATCATGGAATTTGAGAAAGAATTTAACCTCAGCATTCCTGATGAAGCAGCAGAAAAGATCGTTACAGTAGGAGACTCTATCAAATACCTCGAAGAAAACGCTACTGCTTAAGGCAAGCGCGATTCTTTTAGATCAACAAATAAGTCTCTTTATTCCATACGACAAATCTTTACACTCCCAAGCCATCTTGTTAGCACAAATACTCTCATAAGCCTCGCTTGTGCCCAATGAGTTAATCTTTTCTGTTGACAGGTGAAAAGCCCCCCGGAGTTGTTAAATGTAGTCGTAAGAAGCTGAGCAAGCCCCTGCAAAGCCTGATCAAAATCGTATCAGGAAGCAAATAGAACGTATATTAAAACACTTATAGGTCATCCTTTCTTTCGCAGAAGGGATGACTTTGTTTTTAGGCGAAACTGCTCCAATCCTTATTTTTGGAAAATTTCCAATACATTTTGTATTTTGCATACGTAGATTTGTAGCGTTGGGAATCTCCTTATGATCAGTATTCGCCAATTTTATAACCTTAACTTTTCTAAAGACAAGCCTTTTGTAAGGCAGATCAAGTTGATCTCGGGTTTTACACCCAAGGAAATCTTCTTGTACAGACTCGCATTGACCCATAGTTCTTCTATTCAAAAGAATAAAAGATCTGACACGAACAGGGGACTGGAAACAGCAAGAGGTTGTAATGAAAGATTGGAATTTCTGGGTGACTCTATCCTGGATTCTGTGATTGCCGAATACCTTTTCAAGATCTATCCATTCAAGGATGAAGGCTTTCTGACCGAAATGCGGTCCAAAATCGTGAACCGCAAATCCCTCAATGAAATCTGTCGCAAACTCAGCATTGATTCCCTGATTCAGCACAAACAAAGTGGATCGGTAAACGAATCTATGTACGGAGATGCACTGGAAGCTTTTATAGGTGCCGTTTATCTGGATCTGGGTTATCTCAATACCAAATATTTCGTATACAATCGCATCATTGAGCCCTATATTCATCTGCATTCCGTAGAAAATCAGATCATCAGCTATAAAAACAAGCTGATTGAGCATGTGCAGAAAACCAAAATGGGTATGCTGATCTTCGAGGTGATTGGTGAATTAGGAGATGGGCGAAATAAAACCTTCCGTATTCAGGCGAAAGTAGGAGAAAAAGTCCTCGGGACCGGGGAAGGGAAAAATAAAAAATCTGCTGAACAAAGAGCCTCTGAAGATGCCCTGCATAAATTGCAGCTTATTCCCCAGGTCTAACGCACCAATATCAAGGTATCTGAACTTACCTCTTCACTCCAGTTTCCCGCACGATCCTGTACTTTTACTTTGTAGACGATTTCCTCTACCTCATCATTACTCAGCATAAAAGGACTTCCCAGATCTATTCTGAATCTTCCCTGTATATGGACTTCTATTCCTTCAGGGGCCAATGGGGGAATGTGATACCAATCTGCTTCTTCCAGTCTGCTATCTTTAATCCATAAGCTCTTTTGATCCGGCGATGAATATCCCAGGTCTCCATTTGCATCCTCATAATCCAGATAGAGAAATAAAGAATCCTGGAACTCTACCAGGCTATCCTGAGATAGATGGATCTGATGGAGTATCGGCACAGGATCAAATGGCCCGATAGGCGCTGGCCTTTCGCAGGACCAACTAGCAATCAAACAAGTCCAAAAGAGAATATGTACCCAGGCTTTTTTCATCAAAATCTTTTAAAGGAAAAAATCTCTTTGATATAATCAGGACTATCCGCTCCCGGAATCCATAGAAATTTACCGCTTTCAGGGTCTCTGAGTCTCAGATGCATAAAAACTCTTTTTCCGGCCTCATAATCTGCTAATTGAAGCGAAGCCTGATGCGAGAAAATCGCTTCTTCCCCTTCGAAACCTGCTCCGCTTATTTGATTGCCTGTAGACAGGCTTATTCCATTGATCTCGCGAAAATCATCCACCTCATAAGTGAGATATAGTTTAGCCAGTATCTCCTGATTATTTGCGGCATCATCCTGTATGCTAAACCAGAGACTTAAGTCTGAAACCGTAGCAGGGATCAGAACAGCACCATTGCCCCCATCGCGGGAAAGCGCTGCTGTCGTATTATCAGCAAAGCCCTGCATTCCTTTCACATAAGGATTGATTTTACCTTCTTCTGCTATATTTCCGAATACATCAGGAGCTCCTTTATCAATCCACTCCTGAATCATTCGCAAATACATATCTCTATTTTCCTCCCAATCTGAGTCTGGATCAAGCGCCAAAGGCATAATGCCTGACTGTCCATCTATGTCTCTATTCAAACGTTCCCAAAGCACCGAATTAGCTGATTCGAACGGCAAGACTCTGTAGCTAAAATTTCCTCCCGGATCATTCTTGATAATGGGATGATAGACCAGGGTATTATAGGCACTTTCTATTTGGCGAAAGTCGGGTTCGAATTGACCATCATGACAACCGGCATTGGCGCAAGTGGGAGCAAACACATCTCTATGCAGTTGAGCAAAACTTCCAGCTTTCAGGACCAGGCCATCATCTGCACTTAGGCTCAGGGTATCTCCAAAAGCTGCATAGGGATTATCAGGCACCACCTTATCAGAGGTACATGCAGCAATAAAGAGGATAGCCAGGAGGAATAGCCCAAATTGAAATTTTGTATCCATATCACATCCTGTCATACCAACTTTTTGCAGCCGAGTCAATAAAACCTTTTCCCATAACCGCATCTTTCACCCCTAAAATATCTGCTACAGTAGGAACCAGATCTGCGTTCATGCCAATGGGTCGATTTTCATCTCCCAATTCAAGCCCCTGCGGTACATCCTTTCCTACCATCATCCCAAAAATTCGATGGGCATTTTCATCCGAATGATCATAAGCAAACCAGTCATTCTCATCCCGAATCGGATTGGGATCCAGATTACGTCCGCATTCCGGACTTAGCAATAAAACGGTTTCATCCGCCATCTCAGGAATCTCGCGCTGTATATAATCCCATAAAAAACCTACGGCATGATCCGCCCGATGCAATTGCTTCAGATATTCTGTGAAGTTGCTATGGCAGATATCTGCATTTTCCAGATTGATCAGGAGCAGATTGGGTTTAAAACGAGCCATCACTTCACAGGCATAACCAATAGTCCTTAGGTCAGGATTGTCCCGAACCAATGGCTGAATGATCTGTCGATTCTTTTTCTTTTCAAACAGATCTTTCAGGAAACTATGAATCTCCTCCTGTTCCTCTTCTGTATTCTGAATTCCCCGCATTGGACTTGCTTCTAATTGAAAACGACTGTCCAGAAAAAATTTCATTTTTGAAATAGGATCCATTTCAAATTCCGGATGAAAGCCTTCGCTGAGAGAAAGGTGCTGGGTGCCCTCTTCTGAAAAGGTAATGGAAGGTGCAAGAAAATTTGCTCCATAAGCAGCTCCATAGTCCGGATGCTCACTGGCATTGAGCAAAGGCACAGAATTACCAATTCCACTTCCTACAAACCAGACTTTACTCGCAGGAAATCCTCCATGCCTCCGAATGTATTCAAACATGGTCGGATAAACCGGCCTTTGCTTTAAACCCTGTGTACTGAAATTTGCTCCCTGCACACATACATTCAAGCCCCCATAATGGGCCACATGTTGGGTGCGCATCTCTCTAAATAACACGCCTTGCTCTTGCAAAGATCTAGTAAGAAGTGGCGCAATGGGATGTTCTCCCGGACGAGTTCCGTCCGTTCCAAAGGCAACCTTTTCATCTGGTAATGCTCCAGAGAAGAGATTCGGAAGAATATTGCCGGGAATATCCTCATTCTGGCTGCCGGACAGGTAACGTTGAAGTACCGATTCCTGTTGCCGAATTCCCCCGCCAAAAATCACCACGACCACATGATTGGCCCTGACGTTTTGAGTTTTGGCAAACAATCGTCCAGAAGGTAAGATAAAGGGTGCGCCGATCGCAGCAGCCCCAAGCAGGGATGATTTGAAAAATTGCCTCCTTTTCATTTCCTAGTAAAACTGATATTCATCTGATAGAGCAAAAGTTGTATAAATAATATGAGGTTCTAATTGGGGTCTGGCTTCGATGAAATTACTCATGAAGATGAGTTCTGCTTGTGTAGGTTGGCGAATGAGAAAACGGACATAGGCTTCCTGAATAAAAGCATTGATATCCTCTCGCATCTCCTCCATAGTGGGTACATTCGCCGCTGGATTCCGCATAAAACTTCCAATGACCATTCGCTTTGCAAGGCTTTTATCTCCAATTGAAGCAATCGCTTCCTCTATTTCTTGTAATTCTGCAGGATTTATCGCTTCCTGGAAAATATTGGTATGCAAAACCGCTATATACTGACTCATGCTTTTGAGCTGAGTTTTTTCTGTGCCCTCTCCCTCCACTTCGACCTGATTCAAACCATATACATAGTGATCATCCTGAGGTTTACATCCCCCTGCTATCCATGCTCCCAGGCAAAGGAAACATATGAGCTTATATGTCCTTACTTTAAAAACCTGCATAGTCTTCTGTTATCATGATCATCCGCTGCAACTGTTCATAATCCTGCTCCACATATAAGACCGGCAGTAATTCCATCATTTCTTCATGGCTCGCCCTGCGTCCAAGAAAGGATAGGAAATCGGCCTGTATACAAGCCTCATGAAATTCACGGGAATTGGTCAGTACCTCGGCATACTCTCTTTTACTTTGACAATTCTCTCCGAGGACTATTCGCGAGCGATTGTATTCTATCACATCAAATCCAGCCTCAAACTCAGCATCTGTAGGAAAGCGGAAAAAGAGATCATCGAAAGTTGCATTTACATAATTGAAGCTCCCCATATTGATCTCATCATAAATCTCATTATAGATCATTCGCCGATGTAATTCGGCGAGGGACAGACGAGAGGCTTCTATTTCCACAGGTGCCTTCAGAAGGGCTTGTAATTTCAGGATTTCCTGATTGGCGAAAGACATACCGATCTCATTTCCCAAGAGAGAATCCTTGACATATTTTTGTTCCAGTTGAGCAATATCAAAAGCGATTTCATCATCGGCTTCTCCTTCAATGATGCGAGCCTTGGCCCGTACATATAATTGCCATGCCCATGCCTGCCGATAAGAGATGCCTCCACTCCTTTCTGTAGTATCCTGTTGAAGTTTCAGAAGAAAAGTATCGATTGCCAATGGATGAAGTTCTCTCAATTGGAGATAGTTCAACTCCTTTTCCATCTCACTATCCAGGGCCTCTCTTCCAATAAGATCAATAAAAGCCCGATTGATGAAATTCATGACCGTCAGTTCATGGACCCCCGAATAAGGCGGAGGAGTATTATCAGGCACAAAGACCATTTCTCCCGTTTCCTGGCAGGCCCCAAAAAGAAAGCACAATAATATAATTGAATATCTGTTCAATTTCTTTCGGTTTTTCGAACAATCCAATTTGTAAAAAAGACAGGAACCCACAAGGCCTATAGTTCCATACTCATTACAGAAAAGTCATACTACGAAAAATCGTATAAATTGAAAGGGCGTTCAAGAAATGCCCCTGAAAGAAAAAAGGAAAGGAAAAATTAAAATCTCAAAAGAGCGATTAGTCTTTGAGGGTGAGGATTTCCAGGTTATGGTTGGTATAAATACAAATATCTGCTGCGATAGTAAGGGCTTGCTTTACAATCTCTTCGGCACTCAGATGAGGAGCATGTCGTTTCAGGGCTAAAGCCGCAGAACGGGCATAATTTGATCCAGAACCAATAGAAAGGATATCTTCATCTGGAGAAAGGACATCGCCGGTTCCGCTTATGATTAGGCCGGACCCTTTATCCATTACCACCAGCATAGCTTCCAATTTCCGGAGATAGCGATCCGTTCTCCAGTCTTTGGCCATCTCAATCGCTGCACGGGTGAGGTTGCTCCGATACATGTTGAGTTTTTCCTCAAATCGTTCGACT
This sequence comes from Bacteroidia bacterium, assembly GCA_033391075.1. NCBI lineage: Bacteria > Pseudomonadati > Bacteroidota > Bacteroidia > Bacteroidia bacterium. The sequence goes on from JAWPMV010000001.1 coordinate 5,704,694, forward strand.
AAAGTAAAAGCATCAGAAGTAGATCCGGCAAAACCGATCATGATCTTACCTTCACCAATCAGGCGAACCTTCTTCACATTGCTTTTGGCAACGGTATCTCCCATGGTAGCCTGACCGTCTGCGCCAAGGGCTACCTCTCCATTATGCAAGACCCCCAAAACGGTGGTTGCGTGAATTTTCTGCATTTTTTATGACTTATTCGCGATTGCGAAGGGTGTGGATGTTATTACCTTTCTCAAAGTTATACACCTCACCAAAGTTTTTGTTGCGACGCTCCTCCAAAAAGTCCAGTCTGGGCTTAAGTTGATCTTTATCAACTACCAGACGATCCTTTCCAAATACTGCATCTTCACGAGATTGGAAATTGAGGTCATACTCGGGGCTCATAACGATGGCCTCTTCCGGGCAAACTTCCTCACAGAATCCACAATAGATACAGCGAAGCATGTCGATTTCGAAGCGCTCCGGGAATCTTTCCTTTTGATCTTCTTCCATTTCGGCAGCTTGCATGCTGATCGCAAGAGGTGGGCAGGCACGAGCACAGAGTCCACAAGCTACACATCTTTCTTTTCCCTGTTCAGCAACCAATACAGGACGGCCTCTGAATTCAGGACCTAGTACCGGTTTTTTCTCAGGATATTGAATAGTAACAGTTGGACGGAACATATGCTTGAAAGAGAACCACATGCCTTTAAATACTTCTGGGAAATAGAGTTTCCCACTCAGGCTGAGTCTGCGCTCTTTCTTACTTCCTTTTATGATGCCTTTTTGCGTGCCCATGTTTTATCTATAGTAGATTTAAGTACTCAATTTATTGGTCTTTTCTTTTGTAAGCAAACATTTGGGGCAATTGTTTCGATCTACCGGACCGAAAGCTTTATTTCTGCTAAAGGCTTGAAGAGATTTAAAAATTTGTACTTTTGTGTCATGCTGCGTGACGCCCTCAACTTTTTGCGAATTTCGCGGCCCGTGAATGTATTCATATCCTTTCTTGCTTTCGGGGTTGCGGCTTTCATATCTCAGGATAAATCCTGGGCTTTTCTCACAGATTCGGTTTTCTGGGCTACTGCCATTTGCATCATTGTCATTGCATCAGCAGGATATTGGGTAAATGATGTGTATGACTTTCGCATCGACCGAATAAACAAACCGGGCAAGACCATTGTAAATGCTTTTCTCTCAGTAAAAAAGGTATTGACGGTTTACTTTTTTGTAAATGGAGGAATCCTCATTTTTTCTTTTATCTACCTGGGCTATATGAATCAGATGTATCACATCTTTGTGATCAATTTGATTTCTGTTGGGCTTCTTTTCCTCTATGCAAGTTATTTAAAGCGTATAGGGATACCCGGAAATTTGAGTATCGCTTTTCTTATTGCCCTGGTCATTCTATTAGCAGGATATCTCTATGAGGTAAACTCTCCCCTGGTTTGGACGATGGTATTTGCTTTCGAAATTACCCTCATTCGCGAGATCACAAAGGATGTAGAAGATATTAGAGGTGATCTTCAATTTGAGCTTAGGACTTTACCTATTCAAATTGGAATCAGAAGAACCAAATACATCCTGCAGGTTTTCTATGTGTTTTTCCTCTTATCCTGCTACATTCCCTTCATTTATGGATATTTCAGGGTAAATACCCTTATATGGAATTATCTCCTGGTCTCTGTGCTCCTGGTACAAATTCCTACTATCTATATGATGTACCTCCTTGCCCGATCCGTAAGACCGGAAGATTTCGGCAAGCAAAGCACCTACCTCAAGTATATCATGTTAGGCGGAATTGCCAGCCTCTTTTTCTTATACTAAACAGAAAGGATATTTAGCAGGTCGAACAGGCTTTTATTGATCTGCTGTTCGTGTTTACAGGCCTTATCGAAAGAGGTATATTTTATCTCATCATTGACCATACCGACCATCACATTGGAGAGTCCTTCTCTTAGGGCTTCAACCGCAGCCATCCCCATCCTGGAAGCCAGCACTCGATCAAAGCAAGAGGGAGAGCCGCCTCTTTGAATATGTCCCAGTACAACTACCCGTGTCTGGTAATCATAATTTTCTTCTACCTTCTTGGCTACCTCAAAAGCACCTCCGGCATCATCTCCTTCCGCTACAACAATAATATTGGAGTCTTTCTTCCGTCCTTGCTCAAGCTTTTTGATGATATCTTCAATGATGGTTTCCTCCTCCGGAATCAAAACGGCTTCTGCCGCAGCAGCTATCCCTGAATTAAGCGCAAGAAAACCGGCATCTCTTCCCATTACCTCCACAAAAAAGATTCTACTATGAGATTCTGCAGTATCCCGGATTTTATCTATGCCCTCCATGGCTGTATTCAGGGCCGTATCATATCCAATGGTAAAGTCTGTCCCATACAGATCATTATCTATGGTACCCGGAGCTCCCACGATAGGAATGGGATGTTCACTGGAAAAAGCACGTGCGCCTGCAAAAGTTCCATCCCCTCCAATTGCTACCATGCCTTCAATCCCGGCTTTCTTTAAATTTTTGAAGGCTTTTCTCCGGCCTTCGGGAGTACGAAATCTCTCGCTTCGGGAGGATTTCAGAATCGTTCCCCCTCTCTGAATAATATTACTTACCGAGCGCGCATCCATCTCCACAAAATCCGATTCGATCATTCCTTCATAGCCCCGGCGGATACCGATGACTTTGATTCCATGATAAATACAGGTTCTCACTACAGCTCGCACACAAGCATTCATTCCGGGTGCATCACCGCCAGAAGTATATACGCCTATGCAATTCATAATTTTCAAATTTTAGTTCAACAAATTTCCGAAGCAAAAGCTTCTGAAAACGCTTGCAGTATGTCTTTGGGCTTGTTTGTTTTCTGGAAAGGCGCACAAATATAAACACTTATAAGAAAAGTCAAATATTCGATTCATTTAAGCCTGTAGAGCCTTGCTGAGAGGAAAGCTCTTAGTATCTTCGTTCCATGAATGAAGCTCCTATAGGTATCTTTGATTCGGGTTTCGGAGGGCTATCTGTCTGGAAGGAATGCAAAGCTCTTCTCCCCAATGAGCAGTTCATTTATATTGCTGATCAAGCCTATTGTCCCTATGGCCCCAAATCTCAGGATGCCATTCTCCAGCGAGCGAGAGAGCTGAGTCAATATTTCCTGAAAAAGGGAGCAAAACTCATTATCATCGCCTGCAATACGGCCACAGCAGCTGCAATCAAATACCTAAGAGAAGAATTTGACATCCCCTTTGTAGGAATGGAACCGGCCATCAAGCCTGCAGCTCTGGATAGCCAAACAGGACATATAGGTATACTGGCTACACAGGGAACTTTTGCCGGACAGCATTTCCAAAATACCCGGGAGAAATTTGCACAGGGAGTTGAACTGCATATCCAGGTAGGAGAAGGCCTGGTGGAACTGGTGGAATCCGGAAAAATCGATGGGCCGGAATGTCTGGCTGTTCTGGCACCTTATCTCCTCCCAATGAAAGCCAAAGGTATAGATCAATTGGTACTGGGCTGTACTCACTATCCATTTCTCAGCAAAGCGATTTCAGCCATACTTGGAGAAGGGGTCAAATTGATCGATCCGGCTCCGGCAGTCGCTCGTCAATTGCATAATGTATTGGAAGGAGGAAACATCCTGAGCAAAAGACAGATAAGAGCCGTAGATATATTCTACACGAGCGGATCCTTGATATCCGGTCAGAAAAGCCTGAACAAACTGGAAGTTATTTTAGGAATGAGCATCAATTTATCTCATCTATCCCTAGAAGATTGAAAAATTTGTATGTTAGCAAGATGAGAACTATTAGCTACCTACTTAGCATACTGCTTGTCATTGCTACAAGCCTAGCTTTATGGGCACAAATGCCAGATGCTCCGGAAAGAGCTGAAGGAGATGGCCCTTATTCCCAACTCATTATTCGGGGGGCAACCCTGATCAATGGCAATGGTGCCCCTCCTTTAGGTCCGGTAGATGTGGTTATTGAAAATGATCGCATAAAATCTGTGCGTCCTGTGGGAGCTCCGGGAGTGCCAATCAATGAACGCAGAAGACCTAAAGCTGAAGAAGGAGCAAAAGAAATTGATGCTACTGGGATGTATTTGTTGCCTGGTTTCGTGGATATGCATGGACATATCGGAGGAAGCCAACAAGGTACCCTTCCCGAGTATGTATTTAAGTTGTGGCTAGCTCATGGAGTTACAACTGTGCGAGATCCAGGATCAGGAAATGGACTGGATTGGACCTTGAAACATAGAGAAAAAAGTAATAAAAATACGATTACAGCTCCCCGTTTATACTCCTATGCATTTTTTGGGATGGGGGCAAAAGAGGAAATTTCCACCCCCGAACAAGCCCGTGCATGGGTAAGAAAAATCGCAGCAGATGGTGCTGATGGGATCAAGTTCTTTGGTTTACGTCCAGACATCATGGCAGCGGCTTTGGATGAGGCAAAAAAACATGAGCTTCGCTCTGCTTGTCACCATGCACAGCTCAATGTAGCCTGGCTCAATGTTCTGCATACTGCCAAGATGGGACTCACGTCTATGGAGCACTGGTATGGTCTGCCTGAAGCCCTTTTCAAAGACAAAACCATCCAGCATTATCCGGCAGATTATAACTATCAAAACGAACAGGATAGATTTAGTGAAGCCGGTAGATTGTGGAAACAAGCCGCAAAGCCTTATAGCGATCATTGGAATGCCGTTATGGACAGCCTGATCGCCCTGGACTTCACCCTGGATCCTACCTTCAATATATATGAAGCCAGTAGAGACCTGATGCGGGCAAGGAGAGCTGAATGGCATGATATCTATACCCTTCCTTCTCTCTGGCGTTTCTACCAACCCAGCAAAATTTCGCATGGTTCTTACTGGCACTTCTGGGGAACGGAAGAGGAAGTGGATTGGAAAGAAAATTACCGGCTTTGGATGACCTTTGTCAATGAGTATAAAAACCGCGGAGGCCGCGTCACAACCGGCTCTGATTCAGGTTTCATCTTTCAGCTGTATGGTTTTGCCTACATCAGAGAACTCGAATTATTGAGAGAAGCGGGTTTTCACCCCCTCGAAGTTATCCGTGCTGCTACTCTCAAAGGAGCAGAAGCTCTAGGCGCCAATGATGAAATTGGTTCTATAGAAGTAGGTAAGAAAGCAGATATGTTTTTAGTGGAAGAAAATCCTCTGGCCAATCTGAAAGTTCTCTATGGAACAGGTGCTATCAAGCTCAACGATAAAAACGAAGTAACCCGCGTAGGGGGGGTAAAATATACCATCAAAGATGGCATCGTCTATGATGCAAAACAATTGCTCAAAGACGTTGAAGAAATGGTAAAAGAAGCCAAAGAAAAAGAAGGCTTCGAGATCAAGCAGCCGGGGATGAAAGAATAAACGTCTTGATGTGTTGGAGTATTAGCGTGTTAGAGGGGAGTAATTTTACAACTCCAACACACTAATACACTAAAACTCCAACACGTCCAGCCTCCTCTTGGCTCATTTTTTGCTCTTTACTAAAACCGAACCCTTTATCAAGCAGCATGAATCTCTCCTCAATTATTGATTGGATGGATTTGCTCATTTTTGTTCTTGCAATCCTTGGAAGCATAGGTGTCGTCTATGCAGGATATCAGTTGTATAACGAATCTCAGGTTGAAGAAGCCAGCCTGAAGAAACCCGAGAACAAAGTTCAGCAAAGCCCTCCTAAAGCCGAAAACCCCAAAACCAAAGTCGAGAAAAAAGCCCCGCCAAGAAAAATGGCCGCGGACGATTTTGCTGATCAGGTACTGGAAAAGGCCCTGAATGAGGAATTGAATAAGAAAAAAGCAAAGGCAAAAAAGATCGGCTATGCCAATCCTTCTCCTGAAAAGAAGAAAAAGTCACCCTTTTCATTTTTCAAAAAAGAGAGAAGTAGCATCGCAGAAGATTTAGGGAAGATTATGCCCCCTAAACCGGTAGCCAAAGCGGTGAGTTCTGAACAAATTATTGCTCCGGAATTGATCCCTGAGCAGCTCACCCTCAAATCTCCCGAGTCTATCAATCTCCGGCTAAAAGTAAAAGGCAATAAGCTCATCTATCGAAAACTCCGCCAGGGAGACTATAATGAGCTAAAGATCAATTACCAGAGTTCTCCTGTCCTTAGTGCCGCGAGCAAAAATGAATATCCTACCGGGAATTCTCTGACCTTTAGTATAAACGGAGATCAGGTAACCAGTAAAACCTATCAATTTACCGTCTTCTTTGATGACGATCATGGCAATGTTTATAGCCAACAGATCGCAGGACTTGGCAGAGAATACCCTATTGTAGAAAAACCACAAAAAGTTAAGTAGAAAAATCCCCGACATTTTTCTGAATTATAAGAAAGCCTTCTTATTGAATTGAGATTCGAGAGGCGATTTCCTACATTTGCCGGATGAAAATCTTAATTTTGGGTTCCGGAGGAAGGGAACATGCATTTGCCTGGAAAATTGCGCAATCTCCCCGCTGCGAAAAACTTTATATCGCAGCAGGAAATGCCGGTACCGCTCAATTAGGTACTAATGTCGCGATCAATCCCACAGATTTCCCTGCAGTGGAAACTTTCGCCAGAGAACATGCGATTGATATGATTCTGGTAGGGCCGGAATTACCTCTGGTTGAAGGAGTCGCGGATTACTTTGAAGATAAAGGAATCCCGGTAATCGGTCCCAAGACTGATGGGGCTCAGTTAGAAGGCTCAAAAGCCTTTTCCAAAACTTTCATGCAGAAATACGGCATCCCAACGGCCGCCTATGCTTCTTTTGACAGTGAACAGAAAGAAGAAGCACTTGCCTATCTGGAATCCCATGCTTTGCCCATCGTAGTGAAAGCTAGTGGACTGGCAGCAGGCAAGGGGGTTTTGATTTGTGAAAGCCGGGAACATGCCCGTGAAGTCGTAGAGGAAATGCTTTCAGGTAAAGCTTTTGGGGAAGCAGGCCAAACCGTAGTTATCGAGGAATTTTTAACAGGAATAGAGATCTCTATTTTCGTCCTTACAGATGGGAAATCTTATAAATTGCTTCCTTCTGCCAAAGATTATAAACGTATAGGCGAAGGGGACACGGGCTTGAATACCGGAGGCATGGGAGCTGTTTCTCCCGTACCTTTTGCAGATGAGGCTTTTGTAAAAAAAGTCGAAGAGGAAATCGTCAAAGCCACAATGGATGGATTGCAAGCAGAAGGTATCGACTATAAAGGATTTATTTTCATTGGGCTAATGGTTAAGGAAGGTATTCCATATGTGCTGGAATACAATGTCCGAATGGGTGATCCCGAGACAGAAGTAGTCCTTCCACGCCTACAAGCAGACCTCATTGATCTCTTCGAAGGAGTTGCTGAGGGTAACCTGGCCGACAAAGCCTTTGAAATTGATCCCAGAACTTGCGCAACCGTCATGCTTGTAAGTGGGGGATATCCCGGAGCTTATGAAAAAGGAAAGCTGATGGAAGGCTTTGACCAAACGGAAGATTCGATCCTTTTTCATGCTGGAACGAAAGAAGAAGCGGGAAAGGTTCTAACCAATGGAGGTAGAGTGCTGGCCATAAGTTCCTTTGGAGAGACAATAGAAGAAGCAGTCGGGAAATCCTTAAAAAATGCAGAAAAGATCCGTTTTGAGGGGAAAAATTATAGAAAAGATATCGGCAAGGATCTCACGAAATAAAAAAAAGCCTTCGTCCCTAATTCTATTTGGCTTTAGCAACATAAGATGAAAAAGATACACTTGTTCCCAGTCGTTCTGGCGGCATGGCTACTTTGCCTGTCATCCTGCCAGTCTCCCTCTTCTACTCCTATCACTTTACAAAATGGTAATTGGGTCGGCACGCTCCATTTGAGAGAGGCTGCAGATTTGCCTTTCCAGTTTAGCCTGAATCAAGCGGGCGAGAACTATAAAATGGTGGTTTTCAATGCAGAAGAGCGGATAGAAGTAGATGAAATTGTGCAAAAAGGCGATTCTCTCATCATCAAAATGCCTGTATTTGATAGTGAATTTAAATTAAAAATTCACTCTGCTACTGAACTCAGCGGAAACTGGTATGACTATACCCGAGGAGTAGATTATCATACCCCCTTTAAAGCTGAATTTGGAGAAGAAGGCCGGTTTCCCATACAATATGAGGCAGCTGAACTTGCTCCTCTTTACAGTTTACAATTTCTGGATGGTACTGGGCCTGCAATAGGTCAATTCTCTCAAAACGGGAATAAAGTAACGGGCAATTTCCAAACAGAGACTGGAGATTATCGATTTCTGGAGGGAATTATGGATGGAAATACCCTCAAACTTTCCGCTTTCGATGGCTCGCATGCATTTCTCTTTCATGCAGATATAAAGGGAGACTCTATAGCAGGGAAATTCTGGTCTGGTAGTCATTGGGAGGAAAGTTGGATCGGAATAGTTGATCCGGGGGCTTCTATTCGAAAGCCAGAAGACCTGACTTTTCTTAAAGAAGGATTTGAAGAGTTTAGTTTTAAATTCCCCAATCTTGAAGGTGACAGCATATCATTTAAGGATGATCGATTCAAGAACAAAGTCACCATAGTACAACTTATGGGATCCTGGTGTCCTAACTGCATGGATGAGACCCGCTTATTCACCCAATGGTATGATAAATACCATAAAGAAGGTCTGGAAATCGTTGGGGTAGCATTCGAAAGAACCAGCAAAGGGATGCCACAAGCGCAAAAGAATATTGTACGTATGGCAAAACGACTGGAAGCCAATTACCCATTCCTCCTCGCAGCCACCAATAATGACAAATCTCTGGCTTCTGAGAAATTTCCTATGCTCAATAATATCATTTCCTTTCCGACTAGCATTTTCCTTGATAAAAAAGGCAGGGTAAGAAAAGTGCATACAGGATTTAATGGGCCGGGAACCGGAAATGTATATACTCGCTATGTGGAAGAGTATGAAGCTTTTTTGGAGAAAATGCTGGCAGAGGAAATTTAGCCCCTAGAGATCGTGTTGCTCCCGAATAAAAGTAAGGAGTTTGGCGCAGGAGCGATCCAGCATTTCATAGACATCTTCAAAACCCTGGTTTCCCCCATAATAGGGATCAGGAACATCAGCATTTACCGCTTCCTCATCAAAATAGCGCATTTTGATGATGGCTGATTTGATGTCTGAAACATGGGTAGCCAAACGCTGCAGATTGATCAGATTGCTAGCATCCATCGGGATGATATAATCAAACTCCAGAAAATCCTCTTTCTGCACTTTGCGTGCTCGGGAAAGCAGTTCAATCCCGTGTTTAGTGGCAGTCCTTCTCATGCGCTCATCTGCTCTTTCTCCCACATGCCAGGCGCCTGTACCACAGGAATCTACCTGTATCATATCAGATAAAGAAGCATCAGCTACGTGCTTCAGAAAGAGGCCTTCAGCCATGGGGGAACGGCAGATATTTCCGAGACAGACGAAAAGTACTTTTACCATGTGTACTGAGATGATGCGCTAAATTCGCTCAAATGTAGCTGTCTTGCAAATGTGTTTCAGCCTTATTTGGAAAGCCATAGATTAAATCCCATTTTAAAAAGAAAAATACAATAGCCGAAAATTATACAGGCAATGGGAATTTTTAACTTTTTCGGAAATCTTACAGAAAGAATCTTCACAGTTATACTTGCGGTCATATTTGCACAGGCTCCCGTTTATATGAATCAATATACCCATGTACTGGCGGGTGCCCATAAAGAATCTGAAACAACCTATCTGGATTTGGAAAGCAGGGCAGCCGGCTATGATCAGACAGTAGAAGCATTTCTTCATGAATTGATGAATAATGAGGATCCCCGGGTAAAGGACAATGCAGAAGTATCCTGGAATACGGTCAAAAGATACCTGGATTATGACAAAGCCCTGAAGAGTCTTCGAAATAGCAATGCATTCACACGCCCTTTCAATTTCCTCAGACATCTGGATGGAAGAATCCGTTCTGCCGTAAAATTCAGCCCCAGTCTCCCGCTCAATTTTGAAGGCCTGGCTTATGCTATTCTGGGCGTGTTAGCAGCAATGGGGATATCCGGGCTTTTTAGTAAGTGGACGAGTAAGAAGAAAAAAGAGCCTGTTATTCAGGCCTAGGATTTGCTTGGATAATGTTTCAAGGTTTTCCCTAATTGTGTCGCATATTGGATGCCCCTTTACACCATCCCCAACTCCTTGAATAGAAAATACTTTTTTACGCATTGGCTCCCGCTTATCCTTTGGCTCTCAATCATCTTTTTCCTTTCCAGTCAGGTGAAAGATGATACGGAGGATACGAGTGGGCTGATTTTAGGTATTCTCCAGTTTTTAGGGATGAAAATAGAATTCATAGAGCAATACCATGTGCATTTCTATGTGAGAAAGCTGGCGCATTTCACCGAATATTTCGTTCTATGCATTCTGAGTTTTCGACTCTTCTCTCTCAATTTTCCTATGAAAAAAAGCCTGTTTTTAGGATGGCTCTTTTCAGTGCTCTATGCCTGTTCAGATGAGTTCCACCAAACTTTTGTAGCGGGTCGGGGAGCTTCAGTAAAAGATGTTTTGATTGATGCTTCGGGAGCAGCAATTGCAGCCCTTTGTATCGCCGCCTTTCTGACAATTTATCCCAAATTTTCTCGTAACTTGCAGGCCGAAACAAAGTAATATACTTAGTAGTTTTTAATTAATACCAATATTCAATTTCCAATAAATCCTCATGATTGTAGAAATCAAAGTTCCCAGCCCAGGTGAGTCCATTACCGAAGTGGAAATCGAAAGCTGGTTGGTCGAAAGCGGCGCCTATGTCGACATGGACGATGAACTTGCTGAGATCAATTCTGACAAGGCTACCCTCACGGTAAATGCCGAACAAGGAGGAACCATAGAAATACTTGCTGCCGAAGGAGATACAGTAGCAGTCGGTCAGGTGATTGCCAAGATCGATACAGAAGGCGCAGCAGCGGCAAAAACAGCAGCCCCCGCAAAAGAAGAAACATCTGAGAAAAAAGAAGCCCCTGTCGCTCCTCCCGTAGCAGATAGTTCGGCGAAAGGACATCCTTCCGTTTCTGCAGCAAAGATGATGAAGGAAAAAGGCATTGATCCTGCCAGTGTACAGGGCAATGGTCGAGGCGGACGCATCACCAAAACAGATGTAGTCAACCATAAAGATACAGCTGCCAAAGAGACTCCTGCTCCTGAGAAAAAAGAGAAGAAAGAAGAAAGACCTTTACCAGGTCTGCCTGTATTGAGTGTAGGAGGAGAAAGAACGGAGCGAAGAGAAAAGATGAGTAGCCTGCGTCGTAAGATTGCAGAGCGCCTTGTTTCTGTAAAAAATGAGACTGCGATGCTGACTACCTTCAATGAGGTAGACCTGCAAGCGGTTATGGATATCCGTAAGAAGTATAAGGAGAAGTTCAAAGAAACGCATGGCGTAGGACTTGGATATATGTCCTTCTTTACCAAAGCGGTTACGATGGCTTTGAAAGAATTTCCAGGAGTCAATGCACAGATTGATGGAAAGGAGATTATTTATTACGATTATGCTGATATAAGCATTGCCGTGAGTTCTCCCAAAGGACTGGTTGTGCCTGTGATTCGCAATGCACACCTGATGAGCCTGGCTGAACTGGAACAATCAGTTTTGCACTACGCACTTAAAGCTCGTGCCGGAAAACTGACAATTGATGAGATGACGGGTGGAACATTCTCCATTACAAATGGAGGAATTTTTGGTTCTATGCTTTCGACTCCTATCATCAACCCTCCACAGTCTGCTATTTTAGGTATGCATAATATCGTGCAAAGACCTGTAGCAATAAATGGAGAGGTAAAGATCAGGCCAATCATGTATTTGGCACTTTCTTATGACCACAGAATTGTCGATGGAAAGGGAGCAGTAAGTTTCCTCTATCGGATAAAAGAAAGATTGGAAGATCCTTCTCGTTTACTGCTTGAAGTATAGGAGAAAAGAAATGATATAAAAAAAGCTGTGCAAATTGCACAGCTTTTTTTATTCTTTGATCTCAGGACACTGATCTAGGATCTTTTGCGTGTGACTGATACGGGATTGGTTTCTTGCCTTCTGCTGGTTGTGCTGGCTTCTTTGTCTCGTTGTTCTGATGCGAGACCTGGTGGGTGTCATTCTACGAGGCATAATCTAAGTTTAGGTATGGATATCAATTGATACTTTTCAATAATCGAATTCTAAATTTACATAATTTTTAACCAAATGTCAATATTTTATGGATTTGTTAACAAATACCTATGGCCGATTAATATTTTTGTAAATTTTACAATTCTTCAATATATCGACTGAGAGGCGGGATCACTTATATATACGGAAATCATCATAATTTGTTGTATATCAATTAATTACACCCAAGCCCTCTCATTAACAAATTTGTAATTACCTATAATTCTCTGTCTTAGGAATGTCTGATTATGACCTGATACTCATTGGTAGTGGCTTTGCCAGTAGTTTTTTTCTCAAAAAAATTAAAGAGAAGAAAGCTGCTTTACGGATTCTATTGTTAGAAAAAGGGCAAAAATTCACCCATCAGGAAGAATTAGGATATGCAGCAGCAGCTAAACAAGCACCCGGTTATCAATTGGCAGAAACAAGCCTGATTCAGCAAAATTCGGATAATCACTATTTTCAATTCAATCAATCCTTTGGAGGTGGCTCAAATTGTTGGCTTGGATGTACGCCTCGCTTCCTCCCTGCTGATTTTCGCTTGAACTCCACTTACGGAATTGGCAAAGATTGGCCAATAAGCTATGAAGACTTAGCGCCTTATTATGATGAAGCGGAAAGCCTGATGCAGATATCTGGTCCAGAGAATACCCCCTGGCCGAAGTCCGGAAAATATCCATTGCCTCCACATGGACTTACTCCTTTTGATCGACAATTGCAGGAAAAATATCCCGATTCGGTATACGCTCAAGCTACTGCCAGGGCCAGTATGCCTACTGCTCAAAGAGCTAAGTGTTGCGGAAGTTCAGTCTGTTCTCTTTGCCCGCTAGATGCAAAATTTACAATTGGCAATGGTATGGGAGAAGTTTTTGAAGGAATTGATATCATGTATGGAGCGGAGGTCTATGCCCTGGAATTGAATAATGACCGGGTACGTAAAGTTTTCTACCGAAAAAATGGGCAGGAGAAAGAAGCGAGCGCTGATCTTTTTGCCCTGGGGACCAATCCCATTTTCAATTCGCATATTCTCCTTAATTCCGGAGACAGTCATCCGCTTTTGGGGAAAGGGATTGGAGAGCAAAGATCCGTCATGGTCAATATCGATCTGGGTTTTGACAATTCGGGCGGCAGTAGTATCAATTCGGCCAATATGTGGATGCTGTATAAGGGGGAACAAAGAAAAGCAGCTGCAGCCTGTCTTATCGAAAGTCAGAATTCGGCCCAGATGATCAGACTGGAAAAGGGAAAGCTCAGGCATCTGGCATTGTTTAAATGTATTTTCGAGGACGTGTATCAGGAAGAAAATCATGTCAGAAAAAGTGATAATCCTTTCAAAGCCATAGTCAATTATCAGGGTCCCTCCGAGTATTTGAGGAAAGGGGTTGAAAGGCTAAAATCTAAACTGGACAAGATTTTCGAAGGCTTAGCTGTTGAAAAATATCAGATTTCTCCTGGCCTTGCTTCCACGGAGGCCCATATCATTGGAGGGCATATCATGGGGAATGATCCGGAAAATTCGGTCCTGGATGAAATGCAACTTCACCATCAATATCGAAACCTCTTTGTGTTGGGGGCAGGTAGTTTTAGCAGCATGAGCCCTGCAAATCCAACTTTGACTTTGGCAGCCTTATCTTTGCGATCTGCAGATAAAATGAAATTCTGATCATGGCAGGAAAAAACATATCCCGCAGGAGGTTCATAGTAGGCTTTCTCATGCTATTATTGGGAGTACTTGCCTATGTTCGTTTTTTCTCTACTCCTGCTTCCCGCCTGAAAAAGAGATTGTCAAGGTTGGGATTTGAAGTGGAGAAAGAAGAATTGCAAAAATTTTGGGAGGCCTGGTTTATGCAAATGGAGAATCAGCTTGATGCGTATAGTTTTCGCTATCCTATTCATTATCTGCGAGAGCCTTTAGAGGATCGGGTGAAATTGTTTCTATATTCTTCCAATGCACTGACGAAAAATGGGGATGAGCCCATCCGTTTTATCAAGCTCTACACTCCCTATGAACGGCCTTGTTTTCATCCTTTTCTGGCAGCAGAATAAATAAGTAATTCTTGCTATCCTGCCCCTCCCTTTCTACATAAAGTCATCTCGAAGCTTGGCAGCGCGAAGGCCTGCGTGCTGAGAGATCCTGTATTTTTAATCGACCGAGTATACAAGATCCTTCGGCCCGCGATAGCCCACTCACAAACCAGCCTCAGGATAACCCATGAGCCTAAAAAGCGAAAAGCTGCCACAAGAGGACAGCTTTTCTATTCACGTTGTTAGGAGTTCAATTTATAACAATTCATAAATGCCGGCCACGCCCTGACCTCCACCTACACAGGCAGTAACCATCCCATACTTGTCTTTGCGTTTTTCCATTTCATTTATCAATTGAACGGTAAGCTTGGCACCTGTACATCCCAGAGGGTGTCCCAGGGCAATCGCACCACCATTTACATTCACAATCTCAGGATTGATGTCCAATTCACGAATCACGCCTAGCGACTGAGCCGCAAAGGCTTCATTCAATTCAATTTGATCAATATCATTCAATTTGAGACCGCTTTGCTTGAGCACTTTGGGGACAGCAACGATGGGTCCCATTCCCATAATGCGAGGATCGATTCCTTCCGTAGCATAACCGACCATTCTTGCACGAGGCTCGATGCCCAGTTCTTTCACCATTCTCTCTGACATGATCATCACAAAAGCAGATCCATCATTGATAGGGGAAGAATTACCTGCAGTAACCTTTCCATTCGCTCTGAATACAGGCCTCAGTCCGCCCAATACTTCTACTGTGGTTCCTTTTCGAGGCCCCTCATCTGTATCTACTACATATTTCTTGCTTTGTCTTCTGCCATCTGCATCTACAAAGATGTCTTCGACTTCAATAGGAACGATCTGCCCATCAAATTTCCCATCTGCCTGTGCTTGCAAGGCTTTCATATGAGAATTGTAGGCGAATACATCCATATCCTCACGGCTGATATTATAATCGCTGGCAACCTCTTCAGCAGTCAATCCCATACTGAGGTACCAATCCGGATGCTCAGTTGCGATCTTCATATTCAAAGAAGGCTTATGCCCCATCATGGGCAGCATGGACATACTTTCAGTCCCTCCTGCGATGATACAATCTGCCATACCGGCTTTGATCTTTGCTGCTCCCAAAGCAATGGTTTCCAAACCGGAACCACAATAGCGGTTCACTGTAACTCCGGAAACATTCATGGGCAAAGACATCAGGGCTACCATACGCCCAATTTGCATCCCTTGCTCAGCCTCTGGAATCGCACAACCTACGATAAGGTCATCGACTCTTGACGGATCGAGTTGAGGAACCTGAGCTACCAGGTGCTTCACAACTTCTGCTGCCAAGTCATCAGAGCGGGTAGCCTTAAAGCCCCCTTTTCTTCCTCTGGCGATAGCGGTTCTATATCCGGTTACTATATAAGCTTCCATTATATTCTGTTGGTTATAGGCTAATATTAATTTCTCAAAGGCTTATTGTTCTGCAACATATACTGCATGCGCTCTTGCGTCTTTTTGGTACCTGCAAGACTTAAGAAAGCCTCACGCTCAAGATCAAGCAGATATTGTTCAGAAACCTTATTGTTGGTTCCGCTAAGATCTCCTCCACAAAGCACGAAAGCGACTTTTTTAGCGATCAATGCATCATGTGCAGAAGCATAGTGCCCATACTGCATTCCAGAGATTCCTGCATAAAGGGTACCCAGTACATTTTGTCCCTGAACAGGAATATCCATTCTCATAGAAGGAGCTGTATATCCATCCGCAACCATAGCCAGAACAGCCTCTTTGGCTTCGGCTATTCTGCGTGCCTTATTTATTACGATTTGATCCGTTTCTCTGAGGATATTCAATCCGCGAGCTTCTTCTCCTGAAGTAGAAACCTTAGCCGTAGCTATGGACATGAGGTATTGCTGAATAACGTCTACCGGAACTGCACCCGCTTTCGAATAATCATCCGCAGCTCTCAAGGCAAACTCTTTCGTTCCCCCACCACCAGGAATCAATCCTACGCCTACTTCTACCAAACCGATATAGGTTTCTGCATCAACAACTGCCTTATTTGAATGCAACGTAAATTCACATCCTCCGCCTAAGGTCATTCCATGAGGGGCAACTACTACTGGAATAGCAGAAGTACGAATACGCATGGAAGTATCCTGGAAGGCTTTTACCCCTTCATCCAGCTTATCCCATTGGCCTTGCGAAGCCATCATGAGCATCAGCATGATGTTGGCACCGACTGAGAAGTTGGGAGCTTCATTTGCCAGTACTACTCCATTGTAGTTTTGCTCTTCAGCCAGATCAATCGCCTTATGAATCGCAAGCAAAATTCCCTCTCCGATAGAATTCATTTTAGAATGAAATTCTACATTCAATACTCCCTCTCCCAAATCAATCACTGAGGCATCGCTATTGGACCAGACGACCTTATCTTCTCTTAAGGTATCCAACAGAATGAGAGATTCTGTTCCGGGAATCGTCTTATAAGATTTAGAAGGTATGTGATAGTATTTTTTGACTCCATTTTCCGATTTGTAGAAGGAATCATGACCGGCATCCAGCATTTCCTGAACCCAGGCAGCCGTTTTAAGTCCTTCTGCTTCGAAAAGCTCCATGGTTTTAGCCACTCCCACCATATCCCAGCTTTCGAAAGCTCCTTTATCCCAACCAAATCCAGCTACAATCGCATCATCTATTTGGTATAGATCATCGGCAATTTCAGGAATACGGTTTGAAACATAGGCCCATACTCCCAGACTAGATCTGCGAGTAAATTCCCCTCCTTTATCATCAGCCTCAAAGAAAATACGCAGGCGCTTTCCAAGGTCAGAGCTATTTCTCACAGCCTTCAAACTTGGGATTTCAACCTTCGCTTTCTCTCTATATTCAAGGGTATTTAAATCCAGAGAAAGAATCTTTCTCTTTCCATTTTCATCTTTGGTCTTTTTATAGAATCCCTGACGGGTTTTATCACCCAGCCATTTTTTCTCCACCATTTTCTGCACATAATCCGGCGCATTAAAGCGAGCATTCTCCTCATCGTCAGGACAATTCTCTCGGATTCCATTCAATACATGAAAAGTAGTATCCAAACCTACCAGATCACTCAAACGGAAAGTACCTGTTTTTGGCTTACCTGTAGCTGGTCCAGTCAGTTTATCAACTTCTTCAATCGTAAGCCCCATCTCTCCCACCAATTGGAAGATTTTGGCCATTGCATAAATACCTACACGATTTGCGATAAAAGCCGGAGTGTCTTTACAAAGTACCGTTTTCTTCCCCAGAAAAAGATCTCCATAATGCATCATGAAGTCAATGATACCGGCATCTGTATCCGGGCCAGGAATGACCTCCAGCAATCTCAGATAGCGGGGAGGGTTGAAAAAGTGAGTGCCGAAGAAATGTTTGCGAAAATCTTCAGAGCGACCTTCTGCAATCATATGAATCGGAATACCGGAAGTATTTGAGGTTACCAGGGTTCCCGGCTTCCTCAACTCGTCTACACGCGCAAAAACTTTTTGCTTGATATCCAGACGTTCGACTATGGCCTCCAGGACCCAGTCGCAGTCAGCGATTTTTTCAAAATCATCATCAAAGTTTCCGGTCTTGATCAGGCCGGCAGAAGCTTTGTCGTAAAGAGAGGCAGGACGACCTTTGATCGCACCCATTAAAGAGGAATTCACAATTCGGTTTCGAACTGCTGGATGTTCCAAAGTCAGGCCTTTAGCGGCTTCCTTAGGATCAAGTTCTCGAGGGACAATATCCAGCAAAAGTACTTCAACTCCGATATTGGCGAAGTGGCAGGCAATACGCGAGCCCATTACTCCAGATCCCAATACGGCTACTTTTTTGATACTGCGATGTTGGTTGTTTTGATTGGAAACAGCTGCTTGTTCAGCTACTGGCATGATCGTAGGTATTTAATATTTTATGAATAGAGTCTAATACGTGAAAGAAAATATCGAGATCTTCATCTGAGAAGTCGTTGTAAAGCTTTTTGTTAAATCCAATAACAACTTCCTTGGCCCTGTTTTTCTTTTTCAAACCTAGGGGAGTCAGAAAGATCTGAACTTTTCGTTTGTCAAATTTGTCTGGTTCGCGATAGATGTAGTTTCTTTCTTCAAGTTTGGCCAACATCCGCGTCAGGCTTCGGGGTTCCATCCCCATCATAGGAGCAATCTTGGTAGCAGGTGTACCGATTTTGTCGTCGATGTGCAAAAGAACGAAGCCAATATTTGTGGTAATTCCCTCAAGCTGAGAGGGCACATTGTACATGCGAGAAATGGCGAGCCAGGTAGTTTTAATGTCGAAGCAGATCGCCCTCTTCTTCTCTTTAATCTTTACTTCCAAAATTGTGTGCTAAATAAGGGGAACAGAAACCTAAAAATAGTATGCAAGCATACAATTTTAGAAAAAGCAACTTAGAAAAGCAAGACAATTTCAGCCCTGGACACACAGAATTAAGAGACAACAGCAGTTAGGGAGTAGGGATTAAAAGTTCGGTCGAAAGGAATTCGGCATCTTCAAAGAATACAAATACCTGATAGCTACCGGGAGAAAGGGCCTCCACATCCAAGAGCGTTTCTTTTTCCGCCAAAAGGGTCAACTCTTTTTCGCCATAGATCAGGCTATTTTCATCATTGTAAATCCTGACTTTTACGATCTCGTCAGTCTTTCCCTGATAAAAGAGATTGACTTTCATGTCTGTCAACTTTGCAGCCAGTTTCCCAGACAGTTGAGAGGTGGAAATAATGGAGAGAGAGTCCGGATTGTAAATAACATGGGATTGCTCAGCGGGTTTCTGTTCGCTTTGGCATGAGGGAAAGGAGAGCAAAAAGAACAGAATTGCTGCTAAAATGAGGGAAGAAAGTAGTAATTGATATTTTGCTGCGAAGCCGCGCATATTCGAAAGGTGGTTAAAGTGAAAAGCAAAGGAAGCCCCAATTACAGCGAAAGTATCTGACTAAATAACGCAGATACCTCAGAAAATTGTATAATTCCTAAAGCCCAACAGAAAATTATTAGTTCGGATAATCGTATTTAACATAAGTCCAAGGACTGGAATACTTGATAAGCTTTTCCTACATATTTTTCCATATCTTTGTTTTAGGATATTTTCTGATAATTTTGATTATCAAAAACAAAACCAAGGGCTGAGTGGCATGGCAAAAATTCGCTAAATGTCTGCCCTTTTACGGAAATGGCACGAATTCCCGAGCATATAGTTGATCAGATATACAATAGCGTTGACATCGTCGAGGTGGTAGGCGACTATCTGCCCTTAAAAAAGAAAGGTGCCAATTTCTGGGGACTCTCTCCCTGGTCAAATGAGAAGACTCCTTCCTTTTCCGTTCACCCCGGAAAAGGCATCTATAAAGACTTTAGTTCGGGAAAAGGCGGAAACTCTGTCAATTTCGTTATGGAGATGGAAGGCCTTACTTATGTAGAAGCCCTTCGGCATCTGGCCAAGAAATACAGCATTGAGTTACAGGAAGAAGAAGATAGTCCCGAAGAAAGAGAACAAAAAAACAAGCGCCAAAGCCTTTTCATCGTAAATGAGTTTGCTGCTGAGTTTTTTCATAAAAAACTGCTGGAAGATGATAGGGGAAAAAAGATAGGCCTGAGCTACTTCAAAGAAAGGGGTATACTGGCAGCTACTGTAGAAACCTTTCAATTGGGATATGCGCTGGATGAATGGGAAGACTTTGCACAGGCAGCTATAAAGAATAAATACAAGGAAGAATACCTGACCGAATTGAGCCTGGTCAGCAAATCCGAAAAGACAGGTAAACTGATTGACCGATTTCGGGGACGTGTAATGTTCCCTATTGCTAATCCCAGTGGAAAAGTAGTAGGATTTGGGGGAAGAATACTTGGCAATCGAAAAGATATAGCCAAGTATATCAATTCTTCGGAATCAGAAATCTACCATAAAAGCCAGGTTCTGTATGGCTTATATCAGGCGAAAAAGCATATACGGGATGAAGACCTCTGTATCCTTACCGAAGGATATATGGATACCATCGTTCTGCATCAGAACGGAGTCCAGAATGTAGTCGCCTCAAGTGGAACCGCCCTGACAAAAGAGCAAATCCGTTTGATCCGTCGCTTTAGTCGAAATGTCCTCATGATATACGATGGGGATAAGGCAGGGATTAAAGCTGCATTACGCGGGATTGATATTTTGATTCGTGAGGGGATGGAGGCGAAAGTATTGATCCTGCCGGATGGACATGATCCTGATTCCTATGTCAGGGAAAAAGGTGCCAGTGCTTTTGCGGAGATTCAGAAAACCGCCCTGAACTTTGTCGACTTCAAATTGCAGGTACTTTCAGAGGGAAAAGATATTCATGATCCCCGAATTCAATCTGAATTGATCAAAGCACTCGCAGAATCAGTTGCCAATATTCCGGATCGTGTAGATCGTGAGATGTACGTGCGCCACGTAGCCCAAAAAGTGGACATCACGGAGTCCCTGATGGCCCATGCAGTGCTGGAAGCCAGAGGAGAACAACAAAAACTGGTCAGAAGGGAACAGAAAAGAGAAGACGCCAGACAATCTATCTCAGCTCCTGCAGAGGTAAAAGAACTCAAAAGTTTTGAGCAACTCGAACTCGCCAATCAGGAAAAAGAATTGCTGCGTGTGATGATTTGCCATTTCGACAAAGGGGTATTAGAAGATCCCACTCTTCCCTTAGAAGATAAAGAAGGAAATCCTATTCAGTATGAGGAGTTTCCTGTGATGGAGTACATGATCGATGAATTGGAAAATCTGGTATTTGAAAACCAAACCTATGAGCAGCTCAAAAATGAGATGTTTAAAGAATATCTGAGCAAACAAAAGATCGACCTCAACAAATACCTCAGCCATCAGGATTCTGTGATCCGCAACCTGGTCTCAGATCTTTTGACAGCGCCCGAAACCAGTCCACTTTGGAAGAAAATCAGGCCAGATATTGATTATGATAGCAACCTTACCCTCGTAGCTGATGGAGCTATTTTCCACTATAAAAGTAGAAAAGTAGATAAAATGCTGAGAGAATGCCGAGCAAAGATCAAAGATGCCGAACAGGCAGGGAAAGAGGAGGAAGTAGAAAGATTGTGCGAAATCTATCTGGAACTGCAGGAAATGGATAAAGAAATTAATAAGAAGCTGGGCCTGGAAGGAGCCAGGAAAGGACTGGATGCTCAGTTGTAGCTTGCCATTTTACCGAGCTCCTACATTTTTTATAAGCCTTAGGGTATGGGAAATTGCCTTTTTTGCGCTATCCACAAAAAATACCTTTGCACTTACGACCATTTAGCATAAATCCGTAAATTATCTGAATATCGTGCAGCGTTCCCATTGGGAACTTCGTCTAATAATTATTTACTTGAGGACACAATTGATTAAGGCTGTTACTTGATCTATCCTCACCACCACCTAAAGTCTTTGTTTAACCTTACCCATTGGGTATAAACCATTCGGACTATGAAAACTAACGTTTCTCTACTGATTCCCTTTCTGGCTCTACTCTTCCTGGTTTCCTGTGTAGATGATGCCGTTAAATTTGAAGAATTTAATTACAGACCTGAGGATTATCAGGTATTGATTCAGTCACTTGATCTTCCGGAAGAGCCTTTTGAATATACCGTAGAGCTCCCCAATTACATGACACGTACAGGCCTGGTCGCCAGGACAGTTTCTGACAACCGCGCCACTTTAGGAAGGGTTTTGTTTTATGACAAAAACCTATCTGCAAATGGTACCGTTTCCTGTGCTTCCTGCCATAAGCAAGAATTAGCATTCTCTGATAACAAAGCTTTCAGTGCGGGTTTTAAAGGAGAAGACACAGATAGAAATTCTATTGCCCTGGGTTCTGTAGTAAGCTTTGCCGCTTATTATGGAGGAACTTCTCGCGCAGGACTTCCTTTCTTCTGGGACGAAAGAGCAGCTTCTGCTTCCGAGCAAAGTCAGGCTTCTTTGACCAGTGCAATTGAAATGGGAATGACTCATGATGAGTTAATCAGTAGAGTATCTTCTAAAGATTATTATAAAATTCTCTTCGAAGCAGCTTTCCGCGATGCTGAAATCACAGAAGAACGTGTTCTACTAGCTATAGAAAGCTTTGTAGATGGAATAGGTTCTTATGAGTCTAAGCTAGATGAAGCGCTTGATGCAAATCCATACCTTAGCATAGAAGAAGATCTTCCTCAACTGACAGCTTCAGAAAACAGAGGAAAAAGTCTCTTTGTTCAAAATTGTGGAAGCTGCCACGGCCGCGAACTGGCTCGTCCTGGTATGCCTAGTGCAAACAATGGATTGGACATGGTTTACAGTGATAAGGGAGTGGGTGCCGTTTATGGAGCCAGTTACCTAAATGGTGTATTCAAAGTTCCTGCATTGAGAAATGTAGCGGTTACAGCTCCTTATATGCATGATGGGAGATTCTCTACCCTTGATGATGTATTGGACTTCTACAGTGGAAATGTTCAGAATCATAAAAACCTGAGTGATTTTTTGAAGGAGCCAGGTACAGATACTGCCAAGAAATTCAATTTCAGCAATCAGAATAAAAAGGATATCATCGCTTTCCTCAATACGCTCACAGACCACAAAATGATGAGCTATGAGAAGTATTCAAATCCTTTCAAATAATAGAATATCGTATCGTTAACATACTGAGGGTAGGGATTTCGATTCCTGCCCTCTTTTTTAAACCTGAATTACAACAAATTTGTATGGGCTCGTCCCAGGCATTTTTTTATTTCCCCCCCTAATTCAGAAACGATGAAAACTCAACTCCTTCTCTTTTGTGTCTTGCTTTCCTTCTTCATTAGTGCTTGTGTTGATGATAACATTCGCTTTGACGAGAGCACCTATTCCTATGAAGATTATTACCAGCTCAGGCAAGAACTGAATTTACCCGAACAGCCTTTCGACTACAATCTCAATCTCCCCCCTCATATCAGGAAACATGTAAAGGCCAGGCCTATTTCCAATAATATGGCTAGCCTGGGAAGGGTACTTTTTTATGATACCAATCTTTCCCAGAATGGCCGCGTTTCCTGTGCTTCTTGTCATAAGCAGGAATTAGCCTTTGCAGACAATCGCCCGTTTAGTCTGGGGTTTAATGGAGATCAAACGGCTCGCAATTCCATCGCTCTGGGTTCAGTACTTGGTTTTGCAGCTACTTATGGATCGAACAATTCGTCTCCAAGTCTGGAATTTGGGACAGCCTTCTTTTGGGATGAAAGGGCCCATAGTGCTTCAGAGCAAAGTTTACTTTCCATAACCGATAATGTGGAAATGGGCATGACGCATCAAAGCCTTGTCGAAGCTGTGAAAGCACGGGAAATCTACCAGATATTGTTTAAGACGGCTTTTCCTGCTAATGATTATGAGATTACTTCCACAAAGATCAGCCTGGCTCTTGAGGCCTTTATAGAGTCCATCGGGAGCTTCAATTCAAAGCTGGATCAAGCCATGGAAGATGCCGGAGCAGGCGCAACTTTTGAGAACGTACTTACAGGCCTTAGTTTTGATGAAAACAGGGGAAAAGCCTTGTATATAAATAACTGCCAATCCTGCCATGGTAATCAGTTTGAAGCTGCCAGAATACGTGTAGCCAATAATGGTCTTGATCTTGAGTATGAAGATAGAGGCGTAGGAGCAATTGTACGTGATGTAAATATGGATGGAGTATTCAAAGTACCCACTTTGCGCAATATCGCCCTAACTGCTCCATATATGCATGACGGGAGATTCGGGAGCTTGCAGGAAGTCCTGGATTTTTACAGTACAGATATCAAGGATCACCGCAATCTGGATGTTCGCTTGAAGAACCTGAATACCTCAAAGCCCCATAGATTTAATTTCACAGAAACTGAAAAAAGAGACATAATCCTCTTTCTCCTCACCCTTACGGATCAAAACTTTCTTTCAGAAGAAAAATACTCGGATCCTTTTAAGCGCTAATCAAAAAAGACAAAAACAAGAGGGGCAGCTTAAAAGCTGCCCCTAATCACAAATACATGCTAATGGCTTTATTTATTGACTTTCATGTCTAGTGAAAGGTCTTTGGCTGACTTTATCATCAACATTTGCATCCAGGTATCCGCGGTACTATTACTTCCTGCTGATCCATTGCCTCCCATGATTACAGAAGGTACGAAGGGCTGGTTGCTGGTAGAGAATGCATTGGCCCAGTTTTTCTGAACTTCGATGTAAGCCTCAAGCTTCTGCTCAAGAGATCCGTTGGCCTGGGCAGCAAGTCGCTTCCGCGCTGCATCCCCTTCTCCAATAAGAATCTGCTCTTTCTTGTAGAACTCTGCTGTTTCCAGGGCGAGTCTGGCTACATCACGCTTCTTTTCTGCTTCAGTTACCTCTCTTACCTTCTCCACTTCCATATTTGCACGAGCAGTTGCAGCTTCTGCTTTACCCTGAGCTTCTGCCTTGATGGCTTGCTGCTCAGCTTCACGAGCCTCTGCGATAGAGGTTTGTACGCGCATGATCGCATTCTGCTGCTCGGCGATCTGATTCTCAATGGTCTCGTCATAAGAAATATTATTCAGAGACAGGTTATAAAGATCAATTCCAAATTTGGATAAAGGAGACTCATCCTGACGCAATACCAATCCATCTTCTCCCACTACCAATTCTGTAATCGCAACAGTTTTTTCTTTACCAGAAAGTGGGTCAATTTCTTTTCGCTCAATTACGCGGGTCTTATAAACTCCCACTTTTGCCTGGTCTTCGATAAAAGAAAGCAAATCATTTCGCTTCTCTGCAGAAGATTGTTTAGAGGACATCAAGGGACCGGTCATGTATACCGCTTTTTCAATAACAGTACGTACCAACTCCTGATCCACTGCTTCCATAGAACCATACTTAAAATGGATATCGCGCATTTCCCTTTCAGACTGTGGCAACTCGTATCGGAATGTACCAGAAATACGTGCTTTACCACCATCATTGAAACGAATACCGATACTTTGGTCCTTCATACTTCCCTGATCACGGGCTCCTGAGAAAGAATATTCTTTCTCCTTATCATAGGTTGTTACTTTCCCAAAGCCCTGATACTTAAGGCCTTGATCAAAGTGAACGGTCAATTCCCCACTAATCGGCGCCTGAATCACACAGATCTTTCTGGCATCTACGTTTTCAAACAGACTTCCCGATATAGAGAAAACTGCAAATAATGAGAGTCCTAACAAGCCTAAAAAGACTTTTTTACGTAGTGTCATCGTAATAAAAATTAAGGGTGAATTTTAATAATTGTGTTGTGCTGTAGGCTGTTGTGCTTAGTTAAAAAATACGCTTGAAAATATTGTGTTTTGTGAACTTAATCATGTAGCAAGGGGAAATCATTTTCCTATCTTACCAAGCCTTGTTCTTTGAAGGCCCAAAGGAGTGCATATGCTTTTTCGCAATGCTTTGGGACGATATATTTTCGAGTGTGTTTCAAATGAATTTGATTTTTGATTGTTTACCCTAAGGAGAGGCTTTTGTATAATGAAGTTGGAATTTTTTCAAAAAATTTCAGCAATTTTCGGCCTTCAGAAGCATAATATGCTGATTTTAAGCTTCTTGTCATATTGACCAGATAAATAGATTTTCATGGCCAAAAGCCTTCTATATCCTTTTTTTGGACTTCTGCTCGCACTTTTGCTTGTGCTCTATCCTTTACTTGCACATCTCGCTTTTCTTCCTCCTAATATGGGCCTGGGATTTATAGGAATCAGCCTCTTTGTGATCCTGGCTGAGCTTAGTGGAAAGATCGATCGCCTCGGTGCTATAACAGGAGGCTTTATTGCTTTGTATATTTTTCTGGGAGCAGGCTTTCCAGGCTTGATTTTACTCCTGCTATTTTTTGCGCTGGGCTCCTTCGCTTCGCACTGGAAGCGCGCGGAAAAGGCCCAGGAAGGTTTGGAGCAAGAGAATAAAGGCAAACGTACCTATACAAATGCTTTGGCGAATGGAGGCGTAGCTGCCATTTGTGGCTACCTGGGATGGTTGATCCCCGAACAGGAACTGCTCTTTCAATATATGCTGGCTGCCAGTTTTGCTGCAGCCATGGCAGATACCCTTTCATCCGAACTGGGCAATATTTATGGGAGTCGTTATTGGAATATCTTGACCTGGAAGCCTGAAGAGAAAGGCAAAGATGGGGTCATCAGTTGGGAAGGCAGTCTGGCAGGAGTCGTGGGCGGCTTTATCGTCGCGATCATCTTTGCATTATTGACTGATTGGTCATTAGCTATTCTCTGGATAGGATTAGCCGGTATCCTGGGAGGGATATTTGATTCGGTCCTTGGCGCCACGGTAGAACGCAAAGGGTATATAGGAAATGGAATGGTAAATTTTTTGAATACAGCTTTCGCTGCTCTCCTGCTACTCTTCTTCTGATTCCTTTTTCCGGATCACAGGAATATCCGCTCCCGGCATTCCTTCCAGAGCAATTCTGTTTTTGGCCAGCTTAAAAGCAAACTCTATATCTCTACCAGCCCCAAGCGCATCATAAAAGCCTGTAGCAAAGGTAATGGCTGTTTCATCGGGCACAGCGGTATTCATCCCTATTACATAAGGAACATGCTTGATGATCTCATTGGCCTGTGCATCGGAATAACAAGCATTGAGGAATACACATTCTATATTTTCTCCGAACAACTCAAACAAGCCTCCCAGAGCAGTAGCTGCTACGATTTTGGCTTTGCCTTCATTATCCTCCAGCGCAATTCCCCCACTGTAACCTTCAAGCTTATCCTCGTCTTCATCTTCTTCCCAGGTCAAACTCCTGGTCCCACTTTCTGCTTCTGAAGACTCCTTTAGCAAAACCCCATGACCAGAAAAATGAATGATCTGGGGTTCTTCCTCCAACATGGCTCTGCTCAAATCCTTGGCCCGAACCGCAAAACGAGACTCCAATTCAAAACTGTCTCTATGTTCTGCCAGTTTTAAGCCTTCTTCTATATCTCTGAGTTCAGCGCCCAATCGAAGTTTACCGGTATCCGTGGGATTGGAAGCCAGAAAGAGGATCTTTCTGATCGGTGCAGCTTTCTCTTCTTCGTTCTCCTCCTCTTCTCCAAAATCTTTTTCCTTCCCAAAGTTTGAAACGATATCAAAAATCCCATGATCAATCCGGACCAATTCTGATCGGGCATCCGAACTGTCAGTAAAGCCTGAACTTACTTCTTCGTTTATCCTGTTAAAACGAGATTCTAAAACACTAATTGATCTCTGTTCTGCCTCCGAAAAAGCATCAATATTCTTTTCAAACACTTTAAAGGCTCTATTTGTGCGGCCTTTCTTCATGTGCTGCAAGATTTCGTCTAAGAAGGTTTCCATAAGGGTGAAAAATACACATTCTGCGGAATTATTCTATAAATGGAAGCAGTCTTTTCTTGTAAAAATCCTTTAAAGTAAGAATTAGCAAAGTGTTTTCTCTTCGGAGTTTTTCTTCTTTTTACATGCTTCCTTCTTTTCCTTAGATGAGATCCTTGATAAATTAATCAGGAAAGGAATCCAAAAACCACCCAACCCAATACCCAAGTGCGATGGCCCTGCAGAGCCCATCGGGAGCCGGGGCGGTATGCAGGGCTGGCTTTGGGCTCTGCGATTTTTGTTTCCATCTTTTTTAAAAAAGATGGAAACAACTCCTAAAAAAGATGGAAAACACCCCCAAACAATCGTATATTTTATAAGTCAGGTATGTAGAAGCTTCGTATCTTTTAAAATTTGCTATATTGGGATGATACGGAAACCCTAAAGCAATACGTTTAAGAAACTAAGTCCGTATCGCACACATACCACTATGTCTAAGGCCAAGAAATCGTCCGCGAAAGGGATGCAAGATGGGGATTGGAATGAAATCATAGGTTCCATCGAACGGGAAGAGTGTATACTCGTCCTCGGACCGGGTGCTATTGTAGATAAAAATGGCAAATGCCTGCAAGATCACCTCTGTGAACTCATTGCCGATAAGCTCGGAGAAAAAATTCCCGAAAGTCCTGATCGCCTTTTTCAACTTGCTGATCACCTGAGTAAAGAGAGGGGTTGGAGAAAATTGCTTTCGGATATGACAACCGAAGCGTATAATGTGGATGAGTATCATCCCATGTATCCACAATTGGCCCAAATTCCTTTCCACCTGATTATATCTACCTCTCCCGATCATTTGCTTACCAATACCTACAATGAATTTGGACTGTCCTATAATCTGGAGTATTTCAATTATAAAGAAAGACAAGAGCTACAAAACGAAGCCAGCGCTGCAGAACCGCTGATTTATAATCTTTTTGGGGAAACAGCAGATGATGATTCCCTGGTGCTTACTTTCGATAGTCTTTTTGACTTCATTTTTAGTATCCTCAGTCCTAAAGGTTTCCCTCTGAAACTTAAGGAGAAGGTTTTGGCCGCATCCAATTTCCTTTATTTAGGCTTTGACTTCGAAAGTTGGCCGCTGAAGATCCTGATGCGTTTGTTTGAGTCTCACAAAAAAGAGATTTCCTACGCCTACGCATGGAAAGAAAATACCCTCCGGCCAACGACCAAATCATTCTTTGAAAATAATTTCAAAATTGACTTTGTCAGCGATGAGGTTCCAGCTTTTATAGACGAACTCTACCAACGCTGCCAGGCAGAAAAACTGATCAAAGATCCTGCTGAGAGCGAAGCTCCTGTATCTGACTTCAAAAAAGTCGCAGAGCTACTCAAAAAGGGAGAGATTGTAGAAAGTATTGATTTCCTGGAAACCCATGCGGATGAAAATGATGATACAGATATGCTACGTTCTGTGATCAGTTTTTCCCGGCGATTCAATACCCTGGAAAGAGATAAGCAAAAAGGCATTCTGGATAAAGACGATGCAGATCTTGAAATGAATCGAATCGTTGATGGATTATTGGGACTGGCAGAAACTCTAAATACCTAATCTTTCATGGGAAAAGCATATAGATATCCGGGAGTAAAACCCTTTACGGAAAAAGAGGCTCACTTATTCTTTGGAAGAAAAGGAGACATCAGTCAATTGTCGCGATTTATCCGCACGGAAGATCTGGTTGTCCTGCATGGAAAATCAGGTTTGGGGAAAAGTTCGCTGATCAATGCAGGGATCTTACCCCTGGTTGAGCAACAGAAAAGCAATAGATACATTCCTTTACAAATCAGGCTTAGAAGTTACAATCCCAAAGTACCTCAGGATCTCTTTGAGATTTTTAACCAGGGCCTTGAACGAGAACAGAATTTCATAGACGATATTCCCACAAAAACCACCAGTGTGTGGCATGCCATGAAGAGCCGGGAATATTGCGACCTCGGAGATAAGCCTCCCAAATATTTATTGATCCTGGATCAGTTTGAAGAACTCTTCACCTATCCCCAGAAACAGTATATGGAGTTCGGGAAAGAATTGGCCAGTCTGTTCAATCGTCGTATGCCCAAGGAGTTTCGCAAACTCCTGAGACATGAGAAAATCGGAAATCCAGACTTTGAACAAAAACTCAAGGATGAAAAACTGGAAGACTGGATAGACCAACCCGTCGAGTTAAAAATACTCATCGCTATACGGACAGATAAATTCAATCTTCTGGATAAGTTTTCAGCCTTCCTCCCGGAAGTTTTGGTAAATGCTCAATTATTAGAGCCTTTCACCAAAAATCAGGCGAAAATGGCTATCCAGAATCCGGCAAAAATAGAGGGCAAATTTGACTCTCCGGCATTTAGCTTTGAAAAAACTGCCATCGACAAGGTTGTAGACTTTCTTGCCTCCGAAAGCAATGGGCAAGTAGAAGGATTTCAGCTTCAGATCATTTGCCGAAATATTGAGGAAAACATCATCAAATTTGATGAGGGCAAGGAGAATAAAGAGGCGCGGATGAGCATCAAAAAGCTCAAGGCAAAAAAAGGATCTCCTCAATATAATATAGAAAACGTCGAGGCTGACTTTGGAGATATTCTTCGAAGGTATTATGATGAACAGATTGCCACCCTTGAGAGCAAAGAACAAAAGCAGGCTCGAGAACTGATAGAAGATCAATTGATCGCTGATGACCGACGCGTGAGTTTGGACCAGGCCATCATTCAGAATTTTGTGAGTGAAGAGCTATTGGTAAAATTGGTGGATACCCGCCTGATTCGAAGAGAGCCCAACAATTTGGGAGGGTTTAGCTACGAAATCAGCCATGACACTTTATTGGCTCCAGTCTTGGAAGCCCGGGGAGAAAGGAGAAAAAAAGAACAACAAAAAGAAAGAAGGCAGAAAGCATTGGAAGCTGCCAGAAAACGGGAAGAAGAACTGGAAAGAGAGAAGGAAGAGCAGGAAAAAGAATTGGCGCAGGTGCGGGCTGAGCAGGCTGTAAAAGAAAAGGAAAGGGCTATCAAGGATAAGAAGACAGAGCGGCGTTTTAAATATATGCTGGGAGGTATTCTGCTTGTACTTGGCTTGTATAGTGTAGTCCTGTATTTACAAAACAGGACCATTTCGAACAGTGAAGCCCAGGTTGTTTTACAATCAAAAGTACTACAAGAAGAGTTTGGAGTTACTGCTGACCAACTCGATTCTTTGCAAAACTTTATCCAGAATCTGCCTGAAGATCAGATAGATGCCGCAACGGATAAAAGCAGACTGCAAGAGTTAAAATCCAGCATTGAGGCGAATCTGCCTGAAGATACCATTCAAACCCGCTATAAACTTTATATCAAATTCAATCGCCTCTTTGTGCAGAGTCATATCTTCCCAAGAAATGCGAATAAAATCCCCCCACAAAATGTTGAATTCCTGAGAAGAATCATCAATGTTTCGAATAAGTATCCTAAGATGGGAATCAACATTGAAGTGCATACCGATGATCGGGGAGATGCCAATAATAATGTAAAGATCAGTGCTTATCGGGCCAGCCATGTCGCAGATATTCTGATAGATAGCCTGCATGTAGATGCTGTGAAGATCAGTTTTACGAGTAAAGGGGAATCTGATCCCATTGTTCCCATTGCTCCAACTATGGGTTCCATGGAGCGAAACGAAGCCAGAAAAGAAAATCGGAGGGTAAATCTGGTATTTTTCCCGGAATAGAGAAAAAATGACTTCCTTGTATGCAGATTCGTTTAGCATACATATGAATAGCTTAAAAAATACCGGTATAGCATGCCTATGCTGTCTTCTGTTTTTCCCTTTGGACGGTCTTGGCCAAATTCTGGGTTCAGCTCCTAATGACCTGCCACGCTTCAGACCTCTTCATTATATCTGTTATAAAAGTAAAGCTCCACTTAAGATTGACGGCAAATTGGACGAAGCTTCCTGGCAGGAAGCTCAGTTCAGTCAGAAGTTTCTGGACATAGAAGGAACGAAAAAGCCTCAACCCCTTCAGGAAACCCGTGTAAAAATGCTCTGGGATGAAAATTATCTCTATTTCGGAGTGGAATTAAAAGAAACGGATCTTTGGGCGACCATCAAAAAAAGGGATTCTGTTATCTTCTATGACAATGATTTTGAGATTTTCATTGATCCGGATGGAGACACGCATAACTATTATGAATTTGAGGTCAATGCTTTTGGAACCGAATGGGATCTGCTTTTACCAAAACCATATAGAGATGGCGGTCCTGCTATAGATGCCTGGGACATTGTAGGAATGAAAGTAGGCATTCAACTCAATGGCAGTATTAATAACAATAGCGATCGCGATAGCAGTTGGGTGCTTGAGATCGCCATGCCCTGGAATATTTTGGAAGAATGTGCACCTGAAGGAAAACCTCCCTTTCACAAAGATCAATGGCGGATCAACTTCTCACGAGTTGAGTATTTATTGGATAAAGAAGGAGCAAGCTATAAAAAACGCATAGACCCAGCTAGCGAAAAGAGCTTCCCGGAATTCAATTGGGTTTGGTCCCCTCAAGGCAAGATCAATATGCATATGCCGGAGATGTGGGGCTTTGTTCAGTTTTCGAGGGAGAAAGTAGGCGAAGGTTTTGATCAGTTTCAATGGAATCGAGATGAAGACATCAAGTGGGCCTTGAGACAGGTATATTACAAACAAAAAGCCTTTAAAGAAGCGACCCAAAACTACAGTTCCAGCCTCGAGCAACTGGGATTGAGCAATATGACACTCAATGGGAAAAAGTTGACACCTTATATCGAAACTACCTCGGCTTCTTTTGTAGCGAGTCTGGGGAGTTCGGATGGAAACGGGATTTGGTACATCCGAGCCGATGGTAAAACCTGGAAGAAGTAGGGAGGAAAAAGCAGAACTAAAACACTCCAACACCAAAACGCTAATTTCATATGCGAGGGAAGTGTTGTAGTGTTATAGTGCGACAGTAAAACACCAATAACTGTGTCATCCCGAGCCCCGTAGAGGGACCTCAATTTTCCGCCACCTCTTCTCCATTGTAACAAAAAAAATATGGGAAAGGCAGAGGGAAAAACCTTAGGCAATCCTAAAATCAGGGTGACAGCTTTGCTTCAAATGTATACTCCGGGTAAAATTCCCTGAGCTTCTCCATCAGCTTCTCCCGATAGGGAGAATCCTTCTTCACAGCCAGCCCAAAATCCAGCAAGTCTGGATACCAGTCATAGTTCTGCTCGAAATAGGCTGCTTTCACCAGATAATAATTCAAAGCCGGATAATCATAATGAGGCATCCAGATCAAATCAGGCTCGTATTCTTTGAGCGAAAGTTCCATTTCCTCTGCATTCAATGCTTTACCATTCAGCGAACGGCTATTGTGTAGCCCAACTAAGCAAAGAATACGTTTATCGCTATGTTGTGATGAAAGAAAGCCATGCTCGCTAGCTGCAAAAACAAAATCTTTGTCCCCCGCCTCTTCCACCAATTCATTCATCAATTCTACCGCATACCATGCAAGAGAATCATTATCTGTTCGGGGAGGAAGTTCCAAATCAAAAGCTTCGGCCTGAGAAAGGGCTAGTTCTTTTTTCTGTTGAAAATAGGCCTTTCCCCCCCTATGCAAAAGAGCTATACTAAAGACTAAGCCCAGGAGGATCAAAACCACTCTGGTTGAATCTTTCTTTCCCCAGCCCCCTCCTTCTTTCATCCATCCATTTATCCCTACTCCTACAAAAGCGACTACAAAGGGCAAAGAGGGCAACAAGAGACGAGATTCAAATCCCATCACAGGAACTGTCCTCAGAAAATAGAGTTGGGTAAGGATAAAAGGCAAGATAAAGGCCCATCCTTTTGAGAAAATATTTGCCCGAAAATAGAACACCGAAGCCAAAAAGAAGGGAAGCGCATAGAGCATAAAATCTGCCAGGTACTGCCAGGTGTTCCAAAGGTCTATGCCCAGATAAGCCTCATAGAAAGCTCCATTTTTTACATAAAAGGGAATGGGAAGAACAGCTCCGAAATAGACATATTTGATGAGCATGTCTCCGATCATCAGGAAGGCAAAGAATCCACAGAAAAGGAAGAGGTCTTTCCACTTATTCCCATACATAAAGAGGAGCGGAAATAAAGCAGCATAGAGTCCATTATCTGGTCGTACGAAAAAAGTGAAGTAAGCTGCAATTGCGAGTATGAGGATATTTTTTAGGTCTTTTTTCCGGTCATAGAGATATGCGGCATAAATCAATAATGCATTGCTCATCAGGGACATCATGGTATCCATGCCCGTCAGATTTCTACGCATCAGAGGATTTAATAAAATCAATAGTAGAATTCCCAGACTAATCTCCCATCTGAAGGGATTTCCTTTGTCCAGAATAAGAAAATTACTTTTATGGATGAAAAGCAGGGCAAGCAGAAAATAGATTACCGACTGCAAGACGAGGAGATTTTCCTGGCTAAAGAAAGTCGCTAACCCTGTTTTGATCAGGAGGTAATTGGAAAAAACATAGCCCGTACTGGTACAACCATAAGCGGCTTCATCTGCATTCCATCCAAAAACGCCATGCTCTGCAAGATTATAGGCATAGCGGATGAACATGAAAGCATCATCAAAAAAGATATCTCGACTGAGGTAGAGAAAAGAAATAAATAGGCTCAGTCCTACTACAGAAATTCCCAGCAAATAGCGCACAACCTTCTGTATTGGCAATCCAGCTATTTCCCGGGAAGTCTTTTGCATGGGCTAATTCTTGGGCTTTGTTTCTGAGCGGATCAAATTAGCCAATCCTCTTTTGAATTCCCTCTTTATTTAGGCGAAATCTTATTTCTCCATGGCCGCCCGAATTTTATCTCTGGCCTCTATTAAAGAAGGCTCTTCGGGATTGAGTTCGATGGCCTTTGTGATTTCTCGCTCAGCGGCATCCAGTTGTTTTTGCATAAAGAGGGACTTGGCCAGCATCGCACGTAACCTCCAGGATTGAGGGATCAGTTCTTTGGCATAATTGATAAGGGCAATCGCCATTTCATGCTTTTCCTCATTTTGTAGCTTATCTGCTGCTTCAAATAATTGCTGGTTCCAAAGCATGGCCTGCGGCAGAGACTCCAGTTCTTTGAGGGCTTCTCTTAGCTCATCCTGGGATTTATAGTCTGCGAGTGCATGGCAAATCTCTTTGCTTCTCTCATAGGCATGTGCATATTCCTCGTATTCAGCGGTCTCTGTAAAGAGACTTTTCAATTGTACCTTATCCCCTTTTTTCAAGAGATCATCCAGGGAAAGTTCGAGCCGTTCTTTGTAATTGTGAAAGAGATAGAGGTAAACTTTCTTTTCCTCCAGATCATAAATATTGGAATACTGAGTTCCTCCCCAAATTCCTTCCTGATGCATGGCTTCCAGGACTGATTCTCCATATTCAATCGAATACTCCAGGCCTTCACTCATGATCTTATCTCCTGCTGCATATCGATGGCAAACTTTATGGAAGTCCGATTTGGCAGTTGAAGATTGATAAAAATTGGTAGTGATGTGGTAATCGCCTGTAGCGTGCACATAATCATCTCCCTCTACGACCAAAGATGCACCCGTTCTATCGACAAACATCAATTGTGCGTTCTCCATGAAACTCAAATCGTATTGTTTCATGATCTCCTCCACTTCAGCTACTGTCGTACAGCTGCCCATAATCTTGCGGATAAGCTTTGCTGGATTTGTCGATTTTTTCCCATCAACATCATTTACTTTTCTAGCTTCCATGGCAAAACCATCGAAGACCAGTCCCGCTTCATTCATTCCTCCCTGGGCAAAGAAGTTTCCAAAACCAAAAAACACACTGCCGTATTTCCCGCTTTTATCCGTCCACATCCAGGTATCGGGATCAAAATAATCTTCATTATTTCCGACCAGGGTCTTGCCATCCACCTGAAAGCTAAACATGCTACAAGCCAGGCTTTGTCCACAAAGCGCACAAATTAGAATAAGGCTGATTATGTATTTCATATCAAAGAGGTGATTATTTGTTAGAGAAGGTTTTCTAAAGCAAGACCGAATGAGTGGTTTGATCAAAATAAATCAGATAATCATAATAGCTTGTAAGAGGGGTATTGAGGTAGAATTGATTTGTCGGGCTTTCGTAAAATGAACCCAGTTGAAGGAATCTCTTTTCAAGGAGAAACCAGCTCTGCAAATTGGAATCCTCAATACGAGTCATATCGATCATAAAGTTCGGATGCGTAGAATTATGGAAGATAAAATTATAGGTATCCCGAGGGGGATCTTCTGAAATACGTTTGCTTCCCAAACTCCCATTTCCATAAGCTGTGAAGCTACCGGAAGTAAAACCGAAAGCGATGACCTGATAATCTTTCCTAAGTGAATTTCTTAGATGTCCTCCCTGAGAAGGGGAAGTTCCATAAAACTGATTTTTAGCCATATGAGCATTGTGTGCCCACAGGACAAATTTTGCATCTGCTCCCAATAAGTCAGAATACCAACTGCTGTTTTCCGCCATGAACTTATCCCTGAGTTTAAAATCACTGAGGAAATAATATTCATAGAGATATGTACTCACCTGCTCCATGTGTCGGGCCAGGCGATTGATCCAGAGGAAATTTTCATCTGTGGTTTGAGATTGGATATTATCTTTCTCTCTTTCCAAAAGGGAAAGCGTGCTGGCTATCCCTTCATTGATATTTGCCAGGGCAGTATTGTCCTTATTCTTGTATAGATCGTGGATTTGTTTGAGGCTGGAGTTGAAAATTCGAACACTATCTGCCAGTGTAGGATTCACCTGATTTAGCCTGCTTACCAAAGCATCCAGACTATAGCGCGTGTATTGATTATCGACCCCATATAAATGAATTCTGTCTTCTTCAGCTTTGCCTTCATTATAGTCTTTCATCCAGCTGAATAAAGCTGCTACTTCTTCTGTTCTCCAGGTCCAGAAGATCATTTTGTTGCGCATGAGTTGATTCAGATCTCCGGTAATTTCTCCCTGTATCCAGTTTTCAAAGAAAAGGGCTTCCGCCAAATCCATCTCAAAAAGGAAGGCTTTGAAACCGTGATTCTCTACCAGATACTGGAAGATGCGGTGCTTCATTTGAAAGAATTCTTTGGTTCCATGCGTAGCTTCCCCCAGACCGACCATTTTGGTATCAGCAAGGCGGTCCAGAATCCTCAAGTCCGCATCTTTCAGCCTAAGCGGAGAATTGGAAATGGGGCTCACTTCATTGTCTAATAGATCAATATAGGCCTGCTCTTTTTCTGTGAGTTGAATCCCGGGTTCTGGTTCTACCATCCCTTCTTCACAAGCGAAAAAGACAAGTGAGATGAGACCAAGAAGTAGTAAACGAGCGTGTAGTTTCATGATATTAGGGCTTTACAGGTTTATCGTGTTTAGGGAAATGTATGAAAAAGCGAACTCATTCGATTCCCATCTCTATAAACCATATCGATATTTCTGATGTTTTGGATGTCTTTCAGGGGATTTTCGGACAAAAGGAGGAAATCAGCTTTTTTCCCTACCTCCAGTTTTCCATACTCCTCTTGTAGTCCCAAGAATTCGATGGGATGCTGACAAGCGATTTTCAAAACTTCTTTATCCGAAAGACCGATTTCCTTCAACAGATCCAATTCCTCCCACAGTCCAAGGCCCGGATAGACATAAGGCATACCTGCAAAATCACTTCCGGCCAATAGTTTTACGCCCATTTTATGTAATTGATAGACCCAGGCTTTTTGCTCTTCAAACAAGGCTTTAGCAGCGGCCCAATCTTCAGGCGATTTATCCTTTAGCCTTCTTTTCTTGCTGCCTTCCCATTCGGCTTTCAAAACAGGGGGAATAAAATCATGATAAACCTCATTTTCCAATCCAGGATCATCCATAAAAGCCTTCTTTTGATATATAACCAATGTTGGACAAAGCCAGCTTTCTTCTTTAGCCATCAATTCCCCAATCTCCTCAAATCTTTCCTGATCATTTGCTGCTATCTCTTCCAGACGGTTGAGATGCTCAACACTTTTCTGGCCCAAAGAAATGGAAATTTCCGGATCGACATATTCAGATAGGTGCCCCTGAAAACTCAGTTGGGATTGATCGGAAAATGAAGAAATTTCTCTAAGTGCATCTTCTTTCAGCAGGGAATAGACTTTGAAAAAATCAGCTCCTCCATTTTTCAGGCTATCCAGGATATAAGGAAAATCAGCATCCTCATCCAGGGGCAAACTAACATCCATCATGATAGGAGGATTTCCATCCAGTATAGGCCCAGCACCAAAAATTTGGGGGCCAAAGCTCGGATTTTTCGCAACTTTCTCCTTAAAGCTTTTCAATATCCCCAAATCACCTCCCATATCTCTTAGCCCAAGTATGCCATGAAAAAACAAAAAGGGAAAGAGCAAAGAATCATTGGCGGCATCCCAGGCAAGATGGCTATGCATATCCCAAAGGGGCGGGAGCAGGTATTTTCCGGGCAAAGAATCCTCTCCGATGATCTTGTAGGAATCCCAATCCTTCCTTTCGCCCACATAATGTATCCGCCCATCCTTGAGGGCCATCTGCTCAAATCGCTGCACTTCTCCTTCCTCAGGATCGATAATCTGCACATCATGCAATAAATGAATTTCTTCTTTTGGCTGCGTAGTACAGGAAAAGAAGATCAGTAGCAACAGGAAATAGGTGCATCTACTCATCATATATTTATGCTAAAGCTTGTTCAAGATCTGCTTTTAAATCATCCAAATGTTCCAGCCCAATCGAAAGTCGAAGCAGATTTCGCGGGGTTTTACTTCCTTCTGCTTCTACGGATGCACGATGTTCGATGAGGCTATGTGTTCCCCCAAAACTTGTGGCGCGGGTAAAGACCTTTACATTAGCAGCTACTCCTATGGCAGCCTCTTCTCCTCCTTTTACCAAAATAGAAATCAATCCTCCATAAGCATCCATTTGTTTTTGTGCCAAGGCATGCTGCGGATGGCTGGGAAGACCGGGATAAAGAACTTGCTCAATTCTGGGGTGTGTTTCCAGAAAGTTTGCCAGTTCCAAAGCATGTGCAGACATGGCCTTTACTCTATAAGAAAGGGTTTGCATTCCTCGACTTGTAAGCCAGCATTCGAAAGGGGAAGGAACGGCTCCTCCAATCTTTTGGATGTGTTTGATCCTTTGCCAGAAGTCAGTGTCAGATGCGGTGATCAGTGCACCTCCCAGCACATCACTATGTCCTCCTATATATTTGGTTGTCGCATGGACCACCAGGTCAACGCCCCATTCGATAGGTCTTTGGAGGATGGGAGTGGGAATGGTATTGTCACAAATCAGGTATGCCCCCTGCTTATGAGCTATTTCTGAAAGACCTTGCAAGTCGGCAACACTCAATTGCGGATTGGAGGGACTTTCGACGATAAGCAAGCGGGTATTGGATTGCATGGCTTCGGCTACTTTCCCCAAATCATTCATATCTACAAAACTCACCTCCAGTCCCCAGGGAGCAAAGATGTCCTGTAGCATAACCCTAACGCCAAAGTAGATCTCTTCTGGTGCAATGACATGGTCTCCGGCCTTAAGGGCCTGCAGAACGCTCATCATGGCCACAGAGCCTGAAGAGAAGGCCATAGCATCCACTCCTTTTTCCAATGCCGCTAAATTAGCTTCCAGGGCATTGCGGTTGGGATTACCTCCCCGTGAATATTCAAAGCCCAGCGGATAGCTTCCATCTGCTTGTCTTTCAAAAGTAGTGGAAAGGTGAATGGGAGCGGTAACTGATCCGGTTGAGGGATCTATCTGTTGTCCTTCGTGTATGAGTTTGGTTTCTACTTTCATATATTCATTAATAAAGCGGGCCAGAGAAACCCCCGGCCCGATCTTATTTTAGTATCCCTGATCCGCATCGACCGGCGGAGGTCCGGGAGGTACAATTCCTTTGTATTCGTAATCGCCTTTGCGCTCAATAAATTCGGCGCGAATGGCTTTTCTCAGTTCTTCGTCTTCAAAAAAGTCAACCATGGTCATCGCCATGGCTTTGGAAGCATAGTGCATGCCTTTATGTCCAATCGACATTCCTCCACATGCTACTACTGCCCAACTATGCCAGGGCGTTCCATTAGGAGCAGTTGTAGCGGCCAGTCTCACGGTAGGCACCACGAAGCTCACATCTCCTACATCTGTAGATCCACCCATCGGATGCTCCAGGGTTACTTCCATCGGATGGATATCGGCTTCGATTCCGATTTGTGGTTTGCCGGTAGCTTCCTGAATTTTCTTGGCAAAGTTTTGTTCGTCTTCTGTATAGGTGATTGGGCCGAGGTATTCGAGATTTTCCTGCAAGCGGGCTCCTCCGGCTCTATTCACCAAAACCTCATGCACTCCCGAGATCAGGCTGATTTTATAATCCACATTGGCCATCATAGCAGCACCCTCAGCAATTTTTTCGATCTGTTTCCAAACTACTTCCATTCCTTCTCGGCGGGTATCTCTTACCCGCGTCCAGATTTTGGAATAATCGGGAACTACATTTACTACTTTCCCGGCATCCATGATATGATAGTGAATACGTACCGTCGGTTTCACATGCTCGCGATAGTAGTTGATGCCGGTAGTGTAAAGTTCGAGGGCATCCGAAGCACTTCGTCCATTCCATGGATCACCGGAAGCATGGGCAGCCTGGCCTGTATATTCGACCATAAAATCCACCAATGCCAAAGA
Source organism: Bacteroidia bacterium (assembly GCA_033391075.1). Taxonomy (NCBI): domain Bacteria; kingdom Pseudomonadati; phylum Bacteroidota; class Bacteroidia; species Bacteroidia bacterium. Next base: position 5,744,892 of record JAWPMV010000001.1, read on the forward strand.
ACTCTGAACCGCAGACTTGGTTTCTGCACTTGGATGCCAGTCCATGACGATATCTACATCATCAAATAGACCTGATCTGATCATCCAGAGTTTTCCGAAGAATTTCTCCTCAGCAGGAGTTCCATAAAAACGTATGGTTCCTTTGAGTTTCTTTTTCTCGATGAGTTCCTTTACGGCAACTGCTGCTCCTAAAGAAGCTACTCCAAAAAGATTGTGGCCACAACCATGACCTGCACCTCCATGATTGCGAGGATCTTTGTGGGGTACTGTATTTTGGGAAAGGCCGGGCAAGGCATCAAATTCTCCCAAAATCCCAATAATGGGTTTCCCGGAGCCATATTCTGCCACTAATGCGGTAGGAATATCCGCAACTCCTCTTTTAACTGAGAATCCCTGAGACTCGGCATATTTGGCCAGGGCTTCTGCAGATTGAGTTTCTCTAAATGCGATTTCTTCAAATCCCCAGATGCGATCACTCAAGTCCTTGAGTTCTTCAAACTTTCCATCCAGAGAAGTGATAACTGCTTTCTTGTTTTTATTGATTTTCGGCTTTTCCTGGGCATAGATGCTCAGACAGAAAAAGCACAACATAATAGATAGGAATTTAGACTTCATAGTAATTAGCTAATAGATATAAAGCTAAGATAGAGAAAACAAAAAGAGGCCTCAAATAGATGAAGCCTCTTTCTGCTTATTTATTTTTATCTCAATCTTCTATAGAACCATAAATTATCGCGTACATTCTATCCCAAAAATCTGGCCGAGTAAAAGGAAGGACTTGCGTCATCCCTACAAAGGTGAGATCCTCAGCAGGATCAATGAAGAATTTTGTATTAAAAACACCTCCCCATTCATAGGTACCGGGAGATTTATGTCCCAAAGCACTTCCGTCTTTTATTTTAAGTTGGAATCCCAATCCATAGGTAAGGCCAACTTGTTTAGAATAACGCTCTCCGCTAGCTTTCAGGTCAAGCAATTGATCCGAAGTCATGACTTCTATGGTCTTTCTGCTTAGGATTCTCGCTTCCTTATAGTTCCCTCCATTCACCAAAGCCTGAATAAATATCGCATAATCATTAGCCGTTCCTGAAAGTCCTCCGCCTCCAGCATAGTGATTGGGATCTTCCATATTGGGATAATCGAGATTGGGATCCGGATTTACAAATAGTTTCTTTTCCTGATTATTGTAGGCATAAACCGGAACCAGTCGATCGTGATTTTCTTTGGGCTGGTAAAACCAGGTATCCTTCATACCCAGGGGATCAAAGATGTGGTTCTTGAAATATTGTGCGAGCGTTTCACCTGATGCTACTTCTACGATGCGTCCCAGCAACTCCATATTGAGGCCGTACATGTATTTTTCTCCGGGATGAAATACCAGAGGAACTTTGGCGATCTGGGCTGCCATTTGTTTCGTACTCATTTCCTTGTGAGAAAGACCAAATGCATTGGCGCCTGCTTTGGCGTAGATGGCCTGGATCTTTCCGGGATTAAACGCTCCATAGGTGATTCCGGAAGTATGGGTAAGTAAGTGTCGAATCGTTATCGGTTTATTCGCAGGAACGCTGGTATAGCTTGTGTCCGCTTCATTGTAGGATTCCATCACAACAGGTCTGGCAAATTCAGGGATGTAATAAAAAATAGGATCATCCAATCCCAATTTCCCTTGCTCATACAACTGCATAATGGAAACCGTTGTTACTGCTTTGGTCATAGAAGCCAAACGGAAAATATCGTCTTTTTTATAGGGATCATTGCCATCCATAGATCTTTGGCCGAAAGCTTTATTGTAAACCACATTTCCTTTCCGCATCACCATAAAAACTCCTCCGGGCAAGCTGCCATTATCTATGTATTTCTGGATATGTGCATCCAGGAGACTCAAGCGCTCTTCAGAGATACCTACGACCTCAGCATTGCTGTTTGTAACCAGCCGATCATAGTGGCCCTGGCCAAAGGAAAACGAAAGTGAAAGGAGGAAAAGGCTCGTAAATAGCAGTAACTTTTTCATAAACAGATATAGATTTTCAGGATAGTAATTGTGTTCAGAATAAAGATAATCCTTAATCTGTTCATTTTGCTATAAGCGGTTTAATAAGAAGCTCTGTTTATCGTTCGGCTTTTCTTTTTGTGCAGGATATCTTCCAGGTCGGAAAAGAGAAGGTTTCTCCTACATTTACCCATTCTCCCAACCATTTAAATCCTTCTTCCGAAATATCATAAAAGCTAATCTTGTACGATCCATCCATTCCATTTGGGGCCTTTTGTTCCATATAAAGGATGATCTTATCATCGACCTTGCCTCCTTCCCAGGCTGGAAGGCGAGCGGCTGCCGAAGCCTTTGAATAGTAATGGACATACCATTTTGAGCTATCAGCATTAAATTGACGAATACTCCCGGAATAGGTACCATCTTCCTTGACCGTCTCATCCTGTACCGCCTGACCATTCATAATATATTTGAACTTCCAGGTCATCTGCACCGGTTCGGCCCAGGTCTGGTCCTGCTTTCGACTTTCTGAAACACAATCACAGATTCCAATCAGCGGGGCATAATCAGCCACTTCTTTTGGAGCGTCCGGATTGAGCAGGCCAAAGGGATTTTCAGCAGATACCTCATATGCTTTATACTCCTGTGCAATAAGAGAGAGGGAAAAAATTGAGAGATAAGAGATCAATAGTAGTTTTTTCATGTGAAGTAATGGGTTAAGTGAATAAAAATCTCTCCTTCTTTAGTCTATAACGCCAGGATAGGATAAGGGGTACGCTGAGACTCCTCTTGCTGATGGTAATCTCGATTCTCATTAGGCAGATTGTAAGTTGCCCCTACAATTCGTGATTTGAATAAATTGGCCTTGCGCGCACTCCTTAATCCTATCAGGAGAAGGGAGTGTGGGCTTGAGGCGGTGGGTATAGAATTCTTCCGCCACAGGCTCCTTTCCCTTATAGAAGAAACGATCCGTACAAGGTATTCTGAATTCTCATTGGGCTACAATTCGTGATTTGAATAAATTGGCCTTGCGCGCACTCCTTAATCCTATCAGGAGAAGGGAGTGTGGGCTTGAGGCGGTGGGTATAGAATTCTTCCGCCACAGGCTCCTTTCCCTTAAAGAAGAATCGACCCGTACAAGGTATTTTGGATTCTCATGGGGCAGATTATAATCTGCCCCTACAATTGACAATTCTTTACTGGATATGCGCGCACTCCTTGATCCTATCAGGAGAAGGGAGTGTGGGCTTGAGGCGGTGGGTATAGAATTCTTCCGCCGCAGGCTCCTTTCCCTTATAGAAGAATCGATCCGTACAAGGTATTTTGGATTCTAATGGGGCAGATTGTAAGCTGCTCCTACAATTCGTGATTTGAATAAATTGGCCTTGCGCGCACTCCTTGATCCTATCAGGAGAAGGGAGTGTGGGCTTGAGGCGGTGGGTTCTGTAGGGTTTTACAGACTCTTCTGCAAATCAATCATCTCAAGTAGAGCCACAGCAGCTTCTTCACCTTTGTTGCCGTACTTGCCTCCGGCTCTAGCTTCTGCCTGTTCCTGGGTATCAGGAGTCAGGACGCCAAAAATCACGGGACGATTATGTTTGATACTTACCTGGGTGATGCCCTGAGCAACCGCATCGCAGATGAAATCAAAATGACGGGTTTCTCCCTGAATCACACAGCCCAGGCATATAACTCCGTCCAGCTTTTCAGCTTCCAGCAGCATATTGGCGCCTGAGGAGAGTTCATAGGAACCTGGAACGAAGTGAACCTTGACATTGTCTTCTTTCAGATTCGCATCAAGCAAAGTTGCTTTAGCTCCTTCCAGAAGGGCGCCGGTTATTTTATCGTTCCATTTACTGACGAGGATAGCTACGCGATCATTGCTATGATCACCGCTACCTTCATATTTGATGTGGGAAAGGTCGTGTCCGCCCGCCATTATTGAGAAACTCTACCGATGTATTTATCGATTCTTAGTCCTTCAGTACTCAGCGGGTATTCGTCCTTGATGGTTTGGTACAGACGTAAGGCCTTATCAGCTTGTCCTGCTGCTTCATAATTACGTCCTGCCTGCAAGAGCATGGTAGGAGTCGTTTGATCATTTTCAGCGGGAGTATATGCAGCATCCTCAAAAAGCTCGGCGGCTTTCAAAGGCTCATTTTGCTCTTCATAAGCAAAAGCCAGCGCAACATTTCTGGACATCCCCATCATGGTGTTAGATGCAGATACTTTTTCCAGATGTTCAATTCCACGATCAACCTGAGGGGTACCTGAATTTAGGTAAATCAGTCCGATATAGTAATTGGCCATTTCAGCAGCACTGGTTCCGGGATAGTCCTCAGTAATCGCGAGGAAACCTGGATACTGACCATCTCCATTCAAAGCCTGATTGAAGGAATCTGCCTCGAAATAGTAAACGGCCTGGAACATATCTCTGTTGGCCTCAACATTTTGTTGATCCTGGTACCAGTTATAGCCAAAGAATCCTCCCACAATCAAGAGAAGACCAATGCCAATACCCATTACGAGTTTTTGGTTCTTTTCAACAAAATCACCAAAGGGTGCTTCGGAACCTTCTTCCTCCAAATTCTCTACGTCTTCGTAGATCACTTCGTCTTCCAACTCTGCCTGCTTTTTCTTTGCCATAGTATAAGCTATTTTTCTTTCAGTTTGCAAAAAAACTAAATCCCCCCCTAAACTGCAAGCTTTTTCTTGCTTAGGGGGGGATTAGTTTAGGTCTTTTTACAGACCTTATTCTTTCATAATACGTTTATACGCAGTTCGTTCACCGTCGGAAATCCTCACGAGGTACACTCCTTCGGCATGCCTGGTCAAGTCAACGCGCTGACGATAGAGGCCAAAAATGTTTTCTTCTACATGTTGGAAAACTTTTCTTCCTCTTGTGTCAGTTACTTCTATGGTCAGTTTATCCGCCTGGAAGTCGAAGCCATTCAACTCAACGTAGAAGTCTTCGGTAGTCGGGTTAGGATAAACGCTGATCATAGCGTTGAACTCTTCATCTATCGCTACACCTGCCAGAACTTGCTTGGTTGTATCCGTACCACAATCGTTGTAAACGATCAGGGTAACTTCGAAAGCACCAGCCAATCCGTAAGTATAGCTTGGATTAAGATCCGTAGAAGTACCGGCTCCATCTCCAAAGTCCCAGAGAACTGAATCAACACCTCCTGTGGAAGAATTGGTAAAGTCATAGGTGAAGAGATAGTTTGGAGCATTGAAGGTAAAGTCTGCCGTCGGTATGGTATTTACTGTAACATCAACTGTATCAGTTGCACTACAACCATTCGCTTCGGCAACAATTACCGTAATACTTCCACTCTGCCTGATAGTTTCTGTTTGAGCGGTTCCTCCACTAGACCACAAAAAGGTGGCTCCAGCGTTTCCTGCATCAAGCACTACACTATCACAAGCTACCTGATCCATTCCCAGATCAACGACAGGCTCTGTTCCTCCTGTAATGATGATCTGACCACTATCATCACATCCATTAGCCGTAGTTACTGTGACACTGATCGTATCAGAAGTACCTGTCGGAGGAGGCATTACCATAATTGTCTGACTGCTTTCACCGGTAGACCACAGGAAGGTAGAACCTACATTTCCTGCATCAAGGGTGATCGGATCACAAGCTTCGCGATCGGCTCCCAGATCCACTACGGGTCCTGGCAGGATCGTTACATTCACTGAATCTGTAGTTTCACAACCCAGTTGGTTAACTGTTACGGAATAAGTTCCGCTCTGATCCACATCCAGGGTTTGAGCAAACTGACCAGCAACTGACCAGATATAGCTAGCTCCAGGATTTCCTGCATCAAGGGTAACCATATTACACTCCGTACGATCCGGACCAAGGTCTACATCTGGAGCATCATTGATAATGAGTACAGCCGTATCTGATGCAGTACATCCAAAGATGTCAACGATGTTGACAACATAAGAACCTGTGGTATCCGCACGTAGAGTTGGAGTAGTGATATTGTTGCCCCAGTCGTAGGATACAAAAGTTGGATTAGATGCATCCAAGAGGAATCCTTCACACTCAATTCCATCCGGACCAAGATCTACAGGAGGTACTGGAAGAATTGTACCTGATACAGGTGTTCTATCACTGGAACAACCGAGGTTTTGATAATACACCCGACCACTAAATGAGCGGTTGGTCAATACCTGGTTATTACTTGCCCCACCAAATGGATAGGCTACTGAAATACCTGCACTCAGATTAAGACCCGGTCCACCGTAGTTGGAAGTACCAAAGTCATGTGTAAGTCCTGAGATACCTGTTGCGGTAAGGTAGATACCGTAAGTAGAGCCTTCTGGGATCGCCAGACCACCTACCGGTACTCTGGTAGCATTACCTTCCCCGGCCGAAACAACACTTGTAGTTCCAAGTAGGGTCCAGTCATTAGGATTGGTAATCGAGACACCATCGTAAGAAGTGGTGTAAGACGAATCCAGATAGTATACCTCAACATTAATTGTTGGGCCAGGGGCACCATCAATGTTTATATCAAAGCTATCTACCTCAATCGGACCTCCAATTGCAGTCAGGTCAAACATACTACCATCCTGCGCATTGAAGAGTTCGTTAAGAGAAGTCTCCAGTTGCTGAGGTCTAAAGCTTCTGGCTTCTACATAATAATTGATAGAAGAAGTAAGCATCGGAGTCTGGTAGCTGGTTCCGGTAGCAATCAGGTTACCACCTGTGATTGAGTCGTACCAGTAGAACTCATCTGCAATACCCGTTACAGCCAGGTCAAACATAGCCGTATCAGTGAAACATACAGAATCATTGACTGCTAGTGGTGCCTCTGGAGAAACTGCGAATACTGCAACTCCTACAGCTGTGTTGTTTCCAAAGAACTGATCAGAGCCCAGACCTGTAAAGGCAGAGATGGTCATAACACCTCCAGTATTAGAGTTGAATCCTCCAATAACCATAGTAGCAGTATCTCCGGCATCCAGGGTACCATTAAAGTTACCATTCACTGTTGCAACTGTACCACCACTAATATTAGCAGAAACCGGGAAGTTGCTTTGAGCATTGGTTCCGTAGTTTACAATCTCAACTTCTATGATCGTAGAATCATTGCCACAATCTTCACCCGTAGGTGCAAGGATATTGGTTACCCCAACATCATTAGCCAGCAATTCACGGATTTCAATATTATCAAGTGCAATATCACCACGGAAGGTAGTACCTGTTGGGTCCGCAGTAATCTGACCTGTGAAGGTAATATTGATGGTTTGTCCAATGAATGGGGCAAGATCAATGGTATCAGTGATCCATGGATCATTAGAATCAAATTGTTGCTCTCCAATCAACAGACCAAGGTTGGTTTGTCCGGCAGCAGTCTCTCCATCAATACTCAGGAACCCAATAGAAGATCCATACATATGGTAAGAGTAAAAGAGCTTAGGATTGGTAGCAGTTGTCAAATCCAGACATCCGGTAGACAATCTTGCCTGGTCGCTATCAGCAGAACCTGATGCTTCCATATAGATGTATCCACCTCCACCAGTAACGTCATCACTTGGACCTGTGTTAGTAGAACCTGTTCCATTGAAATTCACTTCCCATGGCAGATCAGCAAACTGATCATTTACCAGGTCAGCAAAAATCTCTTCACCATCAGGATAGTTATTGAAGTTATCTGAGATAGGTAGAGGTCCGCCAGGACTACTTTCGATAGTTACCGATAGTGTATCATTGAAATTGTTTGCATCTCCGTTGATACCGCTTGGCCAGGCCTTAAGGGTATAAGGTCCGGGAGGAGAAAGGTCAACATTGCTGATAACAACCGGAATTCCTCTGTTAGGAAGAATCTGATCATTGATAGTTATGCTCTGTTGAGTTCCACCATTCAGGATATAGTTGAAAGTAAAGGGTCCATTCAAGGTATCTCTACCCAGGTTGGATACACCTACTACTATACTGTCATTGGCAGTCAACCCACATTCTCCTAATGGATAAAGGAGGGTAGTTGCACCAGCATCCTGATCAATCAGACCTGTGATTTTGATGTTATCAAAGGCAACACCATCATCCTGAACAGAACCATCAGAACCGAAGGCAATTCGCATCAGTACTTTAGGTTGTCCACCCAATCCGAACAATCTGTTTTGGGCAGTTACCCAACCACCAGAACCATTTCCAGAGATATCGCGTCCGGACCATCCTTGCGGCTGGCCACCAGGACTACCGTTGATCGTATTGTCTGTATACCAGTTGTCTGGATCGCCGACATTACCAATAGTTTGCCAGCTGGCTCCATCATCAATAGAGGTCTGCAGAGCAGCACCATCCCAGCTGAATTCGGCATTCCACCATACATCCAGGAATACGGTTGGGGAATCAAGGGTCGAGAAGTCGAAACAAGGTCCTAATAGGAAGGAATTTTCACTTGCGTTATAAGATCCTGTACCTAATCCACCTGTTACCCAAGCATTGACACCGGAAGAGGCTCCAACGATGGTGTTTTTAGCAGGTGTACCAAAGGCCCATGAATTATTGGTACCATCGGAAGACCAACCCCCGTTTCCGGATTCGAAGTCTTCAACATATGGGTAAGAAGAAACAACCGGACGGCTGTCAATCACATAGCTAACTGTATCATTAAACTTATTGATATCATTAGCTGCATTTGTAACTACCCCAATGTCATAAGTACCAGCAGCACTCAAGTCAGCTCTTGTCGCAAAGGTGTGCGTAATAGTAGCACCTGGTGCAATCGTATCACCAACAGTTTCTGTGATATAAGTACCGCCATTGATGTTATAAGATAGATCTACTCCAATGATCGTATCAGGACCCACATTCGAGTAACTGATTTCTACAATAGAAGTATCTGCTAATCCACAATCACTTGTTGGCTGAATCAAGGCAGTAGGCTCAACATCTTCTGGAGAGAAGAGGATGATTTTCACATCATCTATCGCCATATCACCCGTAAATCCATTTCCTCTGACACCTACAAACTCAATCTGAATAGTCTCTGTTCCTACAAAGTTCAGATCAACGGTATCGGTTTCCCACGGATCTGTATCTGCCGTTTGGAAAGGTCCAGAACGAGTAAATACGATCGTATCAAGCGTAGGCGTGATGATGTGCACTTCAAGCGTACCCATATCGGCACCAAACATATGCCAACCAAAAGCAAGCTTTGGATCAGGGTTCACACTAAGGTCTACACATGGCGAAAGGAAACTATAAGTATCTCCCTGTCCACCACCAGAGGTTTCTGTGTAGAAGTAGGTACCAGCAGCAGTTCCTAAGGTAAGGTCAACTGCAGGACCTGTACCTGAAGAACCTGTACCGGCCTGATCAGGTCTCCATCCAACAAAAGGAGTTGGGTTAGTTATTACCCAACCATTGTTAGTTACAGGATCGAAGTTTTCAAAATCTTCGGTCAGGGTACCCAATTGCAAAGGAATAGATTGCAGCGTAACAGAAGCTGTCGTATCATTTCCACTCAAGGTATCTCCAGGAGCTGCCACATAAGCAGTAAGTGTATAAATACCCGGAGTTGTTAAATCAGCAGGTACAGTAATTGTATAATCCAATGTATCATCAGGATTCAAACTACCAGCACTTATCACAGAACTCAGGCTCTGAGGGTTAGGTCCGGAAATATTTACACCTACTGTGGTATTATCTGTACTAAAGTCAAGCGTAAGGCTTCCTTTATTGATCAACTGAACAATCACATCTTCGGTTCCACTGAAACAAGAAGAACCAAGAGGAGAAAGAATCGCTTCCGCTCTCATATCTACTGGAGGACCCTGGAAGATATTTACATTATCGAAAGCCATACCATCGGTTTGAGAGAAAGCTCCTGAACCGAAGGCCATTCTAAGAATTACCTGAGATTCACCAGCCAAACCATCAAGGTTGTGGCGAGCTGTTACCCACTGACCAGGACCTCCACCAAATCCGGTAGTACCTGACCAACCTTCAGAAGATCCACCTGGCTGGGCGTCGATAGTATTGTCGCTGAACCAGTTATTGGGATCCCCAAAGGCACCCACATTTTGCCAGCTTTGGCCGCCATCTATAGAAGACTGTAATACAGCACCATCTGTACTGAAGAAAATCTCCCACCAGATATCAAGGCTTATAGAAGCTGAAGATAAACCAGAGAAGTCGAAACATGGAGAAACTACCCATGATTGCTCATTGGCATTGTAATCACCAGTCGCCAAACCACCCGTTACCCAGGCATTTACTCCCGAAGAAGCACCTTGAATAACAGACTTGGCAGGTGTACCAAATGTCCAACTATTATTTACTCCACCAGCAAGCCATCCACCTTCACCATTTTCAAAGTCTTCAGAATATGGGAAAGTTGCTACCTGTGGATAGGTAATCAGGCTCAATCTTACGGTATCATTCTGGTTGAGGGTATCAGCAGGCGTAACAGAAGTAGTAACGATTGTGATATCGTGGAAACCAGGAGCAGAAAGATCTGCTGTAGCGGTGAATGTATAAGCAAGCGTATCACCAGGAGCGATCGTAGTTGGGATCGTTTCTGGAGTTGTGAATGCACCACCATCAACTGAGAAGGAAGCAACTGTATTTGCCAATGGAGAAGATCCAAAGTTCACAACAGAAACACTTACAGCCTCATTTGCAGTCAATGCACAACCAGATAATGGAGCCAATACTTCATCAGCCAGGGCATCGATAGGTGCAGGCTCTTTGATAGAAATGTCATCTATCGCCATATCACCCGTAAATCCATTTCCTCTGGTTCCTACGAAACGAAGCTGAATAGTCTCACCTGCGAAAGAAGTCAAATCCGCAATCGCTTCCAGATAGGGATCACTTTGAATTTGCTGCTGTTGTCCAGTGGCCAGGAATACAGAAGTTTCTGTTCCATCAGCCTGTACAACTTTTGCTTCCAAAGATCCCATATCAGCACCATGCATATGGTACCAGAAAGAGAGCTTAGGCAAGCTGGCTCCAGAAAGATCAATACAATTGGTCGTCAGTGTATAGGTATCACCCTGTACACCACCAGAAGTTTCCGTATAGAAATATAGACCTGCACCTGTCATCAGGGTATGGTCCGTATTAGGTCCTGTTCCGGATGATCCTGTACCTCCCTGATCTACCAACCAACCTACTCCATTAGAAGCGCTGGTAGTAGTTACATCCCATCCTGTGGGAAGAGGTGCTCCAGGAATAAAGCTTTGGAGATCCTCAAAGTATGGAAGGACATCAGGCGTAAAGTGTTCAACAGAAAAGCTGATCGTATCATTGAAACCATCCGTATCACCAGGAATGGTGAACCAGGCTCTTATATCATAAACAGCTGGTGTACTCAAATCAGCACCTGTAGTAAATGAATAGGTAGCAGTATCTCCAGCATTCAGGGTATTGCTGAATTGCTCGGATACAGGCGTTCCTCCATTTACACTATAAGAAATAGGGAAATTGCTGATTGCAGTAGTACCCACATTTGTAAAACTAAGAGTCACAGTCTCTGCAGCTGAAAGGCCACAACCACTGTTTGGAGCACTGCTGCTAAGCATAGATCCATTGATCGGAGGAAGTTCAAGGATGTTGATGTTGTCAAAAGCAAATCCATCATCCTGTACAGATCCATCTGATCCAAAGGCGATTCTCAATAGAACACTTGGCTGACCGCCTAGACCATCCAACAGATGCTCAGCGCGTACCCAGCCACCAGAACCATTATTGGTGCTCACACGGCCAGACCAACCTTCTTGCTGTCCACCGGGATTACCATTGATTGTGTTGTCGGTATACCAATTATTTGGATCTCCAACAGCTCCTACATTCTGCCAGGTCTGTCCTGCATCTAAAGAAGATTGAAGGACAGCTCCATCCCAGCTAAATTCCGAGTTCCACCAAACGTCCATTCTTATCAATGGGTTTGTCAGGCTAGAGAAATCGAAACAGGGTCCATTGACCGCAGAGTTTTCATTGGCATTATAGGAACCAGAAAGGCCTCCATTTACCCAGGCATTCAAGCCGGAAGAAGCTCCCTGAATGGTTGACTTTTGGGGAGTGCCAAATGCCCAGGTACTATTCTGAGAATTCAGTACATCTGGTGTCCATCCTCCAAAACCTGCTTCAAAATCTTCGAAATAAGGGAAGGAGTTTACCAAAGGAATAGAAATGATGGTTGCTGAAACCGTATCATTCATATTCAGGGTATCCTGCGGACTAGTGGCAACTACCACCAGCGTATGCGAACCAGATACAGAAAGGTCCGCAGTAGCAGTAAAGGTGAAGTCAACGGTATCGCCAGGTGCGATCGGACCAGGGATGGCTTCCGGAGCACCGAAAGGACTGCCATCGAGTGAGAATGAAGCAACTGCGTTATTTAGCGCCAGAGCTCCCTGGTTGATTACCTGTACAGTTACTGCCTCTGAAGCAGTAAGTCCACAATCAGATTGTGGAGAAAGAAGAGAATTGGCAAGGACGTCTACATCCGGTGCCTGAAATAAAGCTACATCATCTATAGCCATATCTCCTGTAAAGTCGCCTCCATGAATACTCACAAAGGAAACCTGTACATTCATCCCAACATAAGCAGTCAAGTCTATAATGGCCTGTCTGTAAGGCTCTGAGTCAGACTGCTGTTGTTGGCCACTCAAGGACCATACTGTAGAATCTGTAGTCCCGTCAAGAATATGTACCTCAAGGGTACCCATTCCAGCACCAAACATATGATACCAGAATGTAAGACGGGGTGCAGTAGTTCCTACCAGGTCTATACACGGAGAAGTGAGTGCGAACGTATCACCCAAAGCTGTAGGGGATGAAGTTTCCGTGTACATGTAAATACCGGCACTGGTTCCGGTTGTGTGGTCAGTAGCAGGGCCGGTACCACCAGATCCTGTACCTCCATTATCAACAAACCAGCCCAAAGAGCCAGTGTTGTTTGAAGTACGTGTCCAGTTTTGACCTACCGTTCCCGGGCTACCTGTTGTAAACGTTTCAAAGTCTTCCAAATAAGGGACAGTACTGTTGGGAGCACAAGGCTGCGCCATCAGTACAGAACCCAGAAGACATGACGCTAAAAAGGTAAGTAATTGCTTCATGTTAGGTTCTTATTAAAGTAAGCAGATCAACTAAAATACAACTACCCCTTCTAAAATCAAATTTTTGGAAAGGCACGAATCCGGCACATTAGGGCATTTTTTTCTTACGCCAATCGTCAAAAGCCCAATTTTTGGACTCATTTAAGCGGGTAAGAAATTTGGAAAAAATGTCGACTTTTCGATTTAGCCGGACTTAAACACTTGTTAATGAAGGAATTCCCCTTTCGAATCGAGGTGAGCTTCTAAGAAGACAGCAAGTAGGAAGATAGCTCTGTGTATAGGGAAAAATGCGAGAAAGGATTGTGGAAATCTTTTCTTAATGATCTGAAGTCATTTTAAGGGAGAAGCTAAAAACGGTTCCTGTTCCGGGACTGCTTTCAACTGTAATTTGCTCTCCGTGGAGTTTGAGTAAGTGCTTGCAGATAGCCAGCCCAAGGCCCGTTCCCCCCTTATCTCTTGAGCGACTTTTGTCCACTCGATAAAACCTGCGGAAGATCTTGTCCAGGTGTTCCTGATCTATCCCTTTTCCTTCATCAGCCACACTTACATACATCTTATTTTCTTCCGAGGTAAGGGCTACCTGGATCTCTCCTTCTGAATCACCATATTTGATGGCATTGTCAACCAGATTTGTGAGTACCTGGAGAATTCTCTCACGATCTGCCAAAACATATGTGTCTTCATGCCCATTGCTCACAAGTCGAAAAGATATATTTCTATTTTTCTTGGTGAATTTATATTCTAAAGATTCGATGACATCGATGATCAACTCATAGATTCTGAACTTTCGAATCCTCATTTCCATCTCCCCCGACTCTGCCTGTGTAATGATCAACAAATCCTCCACAAGACTGGAAAGCCGATCCGCATTTCGCATGGCTTTCTTCAGGAATTTCATCTTCACTTTCTCATCATCAATCGCTCCATCCATCAGGGTATGGATAAATCCCTGAACTGCAAAAATAGGGGTCTTTAACTCATGCGACACTTCTCCCAAAAACTCGCGCCTATAGGTTTCCAGGTCTTTAAGCTTCTTTATTTCCCGCTGATTGACCAGCTGCAATGACTTCAGTCGGCGGTATACCAACCACTCGAGGGTCATCACCAGACTCAGAAAAGTAACAAATAAGAATAGCAGTATCTCTCCGAAAGAATCTGCAAAATTCCAATCGCTGGCAGCGGACCTGATAAATACGTAAAATATGGTGAGCCCAATGCTCAAATAGAGGGAGACGAGTATAGAGGAAGGGAGTTTAGATTTCATTTCTCTTTGGCGAATTTATACCCAACACCTTTAACCGTTTGAATATAGCCTTCACCTATTTTTTCTCTCAGCTTGCGTATGTGAACATCAATGGTGCGATCTACCACATATACATCCCCCCAAATCTTTTCCAGCAATTTCTCCCGGCGAAAAACTTTGCCGGGTTTGGAAGCGAGAAAATACAGCAATTCAAATTCCTTTCGGGGTAAATTGAAAATCTCATTTCCACGCCTCACGATATATTCATCTCTTATGATCTCCAAATCCTTTACATTCAACAAATCCTGCTCATCCGTAAAAGTCTGATCCCTTCTGAGAATAGCTTTGATCCGTGAAAGTAAAACACGTGGTTTGATCGGCTTGGCTATATAATCATCTGCCCCTGCATCAAAACCCGCAAGCTCTGAATACTCTTCAGCTCTTGCAGTTAGGAATACAATAAACGTTCCTTTCAACTCAGGAAGCTCTCGCAGTCTTCGACATGTTTCGATCCCATCCATCTGAGGCATCATGATGTCAAGTAAAACCATATTGGGTTTTTCAGTCTTTGCCATTGAGATAGCTTCTTCACCATCCATCGCAGACAAGACTTCATATCCCTCTTTTTCAAGGTTATACTCTAAAAGATCTAAAATGTCCTTTTCGTCATCGACGATTAGCACTTTGTTACGTGCCATAAATATTCAATTACCTTTCGAATGAGTGGCAATATAAAGAATCCTGAGGGTATTCTGATTTTTTTACCAAAAATCTTTAACAAGACTAAATTTCTGTACAAGTAGGGAGAAAACAGACTCCTGTAAGCTTGTCCTAACTCCAATAGGAATAAAGCAGGACTACATGAATGGCTTTTACAGACTTGCCAAATTAATGTGAGGAATCTTTAGCCTTCTTTTATCTCCAAAATTTTACATGCTTTCATCAGAGATATCTCCCTCCATTCTATCACTTTTCGAAGAAGGATATGTTATAAATTGAACTCAAGTCTAAAGTCTGCAGCTTTTTTTTCGCTTTAATGAGGGTAAGATTTTCTTATCCTAAGGAAAATTTATCCCACAAATCTATTTTCAGCGCACAGGAATGAAAGCTCTCCTTAAAAATTAGGCGTTAAGATTAGTTCATTTTATGAATTTTTTTGCCCGTAAATATATTTTAGCTTGAAATTCGATAAACTAACAGAGCTGAAATATATTGGGATATTACAGATCGTTCTTACAGAATATCACTTACCTCATCCATGGATAAACATCAAGAACATGCTTTACTCGCTCCAACATCCGTAGAAAGGAGATCTGATTTTAACAGCAAAAAAAATGTGAAAGCAATCTCTGAATATTCTAAAACGGCCCTTTACCAGGAATACAGAGAAAGTAGGATAAAAGAAAGCAGGCTGGGATTTATCCTTGATCAATGCGAGGAAATGATTCTAGCCCTGGATTCCCAAAACCAGATCATCTTCCTCAACAGAGGTTTTAAAGAACATTTTCAAAGTCGTTTTTCCATTTCCCTACTAGAAGGAAGTCATTTCCCTGATGCCTTAAAAGGCAAGCTAAAGTCCTATTGGGAGGATTTATTGAAACGAGCAAAAAACGGGATAAATTTTGAAGATCAGATCAAGCTGGAAGTCAAAGAAGTTGGTTTCCAATATCGATCCCGTTTTGTAGCTGAAAAGGACAATGAAGGTAAGCTAAAGGAATCATGGTTTTTCCTTAAAGATATCACCGCAGAGGCTGAAGAACTGGAACAGGTATATAAGAAGCAATCGATGTTTGAGTCGATAAGCAATAGCGTACAGGAAGGGATTTTCAGAAGCAGCCGGGATGAGGGGATTATTTATGTAAATCTGGCATTTGCCCGGATGTTTGGCTACGATACGGTAGAGGAAATATTGACGATAAATCCCTCAAAACTTTATATGAATCCGGATCGCCGCAATGATTTTGTGAGGATCGTTCAGGAGCATGGTTCCTTTTTTAATGAGGAAGTAGAATTTAGACGTAAAGATGGAACTTCTTTCTGGGGGTTGATTTCCTCAGTCCCTTCTTATGATCAATATGGGAAAAGATATCATGACGGAGCTATCAGAGATGTAACTCAGTTAAAAGAAGTTGAAAGAAGCCTGAAAGAGAATTTCGAAGAGTTGCAGAAGGTGAATCGGGAGTTGGATCGCTTTGTATATAGTACGTCCCATGATTTACGGGCTCCCCTGGTTTCCATTGCAGGACTCATCAATATCACCCGCATCGAAACCGATGAAAATCTCAGGCAAAAATACCTGGGCTTGATGGATAACAGCATCCAAAAACTGGATGACTTTATCAAAGACATCATTGGATACAGCCGCAATTCTCGCCTGGAACTCAAGTTTGAAGAAGTAAATTTCCAGGAATTACTGGAAGATACTTTTGAATCCCTTAGTCCCAAAGGCAGTAGCCGACCTATCAGGACGGCATTGAATATTGAAGGGAAGGCGGATTTTGTAACTGATCTCACACGCCTGAATACCATTTTCAACAATCTCCTATCTAATGCTTTCAGGTATCATGACCCAGAGAAAGAGGAATCATTTATTGAAGTGAATATCAAACTGGAAAGAGATGAAGTTCTCATTCAGGTGAAAGACAATGGAATAGGGATCGAAGAAAAATACCAGGATAAAATTTTCCAGATGTTCTACCGAGCTACTCAGAAAAGTCAGGGTTCGGGTATCGGACTCTACATCGTAAAAGAAGCGGTAGAAAAACTGGGCGGGGAGATCTCCGTGGAGTCAGAAGCTGGCCTCGGAACCACCTTTAATCTAAGAATACCGAAGGGAGAGAAGGAGTAAGGAAGTGTTTTAGTGTTGTGGTGTTATCGTTTATGTTTTTAAAGATTCAGGAACTAACGCACTACAACACTTCAAAACCCTAGAGGTATCCCCGCATCGTCTTTTGAAGATGTCGGGCCTGATTAGCTGCTTCTTCAGCAAAATTATTGCCAGAACCCGCATAAATTATTCCACGACTGGAGTTAATCAACATCCCCTCACCGCTCTGATTTTTCCCATGACCACAGACAGCATCCAGATCACCTCCCTGTGCTCCTACACCGGGTATGAGCAAATAACTATCAGGAATAATGCTACGGATATGGGCCAATGAATTTGCCTGGGTAGCTCCCACAACGAAGCCCAGATGGCCTTCAGATTCTTCTCCCCATGTTTTGCCTTTTTTCAGGACTTTTTCGTAAAGGGCTTCTCCCTCTTCTTTATGATGTTGAAAATCATGCGAACTGGGATTGGAAGTCAAAGCGAGCAGAAAAACCCATTTATCCTTAAATGAAAGAAAAGGACTCACAGAATCCTTGCCCATATAAGGAGCGACCGTTACTCCATCAAAATCATAGGTTTCAAAAAAAGTTTTGGCGTACATACGAGAAGTATTGCCAATATCTCCCCGCTTGGCATCAGCCAGGGTAAAAATATCCTTTGGGATAATTTCCATCGTTTTGGCTAAACTGTCCCATCCTTTTGGCCCTAAAGATTCATAAAAGGCGATATTCGGCTTATAGGCAACCGCATATTCATGGGTAGCTTCTATGATGGCTCGATTAAAAGCAAAAATTGGATCTGCTTCCTTTTTCAGGTGCTCTGGAATGCGATCCATATCTGTATCCAGTCCCACACAAAGGAAAGAACCTTTCTTTCGTATCTGTTTGCTTAATTCTTCTGGGGTCATTGTTGTACGCTTTGACTTCAACTGTTAACTTGCTCGGAACGAAATCGCTGGGCAAATTACGCAAATTGATTCGATTCCTGATAAATATTCCACCGCCAGTTCACCTCTTATTGCTGGTATTGATCCCAATCCTTCGATTGCCGGGATTTGATGGTAATTTCCTGCTGGAAGAGGAATCTTTTTATTTGTTGCTAGGACAAAGTATAGCAGGGGATGCACAGCTTTATGCCGATGCCTGGTTTACCGGCCCTCCTATCATGATATGGATTTATGCCTTTTTCTACCAGCTTTTTGGAGATGGAGCTCTGCTGGCGATTCGGATATTTGCCTGTTTTTATATTTACCTGACAGCTGCCTACTTCAATGGAATTCTGGCGGATTATAAACTATTCAGGAAAAACGTAAACCTAACCTCTATTACCTTCGTTTTTCTCGTCTCCGTTCCCTGGCATGGGCAGCAATTCAGTGCTTCTCTATTTGTGCTTTTGCCTATTATATTTTCCTTTGCCTCTTTGCTGGAATTAGGAGATAATCGTCAAAAAAATTACCGCATCATGTTCCGGGTAGGATGCTGGATGATGATTGCGATTCTGGCTTCTTATAAAGTTATATTCATTCTGATAGGAATTGCTTTCGCCTATATCTTCCTGAAAAAAGCCCGACTGGATGAACTGGTTTCTCTCCTGGGAGGTATGTTGAGTGTATTGGGGGGAATGCTTCTGATCTTATATCTCTCTGGAATCCTGGGAGACTGGTGGGACATCGGACTGATTTCTTATCTAGATCGGGTAGTTTTGAGGAATATTGAGAACCCAGAACTTGCTAGTACGACCGTAATGCAAATCTGGCTTAGCTACTTATCCACTATCCTCTTGTTGAGCGCGCTAGGTTTTATGCACTTCCGTTTGCGTTTTTATTCCTATGTAACCAAAGTGCGATCCATAGAAATGATTATGGCCGTTTGGTTGGTGGGAATTCTTTTCGCGCTTGCCTTTAAATTCAAAAGACTGGACCTGACAGATTTTATTTTACTCGTTCCTCCTGTTGTTTTTTATACTGCCAAGACTTTTGATTTCAAATGGGTGTATAAACTCAGGTATGTGCTCCTTATTGCAGGACTGATTATTCCCGTTTATAGCTATATGACTTATTTGGGAATCCGATTTCCTCAAACGTTTGCCCTCTTTCATCCTGCAGAAGATGCACTCCTGTTGCATGGGGGACAATTGGGTATTCTAAATAGAGAAGCACCTATTTACAGCCTTCAAAACAGAAATGAGGGAGAGGAATTGTGGGTGATGGAATTTAACCCCAAACTATATGTCGCGCTGGGCTATCACTGCGCGAATCGATATACAGATTATCGCATTGCCTACTACAAAATCCCGGCTCTCCCAGGCGCTTCAGATCGGATTTTTTCCAAAAGAGAGACAGATCGGGAAGTCTATGAGCAATTTCGGAAAAATCCTCCGGACATTGTCCTCGACAGAAATGAGAATTTTCCTTTGCTCCAGGCCAGATATCCCCAACTGCTAGGCAATTACCAAAAGCGAATCCTTGAAGGTTTTACTATCTATGAATTAAGGAAGACACAAACCTCCGCCAGCCTCCCATAAAATAAGCGATCCAAGAGCATCTCACGAAATGATCTATAAGCTGGATGGCAAGCTGATCCTCAAATCCCTTTTATAGTTTAAGCATGTTTTTTTTGGTAATTTATAGACCCTTTACCTGCTTAAAGGTCTTTATGACAGGGTGTATCTGCACCTGGATACTCCATTTAACTGCTATGAGATTAAGGCTCCTTTTTATATTTGGGTTTTCCCTCTTTTACTTTCTTCCCTCTTTGCAGGCGCAGGATAGACAAAACTATGACCGAATGATTGATTCGGTGATCCAGATCATAGATACGACTCAAACAGATTCCACAAAATATAAGGCCATCAATAACTGGGCGCTCTATGGAAGAGAAAAGGCAGCTGGGATGAAGGAATGGGTAGCTACAGTGAGTGCGGAGCAATTGCAAGCTCTTGATTCTGCGGCTGCATATTTCCGAAATATAAAAGATACGGTAAATCTCCTCCGGAGTCTTGCACATATTGCTACCTACAACATTCAAGTTGAAGATAGTATTGAAAACCATGTCCTCCTGGACTACAATCGTATCAGAGGGTATTATGGATACAATATTAGGAATTCACATTTAAGGCCTGATTCTACGGGCGAATATCTCTATTATACCATCAGATCCGAATTCCTCGTTTTAGAGGACAGTTCCAAAGAAATGGACTTCGATGCCGTAAGACAGGCCATGTCTGAGGGGAAATTTTCGGGCACTCCCACAAACCCCTATGTCTTTAAGAAAAGTCCAAAAGGGAGAGTTTTCTGGCTAAGGGTAAGATGTCGATCCACCAATTTCAGAGATGATGACTACCACTTTGAGATAGGAGATGATGCGACCTCCTGGCGAAAAATAGATATTTATATAGAAGATAGTCTGAGCAATTTTTCCCATTTCAAATCCGGAAGTGATCTTGATCCTGAGGAGAAAATGATCCGGGATTGGAGAAATAAATTCAAGGTTTATGTACCCAAAAAGGGAGAAAGAGTCGTTTACCTTCGTCTGGAGAATCCCGCGAGAGTACAAACTCCTCTACGCTTGATCATTGCCCAGATCAATCCCCGGAAGATCATGGAAGAAGAGATGAGAACCTGGCAGGTAAATGGCGTTTTTTTTGGGATTGTATTGATCCAGGCCATCTTTTTCATCTTTCTCTTTTTTAGTACCCGAATCAGGTACTATTTGTATTACATCATATTTCTGATTGGTCTCGCCCTTATTATGGTCGTGACAAATTATATGACTTTCATATTTCCTGCCTGGCTAGAATTCATGTTTATTTCCAATACCATTTTGTCAGTAATCGTAGCCCAGGGTTTACTCTATTTTGCCTTCTATTTCCTCGAAATAAACAAGCTATCTCCCCACTGGAAGACCTTTACCAGGCTCTTAAGTCTGGCTTTGATTATCAGTGCCAGCTTCTTCTTGTATAAATTAGCCACCAGCTCTGAGTACTATTATGCAGGCGGTACGGAGAATCCCGTAGAAAACAATATCAGTTTTACCCTGGGCTTTGGAATCATCCAACTTATCTGCATGGTCTATTGGGGAGTAAAGGCACATCTAACTGGCCATAAAACAGCAAAGTATTTACTTATAGGATTGGCAGTTATGCTCTTTGGAATAGGTTTTCCTCTCCTCAGCCCTATTTTGAAAACAAACTGGGTGAGTTTTGACAATGCCATCCTTTCCAGCCAGGTAAGCATCATAGCCCTCCTCGCTTTCTTTGGATTAGCCATTGGACAGCAAAGACGAGAACTGGAAGAAGAAAAAAGAGCTGCTTTGGAGGAAAAGCTGGATCTCCAGGAAAAAATCAATGCCGCATCTGCCAAATTTGTTCCCTTCGATTTTATCCGCTCTTTGGGAAAGGAAAATATCCTGGATGTGCAGCTGGGTGATGCCACTGAAAAAGAAGTAACCGTCTTTTTCTCTGATATTAGGAATTATACTACGATGGTTGAAGAGTTGAGTCCAGAGGAAAATTTCCGTTTTATCAATGACTTTCACCGAACCATAGGCCCAAGCATCACAGAGCATAAGGGTTTCGTAAATCAATACCTGGGAGATGGGATCATGGCGATCTTTCTCCAGTCTCAGGATCACGCCCTTCAGGCTGCGATAGACATTCAAACACGTATCCGTACATATAAACCTTTGCTGCCCGGAGAAAATGGTAACCTGATCCGTATGGGAATGGGTCTCCATGCAGGAAGTCTGATGATGGGGATTATTGGGGACGATAAACGCACAGATGCAGCTACCGTTTCAGATACTGTAAATACAGCCTCTCGCATGGAAGGGCTTACCAAGTATTATGGAGCTTCTATCCTGCTTTCCGGGGAAGTAAAAACAAAACTTTCAGAAGAAGATAGTTATGCCCTCAGGTATTTGGGGAAAGTTCAGGTAAAAGGGAAGCAGAATTTGGTTGAAGTATTTGAATGTTTGAATGGAAGGAAGCCGGAAGAAGGGGAAAAATTGATGGAAAGCCTTGCAGAATTTCAGGAAGCGGTTAACAGTTATTTTGCCAAAGATTTTAAAGCTGCCATTGACTTATTTGAAAGTGTTCTCAGTAAAAATCCACAGGATACAGCAAGCCGTATTTATCTGGAAAAAGCCCAACAAAATTTACAAAGCGGAATCGCTGATGATTGGGATGGTGTGCTGACAATGAAAGAAAAATAGGCCTTTCCCCAAAAGAAGAAAGGCCTGTAAATATGAGTTATTTTTTCTACTCTTCTTTCGGAGAAGTCGTGCTATAAATAAAGGTGTCTCCCTTAGAACCTTGTATAAGCTTGAGCTCGGTTTCTGAAATTCCGACCACATGCCACACTTTACTTTCTCCATTTGCTGTATATATCAGTTTAGAGCTTTCCTCATCAAAGGTCCATGTGCCCTCTTCATCCATAATCATCAAGTGCATAGAATAGGTACCATCTTCCTTAAAATCAATGTAGGTTCCCGCCATAAGCGCTAGTGCTGTTTCGGATATGGTTTCCCCATTGGCTTTAATTCGGCTTACCATGTACCACTTCTTCGAAAGCTCTTTGACTGTCGTCTTGACAACTTCTGGAGGACCGGGAGCTGCTGAAACCGAGATTTCGGATGATTCTTCCGGACGCATCAAACGCATGGCAGCCCCTGAAGATCCTACCGTAGTATGAAGCATACCGTTCTCATCGAATTTAAATTCAATATTGTTTTCCTGGCCTTTGTCATTCAGAAACTTGATGTGTGTACCGGGTTCTTCAATGCTCCAGTTCCCTTCTTCTTTCTTCCCAAAACCATCCATCAAATAACGACCATCCTCCTGATAGAACATACTGACGTTTTTCATGATGTTATTCATCATCTCCAACTTGGACTTCTCTTCCTCTGAAGCTTCTTCTGTGAGAACCATCGTATCAAAGACCCACTCTCCTACAAGTTTGGATTTCAGCTCTGCTACATCTTGTGCATAAGTACATACAGCTCCTGCCAGTAACAGGAGTGTTACGAGTGTTTTTCTCATGGTTAATAGTTTTATGTGATTTAAAATGAAAATTGAAATTTACTTTTCTGCGGTCTGTTTAAATGCTGATAAGCCACAATCGAGGAAGTTGAGATATTCACTCACTTCAGGAGTATAGGCTACCGGATGATTCAGAAGTTTTTCATCCGGACTTATCAGGACGTAGTACGGCTGGGTATTATGCTGGAAGTTTTGCGTCTGAAAAGTGGACCATTTATTTCCGATGGTCCTGATCTTCACCTTACTCCCATTCGCCATCTGAATTTCTCTTTGTTCTGACTGTGGCAATTTGGTTCGGTCATCCACATAGAGGGAAATCAATACATAATCTTTGCTGATTCGGTCGAAAACGGTATTGTCTACCCAGACATTTTCCTCCATCCGGCGACAGTTTTCACAAGCCAATCCGGTAAAGTCCAGCATCACAGGTTTATTGACCTTTTTTGCATGAGCCATTCCTTCTTCATAATCCTTGAAACAGTCGATACCCAATGGACATTTATTTTCTTTATCGTAAATGCTGTAGTAAAGCGGCGGAGGGAAGCCACTGATCAGGGAAAGGTTGGCTTTTTTATCGTCTTTGGATAGGCCAGGAACGAGGTAAATCACAAAGGCCAGAATCAAGCCACTACCGATCAGGTGTTTGGCTTTGATCTTTTGTAAAGGAGTATCATGAGGAAAACGAATCCAACCCATATTGTAAGCGATCATCGCTATACCTATGATGATCCACAGTCCGATAAATATTTCTCTAAGAAGTAATTCTGCATTCCAAACGAGGTCGGCACGAGATAGGAATTTGATCGCAAGTGCCAATTCTATGAATCCCAGATTCACTTTCAGATTGGTCATCCATCCTCCTGATTTGGGAAGGGTATTTAACCAACTGGGGAAGATGGCGAATAGCGCGAAAGGAAGTCCCAATCCTACCCCAAATCCTCCCATGCCTGAGGTCAAATGCATGGCTCCGGAATCCGGGCTCATGCTGGTGGCTCCCAAAAGTCCTCCCAAAATGGGACCGGTACATGAGAAAGAAACCAGCACAAGTGTCAGTGCCATAAAGAATATTCCTACCAGTCCTCCTAAATCAGAAGCCGAATTGGCTCTATTGGTCCACTTATGTGGAATCGTTAATTCAAAGTAGCCAAAGAAAGATATGGCAAAGACCACAAAGATCAGGAAGAAGAAGAAATTCAACCAGGGTTCAGTCGAAATAATATTGAGTATATCTGATTGTACGCCTTCCAAAAGATGGAAAGGCAGACTCAATAGCACATAGATCAGAAAGATCATCAGGCCATACATAACCCCCTGGCTTACGCCTTTACTTTTATTCTCTGATCCCTTGGTAAAATAGGAAACCGTCATCGGGATCATTGGAAATACACAAGGAGTCAGCAAGGCAACAAAACCCCCAACCAAACCGAGCAAGAAAGTAACCCAAAGGCTATCGCTTTGCTTGATCGCCTCTATACAAGATGAAATAGGATTCTTGAGATCTATGGAACCTATCATGAAACTTTCGTCCACAGGTCCAGCGGCAATTTCTTCCAGTACAGCGGTATTTTCATCCAAAGCAATGCTAAAAGAAACCGTGGGAGGAAAAATACATTGGCTTTTATCACAAGCCATATAGATCAACTCTCCATCTATAGCCAGATTTGGATCTGTGCTTTTGATTTCCTGGGTGTATAATGCCTTTCCCTTTAGAGAAAGTACATCCATATCAAAAACCTCATCATGTCCCCCCTTCGCTTTGGGGCTCTCCTTCATTTCTCCAATCAGTTCGTAAGCGCCTTCTTCCAGAATTATCTCTGTAGGATTGGGGCCACCTTCTTCCTGATGCATAGAGTATATTTTCCAGCCTTCATCTATCTCAGCCTCAACCCTCAATTCATAAGTACCTTCTCCTGTTTTCTGCGAACGAAAACTCCAGCTTACCGGATCGAGAATATCATTGGATAGGCCGCCTAAGGTTGAATTGCCGAAAGGTGAACTTGATTGCTCTTCTTCCTGAGGGATATTTATCAGAGGACTCGGTCCGCTTTGTTCTGGACCTTGAATTTGTACCTGATCCTTCTTCTCCTTTTTAGGTTTTGCTGGCGGCGGGGGTGGAGCTTCTACCTGAGGTTCTTTGACCTGCTCTCCTGCTGGCTCTTCAGCCAACAAGCTTTTCAGTTCAAAATTGAAATCCACCGAACTGGGAGGCAAACACTTTTCATCATCACAAACCATATACTCCAGATAGCCGGAGATTTTTCCTATGGGTCCCGTTGTTTTTACTTTTTTGATGAAAGTTGCTTTATCCGAAAAATAAGCCACCTCCATATCAAAAATCTCATCATGCTTACGGGTTATCTTGCCCAACTCCCTGGCTGCTTCCTCACTGACTTCCGCAGCTTCTGTGCTTTCGAAATAAAAAGCTGTTGGCACAGGCCCACCTTCTTCTATAAACTGAGAGTAGAGATGCCATCCCGGATCTATTACAGCCTGAAAGGTCAACTCAAACTCATTAGGACCTACTTGTTTGCTATTGTAGGACCAATCAACGGGTTGAACAATCTGTGCAGACAGAAAAGAGAACATTCCTGTCAGGAAGATCAAAAGAAAGGAACAACGCAGACTATATAACTTCATGTTCTATAAGATCGGATTAGACTCCCTTTGTTTGTGCAATGTTTCCGGGAAAATGTAAGAGAGATCAATTCATGTATCTCTTCCCCACTTTCCTATACGCAAAAATAAAAAAATAATTTCAAGCGAATTTGTCAGGAAGCGAACTCAATCAAAATATCTCCCTGCTTTTGCCGCTATTTTTGTTTTGAGCTTACTTTGCTCTTGAACTTTCCCTATTCCTTTGCAGAAAGTTGACTCTCAATCTGATGATCCAGACTCTCTACCGTCGTAGGTCCTAAGCCCGTAGTAGCCCAAACAACTGTTCCTTCCGGATCGATGACAATATGCGTGGGAAAGCCCATCACTTCAAAGGCATTTGCTAATTGCCCACTATTGGGTACGATTTGATAGTTGAAAGGGGTTTTTTCGAGGAAAGGACGCAATCTCGATTCTCTATCCGTCGCAAGCCCCAGAAAAACTACCTCTTTGCCTTTGTATTTTTCGACCAGCCCATTGAGCTCCGGCATCTCCATGATGCAGGGTTTACAAGCGATAAACCAAAAGTTTAGCACTACGACTTTTCCCTTCAGTGATTCTTTGCTGTATTCATTTCCATCCAGATCAGTCCCCGAGAAATCAGGGGATTCTTTTCCCAGAAAATCAGAGGACTCATCCATCATGGCTTGTGCATTGGCCATGGCGGCTTCCATCATCTTTTTCTCTTCAGCAGTGATGGGTCTTAGGAGAAAAGCTTTGATCTCCTTGGATTCGTCTATATAAATATCCGGATAGTACTCATTTTTCATCATCATTTGCATCAGCTCCATTCCTTTTACTCGGGTACCATCTGTTCTGTAAACCGGTATACTTTCTCCGTCCAGCATGATTTGTTGCTGCCCCAAATCTTCTTCATTTGCCTTTACCAGCCCTTTGAGAAATTCTGGCTGTTCTGTTAGTTGGGCTTGAAGGGGATGGATAAGGGCAAAAAAGAGGAGGAGGAAGAAATAGTTGCTTAGCTTACTGAAATCCATATTTCCTTTGATAAGATTAAAGGTGAGTGAATAATTGCCATTTGATGCAATTCCCAAAGGTAAGCTTTATCAGAGGTCGAAAAGGTTAAAGGATTGTTAAAACCTTTAAAAAAGAAAAATAGAGCGTTCAATCCCCCAGAGAAAGAAGGGATTAAGTCCTTAGTATATAGGCGCACTCCTTCCGCTTTTTTTAAATTCCTCTAGTTTGGCTTTAAGCTTTTTAACCTTTTCCGGATACTTACTAAATAAATTCGTTCTTTCTCCGGGATCAAGCTCCAGATTATAGAGTTGGCCTGGTGCTTCGGGATCAGTATCCTCCAATTTATAAGGCTTCATACCCCATTCCCCATCCCTATCATAATTATTGCCGCCTGATCCCTGATGATCCAGATATTTCCATTTGCCTTCACGTATTGACATATCCAGGGAAATCGTTTGTTGCAAAATATATTGTCTCACGGGCTTATTAGCTTCCTTATCCAAAAATACCCTCAGAATACTATAACTATCTTCAGCAGCATTGTTTGGCAGTTTTTCTTCCACAATCTCAGCACAGGTTGCCATTACATCTGTAAGACTTATCATTTGATCACTAGTCGTATTTGCTTTGACTTTCCCTGGCCAGCGAACGATAAAGGGCGTACGATGTCCTCCTTCCCATTGGTCTCGTTTTACCCCTCGCCACGGCCTCGCACCATCATGTCCATAGGTCTTTCTCATATCCAGCACTGTCGGAACTTCCGGCCCATTATCACTTGCAAACATCACAAGGGTATTTTCTGCCAAACCAAGTGCTTCAAGCTTGTCTAGAAGTTCCCCAACTATGTAATCCATTTCAAAAATAAAATCTCCATGAGGACCTGCGGAGGTCTTTCCTTTAAACTGATCTGCAGCAAAAGAGGGAAGGTGCACGGCCTGCATCGAATGATAGAGAAAGAAAGGTTTGTCTGGATTAGTTTTTACATGCTCATCCAGAAATGCTTTGCTTTTTTCAAGGAAAACCAGATCAACTTCTTCATGATCAAAATTTTCCGCAAGCATACCAGGGCGGCAATCGTTGGCATATGGATGCCTGGGAAGCTTGCTTTTATCAAGCAGTTGGCTGGCGGGAACAGGAATCCTGTCTCCTTCTACATAAGCATAAAGCCAATCGGTAGTAGGGCAGGCAACTGTTCCATAGAATTTATCAAACCCACGATGGATGGGACCATCGGGTATAGGGCGGCTATAATCGATTTGTTGAACCCCTTTCACTCCAGCCTCCTTTATGCTGTCTCCCTCTGCATCAAAAAAAGTCATGCCTATATGCCATTTACCCATACAAGCCGTGCGATATCCCTTATTACGGAGCATTTGCGGCAAGGTCAGGCGATCTTTATTGATGAGAGAAGAACCCTTTACCCCGGCAAAAACTCCTCGCATACCTGTTCGAAAAGCCATGCGACCGGTGAGGATACTATATCGAGTCGGTGTACATACTGTGGAAGGGCTATGGGCATCCGTAAATCTCATTCCTTCTTGAGCAAGTTTGTCAAGATTTGGGGTCGGAATTTTGGAAGCAGGATTGTAACAAGCAAGATCTCCATAACCAAGATCATCAGCGAGTATAAACAATATATTTGGTAAGGATTGAGCCTTCTCTTTAGGAGGTGAACAAGAAAGGAGGCTCACAAAAGCTATACATAAAAAAAGTACAGGTTTGGATATGAGTAGTTTTTGCATCGTAGGAGTTTGCTTCAAAAAGAAAGATAGGCTTTGCCAGGATCAATTAGATGGGAATCTTCCAGAAATTTAATTCACTTTTTATCGTTTGGCTTTAAATTCCCCACTAACCTGAACTTTAGGATGAGGAGGAGTCCCACTTAATAGTTCCATCATGGAGATGCTGAAACTTCCTTCTATTTCGCTATCCGAGACCTTACTGATTGTTACTGTTCCTCCATCAGCAGAAGCCGTATTAAAACTTTGGCGGCCTCCTCCCAAGGAGCTTCCGATGCCTAATTCAGCAGTCGCATCTCTTTCTACCAGGGGAAGAACATTTCCATTTACAAATTCCGGGTTAATGTTGTAGGTACCTTCCACCAGAGGATCGATGATAATGCGAATCGTCAATTCATCTGGATTAGAATTTAGTCCAATAGAAAAGACTCCATTCAGGCTTCCAGTTGTAGGGTTTTCACCAGAAACACTTGCCGAAGCAGCGCCAGAAACGGTATAGGAAAAGGATCCATTGGCACCCATATTATCTCCTTCACAAGAAACAAAAGGAAGGGATAAGAGGATTGCAGCCAAGAACAGAAAAAATCTTGTGCTAGTCATAAGGCAACATTTAGAGCGTGGAAATTTTCTTGAGTTTAGAAAGAGCGATTGGGGGAAGGACTAGCTATAAGGTAATCAATTCAGGCCTATAAACAGAAGAATTCAGGAGATATCCTTTGTCCAGCTTGATTTTAAGGCTTTCATAATCAAACAGATACTGATATCAGCGCTTATAAAACAGCTTTTCTCACATTCTCTGAAAAAGAGAAGCTGGAGATAAAATAATGTAAAAACACCCCCTTCAAGAAGCAATCCAGGGGGGATAAAAAGGATGTTTTATTCTCCGATAGGAATCCGAATCTCCCGGGTTTCTACTTTCATTTTTTTGCCTTCCGGAGTGATGCGAATTTTCAAAAGAAATTCTTTTTGGCCGGGATTGGGGCGAAGGATCAATGAGTATTTAGGATCGGTACTAAAGGAAATTCTGCCTGAGGGACTTTCAAAGCTCAGGTATCGTTGGGGAATTTTCGGGATAAAGACCTGTACCAGGTTTACCCCTTGTTCCAGTTTTTCTCCTTTTTTGAGGAAATAGCGAGGCTTCATGATCCGCTCAAATTCCATGGGAACGCTTACTGCGGAAATTCTTTCGGTCAGCAACATTCCTTTCTCATCAAATCTTTGGGCGAATTCCAGATCATCTCCATCGACCAGACCATACATACGCATATTCTGACCGGGATAATATACGCTTACTTCTCCCTTACGTTGACCATAGTACCAGTTCTCTTTGAGTTTCATATCCCCATTCTGGTAATATTCAATGCGAAGTCCATGAATACGACCATAGGCATAATTGCATTCTGCTTTAAGCTTGCCGGAGGGATAGAATTCCTGCTCCAGTCCACTTTGCTGGCCATCCTTGAATTGTCGCTTTTTAGCCACCGCTCCGGATTTGTAATAGGTGAAGGCTGTGCCTTCAAAAATTCCTTTATCATTTAGAGGAGTTGCCGATTTCAGCTCACCACTTTCGTAATAAGCTTCTTCAATTTGGGCGTGGGAGAATACAGGGAAACTGATCAGCAAACAGCTGACCCAGATAAGCATCTTCATAAAGGGTAGTTTTCCGGTGTATATATTTTGAACAGTAAATTAATAAATCAGCCTTCAAATTCCATTTCGTGTTGCAATAAATTCCAAAATTTCAGAATAGATGGTTGAAATAGCTACCTGTATGGAAAAGAAAAGGGGCTTGCCTATTAGACAAGCCCCTTATGCAAAATGCATGTATTTTTATCGCATGATGTACATTTTCCCAAAACCATTGTTGAAATATTGCTCCAGGCCTTCATCCCGAAGCTTGAGCTCCTGTTCAGGCATGCGGATCACAGTTTTGTATAAATAGACACCATTAGCGAGTTTATCTCCGTATTCATCTGTTCCATCCCAGGCATATTCGGTGATATTATGCCCAAAGTTCACATCGCCCATTTCTATTAAGTCTATCACTTTCACCAATTTACCACTGATGGTATAGATATGAATCTGGAATACCTCTGGCAGTTCGACTCCGGATAAGGTATAGACAAAGCGGGTAGAAGTGGAGAATGGATTGGGATAATTGAGAATGCGGGTCAACTTACTTTCTGTTTCTACCTTGAAGGTAATCTCATAGAAATTCTCTCCTTGACCCGCTGAATTTCCGCGCTTGTCTTTCCCTTGTACACGCAAGGTGTATTCTCCTTCTGCCAACCAATAGTTCTTTCCCGGACGGAAATACAAACGGGCCTTATTATCCGGCAATTGAGCAGCTTGCCATTCAACTCTTTCGTCATCCATAAAGATGCGTTCAAAATTGATTCCGGCAGAAACTCCCTGCTTCCAGTATAATTCAAAAGTGGTAGAGTCATCCAGTGCTACCAATGGATTTTCATCATTCACCTCCACCAGAATTTCAGGTCTTGGAGAAACAATATCTCCATTGATGATATGCTTCCCATCGAAGGTTACATCCATGATCGGATTGTAGCGATCAACAATGACCTCAAAGGCCTGAACGAAAATATTATTGAAATAATGGGTTTCAACTTGATCCTGGAAAGGATTGATCTCAACGATCAGATTTACCTGACCCTCCAGACTTTTATCCAGTGTATTGAATTCATAGTCGAACTCTATACTCGGCCCATCAGAAATGAGTGGAGCAATCCTCAGGGTGTCCAATCTTAAGCGTGATCGATCTTCCCTTTGCAGCGAGATCAGTACATCCACACTATCCATATCTCGTATGGAGATATTCTTAGCGGCCATATGAATAAATACATCCTGGCCTTCAAATACCGTATCTGCACGGAATTCAAAGGTACTAATCGGATCTACTACAGCATCCGGCGCAGGATCAAAGAGTACATGCCAATTGTCCAATTGAGGTGCTGTCCTGAATAAAGTATCCAGCAGATTGGCCTGTACACGCAAATAGGGAAATCTGTTGGCATCCAGTAAGCTGAGGTCATAAGAACCCCCACTGAAGTTGTCCAAAATCAGAGAATCACCATTTGTTCTGCCAATTGCATATACTGAGAGATTGACTTTTTCCTCGCGAACCGGATCTATTGTATTCCATCCCCAGAAGAGTTCCTTCCAATTCAAGGCAGGGCCTATGCGTGTAGAGCTAATACTTCCTCTATCAAAGGCAGAACTCAAACGGGTATTTAAGACAAATTTATTTTCTGAAGTAGGTGCATAAATTTCGGTAGCACCCGAACTCAATCCTTTTCTCCCCATAAGCAGAAAAGAATCTCCATCATTAAGCAAACGGATATTATCAGAAACCCCGATTTGCTTGAGGGCATTGAACACATCCTCTGTCCAGTTTTGGACCTGGGGATTGAAATGGCTACTAACGATGATATAATCACCATCATTGGCATTCTGGATAGCATTTTTCAACTTAAAAAGCTGTCCCGGAGCTACTGCAGCTCCTATATTTACCGGTCCCCCAATATCAGTGGTGATACTGGAAGTCAGGGTAAGTTTATCTAAAACGACAAAACCAACTCCTCCTGAAGAAAACCCTTGCAAGGCAAGGTCAGCCTCTAAAGATCCATTGACTGAATAGAGAAAGCCTCCATTACTCGCAATGATAAATTCAAACTCTTTGGCAAAGGTGGAGAATTTCCATTCGTCCTGAAATTCATCTGCCTGTACCTTGTCCATGCTATTTTTGATAAACTGGTGCAGACGAGATTGGGCCCAGCCTTCCTGGTCCTTGATATATTTAAAAGAGGAAGTGGACCAAACACTGGGATCGACTCCACTCAGTCTGACTCGCCAATAGTAAACCGTACTATCTGTCAGGGTAAAGGGAACTTCCCAGGATGCCTGAATTGAACTACCTCTGACAACTCCGGATTCAACTTTTGCGGAAGAATTGAATTTATGGGTAGTATCTATCTCAAATACATAGGAGACATCATCATCGGTGGTCATAAATACCGTAGAAGCCTGTAAATTCACTTTATCAGTCCCCACTACTGCATATTCAGTCGGATACAGGATAGCCGGGATATTTCCGGGAACTACCTGCGATTTGGAGACAAAGTTATTATCCTCCCGATACTCAAGAATCACATCTGGCGCATCTACAGAAACCTCAAAAAAGTTCTGACCGGCCAAAGCGTTTCCAAAGGTATTTGTAATGGTGTAGGTAAAGGTATCTACATAAGCCACCATCGGCATCTTGAGTCGAACATGCTCTTTAACAGAATTATCCGGCAGTCGCTGGATGATCTTTAATTCAAAACTATCTGACTCAACCAGCCCAAGGTTGTTGATGATGACATTGATATTGAAAGAGTCATCCTGAGCCGTAAAGTTTGCGGGCTCAAAGAAGATATTGCTTTCCGTAATCTCAATATCCGGGCGACTCGGTGCGTACATGATGATCGCAGGATCTCCCTGTAGATTCATCTGCCGACTATGATTTCTGTATTGAATACCGGATAGAGAATCTGTATAAGTAATGATAGAATTACGAATCGCATCTCCCAGCGGCTCGGATAAGGCTCTATCATACAGGATGCGGTAAAACACCTTTCCATAATCCCTCAGGGGATTAAGATAACCTGCACTGGAGTTCCCGATATACGCAATTGCTCCCCGATTGGGTTCCAGCAACCACCTTTCACCGAAACTTTGTCCTACCGTAAAGTCTCCCCCAAAACATCCCATCGCCAACATAATTGGATAACGATTGAAGTTATTGTATTCAAAGGGTTCACGGATGGATACGTCATTGATATTTGAAGTAGAGTGTCCAAAGAAATGTATAATGGAAACTCCGTTTGAGATTTCGTCATGATAGGAAGCCGCCTCGGGATCAATAACTTCCTGTGCGCTATTTTTCTGGAAGTAGAATGAACTCCCTCCGTAAGGCCTTCCTTCAAATACATCGATCATAAAATTGAAGGCATTGGAGATCGCATTCTGCTCTCCCAATGTACCTCCCCCTCCGAGGAAAGTACCCTTCTTCATCCAGGCTTCCCAATCGGTATGCTCGTATTCATTTACTTTCGCCAGATAAGCCAGTCCTTCATCATTATTGAAAAGGTTGACCCTTCCAATAGAGGCCTCTGGATTGATTTCACTACTATTTTGGTCGAAATGGCTGATAAACTCATAGTCTGTAGCCGGGAAACCAAAAGTGGGTACCAGGGCTAAATTGGTATCCAGGTTTCTAAGGCGGTATTTCCCTTTCCCCCACAAGAGAAAGTAGCGAGGTTTGATCACCCAATTATCGAGGGCATCTTTACAAAATCGCTTGATGGCCCAGGGAGTGATAGATCCGTAACTGTATTCGTCATAGATCTCATCCGTATATACCACCTTTACCGAACCAATGGGAGTAACTGTAGCCGTATCGCGATAATTTGCATATGCATTCGCAGAACTGGCCAGACTTCTGTGCGTGATGATCACATAGTCTGCTCCCTGATTGGAATCAAAAAGTTGAGAAAGATTGGAACTCTCTATACGAGGTTTCCGAATTCCTCTATCTGTTGCCAGGTAAAGATCACGGGTATTGGGAAATCCCTGAACAAGGACTTCTGCAACTCCATTACTTACTCGTCCTACATTTCTAAATCTATTTTTACGGTCATAAACAATCACATCAGCATCCCCTGCAGCATTCTCCAGTCTATAGTAGGATTTGTTTGTGCCTGCTCCCTGATCAGATATTTTCAGTACAGAGTCTCCGACCATATCTGGCAAGCGCTGATACAGGATAGAAGACCATACCACATGATTATTGTCCGTATTGGCTCTTAAAGCATGGAAGGTAATATCTGTATTATCTATCAGGTTCCCATTAGGTATATAATTGCGCTCATAGGTCTTGATATAGATCGCACTGGTATTGATCGTGGTATCAATAATGGGGTTGCTACTATTTCCATTGAAATCAGCCCTGAAATGGTGTTGCGTTCTGGAGCGACCAAAAACCCTCATTTTGATATTCAGCGGAGCAGCTGTATTGGCAGGAGCAGGAGTGGGAATGTTGATCGTCCGGGAAGTACCAAAGGCAAAACTGGGACCTACATATCCTTCACTGGGTCCGTAATCACAATTCAGGGTATAAAATGGCTCATATGGTCCACCACCTCCCTGAATATAAGTTGCTCCGGGACTTCCATCTGTATACTCTATTCGAGATTCATAGGCAAAAGAACTCACAGGAGTTCTACCGCTATAAGTTGGGTCAAAATTGCTGAAGTAGCGGTTGGGAGAAGGGGTATTATCCCAGCTGAGATAATAGATCGCATCATCCGTAAAAAGACTTAGGTTTTTATTGGGCTGCAATCCATTTATATGATTGCCCGTATTGGGGTCTCTATACATTATAGAGTCTACCCGACCGTCATTCCTTTCTCCGAAAAACTCCAGGTAATCAAGGGTACTCCCATTCTTTTGAGTGAATATGGGCACCTCTTCTCCCCGATAAAAGAGTTTCAAATTGTCCGCATTTACGGCACTCAAATCAAAGCCAGCAGCCTGAAGTTCAGCCAAACTGACACGGTAGATACCATCTGTATCGACAATAAGTTTTACGTAGGTTCTATTAGGAGCGGCCTTATACCAGTCATTCCCGTAGAAAAAGTTTTGGGCCTGTACACCTGATAGTAGAAGAAGCAAGCTAATGTGCAGAAAAAGCTTTTTGATCATATAAGAACCCGGGTATTTTCTTTTCACATTAATTTCAATAAAGTTGCTGACTCACATTGTCAGATAGTTTACTGAACATGAAATTTCAGCGAAACGATGTGAGAATGTAAGTTTTCGGAAAGGTTTCCAATATTTGCCAATGCATAATCGATGGTAAAGTTTTTCACCACGATTCCTACTCCGGCAGTGGGAAATACTTGTGTATTTTCCTGCCCATTTATGTCCTGAATGCGCTGTACATTGTATGCACCTGCTCGCAGGAAGGCAACTTTCCGATACTGATCATTTAAATATGCAATTTCCAGTCCAGCTCTCGGTTCCCAACTCACTGTCCTGCTTGAAGCAAGTGAACCTACTCTTTGTCCATCAAAGTAGAGGTCATTGTCCATAGCCGCCAGCAAATTGATCCTTCTACTCAGTTTTAGTGTATATGCTAAACCAAAGCGTACAGCTGGTTTGGTAATTTCGATAGAATTTTGATAAACCGTATTTCCGGTATTGATGAAATCCTGTTCAAAGGTTTCTGTATTGTAGGTCCAGGCATTGTAGGTTTGGGTAGCATCTGTTACGACCAGTCCCAAAGCCAGGCCTCCTACTTTGTATTTTGCAGCCAAATCCAATCCAAATCCCCAGGCATTTCCAAAACGCCCCACTCCTCGATAGATCAATTTCACATTGGCTCCGAAAGACAATTGCGGGATAGATCTGGGGCTCCATGCATAAGAGAATATGCCGGCCAGATTGGTTACAGAAAAAGATTCAACTTTTGAATAGTCTATGGTCCCATCAGGCTGCACAAGTTGCAGGGTGTTGGGGATATCATCGATTCCCATTCTGATCAGGGTAACAGCAAAGCGTCTCCGAGAAGCTGTGTCCACCGGAATAGAAAAACCGAGGTAATTGTAATTGGCAATATTGGCGAAATAGGAAGCATGCATCAGGGCTACCTCAGGATACTCAAGAGCCCCTTCACTTGCCAGTCCTGCAGGATTCCAATAGCCCGCTGTAACATCATTTGCTCCGGCTATCTGGGCATTTCCCATACCAAAGGCGCGAGCCCCTATTCCGATTCGTAAGAATTCATTGGAATATTTAGGAGCATTATCAGCCAAAGGGTCGTTATCCTGGCCTAAAACCTGTGTGGATAGCAGAGAGCAAGATAAGAGTAAGGTAAAAAACCTGATTATGTTTCGTAACATGATTTATTCTGACCCGAGGGAGCAATCAATCAGCAATTAAGGATTAAAAATACGTTTATCCAATGCAATCAAAAAGCCCCTTATTCCCCAGCTATTACATTTGCAAAGCCGATGGCTTTGAATAGTAACGCTTAGCCTTATCCCTTAGTTTAAATTTACCCTAAAATGTAGATTATTCTTTACGAAAGCTGCTAGATCTTTAATAGCTGACGATTTAGTTGACTAAATCCGTAAAAACATCGCTCGCTAAGGCCATCCTCATATCCTTGCATGAGATCGATGAACCTCCTATCGTGAAGAAAATCTATGGGTTTGACGCCTACACCCATAAGTATTTTTTTCAATACATAGACGACATGATCCCAGTCGGTGTAGTGTGAGAGGTATTTTCTACTGATAAACTTATGGAGGAAGCCTTTATAGCCGGGTAAAGAGGTTTTGGTAACCCATTCTGTCATCTTGAGTTGTTGATCCAGGCTAAATTTCTCCATATGCTCATAAAAGCTTTCAACCAATCCTGGAGTTTCCTGTATTAGAATCTTATCCAAAATGAGTTCAAAGGCAACATGAGCAATGAAAAAAACGCGATTCAATTCCTCTTTATCATAGGCATCTACCAGCAGTTTGCTGATGATAGCGGTTTCTTCTTTAAAGAAATCAGAGGTGTGAAAAATGCCATCAACTTCTATGTGTCTCAGACATCCATTATAAAAACTTATTTCCGCTTCACTGTTTTCGTTCTCGCGGATGAGTGGCATTTTATTTTTTTTCAAACGCACATTCCGATCAAAAATGGAAACCAGATCAGGAGTAGATACTCCGACAAAGAACCAACTGTCCTTACGGTCTCGATCTAGATAATAGTGTGAAAGAAAATTCATACCCGGGTTGAAAACAGATCTTTGTTCAAGGCGCAAATATGCAAAAATCTGACGCATTAAACTAAGTAAATCGACACGTATCTTAGCTCTCCTTTTTATTTTAAGGGCAAATGGCCTATTTTACAGGATGTATTGGGGAGTTTTCTCTTCATCTTTCGAAGCATGAACCCCCTACGTGAGGAACTTAAAACTACATCTAAATGAACGGGCCGGAGAAGCGGCCGTTACACCAATCTCAATTAATTAATCACTATGACAAATTCGAACCTGGGGCCTAATGGCTTTCTATACGGGGGTTCAGCCGAAAATCAGAAGACGGTGCTGGATCATCCGGTAGGGCTATTTGTGCTCTTTTTTACGGAAATGTGGGAACGATTCAGCTACTACGGTATGCGGGCGCTCTTAGTACTCTTTTTGGTAACAGAGATCGCCGGTGGTGGCTGGGGATGGGAAAGAAGCACGGCCCTTACCTTATATGGATTTTATACCGGCCTTGTGTATTTGACTCCCATCTTTGGAGGATTTATAGCAGATAAGTTATTAGGATATCGGAAAGCCATTGTTTTAGGTGCTCTGGTCATGACTTTGGGTCATGCATCTATGGCCATAGAAACAGAGGTATTCTTCTATTTGGGCCTAGTGTTGTTGATTCTGGGTAATGGTTTGTTCAAGCCCAATATTTCAGCTGTCGTAGGTCAGCTTTACCCCAATAGTGCTGAAAAGAAAGATGCAGCATACACGATTTTCTATATGGGAATCAATGCAGGAGCCTTCCTCGGTATTTTGCTTTGTGGGTATATCGG
Organism: Bacteroidia bacterium; assembly: GCA_033391075.1. Taxonomy (NCBI): domain Bacteria; kingdom Pseudomonadati; phylum Bacteroidota; class Bacteroidia; species Bacteroidia bacterium. The sequence continues at coordinate 5,783,093 of JAWPMV010000001.1, forward strand.
TGAAAAAGTAGGCTGGAGCTATGGCTTCGGACTTGCAGGTATATTCATGTTCCTGGGTATGTTACAGTTCCATTTTGCACAAAAGATATTTGGAGATATTGGACTGGAACCTAAGAAAGAGACTCCCACAGAAAAAATGGATCGGATTGAGGCGGAAGAAAAAGCGGGAACGGCTGAATCACCAGCAGTTAGTAGAGACCGTATCATTGTTATTTCAGTATTCGCCTTCTTTACCATCTTCTTCTGGATGGCATTTGAACAGGCAGGTGGTTCGATGACCATTTTTGCCGATGATTATACGCAAAGAATCCTTACCGGCTCAGCCGCAGAAATATTCTTCTGGACAAATACGATCCTGACCATTGCACCCCTGGCCATTGTGACCTGGGTACTCTGGCAACTCTTTAGCCAGATTTTTGCCAAATACTCTACGTCCAATCTCTTCCTGGGATTAAGTTTTGTCATTATCTGGGGCATCGCATTATGGATGCTCAATAAAGAATACAATACCAAGACCTATGAAATCCAGTTGGCAAATCAGGAAACTGGAGAACTACGGATTGACCAACAATATACAGAAGGTGATCAAGTCTTTGTTTGGGGAGAAACCGACAAACTGAAGGTTGTTGCCGATAGTCGGAAAGGAAGTTATTCTTCTGAACAAGAGGTAACAGTCGTTGCCCAGAAAAAAGACACCCTGGAAGTTCCTGCTTCCTGGTTTGGTATCCTGAATTCATTTTTCATTATATCCTTTGCCCCCATTTTTGGTAAAATTTGGGAAAGTAAATACAATCCTAGTGGACCTACGAAGTTCGGAATTGGCTTGATCCTGCTGGGATTAGGTTTTGCAGTTCTGGCTTATGGTGGTATGGATATTGGAAAAGGTGCCCAGACCGCTTCTGTAAGTATGTGGTGGCTAATCATCGCTTACTGGCTACACACCATGGGTGAGCTTTGTGTATCTCCGGTAGGACTTTCCTATGTGAGTAAACTGGCTCCGGTCAAACTGGTAGGTTTGATGTTTGGAATCTGGTTTGTTGCAAACTTTATCGCAAATACCCTTGCAGGTCTTTCCGGTAGTTTGATCGACAAAATCAGTGAAGCCTATTCAATCTCTGGCTTCTTCCTGATTTTCACCGCGATTCCGGTAGCTGCAGGCCTGGTTATGCTGGCCCTCAATAAGACCCTGATCAAGAAGATGCATGGGTATAGGTAAAACAATGAATGAAGAATAAAGAACAAGGAATGTAGAAGTAAGAAGTAGTTTCCAGATTCTATTCTTTTCTTCAATCTCCAACCCTTGTTGCTTGTTCTTACTTCTCTTTTAAAAAAATGCCATCTTGTAGCAAAGGCTCGGGATGGCATTTTTCATTAGAAGTAAACCCATTCATTTAGAAAAAGAAACTAATTTCCATTGAGTCCGTATCAATAACCGAACGATCGTTAAAATATAAACTATATGCGTCCCCAAAAAGTCAATAATGAGAGCCTGATGGCCGGTTTATTAGAAGTCTTGCGAAACAAAGGATATGATGGCGCTAGTTTGGCGGAACTTTCTATGGCGACGGGTTTGAAAAAAGCCAGCCTTTATCATCGTTTTCCAGGGGGAAAGAAACAGATTGCAGAATCGGTAATGCAGGAGGTGAGGGCATGGATCAAACTAGAGGTGCTGGATGTTCTGAAAAATAAAAAACTCAACCCCCAGGAGAGATTAACTATTGCATTGAATAAAATTGAAGAATTTTATGCCTGGGGAGAAAAGTCCTGTATCCTTAGGGCTCTTTCTATGGACAGCGGAATGGAACAGGTAGGAGATTTGGTTCAGGCGAGTATGGAAAGTTGGCAAAAAGGCTTTCTGAAACTAGGTCAGGATATGGGACTTTCAAGGAAGAAAGCTGAAAAGAGAGCACTTGAAAGTCTGATTTTGATTCAGGGTAGTTTAGTAGTTGCGAAAGGCAGTAGATCGCCGCAGGCTTTCAAATATGCCATCGAAAAAATTAAAAGCATTTATCTCTAATAAAAAAATTTATCTATTATTTTACCAAACGTTCGGTAATTAACTTCGTATGGCAAATACATTTCATCAAGGAGAACTCAAGGTACAGGAAATGAGCGGTGAAGCTTTGATTGCTCAATCCCGTACAGCTATGATAGCGCCTCAAATTATGTCCGGGGTCATTCCATTCCTGGAGAAGCAGGCATTGCTATTTCTCAGCTCTGCCAATCAGGCAGGGGAAGTCTGGATTTCAGCCCTTTTGGGAGATCCGGGTTTCATACAGGTGCCAAATAAAACCGAGCTTTCCGTATTGCTTCCTTATGTTTTTAGTAGCAAAGAGGATATCCTGTTTGAGAACCTTGGCGAGAAACCTGAATTAGGAGCTTTAGTTATGGATTTCAGCCATAGACGACGCTTTCGCATCAATGGCTCAGCCAGCCTTGATGAAACAGGCATACATCTGGGAGTTCGCGAAGCTTATGGAAATTGTCCCAAATTTATCCAGCGGAGACTCATTCATGCCATGAGTCCTTTCGAAGAAGTACAAGCAGAACAAAGCAGAGGAGTAGCCTTAAAAGAATCCCAGAAAGCCTGGATATCAGAAGCAGATACGTTCTTTTTAGGAAGCAGAAGCAAAGAAGGGAAAATGGATGCGTCTCATCGAGGAGGTAAGCAGGGTTTTGTCCAGATTCTTGATAATAAGCTCCTCAGAGTACCTGATTACCCTGGCAACAGCATGTACAACAGTCTGGGCAACATCTTAGAATATCCACAAGTAGGATTACTCTTTCTTGATTTCGAGCAGGGAAAAACTTTACAACTCAGTGGAAGAGCAGAACTTCAAATGGATCAAAATTCTCCCGATGATTTGGAAAGATCGGGAGGAAGTGGACGTTTCTGGACTTTTGAGGTAGAAAAATGGATAGAAACTAAAAACCATCATAAGGTGGATTGGGAATTGATAGATTATTCGCCTTACAATCCTTAACCATAAGCCTAAACAACTTGTCATCGCGAGTACAAATGTTGGGCGAAGCAATCCCCTTGATTACTATGAATCATTTGCTTTCAAGGAGATTGCTTCGTCTGTAATACAGACTCGCAATGACAGCTTTGCTGGATGCGTCGAAGTCCTCACTCAATTTTCCAATTGCATTTTCGATCAAAATTCCCCACTTTCGTTCCCATTTTTAGCACAATCATTTAACACAATTAATTGGAAACACATGAAAAAGATTCAAGTAATCCTCCTATTCCTGCTCTTCCTCAATTACCTTCCAGCCCAAAAATCCCATACCATAAGCAAACTGATTGAGGGCATTCCTACTACCGACAGCCTCCACAAAGATATCAACCTCCTTTGGGGACATTTCGATATCGATAAAAGTCAGTTATTGCCTTTCAAAAAAGACTTGAGTAAAAGCATGAATCAGGTACTGGCAAAAAAGTCCAGCCCTTTTAATGTCTTTCACTTCGCACTGGAATTGAGCAATGCAGATTTACTAAAGATCAACAAAGCTGCAGACCAGCATATCATTGCGACTCAGCAGAGAATTCGGGAGGTACTCAAACAAGACGCAGATTATCAGCAATGGATTTGGGATGACTCAGTCTATAACGATCTTCGTTATCAAAGTGGCGTTTTGCTGGATCTGATGAGTCATTTGAAAAGCAAAGCAAGCACTGTTGAACTTCTTGCAAGCTATAGTCATTTCCAGGATACCCGCCTCAAATTTTTCGCCCTGAAATCTTTATTGGAGAAAGGCATAAAGGTAAGTCCTGCAAGTTTTCTTTCGATAGCAGAAGCAGATGAAAGCCGGGAACTTTTATTTGAACTGCTGGAAACCCATGAGATGCTTGAGCAATTTCCCCAAAAATACAAGAATCAGGAAGCGCTTTCTCGTTCAGACATGGTCAATTGGTTGGTCTATCCCACGGAACTGGGTCGCATTCCAGACGAGATTGAACTCATGGAAGTAATCAGCATCAATTATGAAGATGTGGGAGAAACGGAGTACTATCTATGGAAATTCAGAAGTGATACAGAAGCCTGGAAAGAAGAAGGATGGATGGTTGGTATGTCCGGGCCTTATGTAAAAAAAGAAAGCCCTAGCACAAAGTCTTATGGACATACGTTCAGTCAGTTCAGCAAACTGGAGGAAATGACTCCCCAGGAGCATTTTGAACACATCATGGAAATTCTGAATAAGGCCTATGAGGAGAAATAGGAAATGAAATCATTTCGATAAGGAGGGGCAGATACTAATCTGCCCCTCCTTATTTCAAAATATCCCTACCTTTAAGCATGCAAGTCATCTCGATTCCGGAAACACTGCTGCCTTCTACTTCCAGAGGGCCTGGGTCAACTATCCTCTTTCATAGCTATGAAAGTGAAATAGAACACTCCAAGGTGAAGGTCGAAATGGGGAGTCATCTGATCAGCTTTATCCTTGAAGGACAAAAACAGGTATTTCAGCATGCTTCTTCTGCTGTAGTTGACCCCCACAGCTTTCTCATGCTTCGAGGCGGTAATTGCCTGATGACAGAACGCCTTTCTGAAAACAGGAGTTATAAGAGTTTCCTTTTTTTCTTTGATAAAGAAGTAATTACTGATTTTATGGTCAAACATAAGATCAAAGCAAAAGTTCCTGTTGAGAATCCCGATTATCTGGTATTACAAAAAGATCCGTTCATCAAGCATTTCCTGGAATCCCTCCTCCTGCTTATCCATGAAATGGGTGTTATTCCACAAGCCCTCAAAAAGGCCAAGTTTGAAGAACTCATGCTCTACCTGATTGATCGACATGGCGAAGGAGTAGTCCAGTTTTATTTAGAGAAAAACACATCCTCTCAGGAAATAAATTTCAAAAAGGTCATAGAGCAAAACCTGGACAATAAACTCAGTCTCGAAGAATTGGCTTTTCTCTGCAACATGAGTATTTCAACTTTTAAGCGAAAATTTGCCGAGCATTACGAAAGTTCGCCTAGCAAATGGTTTCTCCAAAAACGCATGGAGCAAGCGGAATACATGCTAAGGGTTCAAAAACTCAAACCGAGTGAGATTTATTTCGAACTAGGCTTTTCCAATCTCTCCAGCTTTAGCCAGGCCTTCAAAAATCGCTACGGTAGTTCTCCGGCCAAATACAGCTCTCAAGTGGATTGAGCTTTTATCGATACATTTTGATCTGATTTCGAAAGCGGGGAATTCTCCACAGCTCTAATTTTGTAGAAGTTTATTAACCATAAATTTCTATGAAAAGATTAGCCATTTTATTGATCAGCATTCCATTTTTCATTGGAAACACCTTCGGACAAACATTCACCCTAAGCACAAAAGATGTAGGAGGACAAGCTAGCCTTAAGCAAGTGTTTAAAGGTTTTGGTTGCGAAGGAGAAAACATATCCCCTCAACTCAGCTGGGAACATGCACCGGAAGGCACCAAAAGTTTTGCTATCACGATGTACGACAAAGATGCTCCTACCGGAAGTGGTTGGTGGCACTGGCTGGCTTTTGATATTCCTGCCTCTACTTCAGAAATCCCAACAGCTGCAGGTGATCCGGCCAGAAATCTGATGCCTGCAGGCACGATTCAGAGTCTGACCAATTATGGGGTTCCCGGCTTTGGAGGACCTTGCCCACCGGAAGGACATGGACCGCATCAATATGTAGTTACGGTATATGCACTAAATGTCGATAAACTTGGTCTGGATGCTAATACCAATCCAGCCATCGTAGGATACTACCTGAACAATGCCAGCATCCAAAAGGCATCCATTGTATTCTACTACCAAAGATAATCCTATGTAGCTTTGAACCCGGGGGGGACAATTGCCCTCTGGGTTCTATTTGCTTTGCATCATCTCTACCCCTGTCCAATCCTCCGGAACGCCCTTTCCTCTATGTTCAGTAGCCTTCAATAGATACATAGATGCAGGCTTATCGTCGGGGTTAAAGCGGATAATTTCTGCAAATGACCTCAGGGCCGTATCAAAATCTTTTTCAAAGTAGGCAGTAAGTGCTTTTTCAAAAATATCCTGGGTACTCTCCTTTTTCTGTCGAATATCTTCAGGATCACCATCGAAACACTCAAACAGTCCGATTGCCTTGTTCTTGCCTTTGGGCATAACTTTGCCTAAAAACCGGATTTTATGCCCATGATCTTTGCCAAGCTGGGCACAGGTGTATTCGCTCAACAAAATATTGACTCCAAAATGCTTGGTCAGGCCTTCGATCCGAGCAGCTGTATTCACAGTATCTGAAATTGTAGCGGGTTCCATGCGTTCTTTATCTCCAATTATCCCCATGATCAGTTTACCCGTATGTAATCCCATTCCTACCCTCACAGCTATCTTTCCTTTCTTTTCCCTTTCAATATTATAAGTACTTAAGGTTTTTTGCATTTCCACCGAAGCCCCCAAAGCATCTCTTCCATTTCCTAAAAAAATCGCCATAATACCATCGCCCAGATATTGATGAACAAAGCCATTATGTTGATTGATAATTGGTCCCATCCGACTGGAATAGGCATTTACAAATCGGAAATTCTGATCAGGGCTCATACTTTCAGACAGACTGGTATAAGCACGTATATCTGAGAAAAATACGGTCACCTCTCTTTCTACATTATCTCCCAGGCTGAGTTCAAGAATACTCTCATATCCCAGGGTTTGCAAGAAGGAGCGGGGAACGAATTTACTTGTAGCTGAGTTGATATTGTGGAGATTGAGCTGGGTAGTAGTTCGGGCTAAAAATTCACTTCTGGTAAAAGGTTTTGATATATAATCATTTCCTCCCAGGCTCAAGCCCTGTACCAGATCATTGACCTGATTTTTTGCCGTAATAAAGATGACAGGCAACTCACTAACCAAATACTTCTCTCGGATCATCTGACAAACTTCATATCCAGACATTCGAGGCATCATGACATCCAGCAAAACCAGATCATAACTCTCCTCTGATTCGATGAGTTGGAGGGCTTCCGGTCCATTCATAGCAGAATCTAGCTGATAGTTTTTGTGGATCAAATGATTGCGCAATACCTGATGATTGATCGGCTCATCATCAACAATCAGAATACGAAAGACCGAATTCCCATGGGTCGACAATATCTCTTCCGGTTGTTTTACCAGAACTTCAGTTGTCGCACTTATACTGGATAATTCCTGAAAGCTGGGGACAAATTCGAGTGGGACGGCCTTTTGACTGCTGATCGGTAGGGTAAAGAAAAAAGTCGACCCTTTTCCCAGAGAAGAACGGACCCACATCTCTCCTGCATGAAGTTCCACCAATTTTTTACTAATACTAAGCCCCAAACCTGTCCCGGCAAATTTTCGCGAAATTGAACCATCCGCCTGCTCAAATTCGTCGAATATAAGTTCTCGTTTATCTTCAGGTATGCCAATTCCTGTATCTTCAACCCGAACCTCCAGCATCTCATTTTTCTCTACCGCGTGGATGGATACGGAGCCTTTTTCGGTGAACTTGATCGCATTTCCGATAAGGTTATGAAAAATTTGCTGAATACGCCCTTCATCTCCTTCCACAGCTGGCAAATGCCGGGGAACACGATTTTCCAGCTCTACTTCCTTTCCTTTCAATAGGGGTTGATGGATTTTAATCACAACATCCGTAATGCTATAAAGATCCAGTGCCTTCTTCTGTACCTCAAGTTGCTTATTCTTAATCCGTGAAAAATCCAGGAGATCCCCCACCAGACTATTTAAGCGATGGGAGGAGGAAACCACCATTTGCAGGTTTTCTCTGATAAAATCCTCTTTGAAATTATTTAGGCCATCCAATAGAGATTCTGTGATCCCAATAATTCCATTTAAAGGGGTCTTCAATTCATGGGAGGTATTAGCAAGGAACTGATCCTTGAGTTTATCCATGTGCCTTAATTGTTCATTTGCTTTCTCCTGAACTTCCAGTTGCATTTTTCGGTTCAGGTCCTGCCGATAGCCAAGCCCCAGAGAAAAGGTCAATACTTCTGCGATAAAGAAAGATTCAATCACCCCCAGATAATCCCGGATATTAAACAGCAGATCAGCTGACAGGCCTACGATTCCGGCGAGCACCAGAAAAAGGGTTCCAAAAATCATGATCTGTGCCAGCCGTTCTTTCGTCCGGAAAAAACGAAGAGATACAACCAACAAAAAGAAGATAGAAGCTCCCACCGAAACATTGATGAGAAAATCTATATAAGGTTCATGAAAGGCAAAAAAGAGGATACTCAATTCAATCCCCATTACCAGCAAGATAATCTGTTGCCAGGCCAAACAAACTCGATCCCATTTAGGGATGAGGCTCTTTGTATCTACAAAAATGCGAACGAATTGAAAATAGGTAACCACCAAGGCATTGATTGACAGAATCCAGACCAGTAGTTGTAATTGGGGAAATTGATGGAAGAATAATTCGAAAAAAAGTCCACTGCGATAGAGGAAATAGATGGAGGAAGAAAAAAGGAATAATACGTAGATGAGATAGGATCTGTCTCGACTTCCTACAAATACAAGGGCTGAGAAAAATATCATGATCCAGAGCATTCCCTGAAAAACTCCCTGACCAATTCTGAAAGCTACTTCTGAACGTTGAACACTGTCTTCACTTTGCAAATAAATGTCAAAAAAGGGGGAAAGCTTATTGATTTGTCTAACCTTGATATAAACTAGCAGCTTCTCACCGGGAGCAAATTCCAATTTGAAATGATTGGCAATAGTGCTTCTATGTGACTTCTGATTGTATGGCAGGAATCTCCCACTTTTAAGGGAAGCAACTATTTCGCCCTCTTTTTCGAGCAGGAGCTCAACAAAACTATTCCCGCTCAGCACTTCTTCTCCATCCGGGAGAAGAATAAGGCTTTGAGCAGCATGGAAATCATTTTGGAGGCTCAACTTTGCCCAATAAGAAACTTCTTCATTGAGCTTGAATCCTAATTCTGATAGGTGAATCCAGGATGTTGAATCTTCCTGCAGGGAAGCGATTTCACTTTCCTCCGCAGCACTCTGGTTTATATAGAGATATGAATTGAGGGAAATTGCTGAAGAGATTGAATCAAAAGAAAAAGTCTGGATCTCCTGTGCCGGGGAAATGGAAGAGCAAAACAGCATGCATAAGCAAGCTATTGCTAGAATTCTTAGGGCTTTCAAAACATTCATTACTTAGGGGAAGGAGCGTGTGTATACCATTGAAAGATCCCATCAATGCCGGGAGCTAACTTTTATAAGATAGGAAAAATCTACCAAAGAAGGTTGAATTTAGGGTAAAGTCGGACTCGTCCATATATAAAGTAGCGGACTTCAACTTCATGGCATTGTAACCAACTCAGAATCATTCATTCTGTAATAAAAGCTTCCATGAAAAAGACCGCCTCCCTTCAGGATTCGCCCCTCACCTTCCAAATCCAAAAACTCAAGCGCCCCGGAAACCTGGTCCCCGAACTTCCCTATGAAGAGGTTTTGCAGGGATTTAGTAAAAAAATAAAAGTCTCCGCACCCGGACCGGAACAACTCGCCAACTTTGGCAGGCATCCTTTTATGAGGAGCTTGTATGCAGCCTATGCTGAACACAGGCCGATCGTACTTTCTCCGGACATGATCTGGCTCTTGATTTTGCAGGGCTTTTCCCGACATGTCAACTATAATTCCGCAAAGATGTCGGTGCTTTTAGGCCTGGATAAAGAGAAAGTCGAATTGAAATTAGAATATCAATCAGAATTTCTAGAGGGAGGATATGAAGTATGGGAAAATGCCGTTCTGGATTTTGAAACAGCTTTGCGGGGGCATATGGGCAATGAATTTATGGATAAGCTCCTCCCGGATTTTTCCACTACGGGGCACAGAGAATACATTGCCGGAATGATCAGTGTGATGGATAGCCTTAAGCCTTTTTTCAGATACCTTATTGATGTCTGTGTTTGTGGAATACCAGCTATAAGTCTGGAAGGTCAGCAAGAAGATTGGATACATCTAAGGGAAAAAAGCCTGGCATTAAAAAAGTATGAACTCAATTGGTGGATCAATGAGTTAGAGCCTGTCCTCAATCAGTTTATCCATGCTTTTGATGCTGAGATTGATAAGGATTTCTGGAGAAATATTTTCAAAATCCATAAGCCACAAATGTGCGGCGATCCAGAGAAGATTGATGGATGGATCACTCAATTTTTTCCCTATGATCGTTTTGGAAGAAGAAGAGCAGGAGAAGTGATTCTCGATATCAATGATTTACCGGAAGAAGTTCTGAAAGTGGATTTCAGCTTGCGCCTGATTTCCCCTGAGAGGACAGAGGAACTTCCCATGCAATTGATCTCAGGATTTGTGGGGGCTGAGCAAAAAGAATCAGATTTCAGCCTAAGACCTTATATATCCTGGATGGTAGCAGAAGCGGAGGAGGAAAATAAGGTAAAAGGTTTACCTCAGGATGGATTCTTTTACTCCTATGCAAATCTTCGGGAATTTCCGGAAGAAGTATTATCTCTCAAAAAAGCCTTCAATCTTGAGCTATACTTCATCGATAAGATTGATATCCCAAAAGCCCTCTCGAAAAAGGAACTTCATTATTTACACATCAGAGGCAATATTTCACACAAAGAAACAAGATGGCTCTTACGAAACTTCCCTTTTACCAGCCTGGAGATCAATGAGGAATATTATCATGAATTACCAAGAAGGGGATGGTTTTACCGGATCAAAAGGATCGCCTGGTATCAATTCAAGAGACTTTTGCCTTAATCCGATTTCCACTGGGAATATGTTTTGCCAGCCTGCTTATATTGCGGCCCCTTTTTATTCGGCCTCTTTATGATATTTTCTCAGGCAAAAGAAATTCCTCTCCCTTTCAACCCGGATCTTGGCATAATTCAGGGAGGCAAAGCTGAATTTTTATTGGCCAATTCATTTGGAAAACTGCTGTTGCTTAATGCTGAGCTGGAAGTACTCAATGAAATAAATCTGGCGAAGCGTCTGCTAGCTATTGATTATTCTTCCCGCTATAAAATAATCGGTACAGCAAATGAGAATGCCCTGAATATTCATGATCCAAGTGGCGAGATTCTTCACATACTTTTGGGAGACTATCAACAGCTAAAAATCTCGGGAGACAAAATTTGGGCGATAAAAAAGCAAAGCCCTCACAAAAAAGTCCTTGAAATTTATAGCATAGGCTCCTGGAATCAGCTAGCCAAACTTGAGTTTGCGGACCCTTTCGGAGCTAGCCAAATTAGCTTTGGACAATTAGCCCTCGAAAATAGAGATGCCCTCCTTATGGAATTTAGCGAGGGAACGGATAATCGCAGAATTATAGTCTGGGAACTCATCGGCAAGAAAATTCGGGCGAGACATTCGGAACTTGACATCCATTTTCCCGAATCCTACAGTCCTTCCGCTAAGAAATACCTACAATCAGATATCCACCATCTAGCCGTCTATCATTCAGATTCCCACCAGAGAATATATGCGTATGAAATTCCTGCGGATTTAGGATCGGTAATAAGCCCCTTTTTTTTATCCGAGAACAGAATCCTTTTACCTACTGAAGAAGGGCAATTCTATATTTTCGACCTTTTTTCTAAAAAAATCATAGATAACCTGAGATTAAAAATTCCCCAATCTGATGGATTGGAGAATTTAGGTTCATCTGTTCCGAATATGATAAGTCGAATAGATAAATGGGTTTTTGCACTTTATCAAATAAGTAGAGGCAGTAAGAAGAACATCTGTTTTCTTTATGCTTTTGACTTAGATGAATACGAGATTGAGGGAAAGCAACTCAAGCTGTTTCGGTAAGGGTTTAATCAATCTTCTTCGGAAAAACCTCTTCCCCATTTTGCCAATAAGTAGTTTTGTTGATCGAACCGTCTGCATTGAAATCAAATTCAAAATAGGCATCAAATTCCCGGTAGTAAAAGACCTCATTGGATTCGGGATAGAGTTTTAGGGCCGGATATTTATTCATCTGAGAAAATAGATTTTCTCCTTTACGGCTAATCTTTAGGATTTGACCTTTACCAAAATCATAACTACCCAGAATACGGTCCATATCTTGTGTGCTGATCTTAGCAACTTTCTGTACAGGCTCTTGCAGGTCTTCTGTTGAAAAACTCTTATTGATCAGGAACCAGCTTGTCATGAACAATTGATTCCAGGAGCGGCGAGTATTGCTCATTACAGCTACAACAATCTTTGCATCCAGGAGAATCATCAATTGAGAACTTGTGCCTGATTGCGATCCACTATGTCCGATGATTCGTCCCCTGCGATCATTCTCATCTTTATACAGGAACCAACCCATGCCATAAGGATTTCCTTGCTTTTTTAATCCAGAGCGTGTGGTCATCAATTCCAGGGTTTCAGCTTTTATGAGCTTATTATCCAAAATGGCCTGGCCAAATTTCAGGAGGTCATGCGAAGTAGAAAGAATACCTCCACCTGGCGTCTTCATACTCAAATTGGTTTTGAGGTCTTTTTTCAATTCTCCTTTGTCTGTTCTTTTATAGAGTTTGGATGAATTAGCTAGCTCAACTCCTTTTCGTTCAATGGAGGTATGCATCATGCCCGCAGGTTCCCACACATGTTTTTTCATATAGGCCTCATATTCCATTCCACTTAGCCTTTCAATTACCACTCCTAAAACCACATATCCATAGGTAGTGTAACGATAAGCAGTACCGGGTTCAGCCACCAGTTTCCTTTCCCAGAATCTCTTCATCGCATCATCCAGTTTAGGGAAGTTTTTAGTCGAGAAGCTATCCATATCTCCTTTATAATGATTGGTGCCAGAGGTATGGGTCAGGAGTTGCCGAACCGTAAACGTCCCTTTTTCATGCTTGGGGTATTCCGGAATATAAGTATGAATAGGCGCATCAAGATCGATCTTCCCTTGCTCATACAATTGTAAAATAGCGATAGCAGTCATAGGCTTGCTGATCGAAGCAATGCGATGGATCATATCAGCTTCAGCCACTTCTCCCGCTTCCTTATCTCTCCAGCCAGCACCATTCTTCCAAAGAAGTTCACCTTCTGACATAATACCTGCAGTAATACCCATATGCTCCTGAATGTCTATCGCAACTTCCAGAATGCTATCCGCTTTCAGGGCAAGCAAGTCCTTATCTGCTGTAGATTGCAGTTGGGCCATTGCAGGTTGTGGAATCAGGAATAATCCTGAAATAATATTGACAATAAGGGTGATCATGCGTTCCATGAGAATTTTATTTTTTGGTGAATACTTACCCAAGGATAAGGAAGGGCGGAAGATTTGTTGCAGAGAAACATGCCAATGGCACGGAGGACTTTTGAATGGCACGGCTTAGAGGCTAAGCTTGCCTATCTTTGTTATGTTATGAAAAATATACTGCTTCTCTGCCTCTTTCTTTTTAGCCTGAATCCAGCTTCAGCCTATGATGGGATTATATATCCGGATAAACGGGTGCAGATGCAAGGAGACAATCCTTTGTGGGCAAGTAAGGACTTGAATGACGAAAGTTGGGTGGATCAGGATATCGATGGCTACGGATATTTTTGGGTGCGCTTCTCCTTCGAGGTCGATGAGGAGATTTTTGAATTGAAACATCCCGGCCTCCACATCATCAGTTTGGGTTCTTATGAGGTCTATTGGGATGGAGTCAAGATAGGCGAAAATGGGAAAGTGGGCGAAACGGTGGAAGAAGAAGTTCCGGGCAATTTTATGAGCCAGGTTTTGATTCCCGACTCATTGGCAACAATAGGTTCGCACATTGTAGCCTTCAGGGTTAGCAATGTGCATATGCCCACCTACATCCTGGGAAGCTGGAATGCCTGTTATATAGAAGAGTATAAACAAACGGTTGAGGAATACCTGCGCGTAACCGCCTTTATTTTCATTCTTGCAGGAATCTATTTGATGGCAGGAACCTACTATCTCTTTCTGTTTATCATGAGAAACAGAGAGAAAGAGGAACTTATATTTAGTCTTCTTTGTTTTCTCTTCTTTGGGCTGATATTCGCAGAGTATTTCAAATTTCTTTACCTCTATCCCTACCCCTTCCATATCAAACGATTGGGAGTGATTTATTTTCTCACCCTCTTTATTTCTTTTCTCACTCCTTACTTCTTCGTCAATTTCTTTGAGCTCCCAAAAGCACTCCTGATCAATCTCACAATCCTGGTCTTGCTCATTGCTTCCAGCTTCATTTTAACAGTTGGAACTGACCCAGCTGCCCGAGTCATGTCTTTGGTTGGCCTGATTTCTTCCTTGGGAATTGCTTTTTATGCGGTCTATAAAAAGAAGCAACATGCCTGGGTGGTATTTAGCGCCTTGAGTATATCGGGGATGGTGATTCTTTTTTACCAACTAAGCTTTCGATTTTTGCTGTATGCATATGACGTAACCCTATTCATTAGCTTTAGCATACTTGTCCTCTCTATGATGTATGTTCTGGCTCGGCGTGCACGCGACCAGAAAGAAGCCTATGAAGCTTCAGTCATCCTTTCTTCCCGTCTCCAAAATGAGCTACTTAAAAAGAATATTCAGCCCCATTTCATCATGAATACCCTTACTTCTTTGATGGAGTGGATAGAAGAAGCTCCGGGCGAAAGCATTCAATTTATTGAGGCTTTATCTGGAGAGTTTGAAATCATGAGTGAGATAGCGGAAGAAAAACTCATTCCGATCATGCAGGAAATCGACCTCTGTAAATACCATATTGAGATCATGCGTTTCCGAAAGGAATTGAACTATATTTTTATACAGGAAAACATTGATCCGGAGGAGAAAATTCCCCCTGCCATTTTTCACACCCTGATCGAAAATGCCATCACACATAGTTATCCGGATAAAGAAAATCGCATCAAAATTTTCTTGCGATTTTTCCGTGTAGAAGATCATCGCTATTACGAATTGGAAGTGGTTGCTCGAAATAAGAAAACAGAAAAGAAAGAAGAAGGTACCGGTTTCAAATACATCCGTTCTCGACTTAGCGAAAGCTATGGAGAACAGTGGACCCTCGACAGTAGTCCTACGGAAAGTGGCTGGATCACGCGCATCAAATTATTAAACGCATAGCTATGCACATCCTGATAGTTGAAGACGAACCAATCATCGCTCGCAGGATTTCTCGTATCCTCCGAGAACAATTGGCCGAAAGCCCAAAGCAGATAGCCGTACGCCATCACCTGGAAGATGCGCAGGAGTATATAGCCGAAAACGAGATTGATCTCCTCTTTCTCGACCTCAATTTGCAAGGAGATAATGGCTTCGAAATGTTGGAATCGGTTTCCGCTGCCTCTTTCCATACCATCATCGTTTCCGCCAATAAAGATCAGGCCCTCAAAGCATTTGAATATGGGGTATTGGACTTTGTGGGAAAACCCTTCAATGAAGAGAGGTTGGCCAAGGCCTTGCGCAGGCTGCGAGGTACAGAAAGTGTAGATCAGCAAGGACGTAAATATCTATCCATCCAAAAAAGAGGGCGCCATGTCCTTAGAGAAATTGAGCAATTGATCTATGTGAAAGGAGCCGGCATCTATGCAGAACTTTTTTTCGAGGACGAAAGCAAGGAAATCCACAATAAAAATCTGGACAAACTTTCGCAGCTCCTCCCTCCCCATTTTGAGCGCATCCACAAATCCTATATCGTCAACAGCCAAAAAATCAAAAGTCTGAAGGCAGAAGCAGGCGGAAAATATACTCTGGAAATGGAAGGGGGAGCCTTGCTTCCGGTAAGTCGGAGTCGATATAAAGACTTGAAGGAAAAGTGGGCGATATAAAAAACTGCTCTTAAGACCTGCGGCATTACGAGTCTGTCCATCAAGTTACCCCTAAATTTTCTTAAACTTAATAGAGAAATCCCACAAAAAATCCCACTTTTAAGGGAATAAATCCTGGCTACAACCCATACTCCATGAAAAAAATACAAGGCGAAACCGTAAACTGGGGCATCATCGGTGTAGGTGATGTCTGCGAAGTAAAGAGCGCCCCGGCCATGAATAAAATTCCGGGCTCGCGCATCGAGATCGTCATGCGTCGCAATGCTGCCAAAGTAGAAGATTATGCTAAGCGACATGGGATAAGTCGATGGACTACGGATGCAGATGCAGTCATCAACGATCCCAAGGTAAATGCCATTTACATTGCCACTCCTCCACAATCTCATCGGGAATATGCCCTGAAAGCTGCTGCTGCTGGCAAGCCGGCCTATGTAGAAAAACCCATGGCTCGCACCTATGAGGAATGCAAGGATATGGTACTGGCTTTTGAGGAAGCTGAAATCCCGCTTTATGTCGCATACTATCGTCGAACTTTGCCCAATTGTTTATTTGTTAAAGAGCTTTTGGAGAAAGAGACCATCGGAGATATTCGCATGCTCAAAATCGAAATGGTCAAGCCTTTACAACCAGATCTGATTGCAAATTCGGAAGAGAATTGGCGTGTGGATCCAGAAATTGCCGGTGGCGGATATTTTTTCGACCTCGCTTCTCACCAATTAGATCTCATGGACTTTCTTTTTGGTCCTATCGGCTGGGTAGATGGACATGGAGGCAATCAGGCAGGTATCTATCCCGCCAATGACATCGTAGTATCTTCTTTTCGTTTTGAAAATGGGATCATGGGTACGGGAAGTTGGTGTTTCAATGCGGGGGCAAGTGGCCATAAAGAGATGACGGAAATCATCGGTAGCAGAGGGATCATTCGATTCCCCACTTTTGGTAAACCCTGGGTAGAAGTAGAGCTGGATAGTGGGGAAAAGGATAAGAGCCACTTCATCATGCCTCAACATATCCAACAGCCCCTGATCGAAAACATCGTTGCAGAATTATTGGGAAAAGGAACTTCTCCCAGTACAGGCCAAAGTGCCATACGTACCAATTATGTCATGGGCCAGATGATTGAAAAGGATTAGATTTCCACTCCCAGGATTTGCTCTGCTCCGGCTTTTAAACGAGCCAAGGTTTCGGATTGAATGTAGCGTTGCTGGTCAATCTGTTGTGGCATTCCTTTTCCACAGAAATAGCTATGAATCGCCCGTCTGGGCTCATTCGAAGCATTATTAGTTCCTCCATGCCAGGTATGCGAATTGAAAATGAAGACACTTCCTGCTGCAGCCTTGATGATTTCTTCCTCCGGATGACTTCTCCAGGGATCATCCATGACCTCCTCTGGGGTTTTCCCCCATAAATGTGTACCCGGGACTATACGTGTTGCTCCATTCGCAGCCGAAAAATCATCCAGCAACCAAATGGAATTACACACTTTATAGGCTCCGGGATTCACAGCCTCATGCCAATCCACATGCAGTTTCTGCAAGCCCATGCCCGGCTTAGCAGATCGATAGTTAAGCGAGCTCAGGATAAAGCCTTCGCCCAGTACATGATACATAGCTGCCAGGACACGCGGATGGGTGTAAAAAACATCGAATTCCGGCCCTTTATTGACCAGATCCGCCAGGCGATCCGCACCTGCTTCTTTGGGATGACGAATATGAGGGGATTCTGCCAGCTCTGCTCCCGCCTTTTCTCCTTCCTCCTGCAAGAGGGTCTGCACTCTTTCTCTAATAGTCTTTAATTCTACTTCCGACAATAATTGCCCCAGATTAAGGTAACCGTTTTGATCCAAAAATTGGATTTCATCTTGAGAGAGGGTATTCGATTTTACCCCCAAACTTTGCAATAGGGAGTTTACCATGATACAGGTATTAATGTAAAGAATAATTGCCGTCGAGAACCTTTAAACTTATATTAAAAAATTCCCACTACACATAAAAGCTCGTTCCAGTACTTTCAGTCTATATCTACCCGATCCATGAATCTAACTTTTACAAGCAACATCAAAAAGCGAGGCATCCTGTGGCTATGCCTCCTGGGAATCCTCACTACCTCCACATTCTATCTCTATGAAAGTCAGGAGAAGAAAAAACAAAGGGAAATTTATCAGCAAAAACTTCAGCCCAATGAATGGCAATTCAGACAGAGGGCTTACCCGTCTGGAGAAATAGACATGCAGGCTTATCAGAAAGCTCAAAAATTTCGAAAGCTGAAGATTGCACAAAAAAAACTCCAGACAAAAGATGGAATAGCCGAAAACCCATGGGAATTTGCCGGCCCCTTCAACATTGGCGGGCGGATCACAGATTTGGAAATGACCGCTAGTAGTCCCCAAAGGCTCTACGCAGCAGCAGCCTCCGGAGGAATATTCCTCTCGACGGATATGGGCGCCAATTGGAATCCCATTTTTGATGACGAAAACAGCCTCTCTATTGGAGACATGGCCATTGCCCCCAGCAATGATTCTGTGATTTATGTCGGTACAGGAGAACCCAATGCGGGAGGCGGATCTTTGGCTTATGATGGACTCGGGGTGTACAAAAGCACCGATGCAGGTTCCAGTTGGACTTCTAGAGGCTTGACTGAAATTGGAAGCGTAGGTCGGGTACAAGTTCATCCCGATGATCCCGAAACTGTCTATGTCGCAGCCATGGGGCCCTTGTTTAAAAACAGCCCGGACAGAGGGGTATATAAAAGCACAAATGGAGGATTTAGCTGGACAAAGGTTTTATACAAAAATGATTCTACGGGTTTCATTGACTTTGCCATTCATCCCGATAATCCTGATACGCTCTATGCGGCGGCCTGGGAAAGAATCCGTCGTCCGGATCGCCGGGATTATGGGGGAGCTTCTTCCGGCATTTGTCGCTCCTATAATGGAGGCGCCAGCTGGGAAGAACTGAATATAGGCCTGCCTCCTTATGGAGGAAGAATAGGAATCGCCATTTCCCCTTCTTCCCCAAATATCCTTTACGCTTATTTCGTAAATCCTGACAATGGTTATTTGGAGGGAATTTATAAGACAACAGATCATGGGGACAATTGGACTGCCATGCCGATCATGGGAATATCTGATGTTCCCTTTATGTGGTGGTTTGGGAGAATATTCGTCGATCCCCTCAATCCGGATATCGTTTACACCACAGCCCTCAATATGCATAAGTCCGTCGATGGAGGAAATAGCTGGACAGAAATCTTTGCTAATGCCCATGTCGATCAACATGCTATCGCGATCAATCCCCTCAATAGCAATGAGCTTTTTCTCGGAAATGATGGCGGAGTTTATTTCAGTGCGGATCAAGGCGCTACACATACGAAAATCAACAATCTTCCGATCACTCAATTTTACGCACTAGAAATAGACGAAAGTTTCCCGAACAGACTGTATGGAGGTACGCAGGACAATGGAACAAACCGGACACTTACGGGCTCGCTGGACGATTGGGAGAATATCTTTGGCGGGGATGGATTCTATGTGCTGGTCGATCCCAATGATAATAATTTTATTTATGCAGAAGCTCAGAATGGTTTCTTTGCAAAGTCCTCTAATGGAGGTACTACCTTCCTGTCTTCTTCTCTTGGTATTGTAGGTACCCGCAAAGGCTGGAATTCTCCTTTTGTCTTTCAGCCCAATAATTCCCGCATTTTATACTTTGGGGGGAGTAAATTATTCAAATCCACAGATCGGGCCGAAAACTGGACGCCCATCAGTCCTGATCTGACGCAAGGGCCAGGAATGGGCAATCTGACGGTCGGGGTATTAACCAGCCTGAGTGTTTCCTCCCAGAATACCCAAACAATTATCACTGGGGCCGATGATGGAACTCTCAGTGTCACCCGAGACGGCGGTACAAACTGGTCAAGCGTTTCTGATGCCCTTCCCGACCGTTGGATCACTCGCGTATTAGCTGACCCCTCTTTTTCCCGGGGGATTTATGCTACCTTCTCCGGCTATAGATTTGGAAGCAATGAGGGGCATGTCTACAAAAGCCTGAATTTGGGTTCAAGTTGGACGGATATCACAGGAGATCTGCCCGACATTCCCATCAATGATATCATCAAAACTCTTCCAGACAATCGCCTTTATATCGCAACGGATATTGGCGTTTATTTCTCCGAGAACGATGGCACAAATTGGGAGCTTTTAGGGCTGGGTTTGCCCAATGTGGTAGTTACCGACCTGGATTACCATGAAGCTAGCAATGTTCTGGTGGCAGCAAGCTATGGGCGAGGCTTGTACCGGATATCCCTGGAAGAAGGAATCGCCTCTTCTATAGAACCGAGCTTTCAGTTCCTTCCTTTACAAGCTTTTCCGAATCCCTCCACAGAGATCAGTAGCCTGCGACTCCATCTGGAAAAAGCCGGAAAATTCAGTCTCAGCATTCGAGACCTGCAAGGTGCCCTGGCAAAACCCATAGAAGAGCTGCTGCTTCACGCAGGGCGTCATGAGATTGAACTTACATTGGGAAAGCTGGCTGCCGGGATTTATCTTATTGAACTGACAGAAGAAGCGCAGGCATTGCGAGGGACTATTAAAATAATGAAACACTAATACTAGATGTCGCGAAAAAGAAAATTTTGGGGATGGGGGTATGAAGATTTCCCCCTCAGTCCGGGAATCCTGGAGAATTACACCAATATGTTGAAATTCAGTTTGGGGATAAAAGAGTTTGAAGATATACCGGAACCCAAAATTGAAAACCTGAACCTAAAGGAAGCTCGTTTCAGCCTTCCTGCAGAACTGGCCGAAATATGTTCTTCGGATCCCTTTGATCGGGCTTCTCATACCTATGGAAAGTCCTTTCGGGATGTATGGCGAGGATTGATGGGGCGATTTGAGCATGCGCCGGACTATGTAGCTTTCCCCAAAACAGAAACAGATATTCTGGCCCTAATGCGTTTTTGCAGTGCTGAAAATATTTCCCTCATTCCTTTTGGGGGAGGTTCAAGCGTTGTAGGAGGGGTAGAGCCCAGCCAGACTGATAAATATACGGGAAGCATCAGTCTCGACATGAAGCACTTTGATCAGATCCTGGAAATTGACAAGGCCAGTCGATCGGTGCGCGTGCAGGCAGGAATTTTTGGGCCAGCACTTGAACAAGGCCTAAAGGCTCATGGACTGAGTCTCAGACACTATCCGCAGAGCTTTGAATTTTCTACGGTTGGTGGTTGGATCGTCACTCGATCCGGAGGTCATTTCGCTACGCTTTACACCCATATTGATGAATTTGTCCAAAGCGTCCGCATGATCAGTCCCAGCGGAATCATGCAAACCCGCAAACTTCCCGGATCGGGAGCAGGGCCAAGTGAAGAACGCCTCCTTTGTGGATCAGAGGGAATATTCGGAGTGGTAACAGAAGCCTGGCTACGGGTCCAGGATATTCCGACCTTTAAAGAAGCTCAGACCGTAAGTTTTGATTCTTTTGAAAAAGGAGTAGAAGCTTGTCGGCAAATCGCTCAGTCTGGCCTCAATCCCAGCAATGCTCGCCTGGTAAGTCCCCTGGAGGCTTTGTCAAATGGCCTGGGTAAAGGAACAGACACGGTTTTGATTCTTGGCTTCGAATCCCATGACCATGAATTGGGAAAATGGATGGAACGAGCCCTTGAGATTTGTAAAGAGCTGGGAGGATACTGGAAAGTAAAAGAGAAGAAAACAGGAGCTCCAAGGGATAAGGCAGCCGATGCCTGGAAGAAGTCTTTTTTGCAAGCGCCCTATATGCGAGATGAATTGATCAAAAAGGGGATGGTGGTTGAAACCTTTGAAACTGCGGTCACCTGGGATCAGTTTGATGCTTTCCATAAAGGAGTCGAATCCGCTACCCTGGCTGCTTTAAAAGAGCATTGCGGAGGGGGAATTGTCACCGTGAGATTCACGCATTTGTATCCGGATGGACCGGCACCTTATTATACGGTAATTGCAAAGGGGGAAAAAGGTCGTCAACTGGAACAATGGGATTTCGTAAAAAAAGCCGCTTCAGATGCCATCATTAAATATGGAGGAACTATCACCCATCACCATGCTGTGGGCAAGGATCATCAGCCATTTTACGAAAAGCAACATAGCGCAGCTTTCAAGACGGTCCTGAAGAATGTCAAAAAGGGATTTGATCCGGCAGGAATTTTGAATCCGGGGGTTTTGTTGAGGGAGGAGGATTTGGAATAGAGATATGGTGTTTTAGTGTTGTGGTGTTATAGTTGGTTTTTTTGCGAAGCTTCAGACTATTAACAACCCTTTCAAGGCTCTATCCCACAAATCGATATCCTACACGATGAACCGTAAGGATATGTCTGGGCTTGGAGGGAATTTTTTCGATCTTTTGTCTGAGTTTGGTGATGTGGGTATCAATGGTTCGCATGGAGTACAGATGATCATGTCCCCAGATATCCTGAAAGATCTCCTCTCGGCTGAGGATTTTCCCTTCATGATGAACCAGATATTTGAGGAGGAGAGTTTCCTGTTGAGTCATGCTTAGGAGCTCGCTTCCTTTGGCGATTCTTTGCTCCTTAAAATCGATACGAATTTCTCCTAAATGATAGACTTCTTTATAGCCTTTATTAGCTTTCCCCCTTCTTAAAACAGCTTCTATACGGGCCAGCAGTTCCATCAAATCGAAGGGTTTGCTGAGATAATCATCAGCTCCCGTCTTCAGTCCTCTGATTTTATCTTCAGTAGCATCTCTGGCGGTAAGCATGATAATGGGTACACTATTGCCCTTTGCCCGAAGCTGCTTACATAATTCTATTCCACTCATTTTCGGCAACATCAGGTCCAACAAAATCAGGTCAACATTTTCTGTTTCGATCAGTTCCATCGCCCGGAAACCATCCTCTGCAAGCAAAACCTCATAGCCTTCAAACCGAAGATTCTGATCAATCAGGCTCCGTAAAGAAGGATCATCCTCCACGCAAAGAATATGTTGTTTAAGCAGTTTATCCATCTGTTTCAACAATTGGAAGTTGTATGCTAAAGCGACTACCTTTTCCTTCTTCTGATTTTAGGAGAATTTTCCCTCCATGTGCCTCCACTATTTTTCGGGCAATAGATAAACCCAATCCATCTCCTTTTATATCATGGGTATCTACTTCTACCGCTCTTACAAACTTCTCAAAAATATCTTTTTGCCTATTCAAGGGAATGCCTATCCCCTTATCATGTAAGGAAATCAGCAGCTGCCCCGATCTTTCCTTTAGCTCAACAAATAGTTCTTTATTTCCTCCACTATACTTCAAGGCATTATCCAGCAAAATATCTAACACATCTTCCATAGCCTGTACATCCATTTCGACATAGGCTGTTGGGAAAATCTGGTTGTGGTTCAAATTAAATCCCTGCAATTTCACTTTCTCCCTCACCGGTTTTAGCCAGCTTTTCATCCAATCTCCCGCTTGAATACGTGCCTTGCGATACACTTTTGTTCCGGACTCCAAACGAGCATAATCCATCAGTTTATGGATCTTCTGCTCTAATTTTCTACTTTCCTTATCGATGATCTCTATTGCCATTTCTTGCTCTTTTTCGTCCTTCAATCTTCCCAATCGCATTCCATCATTTGCCAATTTAATTCCACTGAGGGGAGTCTTTAATTCATGCCCTACATTCGCTAAAAATTCCCGTTTGAAGGCATCCAGTTTTTGAGCCCGTAGCTGGATGAAATAAAGTGCAAGAATCAGCAGGATCAGGATTCCGAAAACCAGACAAAGAAGCCAAATATTTCGCCGATATAAGGAAGTTGCTACGGCATCGGCATCTTTCCCCAAAAAGCCCATTTCTATCTGATACCATTCCCAATAAGGACTGATGTCGCGCAAAGAAATTCTGGACGAACCTTTTCCGCCGAGCAGTAAAGCAGAATCATACACTTTCCGCCCCTCCTCATCTCTGATATGTATATGCAGGTAATCTTTACTAATTCCATCTATTCGCCCTAAATCCGGGCCAGATAAATAACTGCTGAAAAAGGCAGGGAATAATTCTTTTTCCAGGTATAAAGCCGATATTTCAAAACCGACAAAGCCCTGAAAACTATTATTTTCTTCCTCAAAAAACGGATGCAAGGCAAGGCGAGTAGCAGAAGAGAAAGAGCTTTCCTTTAAGAAAAAAGTGAGGGTACTATCTATGCTATTGGCCCAAAATAAGGACAAACTATCGTTCCAGGGTTCGTAGACAGCTGCTACTCTTTTGCGGAGAGTCCTTGTTGTATATTCATCCAAAGGCTGGTTTTCTTCAGCTGTAAAAGGCAGAATTCTCCAAACTTCCTGACTTGAATCCGGCAGTAGGACAAAAGGAGAAACTGCAAGATTTGATTTTTCCCTGCCCAGTCCCTTTTTCTTCTTATCTACCCACGCTATCGCAACTTGCTTGATTTCCTTTTCATAGGCCCTGCTTAGGGAAATTGCAAGCGATCTATTGACCTCCTCCAGGCCTGCCGATAAACCTGCTGAAACCTGCTGCCGAATTTGCGGCAACTGATATAGCTGGACCCCAAAGATTCCCAGAACCCAAATGAGAACAAATAACAGCAGCCATTTTATACGTGCGCCCAGCTTCATACTGAAAAATCACAGAATTTTACCTTCAAAACAAAGATTTAACAACTTTGACAAAACTTGACACTAGATTTACAGCAGTGATTACATGAGTCTCTAGATTTGAAGCATGAGATCTCAACCAATATTCACTAAAAAACAGAAATCATGAAATCAATCATTGTAGGGCTCTTGAGCCTGCTTGTCCTTACAGCATGTACTGTCCCCAGTCCTTCTGACTTTGAGAGCGCAAATAGTCCCTTAGCAAAAAACGAATTTATCGCTATGTGGCGGATTCCGGGAGAAGGTTCTATCCGGGAATCTTATAAACAAGAGCAGAGTCATTTGGAGGAGATGGATAAAGTTCTTCAGCCTTTCTTTCAGCAGTTGATCACTCAGGTATTTAAAGATGCGAAAGATGGAAAGCTCCAAATTCAGGAGGCAGAAGACATTATGGATCTCGAAGAAAAAGTAATCGAGGACTTACCCAGTAGAATGTCCCGAAGATTCGGAGCTACTTATCAAAACCTTAAGCCTTTTATGGGTGCCATTCACATTATTCAGAAAAGAAAAGAGAATGCGAAAGGATTGCCGGGGAATGATCTCGAATTGATGCTCATTGAGCAGGATCCGGAAGGCCAGGCTCCCGAAGCCTATTTCGGAGCCGTAAAAGTATCCGATTTGCAGGAACTCGACTATAGCTTCGAAATAGAAGGAAATACCTATGACCTATCCAGTTTCATGGATAGATACAAAGAATTTGTCTATCCCATCTTTTTCAAAAACACAGAACGGGAAGTCGGCCTGCGTTCGCTGGATCAGGCATTTAAGATGAAACAGATCGTACTTGATGGAGAATGGAAGTCTATAGAATGGCTGAATGATGAGCCCAATTTAACGGAGCATAGGGCAGTCAAGCTATCAAGCAATGATCTTTCTCGCTTTAGTGGGACTTATATATTCAAAGAAGGTGCAGGCTTCTTTTTTAATCCTGGTGCAAAGGATGTACGGGTTGATATAGAAGCAGAGAAGGAACATCTCTCCCTAAGCTGGGATGATGGAGGGCCTTTTTATGGCATCTCTTTTTTCCCCAGTGCAAAGGATCATTTCTTCACGGTATATGGGGATCAAGTCAGTTTTTTCACAGAAGAATCGGGAAAAGCAGGAATAAAATATACAGACTTTAATGGCGAGGCATCCATTGCCTATAAGCAATAAATTAACCGATAGAAGGCAGGGACTAAGCTCTGCCTTCTGTCATTTCTATTTTTCTCTCTACAAAGATCCCAACGACTGCCTTTAACTTGCGTTCAAGTACTTATACACCAAGACTTATGGACGCTACTATACTTTCCTGGATCAATCCGCTCCGCGATAAGAAATTATTTAAGCTCGCCTATCTGGGCCTGAAAATTGGTATGGGCTTGACCTTTATCATCTCCGGCCTTCGAAAAATGCCGGGAGTTAAATTCACCACCTTACCCATAGAAAATCCCGTGGGTGCCTATTTTCAAGCCATGCACGACACCGGTTTTTACTGGAATTTCATCGGCTTCTTTCAAATCTTTCTCGGCCTGCTCATTTTCAGCAAGCGATTTAGCGCACTGGCATCTCTACTTATGATGCCTGTTACAGTCAATATCTTTTTGGTTTCTCTGGCCCTCAACATGAGAGGCACACCTCTCATCACAGCTTGTATGCTGCTGGGGAATGTGGCGCTGATCCTGTGGCATTATGAGCGTTATTTGCCCATGGTGAGGAAGGAAGTGCTGTAGTGAAGCACAACTGCCGCACTAAAACACCACAACACTTCCCCAACCGAATTAGAAACTCAAAAACACCGCATTCCCCAACAAGAGTTTCCCCACATGCCAGAAGCTCCTGAAATTTGGGTCTTCCGGAAAATAAACGATGGTTCCTCGTCCCAAGGATTCCGTTCCGAATGCCAGGGTATTCGCTACTTTTTCTTCGAGTTTTGCTCCGGTAAATCCACTAACGGCCTCGGCTGATTTATAGGCCCCGACATTCCAGCCATCTTCCATATAGGGGTAAATACTGGAACTTTGTTTGATGAGATGCATTTTTGAACCCAAACCGAAGGCAAGGGGATGAGAATCATCCAGGCTGATTTCATACACACTACCTGGGGCAGATTCTGTTACGTATGCCTTTACCTGATCTTCATACCTTTTGAGTTTGGAATCAGGAGTTGCTGATTCGGCCTCCTTCGCCTCCTTTTTAGTTTGCTTCGAATTATAGGCTGCCAGAGAAGATGAAAGAGCGGTTCCTTGTTCATCTTTCCCGAATCGACTAAATATTCCCATCGCTCTTTGAAGCGCAATTACTTTTCCTCCTCCCCTTACGAATTCCAATATCTGGTTTTTAAACCTTCCATAAGAACCTGAAGGCAGCACCAGCACATCGTATTCCGATAAATCTACTCCTCCCAAATACTGCGTATTGAGCACATCTATCGGATAGTTGATGTCCTGTTCAAAGTAGTACCAAAGATTGCCAAAAGCAGTTGGAGAAATTCCCTCTCCATTTACTACAGCAACTTTCGGAATTCCTATCAATCTCACACTTCGGGAACCAAAATCTTTTCCTTTTTCTACCCGACCATTTTGGGTGATTTGCATAGCTTTTCCCTGATCGGCTGCTACGCTCTGTACTTTTTCGACAAAATCAGCCTGGGGATTGTCAGCACGGGTAATAATAAGGGTTCCTTTTCCAAAGGTTTTTCCTCCCAGACTAAATGGCTCACTGGCAAAACGACTCTTGATCCCTTCATTGGCCAGGGCTGCGAGTAAAGCCACATCTGAAATATCTTCCCATTCGGCTACAAAGGCATACACCTTTCCATTCACCGAAGTTCCCGCCTGTCTATTTTGAACCTTTCTTTCTGATAAAGAAATCCGGTCAGTAGTCGCATAAGATTCCAAACCATAGGCAAAAGGCATCGCCCAGGCTGTGAGGTCATAGGTGATCGAATCTTCTATCTCGGGTTTAGGCTCGAATAATGCCTGTACCAGTCTCGACCTGGCCTGGTAAGCTGATATGACAAGATCACTTTCTTCTAAATCAAAAATCCGATTCCCATCTTCCATAAAAGCATATCCTTGCATGCGGTTTGCAGATTTTGCGGGATATCCGTACTGGATTTGGTTGCGATCCAATAAGGTCTTCAGCGCACTTAGACGAGAAGCATCATTGCCTGCTTTTATGACATAGGCTTTGTACTCACCAAAAGGATTGGTTCTTGCCTCTTCAAAATATTTTACAAACTCATCTACCATTCGATCTTTGTTCTTAACGGCCGTTTCTATCGTAGAGAGACTGGTAGTAAAGTGATGGGCGATTCGATCAGACAGTTTCAGTTCTGTACCATTGTTGATTTCGATGCCCAGGCCTCCACGACCGCCACCACCTTGCTCATAGGTAAGCCCAATTGCTCCTTGAAAAGTAGGCCAGGTATCTCCATAACTGGGGTAAAAAAGATCATAAACTTCTTTGGTGAAATAGAGCCATCCTTCCCGATTGAAATAGTAGGCATGATTTTCACCCAAGGCTTCGTGAAACTCTTTTTGCCAATCTGTAATCAGATTGTGCAGAGGTTTGGAAGGAGGGGCAAAAAAGTAGGGAGAATTGGATCCCATTTCGTGAAAGTCAATGTGTACATGCGGCATCCATTCCTGATACCTTACTGCTCTTTCACGACTTTCTTTCTGACTCTGCCAGGCCCAATCTCTATTTAGGTCAAAGAGGTAATGATTATACCTGCCGCCTGGCCAGGGTTCTCTATGTTCCCAGGAGCTTCCATGGGGATTATAGGTTTTGTTTCGTGCCTGTTTATACCAGTTGACATATCGGTCCCTTCCATCCGGATTGATACAGGGATCCAGGATGACAATCATATCTTCCAGCCAATTGGCCGTATCATTTGTTACCAATTGATAGAGGGTTGCCATTGCGGCTTCTGTAGAAGAGGTTTCATTTCCGTGAATGTTATAGCTCAGGTATACAATCGGCACCTTTCCATCAGCTTCTCCCTCCATCAAACCAATACTTTTGAGGTGATCGGTCCGAATCTCTTCCAGGCGATCCATATTCTTTTTCGAACTCAATACAGCGGTCAGGAGTTTTCGGCCTTCATTGGTACTTCCATAAGGCTGGATAAGCACTTTTTCAGAATTATCGCCTACATATTCAAAATAAGAAACCACCTGATGGTGCCAGGTGAATTTTTCGCCCAGTTGGTAGCCCAGGAATTCTGCAGGAGATTGAAGGCTTTGGGCAGATAAGAATAAAGGACTCAGTAGTAGAGCCAGATAGATAGTTAGCTGTAGTTTCTTCATCGTGTGTATCGGATTTGATCCAAAGTAGAACAATTTTGAAGAAAATCTAATGCCAATTGGGCGTTGATAGGAGTAGAGTCACCGAATTGAGGAGAGAAGCATGCGATCATAAACTCAAACAATACCGGCATTGCGAGTTCTGATTAAGGACGAAGTAGCTCCTTGGCTATAAGTAGTTTTTGGGATTAAAGGAGATGGCTTCGCCGGAGATTCCTGTTCACAATTACAGCTGCGCTGAATTTCTTTTTGAATCCTTCCGCTCATAGCCTTTTTTCCTTTATGTAAAAAAAGGGAAACGACCTGCCTGGCCAAACTAAAAAAGACTTGTAGGGCGCATTTCCATAAATCGAGCATTAAGGGAAATGGAGCTTGCACGAAAGGGTTCAGGGATCTCCCATGAATCCGTGGGGTTTTTACGCAAAAAAAAGAAAAAGACCACTAATTAATAAGATTTACTAAATAAATAATCCTCAAAACACAACTCTATCGTTGTGTTTTGTCAAAAAATATGGAATTATTTTCACTAAATAGTTGCATTATTAAATATTTCACCCTAATTTGCAATCATAAAGTTGGAAATCACCAAAAAGAACGCTTTGAAATCTAAAGATCCGGCAAGTCGAGATGAAGTAGCACGCTTTCTGGAAGTGTTTGTCCAACAGAAAAAAGAATTCGGAATACGATTCTACCAGCGGAAAAAAAATGTGCAGGCCCTGCTGGATTTGGAAATCAGTGCTCGAAGAAGAGAAAAAATATTAGAAAGTCTGCAGATAGAAGATTATTACAAGGGACCGAGGGAAGATGGAGTGAATAAAGGAGCCGAGTTTTGGGAATTTGGTGTATATCTCAAAAAAAAAGATGTCTACATCAAGATTTCCATCGGCCTGGGAGAAGAAGCGGTAAGATGCTTTTCCTTTCATGAAGCAGAAAGGCCCATAAAGTATCCCTACAAATAAATTATTAGAAGAAGAGAGCTGAGAGACAGCTGAGCAAACAGCAACAACCATGGACACAAGCACAACTAGAAACACACAGATCGCTCGCTGGACTCTCCTCCTTCCTCTAACAAAACCAAATGTATATGAAAGGTTCAACAGGAAATAAAAATTCGAAATTGATGCAGGAATGGGTGGAATACACATTCCGTAAAGAGCCCTTCAAGGTATTTGGCTCCTATTATGTAGATGAAAATGGAGAAGAATATACGACTACAGAGCTGGATGAATTTAAAGTAACCCAGGCACAAAATCTGTATCGTACCAAATATCACATTCCCTTTCCCGAAGAAATCAAAGCTATTCGTGAGAAGTACGGACTTTCGGCTGCAAAAATGGCAGAAGTACTGGATTTCGGAATCAATAGCTATCGACAATATGAAGACGGAGTGGTTCCCAGCCTCGCCAATGCCAAGCTCATTCGCCTGGCTGGAGAACCCAAACATTTCCTGGGATTTGTAGAGGAAAAAGAAAATATTTTTTCCCCTAATAGTTACCGCAAATTACTGGATCGCATACATGGGTTGATGGGAAGTAACAAACTGGAACAGGTCGTCAAATACATATGGAACTTCCACCTCGAGGCCAATGCCTTTACAGGATTTGTAAAGCCCAGCTTTGAGAAAGTCGCCCATTATGTGATCTATTTCGCCCAGCAGACCCAGCCGATGAAAACCCGTCTGAACAAACTCTTGTTCTATGCAGATTTTCTGCACTTCAAGCATACGGGCTATTCCATTTCCGGCTGCAATTACCGAGCGATTCCCTATGGACCGGTTCCCTCTCATTTCAGAGAACTTTTTGGCGTCCTGGAAACAGAAAAATATATCCAGATCGAAGAAGAATTATCTGATAGTGGACATATGGGTGAAAGGTTCCTGGCCCTTCAGGAATTTGATGCCAGTCTCTTCAGTGAGCAGGAACTGAAGCATATGGAAGAGGTAGTGGAAAGTATGGGTGAAATGAAGACAAAGGATCTCATTGAGCTTAGCCATGAAGAAGAAGCCTGGCAGGAAAATGAAAAAGAAAGAGAATTGATCGATTATCAAGCATATGCCTTTCACCTGAAAGGAATATAGACACAACACAATCAAACTAACAACACAGCACAACCCTGAAAAATTTTTTGTCCGATAAGTATTCATGCGTTTGATTGAGGGGAGAGCGAATTATTCGCCTCCCTTTCTTTTTTTGCCCTCCATCCCCAAAAGCTTACATCGGTAAGGCCTGCCTGATATTTGGTTCAATTAAATTCGTTTAATCGTATATTTTTATGAATGTATTAAATGAGTTTATAAACCAAATCGATCTTTTTTATCCTCAAAACAAACCATGGCAAAAAATAGAAACCAGGCAAGCTTGCGGACAAGGGCCTCAAGAATCGGAGGCGGAGCTATCCTGCTCTGCGCCTTGCTCATAGGGGTACTTTCAACCCAAAGAAATAATGAACTTCCCAATATTAAGGATACAGATAGTCCTGAGGTCCTTGAAACGGAATCTCTGAATAAAGTCGAGAAACCTCTGCTAACAGAAGCTCCGGCTGAGACAGAAGTAATTGAAATCACGGCTAGACGGACAGAGTCTGAAAGTACAACAGCTGTCGCTTCCGTTGAGCAAACAGCCTCTAGTGTTCAATACGGAAGTTTCCAGGCAGAAGTAGAAGGCAATGATGGCAAAGTGCGTTGGAGCACCTTATTTCAGCGACATATCAAAACCTTCGAAATACAGCGCTCCCTGGATGATGAAAATTATGAAGTAATCGGGAGAGTAGATGGAGAAGGTTCAGGCTCGTATAGTAAAGAACAGGTCTATGAATACATAGACAATAGCCTTGCTACGGTTCAAATGCCCCGGGTTTATTACCGAGTCAAACAGATCGGCTTCGATGGCCTGGAAGATTTCAGTGATGTAATCGAATATGAATTTGGACTGGATCTGGGCCTTTATTCCAGAATTGAAGAAATCCAGGACGGAAAAATCAAGTTGCTCTATGCTGCCGACAGAACTGGCCCTATTTCCTTGCGTTTTTTAAATGTAGCGGGAGAGATCATCGATAGCCACGAATTGCAGGCGGATTTTGATCCTCAGGCTCTCGCCATTGATGCAAGCAGCTGGAAGGAAGGCAAATATTTTTTGCAGCTACAAGATGAAGCTACCTCTGTGATGGAGCAATTTATTTACAAAAAATAAAGACTAATACTTATATATAGAGGAAGACACCCTACGGGGTGTCTATTTTATTTTCAATAGTTGGTGTGCTCCTGCACGCTTGCACAAAAGAAGCGCACGCTTATTCGTTTGCAGTGGTTTATAAGTGACCAAAAGCCGTACTTATGGTCGATTTAAAATTAACCATGGAAACTACTGATTATCCATTTGCATTACGAAAACGAGCCTTATTTTTGATCAAAGGCTTGTCTGCAAAATCAGCAATTCCTGCCAAACGCTCTGTCATCGACTCGACAACTATCACTCAACAGAGCCCTGATCAAAGCCCTTATCGCAAGACCCCATATCCGACTTTTAGTCGGCAAGTAACTCTCTACAGCCTCTCTTTGAGCAAAGGGCTTCTGGTACCTCTAAAGAAATCTAATACATCTAGTCTGAATTAAGCTAGGAATTAGCACATATGCATTAATGAAGGCCAGGTCAGGGAATAAAGTATTTCCTGAACCTGGCTTTTTATATTCCAACTTCCTCTCTCAATTCCCGTCTTTAAACTGGATGAAGCGAAAACCTCTCATGAGATTTTTCGAACCTGCATTTTGGATTGCAGGCCTAAGTTTCCTGGCATTTTCCAACCCGGAGGAAGAGCATATGTCTTTATGTGTGTTTAAGAATCTCGGATGGGAGAATTGTTGGGGATGCGGGATCGGGCATTCAATCTCCTATATTTTCAGAGGAGAATTTGCTGCCTCTTTCGAAGAACACATCTTTGGAATTCCCATATTCATCATCCTGGTATTTCACATTGTTCACACATTAATCAAGATAAAAAAGACGCTATGAGCCAAGATCTAATCATGTTCTTCCCCGATGCAGATCCAGAAGAATTACACTATTTGGAAGACGTAACAGAGGGATTTGATGAAAAACAGCTCCAGATGTTTGCTGCCATGTATCGCACCAAACGACAAAGCACCCAAACCATCTTACTGACTACGCTTCTCGGTTTTATTGGACTTGCGGGAATCAACCGTTTTCTGATGAATCAAATCGGAATGGGTATTGCCTATCTCCTGACCGGAGGATTTTGCCTGATCGGTACCATCATTGATGCCATCAATCACAAAAGAATGACCCTCGATTTCAATATTGCCCAAATGAATGAATGCGCAAGCATCGTTATGAGAAGAGGGTAGAAAAGTCAGAATAAGGATTAGCGATTGGAGAAGGGAGAGGGAAGTCGTAAAGTGATTTCACTTTCTCCCATTTGAACCCTTTCCCGCGAGCCTCATTTCCCTTAATGCTCAATTAATGGAAATGTGCTGCAAGTCCTTTTATCTTATGGCCAGGCAGGTCGTTTCCTTTTTTTCATACAAAGGGAAAAGGGCCATGAAGGGAAGGATTCAAATCTGGCCAGATAAATAATTCTTTATCTGAGTTAGCAGTCAGAAAGCTCTTGCTTTCCCTTCAATAAAATATCCTAGTAAGTTTTATACTATGCAGGCTTCTTTCATAGAGGGCTGCATTTTGTTTTCTGCCTGAAATATGGGATTTTTAGGAGCATAAGAAGAAAACACAAAATCATATGAAAAAGCTAGCTATCACCTGTCTAATCCTAAGTGGATGGTTTACACAACTGGGAGCACAAGACCTTCAAGATCAATTGGTTGATGAACTTTGTACCTGCGTCACGGAAGAAGTAAGCCCGGATGCAGATGCAGAAACGGTAAAAATGGAACTGGGCCTTTGTATGCTCAACATTACCTCTGGCCGTAGCAAGGAAATTGAAGAAGAAATGGGCATAGACCTCAGTTCGCCGAATGGATTTCGAGAATTTGGCGAACAACTCGGAGGCGTACTGGCCCTGAAATGTGAAAAATTTGTCGAACTCCTTTTCCAGGCAAAAGATGGAGAAGCCAGCCTGGCCGATGAAGCCATGGAAGAACGAAAGGGAGAGGTCAATAGAAAAAATACACGCAGCTACGAAGGAAAAATAGAAAAACTTGCCGGAAATGATATCATGATCCTTCGACTGAGTGGAGGCGAGGAATTCTATTGTATAGACGAATTTACAGGCTTTGGCTTACTAAGATTTAAAAAGGACCTTATTGGAAAAGAAGTTCAACTTACCTACTTCAGCCGAAAAGTCTTTGATAAAGATTCTTTTGAATTTGTCGAACGAAAAATCGTCAGTACGTTGGAAATGAAATAATTTCCCCTAATCCATGTCCGCACACACACAAAAGTTCCTGAGGAATCCTTCGCTCTTATGGTCAGGAGGCATTCTCATGGCCTATCTCTACTTTTGTTATCTGATGCTGGATATCAGCTTGCAGTACATTCCCTTTGATACAGATGTCGCCTTTCTACGAATCAAGCAGGATTACATAGAACTGAAGCATTATAAGCTGGCCTTCTTTACCCATGTCTATACCTCTTTTTTCTGTTTACTAGCAGGCTTTACCCAATTTTCTCCCTATGTCCGTAAAAAACTCCCGGCCTTGCACAGATCCGGAGGATGGCTCTATGCAGTAAGTATCCTCTTTCTGGCTGCTCCTTCCGGTTTTATAATAGGCATTTATGCGAATGGAGGCCTTCCCTCGCAAATCGCCTTCTGCTTATTGGCTTTGCTCTGGATATGGACGACGGGAAAAGCGATTTGGGAGATCAAAGCGAAAAACTACCAGGCACATAGATTCTTTATGATTCGAAGTTTTGCCCTGACGATGAGTGCCATTACGCTCAGGGCCTGGAAATACATTATCGTTGCCTTATTCCACCCCAGACCTATGGATGTTTATATGATCGTAGCCTGGTTGGGATGGGTACTCAATCTTTTACTAGCAGAATACATCATTTATAGATTAAAAAAATGAAACGATTCATCTTTCCCCTGCTCTGTCTTTTCCTCTTCGCATGTGGAGAAGAAAAACAAGCTCCAGAGACCGCAGAAACAAGCGCAAGTGAGCAAGCTCCTTCAGAAGAAATTGCTGTCTCAACGCCTCCTTCTTCTGAAAATCCAGCTGTCCTGGACCATGATCCCCTGGGCATGTATGTGGGTTCTTTTGAAGCTGCAAAATATGGGGCAGGCAATGCTCCCTCTTATAGCAATCTGATCAATATCTCCATCAATCGGATAGAGGAAGATAAAGTCTATGGTCATAGCGTAGTAGCTGGAAATATCCGCCCATTTGAAGGTAGTTTAAAAAAGGTCGGTGATACCAATTATATGGTAGAGGCCAAAGAACCCGGTGATGATCGCTATGATGGTTCATTCAAATTTTCGATCATACTGGGAACAAAACCTTCTATTAATGGAACCTGGGTAGCCAATGATACAAAGCTTGCCGTAACAGAACGTAAGTATGAGTTGCAAAAAAGGAAGTATGATTATAATCCCGAATTAGATTTGCCAGAATCTGTCACCTATGATGGGCTCTATGATACCTGGAGTGGAGATGAAGCAGAAACCCTCACCTCTTCGGTAACACAACTCAATGCCTCCAAAGCTTTACTCAAAAAACAAGAGGTTGAAAATCTGTATAAAGCCGATTTAGAATTTATCAGAAATGCAGTATATGCCCGTCATGGATACTCCTTCAAAAATCGTAGGGTTCGTTATGTCTTTGACAACTATGTGGACTGGTATATCCCGATTTCTACTGACATCCGTGATCAATTAACAGAAGTAGAAAGAGAAAACATTGCCCTACTCAAACGCTATGAAGAACATGCTGAGGAGTATTATGATTCTTTTGGTCGATAAATAGAATATTCCTTTTTTTGAAAAAAATTATCCCCTCAATTATGGGTAGTAAAGTAAAATTATACGACGTATTTGGTGAATTGCTCTATGTCCTGGCTATGGCGGATGGAGTGATTCAGGAAGAAGAAATTGAAACTCTGGAAAAGATGCTTGCGGATCATCCCTGGGGTAAGGAGATCAAATGGTCCTTCGATTATGAGCGCAAACAGGAGAGCGACATAGAAGACCTCTACAAAAAGGTAATCCTCTTTTGCCAGGACTATGGTCCTGATCCTGAGTATCAGGCCATGTTGGATGTCATGGAGAAAATGGCAGAGGCTTCTGCCGGCGTAGACAAATCAGAAAAAACAGTTATGGACAGCTTTACCAAAGGGCTGACCGAGCGTTTTAAAAAGGATATTAAAAATTTGAGAGATTCAGGTCAATAGACCTGAATCTTTTCTGTTTTATCAATTCCCTCACCTTTCAGCTTCAGGAAATATACACCTGGGGCTACCCGCGCCAAATCCAGTTCGAGGTATACAAAATTACCCGCTACAGGCAGGTTTTGATACAAAACTCTCCTTCCATCCGCAGCGATCAGCTCTGCTTCAATTTCCGGAGCTTCCTGATCTATCGCTACATATAGGAAGCTACCGCTTCTTACAGGATTAGGATAGGCAAACTGATCGGGATTATCCAAGGCAGGATTTTCTACTCCCTGGAAAAGATTCTTGGCTTTAGTGAAGGCATCAACGCCTACTTTTTCCCCAATCAATCTTCCTGGGATATCATCTGCAGGTGGGTGAATCCCTCCCCAGATACGCGAGAGACTGGTCTGGTCTGATGCATCTCTATAAGTCGCCCATTGCAGAATAATGTCCTGACTAGGCCCATCTTCAAATACCAGAAATTCATTTTGCCTGGCTACAAACTCTCCCATACCTCCCGGAAAAAACGGATCTCCCGTAAACATAGTCAGGACTTCAGATGCCGCTCTCGAATAGGTTGAATGCCCGGAAACATATCCAGCAAAGTTTGGGGTAACAAAACTGGGCCGCTGATAGGGCCACCAATTTTCCCCCAGTATCCATCCTACCCCGGCAACTGATGTATCCGGATCAATGATGAAATCCGGTCCTCTCCAGGCCTTTATTTTAATTTTACCAATATTCTGCTGTTGAATCCCTGCAAGTGGATCACCGGCTCGTACCAGTTCCACCAGGCCTGGCGTAAGCTCGATCCCATTAGGATCGTAGTTCTCGTCATTGGGATCAGAAGCCTGTCCTCTCGCGATCATCAATCGTAAAGCAGAAACAGGCCGTACATAATCATAATATCCTTTGATTCCCCAGGCGGAGATGGCAGCATCATGCATGGCCCCACCCAATGTCAGATAGGTTTTCACATCCCATTCCAAATCATCCAGGATATCTCCCTGTCCTTCAAATCTTTTCACCAAATCAGGATGATCCGACACATAGTTTAGAATCGTAAACCAGTGTCCGGGAGGCGTTTCAGAATCCGGACCATCGGCCCAAAATTCAGCCAGAACCCGAGCATAATCCCCACGAGGAACCATTTGAGGTTCATAAGGCTGTCCGGTAGCTGGATTGAGTGCATGTCCCGTACCAATATCACCTCCCTCCAGTTCTTTATAGAAGTTAGGAAGGTCTTCTATGGTTTGCGGAAATTCATCAATATTGGTATTGCCCAAAGCTCCCGGAGAGATGTCCCACATCACTCCATCACTGGGATCAAGATGGGAAGACCAGAGGGCTACAATTTCGAAGCCCCATTGATAATCAGTGTAATCATTATTTTCACGATCCGTAGGCAAATAGGGCGGCGGACCGGGATCATGGTAGACATAAAAGTCGGTTCCGAATTTCTCATATAGAGTCAGATCAGATCGATTCAGGGCAAAAGGCAATACTTTCCCCCATTCTGGACTGAGGAAAGGAGGCACATCTCCAGGGATGGGATTTCCGGATTGATCAATGAATATCTGAAAAGTAAGGGGTTGCCAGCGATTGGGATCCGTGATAAAGGGGTTTCCCTGATCATTGGGATCCATGGGGAAGTTTAGGGGAACATAGTATTCATTTCTATAGTCCTCTTCCTCATTTGATCCATCGGTTCTCCCGTAGTTGATCAGACCCTGACCGACATAATTACCCAGAGCAGAAGGATTGCCATTTTGATAGGCAACAGAAATATCATTGATATCATAACCCAGAGCCGTCATGAGGGAATCGACTCTATCCATGGTTTCCTCAGCACCTGGAGAATTTTGAAAACGATGTCTGATTAAGCGAGCCATAGCAAAACTCATGGCCTCTTCTCTTGCTTCCTGAATATCTCCGGTATAAGGAAAATCTTCAAAGGGCAAGGGAAAACTATGGAGGTTCTTTCCGAGAAAATAGGTTTCTGCCCCATCTTCAAAAACTGCCCATATATCATACATGGCAACCGATGAATGAAACAGATTTCGGGCATGTACAGTAGGCCGGGCAAAATCTGTCCGGATCGCTTCCAGCAAAACTTCATTCCATTTACGGGCCACAGAATGTTGAGCCAGAATATCCTGGGGAAAGAGGATCAGAAAAGATAATAACAGGTACAGGCAGGCTAAAATTCTCATGCTCTGGTTGATTAGTAAAGGTTAAGTGCAATATCAATCATTTTCTATACTTGATCCAGACTCTTGTATGTGCTCTTCCTCTAAAAAAGAAATACAAAAATCAATTTCAAGAATAATGATGGCTACTAAATTGGGTGAAAACAAAGATACATATAATCTCCTGTATATGACATAAAGGCTAGATGCTAATTCAATTGCTTTTTGTCACTATTAGAGTCGTAATTTTCTTTAATTTCGCTGCGCATACCTAAGACAATTATCCAAGTTCAAAGCCCTATTTATGAAGTATATTATTGAAAGCGAAAGAGTAGGCATGAGAGCCTGGAAAGCTTCTGATCTCGATGAATTAGCGGCCATTAATGCCGATCCTGAAGTCATGAAATATTTCAACAGAAGTCTGAATAAGGAGGAGAGTGGAATCATGATGCAGCGGCTGCAAAAACAGTTGGAGGAAAGAGGCTATACCTATTTCGCTGCCGAGGAAAAATCCACAGGAGGATTGCTGGGATTTGTAGGCTTACACTTCCAGGATTATGAGGCTCCCGTCAGGCCTTTTGTAGACATTGGGTGGAGGTTAAAAAGAGCAGTTTGGGGAAAAGGATTTGCTCCCGAGGCTGCTAAAGCCTGTTTAGCCTTTGCTTTTGAAGAATTGGGCCTGGATGCGATTTACTCCGTAACTCCTTTACAGAATTCCCCCTCGGAACGGGTCATGCAAAAAATCGGCATGAAGAAAATCGCAGAATTTGGACATCCCAAAATTCCGGACGACAGTGAGATCAAAGTCTGCGTCTTTTACGAAATCAAGAAAGAAGATTTCTAATTAATCCTTAGCGATCAAGTCTTCCTCCGTCAATTCATGAACCGTAGTCTTGTCTCCATCCGGAGTCAAGGGAAGATTGTTGGCTTCGCGTACTTGCTCTACAATGATGCGGGAACTTGGTGCGATGTGATCCAACCAGGGCTTGGCATAGAGTCCCATAGTAATCATCAATACAACCAAAGGCATCATCACGAATACTTCGCGTCCAGTCAGGTCGACCAGGTTCTTGTTCTCCTCTTTATCCAGCGTACCAAACATTACGCGACGGAACATCCAGAGTAGATAAACTGCAGCGATTACCACACCGGTTGCGGCCAGAATCGGGAAGACGTTTGAAATGATCTCAGAATCGAAGGAACCGAGCAGGATCATAAATTCTCCCACAAATCCATTCAATCCTGGCAGACCTACTGAGGCCATAACGGTGATCAGGAAGATAAAGGTATAGCGAGGCATCTGCTTGGCTATCCCCTGATAGTCAGAAATCTTACGGGTATGGCGACGATCATAAATCATTCCTACCAGTAGGAAGAGTCCACCCGTAGCGATACCGTGGCTCACCATTTGGATGACAGCTCCACTCAGGGCTTCTTCTGTAAAGGCAAAAGTACCCAGAACGATAAAGCCCATATGAGAGACCGAAGAATAGGCCACCAGTTTTTTGATGTCCTTTTGCACCATAGCCGCCATTGCTCCATAGATAATTCCTACTACTCCAAGTATGGCCATATAAGGCGCAAACTCTACAGAGGCATGCGGGAAGAGTGGGAGACAAAATCTCACCAATCCATAGGAGCCCATTTTCAAGAGTACCCCTGCCAGAATTACCGAACCAGCAGTAGGTGCCTGAACGTGAGCATCCGGCAGCCAGGTATGTAAGGGAAAGAGCGGAACCTTGATGGCAAAACTTAAGGCAAATGCCAGGAAGAGCCAGGTTTCGGCCGAAGCAGTTATGTCCGAATACTTAACCATCACATTGTAATCCGTAGTGAAATAGACATTGGCCATTTCAGGATTTGCTGCGAGGAGTTCCGGATTATTGAAGTCGATATGTGAACCCAGGTAAATGATGGCTACCAGCATCAGGAGGGAGCCGACCAGGGTGTAGAGGAAAAACTTTAGAGAAGCATATACTCGATCCTTTCCTCCCCAAATCCCAATCAGGAAATACATCGGGATCAGTACCATCTCGAAAAAGATGTAGAAAAGCAGCATATCCAGCGAAACAAAGAAGCCCAAAACCCCTACTTCCAGCAATAAGAGCAAGAAATAATAGGCTCGAGGACTTTTATCAATGCCCCAGGAAAAGTATATGGATAAAGGGAATATCAGGGTCGTCAGCATAATGAGATAAATAGATATCCCATCGACTGCCATCGTAAAGTTTATGTCAAAATTTCCCGCCGTGAGCCAGTCAAAACTGAAGTAGAATGCAAATCCTTCCGGGTCAGCGTATAAGGTATCACTAGACATCCTGCCAAAGAATTCATACAGGACAACCAAACTCAAAACAAAAGGTAT
The DNA here is from genome assembly GCA_033391075.1 of Bacteroidia bacterium. Classification (NCBI taxonomy): domain Bacteria; kingdom Pseudomonadati; phylum Bacteroidota; class Bacteroidia; species Bacteroidia bacterium. The sequence goes on from JAWPMV010000001.1 coordinate 5,823,658, forward strand.
CATCGAAACCCAAAGAGCTATCGTTTTGGATAGGTCTTTTTGACCGGGTTTTAGAAAAGCAATGATAATAGAACCAATTAGCGGAGAGAATACTAATATGGGAATCAGTTTTTCCGAAAGGAGATTCACGTGCGGTAATTATTAAGTAGTAGAAATAGCTTTTTTCAAGCTTTAAGGTATGTAATATATAACCTTTTTCACGGATTACCAATCTGGAAAATAGGGCTTGTGCATTATCAAAAACAGGCCCATCAAAGGATGTCATCTCGAAGCTTGCCAGTGCGCGGAAATGCGGGCTGAGAGATCATGTATTAGTAGAGAACACAGAAATACAAGTTCCCTCGGCGCACAGGAGCCAAAGCGCATTCCAGCCTCAGGATGACAAGAGGTTTTGTGGCTTTTGCGCCATCTGTCCCTTCTATTGCATGATATAATTATATGGCCTGCGCGCACATTCCCATTTCAAGGGGAATGGGGATCGCGCGAAGGGGTCAAAAGGAGGTCAAAGCCCCCTCGCGTACTCTATCGTCGCATTGATATAGGCCTGGGCGATCTGTTTCACCCGTGAAGAGACCACAATCCCTTCAATCTCAAAATCCTTTTGATTGAACATCAGACTCTCAGCAGCATTGTCCTGACAAAGGCTTTCCCCATACACAAGCGGACCTTTAATCATCCGACTCAAACTCAGGTTGCGGGCATACACCCCTTTCTTATCCGCAAGGATAGAGGCATTCGTCAAATAGCCCAAATCCTGACTTTCTTCTACAATGGGAACTTCCGTAAGAAATAGAGAATGCCGAAGAAAAAGATCAGAAAGCTTAACAGAAGCTTCAATGTCTTCTGGGCTAAGCAGCAAACGCAGAAAATCCACCCGATCTACTCCTTTGCTCAATTCCCCTTTCATAAAAGAACCCGGCACAAAAGCCATAGCGTAATTTTCTTCGGTAGGGATAAACTCTCCCTCCTCATTGCGATTGAGCCAATTGGGCGCATCGACATTGTAGTGGATGATGAGGGTGAGGTCCGGTTGATAATTGTTGATGATCCTTGCGCGATTGTTGAGGTCTTGTCGGACGAAAAAGTGATTGAATATCTTATCCTCGGGCGCTTTCTTTCGATAATATACTTCTTGCTCTTCCGTGATCACTCCTTCCTTCAAACTTGCTTTCAAGGTACTGTCCCATTTTTCCTCCTTCCAATCCCAATACTCATATCCCTGCGTACTCAAGCCGGCCTCTCTTCGGCTCATAAAGACCTCTGCCCCCAATTTCTCCAACTCTTCCCGAACCACATGCGCCGTAGACAGATTGAGGTTAGCTTCGAAAAATGAAATGGCCTCATTATCCGAACGAGGACTTCCCGCCATTTTTACATACTTCCCTTCCAGTTCGGCGATTTGCATATTTCCTGCCATATGTCCGGGATCGAGGGCAACTTTCAAACCCTGAAGCGGAAGATCGCTGCTATCCTGGTAGTGAAAAGAAGTCTGCTTCCTTTCGCCCGAAAATCCCTTGCTTACATATTCCCCCCAAGGCTGACTTCCTTTTTCATCCAACAAGTCCAACATCTCCTCACTATCCTTAGCCTTGAGCAGGTTTCGGGTGAGTTCATATTCTTCGGGATAAATTTGCCACATAGCCAGGCCTTCCTCCGTCGGGAGAAAGCGAATGCCCTGTTCATCGATCTCAAATTCTTCCAGGAGAATGGGATCTTTAATGAGCAAATCCAATTGTTTCTGAAAATCAATGCCGGGAGCAGGGGCTTGTGTTTGCCCTTTCAATTCAGGTTTACAGCTTTGCATCCCCAAAAGAAGAAATGGGAGGAGGAGGTAGAGAATGTGATTCTTTCTTTTCATCAGAAATAGAAAGAACAAAATTTAGTCCAAAAGAAAAAAAGGGAACCTTGGAAAAGATTCCCTTAAAACGGATAAGAAACTACTACTACTTACTATGCGCAACTATTAAGATTCTATAACGCCTCATAAATCCATCATTCACTATACAAATCTATGTCTCTGAAACAGAATTACATAGGCATTTTAGGGGCATTACTTTCATGGAAAAATCGCAACAGCAGGCAGGATATTTCGACAGAATTAAACATTTAGGTCCTTATTCATCAATTTTTCCTAAGAATAGGGTAAAATTCTTGCGTTAGTTGCCAAACTTGCAGGACAGGGATTTTTGCATATTTTTGCCTCTGAAAAGAGAAATTCAATTCGCCGCCTTTTGTAGCGGCCCAATCATACTACTGAATCCATTCGCCCCTCGATTCACGCTTATTTCAAGATTTATGAAATACATTAACGAAGCAAACTGTAAAGACCGCAGAGCCCTGATCAGGGTTGATTTCAATGTGCCCCTCGATGGCGACCTGAACGTAACGGATGATCGCCGGATTCGTGAGGCGGTTCCTACGATCAAACATATCCTGGAAAATGGAGGATCGGCTGTGCTGATGTCTCACCTCGGCAGACCCAAATCCGGTCCTGAAGATAAATTTAGTTTAAGGCATGCGATTTCTACTTTAAAAAAATATGTGGATGCGCCCATTCATTTTGGAGAAGATTGCATCGGAGATGAAGCCTTTGAAATGAGTGCAAATCTCAAGCCTGGCGAATTATTGCTTCTCAACAACCTTCGTTTTTATGGAGAAGAGAAAAAGGGAGATGAGGCTTTTGCTGAGAAGCTCTCCAAGCATGGAGACTACTACGTGAACGATGCTTTCGGTACAGCACACAGAGCCCATGCAAGTACGACCATCGTAGCCCAGTTTTTCGAAGAGAAATATTGCGGGTTTTTGTTGAAGAAGGAGATCGAAAATGCCGAAAAAGTAGTCAACAATAGCGAGCGTCCGGTTTGTGCGATTATGGGTGGGGCGAAAGTATCTGACAAAATTCAGATCATTGAGAACCTGTTGCCGAAAGTAGATTACCTCCTCATCGGTGGAGGAATGGCCTTTACCTTCCTGCGAGCCAAAGGATACAAAATCGGAAAGTCTCTGTTGGAAGCTGATAAAATTGCCACAGCCGCTTCTCTTTTGAAGCGTGCAGTTAGAGAAAACACCCAAATCCTGACGCCGGTGGACTCGGTAGTTTCGGATGTATTTGGCGAAGATGGAAGAGTCGACATCGTCCGCAATGAAAACTTCCCGGATGATATGATGGGACTGGACATTGGGCCACAGACCTTCGACTACTATTTCGACACCATCGTCAAGTCCAAAGTCATCTTGTGGAACGGCCCTATGGGTGTATTCGAAATGGAGAAATTCGCCAAAGGAACCCTGGCCGTAGCCGAAGCCGTAGTCGAGGCCACCAAAAACGGCGCCTTCTCCCTCATCGGTGGAGGAGATTCCGCAGCCGCCATCGCCAAAGCCGGACTGGAAGCCGAGGTTTCCTATGTGTCCACAGGTGGAGGTGCTTTGTTGGAGTATCTGGAAGGCAAAACCTTGCCGGGTATAGCTGCCTTGGGCTAGAGTTACTTTTACTGAAAATCAGAAAGGCGTCATTCCCGGAGGGGGGTGGCGCATTTTTGTTTAGGGGAATGAAATTTTGTAGTATTGGAATAAGTTGCGGGTGTGAAGAACTCCTATTTCACTTTATTTTTTCACAGTGTGATAGTATCCTTACTGCTTGAGGGTATTTAGTACCTAAAAAGTGTGGATAGCTAGGATATAATAAGAGCTAAACGAAATAACTTCGTATACGCTAATGTTAGGTGGCATTATAAACAAAAACTAAACTTTCAAAATGAAGTATCCGAGTTCAATTGATAAAGAAATTCAAATAGTAAAAGAAATAGTTTCTGATTGGCCTGTTGAAGTCGATTTCAACAATGTAATTAAATGGATTCTTCAGTTTGACACAGAAGATTTTGAAATTCCTCTACGAATAATTAAATATTTGAATGTCGTTGGATATGATGATTTAAACAATGCTCTTACTGTTGCATATAGTAAGCTTGAGAGGATGGCTAATGAAAAAGGCACAAAAATCACCAACAAAAATACTTTATTTGCGGGTATTGGAGATGGAGGGAAAAGTGGTGCAATGATTAGCTATAACTTTAGGTTAACCAATGAATTATCTGAGGAGAATTTTTTAGATGATGAATCAATAATCTTCATTGAGGAAGGACGGATAGAAAACATTGTCTTAGTAGATGATATTGTAGGAACAGGTAATCAAGCAGTAAAAGAGATAAATAAATTAGCAGAAAGCGTTATTCCTCTTGGAGTTAAAAATATTTTCTTATTGACTGCTATTGGAATGAAAGAAGGAATAAGAAAAGTTGAAAAGGAAACAAGTGCCTTCATTTTTTCTGCATTCGAATACGATAGTATTGATTCAGTTAGTTCATTGGATTCAGTATTTTATGAAGGTATTGAACACGAGCAAAGAAGTATCTTAAAAGAGAGAATAGAGTATTATGGAAAAAGTGTTTCAAAATCGCCATTAGGTTATGGAGGCTTAGGACTGTTAATAACTTTTTATTACAATACTCCTAATTCAACACTGCCTGTTATATGGAGTTCATTAAATTCTTGGATACCACTATTTAAACGTGTAAGGAAAATAAACGGAATAGCATCTTATTATCGCCAAATTGATGGAGCAAAACCCAAAAGAAAAACAAGGAAAGATTCAAAAGAACTAATCTTATTCGTTGAAGGGAAAACAGATGAAATATTCTTTGAACTTTTATCGCCAAGAATAAAAGAAGAATTAGGCGTTGAAAAAATTAATGTTATATCATTAGGTGGAGGATATCGCTCAGAGAAACTTATTAAGAATTTAGAGAAGTTTTCAATTTCAACATACATCTATGTGATTGAAAAAGACGAACGCTCAATAGGCTACATGGAGATATCAAAAGAATATTTAAAAAATTCACCATTTATCGAAGCTCCAATTCTTGCAAAATATTTTGATTTAGTAAAGGTTTGGAATGATGAAGAATACAGAAGAGCATTTCATAGACTTAGGCTAAAAGAGATAGAGTTAACTGAAGAATCAATGCCAGAGTTTGAACGACATTTCTTAAGAGGGCTTCCTATGTCAATGAGACAGAGATATTTAGAAAAACTAATAATTAAATATCCAAACATTGAAGAAATAGATAATTTAATTCAATTAATAAAAGAAAAGTTTATTGAAATAAAAACGCCACCTAACAAAAGCTAAAAACGTCCATAGTTCCCATACGGTCACTACGGCGTTTAGCTTGAACGTTAACTTTAAAAAAACTCCCTCTAAATCAATTTAGGGGAGAATAAAGAATTAGTAGTTCTAAAGTTCCTTTAATGCTTGTTTGTTAATCTTTAAAAAATAGCTAATGTTAAATCTTCAATTGGAGCACTGGGTGCTACCAGTTTTACAGAATTAATACCTACTTCTCGTGATTGTCGAGACGAATATAATTCACTCACTCCTATGATCTCACCATTCGCTGCTTTCAAGACGAAATAATACTTTTGGTTGGTGGATATTTTTCGCTCATACCTATTATCATAGGGGGAATTACGTTTTACAGATTCAATTCCAGATAAACAGGATGATTTAGAAGTATAACCTTCACTTTTCAATATTATTTCACCATTTCTTGCTTTCAATCTAAATCTGTATTCAGATCCAGATTTATAAAGTTGATACTTTGGATTTTTCATAATGATTTTTTTTAAAATGAATTTGAATTAAGATGATCTTACAACAGAACTTAGAAAATAAAGCAAAGCACTGATTACTAAGGAAGCAACAATTGCTTCGGCTAACTCACCTTTTGCATTTAAGCACAAATTTCCTTTGCAGATTGAAATTTCTTGATTTGAAAACTTCTTCATTGATTTAATATTTATATATTGATTAATATTTTACCTCAACATTTGTCATGAGGCATTTGACAAGAACATTTTATTTAAACTCTAAATATTCTATTAACCAATGCTGAAAGATTTCTATTTTTTGCCATCGGAATGGAAAAATAATTTGGATTCTCAGCTATTATGATTGAGAATGTATTATTCTAATGAATGAAGAAGCTGCTAATAAGTTGAATTCGATTGATTTAGAGGATTTAATCCCTCGAATGGAATATTATCTTCTTTTTCGATTGAAGGGAATTGGAGAAAAGGATCTAGGAGGATTGACTCTGCAAGATTTTATTTTTAATGTTATTGAAAAAGTCCTTTTAGGTGTTCGTCATTGGGATGAATCTAAAGGAATTAAGTTTGAGGAATTTCTTTTTGGCTGCCTGAAAAGTGAGATATCTGAATTCTATCGAAAACAGAGAAACACAACTTCACAAATACCAGAAAATCATGTTAGTTCTTCGGAAAGCGAACTAGAAGTTTCAGAGATTAGAGATCTAGTAACCAAATTTTTAAATGAAAATCGTGCCACTAAACTGGAATTAGATATATTTGAATGCTGGGCTGAGGGAATAGTTAAACGAAAGGAAGTAGCATATATATTAGATGTCCTACCTGCCGAGATCGACAATGGTACCAAAAGATTACTAAGGAAGTTGAATGTTTTTAAGGTCAATAATAAATGGATTCATGAGTAAGGAAACAGAAAATTGGATTCATGATGCAATGCTCGATTTTATAATTAATGCTAAAAAAGAGAGCATTTCAGATTTATTAGATGAATCATATGAAGATGAAGCATTCGAAGCCTTAGAAAAAAGGAAAGCATTTATACGTAGGCTTCAGTTTACATCTAAAGCAATAGCAAATAGAGAAAACCAAAAGCAACTTCTTAGTAAAGTTGCCAAAATCCTAAAAAAAGGTTTGGAGGAACATAAAGGTAAGCCAATCCAGAAATTAAAAGATATCTTAGAGACTAAACAATCCTTATCATTTCAATTTAGAAATTTGGAAAAACTAAGTGAAGAAAATATTATCGAATTACTTGTTGATATAAATTTAGTTGAATTATTAGATGAATTGACTGATGAGACCTAAAGTTTTAACCAAGGCTCCTTACAAAGCAAAAAAACTTCTTGAATACGTGGGACTTAAAGAAATAACTAATTTCCCATTAGAGACATTAATTGCTGGGCTTGGCGCAATTTTAATTGAAGAGCCATTAGTTAGTTGTGATGGAAGAATAATCCATGGCAAGCACAATACGATAATAAAAGTGAACAGTGAAATACAGTATGAAGCACGAAAAAGATTCACTATTGCCCACGAAATAGGGCATTTGCAGTTACATAAAAATATACCAATACATAACGATACTTCAAACACTTTAAACTGGTTCCATAGAACAGAAAAAAAACTTGTGAAGGGGATTCAAGAACTCGAAGCAAATGAATTTGCAACAGAATTATTGATGCCTGATAAATTATTTTATGAACAAGCAAAAGGGGAAATATTTAGTCCAGACTTATTAGTGTCCTTATCAAATAGATTTAAAACTAGTATTACATCAACTATCTTTAGATATCTTCAATTTCCTCTACATCCAATTTTTATTTCATTTATAAGCAATGGAATTGTCCAATATTGGAAAAAATCTGACGATCTAAGAGTTTGGGTTAAGGATTTAAATAAACTTCCTCCTCCCTCCGATTCAGTCAGCAGAGAGTATATAGATTTCAATTATGGCTTCTTGTACAGTGGTCGTGAAAAAAAACAAGAAATTTCGAAATCTACATGGTTCGAAATTTCTAACCGAGAAGAAGATTCTATTTTTTATGAATACTGTATACCAACAAAAAAGTATAAAACAATTCTCAGTGTAGTTTGGGAAAATTAAATAGAGCTAACAAAATCTATCCCTAATTCTACGCTAAAGCTACGTAATATAGATAACGATTAGTTATCCATCCAAACCATTCCCACATCTGTACAAAACCCACTCATTCTACTGTAGCCACACACTAACGGCCCCGTATCATCCAACCCCTCCCAAAAAATAATCCCCAAATCCTCCCTATCTTAGAAATAACGAACAAAACCCCACCCTCATGAAACGTCGATCATTTCTAAGCGAAACATCTGCCGCACTAGCTACGCTAGGCCTAAGCCAGTTGGCTTACCAAAAAAGAACTCCCCAAACCACCCAAGACACCCTCAAATCATGCATCACCCTGGATCAGGAAAAGGTATTTTTCTACGCAGAGGCCATCAAAGAGCCCCTAAAAGTCATCCACATAGCCGATACCCATTTGTTTCGGGACGATGAGCGAGGCCTGCCCTACCAGCAGTACAGCAATCGCATAGCACATCCGTTCTACGACAGGCAAGCAACCTAATTAAACAAAGCTTCCCCATCCTCATCTTAGTCGTCGATCTTTTCCACTTTACAATTATTTTCCTTAAATTTGTTCAATAAAAACAATTGTTCATGTTTCATGAACGAAACAAAAAAATGAACGAAAAAGAAAAGGATATCCTCGATTTCGCCTTCTTTCATCTCAAACAGGAATTGGGTAGTAAGCTAAAAAGGAAGGAGCCTCCTGTGCAAAGTATTGCCCCAGGCTATGATGCAATATTTACTATTGCAGGCAAAAAAATCTATGTGGAGGCTAAAAATGAAGTGCGTCCCAATCATGTCTTTGCTTTACTAGACCTAAAAGAAAGCCACAAGGAAGTTCTTATAGCAGCAAATTACATTACGCCTAATGCGAAAAAAATGCTGCGAGAAAAAGAGCTCAACTACATAGATCGGGTAGGAAATACATACTTCCGCCTAGATCCTATCTACATTTATGTAGAGAGCCATCACAATCAACCCCCTTCTGAAGACAGGAAAAATCGGGCATTTACGAAAACAGGAATAAAACTGGTCTTCCACATTCTGCATACTCCTAATTTACTGAATACAAGTTATCGGAACATTGTGAGTCATACAGGAGTCGCCCTGGGAACTGTTCCCAAAGTGATTGCAGGCCTGAAGGAAGAAGGCTATTTAGTAAAAAAGATAAAAAAGGAATGGGTTATAAAAGCCTATGATGAATTACTGAATCGTTGGCAACATGAATACACAAAAAAATTAAAACCAGGCCTATTTGTAAAGAGATATCGATCCATAGCTCCCGACTTCAATACGAACTGGAGAAAGATGCCCCTACAATCAGGAGCTCAATGGGGCGGGGAAGCGGCGGGCGATTTGCTAACCAATTACTTAAAAGCTGAAGTACTTACCCTCTATACGAATCAGTCTCAGCAAGACCTCATAAAACAATATAAATGGATACCAGATCAGTCAGGAAGTATCTTTGTGTACAAACAGTTTTGGAACCCAGAGCTTGAGCCGCATTCACCCAAATACGTCCCGGCTCTTTTGATATATGCTGATCTCATAGAAACTGGAAGTAGTAGATGTATGGAAACAGCAACTATGATTTATGAGCAATACCTACAAAAATATTGAGGACTATGCCTTCGGAGAGCATAAGGAAGCATTTATATACCTAATGAAAATTTTTGATGCTTTCTCTTTGCGATATTTTCTAATTGGGGCACAGGCAAGAGATGTCCATTTCTTCCAACAAGGGATCAAGCCTATTCGCGGAACCAGAGATATTGATTTTGCAGTTATGGTAGAATCAATGGAGCAATACAATGAGCTATTTGAGAAATTAAAAGAAAATGGATTTGAAACTACTGCTGAGCCCTATAGATTGATATGGAATAAAGGTCAAACGGTAATTGACCTACTCCCATTTGGTCAGATTGAACAGGATCATACCGTGAATTTCGATGAGCGAGAGATTGAAATATCTGTACTTGCTTACAGAGAATTAAATGAAGAATTGGAGGAGTATTATCTGGACGAAGAAAAGTCTATTTCAATACCTGTTCCCCCTCTTCACGGATTATTTATGTTAAAGCTCTTATCATGGGATGATAAAAAGCCAGGGAGGGAAAAGGACCTAAGAGATCTAAGTCAAATCCTGGAAAATTATTGGAATTTTGTAGAAAACGAGGCTTATGAACAGCATATGGATCTTTTTGATAATGAATTCCAAATGGATAAAGCTGCAGCACGGATTCTTGGGCGACACCTAAAAAGAACGATCCATAAATCAGAGGCCTTAAAGAAGCGAATCCTTAAGATACTGGAAGAACAAGCTACGAAAATATACCCTCCGGGCCTTCTTCTACAAAAATTTTCAGTTGAAAGAGATAAGTCTTTAGAGGAAGTCAAATCCTTATTAGATGAAATATTGAAAGGAATAAAGGAGTAACAAGCAAACACAGCCCTACATCATCTCTCTATCTTAACTGTTTATGCTAGCAATTTGTAAAGCATTGTCCTTCCCATCTAAAACACCATAAAGTTTCCAAATAGAAACATTTGTTTTGCATCTTGTTTCCAAATGGAAACCTTATGGAATCAAAGAGACCGTGCACGTCTGTCAAACGAAAAAGGATTATAGGAAGATTTAGATGAGAATATTAAGCTTTCAAGAGTAAGCAGAAATTCACGCTTGAGCAACCAGCCAATGGAGTACTAATAAGGTTCTCAAGATTGGGTCCTCACCCCAAAAAATAATCCCCAAATCCTCCCTATCTTAGAAAAGACGAACCAAAACCCCACCCTCATGAAACGTCGATCATTTCTAAGCGAAATATCTGCCGCCCTAGCTACGCTAGGCCTAAGCCAAATCGCTTACAAAAAAAGAAGTCCTCAACCCTCCCAGAATCCCCTCAAATTATGCATCACCCTGGATCTAATTGTAAAGCGGCTTCCTATCAAAACTAGGCACTGATCAACAAAGTATAGCATAAACTCGAAACCCTTAACAATTCCAGATTTCTAAGACATATCCCATTTTTTACGTTGAATCTCTTGTTTTTCACGCCTATGTACTTTGCCTTTCCCCTATAAAAAGAATGGCTTAATTTGTAGCATGCAAGGAGAAATACGCAAGGGTTTTTCATTATCCATGTATTGGAGATGCCAGCTGATTGGCTGGGGGCTTGTCTCTTTACTTTGGCTTTATATTTCCTTGTTCAGAGATAACTATACATGGTATCACTCCTTCATAAACTACTTCTTTGATGTAGGGATTTGCATTGGACTTACCCATGTCTACCGAAATCTAGCAAAGGAAGGAAAATGGGGTCAACTAGATATAAAAAGCTTGTTCTGGAAAGTCGTTCCAGCCTTACTTATCCTATCATTTCTTTTTATGCTGCTAATGAATCTCAAATGGTCGACCTTTGTCTATTTGATTGGAGGCCACAATAGATTTCTGCAAAATTTGTGGGCCTGGAATCCTGTCTTAATTACCGGTTTGCGGCACATGTCGATTTGGCTGTTAGGATACCATTTGTATCATTTTTACCAAAGAGAAGTCCAGACTACCAAAATAAATGCGCAACTTTCTCTTATTGCCAAACAAGCCCAGTTCGACAATTTATCAGCACAGCTCAATCCTCATTTTTTATTCAATTCACTCAATTCTATCAAGTCTTTAATTCTGGAGAACCCAAAAATTGCCAGAAGAGCCGTGGATTTGTTATCCGACCTATTGAGGTTTTCCCTTTATCAAAAGCGAGACACTACGATTCCATTAGAAGAGGAAATCACATTGGTGAAAGATTATATCGAACTGGAAAAGCTACGATTTGAAGAAAGACTTATCGTGAAATTTGAAATAGATGAAAAGCTGAATAAAACCAGGGTTTTACCCTTGAGCATTCAGCTTTTGGTTGAAAATGCCTTAAAGCATGGAATTGATAAAGAAATGGAGGGAGGACTTCTTTCTATTTCTATTCAGGAAGTTGAGGGCTTTGCAGAAATAAAAATTCATAATCCAGGACAACTTAGCAATGAAAATACACACGGATTGGGATTGAAAAACTTAAACGAACGCCTTCAATTATTATATAAAGGAGAAGCACATTTTACCATTGAAGAGATGTCTGATACTACTGTTTTGGCAACTTTGATTTTACCTATAAAGCATCATGTATAAGACCATAATTATTGACGATGAACGCCTGGCTCGCGAAGAAGTAAAAAGGGCACTTGAAAGCTATTCAGAATTTGAAGTGCTGGGGGAAGCTAACAATGTAGATAATGCCAAATATTTGATTGAGCGCACGAATCCAGATATTATCTTTTTAGATATTCATATGCCTAAGAAATCAGGTTTTGACTTATTAGATGAATTGGTAACTGTACCTGAAGTAATTTTCACAACGGCATACAATCAATATGCAGTACAAGCCTTTGAAGTTAATGCCCTTGACTATTTGGTGAAGCCCATAAGGGAGGAACGTTTTTCCAAAACAATTGAGAAAATTAAAAAAGGCTTTAAGAAAAAAGAAAGAGACGAGCCTTTTCTATTGCATCGTAAAATTTTCATCAAAGATGGTCAGCATTGCTACTTCATTCCTATTTCCAGCATTAGCTTGATTGAGTCGGTCGAAAACTATGCAAGAATTCATTTTGATGGTCAACATGTAATGATCAAACGCTCCCTAAATCATTTACAGGAAAAACTGGATCCGAGCTTATTTTTCAGAGTGAATCGAAGTCAGATCATTAATACAGAGTGTATCAGCGAAATACATCCACACTTCAATAACAAATTGAAAATCACCTTATCGACCGGAGAAGTTTTAGAAGTCTCAAGTCGTCAATCAGCCAAATTTAAAAAGTGGAATAGTATCTAAAATTTATCCGATTTCTTCTTCATTATCTACCCATTTTAACTGGAATGGGCCAACTGACTAATGCCTAAAAAAAATGAATATCACGATCTTCCATAAGCTAATAATTCCCAGCCTTTTATTGATTTTGACCTTACTGAATTTTGCTTGTCAAACAGCAGAAAGTGCAAAATTACGGACTGCGAAAAGCAGCGCTTTAGATTCACTTGCATGGGTGCAAAAGGAATCCTATAAGTTGCCGGCTTTGGCTGTCGGAATTATCAAAGACGATAAGATAATATATGCTAAGGGCTTTGGGGTACGCAGCCTAAGTTCCCAAGAGGCAGTTACTACAAAATCTATTTTTCATATGGCCTCTGTATCCAAGCCTTTTACGGCAACTGCCATTATGCAACTCGTAGAACAGGGAAAAATAGACTTAGATAAGCCTCTTATCAGCTATCTACCCTATTTTACTATGCTAGATAAGCGCTACAAAGACATAAGAATCCGACAGATGCTCAACCACACTTCTGGTCTTGCCGATGTGGAAGATTATGAATGGGACAAGCCACAATTCGATGTGGAAGCAGCCGAGAGATATAGCCGTGAGTTTCATAATGATTCTTTGGATTTCGCGCCCGGTACAGATTATAGTTACAGCAATACTGCCTTTAATATTTTGTCTGATGTCATCGCCAAAGTGTCTGGATTGACTTTTGAAGATTATATGAAGACACACATTTTCGAGCCAGTGGGAATGACTAATAGTACCTTTTACCAACCCGATGTCCCCAAAAGTCTCGCCACTCAACCTCATATTTTAGATCAAAGCTTCAAGGTTAAAGTAAGTCCTACTTATCCCTATAACAGAATTCATGCACCGAGTTCTACCCTTCAATCCAATATTGAGGATATGTTGAAATGGGCGCAACTTTATTTAAACAAAGGGACAATCAATGGGAAACAAGTTTTTAGCGAAAGCACCTATGAGCAACTCATCAAAGCCCAAGTAAGTATTGGCGGCAAGGATAGTATTTGTATAAGTTGGTTCTCAAGGTCGCTGGGTACGTACAAAAAGTATGAGCACAATGGGGGTGATCTTGGTTATAAAACCCATTTTGCTTTTCTACCCGAAAAATCCATGGCTGTTGTCGTGATGACCAATGGTCATTACTTTCCCGCCTGGATTTCTGCCGACACTTTTTTGCAATTGGTTTTGGATGAAAAGCCCTTGCAGCCCTGGGCAATTCCTATTCACCTAAAGTTAAGCGAACATATCCTAACAGATGGGGTGGAAAAATGCAAAGAGATCTATTTCCACGAAAAGGAAAACAATCCCGATCAATATCTTTTCATGCCTTGGTGTTTGACAGAATTCAAATACTGGCTCCTCGACCGAAATCACCAAACAGAAGCCTTAGCGATTGAAAAATTTAGTCAGGAATTAAAGGCTATGAAAGAGTAGCACCTTCATAGGAATACCTGAATTATTCGTCAATATAAAAACCTAGTCAAATGAGCATTAACTTTCTTAATCAGATGAAAAAATTAAAAATATTGGTAGCAGGTCTATTTGTACTCATTTTTAGCACAAATGCATATGCCACATGGTCAATCATTGCAGTGGATAGAAACACGGGAGAAATCGGTATAGCAGGTGCTTCCTGCACCTTTGATGTATCGGGAATTGCGTCCATCGAACCTGAAAAAGGTGCCATTGTCGTACAGGCAGCAAGTAATTATTTTGCGCGTATGAGAGGGGTTACGCTTATGGAAAATAATGCTTCCGCACAAGAAATCCTGAATGCGATGAAGGCAGATCGTTTCGAGCCAGAAAAGCAGCAATATGGCGTAATATTATTGAAAGAAGGGACAAGCCCTTTGGTATATTCCGGTGCTGAAATTGCGGATTGGAATGGCGAAATGCTAGGCGATGATTTTGCGGTTATGGGCAACATACTTGTTGGGGAGAAAGTCGTAAAAAAAGCCTTCGAGGCCTTTAATCAAAACCGGGATAAATCTTTAGCTGAGCGCTTGATGCTGGCACTCAAAGCTGGAGAAGAGGCTGGCGGAGATGCCCGCTGTGGTGAGCAATATGCCCGTTCCGCATTTATTATGGTATATCAACCGGCTTTCGGAGCCATCTTAAAACTCGCCGTTCAGGGAATTGAATCGGGAAAAAAACCAGCCGTAAGCCTATTGAATATGCAATTCAATCTTTGGTATAAAAAGGAAGAGTAAATTATAGTAAGTAATGAACTAAATAAACATACATCTACTCCCAACATGCTGTATATTTTGATGGTATTCAATTCCTGAACCGGTAATCAAGGCCCGTTTCATTTCGTTTCATAGAATATAGGCTTTCGTTCCGAAAATTCGCAAAGCGATCGCTGAGCGTATAAGCATATATTAAGGCAAGCATTTATCCCATAGCTTAGGTGTTTTTCAATAGTTCAGGCTTGTAATAGGTCTGCTCATAAGAAGATGTATGACTTCATGGTAGCAGAAATTACTAGCGGAATTTCGCGAGCATTGGCTATCTTAAAACCTGTGCGGAGGCTAAAATTTCGTGCTTGCCCGCTACAAACCATACATTAAAGCATTGCAAATGCATTTCGAGATTTCACCTATACAGCTGATAACGGTATGCTCGGTAATCAATGGGTTTGTATTTGCTTTTCTGCTTTTTGAGAAGAAGGAAAATCGGCAGGCGAATCGCTTTCTCTCCCTGACCATTTTTTCCATGTGTCTAACGTTTACCCCCTTTATGTTGGACATATCCATATGGAATGCCTATCAGTGGCTCGCTTGGCTCCCCTTTTCATTATCGTATTGGATCGGACCCGCATTTTATTTCTACATCAAGACGCTTGCAGAATCTTCCTTTTCATTTCAAAAAAAGGATCTCTGGCATTTTTCACCCATCATTCTTAATTACCTCCATAGCATATATCATACAATTGTTAATGGCGCTAACCCATGGCCCTGGTTTCATCATATATCTGAAATCCTGGAATCCGCAGCTATTTTGTCGGTTATTATTTATCTGATCTTTTCCTTCAGACTGCTTAAATCTTATCAGCGCCAACTATTGAACAATGTTTCGTACACAGACAGGATTGATCTTCGATGGGTTAATCTATTTATTTTTGTAATTGCAGGATCCTGTGTTCTGGTAATTGTTTTTCTCAGCCTGAGTATGATTTCCGGAGGGAAATACTCACTTCAGGAATGGAATGATCCGAGAGCCTTTGCCTTGCTTGCATATGCTGTAATATTATATTGGTTAAGTATAAACGGCTTTAAACAAGCACAAACTCTTCGAATAATCGACCTGGAGGAAACAACTGAACAAAATAATAAGGGGCAGTCCGAAGTAATTACCAAACTGAATGCTGCAATAGAAGCCCATAAGCTTTATAGGAATCCCAGCTTATCTCTATCTGATCTTAGTAAGATCGTAGATATTTCAGAACGACTCATTTCTAATGCCATCAATCAGGAACTAGGAAAGAACTTCTTTCAATTAATTAATGAATACCGCGTAGAGGAAATGAAGGAGCGTTTGAAAGATCCAAACAATGATCACCTGAAAATACTCAGTCTGGCTTTTGATGCAGGCTTTAATTCTAAAGCAAGCTTCAATCGGGTATTCAAATCCTATACCGGACAAACACCCAAAGAATTTAAATCCACAAACAGTGCATAATCTACAGGTTTTGAGACGTCAAAACAGGTATTGAGACCTCTTAGAGGTAGTCTTTTTCTATTTTAGCTAATACTCCAATTAGCATAGAACCGATCTCTTATAGATCAATAATAAATAGAAATGTCTACTCCTAAAAAATATACAGCAATTCTTATACTTCTTGTCATTCTTGGATGTCAAAAGCAAGATACAGTTGATAAATTCCCTATCATGGGAAATCTTCCCATTGGAGAATATCCTGTTGGGTTCCAAACCTTATTCACTCATGACCTCAGCAAAAATGCCATCCCTCATTCAGACTGGGACGGAAACTTAACTCAGGGGCATAGCTCCGAAAAGGGACGACAATTCCAAATCAATGTGTGGTATCCTGCACAAGCAGGTTCTGGCGATCCGCTGAAATATGCAGATTACGTTGATTTAATGGCTAGGCAAACCAATTTTGGTGAATCAGAAGAGCAAACAGCCTTCGCCAAGCAAACCTTTATTACTCAAACACGAGATTTAAGAAACATTCTAGAAACAGAAAATGAGGTAGTACTAAGTACAGAACAATTGAATCAACTCCTTGACCTGGATGTTATTGCTCGTTTGAATGCTAAAGCAGAAGCAGGAAAGTATCCTGTGGTTGTTTACCCAAATGGAGGTAGTCCCGCTTATCAAAACATCACTTGTGAGTTTTTAGCAAGTCATGGATATGTAACGGTTGCTTTCACTCCAAAAGGAAGGTTTTCTTCTGGAATGGAAACCTCCACCATTGGCTTAGAGCTAGCTGTGGATGACCTGGAGTTTGTACTTGGAAAAATCAGTGAAGCCTCAAATGCGAATATGAGTCAGGTTTCTATACTCGCCAATGCGATTTCTTCCTCTGTAGGAGCAGCTGCAGTATCAAGGAATGAGAAAATCAAGGCATTGATTAGTCTGGAAGGGGGCTTGCCAAGTTCATTTGAACAAAGACTTTTAAACGAATCGGTTTTTTATCAGCCAGAGAATATTCGGGTACCGATTTTGTTCATTTATTCTCCCCATCCAGCCATAGACCCGAAACACACCTTCCATTTAAAATATGCCGATCGATATTACGCACGCTTCTCCAAGATGTCTGAGTTTGCCATGCTGAATTATGGAATGTTTGATGAATTCATTCCAGATATTATCGGAGCGCATTCTGGGAATACTAAACAAGGATTCGAAACCGCTAATGAGCTCGTATTACGCTTTCTAAATCAAAAGATAAAAGGAGAATCGGGAGCCTTATTTGAGGATACTTTCATTACCTCCCGGGAACACATCGATACCACCTTTTTCTTAGCAGGTCTACCTGGCCCTCCAAACATGGCCGCCCTTAAAGATGCTTTTTGGAAGGAAGGCTTTGAGGCAATTGAGAAGATTTACCAGCAGCTAAAGTCAGAGGGAAATACGCAAGCTTTCTCTAAAGAATTCTATACGGATTACCGAAACTGGCTGGCTTGGAAAAAAGACGAAGACTATGCATTTCGATTAAGGTTGTATGAACTGGCTTATGACAGTTATCCAGAATCTGCCAGGGTCAATTACTACTTAGCCTACTATTCTCTGAAGAGGGAATTGAAGGAACAGGCAAAGCGTTTCTATCGTCAGACTTTATTACTAGTTGAATCAGATGAAAACCTAAGTGCAAGTGAAAAATCTAGCATTAGGACTTATGCTTCTGATGAGTTAAATAGTTTAATCAAATAAATAAATCTGGCTGAAGGAGGAGGCAGCTTCCGATCCCCCCAAAAAACAACCTCAAGAGCGTCAAATTTCATAATGTTTCCAAATAGAAACATTTTTGCTATTTTTGTTTCCAAATAGAAACATTATGGGAGCAAAAAGACCGAGTCTACTACCCAAAGAAAGAAGAATTCTTGAAAATCTAGGTGAGAATATCAAACTGGCAAGATTAAGAAGGAAGTTAACGGCTGAGCAAGTAGCCAATCGAGCAAACATCTCCCGCAAGACCCTTTGGAATGTCGAAAAAGGCAGCGAACATATTAGCATAGGGGTCTTCCTACAAGTATTATCCGTTTTAGGCTTTCAAAAAGAGCTGGAAAATATTGCAAAGGATGATTTGCTGGGAAGAAAATTGCAGGATATTAAGCTGGTAACAAAAAAGCGTGGCCCCAAGAAAAGTAGCTAGAAATGAGAGAAATAATCGTATATGCAGATTGGGTTGGATTGCCAGAATCCTCTAAAATGGGAACCTTAAGGTCCGAGCTATCCAGAGGAGAAGAAATTTTTTCATTTACCTATTCAGATGGATGGCTAAACAGTGGGTATGCGCAAGAGATTGATCCTGATCTAAAGCTATATGGAGGTCCTCAATATATAAGCGATGAGAAGCCCAACTTTGGCTTGTTCCTGGATTCGTCTCCAGATAGATGGGGCAGAATGCTCATGGAGCGTGGAGAGGCGATCGTATCACGCAAAACAGGTCAAAGCAAAAAGAGTTTACGAGAATCTGATTTCTTACTGGGAGTCAGTGATGAGACGAGAATGGGAGCATTACGATTTAAAATGGAAGAGGGAGGAGACTTTCTGGCAAATCACGAAGAAGTGAAGGTGCCCCCCTTTACCAGCATAAGAGAACTGGAGCATGCAAGTTTAAGAATCGAAGAGAATGATTTTTTCAAAAATGAGGAAGCCCAAAAGTGGTTGATGATGCTGATGGCACCCGGCTCATCCCTGGGAGGCGCGAGACCTAAGGCAAATGTCATAGATCCGGAGGGTCATTTATGGATTGCAAAATTTCCAAGCAAGCATGATGAAAAAAATATCGGAGCCTGGGAATTCCTTGTAAATCAAATGGCCAAAGACTTAGGGATAGATGTAGCAATTGGGAAGGCTAAAACTTATTCCCAAAAACGACATACGTATTTAACTAAGAGATTCGACAGAACAAGTGATAACAAGCGAATTCATTTTGCATCTGCCATGTCTTTATTAGGGTTCAAAGACGGCTATAGCCATAAAGAAGGAGGAAGTTACCTTGAATTGGTTGAGCTATTGGAACATTATGGCTGTGAGGCACATGATGACATCAGAGAATTGTGGCGGAGAATCGTATTTTCTGTAGCAATATCCAATACGGATGATCACCTGAGAAATCATGGCTTTCTACTTTCAAAAAATGGATGGCGACTTTCTCCTGCATACGACATCAATCCCATTGAAAAGGGAACAGGCCTGAGCTTAAATATTTCGGAGGTAGATAACAGCCTTGATTTTGATTTGTGTATGGAGGTTATTGATTATTTTAGGTGGGAGGAGAAAGAGGCTCAACATTTCATTGACCAGACAAAAAATATGGTAAGTCAATGGAAACAAAGGGCAACTCAAATGGGGATACCAAATAGTGAACAAACAATGATGGAGACCGCATTTGAACGCTAATAAATAATCATTCTTCTCTCTGCATTGGACCTGCTGAACAGAAAAAACTAACTGATCTCATGAAACGTCGATCATTTCTAAGCGAAACCTCTGCAGCCCTAGCCACACTAGGCCTTAGCCAGATCGCTCCCCAAAAAAGAAGCTATCAAAGCTCCCAGGACACCCTCAAATCATGCATTACCCTCGATCAGGAAAAGGTATTTTTCTATGCAGAAGCCATCAAAGAGCCCCTAAAAGTCGTTCACATAGCCGATACCCATTTGTTTCGGGACGATGAGCGAGGGCTGCCCTACCAGCAGTACAGCAATCGCATGGCTAAAGCTTACAATCAAACCACGCATTTCAAAACTAGATCAAAGACCCATCCGGAAGAAGCCTTCGAACAAGCTTTAGCATTTGCCAAAGAAGTGGAGGCCGATCTGCTTACCCTTGTAGGGGACATTTTCAGTTTCCCCTCTGAAGCAGCCATAGAGTGGGTATGGAAGAAATTGAAAGAGACAGATATCCCCTACATCTATACAGCCGGAAATCACGACTGGCATTATGAAGGCATGGAAGGCAGCCTGGAATCATTGCGCGATACCTGGATTGAGAAGCGCTTACTTCCTTTCTACCAGGGCAATCATCCTTTAATGGCCGCCTATGAAGTGAAAGGAATTCGATTTCTGGCGATTGACAATTCTACCTATCAGATCAATGAAGAACAATTGGCTTTCTTCCGGGAGGAAGTTGCCAGTGGAAAGCCTTTGGTGCTATTGTCCCATATTCCCATGTATGCTCCGGGAAAGAAGATTTCATTTGGTTGTGGGAATCCCAATTGGGGAGCGAATACGGATCGAAATTTTGAGCTAGAGCGGAGACCCAAATGGCCCGAAAGTGGACATACCCAAACTACTTTTGACTTCCACAAGGAAGTCTTCAATGCGCCCAATCTCTTAGGCATTTTTGCCGGACATATCCATCGAAATTCCCTGGAAATGATCAAAGGTAAAGCTCAAATCGTCTCGGATGACAATGCGAGTGGAGCTTATCTGGACATCAGTTTTTTGCCCCTGAATGAAAAGGATAAGCAATTGATTTTCTAAAAAACCGATTGGATCAGCGTTCTACATTCCCTTAATTAAGCCCAAAAATTGGAAGAATTAATAGAGAAAATAAAAAGTGTCATACAGCTCAGTTCGGAAGCTGAAGAATTCCTTATCTCTATTTCAGAGGAAAAAACCTTTGTTAAAGGCAGTTTTTTAATTCAGGAAGGTCAAGGGGTAGATACCATCTATTATGTTCTGGATGGCTGTCTGAGGTCCTATTGCACCGATAAAAAAGGGAAAGAGCACACCTTGCAATTTGGCATTGAGGGCTGGTGGATCAGCGACTATATAGCTATTCACAATCATGAACTCGCGACTCTGACGGTAGAATGTCTCGCAGAGTCAAACGTCATTGTATTTAATGCTGAAAAACTAAATAATATTCTTAGGCTTTTTCCAGAATACGAACCCTTTCAACGCAAGCTTCTGGAACGCCATGTAGTGAGTTTGCACAAAAGAATTTTGAATCAATTGCAATTAACGGCTTTGGAAAGATACGATCTATTTTTAGCCCAATATCCGGACATTGAGCAGCACACACGAAATTATCACATCGCATCTTACCTCGGAATCACCCAGGAAAGCCTGAGTCGCCTCAGAGTTGAAAAAGCCAAAAAATAAAATCTTACCATAGATCAATTTTTGCGCCAGAGCTTTGCACTAGCTTTGTATCAAATCACAAAAAGATACAAGAATGAAAGCCTTGCAAGTCCTGAAATATGGTGATCTTGAAGAGAGCCTGGCCTTTAGGGAAGTTAGCAAACCCGGAATAGGAGCAACTGATGTCCTGATCGTGGTGAGGGCAGCTGCCATAAATCCTATCGACAAAAGCATTATCCTGGGGAACCTCCAGCATATTCTTCCCATCCCATTACCAAGTACCAGCGGCTATGATGTGAGTGGAATAGTGGTCGAAAAAGGAGATCAAGTCTCTAATTTTGACATCGGGGATTCGGTTTACGCCAGGCTACCTCAGAAACAGATGGGCAGCCTGGCTGAATATGCTGCCGTAGATATACAGGCGGTATCCCTAAAACCTGAAAATATTTCTTTCGAAGAGGCTGCGAGCTTGCCCTTGGCTGGACTCACCGCCTTACAATCCCTGGAATATGTGGGTCTAAAAGACAAAGACAAAATTCTGATTCATGCAGGATCAGGAGGCGTTGGTAGTTTCGCGATCCAATTTGCAAAAGCAAAAGGAGCCCATGTTTACACGACTACCAGTACCCGAAATGTCTCATGGGTAAAAGAACTTGGCGCAGACAGGGTAATAGATTACAAAACCGAAGAGTATAAAAGCCTCGTGTCAGAGGTCGATATAGTATTTGACACCCTGGGAAAACACTATACAGAGGAGGCCTTCCAGCTTATAAAGCAAGGGGGGAAAGTTGTCAGTATTGCCGGCCCTATAGATGAAGAGGGAGCCAGAATCTTCGGGATGAATGAATACAAATTACCAGAAGCATTATCCAGTTCCATTCATAAAAAAGAAGCTTCCTACAAATACCTGCTCATGCATCCCAATGGCACTCAATTAGCAGAAATAAAATCCCTGCTTGAACGGGGAAAGATCAAAGCAGTCATTGATGAAATTTATTCTTTCGAAGAAAGCATTGAGGCATTCAAACATCTCGCATCTGGCAGAGCTAAAGGGAAAATTGTAATAAAAATTACCTGAGATTAATTCTATCTCACCTATAAAATCATCGACAAAAATCATCATGAAGAAAATATTAATAGGCCTGGTAGGAATCCTTATTTTTGCCTTTGCAGCGCTTTACATTAGCTCCAGACCTCAATTAGAAGAAGATGGTTCTTACAAACCGTCCAAACTTGCCTTAAGTTTAGCTACTGTTGACAAAAGTGATTTTGAAAATCTTAGCTATCAAAAATATCAGGGACAAAAGAAGAAAATCCTGGCCATTTTCACTGAACAAAAAAACATGAAAATGGCGAATGGCAAACTCTTTTCTACCGGCAATCATCCGATAGAATCTCTACTGCCTATGTTGCACCTGAAAAATGCAGGTTTTGAATTTGAAATTGCAACTCAAACAGGAAATCCGGTGATATTGGAGAAATGGGCCTTCCCGGAAGAAGATGAACATGTGAAAGCCATTTATGAGGAGTATAAATCTCGCTTTGAACAGCCCAGAAAACTAGCAGATTTTATTAGCAGCTCTTTTGAAGAAACGGACTCATATGCAGCGGTTTTTATCCCTGGAGGACATGGAGCTATGCTAGGCATTCCCGATGATCCAAATGTTGGGAAGATCCTAAACTGGGCGCATCAGAATGAGCTATTTACCATAAGTCTTTGCCACGGACCTGGTGCATTTTTATCTACAGCTCTTAACAATCAGAAGTTTTTGTATGAGGGATACAAAATGGCTGTATTCCCGGATGCAGTAGACGAACAAACCCCTATGATTGGTTATTTACCGGGACATATGCCCCGCGGCCTGAGTGGAAAACTCAAGGAATTAGGCGCCGAAATTGTTAATACTGAATCGGATAATACCGTATATGTAGACAGAAAATTGATCACAGGTGCGAGCCATTTAGCCTCTAATGAATTAGGGAAACTGGCAGCCAATACGCTTCTGAAGGAATTGGAATAAAATCGAAAATCAGATTTGCTTGCCTAAACAAAGCTCCTTCAGCAAGAAGGGCTTTGTTTAGATATGTTTTTCAGAAAATGATTTCTACCGGCTCATCGACTTTGCAGGTTAAATTTTTCGAAAAAAGAAGTTGGATTGAGGGCGTTTCTGGATATTTTAGGGACAGAATTAACAAATAGGGAAATCATTTTCCCTGCCTGTTCGTAAAATTATATATCCACGTACATGGGCGAAGAAAGCCCCCTAATTTTTTTTTATGAAAATACAGTTGAATACTGACAAGAACATCAAAGGAACAGAAAATCTCGAAGGATTTGTATCAGAAAAACTAAGTACTTCCCTCAAGCGATTTGCAGACAAAATCACCCGCATCGAAGTACACCTCTCAGACCAAAACGCAGATAAAGGAGGGCCTGATGACATCCATTGCAAAATGGAAGCAAGGGTAGAAGGCTTACAACCCTTAATGGTGGTGAGTAAGAATGCGACAAAAGAGAAAGCACTGGCTGAAGCTACGGATAAACTGAAAGCAGCCTTAGACTCCCGCATCGGAAAAATGCAAAGAAAATAAGCTTGCACAAGCAAGACCTATGAGCAATGCGGCCAAACAAAGCGCTATTGCTCATAGGCAAAACTTTTGGCTTCTATGCCCCCTTACTTTGGCATACCCGGAAAAAACATATTTACGCGCTTTGTATAAGCTTCGTAACCGGGCCGTTTCTTAAGGGAATAATATTCAGAGGGAACCGCTCCTGTCAAATACACCAGAGAGAGATACATAATCCTCGAAACAAAGAGCAATCCCAATCCCAGCAATATCCAGATCAGCAAAGACTCCTCAGATTGGAGGGCCAGCCAGGAGGGAATCGCCGCAATCACCAGAGCATTCCAAACCATCCACTCGGCAAAATAATTCGGATGCCGCGTATACTTCCATAGACCGACATCGCAGACCTGTTTCTTTTTTCCCTGAGCAGCCATCTTGCGAAGGAAACTCAACTTCTGGGCATCAGCTACCGATTCCATCAAAAATGCCAGGACCCATAAAATCAGACCGACGATTTCAAATACAGAAATAGCAGGATCCGGATTCAAGGCAATAATGAAAGCAGGCATGGCTAAAAAAGAGGCATTTGCCAGTCCCTGGGCCAAAGCATCCACCTGCATCGCCAAAGGCACATTCGTTTTGCCCGCTCTTTCCCAACGCCCCCTTTGGTATTGATAGCGCGGAAACTCTTTCTTCATATATCCTTTCTTCCATAACTGCAAAGCTCCTAATCCCATCCGTGCTCCAATGAAGATGTAAACAGCTCCAACGACATATACTCGCAAATCAAAGCCCTCTCCGAAAATCAGCGTTACAATCCCTATGCACACCAGCCCCCAGGGCCAACCAATGTCCACATAGCACAATCTTCCCGTTTTCCAAATCGGCCAACACACCACCAGGCCAAATAAGACCAATTGTGTGAGGCAGTTAATGAGCGACATCTGTTGAAATGATTGGCTGAAGAGTAAAACCAAAAAGCCAATGATGAATATAAGGATGGGTTTGAAGTACTTCATAGTAGTTTTTTGATAAAGCTCGAGCTGTCCCTGGAATTTCGAGCTCAATATAGAAAGAAAAAGGAATGAGGCAGTTCGTATGACAGAATGGGTTTGGGATTATATATAGGAAATTGATGGTTTTATAATGACGGTTGAGGACCCACCACCTCAAGCCCACACTCCCTTGTTCTGACGAACTATGGAGTGCGCGCAAGGCCATTATAATTAAGTGGTCATACGCGGGTCGTTCCCCTTCCTTTCTAAGAAAAGGGGATCGCATGTGCTGCTGGATATAGGTTCAAATTCAGGAATAGCCATACAGAAGCATTGGCCCTGCAGAGCCCATCGGGAAAAGGGGCGGCATGTGCGGCTGGCTTTGGGCTCTGCGATTTTTGCCCCTTTTTCTAAAAAAGGGGAAAGAACTCCTCATATCATTATCCTAGAAAGAAAAGTCATTCAAACTGAATTTCTGTCCCAAACTCCTTAGCTTAGAACAAGAAAAAATGAAAAGAAAACAGTTGACATTATTCCTGGATGAGGTCGAAGCACAAAGCATCGAATCTATTCGACAAAGATTTAATCCCCAACAATACAAACTCATCAAAAGCCATATAACGCTTTGTCGTGAAGATGAAATCGAAAAGCTTGAAGAGGTCCTGAAAAAGTTGGACAGTCTCAGGGCAGAAAGCTTTGAATTACAAACTGATGGATTAAGGCGATTTTCCGAAGGTAAAGGACTTCTCATCGCAATCCAGGACGAAGATCGAAAGTTCCAGAAATTAAGAGAAATGATTTTGCAAAAAGGAGATACAAAACCCAGAGAGCATAAAGCTCATATTACCCTGATGCATCCTCGAAATTCAACTTGTAATGATAAGATATTTCAGGAAATCCGAAGCATAGAAATCCCCAAAATACTACGCTTCTCAAGCATCAGTTTAATCGAACAGGAAATGGGAAAAGAATGGGTTCCGCTAAAAACTTTTTTATTGAATGATACAAGCAAGGGCTAAAAAAAGCTATGGGCTTCATTTCGCCTAAAGCATGGCAGAGATGAAAACAGATGTGCCTACCAAAAGATATATTTGCCTAAAAACACATGCTGGCGATCCCTATTAAGTTTGGTATAAAGACATTGGACTCACTCAATTGGAGCAATAATTAAAACGCGAATCTGAAGGGATGCGAGAACTTTCTAAACAGAAAGAAAGGGGTGTTTATTCTGTTAAAATTCCTATGCCATTATCGAAATCTACCACTCAAAGGATAAAATCGTTGAATCAAATGCAATCTCATCGATCTTTGTGTAACCTTTGAAGCTGCTTAACAGCAAAACGATAAAACCCTTTATATGAAATCACGATTACTTGCTCTTTCCCTGAGTCTTTTACTCCTCGCATGTTCTACTCCTCAAAGTCAGAACACGGAAGCAGACTTCAACATAGCTTTCGAAAAATTCCAATTGGACAACGGCCTTGAAGTTGTCATGCACATAGACAGGTCCGATCCTGTGGTCGCTGTAGCTCTCACTACACATGTAGGCTCTGCCAGAGAAAAAGAAGGCAGAACGGGTTTCGCCCACTTATTTGAGCATCTCCTTTTCCTCGAATCTGAAAATCTGGGCAAAGGAGGATTAGATAAGATGAGTGCGCGAATTGGAGGTTCAGGAGCTAATGGTTCGACTTCCAGAGATCGCACCAATTATTTCCAGACAGTCCCCAAAGATGCCCTCGAAAAGATGATTTGGGCAGAGGCAGACAAATTGGGATGGTTTATCAATACGGTAACTGATCCCGTACTTGCCAAAGAGAAGCAAGTCGTAAAAAATGAAAAACGACAAGGCATTGACAATCGTCCCTACGGACATACCCAATATGTGATTGACAAACACCTCTACCCATCCGACCATCCCTATAGTTGGCAGGTAATTGGCTCGCTGGAAGATTTACAAAATGCGACCCTGTCCGATGTAAAAGAGTTTTTCAATAGCTGGTATTCAACCAATAATACTACCCTCGTCATTTCGGGAGATTTTGAAGTAGCACAGGCGAAAGAATGGGTGCGCAAATACTTCGATGAAATTCCCAGAGGGGATCAAATCAGTCCTTTAGACAAAAGAGCGGGAAAGGTGGAGGATATGCTGCGTCTTTATCATGAAGATAATTTTGCTCGATTGCCGGAACTCACCCTGGCCTGGCCGACGGTGGAATTGTACCATGCGGATTCTTATCCGCTCAGCGTATTAGCTACCTATTTATCTCAGGGCAAATCCGCTCCTCTCTATCAGCAGTTGGTGGAAAAGGATCAATTGACTTCGAATGTGCGGATGTCTAATTTCTCCTCAGAAATCGCCGGACAAGCCCAGTTGAGTGTTCGTACTTTTCCGGAAGTGGATTTGGATAAAGCTTTGAGTTCCATAGAGACAGCTTTTGCAAAGTTCGAACAGGAAGGGATTTCCCAAAAGGACTTAAACCGAATCAAAGCAGGGCAGGAAACCCGCTTCTATAATGGTCTATCCAGCGTATTGGGTAAAGGCTTCCAATTGGCCCAGTACAACATATTCGCGAAGGATCCAGGCTTTATCAATCAGGACATCCAAAATATCCTGAACGTAAGCAGGGATGATGTCATGCGTGTCTATAATCAGTATATCAAAGGAAAAAATTATGTGGCGACAAGTTTTGTCCCCCAGGGAAAGGTCGAACTGGCATTGGAAAATTCCAATCAGGCAGAAGTGGTAGAAGAAGTGATAAGCCAGGGTGCAGAGGAGAGCTTTGATCCTTCTCTTACAGCTTCTTATGAGCCCACTCCTTCATCTTTTGATAGAAGCGTCGAACCTCCCTATGGAACTTCTCCGGAAGTAAGTATTCCTGATGTGTGGAAAGAGGAACTCCCCAATGGACTCAAGATTTATGGCATTGAAAACAATGAAGTTCCCCTGATCCAATTCAATATCGTCATCCCCGGAGGTCAGCTTCTGGAGGATATGGAAAAGACAGGCGTTTCCAATTTGCTTGCAAGCATGATGACCAAGGGCACGAAAAACAAAACTACCGAAGAGCTGGAAAATGCCATTCAGCAATTGGGAGCCTCAATCTTTGTCAGGGCCAATCGCGAAAACATCACGATCAGTGGAAATACCCTTGCGAAAAACTACGATAAAACGATGGCCTTGCTGGAAGAAATTCTGCTGGAACCCCGATGGGATGAAGAAGAATTTAACCTAGCGGTTTTGGAAGTAAAGAGCCAAATACAGCAACAGCAGGTAAATCCCAATTCTGTAGCCAGAAACAACTTCAACAAGCTCATATACGGCAACAACAACATTCGCTCCCAGGATATACTCGGATCAGCCGAATCTGTTGAGCAAATCAGTCTGCAAGACCTCAAGAACTATTTTGAGGACTATCTCTCGCCTTCTATTAGCCGCATGCATGTGGTAGGTGCATTAGATAAGTCGAAGATTTTGAGTTCCTTAAACGGCCTGCAGGAAGCCTGGGAAGCTAAAGAAGTAAGTATTCCTGAGCAACCAGTAGCAGAAGCACCTGGCGCATCCAAAGTTTATTTCTATGACATTCCCGGTGCCAAACAGTCTGTTTTGCGAATTGGGTATCCTGCCCTGGCCGTTACAGATGAAGATTACTATCCGGCAACGGTTGCCAATTATATCCTCGGTGGAGGAGGTTTTGCTTCCCGACTCACCCAGGAACTCAGAGAAGGAAAGGGTTATACTTATGGCATCAATTCTTTCTTTTCGGGCTCAGAAGCAAAAGGGTCCTTCACCATCGGCAGTGGCGTGAGGAGCAATGTTACCCTGGAGTCAACTCAATTGGTCAAAGAAATACTCGCTGACTATGGGCAGACCTTCACCGAAAAAGACCTGGAAACTACTAAAAGCTTCCTGATCAAAAGTAATGCGAGGGCCTTTGAAACGGCGGGCGCGAAACTAGGTATGCTGCAAAATATCAGCACCTATGGCTGGTCGGATGATTATATCAAGAAGAGGGAAGAAATTGTGAAGAATATTAGCCTGGATCGCATCCGGGAACTCAGTGAAAAATATTTTGACGAATCCAGGATGTACTGGTTGGTTGTGGGGGATGCAAAGACTCAATTGGAACGCATGAATGATTTGGGCTTTGGGAGTCCGATCCTGCTCAATAAGATTAGCCTGGAGAAAGAGTAAAAAGCTGGGCGGTACCGAATTTCTGGGCATATAATGAAAAAACATCCGGGATCTCTTGCCGCGAGCAGGGGTCCCGGATAAATTTTTTTTTCAGCCTACTCCCAAAATTTTCCGGGATGATAACTCTGAGTAGTAGGGTTTTGCAAAGCTAAAGCTCTCCATTTTCCGTTTCTTCGTCCTTCTTCTTACTTATTAGCTATCTTGTTTACTTAGCAGGAAACCCTTACGCATGATTGCCAAACAAAAATTTTTAGCCCTCATCCTTTTACTCCTCTTCTCAAGCAGTTGTGAGGAATCCCATGATCATATATCTGCAGATGTCATCATTTACGGAGGCACATCCGCAGGAGTGTCTGCTGCTATCCAGACAGCAAGGCTTGGAAAATCTGTCATATTGATCGAACCTACAAAACGGCTAGGAGGCCTTACTACAGGAGGCTTAGGACAAACCGATATCGGGAACAAACAGGTAATTGGAGGCATTTCACGTGAGTTTTACCAAAACATCAAAAAACATTATGCAGATTCTGCTAATTGGGTCTGGCAAAAAAGAGCTGAATACCGTGATGGTGGGCAAACGCGTAGCAAGACAGGAGAAGATGCGATGTGGACTTTTGAGCCCTCTGCCGCACTTGAGGTTTACCAGGAAATGCTTCAGTCCTTAGACATCAAAATAGTCTATAAAGAGCGCCTCAATCGAGCTACAGGTGTTTCGAAAACAGGCAATCGTATTTCATCTATATCTATGGAATCCGGTGCCAGCTATGAGGCAAAAATGTTTATAGATGCGAGCTATGAAGGGGACCTAATGGCAGCAAGCGGAGTGTCCTATACTGTGGGGAGAGAGTCCAATGATCAGTATGGCGAAACCCTAAACGGCATCCAGGCCTGTGAATACGCCCAAACCCTCCTGGAAACGACTTCCCATAATGCCGTACATCACAATTTCATCGAAGGGGTTGATCCCTATGTAGTGAAAGGCGATTCAACAAGTGGACTCTTAGCTTTTATTTCTGAAGGAGGCGCGGGTATAGAAGGAGCAGGTGATCAAGGAATTCAGGCTTACTGTTTCCGAATGACCCTGACAGACCATCCCGATAATCGAATCCCCTTTCAAAAACCCGAGAATTATCGGGAGCAGGATTATGAGCTTCTTTTTCGCAATTATGAAGCAGCGAAGGGTCCGATAGAGGAAATGTACACCTATGGAGATCGCCTTCTTCCCTGGATCAATTCCTCCATGCCCAACCGGAAAACAGATACCAATAATCAGAAAGGATTTTCTACCGACTTTATCGGACAAAACTGGGACTATCCGGAAGCCTCTTATGAAGAGCGCGAAACGATTATAAATCGCCATCGAGCATATCAACAGGGATTGATGTGGACCCTTGCTTATCATCCCCGAATACCTGAAAAAGTGCGAGCCCTTGTATCGAAATGGGGAACTTGCAAAGATGAATATGAGCGTGCAGATGGTTGGCAACAGCAACTATACATTAGAGAGGCTCGCCGCATGATCAGTGAGTATGTCATGACACAAAAAAATTGCGAAGGCATAGAAGTAGTCAAAGATCCCATCGGCATGGCAGCTTATGGGATGGATTCGCACCATATCAAGCGCTATGTAAACGAGCAAGGATTTGTAGAAAATGAAGGCAATGTAGAGGCTTCTGTTAAAGCGCCCTTTCCCATAAGCTATCAATCTCTCGTACCTAAGAATAAGGAATGCACAAATCTTGTCGTGCCCATTTGCCTCAGCGCTTCACACATTGCCTTTGGATCCATTCGTATGGAGCCGGTTTTTATGATATTGGGCCAAAGTGCAGCAACCATTGCCTGCATGAGTATAGATGCTGATAAGGCCGTTCAGGAGTTGGAATATGAGGAACTCGAAAAGGAATTGCTTGCTCAGGGACAAATATTAGAATAAAGAGTATATAAAGGCAGGAAATCTATTTCCCTTCTTTCCTCTAAAGCCAAAAACACATTGAAAGCTATGAAGCTGCGAATTATTTCCATTCTGGCATTTAGCCTCTCCTCCTCCTTTCTCTCAGCGCAAATCAATTGGAATACACCTTTTGAAGATTGCGGGATACAAGGGAGCATCACGATTTTCGACTATAAACTTGGTCGATGGATGAGCAATGACATAGAAGACAGTCAATATGCCACTCTTCCAGCATCCACTTTTAAAATTGTCAATACCCTCATAGCTCTGGAAACGGGAGCTGTCAAAGATGAGAACGAAATCATTCCCTGGATCACGGATTATGACACGCTGAAGTACGGCCATCGACCTGATATTTATCATAGCATGAGTATGAAAGAAGCCTTCAGATTGTCTGCAGGTTGGGCCTATATTGAGTTGGCGAAAAGAATCGGCAAAGACCGATACAGGGACATATTGACGCAAATTGGCTATGGGAATGTTGATCTATCAATAGATGATCCTGACTTCTGGAACTTTGGAAAGTTTGCGATTTCCCCGGCAAATCAGATTCGGGTATTGGTAGATATCTATGAAGAAAAGCTGCCTTTCTCCGAAAGCTCTTTCAAAACGCTCAAAGAAATGATGATAGTGGAGGAAAGGGATACCTACACCCTCCGAGCAAAAACCGGATGGACCCGAGATGGAGGCAAGGATACAGGCTGGTGGGTGGGATACATTGAGAAAGCTGATAATATTTATTTTTTTGCTACCCGTTTGATTAAAAGCAGGACAGAGGCCAATCCCAATTTTGGGAATTGTAGAAAGGAAATCAGCAAACGCATCTTCAAAGAACTGGGTATATTATAAACCCATCCGAATCCATTAACCATGAATACTCCCCAAGACCCGGAACTCAGGATCCTATCCATCAGAGAAAATCCTTCTTACAAGGACAAAGCCATCGCCTATTTTCAACAATGCTGGTCAAGTGTAGATCCCATCATCTACAAAGATGCGATTAGCCATAGCCTTTCAGCCCGAAACTTCCTCCCTCAATGGTACCTCCTGATAAAGGGAGAAACAATCATTGGTTGTGCAGGCCTGATCACCAATGACTTCATAAGCAGAGTAGATTTATACCCGTGGATTTGTGCGGTCTATATTGAGGAAGCAGAAAGGGGTAAGGCTTATGCGACTTTGCTCATGGAAAAGGCAAAGGAAGACACAAAGAAAGCAGGCTTTGATTATTTGTACCTGAGCACCAGTCATGTGGGCTATTACGAGAAATACGGGTTCACATACATCGGACAAGGACATCATCCCTGGGGAGAGTCTTCCAGGATTTATGAAATAGAAGTAGCCTGAAATTCTTCTTGACAGGGGAAAGATCTCCTCGATTAAGTGAAAGACAAATTAGCCTGCCTTAAGAATTTTGCCTTATCTTGAAATCTCTCCCCACACCGAAAAACTGCTATTGAATGCTTTGCAAAAATTGTTCACAGAAAGTCAAAGGAAATTTTTGCCAGAACTGTGGCCAAAAGACCAATGTAGGGCGCATAGATTTCAACTACCTGATCAAGGAAGTTCCCCAGAGCTTTTTTCAATTGGATCGTGGCTTTTTTTTTACCGTCAGGGAGTTATTTCTTCGACCGGGACATAGTTTGCGAGAATTTATCGGGGGAAAGCGCAAGAATTTCTACAAACCCATTGCCTTTGTATTGATCACTTCTACCCTGTATGTTTTGTCTACCTATCTGATGGGCACCAAAACCTTTATGGCAGAAATGCTCATAGGTTTCACGGAAGGAATACAAGCCAGTGATTTCCAGAATGGAGGAAAAACGGTAGATTGGATCGTCAAGAATCAAAGCTATCTGGCTTTTCTCGTCTTGCCCATCTTCTCTCTGGCTTCTTATCTAGCCTTTATCCGGTCTGACTACAATTACATCGAGCACCTCATCCTTAATCTTTACATTTCAGGCCAGCAAATGCTCATATACCTGATGTTTTCCTTTATCGGTACAGACGAAAATGCCTGGATAGCTACACCCATCATATTGGGTATAACGTATAATATCTGGACTTATCTTCAATTTTTTAATGAAAAAAAGCTGGCGACAAGATTCTGGCTCATTGGACTGAGTTACCTCATATTTTTTGCCATTCCTTTTCTCATTCTGTTCATTGCCGGAACGATTGTCAACCTCTTTTCAATGACCACATAAAATGTGAAATGGTATTCTTTTCCTTATTTTTAAGCGGAAGGAATACCTCTGTTAGATTCCTATTTTTACAATCAGAAAGCAGGCAATCATGATCATTGAAGCATCTAAAAAGAAACGTTTATTAAACTTCATCTTTGACCTGATTACCATTGGAATCCTGATGGAAATCACATTTCAACTTGAAGCACTTGTCGAGAATAAAACTCCCCTTAAAGTCCTTCGGGTAATTATTGTTTTCGGGGGTTACTACATTCCAATGGAGTACTTCCTTGGCAAGACACTAGGCAAATTCTTAACAAAAACCCGGGTCGTAAATGAAGAGGGTGAAAAAATAGATTTTCGGCAAGCCGTTATGAGATTTTTATGTCGTTGGATCCCTTTCGAGTTTTTATCTTTAGGATTAGGCCATGATGCAAAGGCCTGGCATGATTTACTTACAAAGACCCATGTGATTGATGAGGAAAAACAGGCTGAACTTAGCGATAAAATATCAGAATTGGGCTAGGCAAATGTTTCCGCATCAGATCAGAAACAAGGAATAAAATATATGAAAATCCTCATTACCGGCAGTAGTGGCCATCTGGGAGAAGCCCTGATCAGGGTGCTACAAAAAGAGTCTCATGAAATCATTGCTGTAGATTACAAAGCCTCTGATTTCACGACTCATCAGGGTTCCATCACGGATCGGGAATTTGTTCGCAACTGTATGCAGGGAGTGGATACCGTCATTCACGCAGCGACCCTTCATAAACCCCATATTGTCACCCATAGCAAAGCGGAATTTGTCTCTACTAATACCCTGGGAACGCTAAACTTATTGGAGGAAGCCAGATTGCAAGGGAGCAAATCCTTCATCTTCACCAGTACGACCAGTACCTTTGGAGATGCCTTGCGCCCCAAAGCAGGAGAAGCAGCCAAATGGATAGATGAAAGGGTGGTTCCCAAACCCAAGAATATTTATGGAGTGAGCAAAACCGCTGCCGAGGACATTTGCCAGCTCTATTATCGAAATCATAAACTCCCTTGCCTGATCCTCAAAACTTCCCGTTTCTTTCTGGAAGAAGATGATGATAAGGATAAACGAGCCAAATTCTCAGATCCCAACCTCAAAGCCAATGAATACTTGCATAGAAGGGTAGATATCGCCGATGCGGTTGAGGCACATTTGCTGGCCATAGAAAAGGCTGAAGAAATCGGTTTTGGAAAATATATCATCAGTGCCACGACGCCCTTTAGCAAAGCGGATTTGCCCGAATTGAATTCAGATGTAGCCAAGGTACTGGCAAGGATTCATCCCAACTTCCCAGAGATTTATGAATCAGTTGGTTGGAAAATGTTCGACCAAATCGGCCGTGTTTATGTAAATGAAAAAGCAAGACGAGAACTGGGATGGAAACCAAGATATGACTTTGCTTATGTGCTGGATTGTCTGAAAAAAGGGAAAGAATACCGTAGCGACTTAGCCCTGGAAGTAGGCATCAAGAAATACCATGATCAGGTATTTGAAGAAGGCCCTTATCCAGTCAATGAGTAGTTGGATTTCAATCCCGAAACCCACAGCCCAGCTGTCATTGCGAGCCTGTATTACAGGCGAAGCAATCTCCTTGATACCGAATAAACTTTTCATAGTTAAAGAGATTGCTTCGCCCAATATTTGAGCTCGCAATGACAGGGATGCTGAATTTTTGAAAAAGGTGTTGGCGTGTTGGAGTTGGATCTCCAAATATCCTCCAGCAAATATTAGAATACGAGAACACCCGAACACTTATCATTTTCCCTATCCAAAGCTATAATCTCAGTCTCAACCCTTTACCAAAGAGGGAAAGAAGGCGAATTGATCCTGGAAGAATGGTGGCAGCGAATTGATTATATAAGCAAGCCTTTCTTTGAAAAACTTATCAACAAATCTGTTAGTAACTTTACTTCTCCCGCAAAGGGCCGATGCCTAATTTCGTCCTACATAATTGCACAGCGAGGTAATTTTCTCAGTGAAAATTAAACAAGGGGAATCGTGTGAAATTCACGAGCTGTCGCGCAACTGTAAATGCGCTGTACACCCAGCCATAAGCCAGACTACCTTCCTTGATTGTGCGGATGTTGCTTTCGCATCAAAAGCAGATATCCGAAGCACGGACGCCTCATGCATTTTGGGGAAATAGCCTGGCTCCGCTGTCAAACATATCGCTTTTGATTTCCTGAAACCTTTAAACAAAGCGATATGAGCATTTTCGAAAAACGCATCAATTACAAACCCTTCGAATACCCCGAAGTCCTCCAATTTACTGATGCCATCAACAAATCCTTTTGGGTCCATTCAGAAGTAGATTTTACTGCAGATGTACAGGATTTCCATTCCCATTT
Source organism: Bacteroidia bacterium (assembly GCA_033391075.1). Taxonomy (NCBI): domain Bacteria; kingdom Pseudomonadati; phylum Bacteroidota; class Bacteroidia; species Bacteroidia bacterium. The sequence continues at coordinate 5,859,370 of JAWPMV010000001.1, forward strand.
AGGAGAAAATGAGAAGCAGGTAGTAAAAAAGAGCCTGCTCGCCATTGCACAGATCGAAGTAGCTGTCAAATCTTTCTGGGGAGACCTCTACCACCATTTTCCCAAACCGGAGTTCAATGGGCTGGGAAGTACATTTGCGGAATGTGAATTTCGCCATTCAGAAGCCTACTCCCGCCTGCTGGAAGTACTGGGCTACAACAGCGAATTTGAGAAGCTATTAGAAACTCCTGTAATCCGTGAACGCATCGATTACCTTTCCAACGCACTCCAGCACACCAAATCCGAGGACAAAAAGAAATACGTCTTTTCCCTCATCCTTTTCTCTATTCTCATAGAGAATGTTTCCCTCTTCAGTCAGTTTGCCATCATCCTTTCATTCACCCGTTTCAAAGGTGTGATGAAAAACATCAGCAACATCATTGCCTGGACTTCAGTAGACGAGCAAATCCACGCCAATGCCGGCATCTTTATCGTCAATACCATCCGCAAGGAGTTTCCGGATTTCTTCAATGAGGAAACCGTTGCAGAATTGCGGGAAATTGTGGCAGACTCTATCGCGGTGGAAGCACGCATCCTTGATTGGATTTTTGAAGAAGGAGAGATAGATAATATCAGCAAAGAAAATCTCCTCAACTTCATGAAGTTTCGCGTGGATGATAGCCTGAGTAAAATCGGTCTGGATAAACTCTTCTTCGTATCAGAATTCAATTACCAGCCCATGGTTTGGTTTGAAGAGGAAGTATTTGCCAATAGCCTGGACGACTTCTTCGCCAAGCGCCCGGTAGAATACACCAAGCATGACAAAAGCATCACCGCTGACGATCTCTTCTAGCTATGAAAAGTATAGAAGAACGGATCGAGCAATCGGTTACTCGCTTATTCAAAGCCGTTTTCCCCAATACCACCAATCACTATGATACGCTCTTTGGGGGAACAGCTATGCACCTGATGGATGAAGTGGCATTCATTACAGCCACTCGTTTCAGTCGGAAGAAAATGGTGACCGTTTCCTCCAGTCAAATTGACTTTTCTGAACCTATTCCTTCCGGGACCATCATCGAACTGGTCGGCAAGGTGGTCAGAATAGGAAATAAAAGCCTGGATGTGGAGGTAGAAATATACAAGGAGGAGATGTACGAGGAGGGAAGAAAAAAATCAATACAGGGACGCTTCACCTTTGTTGCTATCGACAAGCAAAGGCAAGCCATTCCCGTACTTTAAAAAAATATGGAACAACAAATAGAAAGATTATGGTGGCTCAATGAAGAGAGCCAGAATATGCTCAAGCGAGGCTATTTACTCAAGGGAGAAACCGTTAGTACAGCCATCGAACGGATCGCTACCGCAGCAGCGAGGCGTTTGTATAAGCCAGAAATGACAGAGCCCTTTATTGAGATGATCGAAAAAGGCTGGATGAGCCTAAGCTCTCCTATCTGGGCCAATATGGGAACAGAAAGGGGATTGCCCATCTCCTGCTTTAACGTACATGTACCGGACAGCATCGAAGGCATCACCCACAAATTGGGAGAGGTAATCATGCAAACCAAAATCGGAGGCGGTACTTCCGGCTATTTTGGAGAACTGAGAGAAAGGGGAAGCTCGGTAACAGACAATGGGAAAAGTAGTGGAGCCGTCAGCTTTATGAAGCTTTTTGATACGGCTATGGACACCATTTCTCAGGGAGGGGTAAGAAGAGGAGCCTTTGCGGCATATCTCGACATTGATCATTCAGATGTAAAGGAGTACCTGGAGATTAAAAATATCGGAAATCCCATCCAGAATCTATTTTTTGGGGTATGTGTATCTGATTACTGGATGCAGGAAATGATAGATGGAGATCGGGAGAAAAGAGAGATTTGGGCGAAAGTCCTGGAAAGCCGCCAGCAGAAAGGCTTGCCTTACATCTTTTTCACCGACAACATCAATCGGTACAAACCGGATGTTTACAAGGACAAGAACATGACCATCCGTTCCAGCAACTTATGTTCAGAAATCGCCCTGCCTTCCAATTTTGAAGAATCTTTCATTTGCTGCCTTTCCTCTATGAATCTGGAGCTGTATGATGAGTGGAAAGATACAGATGCAGTAAAAAGAGCCATCTATTTTCTGGATGCGGTATTACAGGAATTTATCGTAAAGACTGAGGGCAACTATTACCTCACTTCCTCCAATCGATTCGCCAAACGTCATCGCGCTTTGGGACTGGGAGTACTTGGATGGCATTCTTATCTGCAAAAAAATATGATTCCATTTGAAGGTATGCGTTCCAAAGCCCTCACCAATGAGATCTTTAAGCATATCAATCAGCAAGCCAATGAAGCGAGTGAAGAATTGGCTGGTATTTATGGGGAGCCCGAGGTTCTGGAAGGCTATGGTAGAAGGAATACGACCCTGATGGCCATTGCTCCGACCACTTCTTCCTCTGCAATCCTGGGACAAAGTTCGCCCGGCATAGAGCCTTTTAGCAGTAATTATTATAAAGCAGGTCTGGCGAAAGGCAATTTTATGCGGAAAAATAAATACCTCCGAAAACTGCTGGAAGAAAAAGGACTGGATACAGAAGATACCTGGCGGAGCATCATGCTCAATCATGGAAGCGTCCGTCATTTGGAAGGCCTCTCGGAAGAAGAGAAAGAAGTATTCAAAACCTTCAAGGAAATCAGTCAGCTTGAGATCATCCAACAGGCATCCATTCGCCAGAAATACATCGATCAAGCCCAGAGTCTCAACCTCAATATTCCGTCCAATTTGCCGATCAAAGAGGTCAATAAATTATTGATCGAGGCCTGGCAATTGGGCATCAAAACCCTCTACTACCAGCGTAGTCAGAGTGTTTCCAAGGAATTTATCTCCAATATCGTGAGCTGTTCGAGCTGTGAAGCCTAAACTCAGTTTAAAAGATTTCAGGAATGCGTCCTTCTATCTGGAGGGGCGCATTTTTCTTTCCTAATGCTTAGCTTTCCACCTAAAAGTTGCAACAAAGCAAAATCTTTATCTCATGCGACTGGAAAGATTATTGAAATTACAGCTACTCTATTGCCTGCTGGGAATCCTTTTTAACCTAATCAGTTGGTTTATGCTCTCTCAGGGAACAAAAGCCCTTACACCTACTGATCCAGGGGCAGGAATAATAGTCATGTCTGTGTACGGCCTATTTCTCATAAGTGGGAAAATGAGGAAACGAAGCCTCTATCGAATTCTTATGGGATTGTCAGTGGCCATTTTTATCTACGGCGGGCTTATCAAACATATCATTGGCCTCAACCAAAGTCCTGAGGTTTATTATTCTCTTGTTAGTGGCTTAGTAGCGATTGGCATAAACCTATTTGGCCTTGTCCTGAATAGTTTAGCAGCTTTGGAGAAATTCACCTAAAATTAAGGGTGTAAAATTATTAATCCTTCAAAAAACCATCAACCTCATTACGTTAGTCTTTACTTAAGGAACATATTCAGACACACAAAGTTTATTTACAAATGAATAGCAAATATCTATATGTAGCAGGAGCACTAGCGATGATGCTTTGGGCTCTCACTTTTTCTTCCTGCAAAGAGACTCAGCATTCCCAAACTACGGAAGTAGTAAAAACGGAAATTGATCAGGAAGCAATTATTAAAAGAGGAGAATATCTGGTAACCATCATGGGCTGTAATGATTGTCACTCTCCCAAGCGAATGGGGCCCAATGGACCTGAAATTATTCCCGAACTTATGCTATCTGGTTACCCTGCTGACAGAGAGATCGTCCAGTTTCAAGATGAGTTAATCGGACAGGGATTTGCCCTTTTGAATCCAGATCTCACTGCCGGTATAGGTCCCTGGGGGACTTCCTTCGCAGGAAACCTGACACCCCACGAAACAGGCATAGGGAATTGGACGGAAGAACAATTCAAGAAAGCGCTTATGGAAGGGAAGTATAAAGGTATGGATGGAGGACGTATGCTTTTGCCACCAATGCCCTGGGTTAATTATAAGGATATGACGGATGAAGATTTGAAGGCTGTATTTGGGTACCTTAAGAGTATCGCACCTGTAAACAATATTGTTCCCCCTCCTATTCCTCCTCAATAAATCTTGTAATAAAAAAGGCAGCTTACTGCTGCCTTTTTTTTATTATCCGATTTGATCAAACCTTGTATAAGGTCTCAATGCCTCCGGTATTCGTATGCTGCCATCTGCCTGCTGGTGATTTTCCAACAAAGCTGCGACGATACGTGGCAGAGCCAATGCACTTCCATTCAAAGAATGCAAGAGGATCTTTTTATTCTCTTCGGTACGATAGCGAAGCTTGAGGCGATTGGTTTGGAAGGTTTCAAAGTTACTTACAGAACTCACTTCCAGCCATCTTTCCTGAGCCGCACTAAATACTTCCAGGTCGAAAGTCTTGGCTGATGCATGGCTCATATCTCCACTGCAAAGCAAGAGTCTTCTGAATCTCAACTCCAGGGCTTCCAGGAGAGACTCGACATAGGTAGTCATTTCTTCCAGGGTATCATAAGATTTCTCAGGTAGACACACCTGTACCAACTCAACTTTGTCAAATTGATGCAAACGGTTGAGGCCTTTTACATGGGCTCCATAAGAGCCCGCTTCTCTCCGAAAGCAAGGAGTGTAGCCACAATTTTTCAGGGGAAGGCGATCCATCTTTATAATATCATTGCGATAAAGATTGGTGATCGGCACCTCCGCGGTAGGAATCATATAGAATCCATCCTTCTCTATATGGTACATCTGTCCCTCCTTATCCGGCAATTGTCCGGTTGCATAAGCAGAATCTTCATTTACCATGAGGGGCGGCTGTATTTCCTGGTAGCCGGCTTCACGGGCTTTATCCAGAAAGAAACTAATCAAAGCTCTCTGCAAGATGGCTCCGTCTCCTTTGTAAACAGGGAAACCAGCTCCGGTAAGTTTAACCCCCAACTCCCAGTCAATAATATCGTGCTGCCTTGCCAATTCCCAATGAGGTTTGGGAGAAAAGTCAAAGCTAAGTTCGACTCCTTTCTCAAAGACCACTTCATTGTCATCTGCGGACTTTCCACTTGGAACACTCGCATGAGGAGAATTTGGCAGCTCATCCAGTTCATGTTTGGTCCTGGTTTGGACATCAGAGACTTCCTGCTCCAATTCCTTGATTCGGTTTTTAGCATCAGCAGATTGCTTTTTAGCAACTTCTGCCTCTTCCTTTTTTCCTTCACGCATCAACAAACCTATCGACTTGGAGGTCTGGTTCATCTCTGCACGATACTTTTCCAACTCTGTGATGATCTCTTTTCTACGATCATCCAGACGCAGGATCTCTTGCAATACGTCAGCAGCATTAGCTACTCCTTTACGAGCAAGGCTCCCCGCGATTTCCTCCGTTTTTTGTCGAATTTTTGCGATTTCCAGCATAGGTTTTTTGCTATTTCCTGCGAAATAACAAAAAGCTATTCACATTCGTAAGAAAAATACGGTGAAATAAAATTGTAAAGCAGATTTTTTTTGGAAAACTAGATTTAGTTTCCTTCCTTTGTGGAGATTTTTCAAACCAACCACTCCCATTCTTCAAGCGGAGTGCATCTCAATTCAACATCGTTTTATTTCTGACCTAAGCCTAATCACCATAGGTAAGCCGCAACGGGCTTTTTGAGACATAGAATACTCATCCATTTTATATGTACGATATAATAGAACTGAATAATAATGATCTCTCCGAATTACAGGAGATCGCGCAGAAGCTGGAAATCGCAAACCATGAAGAGTTAGCCAAACAAGATTTGATTTTCAAGATTCTTGACAAACAAGCGGTTATGCCCGCCAAAGAACTTGCCGCACTAAAAGAAAAAAGCACAGCCAACAAAAACGAATCCGCAGAGGAGAACAAAAAAGAAGCTGAGGCGAAGCCTAAAAGAAAGCCAAGAAAGAAAAAAGAAGAGCCAAAGGAAGAAGCTGTTGTAGCAGAAGAAAGCGAGGAGGCTCCTAAACCCAAAACAAGGGGACGTAAAAAAAGCACCAAAGCTGAGAAAGAAGAATCTGCCGAAGTTGAGGCACCTAAGAAGCGGACTCGTAAAAAAACCAGCAAGAAAACGGAAGAGCCTGAAGTTGTTGAGGTAATAGCGGAGAAGGAAGAAGCTGTTGAAGTTCCAGAAAAAGTGGAAGAGGTCGCTAAACCAGAGGCAGAAAAAGGAGAAGAGGAAGAAGTACGCAGAGAAGATAAAGGCAGAGACAATAACAACAACAGAGATAATAGAAGAAATAACGGTAGAGGCAGAGATAGAGATCGCGACAATAGAGGAGATAGAAGAGACAGAAGAGACAAACGCGACAGGGACAGAGATAGAGACCATGGCGGACGCCAAAATTCTGGAATAAATCTGGAGCTCGATGGCGTAGTAAGCAATATGGGAGTTCTTGAATTGATTCCTGAAGGATATGGCTTCCTCCGTTCCTCAGAATACAACTACCTCCCCTCTCCAGACGATATTTACGTTTCCCCCTCTCAAATCAAACTTTTCGGACTAAAAACAGGTGATACTGTCTACGGACAAATTCGCCCACCTAAAGAAGGAGAACGTTATTTCGCCTTATTGAAAGTAGAAACGATCAATGGTCGTACCCCTGAAGAAGTAAGAGATAGAATCTATTTTGATCACCTTACTCCTCTATTTCCAGACGAAAGATTTAGCCTGGCTGATGAGAAATCAAATAATCAGGACCTTTCAGAAAGAATCATTGATCTTTTTTCTCCTATAGGAAAAGGACAGAGGGGATTGATTGTGGCTCAGCCTAAAACGGGTAAGACGATCCTCCTTCAGAAAGTAGCTAATGCGATAGCCAAAAACCATCCGGAAGCATATTTGATCATTTTGCTGATCGACGAACGTCCGGAAGAGGTAACGGATATGGCACGTAACGTAAATGCAGAAGTTATAGCCTCTACCTTCGACGAACCAGCAGAAAGGCATGTACAGGTAGCCAATATTGTTTTGGAGAAAGCGAAAAGAATGGTTGAGTGTGGACAAGATGTTGTCATTTTGTTAGACTCAATTACCCGCCTCGCCAGAGCACACAACACCAATATGCCTGCATCTGGTAAAATTCTTTCCGGTGGTGTGGATGCAAATGCTCTACACAAACCCAAAAGATTCTTTGGTGCAGCCAGAAATATCGAACATGGTGGCTCTCTTACTATTTTGGCAACTGCCCTGATCGAAACAGGCTCCAAAATGGATGAGGTTATCTTCGAAGAATTTAAAGGTACGGGTAATATGGAGCTTCAGCTCGACCGCCGTCTTGCCAATCGCAGGATTTATCCAGCTATCGATGTTACAGCTTCTGGTACTCGTCGCGAAGACCTTCTTATGGACGCGCAAGACATCACACGTATCTGGGTATTGAGAAAGTTCATGGCCGACATGAACCCAGTAGAAGGTATGGAATTCCTTCGCACTCGTATGTCCAATACCACGGACAATGATGAGTTCCTCTTATCCATGAATGGATAGGGAAGTACGAGCGTGTTAACGTATTAGGGTGTTAGCGTTTGAGAATTAAATCTCAGCACTAACACCCTAACACTTTTATACCCCCGCACTTTTATTGTATCACTGTGCTGACGGTCCTTACCGAAGACACTCCAAAATATCCCAAAGCATCATTGCTGATATTGCTGGGAGGATTGGCAGGTGCTGCGGAATCGCCTCCTCCGGGCTCTTCCCCCACTATGCTACTCAGACCGGTCCAGTAGCGATAAACTTCATAATCCACTGCATGCGCTTTGATCTCTACTGTATCTCCTAATTCAAAGGGATCAATAAACAAAGGAAAGGCTATCTCATTACCATCCGTCAAATTATCATCATAAAGCCCTATATCCGGACGGGCTTCACCATTCACATAGATCTCTAAGCGAAGATAGTTTCTTACTCCGGGAGGATCCTGAAAAGCAAGTCGCACATAGTAGCCTTCTCCCGGCCCTAGTCCTCCCGCACGATATTCTGTTATCAGAGAATCGATCTCCAGCGGAGCTTGCAAAATACTGATGGCTTCATAGGTTTTACCCTCCAATTCCACTTTCAATTCATACTGCTCTTGCAATTGGAGGTTTACATCCGGGGCACGATACTTTCCTGGAGCATACTCTGTCAGCTCATAGCTATCTCCAGTACTACTGCTAATGCTTACGGTCGCTCCTGTCCCAACTTCTGCTTCTCCCGGCTCGAAATAGCTGCTAGTCTTGCTGATGTCAACAAGGGCTTCATTTGTTTCATCATCAATTCGGGCTTCGATCACCCATTGAGGATTAGATTCATTGAGGTCTATCTCTATCACTTCTTCACAAGAAAAAAGAAAGAGAGAACTGCTTATTATGATGAGTTTTATAAGATATTTCATTGTTTTAGAATGCAAAGTTCCAGGTAAGGGATGGAATGATGGAAAATAAATAGGTCTTGACAGCTTCGGTATTCCCGGGCTCTCCAGCTACTTCGCGAAAGTCAATGGAATAGGCGTTGTGCCGGTTGTAAGCATTGTAGACAGAGAAGTTCAGATTGGTATTAGGCTTTTTACCATACCAGGTAGCACTCAGGTCCAGGCGATGATTGGCAGGAAAGCGGTAGCCATTTCTTTCGGTGTAATAAGGGACCAGCTGATCTCCGATTTGATAACTCCCACTTGGGAAACTGGCAGCATCTCCAGTCGCATATACCCAACTGGCTCCGAAATTCCATTTAGGGCTGAACTGATAACTAGCTACCACGGAAACGTCATGGATGCGATCCTGCCGAGCAGAAAAAGGCTCTCCATTGTTGATCTCCTCAAATTCACGAAGGGTTCTCGACCAGGTATAGGATACCCAGCCTGTGAGTTTACCTGTCGTTTTCTTTAGCATAAATTCGGCACCATAAGACCAACCCCTTCCAAATGCCAATTGCGTCTCCACCGTTTCATCCAATAATAAATTAGCTCCATCCTGATATTCAATCTGGTTTTGCAGGTCTTTGTAATAAACCTCTACGGATCCCTCATATCCTGTTTGCGGAAAAACTTTGTAATACCCCAAAGAAAATTGATCGGCGATCTCAGGCTTGATGATCTCAGAACTCGGCAACCAGACATCTGTAGGATTGCTGGTGGTAGAGCTGGAAATCAAATGAACATATTGACGGTTGCGGGAATAAGAGCCTTTGAGGGATTGGGTTTCGTTGAGAACCAAAGAGGCTGAGAATCGGGGTTCCAATCCAAAATAATTTTTGATGACTTCTCCATCCTCATAAACGGTGGAATCTATTGCTACTCCTTCATTGCTGTATTCATAAACCGTTCCCGGTCCAAGTACAGAGAAATTGGAAGCACGAAGGCCATAGTCGATTTTTAGTTTGTTGCCGAAAGAGACTTCATGCGAAACATAAGCCGCCGATTCAAGGGCATAGCGTTCGGGCAGCTTTTCATTGAGAAAGGATGCCTCGCTTTCGGCACTTACCGCCCCTGGGACAAAAGTGTGGTGAATTATATTCAAGCCAAAATCGAGCGTATGGTTCTCATTGGCATACCAGCTAAAATCTTCTTTCCAGTTAAAATCCTTGATCCCGGAAGTGATCTTTGCCTCGGCAGCATTTAAACTAACCTCATAATCGTAATCACTATAGATAAAGGAGCTATTGAGGAAGAGTTTATTGCTAAAGAGGTGGTTCCATCGCAAAGTTGCCGTTGCATTTCCCCAATCTATCCCAAAGTCATCTCCAAATCCCATAGCATCTCTGCCAAAATATCCAGACAGGAAAATCTGATCTTTTTCCCCCAGCACATAATTGGCTTTCATATTCAGATCATAGAAATATAGTTGAGTATTGTTGAGGGAAGAATCATTGGAGAGGGCAAGAAAAGCATCCGCATAGGTTCTCCGACCGGAAATAATGAAAGAAGACTTATCCTCAACGATAGGCCCTTCCAGGGTCAGACGGGAAGAAATCAATCCGATTCCCCCGGATACGCCAAATTTCTTTTTATTCCCATCTTTCATCCGCACATCCAAAGCCGAAGAAAGTCGTCCTCCATAAGAAGCCGGCATATTTCCTTTGTACAGTTTGGTGCTTTTGATGGCGTCTCCATTGAAAACCGAAAAGAAGCCCAGCAAATGCGAGGGATTATACACAGGGGCTTCATCCAGAAGGATGAGGTTTTGATCTGCTCCACCACCCCGTACAAAAAAGCCACTATTTCCTTCCGCAGCAGGCTTTACTCCGGGCAGAAGCTGAATGGATTTCAAGACATCGGTTTCTCCAAAAAGTACCGGCATTTTCTTGATAGTCTCTATGCTCAATTGCTCAGTTCCCATTTCAGTAGAGGCAAGGCGTTCTTCGGCTGACTCCGCTTCGATTACTACTTCTTCCAATTGTGTTCCTTCGAGGATCAACTCGATGTCCTGCGTGATTGATTCATGTAGAGAAATGGAAAGGGTATCCGGACGATAGCCCAAAAAGCGGTAAATGATTTGATAGTCTCCTTTGGGTACACTCAAAGAATAATAGCCGTACTCATTTGAATAGGTTCCGGCTTTGAGCTGCGGGATCAGGATACTTGCCCCGATCATACTTTCTCCAGAGGAGGCATCTTTGACATAGCCGGACAAAGTAGCACGATCCTGGCCCAGGAGTACACTTCCCAGCATGCAGGCACAGATCGTTAAAAGTATTTGTTTCATTGTTGGTGATTAGGAATAATACATCTAGTGAGATGTTTTCCTAAACGCCTCAAAGCTGATTATGCCGTATGGATTTCTGAATCAGGACGTCCAGATACGTAAATCAGGACATAGGAATAATTAGGCCGGGGAGGATTTTCGATAATTAGCGGGAGTGGTTCCGGTCTGTTTACGGAAGGCTTCATAAAAAGCAGAGCGAGATTTAAAGCCGGATTCCTGAGCAATGGCAAGGACTGTGAAGTTTTTATGTGAGTTGCTTTTTAGAAGTTCCTGAGCGAGTTCTATCCGATAACCATTGATAAAGTCCATGAAATTCATCTGCCGTTTCTCATTTATGATCTGAGATAAGTAGCGTGTATTCATGTTGAGTTCTGCGGCTAGTTCGGAGAGGGTCAGTTCCGGTTTTAGGTAGGATTTTTCCCTTTCCATATGGAGCATCAATTTTTTCAGGTAGCTTTCTTTTTGATTAGGGGAAAGGGGAGAAGATTCATATCTCGTCTCTGTCTCCTCATTGATTCGCAGTTCGAGGGGATAGCCTGAGAAAACTTCCGGCTTTAGTATATAGAGGAGGTGAATGAGTAATAATAATAAACTGGCTCCATAACCGGGCACGATAACGAGAGGAGTGAGGTTGATCAGGATGAAAGTAAAGAGGGCACTCAAGACAGGTAAGAGCAAAACCCCAAAGAGAAACATCAGCCATCGAAAGCGATCCTGGTCAATGAAGGAAGAACTCCTGGCTACGTGTATGCGGAATTTTCTTACAAGTCTAAAAGAAAGAGCGAAATAAAATAAAGCGAGAAAGATGAGACCTAAACCCGGAGCACGCGGCCCATTATTCCCCATATTCTCCCGAAACTCCTTCACCTTTTCCAGAAACTCCGCTTCATTTCTAAAAATGAAGACCATCCCCATAAAAAATAGCAGGGCAGGAAGTAAATGAATCGCATGTCTGGATCGAAGTCGAAAGTCCTTGGTAGTAAAGGCTTTGATGTAAAGGAATAATAGAGGTCCATATAAAGTAGCCACTACTCCAGAAGCCCTCAAGAGCCAGATAGGATAGAGTTCTACCGGAGAGACCATCAGCATGCCGTCCAGGCAAACAAAGCCCATCACCAATACAATCCCTGCAAGAAGGCGATTGCCAAGCTTATTGTCCAAATGCCGCCAGATGAGTAGCTGAGAAGTCAGCAAACTCAAAAACGCTCCTATTATTAGCGGAAGGAGGCTAAGGTCTATGGGAAATTGTGCTTGCACCGATTAAAAATAGCAGAATCTATGGAATCCTTTTCTCCCGAAACTATGCCCTCTCCCTTAGGACATCTTCATACATGTGCACATTGAGCAGACCATTGGTATTGGTGATGAGCTTTTTTGCATCAGCCAAAGGACACACATGCGTAAAAATATGTTCATGTTCGGAGATGATGCCCTGCTCTACATTGTGATAAGACATAATCTCTTCATAGCTCAATTCCAGTTCTGCATAATAAAAATACATAGCCTCATCCGAAGTACCAGTAGATACATACAAAGGCTCATCTCCAAGACGATGCACAATCGCAGGATCAATTTTCAATCCGGTTTCTTCTTCCGTTTCTTTTACTGCCACATCAAAGGGATCATCATCTTTATCTACCATCCCTGCTACAGTTTCATACACCATAGCCCCATTGCAGATGCGTCGCTGTTTTACCAGTAAGGCATACTTCTCCTTTGTATCCTTATCAATCAAACAAATGAGAATGGAAATCACAGTTCCTTTTAAAAAACAGATGGGGGGAATCTTTTTTCCTTCAGGGGTAGTTGCATCCAACATGACCAGCGAAAAAAGCACCTCTCCATTGTGTCTAGGCCGGGTATATACCTCCTTTATTTCATGGATATCGAGCCCATTCTCGATCAGGTTATTTTTCCAGAGCTTGAATTTGTGTGCATCTTGGAGGGATTCTTGCATATTTTTTGTGATTTTGGGCAAATGTACAGAGATTTTTCCCGTATTATTGTATAAAAAATTCCATCAAACACAGCTCCTATGAAACGTTGGCTTATTATCCTTTTTATCGTTGGACTTGGTTTTGCCTTTTATGGCTATCGTATGGTCTTTTCTTCTAACGTAAAAACACCTGAAGGCAAAGACACAGAAATTTTTATTCCTACAGGTGCAGATTACCTGACCGTAGCCAATAAATTACAAGAGGGGAAACTCCTCGGTGATATACGTGCCTTCCATATGGTTTCTCGCATGATGAATTATACCCATACGGTAAAACCGGGTCGATACGTCCTCAAAGATGGGATGAGTAGCCGGGAATTGATCACAAAATTGAGATCGGGAGATCAAAGTCCCGTCAAGTTTACCTTTGTGAAATTCCGTACGCCGGATCAGTTGGCGGAGCATGTGGGGAATAAACTGGAGATGGATAAAGAAGATTTTCTGGCCGTTTTGAATGATAAAGACTTTCTCAAGAAACATAATGGACTGACTCCGGAAACTGCAATGACAGTCTTTATCCCAAATACTTATGAAATGTGGTGGAACGTTAAACCCAAAGCTTTCTTTGAGCGCATGTTTTCTGAGTATAAGAAATTCTGGAATGAGGAAAGGAATGCCAAACGTCAGAAACTGAAACTCAATCGCCTTGAAGTTATGGCTCTCGCCTCTATTGTGGAGGAAGAAACCAATAAAAATGATGAGAAATCAAAAGTAGCAGGTGTTTACCTCAACCGTATCCGTGAAGGCATGCTTTTGCAGGCAGATCCTACGGTTAAATTTGCAGTAGGCGATTTTACCCTTAGAAGAATCCTCAATAAACACTTGCAAGTAGACTCTCCCTATAATACCTATCTCTATCCGGGTATTCCTCCTGCGCCTATTTGTACGCCTTCTATTCCTTCTATAGATGCTGTTCTCAATGAGGAGAAACATAATTATTTGTATTTCTGTGCAAATATTGATGGAAGTGGATACCATAAATTCTCCACCTCTCTCTCGGAGCATAATGCTTATGCTCGTCAGTATCATCAGATGTTGAACCAGCGGGGGATCAGGTAGATAATTTTTCTTCTTTTTAGCTGGAATGTAAAACTAAGCTCAGGTGTCCCCCTGACTGTCGCGGAAGGGTCTACATTTCTTCCCTATAGCTTCGCCTGATCTTCTATTGAATCAATGATAACAGGTACTTGATTAAAGTCTCTCGACGGGGCTCGGGATGTCACGCTTTAGGCATGCGGACTCAGGTAAAAACAAAAAGGGGCAGATAAGCATCTGCCCCTTTTTGTTGATCTATCATTTTTCTCCTATGGGAGAGATAATATCTTCTTATAAGCTGCGGGATCCTTGAGCACTTTTGCAGCCTCAATCAATTCGGCATCTTTATCCAAAGAGCTTTCCAATACTCCATCCTCATAGTAATACTGGCGAACAATCTCTTTGCGGATCAATTCGCTGATGGACGATTTGTACTTGCGAATATCTTCAAACTTCAGGCGAGTTAGCTCTTTTTCAATCAATTCCATTTGGGAATTGAGCGCACTACCATAAGCTTCCGCTTCTACGGTTTCCTCTAACCTCTCCAATTGAATATCAGAACTGGTTTGAAAACTAAAAGAAGAAGTTTGGGCGAATTTGATAAAGTCCTGATAAATAGCGTCTGTCAATTCAAACGCTCTCACATTGGGAGCCTGAGGATTTTTGCGAACATAATCTGTTGCAAATTCAAAGATCAACCCATCTCTACTAAGTGCATTGATAATCAAGATTGAATTTTCCATTTCAATCTTAATGTCCGGCTCTATTCCCCCACCATCAAAAACACTTCTCCCATTTCTGGTTTTAAATTCATTTTTGAGGCTATCGGGAATGCGTACGACAGAGCCATCAGCTCTTCTCTCGGCATAATTGATGGCCTGAATACAACGTCCACTTGGAGTATAGTACTTGGCAGTGGTTACTTTCAGTTGAGTATTGTAGCTCAATGGACGGATATTTTGCACCAAACCTTTACCAAAACTTCTTTGGCCTACTACTACTGCCCGATCCAAATCCTGTAAAGAACCTGCTACAATCTCTGATGCGCTGGCACTTCTTTTATCAACCAGCACTACCAAAGGAGTTTCCAGATCCATAGGAGAATTCTCTGCACTATGTTTGCGCTTGCTTCCTTCAATCCTTCCCCGGGTTTCTACAATCATTTCTCCCTGCTCAAGGAAAACATTAGAAACATTTACTGCTTCATCCAGGCGTCCTCCAGGATTTCCCCGAAGATCCAGCACCAAACCTTTGAGTTCGTGCTTCTCTTTCAGCTCTCTCAAGGCCTTGCGAACCTCACGCCCGGCATCCAGGGTAAATCCTGTCAGGGCGATATAGCCAATCTCATTATCTATCATACCCGAATAGGGTACATTATTGATTCGAATTCGGTTTCTAAAAATCTTTACTTCCTTGCGAACTCCCCCTCGATCATATTCAAGGGCCACTTCCGTTCCGCGATCTCCCCTCAAGAGTTCACGAACATCCGCAACTTCTTTGCCTGTACCCAGTACAGATTCCTTCCCTATACGCACAATGACATCTCCGGCTCTCAGACCTGCCTGATCTGCGGGATATCCTTCATAGGGTTCTATGATAACCAGTTTATCTTTTCGTTTACCAACCAGAGCGCCTATCCCTCCATATTGTCCGGTGCTCATAAAACGAATATCTTCCTGTTCTTCCTCTCCAATGAAGGTAGTATAAGGATCCAGCGAATTGAGCATCGCATCAATTCCTGTACGCATCAGTTTGGAGGGTTCTGTTTCGTCTACATAAATGGCATTGATCTCTCGGTACAATTTGCCGAAGATGTCCAGGTTCTTGGATATCTCGAAATAATTGTCGGAAACATCAGAGACGAATCCAAGGGAGAAGGAGAGTAGAACAAGTAATATGCCGGTAAAGACCGTTCTTCTTTTCATAATGAGGGTTGCAGCTGTTGACTAGATAAGATAGAGGGAAAAGCCAAGACTGCAATGAAAATATTTTCTATAAAGGAACAGTGTAATAATTCTGTGCAAATTCATCAGGAATGAATAACACAACAGGAAGTCTTGTGGAGTTTCCTTATAAATTTACGAAAAAAACACAGATTTGGTGCCCAAAAATTAATTTTCTCGGGATTCGATCCGGCGACTCAGTTTTCCCAGGGCCTGGTCTAACTTGTAATGGATTTCGGAGAATGAGGCCAATTTGCGGCTATTGTAGGTGATCAGTAGTATGAGATGGGTATTTCTTTCTTTCAGAAGCCTGATCAATTCGGGTTTTTGGGCCCGAAAAACTTCCCGCATACGCCTTTTTATATAGTTCCTTTTTACGGCCTCCTTTAAATGACGCTTGGGGGCGGCAAAGGCTACCATAACTGGATTCCGCACCAGTTCTGCTGGTACATCAAGGGCATAATAAATAGAAATTGCTCCTGCCCGAAGAGAGGAGCCATTTTCAAATAGATAAGAAAAAGTGTTTTTGGAGCAGAGGCGTTCCTTTTTTCTAAAAGTAAAACGCCCTGTTTCGGGCAGCATCAGTCAAAAATTACTTCTGCTTGTGACGACCCTCGTCACTTACAGATAATTTATGACGACCCTTTGCACGACGCGAAGCCAATACCTTGCGTCCTCCTACAGATTCCATACGCGAACGAAACCCATGTTTGTTACGACGCTTACGGTTACTTGGTTGATATGTACGTTTACTCATGATCCTTCAAATTTAAGGGTGTGCAAAGTTAGGAAAAATGAATCATTCAGCAAAACATCTTTCGAAAAATAAACGAATAATTATCTGGACCGGATGAACAATCGCTTAGTGGAAGATGTTTTGTAATTTTGCAACATATGAAAGTAGCCATAATTGTAGGGAGTATTCGAAAGGAAAGGCAATCTCATAAAGTGGGTTTGTACTTAAAAAGTGTATTAGAGGCCATGCCCGCTATTGAGTGCAAGTATCTTGATCTGCTGGAATACGAATTACCGTTGCTCTCAGAAAAGTGGAGAGAGCAGGAACCTGTGGATGAGCGCTTACTTTCATTTAGTGACGCACTCAAGTCTTCTGATGCGATTATATTTATCAGTCCCGAATATCACGGTAGCTATACAGGTGTACTTAAAAATGCAGTTGACCACTTTTGGCCAGAATTTTATAAAAAAGTAATCGGCGTAGTTGTGACTGGTTCCGGAAAATTTGGGGGAATAAATGCATCTACCCAAATGCAGCAATTGATCCTCTCTTTGGGTGCCTATCCGATGCCTCAAAAACTTATCATTCCTTATATACAAGAGGCTTTTGCAGATGATGGCAGCCTCCTTAAAGAAGACATAAGAATGCAAAGCATGCGCTTTATTGAGGAGTTGTCCTGGTTAGGAAATGCGATCAAAGCAGCTAAAATCAATACCACTCAGGCAAATTAGTCGTAAGGTTTAGACGGATATTGTGGAAAAATCACATGGACTTCGGCACGGAGTTTGGAATTTACTTGACATAAAGTTCTTGAAATAGCCTGTAATTCCGCAAACCACCGTTGATGAAAAAACTTATACCTATCTCCTCACGGGTAAGACTTCGTGTTATATTCTTCTATCTTCTATGCTTTTTTGATGGAACCTACTTCCGTATGGTTTCTGCACGTAATGTCAATAAAAAAGAAGGAAAAAGCTTTTCTCCTCAACTCAGTCTCACCCAACCTATCCGCAAAACCAGTTATTCTGCTAATAAGGTTCATAACCTTAAAATTGCAGCCAGCAATTTCCAATACTTACTTATTCAACCCGGAGAGATTCTATCCTTCTGGCATATGGTAGGCGCCCCCGTTTCTCAAAGGAGTTTCCGGGTCGGCAGAACGATTATTGGAGAAGAGCTGAATACCAGCGTAGGAGGGGGACTTTGTCAACTTGCCGGTATCTTATACCATTTGGGTTTGCAGGCAGGATGGGAAATTTTGGAAAGGCATGCCCATTCCCTTGATTTATATAATGAAAAAAACAGATATACTCCTCTGGGAGCAGATGCATCTGTTTGTTATGGCTATAAAGATCTCAGGATGCGCAATACAAGTGGTATCCCAATAGTCCTCAGAATAGAAATTTCAGATCAGGAGATTAGTGCTCACTTCTGTGCAAAACATGAAGTTCCACTATGCGAGATCGAATTCATCGAAAAAAGAAAAGAGAATTTGATCTATGTGAAAACCCTGCGTTTTCATCCTCCTGCATGGAATGAAAATTTGGGAGTATCCTGCTACAAGACTTTTGAGTCAACGGAAAATATGGATGAGACGGAAAAACCCGACATACCGGAAAAGTCTCCCCTTTCCAAAGACATCGAACAGCAAGCCCTCAAAGACTGGGCTCGATCTGAAATATTCAGTCGCTAGGCCATTACCGCAATCATATCGAGTATTTTTTCACCCAAAGCAGCATTTCCCAGAATCTCTACGCTCTGCCGGGCCTCTTCTCGGCTGATTCCTTTTGTAAAGATTCTCCAGGCAATTTCTTTTGGGATAGATACCTCAGCAACTAAATGATCCAACTGATCCGTCAATGTCCATTGCGTATTGGCATATCGGATTCCCCAGTTCTTTGAGATGTCCGAAACCTTGAATCCAATAGTACTTCCTTCTTCAACTGAAATGTTTCGGTAATGGTGAGGAAGTCCTTGCATGGAAGTATCGAGATAAGGCAGGTACCATTTTTCCTGGAGTAGTTCAGCATCCTTTCCGACAGCAAAGCGGATTTGCATCTGATGATGAAATTTCTCGGTGTACTCACGGGCTATATGAAACCAGCTTTTTGAAAGGCTTTCTCCTGCCCAATCAACAGAAAAGATAGCCAGTCCTTCCATATCCAATTCCTGAAGATGTTGTACATAAAGTGGGAGATTCTGTTCCAATAACTGGACAAGTAAAGCCGGACTCAGTCTGCGGCTCACTTTCACCCAATCTCCATTGAGTTGATTGAGGAAATCCACTAAATCCTGATAATCATCACTTTTGGGTGCGGCATTTCCAAAATATCCATCACGGGAAGAAGAAATTCCTCTTAATGTGCCATCCAGTATATGACTGGCAACATCTTTGACAGACCAAAGGGGAGCGAGCGTGCTTGAGTTCCACTCTTCCTCATTTAATTCCCGAAGAACTTCAAGGAGTTTTTGGTCAAGCTCAGGAAATAAGTGTAGCGTGTGAATCATGTAGAAAGTATTGGGTCAAAGTACGGGTTTCGGGGCATTCTGTTCATTCACAATTTGCGTTTTTACGAAAATTATTGAGTATCCATTGAAATTTTATATAAATCCTGTTAAATAGCTATTACGAAGCGTAATAAATGATTAAAACTGCAACGATCAATCCTACTTACATTGACTATGTAATGCTCGGCATCATTCAGCAGGAAGCTCAATCCGGCTATGGCATCCTGAAATCTCTCAAGGACCTCAGTCCGGGAAATTTCAGTAGCAGCCCGGGCACGATCTATCCTGCATTGAAAAGATTGAAGAAATTTGGCCTGGTGCAAGACAACAGTAGCCCGAATTCCCGAAAAAAGCTTTTCAGTCTAAGTTCTCGCGGGCAAGTATTTCTGATTGCCTGGCTCCTGGATCCAATTAGTATGGATGATGTAAAAAAGCGAAAAGAAGAATTGCTTCTGCGTTTCGCTTTCATGGATGAACTCGTCAGTCAAACAGAAAAAAAACACTTCCTGATCTCTTTTCAGAATCGCATAAAATCTTTCATCCAACAAATGGAGAAAAAGCTTTCTGGGGAAGAGGAAGATGTAAATTCCCATCAAAAATTGATGATAGAGCATCAGATCGCTAGCTATAAGGCGACCCTGAAGTGGACGAAACATGCTTTGAGGGAGGTGTTGTAAAGATGTGTTGAGGTGCTGGCGTGTTGTAGTGGGAATGTTTGATCCTCTTTATTGACACCAACAGGCCAAAACACCAATACGTTTCTACTTCAATAGCGGTATCTTCTCCCCAGCCTCCGAACATTCAATCAAAATTCCCAAACGCTTTTGGCGGGTTTCTTCTCTTTTTGCCTGCATGATCCATCGACTGCTATGCTTCTTGTAAGAGGCTGAACTCTGCTCATAATAGGCCCAGGCATCAGCATTGGCTTTGATTTGTTCGAGGTAGACTTCGTCCAGCTTTGCATTCTTTTTTTCAAAGCCATCCTGTGATTTGTCCCGTCCTAAAAATGATTCAAGACCAGCAGCTTCTAATAAGTCCATTTCCATGAGTTCCTGGGCGCGTTTTATATTCTTTGAAGCCCAGCGGCTGCCTGGCTTGCGAGGAGTGAATCTCAGCGCATAGGATTTGAGATCGATCTTGCGAATTCTGCTTTCGGTCCAGCCAAAACACAAAGCCTCCTCCACGGCTTCTGCCCAACTAATTTGCTGTATACCACTATCCTTATTATAGATTCCCACCCATAGTTCCTTTTTCTCTCTATGGTATTTTTGCAACCATTGGTGGAGTTCAGCAGTATTTTGGAAGAAAATTGCCTCCATAATCGACAAATGAAAATGTGGGTTGGAGAGGATTTCTTAGTTTCGGGTTCTTAAGTTCAGAAAATTGGGGGAGGAGTAAAAGTCTGAGGCCAATTTCTGTAACCAAAGAATAATCACGCATTAACAATAAAAAACCAATCCCTTACTTCTTGACAATTATGAAAATGAACAAACTAGCTATCCTACTACTAACGCTAGGCGTCTTGCTTCCCAAAGAAGCACTCTTTGCACAAGAGAAACGCTTTTTTATGCCAAAGGAAATCCGGCAGGCCTATGAAAAAGGAACACGATCTTATGACGGAAAACCAGGTTCAGCATATTGGCAGAATCTCGTTGACTACCAGATCGAAGTAAACGTTGACCCTGCTGAGCGCAAACTCAGCGGTACTGAAAATGTAACTTTCCACAATAATTCTCCCAATTCTCTGGGACAATTGGTGGTAAGACTCTATCATGATGTTTTTCGGGAGGCAAATCCGAGATCATTCCGGGTACAATCAGATGACATCACAGAAGGGGTGAAATTGAGTCGCCTTGTCATTTCCGGTCAGAAAATTGACCTCGATAATCCCCAGGCTACCAATCGCCAAGGCACCAATATGACCATCAATTTGCCTAATGCGGTTGAAGCTGGAGGAAAGATCGAATTGGAACTGGACTGGGAGCAATATATCCCAGAGACAACCGTCAGAACCGGAGCCTATGACAGTACTTCTTTTTTTGTAGCGTATTGGTATCCTCAGGTTGCCGTTTATGATGATGTTTTTGGTTGGGACAGACTTTCCTATGATTTCAGCACCGAGTTTTACAACAATCTTGGAAATTATGATGTAAAGATCACCGCTCCTAAAAACTTCAGCGTCATCTCCACCGGACAATTGCAAAACCCTGATGAAGTATTTCAGTCTGAGCAATTGAGTCGCTACAAAAAAGCGATGGGAACGGGAGAAACGGTTTCCATTGTAGGCTTGAAAGAGTTGGACGAAGGCCTGGAACACAAAGGAGGAACCTGGCACTATAAAGCCTCAGAAGTATCTGACTTTGCGTTCTGTATGAGTGATCATTTCTGCTGGGATGCTGCCACACAGAAAATTGATAATCGCGATGTCCTCATTCATACCTATTATAATAGAATAGCTGAGGAGCAAGGAAAAACGATTACAGAGAAGCAGCGCAAAATGATGAAGCACTTCTCAGAAGATATGCCTGGCATTCCTTATCCCTATCCGGAATTCAGCACCTTTATTGCCGGTGTTGGCGGAGGCGGTATGGAATACCCGATGATGGCCAATAATGGGCAACCAGGACTGGGTGTTACGGTACATGAAATGTTCCACACCTATTTCCCTATGTATGTACGGATCAACGAGAAGCGTTTTGCCTGGATGGATGAAGGTTGGGCAGACTTTACGACCTCTTTCATCATCGACAATTTCTTCAATCCTGATGATGATCCTCCCTATTTTGGTTTCTCTACCCAATTAGGAACCATGGGATCAATTAGCGACTTGCCGTTGATCACTTCGACTCAATTCATGGATAATACCAATTATGGATACACGGCTTATCCTTTGCCTGCATTCCTGTATTCTATCCTGTATGACCATCTGGGAGATGATGTCTTCAAGCAATGTATTCGTGAGTATATCCGTCGTTGGGCGAAAAAGTCTCCAACTCCTTATGATTTCTTCTACACCTTCGAAAATGTATCCGGACAGGATTTGAGCTGGTTCTGGAAACCCTGGTTCTTTGACTATGGAAATGTGGATGTGAAGATTTCTTCCTTTAAGAAAGGGAAGTTGGTAGTGGAAAATTCAGGGACACGCCCGGTGCCCATTTCTATTACAGCCAAATACAATGATGGTAGCAGCAAATTCTGGCGCTATTCGGCTGCGAGTTGGGATGAGGATAAGAAATTCAGTACCAAACTAGATAATGGGAAGGAAATTGAGAGCCTTTCTGTAAACTCAGAAGTACCGGATGAAGATGTTCTGGACAATTTCTATCCTTCACTTCAGGAACAATATGCTTCTATCATTGAGGATGATATGCTCGGAACCTATAAACTCAATGAATTTCCTGCCTCTGTAGTCATCAGCAAGAAGGAGGGAATATTGCACTTTGCCATTGCTGCAGGGGGCTTTGCAAACTATCTTCTGCCTAGTGAAGAAGGATATGAGACGATGGATGGTTTGATGAAAGTTGCTTTCGAAGAAAAAGACGGTAAGTACACCGGACTTTCCCTCAAATTTGGAAATCAGGCAGCTACAGCGGTCAAGCAGTAGGTAAAAAATTTAATAAGAAAAGCAGATCAGAGGTTTCCTTTGATCTGCTTTTTTTATAGGTATTTTTCAATAAGATGAAATAATTAAAAAAAAGTACTATATTGAAAGCCTCCTACCAATCGTTTCCTTTTTCAAAGCTTACAGTTTACATAAAGCGCATCTGATGTGCATGTCCTATCTCTTTGATCTAGTGGGTTAACTCCTTTCTTATATGCTATCCTAAAGGGTTTATAAAAACCTTTTAATCTCTATTTATGAATGTCCTAAAATTAGGCAAGGGGATTCTATTGTTTATGCTTTTCATACAATGGAATATCTCCGGAGCACTTGGACAAACAAGTGTAAATGCTTCTGGTGGCCAGGCCAGTGGAAGCGGGGGCTCAGTATCCTTCAGTATTGGTCAGGTACTGTTTACAGCCCATCAAGGAAATACCCACAAAAAAAGTCTGGGGGTACAACAGGCAGCTGAAATTTTTCTAAATGTCGGTTTGGAAGAAGACTTACTCAATTTTCAGGCAGCTGCTTATCCGAATCCAACGATTCGGGATGTGATTCTCAGTATTCCGGAAGTAATGGGTAAAAAACTCGACTATGTCATCCTGGATATGGCTGGCAGACAAGTCTCAAGAGGCTCAATCAGCCAAACAGAAACTTCCATTTCTTTCAAATCTTTCCCCAAAGGCAGGTATTTCCTGAGAGTTAGTCTGGAAAATCATACTGCCAAAAGCTTTAACATCATCAAAAACTAATCCCATGAAAAAATTAATTATAAGCCTAAGTTTACTTCTTTTCGCCCTTCAAGCCTTCGCACAATCTCCTTTTAAAATGAGCTACCAGGCCGTAGTTCGTGATGCGGCAAATGAACTGGTATCAAATGCCCAGGTAGGCATGCAAATCAGCGTTCTACAGGGAAGCTCCACCGGAACGGCTGTATTTGTAGAAACACATACAGGAACCACCAATGAAAATGGATTACTGAGCCTTGAAATAGGAGGAGGTACTATTGTTAGTGGATCGATGGCAGATATTGACTGGTCAGCAGGGCCTTATTTCCTCCAAACAGAAACAGATCCAACAGGAGGGACGGCATATAGTATTACAGGAGTCAGTGAACTCGCAAGCGTCCCTTTTGCTTTGCAGACGATTGATGCCGACACTGCTCAATTTGCACTTAAAGCAGAATTTGCTGACAGTACAAACAAAGCATCAATAGCAGATATTGCTGCTAGCGCAGAATTTGCTGATTCATCAAATGTGGCTGCTCTTGCATATAGCGTAGTGCCAAAGAAGAAATCTATTGTATTTACTCCTGCTATGGTCAATCCTTCAAATATGAGAGGCGGAGTGGTCCAAGGAAATTTAAGTACAGGTCAACCAACTATTGATTTCCCTGAAAATGGGGGATTCCCAGAATTTGCGATTAGTGTCCCAGTTCCAACAGAAAATACAGCAAACTCTTATATGCTACGAGTCTTGTATACTTCTGACTCAAATACAGGGGATTTTGATTTAGCAACTTTCGTAAGGGGGTTTCCGCTTGATGTAGATTTATCTTCTTTCGTTGGAGGTCCAAATACTCCTTTCGCCCCCCCCAGCTCTGCAAATTTCATGGCTGAGGGAATAGCAGAATTGAGAACAAATGGAGCAAGTGTAAATGCCAGGATTCTCCATATTATTTTTAGACGCAGGACAGCAAGTTCTAATGACACCTCTACTGGAAATTTGCGGATTTTAGGTTTTATACTTGAGTATGAAGATTAGATCCTCTAAAGAAGTCGTCTCCTATTTTCCTTGGGAGGCGGCTTTTTTTAATACTCCCAAAAAGCAAAGCCCAGCATATCCCAATAATAGAGATAGCCTGAGAGGAAAAGCAGGGCCAAAGCCAGTATTCCCTGATAACTCCAATTTAGCCTTTTCATTTCTTTCCCATCTTTCACCCAAAAGAAAAGACCTGCCGCTGCAAGAAATGGGACTAAGAGGGACGCCAGATATAGAATTACACTTAGGAACTGAGGTTCATGTAAATTGGCTTGAGTTGTACTTAAGAGAAAACAAAGGATTCCGATAAATAAAAGACTGGAACTACCTGCCAGAAAATATTCACTCCGGAAGATTTTTGCATTAGCTTTTACCCGATAAAACATCCGAATAAAAAACACCAATTGAGAGGACAGGGCAAGTAAGAGAGAGAAAATCAGGCTTCCCGCCAAAAGCATCAAAGCCGAGTGAGATTTTTTCTCATAATAAAAGCCCAAACTGGAATACAATACTCCGGGCTGCTCCTGAGGAAATATCAAATCAAAACCTTCTCCTTGTGAACTAAAAGAAAAACGTCCTTCTCCTTTAGAATACAAAGCTTTTTCCTCCTTCCCATTTCCGGAAATGAAAAGCTGGCCATCTTTTTCTTTGATTGTTAATCCTTCTGTGAAAAATTCTCCGAAAGGATATAACATCTGAATCCTTGGGCTTCCAAAATTATAGTAGCCCGTAAATTCATGTGGATTGTCAAGGCTTTCAGCTATTTGCTTTTCGTCTGAAGCAGTATGTTCAGCTACATGCTCAAATATTTGCTTTTCCAGACGGCTCAGGCAGTTAACAGAATTGGGGCCATTAGTTACAATGAAAATTCCCAAATCCAGATCCTGATTATAGTAAAAAACCGATTTGTAATTATTGTAGGCTCCACCATGTCCCAACCAAAGTCTTCCGTTGTGAAAAGTGGGTCGTAAACCGAGCCTAAATCCATTATGCGTACCGGCAAAATCAGCAATGCTGTGGTGTTTTTCCATTTCAGAAAAACTTGCGGGAGACAGAAAACTTTCGGGCTGATTCAGCATCATTCGCATAAACTTTCCCATTTCCTCCGATGAACTAAAAACGCTACCTGCAGGTCGGGCAATGATGTGTTTGAAGGGATTGACTTTATTATTGAAGCCATAAGACCAGGCCAAATGATCAGGATTGAGTTCTTCTTTCAATAAAGAACTTTCATTCATCGCCATCGGAGAAAATACATTCGCTCGCATAAAGGCATCGAATCCCTGCTCTGCATACGTATCGATGATATAGCCTGCCAATAAATAATTGACATTAGAATAGGCGAAGCGACTGCCGGGCTTCCAGCGCGGGATCATGGAATTTGCCGTAAGTTCTATTGCTTCTTCCAGGCCAAAATTATCATCGCTGAGTGGAAAGGCCCAGTCTTTGGGTCGCATATCATCGAAACCAGAAGTATGCTCCAGCAAATGATACAACCTTAAGGGATGGCTCGATTTCCATTCGTTTCTTAAGCTTATCTCCGGAAGAATATCACTCACTTTATCCTCCAACTTAAACTTTCCTTCCTCGGCCAATTTTAGTACCGCCAGGGTCGTAAAGGTTTTGCTAATCGAGCCGATTCCAAATAGAGATTGTGCATCCACTTTTCTCCTGGAGGCTAAATCTGCATATCCAAAATATTGTTGAAAGACTACCGAATCCGAATCTGTCATAAGGATCGCCGCACCCACACTTTTACTTTCTTGAAATATCTCTTCCAGTTCCCGGCTAAGCTTGTCTTTTTCCTGCACACTTGGGACTTGACAACTTATTGTCCCAAGAAAAAGAAATGACAGGAGTATGCTAATCGAAGATTTCATAGCGATTTTCGTGTGGTATAAGTGATTCTCTATCAAAGAGTACGGAAAATGCAGGAAAGTTGGTTTGAAAAAAAAATGAAGCTTTTGTAATAAAGAGAAAAAGGAATTAGACTAAGCGGTAAAAGAATCTTTTGAAAACAGATCTACACATACAATTCACTAAGATCTTTCACGAACAAAGAGATAAGATCTACCGTCTTTGCAAGGCTATGGTCTATGACTATAGTTATGTAGATGATGTTTTTCAGGAAGCCATGAGTAATGTATGGAGGAGTTTGAAAAGCTTTAAAGGTAATTCCAGCATTGATACCTGGGTTTACCGTATCGCAATTAATACCTGCATCACCTTCAACAATCGACAGAAAAGAATCAATGCAAAAAAAGCGGAGATGCAGGAGAATTACTCCCCATTTGTCGAGGAAGCAAACGAACAATTGCAGGAATTGCATTTGGCAATTAAACGCTTGAATGCCTCCGACAGATCGATCATAGGCTTGTACCTGGAAGACTTCTCTTATAAAGAGATTGCTGAAATCCTGGGCATCAGCACTTCCAATGTAGGGGTTCGCTTAAACCGGATCAAACAAAAGATATCGGTTATCATTCACCAAAAAAATTAAGATCATGGATTTAGATCAATTAAAAAATAAGTGGCAAGAGCAAGAGCTTAAAATAGAATCCTCAACGGAAACTATGGATAAGGTCATTCAATTTGATAAAGGGCTG
Source organism: Bacteroidia bacterium (assembly GCA_033391075.1). NCBI lineage: Bacteria > Pseudomonadati > Bacteroidota > Bacteroidia > Bacteroidia bacterium. Next base: position 5,886,234 of record JAWPMV010000001.1, read on the forward strand.
GAAAAAGAAAATCTCAGGATAACCATCATGTTTTCAGTTACCATTTTCATACTTGGTTTCGTCGTATTACCCTTGCTGAAATCGGCTACAGAGCAACTTCTCATTGGGGCACTTTTTTTCCTTATGGGATTTCAAGCACTTATGCTTTGGATGCGGAATCTAAATGTAAGGAAGTCATTCGCGGAAGCACCAGCCATTTACATTAAGAGCCTCATCAAAAAATTGAAATTCAATCTTTCGGTTACCATAATCATTACCCCTGTTTATCTGATTTTGCTCGGCACGATTGTAAGCCTTTATACGTATAAACTCATGTCTTCCTTTGCTATAGATTTATCATGGATAGTATTGGTAAATGGATTGATTTGGGCCTATTTATTGGGAATATTTATTTATTCATGGGGAAAGCAGCGCAAAAAGGATAAGACCATCATTATGCCTATGATTGACGAATTGAAAGAAACATTGAAAAGTTATTAAGTAAAATTGCCCCCAAATGGGGGCAATCTTCTTAAGATCATGAGTAATTATTGAGAGTTGTTAAGAGGCGTAGGAAAGTTCTGCTTCCCAAACCTCCGCGGCATAAGTCCTGGCTTTCCGCAACACATCATACTCAATCCCCAAAACCTGATGGGCTTCCTTCAATCTTGCATTTTCAGCTTGTTGGAAATATTTGCTGGCCTTATGGAGTAGTTTATTATCGACCGTTTCCTCGATATAAGGCTTCAAGTCCACATGACCTGCACGATGCAAAGTACTCAGGTACTCTTCTACAGTAGAAAGTTTCACCTTTCTGCGCTTTGCAATCTCATCTGGAGCCATTCCCGCCTGATATAAGTCTCTCACCTTGCGATGGCTCGGATAATTGGCACGAGTATAGATACCGGTTTTATCATCCAGGGCTTTCTTCTCCATGACGCGACCAATCTCAGCAATTATGAGCAAACGCACACGCTCTTCGGCCTCTTCCATACCTGCAATCTGATTTAGTTCAGCCATGGTTTCAGGCATATGTTTTACGATCTGACGAAGGGTATAATTGGTAAAAAGTTCATAGGGTTCACAGCTCATCTCTTCAGCCAAATCCTTGCGAACTTTGCGAAGCTCAAGGCTGAGATCAAATTGGTACCAGGCTTGTTTGACCTCGGAAGCATCAACTTCCATTTTTTCTGGATTAGTCAACCAACTTTCTCCTTTTTCAGTGATAGAGATAGTACCAAATTGTGGGTCCTTTACTTCCAGCATTTCGAGCTTGATGAGATACTCTATAACTCCAATTATCCTACCGAAAAATACATCCTCCAGGCTTCCAAAAGTCTCCAGGTCCTCGTGATTTATATTCCGTAAAGGAAAGCGTTTATCGCCTGTAACAATTCGCTGCACATAATCAGGAGCAAATGATTTCTCCAATAGCAATACGGTTTTCAAAATTTGTACTGCCTCCTCATGGATCTGCGTTTTCGTGTTTCTCTGCTTTTTCATTGTGTTTATGGTTATTAGTTGGAAATAATTTATTTCTGGGTGTTGTAGTGTTGTAGTGTTGTAGTGTTGTAGTGTTGTAGTTGGATTGATAAGAATTTGAACTATAGCACTAAAACACTTCCAAACCTCCTATGAAGCCATCTTCACCTCATCTCTGCCGACAAGGACTCTTGAGACATACAACTTGCATAGTTTGAGCCTATCATAGTCGATCCCTAATTCTTCATAAGCTTTCTTAAGACTGCTTTCGGGACTATTCAGAAAATACATACTGCCTTTCTCCAAATCCTCTCCCGCCAATCGGTCTTCAATCCAGGGTTTCAGGTCAATTTCTCCAGCTTTGTGAAGATTGCTTAGGTAGTTCTCTACTGTATGCAACTGTACGGATCTTCTTTGGGCGATTTCCTCTAAACTCACTCCTGATTCAAAAAGAGCTTTTACTTCCTGATGTGCAGCCGCTTGCACTTTTTTGAGAAAACGGTTTTTATCATCCTGGGCTTTTTCCTTCATGATGATCTCTATGACAGAAATTATAGAGGGGCCAAATCGATTTGCTTTATAGTCTCCAAAGCCCGGAATCATTTTCAATTCCTGCAAGTCTTTCGGTTTATCATCTATAATTCTGGCCAGGGTATAATCAGTAAAAACTCTGAAAGGAGGTTTATCTTCCTGCCTCGCCAGGGTATTTCTCAGCTGCCTAAGTCCCAGCAGAAGTTTTTTATCATAAGGACTTGTTCGGAGCTCGCTGGATTTCACAATCAGCTCACTGGGATAGGCAAGAAATTCTTCTCCTTTCCTGCTTATTCCAATCGAGCCATATCGTGAATTTGTCACTTGCAAGAAGTGGTTCCGCAACAAATAACTGATCAGATTGCGAATGCGCTCACTATGCTTAGCTTTCATGCTTCCATAGGTTTCCAATTCTCTGTGATTCTCTTCTCGGAATCCAAAGTTCTCGGAGGCTCGCAGGATACGCGTGATATAATTGATCCCATACTTCTGGTCCAGCAGGACCACCGTTTTCAAGATCAGATGTGCTTCTTCTTTAATATTCACCAGTGCTTCCAGTAAAAGTTGCATTGTGTTTTCGCTTTGAGTTTGGCTTATGGTACAAAGCTGCACTTTAGGTTTGTATAACAAATGGAAAACTATATGCCTTTGGTAAGGTTAAAAACAGCTAAAAAGACCAGAAAAGGATCAACACAAAGAAATAAAAATCTGATAACCAATCACTTATATAAACATCGGCGAGTCTCAAAAAGTAAATATAGAAAGCCTTTTCCCTCCATATTTTCAGCAGAAATAAGCGAAAACAAGGCCTTTGGCTATTTCTGCAACATTATAATACTCTAGCGAAATTTGCTTTTATTTAAATGGATGATCAAGATTTGATTATGTTCAAAGCGTTCTTTACCACCTGTTTCCTTGCCATTTCAATCTTTGCCTTTGCTCAAGAGAGAAGGAGTTGCGATTGTTTTAGTACAGAAATCTCTCACGCGAAAGATACTCTCAATTCCTGCCGTTATTATGAGTTTACTGTCCGTAATGATGGAGCTTGTCTTAGGGGCCTCTCCAATTTCACAATGGAAATAGAATGTGGACAAGCTTCAAATATCTGGAGTTCGCTGAACAGCCCGATAGAAAACAATTTTCAAGATCCCAATAATGGTCTCTCAGGTTTTAAAGTAGATGGGATACAGGGATTTGGAGAAGATATGATTCCAGATTCTTTTGTAGTAGGATTTACCTTTTGTCCGGATGATGATTATTGCGCAGACTTACAATCCTATTGGGAACCCATAGTAGCATACAAAGCCGGACGATGTATCATTTATGACACCCTGGACCTATCATATCTTCCCGGTTTTCAACCTCATACCATTCTTGCTCCCAATCCCAGCAATGGGCCTATGAGTTTTACGTTTACAACACCAGGGCCTGGATATGCAAAGCTTGAAATTCTGGACCTCTTTGGCAATATTCTTTATACGCCCATGAATGGGTATTTTAAGCGGCAACAAAGGCTGCATCCCAGTTTTGACACAAACCAACTGCAAGCGGGGATATACCTCTATAAAGTCAGTACACCTTATGGGAGTAGTACAGGGCGATTTATTGTGGAGTGATTGGGCTTAGTAAGGTCTTTCTCCCTCAATATTTCCTTTAGGGTCATAGAGACAAACCCATAGAAAGGTACTTCCATCCAGACAGGTTCCCCTGGCACATCCCAGTTTTTTTGAATTGGCCCAGACTAACTGTTTGTAGGAATCACAGGAACCTCTCCCCAATAAACAAGTATCCTGATCGTAATCATAGGCATTGACGGAATTGGCCCAGAGGTTAACGCTTTGCCTTTCAGTATTCAATCCAAAAGCAAACAGACCATTTTGACCCAAATCCTCCATATTTTCGGGGATTTCACAATTTTCCAGGTCAAAGATTGCTTCAGCCTTTAGCGCCAGGTCTTCGTCCCATTCCAGATTTTCAATCCCCAGCTGAGAACGAATTTCATTATGAGCTTTTACCATATTTTGGGCAAAAATAGAAAGCTGTCCCGGGGGTGGGGTAAAGCCCGCTTCTTCTTCGCATGCAAAAAGGAGGATAAGCCCGGTAATAATAAGTAGCGTGTATTTCATAATAGATTTTTTTTATATCGATCATAGGATCGATGCATTATCCAGGATGAAATAGCTTTGTGGTTTCTTCTCTATGAATTTAGGAAAATCAGCTTTCCCAAAGAACATACTTTTGTAAAAGCTTTTCGAGAATTTTTTCCGGCTCAGCACATAATCCCGGATGTACCTTGGAACTCTGAATAATGGTGCTCCTCGTAGCCGTCAACCATCTGAAGCGACCTGCCTGATCCAGTTTCGCTATTTCCCCGCCTGCTTCACTTCCTTCACAGATCAATTCCCAGGCTTTCAGGTAGTTGTTTACCTCTTCCAGATCTATATCGGGGAAACTGGCCATCAGGCGTGCCTCATCTAAATGATATTTCACCTCCAGATACTTCTTTCGCTTGCTAAATAGGATAACTCCCACATTGAGGAATTCTTCCCGCTCAACCCTTGGGACAAGCCGGATGAATGCATATTCATATACCTGCTTATCTTGCATTTTCAGCTTCTATTCTAAAGGTGTCTATTTGAGAAAGTCGAGTAGAAATAAATTCCACATATGCTTTTCTCTTTTCTTCGGGTCCCAAAGGATCAGCCTCTTCTTTCAACCATTCTTCCGGAATCACTGAAACGATATCCGCTATGGTTTCTCTGCTAACCTGCTTACGGATTTCTTCTTCAGCTTCTGCAAGTGCGTCCGCAATTCCCAGCATCACATGATCTTTGACTGCAGCAAAACCCCGTTTAGCATGTTCCTCCCAATTGTTCCAGGAATGGTGAAAATAAAGGGCAGCTCCATGATCGATGAGCCAAAGCTCTTTATTCCAGATCAACATATTGGTATTGCGATGGGTGCGATCAATATTGGTGATAAGGGCATCAAGCAAAACCACTTTTGAAGCACTCAATGCATCCGCTTCTGAGACTAGCGGATCAAAGGTAATCGCGCCCGCCAGATAATGCAGCCCAAGATTCAAGCCGACACTAAAGCGCAGCAGGTCCTGAATCTCCTCATCTGGCTCCGTTTTGCTGAAAGAAGCATCCAGGTTCATAAAAACCAACTCAGGCACTTTCAGTCCCATTGCTCTGGCCAGCTCTCCCCCTATCAATTCTGCAATCAGGGCTTTCTTTCCCTGGCCTGCACCTCTGAATTTTATCACATAAGGAAAATCATCATCTGCATCTACGATAGCAGGCAATGATCCTCCCTCCCGTAAGGGAGTTACATATCGAATTACATCCACCGTTCGGATCTCCGGCTTACTCATGCGGGCAAGATAGCAAAACCTTATTTCTTCACACGCTTTGAACGCATGGCTTTTACTTTCTTGATTGAATCATCTTGGAGGAAATGCTGATATTCTTCAGAATCAGCAGCAAAAATGGCGACCTTGCCTTCTGCATTGCTGTGGACGCCCCAGCCATATCTTTTGGTGAGAGGAGAACTTCGAAAGCAGGGCTGACCTTTGGAGAAATAGGAAGCTCTTTGCTCTTCCATTTCGTAGGATTGAAATTCCTTTCTAATAGCAAAGACCCCAAAAAGTACTTCGTCTGAAGTGTATGTGTAGGGATTGTCAATGAGCATTTCAAATTGAAGATTTGCCACGGTCTTTTTATCAGCTTTTAGTGGAGGTACATCTCCCTGATCGATGGGACAATCTTCTGCAATCTCGATGAAGGTGTTGAAATAATTAGTGGTATGCATGTCTGTTGATTTATTGATTGATGAAGGCAAGATAAATGGGACTTGTGACAGCCCTTTGTCAATCACTTCTTCCCAACCTCTTTTTTACCCTCTCAACATATTCTTCCAGACTGAGATCATGGGGAGAGAACTTTTCATCCATCACCCTCAACTCCTTTATTTTATCTACTCTAAAGGTTCGAAAATCATTTCTCCATCGACACCAGGCAATCAGAATCCAGTTTTCCTGGGTATTGAGGTAAATGGCAAAAGGCTCTACATTTCTTTCGGTCATCTCTGCTTGCGGATTTTTTTGATAATGAATGTGTAGCAAGCTGTAATTGGTCAGGCTGTGTTTGATATCCGCCAGATAGGAACTGCTGATGTCCTCGTCCCAGTTTTTACCGATGATAATCCGATCTGCTAGCAAATCCACCTTCTCTTTTTCATTATCCAATAAGACCGACTTGATTTTATCGATGGCTTTATTGAAGTCCCGGATAAGGGATTTGTCCTTGCTTTTGGCGATAAACTTTTCAGCAATAATCAGGGCATTGGCTTCCTGCTCCGTAAACATGACTGGTGGTACATTATAGCCGGACATAAGGCGATAGCCTCTTCCTTCTTCTGACACCAAAGGTACACCAGCCTGTTCGAGGGAAGTCAGGTCACGATAAATGGTGCGTGTGCTTACTTCAAATTCCTCTGATAAGGATTGGACGGATACAAAAGGGCGGGTTTGCAGCTTAAGAAGAATAGCTGTAAGACGAGAAAGACGGGATATGTTGTCCGTGTAGGCCATGACCTACAGCAAGATAAGATATAGCAAGGAAAATTTCTTACCAGGCATGCTCACTTCCATCCCATTGGAAGAATTTGCCGGCATCTTCTTTCTTCAAATTCTCTACTACCTCGAGCATTCCTTTCACAGATTCCTCAGCAGTAAGAGGTGCGCGAGGGCCTCCCATGCTGGTCTGTACCCATCCGGGATTGATCACGATAGAAAGGATCTCATGTTCTAGCAAGTCAAAAGCCAGAGCACGATTGAGCATATTCAAGGCAGCTTTACTACTGGCATAGCCATAATTTCCGCCATTGTTTTTTATTGAAATGGAACCCAGCCAGGAGGAAATATTGAGTATGCGGGCTTGCTCGGAAGCTCTCAGTAATGGCAGCATGTATTTGGTCATGAAAACAGGTGCCAGAGAATTTACCTGAAAAAGCTCCATCAATACTTTTTGATCCAGAGATTCCAATTTGGTGCTGGTGAGGAAATCTGCCGGACTGCCTACACTTTTTGCATTGATTCCGGCATTATTTACAAGGATATCCAGTTTGCCGAAATTGTCCTGGAGATTGCGAGAAAGTTTGGACATGTGCTCTTCGGAACGAACATCAAGGATATGATGCCAGGCTTCAATTCCTGCATCCTGTAATTCTTTGACTGCTGCCTGTCCGGGCTCTACTTTACGGGAAGTTAATACGATCTTATAGCCCTTCTTTCCGAGTTGCCGACAAAATTCGAGCCCGAGTCCTCTAGCAGCGCCTGTGACGAGCGCTATTTTTTGTTCCATTCTCACAAGTTAATGTTTCTGAGGGGAATTTTCATAGCCTATGAGTAGCTGAGTCTTTCCCCCTATTCTCTCATTAAAACAAAAAAGCCGCCAACATGTATATGTCGACGGCATTTATTAAACCTATTTAATCTTAGTTGCTTAGCACAACTTCTTTTCTTTTTCGCTTTCTGTAGGGGCGAATGATCACCCGGGTTCCTTTGTCATAAGTAAAGTAACTCCAGACCCAGTTAATAAAGACAACTGCTTTATTTCTAAATCCAATCAGGAACAACAAGTGGACAAACATCCACATGATCCAGGCAAGTCTTCCTTTCACATGCATTTTCTTGAGGTCCACTACTGCTTTATTGCGCCCAATGGTTGCCATAGAGCCTTTATCATAATAACTGAATTCCTTGAGAGGAGCTCCTTTTTTGATTCTGCGGAGGTTTTTCCCGAGGTTTTCCCCTTGCTGAATGGCGGCCTGTGCAACTTGCGGGTGTCCATAAGGATACTTTTCGGTTATCATACTCGCGACATCTCCAATTGCAAAGATATCATCCAGCCCTTCAACTCGATTATAGCGATCAACTTTCAATCTCGTTCCTCGAGCCATAAAGGACTCATCTATACCCTCAGGTACATCTCCTTTGATTCCAGCTGCCCAGATCACCGTAGAGGCTTCAAATTTGCGGCCTTCTTTGGTGCTCAGTTCTTCTCCATCATAACCCGTAACTCTGTGATTAAGCCAAACGTGAACTCCCATTTTTTCCAGAGACTCCAGGGCATCTTCAGAAGATTTTTCAGACATCCCTGCCAGGAGTTGATCTCCTGCTTGTATAAGGTGAATTTCCATCTGCCGGAGATCTAGTTCAGGATAATCCGCAGGAAGGACATGTTTTTTCAATTCTGCCAGGGCTCCCGCTGTTTCCACTCCCGTAGGTCCTCCACCCACAACCACAAATTTGATCAGGTCTTCCCGATCGTCTTCATCATGCTCCTGCAGGTACTGCTCGAAATTCTGCAAGATCATAGAGCGAAGATCCAAAGACTCAGGAATGGTTTTCATCCCGACAGCATGGGCCTCCAGTTCAGTCATTCCAAAGAAATTGGTTTCACTACCCGTCGATAAAACGAGATAGTCATAGGCAATTTCTCCGATATTGGTATAGGCTACTTTTACTTCATGCTCAATCCTCTCCACCTCACACATACGGAAAATCAGGTTTTCCTGCTTGCTAAACATCTTCCGGAGAGGAAAAGCGATAGAATCAGGCTCAAGACCACCTGTAGCTACCTGGTACAACAATGGTTGGAACGTATGGTAATTGTTCCGATCAACTAGGACAACCTGGAAAGGTTGTTTTTTAAGGGTTTGGGCGAGTTTTATTCCACCGAAACCTCCTCCAACGATAAGTATACGAGGGAGATTTGTACTGGGAATTTTCGCTTTCATATATGATAATTTTGTGTTGCTGTCTTCGGACGAAAGTACAGGAATTCTGCAGTTTCTCCGAATTCATTTATCCAATTTTATATACGTTGGAGGCTAAAGGGGGTTGAGAAAGTCTTAGAGTTTTAGGGTGTTTGTGTGTTAGAAGGGATTGTTATTAAACCCGTATAAGAACTCTGGCACCCTAATACACAAACAGCCCAACACTTTCCCTATATTTGTAGGCCTTTAGCATATCCCTTATATGTCCAAATATTTTCACAAACTCCCCATCAAGGAAATCATCGCAGAAACCGAGGATGCCTATACCCTGGTCTTCCCCAAACCGGAAGCAGAGGATTTTTCCTACTTACCCGGACAGTACCTCACCTTGCGGGTAATGATTGATGGTACAGAAGAAAGGAGAGCTTATTCGCTTTCCAGTTGTCCCTTTACGGATGAAGATTTGGCCATAAGTATAAAGCGGGTGGAGCAGGGGAAAGTCTCTAATTATTTGGCCGATCGCCTAGAGGAAGGAGCTGAGGTGGAGCTTATGCGTCCTATGGGCAAGTTTCTCATAGAGCCGGACATCACCCAATCACGACATTGCATCATGATCGGAGCAGGAAGTGGGATCACCCCTTTATTCTCGATGATCAAAGGAGTTCTGGATCAGGAGCCGGAAAGCAAGGTGAGTCTTTGGTATGGAAACCGAAGAGAAGATTCCGTCATGTTCGCCCGACAATTAAGTCTTTTGCAGGAAAGATATCGGGAACGTTTACAAATTGTTCATGTGCTCTCCAGAGCTACAGAAGAATGGAAAGGACTTAGAGGAAGATTGGATAAAGATCGCGTTTACAAATTGCTCTCCAATCTTTTTATGGAGGATGATTTTCGAAAGGAATACTATCTATGCGGCCCAAGGGGGATGATGGATGCCGCCATAGAAGCTTTTGATAAACATTCTGTCCATCCTGGATTTATTCACCAGGAGCATTTCAGTGCTGAATTGCCCAGTGATGAAGAACTGGACGCGCTGGCAGCAGCAGAAAATGAAAGCCTTACTGTCAGTGATGGGGAAGAAGAATATGAAATTGTTGAGCAGGAGGTGAGCGTAAAGCTAAATGGAAATACGCATAAGCTTATAGTAAAACCCTCCGAAAGTGTCCTCTCTGCCTTATTGGATCAGGATATTGATGCACCTTATACCTGTTTGGCAGGTATTTGCACCACTTGTCTGGCAAAAATCAATAAAGGATTGGTGGCAATGGATACCACCGATGGACTTACTGATCAGGAAATGGAAGAAGGGTATATCCTCACCTGCCAGGCACATCCCCTGGATGATGAAGTAGAAATTGAATTTCCTGAATAACTTAATTTTGCTTGAAATTGGTTTTCGCCTGAGCCAGTAGTTCTTTGGCTGCGGTAAGTCTGTAGTCTTGCTCAAGCGCTCTTTCGCAGGCTTTCTCCACCAGTTGCCAATTTTCCATTTTCGCATACACCTCTGCACGCTTTAGCCAGATCTCTGCATGATGGGGTTTCAGTACCCCTGCTTTTTCAAGATCAGCAAAAGCCTCATCAAAACTTTGCAATTGGGACAGGGCCTCAGCTCGTTCCAGCAATGCTTCCCAGTGATCGGGTTCCTGTTCCAGGGTATAGTCCAGATAGGGTACAGCTTCATCTACTTTCCCCAGCCACATCAAAACTGTAGCATAATCATAAGCCAATTCCGGATAGATCTCATCTTCAATGGCGAGCTTATAATGTTCTGCAGCTTTATCGACCTCTTTCAGTGCGAGGAAACAAAGCGCCATTTCTTTATGCAATTCTTCGTCCTCACGCCCCAAACTCCTGGCCATTTTCAGAATAGAAACGGATTCTTCATAATTGGCCTTCATCCGAAGCAAACGTCCCTTCACCAGATAAAGTTCGGCCTTGTCGGGATCCAGGCGAATCGCTGTATCCAAATCAACCAGGGCTTCCTTTGGCCTAAACAACTCGGCCAGAATAATAGCTCTGTCTCGATAATAATCAGACTCGTCATCTACCATTTCGATGACTTTATTTATATCTACCAATGCATAAGGCAACTGTTCCAGTTCTCTCCGGATCATAGCTCTGCCATGCAAGAGCAGGGGATTCTTGGGGTCAAGATTTAACGCCCGATCCCAATGCCCTAAAGCCTCTTCCGGCCTTCCAATCATATTGAGGAAATGCGCCCGGCGTATATAAGCCTGAGGATCTCCCGGATTCCTGCTGATCGCCCATCGGTAATGATCATCTATTTGTTCAATCCCTTCATGTGCCTGATAGGCTCTGGAATTGAGATCCAGGGTACTGCAGAAATCTCGCGCAGCCTCCATCCAGCTTTCGTCATCCAGATGAAGTAAGCCCCTGAATTGGTAGGCCTCCCAAAAATCCGGAAGCATTTTCAAAGAATAATTTAAATCTTTGAAGGCAGCATCCCGATCATTATTTGCTTTACACTCCGCACGATAGGCATATGCTTCTGCCAATTCCGCATCCATTTCTATCGCCTTCTCTAGTTCGACTAAAGCTTTCTTTCGTTCCCCCATTCGAAGCAGAATATAGCCTTTGCTCATCCGCAGACTCGCAGACTTTTCATCCAGTTCGATAGATTGTTCAATATCAATCAAGGCATTCCTATAGTCGTACATGCGGATATAGGCCTGCGCCCGATTCGCCAAGGCCAGACTATGCCGAGGATTTAAATCAAGCACCTCAGCATACAGGGCAATAGCTGCCGGATACACTTGCTTATTGAAAGAAGCCAGAGCTCCTTCCATGAGATGATCGATTCTATTTTGGATGGCCGGATCTTCCTCTCCCAGCATTTTATTTAAAAGTTCCTGGGCCTCCGCCAATAATTCATTATCGGAGGAATCAACATATTGAACCGTTTGCTCTAAATCAGTTTTGGCGTGGAGCTCATTTCCCAATAAAAGATGTAAACGTGCCCTTTGTACATATACCCGGGCATTTTTCTTATCTATTTTCAGGCAATTGGTCAAATCCTCAAATGCCTCATCAAAATTTTCAAGCTTTTCATGAGCCATGGAACGCTCCAAATATAAATCAGTGCCATTGGGCTTTAGCTTGATCGCTTCCCCGAAATGGATGATGGCAGCTTCGTAGTCGCCTTGAGAAACACTTACTTTCGCAAGCTTATAATATGCGGTATGACTGCTGGGAGCTTGATAGCTTGCCTCTTTGAAGGCATGCAAAGTCGAACTAAACTTTTGGGCAAAGTTCTTCAGCCCGGCTGATTTAGGGCCAGAATTCAGGTTTTGAGCATCAGGATGTGAGGAGTGTCGCTGCATAGCTTAACCAGTACAATAAAGGTACGCTGTACTATTCCCTTGAATTCCGCATGAATGGATTGTTAGGGAGAAGATAACAAAAACCTTTCCATTTTTTGTAAAAAGCAGAAGCTCGCAGGAATAATCTGGAAATTATTTGACAGACTCGAAGCCAAGGTATTTAAAATAGAACCCTATATGAATCTATCTTGAAAAAATACTAGATTGACCTTATCTAAAAAACTATTACTATGTCTGAATTTATCGCAGAATTTATTGGAACTATGATCCTCCTCCTTTTGGGAAATGGAGTAGTTGCGAATGTCTTACTGAAAGACACCGCAGGCAATGACTCCGGCTGGATCGTTATTACTGCTGGCTGGGGAATGGCCGTATTTGTGGGGGTATTTATCACCATGGATATCAGCGGGGCACATCTCAATCCGGCTGTAACGCTGGGTTTGGCAGCCGCTGGCAAATTTGCCTGGGCCAAAGCCCCCTCTTATATTTTGGCTCAATGTCTGGGTGCCGCGACTGGAACTACCCTGGCCTGGCTCACCTACCGAAAACACTATGCCATTACCGAAGATCAGGGAGCAAAACTGGGGACCTTCGCAACAGCTCCGGCTATCCCAAGTACCATAGATAACTTTATCGCGGAGATGGTAGGAACCTTTGTTCTGGTATTTGCTGTCTTGTTTGCCACCTCACCTGAACTATCCATTGGTGCAATTGATGGAGTAGCTGTAGAAGGATCCAAGATTGGATTGGGAGCTATTGGTGCTCTGCCCGTTGGATTACTGGTATTTGCTATCGGTTTATCTCTGGGAGGACCTACCGGTTATGCAATCAACCCTGCCCGAGACCTTATGCCAAGAATTATGCACACGCTCCTGCCTATACCCGGAAAGGGAAGTAGTGATTGGGGATACTCCTGGATACCCGTAGCAGGGCCTATAGCAGGAGGATTAGTTGCAGCGGGATTATTCATGGCTATACAATAAATGGGAGGCATCTATCTCCATATACCTTTTTGTCGAAAAGCCTGTATTTACTGCGACTTTCATTTTTCTACCAATCTTAGTCGAAAGGAAGTCTTGCTAGATGCACTTCAACAGGAGATAGACCTACGAAAAAATGAACTCAAAGCGCTGGGGCAATTGAACACCCTCTATTTTGGAGGAGGTACGCCCAGCGTTCTACATAAAAAGGAGATTCGGGATTTGATTGACCAAATCCGGGATCTCCTTCCCTTTTCCCCCGATATAGAAATCAGCCTTGAAGCTAATCCAGACGACCTCAAAACTGATTACCTAAGGGAGTTATCGAGCATCGGAGTAAATCGCCTGAGTATCGGCATACAATCTTTTTCAGAAGAAGTGCTGAGATGGATGAATCGTAGCCACAATAGTCATCAATCCAGACAGGCCATAGAGGATGCCCGGGCTGCCGGATTTACTAACTTCTCCTGTGATCTCATTTTTGGAAATCCAGGCATTGATCAGGAACTCTGGGAAAAAGATCTACAACAGCTAATCGAACTCAAGGCTCCTCATATTTCTGTCTATGCTTTGACGGTAGAGGAAAGGACTGCCCTGGCCTATCAGGTCGAAAAAGGAAAAGCCTTTATTCCGGCAGAAGAAATTTACCAGGAACAATTTCTCCTGGCTCATCAAAGGCTTACAGCTGCCGGATATGAGCATTATGAATTATCCAACTACGCCTTGCCGGGATATCGCTCTAAACATAATAGTGCTTATTGGAAGGGAATACCCTATGTAGGTCTGGGTCCCTCCGCTCATAGCTATGATGGGAAACATCGCTCCTGGAACCTTGCCAATAATGCGCGCTATATTCAAAAGCTGGCAGCAGGAGAAAGTCCTGTGGAGGAATCGGAACTCCTTTCGCCCAAAGACCAATACCACGAATACCTTATGACCCACCTGAGAAAAATGGAGGGCATAGATATAGATTGGATCGAAAAGAATTGGGTAGGCGATTGGAGAGAAAGATTTTCAGAAAGTCTGACTCAGCTGAAAGCAAAAAATGAAATTCATTTGGAGGGCTCCAGACTCCACATAAAGCCTGCGTCCTGGCTGCTTTCTGATCAAATTATCAGGGATTTTTTTATAGATGAACTTTTATAGGAAAGAATTTCTATTTTTGCTCTTCACTGAATATACCCTAATTGATCCCTTATGGCTCAGGCAACACAGGAGAATGCTTTTAACTTGTTATATATCTTTGAGGTAATCAAAAGACGCCTCACCTTTATAGCAGTAGTAGTTGGCGTATCAGCCCTCCTGGCGATCATTCTTACCCTTCCTTTTATTTACAAACCCGAGTTCAAGTCCAGTACGGTGATTTATCCTACTGCGGCCGAAAGGTATGATGCCATCAATCTTTTCCACGATGAACCTATCCTCTATCTCTATGGAGAATCAAAGGATGTAGAGAAACTGGAAACCCTGGCCAATTCAGAGCGGATCAAAATGTTTGTCATTGATTCTCTGAATCTGTGGGAAGCCTATGGAGTCGATCCCAAAAATGATGCTGCGCCTAAACATGAGGTATTGAAAACCTATGATGGCATGATCAATACGGTTCGAATTTCTGGAAATGGATTAGAGATACAGGCCTATGATACCGATCCGCAGAGAGCTGCCGACATTGTCAATCTGATCGTTGATCAGGTGGACGTTGTCAATAAGGAGATGATAAATAAGAACAAGAGTTCGATCTACTCTATGTATAAAGGAGTCTATGAGGAATTGGTGGAGCAAATGGAATTGTACACAGACAGTGCCCGCGAAGTACGTAAGCGCTATAATGTCCTGAATACAGAAACACAGACCGAAAGTTTGACTGAGCAAATTTTGCTTGCACAAAATGAACTGGCCGTTGCCAAAGCCAGGGGAGGATCAAACCGGGTCCCCATGAGCAAGCTCAAAAGCCTCGTAGAAGACAATCCCGAATACCCCATCAACCTTGAATCCTTTCGGGAAGGACTGGATCAGGTGCTTTCGCTGGAGGAAATTATCGAATACATTTCTCGAGATGTAAAAGATGTCAGGGAGAAGGTAGAGGTTTTGGAAATGATGCAGAACCAGAGTTTCACCACCATCCTTATCACAGAAGAAGCTCAGGCCGCAGATAAAAAAGCGCGGCCTATTCGTTGGATCATTCTTTTGGTTACCCTTGTACTATCAGCCCTGGTGAGTATACTCGGAGCGGTTCTGATGGATCAGATTACGGGTTCTTTTGCAAAAAAGTAGCCGACGATTGATATCGCCGGCCATTATTCAAAAATCTTTTTGTGTTTTGCTTTGCAGACGATATCAATCGTCAAGCAAGATCTGTTGACAAATCCTTTATAAGCTATTCAACCCAGTCTGCAATAAATACATTGGTTTCACGGGTTCCCCCATTATTTCTGTTAGAAGCAAAGACCAGTTTACTTCCATCTCTGGAGAACATTGGGAAAGAATCAAATTGCTCATCATACGTAATTTGTTCCAAACCTGTACCATCAACATTGATCATAAAGAGGTTGAAGGTACGCGGACCACCGGAATGATTAGAGCAGAAAATAATCTTTTCACCAGAGGGGTGGAAATAAGGAGCCCAATTGGCATTTCCCAATTCGGTGATCTTCTGCATATTACTTCCATCTACATCGCAGATATAAAGCTCCATATCGCTAGGCGTAACCAAATCCTGAGCCAGCAAGTCCTGGTATTCTTTCAGCAAAGAATCATTGTCAAAACGAGAGGCACGGAAAAGCAATTTGCTTCCATCAGGAGAAAAGAAGGCTCCCCCATCATATCCCGGCTCATGGGTAATTCGCTTTACATTGGAACCATCTACATCCATGGTATAAAGTTCTATATCCCCATCGCGTGTGGAGGTAAAGACCACCTTATCTCCATTTGGAGAAAGGGTAGCTTCTGCATCATAAAATTCATTATCAGTAAGCTGCTTCTTTACATTTCCTTCCTTGTCAGAAATGAACAATTCGAAGCTGCTGTAGATGGGCCATACATATTTTCCAATCTTGCGGCTATCTGGCGTAGGAGGGCAAGCTTCATCTGCTTTATGTGTGGAGGCAAAAATGATTTCTTCATCTCCGGGCAAGAAGAAGGCACAGGTAGTTCTTCCAGTACCAGTACTCACAAGATTCATTTCAAATTTTTCCTCTGCGCTTGTAGGAATCTTCCCATAAAAGATCTGATCACATTCGATTCCTTCTGATGCATGTGTTCTTTGCAGAACTAAATATTCGTCATTATAACTAAAATAGGCCTCTGCATTATCGCCCCCGAAGGTAAGCTGACGTACATTAGCCAAATGTTTTTCTTCTGGATAAAGGAGAGTTCCTTCTGTGTTTTCTGCTTTTTCTGTTTTTTCTTCCGCTGTACTATCAGCGGCATTTTGCTTATTGGGCTGGCAGGAGAAAAGCATAAATGCTGCCAGCAGGAACAGTAGCTGATTTTTCATCCGGCAAAGATAGATAAAAAAAGCTATAGGTAAACATGATAGAACTCATGGCCTGGGATTCATAAATCCTTCACATTTATGCACATATTTTTTTACCGGAAAAAGCTACTTTCTGACTACTCATGCCCCAAATAATTTTATCATTTCTACTTGAAAGCATTTTTATGAAACTGCTTTGGGTACTTCCCGTATTCCAATTATGTTTGTGATGAAATTATCGAAAACTTTGAAAAGGCTTAGTTGGTTATTTTTCCTATTCCTGGCAGCAATTATTTTCACCAAAGATGTAGGTTTCGCGAAGAGTTTCTTTCGCATGATTGACTCCATACCCCTCGGAGACAAAATGGGACACTTCTTTCTCATGGGTACCATGGTCTTCCTGGTCAATCTCAGTCTAAAGTGTAAAAAAATTCAGATTGGGAGATTCTGGATTCAAAAAGGATTGGTCATTGTGGCCCCTTTTGTATTTCTGGAAGAATTCAGTCAGATGTTCATAAGTTCCCGACAATTTTCTTCCGGGGATATGCTGGCGGACTTACTGGGTTTGCTCTTTTTTAGCTATCTCTCCCAGAAAGTTTTTGAAAACCCTATATTACGATCCACAGTATCATAGGCTTTCTCCTATAAATTACCGATATTTAAGAAGGAATTACGCCTAATCTTTGAAAGTATGAATCAGTACATGGTTGAGATTTTTTTACCCCACACCCTCACCCAAGAATTCATGTCACTCATTCCTGCGCAAAGAGCCGTTGTGAACCGACTGGTACATGATGGAACTATACGCAGTTATACACTGACGTTAAATCGCTCCAGGCTTTGGGTTGTGTTGACGGCAAAGGATCAGGAAGAAGTCAATAAGATTTTGGACGAATTTCCAATCATGCCCTATTCAGAATCTGAATTGCATGAGTTGATGTTCCATGATATGGCTTCCCATGAGTTGCCCAGGTTGTCTCTGAATTAAACGTTTAGGAGTGTATTAGTGCGGTCGTGTTGCAGTTTAAAAATACAACTACAACACTTAAAAACTATAACACCTTCCTGCTACCGCTTCCTCACTTTCTCCACAAAAGTCGCTCCCTCACTTTCTCCTCTGAGCAAATACCAGCCAGCAGGTAGTTCCTCTATTTGCAGGAAATAATGTTGATTTCCAGATTGAGTAAGGTATTCCTTTTCCCATACCCTTTGCCCATGGAGATTGAGGATTTCCAGGCGAAAGTCAGAACTTTTTCTCCAGCTCAGCTCAAGATTGATATGGGATTGACTGGGATTTGGGTAAAGCTTCCAGCTTTCAGCAAGGCTGGAAAAATCAGGATTTCGAGAAGTGCCAAATATTCCCAGAGAACCTTCAGGTGAAAATCGCAATACAAAGGCATCTCTTCCTCCTTCACTGATCAAATTGAGCTCATTTACTCCGGGATCAACATCCATGCTTTGGTAAAAGCCGCCGCAAAAGTATATATCTCCCAATTCACTGATGAACATATTTTCTACGCTTTGACTCAGAGGATCATTGGCTTGAATGACTCCCAGCTGTTGTTCCCAGGATGGATTCCCATCTCGATCCCTTCTTCGCACATACAGAAGGCCCTCTGTTGATCCGCTCGTATACACAAAGCCGGGATTATCAACTCCCACATCCGTCAATCGATCAATGCCTGTACCTCCATCTCTTCGCGTCCATCCATAAGTCCCATCCAGTTCAAATCGACTTATATACATATCGCTCATTCCCTGAGAACTGATTTCCTGCAAAGCAGCACCTGGATCGAAATCTACATTACCCTCAAAATTTCCTCCTACGAATAACTGTCCTCCCAAATTGAAATCTATAGCTCCCTGTGCAACTTCATCTATCCCACCGCTTCCCCAGCTATGGCCCCAATCAAAAGTCCCATCTGAAGCCTGGTAGCGTGCAAGAAAAGCATCATAATCTCCATTGCTACTAAAATTACGCTGTTGACCAGAGGGATTGAGATCGGTAGTGCCTCTAAACTTTCCTCCGACAAATAATTGTCCCTGCCGAAAACGGATAGCTTGTGCCTCTTCACTTTCCATTCCCCCTACTCCAAAACCCCATCGGTAATTCCCAACTGGATCATAACTCACCACGAAAATGTCTTGACTGGGAAGGCCGTTTCCATCATTTACACTGAAAAAAGAATCAAAAGGAGAACTATTATTGGGTTCAAAGTCAATAATTCCTTCAAATACCCCCGCTACATATACATTGCCGCTTCCATCTGCACTCAGATCATAGGCAAGTTCATAGCGATCATCTTCTGGTAAAAAGGGTGCTCCTTCATCATCTCCCAGCACTTGTGCCCATCGAAAATTCCCCAGGGTGTCATATGCGGCTATGAAGGCATCCTGCCCACTGCCCGAATTCAAGATGGCTGTAGTAACTGCAGGATCAAAATCCGCCTCTCCCTGAATAAAACCACAGACAAAAACGAATCCCCCAATCGCTTCCACAGCAAATGATTTATCTCGTCCGGGTGAAGATATAGCAAATCCCCAGGCAAGACTTCCATCCGGATTGTATCGTGCCAGAAATACATCTTGTGAATCAGGGGAAACCGCATCCCCTTGTGCTAGCAAATTGCTACTAGCAGAACCCGGGTCAAGATCAAAACTATCCTGAAAACTACCTGTCAGATAGATATTTCCCGCTTCATCTCGGTCAATGGCGGTAGCTCGGTCCTGAAAGGAGGAACCCAAATTGAAGGCAATTTGTGCCTTACTAAATTGAAATAGTACAATAAGGGGAACGCAAAGGAGAAGTTTTTTCATAGATCCAAATTCAGCTGCTTTCGAAAATTCAATTGTCGGCAATATGCCAACAATAATTATCTCTTAATAAATCCTGTAGTTGAATTTTAACTTTACTATCAAATTGATAGCTCGCAGCTTTCCACTCTGCTTATCATTATATCTGTTTATTCCGTCATCCAGAAAATTGCGGGGTACCAACACTCCATTGACATAGCTATAATCCCGATCATATTCGATCATGCCAAAACCCAGACTGGATTCTACCTCAAGTCTTTCCGACAGTTTCAAATAGTATCCAGTTCTAATTCCATAGGCCCAGACTTGCTTGTCCAATTCGGCGGAAGAAAAATCAATCCTATTACCGGAGAGGACTGAGAAGCTATTGTCAATCGAGGAAGAACCAGAACCAAAGTATAGGTCAAATGCGATATAACTGAACCGAGGAAACTTAACAGAAAGCAACTCATACTCATCAGCGGCTCTGCGGTCAGCAAAATGAAATTTAGGAGAAAACCAGAATTTATGATAGTTATCCAGCACATGATAATCCTGTGGAGAGTGCTGGTAGAAATTAGGCGTTTTCAATCCATACATCAGCTCCAAACTCCATTTGGGATTGAACTGATATTCCAGGCCAAAATCCAGACTGGAAGCTGTAGGGTGAAGCATATTTAGTATACCAAGAGAGGCATAGATGGCAGAAAATGTATCTGCTTTCCGCTCTTTTTCATTCGGAGGAGCTGTATAGACAGGCACCTGATCTTTATCCTGGCCAAATGAGGAAAGCGTGATTGAGGATAGACAAAGAAAGAGGAAAAAATTCCTGATAGATCTCAGCATCATGTATTCAGATTTTAGAGATTATAGGAGTTGATAATTCAAACGAATCTGCACAATCAGATTTATATAATCGGTCCTTCCTATATTCCGATCATCATAGGGGCCAATTAAATCTTCAAACAGGCCTTGCTGAGTAATAATGGGGTTTTGAATGACAAGGTATTTTCGGTTAAAAGAAATAAGCCCAATTCCACTAGAAGCTTCAAGCTCTAAACGTTTTGTGAGTTGAAAGATAGTCCCTGCTTTCACATGCGCAGCAATAGCTTCTTTTTCAATATCTGCACTTATATAATCCAGCTTTGTATCCGCTTCATTGCTTAAGGCAAAATTATCTCTTGCTTCTGTTTCTCCTTTAGAATAGTAGCCTTCCAGAGAAATAAATGCCGGTCCAAAAGAAAGGGGTTCAGCTATACCTCTCCGCCCATAGAAATAGCGAAGGCTTGTGAAGAATTTTTGATAGGTATCAAATTGGATTCTATTCTCAAAACTCGCATAATTCAATTGAGGGCTTCTGAATCCATACAAAAGGTCTAGCCCAAGGTTTTCTGAGAACATTATTCCTATTCCCACATCCATGCTGGGAGCTGTGGGATGAAGCAGATTGGAAAGCCCGGTTTTCAGGTAAAGCCTGCCGATATTTCCACTGAAATCATTTCTATCTTTCTTTCGTTGACTATATCCTTCTGTAATAAAAAAGATGAGAAGTATTAGGATAGTGCTCAGTTTTCGAGTCATGTCATTGTGTTTTGAAACAAAAAGGTGAGTAGTTGGAATCTAAACGCAGCAAGTGAATTAGCATAAAATACCAGCCCCCATTGAAAAAAGCTACCGGAGTCTATAACTAAGAGAAATCCGGTGTAAAAATTTAACCGTAAAGACTCTGTTTAATTGACGATCATCCTCCGCACGCAAATCCAATAAATTGGGAGGTCTTCCTCTAAGTTCACTGGAAAATATGGTATAATTTCGATGAATCCAGCGTGTTCCTACGCCAAAAGAATACTCCAATTCCAGATCATCCTTCCATTTCCAGAGATAGCCCGTTCTGAGGTTGAATCCCAACTGCCATTTTCGGATATCAGCAGATGTATAATTGATGCGCAAGGCCCTGTAGCCAACAGCGAAACCAAAGTCATTTCTTGTCTTTCCCCGGGAATAAAAACTCTCTGCTTCATAAAAGCTGGGGAAAAAGCGATTGCCTGCTGTTGTACTTACATAACGTCCTATTCGTACATAGCGTAGGCTTGCCCAAAATTTATGGGTAGTTGGAAAATGAAAACGATTTGGAAACCAATCGGTCTGAAGGCGAGGAAGACCAAGTCCATATTGAAATAAAGCACTAAACTTCCGATTTACCACATACTCTACTCCCAGATCTAATGAAGGCGAAACGAGGTGGATTATATTTCCCAAACCTATACGCGCATACAATTTCCCCCGCATAAAGCTATAATCCTTTTTCTCAAGGCGGGCTGTATCAAGAGGAGCACGTGGACTTAGCTGGGCAAAAGAAGACGTCCACATCAATCCCAAAAATAGTAATGGCAGGTAGTAGGCTTTCATCGAGCGAAATCTTAATAGAAAAATAAAGAAGTGAAACCTTATTTCCCATTAAGAGATGCATTTTTACCCATCATTACCAATCAATGGGTCCAGGCACCTAAATGCACTGCTTTAAATCCTTCTTTAAGGTCTTCGATATATTTTCTGATAGCATAGCTGCTGGAAGGAAAGGCCATTTCCTCATAGGGGATTTCATCCAGTTCAAATAATTTTGCTTCCAGACTTTCTTCTCCGGGATCCAGTTCAGGTCCTCTCATATCAGCGAGAAAAAAGATATAAACCTGGCTGATACGAGGAATATTGTAGATCGCATGCATTCGAACGATATCAACTTCAGCACCCGATTCTTCCAGGGTTTCTCTCAAGGCGCCTTCTTCAACGCTCTCCTTATTTTCAAGATAACCTGCAGGTAATCCCCAATATCCTTTGCGAGGCTCGATAGCTCTTTTACACAATAGAATTTTCCCTTCCCAAACGGGTAAACAACCAACCACCATTTTGGGATTTCTGTAATGAATGCTATCGCAATTTTCACAACAGATTCGTGGCCTATTATCTCCCTCGGGGATTTTTTTCACCAATTGCTCACTTCCACAATTGCTACAATAGTTCATAAAGGAAAGATAGGATAAAGAAGAGAGGAATACAGATTATTTTAATTTTTAAACCAAATCTCCTCCCTTTAGTTAATCTAGCATACAAAATTTGGACAAAACAGACTAATTGTTGAACTACCAGGATTTATGGCAGGCAAAAAAGTAATCATCATCGGAGCAGGTTTCGCAGGTTTGGCATCCGCTGCTTTATTGGGAAAAGCGGGCTACGAAGTAAAAATTCTAGAGAAGAACGATCAGGCCGGAGGAAGAGCCAGAAAATGGGAAAAATCAGGATTTACCTTCGATATGGGACCCAGTTGGTATTGGATGCCCGATGTCTTTGAGCAGTTTTTTGGACTTTTTGATAAAAAAGTTTCTGATTACTACAATCTGATCCGACTTGATCCTTCTTATCGGGTGTATTTTGGAAAGGATGATTATGTAGATGTACCGGCCAAAATGGAGGAGCTAGAAGAGCTTTTCGAATCCATTGAACCCGGCAGCAGAGAAAATCTAAGAGAATTTCTCAAACAAGCAGCATACAAATACGAAGTGGGCATGCGGGATTATGTATTTCGCCCTTCCCATAGCATTGGTGAATTTATTGATTTTCGCCTGATCAAAGAAAGTTTTCGAATCCAGATGTTCAACTCTATGAGTAAGCATGTGCGGAAATTTTTCTCAAATTCACGCCTTATCAAAATCCTCGAATTTCCCGTACTCTTTTTAGGAGCTACTCCAGAAAATACGCCTGCGCTTTACTCCATGATGAATCATGCGGATTTGAGCCTGGGAACCTGGTATCCCATGGGAGGCATGCACAAGATTGTGGAAGGCATGGTAGAAGTAGCCAAAGAGCAGGGAGTAGAATTCGAATTGAATACAGAAGTAGAAAAAATCGTCGTTGAGCAGGGAAAAGCAAAAAAAGTCATTGCCGGAGGAAAGGAATTTGAAGCGGACATTGTAGTAGCTAATTCTGATTATCAACATACCGATCAGGTTCTATTGGAAAAGAACTGGCGAAGTTATACCCCTAAATATTGGGACAAACGCACCATGTCTCCTTCCAGTTTGCTTTTTTATCTGGGCATGGATAAAAGGATTGATGAGATCAAGCATCACAACCTCTTCTTCGACGAAGACTTTCAGCTTCATGCAGAAGAAATCTATTCTGATCCCAAATGGCCAAGCAAGCCTCTCTTTTATGTCTCCTCGACTTCCAAGACTGATCCTAGCGTAGCTCCTCAGGGACAGGAAAATGTATTCATCCTGATTCCATTAGCTCCAGGTTTAGAAGATTCAGAGGAAATGAGAGAGAAATACTACCATATCGTCATGGATCGTCTGGAAAAGATCACCAATCAAAACGTACGTGATCATGTCATCCTCAAGCGAAGTTATGCCATGAGCGATTTCGAAAAGGACTATCATTCTTTCAAAGGAAATGCATACGGCCTTGCCAATACCCTTTTGCAAACGGCCTTCTTCAAACCCAAACTCAAATCCAAAAAGGTCAAGAACCTCTATTACACGGGTCAACTTACCGTTCCCGGTCCCGGCGTACCTCCTTCCTTGATATCCGGCCAGGTCGTGGCAAGAGAGGTAGCCAAGGAATTTGGATAAACTCTTGGCGGCGATCACAATGCGCCTCCTATGAAAAAACTTCTTTTGCTAATTGAAGATATGCAGGCGCGTTGGCCCGCAAGATATGGTGGTCGGGGCGGACTGAGGCGATGCTTTAAAATCTTGCCGGTTTTTGCGCAACTTTTTGCCGCCAAAAAGTTGCAAAAGATTGCGTCACGATTTTCCCTATATTTATGTTATAGAAGAAAGTAATTATTTCTTCCCGACCTATGGCCATCGAAAAATTAAGTACAGACGAGCTCAAAGAGATCCAGGAACTCTATGGAAAAAACCTGGAAAGCCTCGATACCGAGTCTTTCGATAAACTCCACAAAGAACTCCGCCTCAAATACCATCCGGACAAATTTGAAAAATTCGATGATGAGATCGTGCGGGAAATGGCGAATGAAAAATTCAAACGCATTGAGGCCTTAGGAGAAAAAATCAAAGCTTATCTAATTACTGGAGCCAATAAAGCGCCCAGGCTTTCAGATCATGAATTTGGTCCAGAAGCCCAATTCGCTTATGACGATATGAAAATTGAGATTCTCACCCGTGAGAAAGACCTCAAATATGTGCTTTTTGGAAAGTCTTTGCGCTGGTTGGAAAGAGGAGAAAGCTTTAAAATTCCAGATACCCAGGCCTCTCTTATTATCGACAATGATTACAAAGGAAGCAGTATCGGTTTTGTGGAAACCGTAAGACTTTATTTGAGCTTTGGCCCGGAAGATTCACTAGAAGAAATAAGCACCTGGTTGTATAGTCGTGTCAGCGCCTATGCCTCAGCCCTCATTATTGAAGGACAAAGAATTCCTCCTGATCTCTTCCAAATGATCTCTCTCATCCGCAGAAAATCTCTTTTACAACTGGGGGAATAAAATTCTTATTTCCCTTTAGACTGACTCAAATAAGGCGCGTTGGGGATGGAACGAAAATGTAGCGGATGGAGATGCGGGAGGGCCTTGGTTTTTTCGTTCCGATTTTGTGCAACTTTTCTAAAAAGTTGCGAAAAAACCCAATAAACTAAACTCAAAAAGATAAGGTGCTAATTTTCTAAACCTATTCGCTGAAATTGATACAGTTTTATATAGTACTTTCTCATCAAAAAGGACAGGAAAACTCCTAAATTCCTCACAATCATCAGAAAGCACTAAGAAGTATGATTTAAAATTCTTTTTCCCTACATTTTGAAGTCAAAAGCGGAAATCGGGCGCTAATACTACACTGCTTTTTGGATCAAAAAACGCTAATTAACTACTAAGATGAAAAAGAAACTACGCAGCCATTCCTGGTTCGGGAAAAGAGATGAAATGGGATTTATTTATCGCTCCTGGATGCGCAACCAGGGCATACCGGATCACGAATTTGATGGTCGTCCTGTAATTGGTATTTGCAATACCTGGTCAGAACTCACCCCCTGCAATGCTCATTTCCGCGAACTTGCCGAATCTGTAAAAAGAGGTGTATTGGAAGCTGGTGGATTTCCTTTAGAATTTCCCGTAACCTCTTTGGGAGAAACCTTGATGCGCCCTACAGCCATGTTGTTCAGAAATCTGGCTAGCATGGATACAGAAGAATCCATTCGAGCCAATCCTCTTGACGGAGTGGTTCTCCTTTGTGGCTGTGATAAAACGACTCCCTCTACCCTTATGGGAGCGGCTAGTGTCGATTTACCTACCATCGTTGTTTCTGGTGGTCCTATGCTAAATGGAAAATATCGAGGCGAAGACATCGGCTCCGGTACTTCTGTCTGGAAATACAATGCCGATCTAAGAGCGGGTAGAATGAGTCCTGCCGAATTTGCCATAGCCGAAAGTTGTATGTCTCGAAGTAGGGGACACTGTATGACTATGGGAACAGCTTCCACCATGGCCTGTATGGTCGAATCATTAGGCATGACGCTAAGCGGAGGGGCAGCCATCCCTGCTGCTGATTCTCGCAGAAAAGTACTTTCTCATATGGTAGGTGCGAGGATCGTTGAGATGGTGCATGAAGATCTCAAAATGTCTGACATCCTGACCCGAAAAGCTTTCGAGAATGCCATCAAGGTAAATGCCGCTATTGGAGGTTCCACCAATTTCATCATCCACCTATTGGCCATAGCCGGAAGGATAGGCGTTGAGTTGGAACTGGATGATTTCGACAAATTGGGGAGTGATATTCCTTTGCTGGTGAATCTTATGCCTTCCGGAAAATTCCTCATGGAAGATTTTTACTATGCAGGTGGCTTACCCGTAGTTATAAAAGAACTTTCTCACCTTTTGCATACAGATACAGTCAGTGTAAATGGGAAAAGCCTGATTGAAAACTCCAAAGATTCGGAGTGCTTCAATCGAGAGGTGATCGCAACTTATGAGAATCCGGTACAGGAAAAAGCAGGGATTACAGTAGTCAAAGGAAATATCTGCGAAGAAGGAGCTGTCATCAAGCCTTCCGCAGCCTCGCCGCATTTGATGAAGCATAGAGGCAGGGCGGTTGTTTTTGAAGGAAGACAGGATTTTCACGATCGAGTGGATGATCCAGATTTAGACATAGATGAAAATTGCGTGATGGTAATGAAGTATGTAGGGCCAAAAGGATATCCCGGTATGCCGGAAGTTGGCAACATGCCTTTACCCAAAAAGCTCCTCAAAAAAGGGATTTCTGATATGGTACGTATTTCCGACGGCCGTATGAGTGGTACTGCGTATGGAACCGTCTTTCTCCATGTTGCTCCCGAATCAGCTATCGGCGGAAATCTTGCCCTGATTCAGGATGGCGATATGATAGAAGTAGATGTAGCCAATAAAAAACTTCATCTCGAAGTCAGCGATGAAGAGTTGGAACGCAGACGTGCAGCCTGGACGGCTCCAGAAAACACCACGGCCAGAGGCTATGTGAAAATGTATGTGGATCACGTAATGGGAGCTGACAAAGGAGCGGATCTCGATTTTTTAATTGGGAAGACAGGTTCGGCTGTACCAAAGGATAATCATTAATAAACGTGTTGGGGTGTTGGAGTTTTAGGGTATTAGCGTCTCGGCGATCCATATACCAACTCCAACACACCAACACCCTAATACGCTAACACGTTTACCTCCTATGGACTGGCAAGCCTTTTGGGACAAAAAAGCACTGCATGAGGATCCTCATGTTCAGGTAGCACGTACCAAAGGGGGCAAACAAAGCGATAAGCAGGAATTAGCGAAAATAGCAGCCTACATAAAGGAAAAACTGGAATTGAGTGAGGAGGATACCTTGCTTGATTTGTGTTGTGGGAATGGTATGCTGAGCAAAGAGCTTTCACCCTTTGTAAAAGAATTGCTGGGCGTTGATTTTTCAGAACCACACATTGAGATTGCCCGACAGCAATTTATCGCTCCCAATGTCATGTTTCTGAGAGGAAATGCTACTAAGCTTGCCTTGCTAACCGAAAAATCTTTCGACAAGATCAACCTCTATTTCTCCTTTCAGTATTTCGATACCTATAAAATGGGCGAGCTGGTGGTAAAGGAAATGGCCAAGTGTTTGAAACCTGGAGGGAAGATATTGATCGGAGATGTGCCCGATAAAGAAAGACTAGCTGTCTTTTACCCTAAACCGATGGATAGGTTTCGTTATCATCTGGCACGCATAAGAGGTCGAGATCAAATGGGAAAATTCTGGAGCGAAGCAGAAATGCAAAAAATCGCAGCTGCCAGCGGCCTTCAAATCCAAAAACTAAAGCAACCCGCCGACTTTCTCTATCAGCATTACCGCTCGGATTATCTTTTATGGAAAGAATAAAGAATTTGTAACTCCCCCTCTAATACCCATGCGCGTAGGACCGCAAGATATGGTGGTCGGGGCGGATTGCGGGGCTGGTTTAAAATCTTGCCGGTTTTTGCTCAACTTTTTGCCGTCAAAAAGTTGAAAGAAACAATTAAAGACTCCCCTGACTATAGGCCAACATAAAATAATTAGTCTGCTTCTCAACACCTATAGAAGTCTCAGGACCATGGCCCGGCCAAACGACCACATCATCTCCTAGCGGAACAACTTTCTTGAAAATACTTTCCATCAAGACCTCCATAGATCCACCGGGCAGGTCAACCCGCCCTATACTTCCCTGAAAAAGCACATCTCCGGAGAAGAGATTCTTACTTTCTCTATGATAAAAACTAATATGACCCGGGGAATGTCCGGGAGTAAAGTAGACTTCCAGTTCCAAATCACCGACTTTGATTACCTCACCCTCATCCACCAATTGGTCCGGATCAGGGGAAGGCATAGCAGAAAGCCCCATCATTGTCGCATATCCAGGCACAGCAGCTAATTCACCGATTACCTTTTCATGGGTAAGGAAAGGAATATCAAAGGTCTTCTTTACAAAATCATTGCCTAGCATATGATCAATGTGACCATGGGTATTGAGCAAGTAGACAGGTTTCAAACCGGAAGAGGTGATATAGTCTCTCAACTGGGCCTGTTCTTCCTGTGTATAGCAACCGGGGTCAATGATGGCGCAATTTCCATTCTGATCAGAGATCACATAGGTATTTTCCTGATACGGATTGAAAGTAAATTGCTTTATTTCCATTGTTAAATATTTCTTAATTCGTATTTGACATATGCCTAATTCCCGCACAAGTTACAGGAATTTCCTATATTACCCGCCGATAAGAAATCACTGACCCATTTTATGAATTATCCAGTAGTGAAGGTCTCTATTAAGTTCCCTCAAAATTACAAGGCGGTACTTTTGATCTTTCTGGGGCTGAGTCTTCACCTTAGTATCTTTGCTCAACCCGAGCCGGCTTCTGCTGAGGCTCAGGGAGCCAGTAGGGGTGCCGGAGCTGGTACCTTAGATACCCGCTTATCCACCATTAATTATAAATCCGGAATCATCAGCCTGGATGATACCGCGATAGAGGAGTTGGACTACGTTTTACAACTATTCAAACTCAATCCCAATCTCATTCTGGCTGTGCAAGGGCACTCAGATGATCAGGGAACTATAGGTCGACACAATTACCTTTCCGAATATAGAGCCTGGTTGGTATGGGCCTATCTGGTTTCCAGAGGAGTTCCACACCATCAGATTAGCTATTATGGATTTGGCTATCGAAAACCCAAGGTACAGGGAGTGGATAGCAAATCAAGAAAAGAAAACCGAAGGGTAGAAATTCATGTGGTGCTCCCGGATAATCCGGATGAGTGATCTCAAAAAGGCCACCATCTACGCTTTCGCTTTTTGACTTTTATCCACAATTGGCCCTTTTCCTCTTTGACAGGATAGGTATCAATGAAATAGCCTCCGCTCTCTGACTGGCCCGTATTCAGGTCGAAGCCAAATCGGTGCCAGGGACAAAGAATTTGATTCCCTTCTATTTTCCCGGCAAACAATGGACCTCCTGCATGCGGACATTTTCCATCCAATGCATACCATTTGCCCTCTTTAAGAATAATACATAGGGTTTTTCGTCCCAAAGTACCCTTTCCTATGTAATTTGCACCCGAAAATGAAGACTTATCCGGAGACAGATCATGTAAAATTTGCCACTCGTGGTTCATTCTCTTAAGTTTTTATACCTTTGATAGTTTAATTTACGATTTGAAGCCCAAGATTCTCAATGGCATATTAATCACTATTTCGCTCCTCTTTTGGTTGCTGATCCTCCTCTTCCAAATGGCGGAACATGTGGCTGCGCAATTTCCGGTAGCGCAAATGGTTCTGGGAGTCGATGAACTATGGTACAGATTTGCCCTGGTTGCTTTCTTTGCCGTAAATACCCTGCTAATAAGCAGGATATTCTCCAATATCCGAAAATTGCATGTCACCACCCTCCTGTGGCGACTCTTTTTGATAGGTATGATAGGGGTAACCTTTATCATGATTATCACCTTTGCCAATAAAGCGAGTGCAAAGCTACTTACCTATCCCTACTTAAAAGCCATCTATTATACCATTGGGCTTTATGCGATCCTGATATACTTCCTTTCAGCCCTCTTTATATACAGACGCTTCATCCTCTACCCACGTACCCGCCGAAAGCTGTATGCCTGGCGTGTATTTATGGGGCTGGTGCTCTTTTCCCTGATCCTTACTTTCTTTGCAAATACTCCAGGTATCGTTATTCTGGTATTGAGCTGTTATGCGATTTATATTATCGTATCACTCCTCATCAGTGCCAATGTAAGATGGATCTCTTACCTCAATTTCAATCAAAAATTGAGGGCTCTGGGCTTATCAGTGATGATGTTGATTGTTGATATTACCTACATCATCGCTGCAGTACGCCTCCCGGCTCAAATGGGTCTGGAACTGGATGTCACCCTGATCTTCCTGAATTTCATCATCGTTTTCAGCCTGATCTATACGACCTTTTCGATCCTGGTTCTTTTCTTTAATCTCCCGACTTCTTCCATTTTTGAAAGACAGGGAGTGGAAATGGCTTCTTTCAGCAAGATCAACCAGGCTATCCAGAGCAATCTGGATTTTACCGAAATCATGAACACCCTCCTGGATGTAACCATGATGTCCAGCAATGCCAAAGCAGGTTGGGTAGAAAATATCATTGAAGAAACCCATACGACAGAGATTACTATCTGTAAAAAGATTACCAAGCAGGATATAGAAGAAATTTTCCAACACGGTAGCCTGACTGAAAAGATCGTTCAGGATCAACGGGCCCTGTACATAAGGAACCTGAAAAAGTACAAGGGATTAAGATCAGGAAGTGGACGTTTTCGCTCGATGCTCGTAGTCCCTATTGTTTCCAGCAGTCAGACCTATGGTGCCCTTTATCTGGTAAATGAATTGGAAAATGGCTTTGAAGAGGTGGGCCTGGAATCTGCCAGGAAATATGCAGAGCAAGCAGGTATCGCTTTGGAAAATGCCAGTTTGCTCAAAAACTCTATCGAAGTAGAAAGGTACCAGGAGCAATTAAAGATTGCCACAGAAGTGCAAAGCAAATTGCTGCCCACTCAGATGCCGTATTCAGACAGTATCGATTTTGCAGCAAAATATGAGAATGCCTATGAAGTAGGAGGAGATTATTTTGATATGGCTCAGCCTGATGAAGATCGTTTCCGGATAGCAATAGGGGATGTTTCGGGCAAAGGAACTACCGCAGCCTTTTATATGGCTGAAGTCAAGGGGATTTTCCATGCGCTTTCCCAATTGGAAATAAGCGTAAGGGATTTTATTCTGGCTGCAAATAAAGCCGTTTCTGCCTGCCTGCAAAAAGGTTTTTTTGTAACTCTCACCTATCTGGAGGTCAACCTCAAAAAACGTAAAATCGAATTTATTCGAGCAGGGCATTGTCCGGCTTTCTTCTACAATAAAGAAGAAGACAGAATCTGTCGCTTTAAAGAAGGAACCCTGGGATTGGGAATTAATCGTACAGACAAATTTGCCAATTTCATTAACAAGACTGAAAATTTGGCTTTCAGTCCCGGAGATGTGTTGGCATTATATACAGATGGGATCATAGAGGCCAGAAATATGGACAAGGAAGAATATGGCTATGATCGCTTCGAAGAAATTTTGCTTCAAAACAAAAATGGATCAGCAGAAGAAATCGCGGAATCTATCGTAAGTAGCGTAAAATCTTTCGTTCATGGAGAGCTCCAGGACGACTATACGGTGCTCATCCTGAAATTTAAATAGAACAAAAGTTCAAAACATATCGTAATAATTGCATAGATGGAGATAAAAACGGAAAAGCACCCTCAGTACACGACGGTGGTCCCAATAGGAGATATTGATGCGAATTCATCAGTAGATTTGGATCAGGCAGTTGGGGAGTTGCTAGAAGGAGGAGAAAGCAACATTCATATCAGCTGTAAGGAAGTCCCTTACATTTCCAGCGCTGGTTTAGGAGTGTTTATCTCAAAGCTTGATGAAATCACCGCTCAATCGGGCGATTTGGTTTTATCAGGTATGCGAGAAAATGTGTACGAGGCATTCAATTTACTCGGTCTTCATCAGATGGTCCGTATTTTTGAAAATGAAGTAGACGTAGAAAAATACTTTAGCCAGGAATGAAATCGTATTTAAGGGTTCGTTGTAACAAGAAATTTCTTGCCACTATTCGCGACTTCGTGAAGAAGAAGCTTGCGGATATGGATATCAATGGCAGGGTTTCTCACCAGATTGTCCTGGCGGTGGATGAGGCTTGCGCAAATTGTATGATCCATCAACATCAATGCGACAACCTTTCAACCCTCGAAATCACCATATATAAAAAAGACAACACCCTTTACACAGAAATAAAAGATCCCGGCAAAGCTTTCCCCATGCATACCTATCAGCCCGAGCAATTGCAGGAGATTATCAAGAAAAGAGCCAAGGGAGGCTTGGGTATCAGCTTGATACACAAGATTATGGATGAAATTCAAGTCGAACAAGAATCTAATTACTCCCTCTACCGCCTCGGAAAAAATCTCGAAGCCTGAATCCTTCCCCCACTCTCGAGTACCAAAGTCCCTCTCTTTCCTACATCTCTCCTATTTTCCCTTCCTATTCTTTCTTTCCCCATTTCTTTATTAGGCTCAGATTGCTAAATTTGCACATTGCAAAAAATCATAGAAGAAATTATGGGAATTCGTCTTAGTCGCGTTTTTCTTTCCTTGTTAGTTATATCTCTCCTCTCCATTAGCTGTAAATCCAGCAAAAGCGGAGTTGTATCCAGTAAAACCCAAACAGAAGGTCCAGAACCCGAGCTCTTAAGTTTTGACAAAGGCGCGGTAAGTCAGGAGGAATTCGAAAGGGTTTATGCGAAAAATAATGGGGGTCGGGAAGCAGTAGCATCACATACAGCAGAACAATACAGAGAGTATCTCGATCTGTATGTAAAATTCAAACGTAAGGTTTTCGAAGCGGAAGACCTGGGTCTGGATGAAACCCCTGCTTTCAAACAGGAATTTGAGACCTATCGCAAACAATTGGTAAAACCTTACCTTTCTGCCAAAGAAGTAGAAGATAGACTGGTACAAGAGGCGTATGATCGATCCAAATACATCGTCAATGCAGCTCATCTTCTTTTGGGAGCGAAAGAAAATGCAAGCCCTAGCGATACCCTCAGGGTATATAATCAAATTCAGGCCATTCGGGATTCCATTTTATCCGGACAGAAGAGCTTTGAAGAAATGGCCATTGCCTATTCAGAAGATCCTTCTGCCAAGCAAAACAAAGGAGACCTTGGCTATTTCACTGTTTTCGAAATGGTGTATCCCTTCGAAAATGCAGCTTTTTCTACTGAGCCAGGCAGTGTTTCAACTCCCGTCCGTACTCGTTTTGGATACCACCTACTGAAGGTAAAAGACAAAAAAGAAAATATTGGCAAAAAGCAGGTAGCTCATATCATCGTTCGCATCGGAGATCGCTATTCTGCCAAAAATGAACAGGAAGCACAGGCAAAGGTCAATGAGATCTATGAAAAGCTCAATAGCGGATCTGACTTTGCAACACTTGCCAATCAATATTCTGATGATCCGGCTTCCTCTGCAAAAGGAGGAGATTTGGGTACCGGGAGATTATTGCCGGAAATGGAAGAATGGAAAATCAAGCTGAACGAAGGTCAGCATTCCAAACCTTTCAAAACCCGTTTTGGCTGGCATATCCTCCAAGTTTCCAATGTAGAAAAGGTAAAGACTTTTGAAGAGTCAGAAGCCAGCCTGAAACAAAGAATCTCTCGCGATAGCCGTTCACAATTAGGAAGATTGGCCCTGATCAATCGAATCAAAAGAGAAAACAATTACGAATTTGATCAGGCAGCTTTTGAAAGCTTTAGTACGAGTCTCGATCAGAATTTCCCAAGAGGAAGCTGGCGGCCGGATTCTACACAGGAAGCCATGAGAACCCAAGTGCTCATGAAGCTGAATGGAGGAGAACAGACCTATTCGATTGGAGATTTTACCGACTTTTATATCAAAGCCAGGCCTCGTAAACCAGGGATGACTCCTCCGGCCGCAGCTATGGAAGTTTACAATAGCTTTGCAGAAGAGAGTCTCATGGCTTTTGAAGAAAGTCAACTACCCAAGAAAAATCCCGAATTCAGACATCTGCTTCAGGAATATAGAGATGGGATTTTGCTCTTTACCCTGATGGAACAAAAAGTCTGGAAAAAAGCAGTAGAAGATACAACGGGACTCAAGGCCTTTTATGAAGGAAATAAAAAGCTCTTTCACAAGGATAAAACCATTGATGTGAAAGAATACAGAACTACAGATCAGGATGCAATCAATCAAGTCAATGCATATCTGGCTGAAGGCAAAGCAGATGAGTATATCGACTCTTTGCTAAATCAGAGTTCAAAACTTACCTTACGTATTATAAATCAGACATATGAGACTGGAGATGATAACATTCCAGCCGCTATGTTTGACAAAGAAATAGGTCAAAGAAGCGACATAATCGGAGAAAATAACTTCTACCGTATACTTGTGTTGGTTTCAAAAAACGAAGCGGGAGTTCCTCCGTTTAATAAGGTTAAGTCTGAAGCAATTACCCGCTATCAGGACCACCTTGAAAAGACCTGGTTAGATGAACTGGCAATTAAATACCCAGTAAATATAGATGAAGAGGTATTCAGTAAATTATACAAGTAGAAAGGTTCGAAACAACCTTTTATACTTCCTTGCCGTCTTATTTTCGGTGCATGGAACGGGATGTGATACCGTTAGCCAACCCGGAAAGGATGTTTTGGCACGTTATGGTGGCAATCAATTGCTGAG
The DNA here is from genome assembly GCA_033391075.1 of Bacteroidia bacterium. Taxonomy (NCBI): domain Bacteria; kingdom Pseudomonadati; phylum Bacteroidota; class Bacteroidia; species Bacteroidia bacterium. The sequence continues at coordinate 5,920,924 of JAWPMV010000001.1, forward strand.
AGAAGAAATAGATTTCTTCATGCCGGATGACTTGCCAAATTCAGATAGTGCCCGATATGCCGAACAGTATATCGACAAGTGGATAAGAAGGCAGACCATAAAAGAAGAGGCAAAGAAAGAAATCGAGGACCTGGACAAGAAGCTGCAATTTGCCCTGGATAATTATGAATCAGAACTGGTTGCCAGTGAATTTGCCAAGCACCTGATCGAATCAAAGGCTTCGCAAATCCGGGTTACGGAAGGAGACATTCTCAACCATTACACCAAATATCCGGAGCGCTTTGTCAGCAATGGAAATTTTTATCAGTTCTTCTACGTACGAACCATTTTGCCCAATCAGTATAAGCTCCAGAATCTAATGAGGAGCGACGAAGCAGAGAAGATTGATGAACTACGTCAATGGGCAAAAGATAATGCCAACGAATGGCGACTGGACAGTTCCTATGTACAGGATTCTGAACTGGATCGCATTTCGAAGGGTTATTATTTCGGAAATATAAGAAAGGCCAATACAAAAACGCCTTATGTATATAGCAGCAAGGAAGGCAAACAAACCAATTTCCATTTCTTCCGCATGTTGCAAGTGATAGAGCCGGGGGATCAACTTCCCCTGAGGATAGTCCGGGACAGGATCATAAACAGCATCAAGAATCAAACGATCAACACCATGATCCAGCAAACAGAAGCCCGACTTATCCAGGCTGCCAGAAAATCGAATAAGATTAAAATCTTTGATGAGGAATAAGTGATTTCCCCATCGCATAACAGACATTTATGAAAAAATTCACGCATTATGTGCTTACTGTCCTTTTGGCAGTTTGTTTTTCCCAATCTCTTCAGGCACAGGAAGTCGTTGATCGTATCGTAGCGATCGTAGGGGAAGAGATCATTCTTACCTCTGATATAGATAATCAGTACAATTATCTCATTATAAATGGAGAGAAAGATGATGGTAGTTTACATTGTCGTGTAATGGAATCGCTCATTGTCAATAAACTCCTGCTAAATAAAGCCGAACAGGATAGTATCGAGGTAACTGAAGAGCAGGTTACAGGTGAAGTAGACCGCAGGGTGCAGTTTTTCCTCAATCAAATGAAAGGGAATGTACAGGAGTTTGAAAGGATCTATGGAAAGTCTGTTGCACAGTTCAGAGAAGATATCAAAGAGGATATCAAAGACGAACTATTGGTTGAACAGCAAAGAGGTATCCTTTTCCGCGAATCAACCATCACCCCCAAAGAAGTAAAAGAGTTTTATGAATCTATTCCCATCGATAGTTTGGGACTGCTTCCTGCAGAGGTTCAGATCAATCATATCGTAATCACACCTCCTTTCTCCGAAGCCAGTGAAAAAAGGGCGGTAGAAATGTTGGAGAAGGCGATAAATGAGGCCAATGATGGAGCAGATTTTGGAAGCCTAGCATCCAAGTATACCATGGAGCCCGGAGGAAAAGAGCGTAAGGGTAGTTTGAGCTGGTTTGGTCGTGGACAAATGGTTCCCGAGTTTGAAGAAGTAGTATACCAAATGCGTGTTGGAGACATCTCTGAGCCTTTCAAAACAGAATTTGGATATCATGTCGTGAAGTTGAATGATAAACGAGGAGAAAGGGTAAATGCCAGCCATATCCTGAGAAGATTGTCAGTAAGTGCAGATGGAGATTCCATTGCTATGGATTCCCTGAGAAAGATACTCGATCTCATTTCCCTTGATTCTATGACTTTTGAGCAGGCGGCTATTCGGTACTCTTCCGATCGCTACTCCAAGCACTGCGGGGGATGTATCAGTAATCCCAAAACCCAGGAGCTTCGCATTCCTTTGGACGCATTGGACGCAGATACCTACTTCAAAATTGATGCAATGAAAGAAGGGGATATCTCCGAGCCTGTAGAATATATTCAACCGGATGGTTCCCGTGTTTTCCGGGTCATTCAACTAAAAAATAAGATACCTCCGCATAAGCCCAATTTGAAGGATGACTATCAAAAGATCATGAAGGCAGCTTTACAAGCCAAACAGGCAGAGAAGTTCGAGGAGTGGCTGGAATCGGCCAAGAAAAATATCTATATTGATATCAAACCTACCGAATGTCAAAACGCACTTAAAAATTGGGTTGAGTAATGCAGAAATTTAATACGCCCGTAGAGGCTGCGGATGCGCTTGCAAAGAAATACCAGGAACTTAAAGAAGAAATAGGAAAGGTCATCATCGGGCAAGAGGACGTAGTAGAAAAACTCCTCATTGCATTGTTCTGTAAAGGACATACTCTCCTCGTTGGAGTGCCCGGTTTGGCAAAAACCCTCTTGATTAGCACCATCTCGGAAGCCCTGGATTTGAGCTTTAGTCGAATTCAGTTTACCCCGGACTTGATGCCAAGTGATATTGTGGGGACTGAGATTCTTGAGATAGACGAAGATACCAATAAGAAATACTTCAAATTCATCAAAGGGCCGATCTTTGGGAATATCATCCTGGCAGATGAGATCAACCGTACTCCTCCTAAAACCCAGGCAGCTTTGCTTGAGGCTATGCAGGAAAAACGGGTTACCATTGCAGGAGATGTCCATAAGCTTGAACCTCCATTCTTTGTGCTCGCCACTCAAAACCCTATTGAACAGGAAGGGACCTATCCATTGCCAGAAGCGCAGCTGGACCGTTTCATGTTCAATATCAAAGTTGACTATCCGAGTATCGAAGAGGAGATTGAGATCGTTCGTCGTACCACTTCCAATGTAAGTCCTCAGGTAAATACGGTACTTACCCGAGAGGAAATCATTGAGTTCCAAAAACTGGTTCGCGAAGTTCCCGTTCCGGACAATGTCCTTAGCTATGCCGTAAACCTGGTCAATAAGACGCGAATCAATACGCCTCATGCAACGGATGAAATTCGCGACCTGATCACCTGGGGTGCAGGACCGAGAGCTTCTCAATACCTTATTTTGGCGGCAAAAGCGCTTTCTCTCTTAAAAGGAAAATACTCTCCGGATATCGAGGAAGTAAATGAAGTTGCTGACTCCGTATTGAGACACCGGATCGTGCCGAGCTTTACAGCAGAAGCAGAAGGTATCAGTCCTGAGGACATCATTCGGAAATTGATGTAAACAAAAATCTTTATAAAGATGAAGTCGGACAAGATCTTGAATCTTGTCCGACTTTTTTTATACAGAAAAGCAGTCAAATGAGTCTACGTAGCTTTTCCCTAACAACGTAAAATGACTCATTTGGACTGCTCTGAAATAAGGGCGTTTTCTCCTTGACTAATACTTATATAAAAGTATCAGCAATATTCTATCTTTTCTCTACCTGTTTACCGGTATTTTTCCGCCTAATCCTCAAGTATTTTTCTTGATATCCTTTTGGATTGCCTTGTAAATCAGCTTACTGGCTTGGCGCTCATTTGTAGCTCCCCCAATATGTACCGAGAAAACATTACCCTCTTTATCCAGAACAAAAGTGGTCGGATAACCAGTAATTCTAAAGGCATCTGAAACAGATCGCGTCTCAGGGAGAACGGTAAATCCTACTTCTCTTTTCTTAACAAATTTATCCAGGGCTGCTTTCTCATCTGTAGCCAAAGCCAACAACACAACATCCTCCCGAGCCCCAAATTCATCAGCCAATTGTTTCAAGCCCGGCAATTCAGCAATACAGGGGGGACAGGCAATGAACCAAAAATTCAAGACCACAATTTTTCCTCGAAGTTGATGCAGTTCGATCGTATCACCAGCAAGAGTCGTCGCAGTAAAATTGGGGGCTTCACAACCGACCAGTTCTTCTTGTGCGTCATGCAGTTTCTGAAAATATTCCTGCATTTCCTCCTTCCCCATCTTGCGGGGATCCACATCGTGAACAATAGGAGCAAAACAATCAGATTGGGCGGAAAGGCTTGTTGAGATCAACAAAAAAGCAAAAAAGAGCAAAGGAATACGCATGGGGAAATAATTAGGTTGAATAAGATCGGCTTTTCCGATACATTCTCCTTAAAAATAGTACCTTTAATAGCATTTTTCCTCAAATCTGGAAAAATGTTACCTCCCCTCACCCCAAACATTCGCATATATCATCTTTGGCTATTTTTGCCAGAGCATTTTAATGAATAAAATGAAAGAAAAACTCCTTAAACTAATTGCCTACAGCCTTTGGGCAAATCGCCTGATGTTTCAGCTCCTGCTGGATGAAAAAACTACTGATGAGAAAATGATTTTTTGGGCCGGCCACATCCTCAATGCAGAGGAAATTTGGATGGATAGGATTGAGGGAAAAGAAGTAAAAGTCTCCCCTATGGAAATGCGAAGCCTGAATAGCATTATGCCAGACTTAGAAAGACTAAATTCCCGCTTCCAACAATTGGTGGATTCCCGAGAGGAAACGGACTTATATAGCATCATTCATTATCAGGATAGCAAAGGCAATCCTTATGAAAATGTGCTTTCAGATATCTTGTTTCATATGGTCAATCATGAAACACATCATCGCTCCCAAATTGCTGCAAGGCTTAGGGAGCAGGGGATTGCCCCTCCCAAAACTGACTACATATTCTTTGTTCGCTAAAAATTGGCTTCAAAAATCCTAATTTCCTGCTAACTTCGGCTTGAATCAATATGAACCACATGAAAAGCGCGCTGGAATCGAAATTAAGCATCTTAGAAGCTTCCCTCGATGGAGAGCTCTACTATGATTCCATGATGCGAGCACTCTATGCTACTGACGCATCTGTATATCGTGAACTTCCCCTGGCTGTGGCCATGCCCAGGCATGCAGAAGATGTAAAACAACTCATTCATTTTGCCCATACAGAAGGGACTTCTCTTATCCCCAGGACCGCCGGGACCTCCCTGGCAGGACAATGTGTGGGTCAAGGCATAGTCGTCGACTGTAGCCGCTATATGACCCGAATTCTTGAACTCAATGAAGAGGAGTCCTGGGTACGGGTTCAGCCGGCCGTAGTACGAGATGATCTCAATGTTCATTTAAAGCCTCATGGCTTTTTATTTGGTCCCAATACCTCCACCTCCAATCGCGCCATGATCGGAGGTATGGTAGGAAACAATTCTTCCGGCACCTATTCTTTGGTGTATGGAACTACCCGGGATCATCTCATGGAGGTTCGCGCCATTTTGAGTGATGGCTCGGATGTGATTTTCAAGGAACTGACAGAGAAAGAGTTTCAGGCGAAACTTGAATTGGACAATCTCGAAGGAGAAATTTATCGCCACCTGGTAGAAGAGCTCAGCGATGAAGCGCAAAGGAATCGCATCCGTAAGGAATTTCCCAAAGCCAGCATTCATAGAAGAAACACCGGTTATGCCTTAGATCTACTGCTGGAGACTGAAGTTTTTTCTACCAAAGATATTCCCTTCAACTTCTGCAAGTTGATCGCTGGCTCGGAAGGGACCCTGGCATTTATAACAGAAATCAAGATCCATATTGATCCCTTGCCTCCTCCAGAGATCGGTCTGATCTGCGTTCACTTCAATTCTGTAGGAGAATCTCTCAAAGCAGTTCTTCAGGTCATGGAGCATAAACCTCGTGCGGTAGAGTTGATGGATAAAATCATCATGGATCGCACCAAGGATAGCCTCATGTACAGAGACTATCGCTTCTTCATCAAAGGCGATCCGGAAGCCATTCTGGTGATAGAAGTTGGAGGAGAGACAGAGGATGAAGTAGACCAAAAGCTGGACAAGCTGGAAATAAATCTTAAGAACACTGGATTTGGCTACCATTACCACAAGGTTTTTGGAGACAAAATCAAGAAAGTATGGAACCTTCGAAAAGCAGGCCTGGGTCTGCTCTTTAATATAAAAGGAGATAGAAAATACGTAGCCGTAATTGAAGATACAGCCGTCCATATCGAGGACCTTCCCGACTACATTTCTGAATTTGGGGAAATGATGGATCGCTATGGACAAACCTCTGTGTATTATGCCCATGCAGGAGCAGGAGAAATCCACCTTCGCCCCATCCTGAACCTAAAGGATCCGGATGATCGCAAAATGTTCCGCAAGATTGGACATGATACAGCCGTCTTGGTAAAAAAATTCCAGGGTTCACTCAGTGGAGAGCATGGAGATGGAAGAGTAAGGGGGGAATTTATTCCCATCATGGTGGGAGAAGAGAATTATGAATTATTCCGCCGTTTAAAGGATAAATGGGATCCTAAGCATATTTTTAATCCCGGCAAAATCGTCAATGCGCCTCCTATGGATGTTTCCATGCGCTTCGACGAAAATCCTCCAGAGAAAAGATACGATACCGCCTTTGATTTTAGTTCGACTGATGGTATCCTGAGAGCTACGGAGAAATGTAATGGTTCTGGCGATTGTCGGAAAACCCATTTATCCGGAGGTACCATGTGCCCCAGTTATATGGCCACGCGTCAGGAAAAAGATACAACAAGAGCCAGGGCTAATATCCTCCGAGAAGTACTTACTCGATCTGAGGCAGAAAATCCTTTTGCCAATGATGACATTTACAATGTGATGGATCTTTGTCTCTCTTGTAAAGGTTGTGCATCAGAGTGTCCTTCAAATGTAAATGTGGCAACCCTCAAAGCAGAATTTCAGCATCAATATTACAAGACGCACGGAATTCCCTTTCGTTCGAAAGCTTTCGCCAATATCTCCCGCTTAAATGGGCTGGGATCAATTGCTCCCGGACTGACCAATTTCTTTCTCCAAAAAGCGGGAAGTGGCCTGGTAAAAAGCATCTTGAAACTTGCACCTAAAAGGAAACTACCCGGACTCTACCATACCACCCTGAGAAAGTGGTACAAGAAAGTATATAAGAATATAGTTACCGGTCCGGTTGAAGCGGGTTCCAAAGGCAAAGTATACTTCTTTTGCGATGAGTTTAGCAATTTCAATGATACCGAAATCGGCATCATTGCCATTCGCTTATTACATGCCCTCGGATATGAGGTAATCATGCCGAATCATGTGGAGAGTGGAAGGGCACATATTTCTAAAGGCATCCTAAATCCGGTCAAAAAGCTGGCAAGGAAGAATGTTGAAATCTTTAGTCAATTGGTCAGTGCGGATACGCCATTGATCGGACTTGAGCCTTCTGCAATTCTGAGTTTTAGAGATGAATATCCCCTACTGGTTCCGGAAAACATGAAGGAGGCTGCAATTAAATTGGGAGAAAATGCCCTAATGATAGATGAGTTTCTCTCCAGGGAAATCGATGCAGGCAATCTGGATGAATCTTTATTCTCCGATCAGGAGAAAGACATCCTCCTGCATGGACATTGCCATCAAAAAGCTTTATCCTCTGTCAATCATAGTCAAAAGATTCTTTCTCTTCCCAGCAATTATGAAGTCGAAATTATTCCTTCCGGTTGTTGCGGTATGGCGGGTTCATTTGGCTATGAAGCTGAACACTTTGACCTATCTATGAAAATAGGAGAACTTGTCCTCTTCCCCAGTATCCGAAAAGCCCCGGAAAAAATGGTAGTCGCGCCTGGTACCAGTTGCAGACATCAGATCATGGATGGCACCAATCGGAAAGCTATGCATCCGGTAGAAGTGCTTTGGAATGCCCTGGAAGGAAGAGATAGAAGCAATGAGGATTAGAAAATAAGCTCTATCTTGAGCTTTTTCTCATTTCCCCTAAAAAGCATAAGGCCAGACGTAGCGTGAAGAATTCCCAGAAAATAGGACTGTATACCGCAATGGCGGTTGTGATCGCCAATATGATTGGTACAGGTGTATTTACCAGCCTGGGTTTTCAGGTAGTGGAAATACAATCGGTGTTTGTACTCATGCTACTTTGGATCACAGGAGGGGTTCTGGCTTTTTGTGGGGCTGTCAGTTATGCTGAGCTGGGAGCCGTAATGCCTCGTTCCGGAGGTGAATATCATTTTCTCTCGAAAATTTATCATCCGGCTCTGGGTTTTGTTGGGGGATGGATCTCCGCAACTGTCGGTTTCGCTGCCCCTGTTGCCCTTGCAGCAATTACCTTTGGAAAATATTTACAAGGCGTTTTTCCCGGATGGAATGCTGAAGTTCTGGCTATAATCGTTTTGATAGCTGTTACCTATGCCCATTTACATACGGTAAAAAACAGTGGCCGCTTTCAGCGACTATTTACAGCCATAAAGTTATTGCTGGTCTTTGCTTTCATTGCGGGTACTTTCCTCTTTACACCGGAACCTCAAAATCTCAGCTTATTCCCGGAAGTAGGGGATGGAAAGCTCCTGCTGGGTTCGGCATTTGCGGTCTCTTTGATTTATGTTTCCTATGCTTATACAGGCTGGAATGCAGCTACCTACCTCATCAATGAGATGGAAAATCCTCAAAAACATTTGCCCATAGCATTAGGCGGAGGAACCCTCATTGTGATGACGCTATATGTACTGCTCAATTACTCCTTCCTTTATGCTGCCCCTATGGATGCGCTTGCCAATGAAGTCGAGGTGGGTTTCATTGCCGCCACCTTTGCCTTCAATACAGGCGTAGCTAAATTTATGGGTGTGGTACTGGCCCTTCTCCTTGTTTCTACGGTAAGTTCTATGGTCTTTGCCGGGCCAAGGGTGATTCAAGTCATGGGACAGGACTATCCGGCCTTCAAAGCCATGTCCAAGACCAATGCACATGGCGTTCCGGTTCGTGCCATTCTCATTCAGTCAACAATTTCTCTTTTATTCATCATTACGTCCTCCTTTGATAAGATTCTCGTATTTGCAGGCTTCACCCTGGGTTGTACGACCTTTTTAGCAGTACTTTCTCTCCTCGTCCATAGATGGAAACATAAAGACATAGAACGTCCCTACAAAGCCTGGGGCTATCCACTTTCCCCTATCATCTACCTCGTCCTCATGGGCTGGACCCTTACTTATCTCCTGATCGAACAAACCCAGGAATCAGTAGCGGGACTTGCGCTCGGCGGCATAGGATTATTGTTATACTATTTTGGGAACCGGGAGAAAGCAGATACGTAGAATTCTGAGATGAGTATGATCAAATTCCTCCAACAAAGGCTCAAAAGTTTTGGCTATGCCTTCAAAGGTATTGCCACCTTTTTCTCTGATGAGGCGCATCCCAAAATTCACCTGCTCGCCATTCTTGTCATTACGGCATTGGGATTTTATCTGGGGCTCAATACTACGGAGTGGTGTCTCATCATCATTTGTATGGCCCTTACGCTTTGTGCAGAAGCTTTCAATAGTGCGTTGGAAGCTTTGACTGATTTGGTTTCTCCCGATCATCATCCTCTGGCCGGAAAAGCAAAGGACATAGCAGCAGGAGCTGTACTGCTTACGGTTATATTCGGAGGAATTGTTTGGGGCATTATTTTCCTGCCGAAGATTTTTGCCTTGTTTTAGGGGAAATTCAACCCACCAAAACCCTTTCGCGCGAGCCCCATTTCCCTTAATGCTCAATTAATGGAAATGCGCTACAAGCCCTGACTCTCTTTGGCTACGCGGGTCGTTTCCATTTTTTGCGATACAGTGGTAACTAAGCCATGTCCAGCAAAATCGACTTATATCTGTCCTTAACAGCTGTCATCCCGGCCTTAACCTAAGAGCCGGGATCCCTAGCAAACACAGGATAAGGCTAGAGTTCCCGGACACCTAATAGGTTCCGGGATGACAAAATTTTTTGTTTAGTTTTCAACTATAGAACTGAAATCCTTTTTCTTTTTTGGTCCAGCGGCTCGTTTCCTTTGTTGCTTAAAAAGAGACACGGGCCAAAAGCGGAAGGCTTCCCAGGACTCCTATCGCAATTGCAACAAAAACTTCTCAAAAAAGACTGCATCATCTACTTCGATTTTCATCAAATAGGCTCCGGAAGCAGGGAGCTCAAGCAGTAGATTTTCTTCCATCAATCCCCATTTTTCGCCTATATTTTTCTGCATCAATTCTCTCCCTTGCAGATCAAATATCGAATATTTCACATTTTCTCCATGCAGATTATTCAGGCTCAGCTTCATTTGGCCGGAACTGGGATTAGGATAAAGTTTAACAGCATGAAGTTCTGCCAACTCTGGCTCTATTCCTACCAGATTACAGCTTCCTTCGATGCGGATATTGTCGAGGTAGATATTGTTGCCGAAATCTGAAACGGTCTCAAATCGCAAGGCAAATTGAGATTGACCGGCATAGGCACTCAAATCTATTTCTACACATGCTGCTCCATCTCCGGCATAACACCAATCCTCGTCTGCCGCTGGAACAAACGGGCCAGGATTGCTTCCCGTTGGAGGAGCTGTTGCGAAACTTTGCATACCATCATCTCCCATTCTGATCAATACATCTGAAAAAGTATTACCTCCATCTGTGGAAGCATAAATGATCAGGCTGTCCCTTTCTGTTCCTGCTTCCTGCACATAGCTGTAATCAAAATTAAAGCTGATATTATCGACCTCACTTAAATCAATAGTCGGAGAAATGAGTCCATCCCTTGCCCCAACAGCTGCATAAAAATATAATTGGACATAAGCGCTATTGCTACCCGCTCTGTTTCCTCCTGCTGCCTGGGTCTCCCAGCTCAGAGCATTGTCTGGGTTGTCGATGGTCCAGCTCGCAGGAATTCCATTTTCAAATTGCTCCTCAAATACGATAGCAGGATCGCTGCTATTGACGGTGATTTGATCTGTGAGGCTTAAGGTCCGATTTCCAAAGGAATTGCCGACTTCCAGACTTACTGAATAAATTCCTGCTGTGGGATAGGTAACCAGCGGATTGGGATCCGTAGAAGTTGCAGGAATTCCTCCCGGAAAACTCCAGTTCCATTCATCGGGATCATTTACAGAAGCGTCAGTAAAACGAATCGACTGTCCTGCACAAACTATGGTACTGCTACTTGTAAAGGCCACTGCAGGCGGAAGATCTTCTGTACAGCTATTTGCATTAGCGAGTATACCTCTACGCGGAGAATTTGTCAGTACCGTTCGCATACGCGTCTTTTGATCCTGGGTGAAGATATTCATACAGGCATCATCTGAGGAGTCCATATAATTTCTCACCATGTCCGCGGAGCTACAAGAGACGTGGCCTACATCACAGCCAAAGTTCTGTGCATCGGTTTGTGGCGTATCATCACAAAAATCATCCTGGCTACATCCGCCACGATCTCTTCCTTCCAGATGAAATACACCCAACCAATGCCCAATCTCGTGGGTAGCGGTTCGGCCTTCATTGTATGGAAAAGAAAGATTACCGGTTCGACCGAAAAAGGTCGGGGCTACCACTATCCCATCTGTACTGGCACCCCCATTGTCTGCGGGAAGCCCATTGATTCCGGCCATATTGGGAAATTGGGCGAACCCCAGCACATTGCCCGTAATCTCTGCTACCCAGATATTGAGATAGCGATCCGGATCCCAGAAAGTCAGGGGTTTGATATTATTGTCAATATAGATATCGGACCAGGGTGGAGCGGTCCAGCTGAAATCATTGCGGTCAATTCGGTTGATGCCTCTTTCCAGTAAAGGATCTCCATTAGGATCGAGCGTGGCCGGACAAAATTCTATTTCTATATCAGCTCCAACCGGATCATTGTTAAAACCAGGCGTTCCTGACTTTTTTCTAAAGTCTTCATTTAGTACCTCAATTTGAGACATGACCTGTTCCATACTCAAATTGCTTCCCACGCCTACATCTTCTCCATTGTGAACGATATGGACGATAACAGGTAAGGTCAGTAGCATGCGATTTTCGATTCGATTGGCGCCCAAAGCTATATTTCTCTGCATAAGCATCTCGAAATCATCCAGGCTTCCCAATGAGGGATCATTCGCCCGACGAATACTATCCATTTCCATTGCCCGACAAAGCCTTCTGCCTTGCCCATAAACATCTATACATAGCAGTAAAAACCCCAAAAGGAAGACGGTATATCTCATTCCAGTTCTTTTGTCCCAAGAAATCTAAGTTTTTGCTTACAAACAAGGATAAAATTTGGGAGACAGGCTTTTTCAACTTGCCCCTCAGTCAATTTTTTGCAAATTGAAGGCAAGAATATTACCTCATGCAACTGATCATAGCTTCCCGCAATCCTATCAAAGTCAATGCTAGCCTCAAAGGCTTTCAGGCCATGTTTCCCCAGGAATCTTTTGAAGTAGAAGGCGTCTCGGTAGCCTCCGATGTATCCGACCAACCCATGAGCGATACAGAAACTCTCCAGGGAGCTATCAACCGGGCTCATCATGCAAAGGAGCTTTATCCAAAGGCAGATTTTTGGGTTGGAATAGAGGGAGGATTAGAAGAAAGGGAGGAAGATTATCATGCTTTTGCCTGGGTCTATGTATTGAGTCATACACAAAAGGGTCAAAGCAGAAGTGCATCCTTTCAACTCCCGCCGCAAGTTTGCCAATTGATCAGGCAAGGAATGGAACTGGGAGATGCAGATGATGTTGTGTTTGGAAGCAAAAATTCCAAACAGGCAAATGGCGCAGTAGGTTTACTGAGTGGAGATGCAATTGTGCGGGAAACGCTCTACATTCCTGCAGTTACCCTTGCTTTGGTTCCTTTCAGAAATCAGGATTTATTTAGGCAGGAGTAGATTCGAGGAAAGCCTGAATGTGTTTGCCCAGATATTCCAGCTTTTGTAGATCAGCTGTATTCTTCTGCTGAAGGGCAAACCATTTCTCCTGCTCATCCTTAACACTCAATCTGTATTTTGCAGGATTCCCTTTTTGGTCGATTCTCAAGCCCTGAATCTCGGATAAAGGTTTATCTATAATGAGTTTTTTCGTCCAGCCTTTTCTATGGTAAAGTTTGAAATTGTCATTTTCCTTATCGAAAATGGCTTTACTGGTCCGAAGCAGGAAGGTAAAGCCTGCGAGCGAGGCCAGGCAGAGTACTCCTCCCATCCAATAGGTAAAGCGATAGGTGGACTGGGCACCAAAATGTCTGGCTGTTCCCACAGTAAGTGAAACACCTGCTACGAATAAGGATGCCAGGATACCTTGCAAGAGTAATCCTCTTTGTTCTACTACCAGTTTTTTTGCGGTATGTTCGGTTATGTCCATAATCTGTACCTCATTAACAAGAAAAAGCCCCTCAAATACGCCAAATTCCCTCTTTCTTCAAAGGAAAAGAGATTTCTGCGAAAAGGGTTCTCTTTTTTCTCGATTTATTCGCAATTTTAACCCCCGAAATGAAAGCAGATAAACTAGACCTCTTTCCCAAAGGAAAACTCCAGATCACCTTACTGAGGCTTTGCCATCAATTGATGGAAAAGTATGATGATTTTTCTCATGTTGTATTGCTGGGGGTTCAAACCAGCGGTGTACACCTGGGCCGAAGAATTCAGGCCATGATGAAAGAACTGGTGGGAGTAGATCTCCTGACCGGGGAATTGGATGCTACTTTCTTCCGCGATGATTTCCGCATGCGAAAAGAACCGCTGGAACCCAATCGTACTAATATTGATTTTCTGATCGAAGACAAACATGTCATTCTGCTGGATGATGTGCTCTATACCGGTCGTACCATACGAGCTGGCCTGGATGCTATGCTTGCTTATGGAAGGCCCAAAAGTGTAGAGCTCTTTGTACTGGTTGATCGAAAACATAAGCGCGAATTACCCATCCAGCCCTCTTATGTAGGAATTCAGGTAGATACCATCAAGACCCAAAGGGTATTGGTAAATCTAAAAGAAGCAGGAGGCAAAGATCAGGTTTTACTGGTTTCACAGGAATAGAATAAGCAAATGGCATTAAGTACGAGGCATCTACTGGGCATCAAATATATCACGGCTGAGGATATGCATAGTATCTTCGAAACCGCGGATAATTTCAAAGAAGTCATCAACAGGCCCATTAAAAAAGTCCCTTCACTCAGAGATATTACCATAGCCAACCTGTTTTTCGAAAACTCTACCCGAACCAGAATTTCCTTTGAATTGGCAGAAAAAAGACTTTCTGCTGATGTGGTCAATTTTTCGGCTTCGTCTAGCAGTGTGAAAAAAGGAGAAACCCTGCTGGATACCGTCAATAATATTCTGGCGATGAAGGTGGACATGGTGGTTATGCGACATCCTCATCCCGGAGCGCCAGTTTACCTGAGTAAACATATTCCCGCCCAGATCATCAATGCTGGCGATGGAACGCATGAGCATCCGACCCAGGCTTTATTAGACTGCTTTTCTCTAAGAGAGAACTTTGGCTCTTTCAAAGGACTGAAAGTAGCCATCGTGGGCGATATCACACATAGCCGGGTTGCCTTATCCAATATTTTCGCCCTCAAAAAACTGGGAGCTGAAGTAACCGTTTGTGGTCCTCCGACCTTGATCCCTAAACATATTGAAAGTCTGGGAGCCAAGGTAAACTACAACCTTTATGAAACCCTCAAATGGTGTGATGCAGTAAATATGCTCCGCATCCAATTGGAAAGACAGGATATCAAATTTTTTCCAAGTCTGAGAGATTATTCTTTACAATACCAGCTCAATATGGATATGCTGGACCGACTGAATAAAAAACTCGTCATCATGCATCCGGGCCCAATCAATAGAGGAGTAGAAATCACCAGCGAAGTGGCCGATAGCGATCAATCCGTGATATTGGAGCAGGTACAGAATGGAGTGGCGACACGCATGGCGGTACTTTATCTTTTGGCAGGGGTTAAAGGGGAGAATTAAATTTCTTTTTCTGCCATTACTTATATTTTCTTTATAGGTTTCTTCTTCTTTTCCTTAGATAGATCCTTCATACATTATTCAGGACAGGCATCGCAAAAATCAAGCTGCTGCAAAGGGAAACGTGTTGGTGTTTTTGGGTGTTAGGGTGTTAGGGTCGTTTTTTATTCATCCAGATCTTTTTCGATTCCAATTACCGTAGGCGCTGATTGCTATCTGCGGCAATGATTCTCAAAATCCCTAGCCAAGCGCAATGACCGGGCAGCGCCAATCGGGAAATGGGGCGGCTAGGTGCGGCAGGTTCTTGTCGCTGCGATTTTTGCCCCACTTTTTCTAAAAAAGTGGGAAAAGACAAGCCTCATACAACCGAGTTCTGCTTTTTTACTACTTTTGTTTGCGCTTAGAAGCAAACAAATTTCTGTAAAAGCGTTTTAAGCTAGTATAAGTCTTAGTCATTAAGAGAATTGTTTAGAATTACCCGCATAGACAAACTTGTATTGAAGGCATTTCTTCCGCCTTTCCTTATGAGCTTTCTGATCATCCTCTTTATCCTGGTGATGCAGTTTATGGCTGTATACATGGATAAGATTTTGGGGAAAGGTCTGGGTATAGGCATACTCTTCAAAATGATAGGTTTTGCGGGGGGAAAGCTGGCCATAAGTGCCATGCCCGTTGCCGTACTTGCGGGAGCCCTGATTTCTTTTGGAAGCTTTGGAGAGCATTATGAATTGGCAGCTATAAAATCCAGTGGGATCAGCTTGCTAAAAGCTATGCGTTCCTCGATCATCCTCGGGGTAGTTCTGGTAGTAGGTTCTATTGTTCTTTCACACAATATCGTTCCCCTTTCCAATCTAAAGTTCTATTCCCTTTATTATGATATCAGCCGAAAAAAGGCAGAACTAGCCCTTACCCCGGGTATTTTTTACTGGGATATCACCAATTATGTGATACGGGTCGCGGATAAAAATAATGACAGAGGCACCCTGTATGATGTCCTCATTTATGACCATACGGAAAATCGGGGCAATAATGATGTGATCATTGCAGACTCTGCGAAAACCTATACAGAAGAGGATCGCCTTCAAATGGTTCTGTATGCCGGAGTGAGACATGAAGAAATCAAGCCGGAAAGTGGTAGAAAAAACTTTCCCCACGGAAGGACCTATTTCGATTCTCTTTACTATACTTTCAATCTGGAGGATTTCAAACTTAGTCGAACAGAAGAATCACAATTCCGACATCAGATTACCCTTTCACAGGAAGAATTGGGATCAGCTATTGATAGTCTAGGGGATTTGCAGGTGGACTATCTGGAGAAAGCTTTTAATCAAATCGGAAGATATACCAAAGTTGACAGCAATTTTCTCACAGGTCCCAAGGATACGCTTACTTATGATAAGCCTTTAGTCGTATATGATATGGCTCCGGGCGATAGTATCATTGGATGTGATACCATCCTTGATCACAGTGATGCGCTCAGCCGGTCTTTGGTAAATATCAGAGCTGTAAAAAGTTACCTGGATTTCATGAATAAAAAGAAATCCGATCAGAATCGCACGCAAAGAAAATTCCAATACGAATATTACCTCCGATATGCGGTTCCTATCAATTGTCTGGTATTTATGATTATCGGGGTTTCTTTGGGAGCCATTATCAGGAAAGGAGGATTAGGTATGCCTGCCATTGTCAGCATCATCTTTTTCATTATATCTCATATCGCGGGAACCTATGGTCGGAAATTTTCTAAAGAAGGAGTACTGAGTCCTGAAGTCGGAGCTTTTCTACCCGTCATCATCTTTACACCTGTAGCTCTGATCGTTGTTTACCAGGCAACTATGGATACCCGCATCATGGAAGCAGAAAGCTGGAAGAAGATCAGTAAATTCTTCAGATTCTTTCGACTTATCAGAAACTTCCTGCCCGTTTAATCCTATTTTTTCAGACTTTCCATTTAGATTTTATACTCAAATCATACTTAGCTATGAATTGCCTTCATTTGAATGCGCAATCATCACTAAACCCAAACAAAGCTTATGTATCGATTTGCGATTTTGGTCCTGATAGGACTATGGAACTTCTTTGTCCCTCTGCAAGCTCAAGACAAGCCATCGCCTCCTAATCCAAATAATGGACGCATATTGATTGTGTCTGGAGGAGGAGCAACGGGAGCCTGGGGAGGAGGTGTTACACAGGCACTTCATAACAAAGGTTTTAGATATGATGCTGTAATCGGCTCCAGTACAGGCAGCCTGATCGCCCCATTTATTTTGAATGAGTCATTTGATGAACTCAAGGAAGGATATACCAATATCACAGACAAGGACATCTTTAATGTCCGCCCTTTTAAAACCAAAGGAAAAAAGAAAGGAGAGCTTCGGATGTTCAATGCTTTATGGCGGATCATTTCCCCCAAAAAGACCCTGGGAGAAAGTAAAAATCTGCTGAAAACCATCCGGAAATTCTTTACCCAGTCCGACTTCGATTCGCTTCGAAATACAGAATGCGATTTCTTTGTTACGGTAGTAAATGTGCTGGAGGATGAAATTGAATATAAATCTATCCATGATCCCGAATTGGGAATGGTGGATGGGATATATGATTCAGTTGAAGCTTATAAATCCTATACACGTTGGATCTGGGCCTCTGCCAACTTTCCGGTATTTATGTCTATGCATAGTGTGAAGGATGATGCAGGAGTCCGAAGTTATTATTTTGATGGAGGGATTAAAGAAAGCATTCCCTTAGAGAAAGGGCTGGCACTGGCCAGAGAAAAAGGTTATAGAAATATAGATGTCATCATTCACAGTACCGGAGATCCTCAACTTACGCAGGATAGCAAGGTGAATAAAGCCATGAAGCTCTTGGGGAGAACCATTGAAATATTTCGCAGTGAAGTCCGGCAGAATGATGTGAAGCTGGCAGAAGCCATCGGTAAACTGGAGCCTCGCCCTTTGAAAGATGATGCGATTGGAATTACCATTTACTATATGGCACCTGAGGATTATAATCTCATTCCCAATCAGCTGGTCTTTGAAAAACATGAGATGAATGCACTTTGGGAAAGCGGCACACAAATCTTCGACCTGGACCGATACAAAGGGAAAATTGTCAAATTCAGCATAGATAATGACCAGACACTGGAAGACCTATTGGGTCTCCGCTAAGCCCGGCTGTATGTGAAATGAAATACAAAAGAGCCTTCTCATATACTGAGAAGGCTCTTTAATCTTGTGTGCTTTCTTCGCTCGTTTATTGCTGTTGTTGTAAGTGCGGAGGAATGTTGTAATAGTAACGCTCATGAACGATTTGACCGTCCTTCCAGCGTTGCACACATACCTCTTCCATTTTCATCCGATTACCATCATGAAAAGTTACATCAGTCCAGGCTTCTACCATAGTCACCGCAGCATCCTCATCAGCTGTAATGGAATGGTAGCCTCCGCCATGATGCTCTTTTACCATCGTAAACCATTCTTGCAGCGATTTGCGATTGGTATCTTTTCCTTCGCGCTTTTTCCCGTCGGCCTCTACCGCGACTACCTCTGGATGGTAGTGCTTTTCAAATGCTTCCATGGCTTGTCCTTGCCCGAGCATAGCATAGAGATCTTCTGCCTTTTCTTTGTAGGTCATTACTGAAAAAATTAAGGGTTAAAAAATGTAAAAGAATACTCTGTGTTCAGAGATGAACACAAATTGCGCGTGTATTCCACATGATAAGTAGGTAGGTAATTTGGAGACCTTAAATTAGGCTTTTTCTCTCCGATTTCAAACCGTTTTTTCTTTCAGAGCTTTTCGTAAAACTTTGGCTCGCCTGTCTGGACCATCATGGCTCCAACCTGGGGCCAAAAAGATATAGCGAAGTTTATCAGACCAATTTTCTGCCCGTTTTACATCCTTCCAAATGGCTCCATATTCGTGGGTGGCGACAGTAAGAGGATGATGAGATTCGATATTTTTAGTCAAGCCATATACCGGTTTTTCCACATCCTTTTCTTCTGAAAATGTCCCAAATATGCGATCCCAAATGATCAATACTCCTGCATGATTGCAATCCAGGTAACGAATATTGGAGGCATGGTGCACCCGATGGTGAGAAGGCGTATTGAAAATGAGTTCGATGGCTTTCGGAAATTTCCCCACCAATTCCGTATGTACCCAAAATTGATACAGGAGATTGAGGGAGATCATGCTAAAAATCATGAGGGCATCAAATCCCAAAAGGGGGAGCCACAACCAGAAAACATATTTGTGAATTCTTTCTCCTACCCCTTGCCTCAAAGCGGTTCCAAAGTTCATTTTCACAGAGGAATGATGCGGCACATGTCCGGCCCAAAAAAGCCTCACCTCATGATTGAGTCGATGAAACCAGTAATAGGTAAAATCGTCCAGAAAAAAGAGGAGTATCCAGGCCCACCATTGTCTTTGTATCACCTCTCTCAAGGGACTGATCTCATGTAAATAATAGATTAGAATAAAGAGCAATAGTTTGGGAACTATTTCGACTATGGCTGAAGCTACCGCCATAGAAATAGAGGCCCAGGTATCTTTGCCATGATATAAATCCAATTGCTCTTTGCGGTCGTACCACATTTCCAGCAACATGACAATAATGAATAATGGGAAGGCCAAAACCAGGAGTTGGTCCTGGGACATTTGTTCGGCGAAGTAGGCAAAGTCCATGGGGAAAATTTTTAACAAAATACGGAAAATGCAGCAAGAAACCGCTTGACTACTTTAGAGCTAGGAAAACGGCAATTCACAAAAAACAATCTGTCATCCTATACTTGCCTAAGAGCTAGGGAAGTATAGGATGACATGCGTTCAGATTGATTTGCAAAAAATGCCAAAGAACCTAATAGGAATGGCTCTTTTCGCAAATAATTGCAGAAAAAAAAGGGAGGCTGTACCTTGGTTTCAAATACTGATTCATGAAAACACTGGCAAGGGTATATGGCCCTTTTCTCGTTCTCATCCTCTCCTTATCTCAACTTTTCAGCCAACAGGTAGCCCACAATATTTACTTCCCTACAGAACTCTATTCTTTGGGAAAGGAATCCTTTTTCATCTATCTGGACAATGATAAATTCATTCCTCCCAGCCTGGATGAAGATCGGGACTATACCAATGGGATTGCATTCTCCTACAGCAATAAAGGCTTACTAAATTTCCCCTTACATAAAATCAATAATTGGCTCCTGCAAGAGGTACTAAACCCTCAGTCAGATAGTAATTTTCAATTCCTTTCCCCCGAAATCAAACTAGGCAGCCTCGCGTATACGCCCAGAGACATTGCAGAGTCCCGCTTGATTCTGGATGACAGGCCCTATGCCAGCGTCCACTATATAGAAATCAAAAGTCGACTCTGGAATAAACAGAAAAATCAGGTTCACAGCCTGGGCATATCTTATGGAGTACTTGCCAGTCCCATCGCTGAATTTGCCCAAATAATCATCCATACCATAGGTAGGATAAGACCTGTACCTGAAGGCTGGGACAATCAGATCGCTCATCCCTGGGAACCGACCCTCCTGATGTCCTATCAAAGAGATCGAATCTGGCGGAAAGAAAAAGCTCACTCCTTTCTGGATTTGAAAGAAAGTATTTCTCTTGATGTGGGTTTCCGACTTATGGGAGCTTATGCGCTCACAGGGAGATGGGGTACGAAAGTGGGTAAAAGGGATCAGGGGCAGGCTTTTCTTTATCTCAGATTGAAACCTCATGCACTGGCTTATGATGCTAATCTGGAAGGACAGTTTCGCCCTTCTTTATATACCGTCCCGCGAAAAGACATCTATTTTTTCCGGGCTGAAGCGGCGGCAGGGATTAGTTTTAATTGGGATTGGGCGAAAAGGAGTCTAAAGACCGGTTATGGTTTTTATGCGCAAAGCCCGGAGGCAAGATATCCTACTCATACACGCTTTCATTATTGGGGAAGATTCTGGTTAGGATGGGTGTTTTAGCAAAAAAGTTCGAAGTGAAAGCGAAAACTCGTGCTAAAACAGTCCTTTTCTTTATCTCCCATCTTTCCTCAAAAAAAATTAACTTAAAATTGAACTATTGATTTGCGGTATTCAAAATAGCAGATATGTCTCGCCATTCTTTCCATTCCCAAGCAAACTGCTTTCAGCAGAAATTCTCCCACATAACTTTTCTCTTGCTTTTTATCAGTTGCTCAGCATGTGAAACGGCTGTAGTACCTGTCTCGGGCACTTATACGGGCCTCTCTGAAACAATTAGTTTCAGGTTTGAAGAAATTTTTGATGGAAATGGTAATATGGTCGGGATAATGGAAGTCCGGGATACCCTGATCAATCAGGCAGATGTATTGAGTTTAAATCAAGTAGGTAAGGAAAGTAAATTCAAACTGGAAGTAGGAACAGGTTTAGACAAATTAAAAACCTTCAGCAATCACGAATTTAGCTATGAAGGCCAATCAGAATTTAGTGTAGTCAGTCTGACTGATAGAGTTGAGACACGGCGCCTGGAATTCAGCATAGACGGCAGTGGAAATATGGAACTCAGCTTTTCGGAAGACGAAAATCCTGATCCCAATGCAAGACCGGCAGGAACAAGAATTCTTTTCTCGGGCATAAAAAACTAGAACTCTTTCCATAAAAAAAGCTCCCCGAAGAGGGGAGCTTTTTTTATGAATGGATGCTCTTAGGCGGGTACATAGATCCTACTGATCAAATTGTCAATGATATAGGATTTGGTACGCGAATAAAAGGTATCGATATACTCGAGGTAGCGGTGGTATAGGAAATTGAGAATCAATCCTATCAACAAAGCTACCAGGGTGGTGTCAAAAGCAATGTTCAGGTTGCGGGTAATCTCTGGCATTCCTTCTTCTGTTTGGGCTAAATGCGCCATACCGATAGAAGAAGACAATCCAATCAGGGTTCCGATGAAGCCCAAAGAGATGATGGCTCCGAGCAAGTAACGAACGATCTCCAGTTTGGATTCCAATTCTTCTTTGCTGTTGTCAACCTGTGCATTGAATACCTGCAGGGTATCAGGGATAGATTTATCGTTACGATACTGGGTACAGGCTTTCTTGATGAAATTGGTGATCATAAAACGCTTGCCGGATTTCTCCAACTCAATCACCTCCAATTTAATCTTACCTACTTCTTCTGGAGAAAGGACCAATTGATCTTTTTCAGGAAGGAGGTTTAGTTGAAAACCTTCAAATTCCGTTTTGATGGCTCTTTTTCTTTCAAATAGTTCAAATAGACTATAGAAAAAGAGGATGTAAATGGCGGCCTGGATATATCCTTTGCCAGAACCTCCTAATACTTCAAAGAAACGGTGCAGGCCGGATACTCCTTCGAAAAGGTTTCCCATAAGGGTTAGAGCTGTCCAAAGCCCCAGAGCGGCCACTATACTAAATATTAGTTGAGTTATTTTCGTCTTAAACATATCTTTTGAGATTTTATCTTTTGGTGAATTGATAGTTACCATCGGCTTGTAGCCTCACAGTTCCCAATAAGATTCTGTTCTTGCCGAGCGGTAATGTTTTGGTAAATATTTCTCCTCTTTGCTGGCGGGAGGCGTCCTTTGTGAAGATCAAACCTTTGATGATTACGGTCTTGTTAGTCTTTTTACTCTCTTTGAACTGAGCATAAAGCTTGTATTCACCTGGGATGATCTTATCAAATTGCCTTACGGATTCCTGGTTGGTTCGAAGGTCATTACCGAATAAACGGTTTCTTGACTTTCCACTATCCCAGTTTCCAACGGCGCGATTTTTCTTTCTTCCTCCATATACACAGTCATTTCCTTTACATACAAAGAAGTCTACATTATCTGCCTGGTCTAACCAGCTGACTTCAAAGGAAACTTTACAGGGAACGGATGGTGCATCGCCGGTGAAGAGCGGAGAGTTCTTGGTACCAGAGGTCTCATTGATGGTCTCCTTAGGATCTTCTTTCGGCTTTTCGACTTCCTCTACCTTGACTTTTGGAATAGGAGGTGCGGGTTTTGGGTCTCGTACAGCTACCGGTACAGGTATGTCTGCCGGCTTTTCTACTTTTCTCTCTTCCACTTTAGGGAAGGCCTTATAATCTACCAGGACGGTAAAGAGGGTATCTCCCACTCTTTTTGTCTTGAGACTATCGTCCAGTGTTCCAAATAATTTCATCTGCGTGGTATCCATATACATGACTACCTGGTTCACGTCAGGAGCCGAACTCCCGCCTTTTGGTGTGATGATGAAAAGGAAGATCACTGCACCCAGGGCACCTGTTACCAGGTCGAGAAAAGAGAGATTAAATACTTGATTTGTTCTTCTTGCCATGGATCATTGGTTTATTCTGTGTGTAGAACATTCTTCATTTACAAGCTTGCCTTTCGGCTATCCTGTCTTTTGGTTACTAATCTCCCAGGGTTGAAAAGAACCATAGTTGCCTTGTGTTCTTTTGGGTGCCTGAGGTGCTTTGGGTTTGGGCTTTGATTGTGGCAGGGGAAAGTGGCAATGAACGCATTTGTCATCTTTGCCGGGAGCCTCGCTCCCGCAGTTTTTACACTGCGTGAGGCTCTTTTCCACTACTATAAAATCAGTTATATCTTGTTGACCGAAGGGAACTAATTTGCCCTCCATGTTGCACTGTACACACTTGACAGCGCCGTCAACATTTTCACTATTGCAATTCTTACAGATTAACATGGTTTTTATTAATATTTATCAGAAAAGTTGAGGTGGTACTCATATCCTATAGTCAGGACAGTTGAGCGGTTGAATTGACTTCCTTTATAGTCGTCAAAGAAAGTATTGGCTTGCTTATATCTTTGGTTGAAAGCATCTCTGAAGTCATTGTCCCAGGTAAAGTTGAAAGTAATGGTACTTCTGTTGTTCAACTTGAAATACATACCGGGAGAAAACTGAAAGCTTACCTGCGTACTTTTGTAATCGTCATTTACACCGGTTCCAAAATCAACAGAATATTGTTCGTTGGTAACTTCTTCCGATGCATAATATTCAATGTTCTCATCGATCTTTCCACTGAATCCCATATTGAATGAAGGACCCATATCGAGGGAGAATCCAAAATTGTCAGAAAGCGGAGCGCGATATCCTACCAGTACCGGGATAGCTACATAATGCAGTCTTTCTTTTGCTGAGAGGAAACCTACGCCATTTTGATCACTGAAATTATCTGTTGCATAATTACCGCCTTTTTGCATGTAATTCACTCCACTGGTAATTGTCCAATTGGAAAGTTGCAAACCGAATTCTACACCACCGTTCAAGCCGCTTAAGGAACTTGAAGTTGTGTACAACTCTGCAAGGTCAATCGTATGCTTGAACTTGGAAAAGTTTGCTCCTCCATTTGCGCCGATAAAAAATGAGCTCTGTGCTACCAAAGCGTTGAGAGGAAAAAATAATGCTATAACAAGTAATTTTGTAAGCGATTTCATAAGTGATAAGAGTTTATTTGTTGAAAGTTAAGGGAGATTCTTAGTGATTGATTTTCTGTATAGACCTCAAAAATGCCCCCAAGTTGCGTGTCTGGAAGCGAGAATGTACATCCGTGGCAATCACAGCATGAAGTGTGATCCATTGATATGCATTTGTGAAGAAAAATTTTCGGCCTAAAGAAGGGTTAACAGGCCAATTCTTCTCATTTTGAGAGAATTCGCTCCCTAAATGAGAAATTTTGAAGGGAAAATGAGAAGGTCTAAGCCTCTCTAGGACTGATATAGCGGAAGATTACAAAGGCAGCGAGTACAGAAAAAATAGGAATAAAGAAGATATAAAGAGTGGGAATCACCAAAAGATCCTCAACCAATTCCCCGTCAAAACTCAGCCCAATAACTCCCACAGTTAGTACCGCATTTTGGATCCCTGTTTCAAGCGAAACAGTCTTACTCTGGGCTATGCTCAATTTGAAGATTCTACTCAGAATATATCCAAAGCACATCCCTGCTGCAGCGATGAGTCCGGAAGCCACAAAAACCCTGCTTGGGACCTCAAACATTTCTCGATTATTGATAAGCGGAATTACGAAGATGAGGATGATGGCTACAATGCCAATTCTGGCTCCCAGCTTTTCGATGAGTTGACCCCACTTAGCATTCCTACTCTTAATTAATACTCCTATACTCACGGGCACAAGCAAGAGGATAAGAGAAATAAGAATCTTACTGAAAGGTATACTGATTTCGCTCCCAATCCCCAAAGCCTCCGAATAGAACTTTAATAATAAGGGCATCATAAATGTAGCTGCCAGACTGGAAGCAACTGTCATGGAGATACTCAGAGCCACATCTCCTTTCGCATAATAGGTATATAGATTGGAGGTACTACCTCCCGGTGTACAGGCAATCATCAAAAGTCCCAAACCCATAACAGCAGATAAATCCAAGCCCAGGACGATGAGATAGGCCAAGAAGGGGAGCAAGGCAAATTGGGAAAGCATACCTACCAGAAAAGGCTTGGGATATTTCAGGGCATGTTTAAATGAATCCCAGCTCAAACTCGCTCCCATAGCTAGCATGATGGAAAACAACATGACATTAATGAGTGTGGAGAAGGATATGCCCATGGTTCTTTCTGGATTAATTCTTTGAGAATGTAAATATAACTATCCAGCAGTATGTCATTGCGAGCTCAAATTTTGAGCGCAGCAATCCCCTTGACTAAGATAAACTATCGGGAATCAAGGGGATTGCTTCGCCTTTCATAAAGGCTTGCAATGACAGCAGAGCTGAAATATATTCTGTTTTCCTTCTTCCTCCCCTTCAAACCTCACCTTCTACTTAAAGAAAAGATAAAAAAATTCGTAGATTCGAAAGACCTAAATACCCCCATAATGCTTGAAACCAGAAAACTAGCCATCATAGTATTTGCAGATATTGCAGGGTATTCGGCTTTGATGCAAGCTGATGAGAAGCAGGCACTCCATGTTTTGGACCAGTTTAAGTCCATCCTGGAGGAAGAGATGAATATGCATGATGGCGAGATTGTACAGTATTATGGAGATGGTTGCTTGCTCTCTTTTGAAAGTGCTTTCCATAGTGTCAGCGCTGCAACCTCTCTACAAAGAGCCTTTATTTATGCCAAAGTCCCTGTCCGGATCGGTATGCACCTTGGCGATGTATTGTATAAAAACAACAATGCCTTTGGAGATGGTGTAAATATCGCTTCACGGGTCGAATCCCTGGGCGTGCCAGGCTCTATCTTATTATCCAAAACGGTTGCCAATCAGATCCGCAACAAATCAGATTTCTCCCTGCAAAACCTGGGACCCTTCCATTTCAAAAATATTGATGAACCCATGGAAGTGTTTGCCGTATCAAATCCGGGTTTTGTGATTCCACGTCCGGACCAGATGGAAGGGAAATTGCAAAAACCCAAGCCCAAGCAGGAAGAAGTTGCGAACCAATCCGAATGGGAGCGCTACCAGATGCTAGAGATCATGGATGCCCTTGAGGATGAGAAATGTGTCTTGATTTTGGGAAATTATGCTTTTTCCCGACCGGCAGATAGCTCCGGCATGAATGACTCTGAATTTTCTATTCCGGAGCTGATCATGCGAGAGCAGCAAAAATGGGCCACAGCCAATTCTGCTGAATCTTTGGCAGATTTTTATACAGCAGCTCAGAGTCTGATAGGAAGGGCAGGAGGGCAACGCATGTTTATGGAGCTTTCAGATATCAAACTGAAAGACCTGGGAAGCAAGCAGCAGGATCGATTCAAAAAGATCAGTGAGATTCCATTTGATCTCATCGTCTCAACCTATCCCTTCAACCTCTTGCAAGAGGTTTTCAATAAAAATAAGATTGCCCATAACTTTGAATATTATAGTTTCCTCGAAGACAGTGGAGCCCTGGAGCCTTTTTCTTCCGAAAAACCCCTGATATATAATCTTTTCGGTAGTGTAAAGCATAAGGACTCTATGGTAATCTCCCTGGATCGCCTGTACCAATTCATTTTTGGTATTCTGGGAGTGAGGCAGTTGCCAAAGAAAATACAGGACAAAGTAAAACAGGCCAGCCACCTTGTATTTCTGGGTTTCTCCTTTGATGCCTGGTATATGAAACTGCTGCTCCGTGTCCTGAAGGTACATGAGAAAGAGATTTCCTATGCTCATCCTCCCGGACCCGCAGGCCTGCGTCAGCAAAACAGAATGTTCTTTGAGTCCAATTTCAAAGTAACCTTCCTCAATAAGAAAGTAGATGATTTTGTCAGCGAACTCCATGATCATTGCGATCGTTCGGATATGCTGCGGAAGGCAAGTGCAGAGGAAATTCCCACTCCCTATGAGCAATTGCAGGAATTGACTGCACGATATAGGCTGGAGGAAGTAATGGAAAGTCTGGATGAAATCATCATCAAAAATGGAAAAGCGGGTAGCCTTCTGAGAAAATTGGGAGATTATCAGAGGCGCTTTCACAAAATTAAAGAATGGGAGAATTATGAAACCTATGGGGATGAGGAGTTGGAACCGATGTGGGAAAAGCTTAAAACAGATGTTTCCCTTTTTATTGACCTCGTATCCGAAATGATCCCATCCTAAGCATGCAAAACATGAGTACCCTTAGATCAAGATATCCGGGCTTAAGGCCCTTTGATGCAGAAGAGAAAAGCTATTTCTTCGGAAGGGACGAAGAGATAGAAGCGGTATGCCGACTATTGGATCTCGATAGTCTGACGATTCTTCATGGTCCCTCCGGCATGGGAAAATCCTCCCTCATCAATGCAGGCATACTTCCCGCTTTGAGTAAAGTCAGGAATTGGGATGTTCCTTATCATATCGTACAGGTTCGTTTTACCAATTACGATCCCATTTTAGCCCGAATCCGAAGAGAGAGACAAGGTAGAAAAGAAGAAGAAACCGAAATCGTCAAAGATCCTATTGATAGATTTATCAGCGCCTGTCTGGGAAATGAACATGAATGGAAAGACATCATTCCCATGCCCAAAGCCAGTCTATGGTTGAGTGCCAAAAAGATGTTGGTGGACCAGGGCATTCATCCTTTACGGCTGATCTTTATTCTCGATCAATTTGAAGAACTATTTACCTATCCAGAAGAAAGGGTTGAGGAATTTGGTCGGCAGTTAGGAGAACTCTATCACCAAATCATGCCCGAAAGTGTGAGAAAAGGATTGGAAAGAAAGATGATCATTGAGTCAGATGCGGAGGGAGAAAAAGCTCCCCTGCCTGGACCGAAAGTAGCGCAATATCTGGGAAGAATAGAAGAATCCCTGGATTGTAAAATTCTGATCTCCATGCGCTCTGATAAACTTCATTTTCTGGAACGCTTCAAAGCTTATTTACCAGAAATGATGCTCAATAGCTATGAGCTAAGAAGTTTCGACCAGAAACAGGCAAAAAAAGCCATAGCTGAACCCGCTTCTTTACAAGGAGAAAACTTCATTTCCCCCAAATTCAATATCAGAGAGGAAGTACTCGATGAACTGATTGGATTTTTGGAAGACAAAATCACCAGAAGAATAGATCCCTCACAGCTCCAGATCGTTTGCCAGCATATTGAGAAACGAATGGTAGAGCGGGGAGAAAAACAAAATAAATAGCAGTATTAAGGAGAAAGGCAATGGCTGAGATTTTACAGGAACATATTGAGATGAATGGGCAAAACGCTGCTCCTCTTGAACTGAGAATAGAGGATGTGGGGAATCTTGATAGCGTTTTGCGGGGATATTATTTGAGTCAGATCAAAAAGTTGGAGAAGAGAGGCGACCGCAAACTGGCTCGCAAACTCATCGAAAATCACCTCGTACTCCCCAAATCACGACAAAGAACCTCCAAGGATGCCGCCTTTATTCGTGAAAAACTGGGAATAGAACCCTTACTTCTGGAAAAACTGGAAAATTCTCGACTCATCAGGAGAATCAGCAAAAGAGGAAATAACCCTATATATGAAATCAGTCATGATACCCTGGTAGAACCTATCCTCGCAGGCAAAAGAGAAAGAGAAGCAATTGCGCTATTCTTGGGACGTATCTGGAAATGGGTACTGGGTTTTCTTATTCTTTGGTTTCTCTTTGGGATGATCGTAGAAAGTTGTTTTCAGGTAATCCCTCATCCCCTGGATGAACCCAAAAAAGTCAATATTGATCTTGGGAAAAAGATGTTTAGCCCCAATGAAGGGAATACTTCTTTTACCATTCCTATCGGCCCTTTATTATCTGAGAACGAAATCGATACCAATGACTCCCTCTATTTTACCCTGAGACTGGACGCAATTGATAGGGAAGTCCTTGCAAAAAGCCGAGGCGGAACGGGAAATGATACTGTGCCTATATATTTGTCAAAGCCCATAGAAGTACCGATATCGGCAGAAAATCCTGAGGAATATCATAGTTTCCCCAATTTGGTTGTCCCCCTAACAGTACTGGCAGGTGAAGATGGAACGGAGCCCAGACAAATTTATGGGCAGCTCATTGGTAGTGTAAAGCTGAATTTTGAGGAAATCGGAGGTACACGGGGTATGGAAAATAAAAGACTCTCAAAATCTGAAATAAATATGCGACTGGATACCACAGTCAAAGCTGAGACCGCTGAAAAAATGGTTCCACTCAAAAAGGATTTAATGCTATCTGACCTTTTCGAAAGTGAAGATGATAAAAATAAGATCAGAAATACCCTGGGTGATCGTCCACTGAAACTGAACTACAACTTACAGCTTCAACCAGCTGATTATACTCCCCCTCCCCCCAAAACGAAATATGTATCCGTTCAGGGAATCGAGGTACAATATTCAGACGGTACGCGCAGATTTATTTCTCCCGGAGAAGACGGAAGCGGTGCAAGGGGAGCTGTCATTGGCACCCATACGGTCGCAAATGGAGAAACCTTGTTCGGTATTGCCAAAAGGTATAACACGACTGCAGATGAGATCAAACGCCTCAATAATCTGAGAGGTAATAGTATTTCGGTTGGGCAGGAATTGAAGATTCCCCTAAGGTAATTGGGGTATGAGAGCTGCCATTCTCAGTGGTCCACCACTGCCCCCTTTGATCTTCATTGGTAAGGCAATAACCCAGGCTCCTTTTTCCGGAAGCTCCTCAAGATTGGCCAGATTTTCCAGGCCCAGAATATTCTTTTCGTACAGGATGCGATGGCTTTCGAATAAAGTCGATTGACCATAATCAATGCTAGGCGTATCCAGTCCAGCAGCTTTGATCTTCCTGTTTTCCACCAACCAACTCGCCAAGTCTGGTCCTATGCCGGGAAAATGAAGTTCTGCGACTCCTTCTGGTCCCAACTTGGCCGTACCCATATATTTCACCCGATCCGGCCAGAATTTTCCATAACCGGTTCTGAAAAGTAAGATAGCATCTTCGGGAATTTGACCATGGGTAGCTTCCCAGCTTTCCACATCTGCAACAGAAATAAGGTAATCTGGATCTGCCAAAGCTTTCTCAGAAACATCTACTACCACTGCCTCGCCAATCCCCCTGTCAATGGGGATTTCATCCGCTGCCCACTTCCCTTCAGAAAAATGAATGGGCGCATCCAAATGAGTTCCTCCATGCTCTGCCAGGCAAAATTTAAAGGCGGTATAGTAATAGCCTCCTTCCGCCATACCCGCAAAAACGGTATCTAATTGAAAAGATTCTGAAGTAGGCCAAAAGATGGTTTGCTCATCATAGGCATAAGTGAGGTCTATCCATGTTCCACTAGGAAAAGTAGAAGTTTTTTCTTTGGGAGGAGGCGTACAGGCGAAAAGGGAAAGTATCAGGCTAAGGGCTGCTAGTTTTTTCATAATCTCATTCTTGGCATTAGAGAACAGCTTTTATGGCTATTCTTCCAGAAATTATAAAAAACAGAGCAATTAGGAGAAAGGGGAATAAAGAATTATTCATAATCTTCTTCGCCAAATACAAAGAATTGCTTCTGTAATGCTGCCTCTTGCACTTGAACTTTCCCTAATCGTTTCCAGTTGGAGAAAACTTTCTATTCATTTTTCATCCATTCTACCAGCCTTGATTCAATCTCAGCCATTTCTTCATCCGTATGTGTCCAATCACTCAATATGCGTATGTACATTCGTTTTGCAGTCTCCAATCCGCCTTCTTTATACAATGCTTCATAGGTATCCAGCAGTTTTTCTTCCACCTTATGAGTAAAAGCCATTTCCAAAGCAGGATCTTTCCCTTGAAAATAATCTGTACCTGAAAGCTTCACAGCTAAATCCGGGGCTGTCCATTCCCGGTATTCATCTCCTCCCCAATCTCTCCAGTAAATCGAGGAAACCCTCAGGGTCAAATTTGAATGAGTCAATTGCTTCTTTTTTGAATCTCCATAATGACTGGGAGTCGCGCCCGTCGGTTCTCCTACAAAAATCACATTTGTCCATTTACTGAAATCATTGACCAGATATTGGGCAGCGGAAAAGGTCTTACGCCCCATGAGGGTATAAAACTTTCCATATTGATTTAACTCAGGATTCTTGACCAAAAGATTTACGATAGGCAAAGCATATCCATTGCTGCCACCAAAATTATTTCTTAGATCTAAAATGAGTCGATCCACTTCATTTTGCTGGATAAACGTATGAAGATTTCCCAGAAAACGAATCAAACCTACTCCCGACTCTGCCCGATTCATTTGATTGATCTGAAGATAGATGGCCTTATTTTCCGCTACATATTCATACCAGTAATATTCTTCATTCTTCTGCCTACTTAGTATTGTGCTTTCCCCCAATACTTTTTCACTCAATCTTTCCTCCGTAAACCGATCAAGGGCCTTAAGTTTGATTTCTTCGGTCCCATCAGCTGATTCCATGCGAAGCTTCACTTCCTCATTTTCCCCAACTATATCCAGTGCCATAAGGGTTTCCAGGATACTCAATCGGGACGGAGCGATTAATCGATAGCCATACTCATTATCAAAATGGCAAAGTCCTTTCACTGCTTCCAGGGCATTTTCAATCGAGGTATCATTAATCCTCAACAGCTTCTTTCCAATATGTTTTTCCAGGGATGGAATGGCTTTCAGCACATATACTCCATCGTCAAAGTAATAAAATTCCAGAGGCAAATGTCGAAATACCAATTGATCATCCGATGGAAAAGGCGTATTAGTATGCGCCTGACTCAAGCC
Source organism: Bacteroidia bacterium (assembly GCA_033391075.1). Classification (NCBI taxonomy): domain Bacteria; kingdom Pseudomonadati; phylum Bacteroidota; class Bacteroidia; species Bacteroidia bacterium. The sequence goes on from JAWPMV010000001.1 coordinate 5,952,581, forward strand.
TACTCCTTTTTGCATAGGAAGCGTCAATCGAGTATGGCCATCATTTGCCAAAGCTGCCAAACGAGCAAACTCAGCAATAATTTTATGATCCGGCCATTGTGGGATATTGGCTTTTATTCTTTGGAATTCTTCTTCAAAAAGCTCTGCTTCGGTTTTAAAATACAGGTCCCGATGTTCTGTTTTCAATAAGTGATAGAGTTCCTCTAAATCTTCTTCCCAGGCAGTTGCACTCAATATCTGCGGCCCTGATTGAGCCAGTATATCAGAACTGCTCCAAAGAATACAAAGACAGAATAGTAGGTAAATTGACTTCATAAAGCGTGTATTAAGGAGAAAATTGAATCAATAAATGGGGAGTTTGGGCTCCCTGCTTTATAAAGATGCTTCAATAAAGTATGCTAAAGAGGAAATAAAGCCGAAGGAAGTATTAGTGTCGATAGACACAGTATTTCTAAGGACAAAAGGCAGAAGCTTTGCCTTAACCCATCAAAAATTGGAGCTATTTAGGTAGTAATTATGTAGCAGTATTTTCCTAATTTACTTATTGAATCTATTTAAGCTAATCAGGCAAAACCTATGTCGAATTACAACTACAATTATAATATTGACGCGAAAAAGAATATGACCTATGATGCCATTGTCATAGGTTCAGGTATGAGTGGGAGTTGGGCCGCAAAAGAACTTTGTGAAGCCGGGCTGAAAACCCTCGTTCTGGAAAGAGGAAGAATCGTAAAGCATATTGAGGATTATCCGGATATGCAGAAAGAATCCTGGGATTGGGAACTTCGGGGAGGAGTTACACCTGAAGAAAGGAAAAAACACTACAAAGCCGTTCGTTCCAATTGGTTGGGAGAAGCCAGCAAAAAATTCTGGGCCAATGATGAGGAAAATCCCTATACGGAGATCAAGCCTTTCATGTGGTTGCGAGCCCATCAGATGGGAGGAAGGTCGCAACTTTGGGGAAAGCAAACCTATCGTTGGAGTGATCTGGATTTTGAAGCCAATGCAAAGGAAGGCATAGGGGTTGATTGGCCCATCCGCTACAAAGACATTGCTCCCTGGTACAGCCATGTGGAGAAATACATAGGTATTAGTGGGCAGGCATTGGGATTGCCGCAGCTTCCTGATAGTGAATTCCTGCCTCCTATGCAGCTGAATTGTGTAGAGAAAGATGTAAAAGCGAGAATAGAGAATGCCTTTCCCGGAAGAACCATGACCATCGGTCGGGTGGCGCATTTGACTCAACCACATAATGGACGCGGTCAGTGTATGTCTCGAAATAAGTGTAGCATGGGTTGTCCGTATAGTGCTTTCTTTAGCGCCAATTCCGTTACGCTTCCTGCCGCCAACTATACCGGCAATCTTACGATCAGACCCTGGTCCATTGCTCATTCTGTTATTTATGATGATAAGAAAGGCAAAGCGACTGGCGTAAAGATCATTGATGCAGAGTCGGGCGAAATGATGGAATATTATGCAAAAATCATCTTCGTCAATGCCTCGACCTTGAGTACTACCCGCATTCTCATGAACTCTACTTCTGACCGCTTCCCCAATGGACTTGGAAATGATAGTGGAGAGCTTGGACACAACCTTATGGACCACACCTATCGTGTAGGAGCTATGGGGGTCTTTGAAGGACATGAGGATAGCTATTACAAAGGACGCCGTCCGAATGGTATCTATATCCCTCGTTACTGGAACATCAATGAGGAGACAAAATCTGACAAATTTGTCAGAGGATTTGGCTATCAGGGTGGAGCTTATCGCAAAGGATGGGGACGTGGAGCCAATGTTGAAGGCTTTGGTGCTGACTTTAAGGATAATTTGATGAAAGATCCCGGTCCCTGGGAATTTTTCATTACCGGTTTTGCTGAGTGCTTGCCTTATCATGAAAACAAAGTCAGCCTGGACAAAGACAGTCTCGACAAATGGGGACAGCCAACTTTGGCAATTGATTGTGAGTGGAAGGAGAATGAATTGGCACTCAATAAGCAAATTCAGGAAGATGCCCTGGAAATGTTAGACAAAGCAGGCCTGAAGGATATCGTGGGATTTGATAATAAACATGAGCCGGGCTTTGGGATTCATGAAATGGGAACCGCCCGTATGGGACATGATCCCAAAACTTCTGTCCTCAATGCAAACAATCAGGTACATGGAGCCCCCAATGTTTACGTAACTGATGGTGCATGTATGACTTCCAATTCCTGTGTAAATCCCTCTTTGACCTATATGGCACTGAGTGCTCGCGCAGCCAATCACGCCATTTCTGAACTTAACAAACAAAACCTTTAATAGACATGAAAAGAAGAGAAGCATTAAAAAGTACCGCCCTTCTTGGAGGGTCTACGGTTTTGACTGGCGCATTGGTCAGTCTCTTGCAAGCCTGTCAGCAAACTTCCCGTATCGATTGGAAGCCTCAATTTCTCAGCATAGAGCATGCGGAACTGGTGGCAGCCTTTGTGGATACCATTTTACCTAAAACAGCAACCCCCGGAGGCCTGGACATGAAGGTAGATATGTTCATAGATCTGGCATTTGCGAAAATGTATGATGAAGCAGGGCAAAAGAAACTGCAGGAAGAACTGACAAAATTCAATCAGGAGAGTAAGGATAAATTTGGGAAAGGCTTTGCGGAGCTGGATCAGGCGCAAAAGGAAGAATTTCTCATGGAGAAAGAAAAATCTTCTCCCAAGTTTGGTTACAGTGTTTGGGGAGCGGGAGTAGGACCACAGCCCGATGTGGGATTCTACCGTTCACTTAAGTCCATGGCCATTATGGGCTATTGTACTTCTGAGGAAATCGGGAAAAATGTATTGAAATACGATCCGGTTCCCGGTGAATTTCTCGGCTGCATTCCCCTCTCGGATGTAGATGGAGTCTGGAGCATCTAAGAGAAAGGATGTTTTCACATACAAAGCGGCTGAAGCTATATTGATTAGCTTCAGCCGCTTTACTTATAAGGGAAATTTAGCTTCCTCTACTCATTTTCGTCAATAAAAATACTATACATCCTAAACAGCTACTTCGGCTTTGTGCATACTTACGACAAAGAGTACAGCAGCTCCATTAATCCAGTAATAATAGGCGTCCAATCCTTCGAAGGAGAAGATAAAAGGTGCCAGCACGAAAGTTACTCCCACAATCAAATCTACCAACAAATGAATGCGATAGGGAATTACCCGAAACAAACCCAGTTCGTGGTCTGTCAGAAGGGTCAGGATGAAAGCTGCTATGCCTGTTGCCAAAGAAAGCTGGAAAGCCATAGGATTGGATTCACCTAGTCCGAGGATAAAGGGTAAGCCGATCAAAGCGATAGCAACCGGATAGTCTAAAAATGCGTGAATTTTCTTTGTTACAAACTTCATGATTTTGAGTGTTTAAGGGTCCAAAGAATTAATATTTAATGCACGCAAGTTCGGCCAGATTGAGCGCAAATCGGCTACAAGAAATTCGCATATAGTTGTACTTTTTTGAAGGAGGATGAGATGGCAATTTCCTCATAAACAGAGCAAAGCTGTCATTGCAAGAGAACCGAAGCAATTCCCTTGACTCAAATAGGTTTTTCCAAGTCGAGGAGATTGCTTCGCCGGAGATTCCGGCTCGCAATGACAAAAGTGTTTGGGATCAGTTCGTGCCACAGCAAAGCTGTCATTGCGAGGGAACCGAAGCAATCCCCTTGACTCAAATAGGCTTTTCCAAGTCGAGGAGATTGCTTCGCCGGAGATTCCGGCTCGCAATGACAAAAGTGTTTGGGATCAGTTCGTGCCACAGCAAAGCTGTCATTGCGAGGGAACCGAAGCAATCCCCTTGACTCAAATAGGCTTTTCCAAGTCGAGGAAATTACTTCGCCGGAGATTCCGGCTCGCATTGACAAAAGTGTTTGGGATCAGTTCGTGCCACAGCAAAGCTGTCATTGCGAGGGAACCGAAGCAATCCCCTTGACTCAAATAGGCTTTTCCAAGTCGAGGAGATTGCTTCGTGCTAAATTAGCACTCGCAATGACAGCGGGCTTGTGGGCTTATCAGGAAAAGATCAAATACAAGTGTCAAATTCAGGTACAAATCATGCGCATGCACTTCCCTCTATTCTTCCAGCAACTCCAGCGTAACGAGATAGGCACAATGATCCGAAGCGACCGTATCAGCAATTACTTGCGTTTCGACTATTCTCCATCGATGCTTCGGATAGAACATCACATAGTCAATCTTGATACGGGGATCATCAGAAGAATAAGTAAAGGCTGGATTCTTTTTATCATAAGTTGTTTGCCAGACTTCCTCCAGGGTGTTGATGGTTTTGCTGCCGGGTTGGGCATTGAGGTCACCAGCGAGAATGGTAGGATAGGTATTTTGAGAGAATACTTCATTGATCTTTTGGGCCTGCATGATTCGCCCTTCTTTTCCTTCATGCGCGAAATGAGTTCCTACAAATCCAACAGTATCTCCGGAAGGTAAAATACTCAGCACTTCCAAGGCTGCTCGGGGCTCCTGGCCTTTCACAAAAGGCAGGGCTACATTTCTACTGCTCAAAAGCGTATAACGTGAAAGCACACCTTCACCATATGCTCCGCCATCATAGTCCATCGCTTTCCCAAATAATGGGACCATTTTCGTCCGCCACCCCAATTCCGTAACCAGATCATATTTTTTCGCTCGATTCGTAAGGAAATCGACTTCCTGCATCGCGACAAAATCCGGATCAGCTTTTCTGATCACATTCGCCAGGACCTCCAGATCAAAATCCCCTTTCATGGTTTCCCCATGGTAAATATTGAAGGAAAGAACCTTGACAGTCCGGGAAGGATCAGGTTTTTCCTGGGATTTTAAACTCAGACATGCGGGAAATAATAGGATAAGCAGGATAACTTTTGCTTTCATAGAATTGCTCATTTGAGTAAGGGGTTAAGGCAGTTTAAATGTTGAGACGATCAAATAATGATCAGAAGGAAAGCCTGTTGGCCAGGAAGAGTTTACTTCGGTATGTGTATTTTTCAGGTCTTTACCTTTATAGTAAAGTTGATCTATTCTACTAGCACTTCTATGCGTGTAGCCCGGATATTTCTCGACATCCGGATACATATTCCTGAAAGCTTCCGTAAATCCAGCTTCGCTCAGTTTTAGGGAAGCAGGACTATCGCCACCATCTGTATGGGGAACAGCATTAAAGTCTCCCCCAAAAAATACAGGGATGTGATCCGAATTTTCAAATCTTTCCTCATGAAAACTAAAAACATCCCCAAACTGCGCCATCCCATACCAATTGGACATGGCCCAGATTTCCTGCGTTCTGCTTATCGCTAAGCGTGTGGCTACATTATTGAATTCGGTTTTATCCGAAACCTGGAGCTCTTTGATGGGAAAGCGGCTGATTACTGAAATATTGGATCCCTGATAGCGGTAGTCCCAATCTGAAGTTGTTGCAAAGTAGTAGCCCAATTCAGCTGCTATAAAATCTCCGGAAGAATAGGTTTCCTGCATAAGCAGAACATCAATCTCCTTTTCCCGGATCATTTCCACAATCCGCAAACGTGAATCCCAACCCTCTTTTTCTTTTGTCCAATGGATGCCTCCATGCCAGATATTCCAAACACCGATAGTAAGCTCTTTACGTTTTTTGGGAAGCTTTTTTACTTTCTTCTTTTTGAGTATTCGATAAGACTCCTCTAGCTCTTTTTCATCAAGAACTCTATCCCAAATACTCAGATTATCAATAGAAAAGTCTGGAGGATACAATTGTTCTTTTTGGGTAAATAATTTCCCTTCTGATTCCCTGATTTCAACTTTCCCCTCTTGCAATTCATAAATCTGACTGACAGCTTTCAAATCTGTAAGCGCCCGATTCTGAAAAACGGTATAGGGATTTGAAAGTAAATTCTTTCTAATTGACTGAACTCCTCCCAATACATCATTTCCCTGCTCTTCCGGGCCGGCTCTTTTAGCCAGCTTTTTTTCATAAAGCATTTCTGGATTAACAATCAACTCAATGAATTCTTCCTTTTTCAAGGGTGCGAGTCCTAATGCATTAAATGAATCAAGCAATGATTGCAATTCCTCTTTCCCCTGTTCAATTCCCGCTGCAAATTTCCGAGAACTATAGCTATCTACCTCAGCTCCTATATTCAGTATTTCCTCATTTGAGAAATCAAAGTTCACCTTATAAACCGCCACATTACCTCCATCATAGTACAATCGAACTTCCTTCAGTTCTTTCTTAAAGCTCATAGCTAGTTGGTGCCATTCTCCATCATTGATCGGCATCTTACTCCCATTATCTCTTTCGTAATTTATTCGTCTTTCGCCTGAACCAATGCTCCAGGCCATACTTCCCCCAGAACTGTATATGACCCATCCCGGATTCTTCTGAGTTGTTATACTTTTATTTCCAAAGATCTTTTGAGAAAGAAAAACCATGGGCTTATCGGAATCTGCTTTCATCCAAAAACAGATTGTAAAATCTTTGCTCCCATCGAGTGAAAGTCCGCTCAGTTTTAAGGCTTTTTTCCCTTCCTCAGGCCCAAGCGCTAATGCCTTCCCTTCTATCCCTTCGACAAAATCAAGTTCTTTCACTTCCCCCTTAATTTGAGTTCCCAACTGCCCGGGCTCGAAGTCAAGCTTCAGAACTGGATTCTGTTGAGCAAACAAAAAAGGTAGTATCAGGAAAGGAAGTAAAAGTAATCCGGAAATTTTCAGTTGAGCAAGCATTTCAGGTGTATTGTAGCGTTTGTTTTCCTCTAATTCATTCCCCCACAAGCCAAACAAAGTTAGGAGAAAGCCTCTTAATTCAAACCTCTCCCGATTCTATTGTACAACTTGCATAAAGGCTTCCTTTCAGTTTGTAAACTATAAGATTCTCTTCCCAGGAAATAATCCTGGAAGTAAAAATCAAGTAACACAAGTTGATTGCATTTCTCCAGAATTTAGGAAAATACTATTAACGGGATTACATTTATAGATACTCAAAGCTTCAATTTTTCCCTTTTCATAGCGAAGATTATTAGCATTCTATAGGGAACATCTGATGAAAAGTTCTCAGTTTAAATACCTTTTGGGACTACTATTACTCCCCCTTCTTGTATGGACGGGCCTTTTCTTTTTTCAGGAAAAGCTGATTTTTAAACCGACCCAATTAGCTTCTTCCTATGCCTATACCTTTGACATAGTGTTTGAAGATGTCCACATTCCGGTAGCCGAGAATATCCGTTTGCATGGCATATTGTTCAAAGCTGATAGTTCCAAAGGGGTGGTGCTCTATTTTCATGGGAACAAAGGGAAATTGGATGAAATCGGCAAGGGGTCAGACTTCTATCTAAAAGAGGGACTTGATGTTTTATATATCAATTACAGAGGCTATGGATTGAGTGAGGGGAAAATCCGAGAGGAAGAGGACTTGTTGAATGACGGACAGGCTGTTTATGATTATCTGGCAGATCGTTATGGGGAAGAAAACATCCTGTTGACAGGCATTTCCATTGGTTCGGGGATTGCAGCCTATTTAGCCTCCCAAAACAAACCCAAAGCTTTGTTGATGATAGCCCCCTATGCAAGCTTTCGCAGCCTGCTACAGGAAAAAATGAAATGGGTACCTCCTTTTATATGGAAGTACACTTTGCCCAGTGATGAATTTCTGGCAGATGTAAATTGTCCCGTCAGCATTTTTCATGGAGAAGAGGATCAAATGATTCCCTTTCATCACGCACAGGCACTCAAAAACAAATATCCAGAGATCACACTTATATCTTTTAACGGATATGGACATACCGATTTCCTGAAGGAAGAGATTTTCCGACAAGCTTATAGAAAGGCTTTAACACTTGAGAAATTGGATTAAGAGTTATCTACATTTATCCAGACTACTACTGACTTATATCTTCATGCAAACGTTAGCACATGCATTATTGCTCATTATCATTGGGAGTTTTATCCTCATGGCTATAGAGGCGATTTATGCGTATTCGAAAGGGAATTTCAATTTCCGGGCCATGGATACCATTGCCAGCCTGAGTTCAGGGATGACCAATGCCATCAAAAGTGTCCTTGGCTTAACCATAGTTATCATTGGCTATAAGTATATGTATGAGGAGTTGGCAGTGGTGGAAAGGGAAGTCAATTGGCTGACCTATTTATTAGCTCTTATAGGGCTTGATTTTGCGACTTATTGGTATCATCGATTGGCCCATCATGTCAATATTTTTTGGAACAGACACGTGATCCACCACTCCGGTGAGGAATTCAATATTGCCACAGCCTTGCGTCAATCCATTTCCAAGTTTGTCAATATCAGCGTCTTCTTTTTACTTCCCGCTGCCTTATTAGGGGTTCCTCCCAAAATTATAGCCATCGTTACCCCTTTTCATTTATTTGTGCAGGTGTGGTATCACACCACCCATATCGGCAAACTGGGATGGCTGGAATATATCATCGTAACGCCCTCGCAGCATCGGGTTCATCATGCTATCAATGAAATCTATCGGGACAAAAATCTCTCTCCGGTCTTTTGCATTTGGGATAGACTATTTGGAACCTTTCAGGAAGAATTGGAAGAAGAACCCTGTGTATTTGGCGTAACTCGACAAGTAAATACCTGGAATCCCATTCGCATCAACCTAAATCATATCTGGCTACTGATTAAAGATGCCTGGAGGACCAAAAGCTGGAAGGATAAATTGAGAATTTGGTTTATGCCAACTGGATGGAGACCCGCCGATGTGAAAGAGAAATACAAAGTCCTTTCTGCTGACCCCAAAAATTTCAAAAAATACGACCCCTATGCTTCCCGAGCATTGAAAATCTGGTCCGGAATTCAATTTCTGATGTTGATGGCCATGATGTTTCATTTTTTAATCCAACTCAGCGAAATCGGAAGTCCAGCTGTGTTTATCTATGGGATTTTTATGTACCTGGTCATCTATAGCTATACGAGCCTGATGGACAGAGATCCCCATGCCGTCTGGATGGAAGCCCTCAAATCCCTCATTGGACTAGGCATCATTTTTCAGACAGGAAGTTGGTTTTTGCTGGATAATGTGCTCCCGGGAGGAAGTATCCTTGTAGGGGCCTATTTTGTATTATCCGTCGGTGTAGTCGGGTATTTTGTAAAAAATGAAATCGGCTGGGGAAAAGGGGAAAATCCGAGCGTAGCTTAAGGCGCATTGAGCACCTTATTTCGCTTACTTTTCAAAGCTTCATACAAGCCCCAGTAAGCAGGTTTTTTATTCATATCCTCATCAAATATATTAGGCGCATTGGGGCTTTTCCATTTAAAGGGAGGAACGGCATCCATCCAATTCTTGGCATCCGTTAACCCCCATAAAGTCAGGCCTTTGCAAGCCGGATCATCGAGGCAGATTTCTGCAATTTTTCGGAACTGATCTCCCTGAGCCTGATAAGGATCTTCAAAGTCTTTGAACAGTAGCAATCGTACATCCAATTCCGTTATTTCCACTTCCAGTCCCATTTCAGCTATTTTTCGGATGTAGTCCCGCAAAGCCTCGGTATCATGGATATTATTGAGGTGATGACATTGCATTCCCACTCCATCTATGGGTACTCCCCGATCCAGCAGTCTTTGAAGTAAACCCAAAAATGCTGTTGCCTGCTCGCTCTCATAATCAGTGATTTGCTCATTGAGGTATAAAGTGGCATCCGGATCGAATTCTCGAGCCAATTGAAAGGCATAATCAATATAGCTTTCTCCCATACTTTCTGTAAAAACACTTGGGAACAAGGTATTACCTCCCATCGGTTCATTTACCACATCCCAATCAAGAACTCTTCCTTTAAAATGCTGCATGACCGTTTCTATGTATTGCCGCATCAAGGCTTTCATCTTTGCTTCTTTATCACTCGCAAGCTTAATTTCCTCTTGCCATTCTGCGGGATATGTCATTCCGGAAAATTTCCCCCAGATAAGGGTGTGACCTCGCATACGCATATTCTGGGCATCAGCGAAAGAGAGAAGTTTGTCCGCTTTAGTGAAATCAAACTTCCAGTTTTTCGCATCTATTAATAGTTGGCCGGGTTTGAAGTCATTTTCTGCTACAAGGGAATTAAATTCCTTTGAGATAAGTTCTGGATAAGCAAGATCATGTGAACTCGCCATTCCAATGTAAAAATCCATCGAATCAGCCAATTCTCTCAAAGTACCTACCGATGAGTTAGCTTCCGGATCTTTATGTACATATTTCTTTTCAAATGATCGTGGCCAATAGGTATAACTAGCCAAGAGAATACTTGCTAAAAGAACTCCTCCACATCCCCGGATAAACGCCATTCGCAATTTTGGGTAGTGGCGCGGCCAGACAAGCCAGAGGAGAAACAGGACCAGTATCAGCATACTAAGGCTGATATGTACTCCGAAGAGTTGCCAGATCATCTTCATAGAAACTTATTTAGCACAAATTTTCAGGATTACCAACCCATGATTTAATAATCTGAACGAATAATTTTTTAGTCCCTCATTCAATATTGTTTATATTTCATTACTACTACCAAATTGCACCTTTGCATGTCCTATAAAAAAGAATACCAGGAAAGCATCAGTGATCCTGTTTCCTACTGGCAAGAACAAGCCAAAGCCATTGACTGGTTCACTTTCCCCCAAACAATTCTCTCTCAGGATGAAGAAGGATTATATCGCTGGTTTAAAGGAGGAAAACTCAATACCTCTTACCTGGCCCTGGATCATCACGTAAAAAACGGAAGAGGTGCGCAAAGCGCTTTGATTTATGATTCCCCCATTACCCAAAGCAAAAAAACGTATTCCTACCAGGAGCTTCTGGATGAAGTGGCTCTTTTTGCTGGAGTATTGAAAGGACTGGGAGTAAAAAAAGGAGATAGGGTGATCATCTATATGTCTATGATTCCCGAAGTGGTCTTTGCGATGCTGGCATGTGCGAGATTGGGGGCAGTTCATTCGGTAGTATTTGGAGGCTTTGCAGCACAGGAATTGGCCATACGGATAGACGATGCAAAGCCTAAGCTAGTATTGGCGGCAAGCGGAGGAATTGAAATCAAGCGGATTATCCCCTATAAACCCATCATAGATGAGGCTTTAAGAAAAAGTAAGCATCAGCCAGATGCCTGTGTGGTTTTTCAGCGAGACTTTGTCAAAGCGGATATGCAGGAGGGGAGAGATTTTGATTGGGAAAGTTTACGTGCGAAAGCAACTCCTGCAGATTATGAAATAGTAGATGCAACGGATCCCTTGTACATTCTCTACACCTCTGGTACTACAGGTAAACCCAAAGGAGTTGTGCGAGACAATGGAGGGCATGCGGTGGCTTTGCAATACAGCATGAAAAACATTTACGGAGTGGAGCCCGGTGATACTTATTGGGCAGCTTCGGATGTGGGTTGGGTAGTAGGACATTCCTATATCGTTTATGCTCCCTTGATTTATGGTTGTACGACTGTTCTTTATGAAGGCAAACCCATCAAAACTCCGGATGCCTCCAGCTTTTGGAGGGTGATAAACGAATATCAGGTAAAACTTTTATTCACAGCTCCTACCGCTTTTAGAGCCATCAAAAAAGAAGATCCCGAAGGGAAGCTAAAAGCCTTATATGATACCTCATGTTTACAATATCTCTTCTTAGCAGGGGAAAGAACGGATGTCGCTACCCTGGAATGGTGTGAAAATCTTTTGAGAGTTCCGGTTATTGATCATTGGTGGCAGACGGAATCTGGCTATCCAATGCTGGCCAATATGACAGGCCTGGAGCTACAACCCATCAAGCCGGGTTCTGCAGGCATGCCGGTCTGTGGTTTTGATATTCAGATCATGCAGGAAGATGGTCAAGTCGCTCCTCCTCTCGGAGAAGGAAGCGTAGTGATAAGATATCCCTTGCCGCCTGGATGTTTCCCCAGTCTCTGGCAGGATAGCCAAAGGTTCAAAGCTTCCTATTTATCCGATTTCCCCGGCTATTATCTGGCAGGTGATGGTGGCTATAAAGATGAAGAGGGATATGTGTTTATTACCGGCCGAATCGACGATGTAATCAATGTAGCCGGCCACAGACTCTCAACCTCGGATATGGAGGAGATCATAGCTGCCCATCCGGCCATTGCCGAGTGTGCCGTTATAGGAGTTTATGATGCCTATAAAGGCCAGATTCCTGTGGGATTTTATCTCCTGAAGTCTGGAATTGAAGATTCAGAGGAACAAATTGAAAAGGAATTGATCCAGCAGGTAAGGGAACGTATAGGCGCAGTAGCTTCTTTCAAAAGGGCTGTCAAAGTAGAACGCCTCCCTAAAACCCGCTCGGGAAAAATCCTGAGAAAAACGATGCGGGAGATTGCTGATAAACGTCCCCTTTCCCCCCCTTCTACCATAGAAGACATTACGGTACTCGACGAATTGAAGCTATTGATGAACAAGGAGAATATTGGAAAACAGACTTAAATACTCGCTTTTTTCTTCAAAATTCCAAAGAGTTCCTTTCCCTCACGACCCGGCATAGAATTGTATGCCTCTTCAAATACAGCAAATTCAAAATGAGGGGTAAATAAGCTTCGATATTCTTCTTCCAGTCCCCCAAAAGGTCGTTTTGTCAAATCTCCGGAAAAGGGAAAATTGAACCAGACTCCAACCAGCTTTCCACCAGGGGTCAGGAGTTCATGCATCTTCCTCGCATACTTCTTTCGATTATTATCAATGGGAGGAATAGAGCAAAAAAAGGTTTGCTCAAAGATGAAATCATATTGATCCTCATGTTCAAAGAAGTTCCCATGCATCAACTGATCGGCTGGAAAATCCGGCAATCGTTCCCGAAAGCTCCTGAGTGGGAGTTCACTGATGTCCAGCACATGTACCTGGCTAAAACCTTTTCGAAATAAATACTCCGCTTCATAGGCATTGCCTGCTCCCGGAATCAATATTTTGCTATTCTTATCCTCAATCTGATCTATGTAGGCCCGAAGGGGTTCAGAAACGGCACCTAAATCCCATCCGGTTCTTTGATCGATATAGCGTTGAGACCAAAAGGCTTCCCCATCATTGAGCGGGGTATTTTTATTTTCTTTATTCATTTAAATCCTTGTCTTATTTAAAAGCTAAACCGCTTTCAGGCATTTTGTTTTTCTTTAAAGAGATTTTATTACTTTTTAGATAAGTAAGGCTAAATCGGAAGGTAAAAGCAAGTCGCCATTTTGCGTAGCTGAATATTGATGATCAAAACATGAAATCTACTGATAAAGTTTCACTCTTTTTGCTCTGGATGTTCCTTTCATTGCCTTTTCTGACGATGGGGCAGGAAATAGCAATATCAGACAGTTTGGAGCAACGGATCAAATCTGTCGCTCATGAGCTGATGGTTGAGGCGGGTACTTGTGCACTGATTAGTTTGGATACTGATGGTAGGCCAAGGGTCAGGACCATGTCTCCCTTTCGTCCGGAAGAGGATTTTGTGGTTTGGTTTGGGACCAATCCTCATAGCCGGAAAGTTGAGCAAATCAAAGAAGACCCTCGCGTTACCTTGTACTATACGGCGAAAGATGAAACAGGCTATGTCATGATCCATGGCCGAGCAGAACTCGTCAATGATCCAGATGAAAAACAAAAGCACTGGAAGAAAGAATGGGAAGCCTTTTATCCCAATAGAGGAGAGGCCTATTTATTGATAAAAGTTACCCCCGAATGGATGGAAGTGATCAGTGAAACGCATGGGATACTGGGGGATGAAAAAAGCTGGACACCACAGCTTATCCGTTTTGAATAAGTTGAAATTGTAGATATTGGAGGAAATAAATCCCCAGATGAAAAAATTAGCCATACTTTTCTTCGCGATCCTGTTTTATTTCCCCCACAACTTTCTTTTTTCACAGGCCCCCTTGATTCATCTCTCTTTTTCTAAAGGGGATGAAACTAAAAACAAAACTCCCATAAAATCGGAAGAAGCGACTTATACCGTCGATCTTATGCGGCAAAGTTTTGTTGAGGGATTACAGGATTATGCCCTTGACCTCAGTGAAAATGCTATGCATAGAAGGCCCTGGATCATAGATAGTCTCCAGAGTCAGAAAATACAGACTGCCGGGAGTTTTTCGGTTCAGATTTGGGTAAAAACACTGCCCGGAGCAGAACAGGGAACTCCCATTATCGGCAATCAAATAAGCGAAGATAAGCCTGTTGTCGGCTGGCAAATAGGCAGTCAGGAAAATGGCGCCTGGTCCCTGCATCTTTCGGATGGAAAGAATCAATATCGATACCAACCGACAGGACGGCTCAGCATCAATGATGGGAATTGGCATCAAATCCTCTTCAGTGTCGAACGTCCCAAAAATGAGGCCCGCATGTATTTTGATGGCAAAGCAGTCGCGATTTATAATCTGGGTCAATTGGGGGATTTAAAGAGCCCACATCGTACCGTGGCAGGTGGATCGGATGAATATTTCGAATGGGGTTCAGCCGGTCAGTGGAAAGCTTTCAATGGCTACCTGGATGAAGTAAAAATCTGGAATCGCGTCCTCTCACGAGAAGAAGTTCAAGCTTCCTGGCAAGCATTTTTCCCCAATAGAAGTCCCAAAGTCCAGAAGAAAATGCCGCAGCAACTCAAAGTCATGGCCTGGAACATCTGGCATGGCGGCCGGAGGTACGGAGAAAAAGTGGGAGTCAAGCGTACAATAGAAAGCATCAAAGCCGTCAATCCTGATATTGTGGGTTTGATAGAGACTTATGGTTCTGGGGAAAAGATCGCTGATGCTTTGGGCTATGAATTTTACCTCATCAGCTCCAATCTCTCCATTATGAGTAAGTACCCCATTACTGAAACCATCGAAGCTTTTAGAGCCTTCAATTTTGGTGGGGCGGAAATAGAAATTGCGCCGGGAAAGAAAGTCCTGATGCTAAATACCTGGCTCCACTATCTACCCGATTACCTGAAGTCGGTCAATGAAGGCAACTTGAGTTCGGAAGAATTGATCGCAGCTGAAGGAGAGACTCGCTTTGCAGAAATAAGCTCTATCCTCAAGGAAATGAAGCCTCATCTCAAGCAGGACAAATATGTGGGCATCCTTATGTCAGGGGATTTCAATAGTGGATCTCATTTGGATTGGATTCCCTTAACTCAAAATATCCATCAAAATTATGTGGTAGCATGGCCAGAAAGCAAGGCCATGTTAGAGGCAGGATTTACAGATAGCTTTCGGGAGCTACATATCAATCCGGCCATGGATCCGGGTTATACCTGGACACCTCGGGCAGCAACTTCTTCCAACAAATACGGGATGAGGGATCGCATCGATTACATCTATTATCAGGGAAAAGATATGCAAGCAATTTATTCCCGGGTGATAGATTACCATCCGATTATGTTCCCCTCGGATCATGCGGCGGTTTTGAGTGTTTTTCGCCTGGAATAAATAGAAATCCCCAGACAAAGCCGGGGATTCCTCGTTTCACCTTAAACGGTCAAGAAATGTGATTATCTGACTTGCTATACAAGCCTGGCTTCTCAACTACTTCTTGATGAACCGTTTTACATTCACAAACTCGTTTTGTTTGAGCTTGATGATATACATTCCTGCGGGTATATCAGCAAGATGTATGTTGTGTTTCAAAAGGCTACTTGATTTATGTGTGTGTTCTTCTTTGACGATTTGTCCCCAGCTATTGAGGATTTGAAGGTTTACTTCTCCTGACCAGGGGCTTTCCAATTCGAGTTGAAGATGCTCTTCTACAGGATTAGGATATGCCAGCAATTTAAGTTCCGGAGAATAGAGATCCTTGATGGATGTGGGCCACTCAACCGTAACATTGGCTGTACAGGAATTGCTATTCCCATTGTTGTCCAAAGCAGTCAAGGTAACTTCCTGAATGCCTCCTACTCTAAAGGTATCCTGACTTAAGGTCAGCTCCATGATGCCACATTCGTCCACAGAACCATTGTCTATCATGCTCGGATCAATAACCGCTATGCCCGTACTATCCAGCATGACAGTAATATCCTGACAATTGACAACAGGTGGAGAAAGATCTGCATCAACGAGAAAGAGTTCGTCCGAAGAACTTTGGCAGAAGTCATCAAAGCTGTAGGTAACAGTATAGGAAACTCCTAAGGTTATCGAAGTCATATCAATTTCTCCAGTAGCAGGATCAATGGTGGCCGCAGGAGAAATGCTAAATACTCCTCCATCATTTCCCGTGATATCCGGAGAAGGATTAGCAGTCCCGGGGCAAATATCTGTAGGATAGGCAAAGGCAGCATCTATCGTATCTGAAATGAATACCGCTTGCGAACTCACATCCGGACAATTGCCCTGGGTCTGGTAAGTGATGGTATATAGGGTATTGGCAGAAGTGCTGCTTAGGTCCAGACTTCCGGTAGCGGGATCGATGGTAGCTCCATTGTCCACAGAGAATATACCTCCGGGTGTACCTGCAAGGTCAGGAAGCAGATTGGTTTCACTGAGGCAGGTGGTGTCGGGTATACTAAAGGAAGCATCTTCTACTGCAAAAATCTGGATGCTTTGCGTATCCACAGCAGCACAAGGAGCACCCACTGTATAGGTGACGTTATAAGTAGTTCCTCCTACCGTAGAGCTAAGATCCAAAATACCAGTTATTGGATCTATCGAAGCTCCATTGTCAACCGCAAAGGTTCCACCCAGATCACCGAAGATAAGGGCTTGTGGATTAAAGCCACCTATACAGGCAGAGGAAAGAAAGGAAAAACTTGCATCTGAAGAGGACACACAGGGATTTACGCGCACCGTGCCCG
Source organism: Bacteroidia bacterium (assembly GCA_033391075.1). Lineage (NCBI taxonomy): Bacteria > Pseudomonadati > Bacteroidota > Bacteroidia > Bacteroidia bacterium. The sequence continues at coordinate 5,969,301 of JAWPMV010000001.1, forward strand.
GATTTCCCAAAGCAGGCACAACGCCTACTCCCTGGGTAAAGAGTAGAGAAGTGACTGAACCATCCACACTTACGGTATAGTCTCCACCTATTGCTGTACTTTTGACTTGAAAGGAGATATTTATAATGGCTGAGCTATCAGGAAGCGTCACATTGCCTCCACTAAAGTCTACCCAAGAGAAAGTGGCAGCATCCAAAGGAATGAGTCCTTGTCCTGGATTTCCGAAAATATTACTTACTCCTGACTGAGGGCTGCTTAGTCCCATAAATTCTAAGGCTGCGGTATCAAAACGTATCGTCCCCTGATAACCGGAAATTGTTTGAAAGCTATCTACCCGAATCGGAATTACGACCATCGAATCAATATCGACGGTATCACTTCCTACATTAAATACAAGCGTCTGTGCCTGTATTTCCTGTCCTAGTCCTGCTAGTAACAAGAGGAGGAGGAAGGTAAAATAGTTCATGTTTTTTCGCATGGAATCGTGAATAAAAAGGTGAATGATTGAAGAAATAAATTGTGAATGAAAAAAACAGGAATGGCGATTAAAAGCGCTTTCTAATGCGTGTATGAGATACCTATCCCTTCTGATTGCTCTTTCAAAAAGGAGAGAATATTATCTTTTTCGAAAAATCTATTTGATGTATGAAATGTAGTAAGGGGAAACTCGACAAGCAATTTCTCAGGCCTCATTGTTCTGAATGGTAGGCAATATGTTCTGAATGGTAAAATAGCCTGGACTTCCATCTTCTTTTGAAAAAAAGCCAGAACCTGCAGTTGCAGATTCTGGCCTATTTTACTGATCAAATCTTCAATATTTCCATTGAGTATTGATCCTTGTATTGTGTTTCTGATTAGCGGTTTTTCGAAATCCGAATAGCTGCACTGAAGTCTCCAGCCACCATTTGGGCCATGTAGATACCTTCACTTACTTCCATTCCTTTTTCGTTTCTTCCGTCCCACTTGATCTGATGATCACCGGCTGCATACGTTCCGTCAAAACGCTTGATCAACTGACCATTGAGGTTGTAGATCACGATCTGTACTTTCTCAGTCTGAGAGAGAGAGAAGAGTAAGTTAGTGGCTTCTCCAAATGGGTTAGGTACGTTTTGATCAAAGCTATATCCGGCAAGTTCGCCATTGCCCCGGTTGATGTTGATTTCCTCAGAAGCAAATCCGATTCCCAACAACTCACGTGTAATGTCATAGGCTTTAGAAGGCGTTACATCAGAAGTGATTTTGAATTCAGTTTTAGAATCCTTTCCACCTACTGCTTTGAATACCAACTCAAAAGCTACCGTTCCGTCTTCGAGGCTAAGAGACTCTCCACTTAGGTCAACCCATGCAGTCGTCAATACACCTTTTCTCGCGTCTTCTAATCCATATACGCCTTCAAGGGTCTCATGATGTACCTCCTGGAATTCCAGTACGGAAGGATCCCAATTCAAGCTAAACTGATATCCTGTGATGGCCATGAATTTATTCACTTTCACCGGAATTCTGATCAGGTCTCCTTGCTGGGCAGTCATGCCGTCCAGATTGAAGAACATAGAATCACTAGGAGCAGCTGTACGCAATTGGTTCGGGTTCCAGGTATTGTTTACATCTCCCAGTTTCACACCTATAAAGTCCTGGTCAATCAGGTTCGCATTAGGACTAAGAATGTCTCTGCGCGTTTCAAAGTTCCAGGGATTCAAGGGATCAGCGAATACGTAGTCATCTGGAATGAAGGTCCAGATCGCATCCTGAGCACCTGTTGTAGGATTGGTGAAGAATGGGATGATGTTGTTGATCTTACGCAGAACCTGGAAGGCGTCTAAAATGTTGATAGAGCCTGTTCCGTTTACGTCTGCAGCGATACGCTTGTAGGGAGTTCCCAATTGATCGATGAGTAAAAGATGCTTCACAATGTCGAATGCATCCAGTACATCAACTCCATTATTGGTAGCTGCATCATCAATTTTGTCTCCACCTATGTCATTGGTAGAACCACAAGGAGCTACCTGGAAGGTATAGCTAAGACCGGTAGTGGTCTGAGGACCGTCATCTCCTGCCAGATCGTAGATCACGCCGGGGATGTCATCTCCAAGTTCAGATACAGACTTACCAGATACATCGATGATCGGATCGTCAAGTACGGTTACGGTTGCTGTTCCGGTTTCAACATTTCCATTTACATCGGTTACGGTCAGAGTTACGGTATTTGCACCTACTTCTGCACAAGTAAAGCTGTTCGGGCTTACTGTGATACTTGCGATAGCACAGTTGTCAGAAGAGCCATTGTCTATCTGAGCGGCAGTAATGGTAGCGTTTCCGGAAGCATCCAGTTGTACAGAGATATCCTGAGTAACTACTGTTGGCAAAATATTGTCTTCAACCGTTACAGTAGCTGTTCCAGTTTCAACATTTCCATTTACATCGGTTACGGTCAGAGTTACGGTATTTACACCTTCCTCAGAACAAGTGAAGGTAGAAGGACTTACTGTTATACTTGCAATTCCACAATTATCAGAAGATCCATTGTCAATCTGAGCAGCTGTGATACTAGCATTACCAGCAGCATCCAATTGTACCGTTACATTTTGGGTTACTACCGTTGGCAATACATTGTCTTCTACTGTAACGGTAGCTGTTCCCGTTTCAACATTTCCGTTTACGTCTGTTACTGTCAGAGTTACTGTATTGGCTCCTACTTCAGCACAAGTGAAGGTAGATGGACTAACTGTGATACTTGCAATTGAACAGTTGTCGGAAGAACCATTGTCGACCTGAGCAGCTGTTACACTTGCGTTACCAGCAGCATCCAATTGAACTGTTACGTTTTGGGTTACTACCGTTGGCAATACATTGTCTTCTACTGTAACGGTAGCTGTTCCCGTTTCAACATTTCCGTTTACGTCGGTTACTGTTAGAGTTACTGTATTGGCTCCTACTTCAGCACAAGTGAAGGTATTAGGACTTACTGTAATGGTTGAAATAGAACAGTTATCAGAAGAACCATTGTCAACCTGAGCAGCTGAGACACTTGCGTTTCCGCTAGCATCCAATTGTACCGTTACATTCTGCGTAACTACTGTCGGCAGAATGTTGTCTTCAACCGTTACGTCTGCTGTTCCTGTAGCAACATTACCATTCACATCTGTTACAGTTAACGTAACCTGGTTTACCCCAACATCTCCACAGCTGAAGTTCTCAGGACTAACCGTTACGCTGGCAATCCCACAAGGATCAGTAGATCCGCCATCGACCTGAGCAGCCGTAATGCTGGCATTTCCAGAAGCATCCAGTTGAACGGTGATATTCTGTGTAACTACGGTTGGATCTTCATTATCTTCAACGGTTACGATCACATCGCAGCTGGCGGTGTTACCGGAAGCATCAGCAACTGTGATGCTTACAGTATGTGCACCTACCGCAAGGGCTGTGCCTATCGCTGGGCTTTGGGTTACTGTTAAGCTGGAGCCAGAACCGCTACCTGGATCAACAGTCAAGGATAAAAGAGTGGGCGGGGTTACAGAACCTCCTGTGGTTCCATTGCCAATCATTCCCCATGCATTTAATCCCCATCCATAAAGATTACCATTGCTTTTTACGCCTTTATAATGGTATTCGGGTCCACCTCTTGAAATAGCAGCCCAATCAGTATCAGAACCCACTTGTATGGGAACCAATTGATCAGCACCAGGGCTAATACCCAATTGTCCATTCACACTTTGTCCCCAACCCCATAAGGTTCCATTATTTTTTATGGCCATCCCATGCCACCAGCCTCCAGAAACTACTGCCCAATCCGTATCCGTACCTATTTGTACCGGACTAGTTTGTTGTACAGTAGATCCTATTCCCAACTGGCCCCTGTGGTTATGGCCCCAAGACCATAGACTACCATCACTTTTTAGGGCAAAGCTTTGAATATTACTCGCTGAGATAAAAGCCCAATCTGTGTCAGTACCTACCTGTACCGGACTAAGTTGCTGGCTGTTTGAGCCTATTCCTAATTCGCCGAAACTGTTTGTTCCCCAGGCCCATAATGTGCCATTACTTTTTAAGCCTAGTGAATAAGAGCTTCCTGCGGAAAATTCTATCCAATCAGAATCTGTACCGATTTGTAAAGGGCTATTTTGGGGACTTGAAGTACCAATACCTAAGCCAAGTCCTGTACCCCAGCCCCACAAGCTGCCATTGCTTTTGAGAGCTATACAGTGATATTTACCAGATTCTACGAAAATCCAATCATTATCTGTGCCTACTTGTACCGGACTAGCTTGGTCGACACTAGAACCAATCCCCAATTGTCCAATATGATTTCTCCCCCAAGCCCATATGGTTCCATCATTCTTTAATGCTAAACTATAGTCTTCCCCTCCTGTCGCAGAAGCCCAATCTGTATCTGTTCCTACTTGAATGGGAGTAGATTGATTAGTATTAGAAAACACTCCATTTCCTAGTTGTCCATATTCATTATTCCCCATACTCCATAGTGTGCCATCGTCAGCAACAACAAGAGAATGCAGATAACCATTACCGATTTTTGTAGAACTCCCCGCAACAATGCTACCACCACCAGAACCACTAGATCCGCCCGCACAATTGTCATCCACAAGCGCCAATCCTGTCAAATCAGGCAAAGCAGCAGTACACAATCCCGCATCCGTACTAATCGTCTGAGGTGCAGGACAAGTAATGCTTGGAGGAATCACGTCCTCTACGGTAACTACTGCTGTCGCAGAAGCAACATTTCCATTTACATCTGTTACTGTGAGGGTAACCGTGTTATTTCCGAGATCATCACAAGAGAAGCTGCTAATGTCCAATACGCGGGTATCAATCCCACAAGCGTCTGAAGAACCGTTGTCAATGTCATTTACTGAGATAGAAGCACTACCATTAGCGTCCAGTTGAACGGTAACAGGCTGTGTGATTACATTAGGAGCTTCATTATCCGTAATTGTGATATCAAAATCACAACTGGCCGTATTTCCAGCAGCATCAGTTACTGTATAGGTAATAGTCGTTGTGCCAACAGGGAAAGTAGAACCTGAAGCAGGTCCGCCTGTTTGCGCTACACTATGACCCGGAAGGTTATCCGCTCCAGTAGGATCTGTAAATGTTACCACTCTTCCACATACACCTGCATCCGTATCTTCATTCACATCTGCGGGACAAGTGATAGTTGGATCTTCGGTATCAATGATAACCTGACTTCCATCGGTAGTTGCAGTAGCTGTACTGCTATTTCCAAACTGATCCTGAATCTGAATACTAAAAGTAACCAGACCGTCTCCACCCGCAGCTACGGTTTTTGTAGCCGTATAAGAAGTTCCTGAACCGCTTACGGTTACCGCACCAGGGCCACCTTCTACTATACTCACTACAGGAGTTTGATCAGGAGTCTCTGAGGTAGTAAAACTCAAGCTAATTACATCTCCTATAGTCGCTAAAGTAATGTCATTGGCATTGTTACTGACAATGTTGATTACATCAACCGTAGGTGCATCAGCATCTATGGTTGCCCCACCTTGAGTTACCCCAGGATTAGAAAGGGTCGTAGCTGCCGGATCCGTAGAGAAACCTAAGGGAGTTGCACTTCCATTGATTTCAATGTCGGTGAAACCGGTAGTTGCATTTGAAGCAACGGTAAATTCCAGTTCCATAACAATGCTTCCATCTGCCAAAGTAGCCTGGTTGATGTCGTACCAACTGAAGGTGATAGTATTAGATGGAATACTTCCCTGACCGGGTTCACCAAAATTGCTGGTTCCTACCGTCTGAGGGTTAGAAGCACTTACAAAGTTTAATACATTTTCATCAAAAGTAATTGAACCCTGATAGGTAGCAATGTTTGTAAAGTTGTTTACCGTAACGGGTACGATAACCGTATTATTAGGTCCAGAAGTTTCAACTCCTACAACGAAATCCAAACCTCCCACGGGACCGGGTCCTGAATATACCAGAGAAACTTCACCTGCATTAGGGAAATCGTACTGAAGCGCCCAATCTGCAGGAAGTGCAGGAGAGATAGAGCTAAAGGTACCATTAACTGTTCCTGCATCGATGAAGGTAATTACAGAGTTGGAGGGAGGCAGGTAAGAACCGATGTTTGCAATCAGGGTTCCACTCAAATTAGCCGTACCAGTAACTGAAATTTGATCATGGCCTGAACAAGGAGTGGTGCCGCTTACTTCGATTTCCAGGCTACCGTTGTTCATGCTGTAATCATTGGCAAATGACATACATCCGGGAGATAGACCGGGTGCAAGGGTACCAGCCGCATTCGAAACGATATTTCCGCTGAAGCTACCTGTACCATTCATTTGACCAGCGATGATGAACCCACCACTGTTGTTGACCTGCCCATTGTTTAAGGAAGGACCACTAAGGGTAAGGTTTTTGGAAACATCAACATTTACAATTCCTCCTGTTTCATTGGTAAAGGAAGTTGGAATTGTCTGATTTTGATTTAAGGCTCCCAACTTATTGATGACACCTCCATTTTGATTGACAAAGCTTACAGCTGTAACTGCCTGATTATGGGCATTGATATCAAAGGTAGCGGCATTAAAAATGGTCGCTCCACCACTGCCATTATCTGTCAAGGCTCCACCGTTCCAGCTCAGCTGTGAATTGTTGGTAAGATCCATTTCAAGGCCAAGGGTATTAACAATAGCAAGCGTACCATTGTTGGTAAGTCCGTCAAAACCTGCCCATGTACCCAGGCCAACATTATGAGTCGTACCGCTAGGAATAATCAAATCCTGGCCGTTTGAGCCCGTGATGCTATTGCCGTTTGAAGTTTGAGCTACGGTCGCAGTAGCTAATACAAGATCAGCTGTACCGTTTACCGTATTGTTACCAACAATGTTGATCACTCCTGTACCGCCGATGGTATTCCCAGTATTTACTGTGATGGCTGCACTACTGAAGCTCATTGCTCCTTCAACATCCACTGCACCTGAATTCACAAAGGAACCGCTAAAGGTCACAGTCCTACTAGCTGCTACATTGAAGCTAGCTCCCGTCTCATTGGTAAATGAAGTCGGAATCGTCTGATTTTGATTGGTGGCACCTAACTTATTGATCGTAGCTCCATTCTGGTTAACAAAACTGACATCTGTAACTGCCTGATTATGGGCATTCATATCAAAGGTAGCAGTATTAAAGATGGTCGCTCCACCACTGCCATTATCTGTCAAGGCTCCACCGTTCCAGCTCAGCTGTGAATTGTTGGTAAGATCCATTTCAAGGCCAAGGGTATTAACAATAGCAAGCGTACCATTGTTGGTAAGTCCGTCAAAACCTGCCCATGTACCCAGGCCAACATTATGAGTCGTACCGCTGGGAATAATCAAATCCTGGCCGTTTGAGCCCGTGATGCTATTGCCGTTTGAAGTTTGAGTTACGGTCGCAGTAGCTAATACAAGATCAGCTGTACCATTTGCTGTATTGTTACCAAAAATGTTGATCGCTCCTGTACCGCCGATGGTATTCCCAGTATTTACTGTGATGGCTGCATTACTGAAGCTCATTGCTCCTTCAACATCCACTGCACCTGAATTCACAAAGGAACCGCTAAAGGTCACAGTCCTACTAACTGCTACATTGAAGCTAGCTCCTGTCTCGTTGGTAAATGAAGTCGGGATCGTCTGATTTTGACTGGTGGCACCTAATTTATTGATGGTACCTCCACTTTGGTTAACAAAACTGACATCTGTAACTGCCTGATTATGGGCATTCATATCAAAGGTAGCAGTATTAAAGATGGTCGCTCCACCACTGCCATTATCTGTCAAGGCTCCACCGTTCCAGCTCAGCTGTGAATTGTTGGTAAGATCCATTTCAAGGCCAAGGGTATTAACAATAGCAAGCGTACCATTGTTGGTAAGTCCGTCAAAACCTGCCCATGTACCCAGGCCAACATTATGAGTCGTACCGCTGGGAATAATCAAATCCTGGCCGCTTGAGCCCGTGATGCTATTGCCGTTTGAAGTTTGGGTTACTGTCGCAGTACCCAATACAAGATCAGCTGTACCGTTTGCAGTATTGCTACCAAAAATGTTGACCACTCCAGTACCACTAATGGTATTCCCAGTATTTACCGTGATGGCTGCACTACTGAAGCTTATTGCTCCCTCAACAACCACATCACCTGAATTAACAAAAGAACCGCTAAAGGTCACAGTCCTACTAGCTTCTACATTGAAGGTAGCTCCCGTCTCATTGGTAAAGGAAGTCGGGATCGTCTGATTTTGATTGGTGGCGCCAGATTTGTTAATCAAAGCACCATTTTGATTGACAAAGTTGACATCTGTTATAGATTGATTGTGGGTATTCATATTAAAAACACCCGCATTGGTCATGGTCCTTACTCCGGCATTTCCGATTAGGGCTCCTCCATTCCAACTCATCTCGCCATTATTGGTAAGATCCCCATTTAGGGTAATCGTATTATTTATGTTCACTACCCCGTTACTCACAAATGTCCCCGTTCCATTAAGGGTCGTAAGGCCAAGGTTGAGAACTCCATTGGGATCATTGAGTACGGTCGCCACCTCAACGGTGAGGGTCGCAAAGTCAATGTTGTAGCCATTTACTGTTACAGTAGTACCTTCTGCGATGGTAACATCATCAGCAGAAGTAGGCACAAGCCCACCGCTCCATATAGCGGGATCATTCCAATTACCCGTGGCTACACTCGAAATACTGGCCGCAACCCTGGTTTCATGGAGATCAGTATCTGGAATATTCGTCGAATACCCGGGCTGCCACATGCAGAGTACGAGTATCAACAAACTCAGATTACATAATCGTTTGAGTCTTGTCTTCATATGCAGGAATGTTAAAAGTGAGAGAATTATTATGAATTGTTAAAATCTTGTCTTTTCAGAATATTTTGGGACATGAGAATCCCAGTCCTCTTTTTCAAGAGGAGTTTTAAGTCATTACAAAGGCATTCTTAAAATCAGTTTACCCGCCCTCTCTACCTTGAATTGGTCTCAGGTAGGAGATTTTGATCTTAACTAAACACCCATTTGCTTGGGAATAACTATCCAGATATTCGTGGTTTCCAGCTAAAAATAGAGCAAAGGGGAGCTGCTGGCAGGATTTCTCCTGCTCATTGAATCCAGATGATCTTGATAAGATTGTGGGTTACTTAGGTTTGTCCTTTTTTGGGTAAAGTCTGCTTGATCCTATTTCCTTGTATGTCGCGTCCTTGTTAAAATATCATACCGTGATTAATAATTTAGGGCCTATTGTTTTACTTCAAGAAAAGTACTAAACGGAATTCGAATAATTAACTTTTTGCGCAAAAATGTTCTGAATGGTAGGGTATATGTTCTAAATGGCAGTTCTATGTGCTAAATGGTAATTACGAAAAAGGGTTTATTTGGGTGAATTAAATTATCCTGCTTTCATAAAAGCTTGGGAATTTCAGCATCTTTTGCAATTTATTTCCGGAAACTATACCTGAGTTTTAGGAGAATTTGTTGATTAATGGGTTCCCATCGCTCGAGTCCATCGAAGGTATTGTGGTTTAGCACGAAGAAGAAATCCCCCTGCGGATGGAAAATCCAGTGAATACGCGCATTTACCCCCAGACTTTTTGAATCTGTATCGTATTGAACAAAGCTGCTCAACTGAAGGTCAGGAGAAGCATTGAAACGAATCCGACTTCCCAATAAGGTTTGCTCAAAGTTTCCGGCAGGCAGACGCCCGATATTATGGGTCGCAACAAATTGAAAATTCAGAATGGGATCAGGATTCCAGTTGACAGAGGCTTCCAGTTCATCCAGTTGGCCCCCATAAAAGCTTCCAAACCACCAGGTCAATTGTCCGTTTAGTTTGCGCTTGGCTGCCAATTCGGTTTCAATTCGATAGCGATGGAAATGATAACTTCCCTCCGGTATAGCTACGCCATCAGCAATATTGAAAGGCTCCACCAGTCTTTCTCCTCTTGGCATGTAGTTCAATTCTATCCGGTCTCCACTTTCCAACCGCCAATTGAGGGGAGCGGTAAAGACCCGATAGGATTCCCAGTTTCCCTGCAAATCTGTGATGTAGGTAAAAAAGAGTTGGTTACGCATTTGCCGAAGCCACTTCCATTCTGGCCTGGGTGCATAAGTCATACCTCCTCTAAAACTATTGATGGCCTTTCTGGGTACAAAACCCATGGACGGATCAAAGGCTTCCCCAATCCGCAAATAAGTAAGTGCGACATCCCAAATATCATTGGGGTAGTCTACCTTTAAGGCCAGCGCCGATTGATCTCCGGATAGATCCGCTCGATTTGCATACATAGCAGAGGCACCGACCAGAAAATTCTTATTCTTTTGGAAACGCGTAGTCTGGTAGGTAAAATCCACACCTGTAGTATAACTATTGCCCCGGCTCTGCGGGTCTCCAAAGGTCCCTATGAAGCCTATGGAGGATTCTTTGAGAACATTTCGCTTCACCCGTAGCACTCCCATATTGGAAGCAGTCAGGTTTTCATTGTCCAAATCCAGTTGACGGGTCCGCATCCCCAAGGCACCAAATGCCGTTTTACCCGCCCTCCCATTGATTTTACCCCCAGCTAAAATGGGCACCTCATTATTGCTGTAAAGTCCTATTCGGCGACTGAAAAAGGGAATGATATTTCGACTCAAACCAAAACCAAATTCAAAGATGTCCGCTCCTTCGAGAAAAAAGGCTCTTTTCTCCGGAAAGAATAGAGGGAAACGACTTAGGTTGGTTTGACGGGTATCTACTTCTGTTTCTGCAAAGTCAGTATTGAAGGTGAGGGTTCCTACAGTATTGGGACTCAATCGCTGGGTAATATCGAGTGTAGGGTCAAGCTTGATAGTAGCTTTTTCTTCACCGATCTTGTTGAGGTCCGATATGAGTGAGGGACGAAAGCTCAGGCCCAGGCCGTAGGTAAAGTCTGGAAGGTTGGTCAATAGGCCCGCTCTACTGGTTTGGATAAACCACTGATCTCGGCGCACATTGGTCCAGCGGATGCTTTCCTGATTTCTTTGAATACGCCTCTCCACATTAAAGCCCCATTTCTTCAAGCCCTTCTTAAAAGAGATGCTTTGAATAGGAATTTTTATTTCTACTGACCATCCTTGAGAATCTATCACCGCTTTCGCCTCCCAGATCGCATCCCAATCTTCATTTTCAGACTCACCTCGATTAGAAACTAGGGCATCATAGCGGGCGCCATTGGGATTGACTGCGAAAATAATTCCGGATTGGCCGTCGAGGAAAGGGTCAATTACAATACGTACATGATCTTCTTCTTCCAGTGCCACATCTCTTAGTTTCGAAAAATTGATGATCCTGTCTGGTTCAGAATCGAAACACTCAATCCCGATGAGGAGATACTGAGGATGAGCCAGCACCCTCAACTGAGTCCTGCCCGAAGGCTCTCCTCCTTCTACCGGAACTGTAGTTCTGAAACGATCATTAATAGGCGCATTCTCCCAATCTTTTTCATCCAGTACTCCATCCAGCTTAATAGATCCGCTTAGCAATCCTGCAGCCATCTCCGGACGATCCTGAGCAGAGAGGGAGGATATAAGCATGCAGAAGAATATCCAAAGGAAAGAATTGTAGTAGAGTATTTTCCTAAGCATGTATTGAATTTTCCCCAAGAAAAGGAAGAATTTGTCTCAAGCCAAATTCAATCACCTCTTATGATGTCATAAAAATCTGTCTTCCATAGTTTTTCCAAAGGAGGCTCGAAATGATCAGGAGGTTATGCTTATACAAGCAATTTTAGCCCTTCTTACTGCTTTCAACTGCGAAAGCCCTAATAGGCTGTATATCAATATTTAGTAGTAAATTGTAATACATGAAAATTACTACTACTGCTTTATTAAGCGGATTACTGTGTTTTACTTTTTTACTTCCGGCTCAGGAGCCTGAATTTGAATTTCAAGAAATCACCTTACCGGGAGAATTTTCGAGTAATCAAATCCAGGATATCCAGCAGGATGCTCAGGGGTTTTTATGGTTTGCTTCTGCTGAAGGGGCACATCGATTTGATGGTAATAATTACAAAACCTTTGTTCATGAAGAAAACAATCTTAGATCTCTTAAGCATAGCTATATAGAGCTTCTGTACAAGACAAAGGATGGAAGATTCTGGTTAGCAAGCTATGGGGGTGGGCTTCACTTGTATCATCCGGAAACAGAAGATTTTAGTCGTTTTCATAGAATTCCTGGGGACCCTACTAGCCTGAGTAGTGACTCCATAATGTCTATGGTTGAAGGGCCAAATGGATATTTGTGGATAGGTACCATGAATGGATTGAATCGCTTTGACCCTAAAAGTGGCAAAGTGAAGCGATATATGGCTAATCCTGCTGATCCAAACAGCCTCTGTTATGCCAGAATCCCGGCGGTTTATATTGACAAAGAAGGCACCCTATGGGTAGGTAGTGGTTGGATATGGAATGACATTTCAAGAGGGCAGGGAGGCTTACACCGATATGTTCCTGAAGAGGATAAGTTCATCAGATATAGACATGATCCCAATGATCCAAAAAGCCTGCGTTCTAATGATATCTGGTGCATGCTCGAAGATAGCAAAGGCAATTTCTGGGTAGGAACCCATGGAGATGGCCTCCACCTGATGGACCGTGATAGTGGCAGCTTTCAGCATTTCCCTTATACTTCTGACAATCAGAACAAGCCCATGTCTCCCTTCATGGAAAGCAAGGAAGAAAGTAGGGGTTATTTGAATACGTTTGGAGTAAGACGACTGATGGAAGATCGGGAAGGGAGAATATGGATTTTGGGAATCCAGAGCGGTTTCGGAATCTGGGACCCAAATACCCAAACATTTACTCAATATAACACCACTAATAGTTCCCTGTCTACAAACAGGCTATGGGGCTTCAGTCAAATCCCGGATGGAAGTTTTTATATCTATTCAGGCGGTCAATCACCTATTAATGTAAAACTCCATTCTCCTAAAACAAAAGCCAGGATATTAAGCCTCCCACAAGCAGCAGAAGATTTTAATAAGCTTCAAGTTATTGCACCAGATCCAAAAGGGAACCTTTGGGTCGGAGGAAATACGGGAGGTATTCTTGGTTTTCAGCCAGGTCAATCAAATGTCCTGCTTCATTTTCAAAATCATTCCAATAGAAAACTTTTGACTGATGATGACATCCATGATATAATCATTGAAAAAGATGGCAAAATCTGGGCTGCGGGCTGGCATAAGGGAGGAGGCTTATCTCGCATTGATAGCCGAAACAAGAAAAGTGATATTTACTTAAAGGATGAAGGTCTAGGGGGAGATCCTATCCCGGTTCTGCTCTTAGATTCGAAAAATAATTTATGGGTTGGAACCGAAGGTAGAGGACTAAAAAGATACCTGAGAGAAGAAGACCGCTTTAAGGCCTATTTCCCCGAAGCCATAGATTCAATCAGTAGCTTTGCTCAAAACATATATAATCTCGCAGAAACGAAAGATGGACATATCTGGCTACTGGGCGGAAAGATTGAATCCACTGAATTCCATCCTTCCCTCATAGAATATATCCCGGAAAAGGAAGAATTTGAATTTGCATGGATTTCCGGGGAGTACTTTCCCCCCTTTACTCAATCCTGCTGGAGTTTACAAGAAGACAAAAATGGAGACCTATGGTTTGTTTTTGGTTCAGGCATCAATCGTTATGATAGATCTGAAGAAAAAATGTATAGCTATCCGATCTTCTCCCAGACGCCTAGTGTAAATTGGTTGCAAATCAGTAAAGCAGGTCTTATCTATATCGGAAAACAAGATCAGATCTACCGTTTCAATCCTGAAACCGAAGAGCTTCTACGATTACCCGTTTTCAGTAAGTCGAATGAGAATTCCTTTACAATGGGGCCTACCAGACGATTTTCTTCTTTAGGAGAAGATGAATTATGGCCGATCATGTGGGGGAATCAAATATTGCTTTTCGATCCCGTCCAATGGGATAATTATCAAACTACTGAAGAAGCAAAGCTATACTTGCATAAAGTCCTGAGTCAGGGAAAGGACAATTTTGAAATTGGAGACATCAATCAGCTAGATGAGATTAATCTGGAAGAATCAGAGTTTCCCCTCAGCATCCTCGCCCATGCTTTTCACTTTAAGGAAGGAGGAATTAATAAAATTCGCTACCGCTATCCGCCTTTCGAAACTAATTGGTTGGAAATCGAATCAGGAAAGCGAATTCACTTACCTAAATTAACAGAGGGTAGCTATCAACTGGAAATTCAGGCCAAAATACCTTTTGGAAGCTGGGCTTCTGATCGCAACATATACATAAATGTCTCGCCTCCCTGGTACCTTTCCTCCTGGGGGATGCTAATAATTGGAATAGGAATCCTGGGAATACTTTCAAGCTTCTTCCTGATTTATTTCCGTACGCAAGCAAAGAAAATTGCCAGACAAGAAGAAGAATTGGATAGAGAAAGAAAATTAAATGAAAAACTACGAAACATAGACCAACTCAAGGACCAATTTCTCGCTAATACTTCCCATGAACTCCGAACCCCACTCAATGGAATCATTGGTTTATCAGAAGCCTTAATCGAAACGGAAGATCAGGCAGAAAAACGGGAGAATCTGGAGATGATCATTTCCTCTGGGAAAAGGCTCTCTACCCTGGTCAATGATATCCTGGATTTTTCCAAGCTGCGTACCCATGAAATTGTTCTTCGTAAAAAAGCCATTGATCTGCACAGTTTGGTAAAACTGGTTTTGCGGATTCATAAGCCTCTGGTCGGGAAAAAAGAGTTGACCCTCGAAAACAACATTCCCCCGGACCTGCCACCCGTAGAAGCAGATGAGGATCGTTTGCAACAAATCCTTTTCAATCTGGTGGGGAATGCCATCAAATTTACCGAAAGTGGAAAAGTGAGTATAGGGCATCAGGCAATCTCTGAAAATCAAAAAGCTTTGGGAAATTCGGAGCTTACTCTCTTCATTTCTGATACGGGCATAGGCATACCGGAGGAAAAAAGAGAAAGCATTTTCCAGGCCTTTGAACAGGCCGATGCTTCGATTTCTCGAGAATTTGCCGGGACAGGTTTGGGATTGAGTATTTCGAAACGTCTGGTAGAATTGCATGGAGGACAAATGTGGGTAGAATCAGAAGTAGGAAAGGGGTCAACTTTTTACGTCAGCTTACCGTTTGCATCTGCTGCAGCAAAAGCATCAAAGGTAGAACAATTGCTTCCCGAATTTTCTCCATCAATTAATCCAGCTGCCAGGGACAAAGCTCCCCTTTCAGATATACTGAGTTCAGATTCCCTCATTCATATTTTGGTAGTTGACGACGAGCCAATAAATCAGCAGGTCATCAAGAATCATCTGGGATCGAACAATTACCAGCTAACTCATGCAATGAATGGGGAAGAAGCCATGAAGGCATTGGAGAATAATCCTCATTTCGATCTGGTATTGTTGGACGTGATGATGCCACGCATGTCCGGCTATGAGGTATGTCAAAAAATCAGAGAGAAATTCCTGCCTTCTGAGTTACCCATCATCATGATTACTGCCAAAAATCAGATCGCTGATCTGGTTGAAAGTTTGCATACAGGTGCCAATGATTACATAGCCAAGCCTTTCTCAAAGGATGAATTTTTGGCCCGGGTAGAAACCCATTTGAATCTCCACAAGATCAATACGGTTACCAATCGCTTTGTTCCTACAGAATTTATAAAATCTCTGGGCAAAAAGACCTTGACGGAATTACAATTGGGGGATCAGGTAGAGCAGCAGGTAAGTGTTTTATTTGCAGATATTAGAAATTATACCGGTCTGGCAGAGAGCATGAGTCCCGAAGAAAATTTTCGCTTTGTAAATGCCTATGCAGGTCGTATGGGGCCTATCATTCAGGAGAATAATGGCTTTGTCAATCAATACCTCGGAGATGGTATCATGGCCATTTTTCAAAAAAGTCCGGATGATGCCTTAAAGGCCTCCATTGCCATGCAAAAAGAGCTGGAGATCTATAATAAAAAGCGAAAAACTCAAAAGAGAAGAGCCGTGAGAGCAGGAATCGGTTTACATAGTGGCTCCCTGATTATGGGGATCATAGGAGATAAGAAGCGTACAGATGCTGCCACCATTTCTGATACAGTCAATACGGCATCTCGTATGGAAAGCCTGACCAAACATTTTGGTGTCAATATTTTGCTCAGCGAAGATTGCGTATCCCGATTACAACATCCGGAAGAATTCAATTTGAGGTATCTGGGGAAAGTGAAAGTGAAAGGAAAAAGCATTCCCCAGGGAGTATATGATTGTTTTGATGGAGACAGGGCTGATCAGATTGAGAAAAAATCAGCCAGTCTTGCTGATTTTAACAAAGCCCTGGAGGTCTATTTTGCGCAGGAATTTGCCGAAGCAGCGCTATTGCTGAAGGAAATCATAGCAAAGAATCCTGAGGATGCTCCAGCTCATCATTTTTACAAACTAGCGGGACAATTCATCACGCAAGGAGTATCTGAGGATTGGACCGGAGTCGAATCTATGGGGCACAAGTAATCCATTAAAGAATACAGACAAATTATTGCTCAAAACAAAAGCCAATCAACATGAAAAAGAAAAGTATCATATCCCTTCTGCTGCTTTTTGCTGTTCCTTTTGGTTTTTCTCAGAACAGCCTTGAGCTTTCCGCAAACGATCTTCGAGACAAAATCCGTGGAGGCCTTTTAGGTCAAATCCTCGGCAACCTCAATGGCATCCCACATGAAATGAAATATATCCAGAATCCGGGCTCTGTGGAGAATTATGTGCCCGCTCTGCCAGAAGGGGCCCGGACGGATGATGATACAGACTTTGAGTGGGTATATATCATCGAAATGCAAAGGCAAAATGAAATTTTCCTGCCTGCTTCAGAAATCGCCAGACTTTGGCGGGAGCGGATCAATCGACGCATTTGGTGCTCGAATCAATATGCGCGTCAACTGATGGATATTGGTTTGGAGCCTCCCCTTACAGGAAATGTCCTCCTCAATCCCTGGGCAGAATTCAATATATCCGGCCAATTTTTGTGTGAAACTTTCGGTTTACTAGGTCCGGGAATGCCACAGACGGCTTCCCGCATCGGCTTAAATTATACACAAGTTGCTATAGATGGAGAGCCTGCTCAAACGACCCAGCTCTTTAACAGTATGATTGCAAGTGCCTTTTTCAGCAATAAGGTAGAAGAAGTACTGGAAGCTGGATTAAAAGCTGTAGATAAGAAAAGTAGCCTGCATAATATCATCGCAGATGTCCGCAACTGGCATACTCAACATCCCAAGGATTGGCGGGCCAGTCGAAAAAAACTCAAAGAAAAGTATAGCCAGGTTGATGGCAAAATGCGGGATAAAAACGGCTACGAATTAAATACCGCAGCCACCATTGCTGCCTTATTATATGGAGAAGGAGATTTCGCCATGACTTTGCAACATGCTTTCAATTTTGGATGGGATTGCGATAATACGGCTGCTACTTCCGGAACCATTATTGGGGTGATGAAAGGCTACAAATGGATGATGGCTCAGGACTGGCAAATTGTGGATCGCTACAAGAATACCACCCGCGACAATATGCCCATGGATGAAACCATCACCAGCTTTGCGGATCGATTGATTGATTTGGCTGAAAAAATCATCCTGGAAAATGGAGGGGCAAAGAGCATTCAAAATGGACAAAACATTTATCATATTTCTCAAGAAGTACCTGCTGTCGTGAGTCCTTTCCTGGATAATACAGATCTCGAAGAAAAAATGCGTGGAGATCTGAAAGGGCAAATAGTTTCAGATATCCAAGATGAAGACAAACAAGCGAAGGCAAGGGGAGCATATCTGGCCATTTGCTTAGGATTAGACAAAGAGATGAGAAAAAAACAGAAGAAAGACTGGGAACTGGCAATTGAGGCATTGCAGGCGTTTGAACAAATTTCCCAGGTTTTATTTCATCATTCACCTGTCCCTGCTGCCAAAGCCCTGCAGGAAAAAGTCTTATCAGCGGGAATCAAAGCACCAGCAGAAAGAAAAAGATTGTGGGAATAAAAGGACATTGAAGCTTTTCTTCACATTCAATTTCTCCAATCCAGTCGCCAGGAAAGCCCAAGATTCAGGAACCAATCAGAAATCATTCCATCCCCTTGCCAGCCGCTGGCTACATCGACTTGAAAATCAGGATTTACCCGGCAAAAGAAACCGGTATCAAAGGATGGATTGGCATCTCCAAAATCGCCGTACACCTCGGCAAAGGAGCCTATGTTTTTACTTAAAAAAAATGTCAAATTGAAAACATAGGAAAACTTCGCAGGCGTTTGTTCATCTTCCTTGCGAAACCCCCAATTTGTATTGAATGAGATTCTATCCGAAATTTTATTCCCTGTAATCAAAATAAATTCGGATCCCAAGCCTCGTTTCCAATAAGGTCGACTCTCCCCTCGTAAAAGTAAACCCGTCTGTAGCCCCAAAGCTGGAATCCAGCCTTTGTTTTGCAAAAGGCTTAGCCTAGTGCCAAATTGAGTCCTACTAATGCCTGCTTTGTATTCGACACCATCTGTAGGGAAAGTAGTATCCTCGACTCGCCAATCTACCCGACTGTTTAATTCAACTCTTTCTGTAACGCCTACTCTAAACACTGTAGCCTGCGTAAGTGCATGGGTAGTTACTCCGGTGATTTTTATTCGTTGAAAGCTATAGCCCATCTGCAATTGAAAAACCCTTGCACCGGGGCTTTGACCCAGAATGGCCTTCCCGGGTCGATCCGATTGAATGTCTTGATTGTACTGGCCAAAAGAAAGAAGCGGGAACAGAAGTGCCAGAACCTGGAGCAGCGTTTTCATAATAAATATATTTGTGCCTGGACGATGATCCCTGGACAGGATCACAGTCATTATCCAAGTTAGCCATTATTGCATACAATAATACGCCTACATCCAGTCCCTCGCATTCACAAAGGCCTCGATCCAGGGAGAAATCTCATCGCTACGATCTTTGGGATAATTTGCCCAGTTCCAGGGGAAGGTCGATCTCTCCAAATGCGGCATAGTCACCAAATGGCGACCGTCTGCACTGGCTAGCATGGCGGTATTATAATCGCTACCGTTGGGATTGGCGGGATAGGCTTCGTAGCCATATTTACCGACTATATGATAGGCATCTTCGGCTTCTGGCAAGTAGAATTTTCCTTCACCATGTGATATCCAGATTCCTAAGCGACTACCTGCCAGATTTTGCATCATGACAGATTGATTGGGGAGAATCTCTACGGAGGTAAAGGCACTTTCGTGCTTAGCTGAAGCATTATGAAGCATGGCACCCCTTTTTGCATGCTCAGGATTGATCAGATTAAGCTCCATAAACAACTGGCAACCATTACAAATCCCGATGGAAAGCACATCTTCGCGCGCAAAGAAGGTATCCAAAGCTGCTTTTGCTTTTTCATTGTATAAAAAAGCACCGGCCCAGCCTTTTGCAGAACCCAGCACATCTGAATTTGAAAATCCTCCGACCGCTCCCAGGAATCGAATGTCCTCCAGTTTTTCTCGTCCGGAAATCAGATCTGTCATGTGGACATCCTTGACATCAAATCCGGCATGGTAGAGGGCGTTAGCTAATTCTCGTTCAGAATTACTCCCTTTTTCTCTCAGCACAGCCGCTTTAGGTCTGGCTTTAGGGTTGTGAGGTTTTTTTCCGGAAAAGTTGCTGGGGAAAGTATAATGAAGTGGCTGATTCATATAATCCTTGTAGCGCTCATCAGCCAAAGCAGGAGTCGTTTGTTTGCGATCCAGTAACCAGGAGGTCTCATACCAGTCCTGGCGATAGTTGGAAATTGAGAAGGTGTGGCTTTGGGAATGAAAACTCACTTCCAATTGATCAGCCTCTCCTATTCGGCCGATTTGATAGGCTTCGATTCCCATTTCCTTCAATTCAGCCTCAATCTTTTTATCTTTTGCCTGAATGAGCAAAGCTGCGTTTTCCGCAAATAACAAATGAATGAGATCGCTACTTTCTAAAGCACTCAGATCTACCTTCAAACCGGCTTTAGGATCAGAAAAGCACATCTCCAAAAGGCAAGTGATCAATCCACCGGCGGAAACATCATGACCCGCAATGATCAAGCCTTTTCGGATCAAGTCCTGAACCGCATCGAAAGCTTTGGCGAAATAGGCAGAGTCTTTGATATCCGGGCTTTGATTTCCTATGCTATTTCTGATTTGGGCGAAAGAAGAACCTCCTAATTTGAAGGCATCTTTGCTCAGGGGCAGATAATAAATCGAACCCCCGTCTATTTGTACGACTGGCTCAACTATTCTATTAATATCATTACAATGCCCACTGGCAGAAACAATCACTGTTCCCGGAGCCAGTACATCCCCATCGGGATATTTTTGCTTCATGGAAAGCGAGTCCTTTCCTGTCGGAACATTTATGCCTAAATCAATTGAAAATTCTGAAAGTCCTTTAACAGCTTCATACAAACGGGCATCTTCTCCTTCATTGCGACAGGGCCACATCCAGTTTGCAGAAAGGGAAACGGATTTCAATCCATCTTTCAAAGGCGCCCAAACCAAATTGGTGAGAGACTCTGCCACCGCATTTCTTGAACCTGCTACCGGATCGATCAATCCACTGACCGGTGCATGTCCAATAGCTGTTGCAATTCCTTGCCCACTTTCATAATCCAAAGCCATCACCCCACAATTATTAAGGGGTAATTGAAGCGGACCTGCACATTGTTGTTTGGCGACCAAACCGCCTACACAGCGATCCACTTTATTCGTAAGCCAGTCCTTACAAGCTACTGCCTCCAGTTTTAAGACTTGTTTTAGGTAATCGGCTAATTGATCTGCATCATACTCTACCGCTTCATAAGCAGGGCTTACACTTTTGTCTTCCATGATGGTCCTGGGTGAACTGCCAAACATATCTGACAATTCCAGGTCCATGGGTTTTTCTCCACTTTCCTCCGAAACAAAAGAAAAACGCATATCACCCGTAACTTCTCCCACAACATACATGGGCGCTCTTTCTCTCGCTGATATAGATTCCAGCATTTCGAGGTCCTCGGGTGAAATGATCAGGCCCATACGTTCCTGAGATTCATTTCCGATGATTTCTTTGGCGGAAAGGGTAGGATCTCCTATCGGCAATTTATTCAGGTGAATAAGGCCTCCAACTTCCTCAACCAGTTCGGAAAGACTGTTGAGATGTCCTCCTGCTCCATGATCATGGATAGAAACGATGGGATTTTGGGCGCTTTCGACCATACCCCGAATCGCATTTGCCACTCGTTTTTGCATTTCCGGATTGGATCGCTGCACAGCATTGAGTTCCAGTCCGGCCGCAAATTCCCCTGTATCAGCAGAGGAAACTGAGGCTCCTCCCATTCCGATTCGATAGTTATCGCCTCCTAATACCACAATTTTATCTCCTTTTTTCGGAGTATGCTTCTTGGCCTGGCTGGCTTTTCCATATCCGACTCCTCCCGCCAACATGATTACCTTATCATAGCCGAGTTTACGGTCTTCGAGATCTTGCTCAAAAGTCAGGACAGAACCACTGATCAAGGGCTGGCCAAATTTATTCCCAAAGTCTGAAGCTCCATTGGAGGCTTTGATAAGGATGTCTACAGGAGTCTGGTATAACCAGGGACGAGCGGGAAAAGCTGCTTCCCAGGCCCTGTCTTCCTTCAGACGAGAATAAGCTGTCATATAAACCGCAGTCCCGGCCAAAGGCAGAGAACCTTGTCCTCCGGCTAGTCGGTCTCTGATTTCGCCTCCGGATCCTGTCGCAGCTCCATTGAAAGGCTCCACAGTAGTCGGGAAATTATGGGTTTCTGCTTTGAGGGAAAGGACGGAGTCAATCTCTTTACGCTGGTACCAATCCGGCCCATCTGCTTTCTCCGGAGAGAATTGGACAATGGATGGCCCTTCGACAAAGGCTACATTATCTTTATAGGCAGACACGATTCCATTGGGGTGTGCTTTAGAAGTAGCTTTGATCAGTTTGAACAGGGATTGCTCTTTTTCTTCTCCATCTATGATAAAAGTTCCATTGAAAATCTTGTGGCGACAATGTTCACTATTGACTTGAGAGAAACCAAAGACTTCAGAGTCAGTAAGGGGGCGGCCTAGACGTGTCGAAAGGGCTTCCAGGTATTCGATTTCCTCCTCACTCAAAGCCAGGCCTTCTGCCTGGTTATAATCCCCAATATTCTTTACCGGATGAATGGGTTCGGGTTTTATGTCTATGCTAAAAATCTGCTGATCCAGTTTGGCAAATCGCTGAAACAACATCGGATCAAATGTTTCTCCTTCTTTCAGGGGGAGAAAGCGCTCGATTCTTCTGATCCCCACAATAGCCATGTTCTGGCTAATCTCCACGGCATTGGTACTCCAGGGAGTAATCATGGCAGCTCGTGGCCCCACAAAGACGGCATCAATTTCTTGCTTGTCGATTAGCTTTTGCTGTCCAAACAACCATACGAGTTTGTCGACGTCAGCTTGTTCCAAAGGCAGAACGACATCAACTGCAAAAATCTGGGAAGAAGAATCGCCAAAAAAGAGGATCATTTGCTTGAGGTTCTTAGTTTTTCAAGCGGCAAAGATCGGTCTTTTTAAGAGATTTCGCTAATGGGAATTTGAGAGAATCTAAAGTCCTTCAGAAATTTTCTCGCAACAACTCTAGGGCTTGGAGTTCCCTCTATCGACTTCTATTTACTGATTTGATTTTTTTGAAATACAGCTATTCAACGAATAGCAAAATACAACCAGACAAACAAGTTCAAAGCCGAACGAAATAACACAATTTGCAATAATTAGATAATTCAAATTAGGGAAACTCCAATTTTCCTACTATTTTAAAATACACTCCTATCACTGAGGCTCCTTTTTCATATGTAGAAATTAAGGAGAAGATAATCTATTAGATGTCCATCTAACAGAGATTTTATCCAGGCTTGAGATTTTCCCGGGAAAAATTTGGTAGAATTTTATTGACTGCCCACTTATAAGGTAGCAGGATTGCTTCTTTTTCAGCTGCTCCCAAAAAGTATTTAGCAAAAAGATCTATCTCGATTCAGATGTACCTGCATACATCGAGCCCACATATTAACACAAAGCTATGGCCAGCCCTCAACGAATAATCAATGGCACGGGATTTACGGTAGAGTTTTCTTCCGGAAATTCATTCACTTCAGCATCTCCTATTCAGACGATAAAACCCGGGGAAGCGCAGCTTATAACTCAGCTTGCCCCCACAGCTTATTCAGCTCGAGATGCACACAGTAAAGTGATGCTGCGTATCATACGCGCTGAATCGCAAAACGCATTACTTATAACAGATTCACATCTGAATTCTCAAACAGCTAATACCCCTGTGCAGCTAAGCTTTCACAATACTTCCCTTGAAAGCGTGGAAATTGGCAAGCTGGAAGGCGGAGTTACAGAAGTTATTTTAAAGGCGGGAGAAAAACGAACAATTTCCGCCTATGCCCATACCGTTTATCAAGCCAAACTTCTTGCCTCAGGCACAGTCATTCAGACATTTATTCCCAATGATTCTGCCACTCAAAATTTCCCCATAAGCCTTGGCCCAAGCGCAAGCTACGTAAGTTCAAGTCTTAACATAAAAAATGCATCCAGTCTATCGTTGCTCCTGCAGTGGATTGATTTTGATGGTAGCCTAAAAAGAGATCAAAAGCTTGATCCAGGAATGACTGTAAAGGAAAAAACCTTTTGCTCTCATCCCTGGATTTTGCGGGATAGGCATAGCGGCTTTGTACT
This sequence comes from Bacteroidia bacterium, assembly GCA_033391075.1. Classification (NCBI taxonomy): domain Bacteria; kingdom Pseudomonadati; phylum Bacteroidota; class Bacteroidia; species Bacteroidia bacterium. The sequence goes on from JAWPMV010000001.1 coordinate 5,993,066, forward strand.
TGATACATGCATCGGGAGTTATACAAACAAGGATTGGATTTTTACCGCCGAGGGGCTTAAATCTGTACAAAATGATACTACCACAGAAATAGAATTCTGGAATACTACCCCCTTTACTATAGACATTATTGGGAGAGATCATAGGGGTACAGAAACTTCCATCGGTCAGTTGGAAGCTGGGGCTCGTCTCTTCCAATCTGCAAAAGCGGGACAAGTGTTTGAAATGCTTAGAAACAGGGATGCCAGGATCCTCCAAAGTTTTGTTGCCTCTAGCAGCCAGTATCAGTTATGCAAAGTTATTCAAAGGGATGAAGCTCTTTATTTACCTCCCGAGATTTCCTTTGACAACAATTCCGGTCTTACAGTTGAATTGTTGGCGAAGGACGAGGAAGGAGTTGAACGAATATTTACCAGCATTCCCAATAGAGGAATCCAATCGATACCAGCCAATACAGCAGATAGATGGCTGATTCGAGATAAACAGAGTGGACTTTTGATGGAGGAAGTGATCAGTAGTAACGAGAATTTCACCCATTCCATAAATGCTACAGGCTTTTTCTCCCGCGAAATGAGCATTGCCGTTGAGGCTGAGTTCGTCAATACAACTCCCTTCACCCTTGATATAGCCTGGATTGACTACGATGGAAAGGAAGAACACTTTCACAGACTGAAATCCGGAGAAAGTCTGAAGCAGCCCACCCATGCGACCCACGTATGGCGGATTCGGGAAAGGGAAAGTCGGGAAGTCCTGCTGCTTTACGTTGCAAATGAACAAGCCTCTCAGCAGGTAGATATCGTAATGAAGCCCCTGCGTTCCCGGGAGCCAGCCCTGCTTTACTTCCGTAATTTCACCGGATTAACCACGGAGGTCGTATGGTTTGACGAAGCCGGAAAAGCCAAAGTTTTGGAGACCCTGATTCCCGGACAGAAAACCGCTTATAATACCTTTGCATCCCATGCATGGGTATTGCGTGATAAAGGCAGTAAAACAGTCTTGAAAACGATCATCGCACGTCCAGGTAAACAAACTGTAGACCTGAAATCATCCCTGATCCGATCCAAACGATCTGATCGAAGTGCAAAACTTCTTTTCAAAAACAAGATGCCTTTTGCCGTTGATCTGTATTGGATCGATTATGACGGCATGGAAACACCCCACGAAACCCTCCGTAGTGGAGAACAAATCGAAAAAGACAGTTACACCACTCATCCCTATCGATTCCGACATCATACAAGCCAGAAAGAAGTAGGTGTATTTCTTCCCACCGAAGAGGCTTTACAGGAAGTAAATATTGCGCTCCGTGCCTATCCCAATGACGAAAAAGCGGAATTGGAAGTCCGAAATATGACCACCCTTACAGTTCAGGTATTTAAGGTGGATACCGAAGGTAAAGAAGTATTTGAACTAGAACTAACAGCTCGTGAAGGAAAGAAGATCAATACGTTTAAAACCCAACCCGTCATAGTAAGGGATAAATTAAGTAAAGAGCCTGTTGCCTATACAATTACAGGAACCAAATCCAGGATTCTTGAAATCAGCGGAGACGATTTGCGTTCCAATCGAACGGATTTCCCCGTCTGGATTAGCTGGAAAAACAGCCTTAGTCTTCCGGTAGATTTGTATTGGGTGAAATACGACGGTAGCGAAGAATTGATGGAAAGTCTGGGAGCCCAGGAAAGCAAAGAGATCAGCAGCTATCCTTCCCATGTATGGAAAGCTAAATTTCATCACTCGGGCACAGAGGTAGACCTGTACATATGCGGCAAGAAAGATAAACAAGTAAGGAATATTGGTGCCATCCCCCCTCTTCGCCAACAACATCGTCCGAATGGAGAATTGTGGCCCGGAGAAATCGCCCTCTATGAAGACATCAATTTCGGTGGAAGAACCTGGATCGCTCATGGAGACTTGCCAGATTTTTCCCTTATTCCTGATTTTGACAACCGGATTTCTTCTATTCAAGTAGGTCCCAAAACCGCCGTGACAGTATTTCGGGATAAATATTTCAATGCATTACCTCCTGATCCAACCGATACCGCTGCGGAAATTCGAAAAGTGGTTGAAAAAAGTGCCAGAGAAGTGATGGATGAGTTTAAGGTGAGCCTGGTTGAAAATATGGATGCCCAGAAAGCCCAGGTGGGAAAAGATGCCTTTAGCCAGAAAGTAAACCTGATTGTAAGCTTTCTGGAGCAAGCTGCCAGCGAATCTCCCCGACAATTTGGCTACATCATCGAACGATTTGTATTGGGTACACCTTTTCAGGAAGGAGAAACATTGAGCCAAATTCAACTGAATTTTGGATCTGTTCCTTTTGAATCAGCTTTGCAGGCCATTCTGGCATCTCCTCCTGCCTCTCAAAAGCCGGATGAATTTGCCAGCCAAATCGAATATATCCTCAACAAAATAGCAGAGGCTCTTAAACTGGTCTACAAACTGGAATGGGAAGGTAGATTAGCCGGTCTCAGTTTTGAGTTTCGGGAATCTGCAAAAGGCTTGCTTACGGGCTTTAACAATCATTTAAGCTATTCTGCGGAAAAAGGGACAGCGAAAGCAAATGGGGAAAGTGATGTCTTCCATATGGATATTATGGACCTGAACAAGGCTGAAATAGGTCAAGGCACCATTTCCTCCTTAAGATTATTGAGAACCTACTCAGCTGAAAGACTCCGAATTAGTTCGACCAACAAATTAGCAGAAGACCCCCAAATCATCAAAGAAGGGGGGAAGAAACGCCTCCTAAGCAAGCCGGTCTATCGGACAACCATAAAGTTCCCGCCGGAGGTGAGCGATGTTCACATTTGGGGAACTGAAGACACCCTTTTTTCAGCAGGTGGCAAAACCCATTCGGTTGGACCCCATGAAGATCAATTTGCACACATCAAACTCAATCCCGGAGGCATACTGGTACTCCAGATCAAACCCGAGCATATCGGTGTTCCTCCCCTGATGCTTCGAACCAATAACATGCCTGCCAATTCTCGCATCTTTTTGTATCCAGATGCAGATGTACATCGCAAAATCGCTAGCCTGCCGGAGGATGCCTTCGAAAAAGGCATACCCGATCCAGACGCATTAGGAGGCAGACGTAAATTGACGGTAAGTCCAGGCAAGGAAGAATTGCTCCCCGGAGCCCAAAAAGCCATACAGGAACTATCCCGTACATCTGCCTCCTTAAACCGGGACAGCGGAACCGGAACCGAGCATGATCGCAATCTTGCAACTGAAAATATGAGCATGTCAGCCTTTGAACTGGATTTCAGGAAGGGCGTACAAGCTGCAGACTCTGCTTTTCGACCGATAGCCCCCATTACGGTTCAGGAGCTTGCCAGCCAAGCTACAGATAGTGAAAATGCCGGACAGGATTTTTGGAATGCTTTGGGTGAATTTTTCAGGGATCCCGAGCGTGTATTCGTTACCGTTGGAGAAACGATTGTAAGAGAAGTCGGACAAGTTGCCCTTGATTTTTGGGACTCACTTGATGGAGAAATGGGGAACTATGAAGAAGATGCCGTCATAAACAATTTTGTCATTCCGGTAGGTGGAACCATCATACGTGCAGGGGAAACTTTTGTGGACGTAATTACGCACCCGGAGAAGATTCCCATTTTGCTGGAAAAGGGCATTGAGGTAATACAGCAAGGCCTTCAGATTGTAATTCAGGCTGCGGGTAAACTGGTGAAAATTGTGGTTAAAACCCTGGAAGAAGTTGGACGGGTCATTGAAGAAATTGCCATCCAGGTGGCAGAATCTGTCGGGGATTTTATAGACTTTTTGAGTTCCCTTTTCAATTGGGACGACATTCTGAAAACCCATGATATGCTAAGTGGTCTTCTGGATCAAGCATTTACCAGATTAGATCATGAGATCGGCATATTCCAACAAAAAACCCATGACTATTTCACTTCGGCACAAGAGGATGTGAAGGAAATGATGTCGGCAGCCCGTAGGGCCCTGGGCGTAGAAGACCTGGAGCCCTTGGAGGGAAATTCTGTCCTTTCAGACATTATGGATGCTTTGATGTGGATCGTAGATAAAATCAGCATGGCTGCATCTATGAAGTCGAAATTAATCGACAAAGTATTTTCCGCTAAAGATGAAGTGATGGACATGGCCGGGCTTAGCCTCGCGAATTCGGAAACCATTTTCACCCTATCCGATGAATTAGAGGAAGAGCTTGAAAGGGCAAGCGAAATTTTCAGCAAGCTGGTAGGCGAAATCGCAATTGAGGGCCTGGAATCAGCCTTTGAGTCCTTTGAAAGCATCGGAAGAAGAATTGGGCAGATCATCGAAGATCCCCAAAGAGCTCCCGAACTTTTGGCAGCCATATTTCTGGATATAGGTGAAATTTTTATGCTTGCCGGCCTGGAAATCGTCAAAATTCTTGCCCATGCATTTTTCGAACTTGGTAAAGTACTCCTGAAACTGGTAAAGATCATCATCGACAAAGAAATCGAAATTCCCTTTATCAGCGACTTGTATGAATTAATCTCAGGTGGTAGAGCACTCACTCCCAAATCCATGGCCTGTCTACTGCTGGCTCTTCCAGTTACCATTGGTGGCAAACTGGCTTTCGGAGTAGAAAAGTTCAGGCAAACCTCTGTCGCACAAGAAGTAAAAACAGAAAATATTCTGCTTTACATATACGGCAGCTCTCATATCATCTTGGGAATTTCCGAAGCGCTAAGAGGTGCTACAAGTATGGCAGGTAAAGGAAAAAGACTGAGCAATTGGAAAAATGATTTTGGATTTGATCTTGTTATGGCAGGAGTATCCTGGGGGGCATCCATCCTGGCAATTTCTACCAGCATTCCATCCAGCAGCCAAAGTCGTCCCTACCCTAAAGGTTTTAATTTATCCGAAGTTTCCTGGAGCATGCAAATAGTCGAATTAATCTTCGACATAATTGGTGAATTGGGGTCTGAAGTCCAAGAAACGGTTTTCAAAGTGAATACCAAAAATGGAGATGCATTCCAATTGATCATGGGAATTATAAATATAGGCACCGGCATTACCCATTTAGTCATCAATTGTCTATTCTTAGCTGAAGAAGAAGCGAAAGGAGAAATTAAAGGTCAAAAAATGCATATGAATAGAACAGCCCTTATTACTACCACCCTGCCACCTATTCTGGGAGGAGGTATTGATATGCTGAATGGCAGAAATCAGAAATCTGCTGCAGGGGGGAAAAATACAATTACCATGGTGATTTCCGGTTTATTAATCGCTGGACAATTTATTTGCCATCAGGTCGAAGCGGGTGTTCAGATGGGGCTGGCCGCATTAAACGAAGGTAAACAAGTAACAAAATCATCCAATGGATCGAAGCCTAATACATAGCCTTTTACTTTCGCAGCCAAAACTATCCTGGGCATTAAGGCATTTAAAGCTTGATCGTTTGCATACCCAGGGCCTAAGCGGAAAGGGCATCCGCATCGGCCACCTGGATTCCGGCATTCATACTAATGCACGGGACCTGCACCAGAAGGTCGACCTGAGTTGCGTTTTCGATTGGGAAGGGAATCCCGATAAAAACTTGTGCCTTACAGATGATACTGGGCACGGTACCCGCACGGCTTCTCTGGTCGTAGGTTCTTCCCGATCTCGCACCTTCATTGGTGCCGCTCCGGACGCAAGCTTGGTTTCAGCTAAGGTGCTGGAAGGAGGCCAGATCGTCTTACGGATACTTAAAGGACTGGATTGGATGGCAGCACAAAAGGTCCCTGTAATTCTCCTCTGTGCAGGCTTACCGACTCCCAATCCGGTTTTTGGACCCATGATGGAGCGCTTACGCAAACAAGGCGTACTAGTCATTTGCCCCATTGGAAATACTGGGAACAATCATTTTCTTCAGCCTGGGGACCATGCTTCTGTACTTTCAGTAGGTGCTCATGATGAGCAAGGCCTGGTCCCAAAATTTTCGGGTAGTCGGCACGGACGATTTAGCACGAATGTTCTAGCTCCTGACATCCTTGCTCCGGGGGTACACATTCCCTGTGCCCAACCCATAGGAGGCATAGGAAATTTTAGCGGAACTTCCATGGCAGCAGCTCTGGTGGCAGGAGTAGCAGCTTTACTTTTGCAGGCCGTACCAGAGGCCCATGCGGATCTCCTGTATGACGCCTTCTGCTACAGCTCTCAATATGCTTGCGAAACGAATCGCAAACATGTTCGCTGTGGGCTCCTGGATGCTGAAGCTGCTCTCGTCTATTTACAGGTACATAAAAAGCTATCTCCCCAGAAACGGCCGACTAGACCTTCCACCAAACCTATAGGCTGGAAAGACCCCCGGCTTATGCATCAACTAACCCATACCGATAATAAGGAGAGCCTTACAGCAATCTATATATTTCATCCGAACCTGACAGATAAGGTCTGGGAGGCCAGAATGAGACAGGAAATGCAATTCCTTCTAAGGGAAAGTGATTCCTTTTCAACAGACTATTTATCACGGGCAAAAGCCCTGGTCCTGACTGGCACTCCAGCCTTACACCAAAAGGTACTTCTGCATCCTGCATTAAGCTATGCCAGTGCGGCAGATGCAGGAAGTTTCCTTCAAGTTAAACCCAAGCTATACTCAACCTAACCCTAAGAATCATGTTCAGAATACGTCCCTATAGCATCGGATTATTACTAGCACTTTGTGTATTAATCAGCTCTTGTAGCACCCCAAAAATTCTCTTTACAGTCAGTGAGGGAAAGGAAGTAGTGGCAAAGAAGGACCAGATCAGTATAACTCGAAATGGACAAGAGCTCCTGGCTGAAAAGGATATGAAATTCGAAGAGGGAGATCTGCTGCAAATTTCGGAAGGAATAGATGGAACTGCTTTCCGAAGTTTTCAAACGGTCAGTACTGCTCATGGAAATGCAAGTTTGCTTCTCACAAAAGCCTATTTGGAGCAACAAAGTGGTACGGTTCTTCATGTAGCAAAAAAAGGAAAACTCCTACTGCCTGGCATGTCCGTTTCAACTGAAGGTGCTTCCTACCTGGTTAATATCGAGGAAAATACCCTGGAATTGATCGTCTTCAATGGACGAATTTTGGTAAGTTCTACAGAACTAAATCCTCCCTGGCCTCCTTTTGAAGTGAATGCTCGCCAAAAGCGTAAGATTTGGACCAAACGAGGACTTTTGGCTCCCAATCAACCCATGACTCCCCTTGCACTAAATTCCTGGATCGACACAGAAAATCAACTCCTGAAAGCGGGTAATTCTTCCCAGAGGATGGTACCCAGTGTGATTAGCTTGCCAGGTACAGATGCTAAAGGCTTAATTGAATCGGCAGAATTTCCGGTAACGCATACATTTACCAAAGATGAGGAAGGGGAATTGGGAACAATCAGTAAGCAGGAACCTTTGGCCGGAAAGAGAATAGCAGCCAATAAGGAAGTTAAAATATTTGAAAACTCACGACCGGTAATTGTACCTTCTGTATTTGGACTAAGTTTTGGCGCAGCAAAGGATTCTCTGCAAAAGCTTGGACTAGTAGGAGTCGAAGCAGGCAAATCCATCACAGGTTCTGTTCAGCCATCTTTTATCAATTCACAGAAACCTGCTGCCAACGAACAAGCGGCATTTGGGTCAAAGGTCGAACTTACCATTGAAGCTGTTTCTGTAGAGGTCCCGTCTCTTGTAGGAAAATCCGAAGAAGAAGCGAGGCGCATACTCGGGGAGTTAAAGCTTGAAATTGATAGCAGCAAATATGCCTTAGACTATAGCGGGCCTCCTATGGTTATCTCACAAACTCCTGAAGAAAGTCGAAAAGTCACCCCCGCTTCTGTAGTGAAAGTCGTTCTTCAAGCTAAGGGATTCCAGGTACCCAAAGTTGTAGATATGACCGAGACAAATGCCACGCAAACCTTGGTAGAGGCGGGCTTTTCCCTGGGCGAATCTGTTTATAAGAAATCAGATAAAAAAGAGGGTCTAGTTATTGGGCAGTCTCCCACGGCGAATTCTCTAAGTGGAAAAGATGTTAAAGTTGTGCTTACCATTTCCAAAGGAAATTAAACGAAAGCTGCATCTTCCAGCTGGTTCAATTCCTATGAGCGGGCATCCATAATTTTGGAATAAATATAAGTCGGTTTCCCCATTAAGCTGTTAAGGCCTGAAAAAGATCGTCTGGAATTCTCTTGAAAAAATCTGTAACTTTTAAAAAATCGGACATTATGGAATAAATAACTTCCAACAAATGACGCAAATTCCCATTCACGTTTAACATGATAAGCCCCCTATGAAGAGGTCAATCTATCTATTACTCGGGATGCTTTCGGGCATCAATATCCTGTTGGCTCAATCCCCAAAAAGCACGCTCATGAGCTTTCCTATAACTGCAAGCTGGGAAGATAAAAAAGGCAATCAAATACTTCAAATATCACTTCCTGAGTCTGTAGAATGGGGAAAATATTCGGAAGCCACTGTTTTGGGGATTTGGACAGAAGAAGCCCCTGAGCGTAATGTTGAACTGGGAAAAGCGAACTTAACACAAGAGGATATTCCAAGCTTGAATTTTCAATTACAAGCTTCTCTAAGCGTCAAGGAAGGAGATCTCCTTCAGGGCTGGGTTCGTATTCCCCAAATCAAGGAAAGAAGTATGCTATCCGATCTTGTTGCACAGCAGGTGTGGTTGATTGATGTGTATGGTCAGGCTTTCTATGATATGGGAACTGTCCTCAAAAATGACAGCCCGGATTTAGAGGCTTTGCTTCTGGGAAAAATGATCGCTGATATTCGTTTTGTTGCTGAGGCGATGGGAAAGCAGGGAATGGAGGATACAAAAATTGAACAGGGAGCCTATATAGGGAAAGGGGTATTTGAAATCATGGAAAAAGCCAGCCTTGAGCAATTGAAGGAGTTTCTGGGATATATTCGCTTCAAGCCCTCTAAATACCGAGGACACAATTGGAAAGTATCAGAAGTATTTGCTACCTGGTTAACTGCGGGTGCTCCCACTGAATCAGACTTTTATCTACCCCAATACAATACTCCTCAGAAAGGTACCCCTGATTGCAAGGGAGAGGCTCTGAAAATTGACATGGAAAAGGGTCAGCTCAACGGGTTTTCTCCCTCAGCTAGCATGGATGCTATCAAAGAACGTTTCCCTTGTTTTAGTGGAGAGTCAGAGGAAGGCATGAATGGAAATTGTGGGGGAGGCGTATTTTATCTGAAACATGGATTCTTTTTCTACAGTCATCGAGATTATCTGGAGGTCCGCTCAGATTTTAAAGGTAAAATGTCCCTGGATGTATTCGGCAAAAGTATGGATGAAGTAGAAGTCGTCCTGGGCAAACCCAAACTCATTCCGGTATACGAAGATGATGGAAATGACCTATTTCAATATACCCCGGACATTCACCATCTCTACAAACGTAAATATGGAACATTAAGAATTACCTATGATTCTTCCAGCAAGCGGGTAAGCGAGATCGGCATCCATTATAAAAAGCCGAAAGAAGTTGAAATATGTTGGTAAGGGAGATTATGGTCATCTGAAACCTGAACATCCGTCCAAAGCTCGCATTTTGAACAAAAAAAAGATATCAATAGCTTGTCTTTACTCAAAAAAAATGCGAAACAATGAAAAACTTAGCCTTACTCTTTTGTGTTATACTAAGCCTAAATGCATGTAATAGGCAGACTGGGACTACCAATGAGCAGCAAAGCCTGATAATTGACCAACTAGCAAAAGAACGGATCAATACAGCCCTGCAATCTATGATTGCAGATACCATGGTAGTGGGTGTATCTGCCTTGATCTTCGAAAAGGGAGAGGAAGTCTATTTCAATGCCTTTGGATATGCGGATAGAGAAGCCGGTGTGCCAATGGCAAGGAATACAATTGCTACGATATATTCCATGACAAAACCCATTTCAGGTGCTACATTGATGACACTTTATGAAAATGGCGCTTTTACATTGGACGAACCGCTTGCCAAGTATGCGCCGGAATTTGCAGACATGCAGGTAGTAAGCCGTTTGGATGAATCGGGAGAAATGGTTCTGGAACCAGCAAATCGGGCAATCACCATCGCTGATATTACCCGCCACACCGCAGGCTTTTCACGACGCTCAGATCTGGGGCTAGACAAGATTAGTACAGAGGCTGACCTCCTCAATTTGGAAAACTCCCTCTCGGATATGGCTACTAAACTTAGCGAAATTCCCCTCGGTTATCATCCGGGTGAAAGATGGGAATACGGTATTTCGGTAGATGTACAAGCTTATCTGACAGAAAAACTCTCTGGTAAAGCCTTTGATGAATATATGAAGGAAGTTGTGTTAGATCCTTTAGGAATGGATGAAACCGGCTATTTCGTAGCCGAGGATAAACGGGATCGGGTGGCAGCTATCTATTTCAAATCAGACAGTGGTCTTAGCCGAATTCCCGATGAGCGGGTCCACACCATCAATTATTCAGATTGGTCGATGAAACCCGGAGGATGGGGCTTAAAGGCTAGCATTGACGATTATATGAAATTTGCCCAAATGCTCCTTTACGAAGGCCGTTACAATGGGGATACTATTCTCAAAGCGGAAACTGTGAAACGAATGGCTACCAACCATCTTCCGGCAGTTAAGGACAGTAGTTGGCTTCCGAGTAAAGGACGTGTAGGCTTTGGGATTGATTTTGCTGTTCGCACGGAATCTCCGCAGAGCAGTGAGGAGATGAACGGAGTACCGGGAGAATTTTTCTGGGATGGGGCCGCCAGCACCTTATTCTGGGTGGATCCACAAAATGAGCTGACAGCTGTTTTATTTGTCCAGATTATGCCATTCCAGGGAGAGGTTCATAAGGCCTTTAAAAATGCGGTTTACGGACCGTATGAACCTTGACTTAATGGGCTACAAAGTACTAGAGAGTAAAAATCAGCTCCTTGGGTTTAGATACAAAAACATAAATCCCCAAGTTGAAACTTGGGGATTTATTATTCTATTTCCGTCGGCACAAAATAAATTGACTTCTAAAAATTCAAGGGAAGCTTTATTCGAATTATCCCATTTATTCTAGTTTCTCCTACTCCGCCTATAATCTTTTGGCTGAGGCTGATTCGGAAATTTGCGGGTTTCATGAACCGGCTCTGGCACAATTTCATAATATCTCTTTCTCGGGATATCCAAATAGAAGGTGCCATTCATTTCATAATAGTCAAGCCCATCTATTTGCAGGTGGCGAGCCCCACGAGGTACATATTTTACACGCATACCTATAGGTGGCGGGATAATTACATATCCTTTTTTCTGAGGTTTGTAAAATACGCCTTCGTACATATAAAAAGGCTTGCCTCCCATTTTGAATTTTTCTGCATTTTTGGGAATGCGACGAATGAATTGTCCTTCGGCAGAATATTCTTTAAACAGCGTTTCATTGGGGCTTTCCTCATAATAATCATAGCGGGGACGGGTATCATAGTAAGTCCGGTCCTCACGATCATTTCTGTCATTGTAGGAATCTCTTCTATTGTCGTAATCGTCTCGTCTGTCCTGATATGATTCTCTTCTGTCCTCATAAGCATCTCGCCGATCGCGGTAAGAGTCTCGCCTTTCATCATAGGAATCCCGGCGATCGTAATAGTATTCTTCTCTGTCCTCATAGTAATCCCTTCTGCGGTCGTACTTTCCGCGATACTTCCAGGCTAAATATTCAAACCTGGGTCCGGGTCGATAAAATTGGGGACTAGCACGATCTATCCGCTGAAGAATACCATCAAGAGGTACGTGCACGATAATTTGTGCAGATAACTTTGGGCTGGAAGCAAAAAATAATCCACTAAGGATCAGAGATAGGGTTAACGTTTGGGCATACTTTTTCATTTGTTTTCGGTTAACAAGTAATGAATATGAAATTTCTGTCCCGTGGTGGTGGTTCTTGCCCCTAAATACAAGGCTTTATGCTGAAGGTTGCATGAAGAAAGAAATTATATGGATTTTGCTCTTGATTGGCGGGGAAAAACCGTTTTTAATTTAAACGCTCTCTATAGTAAAGAAGGAAGTATTGAGGCTTTATATTGCAAAAATCCGTGGGAACTCCCAGCGCTTATTTCCAGGAATTATTATAAAAACAGAAAATCCCCGAGCATACACTCGAGGATTTCTATATTCTTGCATCCCGTAGGGGAGTCGAACCCCTGTTGCCAGAATGAAAATCTGGAGTCCTAACCACTAGACGAACGGGACAAGAACTGCTTTATTCAAAAGCGTGTGCAAATCTAGTACTCTGCTTTGTTTCTGTCAAGTTTTTTCTAAAAAAATCTCACAATTTTCTGATTCTGGCGTGAAGAATAAATTCTCAATAATATTGACTGCTGCCAGACATTTAATTTAGACCTCCCTAGATTAATTTTAGAGATGTATACAGTTTGCCTGACACAATTGCCTAAGCAACTAAAGACCAATTATTTAGACAAGAAAAGGCTGCCAAAAATCTCCCCTCCAACATTTTGGTTTTGCCAATGTGACAGCGTATTTTAGCGGCGTTTTTGGCTCAGGCAACTGAGTATTTATTATTACCAAAAAACCTTTGAAGATGTCATTAAAAGTAGGTATCAACGGATTTGGACGTATCGGAAGACTTGTTTTCCGCCGTCTGATCGACAATCCTAACGTAGAGATCGTAAAAATCAACGACCTTACAGATAACGCCACCCTCGCAAACCTTTTGAAATTTGATTCCATTCATGGCAAATTTCCAGGTACTGTAGACGGGTCGGACGATGAGTCTATTACCGTAAACGGAACAAAAATTCTCGCTAGTGCAGAAAGAAATCCTGAAAACCTCGCTTGGGGAGATTTAGGAGTTGATGTAGTAGTTGAGTCTACAGGTGTTTTCCGTAATATGGAAGGTGCTCAAAAACACATCACTGCTGGTGCTAAAAAAGTAGTTATCTCTGCTCCTGCTAAAGGAAAAGTTGATGCGACTGTAGTATTGGGAGTAAATGATGAAGTACTTAAGCCCGGAATGCAAGTTGTTTCCAATGCTTCTTGTACTACCAACTGTCTGGCTCCTATGGCTAAGGTTCTGCATGAGAAATTCGGAATCAAATCAGGATACATCACAACTATTCATGGATATACTGCTGACCAGCGTATCCAGGATGCTCCACACAGCGACCTTCGTCGTGCGCGTGCTGCTGCGATCAACATCGTGCCGACTTCTACCGGTGCAGCTGTTGCAGTAGGATTGGTTCTTCCTGAATTGGATGGAGTATTGGATGGAATCGCAGCTCGTGTTCCTGTACCCGATGGTTCTTTGACTGACCTTGTGGTTATGCTGGACAAAGAAGCTTCTGCTGCAGATATCAATGCTGCTATGAAAGAAGCTGCTGATGGTCCAATGAAAGGAATCCTTGAGTATTCTGATGATCCTTTGGTATCCAGTGATATCATCGGTAACCCACACTCTTGCATCTTTGACTCTGGTATGACCCGCGTAAACGGGAACATGGTTAAAGTTGTAGGTTGGTATGACAATGAAATGGGATACTCCAGCCGTGTTGCTGATCTGATCGAAAGATTTTAATTCCCTTTTACATAAAAGAAAAAGGCAGGACTTAGTCCTGCCTTTTTTATTTTTATCTAGCTAATTTCCTTTCTACCTCTTCCCGAATCAATTGAACCCACCTTGTATACATCTTTCCGGAAGGATGTAAACCATCGCTTGCTACCAGACTTCCATCATCTTTTGCCTCACGAGAAATAGGCGTTATATCAAAAAAGCGGATTCCTTTTTTCTCAGCTTCTGTCTGAGCAAATGCATTGTATTCATCCAAGTCTCTGGCAATTTTTTCCGGATCGCCTGATGCACCAAAAGGCGTAACTCCGTAATCGGGAATAGATAAAACAATCACCCGATTTGTATCTCCTCCCGCAAGATTGAGTGCCTGACTGAGGAGAACAGGAAACTCTTGTTCATACTGCACAAAGTCATAATTCCGGTATTGATTATTTACTCCAATTAATAAGGAAACAAGGTCATAAGTAGGATTCAGGTTACTATTATTCCCTATTGCCTGCAAAAGATCATCTGTCGTCCAACCCGTACGTGCAATGATTCTTGGAGATTCCACTTCCAATCCCTGTGCAATGAGGCTATCTTTCAGTTGCACTGGCCATCTCAAATTTATTCCTACAGATTCTCCTATAGTATAAGAATCCCCCAAAGCAAGGAAAGTCAAACCTTCTACCATTAGCGTATCTACAGGCTCAGGTTCTGGGCCAGGGCCGGGCATAGGTTCATTGGGCATACAGGCAAGAAGAAAAAGTCCCAGAAAAAAGAGGGACAAAAGGAAGTGAATACTTTTAAGTCTCATAAAACAAATACGTAAAATCCCGGAATATCGGATGATGTTCTAGCTTTCAACTCCTATCCGCTTATTTAAGTTTAGGATGATTCGGATAAAAACTCTAAAAAACTGTCACGCTCGAACATTGCTCTGTGTCATGCGTATAAGAAGGCATACCCTTCGCATATCTAGATGAACATTGGAACAGGCTCATCCCTGTCTCCTTTTAGCTATTTATCATGACATCAACTGCATATTCTGATTATCAGAAGCTCTTATTTCCCATTGCGAAAAATATGCTCGGGAATGATTCCGATGCGGAGGACCTCGTTCAGGAAACCCTTTTCAAATGGCTAACAATGGCCAAAAAGGATATTGAAAATATCAGGGGTTATCTTGTAAAAACCCTCGTAAATAAATGCCTTAACTTTATCCGAGACCGCAAACGCGAATCTGGAAAAGAAGTAGAAGTAGCTCCCGAGTTGCTTAAAAATCATCTTCCCGCATGGATCGAACATGCCCATGGACTCTCTTTGGGAATGTTGGCCTTATTGGAAAAACTCTCCGCGACAGAGCGTGCTGTTTTTCTCCTGAAAGAAGTATTTGGCTATTCTCATCGTGAGATTGCTGAACTTTTGGGCATTTCAGAAGAAAACTCTCGCCAAATACTGGCTCGTGCAAAGAGACATCTGAAAAACGATCGCCAAAGGTTTACCGCCGACCCGGATCATCACCTTGAATTGTACCAAAGTTTTGTGCAGGTTATAAAAGGAGGAGATTTAGGGCAATTATTAGAAATCCTGAGAGAAGATATTGATCTGGATATCATGCGTCCGGCTGCAAGTCTTACGGGTAAACAAGTGGTCGCAGAATACCTCATCCAGCATCTTCCTGTCTACGGACAGTTCCATCTTTATATGTACAAAGGACTCCCATTATTGACCCTTTATCTGCTGGGTAAACCCTTTTTACAGTTAAAATTGTGGGGAAATGGGGAAAAACTCCAACGTATAGAGATCAATCCCTTAAAAAAGAGGGAAATTATTGCACCAAAAATGAGCGTATAAATTTCAAGGGTGGGTGTCACCTTTTGGTAAGTTGTATATCTTTATGAAAAGACATTTACCAAACACATAACCCACTCGAAATGAATGTGCGAATACTCTTTATGCTCATAGCAGCAATTTCCCTTGCCGCTTGTGAAGGTGAAAACCCGGGTCCCGGTTGCGATGGATCTCTCAATGTAGAAGTAGCATCTATCGTAGATGCCAGCTGCGGAGATAATTCAGGTTCAATCAACCTCTCAGCAAGTGGTGGTGATGGGACATATAGCTTCAGCCTGGATGGAGGTGCTGCTCAAGGCTCGACTACTTTTGCTGATATTTCTCAAGGAAAGTATACCCTCACCGTAACAGATGGAGAAGGATGTACGGCCAATGTTGAAGCAGAAGTCAAGACCGGATTGGAACTGGCAGATATCCGTCCGATTATCACAACCAGTTGTGCGATTCAAAATTGCCATAATGGAGACAGAGCAAATCTGCCCAATTTCTCTATCGATGGTAATATCGTTTCAAATGCTTCGGCCATCAAAACGCGTACGGGAAATGAAACCATGCCTCCAGCTGGTCAAGCTGATTTGACTACTGAACAAATTCAGCAAATTGCTTGCTGGGTAGATGATGGAGCGCCGGAATAATCCTAAAGCTCTTCAAACAAAGCTGCTCTCTTTCGCCTTTTTCGCTGAATTTGATAAAAAACAGCCATAAAAAAGGCCATTCCAAGGCAGCAAATCAGGACAAAAATATAGAGGCCTTCCTTGCTATTCAGAATGACAAATTTTTCTTCAGGAAATGCAAGTGGGGAAGAACCACCGATAAGCGCAGAGCCTGCCCAAAAATAAGGGTGGGCTTTGTTGCTATTATTCAGGTAATAGAGTTTGGCATTTCGGAGGGCAGAAGCCGTACTTTCACCTTCCTTGAGGTATTTATAAAATTCTGAAAGTATACGAAAGGAGGATTCATCATTTACCGCCCACTTATTCATGATCACGCTTCTAGCCCCTGCATGGCGAAATGCACGAGATAAGGACAACATCCCTTCTCCCTGCGCCATCTTTCCCTCGCCAGTCTCGCAGGCATTTAGAACTGCCAATTCACAATCCATTCGTTGGTTGTAGATTTCATAGGCGTACAACCTCTGCGCATCTTCTTCCAGGAGTTGCATATGATTGTCTTCCGCATCTTTGCTAAATAGTAAGTGAGACAACATCGGATCTTCCGCTTTAATCGCATGTTGAGCCATATGCAAAAATTGTCCATCTCTGGATTTCTTGAGAAAATGAGATTTGTTTGCTTCCTCTCCTACGATAGCCTTCCCATTTACCATATCGGCAATCTCATTTACCTCCTGCGTATTGAAATCGAGTTTTCTCGCTCCCTCATAACTAGGTGCATAGCCGAGAAATCCATAGCTATTGTTTTTACGGGAAAATCCTTTGAGGAGCAAATCAGCAGAAAGGGCATAATGGATTTGGTGTCTCTTAATCAGGTAATCAAGCTCTCTAAATGATCTGGATTCCTTTTCTGCCTGAAAAGGCAAAGCTTCAAAAGGAAAGACATTGAGTGGGCCATCAGGTATGATCACCAAATTACGATATTCTTCCACCTCTGATAAAAGGGGTTCCAGCAATCGCTGATAGATTCGGTAACCTGTCTCCTTATACCTTTCAAATGCCTCCTGACTATTCCCCCGATTATAGACCTCGCTTGCATCACTCACCTGATTGCGGAAATTTTCTATATCTCTGATCAGGCTTGAATCCTTCTCCATTTCAAACATGCGAATCTCCCCTTTATGCAAACGAAAAGCATAGATGGCTTTTTCGCCCCAGAAATATTCGAGCATGCTTAAGTGGGTAGAATCCAGGTATTGAAATATCTGTGAAAGGTTTTTCGATTTCAGGGAATCCTTACGTCTGGAATAATCTTCATAGTTTATCTTTAAAAAACGCATAAGTTCTGAATAGGCTTCTTCACTTTCCAGGTAAATTCTTTTCGAACTTTGATACTGAACACTATCAAAAGAGTTCAGCTTCTCACGGCTTTCAAAAAGGTTGATCCGACGACCATAAAAGCCAATATTGCTGCGGAGGCTATCTTCTTTTCGTTTCAAATTTTCTGGAACATTTGAATCAATCAAAGCATTTGCAGATCGTAAATTGTCCTGCAAAATCATGGATTTCCCTTGCTCAGAAATTTTGAAAGCTTCTGCCAAAATCGCAGGATCGCTTTTAGTGGGATCCCGGAGACTAGCAGTCTTTAGCCCCATTTCATAGGTCGGCATGGCTTGAGAAAGCAAGTGAAACTTGGAGTAGTCATGCAAGTAGTCTTTCCTTAATTCACCGATCAGTTTTATGCTGAGTTTATTCGTGTTAATGGCTGCTTGTAAAAGTTCTTTGTTATCTGGTTCATCTTCCAGAAGCATTAAGAGCGTGCGATTTTTATTTTCGAGGGTATGTAAGACTCCTTTCTGGCTGGTAATATCTTTGAGATCAGGATTTTTCAGGATGTCTGGATCAGAAAACTGGCGAGAATATGCAATGAGTGCTTTTTGGAAAGCTTCTAAAGCATTTTTTGTTTTTCCTTGTTTTCTTAAAATCCTTCCCAAAAGAACATATGACCTACCAACCAATCGATGTCTCTCTCCATAAGAATTATGAGCGTATTTAATGGATAGTTTTACTGTATCAAGAGCGATTGCATATGCTCCTTTATGAAAATACGCCCCTGAAATAAGGAAATAAGTATAATCCAAATCAAAGGGCAACTTTTGTTGCATTTTCAGCGCTTCATGTGCAAAAACAATGGAACTGTCATGATTTCCTGTCTCTGTATAACAGTACCCTAAATGAAGGTAAGATTCTATTTTAGTTCTAAGAATATCTGAATTAATCTTGGCCTTTTTCAATACCTGCAGTGAAGTATTCAATTTTCTCACAGCTTTTTGAAATTCTTTTCTAGTCATATGGCTAAAAGCAAGATTATTTAATAGTACAGCCATACTTAAAGAATCGACTTTTTCCCGACTTCGTTCTACTTCTAAAGCCCTGATATATGAATCCAGAGCTTCCTTTAAATCTTTTTTTGCACTAAAAATATATCCTAAATTTTGATATGAATGGGAGATTAAGTCTGTTTCTGAGCGATTAAGTTTTCCTAAAGCTTGTAGCCTTTCTAAAATTGCATAATTCCTTTCAATTGCTGCTTCGTACTCTCCTTCTATCTCAAGCAAAATAGAGAACCAGTTATCGACCAAATTTTTGTTCTCTATAGAAATGTTATTCCTATTTGACCAATTATCTGCTTTAGCAATATATTCCTTTGCTAATTTAAATTCATAGGTGTAATAAGCAGCTTTTGTATAGAGAATTTGGTTATATATTCTGTTATCAGTTACTACCTCACTTAATAAAGAATCCACTTTAAATAAGAAATTTGTAGAGGCTTTATATAAATCTCCATCTTGAAGAATTTTAGCTTTACTTTGATATAAATCAACGAGGCTTTCAGTAGATTCTTGAGGAATGGTATGAATTAATGCAAAAGATTCCTGTTGTTTAAATACTAATTCCGCTTCTTCCTTTTTATCATCATATATTAAACTTTTGTAAAGACGTAGGGAAATTTTTGACCGGATAGAAAAATTTAAAGTTTCGTTTTGTAAAAATATTTTAGCTTGACAAATAACTTCATCATAATCTTTAGCCTGGACTAAGCTGTCCAACAAATCTAGAGCTTGTTCTTCCAATTTATCTGCTGATTCTAATTGGGGAGAAATTTTAGGTTGATCTGAAGAACAAGCGTAAAACATAAAAGCTAGACATGATAAATAATTTATCAGCCTAGTAAAAATTACAGGATGTGTACGTAATGTCATGGGCTTATGCTTGTGCAGTCGTGTTATTCTATTCTAAATGAAAGTATTATTTAATAAGTATTAGATGAAATTGTCAGAAATTCTTTCGTCATCCTTAAATACTAAGAAAGATCTCTAAATAATTTTAAAGAAAGATTTCGGCTTCTATTCTGAATTAACTCTGCAATTCTCACCGAAATCTTTCTTTAAGTGAAAGTGTTTATTCTACGATTTCAACACTTACGGGTACCTGGAATATATGCGTTTGCTGGTTCGGATTTCCTTCCTCATAAAATTGAATGATGCCTGACGCAGTATATACTGCACCTTGAGGAGGTAAATCAGAAGGATTTGTTGCAACCAGAGCAAAGGAAACGTCCTGCTGAGCATTTGGCCCAAGAAAACCAATATTTGTAGATGAATTAAGGATATTTAGAGCAGGACTCCCTTCAGATGGTGTCAGTTTGAAGAGTTGTATATTCAAATCCAGGCTCCAACTGGGATTAGTTTGGTTACTAATATCTAGCTCTAAAGTATAACTCAATATTTCCGGACGTCCCCTAATTACCCCAGAATCACTTTTGGGAGGATTAGTACCAGTTGTCAAACTTCTTGATTGCGTGCTAGAGTTGGATGTTGGTTGGGTGATTTCAAACATAAGTAAAGAATTAAGAACGTTTAAGAGTGCCACCAAAATCCAAAAAGTCGGTTTGGATATCTTGTACACTTAAAATTTTTAAACAGGTTGAACCAAAAGCATTTGCCCGGATTCAAGAAGTTTAGGGAGCGTTACTGATTGATCGATCGTTTCAAATAACTTAAGACAAACATAGTTACGATTTTTCGTACTATCTAATCAATCGTACTATGATCCTTACATAAATAACACCGGTGTGGAGATCCTCCAGGGAACCCTCTAGCGGAGGATCATCCACTGCACAATAAGCGGCAATTTATTAGTCCCGAAAACCCAAACCTTTCGTGGACCGGATGTGCTGCTTGAGGTAATGAGCATACCAATGTGCCCGGTGCCTGCTAAACGTACCCGTTAAAGTGGTACCATGGAGATTGATTTCTCCTTCTAATAGAACAAGGGTACCTACATCTTTATATGAGAAGAGCGGCATGGGTTGACGGGAGTTCATCAAAGGTGCCAGCGGAATAAATGGAATCAAATCCCTCGAATGTCTGACATTGAAACACCACTGTTTAGCCCCATGCATCTCGTTCATTTCTTCTACAAAAAAAGTATTTCCCACCCTCGGCGAACCAAAAAGGTAAGCCTTGACTCGAATTTTCCCGGCAAAGCCTTCCTGCACATGCAGCCAGGCGGCACATAAAGTAGCAATGGCCGCACCTCTTCCATGCCCAATCAAAAAAAGCTGGATCGGCTCATTCACCGAAATGATCTCTAACCATTTCAATAATTCCGGAAGTAAAGATTCAAACTCATTGCGGAAGCTTCTTTGTACTCGCGCATTGGGATGGTGGGCGTAACCATTTGCATGGCTGATGTTGATTTCCAGGTCTTGCTGGACATTTTGGATGGAATAATCCTCTCCCCGAAAAATCAGGTAATAAGCCTGACAAGGGCTTTTTCCAATTTCAAAGCTTATATCACTTTCCTCAGAGCTAGCAAGTGTAATTTTTTCCCAGTTTTTGAGCTCTAGGCGGTGTATTGGCTGCTCGGCAGGGTCAACAGGATGAGAAGGGCTAGTGCAGATTGAAAGCAAGGTGCGGGCTTCGTTAGGGTTAAAACCTGCTTGAAATTTCATTGGCACGCAATTGTTCGGGTTGTGAATTATTTCAAATCATTTATTGATTCATCGACCTTGACTTTTATGTTTAGGCTAAGTTTTATAATTTTAGACGTACAGAATACTGACAACCTCACCTCTTGTAATCAAAAAAATAGGAATTCATTATGAATCGCCCAGCGTGAGGAAAAAAATAAACGGGAATAACGAGGAAATTCTCCTGGCTGATATTCGCATAGGCGGACTTCAACAGGAACGTGCCATGAGCGACCTTTTTAGGCGCTATCATGCCTTTATAGGTATGGGACAGGGACGATACCGACTTTCAGAATCCCAGGCCATGCAGGCCTACAGCGACACCTTGCTCTCTTTCCGCAGACAGGTCCTTACCGAAAGATTTCGGGGGGACAGCCAGATCAAAACCTATCTTTTTAAAATTTTTTCTAATAAGTGCGTTGATATTATTCGAAAACGTCCGTCTAAAGAAGTAGATGGTCTCGATGAGGCACTGAATATTCCCAATGAGTCTGACAATATCCTCAGAAAAATCATTATACAGGAGGAAATGGACAAGCTTATGGGAGAATTCAATAAACTCGGAGAGACTTGCAAACAAATTTTACTTCTGGCAGAATACCTGGGATATACAAGCGCGGAAATTGCCGAAAAGATCGGTTTTAAAAATGCTCATTCTGTTACCAGCAAAAAACACAAGTGCCTCCAGCGATTGAGAGGAAATTTAGAAAAGAAACATGTCAAGGGACCAGAAAACGTATAATCTGTTGCTCGATTACCTGTCCGGTAGCCTTGGGGAAGAAGAGAAACTTGCCCTGGAAAAGCTATGGGTCGATCCCGAAAAACGTACAGAATTCTTGGAGCGTGGAGCCATTGAGCATGGGGGAGACGCCTATTACAGGCAAAAATTTGAAGTTCTTCATCAACAGATGAAAGAGGAACAATCAAGAAGAACACGATTTATCTGGATGACAGGCGCAGCTGCTGCTGCAATTATTCTGGTTTTTTGGATGTTCAATTTCCTCGGGGGAGGGAAAGAACAATTAACCCTGAAAACTCTGTATGCAGACAATGTTCCTAATCCTAACATTACCGTTAGGGGAGAAGGAATGACTTTTTGTATGAATCCTCCTTTAGATCCTGAAAAGATAATCCAGGAATTAAAGGACAAAGAAAATCTTGATAATATCTGCAATAGATTGTTAGCGGTTACTTACTTTAATCTGCAGGACTATCAGAAATCCTATGAAAATTGGATCAAGATTGATACCAATGCATTATTCATCGATGAAGTGGTTTGGTATCAAAGTCTATCTTTGCTTAAGCTGAAAAAATACAAAGAATCTGAGCAAATGCTGGATTCTCTACTTAAATCAGCTCCCTTATCTGCTTTTACAAATAAAGCACAAGAACTAAAAGAAAACCTTCCGGCTCTCATCAAAGAATCGGAATCGAAATAATATCCCTTGATTACCCCATTTCACAAGGGAACAAACCCAAAACACAAACACAACAAATAATCCAGGAGCGCCGAAATTACCCTTCGGGCATTGGGGGATTTGTGACTCTTCCACCACATGCCTTTCTCTTACAAGAGAAACAAGCCTCCATCCTTTTTATAAAATAATCCATTTGGGCTCGCGGGCGCATTCCCTTTTCAAGGGGAATGGGGAATGCGCGATGGGGTCACTTCAACGTATCCTCAAACAACTTGAAAATCCTTCGATACTCATCCGTCCAGCTACTTGGCTCACGAAAGCCATGCCCCTCTACCGGATACATCGCGACTTCCCAATTCTCTTTTCCTAGCTCAATCAAACGCTGAGCCAGTCGAACTACATCCTGAAAGTGAACATTCGTATCTACCATTCCATGGCAGATCAACAGACTGCCGACTAAACCCTCTGCATGATAGATGGGCGAACTTCTAACATAAGCCAAACTATCATCCTGCGGTTGATTCAACATTGAAGCTGTATAGTTATGATTATAATGCGCCCAATCAGTTACCGGACGCAAGGCTGCTCCTGATCTAAACACCTCCGGCTCAGTAAACATTGCCATCAGTGTAATGAAGCCTCCATAAGATCCACCATAGATTCCGATTCTTTCCGCATCAACATCATATTCATCCACTAACATCTTTGCACCATCTACCTGATCCCATAAATCCCAACTTCCCATATAACGATAAACCGCTGTTCGCCAATCCCGGCCATAACCGGCACTGGCTCGAAAATCCATATCCAATACCGTATATCCTTTATCCACCAGCAAATTGTGAAACATGTATTCTCTGAAATAGCTACTCCACCATTTATGGGCATTTTGTAAATAACCTGCACCATGCACAAAAATCACTGCCGGACCATTGGCTTCCGGATTTTCAGGCCGATACAATCTTGCATGAACTTTAGCCTTATCTCGTGCTTTGAAAGTGATATACTCCGGTTCTCTCCAGGGATAGGATAAAAATTCCTCAGAAAGAGAATTTGTCAAGCGCTTTGCTTCTGCTCCCGCTTCATTTTTCTGAATAAATAGTTCCCAGGGTCTGTTTCCACTTGAATGCAGGATAGCGATATGAGATTCATCAGGGGAAAGGAAACAGTTATTGTTTCCAGACATAGAGGTCAGTTTTATAGCCTTCCCTCCATCAATCGGCATTTTATATAAATGCCTTTCTCCTGGATGAAGCTCGCTGGAAGTAAAATACCAGAAAGTTTTATCCTGTGAGATAATGGGACCAAAGACCTCAAATTTACCTTTTGTCAAAGCCTTTTTCTTACCGGTATTGATATTCACTGTATATAAGTGAGAATAACCGCTTTCCTCTGACTGAAAATAGACATGTTCTCCATCCGGCATCCAACCCGCAGTCCCTACCGCCTGAGTCCAACGCCCAATACCCGGACCATCAATCCAGGCTTCATCATGCTGGTGATCCAGGCTTTTCAATTCACCACTTTCCTTATCCAACAAACAAATCCAACGATCCTTATAATCTAAAGATTTGGCGATCACCAGGGCATTGCTTCCTGTTTCAGACCAAATCGCATCCATGATGATCAATTTCTTTTTGGGAGCTTTCACCTCTTTGCCTGCCTCACGATACTCTACTATATACGCTGCCTCCTCATCAAAACCCGGTAAATCTTTCCCTACGATCTTCAAAACCGTATCCCTTTCCTTGTCATATAGGTAGGAAGTATAGCTACTTTGCGGAGAACCAACTTTCGGCCGAGCTTGTCTTTCTTCGGTATAAGAAGAAGACTGAATATAATCCGGGACTTTCGTCTGCTTGGCGTCTGCCGATCTACTTACCCTAAAACTCACAAACTTGCCATCAGGACTCAAACTTGGCCAGCCTATTCTTCCACTTCCATAATAGAAAGACTCTGGACTTTCAGGTCTTTCTCTCTTTGCAGCTTCTGCCGAAGCCTCTCTTTTCTCTTTTTGCTCCTTTAAATACTGGATCAATTTGAGTTCTTCCTGTTCGACCCATTCTTTCTGGCTATTTTTAAATCCTTCTCCTTTCGGTCCCATCCCCCTTCGAAAATCCGTGATCTGACGGGTAATTCCGCTAGCGATTTCCCAGAGAAAGATGTTGTTATCTCTTACATAGGCTATAGCAGTTTCTTCATGGACAAATCCAATCAATCCTTCGCGATCCTGGGTAAAAGTCAACTGCTGAATTTGCCCGCTTTCCATATCCTGAATAAAGAGATCCCCATATCTCTCATAAATCTTTTGAGAACGATCCTCAGTAAAATCATTACGGAAAGTCAAATGCTTTCTTTCCTCAAAAGGAACCTTTACAGCATCTCCACCTTCAACCGCTATACTATATAAAGAGTCGCTTTGAGCTTTTTCAGGATTCCAGTTGAAATAGATCTTTTTACTATCATCTGACCAGCGCACATTGCTGGGAGAAGTTCCGATCCATTTGGGATCGCGCATGATATAAGAGACACTCAGCTCAGGAGGAGTCAGCTGGGCAAGGCTAATTTCTTGTCCCAGGTAAAGAAATAAAAGGAGCAAGAATGCATACTTATGGATAGAAATACGTTTAAAAAAGGGAGTACCTATAGATGTAGTAGGATGCATGTTTCTTTTCGTCGATGGTTAGATCCCTTCCATTAGGCAGGAAGGAGGAAAAATCAGCCTAAATATGTCAAATTATTCGCATACATTACACATAGGGCTAATTGAATTATATTCTACAGGGAAATTTGCGAACTTAGCCGAATTAGGGATTTATAATAGCATGAACAAATCACTGCTCATATTTGATTTTGATGGCACCATTGCAGATACCTTGAGTATTGCCATGAATATCGTCAGTGATCTCAAGGATGAGTTCAATCTTCCTGAGGTGAGCAAGGAGCAGTTTGTGGAATTGAAGAATAAGCGGGTAAAGGAATTATTGAAACTATCCGGACTGAGTTGGCTACAGCTCCCTCGCTTCATCCGTAAAGCCCGCACCCACTTCAGAAAACATATCCATTTGGTAAAACCCATACAGGGGATGCCAGAAACCATCAAAATCCTGCATCAACAAGGCTATAAAATGGGTATCCTCACTTCCAATACCCAGGAAGGCGTACAGGAATTTCTCTCAACCAATGAATTGAATTACTTCGAGTTCATCCAAAGCTCGGATTCACTTTTCGGGAAAGCCCGTTACCTAAACAATATCCTGAAAAAGAATCGACTAAAACCCGCTGAAGTAATAATGATCGGGGATGAAATCAGAGATGTTGCAGCTGCACAGAAAGTCGGCATCGACTCTATTGCCGTCTGCTGGGGATTCAATTCGGTAGAATTATTGGAATCTCAAAAGCCGGATCACCTCTTTCAAGAGCCCGAACAGCTCCTGGATCTTCTTTGTACAAATCATCGACATACCTAAGCCCTGTTAGGCTTTGGCTTTTTTGAATACCAAATATTTCGATTTTCGAATTATTTGAGGCGATCGAGTGCCGTTTATAACGCTATTTGAAGCTTATAGAGCCAAAAGGTGCTGAATCATTTCCTTCTGAGAGAAAAATTTACCTGCTAAAAAGGACGTTTTATTCTCCATTATTCTGTCTGGCATTCCCCCAAGACTTTTCCTAACATTAATTCTAGAGAAAATCTATCCCCTGTTTTCTTATCGTATGCCGAATAATTTTAGTCCTGAATTCCGCCTAAAAGCATACTTGCTCTTTTGTCTTCTGCTCCCCGTCCACATGGGTTTGCTTATGTCAAATCCTCATGATGACATTCCAACACTTTATTTCCAACAATTTACTGAGGGATTATCCGAAAACAACGTGCGATGCATAGTTGAAGACCATCGAGGATATATCTGGATGGGTACAGGAGGAGGATTGAATCGTTTCGATGGTACACAAATCAAAATCTTTGAAATGGACGAGGCAGATTCTACCTCTATTCCTGACAACCGAATCAACGACCTTCTTATAGATTCACAGCAACAATTATGGATCGCGACTTATCATTCGCTCGCTCGCTATGTGGAAGATCAGGATAATTTTGTTGTACTCAACAAGGACCCTTCTATTGGACGAGAGCCTTACCTCGACGCCTTATCCCTCCATGAAGATAAGAAAGGGAAATTGTGGGTAGGAACACAACATGGATTATTTGTATTAAATGCAGCGAAAAATTCTCTTGTCAGACCGGAGCAAGTGGAACTACAAGAGTTAGAAAAAATGGAAATCAATTCCATGGAAGAGGTAGGTAACAATTTATGGTTCGGAAGCAGTCATGGTTTATATATCTGGGAGCGAAAAAACAATTCTCTGCATGAAGTTATTTCCAATGAAGGAGATAATGCTGTAGGAGAAGTCCGCGAACTCCTGGCCGATAGTAAAGGTAATGTATGGGTAGCAAGCTTCGAAAAAGGACTTTTCAAAATTAGTCAGAATCAATTTGGCAGGTGGGTTTTCAAATCTTTCTATGATAAAAGAAATCCAATCCTAAATGATCACAGCATTTTTAGTGTGTATGAAGATTCAGAACAGAAGATATGGATCGGCACAGAGAGTCAGGGGATAAATTTATACCTGCCGGAACAAGAATCATTTCACTCCTACACAAAAGATATTCCTGACAAACTTGGCCTGAAATCCAATAGTATACAGGAAATATTTGAAGATAAAACCGGAAGGTTCTTCTTTGGTTCAAACAACCAGGGATTCTTCCTCTACGATCCTTATGCAATCAATTTTAACCACAAAGATCAACTCTTTGGCTTTCGACTCAAATTCAGTACAGTTACTTCTTTTCTGGAAGATGGAGACAATATCTGGATAGGAACTGATGGTGGGGGAATCAGCGTTTGGGATCGAAAAAACAAGCATTACTCCTTTCTCAATCATGATCCTCAAAACCCAAATACCCTGGGCAGCAATGAAGTTCTTTGCATCTTAAAAGATTCTCGCGGCATTATTTGGACCGGGAACTGGAATGGGGGCTTGAACAGATATGATCCCAAAACCCAAACCTTCAAAACCTATAAAAACAATGCTTTTCCCAATTCGATAGGTAGCAATAGTGTCTTTAACATCAAGGAAGATAAGAATGGAGACCTCTGGTTATCGACCTGGGGATATGGGATTTCCAGATTCAATCGATCGACAGGAGATTTTTTCAATATAGGCTATCAAAAGTACAATGATGCCCTGATGTCCCACTATATGACCTACGATCTGGAGATTGATGATCTCAGTGGAGACATTTGGGTAGCAACTGTCTTAGGATTGGATCGAATCAGCATGATCGATCATAATAATTATACAATCAAGCACTTCTCATACAGCCAGGAGAAAAAATCCTCTATTAGCGCTCCAAATGTCCACAGCATTTTTGAAGATTCCCAACACAGA
Source organism: Bacteroidia bacterium (assembly GCA_033391075.1). NCBI lineage: Bacteria > Pseudomonadati > Bacteroidota > Bacteroidia > Bacteroidia bacterium. Next base: position 6,020,919 of record JAWPMV010000001.1, read on the forward strand.
TTATGGGTAGGAACGGTGAATGGGCTGAACTTATACGATCGAGAAAAGGAGAATTTTACTCATTTTCATACCGGAGATGGACTTCCCAGTAATTTCATAAAAGACATTATTCAATATGAGGAAGGAGAGTTTTGGATAAGTACAGCGAAAGGGTTGGCAAAAATGACAGAAGATGAGCAAGGCTTTCACTTTGAAATCTTTACTAAATCAGATGGTCTCCAGGCTGATGAGTTCTTCTTCAATTCTTTTTACCTCAGTTCGAAAAAAGAATTGTTTGTAGGTGGGGTCAATGGGTTCAATCATTTTGATCCTCGCAATTTGAAGCGAAGTCCCTATGCACCTCAAATGCAACTCACCTCATTCAAACTATTCAATAAAGAGGTTGAAATTGGGGAAAAGGATTCCCCCTTACACTCACATATCAACTCTCAAAGCCAAATTATATTAGAGAAAAACCAATCTGCTTTTAGCCTCGAATTTCAGGGAGTAAATATGACCAGCCCTGATAAAAATGAATATGAATATATGCTTCAGGGTTTTGATGAAGATTGGAATAAAGTAGGAAATCGAACTATAGCTACCTATACCAATCTGGATGCCGGAGAATATGTGTTTATGCTAAAAGGAGCCAATCGGGATGGCATATGGAGCCCGATCAGAAAAATCCATTTCGAAATTCTCCCCTATTGGTACCAAAGTTGGTGGGCACGATTACTCTTTTGGCTAGGCCCCCTGGCACTTATCAGTTCTTTGGTTTTGATCCGGATTTCTTTCATCAAAGCTCAGAAAAAGAAATTATCGAAACTGGTTGCGATTCAAACTACCGAGCTCCTTGAGCAAAAAAATGAAATTGAAAATCAAGCGGAGCAGCTCCAACAGCTCAACCATCAAAAAAACAAAATATTCTCTATCATTTCTCACGACCTTCGCAGTCCAATCACTACCCTTCAGGGTATCACCAATATGCTCGACCCGGAAATTCTGGCAGCGAGAGATCTCAATTTGATTAAGGAAAAGATCAGTCAAAAGATCGAAAATATAGGAAATGCGATGGTAAACTTGCTGGATTGGTCTAAGAGTCAAATGGAAGGAGAAGTTTCCCTAAAAGAAGAATTCAGCATTTCTAGCCTGGCAGCTGTGATTTGCAATATGTATCAGATGACTGCGAGCCAAAAGAAGATCCATCTTATCAATAATATTTCTGGTACGGATAAAATTTATGCTGACCCCAATCAAATCCGAATAGTTCTTCGAAACCTGATTGGAAATGCCTTGAAATTCACCCATGCTGATGATCAGGTCTGCCTTTCCTCAGAAGTGCTCTCGAATGAAGAGATTCTGATCAAAGTATCTGATACAGGCATCGGGATGGATGAAGATCAATTGGAAAAACTTTTCCAGCTTGAGTACAACAAATCCACAAGCGGTACATCCGGAGAAAAAGGCGTAGGACTGGGACTTCTCCTTGTTAAAGAATATATCGAGAAGAATGGGGGAAAGATTTTTGTTGAAAGTGAGAAAGGAGTAGGGACGAGTTTTTACTTTTCTCTTCTGAGGTGCAAACAAGCTAGCTATAGCCTGACACCCTAAATTCCGAAAGCTTTGGAGTATTTAAGTAATCCGGATTTCCCTTCCAGAGCTGCGGGAAAGAGTTCCATAGCCATAAAAGCTTCGTCTGGCACATCCAGCGGACACTTTACACTCCATTTTGAGGCTTTACTGAAGCCAAAACGAGGATAGTAATCTTTATGCCCCAGGACAAATACAGAAGGAAAGCCCATGGCTCGCGCACGTTTCAAGCCTTCTTCTACCAGAGCCGTTCCGATTCCCTTCTGCTGATAGGCGGGGAGTACAGACATCGGCGCCAATGCGAGGCTGGGCCATTCTTTTTTTCCTACGATATGAATATGGCTAAAGAGGATATGCCCCACAATGATGCTTTGCTTCTCAGCAATAAGTGATAGTTCAGGAATAAAGGAATGTGTTGTACGAAGTTTATCTATCAACTTGCTTTCCTCATCTCCTTTAAAAGCGAGTTGATTCAGTTGATATATCTCTTCTTCATCTTCCCATTTTTCAGCACGTATATTCATATCTGGAATTATTAAGCAAGTTCTCGTTTAAAAAAGTATCTCACCCCTAGCCAAAGTATTGGGGGTATTCCCGCACTCAAAACCAGAGAAAGCCAGGGATTCTCTACTCCCATAGCTCCAATATAAGCGAAAACAAATCCTAATGGAACTGATCCGCAAGCCAAAGCCAGAAAGAAACTTCTGCTTTTCATCTGACTCAAACCTGCCAGACTGGCGATAACCTCAGGAAAAACCGGCAGCCATCTTGACAAAGCAACGATCCAGCCCCCCATTTTATTAAATAATTTCTCACCTTTTTCCAGGTCTTTCTCTCCCAATAACCATTTAGCTCCCTTTATCCCCGCCAGTCGGCAAAGTCCATATGCAAGTGCCCCCGAAAGAAAGGATCCTACAGTAGAGATAATTCCCCCCCAAAATGGGCCATACAAAAATCCAAGGGCTGCCATGACAACCGTCGCAGGTATAGGCAAAAACAAATCACTGATGAGCAAAAGAATTCCCATAAAAATGGCCCAGTTCCCATAGCTCTCCAACCAGGCCACAGAACCTTCTTGAGAGAAAGTATCCGTCAATGCTTCTCCCCAGATAGCAAATGGGATGAGAACCATAGCTGTAAGTCCGAGAAACATAAAAACTAGCCGCATAAGAATTCTATATTTTTTTATTTTGCCTCCAAAATAACATTTCTTTTATGCCTAAACCGCAACCAAAACCGATTGATGAAACAAAACTTGCTGAGCTCGCCCAACAGCTGATGAAAGAAGCTAAATTTCCCATCCTGGCTAGTATAGATGAGGATCAAGCCAGATTGCGTCCCGTATCCCCTGTAAAAACTGAAGGTTTTACCGTCTATGTTGCCAATCTCAAATCCTATGGCAAAACAAAAGAAATTGCCGCCAATCCCAAGGTGGAACTTTGCTATGTAAATAGCAATCATGACCAGGTCCGTATCACAGGAGTAGCTGAAGTAGTCTCAGACCGAGCCCTCTTGGAAGATATCTGGAACAAGAATCGACTACTGGAACATTACCTGGGGAGCTTAGACAATCCCGAATTGATCATTTATCGCATCGATCCGAATCGCGTTCGCTATATGAAAGAATGGGCGCTGAACTATTATGAAATAGCCATTTAATCAGGCGCCTATAATGGATAGGGGTGTAGGGGTAAAGCAGAGAATAAAGATCAGGATAGCGAGGTAGCCATAGAACTGTCGAGAGAAGTTGACTCTATGCTCAATGAAAGCCCGAGGGTGATCCAGACCAATAAACCGCACAACCATCCAGGCATACAAGAGCCATATAAAATTAAACTCTATACGCGGAAAATTCCATTTAAGCAGAACCTGCATTGCCAGAATCAATACGGTACTGAAGACAGCTATTTGCCAATTCTCTCTGCCGAGTACTTTCGAAAATATGTAGAGGAGGAAAAAGACATAAAGCGCTAAAGCCAAGTAATCCCAGGCCTGAATACCTCGAAATTCCATCAGTCCAGTCCCTCCAAAAAAGAGGAGACCAATCAAACCTACCCGAGCGATATAGCCCGCCATCTTTCGCCCGAACATCCCATAAATAATATGGCCTCCATCCAGCTGACCCATAGGCAACAAATTGAGTGCGGTAAAAAAGAGGGTGATATATCCTACAAAAAGATAGGGATAATGGATGAGGTCAAAATGATTGGGAACTTGGGCGGGATCGCTGGGGATCACAGCTTTCAGAAACTCAAAGAGCAAACTGGTCCCAACATAATATCCGTAATAGTCTACTTCAGCTTCCAGGGCCGTTATGATCACAGATTCTTCCGGCACTCCTCCAAATTGCTCGGCATAAAAGGGCTCGATCGCCATTACATATTCCTCCATAGGAGGAAGATTCATAAAGCCATACAATAAGAGGAAAATGGATACAACGAATCCAGCCAAAGGACCTGCGATGCCGATATCAAAAAATTTGCGGGTGCTGGTCGGAATTTCCTTTAGGCGAATGACGGCCCCAAATGACCCTATATTTAAAATGCCAGGAATCGGTATGAAAATCGGGATGTAGTAGGGAAGACTTGATCTTACTTTATGATAAACAGCCATAAAGTAGTGCCCGAATTCATGAAAGCTGAGAAAGGTCAGAAAACTAATCGAATACGGAAGGCCTTTCCAAAAGTCTTTCAATTCCAGCATGCGATCTGCGGGAATACCTGTTCCAAAATTCAGCCAGTATTTACCTGTAATCAACTCGGCACCTGCCAGAGTGGTTGTGATAAAAGCCAGGATAAATAGGAGTATCTGAATGAGATAGGTCCGGAGTTTACGTCTCTTCATATAATCGGTGCCCGCTGTGGAAGAATCAGCTTCAAGTTAATATCTTTGGAGCAAATTTCTATACATTATGGGTCCAATCCCCTATGCCAAACAATACATCCCACAGGAAGACAAAGCTGCCATTCTGGAAAGTCTTTCTGATCCATTTCTCACTACTGGTCCAAGGGTAGGAGAATTTGAGAAAGCTTTTGCGGAATATATCGGGGCTCCCTATGGCATTGCCGTTGCTAATGGCACCGCAGCCTTGCACCTTTGCGCCAAAGCACTGGAGGTAGATTCAGCTAGCAGAGCCCTCTGCCCTTCGCTCACTTTCGCAGCCTCCGCCAATTGCATTTTGCATGAAGGAGGTGAAATTGACTTTGTAGATATTGATGGGGAAACAGGCTTGATTGATCTGGACAAACTGCAAAATAAATTAGAGCAAGCTCCAGCCAATCACTACCAGCTCATCATTGCCGTTGACTTTGCGGGCTTTCCCCTGCAAATGGATCGGCTTAGGAAAATTGCAGACACCTACAACTGCAAGATTATCGAAGATAGTTGTCATGCGCCGGGTGCCTTCTATCTGGATGAAACAAATACTAGACATACTACAGGAAATGCAGCCTATGCTGATCTCAGCATCTTTTCCTTTCATCCTACCAAACATATCACCACTGGAGAAGGAGGCATGATCACATGTTCTGATCCGCAATTGGCAGATAGATTGAAAAGACTCCGAAATCATGGCATTACAAAAGATCCGGAACTCCTCGAAAGACAGGAAGGCGGCTGGTATTATGAATTGCAGGAAGTGGGGCTTAACTACCGCTTGACAGATATCCAGGCGAGATTAGGCTTGACTCAATTAAAACATGCGGAAAAGTGGTTGGAAAGAAGAAGAGCGATTGCCCATGCTTACCGGAAAGCCTTTGCCAATAGCCCGATCCAGTGTCTGGCCGATACAGCAGGACATGCCTATCATTTGTTTGTGATTCGGTATGAGCGGAGAAAGGAACTCTACGATTTTCTACGCAGTCAGGGCATCTATTGCCAGGTCCATTATGTTCCCCTTCACCTCCATCCCATCTACCAAAAGAAAGGATGGAAAAGAGGAGATTTGCCACAAACAGAATCCTATTATAATAGCTGCCTGAGCTTACCCATGTATCCCAGCTTGACAGAAGAAGAACAGGCCTATGTGATCGAAAAAATTCTCTCCTTTGTCTAGCAGAATTATAAACGGAAGCGGAGGCCTTCTCTCGCTATATTAAAGCCAGCTGCTTCCACTGCTTTTGAAGCCTCAGTCCCTACTTGCATGACGGGATTGGTATGGTTGAAATGGATAAAGTAAACCCGGGATTTTTCTTCTGGACTCAGGTCTTTGAAGATTTCCATACTTTCGATGATAAAGGGGTGAGGGATGTCTTTGATATTTCTACCAGGCAATTCAGAATCATCGTAAAACGTAGCATCTACAAAAGCATAATCCACTTCGCGAATAATGTCCTTTATATCTGTTTCCCAGATCGACCATTTATTTATATCCGGAACGAAAAAAGCTTTCTTGCTCGGACCATAAATCATATAGCCTACCGTTTCGCTATATTCATCTCTATGAGGAACCAGTAATGGCTTGACAAAAAGAGAGTCGCTGATTGCCATCAATGAATCAGCTTTCATCTCCTGCAAGTCGATATTCTCATATCGAACCAACTGATCCCAGGGACCATGATTGCTAAGGTATTCCTTCATTCGAGGCATGACAAAAACGGGAACCCCTTTCGCTCCCATTACTTCATGTCCCAAATACATCAATCCTGTATAATGTCCGATATGCGCATGGGTCAGAAATACTCCGCTCAGTTCAGAATTTGGGAGACGTTCCTTACTGATCTGTAGCTGTCTGGAGAAATCTGGAGTGGCTTCAAATATAAAGCGCTTCCCCTTGTGAGAATCTAACAGGCCCAGGGATACCACTTTTTGCTCTAAGTCAGGTTTTTTCCATACCGCCGCACAGCAGGATTTCTCGCAGTTAGCCTGAGGAAAACCAGCATCCTGTGCAATGCCCAATATTTCCAGATTTATCCCCTCCAAAGGGGTATTTCTTCTATCTCCCTGATTATCAGACACCTCCTGAGAAGTGCAGGAAATTATACCAAAAGCGAAAAAAATAAAGATTTTACTGATTCTCATTTTGCGAATATTTTCACAATCCATAAAATTCGCATTTTGCGAACGATAGATTCAGGCTTAAAATGTAACAGGTCTTACAGGCTTATTAACCATTAAATTCCTATCCATTCCCGTTCAGGTAATCAATTAGTATTTTTAGGTTAAGGAAATCCACCATTTATGGATCGCACGTACACTGCTTCTGTTTACCTTGCTTTTGCCAACCATAATAAGAAAAAAAAAGGGGTACAGCACTTAAAATCTTTATATGACTCTCTCGCACCTATCTTACAATTAAGCGAGAAAGATCAAAGTATAAGTCTTATCAGGGAAGATCAGGACGGTATCCCCTTCGCACATGAATTGTTGCAGGAAGGCTTACCGCTACCAGGCCTTACTTTGGTTCACCTCGAGGCTGAATCACTACAGTCAGATGAATGGTTGTTAAATGCCGCTGGAGGCAAAAGGCTACCTATAGACTGGGACAGTCTTTTTCTGGATCATTTGGAAGATTTAAAGCTCATTTATCTGGATAAAGGAGCTTCTCTGGATGCGATTGAAAAGCTGCTTTTTGCAGGTGCTCCAGCCGTAATCGGAACACACTTTGAATTTCAGGACCGGGAAGCGGATCTTTTTAGATCGAGATTTTATGCAGAATTATCGACAGGTAAAACTCTGCAAGCTGCTTATGAACAAGCGGCAGATGCAATCTCACGTCCCTGTGAAATGAAAAAGATTCCCAGCGATCCCTATGAATACTGGGAAAGCAAAGAAAAAAATCAGGACACCACTTTCCATTGGGGACTCTACTATCTATCTGCCAATGAAACCATCCTGGATTGGAAGATGCTGAGTGCTGGGCCTGCAAGATTGGATGCTCCCATTATTCCACCACCTCCTCCTATAGAAAAACCTACGGTAAGTCTGAATAATGATCTCGATATTCTTTCTTCCGCAGATCCAGTTAGTCTTCAGGAAGAAGAGGAAATGGAACTGGATCTTCTGGCAGCTTCTTTAGAAAAAAATGAAGAGGAGAAAATAGAACTGGAACCCGTGTATGAGCTTCCAAAAGAAGAGGAAAAAATACTCATCAAAACGGAAGAAACAGCTGTAGTTTCTAAAACAGAATATTCCCATAGTACACCAGCTATTGGACTCAAAGTTAAGAGTTCTGATCTGGAAGCATTGACTAGCTTTCCCCCACTTAGAGAAGTGAGAATAAAGGAAACGGACATCATGTACCGTCAGAGCAATGCATCTACAACCAAGGAAGAGAAAAGCGCGACCCCAACAGTAGAAGAGAGTCCGATTAGGCCTCCTCTTCCTCAGGAAGAAGAAATCGAAAAGAATTTTGTTCCTCCTGTAGAAAACAGATTTGAAGCGCCCGAAGAAACTGTAAAGGTGGAAGAAAAAGCGCCGATCGAAGAAAAAATAGAAATTCCTACTCCCAGGCCACAATGGGAAGAAAATAAGCTTCGCCAAAGTACGGATCCCAATATTGTCCCCTTAAACAGGAATCCTCAAGTTCGAGAAGAACCGAAAGAAGTTGTAGAAGAAGCATCTTTCGACTTCCAGCCAAAAGTTGAGGAAAGAGAAATAGTGGAAGAAAGGGTGGAAGATCACCGAAGGTATCAACCGACTTCGCTTCAAACCGTAGAAGATAAGCCTAGCTTCCTTACCGCTCGTCCTAAAAGAAAAACCATCCATTTCGCTCCTCTGATCAATTCGAAGCCTTTAATTTACACAGGCATCGGACTGGCAGTGGTGGGAATGCTTTTGGCAGCCGTATTTATTTTTACCGGGATTGATTTTGATGAAAGCTGGACCAGTGAAGAGGATAGTTACCTTTCTGCCTTTGGTAGTGGAGATTCCTATAACATCCTGCTTCTACCTTTCAAGGAATATCCCAATTGTATCGCCGAGGATGCCTTTGACGAAATCGCTGTCAGGGACAGAATGAATCTTTTCCAGGAAGGAGAGGATCTCGGGATCAAAGTTAAATTTATGGGAGATGGTGCCTGCCCCAAAAATAGCGAAGAGGCAAGAAGAATTGGTCAGGTATATAATGCAGATTTGGTTGTATGGGGTAACTATACCGAAATCAAGCGTGATAGCATAAATCTTCATACCCGCTATATCTCTCTCCGAAACAATAACAATTTTCTGGGTAGCCAGGTCAAAAATCTGGGTAAACTTGCCCTGGGAGATAATTATGATTTGCAAGAAGGTTTTATCGCCGGAGACATTGATGATGTCGTGAACTGGTTATTGGGGATTGTAAATCTTCGCAATGAAAATTACATCAGCTCCCTGCAATTCTTTGAGCAAATGGAGTTGAGCGATTCGCATGAAAGTGCCAATCTTTATCATTTGATGGCCAAATGCTTTCAGGGACTGGAGCAATACGACCAGGTGTTGCAAGCCTACAATCAGGTCATTTTCCTTAGCCCGGACAATGCCAATGCCTATCACAATCGTGGACTGCTTTACCAGCATTTAAAACAGGAAGAGCAAGCCATCGCGGATTTCTCCGAAGCAATTCGTCTGAATCCACGCCATATCAAAGCACACTACAATCGCAATCTCCTCATGGAAGGAGAAGTAGATGATACCTTCTATGTTGATCCTGAACTCATGCAAAAAACAGAAGACGTTTGGGAAACGACAGAAGAAGAAAATCCGGATACCTTTCCGGATGAAGAAATCCAATTGGTAACAGAGACCGATCGTTCAGGAGGCTTCATGAGTGAAAGCAGAATCGAAGCTAGCTTACTTCAGGAAGAAGCCAGCGAAATTGAAGATCTGTACGAAGAAAGAGGAAATCTCAACCTGAGTTCCGCAGAAACTTTTTTCTCAGATGGAATCCAATTAGAGCAAAGGGGAAGATTGAGCGATGCAGTTGAAGCCTATAATCATGCCATAGAAAGCTCTCCCAGAGAAAGCCGCTATTATCATGCTAGGGCAAAAGTCTACGAGAAAATCGGCAAAATGAAAGATGCCCTCAATGACTATACTACCGCTTCACAGCTTTCTCCAAAGAATACAGAGATTTACCTGAATCGGGCATATTTGTATGAAAGAATGCACAAATACTATGAAGCGATTGCAGATTATGGCAAGATCATCAATCTCGCTCCCACTTCACCCGGTGCATATTTGTATAGAGGAAAGGCTTACCAGTTCGTAAAGCAGCCCAGAAAATCACTGGCAGACTTTGAGAAAGCTATCAGCCTCAATCCTAATGATGCAACTGGCTTTTACTTCCGGGCATTGCTTTACATGGAATTGAAAAAGCCCAATTTGGCCATTGATGATTTCTCTCATGCCATTGAGATCAATCCCGGATATGCAAGTGCATACAGACAAAGAGGAGAACTCTATGTAGGAAGATCTCTCTACCAGAAAGCCCTGGAAGATTTTAACAAAGTGCTGGCCCTTAATCCTCGCGACGCAAACATTTATGCCAAACGTGCGGAAATGAATTATCAATTGGGCAACCAGCAATTAGCGAAGAAAGACATCGAGCAGGCAGTAAGACTGGCTCCCGGCAATAAGAACTTTAAAAACATGCTTGCTAAATTTAATAAGTAAGCCATAAGCAATACAGAGGTATTTGGTAGAAAATAAAGCGGGCAACAATTCCTGGCGAATCATCCTGGCCGTTTTATCCTAGCTCATACCTCTTTCCTTTTTTTCCTACCTTTGGGGAATATTTTTCCCATATGAATACTAGTCCCAGGCGACTCCTCCTCATCTTTGTAAAGCATCCCGAGAAAGGAAAATCCAAGACCCGATTGGCCGCAGGAATCGGTCATGATCTGGCCCTGGAAGTGTACCGAAAACTCCTCGCCCATACCCGGGATATCAGCCTGAATTTACAAGCAGATAAAGTAGTTTTTTTCGGAAACCAAATGCCGGAGACAGATCTTTGGTCAGAAGCCGATTATTCTCGCCATCAACAAGTCGGAGTAGATTTAGGCGAAAGAATGTCACATGCTTTTTCATGGGGATTTGACCAGGGATATGAACAGATTTGCATCATTGGGAGTGATTGCGCTACCCTTTCTACCGAAATCCTCGAAAATGCTTATAAGGTCCTGAATGAAAAAGATTTTGTCATTGGGCCAGCTAAAGATGGAGGCTATTACCTCATCGGTATGTCCGACTTTTATCCCAAAGTATTTGAAGATAAAGTTTGGAGTACGGCTGATGTGCGAAAGGAAGCCATTGCTGAGCTGGAAGCTGGAAACAAAAGCTTCGATCTCTTGACAGAACTTTCAGATGTAGACGTAGTCGATGACCTGAGAGGTACTTTTCTGGAATCTTATATCCCTTAGCCTTTTTATCATGAACACACCCAAACTATTCCTGCTTACTATCTTTTTGCTGAGTAGTAGCTGCCTTTTCGCCCAAAAGAAAATGAGCGAGAAAGCCTATACAAAATACTACCTCGAAGTACTCCAGAAAGCTCATCCCAGCGTAAGTTTTGAGCAGGTCGATAAACTGGAAATCATTGGCAAAACGAAAGAAGGAAAAGAAAGTAAGCACTTCCTGGACAATTCTTATTCGGAGTATAAATCCGAGCCAGATAGCCTGGATAGTATTGTAGCTCGATTTGTGGCATCAAGCAAACTTCTCTTTATCGACCAGGAAGGGATCAATCCTGAGAATATTGTTCCCATCATTAAGACCCAGGAATATCTGGACTATGTCCTGGGTTTCTCTCAGGGGCAGGCAAAACGAAAGAGCATCGTGTATGAAACCTACAATGATGATTTATACATCTTTTATGCAGAGGATATGGGGAGCAGCATTTCCTATTTTGGAGAAGAAGCTTTCATAAAGCTGGGGATTTCCCGGGATACGCTTTTGCAATTAGCGGTAAACAATCTAAATCGACTGCTCCCCTCCATCAATCGACAGGGAGCTGAAGGGCGATATATGCTCACGGCGGGAGGAGATTATGAAGTAAGCCTGATTTTGATGTCTTATCTATGGACAGAGGAAAATCTACCCGTAGATGGGGAATATGTGATTGCGATTCCGAATAGAGATCTACTCTTTATCACGGGGAGCAATAATACCGAATTCATAGAAGAACTGAAGAAAATCAGTCAGAACTCCCATGAATCCGCTTCCTATCCCATCAGTCGCCATCTCTATAAATGGGATGGAGAAAGATTTAGGCGAATGCAGGACTAAGTCCTATTCTTTAACCTCTATAATCTTTATCTCTGTACGGCGATTTTGTGCCCGATCCTCATCCGTAATATTCCCGGCAACCGGCTGACTTTCGCCATAACCCTTGGCTTCCAGTCGGTAAGGTTCTATGCCTTGCTCTAAGAGATAGGCTGCCACAGCTTCGGCTCTTCTCTGGCTGAGATCGAGATTGTCTTTTTCCTGTCCGACATCATCCGTATGCCCCTGAATCTCAACAGAAATTTTGGGATTTTGTCTGAGAAACTTCAACAGGAATTTCAGCTCTACTTCAGAAGTTTCTTTCAACTCCCACTTTCCCGTATCAAAAAACAAATTAGGTAGCACGATGCTGATATCTTTTCGCAGCTTTTTCATTTCGATCAGGAGGTCGAAATAGGGAGCTTCCACACTACTTTTGAGGGAGAAATTTTTACTGGTGAACAAGTATCCCGGCGTTTCCACATAGGCCGCATAATCTCTATCGAGAGGCAAGCTCATGAGAAATTTCCCATCCTGTTTACCCGAAAAAACCTGACGAATCGTATCACCAGACTCAACATCAATCAATTGAATGCGAGCGTATAAGGGTTTTTCTGTCAAACTATCCACAACCAGGCCTCTCAAGTAGGTCGCAAGCCTCGGACGCAGTTCAGGAGCCATCTCAAATTCATAAAGATCACTCATTCCCTTACCTCCCTCACGATCCGAATTGATATAGCCTTTCTTCCCACTGGCACTTACGAAAATATTGCTTTCATCTGCAACCGTATTTAAGGGATATCCCATATTTTTTGGCAGGGACCAGGTTTCCGTTTCATCTCTATGGCTGACGAAAAGATCCTGTGCACCAAAACCCGGATGATAATCCGAAGAAAAATACATGGTTTTATCATCGGCATGGATAAAAGGAGAATCTTCATTCCCTGCTGTATTCACAGGCGCTCCCAAATTTTTTGCATCCGTCCATTTCCCATCAACCAGATTACTGTACCAGATATCTCTTCCTCCTTTTCCTCCTACTCGCCCGGAAGCAAAGTAGAGGGTCTTGCCATCATGAGACAGACAAGGCTGAGAATCCCAACTTTCACTGTTTACAGCCGCTCCAAGATTTACCGGACGGGTCCATTTACTTCCCTCTCGACGTGAAAAATAAATATCACAACTTCCCATGCCATTGGGAAGGTTACAGGCCGTAAAAAAGATCATTTTACCGTCCTGGGTAACACTGGCAGCTCCCTCATTTTCAACTGTATTGATGGGGGTTCCCAGGTTTTTTGCTTTCGTCCATTGCCCATCTACTTTTTCACTAAAGAAAAAGTCCTCAGAGTAATCCTGCAAAGAGCGATTGAAGCCGCCTACACTTTGTGGGCGTTTAGAAGTAAAAAGGATATAGCCATCATCCGCGGTCAGGAAGGGCAAATACTCATCCCTGGCCGTATTGATGTTATCTCCCATATTGATTGCCTCAAATTTGACGGGATGATTGATGGCCTCTGCGGCAAAACTGGCATGCCTCAAAGTTCTTTTGGCCTTTCTTTGGTCTATATTTCGGCCCGCTCCAGAATTTAGAAACTCCTGAAGCTTTACCGATGATTTGTCGTACTGCTCATTGAAAAAATAAGCTTCCCCTAAAAAGAAATCGAGGGATTTAAAATCAGCGGGATTGATTTCGTCTACCTTTTCCAGATGATCGAGGGCATCTGCATATTTCTTTTTCACATAGGCATTTACCCCGATCTGGTAGTGAGCATGCGCAAAATTAGGCTCAAGTTGTACGGCCTGTTCAAAGAAATTGATGGCTTCCAGACGGTTGCGCCATTGGGCTTGTTGCAATCCTTCAAGGTAAAGCTTCATGGCCTTTTTAGACTTGATCCCAAAATCTGCAGGTTTGGGTTTTGTCTGACCAAAAGAGGAAGTGGCCGTCATCTGCAGAAAGCAGAAGAGCAGCATTCCCCGGACTATATTTTTCATTACTAATGATTTAATTCTCAAGAATGTGCGGCTTATTCTTTCCAATTAGAAAATTCGGAATGTATTTCCCTTATTTCCATATTTCCTTATTCCGAATCTTACCTACCCGAATTGGGGGATTATCGGGAATTGTCATCGACTTATGTATGAAACGAAAAGAAAAAATGAATGTTGGATATGCCTTAAGGAATATCGATATACTTATGGGTTTGCATGCTCAACTTCCAGCGAGGATGGTCTTTTACATATTGAACAATCTCTGCCGTAAAGCGATCTCTGCGACTCCATTCCGTTTGGAAATAAAGCTCTACATGTTCCGGACAACGGGCCGCATGCATTTCTGCCCAGGCAAAATCAGTGGCATTATATATGATCACCTTGAGCTCATGCGCCTTTTCATAATATTCATCCAGTGGCGGCAGGAATTTTTTCGGGGAAAGGCACAACCAGTCTATTTCTCCACTGGCAGCATGAGGGCCAGCCGTTTCCATATGTACCTTGAGTCCAAGCGCATGCAGGGCATCGCACAATTTTGTAAGGTCGTAGATGCTGGGTTCTCCTCCAGTGATCACAACCCTTTCTGCGCCAGAATCTTTGGCAGTCTGGGCGATCAATTCAACCTCCTGATATTGCTCTTCTGCGGGATCCCAGGATTCTTTTACATCACACCAGTGGCAGCCTACATCACAGCCCGCCAGGCGAATGAAGTAAGCAGGAGTTCCTGTCCAGAATCCTTCTCCCTGCAGGGTGTAGAATTGCTCCATGACCGGCAGGGGATTGGCCTGACGGTAATTCACATTATCCTTTTTCGCTCTTAGTTTCTGCAACATAGCTATTCTACTGCCAATGCGGATACATCGTACTGACGATTGTAAGTATCCAGGGTATTTTTTAACAACATGGCGATGGTCATGGGTCCTACTCCTCCCGGAACAGGGGTGATGAAGCTCGCCTTTTTTGATACATTTTCAAAATCTACATCTCCCTTCAATTTATAACCGGACCTGGTTTTATCAGAAGGGACACGGGTGATTCCTACATCGATAACCACAGCTCCTTCTTTCACCATATCCTCTGTAATCAGGTCAGGTTTGCCTACTGCTACGATGATAATATCTGCCTGCGGACAGATTCTCTTCAAATCTTCTGCTGGTGTATACTTATGACAAAGGGTTACGGTTGCCTCTCCGGGCTTCCCCCCTCTCGACATCATAATAGAAGTAGGCCTGCCTACAATCCGGCTTCTTCCCACTACTACACAATGCTTCCCTTTGGTGTCAATATTATAGCGAGTGAGGAGCTCCAGGATTCCAGAGGGAGTAGCTGGCATCAGGCAAGGGAAATTGAGGGTCATCAGTCCCACATTCACCGGATGAAAACCATCAACGTCCTTATGGGGATGGATAGCCTGCGTGATTTCCTGAGGCGTGATGTGATCGGGCAAAGGCATTTGTACCAAAATCCCATCTACATCAGGATCTTCATTAAAACGCTTTACCTGATTGAGCAGATCTTCCTGATTTATGTTCGCAGGTAATCTTTTCAGGGTCGAACTATAGCCTACAAATTCACAGGCCTGCATCTTATTTTTTACATAGACTTTGGAAGCTGGATTTGCTCCCACCAAAATAGCGACCAGATGCGGAGGACGTTTCCCATCTTCCAACAGTTTATCAACTTCTATTCTGATCTCATTTTTGATCTCCATGGAGATCTTTTTTCCGTCTAGTAACTCCATAAAATAAGGTGCGGGTTTAAGATGCTGCAAAATTAAGAACTTAAGATGGAATTATTAGGGTTCAATCTGATTAAGTTGGGTTTTGGGTAAAATTGAAGGTTAACTTCCTTAACTGTATTATTCTTTTTTGGAGAGGTAGTTTGATCTTTTTTAGGGAGTCGTTTCCATCTTTTTGTAAGGCTTCTTCCATCTTTTTTAGAAAAAGATGGAGTCAAAAATCGCAGCGCCAAGGTAGTGGGAGGGAAAGGTGTTTGGGTATATGCGTGTTAGGGTGTTAGCGATTGTAATTACCTGGTCCCACTTCAACACCAACACGCTAATACTCTAACACGTCAACACTTCCCCTTGCGCGCCGGGGCCAGGCTGCTGCATTGGGTGCGGGGGTCGGATTGCGCGTCGGCTTTGCAGCAGCTTGATTTTTGCTTCTTTTCATCTAAGGAAAAGAAGAAGAAAACTCAATTACAATAAAAGAGAATAAAAGCCATTAATCATCCAAATACTCCTCCTGAAACTTCTCCAATTGATCTTCTGTCCCCATAATGAAGAGGCGATCTCTTTCGGTGAGTTTTTCCTGCACATTAGGATTG
The DNA here is from genome assembly GCA_033391075.1 of Bacteroidia bacterium. Lineage (NCBI taxonomy): Bacteria > Pseudomonadati > Bacteroidota > Bacteroidia > Bacteroidia bacterium. The sequence continues at coordinate 6,036,981 of JAWPMV010000001.1, forward strand.
AGGGTGATCCCTTGATAGCCGCGCTTATAGCCCAGTACCAATACCCCTGTTTTGGAGCGAATATTCAGTTCTGCCAGACTTTTCCCGATCATTTCACTATAGCCTTCACAAAGGATGTCTTTCAAGTGTAAAGATGAATTTCCCTGACCTGAGATCAGTTCGATAAATTCGACCAGGGCAGGGCGAGTGAGGACGTTGGCCATTTTCTGTCCGCCGATAAGGTTAGGGACAATTACATGATTGGCACCGGCTCTGCGAAGTTTGGGGATGACATGTTCGTAATTGGCTCGAGCCACAATATTCAAACTGGGTTTCATTCCTCGAGCCGTAAGAGTTATATACACATTGTCAGCATCCGAAGAAAGCGAGCTGATGATGCCTTTGGCGGTATGGATATTGGCCCGTTCGAGTACCTCTTCCAGGGTCGCATCTCCGTTGACAACCAGAATTTCTTGATTCTCCCGGATGAATTGTTCGATGACGTCTTCATCCTTTTCCACCACTACAAAATTTTGCTCCTGTTCCAGCAGTTCCTTCACTGCTTCCCGGCCATTTCTTCCCAGACCGCAAACGATGATATGATCTTTGAGTTCCTTCACTTTTCTGCTGTATTGATATCTGTTCAGGATTTGCCGCATTTCCCCCTCCACAATGAAGGTAGTCAGGGTTCCTACTGCATAAATAAAAGTACCTGCGCTAATCACGATCAGGAAGACAGAGAAAGTCTTACCAGCCATACTGGGCTCTGTTTCCCATCCATATCCCACCGTACTCATGGTTGTGATGGTCATATAGATGGCGTCTCCCCAGCTCAGATTCTCAATACTGGCAAAGCCGATGGTCCCAATAACTGAGATCATCAGCAAGAGACCGATTGCAAAGAGAATCCTTCGAATGGAATAGCGCAACTCCATGGCAAAAAGGTAAGAGAAATTGCCGAAAGAATCTAATCCAGGTTTTCCTTATAAAAACAAAAGAGAATGATTTAAAATGTATTTCCCCCTTTTTTAGAAAAAGAGGGGAGTCAAAAATCGCAGAGCCCAAAGCCAGCCACAGATGCCGCCCCTTTTCCCGATGGGCTCTGCAGGGCCAAACCGCTGGCAAAGGGATTAATTTTTTATAGGAAAGCCCAGGAATCTAATCGAAGTATTTTGATATGTCAGGAAGAATCTGCTACCTTTGCAAGACCTCAAAATATGGGGCATTAGCTCAGTTGGCTAGAGCGCGTGACTGGCAGTCACGAGGTCGGCGGTTCGACTCCGCCATGCTCCACGAAAAAATCCCAAAGTTTCGGCTTTGGGATTTTGTTGTTTGAATATGTTCTTCCTTGAAATCTTTTCTCAGATTCCCTAGCTTCGTGTACGATTATCTAAACCATAAACACAATGAATTCCTTTCTAAGCGTCAGCTTCTCTTTTCTGCTTATCAGCCTTAGTTTCCAACTATCTCTGGCCCAAAAGAACAAATGGGTCGAGGGAAAAATCATTACAAAATCCAATGAGATCATCGACGGATGTGTCAAACGTCCCAACCTCAAACCCAGAGAGCAAGTAGAAATCAAGGCTGATTGCGGCAAAAAGAAAAACCTGTATTTCTCCAAGGATATAGATATGTATACCTATGCAGGACTTACCTATCGAAGTGTTTTCATTCCGCATAAATTCAAGCCTTACTTGCTAGTTGAATTTCAGATAAAGGATAATGGTTTTCATTACTTCCTTTTGGCCCTTACAGAAGGGAAATACGACCTCTACGAATTTGACTTGAAACAGAACCAGTCTAAGGGAGAGTATATCCTTCGGGATTCAAACAATAGACTCATTACGCTAAATCAAAAGAAACTGAATAAAAATTCGAAGAAAGAACTAAAGGAACTCCGGATGTTCTTCCAGGAAGATTCGGAAATGCTAAGCTTTCTCGATCAGACAAATCTAGACTTTGATCGTTTTCTTGCAAAACTCGAAAGTTTGAATAAGGAGAAATCCTAATTGCCATACTCCTGCAAAAATTGTCCTTTTAGGTATATACAGCTATAGGTCAATTATAATCTGAGAAGGAAAAGCTAATCCTTAAATTGAAAAGAGAAGACTTGAGCTTGCTTCAAGAATACTGAAAGTCAATGTAAACGAGCTTTCCCCATCTTCACCACATACGTAGCAATATAAAGTTCTCCCAACTTGATGTGGACATCATGATTCACTCGCTTTTTAAAGGGATAAGTCAATTCCAATAAGCCTGTTTCCATCATCCGAATTTCAGGTTTTACGCTTAACACATTGTTCGGCCCGGAAGCGATTTCCAAACGAATCTTGTCCAAATCCAAATTACTGGGACCACTTAAGACAAAGCGCAGCAGTTCATCTTTTGCCAACTTTACCTTCATTTGTTTGGGTTCAATCGGAATCAATTGCTGTTTATAGGTATGCTTGTATATCAAAGGAGCATCTAAAAATTCCTGAAAGGAAGGTGCTTCCTCCATCAGAATCCAATCAGGATCCAGGGGATAATGACTCCTGACGAATACAGCCGGATCAGCTAAAAAATAGCCGTCATTGTATTCCTGAATAAACTTGTATGAAGGAATCAAAGTATGCCCACTGGACCAGGTAGGGTCACATAGATACCATTTGCCATTGAGTTGAACGGCATTCCAGGAATGATTGGGAATGCTGGCTTCGCCTACATTGGAAACTACGGTTCGGCCGTATCCATCTACGATCACACATTCTATCCCAGCGAAATAAGATAATTCCTTCATCAGGTAGGCATAACCCGTACAGACCGTCTTCTTTGATTTCAAAAGCTTATTAAAAACCTCCACTTGAAATTCAGCATTCCATTGGGACAGGGCCTGCTCATCATCTTGATATTTCTCCCGCATCTTCCGATTCTTCACAAAACTTCCATGGTCGCTTGTGATGTTACTACAGACCCAGGTGTAAATGGCCCGAAATTTCTCTACCTCTGAATCCAAATCTCGAGTGAGATTATGAGCGAGTAAGGGAAGCATTTCCAGACGTTCCCCATCATAAAGCTCCGCTATGCTATCCGCCTTCTGAAAATCAATGTTTCCAAAATCTGATAACTGAGCATGAGTTATCGAATGAACAAAAAGTAAGCAGATAATTGCTAGATGCTTCATTTGAAAAGTCCACTTAGTTTCTGCCAGATCGTCTTTTTGGAGGAATAGATTTGAGCCACGGCAACTTCTCCCATGATAGCCAGGTGATCCATCTCCATTTTGACGTCCAGAACATACTCCTGAATATCTGATTGATTCTTCTTGATGTTGTATTCTTCTCTTTCATAACCGACGTATGAAAATATAAGGACATCAGTTTTACTCACGCCCTCCAGAATGAATTTTCCATCTACATCTGTAAAAACTCCATTGGTAGTTCCCTTAACTAAGACACTAGCTCCTGGCATGGGTTCATCGCTCTCATCTACAACCACACCCCTTACCCGAAAAGTATCCGAGGTTTTCGTGGGTCTTTGGACCTTAGCCATCTCTAAATAAGTTAGGTCAATTGCCTGTGGAACATTATTCGATTGGGCATGGGTATTTGTTATGGGGAAAAAGGTGAACAAAGAAATGCCCAGAAGACTTGCGCCTATCCATCCGGGACTCCATCTGCTATGAGATTCTGTGATTGATGGATAGGATTTTAGTTGAGATGGGGTAAAGTAACCACAAGTTTTGCCTTGCTTTTCTTTAAAATATCGAAGGACCTCAGCATCCGTCATAGAGGTGAAGTCAATCACTTCTTTCTGGCAATTTTGGCAGAAACCTCCGGCTTTGGTAGGTTCAAACTTATCAAAGGATTCGCTACAGGGAGTATGGATAGATAGTTTCATAGTTTATGTGTTTTCCTAAAGGACCAGTTCTCCATGCATTTTCCATAAAGATTCCCACAAAACCCTATCTTAAGGAATAGCTATCTCGCGCCTAATCTTCCCTATATTCCTTCAGAAAATCTTCCTTTGACATCCGAACTCCTCTGGGCGCATAATCTCCCATATAAAAGGGAGCTTCCGTCTCGGCAAAATCCTTCATACCTTCTTTGATCGGAGGAACAGCATCAATTTGTGCCTCAAAATCCGGCTTAGCCAGCATATGTCGAAATAGAATCAAAGCTTCTTTCCAGGGCATGTTCCATTCGAGAAAATTGTAGCCCAAAGCTTCACATCGCTTTTCCAATTCGAGATCAGCTGAAGCCAGAACGATGTGCACAATGCCCGCACTATCGACCAGTGCATCCTCGTCTTTCAGGGCATTGAAATTATAAGAAGCGGCATTGCCTAAATTGAAGGACCAGTATCGAACTTCTGTTTGATTGATGTTTTCCGGTCCGGTGGTGTAACTGGGAGATTTGAAGCGAAAGAGATAGACCTCATCCTCCTGCTTTGTGATTCCTGCCAGCAAATAGCGATTATCATTATTCTCTATGAAGCCTTTGCTGTCAATGGCATGGAAAGGCAAAGCCGTAAGGGATTGCTCTTTCCCCAAACTTTCCAGAGAAGCTTCACTCTCCGTCTCATACAGCAGACTCAAGCGCTTGACCATTTTCGGCAAACTGAAATTTCGGACAATCATCCGGAGATTCAGCGCACGGGGAAGATTACTATTTTCAAAAGTCATTTCTCCTTCCTCCTCTTCAATCGTAAATGCTTCTACCGTCGGCAATTCAACTCCTCCCTGATCATCCACATTATAGTCGTACATCCGAATCACCATCGTCAGCAATTTCACATCATCCCTAAAGCTCAACATATTGGACAGTTCCTTGCCTTTGTAATGCTCAGGTACAATGTATACCGTATAGTCAGCACCCGTTTCTACACTGTCCTTATTTGCCACAAAGGGATTGGGGTTTCCCGAATCTGTTCCAATCTGATAATCCACCAAAGAACCCTGAGTGGCATTATCTCCCAGACTATAGACATTGAAACTGAAATAACGAGCATCAGGAAATTTTCCTTTAATCTTAAAACCAAGGTCTTGATTCGTTCGGGCGAGGGTATAGGTAAAATAATTGGCGTATTGATCCGGCAGGATGCCCACCGTTGTGTCTCGACCGATGTAGGATTCCCAAACGCTATTGTCCGGCTCCGAACTCCCCGAGTTCAGGTAGCTGATCAATCCAACATAAAGCAAGCCCAAAAAGAGGATCAGGCCCAGTAGTAGTTTTCCAAATTTTTTCATCTGATGATATGCTTATCACCATGCTTGCGAGTGTAATCACTCAATATAGGGGAATTAAGCCTACCGCCGCAAGCCCGTTTCCCTTCAAAAGTAGGGGCAGCTCATGAGCTGCCCCTACTTTTATGAATAAATCATTTGGCCTTGCGCGCGCATTCCCCTCCTGAGGGGAATGGCGACTGCGCGAAGGGGTTTTAATTCAGCACCACTTTCCTCGCAAAGCGAAATTCTTCTCCTTCAAAAGTGATGAGATAAAGTCCGGGACTCATGCCTAAGTCCTGAGCATTAACTTGAATCCGTTCTTCCTGACCGGCGAACATAGTTCTACGAGCTACTTCTCCCAACTTCCTTCCCTGCAAATCAGATACAGATACCCTTACTTCTCCACTGATTTTTGGGCTAAAGTCTATGTGTAGGTTTTGATGGAAGGGGTTAGGGTAAAGTTTGAGTTCCTCAACGACTAGCTCTTCTTCTAGATTTGTTGTCATGCCTCCAAAGGTGATGTCAACAGGCACGAAAAATTCTCCCAAATCCATCGATTGATCTCCATTGGTCACTTTAAAGCGAATGTGATCGACCTTTACATCTCCTCCATTGATGGTGAAGAAATGATTGGCAGGACTAGCACCTGTTCCATAAAGCGGGGAACCCGAGGCTCCGTATCCAGGACTCAGCGCAGCATTGGTGAATGGTCTGGGGAATACCCGAATGTCTGCGCCTGTATTGTTCTCGATATCAAAGCTAACGTTCACGCGCTCTCCATTTTCCATACGCACAGGGCTTTGAGGACAAAGTTTGAGATTTTCGATGCTTACTTCTCCGAAAAAGTAGGTCACCGGGTAAAGGATTTCCAGATATTCTTCACTTTGATCCGGACTCACTGCTTTGAAGCGAATGTGGTCCACGTATTTATTTCCACTACCAATGCTAAAATTACAGGAAAGGGAACCTGAGCCCGTATTCACGCCGGAACCACAAGCCGAATAACCTGGAGTCAAGCCATCGAGGGACCAGGGACGAGGAAAGATACGTGCACCTGCCGTTTCAGTCGTTTCAAATGAATATTGGATTGTCCTGTTCTCTCCATTTGGAGAAAGGAGATCACCCATGGCAGTAACATTAAAAATTTTTACCGTAGAGAAGTAAAGGTTTACCGGAATAAAAAACTGATCCAATTGTGTAGATTGATCGTCATTTAGTACGGTAACTCTGAGGGAGTCTACCCGCACATTTTTGCCAGAATTAATGGTAAAATTCACGGTTTGACTTCCGGTACCGCTAAAGCTTGGAGAACCCGAAGCTCCGTATCCGGCAGTCAAGGCTCCATCAGTAAATGGGCGAATAAAAATTCGATTACCTCCCGCATGATTGGCATTATAATCAAAGGTAATTTCAAATTGTTCTCCCAAAAGCAGACTGGATACTTTAGGGTCATGGGAATAGGAAAAATGGTTGACCCCACTTTCACCAAAATGATATTCAACCGGAATCCACATTTCTCGAAGGATCGTGCTTTGATCCGCATTGGTTACGCGTATCCGAATTTCATCTACGATCTGCTCAGTGGAATTGATGGTAAAGGTCCCATCGTCTGTACCGTTTCCACTGTACAAAGGCGACCCACTAGCAGCATATCCACTAGCCAAAGCCCCTCCACTAAAAGGACGAGCAAAAATTCGGGCACCGCTTGCTTCTGTGACTTCGTAATCAAATTCGATTTTTACCTGTTCGCCGAAAGCGAAGCTGGCGACTCTGTTGTCTGGGATGAGTCTAATCCCACAAATGTCGGCTTGCGCCTGTAAGTTGTTTGTGTTTGTTAATAGGAGGAAATAGAGGAGGAGAGAGAAGGTTAATGTTTGTTTCATGATATGTTTTAAATTATGTGACCCTTAGGCGAGATTATGTTACCATCGCCGGAATATTTTCCGCTTGCCTAAGCGAAAAAATAGAACAGGAGCAATCTGAGATGCTCAGAATTGCTCCTGCTTTTTAACTACCTAATTATGATTAATTTGCTAAGCTGCTCGTTTCGAGAGCTTACCCGTACCTGATAGCTTCCTTCCGGAAGGCGTCTATTCAGATCAATCCCTGCTTCGAGAACCGGGGCATCACTTTGCCAATCATTCTCCCAAATCTTTCGGCCCTGCATATCGATGATTTCCAGATGAAAGCTTTCTCTTGCTTCTATACCAGAGAGCTTGAAATTGATATATTCTCCTGAATTTGGATTGGGGTAAAGTAAAAGTCTCCAGGCGGAAGGCGCTTCAAAATTCACCTCTACAATCTGTGAATAGGTAAAGGCTCCATCAAAATCTGTGGACTTCAATCGGTAGAAAGATGTACCGTCCAGAGGTTCTTCGTCTTTCGTTTCATAGGTTTGGATATCAGCTGTCGTACCCGCTCCGGCTACTTCATAGAGGCCTTCAAATAAGGCGGCATCTATGCTCCTTTCGACCGTAAAGAAATCATTGTTGAGTTCTGATTCGGTTACCCATTGCACTACAACATATTCGTTTTCCGGAAAGGCTTCGAAGGAAAGTAGAGTTACGGGGAAAGGAATGGCACTGCCTAAATAATCTGCTTTATCATTTCCGTCCCCATTGCCTCCGCTATAAAGTGCTGCCAGGTCTATCCCGGCTATAGAACTTTGAACGAAGGCCAAATCCTGTCCATCTCCATTTCCTCCAGCATACAGCATATCCAGCATGATTCCAGATAAAAAACTCTGGGTGCTGAAGAAATCCTGACCATCTCCGGAACCTCCCGAATATAAAGCCGATGAAGATTGATTATTGAGAAATAATTGTGTCCTCATCATATCCTGCCCATCTCCGTTTCCTCCGGCATACAAATTTGCCAAATCCGTTCCATCCAGATAAGCATTGATCGAAGTCCGATCCTGCCCATCTCCATATCCCCCGGAATACAATTGGCTACTCACTGCTCCATTGAGCCAGGATTGCGTATTGGCCCTATCCTGGCCGTCACCCGTCCCGCCACTGTAAAGAATATTTGTTCCAAGGGACTGACCTTGCAAATCAATCTGTATAGCTGAAGCCCGATCATTGCCGTCTCCTTCTCCTCCTTCATACTGGCCATATGAATAAGGATACCATAGCAACATAAGGAGGACGAGAGTCCCATGCGTTAACTTATGCATAATTATGCTTATTGATCCTTAGGTGAATTAGGGAGCCGAACGAACTGCTCTGAAACCTACCCGATTATTGACAATATTTGATGCAGTAGCAGCATCATCCCGATCTGAAACACGAGCGAAACTAGAACCAACAAGGTATCCGCCCCCCCGATATCCAATAGAGCCTGTATATGCTGGCCAGCCTGTTACATTATGTTCCCCACTTACTGTTAAGTTACCATCTCCATGCAAAGCTGTATAGACTCTCCCTGCAGGACTTCCAACAGTTACTGCACGTTCATAGACATTGCCACTCATTTCCATGATTCCATAATAAGTGCCTCCTGATTCTTCACGGCTTTTATTTATAGCACTCGCAGCAAATATCCCACAACGCACAGGCCCTCCAATGCTTCCAGCTGTAGTGCTATACATAGCATTTCCAATCAAGCTACCCGGATCAGCAATTCCTTCTGCAGGAGTTCCGTCATTTGAAAGGCTATAGTTGGATGCAGGTGAATAAATATCAGCACTGCCCCAGGCAAATTCATCCGGAACGGCTAGCTGTGTACCGCGACAAGCTTTTTCAAATTCCAGTTCGGTCATCAAGCGAAGTCCCGACCAATCGAGATAGGCAAGAACATCCTGATTACTGACATAATTCAGGGCTCTGTCTGGAGAGCTGCTTGTAGCACTTCCGCTGGTATAGGAAATCGTATTTCTGGCTACCTCAGTATCTGAATTTTTATGATTGGAGTTGGTAATATCCCGATCCGTCTTTTGGCTTGTTGTCAAGGTATTAAAGAAGTCGACATATTGTCCCTGGCTCACCTCATATTTCATACAATAAAAGGCATTGAATCCCTTGGGGAAAGCAGCGGGAATAGGTCCCAATTGATCTCCCGATCCTATCACTGAGCTGTAGTATAGATTTCCAATAGTATTGGAAACATTAATCGCGTTTTCTGAACTAACCGTATAGGGTACAGCCAAAATCCCATTTCGGAATTTTCCGGCACTTGTACTCCCGGCTCCATCTCCCAGCCGGAAACTTCCTTGAGGAATATAAACCATCTCAATGGCAAATACCTGTATATCTACCAACTGTCCGTCGGCTACTCCATCGCTTCCATAATTCCACAATAAGCGTAAATCGGAATAACTCACATCTCCACTTCCATCAGCATCTCGGTAAATAAAAGCTCCTCTGCCATCAGAGGGAGTTGTAATGACACTTCCAGCTGCTTCCAAATGTCCGTCATTGGCAGCAATTCCATCTACAAAGTTTAAACTTGCGTGTTGCCAATCACCACCACTAGGACGAAACTTCACAAAGACCCAGGCCGCATCCCAATTGGATGGACCCACACTAATTCGCCAGGAATTTTCCCAAGCGAGATCAAATTGAACTTGTACGGTTTGGTCTGTGGTGTTCTGCCCGGTGAGGCTGACATTCGATACTTCTACATTGTTTGCGTGTAGGGAAGAGGTAAAAAAGAGCAATAGTAAGCAGCTAAGGGCATAGTATGCCCTGTGAGCAATGTTTCTTTTCATGTTTTACAGGTTTATTTCTAAGTATTGTTGGGATGAGGCATTGCGCTATTTGCCTCCTTCGAAACCGGCTTCGATTAGACTAACGGATGAGAAAAGATTTTTACAGCAGCTTCTGAAAAACAATCCTGCTTTTTGCGTCCTGGAGATGAAAGGGCTATGGGCGCGGGCTTTGGTTTAGCCCTTCAGATTCTTTATTCCTGAGCAAAAAAAAGGATCTGTAGCTTTCCAAAATTTGCAAAGAATTCCCCAAGCACTCATTTACTCCTACCAACTACTCATTTAGCCGAAGGAATTATAAAGGTCTTTTGCACCTTGAGATCAACAAACAAACACACAGTCATATAGCTCCTAACACAAGCTACATTCACATAGCAAACACAGATAATATGCAAACGAAAGCAGAAAATTTCATCCTCGACATGCAACCGATCTCGGTTTATATTTATCTACTCCTGTGCAGCCTCGCTTGTATAAGCATGGCATGCTCAACAGCAGAATCCGCGAATAATACAAACACAGTTCAATCACGTTCAATCGAAGAAGCCCATGAAATCGTTCCTGAAAACCAATATAATCTGGGAGAAAAAGCTCCTGAATTTACACTTACAGATCTCGACGGATCCACAAAACGTCTCTCAGACTACGCAGGAAAATTCCTCGTCATCCACTTCGCCACTACCTGGTGTCCCTTTTGCAATGCGGAAGCCCCTACCCTTGAGAAGATCTCTCAGCAATACAAGGATCAGGATGTAGAAGTACTAATCATTGATGTAAAAGAAGACAAAAAGCTCGTACAGGAAAAACTTCAGAATAGATTCAATTTCAGCTTCCCCATCTTGTTGGATGCTGAAGGTAAAGTAGCCGCTTCTTATGCGCCTGAAGGAGTTTTGCCAGACCTGACAAGAGATGAAGTTGTACTTGCTTCAAACTTGCTCATTGATCCCGAAGGAAAGATTCAATTCTATTCCTTGCTGGACTCCAAGGACTTTGATGCTGAATTGGTGGCCCTTCAAGAAAGGCTTCATGAACTCTTATAAAATATTCCTCCTGCTCTTGCTCCCTTTACAGGGATGGGGGCAGGAAAATTTTTTGCGTTTTCTCCCGGAAGAAAGTAAGATTATACGTACAGCAGATTGTCAGAGTATGCGTCTGAGTTTTCTGATAGAACAGGGATTTTACATACAGGCCAATGAGGTCTTGAATGAAAATTTTATCCCCACACAAATACAGCTAGAAAACAGACTTCCTATTGAGGTAGAGAAAGTGCTCTTTCCCAAAGCAGCTATCATCTTGCTCGGAGGTATAGAAAGGACAGCTGTTTTCCAGGGAAAAATAGAAGTCTGGATAGAATTTGAGTCTAATTCCTTCTCATCCATACCCATTGAGCAGCTGAAAGGCTCCATTCTATACCAGGCCTGTAATAAGCAAAAGTGCTTCTTTCCCAGACAACTTGCCTTCGAACTACAGCCCCTAAAAGGCCCTAAAGTGTTAATGCCCTAAGAAGCACTGCTTCATATACTTCAATCTCCGGGATTTCCAGGCCTACTGTTTTGGCCTGGTCATCCCATTTTCTGAGTTGAATGGCTTCTTGAAAATGAGGATGTGCCTCAAAATTCTTTTGCTCGCTTTCATCCATATCTCCCCCTTGCAGTCTGAAACTCTTCTGGGAAGCCGAGGAAAGCCCTTCAAAATATTGCTTATCCGTCGTACAGATATAGCGTTTGGCTTCTACATGCAAGCGAATAGGTTCCGTAACCGAGGCAGGAAAGAATTCGGCAAGAAAACTCGCACCCAGATTTTCATGAAAATCATCCTTTTCCGTAGGATTGATATCACCTTCCATATCTTCAGCCAACATATGCCCCATGTCATGTAGTAGGGCCGCACTCAACATGAAATGATTGGCATTTTGGCGGGAGGCCAGGGCTGCACTCTGAAGCGCATGCTGATATTGGCTTACATCCTCTTCATAATGGGCCTGGCCCTTTTCTTTCATGTACTGAAACAAGAGAGAGATTCTAGCCTGAGGATGGGCTTCATGCAAGTCTTGACGTAGAATTTTCATTATATATAGCAATTTAAAGTTAGGATCAGCTCAAGCTTTCTTTCTCTTCCAATTTCTCATTATAATCGCTCATTTGCAGCAAATGGAACATGATTTTTCCTAATTTTAAACTTTGTTAAAATCAGCGATAACCAAAATCACATACAATGAAAAAAATCTTAATCAGCTGCCTGATCTTCTTCAGCCTTGGAATGGTCCAGGAAATTTATGCGCAAAGTCCCAGTCATCCTGATGATTTTCTGAGTTCTGATTTTCATAAAGAACGTAGGGAGGCAGTACGAGAAAGATTGCCCAAGAACTCGGTGGCAGTGTTTTTCTCCAATCCCGTCAGAAACCGGGCCAATGATGTTGATTACATTTTTCATCAAGATCCCAATTTCTACTATCTGACAGGCCATCGGGAACCACACTCTATGTTGCTGGTATTTTCAGAAGAACAAAAAGAAGGGAATAAGAACTATGACGAAATCATCTTTGTACGTAAAAACAATGCCCTGATGGAAATGTGGGAAGGCGCAAGATTAGGTAAAGATGGAGCCAAGGACAAACTGGCATTTGAGACCGTTTTTTCAGGAGAAGAATTTGAGGATTTCGATCTGGAATGGGGGAAGTTTGATAAAATTCTTTTCTATGATTTCCAGGATGATGTGAGGGATACAAGAGAAAAAGGAGATCTCTATGACTTGATTATTCAATTCAAGGATAAAGTAAATTATTTTGGGAATAAACTCAGTACGGAAGAAGTGCCTCAGCCCCAAAAGCAAAACCTGGACACCCGAAGCCTGGACCAGATCATGGTCAAGCTGAGAGGGATAAAAACGGCGGACGAAATGGAGCTCTTAAGAAAAGCCGTTAAGATATCTGCTCTGGGACAGGTAGAAGTCATGAAAGCCATGGAACCCGGTATGTCAGAACTTGAAGTGCAGGGTATGCACGAATTCGTCTACAAAAAATACCGGGCAGAATATGAAGGTTATCCGAGTATCGTGGGAGCCGGACATAATGGCTGTGTCTTACACTACATCGAAAACTACAAACCAGAAATTGAAGACGGAGAACTCATCCTCATGGATTTGGGTGCAGAATACCACGGTTATACAGCTGATGTTACCCGTACCCTTCCTGTAAATGGGAAATTCACGACCGAGCAAAAGGCCATATATGACCTCGTATATGAAGCTCAGGAAGCAGCCATTGAGGTCTGCAAAGAAGGAACCAATTTCAGCGACCTTTTCCTCACAACGGCCAATGTTATCAACGAAGGCCTGGTAGAACTCGGAGTGATGAAAAGCACCAGCCGCAAAGACATGATCAATCCCCAAACCGGAGCACATTTATATTATCCCCATGGATGTTGTCATCACATCGGACTAGATGTACATGACAAAGGAGAATATGATGTTTTGAAGTCAGGCATGGTTATTACCATAGAGCCGGGCATCTACATTCCGAAAGGAAGTCCTACCGACGAAAAATGGTGGAACATCCCGGTTCGCATAGAAGATGATTTCCTTATCACTACTGAGGGTTGTGAAATCCTTTCCGGCGACGCCCCCAGAAAAAGCGCAGAAGTAGAAGCTATGATGGCTCAACCCAGTCCATTTAATGCTATTGTACTTCCAGACCTGGATGGGAAGGATGAATAAATTAGTACATTTGGGATCGGCCGACAGGGCGAAAACCTAGCGAGCGGGCTCGGTTTTTGCGTTCCGAATCTTTAGTCCTGAACTTAGCGAAGGATCTCCCACTTTTTAGAAAAAGTGGGAAAAGACCTAAAAGAAAAATATGGAGGTAAGTCGTATCATCTTCCTTGACATAGACGGTGTCCTTAACACCGGTAGAGGCAAACTTTACTGGCGAAAGCAAGAGCGCAAAAAGAAATATACTTTCAATGCTGACTTTTGCCCGGATGCCATTGCCAATCTCAATCAAATCACGCGGGAAAGTGGTGCTAAAATCGTCATATCTTCCTATTGGCGTTCTTTCTTTTCGCTGGAAGCTTTGCAGGTAATCTTCAAAGAATACGGCATAGAAGGGGAAGTCATTAGTACCTTATCAATGGGAGAAGGATTTGCCATCCGCCCGGATCGGGGAACCCTTATCAAAGAATGGCTGAAAGATAATTTTGAGCCGGATCAATTTGTTATCATTGATGATAATGATTCCGGGATCAGCAGACTTTTCCCAAAAGAGTTTATCAAGGTCAATGAAGAAGAAGGTCTTGCCAATCTCTCCCGCTTTTCTGACAGCCTTTCTTTGTTGGTGAATTAAATTTTTCGACAATCTGTCACCCCGACCTGAGCGGAGGGGCCTATGCCTTTACCTCAGTTTTTCCAAGTCTTCAATTGAGTTGTGGAAAGAAAATGAGAAGAGATGTAGGTCCCTCGACGGGGCTCGGGATAACAAGCGTGTGTTTAGCATCATTTATTAATAGCTAGAGATCCCGGCTCTTAAATTAAAGCCGGAATGACAGATATTTAAGTATATAATATTCGATCCCAAAAAGGCGCGTTGGAGATGGAACGAGAATTTCGGGGATGGAGAGCGTGTTGGCTGGCTCTTCTCGTTCCGACTTTTTGTGTCACTTTATGAGAGAAAAAGTGGCAAAGTAATTATAAAACTCCCTCCAAAACCCCAATCAACTTATCTACCTCCTCCATCGTATTGTAGTGCACAAAACTCACCCGAACGACTCCGTTTTGTTCCTCAAGATCCATATCCTGAATCAATTTCTTGGCATAAAAATCACCGAATCGAATCGCAATTTTATGTGGATCGGTCGCCAGACATATTTCTTCACTGTCTCTTTTCCCCTGAGCAAAGGCAATCGTTGGCACCCGCTTATTTTTATCTCCACTTTCCAGGCCTATGATCCGGATATCAGATCGGCTATTCAAAAAATCCAGAAAACGATTGGCCAGTTTTTCTTCATGATCCGCAAAAAGATCAAAGACCGCTTGCATTTGCTCTCTTTTTGAAGCCGATCCATTGGGGAAATGGGCACGGTACATATCTTCCAGATAATCTCCCAGTCCCAACATCCCATAGGCAAACTCAAAGTTTACATTTCCCGGCTGAAATTTGTAAGGGGAGTTTTCTCCATCAATGAAATAATGATTGACGCCAGGAATCTTAAAAAGATGCTCCTGCTTGCCATAAAGCATGGCATAATGGGGACCATAGACTTTGTAATAGCTAAAGGCATAGAAGTCCACATCCGTATCTTGCACATCGATCAATCGATGCGGAGCATGAGCTACACCATCCACACAAATCAAAGCTCCACGATCATGTACAAATTTGGCAATCTCCTTGACCGGATTGAGGGTACCGAGAATATTGGAAGTATGGGTCAAAGAAACCAGACGAGTTTTATCTGTCATGAGTTTTGCCAGATCATCCAACTCAAATTGCCAGGTCTCGGGGTTTACTTGCCAGACTTTTACCTTGATCCCTCTTCCCTGAAGGTCCATCCAGGGACTGACATTGGCTTCATGATCACAGCCTGATACGATGATTTCGTCTCCTATATTGAAGGTATTTCCCAGACTGATAGACAGGATCCTCAAGACCAGAGAAGTCGAACCACCCATCACAATTTCTGAAGGATGTTTTGCATTAATATACTCAGCCATGAAAGCCGTCCCAGCATCCACTCTATCCATAGAAAGCTGAGAGATTTCATACGAACCTCCATGCTGTACATCCGAAGTATAATAGTACTCACTGATCCGATCGACAATCGGTTTAAGGGTTTGAGAACCTCCCGCATTGTCCATGAAAATCCACTCCTTATCGAGGGCTGGGAAATGTGCACGTACCTTGGATAGATTGAGTTCTGGCATGTCTATTTGAGCTTTAGCAGATGTTAATTGTAGGAAGGGCATTTAAGCCAGCCTACATATTACAAATTATTCCAAAGCCTTGCTCAAAATCTCTGCAAACTCCTGAGGTTTATCCATCCATACTGCATGTCCGGCTTCCTCCAGAATATGAAGATCTACTCCATCCATTTCATCCAACCAACGACTATGCAATTTCACTCCATAATCACCAAATTCATGATAGCCAAAGATAAAGGTGATCGGATAAGGATGCTTTGCTATATCATCCAGAAAATTAAATTTCTTTCCACTCCTT
The DNA here is from genome assembly GCA_033391075.1 of Bacteroidia bacterium. Classification (NCBI taxonomy): domain Bacteria; kingdom Pseudomonadati; phylum Bacteroidota; class Bacteroidia; species Bacteroidia bacterium. The sequence continues at coordinate 6,053,082 of JAWPMV010000001.1, forward strand.
TCCGGACTGATTCTCTTATTGATTTCCGGATTAAAGAATAAGCCTTTCACCTGCCTCCACTTTTCTATACGATAAATTTGTCCTGCTGAAAACTGTATCTTCCATTGGTAAGAAGCCTTTTTCCCAGCTCCTATATCTGTGCCAGCCAGCTTAGCTATTTCCTCCTTGATTTCCTGTCTTTGCATAAACTTCTGCCGCTCGACTTGTGTTCCCATCATGATCTGCATTTCTTCTTCATCTGGCCATTTAGGGATAAAGCCTGATATTACGATCGCTTCGGCCACATGATCCGGATACTTTTCCAGATAATTATAGAGGTAATTTGCTCCCATTGAGTGGGCAATAATTTTCATCCTTTCTACTCCCACTTCCTTACGAATGGATTCCAAATCTTCTACCAATAATTCTAGAGAGATTTTACGATCCAGATCTTTTGAGGGAATAGGAGAACGAAGGGAGCCTCTTTGATCGAACAAAATGAAGCGATGATTTTCTTGATGGGGCAGCAGGAAATCCAGCATATAGCTGTGTTCTGAGCCATAGCCTCCATGCAAAACAACTACCGGATCTCCCTGCCCAAATTCGTACATATATAACCGAAGGCTGTCCTGGGTTTGCAAATACCAGGCTTCTTCATTCAAGGGAGCATTCTGAGAAAATAATAAGCCACTAAAACAAAAAGCTAAGACGAATACATTTTTCATGAGATTGATTTTTAGCCCAAGAAAGGCTGAACAATCTCAAAGGACCTTCTTTTTCTCCTAAAGTGAGGGAAAATTCTGTTAAACGCCGGGAAATTCAGGATAAAGAGAAGCCTCAGCACAGCCATTTTTTGAAGCAAGGAGATCTGTTATTGGAAGTGTAGAGGGCTTCCTTGCGAGAAACTATCTGAAGAGCGAGGCGATCCTTAAAATAGGGCTCATAACTCTCTACTGCATCTATATGCACAAGTTCGGATCGATTGATCCGGAAAAAGAATTGAGGATCGAGTTTGGCTTCCAGTTTCTTTAGGCTTTGCTCAGCCAAAAGGTGTTTTTGATTGTGTCGGTCAAAGGCAAATACCAAGCCTTCCTCCACAGCAATCAGATGAATTTCTTCAACGGAAATGGGATACTTCTTATGCTTTTTTATACTCAGTAGTCTTTGGGCGAAAGCTTGAACTGTCTGCGGGTCGCTTTCATTTCCTTTTTCAACTCGATCCCTTTTACTATAGACTTGCTTTATATGTATATGAATTAAATAGACAAAAGAGATAAGCAGGGGAAAAGGCAGACTAAAAAATAATTCTCTCCACCTATTGATATTCATACTTATCTGACCGGAAAAAATTAATTGCATTCCCCAGTAGAAAACAAAAAAAACGATGCTGATGAGGCCAAAACTAATCCCGATCTTTTGGTAGAGGTTTGAGATCAAATGCCTGCTTTTTTCTTTCCACTTTCGATCCACAAAAGACGCGATGGTCAAACTCAGCCAACTAAATCCTGCTATGCTCATTGGGGCATCAAAAAAGAAGTGAATGCTTTGGATATCGGCAGCGGTGATAAGTGCGATAAGTAAGGTGTAAATAAATGCTGCGGATAAGAGGCTAACTGCCAGAATAAGGTTCCTTTTTAGATAGATGGGCATAATCAGGATAGGCTTTGATTTTATAAGTCTGAGTTGAGGAAAGAAAATTACAGGGATAGGCATAAGTAAAAAGGGCCACGTACATACGCAGCCCTTTTTTGATTCATAGATTATTTTCTATTATCCCTGATCAGCATCTTGCTTGCGTTTGATGTTTATCGCATCTACGCTTTTCTGCTTGACCATATTATTCAGTTCAGGAATATCTTTTTCCCGGATGTTCTTCCACTTGTCCAACTGCTCATTGATATTTCCACTTACTTCCTGGAAGAACTCTTTGGATTGCTCGGTAGGTTTAAAGTCGCCACGGCTATTCAAGGCACCAACGTGGGCCAGTTTGTTGTTTAGCTTGATGGGGAAATTCAAGGGATCCTGACGACTTCTGTTTTTCGTTTGATAAAGGGCTTCTTCGACTGCCTTCATGTCTTTATTGATCTGCTTCATTTTATCCATCACATCATCCATATCCTCTGCTTCAGCAATTCTATCTTTCAATTGCCCCAACTGCCCACGAACTTTGCGGATGTCTATGATCGCATCATGGGTTTCTGTCAACTTATCCCTAACCGCAATCATGAAATCAAACTGCTCCTGCATATCAGCTATGCTGCTGCTACTTCTTGGATCAGGCAGAATTTCAAATTCCTGTTCCTGCACCTGATCTCCCACAGTAAACTTCACTTTATAAGTTCCGGGTACTGCGCGGGGTCCACGGGTGGAACCGGCCCACATGATCATTCCTTTGAAGGATTTGGCATCTTCGTACATCATGTTCCAAACGAAGCGATTCATTCCTTCCTCGGTTCCTTCAAACCATCTGGCCGTCTTTTTATCCTTGGAAGAATATTCCTTGATCAGATCGCCATCGGCTTCATGGAAACTCAATTTCATTTCTACCGAATCAGCTGGCATATCCTTGAGGTAGTAATGCACCATTACTCCTCCGGGATGGTTCTTACCCGCAGTTCTACTTGATCTACCAAATCCACCGAATCCCGGCATGCGATAGCTCGGCATGGGTTTGAACAAATGCATATCACTCACAGCAATATCTTCATTCAATTGATGCAAAGGAGTCAGGTCGTCAATGAGGTAAATACTTCTTCCCTGGGTAGCTGCTACAAGGTTATCATTTTTGACAGTAAGGTCCGTGATGGGAACGATAGGAAGATCCAGTTGGAAAGGCTTCCAGCTAGCTCCATCATCAAAGGAGATATACATTCCTGCTTCTGTACCTGCATAGAGAAGTCCCTGTCTCTTGGGATCAGCCCTTACCACCCGGGTAAAGTCTTCTTCCGCAATTCCATTGGTAATTTTTGTCCAGGTCTTTCCGTAATCTTTGGTTTTGAAGAGGTAAGGCTTATAATCTCCAGCCTTGTATAAGGTACCAGCAACATACAGTCCCCCTTTTGTGAAAGGATCCGGATCAACACTATTGATCATCATCCATTCAGGCATGATACTGCTTGGAGGAGTTACATTCTCCCAGTTTCCACCCCCATCTCTACTGACATGAATCAAACCATCGTCTGATCCCGCCCAAAGCAAGTCTTTCTCATAAGGAGATTCACAAGCCGCGAAAACTGTACAGTAGTATTCAACACTGGTATTATCCTGGGTTATCGGTCCTCCGGAAGAACCAAGCTTTGAAGCATCATTTCTCGTCAGATCAGGACTAATCACTTTCCAGGATTGTCCTTCATCTGTACTCATATGGATATGGTTGGAAGCTGTATAGAGTTTGTTACCATCATGAGGAGAGAAGTAGATGGGAAAGTTCCATTGAAAACGGTACTTCATGGCTTCTGCTCCCGCTCCCATAGGGTTATCCGGCCATACATTGATCGAACGAGTCTCTCCACTCTTGTGATTTACACGAGTCAGGAATCCTCCATAGCTACCTCCATAAACAATATCACTATCATCCGGATCAACGGCTATGTGTGCACTTTCTCCTCCGGCTGTAGGCTCCCAGTCTCTCTCGCCTATAGAACCTCCATTGGTTCTGTGAGCGATACGTAAGGTACTATTGTCCTGCTGGGCTACATAGATGCGGTAGGGGAAATGATTATCGGTGGTAACACGATAGAACTGAGCCGTGGGCTGGTTGTAATAGGTTGACCAGTTTTCGCCTCCATCATAAGAAACCTGGGCTCCTCCATCATCAGCGATAATCATGCGCATGGGATCTTCAGGGGCAATCCATAGATCATGATGGTCTCCATGAGGTGCATTAGATGATTTGAATGTACGACCTCCATCTGTGGATTTATGGTAAGCAACATTCATTACATATACGACATCTTCATTTTTGGTATCCGCATAGATACGCGTGTAGTACCAGGCACGTTGGCGAAGGGAACGGTCGGAGTTCAGCTTTCTCCAGCTTTCCCCTGCATCGTCCGAACGAAAAACACCTCCGTCTTTATTTTCTACAATGACCCAGACTCTATTGGAATTGGCAGGAGAAACAGCAACGCCATTTATTCCCCACACTCCTTTCGGCAGTCCTTTATTTCCCGTGATCTCCGTCCAGTTATCTCCTCCATCGGTACTTTTCCAAAGGCCAGAACCTTCTCCCCCTGAAATCAGGCTATAGGGAGTTCTGCGGATTCTCCAGGTACTCGCATAGAGTACACGTGGATTATTAGGATCCATGATAAGGTCAACGGCACCTGCATCTTCATTTACAAACAATACCTTCTCCCAATTCTCTCCTCCATCCTTCGAACGATAGACTCCGCGGACCTCAGAAGATTTATACAAATCTCCCATTACCGCTGCATAAACCAGATCAGGATTTTTGGGGTGAATGCGAATGCGGGGAATATGGCGAGAACCTTCCAGCCCTATAGTTTCCCAGCTTTTACCAGCATCCATAGATTTATACATGCCATAGCCTGAAGAAACATTTCCTCTGACAGTAACCTCTCCTCCTCCTGCATAGATGATATTATTGTCGTATTCAGAAACAGCCACGGCTCCAATCGAGCCTCCAAAGTATCCATCTGAGATATTTTCCCAGGTGGAGCCTCCATCTTTGGTTCTCCAAACTCCTCCTCCTGTAGCTCCCATATAAAATAGGGTAGGATTTCCGGGTACTCCCGTAACCGTTGCGGAACGACCTCCTCTGAAAGGTCCAATAGAGCGCCAGCTTAAGGCGTCGTATAGTCCTTCTTCATAGTTAAGGGTAGCTACTTCCGGCTCCGCATTTTTCTTTTTCTTCTTTTTCTGGGCCATTGCATCCGGTGCTAAAAGAAGCAGGATCGCAAACAGCCAAACAGTTGATAGTTTTGCTAGCGTAATAGTTCTCATTATTTCTGCGTTAGATGAAGTTTCAATATACAATCCAAGCTGTGATTTGAACAAGGAATTTATATATTCGTACACATGCAGTCGACAAGCCTTCCTATTCTCTCCTCCAAGCGGGGTTTCCTTGCTTTATTTTTGTTTTTTTGTCTGCAACTTGCTTTTTGCCAGGAGGAAGATAGTGTCGCATATATAGACATTGACATAGAAAGTGGAAGACCCAGCCTGACAGAGGCAGGGGCTTCTCATTTTGCCAAGCTAGCTCTCCATTGTATCGGCACAGAATTTCCAAACAAACTCAGCCATGTGATAAACAGCGAGAAGGAGATTCTGGGACCGAGCCGACTGCATCCTGCATTCTATGGTTGTTTTGACTGGCACTCTTCTGTGCATGGTCATTGGATGTTGATACGTTTGCTGAAACTCTTTCCGGATTTACCAGAAGAAGAGCAGATTCGGACTTCCATTTCCCAAAATCTTTCCGCCCAAAATATTCGAGCTGAGATTGCTTATTTAAATCAGAGGAGCAGGAAGTCTTTCGAACGAACCTATGGATGGGCCTGGCTCTTAAAGTTATCAGAAGAACTCAGGGATTGGGAGGATGTAGACGGGAAAATCTGGAGTAGGAATCTGGAACCTCTGGCAGAAACTTTCGTCAAACGCTATCTCGACTTTCTCCCTAGACAGACTTATCCCATACGTACGGGTGTTCATCCCAATACGGCCTTCGGTTTGTCTTTCGCTCATGACTATGCAGTCAGCAGTGGGCATAAAGAGCTTAAAAGCCTGATTGAGCTAACAGCGCTTCGTTATTATGGATTTGATGCCGATTGTCCCGCAGACTGGGAACCGGGAGGTTCTGATTTTCTTTCGCCCTGCCTGGAGGAAGCAAATCTGATGCGGAGGGTCCTAAAACCAGAATCTTTCAGGGATTGGTACGGTCGCTTTATGCCAAGCCTGAATATCAATTTGCGAGAACCTGCTACCGTTTCAGATCGCAGTGATGGTCAGATTGTACATTTGGATGGATTAAACCTCAGCCGTAGCTGGTGTATGCTGGGAATTGCACAGGTACTGCCCGAAGGCGATCCGAGAAAAGATCTTTTATTAGAAACGGCCAATCGACATATTCTGGCAACTCTTCCTCACATTGCTAGTGGAGATTATGCGGGCGAGCATTGGTTGGCTTCTTTTGCGGTTTATGCCTTATCAGTTGAATAAGTGTTAGGGTGTTTGTGTGTTAGCGTGTTTGTGTAAATAATTTAACTCCCTCCCCCTAATACCCTAATACCCTAATACCCTAATACCCTAAAACGCTAACACCTTTCCCTCACCTTGTCCCCACCAACCAGGCAAAGACTCCTGTAAAGGGAAGGAATAGAAAAATGACTCCCATGATATTCATGACGAACTGACTTTCTATTTCCATATTGGCAATGACCAAAAATAAGACGAAGGTAATGATGCCGGGGAGCGCAATGATCGAAGTCCATTTCCATCTTTGGCTCTGGTCAAATTTCTCGCTACGCCAAACACTGGTAATCAGCATTCCATATACGACGAGGATCAGTAATGGAAAGCCTGATCTGAGTACTTGCCAAATGACTTCATTGGTATTCATAGGGCAAATATAGAGAATATGGAAATAGGACAATAAAAAAAGCCTCCCCGGAAGGAGGAGGCTAGCGTGTAATGACTATTATACTTATGAGGAAACTATTTTAGGGCGTGTTCCGCCTGTATTTTTATGCGTTTACAATCCATGCAACAGATCCCAATATGGGGAGCACCAGCATAGCACCTAACCAAAGGATTTTCATTCCAAAACCCAGAGAATTACTTCCCCAGACTTCCATCATGCTACCCGGGGTAGTCATGAGCCAAATAATGATTAAGAAACAAGCCAGTAATATAAACATGGAGATTTTTGTGTGTATGTTTCTAATCTTTTCAGATTACATACTTATGTACGTGCTTTTTTAAAAAGGGTTAAGCTTAATGCAAAAATCCTTAGCCCTTGAGATAAATTGATTCAGATAAAAAAAAGCCCACTCCAATGAAGCAGGCTTTTCTTCTGAAAAATATCTTTTACTAGAATTTTTTGGTTGCGAGAACCCGTAGGTATTGCCCCATGATAATCGCATCAGTTTCCAGTTTATTGATTTTCTTAATCAGGTCCACCTGGGTCCCATATTTTTGAGAAATCTGCCAAAGGGTTTCTCCTTCTGCAACGATATGCTGGACCCAAACCGGTTTAAATTCCTGGGATTCCGGATTAAAGAATTCCATGGCTTCTTCTGTATTATTCACCATTTCCTCAGCAGCATTTTCTTCTGATTTTTCTTCTACTTCAAGGGTAGGAGGTGGACTTACTTCCTCTATTTTTTGCTCTTCAACTTCTTCCTTAATCGCTATTGGAGTTTCCACTTCTGCTGATAGATTTTCTTCTTCCTGCGGCTTCTCTGATTCCGTTTCGGCTATAGCTTCAAGCTCTTCGATTTCTGCTGAGAGTATGATGATTTTTTCCTCCTTGGGTTTGCGATCCTTCAGGTATAATTTCTGCCCCACATAAATGGTGAAGTTAGAAGCAGACATACGATTCCGATTTTGAATTCGGGCAACAGAGGTCAAATGATCTGCAGCTATGTCAGTCAGGGATTCACCTGATTCAACAATATGGTAGCTTCTCCTTTCCGGTCTTTCTATATATATGATGCTTCCCTTCTCTGGTTCATTTCCGGGCACCAATCCATTATATAAAAGAAAGGCAGCCAGGCCCTTCTTGTAACGGTCTGCAATCTCTGCCACACGGGTATAGCCGGTGTATTCCAGAAATTCAATCCCATAATCCAAGTCATGACGAAGCTGGAACTCGACAAAATCTCCGGACATCTGCGCATGTATATCGATTGCCTTAGGAGCAAATATGTTGGCATTTACCGGATTGGGTTGAGAAATGGATTGAGTAGAAGTTTGAATAGGCTTTTCTTCTTTAACTCGCTGTTCATCGGCAAAAACCATCCTTGGTTCAGGCTTATCTTCTTTCTCAAGAGCTTTGAGATCTCCTACTGGAGGTGCCGCAGCCAGAACTTTGCGGTCTGACATTTTTCCTTCCTCCTCAACCTTTAGTGGATCAGGAATATGGCCAATATAGCTGCTCCCTGTTCGTACGATATAATAGGTATAGTCTTTTTTACGAGAAATTCTTTTACTATTTCTAATCCATTTATTGTAGCGCAAAAATTCCTCTTCCTCTATATTATGTTTTTGCAAAAGCTCCTTTATAGACGTACCTGCTTTAGCGACGAATGGCATGAGGTAGAGTTCGGGACGTTCATTTGAGCTCAAAGCCTCTTTATAGGCCAATTTATTTGCAATAGCTTTCAGAATATACCAATGATCATTGGCACTAATATGCATGGAGGTTTCCCCATAATAATCAGGATTGGTATAAGGAACCGAACCTGTAGGACCTTCATAATAGGATAGGAGCGCATATACCCAGTTAGCATAGCCCTTATTTGCTTCGTTTAAGTATTTAGCAGCAGCTTGTGAGGCGCGGAAAATGTGCATCCTTTCGTCCACATCTCCATCTATCTGCAAATTTAAATCTGAAGCCGTTCCATCTTTTAACTGCCAGAAACCAACTGCCTTTGAACTGGAAACTACATCTGCACGAAGGGCACTTTCCTGGATGGCCAGGTATTTCAAATCTTCCGGAATATCATATTGCGCAAAAGCCTCATCAATAAAGGGCATATAAAGTTGCGCCCTTTTCACCATCTCATTGAAATAGCGAGGGCTAGCTACAATTTGGCGGTAATATTCTTTGATTCGGGTTTGTGCGTCAGGGCTCAATTTTATTTCGATATCACAATAAGATACAGTAGGGGGTACATCCTGAGCCTTTAGGTTAATAAAAAGGCCCAGCATAAGGATGAGGGAGATAAGAACTAATTTTTTCATAGGGTTGCCTGATATTCAGAACCTTAAAATAAAAAATAGCCCTTTCTTATTGCAAGTTCCCTTCAGCTAATATCAAGCAAAGGTAAGAAAGGCTCTTAATTTCATGTGTTTTTCCGAATGAGATATAAGCCATCGCGTATAGGAAGCAGGACTTTACTCACCCTTTCATCCTGAGCAACGAAATCATTGAAGGCACGGATGCCCAGGGTTTCTTTATCTGTATACGTATCTGAGAGAATTTTTCCATCCCAAAGCACATTATCTGCTAAAATTAGTCCTCCTTTTTTGAGTAAAGGGAAAACGAGATGGTAATAATCGAGATAACGAGCCTTGTTAGCATCGAGGAAAATGAGGTCGAATTCGCCTGAAAGATTTGGCAAAGTATCGTAAGCATCTCCAAATATAAGTTCGACCTGTTCTTCAATTCCTGCTTCTTTCAGCCATTTTCTAATGAAGTCTTCTCTTTCCCGAATCAATTCAAGGGAAACTATCTTTCCTCCCGCTGCCAAACCTTCTGCCAAACATATGCAGGAATAGCCCGTAAAGGTTCCTATTTCCAAAATCCGTTCAGGCCTTAGCAAGTGCGAAATCATGGCGAGAAGTCTCCCCTGATAGGGCCCTGAAAGCATACGCGGATAGAGAACTTCCACATGGGTTCGCCTTCTCAATTTCCTTAGAAGCTCCGGTTCTTCAGAACTATAAGACTCTATATATTTTTCAATGTCCTCAAATACGATCTGCATCCGCTTTTTTTAAAGCTTCAAGTTAGTACTTACAAAATATTTTCTCATCTTTACTCAAAGATTCTTATTTTTGTTGTAAATACTTCCTGGCCAGGGGCTATCCTTGCTCTTGCTCAGAAAGTCCCAACCTCCTTAAGAGCAGCGTGTTATGAATTTCATCGTCTCTTCGACATCATTGTCGCGGCAGCTAAGCCGTATATCTGGGGCAATACCCTCCCGATCTGTATTACCTATTATCGAAAATTTTCTTTTCGAAATAGCAAACAATAGCCTTACAATCTCTACTACAAACCTGGAGACCTCTATGCAAACCCAATTGCCGGTAGAGGCACATGGGGAAAGCATGAAAGTTGCTATTCCTGCTCGTATCCTTCAGGATATCCTGAAGGCGCTTCCGGAGCAGCCCATATCCTTTTCTATAGATGAGGATAATTTTGGAGTTGAAATCAACTCTGAAAACGGGAAATACAAAATCAGTGGAGAAAATGGAGAGGACTTTCCTCTCATTCCTCAGCCTGAACACGCAGAGTCTATTCGGATGCCTATGCATACCGTACTGAAGGCTGTGAGTAAAACGCTGTTCGCGGCTTCTACAGATGAAGATAAAGCTGCCCTTAATGGAATCTATTTTGATCTCAATGAGTCTGGAGCGACTTTCGTTGCTACAGATGCTCACCGACTGGTTCGGTATAGAAGAGTCGATGTAAGTGTGCCAGAGGCAACTAATTTTATCGTACCTCAAAAGGCTCTCAATCTATTGAAGAGTTCGCTTGACCCCAATGATAATAAGGATGTGATCATTCACTATAATGAGAACAACGCCTTTTTTCAGACCGATGATTTGTTGCTCGTTTGCAGACTCATCGATCAGAAATATCCCGATTATCAAAACGTAATACCGGTTGATAATCCCAACACGCTTTACATCTCTAAAACAGAACTACTAGGAACCCTTCGCAGGGTAAACATATTCTCAAATAAAAGTACGCACCAGGTACGTTTCTCTGTAAAGGGGGATCAGCTGGAAATAACAACAGAAGATCCGGATTTTGCGAATGAAGCGAAAGAAACCCTGAAGTGCCATTACGAAGGATCTGATATCGAGATTGGATTCAATGCTTCTCTTTTATTAGATGTGATCTCCAATGTCGATACAGAAGAGGTTACCATTGAACTTTCAGAGCCTAATCGTGCGGGTATCATCCTCCCCAATGTACAGGAAGAAGGAGAGAATACGCTTATGCTTATCATGCCGATCATGCTTAACAGCTATGTAGGCATGTAAAGATATACAGCAGAAATGCTAAAAGGAGAGCTTTAACGGCTCTCCTTTTTTTGTTTCTACCGGTTTCCCGGTATATCCTTATTTCCTACGAATATCGAAATTATGCTCAACTCGAAAGTAACATTTTCCAAGAATACTTGTGAAATGGTTTTTTTTCAGAGTTTGGAGTAAACAATGTGATTTATTCACACGTATTTCATTTTTGCAACCTAAAAAAACACCGTTTCGCTTAGCGAAAACCCCTTATTAACTCCCTATGAATCACGGAAGCTCATCATTGGATGTTGTTCGTGCGTTCAGATTATCGCCAAGGAAAGATAAAGAATCCCGAAAAGCTCATACTTCTCGTGGGATTACACCTGTTACGTTCAAGATATTTCCAGACTTAGCAGCTTTGGAGATTAGTGAGCAGGAACTATCTGTTCTTGCTGAAGCAATGCACACAGCTCGCACACCAAAAACCAATCCACGTATCCCTGCAGCATACACCTATTTTGGTCAATTTGTTAGCCATGACATCACAGCGATCCCCAAAAAATTCTCAGGAAAGCCCTGGGTAATTGGAGATCAAACACCTTGCATGGATCTGGATTCCGTATACGGGAAATTCGGAGAAAACCGTAATTCTTTTCTTACCAAGAGCCACCTGTTAAAAATCGGAACAAATTCTCTGGGTGAAGATGATTTGCCCAGAGATTCTTCCGGATCAGCCATCATTGCAGATCCTCGCAATGATATGAGCATTATGATTGCTCAGATACATTTACTCTTCCTCAACTTACATAATGCATTCATCAAGCATCTAAAGGAATCATCCTTTAAAGGGGATTTATTTACCGAAGCGAAAAGACTCAATAGTTGGCATTATCAATGGATCATTGTCCATGATTATCTGAAAAGGCTGTTGGGAGAGGAACTATTGTATAGCAAAATCAGTAGACCGGATGCAAAAAAAGCGAAAGTAAATCTGAGTTATTTACAAAACGCTTCTTTCAGCTATCTCCCACTTGAATTTAGCGGAGCAGCATACCGCATGGGGCATAGCATGATCCGTCCTTCTTATTATCTCAATGAAATTCCGAATGCTCGAAACCCCCGAACGGGTCGTGCAGAAGCCCGAGCTTTTAAAATTTTTGATTTCGAAAAAAGAGAAGCGGATTTAAGGGGAGGAAGAAGTTTACCAGCTTTCCACAGTCTTCAATGGAATCGTTTCCTCCAATTCAAGGATCATCCGGAGCCGCAATATTCTCAACGGATAGATACTTCTATGGCAGGTCCCATGTCAAAAATCCCTGGGGATAAGGATGAAGCGGTAAGTATGGCCAGGCAAAACTTGCTCAGGGGATTGAGTTTTGAATTAGCGTCGGGACAGACCCTCGCAAAAAAAATGGGGATCAAAGCCCTCAAAAAATTAAGTAGCAAACAGGAGACTCCTCTTTGGTACTATGTACTTCAGGAAGCAGAGCACCATCATGATGGCACACAATTAGGTCCCCTTGGAGGCCAAATTATAGCCGAAGTCTTCCTGGCAAAATTATTAGCAGATCCCGAATCTTTCCTGCATCAGAATCCGGCATGGAATCCTGAACAAGAAGGAATCATAGAACGAGAATCCTCCCATTTCGAACTGAAAGACCTACTAAAATTTGCAGAAATGCCTATCAGTCGTGAAGAGCTGGAAGCACGGATTCAATTTTGATACTTACATATACACATCTTTCACTCTATAATCGTAAACTTATGATGAGTTTGAAGCCCTATATAAGTCTGCAACAGAAATATCTGTCGCCAGATAAGGGCATGGAAATCTATTATTTGGGGGTATGCTTATCTGTGCCAAATGGCTATCAGATATACCAGCGAAAGCCCCAAAAGAAAAGTAAAAAAGGGAAAGTGGCTCAGGTCAGGTTTTTGCTTTTTGCCGCGACTTCCCAAATCAATGCTCACCCCAATGATTATCTCTATTATTTCAATAAATCTGATTGGAGTAATCTGGAATCTATTGAGGTTGAAGTGCTTTATCTGGAAGCGGGAGATATAAGCGGAGGTTCCTATCCCATCTATGATCCCTTTGACTATGATCAGGATCAAAACTATTCTGAGAAAAATCTGAAGAGAGTCGGTTTTTCGAGGGTAGATCTTGGAGATGCCTCTGATGATTCTGACTCTGTCGGACTTCTTTATCAGGAAGAAGGATTGGGGCAAGAAGCACATATTCCAAATATGGGCTACCCTGATTTCCCAATTATTGATAAATTGAGTCGTAAGCATATTGCAAGAGCAGTAGGAGGAGGAACTTCCGGTGGGAGTAAACCACCACCTGGAGGAGGAGGAGATGGAGGTTGATCCTGAATTTCCGAAAAGAAAATCATAGTTAAATGAAAAATTCCTATTCCCTCTCCTTTTTCAGAGTTCTATTGAGCATCATTTGTTTCTGCATTTATGGATGTAATTCTGAAAATGGAGAGGCAGGGAATTTTGCCAATCCGTCCAAAAAACATCAAAAGCAAGAAGTTGATAGCATTGGAAAACTGGCCTACCAAATCTACTCGCAGGACAGTGATTCTGCCATTGCCTTATCCCGTAAAGCATTACGCTTAAGTCAGGAATACAATCTTCCAAAAAGAAGTGCCCGTTGGCTGACTAAGGTTGGAGCATTTTATCGAATTGGCGGACTCTACCATGTTGCTGATGATTATTATCAGCAAGCCTTGGCGTCCCTCTCGACCATAAGGGATACCTTGTGGCTTGCATTGACCCGAGAAGAAATGGGCTTCAATTTCCAGCAACAGGGAGAGTATGAAAAATCTTTAGAGAATACCCGATATGCCCTGGATTTTTGGGGGAAACTGGATTCAACTGAAAAATTAATTGATGTTGAACTAGACCTGGTTGAATACTTTTTGGACCAGGGGAAATTGGAGATGGCGAATGAAGAATTCGAAACCATAGATCGGTTGCTAGAAGACTTTTCCGGGAAGCATAGGAAAGTCAGAGCATCTCTGATGAAAGGTACGCTCCTTATAAAAGAAAATCATTTTGAGCAGGCAATTGCTACCCTCAAATCGGTGGATAGCCCGGAAGCCTTCACCAATTTAGGCTTTAGCTATCAGGAATTAGGAGATCTCCTAGAGAAAAAATCTCCGGGCTCTGGTAATAAAAATTATCTCAACTCAATAGAATATCATCAACAATCTCTTAGCTATCATGCGGATAAAAAGAAGCTAGACAGATTAATCCTTGATTACTGGAATTTAGGGGCAATAAATCGTCGCCTTAAAAACTTTCAGACCGCTATAGATACGCTGAGAAAAGGAATTCAACTTGCCCGTGAAAATCGAGAGGGGATTATCCTGGCAGGTATGTTCAAGACTCTTTCAGATACCTATGAAAATCTCAATATGGGAGAAAGGGCCCTAGAACATTATAAAAAATCCATTGCAATTCGAGATAGTATACAGAGGAATAAAGATGAAGCGGTAATTCGCTTTGCAGAGGTCCACTTTGATACACAGAAAAAAGAACAGGCAAAAATTTTGGCAGAGCAGGAAAGTGAGCGCCGAACCAAACAATTGCTCATAAGCATTCTTGCTTTCTTATTGGCAGGTGCTTTAGGCATCTTCTACTTCTATCGTGCACGTTCCCGAAAGATTCGGATGGAACAACAAGCTGAGATCAATAGCCAAATCGTTGTAGACCTCATTCAAGAACAGACCATCGAAAATCTAAATTCCCGAATCGAAGGGCAAGAAGATGAAAGGACTCGAATCGCAAGAGAATTGCATGATCAATTGGGCGGCACCCTCGCAGCTGTGAAATTCAGCCTGGAAGGCATGGAAAACAAAATGCCAACAGAACTGATAGACAGTTACAGAAATACCCATAAACTCCTTCAGAGTGCCACAGATAATACCCGCACTTTATCCCACCAAATGAAAGCGCTTCATCTGGAAGATTTGGGCCTGGATGATTCCTTACAGCAATTTTGTGATGCCCTTAATAATAATGGAAGCCTGCAGGTTCACTTTAACAGCACAAGCATCTCAGAGTCTCATGTCAGCCCCAAAGCCGAATTACAATTGTATAGGGTAGCTCAGGAACTTTTACAAAATGTGATCAAACATGCCCAGGCTTCAGAAGTTTTTTTGCAACTTACTTATGAAGAAGATAAGCTAACGCTCATGTTGGAAGATGATGGGAAGGGTTTTAATCCCGAAAAGGTGAAATCCGGCATGGGTATGCAGAATATTGAAAATAGGGTTGCACAAATCGATGGAAAATTGGATTTTGACAGCCTAATTGGGCAAGGAACCACTGTAATAATCGAGGTACCAACTGAAAGAGACTAACATTCTAGCGCTAAATCCCAAACATACGTTCTCTCCTGGCTAATAACATGACCCATATCCTGATAGTGGATGATCATGCGGTTTTTGCAGAATCGCTTGAGCATCGGTTAAATAATGAAGAAGACTTCAAGGTTATTGCTACTGCTTCTGATGCTGCAGAGGCAAAGGGATTCCTGACTGATAAGGCACACAGCATAAATATTGCCCTCCTCGATATCAGAATCAAAAACAATGAAACCGAAGGCCTGGAATTAGCTAGTTATATCAGAAATTCCTACCGAGGCATCAAAGTCATTATGCTAAGCATGCATAGTGAAGGCTCCTATGGAAAGAAGATGTTGGATGCAGGTATAGAGGGCTATGTCTTAAAGAGCTCCCATATAGAGGAAGTTATCAGATATGTAAACCAGGGGAAAAGATACTATTCTAAAGAAATCGAGGATTCCATCGGTCTCTTTGAAAAGAAAAAAGAAAAAATAAAGGAATCGAAAATAGTCTTAACCAAAACAGAAAAAAGAATCCTCAACTACCTGGCCGATGGTTTGAGTTCCCGTGAAATCGCGGAGGAAATTGGAAATAAAGAAGCAACTGTTGAAGTACACCGAAGAAATATCTTCGCGAAGTTTGGCGTTAATAAAGTAGCCCTCCTAATAAAAAAAGCCATTGCCCTCGGATTTATAGAAGTAAAATAGTTTTTACAAATCTCCCTTTTTTTGCCCCTCCCAATTTCTACTGGAAATCCCGTTTACTTTTCTACTGGTAAACGAGTAGATATCCCGAATTCCTAGGATTTACCCTACGGAAAACCCTTATTTTCCTTATCGGAATCCCCTATTCAATCCGCTAGCTATTCATTTGCACTTTTGTAAGGACGATACAAAGACAGCATCCTAACAATACTGTAATGAAAACTTTAAAAATCCTTATTAGCGCGATCTGCATGATCTTCGGACAGGAGGATAACTCAACAATCAACAAAAGCCTTGTTTTCCAGCAAACCTGTGAATTAAGTAACGTACAAATCCCTATACAAGAAATAGAATACCCTGAAATTCCAGATTCTCAACTTGCAGAAATTTTTTATACCGGGGAGGATAAAACTTCTGTAAAAGAAAACACAATCATGAGCTTTGAAGAAGGACACTTCTATTTGGCCGAGGGATTCTGGAAAAACTTTAGCACACAAACTGACAAACAACAGGACCTGCTGTTTATCGCGCAAAAAAACTGATCGCTCAAAAGCACACAAACGATCCCGGCAACAGCCCTTTTACAACGACACCCAGATATGAATTAGAAATGACCCTAAATGCAGGCAATTATCAAGGCTCTCTGGAGCTCTATTACTTGCCTGCACTATTTACCTAAGAATACCCGTAAAATTCAAGTCATGAAGATCAAATACCTGAAGTTGCGATATATAAGGCTACCCTTAAAAATGGCATTCAGTCAGGCAAATTATCGCACAAAACAATCCGAATCCGTAATTCTAGAACTTCACACTCAAAATGGAATTACCGCCTTTGGAGAATCAAATCCTCTGGGATTTGTGAATGGAGAAAGTCCCTGGTCCGTGAAATCAGATATTGAATTCATCAAGCATTCTCTCTTACAAGCTAATTTCACCCGCCTGGAAGAGATAAGAGAATTCATCACCGAAGAGATTGCGGAGCTGATAGGAGAGTCTAGTCTTTGTGTATTGGAAATAGCATTACTCAATGCCTTTTCCAAAGAAACCGGAAAGAGTCTTGATCAGATTTTCGAAACAGAAATTCCGAAGATTCTTGATTATACCGGTGTGATTCCTTTAGGAGACCTAAGCTTAATGCGTCCCCTTCTCCAGAAGTTTTCCTTTTCCAGGGTCAAATTGAAAGCCGATAGGAACCTACAACTGAGTCTGGAAAATATTCAAATCCTGAAGCAAATCTACGGGGCCGATATTGATATTCAACTCGACCTGGATTGCTCCTGGAATACAGCAGATGCTCTTGAACAGATTCCTATTCTGATAGAAAAGGGGATTTATCAATTTGAACAGCCGTTCGAAACCGATCAGGATCTACGCATGCAAAAACTGCAGCGACATTATGGAAACGAACTCATCTTTATTGCCGATGAATCTATTAGACGATATAAAGATGCTGTCAGGCTGATCAAAACAGAAGCATGCAAGGGGTTTAACCTAAAACTCTCCAAGCATGGAGGTATTTTTCAAAGCCTTGCTATCTACAAACTCGCACATAAATATGGGATACGTTGCGAACTGGGCGTTTATCCCGGAGAAACAAGTTTACTGGCCCGGGCAGGAATCCTGCTATCCGGCCTTGCTCCAGCCATACATAGTCGGGAAGGTGCTATCGCACATGAACTACTGAGCATGGACATTTGCCATGCTTCTCTCAAGCCCGATGCAAAAGGGCAAATAGAGGGACATCAGCATATCAACAAGCTATGTAGCAAGGTCGACACTCTAAGACTGGATAAGTATTCTTCAAGTTTAGCCCATGTAGCTTAGGCTAATCGTTCTTTATCCACACTTTGAAGTTCTTTCCGGCCAGTCTAAACGAGTGTTTTTTGCCGCCTTCAAGATTGCGAAGGGATTTGTCATCTTTGACGCCTTTCTCATGATCGAAGGCGGTATTATTTCCAATCAATTTCCACTTTCCGGCAGGAAGATCAACTTCCTCCCATTTGTGTTCTTCCGATCCGGTATTGATCAGGACAAAAACTTTCCCATCAACTATATATCCCAATTGATATGGATTGACCGTATCTATCCATTGGAAGTAGTCGTCAGCCACAGAGTCTTTCACCCGAAAAATTGCTCCCGCATCACTCAATCTGAAACGATTCAAGCCTCGCCAGAACTGATACATATTCTCATAGTCGCAATGGCAATCTTCGTCTTTTTTAGATTTTCCGAGATTTTCCCAAATAAACTGATTGGCGGTGCGCATATTATAGGTATCTCGTTTTCCATGAAGGAAGACTTTGGTTCCATTGACCATCTCTTTTACGTCCTCCCTCAATGCAGCATGTCCTTTGGAACGAATCATCTCTGTACCTCCATGGGTCACGATAGGACCAAGGGAAGTATAAAGAAGTAAAGCCGCGATTTTGTAGCGATCCTCATCCACGCCCATTCGACCATCCCAATTATCATTCGCGAATTGATCTGCCAAAGCCCAATTGTCATGAATATCCAGGTAATTGATTCCACTTAGGGGAGTCTTGTCGTCCGCAAATTTATTCATCAAAGCCAACTTCACTTTCTCAAACTCCCTGAAATTTCCTCCCGCATATCCCTGATCTCTTTCTTTTACCTCCGGATTGGAAACCGGGCCTTTGAAAGCATTTCTTGAATCGTCCTGGAAAAAAGTGATGGGGGAATTATGCTTATACCAATCCCAACTAGGATTATTTTCAAAGTCCGGATCATAAGAGGCAATCCAGGGTTCTCCGTATATGATGATATCCGGTCCCAGCGCCTCCCGCAATTTCTGCAAACTTTGCCGGTCTATTTGCCCAGCCAAATCAACCCGAAAGCCATCTATCCCAAATTCCTCTATCCAGTGTTTACATTGGTCAATCAACCATCGCTGGACCATAGGTCTGTTTTCTGTCTTCACCTCATTCCCATATTCACCAATCAGTTCCAATTCTTTCGTGCGATAATAATAGACTTTGTCCAGTACACTGAAGTGGAAATAGTAAGGATCTTTGTCCATATTCTCAGCTGTATGATTAGGAACGATATCAATGATGACTGCAATTCCTTTATCATGAAAAGCCTGTACCAAATCCCGAAATTGCTCTCGTTCAGCTCCGGGCTTTGTATCTCTTTGGCGATAGCGACTTTCGACAGCAAAACAATGAGATGTACGATACCCCCATTGATAATTTTCATCAGCAATGCCTTGCTCAATCATAAAAGGATCATCCTTGAATGCAGGCTTCCAATCCTCATCTTTGTAATGAAGAAATTCCTGCACCGGCATGAGATGGACCGTATTTATCCCCAAATCAAGGAGGTAATCAAAGCCAATCTTTTTCCCTCTGCTATTCTTTAGACCACTCTTATAAAAAGCGGGAAGGGTTCCTTTAATCTTATCATCTACCGGAAGTAGATCTGTAAAATCCTGCACATGGACCTCATAGGCTATAACACTTTCCATCGGAGGGATGCCATTTGCTAAAGGACTGGCAGGAATCGTTTTGGGTGCCACCATGCATTTCCCCCAGCTATCATCACTCACCCTGCAATAGGGATCGCTGATGTGTGTGGGCTCTGTCTCATAAAAATGATTGCCTGGATCGTTGGGACCATGTACAGTGAAGTCATACCATACGCCCGACAAATCCTCCTGATGGAAACTTTCCCAAACCCCTTCCTTATCCCGCTGCATTTCTATCGTTTCGTAAGCCTTTTTGTCATCTTTTCCTTTGTATAGATAAAGCCTGACCTCAGAGGAGCGAGGAGAAAAAATGCGAAAGACCGTCTCAGTCCCGTCGTCATTGATATTTGCTCCTAACGCTTTATTTGAATAGAGTTCACGAAACCAACCATCAAAGGAGCACCAGGCTTTGAGATTGCTGGCTTTCAATTCCAGGTAATAGACCCTGCGAATGTCGATTTTCTCTCCAGGTATCAACAGCGCATCATGGGCACTATTTGGGAGCACCTCTGCAATAGGAATTTCTTTTCCATCTGCATCAGTGAGGATATAAGCCTCAGGATCTATGGGCCGTTCGAAGGATTGTACTTCCACCCAGATATTCCCGGATGACTTGAGTTCTGCTTTCAGCATAGCTGGGATTATGTCTTGTAAAAAAACGAGATTACCTCCTTTGCTATTTGCAGCTTCAGAAGGAGGTTGTAACCAAATCCCATCATCCATGCGAAATTTGAATTCAGCGTGGGGTGGAATGCGTGTAAATTTAGGATTGTATAGGTGTAAAGTCCAAAGGGAATTAGCTTGAGAAACTAACTGCCATTCTTGCTCATCCATATCCTGGCTCCATCCGCGAAAAGAACCTGTAAGAACGACTCTTTTAGGAGTATTTACTTCATAAACTTTTTCAGAGAAAAAGAAATAGGAGGTATCATTTCGATGGAAATGCCCTTCCAGGATTTGAGCATCCGTTTGCGCCTCCAATCCTGCAGGCGAAAAGAGGATCAGAAAGCTGATCAAAATGGCTAGATTTCTTTGCATAATTCCAGGCAAAGGGGTTGAAAGCTTGCAAAGCAAATATAAGAACGTGTGGGGGTTTTAGCGTGTTAGTGTGTTGGCGTTTCTTCGATTTAATTCAACTTCTATACGCCAACACTCCAACACGCTTATCTTTATTTTATCCTCCAACTAATCCCTGCCTGTAACCAGGATCCGGGCATACGAGCACCAAGAATATTTTGATACTGGGTGTTGAAGATGTTTTGCATCTGAACGTGGACGCGTATGCCGTCAATAATTTCGCCAGAAAAACGTCCATGCCAAACACTATAACTGGGATTGAGCGAAGCATTGATCGCAAGGGCTTCCCGAGCATCTCTGCCTATATAATGTCCTCCTATGGCCAATTCTACCTTATCGACATTCAGAATAAGTTGAGTGGTCAGGAGGTGCTGGGCGTGGCTGGAAATGTAAACAGAGACTATCCCCTGATCATTGGTAGTATTAAGATAGGTATATCCCAGGCTTAACCGAAGGCGGGTATTATTCCCAAAATCTTCCTGATACCAGGCTTCAACTTCGACTCCATCGGTATTTACTGCGGAGATGTTTTGGGCGAAAAAGTAGTTCCCGCCTTCCTGCAAGCTTCCGATGCTTATTTCAGAAGCCGGTGTACTTACATAATCGATAAGCCTTTCTGACTGCCGAAAAAAGGCGGTAGCCTTTAGGGTGAGGTTTTTAGACGGGTAAACATCCACTCCGAATTCTTCTGACCATCCTTGTTCAGCAAGGAGATCCGGATTCCCCAGACTTCTTCCGGGAGTTAGGTTTTGGAGATTGTTGGATACATAACGCTCGGTATAATCAGCTGCGCGTATACTTCTTCCCGCAGAAGCTCTCAACAATAGCTTGGGCAGCACCCAGGAAGCATTGACTTGAGGCAAAAGTTCCCAGGCATAGTTTTCATCATAATCCAAACGCAAACTCGCTGTGAGGTTGACTTGTTCAGAGGGTTGAAGAACTCCCATTGCATAGATGCCAGTATGCCAATCCTGGTGGTCTCCTCTGTCATTACTTTCAATGCTTCTCCGATCTGCTTGTATACCAGCCTTGAGGGTAAATTGATCACTCAATTCCTGCAGCTGATTGAAAGTCATATTGAGGTACTGTGTTGTGTGAATGTTGGTCGAAGGGAAATCCGGGCTGAAGACAAACTCATCGGTATTGCTTTTAAAAGCTACACTCAAATCCGTTTGTCCTTTTTTGCTGTATTTATTCAGGCGAAAGTGGTTCCACCAGCCTTGTACTGTTTCTGTGGACTTATCAAAAGTACTATTTGTGTAAAAGTAGCGGGCATTGAAATCTCTCAGGTCATAGGCCGAACGGAAATTGAGCGAAAGGCCATTGTCAAAATTATATCCCAGGGCAGCAGAGACCGTTTTGACATCAAAGAAAGTATGATAAGGGCTAAGGCTAGTGGTTGAATCTATTACTTCTTCAGGAATACTTTCTCCTTCAGACTCATTGAAATTAATAGCAGCTCCCACTCTTAACTTTCCTTTCCGGAAGAAAACACCTTGTTCAGCTCGAACCAATTCATTGTCTCCATAACTCAGACTTCCTCCCATATCATTGCCTTCTTCCATATTTCGGGCGAAAGTTTTGGTAACAAAATTGATCACTCCCCCTACAGCATCCGGCCCATAAATAGCTGCTGCAGGACCTCGCAGAATCTCTATGCGGGCAATCTCCCGGGGACTAACTGAAATATTCCCATTGAAGTGTCCGGTAAGGGCATCATTCATTTTCAGGCCATCTACCAATACCAATACCTGATTAAAGGTCGATCCTCTTAGCAGAATGTCTGCCTGAACCCCAAATCCACCTCGGGACTGAACCTGAACACCGGGAATCCACTGGAGGAGTTCGTCCAGAGAGTTGAAGGGTAAGGCTTCTATTTGCTCGGCCTGAATGATACTAATATTTCGGCCTGTCTCCTGAATGGTCAGCGGAATATTGCTTGCTGTAACCAAAACCGTGTCTATCTCCTTCAAGGCCTGGCCCCAAAGCTTTCCGAATGAAATGAATAGACAAATCAGAATAAGTAAAAATTTCCGATCCATAGCGTGTATTTTTTTTGAAGGCGCAAACCTAGATAAATACTTTTCTTCCTTCAAGGGGTATTGATCTTGTATTTTCAGAAATTTCTCCATAGACAAGCGAGTAAATTTTATCCCTCCTATCTATGAGAAAGCAGCCTCAGGGAGAAACGCGAGTCTTTTCTATTAAACAATTCATATTGACGCTGATTTCATTGCCTACTGAAAATTGTCTCTGAGCCGATAAACTTTCCTCATTTACTCTTCTAATTTTGGGACATAATATGGCTTTTGTAGTTATAGTTATAGTTAAACTTATTAACCCCAAAATCGAATAGATAGATATGGAGCAGCTAATTAGAGAGAAAGTGAGTCAGAGTATGAGTTATGAAGAGTACAGGACCTTGATGGGAAGTCTGGTAGCAGAAGGAAAAACCAGTGGTCCCAATCAGAGTGAGTCGATGGCGAATTATACGAAGATGAATGAACATCGCATGAAGCGACTGGACAAAACTTTTAAGGTTTCAGAAGAGTTGGAGGAAATCGTTGCAACTTATGAGAAAGACTATATCTGGCTGGTAATTACGGAAGCATGGTGCGGAGATGCAGCGCAAACTGTACCTATTCTTCAAAAAATTGCCGCAGCCAGCGATAAGGTAGATCTGAGAGTGGTACTAAGAGATGAGCATCCCGACTTGATGGAGAAATTCCTGACAGATGGAGCCAAGTCTATACCCAAGCTAATAATTGTAGATAAAGAAAGTATGCAAGTAGAGCAAGATTGGGGTCCCAGACCGGCACCTGCCCAGGAGATGCTTATGGAATTTAAGGCCAATCCTGATCTTTCTTATAGTGAGTTTAGTCTCAGCTTGCAAAAATGGTATAACCAGGATAAGGGAGAGACAACTCAAAATGAATTGATCCAGACCTTGAAGTCTCCGGCTCAATTGTATATCTAGCACTTTTTTTGCTATTTGAGTAAAACAACCCTTATTTCTACATTCAATAAAAAAGAATGTTTTCATCAGAATTAATCGCTCAGGAGCGTAAAAATATTCGAGTTAGTGCTGTATCTACAACCGCAATCATGGTCGTTCTGGCTTTGTTGTGTTTGATTTTCACGGCCTATCGAAATCGCGTCCCTCCTCCGGGCAAGAAATATGAAGTTTTGGGAGCGATTGACTTTGGAGATACGCGGGAAGGAAGCAAAAATGTAAACACCCGTGAACGTGCTGTACCAGATCCGGTAGAGAATCAGACTCCTAAGCCAACTCCTCCTCAACCAACTCCGCAACCTGTAGAGGCTGCTCCAACGCCTCCTCCCAGGGTTACCACTCCCAAGCCTACGCCTGTGGCAGTGCCCGATCCTCCGGTAAAAAAACCTGAGCCGGTCGAACAACCCAAAGTGGAGAAACCGCAGGAACCCAAGCCTACCCCTAAACCGACCAATACGCAGACCAAGCCTACAGAAAGTAAGCCTGCAGATAAACCTTCCACCAATACCAGTAGTAAACCTTCTGGTTCAAATGATGGTAGTGCAGATAGTGGAACCGGAAATAAGGGTACTCCTAATACCAATGTCCTGAATAATGATGGACTTTATTCTTTCGGTGAAGGCATAGGCGGATCAAATGGTAGAGGCATTCTTTCGATTCGTGATCCAGATTATAAGTGCCAGGAAGAAGGTACGCTTACCTTCAAATTCCAGATTATGCCCAATGGTTCTGTAGGTCGTGTATACAGACCGATTTCAAACAAAAGATGTTTGGTTCAAATCGGGATGGCCGCTATCAGAAGCTGGAAGTTTACTTCCTCACCTGGATCTGGCACCTTGGAAACCAATGTTACCATCAAATTCAAATTGAATTAATCGATATTTTGAATAAAGAAAAGGGGCTTGCAATGCAAGCCCCTTTTCTTTAGGTATATTTTTCGCTGATCTAATCTTTATTCAAACGATTGATCTCATCTCTAAGTCTCGCGGCCGCTTCATAATCCTCACCTGCCAGGGCTTCATCCAGTTGCTTCTGCAATTGCTTGAGAGTTTTATTGCTGGACTTCTTTGGTTTAACAGGAATCTTATCCTCTTCTCCTTCTCCTCCTCCTTCTACTTCCTCCTCTTCAATCGGATCTGATTTTTCAACCTCCGCCAAAGAAAACTCGCTTTCCTCACCTGTTGCAAAGGTCTCTCCTTCTTCTCCACTTTCGTCAATAACAATTCCCGCTTCTGAAAGCACCGTCTCATAGGTATAGATAGGCACCTTAAAGCGTACGCCTATTGCAACGGCATCACTGGGTCGACTATCGATTTCATGAATTTCTCCATCCACCTCAAGAATCAATCTTGCATAAAAAATACCTTCATGAAGATCATTAATTACAACTTCCAGAAGGTTTATTTCAAAATGGCGGGCAAGATTGTATATCAGGTCATGAGTCATCGGCCGGTTGGTCTTGATATTCTCCAACTCAAGGGCTATTGCCTGAGCCTCTGCCCCGCCAATAATAATGGGTAATCTCCGATTCCCATTACTCTCACCTAACACTAAGGCATAGTGTCCTATTTGAGAATGGCTGGAAGACAAGCCGATGATGTCCAGTCGAATCTTTTTCACCTAATAGTTTTTATCATCCACACTAATTGTACCTACGCACTGTCCAATTGGCCGGATAGGGTTCATGTCTTATTTGCACCGGCTTGCTTCAAACGAAGTTACAAGAATTATCGTCATCTGACAAGCAGGCCTTTTACTATCTAAAAGGATATAAATTAGCGAAAAATAATCCTCAAAACTAGGCAGTTGCCTTAATAGACTTTACAGCCTCAATCAGTTTTGGAACTACTTCAAACAAATCTCCTACGATCCCAAAATCAGCGATTTTGAAGAAGGGAGCCTCAGGATCCTTATTGATCACAACGATGTTTTTGGAAGAACTAACCCCAGCCAAATGCTGGATAGCACCGGAAATTCCGATCGCAATGTACAGGGTAGGTGCAATTTGAATACCAGTTTGTCCCACGTGTTCGTGGTGAGGACGCCAGCCCATATCTGCAGTAGGCTTAGAACAAGCTGTTGCAGCACCTAAAAGCTCTGCAAGCTCTTCGATCATCCCCCAGTTTTCTGGCCCTTTCATTCCTCTACCCGCAGAAACTACATTATCAGCTTCTGTCAAAGAAATACCTTCAGAAGCCTTTACGATTTCTTTGGCAATTTCTTTCAAATCTTTTTCAATAGGGTTGAATTCAAATGCTTCTATGCTGATACTGCTTGGATTTTCTTCAGTTTTATATCCATTGGATTTAACTGTGATAACCATTTTTTCAGCATTCACGCTCAAAGCTTCTACTCCTTTACCAGAGTAAGACATTTTGCTTGAACCGAAGCTATTTGCGGCATCTGCGAGGGTAAATACTCCGGAAAGAGGAGCAGCTTTAAGTTTTACAGCTATTCTGGGTGCAACGGCACGACCATTATAGGTTTGGGCAAATACCACTGCTTTTGCTTCAGAAGCCAGAGCTACTTTTGTTATAGCAGCTGCATAAGCGGAATTGATAAAATCGTTCAGTTTATCATTTCCAACGGTATATACTTTGGAAACTCCATAGTTTCCCAATTTATTCAATTCATCCTCGGACACAGCTCCTACAGAAACTGCTTCTAATGCAACTCCCATAGACTGAGCCAAATCGTAGGCATAGGTGGCAGCCTCGAAAATGGTTTTCTTAAATGTGCCCTGGTTATTTTCTGCAAAAAGTAATACAGACATATATTTATGATATCAGTTTAAGGTGGAAAAGGAATTAAAAGAGGCCTTTAGCAGCCAATGCCTCAGCCAAAGACGCAGTATCTTCCGTTTCGAAATACTGACATGGCTCCTTAGCAGGAGGATAGCTAAATTTTACGGTACTAACTGGTTGAGGAACATCAGATGGACTGGTTACAGAAAGGGGCTTCTTACGTGCAGCCATAATTCCTCTCATGTTTGGGATGCGCCATTCTGAAATTCCTTTCTGACAGCTAACTACCACAGGGAGATTTACTTCCAATACCTCCTCACCTCCATCAATTTCTCTTTTCAAGCTGGCAAGCTGACCGTTCTCTCCGCCTAGCTCCATATGCGTAGCAAATGAGACAAAGCCATAATCGAGACTTTCGGCAATCATTCCCGGAACCATAGAACCATTGAAGTCAATGGACTCTTTTCCTGTAAAAATTATTTTAAATTCTTTTCCGTCAGCATACTTTGCAATTTGTTGAGCAACAGAAGCGGAATCTGTAGCAGCGGCATCTATCCTAACTGCATCATCAGCACCGATTGCCAGCGCTTTTCTCAAGGTCGGTTCAACTTCCGGGCCTCCCACACACAATGCAGTTATTGACACTTGTTTCCCCTCTTCCTTAAAGCCAATTGCGCGAGACAATCCATATTCACAATATGGATTTATAACAAAAGTTACACCTGCTCTATTTAACTTGCTACCATCAGCTTCAAACTGAATTTTGGTGGTGGTGTCAGGCACATGGCTGATACACACTAATATCTTCATAGTATCGAAGTAATTATTAAAATTTTGGGACACAAAATTAATAAATTCTACCATTAAAAAAACCTATGGACGAGAACAAACTGGAACAACTTCTTAGATTCTTGGACATGGCTCCAAATGATCCGTTTAGCCTCTATTCCGTTGCTTATGAATACTATAGGGTAGAAAAATACCCGAAAGCACTCGAATATTATACGCGTTTAACAAATGAGCACCCGGACTATGTTGGCACTTATTATCAGTTGGGGAAACTTTGGGAACTGATGGATAATATTGAAAAAGCAGTCGAAACGTACGAGAAAGGGATATCTGTGGCCCAAAAGCAAAAAGACTTTCATACCTTGGGGGAATTGCAAAGAGCCTTACAACAAGCTCAAGATGAGTATGAGGATTATTGACAGATTGTGTAATTTTGCGGCATGAATAGAACGGTTGTATTACATATAGAAGGAGTTCCGAATCCAGATGCGATGAAATTTGTCCTGGAAAATGGAATTCTTACAGATGAGCCTTATGAATTCAAAAATCTCGTAGATGCAGAGAATTCTCCGCTGGTACGGAGGCTTATGATGTTGAGGTATGTAGATCGGGTATTGATGTATCACAACTACGTAGCTGTAGTCAAGGATAATAAATACCTAAAGGAGTGGAAACAGGAAACTCTTTTTGAACTCAAGTCCCTGATTCAACAACATTTGGCGGCTAATGAGCCTATCCTCTATTTTGGAGCAAAAGCTATCGTTCACGAAAAGTCCGAGGATGCGATTGTTGCCATCATTCGGGATGTTCTGGATAAAAAGATACGCCCTGCTGCCAGAGAAGATGGTGGGGACATAGTTTTTGAATCTTATGCAGATGGTGTGCTAAACCTCTCTATGTTGGGTGCATGCCATCATTGTCCCTATGCTAAACAAACCATGGAGCAAGGCGTAGAAAAGGTAATGAAGGCCCTGGTTCCTGAAGTAAAAAAGGTTACAGCGACCGCCAATAATCTCCTTTAAGCCAAAAGAAGGATTTATGCAAAAGACAAAAAGCAAGAATCTGGTAAATTTTGAAGACATGGGCAGGATTTCCTATCAGGAAGCCTGGGATTTACAAGAATCTCTGCTTAGAGTCAATACGGGCTTAAAATCAGCTGCCAGGAAGACCAAAAATCCTCAATTGGTTGCGACCCAGCATCATTTGCTTTTTTGCGAGCATCCCCACGTATATACTTTAGGAAAGAGTGGAAAGATTGATCACCTCTTATTGCAGGAGGAAGGACTAAAGGCGAAAGGCATTGAGTTTTTCAAGATCAATCGGGGAGGAGATATCACTTATCACGGTCCGGGCCAGATTACCGGTTATCCGATTTTTGATTTAGAGAAATTCAAAACGGATATCAATTGGTATTTACGGACTATGGAAGAGGTAATGATTCGTGTCTTAGCGGATTACGGATTGGAGGGAGGAAGGATAGCTAAAGAAACGGGCGTATGGCTGGGAGTTGGAAGCATGAATCCTCGTAAGATTTGTGCGTTTGGGGTAAAGGCCAGTCGGTGGGTAACCATGCACGGCTTCGCTTTCAACGTAAATACGGATTTAAGCTATTTCAATCATATTGTACCTTGTGGAATAGCCGATAAGGGAGTTACGTCCTTACAAAAGGAACTAGGCCATCAGGTAGATATGGAAGAAGTAAAAGAGAAACTCAGAAAATACTTCTCCGAGCTATTTGAGTTTGAGTTTGCCTAAGACATATTCTTTCCCTGTCTTATCACGCTTATCATTTCCAGACGAGATATTTCCCTTCTTCTCTAGAAGATTGAAAGCTATTCTCAATTAACAGCTCAAGTCAGTTTTCATAAACAAAA
Source organism: Bacteroidia bacterium (assembly GCA_033391075.1). Classification (NCBI taxonomy): domain Bacteria; kingdom Pseudomonadati; phylum Bacteroidota; class Bacteroidia; species Bacteroidia bacterium. The sequence continues at coordinate 6,082,035 of JAWPMV010000001.1, forward strand.
AGAGAGGCTGGTGCAGAAGGCTCGTTTCTCCCAAAAAAATGAGCCGCCTTTTTCCAAAGGCGGCTCCGAAATAATTTCTTAAGAAAAAGCTTATTCTTTTCCTCCGTCAAGTTCGTCTTGCCATTTTTTCAGCTCATCCCACTGACCTGCAGCAGCCATTTCAGCTTGCTTGGGCCATGTACCGGGATTGTGGCGGGCATAACGAGAACCAGCGTTGGTAAGGACCTCTTTGATCTGCTCAGGTGTTGCAGCAGCAACAGAAGCGAAGGTTGGCAATCCAGCAGCGATCAGGAGTTCCTTGATCTTAGGACCGATACCTTCGATTTTTGTGAGGTCATCAGCTTCTACTTCAGCAGCAGGAGCTTCTTCAACTACTTCTTCTACAGCAGCTTCTACTTCGGGAGCCGCTTCTTCAACGACTTCCTCTACAGCAGCTTCTACTTCTGCAGGAGCTTCCTCTACCACTTCTTCCGCTACCTCTTCAGCAGCTTCAGCTACTTCTTCTACTGTTTCCTCTACAACTTCTTCTACCTGATCAACAGCCTCTTCTACCACTTCAGCTTCTTCGATTACTTCCGCTTCTTCAACTACGGCTGTAGCTTCCGCTTTTGGCTTTCCTTTTCCTTTGCCTCCTCCTCTTCTACGGCGAGACTTCTTCTTGCCTTTAGAAGGTGCACTCTCAAGCGCCAATTCGTTGAAATCCACCAATTCGATCATAGCCAATTCTGCATTGTCTCCCAGACGATTTCCGATTTTGAGGATACGTGTGTAACCTCCGGGTCTGTCTGCAATTTTATCAGCTACAGTTCCGAATAGTTCTTTAACGGCTTCCTTATTTTTCAAATAGGAAAATACCACTCTACGAGAGTGCATGGTATCCGTCTTAGACTTAGTGATGATTGGTTCAACGTATTTACGCAGCGCCTTGGCTTTGGCTACGGTAGTTTTGATACGTTTGTGCTCGATAAGTGAGCATGCCATATTGGCCAACATGGCCTTACGGTGTGCCGATTTACGGCTGAGGTGGTTAAACTTCTTTCCGTGTCTCATTGTTAAAGCTTTGCTTGGCCAGAGGCATTCCTTTACGGGTCATAGTCCTCTGGGCAATGAGTAAAACAAAATGTAAAAAAACGAAACTGAGCTGTAAGACAGCCCAGTTTCTATGAAAATTAATCTTCGTCTAGTTTGAATTTGCTGACATCCATGCCGAAGCTCAGACTCTTATCAGCAACCAGTTCTTCCAATTCAGTCAGAGACTTCTTACCAAAGTTACGGAACTTAAGTAGGTCAGCGATATTGTAGCTAACGAGATCTCCGAGAGATTTGATATCTGCGGCTTTCAGACAGTTGTATGCACGTACTGAAAGGTCCAACTCTGATAGAGGAGTTTTGAGCAACTTGCGCATTTGCAAGAAGTTCTCATCAACTTCGTCTTTCTTCTCAACCTCTTCAGATTTGAGCGTGATAGACTCATCAGAGAATAGCATCAAGTGGCGAAGCAAAATATTAGCACCTTCTTTAAGTGCAGATTCTGCGTCAATGGTTCCATCGGTTTGAACATCAATTTCCAACTGTTCGTAGTCAGTTTTCTGTTCTACACGATAAGGATCCACTTTATATTTCACATTGCGTATTGGAGTAAAGATAGCATCAATTGCAACCTCTCCGATAGGCGCATTGGCAATCTTATTTTCTTCGGCGGGAACGTATCCACGACCTTTTCCAACAGTCAACTCAATATCGAACTGAGTCTTTGGGTCAATGTGCGCGATAATGTGATCGCGATTGGTAATTTCGAATGCAGTGGTGTGGTCGGCAATATCACCTGCAGTGAAAGTATCTTTTCCTCTAACGGAAACAAAGATCTTTGCATCACCATCGTTCACCTTTTTCATTCTCACCCCTTTGAGGTTGAGGATGACTTCGGTAACATCTTCCACAACACCGGGCACAACTGAAAATTCATGGTCAACACCAGGAATTTTGATAGAGGTAATCGCGTGTCCTTCGAGAGACGAAAGAAGAACGCGACGCAAGGCATTGCCTACAGTAATACCGTATCCTCTTTCTAGTGGACGAAGGAGAAAGCGACCAAAAAAATCGTTTTCCTTTTCTAGTACTACCTTTTCAGGCATTTGGAAATTTAACAGTGCCATACAGTGCTTTCCTTTGTGTTAAAAGACTTCTATAGAATAAATAAAGCGGGTTCTCTATTATTTGGAGTAAAGCTCCACGATCAGGTTCTCTTTGAAAGTCTCCGGAATTTCTTCACGATCCGGATAGTTCATGAAAGTACCTTTCATCTCTTTTTCATTCACATCGATCCAGGCGAAACGCTCTGCTCTTCCAAGATGAGCTTTTGCGATCTCCAGATTTTTGCTTTTGTCGCGCATCTCAACTACATCACCTGGCTTCAACATATAAGATGGGATATTTGAGACAACCCCATTAACCATAACGTGTTTATGGCTCACCAATTGTCTTGCCTGGCGACGAGTTCCAGCAAAGCCCATGCGAAATACCAGATTATCAAGACGAGATTCCAGCATTTGAAGGAAAACGGTACCAGTTACACCTTTCTTGCGGGAAGCTTTTTGGAAAGTATTACGGAACTGACGCTCCAGGATACCATAGGCATATTTCGCCTTTTGCTTCTCCATCAACTGAATGGCATATTCAGAACTTTTTCTTCTGCGGCTTTTTCCGTGCTGACCAGGGCCAAATTTACGGCGGTCCAATACTTTGGTAGGACCGAAGATAGGCTCTTTGAATCTTCTGGCGATCTTTCCCTTGGGACCTCTATATCTTGCCATTTATCTTAATTTGATTTTGTTTCTTCTAATTAACCCAGCGGGTTGAAAATTTATACTCTTCTTCTTTTTGGAGGACGGCAACCATTGTGAGGCAGCGGAGTGATGTCCGTAATCATGGTTACATCAATTCCTGCAGCTGCAACTGCTCTGATCGCTGATTCACGACCGGATCCAGTTCCTTTCACAAATACTTCTACCTTGCGAAGTCCCATATCATAGGCTTTTTTCGCGCAGTCTGTAGCAGCTACCTGAGCAGCATAAGGCGTATTCTTTTTGGAACCGCGGAATCCCATTTTACCAGCAGCTGACCAGGAGATTGTATTTCCGGAAAGATCAGTGATGGTGATGATGATATTATTGAAAGAAGAGCTAATGTGAACCTGACCATTCGGTTCGACCTTCTTCTTCTTTTTTCCTTTAGATGACTTTGCCATTTATAGATATTTTTTTGATTCGCGGAAAGTAGAAGTAGCTTCTCATCCCGGACAAATCTTCTATTATATTATTTAACTGCTTTCTTCTTGCCTGCAACAGTTTTCTTACGACCCTTACGAGTACGAGCATTCGTCTGCGTACGCTGACCACGGAGAGGAAGACCTTTACGGTGGCGCTGTCCACGATAGCAACCGATATCCATCAAACGTTTGATATTCAATTGAATCTCGGAACGAAGGGCACCTTCCACTTTGTAATCATCACCAATGATCCGACGGATGCTAACGATATCATCATCAGTCCAGTCATTGACTTTTTTATTAGGATCAATCCCGGCCTTATCCAGGATCTGCTGAGCGGAGGTTTTTCCTATTCCGAAAACATAGGTAAGTCCAATTACCCCACGCTTATTTTTTGGTAAGTCTACTCCAGATATTCTTGCCATAATTATCCTTGTCGCTGTTTACACTTAGGGTTCTTTTTGTTGATCACGTACACCCTTCCTTTGCGGCGGATGATTTTGCAATCTGCAGTACGTTTTTTAACTGATGCTCTAACTTTCATCTTTCTTATTTATATCTGTAAACAATACGTCCTTTACTCAGGTCATAAGGAGGAATCTCCAAAGCTACTTTATCACCAGGTAGAATTTTAATGTAGTGCATACGCATTTTTCCAGCGATATGTGCAAGTAATTCATGCCCGTTTTCCAGTTTTACCCGGAAGGTAGCGTTTGGTAGTGCTTCCGTTACTACGCCGTCGATTTTTATAGGAGCTTGTTTAGCCAAAATTCTTGTATTAATTCTCGATAAATTCAAATGTTGATAAAATCTCCGCTTTGTCTTTTCCGATTACAATGCAATGCTCATAATGAGCAGAAGGCTGACGGTCAGTTGAAAATACAGTCCATCCATCCTGTGCAATCTTGATAAAGCGTTTACCCATATTAATCATGGGTTCGATTGCGATCACCAATCCTTCCTGAAGAGGAATGCCTGATCTTTTTCTGCCATAGTTAGGAACTTCTGGTGGCTCATGCAGGTTTTTACCTAATCCATGACCGACCATTTCCCTTACCACACTAAATCCATAGCCTTCTACATATCGTTGAATGGCATTGGAAATATCTCCGAGTCTGTTACCAACTTTGGCCTGCTCAATTCCTTTATACAAAGCTGTTTTGGTAACCTCCATCAAGCGTTTTTTCTTGGCTGAAACCTCGCCCACCGCAAAGGTGTAAGCAGAGTCGCCATAATATCCATTGATTTTGACACCACAATCTATTGATATGATATCGCCATCTTTAAGGATTTGCTTGGCGGAAGGCATCCCGTGCACAACTTCCTCGTTGAGAGAAGTACAAAGGGTTCCTGGAAAAGGAGTTTCGCCAAAAGCTGCCTGATAGTTTTTGAAAGCCGGTATGGCTCCATGATCCCTGATGAAGGTTTCCGCAATGGTATCCAACTCCAAGGTACTAACGCCAGGCTTCACATGCTTCCCAACTTCTCCAAGCGTTTTACCAACAAGTAAAGAACTTTCTCTTATCAGTTCGACCTCTTCCGGGGTCTTGAGTTTTATTTTTCCAGCCGCCATAATCTGATTCTATACTGCAGCCAGGCCACCACCTCTCTTACGTCCTCTCACTCTGCCAGACTGCATCAAACCATCGTAATGACGCATCAATAAGTAACTTTCAACCTGCTGCAGGGTATCCAACACTACTCCAATCATAATGAGGAGGGTAGTTCCACCGAAGAATTGAGCGAATCCAGAAGATGCTCCCAATTGCATAGCTATAGCAGGGAAAATGGATACGAAGGCAAGGAAGATAGATCCCGGCAAGGTAATACGAGACAATACTGTATCGATATAATTTGCGGTTTTCTTTCCAGGCTTCACACCAGGTATAAATCCACCGTTTCTTTTAAGCTGATCTGCAATCTCATTAGGATTAACTGTGATCGCTGTATAGAAGTAGGTGAAGATGATAATCATGAAGAAGAAGATGACGTTATACCAAAATCCGGTATAGTCAGCGAGAACTGCGGCCAATCCTGAAGTTCCGTCTCCAAACAATCCCAGAAGAGAAGTAGGAAGGAACATAATTGCCTGTGCAAAGATGATAGGCATTACCCCAGCTGAATTCACTTTCAAAGGAATGTACTGACGAGCAGCATTTCCGCGTCCCATTTGTCCAAGTCTGTTTCCAGCCATTTGACGGGCGTAGTGAACCGGTATCTTTCGAGTTGCCTGGGTAAGTGCGACCACAGCCATCGTAACAACCCCCAGTGCCAGTATCTCAATGAAGAAGATCATAGGTAGACGAGCGGCCCATTCCTGCAATAGGGCAGAAGGCAGACCTGCAATGATACCAATCATGATCAGGAGAGATACTCCATTTCCGATTCCATTATCTGTAATTCTTTCTCCCAACCATACGAGGAACATAGTACCTGCAGTAAGGATAAATACAGTGGTGATCCAGAAAATAAAGGAGTTTTCAACAACTGCTCCGGGGCTTTGGTTCAGGTAAACTACATAACCAGCTGCCTGACCGCCTGTAATAGCAACAGTGAGGTAACGGGTCATCTGGTTCATTTTCTTCTGACCGCTTTCCCCTTCAGTTCTCAATTTTTGTATAGAAGGAATAACTGCGCCTAAGAGCTGCACAACGATAGATGCAGAGATATAGGGCATAATTCCCAAAGCCAGGATAGATCCACGGGCAAAAGCACCTCCGAGAAATGTGTTGAACAGATCCAGCAGGCCACCACCGTCTCCGGAACCGAATGCCGCACTCAATTGTGTGGAATCAATACCAGGAAGGACCACGAAGGTTCCCAATCGAAACACCGCTAACAACAGCAGTGTATACAGGATCCTTTCCCTCAGTTCCTGAATCTTGAATATATTTCTTAATGTATCTATTAAGGCTCTCATAAATTCTAAACTTCAGCAGCCGTTCCACCTGCGGACTCAATCGCCTCTTTCGCGGACTGGCTAAATTTATTCACTTTAACATCAACTTTTGCCTTGAGTTCTCCTCTACCGAGAACCTTCACTAATTGTTTTGTACTGGAAATGATTCCATTATCAAGTAACAATTGGTGATCTATTTCTTTTCCTTTATTGGCTTCGGCAAGAACCTGCAAGGTATCAAGATTTACGACCTTATACTCTACACGGTTTCTGTTTTTAAAACCAAACTTAGGAATACGGCGTTGCAAAGGCATCTGCCCACCTTCAAACCAGGGGCGGAACTTGTATCCACTACGAGACTGAGCACCTTTATGACCTTTGGTCGAAGTACCTCCTCTAGTAGAACCTTGTCCTCTACCTATGCGTTTACGGGTCTTAGTTGCTCCCGCTGCCGGTTTTAGTGTATGAAGTTTCATGTTATTCAGTCTCTTCGATTTTGATCAAATGGCTCACCTTCTTAATCATACCCAAAATCTGAGGGGTACATTCTTTTTCAACAGTGCGGTTGAGCTTACCAAGACCTAAAGCCAGAATAGTGGCTTTCTGATCTTTGGGGCGATTGATCGCACTTTTTACCTGTGTTAATTTAACCTTAGGGTACATCAGATTTATCCTTTATAAACTTTACTTACATCAATTCCCCTTACGCCTGCAAAATCGTTAGCAGTACGCATGTTCGCCAATGCTTTGATAGTAGCCTTTACTACGTTGTGAGGATTAGAAGAACCGAGGCTCTTACCGATCACGTCTTTCACACCCGCAGCTTCAAGCACTGCACGCATCGCACCACCAGCCAGTACTCCTGTACCAGGAGCAGCAGGACGAAGCAGAACTTTCGCGGCACCATATTTAGTGAAGGATTCATGAGGAATAGTTCCTTTTTGAACTTTCACTTTGATCAGGTTTTTCTTAGCGTCGTCAACTCCTTTGGCGATGGAATCAGTTACCTCATTTGCCTTACCCAATCCATATCCAACGATACCATCTCCATTACCAACTACCACGATAGCGGAAAAACTGAAGCGGCGACCACCTTTTACAACCTTTGCAACACGTTTAATCTTAACTACTTTTTCTTGTAGTTCGACGTCGCTGCTCTTAATTCTGTTTTCTTTCTGACTCATAATGTTAGAAATTAAGGCCACCTTCGCGTGCGCCTTCAGCCAAAGCTTTTACTCTACCGTGATATTTATAGCCGCCTCTGTCAAAAACAACCACCTCAATTCCTTTTCCTTTCGCAATTTCAGCCAATTTTTTACCGACTTCTTTGCTCGTATCCATTTTTGAAAGGGCCTGCAAATTTAGCTCTTTTTCGCGAGAAGAACAACTTGCGAGCGTTACGCCAGCATCGTCATCAATCAACTGAGCATAGATTTGCTTATTACTTCTGAAGACAGAAAGACGGGGCTTGTCTGCTGTACCGCTGATGCGAGAACGAAGACGCCTGCGAATTCTGTTTCTCCTCCTAACTTTAAGTGCTGTTCTAGCCATAATATTATTATTTCAGGATGTGGCTCAATGAATTCCGACCCATTAAGCTCCTGCTGTTTTACCTGCTTTTCTTCTGAGTTGCTCACCCACAAACTTGATACCTTTACCTTTGTAGGGCTCTGGTGGTCTGAGGCCGCGGATTTTTGCTGCGATTTGACCGATCAATTGTTTGTCAATGCTGGTCAGTGTGATTAGGGGATTGCTACCTCTTTTAGATTCTGTCTCAACTTTGACTTCATTAGGGAGTACCATAATGATCGGGTGAGAGAATCCGAGAGAAAGTTCCAGCATATTGCCTTTGGCTTCTGCTTTATAACCTACCCCTACAACTTCCATTTTCTTTTCGTATCCCTGAGAAACTCCGATAACCATATTGTTGAGCAGAGAGCGAAACAAGCCGTGCATAGCTTTGTGTCTCTTCTGGTCAGTAGGTCTCTTTACTTCCAGGTTTCCATCTTCTACAGTAACCTCCAGATCTGCGTCAATTTGCTGCTTCAATTCTCCTTTAGGTCCTTTTACAGTAACCACATTGGAGTTGTCAACATTCACGCTAACACCGGCTGGAAGGGATATAATTGCTTTACCTATTCTAGACATTATTCCGGATTAATAAATGTAACACAATATTTCTCCTCCAACGTTTTGCTCTTGCGCATTCTTTCCGGTCATTACACCGTTGGGAGTAGATACGATAGCTATTCCTAGTCCATTTAGCACTCTTGGAATTGCTTTTACCTTGGAGTATTTTCTCAAACCAGGCTTACTTACTCTTTCGAGTTTCGTGATAGCTGGTCTTTTAGTAGCCTTATCGTATTTAAGGGCTATTTTGATACTTCCCTGAGGACCATCATCAACAAATTTGAATTTTCTGATGTATCCCTGGTCATGAAGTACCTTGGTAATCTCTTTCTTCAGATTCGATGCAGGTATCTCTACCACTTTGTGGCCTACCGCCTGCGCGTTTCTGATCCGCGTGAGATAATCTGAGATTGGATCTGTATTCATATTACCAACTTGTTTTCTTAACTCCTGGGATTTTGCCCTGAAGTGCTAGTTCTCTAAACTTAATTCTTGAAATTCCGAAGCGACGGATATATCCTCTAGGTCTTCCTGTGAGTTTGCAACGATTGTGCAGGCGTACAGGAGAAGAGTTTCTGGGTAGCAGAGCTAGTCCCTGGTAATCTCCGGCTTCTTTCAAAGCTTTTCTTTTCGCAGCGAATTTGGCTACTAGCCTCTCGCGCTTTTCTTGTCTTGCTATGATCGCTTTTCTAGCCATATTCGATTATTGCTTAATTTCTGTTCCTTGGAATGGCATACCGAAAGCTTTCAACAATGCGAAGGCTTCTTCATCGGTAGGCGCCGAAGTAACAAAAGTGATATCCATTCCGTCGATACGGTTGATCTTGTCAACGTCGATTTCAGGAAAAATGATCTGCTCTTTGATCCCCATAGTGAAGTTCCCTCTACCGTCAAATCCCTTTCTAGGAATTCCTCTAAAATCCCTTACACGAGGGAGGGCAACATTAATGAAGCGGTCAAGGAATTCGAACATTCTCACTTTTCTCAGCGTAACTTTACAACCAATAGGCATTCCATCACGCAATTTGAAGTTAGAGATACTCTTTTTGGCAATGGTAACAACAGGTTGTTGTCCTGAGATCATGCTAAATTCCTGTACAGCAGCATCGATCAATTTCTTATCTCCTACAGCATCACCCACTCCTCTGTTGAGGACGATTTTCTGTAGAACAGGTACCTGCATGACGGAGTCATAGTTGAACTCTTTGTTCAGCGCAGATACGATCTCTTCTTTGTATTTGGTATATAATCTAGGTTCCATTGCTTTACTTGATTATTTCTCCACTTTTCTTGGAATATCTCACCCAGCCTTTCTTTCCTTCTTCTCTTTTTCTTCCAACGCGAGTTGGGTTCTTAGAACTAGGATCGATCAGCATCAGATTGGAGATATGAATAGCTGCTTCCTGTTGGATGATTCCTCCATCGGGATTTTGTTGTGAGGGCTTCATGTGCTTACTCACCAGTTTCATCCCTTCGACGATAGCGGTTTGATCTTGAGGGAAAACGCGAAGGACTTTCCCGTCTTTTCCTCTATCAGCACCTGCCAGTACACGGACAGTATCGCCTTTCTTTATATGTAATTTATTAGCCATTGCTTTTTCGTATGCGTCGTTATTTATAAAAGACTCTCTTACTTAAGATTAAATCACCTCTGGTGCGAGAGAAACGATCTTCATATAATTCTTCTCACGAAGCTCACGGGCAACCGGGCCGAAGATACGCGTACCTCTGGGACCACCGTCATTTGCCAGGAGCACAGCTGCGTTGTCGTCAAATCTGATATAGGAACCATCCTGGCGACGAATTTCTTTGCGTGTGCGAACAACCACTGCTTTTACCACATCTCCCTTCTTAACACTAGAGGAAGGGTCAGCGGATTTAACTGAGCAGATGATACTATCCCCGATACGCGCGTAGCGCTTACGAGTACCACCGAGGACCCGGATACAGAGCAATTCCTTTGCTCCGCTATTATCTGCAACTTTAAGTCTACTCTCCTGCTGTATCATTGTTTTATCAGATTATGAAAATGAATTTGAGTCGGTGCAAAAATTCTTTTTCCTATTTTGCTTTTTCGATGATTTCAACCAGTCTCCAGCGCTTGCGCTTACTTAAAGGTCTGGTTTCCATAATGCGAACGGTATCTCCCATTCCGCATTGATTATCTTCGTCATGGGCCATGAATCGTGAAGTCTTTTTCACAAACTTTCCATAGATAGGGTGCTTTACCCTTCTTTCTACAGAAACTACGATAGACTTATCCATTTTGTCGCTCACGACTTTGCCTACACGAACTTTTCTAAGATTTCTATTTATTGCTATTTCGCTCATGACTCAAATTTATTGGTTGTCTTGTTCGGCACTCTGCCGTTCACGAAGAATGGTGCTTAGCCTAGCCAGGGTTCTGCGGGATGCCCGAATATCAGAAGGGCTCTCGATAGCAGAAACTGCATGATTGAGTCTCAGTCGAAGCAGTTTGTCTTTTTCGTCGACAATTCTTGCTTCTATTTCCTGAGTAGTCAGTTCTCTAATTTCCTTTGCCTTCATCTTTATTAAGCTTGTAGATCTCTTCTAATTACAAATTTGGTTTTCACCGGAAGTTTGTTGGCTGCCAGACGCAAGGCTTCACGCGCAATAGCTTCGGGTACACCATCAAGTTCAAACAAGATGCGACCAGGTTTTACAACAGCAGCCCATAGTTCAGGGTTACCTTTACCTTTACCCATCCGTACCTCAGCAGGCTTTTTAGTGATAGACTTGTCAGGAAAAATCCTGATCCAAACGTTACCTTCCCTTTTCATTGCACGGGAAATCGTCTGACGACAAGCTTCAATCTGGCGGGAAGTGATAAAATCACTTTCCATGGATTTCAGCCCATAGGAACCGAATGCTATTTCAGCACCACGCCCTGCGTTGCCTTTCATCCTGCCTTTCTGCGGCTTCCTGTATTTTACTTTTTTCGGCTGTAACATTGCTTAACGTTATTTTTTGTGATCGCAGTCAGAGACTACAATACTGTTTATCTATCTTTGTCTCCGCTTTTTACCCCCGCTATTTCCGCCTCTGTTTCCTCTGTTTCCACCTCTATTTCCTCCGCCTCTCTTACGGTCAGATTTTACATTTGGAGAAAGGTCTACTTTACCGAAGATCTCTTTCTTGAAGATCCACACTTTCACACCGATTACTCCATAGATCGTTTTTGCTTCAACCAGGGCGTAATCAATATCTGCGCGAAGTGTTTGGAGAGGAATACGACCTTGCTTGTACTGCTCGGTACGTGCCATTTCAGCTCCTCCTAATCTTCCAGAACACATGATCTTGCAACCTTCAGCTCCTGCACGCATGGTGGCAGCAAGTGCTGACTTCATCGCGCGACGGAAGGAAACACGTCCCTCCAGCTGTTGGGCAACCTGCTGACCTACCAGGGTAGCGTCAAGTTCAGGTCTTTTGATCTCAAAGATGTTGATTTGAACATCCTTGCTGGTTACTTTCTTGATCTCTTCGCGAAGTTTATCAACTTCTTTTCCTCCTTTACCAATCACAATACCTGGACGTGAAGTATGAACAGTGATAGTGATTTTGCGAAGGGTACGCTCAATGATAATTCTTGAGATACCACCGCGAGGAATACGGGCATTTAGATAAGCCCTGATTTTTTCATCTTCGACCAGTTTGTCGGCAAAGTTCTTTCCTCCGAACCAGTTGGATTCCCAACCTTTGATGATGCCGAGTCTAAGTCCTGTTGGATGCGTCTTCTGTCCCAATTTCTTTTATATTATTGGTTATTCTTCGTCTGGAATTTCATCGATGACCAAAGTCACGTGGCAAAAGCGTTTGCGAATCAAGTGCGCTCTCCCTTGAGGTGCAGGCTGCAATCTTTTCAACATGCGAGCTGCATCTACACTGGCTTCTGCTACAAAGTGAGTCCCCACATCAATTCTATCTCCTTCAAATTTCTCTTCGTAGCTGGAAACTGCAGATTTGAGTAGGCGGAGCACAGCAGGAGCTGCAGCACGTGAAGTCAATTTTAGCGTATTGATCGCGTCGAAGACTTCCATTCCTCTAATCTGATCTATCACCATTCTCATTTTTCTAGCTGAAGAACGGTAGTTGCGAAGTTTTACAACGCAAACATCCTCTTTGTCAGCTTTGAGTTGATTGGCGTAGGCAGTTTTGCGTTTGGGCTCCTTTGGAATCCCGGCAGCAATCTTCTCCTTACGGGTCATTTTAACTGTATCTGCCATTTCTATCTTCTTTTATCTTTTCTGTTACCGGCGTGGCCACGAAAGTTTCTAGTAGGAGCAAATTCTCCCAGCTTGTGTCCCACCATGTTTTCTGTGACAAATACCGGAATGTGAGTCTTCCCATTATGCACAGCGATTGTATGCCCTACAAAGTCCGGAGAGATCATGGATCTTCGCGCCCAGGTTTTGATCAGACGCTTGTTCCCTGAGTCATTCATCTTCAGGACTTTCCTTTCGAGTTTGGGATCAATAAAAGGTCCCTTTTTTAGTGATCTGGCCATAAGTATATTATTACCTTATCTTTTCTTTTTTCTGCTGATGATAAGTTTGCTGGAAGCTTTGTTCTTATCACGTGTTTTGTATCCTTTGGCTGGCAAGCCGTTTCTGTTTCTTGGGTGTCCACCTGAAGCTCTACCTTCACCACCACCCATTGGGTGATCGACCGGGTTCATAGCTACCCCTCTTACGCGAGGTCTCTTACCAAGCCAGCGGTTTCTACCAGCTTTACCTAATTGGATGTTTTGGTGTTCTGAATTACCAACTACTCCAATGGTTGCCATTCCTTCTCCCAGTACCATGCGAGTTTCACCAGAAGGCAGGCGAAGGATCACATATTTCCCTTCTCTTGCAGTCAGCTGAGCATAGGTCCCTGCACTCCGAGCCATCGTTGCTCCCATACCTGGGCGAAGCTCTATACAATGGACAGATGTACCTAAAGGAATATTTTTCATTTTCATTGCATTCCCACGAGATGGCTCAACTTTATCACCAGAAACGATGACTTGTCCAACCTCCAGCTTATCTGGAGCAATGATGTATCTTTTTTCTCCGTCAGCGTAGAAAAGCAGTGCAATTCTAGCAGATCTGTTCGGATCGTATTCTATCGCCTTTACGGTTGCCGGTACTCCGAATTTTTCTCTTTTGAAGTCTACAACACGGTAGCGCTTCTTATGACCACCTCCGCGGTTACGCATGGTGATTCTACCCGCACGGTTTCTTCCTCCGAAGCTTTTTACAGGAGCAGTCAATGACTTTTCAGGAGTTGATTTCGTAATTTCTGCGAAATCACTGATAGACATGTCGCGCTGTCCGGGTGTATTTGGCTTTAATTTTCTGATTCCCATCTTCTCAGTTTTTGATTGGTCGAATCTGGTTCAAGATATCTTAGATATGCTTGTAGAAATCTATTTCGTTACCTTCTTTCAATGTGATGATCGCTTTCTTGTAGTTGGGAGATTTACCTTTAATAAATCCTTTTTTGGTATATCTCTGGCGTCTCTTCCCACGAACGACCATGGTGTTAACACTTTCCACTTCCACTTCATAAACACGCTCTACCTCATCTCTGATCTGCTCCTTTGTAGCATTCATATGCACACGGAAGCCAAACTTGGCCAGGCCTTTCTCAGTATAGGCAGCGGTTTTTTCTGTGATGATTGGTTTCTTTAGTATACTCATGATTAGTTGGCTAATCTTTCGTTTATCACTTTAACAGCACCCTCAGTAAGAATCAATGTCTCTGCATTGAGGATGTCATAGGTATTGAGTTCAGATGCAGTACAAACTTCAGCCTTAGGAATATTTCTTCCTGAGAGGTAGATGTTTTTATCATCATCAGCCAATACCATCAACACTTTTTTACCATTCAGTTCAAAACCGTTGAGAATATTGATGAACTCTTTTGTTTTAGGTGCGTCGAAACCGAAGTTTTCAACAACTTTAACCTGCTCTTCGCGAGCTTTATAGGTCAAGGCACTTTTACGAGCGATGGTTTTCACCTTTTTATTCAGGCCGAATCCATAGTCGCGAGGTTTTGGTCCAAAAACGCGTCCACCATGTCTCCACAATGGAGATTTACGACTTCCTGCACGTGCATTACCTGTTCCCTTCTGGCGGTAAGGCTTCTTCTTTGTACCCGCAATTTCTCCTCTTTCCTTGGATTTATGCGTTCCCTGACGACGATTTGCCTGGATAAGTCTTACATCCTGGTAGATCGCATGATCGTTCGGCGTTTCCAATCCGAAAATTGAATCAGAAAGCTCTACTTTCCTGGAGGTCTTACCACCGTCGATTTTATATACTATTGCTTCCATTTTTCTACTTCTCTAGAATAACGTATGCTCCTTTATGGCCGGGGATAGACCCGGAAACTACAATCAGATTCTTTTCAGGAATGATCTTAACAACCTTGAGGTTTTGAACTTTTACACGATCACCACCCATGCGGCCTCCCATTTTCATTCCTTTGAAAACGCGAGAGGGAGTAGAACCTGGTCCCAAAGAACCTGGGGCACGCTCTCTGTTGTGCTGACCGTGCGTACGGCCACCAACTCCTGCGAATCCATGTCGCTTAACGACACCCTGAAAACCTTTTCCTTTAGAGATTCCGACTACATCAACGAAGTCTCCCTCTTCAAAAAGGTCAACACCTACTGTATCACCGAGTCCAAGGTCTATCTCTGATCCAGAGAAGTCGAACTCAACAACTTTGCGCTTAGGAGAAGTTTGGGCTTTGCGAAAGTGTCCCATTTCTGCACGGGAAGTATTCTTTTCTTTCGCTTCGTCAAAGCCTAGCTGAACTGCTTCATATCCGTCTGTTTCCTCAGATTTAAGCTGAGTAACTACATTGGGTTCAGCATATATGAGCGTACAGGCGATATTTTTCCGATTTTCATCGAAAACGCTGGTCATCCCTACTTTCTTTCCTATTATTCCTGCCATTGCATTAGGTTAATAGATTTTGATAAATTTTTCCGAACAAGCCCCTCATATGCGAATCAAGCACTGGGCGTTCCGTTCGATTCAAGAATTAAACTTTGATTTCAACATCAACTCCACTGGGCAGTTCCAACTTCATCAGAACGTCAACAGTCTTGGAGCTTGAGCTGAAGATGTCAATCAAACGCTTGTAAGAACTATACTCAAATTGCTCCCTGGATTTTTTATTCACGTGGGGAGAACGGTTTACCGTAACAACAGTACGCTCTGTTGGGAGTGGAATAGGACCACTCACAATGGCACCTGTTGATTTTACGGTTCTCACGATTCGCTCAGCAGACTTATCTACGAGGTTGTGATCGTAAGACTTAAGCTTGATTCTGATCTTCTGAGTCATTGCTGTTTTATTAGAACTTGATAGGGCAACCCTATACTTTGGTCAATCCTTTTGCTTTTTCTACTACTTCTTCCTGGATGTTGCTAGGAGCCTGCTCATAATGAGAGAACTGCATAGTCGAAGCCGCGCGTCCGGAAGAAATGGTACGCAGGTCAGTTACATATCCGAAGAGTTCAGAGAGAGGCACTTTAGCTTTTACAACTTTAGAGTTTCCTCTGTCTCCCATATTTTCGATCTTTCCTCTACGCTTATTCAAGTCTCCTACTACAGATCCCATATATTCTTCGGGAGTAACAACTTCTACAGCCATGATAGGCTCTTTCAAAATCGGCTTAGCAGCTTTTGTTGCAGCTTTAAAGGCCAAACGCCCTGCTAATTCGAAAGAAAGTTGATCGGAGTCCACATCGTGGAAACTTCCATCATATAGCTTCACTTTCAATCCATCCAGTGGGAATCCAGCCAAAACCCCATCTCCCATTGCATTTTTGAAACCTTTCTCAACAGAAGGAATAAATTCTCTTGGAATTGCTCCCCCTTTGATCACGTTTTCAAATTCAAATCCTTCTCCACTTTCTGTAGGTCCAACTTCAACCTGGATATCAGCGAATTTACCACGACCACCCGTCTGCTTCTTATAAGTCTCTCTGTGGTTAACTGTAGAAAGAATCGCTTCACGATAAGATACCTGAGGACGTCCCTGGTTAATTTCAACCTTGAACTCTCTTCTCAGACGGTCAACGATAATTTCGAGGTGAAGCTCACCCATACCAGCGATGATGGTTTGGGCAGTTTCTTCGTCTGTAGAAACCTTGAAAGTAGGATCCTCTTCTGAAAGCTTAGCGAGTCCAGTAGAAAGCTTTGCTTCGTCAGCTTGAGACTTAGGCTCAACAGCCAGTCTGATTACCGGATCAGGGAAGTCCATAGACTCCAATTCGATCGGAGAACCAACGATAGAAAGGGTATCACCTGTACGAATGTCTTTGAATCCAACACCCGCTGCGATATCTCCAGCTTCTACTTTATCTATTTGATTACGCTTGTTAGCGTGCATCTGCATGATACGGCTGATACGCTCTTTGTTACCCGTACGGTTGTTCAGAATATAAGAACCACCTTCCAGTACTCCAGAGTAAACACGGAAGAAGCACAGACGACCTACGTGAGGGTCAGTCATAATTTTGAAAGCGAGTGCTGTAAATGGCTCATTTACATCCGCTTTACGAATTACTTCTTCGTCAGTATCAGGGTTAGTTCCAACGATGTCAGCAACATCAGTCGGAGCAGGCATATAAGCACAAACTGCATCAAGTACAGCCTGAACACCTTTATTTTTGAAGGCAGATCCACACATCATAGGAGTGATCGTAAGATCCAGAGTAGCTGCACGAATGGCGGCCATGATCTCTTCGCGAGAGATTGAATCAGGATCTTCGAAGTATTTCTCCATGATAGACTCATCATACTCAGCTACTGCTTCGATGAGGTGAGTTCTCCACTCTTCTACTGTATCGAGCAAATCATCAGGAATCGGCACTTCTTCGAAAGTCATTCCGAAGTCGTTTTCATTCCAAACGATCGCTTTATTATCTACAAGGTCAACTACTCCTTTGAAGTCTTGCTCATTTCCGATAGGCACTTGAATGGGCACAGGATTCGCACCCAACATTTCTTTTACCTGACGAACTACTTCAAAAAAGTCAGCCCCGGAGCGGTCCATTTTATTTACGAATCCGATTCGGGGCACATTATACTTATCAGCTTGACGCCAAACAGTTTCTGATTGCGGCTCAACTCCATCAACGGAGCTAAACAGGGCTACAACACCATCCAGAACCCTCAGCGAACGTTCAACTTCTACGGTGAAGTCAACGTGACCGGGAGTATCAATAATGTTGATGCGGTGATCTGAACCTTGATACGGCCAGAAAGTCGTGGTAGCTGCAGAGGTAATGGTAATCCCACGCTCTTGCTCCTGCTCCATCCAGTCCATGGTTGCAGCACCATCGTGTACTTCTCCAATTTTATGAGAAATCCCTGTATAAAAAAGGATACGCTCGGTAGTTGTAGTCTTACCAGCATCGATGTGAGCAACGATTCCAATATTCCGGGTATCTTTTAAGGGTATCTTTTTCATTTCGAAAATAAACTTTTAGAAGTTTCTGTGATTATTTGTTAAAATCTGAAATGCGAGAATGCTTTGTTCGCCTCTGCCATTCTATGCGTATCTTCTTTCTTCTTTACAGCAGCTCCTTCATTTTTCGCAGCAGCCAGAATTTCAGCAGCTAACTTATCTCTCATGGATTTACCATTACGAGATTTTGAATAGCGGATGAGCCAGCGAATTCCAAGACCTTCTTTACGCTTGGGCTTCACTTCAGTAGGAACCTGAAAGGTAGCACCACCAACACGACGACTTTTTACCTCAACCTGAGGCATGATATTATTAAGTGCTGCTTTGAACAACTCAACTCCACTTTCTCCCGTCTTCTCTTCAACAATGTCCATAGCACCATAAAAGATGCGGAAAGCAGTACTCTTCTTGCCATCCAGCATCAGGTTATTTACAAACTTGGTTACCTGAGTATCTCCGTAACGTGGATCCGGAACCAACTGACGATCTTTTGCTCTACTTTTTCTCATGAGTCAATTACTTTTTGGGTCTACGAGTACCATATTTTGAACGTCCCTGCATCCTTCCTTCAACTCCAGCTGTGTCAAGGGCTCCGCGTACAACGTGATATCGTACACCAGGCAAGTCTTTTACACGACCGCCACGCACCAATACAATAGAGTGTTCCTGCAAGTTGTGTCCTTCTCCTCCGATATAGGCGTTTACTTCCTTCCCGTTGGTAAGACGCACCCTTGCAACTTTCCTTAGAGCAGAGTTAGGCTTCTTGGGAGTCGTTGTATAAACTCTCAGACATACTCCACGACGCTGAGGACAGTTGTCCAGAGCGGGTGATTTACTTTTCTCGGCTTTGACCTTCCGGCCTTTTCGTACTAGTTGTTGTATAGTAGGCATAAATAAATGCTATACGTTTCAATTTTTTCGTAAAAGGGCTGCAAAAGTACTCACGATTTGAGCCTATTACAAGCTTTTACAAATTTTATTTCGGTTGGATGATTCGGCAGGCTGTCTAAGCCATGAATTCATCCGGAGAAGATGCACTTTCATGAAGTACCTGCCATGGTTAAGTATCTAGGTGGGTGGTTAACCAAGTCAAATGTAGAGGGCGCTTACACGCAGCATTCGGACAGACCGAATCTCTACACCTATACTTAATGAACCTTCCGGGATACTTCTGCTGCTAAGCAGTCTAGAGGCATTGCCATGAAGGGCTATCTATGTTTGATTCTTCTAAACAAGCGTTTTTCAGAATCGGAGCGCAAGTTACACACTCTATATCGTAATTCAAAGAGAGGAACAGAAAATTCATGGAGGGAAATGAGGGATATTTTTGAATTTCGCAGTTTAATTAAAATAGGGGCAGATTTACCTTTGAAAAAAAAAATACTTTTTCACCCCTCTCGTAGCTTGCACGACAACTGTAGTGATTTTATCCTCTTTAATTCGAGTTTTTTGCATGGGATTCTTATTAACTTCTCAATCCAATTTTACTTACACACATTATTAACCTCTACCTCCTTTAATATTCATTTTATGGATTTCTATAAAGCTTTTGAAAAGATGTTCCAGGCTGAGCAAGTTGCGGTCTTTGCTGAACTCCCGGAAAAGGAACCTCAATATGCCTTGGTTGCAGAAACGGATCTGGTCGTCATTCGCTATGGTGAAGATGTTTCTGTACTCTATGGAAGATGCCTGCATAGAGGAGCCTTGCTCAGTGATGGAAGGATAGAAGGAGACAATTTGATCTGTGGCCTCCACAATTGGGACTATAGATTTGATACAGGTGTAAGTGCCTACAATCCCGCTGAAATTCTGGAAAAATTTCCAGCTGCCATCAAAGACGGGAAAGTCTATATAGATAAAGCAGATGTAATCGCTTTCGAAGAAAAGGTTCCTTCTCGTTTCAACAGAGATGAATACCTCGGTCTATATGCCGATACCCACATGGAAGATACTGAGCCCTATACCTTATTTATAAAAGAGTTGGCTCAAAATGGCCTCAAGAACTTTGGGCATCATGGTCCAACAGCTGCCATGGGCGTAGATCGCAATACCCTCCCAAAATGGGATAATATTCAGATTCTTCCTGCTCAGCTGGCACAAAGACCTTTATTGGATGAAGAGGGTGTAGGGACGAAAGTTGTGATTGGCCCCAGAGCGAAAAAGCCCCTGGAACTGGATATCCCACTTTTCGTTTCGGATATGTCTTTTGGGTCTCTTTCCCGGGAAGCGAAAATAGCTTTGTCAAAAGGAGCTGAAATGTCAGGTACCGGGATTTGTTCGGGTGAGGGGGGAATGCTGCCGGATGAGCAAGCCAATAATAGTAAATACTTTTATGAATTGGCCTCGGCAAAATTTGGATTTAGCTGGGAAAAGGTAGCTAAATCTCAAGCCTTCCATTTCAAAGGAGGACAGGGTGCAAAAGTTGGTACAGGAGGGCACCTACCCGGCAATAAAGTTACGCCTGATATATCTGCCGTTAGGGATATTCCAGTAGGAACCTCGGCCATTAGCCCGGCCACTTTTACCGATATGAATAGCATGCAGGATTTCATCGATTTTGCTGCAGAAGTACGAAAAGTAAGTGGGGGAATACCCGTAGGCTACAAACTCGCAGCAAGCCGGATCGAAGCAGATATAGATTTTGCCCTTGAGGCAGGTGCCGATTATATCATTCTGGATGGCAGAGGCGGAGGTACAGGAGCAGCTCCGACCATCCTGAGAGATCACATTTGTGTCCCTACTATTGTCGCTCTGGCAAGAGCAAGAAAACATTTGGATAAAAGAAGAGCGAAAGATATCAGCCTCGTAATCACAGGGGGCCTGAGAGTGGCCCAGGACTTTGCCAAAGCCCTTGCTATGGGAGCAGATGCCATAGCTGTTTCCAATTCGGCTCTACAAGCCATCGGCTGCCTCGGTATGCGTGCCTGTAACAGCAATAACTGCCCGGTAGGAGTTGCTACTCAAAAAGATCATCTTCGCGCCCGTTTCGAGATTGACAAATCCGCCCAACAACTCAAAAACTTCTTCAGCGCCACCACAGACCTCATGAAGGTTCTCGCAAGAGCCTGCGGCCATGATCACCTGAGCAAATTTACCCAACAAGACCTGAGCACCTTTGATTATGATATGCACCGATTGACGGGTATACAGTATGCAGGGGTGAATCCGATTTAAAGACGTGTTCTGGTGTTCTCGTGTTCCTTCCCAGAGCACCAGAACACATGAACACCAGAACACTTTTACTTTTCGTATATTGCCTTTGCATTAGAAGATATGGCAAAGACACAGGCGTCACAAGAAACCTACTTGCATCACTTTTGCCCCGAATGTGGGGGTGAAATGGATTATAAAGGGGGGATTAAAAAATTCTCTTGTAGAGACTGTAGATACGAACGCCCCCTTCAAAAGAATTCGGATCAGGTTGTCGATCGCCCCCTGGCTTCTAATGTCAATTTCAAAAAGTTTAGAAGAGGTATGGGCCAGGCACTTAAACTCAAGGAGTTTCAGTGCGGAGGCTGCAGTGCCTTTGTAGCTGTGCCTGAAGAGCAAGAATTGGAAATTTGCCCCTTTTGCGAAGGAACGGAGCTGACAGAATCCAAGCGTTTGAATAAAGTGCTTGAGCCCAAGGATGTGATTCCCTTTACCATTCCCCTGGAAAGAGCACGAAAAATCCTCAGGAGATTTCTCTTCAAACGCAATTACCTCTTTCTCCCCAATTCCATACAGAAAACAACCCAAAGAGACCGACTAAGAGGGGTGTATCTTCCTGTGTTTTTTATCGATGCCTTTACCCGATCTACCTGGAAAGGACAAGCCGGTCGAAAGGTAAAACAGAACAAGCAAGACAAAATTTTCTGGAATCCCAGCAATGGTTACTGGGAGCACACCTTTGATCGCATGTTTATAGAAGCATCCAAAGGAATCCAGATGAAGCATTTCAAAAACATTCAACCCTATGATAAATTTAAACTGGTTCCTTATGATCCCCTTTATCTAAGGGACTTCATAACAGAAGTTTATCAGAAAGAAGAAATAGAAGGAATAAGAAATGCTGATAAGCAAATTGAAAATGAAGTAAAACGGCAATCCGAGTACCGTAGAAGAGGAGATGTATTTAAAGATTTTAAATACAATCGGGAAAATATGCTGCTAGCTTTCCGCCATGTCCTTGTGCCTGTTTGGATCGCAACCTATCAATACCGAGGGCAAAACTTCCAGCTTATGATCAATGGACAGAAAGGTTATGTAGCTGGAGACAAACCTCTTTCTATGAGGAAGATCTGGATTGCCATCATCACGGGCATCGTGAGTATCAGTTTGATGGTTTGGTTACTTTCCTAGCGAATCAGGGTAATCGAACCTGAACTCTGAAAGACATTCCCACTAAAATCTTCATATTCGACCATATATACATAAACACCTTCTGGAGCGGGCCGGCCACTATTGGTTCCATCCCAAGCCTGATCGATATTATCCGTTACAAAGATTTCATTGCCCCATCGATTATAAATTCGCAACTGAAAACGGCTGAAAAAGCTCCCCTTAATTTCAAAGAGGTCATTGATGCCATCTCCATTGGGGGTAAAGGCATTGGCTGCGAAAACACTAGGTTCGAAACTGATACATTGTTCCAAAGACCAGGCTTCGCTTCGACAGCTATCCTGATTCTCAGGAATCGCCTGTATCCGATAGCAGTAAAGCCCTCCTTGCTCTAAAGAAATATCGCGGTCTATCCACTCCAGATTCAAGCCGGGAGCCAGGTTACCAAGTATCGTATCCGAATCAGCGGTCCTCCGCCAAATCACGTAATTGGAAATGCCGTCAACCCATCCTGCATAGTCCCCCCAATTAATCGTAATCTCGAGTTCATCATCAGTTGCTTCCAGGGGAATACTACAATGCTGGCCCGTCAGGACCTCCTGATCACAAGCCGAAAGCAAACCCAGTTCATAACAATAGGATTCTGCCGCATCAATGGCTTCTGTATCTATCCAAGTGGTCACCATGGGATCAAAGATTTCCTCTACCAATTGGGAATTGCCATTCACAACTTTATACACACGATAGGCTCGAAAACTACTTCCCAAATTTTCTCTCCAGCTAATCTCTATAGCTCCATTCGAAGCTGAGACAGCACAAATACCTGCTCCCGTAGCCGGTTCAGAACAAAAGGTCAAACTCGGCGGTCCACTTTCAAGGTTTGGGCATTCATAGAAAATTTCCAGCTGATAACAATAGTTTAGCTGGTCAGCATTATTGGCCGATATATCGACAAAACTATTGGCTATGGGATTGGCGATCTGAGCAATTTCTACAAATCCCGCCCCATCATCTCGTGAAATAGAGAAATAGGAAAATCCATTTTGCTGATCTGCCGTCAAGCCCACCCAATCCAATTGTATGGTTTGATTATCGATGACCTGAACGCAGTTAAATTCCGGCATGATTAATTCAGGTGCAATCGTCTGAAAATAAATCGTATCCCGAATCCGGTTAGGCGCCGGACAATCATTCTGATCCTCTACTTCAAAAATGAGGGAGTTTAGGGGAAAGTCGATAAAATCACAGCCGGGTGCCCAGCAAAACTGAACCAGGAGGGAATCTATCCCTATACTTTGTACTTGTATATCCCCGGGATCAGGCAAAGCCAGATGAGGGCCATCGAAACGAAAACTAATCGAATCACTCCCTATACCCGGTCCATTTTGATCCGAAACAATGAAAGAGAAACAACTTTCCTGATCGCGCTCAAAAAAGAGAGTGTCCCCACTGATCAAATCCGTATCAGGAAGTTGAATGTTCGGCGGAAAGTTGATTGGACAATCGATCACATTCACCTGAATATCCCTTCTAATCACTCCTATTACTTGCCCATTCCTTCTTTCAGTTACCCGAAGAGAAAATACATACTGCCCCAGATTCTGAGGACTAACGGTTAGAACTCCTGTTTGTTGGTCTACTCTCAAAGCTGGACTTCCATCCATCACATTGCTCAATCCATATCCTGGCAGCCAGGCAATGGGGAGAAAGGGAGGAGGAGGCACAACCGGTACCGGATCCATCTGAGAGCCTGCGGTAAACGGAGTAACAATATCATAGGTCAATTCATCTCCATCCGCATCCGTCGCACTATGATCAAAGGAAAAGAGATCACTTCGACAGATATAAGTAGGCAGCTGATTGGTAAAACTGGGAGAACTATTGCATAAAGCCGTATTGGGAATACGGGTATTTATCGCCATCCCAAACTCTCCAGGCTGTAAAATATTTTGGATGGTTTCATTTCGACAACACCTTCCCCATACCAATTCATAGCCCGATGTATTATCTCTAAGGCGGATAGTGGTCGTATATGTTCCCCGTGCATAACACAAATTTGCAGGAGGCGCAACACAGCTATCACTACCAGTCAGAGGTAGTACAAGGGTATCGGTCAAGGCAATAATTATCTCGGTTTCTAAAGAATTATTAAGTGCGTTGTATATCTGGATGGCTATTTCGGGGTCAAATGGAGTATTAGTAGGAAAGTCGATAGTAGGTTGGCAATCTCGGTAAACATTCAGGGTGATCTGATAGAGGTTAAAGCCCTGTTGATCTTTGCCCAGACAGGTATATTCCATATCTCCGCCTACCAAATGCTTCGCCTGGCTACTTAGGCACAGACCAAAGCATGCGAGAATGAGTATGATCTTTTTTATTTCCATGATATGCACGCAGGATATTTCCTGTCCATTTGTTTTTGTTTTACCTTGCACCTTAATAGCCCAGATAAGCTTATGACCCAGATGCAGTGGCTCTTTCGTCCCGGCTCTCCAGAAGAAGAAGTCAGAACCCTTGCTGAAAGTTTAAAAACCAGCCAGGTATTTCCCCTACCAATCGCGCAAATTCTTCTTCAAAGAAATATAAGCGATTTTTTGGCAGCAAGATCTTATTTCAAGCCAGACTTGAGCGAAATTCATGATCCCTATCTGCTTTGCGATATGGATAAAGCAGTAGAGAGAATCCTCCTCGCCCGAAGCAATAACGAAAAAATATTGCTTTTTGGTGATTATGACGTAGATGGAACCACTGCCGTTACTTTATTGAGCCTCTTTTTCGAAAAATGGGGCTTTGATTTTGATTATTATATCCCGGATCGATATGGTGAAGGCTATGGAGTCTCTTATAAAGGGATAGATTATGCCGAAAAAATTGGAGCCCGTCTGATCATTAGCCTGGATTGTGGGATTAAAGCTATCGAACAGGTTCGCTATGCGAGACTGAAAGAACTGGATTTCATCATTTGTGACCACCATAAACCCGGGAACGAGCTGCCAGAAGCTCTCGCCATTCTGGATCCTATGCGCAGTGATTGTGCCTACCCCTACAAATACCTCACAGGATGCGGAGTGGGATTTAAACTGGCTCAGGCCCTTCATCCCAAACTTCAGGAAGCGGGATATAGCTGCAAAGGTATAGATCAGTCTCCACTCGACCTTTATGGCGACCTCCTGACGCTGAGTATTGCCTGCGATATTGTGCCTGTTACGGGAGAAAATCGCTCCCTGGCTTATCACGGTTTGCAAAAGATTAGAAAAAACCCGCTCAAAGGAATCTCTGCCATCATGGCCCAGGCTAAATATGAACGGGAATGGGATATCTCAGATTTGGTTTTCTTCATTGGCCCGAGGGTAAATGCAGCAGGCAGACTTTCTCATGCAAAAGAAGCAGTAGAAGTTTTGCTGGGAAAAAATGAAGCCCTCAAAAGTCTTGCGGAACAATTGCAGGTGTCCAATGAGGAGCGAAAAAACATGGACAGGGAAACCACTCAGGAAGCCCTGGAAATGATCTCACAGGACGAAACTTATCTCAAAAAATCCTCCACGGTTCTCTATCATCCCGAATGGCATAAAGGCATCATCGGAATTGTTGCTTCTCGTTTGATTGAACATCACTATCGACCTACAGTAATGCTTACTCGTTCAGAGGAAGGTACACTCGTAGGTTCTGCTCGTAGTGTAGCCGGTTTTGATTTGTACCAAAGTCTTTACGCATGTAAAGAGCATATTCTTCAGTTTGGAGGACATGCCTATGCTGCCGGTTTGAGCATTCGTGAAGAAGATTTTCCCCGCTTCTCAGCACAATTTGAAGAAGAAGTTGCCCGAACTCTTACACCCGAACAGAAAAGGCCCATTTTGTATATCGATCATATGCTCGAATTTCCCCAAATTACCGATCGCTTTATCCGATTGATCAATAGAATGGCACCTTTTGGACCAGAAAATGAAAAACCGGTCTTCGCCACACGATCCGTAAAAGTGAGGCATGCAAAAATCCTAAAAGGAGAGCATGTAAAATTTGTATTGGAAAAAGATCGTTGTATGATCGAAGCCATCGGTTTCAATCTCGCAGCTAAATGGGAAAACATGGGTACCCAATTTTTACACATAGCATATCAACCTATTTTCAATACTTGGAAAAATAAAACACAAATAAATCTACGACTAAAAGACATTAAGCATCCGGATGAAAATATCTAGAACACCGCTCCTCTACTTGCTTTGTATCGGAATCGGAGTCTTTTTCCCCACAGAAACTACCCAGGCCCAGGCTTTGGACTGGAGCTTCGAAAATATCATCACCGACATTCAGGAATCCGGCGCCAATCCAGATGTGGTCATGGGTTCTGATGGTGATCTCCATGTATCCTACTGGCAGGCCGATGAAGATCGCCTGAAATATGGTCGTCGCGATGCAGCAAATGGAAATTGGGCTTTTGAGACTTTGGATGTGGGCGACAACTTTCATGGCTTCAAATCAGCCATCGCACTGGATGATAATGGAAATGTACATATCGCCTATGTAAAAAGGGTTCAATCAAATGCTCAGATTCGCTACATCACCAATGAGTCGGGCAGTTGGCAGGTCGAAATTCCGCTGCCTACCGAGCATATTGGGAAATACGGCATTGACCAGGAATTCCCCATTTTTGCCCAAACTTCTCTGGACATATTTTTTCAGGCAGATGGAAATCCCGTAATTATCTATTTTGATGGGAAAGTAAATACCCTCGGAAATTGTGGGCCCATAGTCAACCGGACTTATCTGGATTATGATCTGGATATGAATATGCTGGTGAAACTCAATGACGGAAGCTGGGATCCTGCTCCTTTTGACAATATCCCGGACGAGAAAGGATTTGGATGTTTACTGGATGGTGACCGTTTTGGAGAATTTTGCCAGGTTTTGACGACCTCTGATAATCGTTTCTTTGGCCTGACCAATTCTTTACATAATCATGATGTGCTCCTGTATTCCTCTAGCAATCTCATAAACTGGGAGGTAAATGCTATTGACTCTTCAGATAGATTTTTCAATACCGTCAATGAAAATCACTTCCGTGAAGGTTTTGAATTCATCCAGGCAGATTTGCTGGGAGATTCAATTATGAATGTCGTTTATACGGTTTCCAATCACTATGGAAATGGAGATGTATTCGGGCCCAGGCGTCCGATGTTTTTCACTCGTTTTCATCCAGACTCTATTGGCCAGGCCGGTTATAGCCCCTTTCATAGAGGAATCGGAGGCTCAGGACAATTTTATCGAAATTATGCCAGCGTAAAAGCCTTGAGTCCAGACAGTCTGTTTATTTCCTTTTTTGATTTAGATAATGGGCTTTTACAATTGGGAAGATCAATAGATGGTGGACAAAACTGGCTGTATGAAACGATCAGCAATAGCCCAACAAATACCGGCACCCAGGTGCTCATAGACGGAGATAGCGTTAGGGTTCTACACTATAATTCCTCAAGCGATCAATTGCTTTTGAGCTCAAGAGCTATAGATGGATCCAACTGGAGAGTTGAGAATGCTACCCGAAGTGAATTGAGAGGAAATATCCTTAGCAGTGAGGTAATCAGAAATGGAAATACAGATTCAAAATTTGTAGCCTATCTGGAAGACATTTCCGGAAGCTTTCAATATGCTTCCAATACTGGTTCGGGATGGAATTTCGAAGAAATCCTCTCGGATGCTTCAGGAATCATGGATATTAGCATGGAAATGGATGCGGCAAATAGTCCGCTTATTGTTTATGCAGAAGATAGCCTCGAACAAATCAGGATTGCATGGAATCAGAATGGATGGAATTCCAGATTCATCATTAGCAATACCCGAGCAAGAGACCTTGACTTCCAATTTATAAATGGGCAATACCACATTGCATACTTCAACCTCAATACCGGCCATTTACATTATGTCACCTCCAATTCCCTCAATGGCCCCTGGAATATGACCGTAGTTGACAATAGTAGCAATATCATTGGCAGGGGATTGGATATGGATTTTGAAACAAATGGGACGATCCATATTTCTTATGTTGACGTAATCAATCCCAAAGTAAAGCATGCAACCCTCAGCCCGGGAGCCAGCTGGCAAATCGAAGACATTACCCAGGCCTTTAATTTCAATCCAAATTTCACCTCTATCGGTATCAATAGTTCAGATTTGACAAGTATTGCCTTTAAGGATGCCACGGCCAATGAGATTCAGATAGCTGAAAATGATGGCACAGGATGGAATATTAGCCGCGTTGCTGCTCAAAGTGGAAACCTCATCGGAAATCCTATGGAACTCCTACTGGATGATCAGGACAGGCCCTGGGTATTGTACAACATATCTGATATTCGGGATGAAATGGGCCTCAGGAGAAGAGATGAATTTGGGAATTGGAACCAGGTTTCAATCAATAATAATTCAGCAGAAATCGCCCGTAGTTTTGATCTGCATCTGCTAGGAGAAGATTTTTATATCATCGGGAAGAAAAATCAACTTTCGAATAACGGCCTCGGATTATTATTCGCTGAAAGAGGAGTAAAAACCAATCTCAAAGACCTCATTGAGCGTACCCAATTGAGCATTGCTCCAAATCCGGCAAAAGAGAGCATCCAAATCAGTTTTGAACTCGCAGCATCTCAGGCTTTTTCATTCGACTTATACAACCTCAATGGACAATTCATTCACCCTTTGCAGGAGACATCTACTTTTAGCATTGGAAAACAGGAATTGAATTTGTCCTTGCCGAGTCTGGAAGCCGGCATTTATTTGCTGGTCATGAAAGGAGAAAAATATCAGATTCCCCATAAATTAGTCATAATGCCCTGAGCAAGATTAATTTACAAAGGAAATATTCCAAAAAAAGCGATGTCTTTAATGGCATCGCTTTTTTTATTATCTTAAAATCTTATAATATGCGCCTTATGCAGCAGCTTTCCGCTAAAAATTTGGTTAAAAAGTACAAAACCAGAACAGTTGTTAATCAAGTGTCTCTGGAAGTAAAACAAGGTGAAATTGTAGGGCTATTGGGACCAAATGGCGCGGGAAAGACGACTACTTTCTATATGATTGTAGGTTTGATCAGGCCCAATGCAGGCCAGATTTTCCTGGACGATCAGGACATTACCCGACAACCCATGTACAAAAGAGGCAAAATGGGTATCGGCTATCTGGCTCAGGAAGCATCCGTCTTTCGAAATCTATCTGTAGAGGACAATATTACGGCTGTACTTGAAATGGCCACCAAATTAAATAAGAAGGAGAGGAAAGAGCGTACAGAGGAGTTATTGGAGGAATTCAGCATTACCCATATCAGAAAAAATATGGGAAAAGTGCTATCAGGAGGAGAAAGAAGGAGAACGGAAATCGCTCGGGCGCTGGCTGTAAATCCAAACTTCATCCTACTGGATGAACCCTTTGCAGGCATTGATCCTATTGCGGTGGAAGAGATTCAAAATCTGGTTACAAAACTCGTAAAACGAAATATTGGCATTCTCATTACTGACCACAATGTTCATGAAACACTCAACATCACGGATAGAGCTTACCTTTTATATGAAGGATCGCTCAAGATGTCGGGAACTGCTGAAGAATTGGCAGATAATGAGGAAGCCCGGAGACTTTATCTGGGCGAAAAATTCCAGCTGAACCGATGAAACTACTAGTACACAAAATCGCAAGTTGGGTACTCAAGCGGCGGATGGAGCAGATTGAAAATTTTTCGAGGCACCCACACAAAACTCAGGACATGGTCCTTTCCAGGCTTATTCAAAAAGGAAGAGAGACTGAATGGGGCAAGACCTATGGTTATAAGAACATCCATTCCATAGAGAATTTTCGGTCCCAGGTACCTATCAGTTCCTATGAAGACCTGCATCCCTGGATAGAAAGAGCATTCAAAGGAGAATCCCATGTGCTTTGGCCAGGGAAAACCCAGCAGTTTGCAAAATCTTCAGGTACCACAAATGATAAGAGTAAATACATTCCTGTCAGTTTAGAATCCATGGATGATTCTCATATCAAAGCGGGTCAGGATATGCTTTGTATGTACTTTACCAATAAGCCGGAAAGTAAACTCTTTGCAGGTAAAACCCTCTCTATTGGAGGAAGTCATCAAACACATAGCGAATATGGGGATGTGATAAGCGGAGACCTCAGTGCTTTGATCGTAGAGAATGTTCCTCGCTTCTATGAGTTATGTAGAGCTCCCAGCAAATCCGTCGCACTTATGGATAACTGGGAGGAGAAACTCCCTCGGATGGCGGAGGAAATTATAGATGACGATATTACAGGAATAGCCGGAGTTCCTACCTGGACCCTCGTTTTGATCCACAAATTGATGGAGATGCGAGGCACCGACAATCTCCTCGATATCTGGCCAAATCTTGAACTCTACCTGCATGGAGGAGTCAACTTTGATCCCTACCGGGAGCAGTTCAAATCCCTGATCCCCAGTGATCAAATGAGTTATCTCAATTGTTACAATGCTTCCGAAGGCTTTTTTGCTGTGCAAAATGAATTGGAAGCAGATGATATGCTCCTATTGCTGGATTATGGGATTTACTTCGAATTTGTCCCTGCAGAAAATATCCACGAGGATCACCCAAAGGCATATTCTCTGGATGAAGTTGAGTTAGGGAGAAACTATGCCATGATCATCAGTACCAATGGTGGCCTCTGGCGCTACAACATCGGAGATACCATTTGCTTTACCTCGAAAGATCCCTTCAAGATTCGGGTAACAGGCAGAACCAAGCATTTTATCAATGCCTTTGGAGAAGAACTCATGGTAGACAATGCCGAAAGAGCCATAACCAAAGCAGCTAGAGAGACAGAGGCTATTGTAGGAGACTATACAGCTGCGCCGATCTATTTTGAAGGCCTAAACAAAGGAGGGCACGAATGGCTCATAGAATTTGAAAAGGAACCTACGGATATAAACAGCTTCACCCATATTATGGATGAAACCCTCAAAAGCCTGAATTCAGATTATGAGGCAAAACGAAAAGGCAATCTCGCTCTGGGATTCCCTTTACTGAGGGTCATGCCTAAAGGGACTTTTCATCACTGGATGAAAAAGCGCGGGAAGCTGGGAGGCCAGAATAAAGTTCCCAGACTCGCCAATAACCGTAAATATGTTGAGGATATTCTGAATATGCTTTCCGTCAGGAAATAAGCTTATTCGACTGTAGCTATCAGACTTCTACCCGCTTTGGTTTTATCTCCCAATTTCACCTGAACCTTGCAGGAAACAGGCATCAGGATATCTATCCTTGAACCAAAGCGTATAAAGCCGTATTCAGCCCCTTGCTCTACTTCCTGGCCCTCTTCTACATACCACTTGATCCTTCTTGCCAGAAAACCTGCAATCTGTTTGTAGGCCACTGCTACGCGATTATTTTCCGTAACGACATAGGTCTGTTCATTGAGGCTGGAGGATTTTGGATTAAAGGCCATGAGGTATTTTCCCGGAAAGTATTTCAGGAAACGAATCTTCCCTCCAATGGGATTGCGATTCACATGGACATTGAGGGGAGACATAAAGATGCTCACCTGCAGCACCTTCCCTTTAAAATAAACCTGATCCTCTACCTCTTCAATAACAACTACCTCTCCATCGCAGGGCGCGAGGATATGAGAATCATTGGTCGGGATATCAAATTCAGGATTTCGAAAAAAGTTAACCACCAGAAAGCCAAGCACAGACCCCAATACCAGGAAAACATGTCCCAGAATAGGATGCATAACATATGCAGTTGAGATTAAAAGACTGATAATTAAAAGGCTTACAGGGATGATCCTTCTTCCTTCTTTGTGTAATTTTAGGCGCATAGAATCCGTTTGAAGTTCAAATATATACAAAGGATTCTCAATTATCATTGGAAAAGATCGTTTATCATGAAAGTAGAACACATCGGTATAGCTGTAAAGAGCCTGAAAGACGCAGACAAGTTATTCGAAGAGTTGTTAGGAATTGCCCCTTATAAACAGGAAAAGGTTGAAAGCGAATCAGTAACAACGAGTTTTTTTCAGCTGGGAGAAAGTAAAATCGAATTGCTGGAATCGGATAAGGAAGACTCGGCTATAGGAAAGTTTATTGCAAGAAAAGGAGAGGGAATCCATCATATAGCCTTTGAAGTGGAGGATATTTATGCGGAAATGGAGCGATTGAGAGGGCTGGGCTACAGATTATTAAATGAAGAGCCAAAGAAAGGGGCAGACAACAAAATGATCTGTTTTATTCATCCTAAAGACTGTTCCGGTGTTCTGGTTGAATTATGTCAGGAAATTAAATAGGTAAGAAAGAAGGACTTATTGTAATTACATCACTTAGCAGAAACATTAGGAATTGCTAGATTTGCAGAAGTCTGTTAGTTACTATGGATCGATATATCGCCTTTTCAAAAATATTCATATTCGGAGTACTTTTCATTGCCTTGCAGGGAGTACTTCAGGCTCAGGACCAAAATGCTGTTGCGGAGATACTGAGAAAATACAATATCAATCCAACGGAAATTCCCGCGGAAAACCTCACCCAAATTGAAGCACGTGTCCAAAGTCTCCAGGAAGCCGGAAGCTCTGAAGAAGAGATCATCGCTGCTCTCAGGAGCGAAGGCCTGATCCCTGCAGTTTCTCAAGCCTCAGATAGCAGCCAGACTCTCAGTCCGGTAACTCCACCTATTCTAGATAGCATAAAGGAAGAAAAGCAGGAAGTTATTCAGGTTAAACCTCTACCAAAACCGAGTCAGCCAGAGAAAGAAGCGGTCAACCAAATCTTCGGTCATGAAATTTTTCACGACACTACGGGTGCCTTTATCCGAGCCATACCTAGCACTCCTCCTGAAAACTATATCATTGGGACAGGGGATGCTTTCAATGTTACCATTTGGGGCTGTAGTGAATTATCAGAAAGCTTAATCGTTGAAGAAGACGGCTCCGTATCTCGTAAGTATCTGGGTAAAGTATATCTGGCCGGCCTGAAATATGCGCAGGCACAAAAGGTTCTTTTGGATAAATACCGACGTTATTTTGCCTCCTGTTCCCAGGTAGAGATATTTATGGGGAGAAGTAAGCGAACAATCACCGTCAATATTGCAGGAGAAGTAGAACGCCCTGGGGCCTATGTAATCAATGCAGCAACTCCGGCCTTCAATGCTTTGTTTGAAGCAGGAGGAGTTAAGGAAAAAGGAAGTGTCAGAAATATCTATATCAAGAGAAATGGCAAAACCGTACAGATTGTTGACATCTATGAATATCTCATAGGAGGAGAAGACAAACCATTATTCCTGCAAAACAATGATTTTCTCTTTGTACCCGTTCAGGATAAAATTGTCAGAATTTCTGGAGCTGTTGAAAGAGAGGGCCTCTATGAACTCAGAGAAGACGAGCAACTCAAATCGCTCATACTCTTTTCCGGAGGATTGAGTTTTTTCGCCAGAAAAGAGAGAGCCCGTATAGATCGTTTTGAATTGGGAGAAAAGAATGTATTCACCTTTGAACTGGAAAAACATCTGGGAACCAATACTCCCGATTATCCGCTGGTAGAAGGGGATGAAGTATTTATCCGTTCTCAAAATCTTAGGTTGAGAAACTATGTAGGCGTAAGAGGAAGTGTGCGTTTTCCCGACAATTATCAGTTTCAGGCCGGAGATAGAATCTCAGACCTACTGGATCGCTCGGGAGGGCTGGAAGAAGATGCCCTGGTCGGACAGGCCTATATCATGCGTAGCCAGATCGGCACCTACAATCTGAGATATATTCCCATAGATATGCCTCAGGTTGTAGCCAAAAACCCTAACGCAAATATTCCCTTACAAAACCGCGACATCCTCTATGTATTTTCGAATGAATTGCTTGAGGATAAACCTATGATTGCGATAGGAGGAGAGGTGAGGAGTCCCGGCGTATTTGAGAATGCCAACGATCTCAATCTTAAGACCCTCCTTTATCTGGCAAATGGACCTAAAATCAGCGCAAATATTCACAATATCGAGTTGATGTTAGTACCAGAGATTTCAGATTTACATCCTACTAAGATAAAGCCCCACATAGATCAGTATGATCCTTCCCTGGAAACCTACAGAAACAAAGTACAATATTCTTTACGGATAAGCATAGGAGAAAATTGGCAAAACAATAGCCAGTTGGATTCGATCTTTTTGCGGCCTTTCAATCGCATCCATATTTACTCCAAATATGAATTCATGCAGTTTGAACAGGTCAGCATAGAAGGATCCGTAAATGCACCCGGAACCTACCGCCTTATGGAGGGCATGGACCTAAAAGATCTGATCTATCAGGCCAAGGGAGTTACTGCGGGATCCGATCGCTTTGAAGTTGAGCTGCATAGTAAAGTAGCGATTTCTGAAAAAGGACTTTATGGAACAAAACCCACGGACAAACAAATCGTGCGCTTTTCTATTGATCGTAACTGGGAATCAGAAGAAGCCCTTGAAAATGTAAGTCTGGATGGGATTGAAAGAGTAATTCTTATCTCAGAAAATACCTTCGCTGAAAATACCTACATACAAATAAAAGGAGAGATAAGAAATCCTGGCCAATATCTATTGGTCCCCAATATGACCCTCAAAGACCTGATCTATCAGGCAGGAGGCCTAAAGCTCTTTGCCGATTTCCAAAATATTGAACTCACACGGATTATCGAATTGGAAGAGGATGGAAATATCATTCCTACCCCTATCGTACAACAAACTATAAGTGTAAATCAGGATTGGCAAAATGATCCCAGCCTGGCAGAAGTGGAAATCAATGCTTTCGATCAAATCTTCGTTCGAAAAAATCCCGATTTCGAAGTCCAGGAAAGTGTATACCTCGAAGGAGAAGTAGTAAGTCCGGGCGAATACAATAAAATTAGAAAATTCGAGCGGGTCAGTTCTTTGGTAAAAAGAGCCAATGGACCGACTGATCTCGCTGATATTGAAGGGGCTCAAATTTTTAGAGAGGGGATCAATGGTCCGATATCTCTAAAACTCAAAAAAGCCCTGTCAAATCCGGGTGGGAAATTTGACGTCCCCCTACTTGCAGGAGACAAATTACTGATTCCCCCACTTCAGAATACAGTTACCATTTCGGGTAATGTCCTGAGACCCGGGATCACAGTTATGTATGAGAAAGGCAAAACTCGCTATAAGTATTATGTAAAGAAATATGCAGGTGGTTATGCCAAACGAACCTTGAAACGAGAGAATACAATTGCCTATGCTGATGGAAGTGTAAGAGGGACCGGGCGTTTCTTCTGGAAAAAGTTTTATCCAAAAGTAAGACAGGGTTCAACCATAGTTGTAGCTTCCAAACCAGAGAAAAAGAAAAAAGATAAAGAAGGAGAAAACAGATTCAAGATCAATACGCAGGAACTCATTGCAACCCTGACGGCTTTATTGACCTTCGCTGTTCTCCTGAGAAATACTGCCAATAATTAATATACTGTGGCTCTTGAAGAATTAAATGCCAGACTAGAGGTTTATAAGGCAAAGATAAACCGAAATCGACCCTTCATTATTGCGGTCTCCCTTATTCTGGGAATCCTTTTGGCGATCTACGCTTTTACTGCGCCTGTATTTTATACAGCACATGCGAGTTTTCATCCTGAAACCGGCACAAATAATTCACCAAGTCTGGCAGGAAGTCCTCTATCTTTTCTACTTGGTTCCGGAGGATTGGATGGAGATGAAGCAGGTATGATGGAAGAGGTCTTGAAAAGCCGAAATCTAAGCGAAGAAGTAGTAAAAGATACCGTTTCTTTCGAAGGGGAAGAGAGATTGATTGCAGACCTGGTAATTGAGAAGTTTCCCAAAAGCATATCTCCTATCCAGCTAGCAAAACGCCTCTTGAGTAGTGGCGACGAACGTTCCTATGCCAGTAAGATCATCCTGGCAGGAAGATTTGTGCGGGGAAGTGTAATCATCGAAAAGGAAGAAAATGGCTTCCTTACCATGGATCTCAGCTTTTCAGATGATTCCCTTACGGGTATATTGAGCAGTACTTATATTGAAAAGCTCAGTAATTATTATAGAAAGCAAAAAACAGAAAAAGCCCGTATCAATCTTGATTTTTTCACTGCTCGTGCAGACTCAATCAAAGGAGAATTGGATAATGCGGCACAGGCTCTCGCCCGATTCCAGGATCGCAACAAGGGTCTGGTCTTTTCCAGCAGAATGGTTTCGGCTAAAGAATTGGAAGTAAAGCTGGAGTATCTGAAAGAAATGTATATCACCCTGGTCACCAATCGTGAGCAAGCGGCCTCCCAACTACAAAGGGTAACTCCCATTATCCAGGTATTAGACGAACCCATTCCTCCCTTTATCCTATCTAAAAAGAATCCCATCCTCTTTGCCCTCATAGGATTGATTCTGGGATTGATCTTTACTATCGGATGGTTGAGTCGTAAGTTACTCTGGCAGGATTTGATGTCTTACGTCAAATCCAGTCTGGAAAATCCTCCTAAAGAGGAAGATTAATTAGCCCTTAGGCTCCTATTCCTTTTTTCTGTAAAATTCTTTGACCCCAGTGAGAAATGGCTTTCTCAAGGTCTTCCAGCTTAAAGGGTTTGCTGATATAGTCATCCATTCCTGCACTTAGGTATTGTTCACGAACCCCTGCCATAGCATTTGCAGTCATCGCGATAATCACAGGACGTTTATCATTGCCATAGGTTTCGATAATCTCCTGGGTAGCGCTTAAGCCGTCCAGTTCGGGCATTTGGATATCCATAAAAATGAGGTCAAAGCCGCTATCTTTGAGCATATCTACTGCCTCTCTTCCATTATCTGCCAACTCAATATCAAAACCCATCTTCTCCAGGATACCTTCTATCACGGTTTGGTTAATCATATTATCCTCTGCAACCATAATTCGCAGGGGAAATCTTTCGCCCAACATCTTATCAAATCCGGTATCAACCTTAGGCTGTTCTCTTTTTTCAGCTTCCCTATCAATGATACCCTGGATAGTAAACTTGAAGGTCGAACCTAAGCCTTCTTTACTTTCCACATGAATGTCTCCATGCATAAGGTGAACCAGCTTTCTCGAGATCGCCAATCCTAAACCTACACCATCAAACTTACGGGAAACAGAGTTGTCAACTTGCTGGAAGGATTCAAAAATGCTTTCCTGAGCATCTTTGGGAATACCTATACCTGTATCTTTTACTGCAAAGTTTATTTCACAAATTTCTCCGTGCTCAAAATTCATCCGATTGGCATCTGAGAGCCAGACCAAAATATCGATACTACCTTCAGTAGTAAATTTCAGGGCATTGTTGACCAAATTGACCAGGACCTGTCTCAAACGATTGGGATCAGTCCGTATAAAACGAGGAACTTCTTTTCCTAAATGAAAGGCCAGTTTCAGGCCTTTTTCTTTAGCTCCATTCTCAAAAAGTGCTGTAACCTCTGCCAGGAGTCCTCTTACCTCAAATGTTTTGATTTCCAGGTCAAGTTTACCAGCCTCTACACGAGAATAATCCAGGATATCATTCAGGATAGAAAGTAGGTTATTGCTACTAGTCGCAATTGTCCCCACATAATCCTTTTGCTGAGGATTCAGGTAGGTGTCTTTCAATAAGCTCGTCATCCCAATAATTCCGTTCATCGGGGTGCGAATCTCATGAGACATGGTAGCGAGGAAGTTGGATTTGGCAACCGAAGCAGCTTCTGCCTGGTGCTTGGCCTCTTCCAGGCTCTTATTGATTTTATGCAGTTGTTGATTCTGCATATGGATCACCTTATTTCGATTGGCCAACTGATCGTTGGTTTTTTGCTTGGAGCGGGTTTGTCGGTAAAGCACTACTGCCAAGAGGACAATGAGTGCCAATACGATAAAACTCGCATATAGCAGAATGGTCAGATTCTGGGTTTGCAAGCTGGCTTTCTCGCTTGCACCATCTGCTATGAGTCGCTTTTGGCGTTCATCATATACCTCCTTGGTTTTTTCCAGGGCAAACTCTTTTTGCGCATTACTCAATGAGTCATTGAGCTCAGTATAAAGCTTATAGTAATCAAAGGCATTACTAAAATCCTGCGACGCATTGAAGATATCACTCATGAGTTCGTAGATATCTTTCCGCATCGTATCGCGGGGAGTTCGCTGTGCAAGTGAAAGCGCATTACTCAGGACACTGATTGCGTCCTCATATTCCCCATTTCGATAATAGGCATTGGCCATATTGAACAGAGGGGGGACCGTAGAGTCCTGGCTAAGCAGTTGCTGATCCAGGGCAATACCATAATGCCGTAAGGCCCGATCATAATTCCCTTGAGCCATGTACACATCACCAAAGCTGCTATTGATTTCCGTCAACAGCCGCTCGTCTTTAATTTCCTGTATATACACATAGGCCTGATCCAAATAGGTTTCGGCCTTATTCATACTGTCTATTTCCAAATAAAGCATCCCCATATCCTGGTAGAGCTCTCCCAACTGGAATTGATCCTGTACATCCCGAAGAATCTTTTCCGCATGCTCATAGGTCTCTATCGCTCGCACATAATTATCAGAGGCCCAGTAAACCTTGGCTACTCCAGTAAGAGCAGTCACCAACAAGCTACTATCCTTAGCTCTTTTGCTGATATCTATGGCTGCAAAGAATCGGTTATATGCGTCTTCGTACAAACGAAGTTTTTCATACATATAACCCATTTTGATATTGGCTTCAGCTACAGCGATAGAATCATTTTCTCCCTCCGCCAGCTTTATTGCTTCTTCATAAAATGGAATGGCTTCGTCATACCGATGCAATTCTACACAGGTTTTTACCACCCGATTGATAGCTACGCGAATCTTGCTGGGAACACCCTCTCTTTGTCTAAGGGAAAAAGCTCTTTTGTAAAATGTAAGGGCCAGTCCGGGGTCTTCCAGCAAATGGTGGATATTCCCTAAAGACATTAGGGCCGATCCTTGCAGATCGATATCGCCAGAACTTAAAGAGATTTTGTAGCCATACTGCGCGATGGCCATTGCATCTGTACGTTTCCCTTTGGCAGCATATTGATTGGCTAGCTTGCGAACTTCGCTCACCTGCTCCTTAAAGGGAAGACCTTTGATCTCTCCTTCTATGCTATCTACCACTTGAGAAAACGAGGGAATGTTGAGGACTAAAATCCCCAAAATTAGTGAGAAGACAATACGGTATGCCTTTCTTATCTGCATGCGGACGTTCAATTAACCAGCATTAAGACAACATTCGAGCCATAATCCCCTTTTGCCACATCGAATGCGCCTACCTATCCAACACCCGAAGATAGACAATTTAACCCAACTTATAAAAGATATAAGTTGGGTCAGGATAATAAACAGCTGTCGCTGCTTGGGTCAGATTCGTAGATCTAGTTAGTAGTTTTTTCTTTTTTATCGTCTTCGCGGATAGGGTTGGGGTTCTTAACCTTTGATTGGTCATCTATGCCTGACAATAGCTCGACATTTATCCCATCCGATATCCCTGTTTTTATCGCGATCTTCTCAAATTCCTGAGGAGAAGTCTCAACCTCCACAAACGTACTGTCGCCTTCAAAAAGCAAGAGGGCTTCGGATAAGGCTAGCACACTGTCCTTTCTATCAAGAACGATATCTGCATTTGCACTATATCCAGCTCTGATGAATTGATCTTCCTTCAGATTGATGGCAGCACGTATTTTAAACTGTATCGCTCCATTATCCTCAACTCCTTTAGGGGAAATATGCTCTAGTTTAGCATTAAAAGTTTCTCCCTCAATCGCAGCAATGGTAAGTTCGAGGTCCATATTATTCTTGAGTTTTCCAACCTCAGACTCATCAACAGTACCTTCGAAAATCATTTCTTCCATATTAGCAACGATGGCAATGGTTGTTCCATCATTGAAGGTATTGGATTCAATTACCGAATTACCTTCTTCTATGGGGACATCCAGAACCATCCCGGCAATGGTTGCTCTTACATTGGTATTAGCCGTACGTCCTGAGCGCTTGGTTGATCCTTTTCGGATCAGCTCCAGGTTGTCCTGAGCAGCGCCCAATTCTTCTTCTGCATTGTCATAGGCCAGTTGAAATTCCTGAAAACGAGCAGCAGCAATGACTCCCTCCTTGTAGAGAGGCTCATTTCGCTCATAGTCCTGCTTGGCATTTTTCAGGGTAATTTTGGCCCTGCGAACCCGGTTCTCAGCATTGTTCAGACTCACCATATCAGGTACGATCTGAACAGTTGCAATCAGGTCTCCTTTCTTCACCTCATCCCCGGCTTCTACATAAAGTTTGCTGATTAAACCAGAAACCTGAGGCTTGATTTCAATTTCTTTTCTGGGAATGACAGAACCCGTAGCTACCGTTTTTTCAACGATATCCGTAACAAAGGCTTGCTCTGTCTTAAACATGACCGGTTTCTCCTGGTCTTTTTTCACCAGGTAAAATCCTCCTCCGATAAAACTCAGGAGAATTACTCCCAGGATGATTAAGGTACTTGTTCTACTCATTGTATGATTCAGTCTTGTATGGTGTCTTATTTATTCTGTTCTGAGTGCTTCTATGGGTTTTATGCGCACAGCTCTCGAAGCGGGTAACAAACCAGCAAAGGCTCCTGCAATAATCAGGATAAAGAGGGCATTGAGCATAAGGTCAATTTCCACATATGGCGGGGCAAACATCCCAAGATCGGCCCCCGATTCGGTGAGGGCAAAACTCACCAACTCCAACAAACCTACTCCCAATACCAGGCCGGTATATCCAGCTATAGTAGTCAGGAAAACAGCTTCTGTCATAATTTGGCTAATGATTCCCCAGGGCTTGGCCCCAATAGCTCTTCGAATTCCGATTTCTTTGGTACGCTCCTTTACATTGATCAACATGATATTGCTGATGCCAATGGCTCCAGCTAAAAGGGTGAAAAATCCCACAATCCAGCTGATGGCATTGATCCCGAAAAACACATTTTGAATTTCCTTCAACTCTTCTTCCAAATTGAAATGACCAAAGCCTCTTTCATCTAAAGGAGAGACTTTATGCCTTCTTTTTAAGAGGGCGATCATTTTTTCTTCTGCAATCGAAGCGGGGGTATCATCTTGAGAAACTACCGAAAACCAGCTGATGCGATTCCCGTAATTGAAGGTCTTTTGAAAAGTGGTGAAAGGGGTATAAATTCGCTGCGTTTCTCTTTCTCCTCTTTCGCCTGTTTGGTTAGAGGAAAAAAGGCCTACCACCTGGAAATAGGTATTATTAATGGCTATCTGCTTACCGATCGGATCCTCATCCTCTTCAAACATCTGAACGCGCACTCCTTCTCCTATCACACAAATCTTACGACTTCTCTTCAGATCTACATGATTGAGAAAGCGGCCTTTATCCATATTAAATTTTTCGGCAAACCTTATCTCCGGATAATCACCAGTTACCTCGAAAGCTCCGGCTTTCCCATTATAGGTCACATTATTTCCCCCTCTATAACCTCCCAGTTGATTTCTAGGACAAACATACTTGGCTTCTTTAACCAAGGCTTTTACTGCAAAATAATCATCATTGGTCATCCGGATTCTTCTCCCCGGTTGAAATCCGGCATAAGGCTCAGTAGTAACACTTCCCCAAAGGAAAAAACTGTTACTTGCCCGATCAGACATATCTGTTTTTACTCCTTTCTCCAGGCCATTCCCAAAACCAATCATAAGGATCAGCATGAGGATGCCCCAAAACACACCCAGTGCCGTCAGCACGGTCCGCAATGGCTTCTTGGCCAATGCCTGCAATATTTCCTGCCATTTATCGAGGTCAAACATAAGGGAGAGTGTTAGGGTGTTATAGTCTTATCGCGCGCAGGTTTATCATAATTATTCTGGTGTAGTTCAAAGTTTCTAAAGCCAAACTTTAACACACGCGCACATTCCTACTCATATCTCAAGGCTTCTATAGGTCTTATTCTTGCTGCTCTTCTTGCTGGGACCCAACCTGCGAGGGCTCCTGCGATGATCAAAAAGACCGTAGCTTGTATAGCGACTGTCAGATCAACCTCTGGGTTGTAAAATATGCCCAGATTATCCATACTTACTCCTTCCATCATACCAAAGGATTGAAAGAAGTCAAGCCAAATGCCGGAACTGAATACTTCCAGGAGTACCACCCCACACAATAATCCGATATAACCCGCAAGGGCTGTAACGAGTATGGCTTCCTGCATAATGAGGGAGACTACCGTTTTGGGAGTTGCTCCCAGGGCTTTTCGCACTCCGATCTCTTTTGTTCGCTCTTTCACGACAATGATCATGATATTGCTCACTCCAATGATACCTGCTAGCAAAGTACCAGATGCGATAAACCAGATAAATACCCGAATAGCCGTCATCACTCCTTTGAATTCCTGATAGCCTTCTACCCGGTTTGAGATTCGCATAGCTCCTCGATCATCTGGTGAAAAACGATGCTTCTTGGATAATTTCTTCAGTACCTGTTCTTCTATAATGAGGCTTTCCTCAACCGTTACATCTCCCATCGTCAGGAGCAGTTGATGAATCCGTCTTTTTCCATTGAATGCCTTCTGGGCAGTAGTAATAGGTAGATAAATCACTTCTTCCTCTTCCCCATCTCTACCTTCTTCTATAAATACTCCAACTACCTTAAAAGCAATGCCATTTACTTCTATAGATTTGCCAATAGGGTTTTCTTTTTTGAAAAGGCCTTCAGCTGCTTTTTTCCCAATGGCTGCTACCTTTCTATGTTCGGTCAGATCGGCCTCATTGATAAAGCGACCTTCTGCAACCAGAGAATTTTCCAATATCTGGTGATCCGGATGTACGGCACGAATAGGATAATCTCCTGAGTTGGTTTTGTAGTTAACGATTTGGATACCGCCCAGGTAAAATCTCCCGGTGATGTGTTCCACTCCTTCTATGGCCTCTTTTATCTCTTCATAATCATCATTGGTCAGGCGAATTCTTCTTCCGGGTTGAAGACCAGCATGAGGTTTTTGGGTGACTCCCGGGAAAATGCGGAGACTATTGATCGCATCTCCCGACATTTCCAGCTCCACTCCATTTTCCAGTCCCTTTCCAGAGCCGAGCAGGATGATCAGCATGAATATTCCCCAGCCCACACAGAAGCCTGTGAGGAAAGTCCGGAGTTTATTTTGCCGGATCGTGGTGAAAATTTCCTGCCATTTATCTAAATCGAACATTTGACGTGTTGAAGTTTTGTAGTGTTAGGGTGTTAGCGTTTTTGTGTGTTAGAGTGAATCAATAATTTAACTGGTATACCCTAACACGCATGCACACAAATACTGATTACATCACTTTCTCTACCTCTCTTTCAATCATTCCATCTCTGAGTCGAATGATACGCTGAGTTT
Source organism: Bacteroidia bacterium (assembly GCA_033391075.1). Classification (NCBI taxonomy): domain Bacteria; kingdom Pseudomonadati; phylum Bacteroidota; class Bacteroidia; species Bacteroidia bacterium. Next base: position 6,125,452 of record JAWPMV010000001.1, read on the forward strand.
CTGCCGCTACTTCATTTTCATGGGTAACAATGACGATGGTAATGCCACTGGCATTTATATCTTTTAGTAGATCCATCACTTCTATAGAGGTTTTGGAATCGAGGGCACCGGTGGGCTCATCAGCGAGGATGACAGAAGGCTGAGAGATAAGTGCACGGGCAATCGCTACTCTCTGTTTTTGTCCTCCAGACAATTGGTTGGGTAAATGGTCTGCCCAATCTTTCAATCCCACTTTATCCAGGTAGTCGAGAGCAATTTCATTTCTGCGTTTTCTATTTACTCCCTGATAGTAAAGGGGTAGGGCCACATTTTCCATGGCATTTTTAAAGGAGATAAGATTAAAGGATTGGAAAACAAATCCGATCATCTTATTACGCATAATAGCAGCCTGGGTCTCATTGAGATTTTTGATGAGTTTATTATTGAGGTAATAATCTCCTTCATCATAGTTGTCGAGAATTCCCAGGATATTCAGCAGGGTAGATTTACCGGAGCCGGAAGCCCCCATAATGGAGACCAATTCACCTTCTTCTATCTTGAGATCTATCCCTTTCAAAACCTTTAGGGAGTTGGCGCCTGTCTGGTAAGATTTATGAATATTGTTAAGCTGTATCATATATGCCCTTGTAGATTGCCCTTAGTTAGTATGTAAACCTACGCCTGCCTTACAGCGAGGTGTCAGATTTTGCAGAGAGAAACAGATACTTGGTCGAAATCAAACTTAGGAGCCGAATAAACCGTATTTTTAGACATGCAATACATCAATCCTCTTGCACTCCTCGGTCTTGAGCCCGAAGAAGCCCTTCAGGGAATCAGCAGCGCTCGCCTCAAACGTGAGAAAAAAAAGCTGATGGCAGAATTTGAACTTAATGAAGCTTCTAATATCGAATTGAGAGGAATCTCCCTTAATAAGAATCAAGTACTGGATTTATTTGACCAATTAGGAGATCCTAAAATCATAGAGCATCATGCCAAGGTTCTTTCCAAACTCAGTCTTTTGGCTTTTCTGGAAGAATCAAGCCTGGATTATTTTTATTCAGGTGATATCAGCATGTTATCTGCACAGTCCGAATCCTTCCTCAAATTTATTGCACCCTATTTCGCTTTTCAATACAATAAGCGTTTGCTCCATGCTTTCAAGCAGCGAGATTGGGAGGAAATTCAGACAATGTCTACACATCCCTTACCTATCCCCAGCAAATTTTTTGCACAGACTTATAAGGATACCTTTCACCTCATTCACACCCATATCAAGGAAATCGAGGACACGACCTTTAAAATTGAGAAAGGAAGTCTACCTGATGGGAAAATGCAGGAATACTGCGATGAAATGTACATCGCTGCAATGAATCGATTGCCAGATTACTTTGCAGGGAGTCGGGATCGATACGCTTTAGCTTTAGAAAATCTGGCCATTTCCGTTCATAATGTCCATAAGCGGCCCAAATTGGCGGTTTTCATCTTAAAGCAAGGATTAAAAATGCATTTAGGAGAAGATGCCCGATCGGCGTTAATGCATGTACTCCACCAATTAGAAGCACAGGATCCCGTAGCAGGAATCTTCGATATGTTTGGGACCAAAGACAAGGAAAAAGACTCAAGTGTCCCCTGGTTGGTAGCTGCCGGAACAGGATTAGCAGCAATCTTGCTTTACAGATGGCTTAAATAATGCACTTTTTCTTACAGGCCTAAAAAAAAAAAAGACGACACATGCCGCAAAAGCCTTTTTCGCCTTTCGTCAAGAGAAATCCGTCTGTTTTTCACCAAAAGCGAACATTTTCGCAAAGGGTCAAATTTCCACTTATAAAAATAAATGAGCGAAAAAAATCTTTTCGCGAAAAAAATGCTACACTTCCAACTTAGGCCTGATTTCCTTCCTAGATTTTTTTGTTGTTACTTCGATTCAAGGATTCAATGTGATACAATGTCGAATGGCATTTTTTATTCTTCGTTAGGAGGTTTACTCCGAAACGGCATCGCAACAACTTTAACCTGCCATGCGCGTTATGCGAAACAGTTCTTTAGCACACTTGCTCAATCCTGATGCTCTCTATTCGACCCTTTTCAAATCGCTGTTCATACAGCCTCTTCGGATACATCAGCTGAATTTCTCAGCTCCTGCCGAGAGCAAGGCCTTTGCGCCTGTGAATAGCTCCACCCTGGGGTCATTCCCATCTTTCTCAAACACCCGGAAAAAACTTAAACTTAGACGCCGTGCGCCTCTGCTTCTGGCATTTCTTGCCATCTTTTGCTTTGGCATGGGTCTGGGGATACAGCAGATCTTCCCTAATTCTGAACTTTTTCAGGATAGTGAAGTGGTGATGGACTCAAACCAGAGCCGCATGGGTGTCTGCACAGTTTCCGAGGATAATATCAATCTGGATCTGATGCTCAGTTCCAGTCCCAGAATAAAGATATTCATCAAACATTTTGGAGGTGAAGTTGTCTACCGCAGGGACGTAAATCTCGGCAGACAGAAGAAATTAAATATGGACATAGACCTGAGTGTATTTCCCGAAGGTCTATATATGCTAAAAGTGGAATCAGGCGACCAACAGCTGGTTCGATTGATCACCCACTCATAATGATTTAAACCCCAATCAATCAAGGTCATTTTGATCTTGAAGTTCTTTGCAGCAAGGCCCTGTCAGGTAGAGTTTTCGGACTCGTTTCCTGACAGGTTTTTTTTATCAGCAGAGGTAAATCTATGTCAATTGGCGCATTTTCGACGAACAAATGAGAATTTGGCACTCATTTGGATACAATTTCCTTGTGAGTTAACAAATCATCTTGCTTTAACCTGTGTTACTCTGACTGCAAACCTCACTTATGGAGCAATTTGAAAAGGCTCACGATAAATTTGATGAATATTTGCGTCAGCTCGAGGCTAAGGAAAAGGCCACAAGACGAAAAAGAATATTCTATGTACTCCCGGTATTAATATTGGGGGGCATATTGGCATTTCAGTATTTCTTCCCTAGCAAACCTAGCACCCAACCTCGCGAAAAGCTCCTGCAGGTTTATCAGGCATCCGATCTTAATACAGGAAAAATTCGAGAAATCTTCCAGATTGACAATGCAGAGATTGTAGTCGAGCATCCTATTTTTGGTACAGACACCATCAATTCTGCTGCCGAATACGAAGAGATCGTCCGCTTTACCAAGCAAGCAGAAGAAGATAAAGCAGCCATTAATTCCAGCCAAAGCGAAGCCGATAGTATTCGTTTCGCAGCCAAAGGAACCCTGGAAGTTTATCCGGTAGATGTGGCAGGCGAAAGAATGGTCGGCAGCCCTCTCACCTTTACTATAGAAAATTACGATCCGGAAGTCACCTATATTCTGGATTTTGGCAATGGCATTACTCGCAATGTAAAACAACAAAGTATCTACACCTATCCCCTCAAAGGTCACTTTGTTATGCAACTGGTAGCTAGAAAATCAGGGAAAGGTGCCTCTGTTTATACCAAAAAATACGAGATCAAGGACAAAGAATCTCAAGAGGAAGCTGAGATTACCGATCTGGACACATAGTCTTTGGCCACAACAAATTCCCGATTTCGATTCAATTTTTCCCAACTTTCTTTATTTTGCCCCTCCAGAGGAAAATCCATGGACTTAAAAAGCTATTTCTCAGAAGCAGAACTCAAAGAGATCGAGACAGCAGTATCTCAGGCAGAAACGGAAACTTCGGGCGAAATTGTCCCTGTCTTCGTTGCTCAATGTGAACGCTACCCGGAAGCCGTTTACAAAGGGGGAATATTTCTCGCTATGATTGTCTTCCTCATCGTTTCCGCCATGGAACTCTTTTGGTTGGACTTTCCTGTCTTACATTTGGTACCGATCATGGGGATGGTAGTAGCTGGAGGGATAATAGGAGCTCTATTGACCCAATATATCGATCCCCTCAAAAGACTGATGGCCGGCAGAAACAAGCTTGAGATCGCAGCCATTCGAAGATCGGAGCATTTCTTCATTCGGGAAGAAGTATTCCTCACCAGAGAGCGGACAGGTATCCTCATTTTCATGGCCCTTTTTGAACATGAAGTAGTCGTACTTGCTGATGAAGGTATCAATGGAGCTGTGGAACAAGAGACCTGGAATGACCTCATTGATGAAACCGTTCATGCGATCAAAAAGAAAAATGTGTGCCAGGGAATCATCAATGCCATCAATCGGAGTGCAAAAATTCTTAAAGAAAAAGGTGTAGAAATTCGCCCGGATGATACGGATGAATTGCCGAATCAGCTGAGGACGGATTAAGGATTGAAGAACAAAGAATAAGGAGTGTAAAAGGAAGAAATTTTATCTGAGCAAGCTTACTTCTAACTTCTCCATTCCTTGTTCCTTATTCTTAATTCTCTTATGGCCCTCCAGAAGGAAAGGCCCCGCATATGACATGCTGTAATCTTATTTGGGCGGATTGTAATCTGCCGCTACAATCTGTGATTTTGTCCTTGGGGCCTGTGGCGGAGGCTAGCCTTCGCCTCAAAAATATTTCTCCATTATTCTGATTTCCTTTCTAACTTCGCCGCATGAAGCGATGGGTCCCCTTTATTTCCCTTTCACTTTTGTGGGGGAGTTCCTTTATCCTGATGAAAAGAGGGCTGGATGCCTTTACACCTATGCAGATAGCTGCGCTCAGGATCACGATTGCGGGCCTTGTTATGGTCCCGTTTATTCTGGGAAAAGCAAAGAATGTCCCCAAAAAAGCCTGGCCCTTTATTCTGATTATTGGGATTTTAGGCAATGCGATACCCGCCTTTCTCTTTCCCCTGGCCGAAACCAAAATCAATAGCTCAAGTACGGGCATTCTCAACGTAATGAGTCCGGTATTCACCTTGATACTAGGGGTCATGTTTTTTGGATTCAGGTTTAAGAAGACTCAAAATTATGGGGTCTTTGTAGGATTTCTGGGAGCCCTTATTTTATTGCTCATGGGTGGGGGAGAAGTAAATGTAGAAGAGCATATATTTTATTCCCTGCTGGTCATATTTGCTACCGTACTCTATGGCCTTAGTACCAATATCACCAAGCGATATCTTCAAGAGGTTTCTCCCATTTATGCCTCTGGATTTGCCCTCGTTTTTGTGTCTATCCCCTATTGGATTTACCTCCTGGGATTTTCTGATATCCTTAGCGTATTTCAAACCAATGAATATGCATGGGCCTCTCTCGGCTATATTTCCATCCTGGCCGCACTGGGAACCTCCCTCGCATTGGTGCTCTTTTATTATCTCGTACAGCAAACAAGTACTATCTTCTCTGCCTCTGTAACCTATATCATTCCCATCGTTGCATTAGCCTGGGGTTTGTTAGATGGAGAAACATTTAGCCCTTGGGAATTATTTGGGATGTTCGTAATTATGCTTGGGGTCTATTTGGTCAATTCCAAATAATACTAAGGCCTCTTTTAAGACGTTTTTAGTTCATGGACATGCAAAGATTTCTAATAGCCTTTCTTCTCATTTTTTCGAGTTTACAGCTTGCTGCCCAGAATGGCAGATATGCTTCTCTGGAAGATTTCCCAGAGGTAAAAAGCTCCACCTTACTCGTAGTATTGTACGAGGACGATGATACCTATAATGATAAAATCAAGGAAATCATCGAATCACACTGGACCTTTACTCCCTATCAATTTGTCGATACCACAGAACTTTATGAGATCTCCAAGAATAAAGGAGATAAAGAATATTCCATGCTGGTTCGCAATAATTCCCATCGACTCGTGAGAAGAGTAAGTGGAACGGATAAGATCCAGAACAATCATTTGGCCCTTTACCTCATGGATACCGGTACAGATTTGAGAAATTATACTGGTAAAGATGCGCTCACACATTTCCAACTGAATGATGTGCGCAATACCATGGAATATTTCCACAAGTTGCCGGCTTTCATCAAATACATGCAACTATATCTTAAGCATGTAGAAGAAAAAAATCCCACCGAGGATACGCATGGGAAGCTGCTCCGCGCCTTTAATTCTGAAAATACCCAGAAGCTCAAGGATTATACCCTCTTGATGGATAAAGAGGAAGTAGGAGATTTTATGAGTCAGGAAGAGATTGCGGAAATCTATGGACATAAGGTCGAGTTGGTAGAAGCTGCTGTAATCATGGCTGCGGTCCATAATGAAGAAGAACAAAAAGCTTTTTTACACCTGGATCCTCGCATCAAGCAGATGACGATTATGGATGCCGCAACAGGAGAAGTACTTTATTTAGAAAGGACTGATACCTCCGGAGAGTTGAACAAAGCCGACTTCAAAAAACTGGGAAGAGCTGCTTTGGGAGATGTTGATAAACCCAGCAAGAAACTCAAGGATCGGATTCGTCGTTTCAACCGCTCGAAAAAAACGGGCAACTAGCATTCCTTTACGATTATTTATCAGAGCTTGAAATTTTTGGTATTTTTAGGCGAATGTGAACCTAATGTTCCTTCTCTCTCCCTATGCTAAAATGTGAACTGAGCTATCCGGATAAAATGCCCGCAGAGGAAATCCTCTCTCTTCCCCTCAGCGGCAAGCTAAACCGAAAAGCTCAGGAACAAGCCAGAGGGAAATTCTATTTCGGGGACAATTTTCCTATCCTACAGCATTTAGGTTTGAGTCTTAAAGGTTCCGTAGATCTTGTGTACATAGATCCTCCTTTTGGAACCGGGCAAACCTTTAGCAAAATCTCTGATAAGAAAGCCTATGAAGACTGGAATCCTGATCATCACTTTCTCGAATTTATCCGAAGGCGGCTCTATTTACTTCGAGAACTCCTCTCCGATCAAGGAAGTCTCTATTTACATATAGATAAAAAGCTGGGGCATTACCTTAAAATCATCCTGGATGAGGTTTTCGGATCAGAAAATTTCCTCAACGACATCAGCCGCATCAAGTGCAATCCTAAAAATTTCGCGCGTAAAGCGTATGGGAATTTTTCAGATATGATTTTGGTGTATGCGAAAGAGCGAGATCAAAATATCTGGAATGAAGTTCGGGAAGCCCTGAATGAAGAAGAAGTCAAACAGCTATTTCCAAAAAGAGATAAAAAGAAAGGAGCTTACACGACTCATCCGCTGCATGCTCCGGGCAAAACGCTGGAAGGTGATACAGGGAAGGATTGGAAGGGCTTGAGTCCTCCTCCGGGCCGGCATTGGCGCTATGGACGCAAGGTACTGGACGAACTCGATGAAGCGGGTCTGATAGAGTGGTCGGATAGTGGAAATCCTCGCAAAAAGGTATTTGCCCATGATCATAAAGGCAAGAAACTACAGGATGTCTGGGAATTTAAAGACAAGGGCCTTTCCTATGTCAGCTATCCCACAGAAAAGAATGCCGATCTTCTGGAAAGAATTATTGCGCAATCCTCTCATTCGGACAGTTTGATCCTGGATGCCTTTGCGGGTTCAGGAAGCACCCTACTGGCGGCCGAAAAACTGGGCAGGAAATGGATTGGTATAGATCAATCGCCAGAATCTCTGGAAACAGTCCAACAAAATTTTCAGAAAGCAGATATCAACTGTGAGTTTTGGGAATGGAAAGCCTAAGATTCTATTTCCTCTAAAGCAATCTTATCCTTCTTTTTTAAGGTTTTCACCACTTCTTCATAAGAGTGATCTATGAGCGATTTAATCAGCTCATAAGAAAGGCTATCGATCAGAGATACAGAGTTCCAGAGTTTTTTATTCATGTGCCAGCCAGGTCGTATCCTCCCATCATACTGCTCCCTCAGCTCCAGGGCATATTCAGGCTCACACTTCAGGTTTACAAATTCGGCATTATCAATGGATACCAGGGCAAACATTTTTCCCATTACTTTGAATACCAGGGTTTGTTCTCCAAATGGGAAGCCTTCCGTTACCCCTTTTTTAGCGATGCAGTGATTGCGAAGTGTTTCAATGTCCATGAGTGTCTGTAGCTTTCTTGTAAAGGATACAAGTTACATATTTTTACAGGGGAAGACTCAAATAATTGATGTAATGATCAGCAGAATATTGAGTTTTATTTATTACGAATAGTCGTGATATTTGAATTATCAAATTTATTTAATCTTGCTCTGATGAAATCGAAAGTTGCCGCTTTAGCCTTTCTATCCACCCTGTTTCTAGCCACTTTTTTGGGCGTCGCTCAAATCAATACTGCTAAAGAAAAATCCGACATAAGACAACAGGCATTACAACAAACCCAGCAGGAATTGCCCATCGAAGAACGGGCACCCTCAGCCTTACCTTAAAACGGATTTAGTATATTTTCATTTTTAACGCTCGTCCTATGGGATGAGCGTTTTTATTTCGAGCGCTTTCCCTTAAATTCGGGTATGTCAGTACCTTCCTATACAATAGAAAAAGCCGATCTCAAGCATCTGCCTATTCTCAAAAAGTTTTTGAGTGAAGTTGATTTACCCATCGAAGATATTGGAGAGAAAGTCCATCTTTTTTATTGGAAAGGAACAAAGGGTATTCCCTTTGCCTGCGGAGGATTTGAGCAATACGGAGATATTGGCTTATTGCGATCCGTAGCTATTCGTCCTCAACAACAAGGCTCAGGAAATGGAAAGGCATGGGTTTCGCGTCTCCTTGAAAAAGCCAGGGAAATGGGGATGAAGGATCTTTACCTTCTAACTACAACCGCAGAAGGCTTCTTCAAAAAAATGGGCTTCGAAAATCAGGACAGAGAAAGCGTCCCACAAGCCATCAAAGAGAGTGAAGAATTCAGCAGTTTATGTCCAAGTACAGCGGTCTTGATGCATAAGAAACTCAATTGACCTTTACGTTCAACAATCCTCGTATGATCAGGTATTGTGCTATGATATAGGTCAGCATGATCCAAAAGCCTGAATAAGACAGTTCCGCCATTTCGCTTCCAAAGCGACTGATAGCGATCAAGCTATCCGACAGGATAAAGAGGGAAGCTCCGACAAATACTTCCCGAAAGCTTGGGAGATTCACTTTTCCCTTACGACTCAAAGCGGACAATCCCATTCCCATGATCACCAGAGAATAGACACTGACGGGTATCTGCATTTCTCCCAAATATCCCCAAAGGCTATAGACAAGCAAGATCCCATATAGAATAAGCAAGCCGCCCAAAGCCATAAATATCATTTCAATCTTCCCCTTGTTCTGCTCAAAAGGACCATTTCGAAAGGCATAGATATAGGAAGCCTGTGCCAGAAGAAATGAACCCAAACCCAAGAGAAAATAAGTTGGGCCAGAAAAAAGCAAAAAGAAATCTCCAAAGAAGGAACAGATCAATGCCAGAACAATGGGTGTCCGGTATTTTTTCTCCCATTCCTTGCTTTCCACAATAAAGTAGGCCAGCAAAGCAGGCATCAATAGCGACTTGGCAACAAAATGGACGGGATAAGGGAGGGCAGGAATGAGGTTGCAGGCCAATTCCACCAGCGCAGCCAGGAGGAAGATTCCCATAAAAATCCGAGCCTTGCCTGCAGGAGTAGTTTGAATAGATTCCGTAGTCATAGAAAAAGCGGTCAAAAAATCAGATTTATTCTGAAAGTAGGGTCAAAAATATAGGCAAAAAAGTGAAAGTTATTATCTTTTTCTCTATATTATAAAAAATGCAATAACGGTATAGCAAGTACCTACTACTCAGGGAATCAGCAAGATTCCCCACCCATCCTTTATAGGTATTTCTCATAAACAATTGGTAATCCATTCCGGAGATATCAGCTGTGCTTGCCTACCGTATTTCGAACTACTTAACACTCGCGCTATATGAAACAATACCAAAGTCAGAACATCAAAAATGTTGTCCTTGTTGGCAACTCGAAATCCGGCAAAACTACCCTCGCCGAATGCATGATGTTTGAAGGAGGCGTAATCAATCGCCGGGGATCCGTTGACGACAAAAACACCGTTTCTGATTACCATGAAATTGAAATGGAAAGAGGAAACTCGATCTATTCATCGATCATGCATACAGAATGGAGGGGAACCAAGATCAATATTATTGACACACCAGGTCTTGATGATTTTGCCGGTGAGCTTATTGGAGCACTTAGAGTAGCGGATACCGCTGTTTTGGTTCTCAATGCTCAGTATGGTGTAGAGGTCGGTTCTGAAATTGCCTGGCGCTATGTAAAGAAATATAGCAAGCCTACCATTTTTGTAGTAAATCAGTTGGATAACGGCAAAGCCGATTTTAACAATACCATCGAACAAGCCAAAGGACAATTTGGATCAGGAGTAGTAGTCATGCAGTATCCCTACAATACAGGGGAGGGCTTTGACTCCATCATAGATGTCCTGAAAATGATCATGTATAAATTCCCGGCTGATGGGGGTAAACCTGAAAAACTTCCCATACCAGACGAAGAGAAGGCACGTGCTGACGAACTTCATAATACACTCGTAGAAGCAGCAGCCGAGCATGACGAAGAACTCATGGAGCTCTATTTTGAAAAAGGAGCATTGGATGAAGATGAAATGCGGAGAGGAATCCGGATTGGTATGCTAAGTAGGGATATATTCCCTGTTTTCTGTACCTCTGTCAAAAACAATATGGGCAGTGGTCGTATGATGGGTTTCATTGGAAATGTAGCTCCTTCAGCAGGAGATATGCATGATGAAGAAACAGAAGAAGGAAACAAAATTACGGTCAATGACAGTGATACTACCCTTTTTGTTTTTAAGGCTTCAAATGAAAAACATACGGGCTCTATGAGCTATTTCAAAGTATGTTCCGGAGAGGTAAAAAGTGGGACTGAATTTGTCAACTCAAATACCGGTACCAAAAATAAAATCAACCAGCTCTATATCATTGATGGAAAAAACAAGCATTCTATAGAGGCACTGTCCGCGGGTGATATAGGAGCTACAGTCAAATTAAAAGATACAGGTGTTAATCATACCCTGAGAGATAAGGACAATGGTGTCAAGATAAAAGCGATTGAGTTTCCGAATCCCAAAATTCGAACAGCTATTGAGCCGGAGAAGAGTGGCGAAGAAGAAAAACTTGCCATGGCCCTCAATAAAATATCAGAATCCGACCCGACCCTGGTTATCGAGTACTCAAAAGAGCTTAAGCAAACCATTATGAGTGGTCAGGGAGCTCTCCATCTACAGATAGTCAAAGGTCTATTGGAAAACATCTATGGGGTGCCGACCAAATTCATACAACCTCGAATTTCTTATAGAGAAACCATCCAGAAATCTGCGGACGGATATTACAAGCATAAAAAACAAAGTGGGGGCTCCGGTCAGTATGGAGAGGTTTACCTAAAAGTTCAGCCCTGGACTGAGCATATGACGCATCCTTCAGATCTCAAAGTGAGAGGACAAGATATGCATGAGTTGCCCTGGGGAGGAAAATTGCTATTCTGCAACTGTATTGTGGGAGGAGTAATTGATGGAAGGTTTATGCCAGCCATACTCAAAGGCATCATGGAAACCATGGAAGAAGGACCGATTACAGGTTCCTATGCACAGGATGTAGCAATATATGTTTATGATGGCAAAATGCATCCGGTGGATTCCAATGAGATTTCCTTTAAAATAGCCGGCAAGGCAGCCTTTAAAGAAGCTTTCTTGCAATGTTCACCTAAACTGCTTGAGCCTATTTATCGACTCGAAGTTCTGGTACCAGATGACTATATGGGAGATGTAATGACTGACCTTCAATCTCGCAGGGCCATCGTAGAAGGCTTTAATGCAGAAGGAAGAAATCAGAAAATCACGGCTCGGGTACCTTTGGCTGAACTCAACAGGTATTCTACCACTCTGAGCTCCATATCTCAAGGTAGAGCGACTTTCTCACAGGACTTCCTGGAGTATGCTCAAGTGCCCGGAGATGTACAGCAGAAACTTGCGCAGGAAAAAGAAACGCTTGAGACTGCCTAAGGTATCAGAGTGGCTATTTATAGGCAAAAATAATGGTCTATAAATGACCCATATATTCTGTATTTAAAAACAACCCAAATCAGGAGGCCGGATTTGATTCCGGCCTTTTTTTGCTTCGAATGCGAGCCTTTTCTTCCAACCATTTGGCCTGGTTGAGGGGGCGTGTCTTTTGGATTAGGTTCAATACCTGCTCATGCTCATAAGGGGTATAGGCAAGGACAAGTTTTCGAAACAGGCGAAAGCCATTGCCCATTCCGACTTTGAATTGCTGGGGAATGTTCTGATTGCGAACGAAACGAGCAAGCGTCTGAATCTGGCGTGCGATCCAGTCCGGTTCCTCATACTCGGTTTCATATTGAGCCTGCAACAAATGGATGCGGGCATCAATTTCATCAAATACATTAGAGAATTTTTGTCCGGCCAAACATGAGATTACTTCTTTGAAAGCTCCCTTAGCAAAATAATACCTGCCCAAATTGAATCTATAACATTCTTCCTGCCTCTTTTCAGGCAAAAGTTCTTTCAAAGACTCCAGATAATTCAGGGCTTTGTCAAATTTCTTGACTTTGAGGCATATCGTCAGGAGGTTTTTATAAATTACTTCAGGAAGGTTGTTGTCAATAAAGAAAAGACGAGAGCTAATCCCCCATTCAAATAAAGTAAACAACTCCAGGGCAGTTTTTTCCTCTCCCAATTGATTGAGATTTCGAATGTTTGCATTGATCAGGGAAGTGAGAAAATTTCGTAACTCTTCCTGCGTCCACTGGCCTTCGGTTTTGCGGATGCGATCCAGCAGAATTTCCAGGCCATCTTTGACTTTCCCGCTCAATAAGCGATAAACCTGTACATATACCTGAATTCGATCATTTGCCTGCCAATAGGTTTCCTCTCTGAGCTTTTCCAAGAGTTCATCCAGCAAGAGTTCCTGTGCCTGAATTTTCTCTTGCTGCTTCATATTAATTTTCCCCAAAGCTAATTCAAGCTTTTCTTCTGCCCACCAACTATCAAAACTATCCATCATCTGCCCATACTGGTTGGGAAACAGTTTCTCGCGCTCCAGATTACTACGCACGTATTTACTGAGATACCTTTGTATCTCCAGCTCCAGTTCAAAGCAATATCGATAGTAAGCAGCATCTTTGCCTTTTACCCGGGCTGCACTACGTTTTATCTTTCTGCTGGTTTTAAGGAAAAGGTCGGATGCTTCTCGATGATTCAACTCTTTGAGCAAAGCAATTTCCAGACCTCTCTGATCTGTTTTAAAGTTTTGATAGGCTAAAAAAGATTCTAACTGACTGCAGAGGTCTCTGCAGAGTTTTCGAAGGCGAGCATCATCATAAGGGTCAGAAAGATACAAGACTTCCCATACCTCCTGCATCGAGGGTGCAGAAGATTGTTTCAGTAAACAGGCATAGAGCTTTTGTACGTATTGTTGCTTATCCCCGTATTCAAGCAACAACCATTTTTGAAAGTCTAGTTTTTCGGTACTCCTGAGCAAGCTGAATAATTTCCAGACTTTTCTTTCCCGCATTACCTATACAATATGGCATCTATCGCGGAATTTTTGAATCCCATTTTCGTCAAACTTATTCATTTTCTTACATGCGGGATTCCTGCTTTGTTTGATATGAGGGAAATTTTAGGTATTTGAACTATCTGATTTTTGGGCAAAGGAAAAGGGCAACTTAGGAAGCTGCCCCTTCTTGTTTTCATTTCATACGACGAGTTTAGCTCGCTGAGCCAGGCTCAGGGGAACCCATACTTGATGCAATCAGAGAATAATCTCTGAACTTGCTAGGGTTTTCGGACCAAATCCTACGGCCTAACTCACAGATCGCGCCAATGGAATCTTTGATTTCCTGCTCGATCTTCTTTGAATCTGTCGATTGCTGGAGAGGACTAGCGGTATCCAGGGTAGATTCATAAAGCTCACACTTATGGGCTAACGCAACGATGAAATTGGCATTAATCCCATTTTTGGTGAATTCAGCAAGGTCTCTGGCTGCACAAACCAGTTTCTCATTACAAAACTGAATAAGTTCCTTGCGTGATAGTCCAAAAAGCTTCCGTTTAATCTGAGATTTCATAGAATAATATTTAGACCTAAAAAAAAATAACTCCAACCCGATTACACGAGTGGAGCTTCGATAGTATCCCTTAAGTAGTATAGTACCTTTTTTACTCCGCCCATGTTCTTATAGAACTTTTATGAAAAACTAGAGTAAAAAACAGTAATTCTGTAATAAAAGAATTGCCGATTGATTTTCATACGTATACAATTGTACCGAAAAAAACGGAAAAATACAAGGCAAAATTCCGTAAAAACGGCCCTTAACAGGAGGAATCTTACCTGAAATTCCAGTTCTTTATCTCCAATTATTTATAGCTTGTATAGGTAATTTATAACATCACTCTGTTTACACTCTGTTATACGATTATATCATAACCTAGTTTTGAAAACTTTAATTTGCTCTTTCATTATCGCCCTACTGTCCTTTAGTTTCCTTTTCGCCCAAAATAATGAAGAGGATATCTTTACTGACAGATCAAGAACTTCCCTCAGCTGCGCATGGTCAAGCACCCATCTATATGCCGGACCGGGTAGAAAATACCGCAGGAAAACTCGAATCAAATTCGGAGAGGTCGTTGAACGGCTGGGACAAAAGGCCTATAATAGCGCCGATCGCAGAAAATACATCGAAGTAAAAACCACAGATGGTAAATCCGGATGGATTTATGACTATCATTTCGTCAACAATGGCCTGACAGCTATTGTCCAGGAAAGAAGTCGCATTTATCCTGAACCCAGAAGCAGAACCGCAAGTACCGGGGATTATTTCCGGGCGGGAGAAATGGTCATCCGAGGAAATGTAAGTGGGGACTGGATAGAACTCTACTCTGAAGACAAAAAGATCAGAGGATGGGTAAAAGGCAGAGACAGGATAAGCGCGCAAGAGGAACAATTTAATTCTCGCGTCCTTAGCCAAAGAACCGGGGCAAGAACTTATTATGGACAGAGAAACTCCTCTGATAGCTCTGATGAAAGATTTACGGATACGAGAGATGCCGATAACTATAACAGTCGAAGCACCGATTTTTCGCCCAATACTTCCCGTAGCAGCAATCTGGATAGGGGCGTAATTGTCGGCCATATGAGTGCTTTCCGAGAGCAAGATAACAGGGACCAAAGAAATCGGAGCGGAAGTTCCCGGGGAAGTAGTAGCAGCGCTTCCTCTGATGATTACAGATCCAATCCCAGGGTCAGAAGCAGCAGCAATAGCCAGACTTCCGGGCAGAACTATGCCCCAGCACTCTCCAAAGAGAAAGGACCCGTTTATCGCGTCAATTTCCCTAATGAAAGTAAAAGCCTATTCGTGGGCTACCATAAAAGCCTGCCTATCGGTAGCAAAGTCCGGGTGTATTTCCCAGATAATCCTGGCTTTGTTGAGGTAGAGATTATTGGTCAAATGCGCAAAACCCGTCCGGAAGTAATCGGACTTTATCCCGAATGTATTGAGCTGATCTTTGGAAATCAGCGCCCTTCACGCATAGAAATTGCTTATCTGAAAAAATAATTTTTCAAATCTCAGATTGGATACAACAAATTGATCTTCTGATTCGTACGTAAAGTATTACTATAAGACAAAGACCCTAAGTAATACATTATCAGGCCTTAACAATAAAAAATAATTTTCAGTTTTGAAGATTTGTTTTATATTTGTGAAGGTTCACAAATCCAATTAATGATGAATTTGAAAAAACGTACTTCTGTATTATTCATAGGATTCCTGGCGCTCTACTCTTTTACGTTTGCTCAGAAAAGAGTGATTTATGATGATTATGCACCTAAAGGTGACTTCTCAGTATGCGCCTGGGATCGTGCGCAACTCTATGCGGATCCAGGAAACAGCTCTGACGTACTTTCGACCATCCATTTTTCAGAAGAGGTAATGCATTTGGGCAGAGAAGCCTTTGTAAGAGGCGGTGAAAACAGCAATTACATTTGGGTTGAAACCGAAGATGGGAAAGAAGGCTGGATAAATGACGAATATTTTGTTTCCGGTGGGGGAAATGTAGTCCTCCTGAAGAATACGTCCATTTTTGAAAAGCCCTCCACGCCAAATTCTATCTCTAAAAGAAGCTTTGTAGCGGGCGATCTCGCTATTTTGACTGAATTTGCCAATGGTTGGGTGAAACTAACCGGCAAAGAGAAAAAGAAAATGGGATGGGTTCAGGGATATGATGCCATTTCTACTGAAGATTATGACATCGAAACAGCTTCCCTGATCGATCAGGCATTGGCAGAAAAGAATGTTGATGCTAGGAGAGATGAATTAAGAAGGATCAGAGACGGTCGTTCTTTCCTTAGCCCGCAGATGAGAGAAGTGATTGACATTCGTCTGGAGCAAACCTATCGTTCCAATCGTCCACGTAAAAATGATGTGGATGATGATAGAGATTATTATGTAGATGATGACGATTATTTTCCAGGAGGAGAAGATGATATTGCCGGAAATGGAGGCCTGGGAAGAGATAGAGGACAGGATTTTGACAACAATTCAGGCTCTCTCGATCGACTCAATAGAGAAGGATCTTATATCACAGAACGTGAAGTGATTGATGCTAATACTGGTGAGTCCTACATTCGTGTAACGGAAACCGGAACCATTCAACCCGTAAAAGCTAAAAAACCAAGAACCATCTATTATGCTTATCACAAATCATTGCCGGTAGGTTCTACCGTTCTACTGGAAGTGCCCGGTACCAAGAAATTTGTGAAACTTGAAATCATAGCACCCTTGAAGAGTTCCAATAAGCATATGATTGGATTAGGTTCTGAAGTGATCAAAGCAGTTTATGGAGAAACGCAGGCGAAAAACGTGCCTAGCGTAACCATCAGCTATCCCAAGTACTACTAAGTTAGATATAGTATTTATACATTAGGAAAGCCTTAAAGGCCCGGGATCCTATCCTGGGCCTTTGGCTTTTATAAGATAAAAACCACGACAGTCAGCCCTACCCCGGCGAATAGGCATCAACCCCTTAGCCTTGGCTCAGCCAATACACATGAAGAATCTATAATTGATAGCACGATATGTAGGTCCCTCGACTTCGCCCGGGACGACACATGTTTGTGTTAATTTTACATTTCTTTTGGTCTACACGGGCTTCCCTACCACAATCTCACTTAGCGAATCAGGTTTTAAATAGACCTGAGCCAATCTCTGGACTTCAGAAGCACTGATTCCATCAATCAGCTGAAACTTCCGGTCTATCTCCTCAAAGCTGATCCCCATACTCAGAGAAAACCTAAGCAGATCGCCCAATTGAAAAGGCGTTTCTCTTTGACTAATGCCTTGTCCCAGCATATAATTTTTGACGAGTTGCAATTCCTCTTCACCTACTCCTTCCTCGCACAATAATCGCATCTCCTTTTTCACTTCTGTTATGGTCGCCTCCACATATTCATTGCCTATATCTGCCTGAACCACAAAGAAGCCATTGTGCTTGAGACCTAGCCAGCCCGAATAAATGCCATAGGTATAACCTTTCTCTTCCCGAATATTATGCATTAAACGGGAACCGAAGTATCCCCCGAGAATAGTATTTACCACCTGCATCCCATAATAATCCGGATGTGCACGCGACATACCCAAATGCCCCAATCGCAAGCTTGATTGCATGCCTTCCTGTTCTGTCAGAAAACGTCCTCCCTGGGGAGCAACTTCTGGAAGGGTAAGTTCAGGGGGAATTGAGCCTTCAATTTTCAAAGAGCCAAATTCTTTCTCCAACAAACCCAAACAAGCTTCCTGATCATATTTACCTGTCACCAGCAGTTTCAGATTGGCAGTATTGATATAGCTGTTGTAATAAGCTTTCAATTCCTCCAGCTCAATCATTTCCAACTCTGCCGACCCAAAACTCAGGCCATAGGGATGATCCCCTCCAAATAGTTGCTTTCGAAAACTTCTACTGGCTTTATGAGATGTCTTTTGCTCTGCGACATGCATTTTCTGCAAGGTCCGGGTCTTCAGGGTATTAAATTCCTCCGACGAATAAGCAGGCTCTGTAAGGACTTCCCGAAAAAGATGAAGGGTATGCTTCAAATTTTTACTTATGGTAGCCAGGGTAAGCGCCAGGCACTCTTCTTCAGCTTGCTGTCCCAACCAGGAACCATAGGCATCCAGTTCCTGAGCCAATTCCAGACTGTTATGATGCATACTGGCTTCCACCATATTTTGCATACTAAACTTGGCAATACCGGAACGTGCCTGAAAATTGCTTCCTCCTCTACAGATAGCCTGAACTTCGATGACATCAGCAGTTCCATAAGGGAGAAAATAAACGGGAATTCCATTACTGAGCTTTATTTGCTCAACAGCAGGCAAGGGAATATGGCGAAATGACGAGGCCTGAGGGGCCTGGGTTCTATCAAGCACTTGCGACATAATTTTCGGGCAGATAATAAAGGGTAGAACAATTTTCCGGAGCCAGGTATTTGGCAGCTGCTGCCTTTACTTCGTCTAGCTGGATTCCCTGGTAAATATCCGGCGTAGTATTGATTAGGTCCACATCCCCCAGACTATCTGAAATAGCCAGGGTCATTGTTTTGGAAAGGAGGCGGGTTTGTTGCATCACAAAACTGGCTTCCAGCTTGCCTTTGATCCGATTCAGGTCTTCTTCTGTAAGTTCCTGGATCTTCTCCAGACTTTCAGCCAAAGCATCTTCATAGGTCTTCAGGCTTACCCCTTCAGCCACACGTCCATCAATAGAAACTACTCCCGGATGATGCAAGCCCCAGGAATAGGCATTTACTTGTGGACTTACTTTTTTATCCTTCACGAGGGATTGGAAGAGCAATGCACTCTTTCCATTGGATAAAAGATCTGTAATGATATCTGCCACATAATAGCCTCTTTCCGTATGAGCCGGAACATGAAACATTTTATAAACGGCTGCATAGGGAACTTCAGCATGAACTGTCATTTCCTTTGCGGCTTTTTGTACCCCTTCCTGAGGCAATACTTTTTTCTTTAAGTCTCTGGAATCAATAGGCCCAAACCACTTTTCGCACAAGGTTTTAACCTGATCCATCTTCACATCCCCTGCAACGATCAAGGTCGCATTGTTTGGAGCATAAAAACTAAAGAAGAAGTCTTTCACTTCATCCAGAGTCGCATCTTCTACATGCGAAATGTCTTTACCGATAGTCGGCCATTTATAAGGATGTGTATCATAATGAAGTGCACGCAATTTGAGGTGCGCATCCCCATATGGCTGATTGAGATATCGTTGCTTATACTCTTCGATGACCACACTTTTCTGGATATCCAGCTTTTCCTGAGAAAAAGCCAGTTCCAACATACGGTCAGACTCCAGCCAGAAACCCGTTTCCAATTGATTGGAAGGGAGACTGAGGTAATAATTGGTGATATCCGCGGTCGTAAAGGCATTGTTCTGACCACCTACTCTTTGCAAAGGACGATCGTAATTGGGGATGTGTTTACTCCCCTCAAACATCAGGTGCTCAAATAAATGGGCAAAACCGGTCCGGTGTTCCTGTTCATCTTTTGAACCCACCCTATAGAGGACATCCATCACGGCAAAGGGGATTGAGGGGTCTTCATGAACAATTACTTTTAAACCATTGTCAAGGATAAAGCTTTCATAGCTTATTTTATTCATATCTGGTATTAGTCAGGATGTGGGCTTAGTCTTTGGGCTTTCGAGGCTTCATGATTGGCTTTTTCAGCGGCGGCTTTTTCGGTTTCTTATCTTCATCGCCTTCCGTTTTGGGTTTCATGATAGGCCTTTTCAATGGAGGAGGTTTCGGTCGATCCTTTTCCTCTTCCTTTCCCTCACTTTTGCGTTTCATAATCGGGCGTTTTAGAGGAGGTGCTTTCGCAGGCTTTTTTCCTGCTTCTCCTTCTTTGACAGCCTTTTTCATCAATGGCTTTTTTAAAGGAGGAGCTTTCCGCTTTTTGGTTTCAGCTTCAACAGCTGATTTGTCTTTGTTTGGCAGGGGAATTTTCTTCTTTGGCAGCAGCTTCCCTTTTTTAGGCAGCAGCTTCCCTTTTTTAGGCTTTGCCTTCTCCTCTAGCGGTAAATCCAGAGGAAAGTCCAGCCTGAGTGGATTAAAGATAAATTTCTTTTGTTGGTCAAAAGATTGAGCGCCGATCTGTAAAAAAGTCTGTTCGAGTTCATCATATAAAACTTCCCGGGACTTTTTCAACGCCTCGATATCTATGCGCTTTTCCCGAAAAAATATGATAAAGTCTTCATTCATGAATCAATTCCCACAATTTATCTTTTAATACCTCCATTCCCTGATTGGCCAGAGAAGATATAAAGACAATGGGTAAATCTGAAAGCATTTCCCGGATTTCTTCCTCCAATTCCTCATCTATCATGTCACATTTGCTGATTGCGATCAGCCGGGGTTTATGCAAGAGGTCCTTATTAAATAAGCGTACTTCTTCTAAAAGTGTTTCGTATTCTTTGCGAATATCATCTGCATCTACGGCAATCAGGAAGAGGAGCACGCTATTTCGCTCAATATGTCTGAGAAAATGGGTCCCCAGTCCCTTGCCTTTGTGAGCCCCTTCGATGATCCCGGGAATATCCGCCATCACGAATGATGAAAAACCCCGATATTTTACTATGCCCAAATTGGGTACCAGAGTTGTAAAAGCATAATCTCCGATCTTGGGTTTGGCGGAACTAACTACAGATAGGAGGGTAGATTTTCCGGCATTGGGAAAGCCGACAAGGCCCACATCTGCCAGAATTTTCAATTCGATGATTCCCGCCATTTCCTGAGCATTCCCCCCAGGCGTTGAAAAATCAGGTGCCTGCCGGGTTGCAGAGCGAAATTGCCAGTTTCCCCTTCCTCCATTTCCTCCTTCCAATATGATAAGCTCCTGTTTGTCCTCCAGAATTTCACCTATCACCTCCAGGGTTTCGGCATTTCGGATCACCGTACCCAGCGGAACTTCCAGGACTTCATCTCTTCCGGTTTTTCCCTTTTTTTTAGCCCCACTTCCACTTTCCCCATGTCCGGCTTTAATGAACTTCCTGTATTTCAGATCCAGTAAGGTCCACAATTGAGAATTCCCTTTCAGAATCACATGTCCTCCTCTGCCTCCATCTCCACCATCAGGTCCCCCTTTAGGGACATGGCTTTCTCTTCGCCATGCTACCGCTCCATTTCCTCCTCTTCCGCTGGTGAAATAGATCTTTACATAATCTACAAACTGGTTTTGCATGGATATGATCCTAAAATCAAAATGAGGTATACGAAATCAAGCCCTTATGCTTTTATCTCTGGGCTTTCATAAAAAAAACTCAAGTTCTGCTCAATGCTTCCCGAAGGAATTAGGGATTCAAGACTCTCGCA
The DNA here is from genome assembly GCA_033391075.1 of Bacteroidia bacterium. Taxonomy (NCBI): domain Bacteria; kingdom Pseudomonadati; phylum Bacteroidota; class Bacteroidia; species Bacteroidia bacterium. The sequence goes on from JAWPMV010000001.1 coordinate 6,146,693, forward strand.
ATCCGTGCCTCTATATCATCTATCCCTCCCATGCCGTCAATCTCGTGAAGTTTGCTTTGTGCCTTATAATAATCAGCTACCGGCAGGGTTTTGGCATTGTATTCCCCAATTCTTTTGCGGATGGTCGTCTCATTATCATCTGCTCTGCCTTGCTCCTGTCCTCTCTTCACCAGACGACTCACAAGCTCTTCTTCTGCAACACTCAAGCTTACCATATAGGTTATGGAAGTATCTTTCTCTTCCAAAAGCTTATCAAGCGCCTCTGCCTGAGGTACTGTACGGGGAAATCCATCAAAGATAAATCCATTGGCATCCGGATTTCCATCCAGTCTTTTCGCGATGAGTTCAATCACGATCTCATCACTTACCAACAATCCCTGATCCATGATGTTCTTTACCCTCTCTCCCAATTCCGAACCGGAAGCCTTTTCAGCTCTCAGCATATCACCAGTAGAAAGGTGGATCAAACCATAGTTTTCGATAATACTCTTTGACTGGGTCCCTTTACCCGCTCCGGGAGGGCCAAATAGTACAATATTTAGCATAAATGTCTTTTTATTAGTTGCACAAGGATTTTGCGCCGGCCGCAAAAATACATAATATCTCTCGCCAGAAAAAGGGAGTAGGCAGGATTTCAAAATTTAGCTTAAATATACATTCAAATTCCTCTATGGATGGCATGACTATTGCGTATTCCGTCTTATTAAGGAATCGCAAAAGTGTGTAACATCGAGATAATTATTGAATTGGAAATAACCACTTCCTGTAATTAATTTTATCTCATCTCTCAACACTCACACGTGCAATCTTGGGTATTATGGTATTAAGGAAGTTAATTTTTCCTGCTCTTGTGTTATTCCAAATCCCGATCCTTCTTTTTGCTTCTGATCCCAAACCCAAACTCCAGTGGGAAGAACTTATCAATCATCACATCCATGCATATGGATTGACGGAAGATATTGAGTTTAAATTAGCTGCTTATACGGAGCTGAAAGGTCAATATACCTCTACGCACAACCAGCTGCACCTCGATTTCGGAGGACTGGGCTCACTAACCTTTTATGAGCAAAATTGTATTCTGAAATCTGGTGGCAAAGTATTTCACCTGAACAGAGGCGACTTTGATCCGGGCCAGGTAGAGTTTATGAATGAGAAGATCGACGAAATGTTTGAAGTTATTCCGCTACTGGGAAATCATGGAGCGGAAAAGAAAGTAGTGGATTTCGTAGATAAAAACCTCGCAAAAAAGAATATTGAGCCCTTTGATAAACTCTTTATTCGTCATATCCTTATCAGACATGGCAAATATGATGAAGAAAGAAAAATCATAGAATTTCACACAGACGACCTCCCGGATTACAAGGTTTATCGCAATGCAAAAGGAGAACAAATCATCAGACGTTATAAAACTCCTTTGAAAATTCGTCTGGATGAGCGTATGCTCAGAGGATATTATATCCGGGCAGGAGGCACTGTTTATGTTGAGGATGTCGACAGACCCGTATCCTTTGCGACTAGCGAAGAGTACACCCACAATGTAACAGCTTTCAAGGTCTTTGTTCAGAAATTGCTGGTTCAGTCGGTACAATATATCAGTCATGCTGAGACAGCGAGGATTTCAAAAAAGCCTCAGACTTTTGAAGTAAAAAAACCAGGAGAGAATGCAGAAGAGTCGCAATCAACTTTCTTCGCAGCACAAGGGAGCGCGGGCTCAAGAAAAGCCTTACCGGGCGAAGATCAGGTAAAAGGAGCCCTCTACAATCCCGATAACTGGATGATCATGATGCTAGGCATACTTCGCACGCAGAAAATCAATATCGGTGATCCGCAAATTCTTCCTTATTTCATCAATCAACCCTATTTCTCATCGATCTATGAGTTGTTGACACCCGAAGAAAGGAATATGGTAAACAAAAATTCCGGAAGCGGACAAGGATCAGGCTCAGAGTAATTCTGCCAATTCTTCTCTCATTTGCATAGGGGAGCGAAAGTGGATGGCATGCATGCCCACCGCTTTTGCTCCTTCTACATTTTTGAGCGAATCATCAATGAAAATGGCTTTCTCAGGATCAATATTAAATCGCTCAAATAAGAGTTTATAAATAGCCGGGTCCGGCTTGATGAGTTTCTCTTTACCCGAAACCAGTATTCCTTCAAACCATTGTAGAAAATCATAGCGCCCTAAAGCGACGGGAAAGGTTTCATCCGACCAGTTCGTCAAAGCGTAGAGCCGATAATTCTTCCCCACCTTCAAACTCTCCAAAATATCTACCGATCCCTGAATAGGTCCTCCCAGCATTTCAGGCCATCTGTCATAAAAAGCCCGAATCTCTTTTTCCCATTCCGGATGTTTTGCTAACAAAATCTCTGTCCCCTCTTTCAAAGAGCGCCCTCTATCCTGTTCTTCGTTCCATGAGGATACACAGACATTCGCCAGAAAGGATTCTACTTTTTCTTCCGAATCAAAAATAGTTCTATACACATAGCGCGGGTTCCAGTCAATCAGGACGCCGCCCAGGTCAAATACGATGGTGTCTATGGGATTTTTCATGGGGGAAGATAGGAAAAAGTGTTGTAGTGTTATGGTGTTATAGTTAGGAATAGATCGAACCAACTACCGAACTACAACACTAAAACACCTCCGCACCTTAAAATAGGCTCATCTGATCCCCTTCCATCTTTTGAATACCGGGAGTACTGAGTTTAAGGGAAAATTTCTCATTGAGTTTTTTCGCCCAATAAGCTCCCAAGTCCATAGCCATTACATCTCCGGGCTCATGGGGAAAGAGATAGAGCTTTTCCAGGCCTTGCTTTCGCCAGTAATCAATCCGCTCAAGCCAGGCATCACTTCTTTCGAAATCCGTGGAGTCCAGAGAATTGCCTACCAGACGAATCATCGCAAATTTACTTGTGAGGCTATTATGCGAGACATCTCGACGGCCCGCCACATCCGTTATCACCGCTCCTATTCCTTTTTCACTAAGCAGTCTCACCAGTTCAGGCCGAAGGCTTCTTTCTTCAAACCAGTCTGCATGCCGAAATTCTATGGCGAGGTCCAGATCTCCGGGCCATTTAGCCAGAAAATCTACCAGATTCTGAAAATGCGAAGGCCCAAAGGATTCATGCATTTGCATAAAGGAACATCCATACTTGGGACCAAATTCCCGAATGGAATCGGTAAACTGTTCAAGTTCTGCATCCACATTTAGCAGCTTGCGATAGTGTGAAATGACTTGTGGGATTTTAGGGCAAAAGACAAAACTTTCGTCTGCCATATCCCTCCACTTTATCACTTGTTCGGGATTGGGGATGCGGTAATGAGTAGTATTGAGTTCGATGGTATTGAAGGAGCGAGAATAATAGGAAAGGAATTCTGCCTGTTTGGTCCCTTTAGGATACAACTTATCGATCCACTCCTTGCTCGACCAGCGGGGTAGGCCAATAAAGGCTTCAAATGAAGCCGCAGGTTTTCCCCCTAAGAGTTCTGTATTCAGGGGATTGATGGGAGGGAGAGAAAAATCCACTCCACTTATGTCCGGTAACTTTCCAAACTTCATAGGATTTCCTTAAGAACAAGCATCAGGCTCTCGGCCGGAGAGTTCTTAAAGAAACCCAAAAAATCTAAAAAAGTTAAGAGGTGCGGCCGGATTTCTTGGGATATCTACCTAAACAAAGAAATACAGCAGGAGACTCACGCTAACTGTCATTCTGAGCCATGTCGAGGAATCTCAATAAAGTTCTCCAATAATCCATTCAACAGAGTAAATGGCAAAGCCTGAAGCAAGTATTTTAGCCCCTTCCGCTTTGGTCAGGGGGACAATTTGATTAAAGTCGGATAGTTAAGCCCCTAACAAAGCGTATCATCCTGAGCGAAGCGAAGGACTTAAATATTTCAGCCTGCTTCCTTTCCACTACATATGAAGAATTGAAGGAAAGGCTATTGAATAAAGGCGTAGGCCTCTCGACGGAGCTCCGGGAGACACCCATGGTCCAGCTCCGACTAAGCCTTGGCATCCCGGCCTTAAGCCAAGACCCGGGCTCTCTCTCAAGCAAACAGAATAGCTAGAGATCCCGGACATCTGATAGATTCCGGAATGACAGATTTTGACTTATTTTTTGTAAATACCTCTATCACTACAGCAACTCATGCGCATAAAACTCCTGCGTCAGTTTTTTATAGGCCTCACTATAATGGTTCGCTGCGCCTATTTGAATGATGAGTTCTTCTTCTATCAGGGATTTGGCCTCCTTACCCAGCTCCATCAAAAAACGATGAGGCTCCTTTTCAGGCCTTGGCCGGACCATACAGATTCTATGAGCATGGAGCTTATTAAGACTCAGGAGGCTGTTTAAGGCATGCATTTTATCAATAGGGAGAATAATATGCGCCTGACCATTGTCTGTCAGTAAACGCCCTAGATGCTTCAAGAGACTTTCCAGGTCCAGGTTTTTTCCCTGACGGGCTTTTATGCGAGCATCTCCTTTAGCTTTCAGATCTCCTGGGAAATAGGGAGGATTAGAAATGATGAGATCGTAAGATTTATTTTCCCCGAAATACTGAATACTCTGCTGGAAAATCTGAATCCGATTAGGCCAGGGACTGGCTGCTATATTCTCTCTTGCCTGTTCGCAGGCATCTTGATCAGGTTCTACTCCTTCTATTTCTGCCTCTGCAAATTTCTGCGCCATCATCAAACTCAAAAGCCCGCTCCCACTTCCTATATCCAGGATCTTTTGGGGGCTCCTTGATTCTACCCAGGCACCCAGCAAAATGCTATCCGTTCCTACCTTCATGGCGGTCCGATCCTGGGCGATGCTGAATTGGCGAAAGTGGAACATAGGAATGCTGGCTGTAAAAAAGCCAGAGACCCCAAAGATTTGATCTAAGGGGCCTCAGGGAAGTAAATGAAAATCTTGAAATCAGATTCGCGACTTATATGCAATTGCATACACATCGCAAAGAATCATTATGATCTATTTGATGATTTATCATGTGCAATTTCAATACCTAATATGCAATTTTTCTTTCGGAAAAGCACAATTGTTGATAAAATTCATCTAGACAGTCAGGCTTTCCGGAAGTCTGTTGTATTCATCAGGAAAAATGACGGTAGGCTTGTACTGTTTTGCTTCTTCAACTGTCATTCGGGCATAGCATATAATGATCACCGTATCTCCGACCTGCACTTTGCGCGCTGCTGGACCATTGAGACATACAACTCCACTCCCTCTTTCTCCTGCAATGGTATAGGTTTCCAGCCTTTCGCCATTATTGACATTTACAATCTGCACTCGTTCACCTTCCAGGATGTCGGCTGCTTCCAGCAAATCAGCATCCAGGGTGATGCTTCCTACATAATTCAGTTCTGCCTGGGTTACCTTGACCCGGTGGATCTTGGATTTGAACATTTCTAATAACATAAAGATCTTTTAACTGTGTGTTTGAATAAATCGGGAAAAAATCCCCTTTTTCGGCATTAAAAGCAGGCAGCACAAAAAAGCGCATTTTACTCTCATGCTTCAATATTTAGACGAAAATGGTCTAGGAAAGTGACATATTGTCAATTAGGCGGGTTTTGCCCAGAAAAGCAGCTACAAAAAGGTGGCCTTGCTTAGCTTGTTGGAAATCTTCAATTTCTGAAAGATCACGGGCTTCCAGTACATCAAAATAATCCAGCTGTACCAAAGGATAATCCTTCATCCTTTCTTTAACCCTATCCAGTACTTCAGTTTTTGATCCAAATTGAGAAAAGTCCTTGCGGATCTCTTTCAAGGTCTTATTGAGAAAAAGGGCTTGCTCCCGTTCTTGAAGATTCAGATATCTGTTACGGGAACTCATAGCCAGACCATCCGATTCTCTTATGATAGGACATCCAACTGCCTCCAGCGGGAAATGCAATTCCTGGATCATACGACGGATGATCATGAGTTGCTGAAAATCTTTTTCTCCGAAATAGGCCTTATCAGGCTGAACGAGATTAAAAAGGATAGAAACGATTTGTACAACTCCATTGAAGTGTCCGGGCCTTTTGGCTCCGCAAAGTTTTCGATCCATCTCTTCGATCTGAAAACTGATCAGGTTCCGGCCATCTCCATATACATCTGCAATATTGGGAGCAAGCACTGCCGATATCCCGATATCTTCCAGCAATTTGAGATCCGCTTCCAGGGTACGTGGATATTTATCCAGGTCCTCATTGGGCCCAAATTGCGTAGGATTAACAAAAATGGTGGCTATGGTATACGGATTGTCTGCGACAGCTCTTTCTGCAAGACTTGCATGTCCGGCATGCAGAGCGCCCATAGTAGGGACCAGACCTATGCTAGAGACTGATACTAAATCCTTTCTGGCTTTTTTGAATTCGTCCAGGGAGCGAAAGACCTGCATAAATGCAATAAGGAAGGTACAAAAGCGGCTAATATAAGGAGTCTCATTGTTAATGCAAATGATTTTTTGTATTTTTGTGCTTCTTATTGAACTGGCCTACTATACGCAATCTTAGGCAAAATGAAATAAATCGACCAGAATATGGATAAAAAATTGAGAATCCTCTACGTAACATCAGAAATTGATCCATTTCTAAAAATGAGTTCTGCTGCTGATCTCATTCGTTTACTACCTCAAAAACTTCAAGAAAAAGGACACGAAATTCGCATTTTTATGCCAAAATTTGGTGTCATCAACGAGCGCAGGAATAGACTCCATGAGGTTGTTCGCCTTTCTGGAATCAATATCCGTGTTGGCGGCGAAGAAAAACCCCTTACCATCAAGGTAGCTTCTATTCCCAATGCCAAACTACAGGTTTACTTTTTAGATAATGAGGATTATTTCAAACGCAAATCTGTTCTGACCGATCCAAATAACAATACTTTCCATATTGATAATGATGAGCGTGCTATCTTCTTCTGTAAGGGAGTGATAGAAACAGTCAAGAAATTAGGCTGGGCTCCAGATATTATTCACTGTCATGACTGGATGACTTCATTTATTCCCTTATATTTGCGCACGCAATATAAAGATGATCCTCTCTTCAAGCGTACCAAAACAGTATTCACCGTTTATAATAATGGCTTTGAATCTGAACTCGCAAACAACTATTTGGACAAAGTTCGCGTCGATGGTATAGCAGATGAGAAATTAGACAACTATACGGGAAATAATTACGTTGGAGTTGTCAAAGGAGGAATCGCCTTATCTGATATTGCAACAAAGGGTCACCCAGAGGTAGATGCGACACTCGAGAAGTATCTTGAGGAGACGCAATCTGAAAAGATCTATTTCGATAGCAGTGACAAAGAATCTTATGTTGAAGGATATCACAAATTGTACGCAGACATTTCAAACTAAATTAACTTTGTATAATTTAAGGAACACGTGGCTGTCCGTAATTTTAATAGCGGCAGCCACACTTTTTTTTGCCGGATGTGAAGAAGATGGACAGGGGATAGGAGCAGAGGTATTGCCCCCCGAAGACATCATTAATTTTACCTTCACCGATACTATAAGTATCGAGATCGAGACCATCGTTCAGGATAGTATCAATACTTACAGAGCCACAGATCTCCTCTTTGGAAATTATGCGGATCCTGAATTTGGTCGAATAAAAGCAACGATTTATACAGAATTTATCGCCCGATCAGGCCTCGACTTTGGAGAAGCTGATGATCTGATTTTGGATTCTGTAGTCCTCGCTCTGGGTATCCGTGATTCTTATGGACGCCTGGATCTGGAAAACAATATGGAAGTCTTCGAATTGGATGAAGATATTCCCGAACCAGATTTAGCAAATTCAGATGTCCCTTTGATTATAAAAGGAGACAATCTCGCTCAGGGAGTCAGGTTTACCTATGACTCAGCAGGAAGAGCACAGCTCGTTCGTGTTCAATTAGATAGGGCTTTCGGAGAAAGACTTCTGAAAGCAGGGGTGGAAAATCTAGGAGATGCACTCGCTTTCCGAGAGTTCTTCAAAGGTTTTGCCATCAGCACAGAAGATGTACAGTTCCTGAATCGCGAACCGGGAGCAATCTTTTCAATTGACGTTTTGGATGGGACTCCCCAGCTCCAGATGTATTATAAGAAAAGAGAAAGTGGGCAATTTACTGTCCAAACTCCTGAGCCTTTCCTCGTTACAGGCTCTACGCCCAGATATACTGGCATCGCACGTACGGCAACCGAAGGGAAACTGATACAACAGGCCATTGATAGAGAAGACCTGAAAGATCAACTCGAACTCATCCAGGCAGGGGCCTTTGTCAAGAATTTTGTCAAGTTCCCCCATGTAGATAAAATGGATTTGGTCGCTGTAAGTCGTGCAGAACTCCTACTCTCTGTTGACACCAGCCTTTTGGGATCAACCGGCGCTTTTCTACCTCCTGCTCAGATTGCTCCCATTCTTGCAGATGCAGATGGGAACGAGGAATTGAACGAAAATGGGTTTCCTGTTGATGTAGAATTTAACCTGAGTGCTGTAGCTTCTTATGATGCTTCCACTGGTACTTACAGTTTTGACCTCACGGGTTATATCCAGCGTTTGATTAGTGGGCAAATAGAAAATAATGGGATTCTTTTGCATCCCGCTTCCCGCGCCTTCACAATGAATCGGGCTGTATTTGGAGGGATTTTACATCCTACCTTAAAAGCAAAATTGAATCTGACTTATACCAGTCTTCCGCGTTAATTGGAGGATTAGGATAGATAAAATAAAAGCCCTGAGCTATGTTAAGCTCAGGGCTTTTTCTTATTTTGCCCATCGTATTAGGTACTCACTACTCTCATTTTGTTCGGCTACCTGTGTAGCGTTTTATAGTTAATGGTATTTTTTTCCTCTGCCATGAGGACGAAATTGCCATACCGTCGTTTTTACATTCTTTAACAAGCAAAATAATCATACCCATATGTGTGGAATTGTAGGATATATCGGCTATAGGGAAGCATATCCCATCCTTATAAAAGGTCTGAAAAGACTGGAATACAGAGGATATGACTCTGCCGGAGTTGCCTTGATGAATTCAACAGCCAACGTTTTTAAGAAAAAAGGAAAGGTTTCCGATTTGGAAGAACATGTCGGCCCTGAGCCTTTAGGCTTTAATATCGGAATGGGGCATACCCGCTGGGCAACACATGGAGAACCCAGCGATATCAACTCCCATCCTCATAAATCTCAATCAGGTAAGTTTATCATTATCCACAACGGAATCATTGAGAACTATGCCAGTCTGAAAAACAGACTCCTGGATGAAGGGTATGAGTTCACCAGTGCTACCGATACGGAGATTTTAGCTCAATTTATCGACTTCATGTACCAAAGGGAGGATGTCAGCGCTGAAGAAGCTGTACGACTCGCTTTGAATCAGGTAGTAGGTGCTTATGGAATCATCGTGATGTGCGAAGATGAACCTGAGCAATTGATCGTAGCCAGAAAAAGTAGTCCCATCGTAGTAGGAATAGGCGAAAATGAATACATCATTGCTTCCGATGCCTCACCGATCATCGCTTATACCAAGGATGTCATCTATTTGAATGACAATGAAATGGCGATCCTGACGAAAACTTCTCATACAATCAAAACCATTGAGAATGAGATTAAAACCCCCTTACTGACTCGGGTTGAGATGGAATTGGAGGAATTGGAGAAAGGCGGTTACGAGCATTTCATGCTCAAAGAAATTTTTGAACAGCCGACATCTATTGCAGACAGCTTGAGAGGGAGAGTTAAATTGGAAACAGGAGAAGTCTTTCTGGGGGGATTGGATGAAGTCAGGCCTCAATTAGCCGCAGCCAGAAGGATCATTATGGTCGCTTGTGGTACCAGTTGGCATGCAGGTTTGGTAGGGGAATATCTCTTTGAAGAGTTTGCCAGAGTTCCCGTGGAAGTAGAATATGCATCAGAGTTTCGCTATAGAAATCCCCTGATTTTCCCGGATGATGTTGTTATAGCTATCAGCCAGAGTGGAGAAACGGCAGATACCCTGGCAGCTGTAAAAATTGCCAAGGAAAAAGGTGCCCTCGTATTGGGGGTGGTAAATGCCGTAGGTTCCAGCATCGCCAGAGAAACGGATGCAGGGGTTTATATCCATGCCGGACCGGAAATCGGAGTTGCTTCTACCAAAGCTTTTACTTCTCAGGTAGCCGTTTTATCGCTGATGGCCGTTCATGTGGCCCAATTGAAATGGCAATTGACCAAGAAATCCAAAGAGGTGGTTGAAGAAATCGTGAACATCCCGGAGAAAGTAGCTCAGATCCTGAAAACCAATGATCAGATCAAATACATCTCTGAGCTATTCAAAGACGCAGAAAACTTCTTATACCTTGGTCGTGGATTCAACTTCCCCGTAGCCCTGGAGGGAGCACTGAAACTCAAAGAAATCTCTTATATCCATGCTGAGGGTTATCCTGCTGCAGAAATGAAGCACGGACCAATCGCCTTGATTGATGAGAATATGCCGGTGGTATTCATCGCTACCCATGATGAATCTTATGAAAAGGTGGTGAGCAATATCGAAGAGGTAGTTTCTCGTTCAGGACGTGTGATTGCCATCGTAACTGAAGGGGATGAACGCTTGAAAGAGCTTTGCGAATTTGTCATAGAAATTCCCAAAACCAGCGATTCGATCATGCCGCTGCTATCGGTGATTCCTCTGCAACTGCTTTCTTATCATATCGCATTGATGAGAGGATGCAATGTAGACCAGCCCAGGAATTTGGCGAAGTCAGTGACTGTGGAATAAAATAATTATGGGCAGCTTATAAGCTGCCCATACAGATAAAATATATTTTTGAATAGGGACAGATGTTTATCTGTCCCTATATTTTTTATTTCACCAGTTCCATTTCATCCAATAGATATCCTGCACCTGCCATCTTATCCATGATGAAAAGTACATAGCGGACATCCACACTGATATTTCTACATTGATTGATATCATAATTGATATCGCTCATGGTTCCTTCCCAGTTTCGGTCGAAATTTAGCCCTAAAAGATGTCCATTTGCATCCAAAAGGGGACTTCCACTATTTCCCCCGGAAGTATGATTAGATGCGATGAAACAGACCCGCATACTTCCATCTTTGTGGGCATACTGACCATAGTCTTTCTTTTCATACAACTCAATCAATTTCTCCGGAAGGTCAAATTCGCTATCTCCGGGAACGTACTTCGCCATGACTCCATCCAAAGTCGTATAATGCTTGTACTGTATTCCATCACTGGGAGCCATTCCCTCTGCCTTTCCATAAGTCAGCCTGAGGGTAAAGTTTGCATCCGGATAGAAATTTTTATCCTTAAACACCTCCCGCTGCGCCTGCATATAGGTTCGATTCAAAGCATTGATCTGGTCATTGACGGCCTGGTAGCGGGGACGCATGATGATATAGGAATTGATGATATCACTCATCAAGACATAAGCTGGATCACGCAGCACTTCGCCAACATCCAAATTATTGAGTAAGGCCTCAAATTTAGCCTCCGTCGATATCTTCGAATTTTCAAACACATAGGCAGCATAGGCATCAAAATCCCCCTGATACTTGTCATGTATCGTTTGTAAGCTTTGAGGTCTCTGATTGGGTTTTATATCCGTATAATAGGATTTTAGCAATTTGCCCATGATTTCCTGATCGATAGGCGGATAAAAATCTTTAAAGAAAGAGGCTCCCTGTCTTCTCAATTTGTCAAGTTCGGCACTTTTGGCCTGCTCACTCATGGATTCATCTATGCGGGAAACAGCTCCTCCTACCTGATTGGCAAACCGAACCAATTCAATCGAATAACCTGCTTCACTGAAATACTCCACTCCAGTCAGTAAGGGAGCTTGTTTTTCATACAGTTCTCCAAACTGGGCCAAAAGGTTTCCATATTTTTCCTTCCACTCCGGGTTTTCATTTACCCGCTTCTGAAACTCAGCTTCATAGGCTTGCTTTTTGGCTATAGCCGCATCCCGTTTTAAACCCCTGATTTCCCCTTTCCATTTTTTCCATCCATTGCTAATTCCAGACTGCTTGGAGGCATATTGAATGCGGACTTTATCGCTTTTCAGCATTTCTCTATCTATGGTTTCCAGACGTTGAGTTCGCAATTTGATCCGAATCGGATCCTGGATATTCATGATGTTGTCTACCGCATAAGAAGTCAGGTACTCCTGGGTTCTGGCAGGAAAGCCAAATACCATAGTGAAGTCATCCTTTTCTGCTCCTTTCAAGGAAATCGGAAAAAAATGCTTGGGTTTCAGGGGAATATTATTCTCCGAATATTCAGCGGGCTTTCCATCGGGTCCGGTGTATACCCTCCACATGGAAAAGTCCCCGGTATGTCTGGGCCATACCCAGTTATCTGTATCGCCTCCATATTTCCCAATGGAAGAAGGAGGGGCTCCTACCAGACGAACGTCCAGGTATTTCTCTGTAACGATCATGTAGTATTCATTGCCATAGAAGAAAGGCTTTATTTCCGCCTCATAATGTGTTCCTTCTACCGCCTCTGCATTCAAGCTGGCTATTCGAGATTCGATTTCGGCATTTCTATCTGATTCACTCATGCTTTCGTCCAATCCTCCCAGTACTTTCTCCGTCATATCCTCTATCCGAACAATAAAAGTTACTGTCAATCCGGGATTTACCAGTTCCTGCGACCCACTCATGGCCCAGAAACCATCCTTGAGGTAGTCATTTTCCAGAGAACTCAGCTTCTGGATACTTCCATATCCACAGTGGTGATTGGTAAGTAAAAGGCCATTTCGGGAAATGATTTCTCCCGTACAACCTCCGCCAAATTTCACAATGGCATCCTTCAGGCTGGATTTGTTTACACTGTATATATCCTCTGCACTCAGCTTCAATCCCATGGCCTGCATATCTCCTTCAAGAGCTTTCAACAGAGTGGGTATCCACATACCTTCTTTCGCCGGTGCAAAAGAAAGAGAGATCAACAGAACGAATAGACAAGCAGTCCGTAGCATAGTCAACATAAAATATTATCGAATGGGTTTGTGAAAGTAAAAATATGAAGTTAGCAATTCTTTAGCTTCAAGCGTAATTTTCCTCGGAGAATAGCTAGTAGGCCCTGACAGGATTTATAGGAAAAATAGATTACATTTTTGCTAAGCAAAGATCATTTTTCTTGTACAATTTTTAAGGAATCCTATACGAATTTATCATTCGAGCAAGGGTTATAAAATGCTATATTTTTTTCTTAAGCTTGGGCTTTGCATCCCATTTCAGACACAAAAAAAACCGACCCTCTTAACCGGCATTTTTATCTGAATAGAACATGATATCAGAGACCTCCACTGAAAAGATCCTTGTCATAGGCGCCTTAGGGCAGATCGGAAAAGAACTTACCGAAGCGCTGAGAAATAAGTACGGGAAAGAACGCGTAATCGCATCCGACATCCGTGAACCCGATTTTGATAATGCTCCTCACATTACCCTAAATGTTTTGGATAAAGAGGCTTTAATCAGCTGCATCCGAGAACATGAGATCAAGGTAATCTTCAATCTGGCGGCTATCCTTTCCGCCAAAGGAGAGGAAAATCCACAGATGGCCTGGCAGATCAATATGGATGGCTTACTCAATAGCCTCGAAGCTGCAAGAGAAACCGATATTAGCAGGATTTTCTGGCCGAGTTCGATTGCGGTCTTTGGTCCTGGCTCTCCTCGTCAAAACACGCCACAGGATTGTATCATGGACCCCAATACAGTTTATGGGATTAGTAAGCTGGCTGGGGAAAGATGGTGTGCTTATTACACGGAGAAATACGGACTCGACATTCGCAGCCTTCGGTATCCAGGCCTGATTGGCTACAAAGGAGCTGCCGGAGGGGGAACGACTGATTATGCCGTAGATATTTTTCATGAAGCCCTGAAAAGTGGAAATTTCACTTCCTTCCTCGACAAAGGCACATATCTGCCCATGATGTATATGCCAGATGCCATCAATGCCACTCTGAGGCTCATGGAGGCTCCCAGGGAAACCTTAAAGGTCAGGACATCCTATAATCTTGCGGGCATCAGCTTTAGTCCTGATGAGATAGCAGCGGCCATACAAAGGCATATTCCTGAGTTTAAAATGGCTTACGGCCCGGATTATCGCCAGGCCATTGCCGATTCCTGGCCACAAAGTGTAGATGACTCCGCGGCTCAGAAAGATTGGAATTGGGAAGCTGCCTATGATTTGGAAAGCATGGTGAAAGATATGCTATTACATCTGCGGGAAAGATATAAGGCAGTCGGAGCTTGAATTGAGGAATATAGCCCATAGATACACTCTTTAGGAGCTTTTTTAGTATAATGAATAGAATTGTTCTATTCTTTCTACTACCATTAAGTCTTCCTGGGCATATGTTGAAAATTCTATCTCTATTCCTCATCCTTTTGAATTTGCACATGAGCGATATATATGCACAGGAAGTAACTGTTGTAAGGGGATTATTATACAGCGATGAAAGAGCTGTAGAAATTGAAATCCGCGGAGGAATCATCTCAAGGATAAGCGACTTAGGCAATGAGCATGAAATCCCGAATCTATATATCGCTCCGGGTTTAATTGACCTGCAAATCAATGGCTATGTCGGGATTGATTTCTCAGGACCTGATTTGAATGAAAAGGATTTAATCAAAGCAACTCAGGCTTTATGGGAAGTCGGCGTAACCACTTACTATCCTACCCTGATCACAAGTGAACTCCAGCGGCTACATGACAACTTCGCTATAATGGCTCGGGCAATAGAAGCGCCTGAAATACGCTCATCGATTCCGGGCTTTCATCTGGAAGGTCCCTACATTTCTCCCCTTCCGGGCTTTCGGGGAGCACATTTGGAAAAATATATCAGAGCCCCTGATTGGGAAGAATTTGAGCAAATCCAGCAATCTGCCAATCATCATATAAAGATTCTTACCCTCGCTCCGGAACGAAAAGGAGCCATTCCCTTTATCAAAAACTGTGTGCTAAGTGGCGTACTTGTTTCAATCGGACATCACAATGCGAATCCATCGGAAATACAAGCTGCGGTAGATGCCGGCGTGAGAATGTCTACCCATTTAGGCAATGGCTGTGCAAATGAAATTCATCGCCACAACAATCCTCTCTGGCCCCAGCTTTCTCAGGATTTACTCAGTCCGACGATCATTGCGGATGGGTATCACCTGACAAAGGAAGAGCTAAGAACTTTTTTTAAAGTAAAGGGAGTAGAAAAGACGATACTCGTTTCTGATGCCCTGGATTTGGCAGGCCTTGAGGAGGGTGAATACATTCGCGGAGAAAGAAAACTGCTGCTTACTCCTCATGTAGTCAAACTGCCCGAACAGGATGTTCTCGCCGGAGCTGCATCTCCCATAAGTAAGTGTGTAGGGAATATGATCAGATTTACCCAATGCAGTCTGGGGGAAGCCATACAAATGGCAAGTACAAATCCTGCACGCATGCTGTCCTTGCATGATAGGGGAGAAATACAAGTCGGTAAACGCGCTGATCTTATCCTGTTTCAAATGCGCGATCATGAAATGGACATTCGCAGTACTTATGTGGCCGGAGAATTGGTCTATACGCAATGATCGCTAAGCTTGTACGATAAACTTTTGTGAACGGCTATCTTGCTGAATAAAAGAACTCCATTCATCTATTGAATACAGAATCTGAGCTGACTGGTTTCTTCTACTCATAAAATCCTGACAGAAAGCTAAATTCTTTTCAATCCAACTCATCCAGCGTCAAGCGCATACTCGGCGTAAAGGTCTGCATGAAATACTTTACTTCCGGCAGGTCCATTTCTTCAATGCTTCTTTTAATCACGCTCTTGGCCTGGGAAAATTCCTGATTACCCTGCTTCAATTCTTCCAGGCATTTCAGATAAGCAGAAATCTTGTCTGCCGCTTTTACCAGGACCCAATGTTCTTTTTCTTCCTCCTCAGTAAAGAGGATATTTTTATAGTGTTTGCGAATGGCCTCTGGAAGCATAGAAAACAGCCTTTCATTTGCGATTTCCTCGATCTCATGATAGGCTTTTTTGATTTCTGGGCTAAAATATTTGATAGGCGTCGGCAGATCCCCTGTAATCACTTCGCTTGCGTCATGATACATAGCCAGAACAGCAACCCGATCAGGATTTACCTTTCCTCCATAAATCTCATTTCTAACAACTGCCAGAATATGGGCAATCATACTTACCTGAAGGCTATGTTCCTGTATATTTTCTTCGTGCACATTGTACATCAAACTCCAACGCTGTATAAGACGCATGCGAGAGAGGTAGGCAAAAAAGTGGCTCATTTAATATAAATTCTTATGCTTTTTCGAGGGCAATTTGGGTGATCTGTTCGAGGGCGAAGTTTATGCTTTCCCGATCCATCTCATGAAGATTTCTGATCCAAAGGGTTTTGGCATGTTTGCCTTTTCCCTGTAAGACCAATTCCCTCGTATCTATCTTATCCGTATGATGCAGGTATAATTTGCAATGATCTTTCCCCATACCAATAACCGCCAGCACATTATCCTTCCTCCCAATGCTATATAAGGTCATCTTTACTTTGGCCCCTCCTCCGACATCTTCCACAATTTGATCAGATTGACTCAGGATCAATTTCTGTAGCTCCTGAGCGACGTCCATAAGGAGTTGATCTATATCCGGCCAGAGATTTCCAAGGTCCATAAGGAAGTTTTTGATAAGCTAAAGATAGTACCCTTAGGCATCTGAAAAAAAATTCCCATATTGGCTTTTCTAAAAACCATTATGATGCGGAACTACTCCCTACTATTCAGCATAATATTATGTTTATGTTTTTCCTTTTTAAGCTGTAATCAAACAGAAGAGAAAAAGGAAGCTCCTCGTAAGCCAAATTTCATTATCATTTTCACCGATGACCAGGGCTATGCTGACCTGGGGGTGTATGGTGCCAAAGATTTTGATACTCCTCATCTGGACAAAATGGCCAGCGAAGGCCTGAAGTTCAATAGATTTTATGTTTCTCAACCGGTTTGCTCAGCAAGTAGGGCTTCCCTTATGACGGGTTCTTACTCCAATCGTTTGGGTATCCATGGTGCCTATTTCCCATATTCTAAAAAAGGCCTGAATCTCGAAGAAGAGACCATTGCCGAGATTCTCAAACCTCTGGGATATAAAACGGCTATCTTTGGGAAATGGCATTTGGGAGATCATCCGGATCAATTGCCCACCAATCATGGCTTTGACGAATATTATGGGATTCCTTTTTCCAATGATATGTGGCCCCAACATCCAGCCAATGAGCATTTCAAATTTGAGCCCCTTCCCCTAATCGAAGGCAATGAAAAAATCCATGAAATCACGGATCAATCCCTGATGACGGGAAAATACAGCAATCGAGCTGTTGATTTCATCCGAAAAAATAAAGACAATCCCTTTTTGCTCTACCTTCCACATCCTATGCCTCATGCACCTTTAGCAGCATCTCCGGACTTCTCGGGTAAAACAGCCCGGGGACTATATGGAGATGTGATTTCTGAGATAGATGCAGGTGTAGGAGCCATCCTGAAAACCCTCAAGGAACAGGGGATTGATGAGCATACTATGGTCCTCTTTGCTTCTGATAATGGCCCCTGGTTAAATTATGGAGGTCATTCGGGTTCGGCCCTGCCATTGAGAGAAGGCAAAGGAACTGCCTGGGAAGGAGGTGTGAGAGTGCCTGGGATTGTGAGATGGCCGGGAAAAATCCCAGCAGGTAAAGTGACGGATATTCCAGCTATGACCATAGATATACTTCCTACGATTGCTGCCCTTGCAGGAGCAGAGCCTCCCAAAGCCAAAATTGATGGAAAGGACATCCGTCCGATTTTATTTCAGGAAGAGGGTGCAAAAAGTCCCCAGGAAGGATATGCTTTTTACTATAAGCAAAATGAACTGCATGCTGTCATGAAAGGCGATTGGAAGCTTTATTTTCCCCATACCTATCGTTCCCTCAATGGAAGAGTGGGTACCAATGATGGTTTGCCGATTCAATACGATCAAAACAAAGTTGAAGCTCCCGAATTATACAATGTCGCTACCGACATCAGTGAAACAGAAAATGTCATTGATCAGCATCCGGATATTGTTGCGGATTTGATGGATTTTGCGGAACGAACGCGTGCAGCTTTAGGGGATAAACTGACAGAGCGAGAAGGCGCAGAAAATCGTCCGGTAGGAGAAGTCCTTTGGGAAGGCAGAGAATAAGACCGTCGAAAACAAAGAAGAAATATAATAGCATGAATAAACTACTTGCATTCATTTTTACTTGCCTGTTATTATGTAGTAATTTCTCTAAGCTTCATGCCCAGAATGAGGAATTTTCAAATTCTGTCGCTTATGCTGAAGTAGGAGTCGTTGGCTTGTTTGGTTTCCTCGCAGGATTGAACCTCAGTTATGAGCATAGACTATATTCAAACACAGACAACAATCTCCATATCTATGGTCGAGGAGGAGTTGCGGCATCCGGAGTACTCTTTGGTTCTGGCGGTTTTGGAGGTCTGCTTGGAGGAAGTTTGCTAACCGGAAGTGGCAATCATCATTTTGAAGCTGATCTGGGAGTCATTGTAGGGAAAAATGATGGATCAGGCGGCAATGATGTTTTTGCCCAGGCAATAGGAGAGATAGGGTATCGTTTTCAAAAACCCGGAGGAGGCTTCCTCTTTAAAATAAAAGCCGGCATCACAGGAATAGGGGGTGCATTAGGCTATGCATTTTAATCAAAAACACAGAAAAATTATGAACAATAGTAATAGCAAATACCTCGTAAGAAATCTCTTCATCATAATTGCCCTTATTATTCCAATTCTAGGGATTTACATGGCAGTATCAGCTTATGCTGCTCGCCATTATGCAGACGCAGGGATAATTCTGGCGGCTGTTTCGATACCCGTTAGCGTTGCTTTATACAGAATAATGGCCCAGGCGGGTTCCTAAACCTGCGCCCGGTCGATCCATTTCTCTACATCCGGAGGCTGGTAAGCATCCATCAGCCGAAGCAATTCAATGGGATTTTCGTGGCTGATGATCATGTCGCGGTTTTTCTGATGGAGAAAGCGTTTCTCTACCATTTCGTCAAAGAAATTCAGGAGGGAATCAAAATATCCGTTTACATTTAGTACACCAACCGGACAGTTATGCAAACCTAATTGAGCCCAGGTCAGGATTTCGCACATCTCATCCATGGTTCCCATTCCTCCGGGCATAGAAATAAAGCCATCTGAACGATCCGCCATGATCTGCTTGCGTTCGTGCATAGTATCCGTTTTGATCAATTCGCTGACACCTGTATGTCCGACTTCTTTCGCCATCAGAAAATGAGGGATCACTCCTATGACATGTCCGTTTTTCTCCAGACAGGCATCTGCAATTACTCCCATCAGGCCTACATTGCCCGCACCATAAACGAGGCTGATCTCTTTTTCTGCTAGGATCTTTCCTAGTTCCTGAGCAGCAGTAATAAAAACAGGTTCGGATCCTACATTGGAACCGCAAAAGACACAAACTGATTTCATAGCCAAAATTTTGATTGAGCTCAAAATTAGGCAGCTGTGGGAAAAAGACAAGGGAAGAGGAAAATTTTGTCTATATCTCTTTTTTAAGCTTGAAGCGAATCTTCATGGTTTTATCCCCACGCTTGATTTTGAGGTGAATATATCGACCTGCTCTGCGGGTCAGCGTGGCATAAACAGAATTGATGTCATACTTGATCAGAGGAAAGCCATTCATGGCAATCAATTTATCATTGATCTTTAGGCCTGCTTTAGCAGCGGGGGAATTGGGGCGAACGTAATTGATGATAAAGTTGTCAAAATTGTCGCCATGACTGATAATCTCCAGCCCTGATACATTGTAATCAAAGGGAGCTTTATAATCCTTATTTTTCTTCAAATAAAGTTTTCTGTCTTTATAATTAAAGATCACTGTGAATCGGGAAAGGATCTCCGAACCTAAATTGCCATACCAGGGGATGTTTTCCGGGAGCATAATCAAAGAGGCTGAGTCGGGATAGCCCGTAATGACCGATGAAAACTCAAATTCGCCTAATTGCAGACCATTGGCTCTTGCCAATTTCCCATATACATCACCATTTAACCCTCTGCCCAAAAAAGCATCTATAGAAGAAGAAGGAACCGGCAATTCACCATTGAAGAGGGTAATCGCATTGCTGGCTCCTGTATCCAGCAGCCAGCGTCTTTCAAATTTCTGGCCGCGATAATCCGTCAATGTTGCCCGTACATAAGGTTTACTTCGGATGATCTCTATCGGAATTTCAGTGAATTTTTTTCTGGGCTTGAACTTGAAGGGATCATAGAGTCTGATGTATTTTTCCTTATAGTTGATTTCAACAGCAAATTGCCCAAAGATCTGGTAGCCCAGAATTCCATAAACGGGTTTGCCAAACATACCGGAATAAGAGATCAAACCTTTAGGGAGAATGAGCATTTGCAGTCCTACCCCTTTAATTCCATTGGGCAAGGCGATCTGAACATTCGGGGCGACTTTGGCATCTATTTCTTCACCACCTCCTAATCCTCTTACTTTGATATTTCGCAAAGAATCCAGGGATAAAAACTCTTGCAAAAAAGGTTCGGTAAGAATGGTGCGTTTGGCACCTGTGTCCAAAATGAAATTCATTTCGAATGATCCGTTGATCCTTATGGGAAGCAAGACGACATTATGCTGAATTTCCACAGGAATTTTTACCGAACGGACTCCTTTTGGCAAGACAAATCCGTTAACCTTGGAAAAGGCTGTATTTTGTAAAAAAAGCCCCAGGAATAATAATATTAGCACGTATATCCGGGTTATCATAAAACTAGGTTTTAGTTCGGATAGTAGTAATAGCTGGGAATCCTTAAATTTGAATGCATTTATCAAAATATACGCCTTTCCATTTTTATTTTCAATAGAAAGGTTGCTTTTTAAGCAAGAGACACTCACAATCTGATCCCTATGATACGTCATTTTTTTAGCTGTATTTTAGCGCTTTTACTCTGTACTCAGCTTTTCGCCCAAAAGAAATTATTCAGATCTGACGAGCTCCTGGAAGTAAAATTGAGTTTTGACTATGACGCTCTTCAAAAAGATCGTGGATATAAGCCCTCTTACCACGATGCAAGCCTTTCTTATATAAACGATGGAGATGCGGAAGAGATGCCTGTGCGCATTCGGGTACGTGGAGCTTATCGAAGAGATCCCGAAACTTGTAATTTCCCTCCTATTCATATGAAGTTTGACAAGGATGAGATTCCCAAGGGGAGTATTTTTAAAGGGCAGAAAAAAATGAAAATCGTTACGCACTGCCGATTGGAAAAAGAGATTCTCAAGGAATACTATGTGTACAAGATGTACAATATGTTTACGGAACTCAGTTTCAATGTCCGTCTCCTGAAAATCACCTATATTGACAGCAAAGGAACACGTCCGGATGAAACGAAATATGCTTTTTTCATCGAGTCCACCAAGCATATGGCTGAGCGCAACGGAGGAAAAGAACTTAACGAAATGATTCCTCTCCTTCCAGAAGATGTAGAGCGCGAGCAAATGACCCTTACCACAGTATTCAATTATATGGTGGCTAATAAAGATTTCCGGGTAAATAAATCTACTCGTAAAAACCTGAAAATAATCACGAATAAGGAGCTTGGAGGAAAACCTATACCAATCCCCTATGATTATGATTGGTCTGGAATCGTAAATGCCTCTTACCTGAACCGGGAAAGTAAATTTAGTAAAGCCCTTTCCCCCATGGCTTATTACTTAAAACAGAGAGAAGTTTTCAATCCCAATAAGATATGCAGGAGTGCAGAAGAATATAAAGCTGTAATTGCCAAATTTCAGGAATTGCAGCCGGCCATATTTGAGATGTATAAAAATTCTCCCTATCTGGATAAAACCAGTATAAAAGAAATCCTGAAAGCCTATAAGAACTTTTATAAGTTTATCAAGAGTTCTAAAAATATAGAATCGACTTTTGTGGGCAGTTGCCCCAATGAGGCCTAGCTGTAGAGTTCGATTGCCTGCCGAAAGGTATTGCAGTGCGCTTCTACCGTGTCAGCCACTCTGAGAGAATATCCTCCTCCCATACAAACTGCGAGGGGGATATTTTTTGTTTTGCAAAGCTCAAGGACTTTGCGATCTCTTTCCTTTACACCAGCTCTACTCAAGGAGAGTTTCCCCAAACGATCACTTTCCAATACATCTACCCCTGCTTGAAAATAAATAAAGTCAGGTTTTACCTCCGAAATCAGGCGCTCCAGGCTTTTATCCAGTTTCTCATGGTACTCTCTATCTCCACTCCCCGTTTGCATAGGGAGATCGAGATTTGATGCTTCTTTATGCAGAGGATAATTGTCTTTTCCATGCATACTAAAGGTAAATACACGATCCTCCTTCTGAAATATATCTGCATTGCCATTTCCCTGATGTACATCCAGATCAATGATGAGGATCTGCCCGACCAATTGCTGCTCCAGGAGATAGGTGGCACTGATGGCAATATCATTGAGCAGGCAAAAGCCTTCTCCCCGATCTCGATAGGCGTGATGGGTTCCTCCGGCGATGTTCATTCCGATTCCGTGTTTCAGGGCCCATTTTGCAGCTTCGAAAGTTCCATTTACACTTCGCCTTGAACGATCCACCAAAGTAGCCGATTGAGGAAAGCCAATTTTTCGCATGGCACGGGGCTGGACTTTGAGTTCGCGTATGGAGTCCCAATATTCGGCTGTATGCAGATTGCGAATATGCGCTTCAGCGATGGGTTCACTTTCTTCCAGGACATCTTCCTCTATACTTCCTTCATAGAGTAGCTGTTCGCGGATGAGCCGATATTTATCTATAGGAAAGCGATGCCCTTCCGGCAAAGTCGGCACAAAGCGATCGGAATGAAAGATGCGTAGCATTTAGACCTCCAGATCTATCCAGTAACCGGTATGTTTGCGGACATTGAGTACGCGGCCCGCATCAAAAATCAGGTATTGTCCCCGGATTCCAAGCAGGGTGCCTTCGATTTCAGGCATTTTTTCGAAGGAAAGGCTTTTCACTTTCTCTGGATAAGCTTCCACGGGATAGTGAATTTCTGTTACCTCATCATTGGAACTCTGGTACTCGGCATACTCAGCTGGGAGCAAGTCCAGCAAACGCGTTTTTTCTTCCAGAATATCCAGGTCCATATTCATCTGATTCTTGAGCATGCGTTGCCAATTGGTTTTATCAGAGAGGTGATCCTTCATAGCAACCTCTATCACACCGGCCAAATAGCGATTGGGGGTTTCGGCGAACTTAACGGCTTTCCAGGCTCCCTGATCAATCCAACGCGTAGGAACTTGCTGCTCGCGGGTTACGCCCACTTTCATCCCATTTGTCAGGGCGAGGTAGACGATATGCGGCTGCACATGATGCGCTTGTTCCCATTCGACATCCCGACCTTTGCCCAAATGTCCTTCGCATACTTCCGGACGAATGATGCAGGGAGAAGCTTCGGGTGCATTCATGAAGTGGCGGTAACAAAATCCCTGAGCAAAAGACTTTTTGGTTTTATCTCCACAAATGATGCAATTGATCCGGCCTTCGTAAGAAAACTTGAGTTCTTTGCCAATCAGTTCATTCATGGGAACTGCCTCTTCTCCCAAATGGAGTTCATAACTTACCGGCGAATCGAGTTTCACCCGCATTTTGGAAAGGTTACCGCTGTATTTCATCTATCAATTAATTTGGGCAAAAATACATGATAAAAATGGGAAAGAATACCCGATGTTTTATTTCTTGAGCTTCTGCAAAATATGGGATTTACCACGGATTAGGCTTTTGAGAACTTCCATATCCGCTTCATCTTCAAAACTCTCCTTTTTCAGGTAAATGGCATTGATACGGTTGGTGAATATCAGAAACCAGTTTTTCGTTTCCTCCACCTTATAAATCAAGTCCCAGGACTGACGGAAGTCGTATTTATCCGCTTTAGCAGAAACCCATTCATCCGAAAACTCATAAGTTACCGGCTCACGAATCGCATGACTACTTTTGAATACTGATCTGGCAGAAAAGAAGACTACCAAGGGCAAAAAGATCAGAATTCCCAGAAAAGGGTAAATAAAGGATAGGTCCGGATCATTGCCCTGCAATTCGACATAAGCCATAAAAGCAGCGAAAAGAATAAATAGGGAATAGATGATCAGGATGACAGGTCTGCGGAAGTACCTCAGAAATGAGAAACGAACAAACTCCTCCTGACTGAGGCTTTGAGAAACACTGATTTTGTCCATGAGCAGCATTGGTAGGGGAGTAAATTAAGAACAAGGAAGAAGAAATGGAAAAGTGAGAAGTCATATTCATCTCTAATCCGCCCATTCGTCAAGAGGTCGTATAGATAGGCAGCTAAAAAATACAGGCCCGACAGTCCTATTATTGCGAGCCCAAATATTGGGCGAAGCAATCTCCTTGAATGCAAATTATCTGAGTTAAGGAGATTGCTTCGCCGGAGATTCCGGCTCGCAATGACAGGCAAAGTCTATTCTTCTCATCACGAGAATTTTTCGCAGCTCCATTACAAAGGGTAATTATTTTTGAATGTAAGTAGAAGTCGTTTTTCTCGATATTAATTGTCTGCTTATAAACAATTTCTGATTGAAACGCTTTTGAACTTTAGGAATCCTTACAGTCTGATTGTCACGCTGGTTACCCTTTGGGCAAAATCCTTAGGTGGCTTTAGGGTCTGTTAGCTTTTAAACTGTATTCATGGTAAAAGTTTTTGTAAATTAACATAAACTTAGGTGGGAAATGTGAAATCTTGCTGACACAGTAATCCTTGTATTGAGAGCAATTCCAATTTGACCTTTATGATCCGATCCATCCTACTCGCACTTTGCCTTAGCAGTGCTGTATATATAGCCTCCGCACAGTCTTTCAAGACTTTCCCCAATAGCTCATGGGAATCCGTTTCCTCTGAGAATTTTGATGTATTCTATACTGGAAATAATCGTTCGGGTGCAATCCTTACGGCCCGCTATGCAGAATTGGCGCGATATGAGATCGGGGTTCTTTTTGATTTCAAGCCTGAATTTCGCTATCCCCTGATTTATGGAGGAAATGAAGGAGAATTGGCTTATTCCAATTTCGAAGACATAGCCGCAAGAGAATATCCTGGTATTTTCAATCTTCCCGACCTTAAAGGTATGGTCATTCACCCCGGATCAGCTAATGGCCATTTCAAAAGAACCAAGGAACAAGTTGCGGAGCTTATCATCAATGAATTTAGTTATGGAGATCGGGTAGGAAATATTTTGCAAACTCAATTGCTCTATCATCATGCGAACTGGTATGCAGAAGGATTAGCGGAATTTGTCGCACATGGATGGACCTACTCGGATGAAACCTGGCTCAATAGCATAAGAAGTACAAAACAGAATCTGGTCCAATTGGCGCTTGAAGGTGATGAAAAAATTAACCGGGTCGTAAGAAAATCCATCTGGAGATATATCGCCCTTGATTATGGCGAGTCCAAGCTTTCAGAGATCCTTTATCTTTCCTCTATCCAACATTCCATAGAGAGCGGAATTATTTCCGTTTTGGGCATCAACCTCAACACCCTCACTCAACGCTGGAGAGAGTACGTAAATTCCTCTGGCGATACCCAGGTCGAGGGTCGCATCTTTTTGAATCAATTAGAAGGAGCCAGAGCCGTGGAGATTCCCGGAGGGCAGAAACTTATTTCTTTTGCCTATAATGAATCGAAATCACAGCTGGCACTTTACCTCGACAAAAAAGGGAAACATAGCCTATATCTATACGACATAGAAAACGATGAATATAAAGATTTGGGGATCAATGGCGGATATGCAGGCATGCAACGCTATCCTGACCTCAATCTTCCAATGGCCTGGTCTAAGGATGGTTCTGAATTAGCAACCACCGTTTATAATAAAGGCGGATATCAGATTGTCATTTATGATGCAGTCAATGAGGAAAGCAGCTTTACCCGGGTCCCAGACAATATTCAGCAAATCAGCCATATGGACTGGTCTCATGATGGGAAGAAACTGGTATTTTCAGGATTAAATGGAGGGAAGACAGATTTATTTACTCATAGAGTGGGTTCTGCTGATTTTAATCAAATCACGGATGACTTATTCGACAATCTGGAACCTGCCTGGAGTCTGGACGATAATATGATCCTTTTCAGCTCTAACAGGCTACAGGGATTGAGTCAGGAGAAAATTAGCCCTGAGATTTATCAGGACAATTTTGACCTCTTTAGCTGGAAATATGAGAATAACAGAGGGCAAATAGATAGAATCACCAATACGCCTACGATTAGCGAACGGGCACCTGTTCCCATAAGCAGCTTTGAGGCCATTTACAAAACGGATGAAAGTGGAATAGAAAACCTGGGGCGGATCAATATTTTTCAAAAAGCTGAAAGCCCTTTGACCGATTTGGAACAAGGCCTGGAAAAGTTTGAAGCCAGCGAAAAAACCATCAGCTTCTCTACTCCTGTGGATGGTGATGCTTTGGTTTATGTGGTGCCTTTTGCCTCCATGAACCATAGAAGAAAACCAGAGACAACGCTATATAGGTTGGAGTACCTGAGCAAATTTCAGGATCGTTTGGAGCCTCCGAAGAAAAAAGAAGCTGAGGCCGAATTACAAGAAGAGGAATTGAGTGAAGAAGAGGCTGCAGAAGAAAAAATGCTGAATGAAGAAGAGGATGAAGTAGAAGAAGAAGATAAGCAGGTTCGCTACTATATCTTCGATGAAGAAGAAACCTACGAATCCAAAAAAGCCAATAAAAAAGATCTCACTCGTAAGAAGAGAAAGTCAAAGCTGATCCAAACAGTCTTTGGAGACGAACCCAAACCTCAGATTGGCGATATAGAAGTCACGAAAACAGGGAATAAATCTCCCTGGGCGGCTGATTATATGGGTTTAGGACTTATATGGGATCCCCTTCCCCACAATTTTAAATATGGACTGGATTTGAGTGTCGGATACAGTGATCTCTTGAAAAATCATAAAGTGGACGTTCGAATCCGACCTTTCCTCAATTTGAAGAATGCTTTTGGGGATGTTCGCTATGAATACTTGAAAGGAAAGATCGACTTATTTGCAGAAGCTAGCTATAGAGCCCGGACCTTTAGAGAAACCAGTCCGATCAATAATGATACTTCTTTCTTCCGTTTCGATAGAGTAGGATTAAATGTAGGAGCCCGATATCCCATCAATTCTTTTGCCGCAGTTTCTCTCTTTGGGGGCGGGTATATGCTCAGTCGAAAAGACCAGCAATTGAGAAGGGCAGAAAACCTAAGTGAAGATGATATTTATGCCCACGCAGGTATTCTTTTTGAATTTGATAATGTATTGGAAGAAGAAGGTTTTGAATATCACGGCACACGGGTAAAACTGGGAGCAGACAGCTATTTCTCTCAGAATGCGGAGGATTTTGCTTTCCATAATGTACATGCGCAAGTATCTCACTTTCAGGAAGTCTATGGAAAGATCGTATTGGCTTCGAAGGTTTCAGCTTCCTTTAACCTTCCCAATACAGCCACACAGTTCTATTTAGGAAGTGTAGCCAACCAGTTGGCCTTGATTGAGTTTGCCAATAATAATGGTCAACCCATTCGCAATAATTCGGTCGATACCAGTCTCCAGAACTTCAATTTTATTGATTTTGTCATGCCTATGCGAGGCTTCTATCCAAATACTCGCCAGGGCTCTCGCTATATCGTCGGTAATTTCGAAATGAGAATTCCTCTTTCACGCTTGTTGAGAAGCACCCTGAATACCAATCCCCTCTACAATCTGGAAATCATTCCTTTCCTAGATGCCGGAACGGTTTGGGTAGACGGAAACCCTTTCTCGCAAAAGAAACCTACCGACACCCAATTCATTTCTACCGGAAATATATCGGTCAAATTGCAGACCCTCAAAAGTCCTTTCCTCATCGGCTTTGGCACCGGCCTCAGAACCAATATTCTGAGTTATTCGGTAAGAACCGATATCGCCTGGGGCCTGGATGATGGCACCTTGCAGCGGCCGATTCTTACGGTAAGTTTGGGCAAGAAATTTTGATCCTTCAGACTCTTCCGCTACAAGCCCGTTTCCCTCAAAAAGGAAACGACCCCCATATGGTATTTTGTACTCTTCTTTGGGCAGATTGTAATCTGCCCCTACAACGCATAATTTCTCTCTTTGGACCGGCGCGCACTCCTTTGGACAATTTAGGCAAGGGAGTGTGGGCTTTGAGGCGGTGGCTTGACCCTTCCGCTACAAGCCCGTTTCCCTTACAAGAGAAACAACCCACTTGCCAGACCACAGGTCATCTCGAAGCTTGAATGCGTGATGGCAGGTGGGCTGAGAGATCCTGTATTATTTCATAAATCCTTAAAGACAAGGTCTCTCGGTACGTAGGAACCCTTCCGCTGCAAGCCCGTTTCCCTCAAAAAGGAAACGACCCCCATATGGCATTTTATTCTTCTTTGGCAGATTGTAATCTGCCCCTACAACGCATAATTTCTCTCTTTGGACCAGCGTGCACTCCTTTGGACAATTTGGGCAAGGGAGTGTGGGCTTTGAGGCGGTGGCTTGACCCTTCCGCTACAAGCCCGTTTCCCTTACAAGAGAAACAACCCACTTGCCAGACCACAGGTCATCTCGAAGCTTGAATGCGTGATGGCAAGTGGGCTGAGAGATCCTGTATTATTTCATAAATCCTTAAAGACAAGGTCTCTCGGTACGCAGGAACCCTTCCGCTGAAAGCCCGTTTCCCTCAAAAAGGAAACGACCCCCATATGGCATTTTATTCTTCTTTGGCAGATTGTAATCTGCCCCTACAACGCATAATTTCTCTCTTTGGACCAGCGTGCACTCCTTTGGACAATTTGGGCAAGGGAGTGTGGGCTTTGAGGCGGTGGCTTGACCCTTCCGCTACAAGCCCGTTTCCCTTACAAGAGAAACAACCCACTTGCCAGACCACAGGTCATCTCGAAGCTTGAATGCGTGATGGCAAGTGGGCTGAGATATCCTGTATTATTTCATAAATCCTTAAAGACAAGGTCTCTCGGTACGCAGGAACCCTTCCGCTGCAAGCCCGTTTCCCTCAAAAAGGAAACGACCTCCATATGGCATTTTATTCTTCTTTGGCAGATTGTAATCTGCCCCTACAACGCATAATTTCTCTCTTTGGACCAGCGTGCACTCCTTTGGACAATTTGGGCAAGGGAGTGTGGGCTTTGAGGCGGTGGGTCAAGAGAGTCGAAAAAGACTTGCATCATAAAGCCTGCGAATCGTAATATCGTCCATGCATTTCGCAGTCCTATCCGATCCTAATCATTTTCACACCCAGAAGTGGGTGAAAGGTCTCCTCGAAGCGGGCCAGGAGGTAAGTGTATTTTCTTTTGAGGAAGGGGAAATTGAAGGGGCGAATTGTGTGAGGATCAATCCTCGCTTTAGCAGAAAAGGGCAGGCGACCTATTTGAGCTTTCTATTTTCGGGCAAAGCTTTATTGAAAGCCTTGCAAGAACATCAGATTGATATCCTCAATCCTATCAATATGACACCTTATGGAGTCTGGGGGAGAAATGCACATTTCACGCCTATGGTCTCTATCGCTATGGGCGCGGACATCCTCGAATATCCTCCTAAGGACCTAGACCTTCTTCCTGAGTCCAGACGCTGGGAGAAACAAACTACAGAGGTTTATGGCCCATTGCAGGGATTTATTAGCCGACTCAAGCGCAGGTTCTTTCGGGGACAGGTACAAAAAGCCCTGGATGCTTCTTCCCTTATCACTGGAGATAACCTGCTTCTGGTTCATGCGGTCAGAGAATGGTTTGGGATAGCGGAGGAAAGGGTGCATCTCAATCGATGGGGCATAGAAGAGGAACTTTTCAAAATGAGTGAAGTAGAGGAGAAAGGCTTGAAGGAGAAATTCGGGATAGCCGACGGGCAAAGAGTTGTACTAAGTCCACGAGGCTTGAAACCCATTTATCAGGGCGATATCATAATAGCTGCTTTTGAAAAACTTCTGAAAGCGGGTAGAAAAGAGAAATACATTTTGCTATCTGCAGGCTATGAAATTCCGCAGGAGGTGGATGAAAAAGCGCAGCGACTTTCGCAGGCTTATCCCAATTTCCACTATGTAAGAGGCCTGATCCCCCGAGAAGAGGCTTGCAAACTTTGGAATCTGACAGATGCCTTCATTTCGGCCCCCATCTATGACGGCTACAGCAATGCCCTCAGCGAAGGCAGGTTTATGGGGGCTGTCCCCATCGTCAATGATATACCGGCTACGCAGGAGCTTTTGGTCCATAAAAAAAATGGGTGGATCGTGGACCCTTTTGAGCCGCAAAAACTGGCTGAAGAATTAGAAATTGTCCTGGAGGATGTGGATGAATGGAAGGAGACCTTTTCCGCTAAAAACCGGGAATGGATACTTGCAAATGCCCACTTGAAATCAAACATGAAAGCTTTTGTTGAAGCTTGTGAAAAATTGTTGTAGTTTCGAAAAATTCGTGGCGTATAGGATCTGAAGCGTAATTTCACTCGATAAGGTTATGATTTCCTTTCGATCCTGCCCGTTAAAAATCATTCGTTCAATTATTGCTAAAAAACTCAAAAAAAGATGAGCATCCCCGAAGGTTTACTATACTCAGACGATCACGAATGGATTCGTATCGAGGGAAATATTGCAACCGTTGGTATTACACATTTCGCCCAATCCGAACTGGGTGATATTGTATATGTAGAAATTGAAAGCCTGGATCAAAATGTCGAGAATGGAGAAGTCTTTGGTTCTGTTGAGGCCGTAAAGACGGTTTCTGATCTCTTGATGCCCGTAAGTGGGACGATCACAGAGGTGAATGACAAACTCGAGGCTGAGCCTGAACTGGTAAATTCCGATCCCTACGGAGACGGTTGGATGATTAAAATCGAGTTGGACGGAGAGCCTGACACCGCTCATCTGAAAAATGCAGCTGCTTATGGCGAGCACATCGGTGCTTAGCTTTAGCACTTATCGTTTTTATTTAGGCATTTGCAGCGAATTAGGTCTACCTTAAATCTTTTTTAGGTGGGTTTTCGTTAGTATTACATACAGTCTTTTCCTATTAGACTTTTTAGGACTGTTTTGGGTTGTTATTTCCATCTTTTTTAGAAAAAGATGGAGTCAAAAATCGCAGAGCCCAAAGCCAGCCTCACATGCCGCCCCTTTTCCAGATGGGCTCTGCAGGGCCTCCGCGCTTTTTAGGGAACGGTATGCAGTATTTTTTTAGTAAAAGCCTGATTTATGTAGTAGAAAGGAATTTCTCTATTGTGGAATCTTTCTTCTCTTTATATCTTCTCAATATGAAGCGAACCATCCTCTTTTGCCTTGTGGCTCTTTTGAGCACTTTGTTATGGGCACAACCTTCTCAGGAAGCCGAACTGGCTGATAAGTATTTTCAGGACGAAGAATTTGAACCCGCACTGGAATTATACCTAAAACTCAACCAGAAAGCACCTACCGAAAAGAATGTTCAGCGCATTGTTGCCTGTTATCAGAACCTCGGGCAGCTGGATGATGCCTTGAAGTATTTGGATAAAAGCATCAAAAAGAAAAACTCTTCGATCCTCTTTCCGGTCATGAAGGCCAATATCCTCGAACAGCTCGGGGAGATCAAGGAATCGGATAAACTTTACGAGGATGTCATCAATAAGAATCTGCGCAATGATTTCGACTTCATCAAAGTAGGTTCTTTCCTCTACCAAAACGGCAAACTGGAACTTGCACGCAAAGCCTATCTCCAAGGGAGGAAGCGAGCCAAAATCCCTTACTTATTTGCCAATGAAATTGCCAATATCAGCCAGCAGTTGGGCGAATTTCAAAATGCCACCCAGGAATACCTGAATCTCTATTATGATGATTTCAGCAATCAGTCTTCCGCCAATCTTTCTATCCTCAATATGGTCAGTCCTCAATCGCAGGACGATATAGAGAAAGCCTTGCTTTCTGCTGTAGATAAGCGGCAGAGCGATTTGGGTTTGCGGGCTATGCTGTATGAGTATTATGTGTTGGTTGAAAACTTCTTCGAAGCCTTTGTACAGGTAAAATCCATTGACCGCCTCTTTCAGGAAGATGGCAGCCGCGTGATGAATTTCGGAGAAACCATGCGGAATAATAAAGATTATGCCCTCTCCAATAAGGCTTATGATTATGTGATTGATCGTAAGAAGAATTCGCCTTACCTCTATCAGGCGCATATTGAAAAAGCTGTAAATGGAGAACTCAAGGCCTTTGATCAGATACCGGTTGATCTGGTTTCCATCCAGGCGGCTGTGGCAGATTATGATGCTTTGTTGAAAGAATTTGGCTATCGCCCGCAGTACTTCAATGCCATCTATCGCAAGTCCAATTTGATGGTCTTTTACCTCAATGATCTGGAGCCGGCTTTGAAAGACCTGTCACAGTTGGTAGATCAGAAGCAGTTTTTGCGTTTGGAGGATTGGGCGAAAGCCATGTTGCTCATTGGAGACATTCAGCTCATCCAGCAGGAGTACAACAAATCCAAGTTGACCTATAATGAAGTGAGCGAATCTTTCAAGGATCGTCAATTGGGCGCCTTGGCAAAATTCAAGCTCGCACAATTGGCCTATTATAAAGGAGAGTTCAAGCTTTCGCAGGCTTTGTTGAGCGCCATCAAAGACAATACTTCCAATGACATCTCCAATGATGCCATCAAACTGAATCTGCTCATCATTGACAATACCGGCCTGGACTCTACCACCACGGCTTTGGAAATCTTTGCCCAGGCACAATTGCTCAATTACCAGCGTCTATATCCCGAGGCATTGGACCTGCTCGATTCCCTCGCCTTCAAATTCCCCAATCACGAATTGGCCGACGAAATCCTCTGGGAAAAAGCCAATGTTTACCTCAAACAGAACGACATCAATACGGCCCTGACCTTCATTGACAGAATTCTGAATAACTTCAAACTGGATATCTATGGGGACGATGCCCTCTTTACCAAAGCCCGCATCTACGACTACACCCTCAAAGATCAGGAATCTGCCATGAAGCATTACCTGGAGTTTTTGACCCTATTTCCGGGGAGTTTGTATTCGGTGGAAGTGAGGAAGCGGATACGCGAGATGCGGCAGGCGGGATAGGATAAAATCTAACTAGGTTTACATTTATCGGTATAAAATGTTTTTATACGCAGGCATTCAGGAGTTCTTCTGGATTTGTGTGGCTGGAACGATCTTGAATCTGCTCATTATTCCCTGGGGATATGTGTATCGGGAATTCTTTCAAAACTTCCTCAAATTTAGTTGAGCAAGAGGGGAACTATCCTTGAAAAGAGCTTGGAAAAAACCTGAAAATTCGTCTTTATGAAATCCAGTTTTCTCTATTTTCAAATTCCCCTTTTTTATGGCCGAAAAGAAAAACAGCAAGTTTAAGCTTACTGCTTTCATTATTGCTCTACTCATCATAGTCCTCGCTATTCTGGATCTAACCTACAAAACCAATATATTCTTTGATAGCCGAGATCCTGCTACCCTCATTCAAGACAATTGAATTAACCAGACTCTTTTCGCTAAAGAACGGGCTGGAAATTCTCCTTCTTACATAATACTCCCCAGGCCTTATTCATTATTTTGGAATAAAAGCTTAGCTTGTAACTAAGTTCCCACAGCCAGAAATTCGACAATGGGAATTCATTTGGAAAAGCTAAGCTAACTAAGTCCATGAAAAAGAAAATTGCCCACACTACACGGCCAATTCTGAAAGATATTTGGCTCACTACTACATTACTCTTATTCCTTTCCCTTACCTTAAGCATCACTTCCTGTTCAACGAAAGCAGAAAATCCCTATAGCCCTCACAACCTCATGGGAAGAGGCTTTGGCTTGAGTTCTTCCAGCCTATTGGTTCAGAACCTGGACAGTGCGAGCACCTACTTTCAAGAGGTACTCGGATTTAATGTGGCGAAGAAAGACAGCTTCGAAAAGGGATTCTATGAAGGGAGTAGAAACCTCATGATCTCTTTCGCAGATATGTCCTCCATCGAATTGCTTTCCCTGGAAGATTCGATCAGCAAAACAGATGCTAATGCCTTTATACAGGATTTTCTGGAAAAACAAGAAGGCGTAGGCATGTACTCCCTTTCCAGTTCGGCGACAGATAGTACAAAAGCCTGGTTGGGAAGTCAGGGATTCATGATGGATTCCATCCAATCTCATTCGATTCCCAGTCAATTTGGCAGCGGAAACTCTAAATGGGAAGATGGCAAGAGTCAGGTTTTCCATCTGACTTTGAATGACAGTGTGAAAGCAGGATATATGCCGGACTTTATGGAAGCAGCGGATTTCCCCTTTCAGCGCATGCATGAGTGGAATAGC
Source organism: Bacteroidia bacterium (assembly GCA_033391075.1). Lineage (NCBI taxonomy): Bacteria > Pseudomonadati > Bacteroidota > Bacteroidia > Bacteroidia bacterium. The sequence goes on from JAWPMV010000001.1 coordinate 6,181,043, forward strand.
TTCTACCACATGCAGAGGGAATTTCTGGGGCAGCCGAATGGCGTTTTAGGAATCATTGCCTTGCACATCGCCGTTGAGGACCTGGGGATTGCGAGAAAAGAGTTTGCGAAGATGGGATTAAGTGAGTTGGATTCTATTCCCTCAGATAAAGAAGCTCGCTTTAAGGTGAAAGGGAATCAGCTGCTTCACCTGCAAACGCCCCTTTCGCCGGATGATGAAGTCTTCCAATTTCTCGATCAAAGAGGCCCAGGCGTCTTTGCCATTACATTCGAAGTAAAAGATCTGGATGCGACCTATGAGTTTTTGCAAGATAAATTGGAAGAAGGGGGCTTACTCAGAGATACTGTCGCGGGGCGCATAACTATCCCCGCAGACTTTGCCTTTGGTGTCCAATTGGAATTTGTAGAGGAATCCGAAACTCAGGCCCAACTGGCAGAAAAAATAAAAATGAATTTCGGAGGAAAGTTGGACAGCACAGCTTCTGCTTATGCCGAGGAAATCTACATAAAATACTGTGCGCTTTGTCATGGAGAAAATCGCGAAGGATATGCTGCCGATAATGCTCCATCCCTCAAATCAAAATCTTTGATGGCAACTGCCAAGACCTCCAATTTCCTCCGATACACCATTCAATACGGCAGGGCCAATACAGCCATGGCAGGTTATTATTCGGAGCAGGGCGGACCTTTGGAACTAATTGAAGTCGAAATCCTCTTGAAATGGCTACACGAACAAAGTGGGGTGGAAGAACCCATCAATTTATCCCGAGAAACGGTCGCAGGTGATCCTGAATTGGGGGGCGAAATCTATGCAGCAAAATGTGCCGTATGCCATGGAAAAGATGGAGAAGGAATTTCTGCACCTGCATTGGGCAACAATATGCTACTGGCAACTGCTACAGATGAATTCTTAAAATATGCCATCAAAGAAGGTCGGGACGGAACGCCTATGGTCGCCTTCAAGGATAGCCTGAAAGAAGAAGAAATAGATGGATTGACTGCCTTTCTCAGAAGTCGTTCTTCGGGTTGGGATGTACCGAAGGGGGATAGTGTGAAAGTGCCCGAAGCAGAAGAGTACGTCCTGAATCCGAACAATAAAAATCCCGACTTTGAGCTCCGCGATGGACTCTACCTTTCTGCCGAACAATTGAATAAAGCCATGGGAGATAGTGCACGTATGGTATTGCTGGATGCCCGTTCGACCGTGGCCTGGAAACAGACACATATCCCGGGTTCGATTCCCGTTCCTTACTATGAAGAACCCGAAGCCTTTGTGGAGAACATCCCTAATGACAGTACCTGGATTGTGGCATATTGCGCTTGTCCGCATGCGGCTTCAGGCAGAGTCATCAAAAAGCTAAAGAAATATGGCTACAAGAATCTGGCAATTCTGGATGAAGGCATACTCGTTTGGGCTGAAATGGGATTTCCAGTTCGACATGGGAATTAGAGGTGAATGAAGATCTGGCAGGGGAAAGGATTCATGCCTCATGAAACTTTCCCCTATCAGAGTCGTACCCCTAGCAAACACAATTTTATCTGATTGCTGATTCCATCTCATTTCCAGCAATCACAAACGTAACGCATGACCGAAAAACATATCTACGAGATTTCTCAATTAGTATTTAAGCAAAGTCCCTCCAGAATCATCCGTCAAACCATAGGCAGATGCAATGAAGTTTTTGAATTGGTTTTCGATTCAGAAAGCTATATCCTGAGGGTACATGAACTGAAAGTCATCCTCTATGGGACCCACAAATCACTACCAATTTTCAAAGACTTAGGAATAAGAACCCCGGAAATCGTTGCCGAGGATTATTCCAAAAGTAACTTCCCTTTCTGCTACCAAATCCTGACCAAATTAGAAGGTAAAGATTTGGGCGTAGTCATTGATTCCCTGAGCCCAACAGAGCTTAGGGGAATAGCCGCTGAGGTATCCAATATCTTTGACAAGTTTAAATCTCTTCCTCCCAAAGAAGATTTCGGCAGTGTTTTCGGAACCCGAGAAGACAGCATTCCCAATATGTATGAAGTGGTGATGCAGAAGAAAGAAGGAGCGCTGAAAAATAGTGCTTCCTCTCAGGTACTGAATAAAGACGTTCAACGTATCCTGCATGAATTGATTGATACTTACAGGGATTATTTTCATCAAGTTCAACCCATCCTCTACTATGATGACATCAATGCAAAAAATGTGATGATCCATGAGGGAAAATTCTCAGGATTGGTGGACCTGGATTTTATGATGAAAGGAGATTATCTGGAGGCCATTGGATGCATGATGGCTTGCTGGTACGGGGAAGACTATGGAGAAATTTATCTATCCGAGATCTTCAAACAGCAAAATCTAAACGACCTGCAGCAAAATATCGTTCGCCTGTATGCCATCCTTAATTTGGCCAGCTGGACCTCAGAAGCAGGAGTCAAAACCAATAGCAATACCACAGCTGAGATCAATTGGGAGAGGGTACGAAAGTCAAATGAACGTATCATGAGCATCTATGCGAGTATGAAGAAGTAGGTTTGATATGTTAAAGCTGTTCGGGATATTTTTATAGATTAACAGGCAAAGCGAGTTTGCCTGAAAAGATGCATTCAATGATTTTATCTAATTCCTTGTCTTATGAAGAGTTTTCTGTATTCAGTTAGCCTATCCTTTTTTCTATTTTCTGCATGCAGCACTTCTACAAGCGGAGAAGAGATGGGAAAATGGAAAGCGGAAGTGAAAGCGGCCGAAAAAGCCTTCAATGACATGGCTCAAACGGAGGGCCTGGCAAAAGCCTTTGCTCATTTCGCAGCAGAGGAAGGTGTCATAAAACGGAGAAATAAAATCATCAAAGGAAAAGTTGATATTGGCCGATGGTATGAGGCAGATACAAAGCCCGGCGAAAGTCTAAGCTGGGAACCGACCTATATTGAGGTGAGCAAATCGGGAGATTTAGCCTATACTTATGGAGACTTTATTTTTAGTTCGCCTGATAGCCTGGGAAACATTCAAAGCAATACAGGGATTTTTCACACCGTCTGGAAACGACAAAGCGATGGAAGCTGGAAATTTGTTTGGGATTAAATCATGAGTATAATTATTCTTTTACCCCCGAAGCATGAACATGAATGAAGCCAGCCCCCTTGCTCAATCGATATTTGATGAAAGTGATTTCTGGGATCTCTCACATCCCCTATGCCCACTTTCTTCTCCTAAGGGCTTAGAAGGATTTAATTTCTTCCTCCAATGGAGAAAAAAATATGAATTAGCACCTGCACATCTTTCGGTCTATGAATACCTTTCTGATCACGGATATGAATGGGGAAATTTACGAAGTGAAGTATGCACGGATCATCCTTATTTCATTGAACGGAAATTAGATAGACTCCGTGAAATTGACCAGTTCCTTATAGGTGTTTCATTTGCTCAAATCTATCTTGAGAATAAACTTGACCACGTACAAAAACAAGCTTGTCTGGCAACGCTGAAAAGACGAATGGATCCTAAAATTCTTGAGAATGAAGAACAGCTTAAAAGCCTATCGGTCTTATATCAAAAATTCGAATCAATAAAGCTGCTTGGAATTCATACGGATATGGAAAAGACCTATTGGGATGTAAAATATCCTCCCAAATAAAAGCAGTTGCAATTCCGACAATCAATGTCCGCATGCTCGCAAATAAATACAATAGCCTTTACGAAGCATACCTCTTTGGAAATCGAGAGGGTTCTGGCTACGCTATTTTCGAAACCCATAAGGAGTGGTTCCGAGAAGAACTACATAGCGGGCGACTAAAGCTTTACCTAAAAGCGCATCTGGAAGAAGTACTTGAAAGCCGGGATGCACGAAAATATGATTACTCAATTCTCCTCATTCAGGCAATAGGGATTGAATTAGAGCCGGAAGATGATCATTTCGAATTGCTATTCAAGATCGCGCTTGGATTATTTACGGATCAACCGAATAAAAACATGGGCTGGTTGATGTACCAACTCATGGATATCTCTATACATCATGGAGAAGAGATCGAAAAATTGAATCAGGGAAGCCCTTCTTTAGCCTATGAGGTATTTGCAGAAATAGGGAAACAGAAATACACATCTACACAAAGCGGACCTAATATGTACTTCGCTGCTTACAAAGCCATTTGGCTCTTTCAATATCTAAGGCAGGAAGAATCCAAAAAGCTGCTGGAAGAAATCTATATGAAACACTTTGATAGTCGAGTGGCTGAGGATGCAATTGAGGAGTATGAAGGGATGTAGCTATAGCCATAAGTAAAATTTCCCCGTAAGAAAATGTATGCCCCAATTGGCGCGCTGGAGATAAAATCCCGATAATCGGGACGTGAGGATGGATAAGAGCGAGGGTCTTGCTTGGGTCGTTTCGATTTTGCGCCACTTTTCTAAAAAGGGGCAAAAGAATCCACCTTAATACTCAAAAAATACATCTACACTCATGAATCGACTCTACTTATTCCTCTTAATCCTCCTTTTCTCCTGCCAAGCTCAAATTCCCACTCAGGCAGGCTGGCAAAAGGTCTTTCAAAACGATGCGGAAGGAAATGCAGTTTTCGGCAATAAAGCCCAACTCATGGATGCCGTACGACTCGGTTATCCTATACGCATAGGCTGGGGAAGCAATCGCATCGAACATGTAGCTGATGCAGACTTCCTGACCATATTCGAAGGCGAAGAAGTCTTTGCCCAAATCAGAAGTATCATCGGACAAGCTCCCCGCATAGATGGAGACTCTCTCAAAGTCCGATTTCGTAGCCAAAATCACTGGACCAAAATAGCGGGAACCAATGGGTATTCGACGGGCATGATGACGGATTACTTCAAGGATAGCCTGGTAGGTGGGGGAATAGACAGATATACGGCCACCACCTGGTATGTGCTTTACCCTGCCCATAAAAAGGATATAGAAGCTCGACCTTTGTGGAGAAAAGAATCTCCGAATTGGGAAAAATGGGAAAAAACTGCTAACTAATCATCCCTCCCTAATTTGTATAACACACAATCAGCCTAAGATGAAAAAAATCCCTTTTTTCCTTGGCATGATCCTGCTATTGGGAGCCTGCCAAACGCCAACTTCTTCCAGAGAAAAGAAAGCTTCAAGCGAAAGTATTACTCCGGCAGTCAAGACTGCTTTTGACAAACAGCTGGAATTGCAGGGTTCGGAATTGCTCTATGCCTATTATTGTTTGGGTAATGAAGCAGATATAGCAGCCATCAGCCAAAAGCTGGGCTATACCATGATGGGAGATATCCTTTACATGCTGCGCCATGACTTTAATCCGGAAGAATATGCGACCCTCAAATCAGAAATCGCTGCACAAGTCGATGCCATGAGCGAAGAGGAAAGAAAAGCACGTTCTCAGGAAGCAGCTCTCTTCTTAAAAGTCATGCATACCATCAATGGAGAAACTTGTGGAATTGATGGAGAGACCTATTCCGAAATCCTCTACGAAATTCCAGAAACGCAGGCCATCATAGACAAATACATTGATCCCCAAATGGGGCAAAGCACCTCCAGCCTTGCATCTGGACAGGCACAGGAAATTGACGTGGAAAGCTGGGTCTTCATTACAAGAGCTGAGAAAAGCCTGAGATTAAGGATTATGTCGGACTTTTTGGAGAAATGTTCGCGACTCTCAGAATTATAAGCCGCATATAAAATAATGCTCCTCATTTTAAGGGAAAATCCTAATAAGCTTGCTTGTTGGGTATAGGAAGATTTTAGTAATATTGATTCCTGAAAATCACAATTATCCATCCCATGAGTACGACAAATCCCATTGCCAAAAGATTTAGAGAAGTCATCTTTGACGGTAAATTTGTAGCCTATACCAATTATAAAGACCAACTTTCGCAAGTAAAACTGGCAGAAGCCACCAAAAAAATCGGACCGCTCAATACCATCGCGGCCCTGACCTACCACATCAATTATTATGTCGCAGGTGTATTGAATGTATTTGAAGGAGGCGAACTGGAAATCCGGGACAAATTCAGCTATGACCTGCCTCCGCTTGAGTCGGAAGAGGATTGGGATACGCTAAAAAACGAGCTTTTCAGCAATGGCGAGAAGTTTGCAGCTCATCTGGATGGCTTCTCTGAGGAAAAATTCAAGGGCGCTTTCGTAGTCGAAAAATACGGCACCTACCGCAGAAATATGGATGGGATGATTGAGCATTGCTATTACCACCTGGGGCAGATATCGATTATCAGGAAGATGATTGCAGAAGGGATGTAGGGGACAATCAGGATAAGCTTTCTGGAGTTTTTCCTTTAAATCAAAGAAAGCTCAGGGCAATTCACGAATTATCACCCAAGCGGCGGTGGCCCTCAAAATTCGGTGGGCGGGGAGGACTTGCGAGATGGATTTAGAAACGAATAGTTCACGAATACCTTTAAAAGCTGTATTCCATTCGTAATTTTTACGGTTTTTGCGCCAATTTTTACGGAAAAAAGTGGCTAAACCCTTAGGACTAACTTATATCCAATCCCTCTCACATTCACAATCTTCACCGTCGAATCCGCTTCCAGCTTTTTGCGCAATTTAGAGATGAATACATCCAGGGTACGACCGATATAGTCGCCTTCATCTCCCCAGACTTTATTCAGCATTTCTTCGCGCTTCAGGGTTTCATTGGCAGAAGAATATAGCAAGCTCAGCAAATCAGCCTCTTTGCTTGTCAATTCCTGCACTTGCCCTCCCAGAGAAAGCTCCATCGTCCTTTTGTCAAAACGATATTTCCCCAATGAAATAAGGTGAGGATTATCTGTCTCTTCGGATTCCGGGGCTTTCTTGCGGAAATACAGAAAGCCAATTACGATTAAACTCAGGAAGACGATGAGAGAAATGGTGGTTACATCCTTCCCGCCACGAAAACCGCTGGCATTTTCCAGGGAAGAATCCGTGAGGGAATTACTATTTTTTTGGGTCAAAGATTCCTCAGGATCCAAAATGGTAAGTAGCACACTATAGCAATCGAGAGGTTGGCCACGACCCCTACAGGGAATGATATCCTGATAGCCCAAATTTCGGATTACATAACTATAAACGATCTCTTCGGACTCACACTGTTCAACTTCAACGATATAGGCCTTTACCAACTTGCTTTCCTTTATTACCTCATCTACTGTTGCGGAAAGTTCTTCTGGTGAAAATGAAAATTCTGTTTCAAAGCTGATCCGATATCTGTCGTCCACTCTCTTTATCGGTAAAACCCGCGAGCTACTATCTCCCGATAGCCTTAAAATTTCATCCCCGATCATACGCATTACTACCTGCATCTCACGGTTGACCTTCTCATCCTGTGCATGACTTTTATGGGCCATAGAGAATATCGCCAGGAAGGCAAGGGAAATGCATGTAAGTTGTCTGCAAAGCATAATACAAATCTACCTGATTCAAGAGGGATAAGAAATCTTTTTACAGTGATTTTACATTAATTTACACGCTTTTTAGCTCAAATAGAAGACATGAAAGCTAGCTTTGTTAAAAAGAATTCCGAACTTATCTCTTAAGAACAGAAATTCATGAGACATTTTTTCAGCATAATCGCTTGCATTTTCCTCCCCCTGGCCTTGCTATCTCAAAACCTCGGCTATGAGGTTCAATCGACCTACAAAAAAGCAGTCAAAGAAGAACAACTGCATGGGGCCAGAACTATGCTTGACATCAATCCCGGCTATCCTCAAAATTGGATTAAAGAAACTGATTATATTTCCTCCGAGCTGGTTTTAAATGATCAGGGGAAAGTCATCAAAGCTTTGGGAAACAATGATATCCTCAATTCTGAGCAACAATCTGTGCTCAAGATGGCTGAAATCGGTTCCAATATTGATGTTGCAATCAAGTACTACTCAGAAAATGTGGTTACCAAAGAGCGCGTAGTAAATACCATGAGTTTTCGGCTGAGTCTGATCCCGGAAATTGAAGCTTCATATCCCGGCGGCTATGATGAACTAAAAGCCTACCTCAAAAAACAGGTAATAGATGTGATAGGAGAGGAAAAGGGGAAGAAAATTGATCTTGCGAAAGTAAAATTTGCGATCAACACCCATGGTAAAGCTTGTGATGCCCGTATTAGTGAAAGTTCGGGAAGTCAGGAAATCGATCGTCTTTTACTGGAATCTGTAGCAAGAATGCCTGCATGGAAACCTGCTCAGGATGTAAATGGAAAAAAGATCAAACAGGAATTTGAGTTTATCATGGGCATGAAAGCGGGTTGTTAAAAACTTATTGAAAGTACACTTTGAATAAAAAATCCCCATCCAAGGATGGGGGTTTTTTATTAGAAAGATATCTCAAACAAAAAAAGGTGGTCCTGAAAGAACCACCTTCTTTGTATGAACTGATTTACCTTAAGGTAAAAGATTTATGCCAAATCAAAACGATCCATATCCATCACTTTCGCCCAGGTTTTCACAAAATCACGAACGAATTTTCCTTTGTTATCATCCTGAGCATAAACCTCCGCATAAGCTCGCAGAACAGAATTGGATCCAAATACGAGGTCTGTACGAGTAGCTGTCCAGGCCTCTGCATTTGTTTTGCGATCGCGAATGGAATAAGAATTCTTTCCGGTTGCTTCCCACTTGTATTTCATATCTGTGAGATTCACAAAGAAATCCGTAGTCAAAGCACCTTCCTGATCCGTAAACACACCATGCTTAGTCCCTCCGAAGTTGCTTCCCATAGCTCTCATGCCGCCAATCAGAACGGTCATCTCCGCTGCTGTAAGGCCTAGCAATTGCGCACGATCCAACATCATTTCCTCCGGGCTAACTACATAGTCTTTCTTGAGATAGTTTCTGAATCCATCCGCAAGTGGCTCAAGCGGAGCAAAAGAATCAGCATCTGTCATTTCATCCGTAGCATCTCCTCTTCCTGCAGAAAAGGGAACCGCAATGTCGAAACCAGCAGCTTTTGCCGCTTGTTCAACTCCTACATTACCGGCAAGTACAATTGCATCTGCTACGCTAATACCAAATTCAGCAGCGATAGGCTCCAATACAGCCAAAACTTTAGCAAGTCTTGTCGGCTCATTGGCTTCCCAGTCTTTCTGAGGAGCAAGTCTGATACGGGCACCGTTTGCACCACCACGCATATCCGATCCTCTGAAGGTACGTGCGCTATCCCAGGCAGTATTTACCATCTCAGCGATACTTAGACCAGCTCCGGCAATTTTAGCCTTTACAGCAGCAACATCATAGTCAGCATTTCCCGCAGGAACAGGATCTTGCCAGATCAATTCTTCAGCTGGCACATCAGGACCGTAATATCTTACTTTGGGTCCCATATCTCTATGCGTCAACTTATACCAGGCACGGGCAAATGTATCAGAGAAATACGCATGGTCTTCTTTGAACTTCAAACAGATTTCTCTGTAGGCAGGATCTACTTTCATCGCCATATCCGCATCAGTCATGATCGGAGTTGTGCGAATTGAAAAGTCCTCTACATCTACTGGCTTATTTTCATCTTTGATACTTACAGGCTCCCATTGTTGAGCACCTGCCGGGCTTTTCCTCAACTCCCACTCATGTCCAAATAACATATCAAAGTATCCATTGTCCCATTTGGTAGGCTCAGTCGTCCAGGCACCTTCGATTCCACTGGTTACAGCATAACGGCCTACACCAGAGTTTTGTGAATTTGCCCAACCAAAACCTTGCTCTTCGATACCTGCCGCTTCTGGCTCAGGCCCCAATTTACTGGCATCTCCATTTCCGTGGGTTTTCCCAACGGTATGCCCTCCAGCAGTCAAGGCCGCTGTCTCCTCATCATTCATTGCCATGCGTCCAAAGGTTTCCCGTATATGGGCAGCTGTGTTCATAGGATCAGGCTTTCCATTTACCCCTTCAGGATTAACATAAATGAGTCCCATTTGGACAGCTGCCAGAGGATTTTCCATCGTAGATGCATCTTCCACATTCTCATAGCGCTCATCACTTGGCGCCAACCACTCTTTCTCTGCTCCCCAGTACACATCTTTTTCAGGATGCCAGATATCTTCTCTTCCGAATGAAAAACCAAAGGTTTTCAATCCCATGCTTTCATAAGCAATATTTCCCGCAAGGATCATCAAATCTGCCCAGCTTACGCTATTCCCATATTTTTTCTTGATGGGCCAAAGTAAGCGTCTCGCTTTGTCAAGGCTGGCATTATCTGGCCAGGAGTTGAGTGGTGCGAAACGAAGGTTTCCAGTACCTGCACCTCCTCGTCCATCAGATATTCTGTAAGATCCAGCCGCATGCCATGCCATCCGAATCATGAGTCCACCATAATGTCCCCAGTCAGCGGGCCACCAATCCTGGCTGTCAGTCATTAATGCGTGTAGATCTTTTTTCAAGCCTTCTACATCAAGGCTTTTCAAGGCTTCCCGATAATCAAAATCTTCATCCAAAGGATTTGATTTCGTGTCGTGCTGATGCAAAATGTCCAGGTTGAGGGAGTTTGGCCACCAATGCTTGTCTGTGGTGCCAGTGGAAGTGTTTCCTCCGTGCATTACGGGGCACTTTCCGCTTCCATTGTTCATTGATTCCATGTTTTTACGGGATTATTAATTTCTGATTTCTTGGGATAAATATTGTTCGAAAGAATTGAGGATATCAAAAACTCAAAGGCTTCAACTAGCTATTATTCTGGTTTTGAAACCTTAGAAATAGGCTTCAGTACACCTATGGGAGTGAAGAGCTTTTCGAGGAATCCATCTTTGCCAGTTTGTTTCTCAAAAATTTTCTTATCAAATATAGAATCAATCACTCATAGTTTCCATCGATTCTTTCTATAAGAAAATAGATATTATCTATAATCATCCTCTACGTATCGTATAGATAGTTATATAAAATTCGACATATTCTATATGTCTCAAAAAATTTAACAACAGAGGCAGAACTACCTCTAAAAAGCCTACTAATCCATGCCCAAACAGATAGATTTTTTTCGTGCCAGTGGAGATCAGGACATTGACTCACTCAAAAAAGCCTGGCTACAGACCCTGTCTCGTCCACAAGATGGTATGTGGGAGGCTTTTCGGGATATGGCGATACTTTGGGGAATCAAGGAAGAAGATAAATTGATCGGTTATGCATGTATGAATGCAGACCATCAATTGATTCAGTTTTACATTTCTCCTGAACACCTGGACCAGGGTCCTTCCATTTTACAGTCCTTCCTTCGGGAACTTATGATCAAAACAGCTATTGTAGGGACCAATAATCCGGTATTCTTATCTCTGGCTACTCCCTTTATCCAGGAGATCAAGCCGCATAGCTATCTCTATGAAAAATTCCTGGAGGTAGAAATGGGAGAAAGAGAGGCAGAATTCAGGATCTGTCACTCAGAGGATCTGGAAGCTATAGTAAGATATTGTCATCTAGCAACTGGAGGACCTGAAGCATGGCTGGAGGGATATATTGGAAATCTGATAGAAAAAGGAGAGATTTTCATGCTCAGAAATGAGGAGGAGATCATCGGAACTTGTGAAGTAAGAAAAAGTATTTCTGCCCCGGATTATGTAGACATAGGCATGATCGTTTCCCCCAATCACCGGAAGAAGGGCTATGGGAGTTTTTTATTAAATCGCGCAAAGGAGATTGCTATAAGTTGGGGGAAGGAACCTATTTGTTCGACCACCATCGACAATTTGGGTTCTCAAAAAGCAATCAGGAATTGCGGATTTAGAAGTATGCATCAGTTATTGGAGGTACATTTTGACAATCACAAACTGCAGCAATGAACAAAGGTATCCTGATACAGCTGATTTTTTGCCTACTTTTTCTGCCACTTCTTCCTGCTCAGTCCGAGGAAGAGTTTGAGCATCCGGAATGGGAATTTCAGGAGATCACGCAGAAGCAATATGAAGCATTTCAAAAAATCTATTTCTCCCAAATCCGTCAAATCCATCCTTTCAAGGAATTAGGACTTATTCTGGACCATAGCTGTGATGAAATTTGTGAATCCTTTTTAAAAGATGAAACAGAAAAGGATAGTATGTATTTGCCCTCAAATTATGATGCAGGTATCATAGGGATTGCGCATGCTGTTTCCGGAAACAGTTTTCTTATTTACTCTGCCTATGATGGACCCGATTATGAGGAATACTATGACTTTCGTTCTGAAGTTATTGCTTATAAAATTTCCTCTGAGAAAGGACTCGCAGCCATAATACCCTGGTTCAGTTGGACTACAAGGGATTGGTCCATTGAAGAACTCATCTGGATAGATGATACTCAGATTGCACTAAAAATTTACGAAGAAGGTCGATGGGGAGATGGCAGTGAGCTGGATTTTAAATATCTCAAAACCCAGATTAATTGATATTTTCGTATCTCTACAGCTAGAGAAAAACACAACTACACACATTACATCATGAGCGAATTCAAAAAAGACCTAATCAAATACCTCCTGGAATTTCTGATTGTTGTTTTCGGAGTATTTCTGGGCATGTATGTAAACGAAAGCGTAGCCCAGAACAAGATCAATCGGGAAGTAAAAAAATCGCTGAGTTATATCTTGGATGAATTGGAAGGCAATAGCCAACAACTCGAATTCACCATCAGCTATCATGAGAAAGTAAAAACCGCCTTTAAGGCTTTCAAAGAAGAAATACCAGAAGAAGAATTCTTCAAGCCCTATTTTTCTACCATTGACTATAAATTCAATAAAATAGAAGGCTGGACCGGCGTTCATCTTCCGAGTTACGAAAACATAGCCTTCGAGAGGGCTAAGATCAGTGGACTGACTCGTGAGTTTGACATCGAAACCGTCCAAAGGCTCTCACAAATTTACAAGATGTTGGACTTTAATGCTGAGTTTGGGAAGACGACTTTGGATAAAATGTTGGACATGAATTCCGAGTCAAAAGTGGTGGACGGACTTAGCATAATATCTTTGCTTACGGGTGATGTACTAGGTTCTGAAATTTACCTAAAAAAGAGGCTGGATGAAGCGATAGAAGAATTGAAGGCCCGACATACACAGAGTTAATTTATGTTGCAATCCACCATAATTATCAAGGTAAAATCCAGCTGGCCTAAACATATTTTCTTAACGATTTGGTCTCTTGGATGCTTATTCTTCGCCAGTACCATATTCGTGGGGATTTACTTTCAGCCTGTTCGAATGGGATTATTAATCCCAGGGATACTGGCTGCAATTGCAGGAATTCTTGTCCTCAATCATGCTATCTGGAACCTTTGGGGTTATACACAAATTGACCTCAGTGGGCGAAGAATCGTTATCCGGGATATACGAAACCTCTTCAAACATACAGAGATCATAGACATAGATGATTGGATAGCGGCCAGCTACGAAAAAGAAAAACTGGGGATGGCCTTTCGTTTTTGGGAATTTAATTTCGGAGACATACTCATTCGACATGAAAAGGGGGAAAGAAGAATAGGGAAAGGCCTGAGCCAAAATGAAAGTGAAGAATGGATAGAGAAAATAAATCAAGTCATAAGTAATCAAGCAAGTCTTTTTTAGTAAAGGCTCGTATGAAGATATGTAAGCCTTATCCACCTTCTCATGAAACAAGCCTCAGTTATTGCCCTAAGTAAAAGCGCCAGCCACACCTTCAATAAATACAAGGAAGAATCCATCACCTTGCTAGCTGGCCTGGGGGTAGAAGGAGATGCCCATATGGGCGAAAGAGTGAAACATCGTTCCCGTGTAGCCAAAGACCCCAGCCAACCCAACCTAAGACAGGTTCACCTTATCCATTCAGAACTTTTTGATGAGTTGGCAGAAAAAGGATTTAGGGTAAATCCCGGGCAGATGGGGGAAAACATTACTAGCAGAGGAATCGAGCTTTTATCCTTACCCACGCATACTATCCTGAAAATCGGAGCAGAAGTCGAAATTCAAATCACAGGTTTGAGAAATCCCTGTTATCAAATTGATTCCATTCAGGAGGGATTGATGAAGGCAGTTTTGGACAAAGATGAGGAGGGAAATTTGGTTCGAAAGGCAGGAATCATGGGTATCGTTTTGAAAGGAGGCCAAATAAATGTCGGAGATCCAATAGAGATAAAATTACCTGCAGAACCTCATCTAAAGTTGGAAAAAGTGTAGCAAAAAGGAAAAGCGAAACAGCAACCTATGCCAATTTTTCCTATCTTTAATCTAACTCCCTGAAAAATTTATCCTGACTAAGCCGTTAAACCTCCTGTCAATTGCAGGCGGTCAATTAGATTTTATATAACACACAAAACGCTTAAAAAGCCATGAGCATCTTAAACAAGTTTTTCAAAGATAAAAAAGGGCCATCCATATTTGAAGAGTACCTACATTCAGAGATCAGTTTCATCCAGGCATTAAACGTTCGGGAAGCAGAAGAACCTAAAAACTTTTACCAGGACCAGAAATCAGACATCCAATCCTTTCTAGCAGGTTGGCAGCTGAATCCGGTAGATGATTTTGGCAGATGTGGGTATGACTATACCATCAAGCTTTTTAGTGGAGATACTTTCGCCACTTACGCCAGTCTCTGTTTTCATTGCGAGAGGATAAAGATCGATAAAATGATATATCAGCTAGAAAGGGAGGTAATTCTAAATCAGTTTAATAACTATTTGAAAGAAGCAAAAACTATCATCCACTCCTTCCAAGGCAGAAAAGAAGGAAGGCTGTTCTGGGCCCAGGAAAAATCAAACCCCCTATTGATAAATGCTGAATTTCAAGCCCCTGCATGGGAAATTTTCGATGGGAGTTTTAATGTTCCTGTCATTTTCCCAAATGTCGATGATCTCAGCTCAGAAGATATCGAAGCGAGACTGAATGAAGAAGAAGAAAAACTGGATAAAAAGCTTAAAGAATTGCGCAAAAAAAGAGGCCCAGATGGCGAAGAACCATATCAATCGGAAAGCTCATACCTCAACCATAGCCAATATGATATCGGAAGAGGAAGTATGCAATTCCGAACAGGTTCTGAACTTACCACCTTCCTTTCCGTGGATTGTTCCAAGGGATTTTATGATGACATCCAGGATATTGAAATGGAGTCTTTTCAGCGATTCAGAGACCTAAGACTGGAATTACTTTACCGCTCAGAATAAAACCAAATCTTTACTCTATCCTGTGTAATAGGGGAAAAACAAGGCCATAGAGGCCTGGATGTCGGTATAGGGGATTTTTTAGGAATTCCTATTATTTCACTGGCCAGAATGGAAGATATTTATGAATTGGGGGAAAGCTTAGCGAAAAAATACTTAACTAGTAATTTCTGAATCAGGAAGTATAAGTTAAAACCGCTACTATGTTCACACCCATAAAAAAACTGACGATTGCAGGATATGTCTTGCTTTCATTCCTTTTCCTTTCCCCTCTCCTTTCACATGCACAGGATTCTCCCATCCAGCTCAAATACCTCGGTACCGCTGGCTGGGTGATACAAGATGGTACAATCACTGTTTTAGTTGATCCCTATATATCTCGGGTAAAGTTGGGAAGAGGGCCCAGCATCCATCCTGATGATAATAGAGAAACGGTAGAAAGATCTGACTACTTCGTTTCAGACACGGCCAGTATTGATAGCATCATTACAGAAGCTGACTTTATTCTGGTGCATCATTCTCATTTCGACCACCTTTCTGATGTCCCATATATCGCAAAAAAAACCGGAGCCAAAGTCATCGGTACAGAAACTACCATCAATATCCTGAAAGCCTATGGAATACCCACTGAGCAATTGTATCCGGTAAAAGGAGGAGAAGATTATCAATTCGAAAACTTTGCTGTTCAAGTCATTCCTTCTATTCATTCAGCCCTCAATGAAAAGCACTATATCGATTCAAGAACCTATACAGAGCCGCCCAAAGTTCCCTTAAAAGTTTCTGAATTTATCGAAGGGGGATCTCTTATGTTCCTCGCTCGCTTTCAGAATCATCATGTCATGACTATGGGCTCCATGAATTTTGTGGAAAGAGAATTGTTTGGACAAAAGCCGGATATCCTGCTCGCTGGAGTGAATCGTTCTCAACTGGGACTCTATCGCTACAATGAACGCCTATTGTCCGTAACCAATTATCCGCGCATTATCATTCCCACCCATTGGGACAACTTTCGCCTACCTTATGGATTTTCTCAGGAATCTGCAGTCGAACAAAAACTCATGCCCTTCAAGGAAGATGTAAAACGCCTTTCACCCAGAACCAAAGTCATTATCCCTAAGCATTTAGGAATCATCACGATTGAATAATTCATTTTCATAGCAAGATAAGATGAACTGGTACAACCTATTTTCTTCTTTCTATGATCTTTCTATAGAAGGCATTTACAAAAAGTCGAGACAGGAAGTATTCTCCATGCTTGCGACAGAGCATGTATCCTGCGTCCTGGATCTCGCTTGTGGAACTGGTCAGAACTTTCCGCATTTGGTCGAAAGATTTGGGACAGAAACCCAAATTCTCGGCATAGATCTTTCTCCAGGTATGCTGGCCAAAGCCCAAAAACGAATCGATAAAAAAGGCTGGGAAAATGTATCCTTGCTGGAAGTGGATGCCCGGCAATTGAATCAGGAGGCCATCGATGCACATTTGGGGAAAGCGACTCCGATCCATTGTATTGTATCAACGCTGGCTTTGGTTGTGATCCCGAATTGGGAAAAAGTCTTCCATACTCTCTTTGATCTCCTAAGTCCAGGTGGTCAATTCCTCATGATGGAAGTCTATGCAAAGCGAAAAGTTCCACAAACTTATTATACAGACCTGATTGCCCGAGCGGACCTTAAACGAAAAGTCTGGGAGCCTTTGGAAAAAGTCTCTGAAAGGTTTGATCGCAAAGAACTCAAAGGATCGCCACACCTTCATGGTGGGACGCTTTATGTGGCCAGTGGGTTTAAGAAGGTTTTGTGATATTCTTTTAAGGTGTGTTGGATCGGTTTTTCGTTCCACTTTTCTAAAAAGGGGCAAAGAAATTCTACAAAGAAGAAAAAAAATGAAAAAAATACTTGACCCTAACCTAAGGTCATAGCCTAGCTTTGTATCATCCAAAGAAAAGAAAGCGATGAAGCAGTATGGCGTAAAGGAATTGTCTGACTTATCCGGAGTAACGGTTCGCACCTTGCACCACTACGATAAGATCGGCTTACTCAAACCCCTGAACAGAACGGAGGCCGGCTACCGTTTTTATGGGGAAGAAGAATTCCTGCGGCTTCAACAAATCCTTTTCTACAAAGAACTGGATTTCTCTTTAAAGGAAATCTCAGACTTGCTGGATGATCCCGACTTCGACCTGATCCAGGCCCTCAAAAGCCACCGATCTGCACTCGAAGACAGAAGAAAAAGAATCTCAAATCTTCTTCACACCATTGACCACACCCTTGAACATTTAAACACAGGAGAAATCATGTCAAAACCGGAAAAATTATACGAAGGCCTTCCCAAAGAACTGGGTACCACTCAAAGACAGGAAGCCATAGATGCATATGGTAAAGAAGCTGTAGAACATGCCGAAAATGAATTGCTCAAACTCGGCAAAGCAGACTTCAAAAAATTGCAGGCGGAGATGGATCAACTTCACGACTCTCTTTTTCAGCTAAAAGAAGAAGATCCCAAAAGTCCTCAAGTCCAGCAATTGATTGCTAAACATTATGTAGTCATCCGCATGTTCTGGGGCACTTCTAAAAAAGAAGACAAGCAAGCAGAAGCCTATGCCGGCCTGGGCGAGCTCTATGTCAGCGATCCTCGCTACATGAGCATGAACGGCAAACCTCAACCCGAATTCTCAGCCTTTATGAAAGAAGCTATGGCGCACTTTTCTAAAAGTCTTTAGCATTCAAATCCCGACGATAACAATCTACAGTCTACAAATTTTCAAATCTCTGCTGAAAGCAGGCGGGCTGGATATGGACCGAATGTGGGCGGATGGATAGAAGCGAGGGCCTTGGTTGATTCGGTCCGATTTTGCGCCACTTTTCTAAAAAGTGGCAAAGAAAATCCATTAATAATCTCAAATGAAACCAATAATAATACTCCTAACATTTCTCCTAATAAACCATTACCCAATGCAAGGAGAACCCATCAAAAAAGAACTCCAAACTCCAGAAGGGAAGTGGAGCTACCTCACAAGTCAGGAAGGAGAAAAAGCTCTGCTTTTCATTCACGGAGCCAGTTCCAGCAATAAAATCTGGAAGTACCAATACGGACTCAAAATAGAAGCATACAAAAATATCTTTGTGGACTTGTTGGGATATGGGGAAAGTGAAAAACCGGAAAGCGGATATACGCTTGCAAATTGGATCAGTGGCCTCCACGCCATTTTGGAGCAAGAAAAAGTTGAAAAAGTAGCTATAGTCGCTCACAGCAATGGCGTCATTTTCGCCAAAGAATTTTACCGCCGATATCCGGATCAGGTAGATCGGCTTATTCTCTTGGATGGTATGTTAAAACTCACGATTCCCAAACAAATGCTGGGCTGGATGAAAAACACCCTGGAGCGGAGCGACTATGAGGAGTACATGAAAAAGAATGTACAAATGATGCCCGTAGCCGGATTGCAGGAAGAAGATGCAGCAATTTTGCGTAAAGATGGTTTGGAAACTCCGAAACGAATCAGTCAGGCTGAATTTGAGTTGGTAAGTTCTGATGATACCTGGCAAGAAATTCTCATTTCCTGTCCAACCATGATTCTTCATTCCAATAATCCATTTTGGACGAAAGATTACCTTTCATGGCTGAAAACAGTCGCTCCTGATCATCACTTTAAAGTTTGGAAGGACAGTGGGCATTTTGTTCAATTGCAATATCCTGCGCGTTTGGAAAAGCTGATTAGAGAAGCGATGGGAGAATAGAATGAAGAACAAGGATTGGAGAAGGGGGAAGTTTATGTGTTCTTGTGGAAAAAGGCCATTTCTAATTCACCAATACTCAAACACCTGTGTCATTGCGAGTCGGAATCTCCGGCGAAGCAATCTCCTTCACTCTAAATAATAATCGGAATCAAGGGGATTGCTTCGCCTGTAATACAGGCTCGCAATGACAGCTATACTGAGCATCTCAATAAATCCTTCCGCTCATGCCCTTTTCCTTTTTTTGTAAAAAAGAGAAACAACTCACCAGCCCATGGAAAAAAGGCCTAAGCGCATTTCCATTAATCGAGCATTAAGGAAAAAGGGGCTCGCGCGAAAAGGTTAAAGTGGAAATGAGTAAAATTACGATCTCCCTTCTCCATTCCTGATTCCCTGTTCTGCCTTTATTCCTTCGAGATTCAAAAAATTCTTGAGCTTTTCGTATTTTTCCATTCAAAGGCCTCAACAAGAAGAAGCCTTTTCGGCAAATACAAGAAAGCACACAAATGAAATCACTAAGCCTAAGCTTTTTCCTCCTGCTCTTCCTCAATATCAATTTTGCTCAAGTCCGAGAACTTGAACCTCAAATTCAAGAAGGCTTCAACATTAGCCCTGCTGGCATTGCCCAGTTCGAAAAAGACAAGGCCACCTATCAAAAACTACTTAAGTCCGATATTCCCTTTGCAAATAGGAGTGAAGAGGAACAAAACATTCTCATGGATGAACTCAAATTTGAAGCTGGTCCCTTCTACTCAGGAGTTTTGGGCTGTAGTTGGTATTGCGCTACCGGACCCTCTGCTTATAAAGCCAGCTCAGAACTCACCGCTAGTAGAGTGTCGACCTATGCTGCCGCCAACATTCATGACTTCGATCTCCAAACGGCCTGGGTAGAGGGCAAAAAAGACTATGGAATCGGAGAAGAAATCGACATCCGTTTTGATCACTTAGGAGACCGATTGAAAGTTACCCATCTTGAGATTCACAATGGCTATTGCAAAAGCGAAAAAGCCTGGAAAGAAAATTCCCGGGTCAAACAGATGGCTTTTTATGTTAATGGGGAATTGTTTGGCAAACTCAATTTGGCAGACACCTACCAGAAACAGATTTTTGAGATCGGAAAGCTGGGCGGAAAAAGCGAAGAAAAACTGACCTTAACATTTCGTATTCTCGAAGTCTATCCCGGAGCCAAATACAAAGACACAGCCATTTCAGAAATCAATTTTGATGGCGAAGGCGATCATTAGTATACAAGATCTATTTTCTCAATCATGAATTTTCTATCTGAAGCCGATTTTCAGCAAGTCGAACATACACTCGGCATCCAATTACCTGCTCACTACAAAGCCTTTCACCTCCAACACAAAGCACTCATCCAGGAATTAAAGGAACTTGTAAATGAAGTAGACCAAAGCATCAGCCTTGCGACAGATGTTGAGTCTATCCTCATGATCAATCAATTCCTGGAAGTCCCCAAAACAGAAGGACCTTTTCGTTTCAAATTTTCCATCGGTCAGGATGGTTGTGGGAACTTTGCCCTAATTGATCTAAAGAATACAGATAATACGAAAGTGTATTATTCTGACCACGATGAATACGGTTTTGAGGAAATTTTCGACCAAAGCATCAATGATTTCAAATGGGACAATTTTGAAGGCTTGTCTAGAGGAGAAAGTGTAGAGGAATATGTACGAGGAGAGATAGCTTGGAGGAAGTAGACTTGGGTTTATGAAAAAACAGCTAATGCTGTCTCTTTAGATTAATGAGCAAGCTACACGAATTCTACAAGAAGCATATCGATTTTCTCATTGGAAGGAATACAATCCTCTTCTTCGCAATTATCGCCCATGTGATTCTGTTGAGGTCTTTCTTAGTACCTGATCCTTTTCACCTAAAACTCTCCCTCTTCTGTTTCCATGAAGATTCTCATGAGACGCCCATTCCCATGCATTTTCAGGTCAGCTCTACTATCTGGAAATCAGAACTGATCGTTTTTGAGGAAAGTCCCTTTCCACGAGATAAGCTCAGAAGAAAAATTCGTTCAAAAAAATACCCTTTATCCCTCTATAAAGCCACCCAAATCTATCACTTAACTCAGCAGAGATTTCCTATAAAGCCCGGATTTGAAGAATGTGAAAGATCCGAATGGATAGAAGTAGAATTTCGATATGGCACAGCCGAAGGCATTCATGAGATCATTTCGATTGGCTGTGGAAAGGAAGGCTGGAAATATATAAACGCTCTGGCTGATTGGATTAAGATTGATTCTTGATTTTCTGTAACTTGAGTTCTGAAAACACAAAAGAAAACACTTCTGTTAATGGTCATTTTTGGTATCCACAGGCATCCCTATCGCTCCATTCTTCCTCCTGAGTTTAGCTGTCCTAATTGCAGAGAAAAAGGCCAAACTGTATTTAACCAAATCTCTCGGGTCTTTCACATCTTTTATTTACCTGTCCTGGCTTTTGGCCATGGACATGAAAGCCTATGCAATTACTGTAAGCTTAACCTGAAAAGTTCCGAAATGGACCGGGAATTCAAAACAAACAATCGAGCCTATTTAAAAAGCAATATTCCTCCTATTTGGCATTTCTCGGGCTTGCTTTTTATGGCCCTTTTTATCCTCTCTGCAAAACTCTACGGCATGAAAAAACAAAACGACATCCGAGAAAGGATTGTCCACCTGGAAGAAGGGCGGATTTTTGATTATAAAACAAAGCTTGCTAGTTATTCTACCTTCAAGGTCGCGAAAATCGAAGGGGACTCCGTTGAACTGATTTACAACTTATATGATGCGGGTAGGAAAGCTGACCTTCATTTGGTAAAAGTAGATAAGAATTATGCAGGCGAAAGACGAAAAGTACATCGAGATCAATTGCTTCAATGGTTTGACAAAGGAACTGTATTTCATGTACATTGGTAAGGCTAAAGATTTTTTCTTTTGGATATGATAACGATTCGTAGGCATCCCCTTAAATTCTACTTCACCCTTGCCTTTTCCTCTTTATTCTTTTTTGGAATACCGATTCTACTTTTTTTTCTAGCTTCTAACTTTGGTGAGGAAGAAGATGGAACAGCCATTATTGTGTTGCTATTAATTGCATTGTTGTTGGTTATGCTAGGCATTTATATGCTGAATATATACCTAAAAAATGCACCGAGCATACAGATTGGAAATGGACATATCAGCTTTGGAAAGGAGAGTTATCCTCTGGAGGATATCACAGAAGTAAAACTGGAAGGCAAAGCAGCTTTCCCATTCTTTATCCACTATCCCATGGAGGCAGCGAGTCTGACATTTAAGGACAGCTCGGTCAAACATATATTTGTAGACCTTTATTCCAATGCCTGGGAGTTAAAATCATATCTGGAGGCAGTAGTTATAAATAAAGGGAGCTACCAGCCTGCTATAAAGAGTGGGACCAAACAAGAGGTGAATATTCAAGGAGTCGTACAGGCTTACAAAAAGCCTCAACTCCTCAGCATGCGAGGGCTCTCAGTTTGGGGATTGGGAGTCTATCTGGTTTTTCGGATGGGACTTCTTGAAAATCCTTCAACCACAGCAATAACTATAGCAGCTGTCGTATTTTTACTATGGTTTACTATTGGTTCCTGGCTCATGCATTTCCCCAGTCTTTCTTCAAACTACCTTATCATCAAAAACCAAAATTTCTTTTGGGTAAAGGATGCCTACAAGCTTGATCATATCCGGGAAGTTGTCTTCGAAACCCAAAGTCGCATGCCCAATTGTATCCGGGTGATAAGCACCGACCATAGAAATAAATTATATCCGGCAGCTACTCTTTGGGATAAAAATTGGTGGGAGTTTGAAGAAGCACTTGAAAAGAAAGGAATAAAGGTCCGCAATGAATGTGTCCCACACTAAATATTTTCGAGCGATTTAGAAAGCAGGGAGGAAATTGGCGAAATTGTAATAGTAATAACCTAAACACAAAAAACTCAAACCATGAAAGAATTCCTCCGAGACAAACGATTTCAGTATGTAATTGCCATCTACTGTTTATTGGCACTCGCATTTTCGGTTTACACCTCCAATCGTGTATATGAGCTGCAAGAACAGGTCATTCCTTTGCTGAATGATAAAGAATATGAACAAGCAGAGGAAGTACTCTCCGAACTGGAGGGCATCATTGACAATTACATCTACCAGCCAAAGTTTTTTCCTGATAAAAGCTTGATGAGCGTCGCCAAACATAAGCTACACACAGGGAAAGGCAGATTAGCCTTGAAAGCAAAGCAGCTGGAAGAAGCAAAAGAACATTTACTCAATTCGGCCAAAATTTCGGGGGCTCCTACCCTTAACTCTTTTGGTCCCAATATGTCTTTGGCCCAAAAACTTATCGAAGAAGGAGAAAGCGAAGTTGTCCTAACTTATTTCGAGCTTTGCGGAGAGTTTTGGAAGAATAAGTTTGATAAAACGGATCTCTGGAAGGAAGCGATTGAAAATGGGGAAATGCCTGATTTCGGTTCCAATTTGATTTACTGATTTTCCCCTTTAGAAAGCTATGTAAATACCAGGGATGGTGCTGCATGAGAATGCTTGGGAACCTTCTACTATTCATACCAAAGAAAGCTTGATATGAATCTCGACACATGCTTAAAATTTGCCGTCATTCTATTGAAGTCCCTCATTGGGCTTAACATTTTGTGTATCGTGATTTTGATAATCAATCTAAACGAGAACTATGAAATGGATTCCAATACCCTATCCTTATACTCTCGGTATACCCCTGCATATAGTATCATTCCCTTTTTTCTATCTGGCACAATTCTGTTTATTTGGCTTGGCCTGAAGCATCAAAAACTAGGACCCGAAACTAAAAATGCCGCAAAAAACTGGGGGAAAACCAATGTTTATTATTTGCTCAGTTTATTTTGCTTTATTCTCATTACTAATTTTATGATTAGGTGAATATTATGCTTTTGCATGCAACGATTAACAGGATAAAATTGTATTTCGTGCATCATGCCTAGCTTTCAATTCTCCATAGCGGATCTCATCGGATGGATCATCATTTATCAAAGTCTTTTCTTTACCCTAACCCTCTACCTTCAACATAAAAAGCAGACCTCTTTCAATCGCATTCTGTCCGCCTTTACAGCTTTATTCGCCCTCAACTTTCTCAACATTCTCCTCATCAACCAAGGCGTTTTAAATCAGGACCAGAATTTTGGTCTGGTCTATGGCTTGTTATATGGTCCGGTTTTCTATTTCTACACCCTATTTTTGACGGATAAGGGTCAGAATTTCCAACAAAAAGATGGGCTGCATTTTCTGCCCGCAGCATTCATCCTAATTCTAATCCTGGTCGCCGGAAATCTGATCCAATCAGAAAATAGCCTCTTCCTGCTAACCCTCATGGTTTTAGGTCATATTTTCTACTACCTAGGGAAGGCCTTTCTCACTATCCGAAACTTCCAGGATTTACTCAAAGACAATTTCTCCGAAATAGAAAGTCGCCGACTTTCCTGGCTCAGAAGTCTGATCCTTTCGGTCTCCTTCATCCTCCTTTTTGCCGGCCTCGAAGCCTTCCTCCCCATTTCTTATGCCAGGCTGTATGGAGATATTTATTTCATCCTGATTTCTCTTTTCAGCCTCATGATCATCAATTTCATGTTCTACAAAGGCTTAGAATACCCGGAAATCCTGAAAGATCAGCTTATTCCCCCAAGCAAAGAAAAATACAAGGGCTCCAATCTGGATAAAAAAAGGACAAAGGAAATTCTCCGAAAGCTCGATATATGCATGGAAACGGAAAAACCCTATTTGAATGAGGAATTAAGCATAGGTGAATTGGCGCAAATGCTGGAGATTTCCAGCAAAAATCTCAGCCGGGTAATCAATGAACAAAAAGGGATGAATTTTTTTGACTTCATCAATCAATATCGGATCGAAGAAGCCTGCGAATTGCTTCAAAATAGAAGTCGCTCTGAATTGCGCATCAATGAAATCATGTACCAGGTAGGTTTCCGTTCCAAATCAACCTTCAATCAAGTCTTCAAACATAAATTGGGCATGACTCCCAATGCCTATCGTTCCAGGCACCGAGAAAAATCCTGAATTTTGGTCCGAAATCCTGAATTCGGACTTCTGGACTTTTTTGATCGCTTCCTTTGTTCAAAAACAGCAATCAAAATGTCTAAAACTTTTGTTACACTCATCCTGATCCTCTTTTTCCTTAATAACAGTCTGTTAGCACAAAAAATATTAACTCCCTCAGATCAGTTGGAAGATTTGACCTATCTGGTCGAACGCCTGGAGGAGATTCATCCCAATCCCTATGATTCTTTATCGAAAGAGGATTTTTATGGGAAAATTGAGCTGCTTAAAAAAGAGTTTTCTGTAGAAAGGAAGTCTTCTGATTTCGCCAAACTTCTCATGCCTCTTCTTTCAGCTTTGGGCGATGCACATACAGAAATGGAAGTCCCTCAAAAAGAATTTCGAACTTTTCAGGAAGCGGGAGGAAGTTTATTCTCCTTTTTAGTCGACATCCGGGAACAAGAAGTATATGTCAAAGATCATCCTGACTATGAGGGCGCAAAAATCACCCAAATCAACGGCATTCCGCTCACTCAAATTCTTCCTGCCATTCGATCTTATGTGAGTGCAGAACGAGAAGCCTTTCGGGAAGCAGTCATTGAAAAAAGCTGGCAGGCTTATTCATGGTTTGAGTTGGGCGAAATTCATACCATCAGTATAGAATGGAAGGGGAAGAAAATAGAGGTAAAAAACGGGGAAGAAACATTAGGAGCTCAAAAAACTAAAGCATATGAATGGGAGATAGTTGGCAAGAAAGCCTGGATTAGATTTAATAGAATGGCTAATCTGAGCGCATTCAAGAAGTTCTTGAAAGAAAGCTTCCGAGAAATCGCCTCAAAAGAGGTTGATACTTTATTGATAGACCTTCGCAAAAATGGAGGAGGGGATTCCAGGTTGGGAGATCTACTGATTTCCTATCTCTATGAAGGAAGGTATCGACAAGTAAGCGCTTTACAAGTAAAAGCAAGCAGCAGTCAAAAAGCCTATTTCCATAAAACCTATATCCCGTTTTTCCTCAAACCTTTCCTTCCTCTCTTCAAACTGAATCCCGTTCTTCGCGCTACCTTCGGAAAATCAGGAAAAACCTATGAGATCAAATTCAAAGAGAAGCAAGCGAAAAAGAGAAAAAACAGCTTTCGGGGGAAAGTTTATGCCTTAATTGGGCCCTCCACTTTTTCCAGCGCAGCCATCCTCGCCAATGCCTTGAAAGAATATGAAATAGCTGAAATGCTGGGAGAAGAGACCGGAGGAATCGGGATTTTTTATGGAGATAATATCTATATCGAATTACCACATTCGGGCCTTCGTTCGACCATCAGTTTCAAGAAATTTGTATTGCCAGGTGCCAAAGCGGATGGAAGAGGAGTTGTTCCTGATAGGCCATTGCCCTTTAGGGATATAAACTAATGACCGATGTCATCTCGAAGCTTGGCTGAGCGATGGCAAGAGCGCTGAGTGATCATGTATTCATTTCACCTCAAAAACAAGATTCCTCGGCACCCAGATCCATGCAATACCCAGCCTCGGAATGACATTTGCCCCCATCATCTCGAAGCTTGGCGGCGCGATGGCAAGAGGGCTGAGAAATCGTGTATTTATTTTATCCATTATCATTCCCAAATGAAAACATGCTTTATCGCAGAACCCTTCTTCCAAAAATTTCGTTCAGAATTACTTCAAGTATAAAACCATGAAAATCTTTCCTGAGCTCCAATCCGAGCGACTGATTCTGGGTGAAATCCTCCCACGGCATGTTCCCGAAATAGCCGAATTGGTCAACAATCCCAAAATTGCCCAAATGACCTTGCACATCCCTCATCCCTACGAAAGGAAGGATGCGGAAGATTGGATCATCAAAGTCAGGCAAAATTTTGAAAACGAAGGTCGATACAGTTTTGGAATCCGACTCAAATCTACTGATGCATTTATCGGAGCGATGGGCATTCACCCCAACAAAGAATACTTCAAAGCCGAACTAGGCTACTGGATCGGTGAACCCTATTGGAATCAGGGTTACGCAAGTGAAGCCCTAGGGGCTATTCTCAAATTTGGCTTTGAGGAACTCGGAATGAACAAACTTTTCGCCCAACATTTGATCGATAATCCTGCCTCTGGAAAAGTCATGATCAAAAATGGCATGATTAAAGAAGGAGTCTTAATAGATCACATCAAAAAAGGAGATGAGTTTCAAAGCCTCCTGCAGTATCGATTGACTTTGGCTGAGTATAAGTCATTAAATTCACAAGCATGAAGCTCAACACACTCGAACTGGACATAGAAGCAAGTCAGGGCGTATATAAGATCGAGCATCATTTGATCATAGAGGTCGATGGAGCATACCTCCTTGATGCCATTGATTCTATGAGCCTGGCATATTATCCCGAATTGATAAAAAGCGTCCATGGATCAGGCGACTTCCTGATTTTTACTTGTGCATGCGGGGTAGCGGATTGTGCGGGTTGGGAGAAAGTGCGTGTGACCCACGAAGAGGAAATTGTAGCCTGGGATTTTGACTTTAATGAAATTACTTATGCCTTTCGCTTTGATAAGAACTTCTACATAGGCGAAATACAACGATTGGTATTTGAAGTAGAGCTCCATAAATATGAAATTGAGCCTAAGCATGTCATAGAACCTATGGGTTGAATCCTTTACCTAATGTTGCATACAGGATTCAAAATCAGATAAAATGAACTGGAAAGTATTCCTACAAAATGTAAGCAAAGGCATCATAGAGGAGGATGTTTTGGAAGAAAAGTTTCGGAAGGATACTTCCGCCTATTTGGGTTTTCCGGGAGCTACAGCAGAAGCAATTTCGCAAGCAGAAAAAAGACTGGGATGTAGTCTGCCACCTTCCTATAAAGACTTCCTACTAAGCAGCAACGGACTCAGGCAGCTCAATCATTTTGTCTGGGATATTTATCCTGTGCAAAAAATAGACTGGTTGGGCAATCTTGATCCTGGTTTTGTTAAGACCACTCTGAAAGACCCCATAAAGGTTAAGGATGAAAATTACTTTGTTTATGGGAAGGAACAAGATCCGATATATATACGATATGAGTATTGTCAACACTGCCTGGCAGTCTCAGGCTGGGGAGATGCAGCCATAGTCCTGCTAAATCCGGAAGTCCGCTTTCAGGAAGAATGGGAAGCATGGATGTATGCCAGCTGGATTCCCGGTGCCAATCGCTACCGCTCTTTCGAAGAATTGATGATCGAGGAGTATCAAAGCTTCTGGCAGATCATCAATTACGAAGAAGAAGATTTTCTGGAGCTGTAGGTCAATAGGCCCAAAAGGTCATCTCGAAGTTTAGCTGTACGAAGGCAGGCGCGCTGAGAAATCCTGTATGTATCTCAAGCTAAATACAAGATTCCGCGGCGCACAGAAGCCCTTCCTCAAGCCAGCCTCGGAATGAGGCAAACCGCCTGTGTCATTTTGAGCGAAGTGAAAGGTCTCATTCTTCCAGCAACTTCTTTTCTTATACCAACATTGAGCTTGGGAAAGAAGGAGGGAAATGTCTTAGGCCCTTAGTAAACTCAGGCTGAAACTATCTTTCTTCCTTCTTCTTCAATTATTCTCGCCCTTCTCGTATATTTAAAAAATCCCCGGATATGCCGACGACCATTTCAGAAATAGCAGCATTAATCTTCACCGCTAATCTCCTTCGCTACCTCATCATCGTCATTCCTTTCTTTCTGATCTTCTACGTCTTCTATCGGCAAAAATGGAACTTCCGGAAGATTCAGGACAAATTTCCCAAAGGAAAAGACATCCGAAGAGAAGCACTCTATTCTTTAGCCACCATTGCAATTTTCACCCTCATAGGCCTTCTGGTTTTTGCTACGCCTATACGTGAGTATACCCTTCGCTATGACAATATCTCTGATTATGGTTGGGCTTATTGGGTCCTGAGTATTGTCCTGATGATTTTTCTCCACGATACCTATTTCTACTGGGCACATAGGGCCATGCATTATCCTCCTTTATTCAAATATTTTCACCTCGTCCACCACAAATCCACCAATCCTTCTCCCTGGGCCGCCTATGCATTTCATCCACTGGAAGGGATAGTAGAAGCGTCCATCATTTTCCCGATCGTATTTCTCATTCCTTTTCATCCCTCAGCTATAGCCATCTTTCTCTTTTTCATGATGATTTATAATGTCTATGGCCATCTGGGTTATGAACTCTACCCTAAAGGATTTAACAAGCATCCTATCGGGAAATGGCTCAATACTTCCGTCAATCACAACCAACACCATAAATTCTTCACTGGAAATTTTGGACTGTATTTCCTCTTTTGGGACAGATGGATGGGAACTATCAGAGAGGATTATGACCAAGGATTTTTAGCAGTAGACCAAAAAAGAAGAAAAACCCCATGAACATAGCCTTACTCATCGCCAACCTTCTTTGTCTCCTGGCTTTTGGAGCTCATACCTTTATGGGAGATAAAGAAATTCGTAGCCTGGAACCGGAAGAAGTCGAAGGGAATAAACGTCAAAACTGGACACAAGCCCGAGCTGGATGGCACATGGTTTCTTTTGATTTGCTTTTTGCCAGCCTGGCATTAGCTCTGATCAATTTTAGCGATTGGATCAAAGACGAAACTTTCCTCCTGCAAATCCTCATGGTTTATTTTATTGGCTATGGAGTTTTTTGGTTAATGGGACTTCTTATTTCAAAGTCATTTCCCAAAAATTACCTCAAATTGGGTCAATGGGTGCTTCTTTGGGGCATTGCGGCTTTGGTATGGTGGGGAATTTGAGCCCGCAAACCCCTTGGTATACCTGACCTAATCCTTATTGTGCCAACATTTTGTCGAGCAGCTTATGGTAGACATCCCGCTTCACATAATGGGTGTGTCGCTGGCTCTTTACATACTGCATCTTTCCCCTGAGATTGGGGTATTCGGTATTTTTCTTCTGAGTAAAGCGGGCATATCTCTGCGGGTCTTTCTCTTTGCAATCCAGATATTGAGCGATGAGGTCTGCCTGCTTGCCAAACATCTCATAGGCCGCTCCATCTGTTTCTATGCCTCCCAGAAAAAAGAGATTATTATACTTCCGGTCAAAGATCTCCATATAGAGATCAAGAACCCCTTCTTTTTGATGCTGGTATTTCTTGTCGATGAAAGGATAAGCACGCTTATATCCCGTAGCCAAGACTACTACATCAACCTCCACAGAAGTCCCATCCTCAAATTCGACTTCCTTCCCTTTGAATTTGCTCACATTTCTTTTCGCAGCGATATCTCCGTGTCCCAAATGATAGAGGATACGGGTATTCATGATGGGATGAGAGCTTAGGATAGGATGATCCGGTTTCTGCAAACCGTATTTCTCCAAATCTCCAACCAATACCTTATTGATCAAAAATTCATTGATCCTCCTGTCCAGCCATAGGGGTAAACTCGGGCTTTCATGGGCAAATACATCGCAAGGTTTCCCAAAGACATATTTCGGCAGGAAATAATAGCCCCTACGCATACTGATGTAGGCCTCTTTAGCCACTTTTGCAGCATCACAGGCGATATCACAGCCAGAATTCCCAGCCCCGATAATCAGAACCTTTTTGCCACGAAATTGTGCCATGCTCAGGTACTCCTGGCTATGGTACATCTCTCCGATAAATTGCCCCGGGATTTGAGGGAAATTGGGATACCAGGTAAGACCGGTAGCACAGATAACCCCCGCATATTCACGGCTTTCGCCATTGCTCAACTTCACCTGCCACAATTCGCCCGCTTCCAAAGGATTGATCTCCTCTACTTCCAGCTCAAATTGAATGTGTTTTTCTAATTCATGCTTGCTCGCATAAGCCTGTATGTAAGACAAGATTTTATCATGACGGGGATAATCAGGATAGTCCTCAGGCATAGGAAAATCTCGAAAACCGGATAAGGTCCGGGAAGAAATAAAATGTGCAGACTCATACATCGCTGAGTCTTTCCGCTCAATATCCCAAATTCCCCCTACTAGCTTTCCTTTATCAATAATATCGAAGCCCAGCCCACAGGCTTTCAAAGCCACAGCTGCACACAAACCCGCAGGTCCGGCTCCAATGATGCAGTACTTTGAAGTAGTTTCCATTGTCCCTTACTCAATTTCCATCTCTAGCCATTTCTCCAGGGCTTCCACCATTCTTCCTCTTTCCTGGGGACTCATATTTCGTATACGCGCCTGTCCATGATCTTTGCCCTCAAGGAAAAACCAAAGCGAATTGGTTTCTTTAGAAGGAAGGGTCGCTGTAGCCGACCAGGTATCATTGGCTCCATTGATATAGATGAAATTATTGCCTTCTTCTCTGATCCACTTATCTACTTTCGGCAAAAGAGAACCATCAAATTCGACTTTCATTTTATTGGGGGTAAAGGCAGCATGGGGATGTGGCTGCATAGGCAAAGCTTTCAGCAAACCTTCAAATTCCTCCGTTTCATATCCATAATATCCCATTTGAGCCGCTGCCTGATAATAGTGCGAACTATAGGCTTCAATTTCCCCATCCGCAAAAAAGGAAAGACTGGAAACCGACAAAAGGTGATCCAATACTTCTTCTAAAGGAGCAGTTTCTGAAGGGATATCCTCACATTTTGCTCCCCATTGCCAGAAAGAAAAAGGATATTCGAGTACTGTATATTCAAAGGCCTCTTCAAAACCCAGGTAATTGAAATTCAGCTTGGCACCTTTGCTATACCATTTCAACATCCGCAAGACTTCATTTCTATAGGTCAACAAACGCTTCTGTACAGTATAAATCTTCTGGCGGCACTCCTCTGTTCCAATCTTGTCCAAAAACTCATAGATTCTTTCCTCCTCATATTCAAGATTCAAAGGAGCTACATAAGGAATACTAACGGTAACATCATCCGGATAGAAATAACGATAGAAAATCGTTGTCTGGCCACCTTTGCTGATCCCACTACTCACCCAGTCATCCTGGTAAATCTGACCTAAGATCTCTCTTACTTTGTGTAAATCTGCAGTTGCCTGTTCGAGGTTCAGGTATTGATAATCCAATTCATCGGGCATGCTTTCCCCGAAATACCTATGCTCTACATCAATCTGATTGGCATCCAGCAAATAGGAAATCTCATACAGTCGATTGCTGTTTCGATTATAGCCTTCTGTAATAAGGACATTGGGCCGATCATAGCCTTTGTGAGAGAGGTATACTTTCTGATAAAAATGTCCCTTCTCCGGAGCGGTATGATCCAAAGGTTGCTTTACTTTGAGTTGATAAGCAGCCCCATAACCCGTAGGCGTTTCTATTCGACTAAAACTCACATCCGGCAATTCGAAAAGTTTTTGTTCCAGTTCCGGATACTGTGCCCATACAGGAAGGGAAAGAATAATTGATAGTGCAATGAGGATGAACTTTCTCATGATTTGATTGGGTTGAAAATCTGGCTTTCTATAACAATGTTAATTTACTCATTTTCAAATCGTTGCATGATATAGTCATGAACCTTACTGAGCCGCATATTGAGGGTAGAAGGTCCGACCCGAACATAGAAATGATCCTTATCTCCATCTTTGATATACACAGCTTGGGTAGCCGGTTCACAATCTACCCGAAGGATATTGTGGCCCTTATACCGAATCACCTCATAGTTGATAAAATCAGAGTGCTCGCTGCCCATTCGATTTTTGATCATATTGGTCAGATGGAGCATATATTTGTCTTCATTGGGAAAACCGTCTTTTTCAATACCGATGGGATTGCCCTCATCATCTACCCCTACAAATAAGGTCCCACCCCGGCTATTTAAAAAGGCAGCCATACTTTTGAGCACCGCCATCTCCATAGCCTTGTCTTTTTGTCCACTTTTCAGGTTAAACCGCATCGTAGATTTGAATTCTACAAAATCCTTTTCCCCTTCTTCTATGAGTTCGGCAGAAGAAACCTGCTCTCGTGTACGCAGGTAATCGGTGATCCTTTTCGCCAGCAAACGCGTGACTTTAAGGGCAAGTTCCGTAGAGATCTGGGAGGCATCGTAGAGGGATTCTCCACTCAACTGAACTACAGAAGCTTCCTCAATCGCCCTCACCGATCCCGATCTTACAGAATTATTGATGATCCCAATTTCTCCGAAAAGTTCTCCGGGCATCATAACCTTATAGTCCTGATTATGGCTATTTAGCTGAAAGTTGCCTTCAGCCACAACAAAAAGGTAGTGCGCGGGTTGATCCTCTGAAAAGACCAGTTCATTTTGTGAATAGGTTTTAAGCCGGGAAATAAAGCAGAGTTCTTTTAACTCTTCTTCCGACAATTGTTGGAAGATGGGATTCTTCTTAAGAAAGCTGATCAAGTCGCTGTCTTTGGATGCACGTATTTCTCCTGGCATTTCAAAAATTCCTAAGGGAGAACGAAAGAGAGTCCCCCTGGTTTCATCTCATCTCTGAAATTAGGAAAATAGAATTTAGTATGAAAAACGAGATGAAAATACTAGCTTCGATTGTCAAAAAAGAGCATTTAACATGGAAGATCGTTTAGCAGAATGGGTAAGTGGCGTAAGAGAAAACAGCCGGCTTTTTGAGGAAAGGTTCAAAGGACTGGACAAGGACAGGCTTAACTGGAAGCCCAATCCTGATAAATGGAGCGTAGGTCAAAATATAGATCACCTGATTCAGATCAGTCGAAGTTTCTATCCGCATATTGAAAAGGTAAACAGGGGCGAATACAAAAAACCTTTTATGGGCAGATTTAAATTTCTGGTCAATTTCTTTGAACGGGTAATCCTGAATGCCATCGAACCGGACAATCCCAGAAAAACCAAAACCTTTCCGGTTTGGGAACCGGATCTGAGTAATGTAGAGGAAAATATTTTAGATCAATTTCTGGAGGAACAGGAAGCCCTGGTTTCCATGTTTGAAAGCAGTAAGAATCAGTTGGGGAAAGGAATTGTTATTTATTCTCCAGCCAGTAAGAAACTGGTTTATTCTCTTGAAGGAGTCTTTGATATCCTGGTGAAACATCAACTCAGGCATTTGCGTCAGGCAGAAAAAGTTCTGGATGCGCGCAGAGCCTTTCCTGATAAAATGAATGGAATTTAGTGGCCTTCATATCAGTTTCGCAGCATTTGCACTCATTTCTCTGGGAGCAGCTCTGGGCCTTGCCCTGAGTAAACGCTTTATCTATGCCGCTTTTCTTTTATTTGCCCTGCTTTTTGGAGTGGCTGCGATATTCATTTTTGCAGGAGCCGAATTACTGGCCGTTGCCCAACTCATTGTTTATGTAGGGGGAATCCTCATCCTTCTGGTCTTTGGAATCATGCTCACCCGAAAGCGAATCTCGGGATTTGCTGAAACTGCCTTGCACCAGAGTATTCCTTCAGCATTGCTTGGCATAGGGACGGCAGCAGTACTCTTATTTGTCTTTCTTCAGGTGGATTGGGAAAATCTGGACTGGATACAAAATAGTGGTCCAGTAGAAAGTGGATTAGATAATCCACAAATGATTGGAAAACAATTGCTGAGTAGTTACCTGCTTCCTTTTGAACTAATGGGAATTTTGCTTTTGCTGGCACTAATCGGAGCCGCTTATATCGCTAAAGAAAAAGCCTAGCTTTTTTCCCATACATACTCCAGCACTCTTTCCTCTATGTTAAAAGGGCCAAGGTCGTCCAATCCCAATTGTTTAACCGCATATAATAGAAACTCTCTTTCTTCGGTCATATGCTTTCCCAGCTTTTCTGCATAAAATTTACCGGCAGTTAAAAGAGCCTCTTTAGGAATCAGCCCAATGAGTTCTGAACCCCTTATTTTTATTTTTCTTTTTTCGGCGGAAAGTTTAGCAGCCTCATAAGCCTCGTGAATGGCACATTGGGAAAGGTCTGTCAGATTGGTGGAAACCTGTGCAAATTTATATTCTTCGATAAACCAACCAATCGCCTTAAGGGATTTACACATGCCCGGAATTCTGAGGGCCTTGCCTTCCTCATCTCTCTGGATTTTTCCTTTCAC
The DNA here is from genome assembly GCA_033391075.1 of Bacteroidia bacterium. Lineage (NCBI taxonomy): Bacteria > Pseudomonadati > Bacteroidota > Bacteroidia > Bacteroidia bacterium. The sequence continues at coordinate 6,215,855 of JAWPMV010000001.1, forward strand.
TTTTTTCACTCGGCCAATCTCCCGAATATCAAAAGCAATAGCATTGGCTTTTTTGACCGATTTAGTTTTCAGGTTTATGTTATAAGCCACCAGAAATTTACGGACGCCCAAGACGGTTTGGCCTGATTTTGCATTGAACTGAGCCGGCCCAAAATCAGGCTCCCATCCGGGTAGCTTAATTTTGTCTCGAAATCCTTCATATTCTCCAGCACGGATTCTTGCAAGATTTTTTCGATCCTCATCTCGGGCATTCTCTTCATACAGATATATAGGGATACCAAGTTCCTCTGCAATTCTCTTAGCTAAAGTTTCGGCATAGGGGATAAGTTCTTCTGTACTGATTCCGCTTATAGGTACCAAAGGACAGACATCAACCGCTCCCATTCTAGGGTGAGTCCCTGTATGTTTTCGCATATCGATCAGGCTGCTCGCTGTTTTTACAGCCTGATAGGCGGCCTCCACTACCGGCTCAACTTCCCCTGCAAAGGTCATAACCGTACGATTTGCAGAATGTCCGGGATCTATGTGCAGGAGTTTTACGCCTTCGACAGAACGAATACTTGCTGCAATAGCCTCAATAACTTCTGCATTTTGGCCCTCACTGAAATTGGGAATACATTCGATCAGTGCCATGCGAGATGTAATTAGCTTAGCGACAAACTATCCAGGGCAATCTTTCCAAAGCTTTGCATAATCAGGGCATTTTTTGCGCGTAAACCATAGCCCTCTTCCTCTTCCAGGGTTTCCAGTAAAAAGCCTAAAAGTTCGGGTTGAGGATAGTCCTCTATCGCATTTTGCCACACTCGATCAAAATCTTTGCCCTGCGCACTTTCCGCAGCTTCTAGCAAAGCAATATTATCTTCACGCAGTGCCTCCAATTGTTCTTCCGAAACAAGAGGGATTTCATATCCCGCTTCCTGATAAGTCTTATAGAAAAAAGTCCCAAGAAAGAGGAGTAATTCCTGTTCATCTTCATTGAGATCCCCTTCCCCCATACTCATGAGGTAGGCAAGCAATAAAGGCTGCTCGTCTCCAAACTTATCAATCAATCCTTCCATTTCGGATTCTGCCTCTGGAGATTCCAACCATTCTATCGTTTTGTCGACAATTTCTGCGCTTATCACTTTCATATCTTGCTACAAGATTTTTCTGTTTCAAATCCCGGGCAAAATAGCAAAACTCTTCGCTATATGATAACTTGCCCGCAGCTTATATACTTTTGAACTATGCTAAATGAAATCAACCCAGGCTCAACCCGTAGTTGGGAAAAATTATCCCAGCACTTTGAGCAAATGAAAGCGACTCATATGCGAGATCTTTTCAACTCAAATGCAAAAAGATTTGAGAAGTTCTCCCTCCAATTTGAAGATATACTCCTCGATTATTCGAAAAATATAATTACAGCCGAGACCCTCGCGCTTTTGCTTTCTCTGGCAGATGAATGTGAGCTTGCCGACAGCATCATCGCCATGTTTGCCGGAGGTATAATCAACCAAACGGAAAAACGTGCGGTACTTCATACTGCTCTTAGAAACAGAAGCAATCGCCCCATCCATGTGAATGGAAAAAACATCATGGAAGAGGTCAATTCAGTCCTGGACCGCATGGAAGCTTTTAGCAATCGCCTCCATAGTGGAGAAATGAAGGGCTTCACAGGAAAACCCATCACTTCCCTTGTAAATATCGGAATTGGGGGATCAGATCTGGGTCCCGTGATGGTAACTGAAGCTTTGAAGCCTTATTGGAAAGAGGGAATAGAGGTACACTATGTGTCCAATGTCGATGGCACGCATATCAGTGAGATTTTGAAAAAGGTAGATCCGGAAACTACTCTTTTCATGATTGCTTCAAAGACCTTCACCACCCAGGAAACCATGACCAATGCAAGGTCTGCTCGCGAATGGTTCCTGCAAACTGCCAGCGATTCTTCTTTCATCAAAGATCATTTCATTGCGCTTTCTACCAATCAGGAAAAAGTAGAAGAATTTGGGATCGATCCCGCCAATATGTTTGGTTTCTGGGATTGGGTAGGGGGAAGGTATTCCCTTTGGTCCGCCATCGGTATGTCCATTTCCTGTACCATTGGATTTGACAATTTCAAGCAATTGCTGGAAGGGGCACATGCTATGGACGAGCACTTCAGAAATACACCTTTCGAAGAAAACCTTCCGGTCATCCTCGCCCTGATTGGCATTTGGTACAATAATTTTTACGGAGCAGAAACAGAAGCTATCCTTCCTTACGATCAATACATGCATCGATTCCCGGCCTATTTCCAGCAAGGAAATATGGAGAGTAATGGGAAGTATGTCGGCAGAGATGGCAAGTCTGTTTCTTATCAGACCGGACCGATCATTTGGGGAGAACCAGGTACCAATGGACAGCATGCTTTTTATCAGTTGATTCATCAGGGTACAAAAATGATTCCTGCTGACTTTCTAGCTCCTGCCGTTTCCCACAATCCTATCGGTGATCACCATCCAAAATTGATGGCTAATTTCTTTGCACAGACAGAGGCCTTGATGAAAGGGAAAACCGAAGCAGAAGTTGTGGGAGAATTGAAGGAAGCGGGCAAAAGTGAAAAAGAAATAGAATTTCTGACTCCTTTCAAGGTATTCGAGGGAAATAAGCCGACCAACTCCATACTTTTCAAAGAACTTAATCCCCGTACGCTGGGAAGTCTTATTGCTATGTATGAACATAAGATTTTCGTACAGGGCGCCATCTGGAATATCTTCAGTTTTGACCAGTGGGGAGTTGAGCTGGGAAAACAATTGGCCAAAAAGATCCTGCCGGAACTGGAAGACGGTATCGCGGTCAATACCCATGACGTTTCGACCAATGGGCTGATCAATGCGTACAAAAAAATGCGCTAGCTCTGACCCCCATATACAACCTTTTGAGTTTAGCATATACTTTTAGGATAGGCATATACATCATGAAAAAGTTTAGCATACTACTCCTTTTTTTACCGATGCTTCTGGCAGCTCGGCCCCTATCCAATCAAGCCAGGATTAGCCTCATTACCTGTGCACCGGGAAATGAAATTTACTCGGCTTTTGGGCATAGTGCCATTCGTGTCTATGATCCTCTCAATCGAATAGATATGGTGTATGGATATGGGACCTTCGATTTCTCGGATCCCATGTTTCTCCCCAAATTTATTCAACGGGATCTGATGTATTTTCTGGATGTGGATCAGTATCCGCAATTCAAGTATGCTTACGAATATTTTCAGCGGTCCTTTGATGAGCAGATTTTCGATTTGGATTCAGCTCAAAATCAGCGGATTTATGATTTTCTGGAAAACAATATGCGACCGGAGAATCGCTTTTATCTCTATGATTTTTTCTTTGACAATTGTGCCACACGTATCAGAGATGTAGTCTACAATGAATTGGAGGGAGAATTGATAATCCCCAATAAAGACGAACCCTCAGAATTTACTTTTCGGAATATTCTCGATCAGTATTTGATGGAAAGTCCCTGGATGGATTTTGGGATTGACCTTGCATTGGGGGCGGTAGTGGATGTGAAAGCTACTCCCTGGGAGCAGACCTTTCATCCGGATTATCTTTCCTCTGTGATTGGTGGAGCCAGCTTAAAGAATGGGAAAGCTCTGGTAGCCAATAAACAGAATCTGTATAACGCACCTTCTCCCCTCACCAAAGGAAATCCTTTTACGGCCCCGCTTACCATAAGTATTATTGCTTTGCTGGCTGTGGGATTTTTTAGTTGGAAAAATCGGGAACTAGCCAAAAAGAGATTTATCGGTGATGGGATTTTCTTTACTGTGCTGGGGCTCGGAGGTTTGCTATTGTTCTTTTTATGGTTCGGTACAGACCATATTGCCACTAAACAAAATTGGAATTTACTATGGTTTCTTCCTACTCATCTGGTGGCTGGAATTCTTCTGTTTAGAAAAAATAAAGCTCCCTGGTTAAAGACCTATTTCATAATTAGTGGGGGAATGGCCGTATTGGTACTGCTAGGCTGGTATGTGATTCCTCAGGCTTTTCACATAGCCTTTATCCCTCTTTTGCTCATCATCGCTTTGAGAGCCTGGATATTGTTCAAAAAACTGCCAGCAGAAGTGAAGACGTGAAAAGGATTCGATTCTGTTTTTCCAGATTGAGTTTATTATAAAATACAAAAAGGCGCCTCAGGGGCGCCTTTTTGTATAATTGATCGGCGAAATGATCAGGAATTTCTTACAATCGGCACAGGCACTTTGGTTTTGTCCCACATCAGATTCATGTGAACCGTATTAGCGTCTACTTCTTCAAATTCGATGGTAAACTGCTCAAATTCTGAACTGGCAGTTCCGGAAGAAACTTCCACTTGCATGACATCCAACTCATGGTCAACCTCAAAGGCTCCCCATCTTCCCAATTCAGTATTGAGACCGATGGTCCAATTGGATTCTCCAGGAATAGCATAAACTACATATTCTCCAGCCCCTAATTCCTGTCCCCCAAAGTTTACTGTCTGATTGATTTTTATCTGAGTGGCTTCATTGGCCCCCATTCTCCAATACTCTCCATAAGGCTGAAGAGCACCATCAGCAGAAGAACCAAAGATCAATCTGCCTTTTTTAAAGGGACGGCAATATACCACAGACATTTCCAGTCCTTCTTTAGAATACTCTGCAGTAGATTTAGGACTATGATTTCTTGTAGTAGCTAATGTGTAGGCAATATAGCCTCCAAAGGCGAGGACGATGCCCAGGATAAGGAGTAAAATAATACGTCGCGTACTCATATCGGAAATTAGAATTGTTTGCGTTTAGTTTAGCTTTTCGGATAGTTTTAATCCATCGCAATATACATCACATTTTTGAAAGAATCGGGAAGTCTATTTGAACATAGTTCTTCTCCCAATGACACTACAGATCGGACATTCTGTAGGTTTATGGCCACGTGCAGGACAATATTCTCTTCCAAAAAAGATGATCTGCAAATGAAGTTTGTTCCATTTTTCTTCGGGAAAAAGTCGCTTGGCATCTTTCTCTGTTTGCACGACGTTTTTCCCTGTGCTCAAGGTCCAGCGATCCATCAAACGATGAATGTGAGTATCAACCGGAAATGCCGGAACCCCAAATGCCTGAGACATCACGACCGAAGCTGTTTTATGTCCTACCCCGGGCAATTCTTCCAAATCCTCAAAACTTTGCGGAACGATTCCCTTATGTTTATCTAACAGGATATGGGATAGCTCTGAGATAGCTTTTGATTTCCTGGGCGAAAGGCCACAAGGTCTGATGATTTGTCTGATTTCATCTACCTCCAGTCCGATCATGGCCTGAGGAGTGTCTGCTCTTTCAAATAAAAGAGGCGTGATCTGATTTACACGGATGTCTGTACACTGAGCCGAGAGGAGAACTGCTATCAATAAAGTGTAGGGATCCTGATGGTCGAGTGGGACTGGAGTTTCAGGATAAAGTGCTTCGAGTTTCTCTATAACAAAATGTGCTTTTTCCTTTTTATTCATGCTTTATTTTCTGTTGAACCAATCTCCTCTATCATTTCCTCCAATCCATCTTCCCCTCTGTTTTCCAAATTTCTTTTCAAAAAATAAAAGAGAACACGTGCTACAAGTATTCCCAAAATCACCCCTGCAACGATGCTCAGGTTATAGCCAAAATTGAGGTACCAAACATAAAGTACCGCCAATTCAACTCCCACCCACAAAACAACCGTATAAATACTCCAAATGAGGGGTTCTTCTCCCTTTTCCAGCGCTAACTTTCGCATATCCCTGGACAATAAAAATATCCGAAGGATCTCGAGTACACATGCTGCAGCTATGAACCATTGGAGAATCATAGCCCTAAGTTACATATTGACCTCAATAAATTCAGAAATTAGATTAAACCTTTCTAAACTCTCATAGTCTATCCACTACACACGTCAAGGTATGATAGCTAAACAACAACAAATACAGCACCTCTATCAGCGTGCAGGCTTTGGGCTAAGACCCGATGAACTGGCAAAGAAAGAGGGCAGTAGCATCCCCAAACTGGTAGAGGAACTATTCAGAGATTCTGAAAAGGTTTCGCAGCTAGGTTTCATCTCAGATCCCCTTAAAGGTCGTTCCGATAAAGAAGTCAAGGACCTCAAGCTCGCAGTCCTTTTCGTCAAATCTTTCCAGCAACTCCAGAAACTCAATTTACACTGGATGGATAAGATGGCGACTGATCCCGGACAGCTTCGGGAGCGCATGACTTTCTTTTGGCACAATCACTTTGCCACCCATGTCAAGATCTCCTGGCTGATGCAGGTCCAGAACAATACCCTCCGCAAACATGCACTGGGCAACTTCCGGAAAATGTTGCATGCCATCGCCAAGGATCCAGCCATGCTCATTTACCTCAACAACCAACAGAATACCAAAAAAGCTCCCAATGAAAATTTCGCTCGCGAAGTTATGGAGCTATTCACTTTGGGAGAAGGGAAATATACAGAGCAGGACATCAAGGAGTCAGCACGGGCATTTACCGGTTGGAAAACCAATCGGAGGGGGCAGTATGAATTTAACAGGAAGCAGCATGATTTCGGAGAAAAGACCTTCATGGGAAAGAAAGGCAATTTTAGCGGAGAAGAAATCATCGATATGATTCTGGACAAACCGGAGTGCGCGGAGTTCATCACCCGAAAAGTCTATCAGTATTTCGTGAATCCCATTGTGGATGAGAAAATCGTAAAAAAACTCGCCAAAGAGTTTTACAAGAGCGACTATGATATTAGCACCCTCTTACTTAATATCTTTCTTTCGGACTGGTTTTATGAAGAAAAGAATCGGGGATGTCTGATCAAATCGCCAGTCGAACTGATTGTCAGTTATAAGCGTTTGCTCGACATTGAAATGAGAAACGAACGCTTTCTCCTTCAAAATCAGCGCCTTTTGGGTCAAATGCTTTTCAATCCGCCCAATGTAGCCGGATGGCCCCACGCAACAGAATGGATCGATAGTAGCTCGCTCATGATCCGCATGCGTCTGCCGGGCATCATATTTGGCATGGATGAATTTGACATTGAAGTGGATCCGGAATATGAAAGCATGGGAGTTGAGGATAATAAAGTCTGGGTACCCAAACGACAAAAAGCACATGCAAATTGGAGACCCATCCTGAAACATTTTCGCAATGTTCCGACAAAAGACTTGGCAGAAGCTATCGTCAACAGCCTCATTCTTTCGCCCAAAGATAGAATTGACCTAAAAGCCATGAGAGACTTTGCAGATAATAATGACAGGGAAAGTTTGATCAAGACCCTCTTCATTCGATGCATGGCTTTGCCCGAATTTCAGAGCTGCTAACTCCTTCTTTACAACACAGAAAAAATAGACATGTCAAATCGCAGAGATTTTTTAAAAATAAGTTCCCTGGCTTCGGCCTCAGTTCTCTTACCCAATTTCCTAAAAAGCACCGGAAAGGCTGATTTTGCTTCTTCTACCAAAGGCAAGGTCTTAGTCGTAATCCAACTTTCAGGAGGCAATGATGGATTGAATACGGTGGTTCCTTTCAGAAATGATATTTACTATGAAAATCGACCCAAACTAGGATTGGCTAAAGAAGAAGTTTTGCAGATGAATGATGAGCTAGGACTCCACCCTTCCCTGGAAGGAATGATGAATCTATATGATGAAGGGGAAGTCAGTGTCATCAATAGCGTGGGCTATCCCAATCCCAATCGCTCGCATTTCCGATCCATGGACATTTGGCACAGCGCCAGTCGTTCCGATCAGTATTTGCAAAGTGGATGGATCGGCCGATTTCTCGACTCAGCCTGTGATAAGGGGAACATTAGCCCTCACTCGGCCATAGAACTTTCAGACAGCCTTAGTCTTGCCTTAAAAGGAAAGCAAATCAAAGGCCTGGCTACGAATAATCCCAAAACTCTGTTTCAGGCTACGCGCGATCCCTTTATCCAGGTATTGGCCAAACAGCCACAGCAAAAGCATGAAGATCATCCCAATATCGATTACCTCCACAAAACCCTGATTGAGGCTAGTTCTTCCGCAAAATATCTGCACGAAAAATCCAAGATTTATAAATCCTGGGCTTCTTATCCGGCCAATAAGTTTGGGAAGCGACTCAAAACCATTTCCGAACTCATCATTTCCGGCAGCAATACCCGGGTCTACTATGTTTCCCATTCCGGTTTTGATACCCATGTAAATCAAAAAGGACAGCATGCCAGACTCCTTGAGCAATATGACAAAGGTATTTCAGCTTTTGTCGAAGATTTGAAGAAGAATGATCGATTCAAGGATGTTATGATCATGACTTTCTCTGAATTTGGCAGAAGGGTAAAGCAAAATGCTGGCGGAGGAACAGATCACGGAACGGCCAACAATCTCTTTCTGATGGGTGGGGATCTGAAAAAGGCTGGGGTTTATAACAAAGCTCCCAATCTTAAAGAACTCGATAAAGGAGACTTGAAATTTGAGATTGATTTTCGAAGAGTATATGCCTCTTTATTAGACAATTGGTTGGAGGTAGATTCGGAGGGGATTTTAGGGGAAAGTTTTAAGAAACTTAAAGTCGTTTAGCTCCTAATAATAAAAGGCCCGATCTCTTCTGAGATCGGGCCTTTTGGTATATATCATTTCTATTTTGTGATCGTAATTGTTCGACTTTGATCGATCTTTACTCCTTCAAAATCAAGGGCTCTCATCACATACACATACACACCTTCCTGAGCCATTTTACCATCCAGGGTTCTTCCATCCCATTCAAAATCAGGATTTTCTGTTTCATAAACCATCTGTCCCCAACGATTGAAGACCTGGAAATTGAATTGACTCAATTTATAATGCCCAATCTTGTAGAAATCGTTGAATCCATCTCCATTTGGCGAGAATGCACTCGGCATGGAGATATTCACAACTTTGATCACCTCGATCACCTTAGTTATTGTCAACTCACAGCCATTGATATCTACAGTTTTAAGGGTAACCAAGAATTTACCCGGATACTTATATTCATGAGAAGGAGCCGTTTCATTGGACGTATTTCCATCTCCGAAATCCCAGGACCAGGAATCAATACCGATGGTAGAGTTAGCCTGGAAGTTGATTAAGGCAAGCGGAAGCTCGACTACATCTTCATTTGTTACAATACTCAATTCCTCATCATTGTAGACATAGCCATTGATGGGCTGTCTTTGGCTGAGGCATCCTTGCTCGGATTCAGCAGCTACATAATAGGTAGTCTGGAAAGGCAAAGGAGGAGTCACATAGGCATTTCCTCTATGGAAAGGTTCCGTATCCGATTGGTTGAAATACCAATTGATGATAACTCCGGGTTCTGCTGTTACACGCAAATTGGCAGGATCACCAAAACAAACCGTTTCTTCGATTACTTCAAGAATACGAGGAAGCTCAAACACAATGGCATCTCCAAAGGCACTGGCAACACAGCCCAAATCTGAAGTTAATTCCATTTGGACCCTATAGGTTCCGGGTGCTGTATAGGTGAAACTTGGGTTTGGATCAGTAGAGCTGGAAGTAGCAGGATCGCCAAAGCTCCAGTTATAAGAAGCGATACTACCAGAAACGATACTGGATGCATCCGAATTGAACATCGCCACTTCCTCCAGACAAACAGCATCTGAAACAAAACGAGGCTCAGGAGCAGGATCAATCGTAATGGCTTTGGTAACCGTATCTACACAACCAGCCGAAGAGCGAACTGCGAGGGTTACATCATAAATTCCAGGCCCCAGATCAACATAATTGGTAGTCCCGTTTTCGCTTATATCTGTTTGACCATTTCCAAAATCCCACCAGGTATATTCGATGGGAGTATTTGAACCAATGGCTGTTTGATTCTGATAAACAACGGCAAGATTTTCACAGGTTTGATCCGGTACGAAATCAGCTACAGGCTCATCAAACACTTCGATTTGACGTTGAATCGTATTGATACATCCATTTCCGGTAGTTACCGTAAGAGTTATGGTATAAAATCCAGCAGCGCTGTATATGTGTACAGGATTAACCTCAGTGCTGGTATTATTAGCTCCACTTGCTGGATCTCCGAAATCCCATTCATGCGTAGCGATAAAGTCCAATTGTCCAGCTACGGTTGAGGAAGTAGATACAAGGACAATACTATCGATACAGGCACTCACTACATCGAAGCTGGCTACCGGTATTGGACTTACAAATACGGTCTGGGTAAAGGCACTGACACAGCCCTGATCAGAGGTTGCGGTCAGCGTTGCATTATAAAAACCAAAGTCATTATACTCATGCAATACATTGGCTCCGATCTGAGAAGGAGTTCCATCTCCGAAATTCCAGGTATAGTTAGCGATACTTCCTGAGCTAATCGTACTTACATCCAAAAAGAGATTAGGATTATCCTCACATACATTGGTAAAGGTGAAATCAACCTGAGGAGAGGGATTTACTGTTACCTGATTGGATATGGTACTCTGACATCCTCTGTCAGAAGTCACCTCCAGATTCACCTGATAATTACCAGGACTGGTGTAAACATGATTGGGGTTCTGATTGATATCCATGGGACTTCCATCTCCAAAATCCCAGGACCAGGAAACCAGGTTCCCATTAGCCAAAGTTGTATTATCTGTAAAGATGGTTTGTCCTCCTTCACAGACGATATTTGTCGTATAATCAGCTACAGGCTCCGGCAATACATTGACAGTACCAAAGACCGTATCTCCCGGACAACCAATATCATCATATCCGATCACATAGATACTAGAGTCCTGAGAAATTCCTGCGAGGGTAATCGAAGGACTGGTAAATCCTCCAGCGCTCCAGGTATAACTATCCGCACCAGATGCTGTAAGGGTAGTGGAAGAACCCGGACAGATTCCAAAGTCTCCACCAATCACAGCTGTCGGTCCCTCTTGCACCTCAACATTCACGAAGACGGGCGTACTTGCACATCCACTATTAAAAGATACAACTGAATAAGTAGTATTGATATCCGGACCAACTCTGATCGTTGCAGAAGTATCTCCTGTGTTCCAAAGGAAGGTATTACCTGATCCCAGGTTATTGGATGCCACCAAATCTATACTATCTCCTTTACATATCTTGGGAACTGTAGGGCTGATGGCTGTGCTCAGAGAAGGATTAACATTTACGGTTACATAATCAAAGGTATTACACGTTCCGTCTGTTACTTCAACTGTATAATCCGTGCTGGTTTGGCCACTTCCATTATTAGGAAAACTAAAGGTAGGTTGAGCAATAGTAGGATTATCGATAGAAGCATTAGGAGTCCAGGCATAGCTTTGTCCCGGTATGGCAGGTGTTCCTAACTGAGTTGTAAAGTTGGAACAAAGGGTAAGGTCGGGTCCAGCATCAGCTGTTACTCCTGTTGTCAGATTTGCTACTCCACTGATAGAACTTGTACAACCCAGGGTATCCTGAATCAATACATTGGTAAAGTAACTACCAGGAGCAGGATATAAGTGTGTAAAGGTCTCTTGATTGACATTGGGATTCCGGTTCAGGTTTCCATTTCCAGACCAGGTAGTTGTAGTAAATATATTGGCATAAGGACTTGGAAGCGATGAACGAGGAGTTACACTCAATTCCATTTCATTACAACCTAGGGGAGTAATCAATGCATCAGACAATTCATGCACATCCTCCACATAGACAATGATCGTGAACTGGTTGAATCCGGGAATGGGACAGGCATCATCTTTTACAGAAACTACAAAGAAGAAGGCTCCTTCAGTACCCACGGGAGGGGTCCAGCAAAAGCGTCCTACCGGATTGGCACCACTTATAATATTTTGAACAGCAGGATTACTGGCATCCGAAAAACTAGCTCCGGGAATCCCCTGGTTCCATCTGATTTCATAGGTAAAGCTTGGATCCTGGCTAATTACAGGAATATCAAAACAAGTCTCTGCACCGGCACAGGTTCGAACCTCATTAAAGGATAATGGATTGGCTGGAACCGTAGATGGACCAACTCCCATATTCTGCACTCCACCTGTAATCGGGTTTGCCTGTTGACAGTTTGGGATAACAGTAATCTGCATATCCCGGGTAATTTCATTGATCAAATTTCCATTCCTCCATTCTTTCACCACCACACAAATAACCACAGTAACCTGGATACCAGAAGGATTTGGCAACATGGAAACATCCCCGGTCAGCGGGTTAATATTTACATCCCAGGTAGTACCCAGAGGTTGTTGAGAAGTATAGCCTCCACCGTATCCAACAGGAACGAAGGTATTATCCAGACAATCTCCTAATTCATAGGAAAGAGAATCACCATCTGGATCTATAGCTCCCTGGTTGAAAGTAAAATCCTGTCCTTCACAGATATAGGGTACTGGTTTATTACTAAAAGTAGGAGAACTGTTACAAGTGGCCAAAGAAGGATTGATGATCGTAGAGTTTGATGCAATACCACTACCAGAGGGATTTGTCAGAGAAGTAATCACTGCATTACGGCAGCAAACATCCCAGCTAATGGTATAATTGTCGCAGGTGCCTGGCACATTACAGAAGTTGTAATCCCTAAACATTACAAGCTCAGCAACTCCATTGATCGTAGGATTAGGATTTGTCCCATCACAACCGGTAACTGAAGGTACTCCGGGCATGGGTACCAAAACATCCGGACAAAGAGGAGTTACCTCTGAAAGGCTTTCCAAATTCCAACCGGCACCCAGAGCCGTAGGAGCAGGACATCCTGCATTTCCTGTTATCGTCAATCCCGCAAGAGCGGCCAGACCTGATGCACCTGCAGAGGTTGGCTGATTGGTAGGGATAACAGGTAAAAAGCTGGAGAAAGCTCCACCCGTACAATCATAATAGCTTTTGTGAATGATTCTATAAGTACATGGGCCTATACATTCATAGGTGATATCCACCCCCATCAGGTGAGTTGCATTCGCCTGATTCAGAAGGCCCAAAAAACTGATAAAGAATAGAAAAGTAGCGTAAAAATTCTTTCGCATTTGTGTATGGGTTTACTAAGGCTCTTATCTTCTTATGTCTTATTCTAATACAAACCCCATTAAGGACAGGCAAAATGCTCAGCCATTTGAGATTCTAAGATTTCAAATTATTAGGGTCTAAATCGGGTGTGAAGTATGCTCGAAGCTTTCCTCATAAGCTCATAAAATCCTACCATCGAGCATGTAATGAATGTGCTAAAATAGTAAAAAAAATGGACCTAATCCATTGATTTTTACCCAAATTATCAACTGCCATTTTCATCCCAACCTAAAGTAATTACGTTTCTTTGAAGTTTATCGTAGCATATTTATTTTTTCGCTTACAAAAGCTGTAAAATTGGAAGACCACTTCAGGCAAAACTCTACTCAAGGCATCCCCAGACAGACGAACCAAAACAAGCACTTCCCCTATCTAGCCTATAAGTATCTAAAAATCAATTATTTACATCAGAATGAAAGATTGATTTTTACAATAAAGGAATATTCCTTATTTTCGTTATATTATCCTCACTCGCAAGCTCGCATACCCATTTTAGTCCGGATATTTGTTTTAAATTTTCGCTCAAGTAGCTCCAACTAAAGGCGGGGATTGGTTTTTATTGACCATATAAATCCCTATTTTTGTTTAATATGCTAACCGCTGCTTATATATGAGCTAACATTTACGAAAAAAACATGAGATTCTCTACTGCTTTTCGGAGCTGCATCCTAACCGTATTCATTTTATTTCAATGTATTGACCTCAGCGCGACGCACTTCATGGGAGTTGACATTTCCTATGAATGTATGGGGACCTGTACATATAGAATATATCATAGTACCTACTATGATTGTTCCGGTGCGTTGACGGGTGCATATACTCCTATCTCGGCAGGAACCGCTCCACCGGCTCCTTCTGATTTTGATTTTGGATTTACAGGCATTCCGACTCCTGCCAACCCTTTTTGTAATGCTCCCGCTCCGATTGGGAACTGGGTATTGGTTGACTGGGTTGAGGTAACTCCGGTTTGTCCCACTGTCCAAACGCAGTGTGAAGATAATTTTGCAGTTCTCCCAGGTGTTGGAGAGGCTCGCTATTATAGAGACTATGACTTTTGTAACACCAACTGTGATGAATACACTATTCAGTGGTCCGGTTGCTGTAGAAATAATGCGATTACCAATGTTACCAATCCTGGTGGTCAGGAAATCTTTACAGGAAGCACTACTATCAATACAGCAATTGTTCCTTGTAACAATTCGCCAAGCTTCGCTGTACCGCCTGTACCATACCTTTGTGTAGGTCAAGCTTTCACCTTTAATCAGGAAGCAACGGATATAGATGGAGACTCGCTAGCGTATGAATTAACTTCTTGCCTAGATGACAACAACATCCCCGTAAACTATGCACCTGGATATAATCCTCAGCAACCTCTGGGAGCAAGTTGGAATATTTCACTTGATCCTGTAACGGGAGACCTTACCGTAACTCCTAACCCAGGATCTATAGAAGTAGCGGTACTTTGTGTACTTGTTAAGGAATATAGAAACGGACAATTGATTGGTCAGGTAACCAGAGACTTCCAGTTTACAGTAATTAACTGTAACAACACTTCCAATGTAAACCCGGTAGTTGATTCTCTGACAAATCTTAGCAGCAATATTACAGTCAATGGATTTGACGTCCAGGCTACTGCTTGTAATCTGGTAAGATTTGATATGCCACTGACCGATCCAGATCCAAACCAAAACTGGATCCTGGCATGGAACGGAAACATTGCAGATGCAGTATTTGCCGATGCAACCAATCCAACAGTAGGTGTTGACACCATTTCTTCCAGCACTCCTCCTACTGCAAGATTTACCTGGGTACCCACTACTCCCGGTCGATATACCTTCCTGCTTACTGCGCAGGATGATGGTTGTCCGATTTTCGGTATCAACCAGTACACTATAGTAATAGACGTTGCTCCAAACCCGGCAGGGGTTACACCTACTGTTGATACGCGCTTGAGCAACTGTTTCGATATGGAATTTGAAGCCATTCCTTGTGGGGGTGTTCCTCCTTTCACTTATCAATGGTCTGGTTCCAATGGTTTGAGTGGTACAGATAAGATTATCAACTTCTCTTATCCTGGACCTGGAACTTATACCTATCAGATTACCGTTACCGATTCTTTTGGAATTGTTAGTAGCACGGTAGGCACCTTGAACCTGACCAATACAGCAATTGCTGATGGAGGGCCTGATTTTGCCCTTTGTCCGGGTGAAGTAGGCACCATAGGCACTCCCTTTATCAATGGACAGACATACCAGTGGAGTTCATTTGGAGGCATCGGCTTTGATGGCCCTTCTAATCCCAATACTCCTCAAACAGGTGTTTCTTTTAATAATGGTACAAACGCTCCTATTCCTTTGGATTACTTCCTGGAGGTCTCTGATTTGAATGGCTGTGTTTCCAATGATACGGTTACGGTTACTTACACTCCTACTCCTGATGCTGATATTGTAGCTGACGGAAGCGCCTGTATCAACGATCAGGTGAGTGTCAACTTTAATCTACCTCAAGTTCCCGGCGCAACTTATACCTGGGTGTATAGTGGCGGCGGTCAGGGAATCACCACTGGTCCAGGACCTCACAATGTAAGCTGGGGAACTCCTGGAGTCAAAGAAATTAAATTGGTGGTAAATGTAAATGGATGTGAATCTGATACAGCCAGAGAGTTTGTAACGATTTTCGATATCCCTACCTCTACCTTTACCGCCACTCCACAGGTTTGTGCAAATCAGCAAGCCTTCCTGACTTATACAGGAACTGCAAACCCAGCCAATACCAACTTCATCTGGGATCTGGATGGAGGACAAGGTACAGGAAATGCAGGGCCGTTTGGAGTTACCTGGTCTACGCCTGGTACCAAAACTATTACCCTGGTAGTTGAACAAAATGGATGTACAAGTGCATCCTTTAGCCAGCAGGTAGAAGTATTTGAAGTTCCAAGTTCTGCCTTTGATTTGGCTACAGATATGTGTGTAGATGGAATTGTTCAGGCAGTTTATACTGGCGGAGCAAGCCCTGGAGCCTCTTATGCATGGAACTTCGCAGGAGGTACCGTTATCAGCGGTACAGGTTCAGGTCCATATACCCTGACCTGGTCAACTCCCGGTCAGAGAACCTTGAGTCTACAGGTTCAGGAAAATGGCTGTGTATCGACTGTAACTACTAGAGATATCAATGTAAATGCTGATCCGGTAGCGAGTATCTCTGCTGTACCGAATCAATGTTTCTCCGGAAACAGCTTTACTTTCCAATATACAGGAGATCCAAATGTAGATACCTACAACTGGTTCTTCGGAACAGATGCTTCTATCCCCGTAAGCACAGATGCTCAACCTCCTGCGATTACTTATTCTCAGGTTGGACCAAAGAGAGTTACCCTGGTTGTAACCCGGGCAGGTTGTGTGGGAGATACGGCTGAAGTACTTTTCGAAGTAGTTCCTGAACCATCTGCAGACTTTACGACCAGTAGCACTGGCATCTGTAGTGATGACTGTGTAACCTTCAATTACTCTGGAGTGCCTATTGGTCCAAACCAATCTTATTCCTGGGACTTCGGACCAGGCGCGATTCCTCCGGGATCACCTCTGCCAAATCCTGGATGTATCGAGTACATTACGCCAGGCACCAAGGATGTAACTCTTTTGGTAAGCTATAGAGGCTGTACCACTTCCAGTACACAATCCATTGCTATCAATCCTACTCCGGTAGTAAGTGTAGCGGGTGATGTTGAGTTCTGTGAAGGAGATGGTGGAGCACAAATTCAGGCTACTGCAAGTGGAGGAACAGCTCCTCTCTTCTACAGCTGGACTTGTGATGATCCGCTTAATTGTGGATTGAGCTCTACCAGTGTAGAAGATCCATTTGCCAATCCAGATGTAGATTTGACAGGTAAAGATGCTGACTCTGTTCGCTACTGCCTGACCGTTACAGATGTAAATGGATGTGCAAGTGATGAAGTTTGTATTTGGGTAATTGTAAAAGCCAAGCCTAAAATGGATGCTGGTCCTGATGTATTTATTTGTACTGATGGTCCCGGTGAATTCATACTAGGAGGCCTGGCTGCTGACAATAGCGCTCCGGAGCCTGTCATGTATCAGTGGTCGCCAGCTACAGGGCTGAACAATCCTAACCTGGCCAATCCATTTGCCCGACCAACAGAAACGACAATTTATACCCTCGTTGGTACCTCCGCCAATGGATGTACTTCTGAAGTAAATACCCTGGATACCTTAAGTACAGTTACTGTAAACGTAGTTCCAAAACCCGTAGCTGCTGCAGGAATTGATACTGCCATTTGTTTAGGTGGTTCAGTACAATTGCAAGGCTTTGCAAGTGGTGGTGGTCCTGACTATACGTACAGCTGGACACCAGCAACTGCCGGAACCATCGATGATCCGACTTCGCCGACTCCTACCGTAACACCAGGATTCACTACCGTGTATTCTTTGGTAGTTACTTCGAATGGTTGTGATTCGGATGCCGATCAGGTAGAAGTAGTAGTAGGAACTCAACCAACTATCAATCCAGGTGCAAACGAAACCATCTGTCTTGGCTCAGAAGTCCAACTGGATGCAAGAGCGGCAGGTGATCCAAATGCTTCAACTTATATCTATAGCTGGAGTCCAGCGATTGGGCTGAGTGATCCGGATATTCCGAATCCTATTGCGAGTCCGGATGTAACAACTACTTATACAGTATCTGCCAGCTCCAATTTTGGATGTGGATCAGATGATGCTACAATTACTGTTACTGTTGAACCAACTCCTGAAGTGGAAGCCCTTTCACAGGATACAGTTATTTGTGCTGGTGATACCATCGCATTGATGGCTACCCATAGCTTCACTACTCCAACAGGATCACCCGTAGTTTATGACTGGTTGCCAAGTACAGGAATCATCGGTTCTCCAACAGAACCTAATATCCTGATTGCGCCTACGCAAACAACCCGATATACAGTAAGAGCCAGTATCGCTGGAGATTGTCCTACAGAGGATGAAGTACTCGTTACAGTAAGTCCAAAGGTAGAAGCGAAAGTGAGCGCTGATACGACTCAATTCTGTGCAGGAGATGTGATTCAGTTATTTGCTGAAGGAGGTCTCGGAAATGCCAACTTTAGTTGGAGTCCCGCAGTAGATCTCGACGATCCTACTAGCCAGAATCCATTTGCAAGTCCATCAGCGGACATTACCTATACAGTTACTGTAAGTGAAGGTGCTTGTTCTGATGAAGCTTCCATAGACCTGATAGTAAATCCAACTCCACAAGCCGACTATTTTGCAACACAAACCAGTGGTTGCGAAGGCCTGACGGTAAGTTTCGTTGAGAATTCTGAAAATGCTGTAAGCTTTATCTGGGACTTCGGAGATGGTTCTGCCTCGAGCAATGAATCCAATCCGACTCATACCTATAATACAGCAGGTCAATATACGGTTAGCCTAACCACAGTAGGTGTAGGAGGCTGTGAAACGACTACAAGTCAAACAACGGTTGATGTCTCCGCCAGTGGATTTGCTAACTTTAGCTCTGATCCTGCTCCGGGAACTTCGATAAGCCTCCCAGATGCAGCAGTAAGCTTTACTGATCTTTCACAAAATGCCATCAACTGGCTGTGGGACTTCGGTGATGGAAGTATCTCTACAGATGCTAATCCGGTTCACGTTTATCAGAAAGACGGAACCTATGTTGTAAGCCTGACTGTTACAGATCAGAATGGTTGTGTTAGTACTGTTACACTGGGTGATTATGATATCTTCGCTCCGGACCTTCTGATCCCGAATGTATTCTCTCCAAATGGTGATGGAGTAAATGATGGATTTACCGTTCGCTATACCGGAAAAGAATTATTCAGAATGGAAGTATTTGACCGTTGGGGAAGACTTCTTTATGAAGCAGATGCGCAGGATAAGCCCTGGATGGGAACTGATTCCGGTGGAAATGTGGTAAACGATGGTGTTTATTACTATTCCGTTCAAATTGGTGATCAAACCTACACAGGAAATATTACCCTGATGCGCTAAGAAATATATATACACATTAACGAAGTTGCCCGTAAGTGATTCACTTGCGGGCTTTTTCTTTTATTACTTTAATAAATCATGATGCTTCTAACATGTTAGTGATTAATGTTTTGACTTTTGTCTGCTAGTTGTATCTTTGCCGCATATTCGATTTCCTAAAAAATTTAAGCAGATTACATGAGTATTCTCGTCAATAAAGACAGTAAAGTCATCGTCCAGGGGTTCACTGGAAAAGAAGGATCTTTCCATGCTCAACAAATGATAGAATACGGTACCCAGGTTGTAGGAGGAGTTACCCCTAATAAAGGAGGAACCAATCACCTGGAACGCCCCGTTTTTAATACAGTCGCTGATGCCGTTAAAGAAACCGGTGCGGATGTATCCATTATTTTTGTTCCCCCTGCCTTTGCCGCGGATGCTATTATGGAAGCTGCTGATGGGGGAGTAGATTTGATTGTAACAATCACAGAAGGAATTCCTGTGAAAGATATGATCTACGCTAAAAAATATATTGAAGACAGAGGAGTCAGAATGATAGGTCCTAACTGCCCCGGAGTTATTACCCCCGGAGAATGTAAGTTGGGTATCATGCCTGGTTTCATCCACAATCCTGGAAAAATCGGCATCATCAGTCGTTCTGGAACCTTGACTTACGAAGCTGTAGATCAGGTTACCAAGCAAGGTCTTGGTCAGTCTACCTGTGTAGGTATTGGAGGAGACCCTATCATTGGTTCTACGCATGTAGATATCATGAAACTCTTTAATGAGGATCCCGATACAGAAGGAATCATCATGATTGGAGAGATTGGTGGACAGAATGAGGAAATCTGCGCTGAGTGGGTGAGAGATAATGTTAATAAGCCTGTAGTAGGATTTATTGCTGGACAGACAGCCCCTCCCGGGCGCCGTATGGGACATGCTGGTGCGATTGTTTCCGGTGGTCAGGGAACTGCTCAAGCAAAAATGGATGTGATGGCTGCTTGTGGAATTCACGTAGTAGAAACTCCTGCAGACATCGGAATCACCATGGTCAATGCATTGAAAGGATAATTTCCTCGAACATATAATATTGAAAAAGGGCCTCAACATCTGTTGAGGCCCTTTTTCAATAAATAATTTCTCTTGATGTTGACATCTCCTCTTTATGTGGTGTCCTATATAATGAAGACAGACCATTAACAGTCTGCCTACATAATTTTTCTTCTTTAATTTTTAACTGATCTAATTGATCGGGAACAAGTGCATGTAAGGCCTGCTTTATAGCAGGCCTTCATTTATGTTATTCTTTCTTTTTCCCACTTACTTTATCATAAGCAGCGAGAATCCTTTTCACCAGTTTATGGCGAACAACATCGGTGGCACTCAGCTTGACAAAGGCAATACCTTTGATTCCTTTCAGTACCTGCTGAACCTGAACCAGACCCGAACGCTGGCGCGGAGGCAAGTCAATCTGCGTAACATCCCCTGTAACGATTACTCGAGAATGCTCTCCCATACGAGTGAGAAACATTTTGATTTGCATTTCGGTAGCATTCTGAGCCTCATCCATGATGACAAAAGCATTGCTAAGGGTACGCCCCCGCATATAAGCGAGAGGGACAATCTCAATGATATTATTTGCGAGATAATATTTGAGTTTTTCAGAATGGATCATGTCGCCCAGGGCATCGTACAAAGGACGTAGATAGGGATCTACCTTTTCCTTCATATCTCCTGGCAAGAAACCCAGACTTTCCCCTGCATCAACAGCCGGACGACAAAGAATAATCCGTCTTACCTGCTTTTCTTTAAGCGCCTTCACTGCCAAAGCAACTGCAATATAGGTTTTACCCGTACCTGCAGGCCCAATGGCAAAAATGATATCATTCTTTTCGTATGCCCCAACGATTTGCTGCTGGCCTCGGTTTTTCGGCTTGATAATCAAGCCGCCACTTCCGTGGACCAATACAGTATCATCAGGCGCAAGTTTGATATCGTTGCGCTCAACTCCTTCGCTCGGCAAGAGCATTTCGTTAAATTTATTCTCGGAAATTCGCCCCTTTCTTCGGATCTCTTCAAAAATTGATCCCAGGATAGCCTTGAGCTTGTCTACTTTCTCTTCCTCTCCTTTGATCTTTAGTTCTTCGCCTCTAGCAATAACCTTAATTTCAGGAAAGCCTTCTTCTATCAGTTGGAGACGTAGGTTGTTGACACCATACACCTCTAGTGGACTGATATCTTCTAATAAAAATGTGTGTTCAGTCAAATGGTCTAATTTTACTATTTACATTTATCCTTTGCCTGTATGAATTTTTCTTTGAGGCCTAAACCAAAATACAGAAATTCTGATTTGCTCCCAAAGTTGGCGAATATTCTTTTCCCAAACGATTCTACAGGGCTAAAGGAAATAATCAATGCGAGAGGTATGCCAATTCATACGAAAAGAGAAGAAAAATGATACAATAAGTGGAAAAAATTAACCGTAAGAATTACAAGTATTGATTTGAACGAGGATATCTTGTAATATGGCAGGATAGCCAAATAAGCACGCAGCAATTTATGTCCATTATCACCCTTACTTCTGACCTTGGGAACGATAGCCATTACGCAGCCATCGTAAAGGGGGTGATCCTTTCGCTCTATCCATCAGCAAAATTGTTAGACATTACCCACAATGTCGGCAGCTTTGACACCATGCATGCGGCCTATGTTGTCAAGCATAGTTTCTCCGCCTTTCCAGATGGGAGTATTCATATTGTAGCTGTTGATCCGGAGAAAGGAAACTCAGATATGGGTATGGTTATGTCCTATGATAATCACTATTTCGTAGGACCTGATAATGGAGTGATGAGTTTGATCTCAGACGCCCATGAAGTTGTTTGCCATAGGATCGAAAATGAAGGCTTGCTAAATCTCAAGTATCCCAGTTCCTTTCGTGCTGCTCGTTCCTTTGCTCCAGCTGCTGCCTTTTTAGCAAGCGGAGGTACCTTGCAAGAGATTGGAGAACCCTTTGAAATGCAGACTTTGCATTGGGGAGCTCCTTCTTATTCAGATAATTGCCTGAGAGGAAAGGTGATCCATATCGATAAATTTGGGAATGCCGTCACCAATATCGATAAACAAGGCTTTCTAAAACTGAAGGAAGACAAACGTTTTGAAATCTTTATCCGCAATGTACGTCTGAAGAGAATCGTAAATACCTATGCAGATGTAGGCAAAGCGGATGCACTCGCCATTTTCGGAGAAAATCAATACCTCGAAATAGCCCTACGAGAAGCCTCAGCTGCTCAACTACTGGGACTCAAGGTTCACGACATGATTACGATTGAATTTCGGAGCGAAAACGGAAGTTATTGATTTCCCTTCCCTCCTTTTTTCTCGCCTTTCTTTTCCGACTTCTCAGTCTTTTCCTCCTCCTCTTCTACTTCTTCTTCATCGGGTAAAACGCGCGCTTCGGCAGCTTTCAATTCCTCTTCTTCCAATTCTTCTTCCCAATCTTCATTCATCAACAGATCCAAAACGCTATCATCTACTTTCTTTTCGACGATAGGATCACTGGCATTGATCTTATGGTTTTTCGGCAAATCATAAGCATCCACGCCAAAGTGCTTTTGCTTCAGATTCCCTAAATAACTGACCAAAGTTTCTGTGAGTTGAAGGTCATTTTCCAAACGCTTATTAGAAGGAGTATAAGGAAGAGAATTGTGATACTTGATCACTTTGCTGCAATAGAGGCTGATGATATAGGTATGGGTTTCGTAAATCAGTTTTAAATCCGGAACAAAACAATCCGGTCCCTCCAAAGCATCTTCCTCATAGACAAATTCGCGGACAATGTCGAGACTATCCTCAAAGGCATACTCAATACCCGTTTTCATAAAATCATGTTCCTGGGTATAGCATCTTGCAATATCCGCCGGTTTCTCGATTTTCAGGAGTACCAGAAACATCTTGAGATCAGATTTCGTTTTCATCTGCGCAAAGCTGCTCAGATAAGTTGTACACAAAATCAAAGCGGAAAGTATGATCCGTTTCATGGGATTTCTATTAAGTTAAAAGTCGGATTTACCTCTATTCTCTAAAATATACTACGAAAGATTAACAGCTTTGGTATTCTTTTCCCATATAGCCAAATTTTATGTATGGGTGGTAGGAGAAATTTTACAGGGAATCAATTGCTATTTGTTTCGCGAGATGTGCTCCTTACTTTAGTAAGATGAAAGTCTATAGCCAAATTCTTATCTTCTTCTTTCTAATCCTCTCCGCCTGCAATTTTCAATACCCGGAAGTCAGACAGCTCAGGGAGATAAAATTAAAGGGATACAATCCCCTCACTCAAGAATTGAAATTGAGCTATACGCCTAAAGTTCATAATCCCAATTCCTTTGACATTTGGGTAGATGCCATAGATACAGAAATCATTTTTGACGGAATTTCTCTGGGAAGTACGCATAGTGAAAAGCGTATTGATTTGCCTGCAGGACAAGCCACCGAATTTAGCCTGGATCAAAAAATCAAAGTCCAAAATTTCATCCAACAACTGAAAGGGATCATGAAGAAGGACAGCATCAAAATTGAGCTGGATGGGAAATACAGCTTCAAGGCTTCTGATTATGAGGTAAAGGTCCCATATATTTATGAAACCTACCTTTCTCCGAAAAAAGATTTAGCAAAACTACTTTTAGGATTGTAGGTCAAGAGCAAATTCCCAGGAAGGCATATGGCTCTTACCCGTGAATTCGCCCTTGAAGTATCTTCTTATTTCTTCCTCAGCAAAATCACCCAGTCCTGCTCAGGAGTATTAGGAGCTTCACCCAGATCCTGACTTACATTCCCTTCAACTTCAGCTATACTCCCTTTTTGCAATTCCCCTCCCTTTCGGGGATTATACCAATCAATCGTATAACTCCCCTCGGCTCCACTTAGGTCAATATTCGTGTTTCCTTTAGCAGGCTGATATATCGCATAAATTTCACCCGCTTTCGCCAATACAAAATCATTTTCAGAGGCCGTCAATTCATCCTTATTCTCCATTTCAGCATAAGGAAGATAATTGTTGAAAAAGTCCATGGCATATCGAGTTTGATCCCAGAGGATATCCCGACTTCTCCAATCTTCACAATTCAGGTCATTGTTGGGATGCTGATATCCAAAATACCATTCTACTCCATCAGCCCCTGCCATATAAGCTCCCCATAGAACATCTTGCCGTATGGTGTCATGGCCTGGATCTTGTGCATCTGGTAAAGCTCCTTTATAATGTGGCCCCAATTCATCCATATTGATGAGCCAGGGATGGCCGGCCTCTGCAGATTTTTTGAATATTTCTTTCGCGACTTCATGTACCTTAGCAGGATTCCCTTGTTGGAGAGAAATACCATCCAGGTCCTTAAAGGCTAGTAAAGAATCCAAAATGGGATCGCGATCATGGGGGGATGCATGGGTATGAATAACCAAAAGATTATTCATGGGATCATGGCTATTGATGTAGCGAGCCATCGCTTTTCTCTGAGCATCAGTTTGAGCTTCAGGCGTCCAGTCAGCCGGCCCGTTCTCCTCACCCAGATTCCAGGTAATTCCCAGGTGATGGCCAAAGCGAGCAATCAATTCCCGATAATATAGCTTTCTCAAAGGGCCGGTATTTCCCCCATCAAGAAGCTTTTCATTTTCCGTTTCCTGAGTGATAAAATGAAGGAGAATCCCTTTATCCTGGGCATGCTGAAAAACAATCTCCCACTGATCCAACTTGCTGCAATCAAATCTTTCAAAGTCATCAGGAGCGGTATATGGCCAAACATCTCTTCCATCTCCTTCTATATTCATGGTCAACATATAGATGACATTCATCCCTTTTGAGGCGATATAATTGATGGCCCCAATGATGCCTTTTCCTTTGCCTTCCTGCCAGACAGGATCTCCACTATTCCAATCTGCTTTATGTGCGTCCCAGGTCTTGGTAAAGTCCTTGCTGGTAGCATTGGCATAAGCCTCTCCTGCATCCGGATCATTCTCTTTATCCTTCCAATTGGAAAAGGTATCATCAAATTCCTGATAAGCAAGAAAGTTTTCAGGACTATCTGGTCCCCCTTTCAAAAAATACTTCCCACTGCCCTCATGTCTGAGATAGCGTTTTCCATCATACTGTAAACGTCCGTCCATTCTGAAGCCTTCAGCAGCAGTTGAGGGGATGACTTTAAATGATCCTTTTTGTCCGTCAAAGGCCAAGCCTTCTCCCGCATTGGGGGCATCGCTGATAGCCAGGCCTTCTCCTTTGCCGAAGGAAACCTCATAGTTCCAGACACCTGTAGCATTAGGTCGGAATTTTGCTCGCCAGATTTTGCCTGAAGATGCACTGGATTCCGCAGCATTTCCATCAGCAGCAAAATAACCGGGGATGACATATTCCTTTTCCCCTGATCGAAAAGTAACCCAAAGTCGATAATTCGTAAAAGGATTCTCTTCATCTGCCTCTGAGAGCTCCGTTTCCATAGGTAAATCCAGGCTAAAGAGATCCCATTGTTCCACTTCTTCCAATTCAGGTTCAGGGGTACAGGCTGAAATGAAATAGAAAAGAAATAAAGTCGATAAAATTAGGCTGTAGTTTTTCATTTGTTAGTAATAGTTTTTTGAGGAACTACAAGATAATTCTCTCCCTCTATCCTCCCAAACATAGATTATTTTTAGCAAGAGGCAGACGAAATCCCCTATAAGTACAACTATTCATTTCTTCTTGCCGTCTATCTAAGAAATACCACACCTATGCGAACTATTACCTTACTCATTATCAGTAGCTTAATCTTCCTTTCCAGTCAGGCCCAAATCGGACTTAGTAGTGCACAATGGCAGGAAGACCTCCGATTTTTACAAAGCACGATACATAAAGATTATCCCTTTCTGTTAAAGAAGATCAGCAAGGAAGATTTTGATGCTTCTGTCGAAAAACTCCATGGCGAAATTCCCTCTCTAGAAGAACATGAAATCATTGTTGGTCTAGGCAGAATTGTATCCTCTATCAAATATGGGCATACAGCCATTTCTCTTTCCAGTTGGAATAGCAGCGGTCCGGTGAAATTTCATCGCATACCCGTCAACTTCTACTGGTACAATGATGGCATGCATCTACAGGGAGTTCATAAGAAATATGAAAACACCCTGGGAGCGAAGGTTCTGGAGGTTGAGGGAATACCAATAGAAAAGGCTTTGAAGATGATTTACCCGGTAGTTCCTGCTGAAAATGACCAATACTTCAAGGCATTTGGGATATCAAACCTCGGCATACCCGAAGTTTTGCATGCTCAGAAAATCAGCAATACCCTTAAGCCCAGTATTAGCCTAAAACTAGAAAAAGAGGGTAAAACCTGGGTGCAGGAATTTGAAGCTGCAAAAACCTATGACTATCCGGGTAGCTATAGTCATTTTCAGGAAAAGGGAGATTGGTTGGATGCAAGGGATAATAGTACAGATCCTCTTTACTTAAAGAATCTGGATAAAATCTATTACTATGAATACCTCCCTAAAGATAAAGCTGTTTATGTAAGACAAAGTCAGGTACAGGATGATCCTTCTGCTGATATTCCCACTTTCTATGCGGAGGTGTTTGACTTCATAGAAAAAAATGAGGTAGAGAAATTGATTATTGATGTTCGCTTAAATGGTGGGGGAAATAATTATAAGAATAAGCCGGTAGTGACCGGGATTGTCGAAACAGAAAAGATCAATCAAGTCGGTAAGCTCTTTGTGATCGTCGGCAGACGTACTTTTTCT
This sequence comes from Bacteroidia bacterium, assembly GCA_033391075.1. Classification (NCBI taxonomy): domain Bacteria; kingdom Pseudomonadati; phylum Bacteroidota; class Bacteroidia; species Bacteroidia bacterium. The sequence goes on from JAWPMV010000001.1 coordinate 6,242,617, forward strand.
GCCTGCCAAAACCTGATCAACGAGCTTGATAATTATACCAATGCAATCTTTATCGGAGAGCCCAGCGCTGAGAATATCAATTTTTACGGAGATATCCGACGAATCCTCCTGCCCAATAGTCAAATCCCGGCTCGCCTTTCCTTCGCCTGGTGGCAGGACAAACCCCAATGGGAAAATGGAGACTGGACAGCTCCTCATATTGCGGTTGATATGAGCTATGAAGAGTATGTTTCCAATCAGGATCCGGTTCTCCAGACAGCTTTGGATTTTTCTGATGATAACTTCATCCTTGATCCTATGGATTACCTGACCAAATTGTATGAACAAGGCAAGTTGCAAGAATTAGGAGCCGAAGCAGCCAAATTTGTAGCTGATCCTCGCTATAAGTTTTTCGACTTTGAAGATAAATTCAACCAGGTGGGATACAATCTCTTAGGCGGTCGTCAATTTGAACCTGCTATCATGGTCTTCCAGCTCAATACGCAACTCTTTCCTAAATCCGCTAATGCCTGGGACAGTTTGGGAGAAGCTTATTGGAAAACTGATAATAAAGAGAAGGCAATTGAGTACTATGAAAAAGCTATTAGCCTGGATCCCAAGGGATCAATTGGAGATAATTCCCGAAAGATGTTGAAGGAGATAAGAGGGAAGTAAGAATAGAATACCGAACAAGGAACAAGGATTGGAGAAATGAGAAGGGAATGCTTTAATATGACAAAGTCATTCCTACTGTACGCATGTCATTGCGAGCTCGAAAATCGAGCGAAGCAATCTCCTTAATTCAAAATAGCATTCAGAGTCAAAGAGATTGCTTCGCCTGAAGTTCAGGCTCGCAATGACACTCTTGGTGTTTATTATAGTTTTGATCCCTCTTCAATCGTACACGACCTATTCTTTATTCCTTGAAAAAGCGTATTTTTGCAAAAATCTTTTTGCGGATATGCGTACAGTAGCCTTTCATACTTTGGGTTGCAAGCTCAACTTCTCTGAAACTTCGGCCATCAGTCGGCAGTTTTATGATGCAGGTTTTAGCAAAAGCTCCTTTTCACAGGCAGCTGACGTATATGTGGTGAATACCTGTTCGGTAACCGAAAACGCCAATAAAAAATGCCGCAAAATCATCAAACAAGCACTCAAGCATAATCCTCATGCCTATGTCATTGTAGTAGGTTGTTATGCACAGCTGAAACCCAAAGAGATTTCTGAAATTCCAGGAGTTGATTTGGTATTGGGTGCAGGAGATAAGTTTCGGATTTTTGAGCTGGTTGATGAGTTTTCCAAGGAAGAAAACCCCTGCGTCTACAATAGCCAGATTACAGAAGTAGATAGCTTTGTTGATGCCTATTCACACGGAGATCGCACACGCTCTTTCCTGAAGATTCAGGATGGATGTGATTATAAATGTAGCTTTTGTACCATTCCTTTGGCACGTGGAAGAAGCAGAAGTGATACCATTGAGAATATCCTGGCCAATGCACGTAAATTGGCTGCTCAGGGAGTTCAGGAGATCGTATTGACAGGGGTAAATATTGGTGATTATGGAAAGGGCCTTGAAAGCAAGGATTCTTTTCTGGATGTGGTCAAAGCTTTGGATGAAATTGAAGAAGTCTCTCGTTTTCGCATATCCTCTATAGAGCCCAATCTCCTTTCGAATGAGATCATTCAATTCGTAGCCCAGTCCAAAAGATTTATGCCTCACTTTCATATTCCCCTTCAAAGTGGGAACAATGAATTGCTGGGGAAAATGAGGAGACGCTATCGCAGAGAACTTTATGTAGATAGGGTAAGCGAAATTAAGCGGCTGATGCCCCATGCCTGTATTGGAGTAGATGTGATTGTTGGTTTCCCAGGCGAAACAGATGACCACTTTGAGGACAGCTATATCTTCCTCAATGAGCTTGATATTTCTTATTTACACGTCTTTACCTATTCAGAGCGGGAAAATACATTAGCAGCAGGAATGGAGGGCGTAGTGCCAGTTTCTGTTCGCCATGAGCGTAGCAAAAGACTGCGCATGCTATCTGATAAGAAAAAGAGATTTTTCTATGAGCAGTATGTAGGGGAGGAGAGACCTATTCTCTTTGAAGGAGCAGAGGATAAAGGCGCTATGTTTGGATTCACAGACAACTACATCAAGGTCAAAACAGACTTTGATCCTGAAAAGATCAATCAGATCCAGATTTTTGGAATGGAAGAAGTTAATGCAGAAGGTCTGATGGAGATCAGGAAGCCTGTTGTGCCAGCTTAGCCTGACGAGTTTTATAAAACCAGACTCCCCCTAAAACTGCTGCAAATACAAAAGGCATAGCCAGGAGATAGAGAATCCCAAAATTCAAGCCCGTCCCAACGACCAGATTCCCATTTTCATCTGTAGCTGCTGCTGCTTGCTTACACTGAGAACATTGAGCAAATAGTTCCGCCCCTCTGAAGAGGAGAAGCAGGAGAAGGCTCAAAAAATACTTGATTCTCATATCACAAAGGTACAAGCTATTCTCTTAAAATGGACAAGGGGAGATGAAAAAGTACACCAATACCCCACTTACAGATACATACAACCAAAGCGGAAAGGTAATTCTCGCCAATTTTCTATGTCTGTCATAGGTTTCACTCAAAGCCCTGAATATAGAAAAGGAGGCAAGTGGAATGATAAATACAGACAATCCAATGTGGGAGATAAGGGTGAAATAGTATAAGGCCTTTGGGACTAATCCTTCTGCACAATACACCCTATGCCCTACAGCCAGGTGGTACATAATATAAAAGACAAGAAACAAGGCTGATAGACCAAAGGCTGTCAACATAGCGGTTTTATGCGCCTTGATGTTTCTTTGTTTGATAAAGTAAAATCCTGCAAGTAGCAAAACAGATACTGCCGAATTGATAATGGCTATGATATCTGAAAGGATGCTGGCATCGAAGCCCATATCCAGTTTTATTCCCAGTCTGGGATTCAAGAGGATGCCTACAATCAGTGGTACTGCGATAGAAAGTGTCCAGATGAGTGGGACGTAAACTTTGGGATTATATTTTACTGAGGGAGATTGCATAGGATAGCGTATTCTTAAAACTGGGAGTATTTTAGTTTTCTAGTGTTATAGTTAGCTCAAGTGATAAAACCGCACTAAAACACAACAACACTACAACAACTGTTTATCTTTTCAATTCCTCCGGATACTCCATCCGAATCAGGGCAATGATATCTTCTTGCATCTTGCGTTCGTGGGCGAGATCCGTTCCGATATAGAATTTTCTGAGGCGGCCTTCTTTGTCGAAAAGTCCCACATACTGAGAGGTCTTTTGATAGGCTCCATCTGGTTCATTTCTAAACTTTGGCAGGTCCAAAGCTTTTCCTGCAAAATCATAGATCACAGAATCAGCACCTCGGAGGGTTAGCCAAAATCGCGAATCCAGATTTTCCAGTTTGTCTCGATACGCTTGGACTGAAGCCAGGCTATCCCCTGTGTTTATATTCACAAAACGGACAGCGGGCTCTCTTTCCCAATCGAGGTTTTTATAGGTTCTCTGAAGATTTCCGTGAAGCACCCGTGAAAGTGTATCTTCTTCTAAACTGAAGAAGGATACAAAACAAATCTTGCCGAGGAGATCATCATGTGTGATACTCTCCCCGGCAAGATTTTCAAGGGTAAACTCCGGAAGGCTTCTTATCGTACTATCGCCATTCTCAACCTGATAAACAAAAGGAACACTCTCTCTCACCGGATGCGAGAAATTGTACAAATACAGGTAGATCAGGATTGGTACAATAAATACAGCGATGATAACCGTTTTCGCTGCTCCCGGACTTATAGTCATATTAAATTTTTATCTCTTCTGCAGGATCTGTTTCCAGCACTACAGAATGATAACTAATTGCTTCACTAGATTGTTCGCCCCAATACGTTCCTTCCCAAACAAGACCGATAATCAACCAAAGGATAAATACAAATGGAATCATAATGGTCCAGGCCAGTCTTTTTACCTCATGACCCAGGTGCATAAACTCTGCAACGATCAGGAAGGCTTTGAAGATGGTCAGGATAAAGAAGGTAGCATTCTTGATAGCGATACCGGTTTCAACTCCGAAACCCAGCGTATCTACCAGGAACCATTCCCAGGTGAATGCAATTAAAAACTCAAATGCAGTAAGTGCTGTCAGCTGTAATGCTGTTTTTATTATCGATTTACGAGCGGATGCTCCTCCATCATTTGCGCTTGCGGATGCCATAATTAAGCGATTTGTGCGTGATTAGACCAAATAGAAAACTGTAAATACGAATACCCAAACCAGGTCTACAAAGTGCCAGTAGAGTCCGATTTTCTCTGTCATCTCATAATGACCTCTACGCTCATAGGTTCCTTTGTTCACATTGATCAATAGGATGATGAGCAGAACAACTCCACTAAATACATGGGTTCCGTGGAAGCCTGTAACAAAGAAGAAAAGGTCAGCAAATGCAGGAGGTCCGTATTGATTGGCTTTGAGATTTGCTCCTCCATCAGTCATCATCAGTTCATCTCCTTTAAAAGGAGCAAGCATCACATCGACGTTTTTACCGTCCTGCTTAATCTCATATCCATTATTTAAGCGAAGGCCTGCAATTCCTCCTTCTGTATTCTTTACTGAATAAACCCTTACTCCCAATTTATCATCAAGATTTGGGATGAAGTTTTCCAGCTCTCTGGCTTCTTTTCCGCTGAGGGCATAAGTCCCTGCATGTGTGTGATGAGCATTTTTAAGAATTGCTTTCACAGCAGCTTCATCATCAATGCTTTTTCCATCAATAAATGAGAGAGAACTTACACTGGATGCAGAATGATCATCGCCTTCTCCATGAGGGATCAATTCAACATAACTCAATTCTTTGAGGTCCGGTGTATTTTCACTGAAGCGCTCGACAGGAACGATGGTAGAACCTGTGGGAGTACCAGAAATGAAGTGATACCACTCATAGGCCTGGCAAGAAAGGAAAGCGGTTCCTCCAATGATGGTCCAAAAGACCCATTTGGAAACTTCTTTCTTTGATTTTCTATGTCCCGCTTCCACTGCCAATACCATGGTCACACTACTGATGATCAGGATAAAGGTCATAAGTCCCACGAATACAAGAGGTGCATCCATATGGAAGAACTCATACAGTATCGGAAAGTGGGTAAAGACGGCTTCCGGATTGGCCCAGGCTAATCCTTCGGAAGTAGCGCTCAAACGAATAGCGCCGTATGCAATCAAGAGACCGGAAAATGTAAAGGCATCAGAAACGAGGAAAAACCACATCATGAGCTTTCCGTAGCTCGTGTTGTACATCGGTCGTTCGCCTTCTATCAGTGCCTTTTTATCTACAGTAACGTTTGCCATGAAGCTAAAATATGCTTTTGAAAATGTGGGTGCAATTTAATATAAATGCTCAGAATTTCTAGCCTAAGTCACTACAAATAAGCCTTTTGTCTAAGCTTTTAAGCTGGATTCTGAGTAATCAATAGAAATAAGAACAAGTATATCCAGAGTAAGTCAAGAAAGTGCCAGAAAATTGAGGTCATTTGATAGTCCAAAACCTTCGCTTCCAAAGACTTATAGGGTTTAACAAAAAATTTGGCTGTAAGAAATAAAAAGTATGCAGCCAGCGGCCCTGCAAGTAGCCAGAGTATCCTGACTCCCCATCCCATTCCCGTTGCTTCTTCTGCTCCTTTTGTTACAGCGACTTCCGATCCTTCGACCAGCCACATTTGGTTGGCCCATTCAGCAACATCAAACTCAAAAATCTGACTGACGATATAGTATTCCGTTGCCAGAAAAGCTACTAATATAAAGGCTAATCTTGCCTTTTTCGACAAAGTGAATTGCAGCTTATCCCAATGAGGAGTAATCAAGGTTCTGAACATAATCACAAATAATGCGACTAATCCAGCGATGATATGTGCCCCATGTAGACCTGTGAAAATATAGAAAAAGGACACAGAATTGTCCTGTCTTTCTTTATCCACGAAATACAGGCCACTATCCACCATTTCTTCCCAGGCTCCCCATTGTCCGATTAAGAAGAAAATGCCCAAAACCAGGGTCATTCCCAAGCCTACTAATGCCTGGGTTTCATTCCTTTTCAGGGACCAAACTGCAAACTGCATGGTCACGCTGCTAAAGAGGATTAAACCCAAATTGGTCCATAAGCTGGGAGGCAGGTCAAAAATAATGGGATCAGCAATGAAGGATCGCTGCACCGAGTACGCACTGGTCAGTCCTCCGAAGATCATGATCAATGAGATGATCGACAACCAGAGGGCAAACTTCTGTGGGTGTATGATGTAGCGTTTTTGATCCATTTCAAGGCCCAATGAACTCATTCTTATATAATCTATTTCTTGACTTAAAAAATTAAACGATGGTTTTACTAACCAAATAAAAATGCCAGCTGCGAAAGCGGCAGGTACAAAAAGGAAGCAAACATCAATGCTTTCGCATGCTTGTCTTCCAGGGTTCTATATAGTCTAAAAGCCGGTATGCAAAAGATAATTCCCAATACGACCAATGCGCTCAATCCCCAGGTCCCTGCCAGGCCAGATGACCAGGCAAAAAACACCAATGGAACCATGGTAATGGTATACATCAAAATCAGTGTTGCACTGAATTTTGATTTACCACTAGCAGAAGGAAGCATCTTGAAACCTGCTTTCTTATAATCTTCATCCAATAACCAGGCAATGGCCCAGAAGTGAGGGAATTGCCAGAAGAATTGAAATACAAATAGTATCCATCCTCCCATTCCTATTTCTCCTGTCCATGCTACCCAACCAATCAGCGGGGGAAGTCCTCCGGGAATTGCTCCAATAAAGACCGCAATAGGGGAGACCCTTTTCATGGGCGTATAAACGAATGCATAGGAAAGTAATCCGATAATTCCCAACAGAGCTGCCGGAAGATTAAAGAAGGCTCCAATTAATATGATGCCAATCGCGCCAATAATTATGGAGAAGGTAATGGCTTCTGTATCGTTCAGCCTTTCGGTGGGAAGAGGTCTATCCTGGGTACGCTTCATTTTTGCGTCCAGATCTTTTTCAAATACCTGGTTCAATCCATTTGAAGCACCTGTGATCAATAATCCTCCTAGTCCAATCATAAACAATTGAAGTCCACTTGCAGTTCCTTCAGCTGCAATGGCCAGTCCAAATACTGCAGAAATCGCCACCAAAAATGATAGGCGGAATTTCAGCAATTCCTGATAGCCCTTGACCTTATCTCTAAGGCCATTAGTGGCTAAGGACTTCTTTGTTTCTTTGATTATCATATGCTAATTCCTCTGATCCACTTTCTTCCGAAAGCGTCATCATAATTCTCATTAGTAAAAATTCGGCTCCAAATAATAAGGAAGCCAAAAGAAGATGCGAAGGCTGCATAAATGCCGGTATGCCTAAATGGTGCATCCCCAGTCCCAGAGCTGCTTCCAGGAAAATGAAGCTTCCAATCGCAATGAAGAGATTCTTCAAAATCGCATGGCTTTGGTAAAAGTCTTTCATCTGTATGGCTAGCCACACAAAGACTCCCAAAATTGAATAGTGCCCCAGACTATGCCAGTCATATCCCGTTCCCAACTGAGAGATCCAATTCGCTCTCTCTCCTTCTCCCAATTGCTCTGCCAATAAATCGATCGCTTCTCTCACCTGTGTACCCATGACGATTTGAACCGTAGTTATCACCAAAAGCATAAGTGCTGCCCACTTCAATTTAGCTGGAATATTTCTGCTATATCTTTCCTTCAATTCTCCTTCTCTTGCTTTTAAAATGGCGCTAAGGTAGACTGCGAATATTGCCAAAGCGACAACCATATGCAGGGTAACCATACCCGCCTGCAAGTGTGTTCTGACTACATAAGCTCCAATTCCTCCTTCAACAATCACAAGGAATAAGCCTGCCAGACTCAGGAAAAAAACCGAAGGAACGATTTTTCTCATTCTAAATGAAAGAACTGCTGTGATGATGGAAAAGAATCCCACCAGAACTCCCAGCAAACGATTGATATATTCTACCCAGGTCTTAAAAGCCTCAAAATCAGCTACCTCTCTTCCTGCTACTACAAATTGTGTCTTATAGTCTGTGGGTAGTTGGGAAATATCAGTTGGCGGTACCCATTGCCCAAAACATTTGGGCCAGTCCGGGCATCCCATTCCCGATCCTGTCATTCTCACAATTCCTCCCGCCAGTATGAGCAAAACAATAGCACCTATCGTGATGCTGGCCCAAGTCCGGTATCGCTTCACAATAGGTGCCGTATTGTTATTTGCTTTTTGCAAACCTATTCGTCTTTCTGTTCTACCTCATCAAGGTTTTCAATCGGAACAGAAGGTGTATCTCTTTTTGGAACGGATGGAGCAGGGAAACCTTCTTCGTATTCCACTTCCTCATCAGGAATATGCTGAGGGAGATAGTCTTCTTTGATACCAGGCTTGCTGTATTCGTAAGGTCCACGGTAAACATGTGGGATTTCTCCAGGCCAGTTTCCGTGTCCAGGATTTCTTGGTGTAGTCCACTCCAATGTATTTGCTTTCCATGGATTCAGTGGCGCTTCCTTACCCCAGAAGATACTGGTAACGAAGTTGTAAAGGAAGATGAATTGTGAGAATGCACCGATAATCGCAGCAATTGTGATAAACAAACTTAGATCACCGAAGCCTCCCATGAAATCGAAAGCAGTGTACTTGTAATAGTGGCGTGCTACTCCTCCCAAGCCCATATAGTGCATAGGGAAGAAGACCATATACAAGGAGATAAATGTCAACCAGAAGTGAATATATCCCAAACGTTTGTTCATCATACGACCAAACATTTTCGGGAACCACTGATAGATACCGGCAAAGAATCCGAAGGCAGATGCACTACCCATCACAAGGTGGAAGTGAGCCGTTACGAAATAGGTATCGTGAAGCGGTATATCCAATGCAGCATTACCCAACCAGATACCGGTGATACCTCCCGTGATAAAGAAGGATACCAAACCAATCGCAAAGAGCATCGGCGGGTTAAACTGTATGTTACCTTTCCACAAGGTCGTTATATAGTTAAAGGCCTTGATCGCCGAGGGCACCGCTATCACCAGCGTAAAGAGCATGAATATCGTCCCCAGGAAGGGATTCATACCGGTTACGAACATGTGGTGGGCCCATACAATAAAGGACAGTACTGCAATTGCAAGCATGGAGAGTACCATCGCGCGATATCCGAAGATAGGTTTACGCGAGTGTACAGATATAATTTCAGAAGAAATACCCAGGGCAGGGAGAAGTACAATGTATACCTCGGGGTGGCCCAGGAACCAGAACAAATGCTGGTATAGAATAGGGCTACCTCCCTGATAGTGGAGCAATTCACCTCCTATAAATATGTCAGATAGATAAAAACTGGTACCTGCCAGTCGGTCAAACATCAACAGCAAAGCTGCAGAGAAAAGAACCGGGAAAGAAAGTACTCCCAAAATCGCTGTCAGGAAGAATGCCCATACAGTCAGAGGAAGTTTGTACATATCCATCCCCTGGGTACGCAGGTTCAATACAGTTGTGATATAGTTGATACCTCCTGTCAGAGAAGACACAATGAAAAGTGTCATAGAGATCAACCAGAGTGTCATCCCTGTACCTGAACCGGACATGGCCTGAGGCAATGCACTCAAGGGAGGATAAATCGTCCATCCTCCAGATGCAGGACCGGTTTCAATAAAGAGAGAGCCCAGCATGATCACAGAAGAGGCAAAGAAGAACCAGTAAGAAAGCATATTGATAAAGCCGGAAGCCATATCTCTTGCTCCAATCTGAAGTGGAATCAGATAGTTACTAAAGGTTCCACTCAAACCAGCCGTCAATACAAAGAATACCATGAAGGTACCATGCATAGTAACCAGTGCGAGGTAGAATTCAGGATTGATCTGACCTCCTTCACCCCATTTTCCAAGAAGGGTTTCCAGGAAAGGGAAAGAAGTCTCAGGAAAAGCCAACTGCAGACGGAATAGCGTTGACATGAAAATCCCGAAGATTGCCATGATGATCCCCGTGATCAGGAACTGCTTCGCAATTGTCTTATGGTCCGTACTGAACACATAAGTTGTCAGGAAGCTTCCATGATGATGATCATGGTGATCGTGATGATCATCTGTGTGCGTATCGTGTGCAACTGCAGACATATATCTATTTATTTATCTTTTAATCTATTTAAGGCTGAAGGAAAATGATCTCTCAGCAATTATTGATTCATACTTAGGGTTTCAGCTTCTTCAGCGAAGGCAGCAGCTACGTCTTCAAAATCCTTGTCTGTCAGTCCAAGCGCCATTGCATTTTGCTTAAAGTAAGAAGTCTTACTGGCCAACCAGGAATTGAACTCTTCTTTACTTACCACTTTGATTACTCTTCTCATATTCCAGTGTCCTCCCCCGCAAATCTGCTGGCAAGACATTTCATAATTGAAGTCAGGATTGTTGGTACGCTTACGCATCTCAGTGGTAGTGAGGGTAGGCGTAAAACGGAAGCTCGTAGGCATACCCGGAACAGCATCCATTTTCACCCGAAAGTGAGCAAGGGTAGCACTATGGAGTACATCTCTTGCGCGGATTTGAAGGTCTATGCTATTGTTTACGGGGAAATAAACCGTATCTGAACCTGCAAGTACAACATCATCAAAAGCATATTTGTCATTGACGTTGAATCCAACCTCATTGGTACCCGGTTTGATGAAACCAACTTTAGTTTCTCCAAACTGACCATCAGGACCTGGATATCTGTACGTCCAATCAAACTGCTTTCCTACTACTTCTATAGAAATTTCACCGGGCTTTGGATCGCCCATGGTGATGTCATTCCACACGATGATTCCCTTCCCTACCAACAAAGTCATAACAATTGCAGGTACACCTGTCCAGAGGTACTCCAATTTGTTGTTGTGTGGGTAGTACAGGCCTTTGCGCCCTTCAACTCCTCTGTATTTCCAGGAAAACCAGAAAAGGAGGCTATTGGTAACGAGCACAACCAGGAAAGTAACCCAGATGGTGTTCCACATCATGCTATCCAACGCAACTCCATGCTCGGAAGCAGGATTGTGAAGCAGGATCATTTTGGGATACCATTTCACCATGGAAACTGTTGCCAGAGCCACTCCGCCAATTAAGAAAACCATGAAAAGGCCTCCATTTAGCAGGTTACGGTTCCAGGTTTTGAATGGGTCGATGTCTTTGAGCCTTACCACGAGGTAGAGGTTGACAAAAACCAACAAGACCACAAACACCAACAGGCCCTGAATTATACTTATGATACTTTGCGAATCCATAAAAACTTAACTCCTAAGTGGAATATATTGTTGACTAAATATATGCTTTTTTATATATCCTTTCCTTATACTGGTCCGGTCGTATGGTGCAAGCTTTCTTCCAGGTATGGATGATTGATTGGCGCCAAATTAGCCTTGGTCAGAGAAGAGAATACAACATACAGGAAAATACCAGCGAAAGTCAGGAAGAAACCGATTTCCATCAGTCCCATATCCCAGTAGCTTTCCATTGCTCCAGGCATAATGATCACAAAAAGATCCAACCAGTGGCCGATCAATGCGATGATTGCGATAGGAACGAAATACTTGGGAATTCTTTTCGCATTTCTACTCATTAAGCCAAAGAAAGGAATAACGAAGCAGAGCAAAATGTTCAAGAAGAACAATACGTTGAAATTACCTCCTACATAAATCGGTGAGTCAGTAATGTAACGCTTGATATAGTAAACACCTTCTTCCGGAATATTTGAGTACCAGATCAGAATCAACTGAGCTACAAAAATGTATCCCCAGAATACGGTGAATCCAAATGCATACTTAAAGATGTCGTGGAAATGAGAATCATTGGTAAACTGCATATATCCCTGACGCTTCAGGAACAAGAGCAAAAGACCCAGGGTAAACATAGAAGCTTTGAAAGAAGCTCCAAAGATATAAACCCCATAGATTGTACTGAACCAGTGAGGCTCAAGAGACATCAACCAATCTACTGCCCAAAGACAGTAAGAGAAGGCAAAGAAGAATACGAAAGCAGCTGAGATCTGAGTAGTTCTCTTGAAGTGAGAGATGTTTTCAGCGCTACCTTCAGAATCCTGGGCAATAGAAAGTCTTCTCAGATAAATAGCTGCTCCAATCCAAACAACAAAGTAAACGATGTTGCGGGTGATGAAGCTGCCTTTATTCAAAAAGCCTTCTTTAGCCTTGAGAATTTCGTCTCCTTCTGGTATATGTGTCCATTCATACAGTCCGTCCAGGAAGAAGAACAAGACAACCAGGGTAAGTGCTCCTATGGGCACATACATAGTCATGGCTTCTGATATTCTTCTTACAGCTGTGTGCCAGCCTCCGTTTCCTACCTGGTGAACGGCGAGAAAGAACATAGCTCCCATAGCGAGAGTCATGAAATATACACTACAAAGCAGGAAGTTTGCCAACAGGCGAGTGCCAGTGGTTTTGACATGATGTCCTCCGTGCCCTGCATCATCGGCAGTATCTGCAACCGGTTGAATAGTACTTGCGATATGCTCAAGTTCAACATGAGCATCCGGACCTGCCTTACTGGTGGCCTCACCAGCGACAAAGTATCCGGCAAATAACAAGAGAAGTCCAACACCGATCAGACCATAAACGATGTTCCTAACGCGAGTTGAAAATTCAAAGCGCTGGGTTAACTGTTCTGGAGTATAGTGTACGTGTGCCAAGATTTCTAATTTTTTAAGCGAATATTCTATTTAAAGAGTGTTTGATCTTCTCACACTCACTTATTCTTGTTCCTGAAATTTCTGGATGTAGCAGATCACTTCCCAGCGCTGCTGCGGGCTCAATTGAGATGCATAAGATCCCATATTGTTCTTTCCATAAGTAAGGGTGTGGAACATCTTACCGGCAGGAAGTTCTTTGAGAGCTGCACTATTATATGCAGGAGGAGGCGCATAGGCTCCTTTTGTTACCAGGCTTCCCTGTCCTTTTCCATTGGGACCATGACAAACGATACACATGATCTCATAGGTTTCTTTTCCTCTTTGGAAAGTAGCCTCTGTACAGTTAAGCCCATCATCATTGATCGCAGGATCAGAAAGGGGACTTGTTACTTCAGCAGATGCCTCATAGCCTTCAAAGGTATTTTCAAGATGGTAAGGCTTGAAATTCTCTCCTCTATACCAGGACTCTCCTCTTGGAACCGTACCAGCAGGAGCGGTTTGCGCAGCAGTTTTGCTATCGAAGCCATTTCCTGTAAAGTATTTTACTGTATCCAATCCTTCTGGAAGCGCGCTATAGTTCCCACCTGTATTCGTAGAATAAACAGTTTGAGAATAAGGCTCCAGCGGGAGAGAGTTGTACATGTTGGGTGAGTACTCAATGTTTCTCACAGATTTATCATTATAACAACCTGTAAGTCCCAGTCCTACAAGGACGAGGGCGAGTACGAGTGTGTATGTATATCTGAAGGCTTTCATATTTTGTCTACTTCTTTTTCTGTGATCTCATAAGCACCAGTGTCAGCAAAAATCTGACGAACCGCTGCTTCATCATCCAGCTTTTTCTTATCAATCGCAACTACGAAAACATCATCTGTTTGACGGTCATCCATCAAAACAGCCTTTTTACCCGGCCAATAACGACCTACTATAAAGAAGGTCAATACCATACCATGAGCTGCGAAAAGTACAGTCAACTCAAAGGTAATGGGCACTGCATCCGGATAGGCGAGAGAGGGCTTACCACCGATATTCATCGGCCAGAGAACTCCGTAAATAAGTCCCATCATGGTAAGAGCTGTCATCGCTCCCATACATCCATAAATGAATGAAGCAACTGAGAGACGGGTACGCTTGATTCCCAGATATGGCTCAATACCATGAACCGGGAAAGGAGTGTACACATCATATATCAACTGTCCCTTTTTCTGAAGAGCTGCGAGGCCTTCAAGAAGTGCGTCAGGGTTCCAGTATTTTCCAAGCAAAAAATCCTTTTTCATCTATCTTCTTTTTGCGATGTTTCTTAATGATTAGTCAAAAAGCTTCTTTATGATTTCACTGTAACTTCCAGATCAACCGGCTTCTTAGGATTCCGTACCAGCGTTTTCACCTCGAAGATGTTTACAACCGGAAGGAATTTTGAGAAGAGTAGATACAGGGTAAAGAATACTCCAAAGAATCCGATGAGGATTCCATACTCGGTAATGGTTGGTGTGTACATTGTCCAGCTGGAAGGCAGGAAGTCCTGATGCAGCGAGGTTACAATGATCACGAATCGTTCGAACCACATCCCAATGTTCACGAAGATGGACATGATGAATGTTACCGTCATATTGGTTCTGATCTTCTTGAACCAGAAAAGCTGAGGAACAATCATGTTACAGGAGAACATTATCCAGTATGCCCAGGCATAAGGCCCAAATGCACGGTTGATGAAGATGTAGCGTTCCCACATCACACCTGAGTACCATGCAGTAAAGAACTCAGTCATATAGGCGAAACCAACCAGGGTACCTGTAGCCAATACGATTTTCGCAATTGACTCCATGTGGTCCATGGTGATGTAATTTTCTAGCTTGTAAACTTTGCGGGTGATGATCATCAGGGTTTGTACCATACCAAATCCTGAGAAGATCGCTCCTGCCACGAAGTAAGGAGGGAAGATGGTGGTGTGCCATCCGGGGATCACCGAGGTAGCAAAGTCCATACTTACGATGGAGTGTACAGAAAGTACCAGAGGAGTTGCAAGACCAGAAAGGATCAGAGAAACAATCTCAAAGCGAGACCAGTTTCTGGAAGAACCTTCCCATCCAAAACTAAGTGCTCCATAAACAGCAGCTCCTATCTTTTTACCTTTCTTAGCCAGTCTATCTCTTAGGGTTGCAAAATCAGGAATCATACCTAGATACCAGAAGACCAATGAAACGGTCAGATAGGTAGAAATAGCAAAAACGTCCCAGAGAAGCGGAGAATTGAAGTTTACCCAGAGAGATCCACGTGTATTGGGCAGAGGTCCGAACCAACCGGCCAACCAGGGACGCCCCATGTGAATAATTGGGAAAGCACCCGCACAGATTACAGCGAAAATAGTCATCGCCTCAGATGCACGGTTGATGGAGTTTCTCCATTGCTGTCTGAAAAGTAACAATACCGCAGAAATCAGGGTTCCTGCGTGACCAATACCTACCCAAAATACGAAGTTGGTAATGTCAAATGCCCAACCTACGGTAGGATTGAGGCCCCAGGATCCGATACCTTCCCAGACGGTCCAACCAATGAAGGCAAAACCCATGGTCATTACGGCAGCAGAGAAGAGTGTTCCCAGCAACCACCATTTGTTGGGTTTGGCTTCGATGGGAGCAAAAACATCATCGGAAACCTGCTTATAATAGTCTGTATTTGTGACCCATTTCTGTCTAATGGGTGATTCAACGTGGCTCATATCAGCTTAGTTATGGATAGCTTTATGAATATATTTCGTTATGTTTTTCTTCTTTGATCTCTTCATACTCAGCTTCGGTTCTGTTACGAACTTTGGTGAGGTATGCAACTGAAGAGAGAGTCTTCACTTCTTCCAGTGCGAGGTACTTACGCTCATTATCTTCGCTCCAGAGTTTAGAGATTTCGCTTTCGGGATCATTTCTGTCTCCGAATACGATAGCTCCAGTTGGGCAAGACTGCTGACAAGCGGTGTATCCGCGGAAGTTAGGCTCGGGTTTAACCAGAGATGAACCCTGATTAACCTTGGCGCGAAGTTTAGCCTCCTGCAAACGTTGTACACAGAAAGAGCATTTTTCCATTACTCCTCTAAAGCGTACTGTTACATCTGGATTCAGAACCAAACGACCGAGATCATTGTGGGCTGGGTTGATGTCTGTAAACTGCTCACCATTGGTATAGTTGAACCAGTTGAAGCGACGAACTTTGTATGGGCAGTTGTTGGCACAGTAACGTGTACCTACACAGCGGTTGTAAGCCATTTGGTTCAGGCCTTCATCACTGTGGATGGTAGCCAATACCGGACAAACTGTCTCACAAGGAGCATTATCACAGTGCTGACACATCATCGGCTGGAATACAGTATCCGGATTTTCAGGATTTCCGCTGTAGTAACGGTCGATTCGCATCCAGTGCATGGCACGACGATCCATTACTTCTTGCTTACCTACAACCGGTACGTTGTTTTCAGCCTGGCAACTTACTACACATGCACCACAACCTGTACATTTGTTGAGGTCGATGGCCATGGCCCAGTGAATCCTCCGCATAGTAGCAGGATCATCAAAGTGAGACTCCCAGAGAGAAAGCAGGTGCTTTTTCTTGTCTTTGTATTTACTTTGAGATTCTCTGTAGTCGTTTTCTGCGTCAGGAGCACTTTTATAAAGCGGAAGAACGGTTTCTTTGATGATCTCCTCTGTTCTGTCTGCATCTTCTTCCATTCCAAAGCTCTTCATGACTCCTACGAGGCTTTTGTCATAGGTATAATCATGTTCCTGAGCGAGTGCAAGTGGATATTTTCCACCTGTTTTGCTGATAGAAACTTTGGCTCCGTTGTTCAGGGTGTAAGCATTTACTCCACCTACTTTCGCAGCTACTTTACCAGCAGCTTCTCCATCTCTTCCATATCCCAGAGCGATACCAATGGTACCGGCAGCCTGACCTGTCTGAACATAAGCAGGAAGCGTGATATCTTCTGCTCCGGCTCCACTGATTGATATTTTATCTCCATGCTTGATGCCATTTGCTTCGGCATAAGCGAAAGGAATTGTTACATAGTCATCCCAGGTAACGCGGCTGATTGGATCAGGCATTTCCTGCAACCATGGATTGTTTGCATATGTTCCATCACCGATACCTACTTTAGCATAAGTGATCAACTCGAACTGATCTTCAGAACCTCCACCGGATTGAGCAGCGCTGGCAGCAGCAGGAATTCCTTCTGCATTGAAAACCGCCACTTCTGTAGATGCAGGCATAGAATAAAGACCTTTACGCAGGGTTTCATCCCAATCTTCCTCCAAAGGACTGATGATCAGACCTTCCCATTGCCCTCTCATATAGCCATAAAAATCCTGATCAGATCCCATCCATTTCAGAACAGAATCCTGAGCCTGGCGAGTATCAAAAATCGGGTGGATAGTTGGCTGAACAAGACTAAAGTTAGTCGCTGTTTGCTGAGCATCGCCCCATGATTCCAAATAGTGATGATCCGGAGTATGGTACTTACATGCTTTTGAAGTTTCATCATCTGTATTCGAGAAGGAAACAGATACGGCTACATTTTTCAAAGCGGCAGCCAGATCAGCACCCATGGCGTGATCGTATACCGGGTTACAGTTGTAGATAAATACTGCATCTACGCCTCCTCCTTTGATTTCCTGTACAAGGGCAGCCATTGCCTCGTCATCTCCCTGCTTCATGTGGCTGGGATTTGCGATGTCAAGGGTAGAACCGTAGTTGCCGAGCATCTCATTGATACCCGCTACCAGCATTTGGTGGTTGGCATCATTGCTTCCGCAAACAACTAGAGATTCTCCACGAGCAGCTGCTAATTCGTCAGCAATTTTGTCAAGGAGGTTTCCACCTACGTTGAAACTGCTTCCACCGGGAAGTTCTCCTTTTCCGGTTTTGCGAGCTACCTTATTATATAGAGAGGTCAAGGCTTTCCCCATATTGCTTGGCTGGATGGTCGCACGCATATCCGCGTTTGCACCTGTCAAACTCAACAGAGACTCTACCTGGAAATGACGAGACATCCAGGCTCCGTCAGGATTACGGCCTTTGGTATATTGAGAAGAAAATTCTACCGGTGAAACCCAGGTTCCCAGGAAATCACAGGCAAAACTTGCTATAACTTTCGCTTTGTCGAATTGGTAGGAAGGAATAGCTCTTGTACCAAATCCACTTTCATGTGCCTTAGCCAAAGCAGAAGCAGACAGGGCATCGTAAGTTACGTGCTGTCCATCTTCAAATTCTCCCAGGAATTCTCCGAAAAGGGCTTTCGTACTAGGACTAAGAATTGTACCAGATAAAACTCTGACTTTTCCTCCATTGGCTTTGATATCTGCCATAGCTTTTGCCATGTCTGTATCAATCGCTCCCCAGTCCGTCAAACTTCCGCCTGACTTGGGAGCTTTTGCACGAGCCTGATCGTAGAGACTCAATACAGTAGCCTGACCAATGGCATCTAAGCCTCCGTTGGTAAGACGGGAATCAGGATTACCTTCCAGTTTGATCGGACGACCTTCGCGGGTCTTAACCATAACCGGAATTCCACCTGGTGTAGTAGAAGAATACCAGTTAGCAACACCGGGAATGATGTCCTGAGGTTTCTCTACATAAGGAATGGCTTTTTTTACCGGCCCTTCTACACATGCAGAAAGGGTTGCGGCAGTAATACCAAACCCTAACATTTTCATGAAATCCCTACGGTTCGCGCTAAGGTTCAGGTCTTCATCCTTAACATTTTCCAATGTCTGAGACATTGGGATATCGGTAGGAAACTCCTTCCTCGCCTCTTCCAGATATTCAGGAGTTTGTTTTAGCTCATCTATACTTTTCCAGTACTTGGGCTTGTTCATCTAATATCAGTTTTTATATCGAAGTATTGCCCGAATAACATCCGGGCAATAATCATTTTATTATTAATAATGACATCTCGCACAATCCAGTCCTCCCATGTCAGCTACGGTATAGTCAGTAGGTTCTCCCAGGACTTTGACTTTTTCATTTCTGTGGCAGTTGATACACCAACCCATACCGAGGTCTGAGTATTGATAAACAACTTCCATTTCCTCAACCGGTCCGTGGCAGGTCTGGCATTCCAGATTACCCACAACTACGTGTTGGGCATGGTTGAAATAAGCATGATCGGGGATGTTGTGAATACGAATCCATTCGATAGGCTGCTGTTCGTATCCCTCTATATAGGCTACTTCTTCCGGATCCCAACCTACAGCTTTGTAGATTTTTGCGATTTCCGGTGAGATATCATTATCTCCCATGGCATCAGGATGACGCTCTGTAGGCTCATGACGATTGTAGATAGCCTTGTGGCAATTCATACAGACATTGACTGAAGGAATCCACGCACTCTTACTCTTGGTAGTACCTGTGTGGCAATACTTACAGTCAATTTCATACTCTCCTGCATGAATTTTGTGGCTGAAGTTGATCGGCTGCTCAGGCATGTATCCCTGGTGCAGGCCGACTGTTCTTGCTTCCATGATGGTTTTGGCTAAACCTCCTACCAAAACAAAGACCGTAATCAGGGTGATCACGAATTTGTTTTGCAGCATGGCTTTGCTGGTTTCCATCACATTGGCAAACTCGAAAGGCTCTTTGCCTTCTTTCGACCGAACTGAAGTAACCAAAATCGCAGCGATTACTACGAGGAGTAAGGCAACGATGAACAAAGCTGCGATCAGCGTAAGCAATCCATAGTAGATCGTAGGATCTGCAAACGGATCAGTAGGCTGTCCAGCTACATTATTAACTGTATTTACAGGAGCTTTTGGCTCAGACTCCACCTTGATGTAGGCAAGAAGGTTTGAGATATCCTGATCCGTAAAAGTAGGAAAGGCATTCATGGCAGCTTTATTATTAGCTTCCCATAATGCGATCGCCTTGGCGTCTTTGTCAACAAAGATCATCTTGGGCGAATTACGAATCCAGCTTCCCAACCATTCCTCATCACCCGCATACTTGGTATGAATGTCTTTCAACATCGGTCCAGTGCCCTTACGGGTCACGGCGGGGTGGCAGGTCGTACAGTTAGCTTTGAAAAGGGTCTCTCCTTGAGTAGCATCTCCACTAGCGACTGAGATTTGAGCTGAAATCGGTGTCGCAGTAGCGAGAAGAAAGAAGAGGGTCAAACTTGTGAGTATGTTAACCCAGGGTTTGCATCTCATAGGTATGTCGTGTTAATGACGCTCGTGTGTGAGTTAAATCCACAATTTGAATGACGTAATGGGTCAATTCAAATTTCGGCTCGCAAGTTAATACAGCTATTATTTAGGTCAAAGTTGTTTAGAGGAAAGAAATCGTGTTTTTCCTACATTTAGAACCGTTCTAAATAACATTTTCTGATTTTCTACGTTTAGGGCCTTCTTTTCAATGAAAGCAAGTCTCTCTTTTTTGAGGAAATATCCGTCACAAGGGCATTTTTCCTGTACAGTTCGGGCCTTTTGTTCTATGCCAAATCTTCGGTGTTTCAACAACAATTTCAGGCAATGATTTTTATCATTTATCTCCAAAAACATCCATTTATTATAAGGGTTTAAGAAAAATATATCGTATGAATAAGTTGAAAGGATTTTCAATCAAAAAAGGAAGAAAGAAGAATTCTGGCATGGGAAGGATCAGGAATTTCATCAAATACACTCATCGCTGATTTTTTAGCTAATTTTGCAGCAGATACAAGACAGAGCCAGTTTTTAACAATTGCTATGAATACAGAAATGCTGGATGTATTGATTGTAGGCGGAGGCCCAATCGGGCTTGCCTGTGGAATAGAAGCCCAGAGAAGAAAACTATCTTATCTGATCATTGAAAAGGGTTGCCTGGTAAATTCGATTTATCATTACCCTACCAATATGACCTTTTTTTCTACCTCCCAGAAAATCGAGATCGGAGGGGTACCTTTTGTTTCTCATCAAGACAAACCCAATCGGAGAGAAGCCTTGGAATATTACCGCAGAGTTTATGATACCTATGAACTAGATATTCATACTTATGAACGGGTATTAAATGTGGAACAGGAAGGGGAGCATTATAAAGTAGAAAGTACAAAGGGGATCTATCGAAGTAAAAGTATTGTCATAGCGACCGGTTTTTTTGATCATCCCAATTTGATGGATGTTCCGGGGGAGGATTTGCCGAAAGTAAAGCATTATTTTGACGATCCTCACCCTTATATAGGACATAAGGTCCTCGTAGTCGGAGGTGCAAATTCAGCCATAGATGTGGCTCTAGAATGCTGGCGAAAAGGGGCAGAGGTTAGCTTGGTTCATAGAGGAGAAGGAGTCGGTAGGCGGGTGAAATACTGGGTAAAACCGGATATAGAAAACAGAATCAAAGAGGGTTCTATCAAGGCCTATTTTGAAAGTACAGTAAAAGAGGTTTCTGAAGATCATGTCACTCTCAATACCCCTGAAGGGGAAGTCGAAGTAGAAAATGACTTTGTACTGGCTATGACAGGATTTAAACCGGACTATAGTTTTCTAGGAAAGATTGGTCTGGAGTTTAGTTCGGATGACCTAAAGATGCCTGTAAGAGACGAAGAGACCTTTGAGAGCAATCTTCCCAATGTATTTCTGGCCGGAACGGTCTGCGGAGGCATGCAAACCAATAAGTGGTTTATTGAGAATTCGATTGAGCATGCGAGTACCGTTATGGAGGAAATCAGAAAAAGAATATAGGCGCTGATGGGTATCAGCGCCTTGAAAAAAGAATATTTTTAGGTTATCTGCCGAGGGAGTAATCATCGCTTAGGAATTATTCTTCCAATACTTCCATAAAAATTCTGAAGCCAAGCTGAGCAGAAGGCTCCTCATAGCTTTCCTGACTATTGATCCGTAGGTAGTATCCTGTACTATTCCAGCTCCCTCCTTTGGCGATACCCGGACGATCTATCATTTCAGATACATTTCCTGCCATATGATAAATTCCCCAGGGATTAGGGGTAAAAGATCGAACGGGAGCTGTGAGCATATACCCATCTGCAGTATAATCGATTCCTTTCCCTACAATAATACTCTCCCCTGTATTGATATCTTGTTGGATAAAGCTTTGGTCAATGACTTTAAAATTCGCCCTGGGCAGTCCTTTCTTGTCAAAAGCCCAACCGGGTTTTCCCACTCCTTTCAGTACATCCCAGGGAAATTTGGTATCTACCAGATCAGCTGTTGCCGCTTTTTCCCATTCTTCCTCTGTAGGCAAACGAAATAATACCTTATTAAAAGGAACATAAGAATCATCTTGATTATTGATTACTTCTGTCAGCCATTCGCAATAGGCTTTTGCTCCCTCATGACTTAGTCCCACAGCCGGATATTCATAAAATGCGGGATGGCTGGTATAGTTTTCTTTAACCGGGTCAAAATTTTTGAAGCCTTTTGACCAAACGGTGGTATCCAGGGCATACTTTTCTGCCATTTCCTGGGGAATGTCATGGAGAAACTCTTTGTAATTGATTACAGAAACTTCTGTTGCATGGGCATAGAGCTTTTCATCGATCTGTTTCCATTGGTTTTTGAATTTGGCTTTGGCGCCGGGGTAGAAAGCACTGGAAATAAATAGGAGTGCACAGAGTAGGGCTGGGCTGCTGATCTGGAGTAGTTTTTTCATGTTGAGTGAATTTTTTATTCATAATAGCGGGAGGCTGAAAAGTTACAGGCTCTTCCGGGACCCTTCCGCCACAAGCCCGTTTCCCTCAAGAAGGAAACGACCCGCATATGGCAGTTCCGAGCAGTTTGGAGATATCATAGGGGGCAGATTGTCGGCTGCCCCTACGATAGATGGCTCCCAGCGCACTCCATTGTTTTCCCAAAACAAGGGAGTGTGGGCCTGAAGCGGTGGGTTCTCAAGACCCTTCCGCCGCATGCCCATTTCCCTCAAGAAGGAAACGACCGGCATATGGCAGCTTGGTGATATCATAGGGGGCAGATTGTAAGCTGCCCCTACAGTGAATCACTTTTAACTAACTGGCCTGCGTGCACTCTCTTGTTTGCACAAACAAGGGAGTGGGGCCTGAGGCGGTGGGTTCTCGGTGGGTCAAGGATTCAACAGCTGCTTAACTATTCGACTTTGCCTTGAATAATCCGGTAAAGCCTTCCTCGCCATTTTCGGATAATCAATCGTCCAGATGTCAATGCCATTTTCTGCCAGTTTTCGATAAGAGTTTTGCAGGGACTTATCCCCATCACCTCCAAAGCGCCCAAAAATAACAGGGATTCCCTCAGCTTGTAGTTTTCTGATCAACTCTATGGGAGGCTCATAGGGATCTTTAGTCGCATAACCTGTAAAAGCCAGAATTCGATTTGCCGGGATTCCTGAAGCGGGCCAATGTATATCAATGTCCTCCATCTTTCGCATGCCGATGGATATCATCAGATTTGGATTGAGCCGATGTACGTGCTGAGCATCTTTCCAATTGTAGGTGATGATAGCTGCATAATTTTCCGCTTCCATTTCCTCTACTAAATCCACCACTTTCTCAAAAGGAATTCCTCTTTTTACATCCAGGGTAAAAATCACTTTGCCCCGTCCCCAATTCAAAGCATGCCTGAGGCTAGGTATGTGATAAGTCGTTTCCTTTCCAAAGTCATCTAACAAATTCAAACTCCTAAGTTCTTTCCAATTTTTCTCTTTCAAAGGACCTTTTCCTGTAGTCGTTCTATCCAGATCATCGTCGTGCAGAAGAACAAGCACAGAGTCTTTACTCAAGCGTACATCACATTCTATAATAGCAGGTAGATGATAGGCGGTATATGCAAAAGCCTGGATTGAATTTTCTGGATAGCCCGGATATCCACGACCTCCTCTATGCGCACTAACCAGAATGGGACTGCCGCTTTTATGATTGAGAAAGGAGGAAAGATTATTGGCCCCCAGCTCAATCCTATGTTCATACAATTGTGGAGTGCAGGAGCATGAAATTAAGAGGAAAAGGAAGGCAAGTTTTTTCATCTGGGTTAATTAGCTGTTGAAAGGATAAAAATAATAGCAATTCTCATGATTCGACTACAAAGCTAGAAAGTCCTCATTATGAATGCGTAAAGAACTGCCAGAAAATTCCAATAATCAGAAATGATACTTTTTTTAGCATTTTTATCTCAAAAGGCTTGCTTTACCCAAAATTATTAGCGTAATTGCTATCATAGTTACCAAAATAACCAATTATGTTAGCCAGTTACACATTCAACTCCAATTATAAGCCCGGCCACACACAGCATCAGCCTTTGCCCAGCCTTCGTTTATTGGAAGGTGGAAAGTTTCGCCCGGGTCAATTCAGTCCTGTCTTAGTAAAAGAGTACAACCAGATCAGATTAAAATATTTTCAGTGGGGAATGGTTCCAGCCTGGACCAAGGGTAGCAAAAAAGAAAAGTCTCGTCGCTTTGTAGCTTCAGATCATCTTGTTCGCCAACCCGGATTCCAGATTGCCCTTCGCAGACAGAGATGTCTCATACCTGCTGATGGCTACTATCTCTCGACCGGAAAAACTTACAACAAACAAAACTTTAAAATCCATGCTGATGGAGGCGATACATTCTGCTTTGCAGGGATCTATGATACCTGGCGTAATGCCGACGGGTCCCTGCTGCAGAGCTTCGCTATCCTCACCACGGAAGCTGATGCGGATATGCGTCAGTTTGGCTTACAGATGCCGCTAATACTCCCTAAAAAATGGGAAGGGCTTTGGCTAAACCCCAATGCCAATATGCAGAAAATTAATGACGTACTTAAGCAACCCTACCCCCTTAGTCTACAAATTTATCCCATTCAAGAACTCAAAGAAATGGACTTAATTGGATTTTATGAACATGTTGCTGCGTAGATGCTAAGCGGGGTTGGTACATTTGGTTGAAAGGGTAGCCTATGGCTACCCTTTTCTTTTTATTTTATCTTTTCCATGCCAACTCTAGACTGAGCTTGTCTGTCTTTATGTATAATAACAACACAGCTCAAAGAATTTCGTAGATTGAGACAATGCGACAGAGCAAAACATACGCACTGCTTTTCTTAACCCTAGGCCTGCTTTTATTCTCTTCCTGCAAACCTAAAGAGGTAGAAGAGAATGAGAACTGGAAGAAAATGAGGCTCATGCACCAAATACAGGGAGCCTCGCAAATTGCTACGGTAGAGTATGTAATTAGTAAAGTGGTAATAGGGAAGAAAGAGCAAAAATTGCTTGGCTATTCTTTAAGTGAAGCTGAGTATTTGGCTGAAGCAGAAGCCCGGGTAAAAGCAGGAATTGATTTAGCCAAAATAAGCGAAGAGAATATTCGCATTCAGGATAATTTCATTCAGCTCAGTTTGCCTCCCGTTGAGATCATCAATTTTTCTTTTCCCGCTGGAGAGGCAAAAGTCAATGAAGATTATACAGAAGATGGTTGGCTGGCAATTATTGAAGGATCAGATATAGATCGCTTTTATCAGGAAGCCGAGTTATCTGTTCGAAAAGACATTGTAAATATGGGCCTAGAGGAAGCTGCGCAGGATAAAACAAAGAAATTTCTGATGAAGTTTCTGATACAAGCGGGTTATGATTCCATCCAAATCGACTTTGAAAAATTCCGCTGGGAACCCAATCCCCTGAATACCGGCAACATTCCCCAGGCAAATGGATAAAAAGACCTCCATATTTTCTCGCATCCTGGGATTCTTTCTGGCCATCCCTAAACGCATCCTGGGATTCTTTTCCATGCTGGGAGTGATTCCTATGATACTTGTGATCATTGCCTTATTGGTTGGATTATTTTTCGGATACAAATGGGTGATCGGAGATTTTAGTTCTATAGTCGAGACGAAAGTCAGCATAATTGAAACTCCTAGCATATTAGAAGAAGTAAAAGCCATAGGAGAATTGGTAGGTGCGGAATATTTCGGTGAGGAAGTCCATTCTTTGAGTGAAAGCTATGAGGAGGAGGATTTAAAGAATATGGCTGAGTCTTATTTAGAAATTCGCGATTCCTATACGCGTATTTATGAACGCATCGAAAAAATGCGAGATATCAATGGAAATTTGATAGGGCATGAAAGACATCTTCAAAAGGCTTATGAAGACTTCATGAGCGCCCATGCAACTGCCACCAATTATGACAAAGCCTGGTTTGCTGCTTTTAAGCGCATTCACAATGAATCAGCCAGGAATATGTTGGAGTATCTCCGAACCAATGACTGGAAATCTTATTACTCCCGTTATAAAGACCGCCTTAATAGAGAAAGAAGATATCTCAGAAAAATAAAGAACAATGGTCGGGTACTCATTTATTTGGGAAGAGGTACAGTAAAGGCCGGATATAATCTGGATGCGCTGACCGATGAATCCGTAGAGAAGCAAGGAGATACCCTTTTACTCAAAAACCTGAAAGCTCAAATACTCAATGCCGATATAAATCCCTGGTATGTACTGCCGGAAGAAACAGAGGATGGAAAAGGAGTGCCAGGTTTTGAGCTATTAAAAGAATATGGTTCCCCTACACATAAAGATCATGGAAGGGTAAAAGAAGGCTGCGAAAAAGATCTGGAGAAATCAGCGATTGAACAGGGAATATTGAAAACGGCGGAAAAGAGGGCAGAGGAGACTTTGCTGAACTTCCTTAATCTATTGGCAAGAGATTCTACTCAGGTGTTGAGTGTTGTGGATATACAAGAATAGTATCGCATGGCTGATTTACCGATAGATATAGAAAAGAGGATTAAAAGAGATTTTCCCAAAAAGAAAGATTACGAAAAGGCAGAAAAATTGCTTTCAGGAATTAAGCAATCCTATATAAATGTGGGCAAGGACCAATTGATCCGATCTATCTTATTGATAGCAGCAGGAGACGCAGCTAAAATTCAGGAAATCATCGATAGCAATTTCTACCATGATCCACGAGATGTGATCATGATGGGCATGGGAGTCAGTGATAATACGTCTAATTATGGAATTGATCCTTTTGAAGACTTAGCCTAAGCCTTTTTCATATACTTCTCAGGCTCCTTCTCAAAACTCACTTTACATCCATCGCAGCAAAAGTAAACGGATTCTCCTTCGAATTCGAGTACATGTTTGGCAGCGCTTTTTTGCACAGGAACCCCGCAAACCGGATTGATGTAAAGATCCTCACTTAAGGTTGATGCGGCAGCAGACTCATCATCATTTACATTGTCTTCCGAACGAATAAATGAAATCACCTCTGCAATGATGCTAATAGCTACTTCTTCCGGAAGCTTTGCACCAATATCTAATCCTGCAGGTGTTTTGATTCGTTTGAGTTGGTCGAAAGAAATACCTCGCTGACGAAGGTTATTGAAAACGGCATTGGCCTTTCTCCTACTCGCCACAAAACTCACATAAGGAACGCCTGAATTTAAGGCTTGTTCTAATGCGTCTTCATCATTCTCCCCTTGTGTACACACCACAATACAGGTATTGGGGTGTATGAATTTATCTGTAAGGACCTCATCACTTATGGAATCAGCCGTCACAAAGGCATTAGGATCTGCCTCTCTCGCCAAAACCGTAACCGAATAATCCATGGCTTTTCCGATCCTCGAAAGCGCCATCGCTACATGGGATTTCCCCATGATCAGCAATTGAGGCCGAGGGAGGACAGGCTCGATATATACTTCCACAGAACCTCCGCTATGACAAGTCATTTTATATTCTTTTACCCCCTTACTCACCAGACCCTCTCCATCCGGACTGATCCGGATCAAGCGAGGCTTCCCTTCTTGCATGGACTCAACCGCCTCTTTCAAGATAATTCCACGGGTACAGCCTCCCCCTATCCATCCAATCAATTTCCCATCCTTTTGGATGATGGCTTTATCTCCCGGCTTACCTGAAGAAGGAATCTGTCGATTCACAACCATCGCAATCGCAAAGGTTTCTTTATCCTGATACAGCTGATCTGCTGTTTTTAAAAATTCGTTGAACATAAAAAATGTGTTGGGGTGTTTTAGTGTTGTTGTGCGCTTGTTCTTTTCAATCAACTATAACACTACCGCACTAAAACACGTTTAAACTTCCTCCAAATACCTCTCTAGCTCCAATAAGCTATTCAAATTATGCGCAGACTGAAATACATCCAGTTCTGGTAAAGCGGCGGCCATGCCTCTTTGTATCGGTTCGTAGCCTTGCATGCCTTTCAAAGGGTTGAGCCAAATGAGCTTACGTGTTCGCCGTTTAATTTTATTTAATTCTGTAGCCAGATCTTCCGGTTCCCCCGTATCCAGGCCATCACTTAAAATGATGGTGGTGGAACGACCAGCCAGGACCTGCTTGGCATATTGTTCATTAAAGGTACGAAA
Source organism: Bacteroidia bacterium (assembly GCA_033391075.1). Taxonomy (NCBI): domain Bacteria; kingdom Pseudomonadati; phylum Bacteroidota; class Bacteroidia; species Bacteroidia bacterium. Next base: position 6,270,632 of record JAWPMV010000001.1, read on the forward strand.
ACAGTCTCCGATTTGTGTACCGCTGGACCAGTTATTTGCTTTCATCGATAGGACTGTAAGGGTCCACTCGAGGTCTTTGGCATCCAAATAGTCTGTGATTCGAATCAGGGAAGTACTAAAGATAAAGGCTTCAACCGTTTCAAAATGTGCCCGAAGCGACCAAATGAAACGTAGCAAAAAGAAACTGTATTTATCCATACTTCCACTCACATCCAATAGGATGATGAGCCGCTGTTTCTTGGGAACCTGCTTCCGCCTATGCAATTCTATCGGATCTCCACCATGCGAGAGGCTGTTACGAATCGTTTGCCTCAGGTCAACCCTGCCTTGCTTGGTAGAGTTTTTCATCTTGCGTTTGATCCGTTTACTCATTTGCTGAAAAAGTTTCAAAGCCAATTCTTCCAACATCTGGCTATCTATAGCATTGAGTTTGGAGAAATCGGTCTTACGGATACGCTCCGTTTCATTAGCTCCGGAAACATTGCGAGCTTCTTCTCCCTCTTCATTGGGCTCCGTTTTTCCGCTACCCATCATGACCAAAGAAGCCGGGGCTTTCTTTTGGATATTAGATTGGTTTTGATAGGTAGTTGTGCCAGAAAGCTGTCCCCTTTCATTTCCCCAAAACTGCTCATACAGCTGATCAAAAAGCTCTCCCTCATCCGGTTCACAGCAAAACAAAGATTTCAAGCCATAGCGAAATTGGGTCTTGTCTTCTAAAAGTCCCGAATCAGCCGCCAATACAGCTTCTTTGGACTCCTGTATGCCTACATTGAGTCCATTAAATCTCGCAAATCGCACGAAAGAAATGATCCCTTCGCTGATCGAGCCATGATTAGATATGTGAGGGTAAGTGGGGATGGGGACAATTGTTAGAGTGTTAGAGTGTTAGAGTGTTAGAGTGTTAGAGTGTTTGGGTCGCTAATACCCTAACACACTAAAACTCTACAACTGCATTTAAGCTTCTATTTCCGTCAACAACTGCTGAATACCCGTACTTTTGACCCGCTGAATATCATCCACTGATTTCAACAGACAGCCCAGGCTTTTCTCAATACCTGCTTCATCCAAATCTGCAAACCCCAAAGCCAGTAGTCCTCTGGCCCAGTCCAGGCTTTCTGCAATTCCCGGAGCTTTATCCAGTTTTTGGGTACGGAGATATTGTACCAATTTCACCATACGGTTCACCAGGGAAACTTCCATATTTGGCAGATGCTTCTGGATGATTTCCATTTCCTTTTCGAGGCTGGGGAAGTTCACCCAATGGTAAAGGCAGCGCCTTTTGAGGGCATCTCCCAATTCTCGGGTACGATTAGACGTAAGAATCACCCAGGGTCGATGGCTAGCCTGAACGGTTCCCATTTCCGGGATACTGATCTGGAAAGCAGAAAGGAGTTCCAGCAGGAAAGCTTCGAATTCTTCGTCTGCACGATCGATTTCATCAATCAAAAGTACCGGAGGCTTTTCACTGGCCGTAATGGCTTTTAAGAGTGGTCTCTTCAATAGAAATTCAGAACCAAAGATGTGCTCTTCCTTTTCCTCATCGGACTTCTCACTTTGCTCCTGGATTTTGATGCTCAACAGCTGCTTCTGGTAGTTCCACTCATAAATAGTTGAGTGGACATCCAATCCTTCATAGCATTGGAGTCTGATCAATTCAGTATCCAAAACTTTGGATAGAACATTCGCAACTTCGGTTTTACCTACTCCAGGATTTCCCTCCAATAAAACGGGTTTCCCTAATTGAAGCATGAGGAACAGGATAGTACCCAGTTCCTCATCTGCAATATATTTTTGCTGCTCAAAGCTGTCAATGAGCGCATGTATGTTATTAAACATAGGAGAGCCCTATTTATTTCTTCTTACCAAACATGCCTTTGATCATAGATCCGGCACTAATACTATTATCAACTTCTCTTCCTGCCAACAGATCCTGAAAATTACCTACAAACTGATCGAAAACAGTATCCGTAACATCATTGATGAGGCGGGCACCAAATTGGGCCAGCATCCCTGTAATGGTAACTTCCATGGTACAGTTAACTTCTGTTTTGCCATCCACCTCAGATACAATTCCATTCATCAACATATCGGCACTTCCTTTTCCTTTAGAATCGAGCCCTTTCCCTTGCATAACCATTTTCCTGGCAGCATTATCTCTTTCCTGAAAATGAATTTCACCTGAATATTTAGCCTTAACAGGACCAAATTTCAGACTCACTTCTCCTTTATAATTGTCATCATCTACCTGTTCGGTAAGAGAAGCACCCGGAACACAAGGAACAATTTTATGAGGATCACTCAGGTGTTCCCAAACTCTGTCCGCAGTATCTTCAATTGTAAAAACTTTATTGATGGTAGTCTTCATATCTCTTTTCTTTTGGGAGCATAGAAATCCCCCGTTGATCTGAATAAATTTAAATTGATAGGGTATAGAAAATCAGGGTTCTTATACAAGAGATTCCCAACTCTCTATACCCTATACCCGTATCGATCTACTTTGTTTAGATCGCTCCTTTTTCTTTCAAAGTCTTCCAGACTTTAAATGGAGTAATTGGAATTTCCATATGGGTAACTCCCAGGTGAGACATCGCATCTACAATTGCATTGGCAATCGCAGGAGGTGCACCAACCGTTGGAGATTCCCCTACGCCTTTTGCACCTATTGGGTGGTGAGGAGAAGGAGTTACGGTATGACCCGTTTCCCAACTTGGAGACTCTACTGCAGTAGGTACCAGGTAGTCCATGAATGTACCATTGAGGATGTTTCCATCATCATCATAAATAAGCGACTCATACATTGCCGGAGCAATCCCCTGAGTCAAGCCTCCATGTACCTGTCCCTGTACAATCATCGGATTGATGATATTACCACAGTCATCAATTGCTACAAAGCGACGAACATCGATCTGGCCCGTTTCCTTATCTATGTCAACTACACAGATATATGCACCTGAAGGGAAAGTCAGGTTGGGTGGATCATAATAATGTGTGGTTTCGAAACCAGCTTCCATGCCCTGAGGATGGTTGGTATAGGCTGCGAAAACCAGTTCCTGTATCGTCTTGGACTTCTCAGGAGCACCTTTCACAAAGAATTTACCAGGCTCCCACTCCAGGTCTTCTTCACTAACTTCTAATAGATATGCAGCGATTTTTTTCGCCTTGTCGCGAAGCTTCCTCGCAGCAACAGCAGCAGCAGCTCCTGCAGTCGGGGTAGATCTACTTGCATAGGTTCCCAATCCATAAGGAGCGGTATCTGTATCACCTTCTTCGACCTGGATGTGTTCCATAGGAATACCCAGTTCCTGAGCGATGATCTGTGCATAAGTAGTTTCATGCCCTTGTCCCTGAGATTTTGTACCAAAGCGGGCAATGGCTTTACCTGTCGGGTGCACACGAATCTCAGCAGAGTCAAACATTTTGATTCCAAGAATGTCAAAGTCTTTAGAGGGTCCTGCACCTACAATTTCTGTGAAAGTAGATATGCCGATTCCCATCAATTCGCCTTTGGCTCTTTTCTCAGCCTGCTCTTTTCTCAATTCATCATAACCGACTGCATCCATAGCCTTCTGAAGGCCTGCATGGTAGTCTCCAGAGTCATATTCCCAACCTGTAGGAGATTTCCAGGGGAAGTCTTCTTTTTTGATGAAGTTCTCCATACGGAGCTGAGCGGGATCTTTACCGATCTCAAGTGCAAGACGATCGGTGATACGCTCAATGGCATGTACGGCTTCCGTTACACGGAAAGAACAACGGTAGGCAACACCACCTGGGGGTTTATTGGTATAAACCGCATCTGCTTCCATATATGAAGCGCCATAATCATACGATCCCGTACCAATTGAATACAATCCCGTAGGGAACTTGGAAGGATTCGCTGAAGCATCTGTATATCCGTGGTCAGCCAGGATTTTGAAACGAGTCGCGAGGATTTTTCCTTCTTTGGTAGCGGCCATCTCAGCGGTGATGTGATAATCACGTGCAAAAGAGTCTGCCTGGAGGTTTTCGCTTCTATCTTCGATCCATTTAACGGGCTTACCTACGAGGAAAGAAACTGCAATAGCAATCACATAGCCGGGATAGACCGGTACTTTTCCTCCGAAACCTCCTCCAATATCTGGAGAGATCACGCGGATTTTTTCTTCTGTCAATCCTACATGTCCTGCAACAAGTGCAATCACTGTACGAATGGCGTGAGGAGCCTGTGTAGTCATATACATGGTCAGATGATTATTGACCTTGTCATAATCTGCTACACAGCCACAAGTTTCAATAGAAGCAACGTGGATACGAGGAATGTGCATCTGCTCTTTAACGGTCACATCTGCTTCTTCAAAAACCTTATCGGTTTTTTCTTTATCTCCAGCTTTCCAATTCCAGATATGGTTATCTGTTTTTCCTTCCTTATCCGGGCGGAGTAGGGGAGCATCATCATTCAGCGCTTTATATGGATCCATCAAAGGCTTCATCGGTTCGTATTCGACGATGACAGCTTCCTTTCCATCACGAGCTGCATAACGGCTGGTGGCGATCACCGCACAAACTTCCTGAGCCTGATACATTACCGTATCGGTAGGCAGTACCATTTGGGTATCCGACATAAGGGTAGGCATCCAGTGGAGATTGTATTGCTCCAAAGCCTTACCATCTACAACTGCAACAACCCCATCGATTGCCATGGCGGCATCGGTATTGATCTTTTTTATTTTTGCGTAGGCATAGGGACTTCTAACGATGTCCATGTAGAGCATGCCTGGCAATTTGATATCATCTACGTAATTCCCTTTTCCCTGGATGAAACGGTCGTCCTCTTTTCTCTTCATAGAGTGCCCCATTCCTCCAATTTCCTTGGGAGTATCACATTTTATCATTTTTTTTCAAATTAAATTCGGTGAAAGAAGCTTAAACGAACTCTGGTTCAGTGGATGGCAATTCGTCTCCACGGATCTTTGCTCCAGCATACTGGATCGCTTTCACGATATTATTGTAGCCAGTGCAACGGCAAAGGTTTCCGGAAATACCCCAGCGAATTTCTTCTTCAGTCGGGTTGGGATTATTTTCCAAAAGTTCTACTGCACGCATCATCATACCAGGGGTACAAAATCCACAGTGAAGACCATGATTTTCTTTAAAGCCTTCTTGAATTGGATGAAGGCCTTCTGTAGTAGCCAGACCTTCTACGGTGATAATCTCTTTACCATCTGCCTGAATAGCCAGCATAGTACAAGACTTTATCGATTTGCCATCAACCAAAATAGTACAAGCTCCACAGCTACTGGTATCGCAGCCAATGTGAGTACCTGTTTGGTTGAGGTTTTCCCGGATCAAGTGAACCAAAAGGAGTCGGGGTTCCACTTCCAGGCTTTGTTTTTCTCCATTAAGGGTAATGGTTATTTCCTTTGTCATAATAGTCTAAAATTTAGAAGTGAAACTTATTGTGCTCTTTCCATTGCTTTGTGGATCATACGCTTGGTGAGCACTCCCACCATTGCTCTTTTGTATTCCTCGTCTCCCCGTAGGTCATCAGAAGGATTACAATCTTCAGATGCGAATTGAGCGGCCTGAGCAATAACTTCTTCCGTAAGTTTGTTGCCCAAAAGTGCTTGCTCAGATCTCTCTGCACGAAGAGGAGTAGGATTCACATTGGTAAGTCCGATGCCTGCATAGGTACAAACACCCTCACTATCCAACGTGAGTTGAACAGCAACTCCAGCAGTCGCATAATCCCCTACTTTTCTTTCGAGCTTATGATAAGCATTGCCTGTTCCGGCAGCGGGGATCGGGATACGAATTTCTGTCAGGATATCAGTCTCGCCTAAAGCAGTCATGTAAAATCCATAAAAGAATTCGTCAATAGGAATGGTTCTCTGGCCTTCGGGGCCGGTAGCTACGACTTCCGCACGCATCGCCAGCATCACTGCCGGATGGTCATTAGCCGCATCGCCATGTGCAAGGTTTCCCCCGATAGTACCCATATTTCTTACCTGAGGATCTGCAATCAATTTCGTTGCATCCAGGAAGATGGGATACTTGCCGGGAATAGTGTCCGAGTGTTCCAATTCCGCTTCTTTGGTAAGCGCCCCTATTTTCAGGAAACCATCTTCTTCCTTGATATAAGAAAGACCCGGAATATTGTTAATGTCAATCAATTGTTCCGGAGAGGCAAACCGCAATTTCATCATCGGCAACAGGCTATGGCCTCCTGCGAGAATCTTTGCTTCGTCCCCAAGTTCCTGCAATAAGGAAATCGCTTCATCTAGCGTCGTCGGAGCATAGTAGTCAAACGGGGCTGGTATCATGTTTAAAGAGTTTAGAGATGAAGGATATATTGTTAAATAGTATTCGTACTCAAAGGTTATAGGTCAACTTTCCTAAATTATTGAAGCTGCTTTCGCCCAAATAAATAGGCCCCCAGAGGCTTGAGGTATTGATGGAAGAAATACAAAAAATTTGCATTGATCCATACGCCCAGCATCAAAATGCCTGCTCCCAGAAAATAATGTAGCTTTTCGCCCGTATAAAGTTCGCTGGTAGCAACCAGCAAAATCCCACCTATTACTAGCGCTGATGCATACCAGGTTCTTTTGCCCCTTCGATTGATCAGGACAAACAACAGGGTCAGCAATCCAAGACCTATAGAGATAAAGGAAGTCCATTCCGGACTGTGATCATAATAGGTCCCTTTGCCACACACCGTAACGGCACTGGAATAAGCGAGAATGCAAAAATGACACTTAGGTAAAAGCGCCAAACCAATCCCACCGAGTATGGAAAAAGAGCTTTTTTTAGCCTCTTTTTTCGCACGGGAATTGCACTTGCAAGAAGGTATTACACGAGGTGCAGTAGGAGTCATCGTAAAAGAGCTAACAAGCAAAAGGGAAAAAGGTTTTGAATAATTTAAAAATTAATCAGGTATTTAATTTTCCCTTTTACTTGTGTAAGATTAGTTGACAAGCATTTCTTCCAGTTCTTCCAGGCTCTTACCCTTGGTTTCTGGCAGGCTTCTTAGAATCAGGGCAAGTCCAATGATCCCAAATATTCCATAGATTAAGAAGGTGAGGGAAGTCCCCAAATTCGCCAACTCCCAGGGGAAAATTAATTGAACCAGGAAGCTCACAACTGAATTTATTCCTGCTGCTACCGATATAGCAATTCCTCTTATTCTATTGGGAAATAATTCTGACAACAAGACCCACATAACCGGCCCAAGAGAAATCGCAAAAGAAGCAACAAAGCTTAGTATTCCCATTAATACCAAAATGGGATTGATACTAATTGCGGCTGATATAAGGGAAGATTCCTTCTCTTGCATGACATCTTCTCCCAAAAGTGCAAGCATGGAATTTTTGAAATCGACATCATCTTCAAAGCTCTGTCCTAAAACCGGCTGAAGCTTTTCCTGAATTTCCGTATCCAAAGTACTGATGGATTCGCTTGTTAAATTGTATCCTGCCTGGCCAAATTGATAGGAAAGAAAAAACATACTTACCACAATTCCAGCCACTCCTATAATCATAAGAGGTCTTCTCCCGAGACGATCGATCACTGCCATCGCAACCAGGGTAAATACCAAATTGATGATCCCTACAAATACTGCCTGGGTAAATGCGGCGTCTGTTCCTATTCCCGATTGCTCAAAGATCATATTTGCATAAAAGAATACAGAATTTATACCCGTAATCTGTTGAAGAACTGCAATAACAATCCCGATAAACATCACCTTTTTCATTGCCGGAGCAAAAACATCGCGGAGACTTGATTTGGGTTTATTCGCTTCTTCTGCTATGCTATCTTTAATATTTTTCATCTCTGTTTCCCCCTCCGAATCTCCATTCGCTTTTTTCAGAATATCCAGGGCTTCATCATCTCGATTTTGCATCAATAGCCAACGGGGACTTTCCGGTACAAAAAACAAGGCGAAGAAAAAGAGAACAGCTGGTACTACTTCCAGTCCTAACATCCATCGCCAGGCCGAATCATCCACAATCATATTGCGAATCATAAGGTTAGTGAAATAGGCGACGGTAAAAGCTATTACAATATTGAGCTGATTAAAAGAGACCATTCGACCTCTCAAATTGCCGGGAGATATTTCTGCTATATAAAGTGGGCCTATCACCAAAGCGGCTCCTACTCCTACTCCGCCCAGCATTCTGAACATGACGAATATCAGGTAGTTGGGTGCCAATGCCGAACCCAAGGCAGAAATGGCAAAAGCAACGGCTCCAATAGCCAAAACCTTTTTTCGACCAATCCGATCACTCAAAGGTCCCACTAAAAACATGGTAACACTTGCTATAAGTGTAAGACTGGCAACCGCCCAACCTAATTCAAGATCCCCCAATCCCCATTGAGATATGATATAGCTATTGACACCGGAAATAACCACAGCATCAAAGCCAAAAAGGAAGCCGCCAAGAGCTACCGTTAAGGCAGTTCTAATGATGTAACTTGTATTTTTCATTTAGATAGTAGAATTAATAGATAGATCAAATTAGGAATAATTTTGCATTGGATGCTAATTTCTCTATACTTATGGTACAATTGAACATAAGTCCCTTCGGAATTATTTCAGCTTTTAAATCATGCTTTTAGATGCCTAAAGTTAATAATCCTATCCTCAGAGGCTTCAATCCCGATCCTTCAATTATTCGTGTAGGTCAGGATTACTATATCGCAACCTCTACGTTCGAATGGTTTCCAGGGGTACAGATCCATCATAGCCGAGACCTGAAAAACTGGCAATTGATTTCTCGTCCCCTCAATCGCCTATCACAGCTAGATCTTCTGGGCAATCCGGATTCCTGCGGAGTCTGGGCTCCTTGTCTGAGCTATGATAAGGGGACCTTTTATTTGGCTTATACCAATGTAAGAAGCTTTGACGGCCCCTGGAAAGATACCCCCAATTACCTGCTAACTACAGAGGATATCCATTCCGATCATTGGTCAGATCCTATTTATATGAACTCTTCGGGCTTTGATCCTTCTTTGTTTCATGACGAAGATGGGCGAAAGTGGTGGACAAATATGATTGTGGATCATAGGAACAATAAACTTTTTGGGGGCATTGTCTTGCAAGAGTATGATGAGCAGGCGAAAAAACTGACAGGGCCTATCAGACATATTTTTGAAGGAACAGAACTCGGCGGTACAGAGGCGCCCCATTTTTATAAAAGAAATGGCTACTACTATCTGATAACCGCAGAAGGAGGCACCGAATACAATCATGCAATTTCCCTTGCAAGATCCCGACACATAGAAGGTCCATATGAACTTCATCCTCACAATCCTATTATTTCTGCTAAAGAAGATCCGGACAATTATTTGCAAAAGGCAGGACATGGAGATTGGGTAGAAACGGAAAACGGAAGGATCTACATTGTCTTTTTAGTTGGCCGTCCACTGAGCAAGAGAGGCAGATGTATTACAGGTAGAGAAACAGCCATTGAAGAATTAGAATGGAGAGAAGATGATTGGTTGTATGCCAAAGCCGGAAGGCTTCCAAGGAAAGAAGTGGAACTGCCCGATTTACCCGAACATCCTTTTCCAGCAGAAGCTAAGCGAGATGATTTTGATTCCTCAACATTGAGCATCCATTTCCAATCCCTTCGTGTACCCATGACAGAAGATTGGCTCAGTCTGAAAGCCCGGCCCGGTTTTATGCGATTGACAGGAAGAGAATCTTTGAGTTCCTTTCATCGTCAAAGCCTGATCGCCAGAAGGGTTCAGGAAAAACATATACGTGCATCTACCTTAGTTGAATTTGAACCGAAAAATTACCAACAAATGGCTGGTCTGGTTTGCTATTACAACAGCTATCATTGGCATTACCTATATATCTATGGAGAAGGAGGGGAGAAACGCCTGAACATCATCAGCTGTGATAAATATCAAAGTACTGAACCACTTGAGACTCCTCTATTTCTTGGCAATCAGGAAAGGGTAGTGCTAGGGCTGGACTTCGATGGCCCCAATCTCCAGTTTTTTTGTCGGGAAGAGGAAGGACTTTGGGAAAAAGTAGGTCCGCTCCTGGATGGGAGCATCTTATCTGATGACTATGTACAGGATGCAGAGAATCGCTATCGTCCTGCTTTCACCGGAGCATTTGTGGGAATTTGCTGCCAGGATCTTTCCGGGAGGAAGTTACATGCCGATTTTGACTGGTTCGAATATGAAGAATTATCCAAAGACTAATCTGCTATAAAATGAATACAAAACTCAGTTGGGTTATTATAGGCCTGTTGTGCTCTGCACTCCTTTTCGCCTGCAATGCTCCTAAACAACAAACAATAGAAGTAGCGACTTCAACACGGGCTAAATTTGAACCGGAAGATGGGCAGGTGCTCTTATTTATTGGCCAGGAAATGGATGCGATCGGTGGGCTGGAAGATTTTAATGATGGCTATTTAGATCATTTCGATACGCCCGGAGGATTTACCATGTATACCAATTTCAGTCCCGGCGGCAATTCCTTTGGGCATATAAGAAAAGGACTCGATGGAATATGGAGTGATGATAATTGGGGAGACAGCATCAGCAATATGTCAAGGCAATTGGCTGATCCTGACTTTCAACATCTGGCATTGGCCATCGGACTTGAATTCGTTGACCATGATGCTCAAGTTGCAAAGGGTGCACATGATGAACTCATCATAAAGTTGGGAGAATTTATCAAGAGTCTGGGCAGGCGACCTGTCTTTCTGAGAATAGGCTATGAATTTAGCGGAGCCTGGAATCATTATGATCAGAAAAACTACCTCAAAGCTTTCAAGAGAATCAGAGATACATATGAAGAAATGGGCATCGAAAACATTGCCTATGTCTGGCAGTCTCATGGTTGGGACGAGCCCATGGATCATCTGGAAGCCTGGTATCCGGGAGATGAGTATGTGGATTGGGTAGGCTATTCTTTCTTTTCCAGATTTGATGAAACGAACATGATCGAATTTGCCCGCAAACATAAGAAACCTCTTTTCATTGCAGAAGCCACAGCCAATGTTTCTAGCGGAACCACCAAAGTCGATGGCAAAACCAAAGAAATAAGACTCGACAATCCGGAACAGGCAGCAGAAGCTAAAGAGAAATGGTTCAAGCCTTTTTTCAAAACCATAGATGAAAATCCGGATGTTGTAAAGGCAATCAGCTATATCAACTGCAACTGGAGAAGCCATGCCATGTGGGAACAAAATCCGACCTTTCAAGGAGTAGATGCCCGCTTGCAGTTGAGCGAAGATCTCAGTGCCTTTTGGATGGAAGAGACAAGCAAAGCCAAATATCTGAAATCTGATCCTAAACTCTGGGATCATTTGTGGAGGAAAGAATAGCCTTCAAATCTTCGACCCCTCAGGCAAATTTCGCCCTTCTTGCTGAGGGAAAAGCAGGAAAACCAAACAAAAAAATGATCGTCAAATAAAAATTTCGTTTAGCAAAAAAAACCAGACTCCAAAAAGCTGGAAAAAACTCCTTGAAAAAATCAACTCACAAGTCCCTAATAACGAATCGCTTGCAGGCTTTTGTTTGAAGTTTTGCTTAATCTGAATATTTGTACTAATTTCATACTCGGAGCACGATAAAATCATGGATGAATTACTCCGAAGGCTGCAGGAAACAAATCGCAAAGCTATAAAGCTTGAGCGCCTAATCCTGCGCATGAAAGAAGAAAAAGATAAACTGCGCAACAATTTTGATGCGCTAAAGACCGAGATGGCTTCTCGGGATGTAGAGTTGAATGATATGCAGGAGAAATATGAAGCCGTCAAACTTGCTAAACAGATCAGTCCTGATACTGATCGAAAAGCAGTTCAAGAAAAGATTGATTTGTATATTAAAGAAATAGATGCTTGTTTAAAGCGTTTTGGTGAATAGATTGGCCGCGAAGAAGAATTTGGAAAAGCTCTCTATCAATATAAACATATTTGGTCGTCAATTTCCTGCTAAGGTTAATGAGGAAGAGGCATTGGTTATCGAGGAGGCAGCGAAAGCGATCAACGCAAAAATTAAGGCTTTCAAAAGACAGTATAAAACTCAGGATGATCTGAATATAGCTATAATGTGTTGTCTGGATATTATGACCGAGCATCTTGGTTATAAGAATAAAGAAGCAGATGCAGCAAAGGAAATCTTGAATGAACTGTCGGTTTTGGAAGAAAAACTGGACTATAATATTCAACTATCAGGAGAATAGTTATACCCCGGAGTACCTTTCCCCACATATCTTTTTCGCCACCTGTCTTCTCTTCCTTTGAAGAGTATTCGCCTTTTGTATAACCCATTAACTTAGCACAATGGACCCGATTACAATTGGAATCGCAATAGGAGGCCTGCTGATAGGGATTGTTGTAGGATACCTCATCAATCGATCTATCCTTTCTTCCGCAAATAATAAGATGATTGAAACAGCCAAAGTTAAAGCTGAAAACATCATCCAACAGGCAGAATTGAAAGGAGAAAACATCAAGCAAGAAAGAATTAGCAAGGCGAACGAGAAGTACCAGCAATTGAAAGGGAAGTTTGAACACAACGCCAAAAAGCAAAAAGAGAAGCTTGACGTTCTTCAAAACAAACTGAAACAAAGAGAGTCAAACCTTCAATCCCGAGAAGATAAGACCAAAAGAGAAGCTCAGCGCATCAAGAACAGTCAGGACCAGGTAGACTCGATTCGCGAAAACCTGGAAAAGCAAATGAATATTCTGTCTAAGAAACAGGATGAAGTTGAAACGCTGAGACAAAAACAGGTGAAAGACCTGGAAAAGATCGCTGGCCTTTCCGCTGAAGAAGCGAAAGCCAATATGATCGAAGCCCTTAAGCAAGAAGCTGCAACAGAAGCTTCTGCACATATCAAAGAGATCGTAGAGGAAGCCAAACTGACTGCTACCAAGCAAGCCAAAAAGATCGTGATTGAAACGATTCAGCGGACTGCAGCAGAACAGGCAATTGAAAATACGGTTACGGTTTTCCCGCTCGAAAATGATGAGATCAAAGGTCGTATCATTGGTAGAGAAGGACGGAACATCCGCGCACTGGAAATGGCTACAGGAATTGAAATCATCGTGGATGATACCCCTGAAGCTATCATCCTTTCCGGTTTTGATCCGGTCAGAAGAGAGATTGCTCGTCTGTCTTTGCACAAACTGGTTACAGACGGAAGGATTCACCCCGCTCGTATCGAAGAGGTAGTAAACAAAACCCGCAAGAAGATCGAAGAAGAAATCATCGAAACGGGCGAAAGAACTGTCATCGACCTCAACATTCACGGACTCAAGCCAGAGCTGATCCGAATGGTAGGTAGAATGAAATACCGTTCTTCTTACGGACAAAACCTCTTAAAGCACTCACGCGAAGTAGCCAACCTTTGTGCCATCATGGCAGCAGAATTGGGACTGGATGTGAAGAAAGCAAAACGTGCCGGTCTCCTGCATGATATTGGTAAAGTGGCTGAGGATCATTCGGATTTACCTCACGCATTATTGGGGATGGAAATCGCCAAGAAAGCCGGGGAAAATGCACAGGTCTGCAATGCGATCGGTGCTCACCACGACGAAATCGAAATGACTTCCCTCATCTCACCTATCATCCAGGCTTGTGATGCCATCAGTGGTTCACGTCCGGGAGCAAGGAGAGAGATTGTGGAAAGCTATATCAAGCGACTCAAAGACCTTGAGGAACTTGGCTTGTCTTATCCAGGTGTACTTAAAACCTACGCCATTCAGGCAGGTAGAGAGTTGCGCGTGATCGTAGAAAGTGAAAAAGTCAGCGATGAAAAAGCAGATAAACTCGCTTTCGACATTTCCCAGAAGATCATGAAGGATATGCAATATCCAGGACACATCAAGATCACCGTGATCAGAGAAAAAAGAGCAATTGCTTACGCCAAGTAATTGATACCTATATAAAACAGTAGAAAAAGGGCAGCTTAATAAGCTGCCCTTTTTCATTTATATGCTTCTTCTTTCCATCAATACTGATGTTTTCCTCTGCTCCAGCCTTTCTTGGAAAGGTATTGATTTCCGGAATCAGCAGCAGGCTCTTCCAATTGAGTCCCCATGCTATCATTCCAGCGATTGAGGTAACCAAATAGAGCGATCACGCCCAGAATCTCCACAATCTCTCCTTCATCCCAATGCTTACGCATTTCTTCAGCTAACTCATCTGAAACCGCATTGGGAACCTGAGAAGCAGCAATCGCCAAATCAAAAGCTGCACGCTCTCCATCTGTAAAAGCAGGATGACTTTTATAGTCCCAGATATTATCCATCTTTTCCTGATCAGCACCATAACGCTCGGCAGCACGAATCGCATGTGCCTCACAATAGCGGCAGCCGGTAGTCATACTGGAAATATAGGCAATCAACCTTTTCAGGGCACTGGTAACTCGGCCTTTATTCTCCATTACCGCACGGTTCATTTCCAAAAAAGCTTCAGAAATCCGTGGACGATGGGCCATGGTAAATAAACTATTGGGGGTAAATCCCAGGGTCTCCTGGTAAAAATCTGCCATCTCAGCCATTTCTGGATTGGCATTTCTGTCCAGGGGGGATACTAAGGGTTTTTTCATATATCAATTTTTTATCTGTGCAAAATTCCCGGCAATATACTAGCCTCCTCAAAATATTTGCTACTCTATTACATATTGTCCTAACTTATTAAGCAGCATTTCTCTATCCTCGAATAGGCGCGCAGGAGATGCAACGAGAACCTAGGGGATGGAAGGTGGATAGGCCGGCTCTTCTCGTTGCGATTTTTTCCTCCACTTTTTTCTAAAAAAAGTGGAAAAACTCCCAAGACAAGAAACATGAAACCTAAAATTATAGAAACAAACTCAAAGGAGTATTTAAATAAGCGCTTCAACATACAACCCCAATTCAAACGCTTTCGTCAGCGCTTTGACATATTCAATCGCGCCATCTGGGACGAGAAAGTAAATCCTAAAAACTTCTTCATCAGTTACGACATCACTAATTATGCTCCCAAAAAAGCTAAAGGCTTTGACCATTGGGATTATGCTTTTCGAAATGCGAGTTGGCATTTGACAGATGTAGTAGGAGAAAGAAAGTTCGAAGCAGAAGGTAGAGTAGAAGGATTTACAGATTATTATACCACCCAGACACAGCCTCCTACTTCCAAAGCGCCATTGGTTTCAGCCGAAGAAAGTACCAATCGCATCAAACAAGCGGCACTCATGTTTGGGGCAGGAGCAGTAGGTATATGTGAATTGGATGAAAGATGGGTGTACGAAGATACCTTTCGGAGAAAGACGGAAGAAAGTCCGAAGATGGATCTTTCCAAAACATATACTCACGCCATTCTGCTCATCATTCCCATGGATTACAAACTGAGCAAAACCTATCCAGCTGCTTTGAGTGGAGCTGCTACAGGCCTGGGATATAGTGTTGGATTAAATGCTGCCAATTCTCTGGCTCAATTTATCACCAATTTGGGCTATGGAGCGACTGCCTCTCTCAATGATACTGCCCTCAACATTCCGATGGCTATAGAAGCAGGTTTAGGGGAATACGGCCGACACGGCCTTCTCATTACTCCAAAATTTGGCCCTAATATTCGCATTGCTAAAGTCTTCACAGATCTCCCGCTCATAGCAGATAAACCTATTGAATTTGGGGTAAAACAATTTTGTGAGGCATGTAATAAATGTGCGAGCAGCTGCCCAGTCAAAGCCATCCCACATGGAGAACCTCAAGACAAAGCCCCCAATATTTCCAGTCTGGAAGGAATCAGCAAATGGACCGTCAATGCCGAAAAATGTTTCAAATTTTGGGTAGGAATGAATACTGATTGCGCCATCTGTATCCGGGTCTGTCCCTACAATAAAGACTACAGCAAATGGTGGAACCGCCTCGGCATCCGATTAGCCAATAGTCCTTTGCGTAAATTCATGCTCTGGTTGGATGATAAACTCGGCTTTGGAAAGAGACAGTTGCCGGAGGCCTGGTGGAGATAAAGTGCGGTAGTGTTTTAGTGTTGTAGTTTGAGAATTGTTGGTTCACGAGATTTAACTATAACCCTGCAGACCTAAAACACATTCAAATCAAAAAAGCTAAATAATGAATAATAACACATACATGCGCCTCCCCATAGGCACCTTTATAGACATGGCCGCCATTGTTTTAGGGAGTCTCATCGGGCTCATGCTTCAGCAGGCCTTCCCCGAAAATCTCAATGCTATCATCTTTCAGGGCATCGGACTGACCGTAATTCTCATTGGAATCCGCATGGGAATGAAATTTCCGGGAGAATATCTCCTCGTCCTGGTTTTTTCCATGATCCTCGGAGGCGTCATAGGTGAACTCATCGGGGTAGATGCTTTCTTCAATAGCTTTGGGGATTCGATCAAGTCCACCTTCAATATCGAAAGTGCCTCTTTTACAGAAGGGATGATCACCACCTTCATTGTTTGCTGCATCGGCCCGATGACCATCATTGGATCGATAGAGGAGGGGATTAGTGGAAACCGCGATCTCTTGGGCGTAAAGACCTTACTGGATTTTGTAACTGCCATAGCTCTGGCTACGACTTTTGGGATAGGCGTAATGTTTTCTATCATCCTCATGCTTATTTTCCAGGGAGGCATTACGCTCACTGCTGCTCGGGCGAAAGACCTTTTTACAGAGGAAATGATCATCATTCTGAGTACAGCAGGAGGTTTACTCTTGATTGGACTTGCATTTAATGTGATGGAAATGGGACAGATCAATGTCAGCAATTTGCTGCCTTCTTTGGTTGTGGTGGTCATTTTCAGCTGGGCCTATCAGAAGTATTATTTGAAGGGGAAGAAGACAAAAGAAGATTAAATATTGTCATCCTGAGGCTGGCTCGCGAAATGGCTCCTCTGCGCCGAAGGGTATTGTATTTCAAGAAGATCTAATAATACATGATCTCTCAGCACTCCATCCGCCGCGCAAGCAAACTTCGAGATGACCTTAGAGCTGGCAATGGTGCTAATAGAGAACACTCACCTCACCTGCCCATCACCACGGACCACCCATTTCTCAGTAGTCAATTTCTCCAATGCAAAAGGTCCTCTTGCATGCAGTTTTTGAGTAGAAATACCAATCTCTGCTCCCAGCCCAAATACTCCTCCATCCGTGAAACGGGTCGAGGCATTGGTATAAACAGCAGCAGCGTCAACCGCTTTGAGGAAATTCTCGCAGAGAGCCTTGTCCTCTGAAATAATAGCCTCAGAATGCTTGGAAGAATACTTCGCTATATGCGACAAGGCCTCTCTATATCCCTTCACCACTTTCACCGAACATTTGTAGCTCAAGAATTCCTGACCAAAATCTGCTTCTTCTGCGACTTGCAAATGAGGATAAGCGGAAGCATCCAGAATTGGATGGGCTATTTCATCCGCAAAAATTTCTACCTCATATGCGTTCATCCCCTCAATAATCATAGGAAGAAAATCCGCTGCAATTTTTTCATCCACCACAATCGTATCCAATGAATTGCAAACAGAGGGACGTGATACCTTTGCATTTACAACTATATCTGCGGCCTTTTGAAGATCGGCTGTATCTGTAACATAGGTATGGCAAACGCCGGCACCTGTTTCGATGGTAGGAACTGTTGCATTCGCCCGAACAAAATCAATCAAGGCTTGCGATCCCCTGGGAATAATAATATCGATATAGCCATCCGCAGTTAACATATCCTGAACGAAAGCCCTGTCGGTGGGCAAGAGTTGAACAATCTGTGGACTTAGTCGATGGTCTAATAAAGCCTTATGGATGATGTCAACCAAAACAGTATTGCTATGAAAAGCATCTGAGCCTCCTCTTAAGACCGCCCCATTGCCAGAGCGAAGGCAAAGGGCAGCCACATCGATGGTAACATTAGGGCGCGATTCATAGATCATCCCAACTACACCCAGCGGTACACTGAGCTTTTGAACCAAGAGTCCATTATCCAACTGTTTTTCAGAAAGTAAATTCCCAATGGGATCAGGCAACTTGGCTACTTCCCACACGCTATCCACCAATCCCTTAATTCGCTCTGGCGTTAAACGCAGGCGATCCTTCTTGGGATTACTATCTTCCATCTTGACAAGATCTTTCTCATTTTCAGCAATGATCTCTTCTTTCCTCTGATCAATCATCCCAGCCAGAGACAATAAAAGGGATTGCCTTTTTGAATTGCTGAGCATGCGGATTTCTATAGATGCGGTCCGTGCATCTTCCAGAAGTTTCTGTATACCGGATAGGGTTTGCATGTGGATAAAAGTGTTAGCGTGTTTGGGTATTAGGGTGTTTGCGTTTGTTAATGTGAATGGACTCTAACACACAAAAACACTAACACCCTAACACGTCTTATAATAAAACTATCTCATCTGCATGAGCGATTTCCATATTCTTTGTACGGGCCTGGTGGGAAATTTGATCTGAAGAAAATCTGGCTCGGGCTACGGCGAAGGGGGCTTCCCCTTCTAATGCCAATTCGCAGACTTCTCCTTTGGCAAAACTTCCCTCTACTTTTCTGACTCCCACCGCAAGCAGGCTCTTTCTTTTTAGCAAGGCCGCTTTGGCCCCTTCGTCTACGAGCAAACGCCCCATCACCAGGCTTCCACTGGCCAGCCATTTATTCCTTGCCGGAATATTAGCTTCCTTAGGCATGCATTGGGTTCCCCCTTTGCCTTGCTCTGCCATTAGGATTCCTTTGGCTTCCTTCGCCCCAAAAATAACGACTTTGATCCCCATACGGGTGGCCAGGCGAGCAAAAGTAAGTTTGGAAATCATTCCCCCAAGACCTGCGGCCGACTTATCCTGCCGAGCAAGTCCCATGACTGATGCATCAAATTCATCTATCTCGGGAACCAGCTCTCCTTTTTCATCCAAAACTCCTGGCACAGAGGTTCCTAATAATAAAAGTTGAGCTCCAAACCCTACGGCAATCAGAGTTGCCAATTCATCATTGTCAGAAAAACGAAGTTCCAGATTGCTCACTACATCATTTTCATTAGCAATAGGGATAATCCCGTTTTCCCACAACATTTCGAAAGTATCCCGAAGCTGAAGAAACTGCGCTCGATTGGAAAAATGGCTACGCTCACAGAGACTTTGCGCGATAGAGATCCCGTGTTGCTTGAAAAGCTGCGCATACATATTGAGCAAAAGGGGATTGCCGATAGCCGCCGCAGCCTTTCTCTCAGCGAGTTTGCCGGAATAGGAATTGAGGTAGCGCTTGCCGGTTCCCACTGCCCCTGAAGAAACCATCACAATCCGATAAGCTTTGTGGAGGCTGGCAATTTGTTCCACTATGCTTTTCATGGCATCGGTATCTATACTACCATCTTCCAGGGTGATAGATGCGGTCCCAAATTTTAGTATAAGCACTGGTTTTTCCATAGCAGCGGCAAAGATAAAAATTGTTGAGACATTTGGGTTTTGTTTTTAAAAGCTTGTCATCCCGGCCTTAACCCAAGAGCCGGGATCTCTTGCTAGCTGTTTGAGTTGGCTAGAGGTCCCGGATATCTGATAGATTCCGGGATGGCAGCAGTTTACTGTTTTTTTCAGCAGCCATCTAAACATAGCCTTGAAGCATTTTGCGTAATTCACAATTTTATTCTGCAAAGAAATCCCGTACTTTTATTCGTGGGAATTTCATCCAATAACATGCGAAATCTGCACTTGCTACGTTGGATAGATACGGATATATTCAGCAAGTGATTGCGTTTAAATAGAATCAAAATGAAAATACGTACGACATTCTTTACTATTCTCCTTTTACTTTCATTTTACAGCCTCTCCGCTCAGCAATTTCATGGCGTAAATACGGCTTCGATCTCTGCAAATGGAACGCAGGGAAGCACACAGCTCAATACGCCTCAATGGATCTGTGAATATGATGCAGGAAACAGCATTTTGAGTATGAAGGCAAAAATGGCCGCTTTTGGATTTTCAGCTGATGCAAATGGAAAGTCTATACTTAATGAAGTATTCTTTGTAGAAGCTAATCCCCTGATCCGAGTAGATGTTGATTTTTCTCAACTTATGCTACAAGCCGGATCTTCGCGGGAGGAAAGCAATCTTAGCTTACCCGTAGAAATCCGTTTCAATAATAGAGAAATACGAACCCAGGCTAATATCTCAAATTTTAGAATGAATCCTCAGGGTATTCAAATGGGTATAGATATTCCCCTGAATCTTCAGGAATTTGGTTTAGATACAACTTCCAAGCACGCAGCTAATTTTTCAAATAGCTTCAATCTGAGAGTTGACCAAATGAACATGAAAGCCAGATAAAAGTCCTTTTTCAGGAAAAAAGAGCGAAGCTTTTGGCTTCGCTCTTTTTGTTTCTTGATCCTTCATATTTAATTAACGTATAATTACTAGTTAGCACAATTTGTATATCCCTACAGGATTCTTTTTTTTAGGATATAAAGTCTTTGAATACACATGCGTTCTCACTTATCACACAATTCGAGAAGGACTCCGAAAATCACTTATGTTTCCCCTTATGATCCCTGGGCCAAGCGTGTACTTATGGCCCTGATTGAAAGAATTTGCGGGGGAAAAAAGATAGATAAATTATATACAGAAATTCGGCATACAGAAATGGAGCCCGAACAGATCTGGGAAAAATCCATCAAAAAGCTGGAACTCCAACTCCGCTATAATGAAGAGAAACTTCTGGCAGCCCCGAAAGAAGGCCCTTTGGTATTTATCTCTAATCATCCCTTTGGCGTCGTAGACGGACTTATCCTTGGCTATTTTGCTTCTCGTATTCGGAAAGATTTTGTCGTAATTGTAAATGAAGTGCTCTTAGGGCAGGATGAAAGAATTGACAGTTTTCTTTTACCTATAGACTTTCGAGATACAAAGTCTGCCATGAAAGCCAATATCCAAACGAAAAATGAAACCCTGAATCGTCTGGCAAATGGAGAAGCTTTGGTGATCTTTCCCTCAGGCGGTGTGGCAACCTCTCCGAAAGGCTTTGGTAAAGCAGAAGACCTCGAATGGAAACGCTTTGTAGCAAAGGTTATCCAGCAATCCAAAGCAACCGTTATTCCCATTTTTGTGCATGGACAAAATAGCAGACTCTTTCAATTGGTGAGTCAGGTGAGTGCGACCCTCCGCCTCGGCATGCTCTTGCATGAAGTCAGAAATAAAATCGGCAAACCTATCTACCTCGAAATTGGTGATCCTATTCCCTATGAAGAAATGGCGCATATCAGAGATCGCCAGAAATTACTGGATCATTTGTGGAAGGTAACCCATGACCTGGGCAAATCAGCCTGACATTAACTCATTCATATATTTTGATACGCCTTTTCGCTTGAAAGGCGGCTATTTTTTCAATTTTTCCCTCTTTTGTTAAACATTTTAATCTGTCTCAAATTAATATTTGAGACCCGTATCATCTTTTTTGAGGCGATATTGTAAACTGAGACAGCCTATTTGCCTCAAAATCAATTTTATGAATATCAGCAGAATCATATCCTTTCTATGTATCCTCTTTTTTCTGGGTGAAATTTCTGCCCAGATCAAAGGTAATGGGATCATGGAAACCCGCATACGCTCCCTTTCCCTCTTTACAGAACTTGAAGTCGATTTCCCTGCACATGTCACCGTCAATTGTCAGGAGCTGGCAAAACTGGAGATTACAGCTGACGAAAATGTATTCGAAGGCATTGCCATTAAACATGAAGGAGGCAAGCTTCGCATTTTACAGGAAAAGTGGATCCAGCCCACAAAGAATGTACAGATAACCATAGGTGCTCCTTTCCTCCATAAACTCAGCACCAGCGGCTATGGCGAATTTTTCATCAATAATCTGGATGGGCCCTTTTTCTCTGTAAATAATCCCGTAGGCACCGTGCATCTCGCCGGTAAAATCGAACAGCTGGAAGTCAATATGCGAAATGGAAAACTGGAGGCCCTTCAATTGCATAGCAAGAAGGCAACAGTAAACATTGAAGGCTATGGAGAAGCGAAAATACATGCCATTGAGTATCTAAAAGCAAGGGTAGGGGAGCATAAAGCTGACAAATGGTTGGATAAAGGAGTCAATATCCGTCTGATTAAAGATGATGCTGAAAACTGGATCACCTATGGATCATGGGAAGAAAAAAAGCCCGATGCTCCTCAACGCATTGATCTCAAACTGAAAAATAATTCCGGAACGAAGGCAGACTTTATTGTCGAGGGTCCCCGAGGCAATCGTTTTGGCTACGGTTTTCCCATAAAAGCCGGAGCAATTAGAAAAGAAAACTTTCCCATAGGGAGTAGAATATACCTGGACAAACTACTGGGCCGAAAACTTATCCATACGGTTTCTGCCGTAGACGCAAACCAAACTGTTTCCCTTTTCAAATAAGAACAACCGTGGCTAACGAAATCAATATACGCGCACTGATACTTTTCCTGGCCTGTTTCCAGGGGATTCTATTTGCGCTTCTATTTTTCTTCAGATCTGCAAAAAGAGAAATACTTTCTGATCTGCTTATGGGAGTATTCCTCATCGAAGGTACATTATTGATCCTACCCTATATGCTGGGTTTTCTGGGAATACAAATTTTATGGGATGAACTCCTCTTCTTTCCCCTGAATCCCGGACTACTCATCGGTCCGACCCTATATTTTTATCTGATCACACTTACCAATACAGATTTCAAATTCCAGAGAAAAGACCTGCTTCACCTTCTTCCTTTTGTTCTGTATATCATTTATCACCTTTCTATTTATGTACAGGGGAAACTCTTTGTGCAAAGCTGGATGGCAGAAGTAGACCTGCCTTATATTGCCACACCTTTGAGTCTTTTGACCCTTATCAGTAATTATGTTTACATCTATTTCACCATAAAATATTATTACAGATACAAAGCATGGGTAGAAAAAGAATTCAGTAATCCCGAGGATATCAATTTTAGTTGGTACAGAAACTATCTTTTTCTTATCGTAAGCGGCATAACCATGTCCTGGGTTTTCACAGCACTTAATGACCTTGGCTTTCAACTGGATTATACCCAAAACTGGTGGGAGTACTTTTTCATCGGCATTATCCTCTATATCCTCAGTATCAGTGCCTATACCCGTGCACAGGTGATCTACCTACACTTCCAACCTGAAGAAAAAACCAATCCGGAGACGAGCAAAAACTGCCTGGAAACGACAGAACTCAATGTATGGAAAGAAAAAGTCTCAAAACTTATGAAGGAAGAAAAGGCTTTCCTCAGTCCGCAATTAAGCTTGAGTCAAATGGCAGGACAAATCGGAATCCCTTCCCCTACGCTTTCTCAGGTAATCAATGAAGGCTTTGGAAAAAACTTCAATGATTTTGTAAATGAGTTCCGGGTTGAAGAAGTTAAGCGTTTGATCAGCGACCCATCCAAGGCCCATTTATCACTGCTTGGAATCGCTTATGAGAGCGGTTTTAACAGTAAAGCGACCTTCAATAGAACCTTCAAAAAGTTCGCCGGAATGACGCCTTCTGCATTCCTTTCCTCCCGAGATAGTAAAAAGCCCGAAAATAAGCGTACCTTTGCCCCTCGATTAGAAGTATTATAATTGAGACCTGGCAGAATATCGGATCGTATTTTGGCGGGAGGATATGAGGAGAATTTTATGATAGAAACATTTGCAGAAACAGGATTAGACGAAAATATCCTGGCGGGAGTAGAAGCACTCGGCTTTGTCAATCCTACGGAAGTACAGAGTCTTGCTATCCCAACCATCCTGGAATCAGACCGTGATTTGATTGCATTGGCGCAAACAGGTACCGGAAAAACCGCGGCCTTTGGCCTGCCGATTATCCAGAAAGTAGATACGAAATCCAAAGCTGTTCAGGCCATTATCCTGAGTCCCACCCGGGAACTAGCTATACAGATCGTCAATGATCTTAAAGACTTTAGCAAAAAGGTTCGGGGCCTACACGTCACAGCTGTTTATGGGGGAGCTAATATTGGCACCCAAATCCGTGAACTAAAAAAAGGGAGCCAGATTGTCGTTGGGACACCTGGTAGAACTCTTGACCTAATCAGACGTAAAGAGCTGGCCTTGGGGAAAGTTGAGTTCCTCGTACTCGATGAAGCTGACGAAATGCTCAATATGGGCTTTCAGAAGGACCTTGATGCCATTTTCGCAGAAACTCCCAAAGAAAAGCAAAGCCTGCTTTTCTCGGCAACCATGCCTAAGGAGATTCAGCGCATCAGCCGGAAATACATGAATGATCCCGCAGAGATTTCTGTTGGTCAAAGAAATTCCGGGGCAAAAAATGTAAGCCATGAATTTTACATGGTTCATGCTCGTGAGCGCTACAGAGCCCTTATGCGCATCCTGGATATGGTCCCTAATGTGTATGGGATCGTTTTCTGCCGTACTCGAAGAGATACCCGTGATGTTGCCCGCAAACTCTCTCAGGACGGATACAATGCTGACGCTATTTATGGAGACCTGACCCAGGCTCAACGAGACCAGGTCATGACTGCTTTCCGTAATAAACATATTCAAATCCTGGTAGCAACAGATGTTGCGGCTAGGGGAATCGATGTTGATGAGTTGACACATGTGATCAACTATGAACTCCCTGATGATCTTGAAGTCTATGTTCACCGTAGTGGAAGAACCGGGCGAGCAGGAAATTCCGGTATTTCTGTTTCCATTATACATACCCGCGAAACAAGAAAGATCTCTTCTCTGGAGAGGATGATCGGGAAACAGTTTCAAAAGAAATTGGTTCCCAGTGGATTGGAAATCTGTCAAAACCGTATTTTCAATTTCATAGATCACGTTGAAAAAACGGAGGTCAAAGAAGAGCAATTGGCTGAGTTCTTACCTGAGATTGAGAAAAAACTGGAATGGATGAGTCGGGAAGAATTGATCAAACACTTCATTTCTGTGGAGTTCAATCGCTTTCTCAATATGTACCGCAATGCTCCTGATCTCAATGTCAGTTCTTCAAGAGACCGCAAATCTGATCGTGATTCTGGGAGTAGAAAGAAAGTGGAATTTGTGCGCTATCACATCAATGTAGGGTCCCGTCAGGGACTTAATCCTCATAGATTGATGGGATTAGTCAATGAAAAACTACGTAATCGTAAGGTTAGAATTGGTAAGATTGAGATTCTCCGTAAATTTTCCTTTTTCGAAATCGATAGCCAGGTAGATAAAAACATGGCTCCTGCATTTGAAGGCGCTGTATTTGAAGGAGTCGAATTGGAGTTATCTAAAGCAAAAATGACCTCTTATGCTCCCAAAATCTCCCGTGAGAAGGAGTTCGGGGGAAAATTTGGGGGGAAATTTGCGGGAAAAAAGAAAAAACATAAGCGTAGACAGAAGAAGAAAAGGTTTGATGATTAATTTCTCTTCTATTCTGTAGGCTATTGGTCCAAAACGGCTCATTTCAATCTCCTGAAAGTGGGAGAGACTTAGCATTTCTGGAGAAAACAAATACCTGAGCTCTCGGGGCTTTAGGCATTTTTATAAGTCATGAATAGAAAAGATCCAGGCCGCCTCCTTAGAGAAATCACACTGAGCGTTAAACCCCAGCTCTTAGCTTTTACTGATACTGAAGCTTTTCAAAAGCCCGCAGCTGATAAATGGTCCCCTAAAGAGATCATCGGTCATCTCATAGATTCTGCCTCCAATAATCATCAGAGATTTGTGAGAGCCCAGTTTAAACGGGATATGATCTTTGAAGGCTATAAACAGGAGAAGTGGGTGATCATACAGCACTACCAAAAAAGGAGCTGGAATGAACTGGTGGAAATGTGGGTGCAATACAACCTGCAACTTTCCCATTTGATGATCTACACTCCCAGGGAGCTTTCCTGGCGACCAGTAAGTGAGCATAACCTTCACCAAATTGCCTTTAAAAGGATTCCCGCGGGAGAAGTAACTTCACTTGCCTACTTTATGGTCGATTATGTCGCCCATCTGGAACACCATCTTTGCCAGATCCTGCCTGACTACCAGGCAGTTTTGGAAGCCTATGAAAATAATTTCTATATCAAATCTATCTGATTGAGCGTTAGCCTGTCCAAGTGTTTAGTTCATGACAAAGGCTTTCCGAGGATTTTCCTATATTCTTCTATGAATTCCGAACTCCGCACCCTCGCCAAATACCGTGATCCGGAATTGGCGCGCCCCATCTCAGAATTATTGGACCGAAGAGGCATCCCTTTCGTATTGGAGGATGCATCTGTTGCGCTGGATGTAACCTTTACAGGAAGTCCTTATATCAAGGAATTTCTTCTGAGGGTTCCCGAGCAGTATTTTCGAAAGGCACAAAAGATATGGGAAGAAGATAGTGAGGAATTGATCCAGGGAATAGATGAGGATCATTATTTATACTCATTTTCCGATGAAGAACTATGGGAGGTTTTAGAGAAAGCGGATGAATGGAGCAAACTGGATTTTGTCCTGGCGAAAAAAATTCTGAAAGATCGGGGACAGGAAGTAGAGGAAAAGAAGATTAGACAATTTGAAGAAGACCGACTTCAGGAACTCGGGAAACAGGCCACGGCAAGCTTTCAATGGTTACTGATCGGATTTATGTTCTCCTTAGTCGGAGGATTTATAGGAATGATGATCGGCTATAATTTTCAATTCAAAAAGACCCTGCCTAATGGAACACAAATCTATGCCTATGATGAAGCTTCCCGCAAAAAGGGAATGGCGATCTTTTATCTGGGATTGATTGTATTTGTTCTATTGGGGATGTATATCACTTACACCTATACTACCTTATTTAAGTAATCCAGAGCTGTGTTAGTCTAGGTAATTTTGGATGGAAATATACCCGGGTTTGATGGCCCTGCAGAACTCATCGGAAAAAGGGGCGGCTTGTAGACCAGGTTCTGGGCTCTACGATTTTTGCCTCCATCTATTTCTAAAAAAGATGGAAAGATATATAAAGCCATCCGCCTATATTTTAACAAGAAAACTTAATAAAAAAATAAAGCTTTATTTCGCGTTTTCAGCTTTGGGGATAAGCATTTCCGGGGCTAAAGCTTCCTTTTCAGGTGCAACTTCTTCTGCAGCTATCTCCAGCTTCAATTTTTTCATATTCCGCTGAATGTAATAATAAGAGATAGCGGCCGCTCCGATATCAGCAATCGGAAAGGAATACCAAATCCCATTTAACCCAAAAAAGAGGGGTAAAATGAGCACTAAAGGAATGAGAAAAAACCCTTGTTTAGTCAGGGCGAGCAATAAGGCAGGAAGCGCTTTCCCTATCGCCTGAAAATAGGCACTCCCCAAGAGGCTAATAGCTAAAAGTGGAGTAGCCAAAAAGGTCAAACGCATAGCTGGAGCTGTACGAGCAATTAGCTCTGCGTCCTCTGTAAAAATAGCTGCAATTTTAGGGGCGAGGATCATGATCATGATGAAAATCCCGAAGGCGATCATACTCGCTGTTTTCATCGAAAGATTGGTGATACCTGCCACTCGATCCCATAATTTGGCTCCATAGTTGAAACCTACAATGGGTACAAAGCCTTGTGTGATACCCAATACCGGGAAGTTTATGAAGAGCATCAGACGGTTTATGATGCCATAAATCGAAAGTCCCATTTCCCCTCCATAAAAGAAAAGAGAATTATTCAGAACCATAGCCAGTACACTGATGGTTCCCTGACGGGCCAGTGTTACTGACCCAATGGAAGCGATTTCTCTGATAATCGGCCAGTTTAAAACCAGGTCCTTCACTTTTAACTTTAGGTCAGATTTACCAAAGAGAAAGAACCAGGCAGCATAGGAAGCACTCGCTATATAGGAGAGCGTAGTCGCCCATGCGGCTCCTTTAATCCCCATATCAAAGCCCACAATCAAAATGGGATCCAGGATAATATTGGCAACAGCCGGGACAATAAGGATGAACATGGCCACTTTCGGAAAGCCTTCGGCCCGAATGACATTATTACTCATCATGGCCCAGGCAAGGAAAGGAATCCCAAACAGGATCACTTCAAAATAATCCCGGGCATATTGTTTTATCTCTCCCTTTCCTCCAAATGCGAAGAGGACATAATCAATAAAGACATAACAAAGGGAAACGATAAGAATGGCCAGAACCAGGGTAAGAATTACCTGATTCGCAAAAGTCTTATGTGCTTTTTCCGGATTTTTATCTCCCAGTGCACGGGAAATGATAGAGGCACCACCTACTCCTATTGACATGCCAATACTCGCAATCAGATAGGTAATCGGCAATACAACTGTAATGGCTCCAATCCCATTAGCTCCAACCCACCTTCCAACAAAGAAGGTATCTACAATCCCATAAATAGACATGATCAGGATGCCAATTGAGGCAGGAATGGCCTGTTGTTGCAGTAGTTTTCCCAACCCCTCTGTAGCGAACTGATTTCTATTACTCATCTTATGGCTTGGTGGTGTACCCGTGGAAATTCTGATTTACGTAAATAAGCTCCTTAAGTTGGAAGCTCAGGGTTGCTTTCCAAACCCTGAGCTTCACTATTCTTCCAACAGAGGATAATTCTCTGCTAAATATCAAATTTGATTCCCTGTGCCAAAGGCAGTTCTTCAGACCAGTTGATGGTGTTGGTTTGACGGCGCATATAGGCTTTCCAGGAGTCAGAACCAGACTCACGCCCGCCTCCGGTTTCCTTTTCCCCTCCAAATGCTCCTCCAATCTCAGCTCCGGAAGTTCCAATATTTACATTGGCAATTCCGCAATCAGATCCCATCATGCTGAGGAATCTCTCGCTTTCCTTCATACTCTCTGTAAAAATGGCAGAAGAAAGTCCCTGTGGAACCGCATTGTTGATTTCAACGGCCTCTTCCAGGCTACTGTATTTCATGAGGTAAAGGATGGGGGCGAAAGTTTCTTTCTGAACAGTCTTGTATTCATTTTTCGCCTCTACCAAAGCAGGTTTCACATAGGTTCCGGTTTCAAAGCCTTCTCCTGAGAGTACTTCTCCTCCATAGATATGATTTCCACCTTCTGCTTTAATGGCTTCTATAGACGCCTGCATGCCTGCTACGGCATCCTGATCGATCAGGGGACCGATAAGGGTATTAGCATCCAGAGGATGTCCGATTTTGGCTTCCAGTGAATCGTATGCTTTGGTCAGGGTCTCTTTAAATTCATCGTAGATGGCTTCGTCGATAATCAGGCGACGCGTAGATGTACATCTCTGTCCACAGGTACCAACGGCTCCAAAAACGATAGCTGGAATGGCCAGTTTGAGGTTGGCGTGGCGGGAAATAATAATGGCATTATTTCCTCCCAATTCGAGGATGCTTTTTCCCAGACGTTTTCCGACTGTTTCTCCAACTGCTTTCCCCATGCGCGTAGAACCGGTAGCTGAAATCAAGGGCAAACGTTTATCTTCGGCCATTGCTTTCCCAATCTCGCGATCTCCGATAACGAGGTTAAAGATGCCTTCCGGCAATCCATTCTCCTTCATAACCTCCGCTACGATATTCATACACGCGACTCCGGTCAAAGGCGTTTTTTCACTCGGCTTCCAGATGCTAACGTTTCCACAAACAGCAGCAATCATGGAATTCCAGGCCCATACAGCAACCGGAAAATTAAAGGCAGAGATAATGCCTACAATTCCCAGGGGATGCCATTGCTCGTACATACGGTGATGCTTACGCTCAGAATGCATGGAAAGACCGTACAACTGTCGACTCAAGCCTACCGCAAAATCGCAGATATCAATCATTTCCTGAACCTCTCCAAGTCCTTCCTGGTAAATTTTACCCATCTCCAGGCTGACCAGTTTGCCAAGGTTTTCTTTATGCTTGCGAAGGGCGTCTCCGATCTGTCTTACGATTTCTCCTCGCTTGGGAGCAGGAATCTCTCTCCAGGTCAGAAAAGCTTCTTCAGCAACTTTTACTACATCTTCATAATCCGATTCTGTAGCATAACGAACTTTTCCCAATAGGGCTCCATCAGCCGCAGAATGAATGGAATGTAAATCTCCACTTGATGCGCTTTGGGATTGGGTACCTGTATGAATGGATGGATTTTCAGTTTCCAATCCAAGAGCAGCCAGAATAGCTGAATAATCTTTATTCATGTGAATTGATAGAGGTATTTATATATAGGTTAGGATAATAATAGCTTGTAAACTTGACCTAAAAGACTTCCTCGGGGCGAGATTAGCCTCTTTTATCAATTGAAATCTATTGCAAGCAATCCCGGAGACCTGCAAAGCAGATTCCGGGATGTATTTTTTTAATTGGCAGGAAGTAGGAATTATTTTCCTTCGTCCTGAATGATTACACCTGTAGCTTCGAAAGCCAGGCTGTACTTGGGCTCAGTGATGGTTTTTTCAGCTTCTTCTTCTGACATACCCCCATCTACTGCATAATGACGGAGCGTCGCTACATCTGTAGTGTCATAGTACGCTTTGCCTTCGAAGATGGCTTTCTTACCTGCAGCATCGGTTGGGACAAAGAAACCATAGTCTTTGAAAGTAATGTGGAGGCTTTGATCCCCATCCATCACTGTTTTCATCCAGCAGCCTTTGTTTTTGCATACCGCACTCAGGTCGCCTTCCAACTTAATGCCTTCCTTCATTTTCTCATCCCCCATAAGTTCTGGAAGCTGAGCAACGGAGACAGCATTTTCAGCATCGATCTTTTCTCCATGGTAAGACATGTTCATAGAAGTTGCTGATGTCTTTTCCTGGCTTTCTTCTTTTTGTGTTTCGGCCTGGCAAGCCCAAAGCAAGCTAAGGCTCATTAGTAAGATGAATCTGAATTTCATATAGCGCTTATTTTTAGCGCAAAGGTAGGGAATTTTGCGTGTTATTGTGCTAGTGTGTTAAAGTGTTATAGTTGAAAGGCCTATAAAACCCGAACTACAACACTAAAACACAATAACACACACAAAATCTTGAATAATTCAATCTAAAAATCCACGGTCTTAAAATTCTTCTTTCAAGGTTTTTATATCTGTGATAAGTTGGCGAACGGCTGTTTTATTCAGTCCATTATAAATGCCTCTGATGTGGCGATTCTTGTCTACCAGGACAAAGTTTTCTGTATGGAGAAAGTCATCGGCAGTTTTTTCCAAACCCAAATCCTCTTCCACGAAATATTGATTGCGGCCCAGATCATAGATGAGCTCTCTATCACCAGTAAGCAATTGCCACTTTCCGCTAATCACTCCTTTTTCCTCAGCATATCTTTGCAATACCTCCACAGAGTCCAGTTCAGGAGTCACGGAATGGGATAGCAGTACAATCTCAGGATCATCCATGAATGCTTCCTGTAAGACAGACATATTTGCTGTCATTTTGGGGCAAATACCCGGACAGGTGGTGAAAAAAAAATCCGCGACATAGATCTTTGCCTCCAGCTCTGCATCCGTGAATACTTCTCCTTCCTGATTTATCAGACTGAAGGGAGGAATTTGATGAAGATCCTGAACGGCTTCCGTTCCAGGATATAGCCATTTCGGAGTAAAAGTGGCCTCATCATAATAAGGAAGAAAAGTAGTTCTGCTTTCTGCCTTTGCTTCTTCCATACAGCTATATATGCATAGACTGAATAGGCTAGAGAAACAGGACAGAAAAAAGAGGAAAAGTTTTGGTTGGGAATTCATCATAAGAATCGCTGATCAGAATTGAATAATTTCTTCTTTAAGTTCGTAACAGGCATTGGCTCTTTTCATGCCGAAAAAGCGACCATTTTTTGCCTCATAATTGATAAACAGAGCTCCATTCTTCCTCCAGGCAGATTGCAAGCCTTCTTCCTGCCCCATATTGTAATTCATCACTTTGAATGGCTGTCCATCGTCGTACCAGAGTTTTTGGACTCCATGCGTATATCCATTCACATAGTGCGCCGCTTTCACCATTACTCCCTCTGAAGTCCATGCATATGCCAGCCCGTCGAGTCGATTGGATATATAGAAAGCTTTGTATCTCTGCTGCCCATTGTTATACCATTTTCGTGCATGTCCTTCCTTTTTCCCTTCCCAATACCCCAATCGGGATTCAAGTGAACCATCCGCAAAGCGAGCGACTGCATATCCACTATAAGGCTCATTGCCCAGGTACCACTTACCTTCCTTCGGGTGGAGGACCAACTCTGCCTTCTCTACCTCCCGGTCTGGGAGTTCTTTCGCCTCCAAATAAGCGCCTAAAGAAAAGCCCGAGAGCAGAAAGAGGGCCAGGATGCTTTCAGTTAATACGACTAGGAGTCCCCTGATAGTCGCCGGGGAAAATGATGTAATACTCATTGATGTATAATTCGTTTTCTATATGGTAGTGATATTCTTCTCCATCACTGTGCTGGGTAGTTGCTACATGTCCACCAGATGCATCCAGATCAGTAGGATAGCTGCCTGTAGAATTGCATTTTCTTCCGTAGATAAAAAATCCATCTGCCAGAATTCCCACCAGGTTCTCATCATCCTGAGAAAATGCTGCTGGCTCCAAATGATAGTGATAAAGATCGGGACCGATATGTCCTCCACTATAGTCCAGACTTACGATAGCGCTACTCAAGGCTCCTCCTCCTTCCTGGTCATTGTAGATATAGGCACCACTTACTGCTATACCAATGGCTCCAAGACTTGTAGATGTTGGGGAACTTGCCAATTCAGGACTGGAGGTAACTCTCAAAGTTCCGGAAAGGTCTGCCCGGTCGGTAATGACAGTAGGCGTCATATTCGTAGCAACCGTCGGATCTACATACAGCGAATGTCCTTGTCCCCAATATGGAGTAGTATGATTGGGAAGCCCATTTGTTTCTACAACCACATCCGAACCGTCCAGATAAATTGTGGTATTGTCCTCGTCGAAGTCTGCAAATGCACTGTGTAGGGTTCCGCTTCCTTGAGTAGGATCTTCTGGTTCTTCGCTCTCTTCACAAGCCACAAAGGCAGGGATCGAAAAAAGTAGAAAAAGCGTGAGAATGCTGGAATAAATCTTCATGATTATAAAAAAAATTAGAATGTCTTGTTCGGGAGTTTTGACTCCGGCTGTCAAGAAATCCTTCTCTCTTCATGAAAATTTATTACAGAAAAGTCCAAAAACACAAAATCGTCCAATACGAGCGTAAAGGACGATTCTACTTAGATTAGGAAAGCCTAACCTACCATAAATACCC
The DNA here is from genome assembly GCA_033391075.1 of Bacteroidia bacterium. Taxonomy (NCBI): domain Bacteria; kingdom Pseudomonadati; phylum Bacteroidota; class Bacteroidia; species Bacteroidia bacterium. Next base: position 6,303,676 of record JAWPMV010000001.1, read on the forward strand.
AACTATCTGTTTTGCAAGCGATTTTACAATAGAGCATACATGTGATCAAATAGATGCGAAAGATGGGGTAGGCGAGATTTTTGAAAGGCAAGGAAGCTTTCCATCGTGAAAGGTGATAATACATAGGATTACAAAGGGGCTATGGTGTTTGATGTTTGGATTAAAAGAGTATATCCAAGTACGGAAAGAGGAGATGATTTTGGAAGCTAAATCGTTGGTTGCGCGGGAATTAGCGGATGAATGGAATATTTCGCCGGATGAATTGCGTTAAATATCAAAATCACGCAAAATGCGAATTCAGGATTTTTCGAGATATCCTAACAAGGCAGGAAGGGAAGTAAATTCCTGCTCATTTTGGTGCCGAATTAATCTCCACAGGTATTGCTGGTTTTTCGACTCAAGGGAAATTTTGAAGAGGGCATCATCCGCATTTTCTGTCAGCTCATAGCCCAGGCGTAAAAAAGCCCGAGTTGTCCAGATTTTTCCTACCCCTTCACCCTCTATAAAAACTTTGGAACGAGTAGATTGAAGTAAGCGAAAGCTCCCTACTTCCATGTCAAATTCAAGGTCTTTAGTGGCAAAAATCTTCTGAACTTTCCCCTGCAAAATAAGATCTTCTGGAATTCCTGCTTCAATCTTAGCTTTGCCATCCATCAGCCATATCCGATCCGCAATCTGCAGGGCCGCTTCCAAATCATGGATCGAAAGCAGAATGGTTTTGCCTTCCTCCCGGGTCAATCTTCGAAGGAGAGAAAGTAGCTCCATCCGATTGGGAATATCGAGATGAGCAGTAGGTTCGTCCAGTAAAATCAAAGGCGTATCCTGAGCCAAAGCTTTCGCGATCATTGCTTTCTGTCTTTCTCCATCACTCAATTGGTATAAAGGTCGATCAGCCAATTCTGTCAATCCGGTTTGCACAATAGCTCTTTGGATAAAGGCCTTATCTTCTTCCTTCATTTTTCCTGTCCAGCCTGTATAGGGATAACGCCCCATACTTACCAAACTATACACATTGAGGTTGCTATCTACCCGCTCTGTCAGGACCAGGCTGATTTTTCGAGCCAATTCCCTTGTAGACATTTTCTCCACCTCTTCCCCATTCAGAAGCACACTTCCTCCCAATTTTTTCTGTAGGGAAGCTATGCTTTTGAGCAAGGTCGATTTTCCAGCTCCATTTGGACCGATAAGACAGAGCAGTTCTCCTTTTTCCACATGCAAATTGAGTTCTTTGGCTATGAACTTACTTCCATAGCCGATACTCAGGTTTTCTATGTGGAGGGGATGCTTCAAAATGATCGTTGGAGGTTTCTTCGTTTTAAAATAACAGCGATAACCACCGGGGCTCCAATCAGGGCCGTTACGGCATTGATGGGCAAAGCAATACTATAACCCGGTAATTGGGCAATGAGGTCGCAGCCAAGCATGATGATGGCTCCAATGAGGCAAGAGGTCGGAATCAATATGCGGTGATCAGAAGTATTGAATAAAGAGCGGGTCAGGTGAGGAACCGCAATTCCCACAAATCCAATCGGGCCACAAAAACCTACTATCGAACCTGTAAGCAAACTTGTACTCAGAATGATCCAGATGCGGGTTTGTTGAATATGCAAACCTAGTCCCCTCGCATAGTTTTCACCAAGTAGTAACATATTCAGGGCCTTGGACAGTAGAAAGGCAATGAGGATACCTATTCCCACACAAATACTCAGAAGCATCAGTTGTTCATTTCTCACTCCCCCTAAACTCCCAAAGGTCCAGATCAGATAATCCTGAATCAGGCCTGGATCAGAAAAATATTGCCAGATGCTGACCAGTGAACTGGTAATGAAACCCATCATGATCCCCAGAATGAGTAGAACTACATTATCTCTTATCCGATATGAGAGGAGTAAGATGAGGAAAAAGATTAAAGCAGCTCCCAGACTTGCTGCCAATACTAATAAGCTGCTCCCACTGATCTCCAGGTTTGCGAATCCCCAGATGGCTCCACTTCCCCCCAACACAAACATCAGCAAGGCTACGCCCAAACTCGCCCCGGAACTAATTCCTAATACCGAAGGTCCCGCCAGGGGATTTCGAAAGAGTGTTTGCATCTGTAATCCTCCTACAGACAGACCCGCGCCTACCAAAATGGCGGTCAAGGCTTTGGGTAATCTGATTTTCTGGATAATGTTGCGCTCGACCTTGGGGGCAGATTCAGCTCCCCATAAAGAGGCCCAAACATCTCCGAAGGATATTGGGACAGAGCCTAGTAGGAGATCAAGGATGAAAAAGACAAAGAGTAAAAGAAATAAAGCCAGGATCAGGCCCCATTTTGGACCCAATCCCGGCCAGGTATTAGCATCTGTTTTACTCATTTGGACAGCAAAGGAACAAAAGATGCACCTATAGGCCCAAATTATAAGAGATTATTTATTTCAACTTATCCGCAAATACCTGTTTGAACTTCTCCACCTTGGGGCGAACAACAAAGTTGCAATAAGGCTGCGAACTATTATCATTGAAATAATTCTGATGATAATCTTCTGCTACGTAGAATTCTACGGCAGGAGAGATCTCCGTTACAATAGGATCTGGATAATAGCCGGAGGCATCCAGTTCTTTCTTATAATGCTCCGCTAACTCCTTCTGCTCATCATTATGGTAGAAAACTGCTGAGCGATATTGCGTTCCAACATCATTTCCCTGACGGTTAAGGGTTGTGGGATCATGTGTTTTCCAGAATACTTCCAACAATTCTTTGAAAGTCAGCTGCTCAGGATCGTATTTGATCTGGGCAACTTCCGCATGTCCGGTCAGGCCACTACAAACCTCCTTATAGGTAGGATTCTTGACCTTGCCTCCCATGTAACCGGAAACAACTGACTCTACTCCTTTAAGATTTTGGAAAACAGCTTCAATACACCAAAAACATCCGGCACCTAAAGTGGCCGTTGCTAGATTACTCATAGTGATTTTTTTTACAAATATACTGGCTTTTAGAAAAAATGTTTGTCGGCGAGATGGCAATTTACCCTTCCGCTGCAAGCCCCGTTTCCCTCAAGAAGGAAACGTCCCCCTAGCCTGACCACAGGTCATCTCGAAGTTTGCCCCTGCGATGGATTGCGGGCTGAGAGATCATGTATTATTTGACTTGTTTTAAATACAAGATCCCTCGGCACGCAGAAGCCCTTTCGCAAGCCAGCCTCGAGATGACACCAGTCGTTTATTGGCTCCGTGCACACTCCATTGTTCCACAGGTCAAGGGAGTGTGGGCCTGAGGCGGTGGGTTAAATTTAATTGTCTCGCAAAGCGATAATGTGGAAATTACAACATAGCCAAATCCTTATGTATAACACGCCATCCAAAGTCCTCGTCTTTTTTCTAAGAAATTATGTAGTCTGGACACTCGCCGGCTTTATCTTCAATTTCTTTCGCTTTTTTGGGATACCGGAAAACTTTACTACTGTAAATTTTGAAGAATTTATTCCTCTGTGGACCAACTTCCTCCTGGGTTTTATGGCAGCTTTCTTTTATACAGGGATCGAATTGCTGTTTGAATCACAAAAACTGAAACGATGGAGTTTTAGAACTCATATGATTGGCAAGTTTGTGCTGTCTTTCTTTGCCGTCAAGTTCATGATGTTGATCGCCTACTATACCCTCACTTTTTATCATGGAACAATCTCATTAAATGAAATGGGGATCGTCGAGTTTCTTTGGAGTAAAATGTATTGGGTAGTACTGCTCTTCTTCCTCCTGACTGCAGGATTGATTAGTTTCATTCGCCAAGTGGATCAAAAATTTGGGCCGGGTATCATATGGAATATGCTGAGAGGGAAATACCATAAACCTCGCGAAGAGGAACGTATCTTTATGTTTATCGATTTGAAATCCTCTACTACCATAGCCGAAGAGTTGGGTAACATCCGCTACAGCAAATTCATACAGGACTGTTTTTATGACCTCAATGATATTTTCCCAAAATATGATGCGAGAGTATACCAATATGTAGGGGATGAAGCTGTACTGACCTGGCATCCTCAAAAAGGCCTGGAGAAACATAGATGTATAGAATGCTTTGAGGCTTTCAGGGAACGCCTGGAAGAAAAGAGGGACTATTATATCTCAACCTACGGTCATGCCCCAAAATTTAAAGCTGGTGCCCATGCAGGGACTATCGTAATTACAGAAGTTGGAATTGTTAAAAAAGAACTCGCCTATCACGGAGATGTGATCAATACAACCGCACGTATTCAGTCCATGTGCAATACCTTTGATCAACAGCTACTCATTTCTCAGGAATTGCTGGATAAACTCCTGGAAAAGGAAAAGCTGCAATATGCTTTTCAAAGCAAACTCCAATTGAAGGGAAAGCATGAAGAGACAGCTATTTATTCGGTTTCTTAAACTCATGCCCTCCCCCCCTTTCATGAGGAGAGAAAGGGAATGCTTAGTGAGTTCCCCAATATTAGGTACCTAATTTTAGGTAGTCAGGTATATGTGACTCACAGAATTTTCACAAGATTTAGGTATTGTAGGACAGCAGGCACCCGCATACCTTTGTTGCGTTACTTATTTATAATTAGTCTAAATAAAGAAGTTCGTAGCATGAACATCAAACCCATATTTTACACGCTATTTATTTTCATCATTTCTCTCGGGATGATTGGCTGTGAGGAGGAGCCTCTTGAGCCGAACATCAACGAGCCTGCTACCTATACTTTCAGTAGGGATGGGCAATCTACTGTTTCCTTTGACGGTCAAACGACTCGTATTCAGATGGCCACAGAATTGATCAATGCCCTCAAGGATTTCAACAATTCAACTGCCGCTGGTATGTTGGAAATGTATAGAAATGAAACCGAGTCCGGTGGAGATGCCAATCCTTTTGCAAATGCTGACCTCAATGCTTCTACCAAAAGTATAAAATCCAAAGTAGCTGCTTCTGCTGACTATTTTTCTGCCAATACAGCAACAGCAGCTCTGATTAAAGCCGACTTCGAAAGCTGGATCAATAGTCAGGCAAGTGAAGTCTTCCCTGCAGAAAACACCCTGGCTACTGCTGGTCAAGCCGGACAAATTGCCGATGGTTCAGATGCACGCTTTGTCAGCGCACAAGGATTAGAATACAACCAGGCTGTAAATAAATCCCTGATCGGTGCACTTATGGTCGATCAAATGCTCAACAATTATCTGAGTCCTGCTGTATTGGATGTAGCTGATAATATTGCAAATAATGATAATGGAGTAGTGGAAGAAGGAAAAAGCTATACGACAATGGAGCATAAATGGGATGAAGCCTACGGCTACCTTTATGGTACTTCTGCAGATCTTGCAGATCCCAATGCGACAATCGGAAATGACGATGCTTTCCTCAATAAATATATTGGTAGAGTAGAAGGAGATTCAGACTTTGCTGGAATAGCTGCTGATATCTACAATGCTTTTAAGAAAGGAAGAGCTGCATTGGTTGCCGGGGAATATGAAATCAGAGATGAACAAGCAGCCATTATCCAGGAGAAAGTATCTACCATAATAGGAGTTCGTGCGGTTTACTATCTGCAGCAGGGAAAGACAGCCATTGAGCAATCAAACTTTGGGACCGCTTTCCATGATCTTTCTGAAGGGTATGGATTTATCTACAGCCTTCAATTTACCCGAGAGCCCAATTCCAATAGTCCTTATCTAACAAAATCTGAAGTGGATAGTATCCTGGCCGATTTATTTGGAGATGGAGCAAATGGACTTTGGGACCTTAGTCCGTCAACCCTCGACCAGCTTTCTGAAACGATTGCGGATAAATTTGATTTTACAGTAGCTCAAGCTGCTAACTGATATGAAATATAGAATCTGTTCTGATTAATGATAGGCTGATTGGTTCGTTGAACTGATCAGTCTATTTCAGGCTTAAAAATGACAAGAAACCTCTAGATGAAAAAGCTTTTTTCCGTATTACTACTCTTTATCCTGCTGGCCTGCGAAGGAGAAGGCCCTACAGGTCCCAATCCCCCGGATAGCACTGCTTTCGATAGAAAAGCTATGCTCACAAATTGGGCGGATAATATCATCATACCGGGCTATACGGCATTTGCAGAAAAAACTGCTGAACTGAAAAATGCAGTCGAATTATTCACCAATGATGCGAATCTCAGGAGCTTCTATACCCTCCAATCCGCCTGGGAAGAAGCCTACAAGCTTTGGCAAAGAGTTTCCATGTTCAATATTGGGAAAGCGGATGAACTGCGCTATCGCGACAATATGAACATATATCCCACCAATGTTGTGGAGATAGAAGAAAACATCGCGCTGGGAGGATATAATCTGGCGCTTCCTTCACAAAACGATAGGCAAGGGTTTCCAGCTTTAGACTACCTGCTTTATGGATTGGCGGATACCGATATAGGCATTTTGGATTTTTACACCAATAATGCTCAGGCTGCCAATTACAAGCAGTATATCCTGGATCTCGTAAATCGCATGGATATGCTCACTCAGCAAGTCCTGGAGGATTGGACAAATGAAGGTTATAGGGAAAGTTTCATCAACAATGACGGTAATTCATCCACTGCTTCAGTAGATCTCTTGGTTAATGATTTTGTTTTCTACTATGAAAAACATTTGAGAGCCGGGAAGGTGGGAATTCCAGCAGGGGTATTTTCTGGAAATCCTTTGAGTACTCATGTTGAGGCTTTTTATAATAAAAACCTGAGCAAAGAATTATTACAAATTGCTTTAACTGCTGTTCAGAATTTTTTTAACGGAAAGTATATCAATCAGACATCTGTTGAAGGGGAAAGTTTGAAGAGCTATCTGGATTTTCTCAATACCATGAAAGGGAGTGAGGATTTAAGTCTGCTAATCAATACCCAATTCAATATAAGCAGAGACAGAATACAAGATTTAAGCGATGATTTTGTTGCACAAGTCGAAACCGATAACATTGCCATGCTCTCCGCTTACGATCAGCTCCAATTGAATGTTGTTCTGCTAAAAGTGGATATGCTTCAGGCCCTCAATATCAATGTTGATTATGTTGATGCTGATGGGGATTGATGGACATAAAAAACCTCAGGTGTCATTCCGAGGATTGGCAGCGAATGGGACTGCGTGCCGAGGAATCTTGTATGCAAGATTTCTCAGCACTACAAGCCTCCTCTCAAGCTAACTTCGAAATGACAGAACCTCTCTCCCCACATGAAAAATAATCCTCTGACATCCATTTTTTCCAATCATACGGAAGCTGCTCCTTTGGCAGTCTTCCGTATGTTTTTTGGAATTTTGATGTTGGGAAGTATCATCCGTTTTTGGGCAAATGGCTGGATCGAGAAACTATACATTAAGCCAGGCTTTTCTTTCTCTTATTATGGATTTGAATGGGCAAAACCTTTAGGAGACTTGACCTATTTGCTCTTTTTGATTTGTGCAATTTCTGCCATAGGAGTTGCTCTGGGCTATAAATACCGTGTTTCGATCCTCACTTTCTTCCTGAGCTTTACCTACATCGAGCTCATGGATAAGACCACATATCTCAACCACTACTACTTCATCAGCATCCTGAGTTTTCTGATGATTTTTTTACCCGCTCATGCTTATTTCTCAGTAGATGCCTGGCGAAAGGAAAGTCTGCGCTTTGAGTATGTGCCTCGATGGAGCATTGATAGCATCAAACTGCTCTTGGCCATTGTTTACTTCTATGCAGGTTTGGCTAAGCTCAATTCTGATTGGCTCTTTTCGGCTATGCCTTTGAGCATTTGGTTACCAGCCAAATATAGTTTACCCATACTCGGCGATCTCTTTCAGCAAAGCTGGACGCATTATGCCTTTAGTTGGGCGGGGGCGATTTATGACCTCTTCATTCCTTTCCTCCTCCTGTATAAACCGACTCGCATATTCGCTTTTGTATTGGTGGTCATTTTTCATGTATTGACGAGGGTGCTTTTTCCCATAGGAATGTTCCCCTTTATCATGATCTCCAGTGCCATGATATTTTTTGATGCAAAGCTTCATATAAGGATTTTGCAGAAAGGCTTGAATCTTTTCAGCCAGCAAAAAAGCGCTACGATCCTTGGGAAGTTTAACAATAAGAAAACCTATCAGATAGCACATCCTCTATACAAAAAACTTAGCTTTGCCCTCCTTTTGAGCTTCTTTACAATTCAGCTTTTATTTCCTTTTCGATATCTACTGTATCCAGGGGAATTATTCTGGACAGAAGAAGGATATCGTTTTTCCTGGCGGGTGATGTTGATGGAAAAAGCCGGATATGCAAACTTCAAAGTAGTAGATCCGGAAAGTGGAAAACGCTTTTATGTGGACAATTCTCAGTTCCTCACAAGCTTTCAGGAAAAGCAAATGGCAACACAAGCGGATTTCATATTAGAATACGCACATTACCTCGAAAAACACTATCAGGATCAGGGAATCAAAGATCCTGAGATATATGTCGAAAGCTATGTCGCACTCAATGGACGCAGGAGTCAACCTTATATCGATCCATTAGTAGACTTGACCCAAATAAAAGATTCCTTTCGACACAAAGACTGGATTTTAAACTTTACAGATGAGATTAAAGGCTTATAGCTTTATACTGATATTATTCCTGGGCTATGGCAGCCTGATGGCGCAGATGAGCCTTAGCGGGCTTGTACGGGATAGTTTGAGCCAAAATCCGCTCACTGAGGTGGAGGTATACTTAAGTAAGCTGGATAAAAGAACGAAGACCAATCAAGAGGGAAAATTCTCTTTTGAAGACTTGGCAGCAGGAAGCTATGAGGTACTTTTCTTTTCGCCCAGTTATGAGCTAAGGAAAGAGCAAGTTGTGCTGAAAGATCAGGCTGTGTTTTTGGAAATCAATCTGAGGGAAATCACCTATCAGATGTCTGAAGTAGTCATCGCACAAAGAAGGGAAGAACTCTTTGCCCTGAAGCGACTCAAGGAAGTGGAAGGAACGGCCATCTATGCAGGAAAGAAAACCGAGGTGGTTTTATTGGAGCAGCTCACTGCCAATATCTCGGGCAACAATCCTCGCCAAATCTATAGCCAGGTAGCCGGTTTGAATATCTATGAGAATAATGATGCAGGGCTTCAATTGAATATCGGAGGTCGCGGACTCGATCCCAATCGTTCGGCCAATTTCAATACCCGTCAGAATGGCTATGACATCAGTGCAGATGTGCTGGGTTATCCGGAAAGTTATTACACACCACCTGCAGAAGCCCTGAGTGAAATCCAGGTAATCCGTGGAGCTGCTTCTTTGCAATATGGCACCCAGTTTGGCGGACTTATCAATTTCAAATTCAAGCAGCCAGTGGAGGATAAAAAGATCGAATGGGTCTCTCGCCAAAGTACCGGTTCCAATAATCTCTTCACCTCTTTTAATAGCGTATCCGGTACTCTCGGGAAATTTAGCTATTACACCTATTTCAATTATAAAAGAGGAGATGGCTTTCGGCCAAATTCTGACTTCGAATCCAAAAATTTCTATACCGATCTTCATTATCAATTGAGCGATAAAACCCTGCTTGATGCAGAGTTTACCTACCTCAGTTATCTCGCTCAGCAGCCGGGGGGATTGACCGATGCTCAATTCTACAATGATCCGACTTTCAGCAATCGGGAGCGCAACTGGTTTAGCATTGATTGGCGCCTACTTTCTCTTCGACTGATCCATGAATTCTCGGAGAAAGCAGAATTGAGTGTCAACTGGTTTGGACTGGATGCTTCAAGAAAAGCTGTAGGCTTCCGCACCAATAGAGTTTCTCAGACTGATGATCCGGAGGCTCCGCGCGACCTCATAATCGGCGATTTTAATAACTGGGGGCTTGAAACGCGCTTCCTCAAGAGATATGATCTGGGGAAAAGGAAGGGTATTTTCCTTCTAGGTCAAAAGTACTATACTTCAGACAATCTTGCGATGCAGGGGCCTGGAAGCGCTGCAGCAAATGCTGACTTTCAACTCTACTCCAATGATTTCAGTTCCTATCCCAATCAGTCCGATTTCCGTTTCCCCAACCGAAACATAGCCCTCTTCGGAGAAAACATATTTTACCTTTCAGACAACTTCACCCTGACTCCGGGGTTCCGCTTCGAGAACATCAAAACCGAAAGTGAAGGAACTTTCAAAAAGATCAATTTCGATCTGGCTGGAAATCCCATTCAGGATACGACTTTCGAGGACAATCGCGTGCTCAATCGAACTTTCATATTGTTGGGAATTGGAGCCAGTTACAAACCCAATTCCGCTTTCGAAGCTTATGCAAATTTCTCCCAGAATTATCGTTCGGTTACTTTCAGTGATATCCGAATTGTGAATCCTTCTTTTCAGATCGATCCCAATATTTCGGATGAAAAAGGATTTACTGCAGACTTTGGAATCAGAGGTAGGTTAAAGAATTTTCTTTCCTACGATATAGGAGGATTTGGGCTCCTGTATAATGATCGTTTGGGAGAAGTTTTGCGTGCCGAAACTCGCCTCGATGCTAATGGTCAATTAAGAGAAACAGGAAGGGTGATTAGATTCAGGGGAAATATCGGCTCCGCCTTTTTATTTGGCCTGGAGAGCCTGATTGACTGGAACATCCGCAAGACCTTTTTCAAATACCAGGAGAACTATCGCCTCGGCATTTTCTTCAATACCTCCCTCACACACTCCAACTACTTTCAATCTGAAATCCCCGGAGTCGAAGGTAATGAAGTCGAATTCATCCCTTTCCTCAACTTTAAGTCAGGCCTCAAATTTGGCTACAAAAACCTTCTCGGCACCCTTCAATACTCATATCTGTCTGAGCAGTTTACGGATGCCTCCAATGCTCCACAGAACGTACAAGACAATCAAAGCGGCATTCAAGGCGCTATTCCCGCATATAGTATCCTTGACCTAAGTCTTTCTTACAAATTCAGGATGTTTCAGATTGAAGCCGGTGCTAATAATTTGCTGAATCAATGGTATTTCACCAGGAGAGCAACGGGTTATCCGGGACCGGGCATTATTCCTTCTGCTCCACGCACCTGGTATATTGCACTCCAGGTGAAGTTGGAGAAGAAGTAATAGGAAATTCGGAAAAGGATTTTCAAGAAGCTTTGGATATACTCTTATTCCAATTTTGATACAGCCTTACTTACGCCAGCTTCCAATAAAGGGCGAAGTTCCTCGATCAGGATATCTATAAATTCTCTCCGACTTTTGTCAAAAAGTACTTCCCCTTTCTTTGCAGTCAATCCTTTTTTCGATTCCAATACCATTCCTGACAAATGAGGATTATCTCTTGTAACATAGGCGAGCATAGCTTCAGAAGCTTTCTGCTTTTCTATGATACGCTTTACAACTTTACCTGAAGCATCAAATTGCCTCAGATTGATTTCAACTTGAGGCTTGATCCCTTTAGCCATAAGTTGAATTCCCCCAGGAGCAATCTTTAGGCTGACCGCAAAATAGGTATCTCCTTTATAGCCTTTTTTCCCCAGGTTTTTAATCGCGCTCTTCAGGTTCAGGGCCAAAGGACTATTATCCATTCCAAACTTGATAAAGTCTCGCAATACTTCATTGGAGCTTATCGGATAATTTTTCTGCTCCAATTCCTGATCAAAAGCATTTCTTGCAAGGGTATCCAATTGATGTTTGAGGTATAAACGATTGTTTGCGACTTGCATCTTTTTGCCTTGCTTATCATAAACTCTGCTATCCAGTTTATTGAGCAGGGTATCTGCAATTTCAAATTCAAACTTCAGAATGTGATTGACCGAAGTGCCCGATTCCTGGGCGATCCCTATTTGTGTAAAAAACAGGATAGCGAGAGAGAGAAAATATTTCATGGGTTAATGTTTAGGATTAGTAGCCTGATACCTCCGAAGTGTAATTCCTTCCTGAACCCTAACTCTAATTCAGAGAGATTATTCTATCCTTTATAATTGAGAATCCGCAAATAGGCCTTCATGAAATTACACCCAATTTGTTCGGGGGAAGAAAAAAGCCCTAATTATTCTCTATTTTATGAACATGGAGAAAGGAAAAATAGGATTTTGGGAAACTACATCCCTGGTATTAGGAAACATGATTGGATCGGGGATTTTCCTCCTGCCGGCGTCTCTGGCCTTTTATGGAGGGATAAGTCTTTGGGGCTGGATCCTTTCTTCTTTAGGTGCCTTATTGCTGGCGAAAGTATTTTCCAAATTATCCAGAGTTTATCCCAAAACCGGAGGGCCCTATGTATATGCACGTGAAGGCATGGGTGATTTTGCCGGCTTTCTGGTTGCCTGGGGCTATTGGATTTCGGTTTGCGTAACCAATGCAGCCATAGCGGTAGCCATGCTCAGTTATCTGACCGTTTTTCTTCCTGTATTGGGGGAATCACCTTTCTTGTCAATCGCATTAGGTTTGACAGTAATATGGGGACTGAGTTTTCTGAATATGCAGGGGGTGAAAGCAGCGGGCAAGCTTCAATTGGTTACTACCATTCTGAAAGTAGCTCCCTTGATGCTTATAGCGATTGTCGGACTTTTCTATATGGATTGGAGTCATTTCACTCCCTTTAATCTAAGCGGTAAATCAGCCCTTCAAGCAATCACTGAAACAGCTACCTTGACGCTCTTTGCATTTCTGGGAATCGAATGTGCCAGTATTCCAGCTGACAACATCAAAGATCCGAAAAAAACCATTCCTGCTGCGACACAATGGGGAACCTATATCGCCATTGCGGTTTATATCTTGAGCTCTATGGTGCTAATGGGAGTTCTTTCTCCCACTGAATTACAAAATTCTGAAGCACCTTTTGCAGATGCAGCTGCTTTGATGTGGGGAGATTCTGCTCGCTTTATTGTGGCCATTGCTGCTATCATTTCGACTTTTGGGGCCTTAAATGGATGGATTCTTATACAAGGCCAAATTCCGCTGGCCGCAGCCCGAGATAAGATGTTTCACCAGGCTTTCGCCAAAACCAATAGCAAAGGAAGTCCTGTCATCGGTATCACGGTATCGAGTATCTTTATTTCTGTGATTATGATGCTCAATTTTTCGAAAGGCTTTGTCAAAGCCTTTGAGTTCATGATTCTGCTTGGCACCCTTACGGTATTGATTCCTTATCTCTTTTCTTCCGCAACCCATATTCTCATCTCTTATGAAAAATCCCGTCCCTGGTCCTGGTTATTAGGGCTATTGGCTTTTATATTTTCTTTATGGGCCGTGATCGGATCGGGAGAGGAAGTTGTATTTTGGGGCTTTGTCCTCTTGATGGCGGGAATTCCGATTTATATCTTTATCAAGTTGAAGCAAAAAGAAGAAGCCAAAGATTAATCATCCCATCTCCTATCATATATGTCTATCCATTCAGAATTTGCCAAACTGGAGCAAGTCTTTATCAAATCCGTTTCTGATGCTTTCGAAAATCAAGCCCAGCTTGATCAGCAATGGGAAGATCTCAATTATCTTTCCCGACCCGATTTTGTGAAAGCCAAAGAAGAATATCATGCCTTTGAAGCCTTATTGAAAAAAGGCGGGACAGAAATCAAATATTTCAGTTCCAATGATAGCGTTTCTATTGATTCTATTTATTGTCGGGATGCTTCGATCGTAACAGATCATGGGGTTATCCTTTGTCATATGGGAAAAGGTCAGCGACTTCCAGAACCGGCAGCTTGTGAAAAAGACTATACAGCTCAGGGAATTCCGATTCTGGGACGGATTGAAGCGCCCGGATGCATAGAAGGAGGAGATGTGGCCTGGCTGGATACAAAGACCCTCGCGCTTGCACATGGCTATCGCAGCAATGATGCCGGTTTCGACCAATTGAAAGCCCTCCTGAATCCTTTTGGGATTGAAGTTATGCAAGTAGATCTCCCCCATTATAAAGGAGCTGGAGATGTTTTTCATTTGATGTCAATATTTAGCCCGGTAGATGCCGATAAAGCGGTCGTATATTCTCCTTTGATGCCTGTTAGATTCAGGGAGGAATTGCTTAGACGAAAGTATCAATTGATTGAAGTGCCTGAAGAAGAATTTGAATCGATGGGCTGCAATGTCCTGGCTATCGCTCCGAGTCTTTGTCTGATGGTGAAAGGTAATCCCATTACTAAATCCCGCCTTGAGGCAGCTGGCTGTGAGGTTTGGGAATACGAAGGGCAGGAGATCAGTGTGAAAGGTGGGGGAGGCCCTACTTGTTTAACCAGGCCTTCTAAAAGATCATAAAATTCTTTTTACTATAGATTCTTTATGCATCTTTTTAGAAAAGTTGCTGATCCTTCCTTTCATTTCGGGCTAAAGAATCGGAACAAAAAGAGGTAAGCAAGACAGGATTCCATACCCAAAGTTCTCCTTCCATCTCCCTTGCACATTTTTTCAGCAATTTTAACCTTCAATTAAGCAAAACTCCCCTTATATTAGCTTTTAGGCCTAAGTCCCCTTGAGAAATGCAGAAGATCGATTTTCTATCAATTGTAACGGATGCCTGGAAGGCTTATGATTCCTCCAGACCTATAAAGGCCGTTGCAGATATAAGTGCCATGGTTTCCACCAATCATGTGTACAAGGTAGATTTGGAGTTCAAAAGTTTTGTGATCGCCAAACTGTCTTATTTTGGTCGCTATGAGCATTTTGTTGAGGATCACAGCATCATCAATGTTCTGGCCAATAACCTCCCGGCTCCCTTCGAAAATTTTCTCGCTCGTTCTCTGATCAAAGCCAATGAACTCTTCTTTTACAGACATCAGGATCGGGAAGTGGATGCCTGGGTTGTATTTTATCGACCGATCAAAATCGAAGAGATGCTGCCAAAGCGTTTGGAGAAATCCCATATCCAAAGTTTGGGCAGGCAGTTTGCCCTCTTTCACCATGCTTGCCGACAGGTAAAAAACACACTGCCTCCTTCTTCAAAAACCCTAAAAACAGATTTAGATCATTTATTGGAGATCATAAAAACGGATGTAGGAAAATATGAGCACAGAGGAAATATCGACACCATCAAATCCCATATTGCTGCTTTCCATGAGGAAATGGCAAAGTGGCCCTTAAATGATGCGGAGAAAATTCCGGTCTTCGTAGACTGGAACATTGGCAATTTCTCGATCGACAAAGAGAACCGACTATCTTCCCGTTGGGATTATGACTGGTTCCGAATGAGTTATCGAATCATGGATTTTTATTTCCTAAGCCGTATCTGTTCGGATGTGGGAGATCGAACGGTCTTTAGCTATAATATTGGCACTTTTAATGAAGATCGTTTTCTGCTTTTCCTCAAAAGTTATCATGAGGTTTATCCTTTGACTGAAGCAGACATTCGCCAGCTCAAGGAAGTGTATCGTTTTTTCATCCTCAATTATGTGATCAAGGATGGTCGATATTTTTTCCATGAAGTCTATGCGACCAAGCTACAACAAGAAGCCTATATGCAGTATTTGCCATCTATTGCAAAGGGATTTAAGCCAGAGCGGATTTTGAGGGAGTTGGGGATATAAGGCTAAATCAAGACATTTATCGAATCATTTGGAATAGTTTTTCCGTTAAAAAGCTAGTACCTTTATCTAAATTCTAGTCAATGGATTTAAAGTTATATAAGTCTGTTCTTCAAAAACTTATCTCACTTCCTGTGGAGTATCTTCCTCAGGTAAATGACTTTTTATCCAGCTTAGGGCAGAAACATAGTCGCAAAGAAAAAAATCGAGAATCCATCCTTGCGCTTGCAGGTTCCTGGACAGATATGCTCGAAGAAGATTTCGAAGAATACCTTACCCATACCAAAAAAACTGGAGACGATCTATTCGGACGTGAGGTAGAACTATGAAACAAGCCTTACTAGACACAGATACTATTTCCTATTATTTCCGGAATCAAACTGCTGTAATAGAAAAAGTAGATAAATATCTACAAGAGTATGGTTTCATAAATCTCAGTGTAGTCACTTATTATGAAATCATGAATGGTTTACTTTTCAAAGATGCAAAAAGACAATTGATAGTCTTTGAAACATTCGCAGAATTAAATTCCATTTTACCCTTACATAAGTCAACAGCAAAGTTAGCTGCTGAGATTTTTTCGGACCTAAGAAAAAAAGGGATTACCATTGGACATAATGACATTATGATTGCAGCTTGCGCTTTAGAGAATAATTTGACGCTTGTAAGCAATAACACAAATCACTTCCAACATATAGAAAATCTAGAGATAGACAATTGGAGTCTATACGCTTAATTTACCATGCAGATCCAATCCTTTCACAGCATTTGCTCCCAATACAAAGTCATCTTTTTCGACTCCTATGGCGTTCTCAAAAACTATCAGGGCCTGATAGAAGGAGTCCCTGAGATGCTGGATGCTTTAAATAATATCGGGATCGACTATTACGTACTTACCAATGATGCTTCTCGGGGGCCAGAATTGATGAAGCAAAATTTCAAAAAGATTGGTTTGCGGAATCTGGCCATGGAAAAGGTTGTTACCTCCGGGATGATGGCCAAAGAATATTTGCGCTATAAGGTTCCTGAAGGAAAAGTTGCCTATCTCGGTCCCCATCGCTCTGCCTTTTATATCGAGTCTCTGGGACTGGAATCTGTTCATATCGAAGACTTGCCCAAACATGATCCGGAAGATATCAAAGCTTTCCTCTTTCTTGATGATGAGGGCTTTGAATACAATTCGGCCATCAATCTCTGCCTAAATCTCCTGCGTAAACATAACATACCTGCTATAGTCGCCAACACAGATAAAGTCTATCCGGCGAGTCGTGATGAAGTCGCCCTGGCTATCGGAGGTATAGCCAAACTGGTAGAAAATATTGTCCAGAAGAAATTCATCTACTTCGGCAAACCCGATTCGCAGATGTTTATGTATGCCTATCAAAAACTGGAAGGCATCAGCAAAAACGAAATTCTGATGGTTGGGGATACGCTTCAGACGGATATCCTGGGAGGTAATAAATTTGGGATTGATACGGCTCTGGTCTTGAGTGGAAATACTTCTGCCAGAAAGGTGAAGTCCCGAATTCGCAGTACGGGGATTATTCCCACTTATGTGTGCGAGAGTGTGGGGAAGTAGTTACTTTTCTTTCTCCTCTTTTTTATACAACTCCCGAAACGCCTCATAAATCGCATTGTGCAAGATGGTGCCATGATCCTCTCGGGGCAGATGTTTGTAGATCAATTCAAATTTCTCATTGCCTGAATCCCTAATGGCAGCGGCCAGCTTTTCAGCTACCTCTATCATAACCGGATGTTCCTTTCCGACAGAAATATAAACACGCCTGGGAGAGCCTTTATAAGATTTGAAGTATTGACCTAAAGTGGGCATTAGACTCTGTTTATCCCACCAAAGCGAAGGACTAACAATGAGATAGGTATCAAAGAGATCGGCTTTCTTTAGGAGAATCTCAGTCGCCAATAGCCCGCCCATCGATTGCCCGATGATGGTTTTTCCTTCTGTTACCGGATAGTTTTTTTGGATAAAGGGCTGCAGTTCTTTTTCGAGGAAAGCCATGAATCTTGAAGAGCCCCCACTTTGCGGAAGATGTTTCAAGTCAACTGTATCCTGACTGGGAAAGGTAAAATCCCGATAGCGATCTACATTGGCGATCCCCACCAAAATGGAAGTAGGCAGCAAGCCGTACATATGGGCAAACTGCATCAGACCTGCGACATGGGGATAGTCTTCATGAGCCGAACCATCGAGGAGATAAATGACAGGATACGTCTTTCCTGAATCCGGATGATAGCCCTGAGGCATATAAATATTGAGAATTCGTTTTTCTCCCAGTTCCTCGGAATTGATTTCTTCTACAATTCCGAATGGGACGGTTTTCTTTCCTTCGTATCGATAGTCTTTTTCTTGTGCTTGAAGGGGAAGTAGAACCAGGAGAATTATAATGGAGATGAAAAGTTTTTTCATACAAATTTGGGCTAGGGTATTAAGAACTTGCGTTGAGTTCTCCGATTAGCATCCCGGATTTCGAGTATGTACATCCCCGAGCTCAAGGAAGAAATATCCCATTCCATCCTTCCTGATGAAGCAGAATGAGGGATTTCAATCCTTCTTCCACTTAGGTCAAGTATCCTAAATTCATAGGTATTCATTTCCTCCGCTTCCAGAATCAGCAGCTGAGAAGTGGGATTGGGATAAAGTCTCAGGTCGATATCCAATTCGCCACCTATACTGGTGGCTGAGTCAAAAAAATCATTGTAGGTAGAAAAGAAATCTGTGCCCAGATATTCTGGAAGGCTTGCCAAGCCAAAAAGCATAGAAGAGTAATCAATGCCCTGCACCTCATTTGCAGTCCAGGAAGGACTGCTTACACTGTACCTCCAAAGTATCAAGTAAAAGGCTCCAAGCGGCAATTGATAACGCCCCTTGGCAGAACGATACATATCCAATAGATGTCCTTTGCCAGCAGGATTGACAGGGAGGAAACCTGCGATGATATGGGGAGAAACTACTTTGGAACTATTGTCATTGATCTTATCGGCATGATAGCCAGATCCATTGTTATAACTACCGGCTCCCAGGCCCCACTCATATTCATTGAAACCGCTATTATTTTTCCACCAGGCTGAATCGGCTTTATAGGCATTTCGGTAGAAATCCATGTAGGAATCATTTTGAGCAAAGTAGTGGCAGAGGTAATAGTTGAATTGATGGGTAAAAGAGGAAAGGAATGCACTTGCATTATCAGAGAGTACATTGATGCCTCGATAGCCAGGCTTGGGAAGATTGCTGGTGGTCGAATAGAAATTGTTCCACAATTGATTGCCAGCAGTATTGGGATCATCCGAGGCATTCTTTGCCAGCCAGGCAACAATCATGTATTCATTGTAGGGGAGGGTATAGGAACCACTTTTACCGCTTCCATTTGCTTCCATTTCCAAATAAATTCTCCCCAAAGCAGGATCAGCTATAGCCGCATTAAAATCAATGGAATTCCATAATTCATCTACATATTTGCTGATGCTATCGTCCTGAAAATAATTTTTACAAAAAAGAGCCCCACTCACCAGAATATCGGTATCGATCGTACTGTATTCTGAATTCCAGGCATTGAGACCTGTATTGATATCCATGAAATGCCGGAAGTATCCGCTGGCATTTCGATCCGGGCGAAAGGAAGCATCATGGCCTGTCACAGTCTTGAGAGTCGTCAAGGCCAAGTCTTTCGCATTGAACTCCCAATCCATAGTATCTGCGATACAAAGCGATATTAAACCTATGCCTGTATTGGCAATGGAAACCGGATGGAAATCTAATCCATTGAAAAGTTTAGAATCTCTGTACATGCCATCTCCACTTCTTTGCAATTGGTAGACCCGGTAGGCATTGGCAAAGAGTTCGGTGATGGTATCATTGACTTGTGCCTGGGATTGCAGGCACATCGTAGTAAGGATAAGTAGAATCAATTTTTTCATGGGCTAGCGTCTATAATTGTTGGCCAAAGAAGATAAGGCTTTTTTCTACATGTTCCTCCCAATATTCCCAGGAATGCCCGCCTTTAAATTCCTGGTAGACATGACCTATACCAGCCTTGAGTAGTCGATTATGAAGGTTTCGATTGGCATTTATGAGGTCGTCCTCTATCCCGCAATCAAATCGAAGGGGCGGCAAGCTATCCCGATGTACGATACAGCTTTCAAGCACAGAACTTTCAACTTCCGGAAATTGATACTCCTTCCAATCATCACTCACAAAGGCTGTCAGGTAGTGAAGTTTGGTTACGGATGAATGAGCAGCGATGCCTTTAAACTGCTTACCATATTTTGCTCCCAATCGTATGGCTCCATATCCGCCCATGGAAAGTCCTCCTATGAACTGTGGCGATTTTTCACTGACTTGATCGATACCTTCCCAAAGGGCATGAGGAACATCTTTTATAATCCAATTTTCATAATCCGCCCACTTATGCTTGAGGTATCCACTCCCATCTCCCCATAGCCCATCCGAAGGCATAGCTAGAATCATGGGCGGCACTTCCCCTTCATCTATCAATCTTTGCAAAGTATTATGAACGCCTCCTTTCATACACCATGCCCAATGACTTCCATAAACACCATGCAAAAGCATGGCAAACGGCAGGTCTCTTTTTTCCTCAAGCCCCTTTGGGATAAAGACCGTAATATCAGCTCTTCCATTAAGATGTTTACTCTTGGCTGTAATATGCCTGAGTCCCTGAGTTTCAAAACGGGGATCGGAAATTTCGAGGGTATAGAAATAGGACATGAATGTATGTGTTGGACTTGATTAGCTCAGAAAGCAAGCATTTTCTTTATGAATGAGAAATCAGCAGTAAAGATACGAGCTGCTTTAGCTAAAATCACCTGGACCGGGAGCATATTTAATTGCCCTAACATGAGAAAAGAGATTACGTTTTCGTCCAGGTATAGAACTAAGAAGTAGCATTCAATTTAAACAAATCTTACTATGAACTTTTCCCAATTCCTGAAAATTGCCAGTGTACAATTTGTCCTCTTAGCTATGTTAAGCATTTCTGGATTTGCCTATTCCTCTATTCAGGGCTGGGAGGAAGGAGTCGCTGCTTTCAAAAGTAAAAATTATCAGCTGGCAGCTAGAGAGTTCAAAGCCTACACAGCTTCTAATCCCAATTCTGACAAAGGCCATTATATGTTAGGACTTTCACTTGAACAATTGAAAAATTCCAAACAAAGTTTGCATCATTTAAGAAAAGCCTATGACCTAAACCCTAATGATGTGAGTATAAAATTAGCCTTAGGTCGTGTACATGTAAATCTGGGGCAGTATAAAGCAGCCTTTCTGGTTCTTGGAGATGGAAATGCCCTCCACAATGTCCATGGTCTAAGTGCTGAATTAGGAGTCGGTTTGATCTATAATGAAGGAGTAGCAGCTCTTTATTATTATGGAACAGCAGCCTTAAAACTCGGTAAAAAGAAAGAAGGACTGGCAGCTCTCAAAAAAGCAGCCGAGAGTGAACCAGGTAATAAAACTTATCAAAGGGCTTACCAGGCAGCACAACAATAATTACCATCCTGGTAGTTTTATCTACTTTTTAAAACAAGATGAGTCATCATGACCTATTAGAGGTACAGGATGACTCATCTTGTTTATGTCTATTTCGATTTGTTTAGGAAAGGAAAGTATGGAAGGTATCTCCTCTCAATCCCAGACGCAGCGTTTCCAAAGGAATCGCATCAACAGGAGCTATATTCCCCAAATTTACATTGGTTCCCAAGAGCTTGATAAACCATACCTGCTGACTTTTCTGTGGAGCTTCCCAAAGAATCTTCTCAGATGGAATAGTTTCCAGAATCACATCAATCAAATCCCCTCTTACGCCTCCATCCTGGTTGAACATTCCCACAGTTCCACTTTCTCTTGCTTCTGCGATCACTTTCCAGGAACCGGCATCCAATTCACCCTGAATCATTTCAATCCACTGAGAGGGCTTCAGGACAACAGAGGGGTTTTTACTCCCAACTTCAGACAATACCGTAAAATCTTTGGCGAACAAAGAAATCATCTTGCGCTTATCTTCGGTAGAAATATCAATAGAACCATCGGAAACCTCCATATGACGGGCGCCGTATTTATCCAGGGTCTTGCGGTAGTCATCTACCTGATTTCTTATGTAAAATGCTTCAAACAAGGTCCCACCAAAATAATAAGGCATCCCTGCTTCCCGATACATAGCCAACTTCTTTTCCAAATTTTGGGTTACACCGGAAGTGGCCCAACCTAATTTTATGATATCGACATGATCTATAGCTACTTCCAGTAAATCCTCAGCTTGACGAAGGCTCATACCTTTGTCCATAATCATAGTTAATCCTTTTTCTCTGGGCTTATCTGAACGCTCGGGAAGTTGCTTTAATGGGTAGTTGAACATAATAATTTTGGTGTGATAAAAATTCAGCTTGCAAACTAATAGCTTGCAAGCTGATTTCAAAGTTTCGAAATATAGATATATCTCGATCTATATATGCTTTTTAGTATTCGAGATCCTGATAGTCCTCGATGAATTTTTTGTCGTATCTGAGAATGAAGTAGGTGAAAGCCATGAGTACTATCATCCCGGCCAATCCTTTCACACTGGAGAGGTACATATTTCCTCCAATCAGGAAGAACATCGGAATGACAGAGACATTATTTAATACTCCCACAAAAGTAGCCGGAGCATAAACGCTGCGTGTCTTTAAACTGAAATAGGCGAGGGGGAAAGAAATACTTATCGCAAATCCCACAGTTGTCCAGGCCAGCCACATCACTTCTGTATCCCATTCAGGAATAAAGAAAAGCAACATCGGCAGTTGCCAAAGACCGTATAAAACTCCTGTAACCAGATTACTTCCTAAAAAGCCCAGGCTTTTGGTTTCCGTTACCATGAATCCTCTCCATCCAATTTCTTCCCCTACATTGAAGAATAGATTGAAAGAAGCTCCTGCCACGATTCCTACGAGCAGAACGATGATTAGAAGGGTCCAGACTTCCTCAGGCAACATTATGCCATTGAGCAGTCCAAAAACAGCTTCTACACTTTGCGGAGCAAGAACCCCATGATTAAACATGGAGAAAAGCACAAAGGAGTCTTCAGAGTAATTGGCTTCATTTCCCAGCACTACCTGTCCAAATCCCGGTAGCCCCATCAGGTTTCCCATCATGAAAACAATGACCAACGTACCGATTACAACCCCGAGTGGAGCGAGTATGCTTTTAAATATCCAGCTAAAATTGAATCGTTTTCGATTATAACCGTATCGTGCAAAGGATCCTTTGTAGATATACTTCTGGACAATATAGGCTGCTGCGGCAGGTCCCCAGCTATAGAGGAATACTTGCAGCATCAGGGTTTCCATCCCTTCCGGGTCCATAAAAAAGGAGGGGATCAGCACCCCAAGAAAACTCAGGCCAAAGGCAAGCAACAAGTATTGAAATATCTTGGTGTAATTCATATCGAACTTTTGTAGGGTGGGTTCAGATAGGATTCTGTTAAATATAACGATTCTTAGGGAGAAATAGATTCGAATTAGGGGGAAAAATTAACGAAGAGTATTTGCGTGTTAGGGTTTTAGGGTGTTAGCGATTGAATGAATGCTTTATCCAAGAACCCTCTCACACTAACACCCTAACACTCAAGCACGTTGAAAAAAGAAAGGGAGCTAATCCTTAGATCGCTCACCTTTCCAATAACATTGATTTCAATTGATACTCGCCTTAATTTTTTATTATGTTTTCAACAATTTGTTTTCCCTGATCATCCCAAACCTGCATATGGTAAATGCCAGGCCCCAGATGCGATACATCAAAGTTTTGTTTTAGTCTTGTAGAGGATCCACCTGATAGTCTTTTCATCATCACTACTCTACCCATGAAATCATAGAGGATGAGTCCGATAACTGCTTGTTCATTTTCTGTTTCGATTTCCAGGCTAAGTATATCATTTACTGGATTAGGATAAAGGTGAAAATCCTTGAAACTCCTGTCCGGGATTACCAAACTCTTGCTCAGGCTATAGCTCACACTGCCACCAGCTCCCTGATATTTGACACGGTAGACCAATTCTTTGCCCCGATAGTTGATTGCATCTTCATCCTGGTATTGATACAGGCTTACAATTTCGTCTACAGATTGCAACTTTCTGTTCCCGATCACTTGCCAGTTCTGTCCCGCCAATCTTCTTTCAATCACATATTCACCTATTCCTCCTACTTCTGCCTCATAGGCCAGCCATTCCATGCTCACGCTTTCATTTTCCTGATTCCAGGCAATGTCAAAGGCATTGAGTTCAACGGGTAAAGTAATATCGATGGTAACGCTGCCGATCCAGGGAGAATCTGCCAATCCATTGGTTTTGTTGCTTTGATAGGTAACTCCCGTCAAAGGAATATCCGGACTATGAGTGGTAGCTGCTAAGATCAATTGTTCATTGATATACCTCATAGAACCCGAGGCTCTGGGATAGTCATTATAGCTACCTCCATAGAGGTCAGAATCTATCAGGCTACTGCCATCTGCATTCAGGACACTTATAAATAGATCGTATTGGTCAGAATGTCCGGCTGCTCCTGCTGTCGTGGGCCAGTTATCAGAACGAGTAGCTCCCATAATATGGGCCTCGCCATAACTATTGATGACCAGCGATTTTACAAAATCAATGTCTGATCCAGCTACATAAGTCGCATAATCCACTTCATTATTCACTACATCAATCTTGGCAACAAAGACATCCCCACTTCCCAGATTCGGGCTACTGTTATTTTGTAAGGCAGCAGCGCTAGTTGGGAAGTTGCCAGAATAAGTCGTGCCTGCAATAAAGACCTCTCCAGCAGCGCTTACATCCATTCCATAAGCCCCATCACTATCTGAGCCTCCCAAATAGGTCGCATATTCCAAACTTGAGCCATCTTCACTTAATTTCGCAAAAAAGGCATCTTCTATGGTCAAGCCCGGATCATAATTCAGGGTATCCTGAATATTTAAAGTACTTAAAGGAAGGTTTACCGAAGCTGTATTTCCTGCGATATAGACTTCATCTGAAGCTCCCAGGCTGATCGAATTTCCAATATCATAATTGATCCCTCCATAAAGTGTAGAAAAAACCAGGGATGAACCATCCGCACTCAATCGAGTGATCATTGCATCTCCATTGCCTGAATAAGAAGGACTATAGGAACCTATGGTTGTGGGATAATCACTAGAATAGGTATAGCCCGTTACATAAGCTTCGCTTCCTGCATTGACTTCCAGATCATAGATATAATCCCGATCGCTTCCTCCCATATAGGTAGAATAAATCAGTGCATCTCCATCTACGCTCAACCTTGCAATAAAACCATCAACGCCCCCTCCTTCACTCGCTGTTTGCAAGGCAGATGCAGTCGTTGGAAAATCTGTAGATGCGCCAAAGCCCGCAACAAAAACCTCTCGGGCGGCATTGATCCTAAGCCCATATGCCATTTCCCAATCAGATCCTCCTAAATAAGTCGCATAAACAGGGGTAGTTCCTCCCGCCGTCAATTTTGCGATATAGCAATCAATTCCCCCACCATATATATTCTCATAACTTCCAGGAGTTACAGGAAAAGTTGTACTCTTTGTATAGCCAGCAATGTAGACGTTTTCATCCGCATCCATATCCACGGCCATAACATAGTCATCAGAACTGCTGCTGTGAAAATAAGTCGCCCAACTAAGGGTCAAAGGATCAAGCACCAGGGTTTTGTTTTCATCATAGTCTCCCACAATCTCAAATCCCAATCGGCTATCATCTATTTTCCTATACACAACAGCTACAGGCATTTCTCCCTCATATCCCATTTGATAACTATAAGGAGCTGCATCTATCACATCTCCCCAGGAAGTATGCACAATCAATTTCCCTTCTTCGTCTATCTCGAAACTTTCAATCCCCGAGAATTGTAGTTCAATATCCGCTACATCTGCACCGACTTTTAGTACAAAATCGTATTTAATCGCATGCGACTCTGTGCCATAATACCTAAGGTCAACCTGATCATAGATATTCCTGTACCAAAGTTCCGCATATCGCCTCACTCCTGTGGCATTTGTCCCATTCGCACCTCCTCTGAAATAGTTGAAGGTGCCGGGAAAAGGTTTTTCTCCCTGTACCCGCATGAGATTGGAGGTATTCGCAAAGTGAGTGTTCCAAACCAGAGCTTCATGCTCAGCCTCACGCTCTCCTAACCAGGAATAGTTCTCGAACTTTCTCTGTTCAGGATTATTGGGGCTGGGATCACGATCTAACTCGCGCACCTCTGCATAGCTTGGACCAAATTCGAGGAATCGAATTTGACGATTGAGCATATGGGTTTGAAATAATATGCTGTCATTGTATTGCCCCAGATTCTCTTCGAAATAGAGTTGTGAGTTAAAGGACTTGAGATAGTCCTGACTAACTGAGGTCTGTGCAGACAGTTGTATGTTGTAACAGCTTATTATGAAGAGCAAGTAGAAAAGAACTGTTCTTTTCATCGCTGGCAAATATTTGGGTGATAATCTATAACAAAGGTGTAGCTCTTTAGAGGAATAAAAAATCTGATATGATTTCGTTTTTTACAGTTATTGTTAATTACTAACTTTCGTATTATCGTGTAAGAAGTATTGCCCTGAATGCTATGAAAAAGCTCTAATTGTAGGATAAAATGAATATTAGGGAAAGGAAAAGGGCTTATTTCGAAATTAGGCTTGTTATGATCTTTCGTCTTTTTTGGGATTAAAAGAGAAACTCCACTCAATAAATTACACGCGTTAATCTTTACGTGTTTTCGTATCAATTTAAATTCTGGCTCTTATTCACATTTCATGAAGCTTTTCTAAAGATTTTATATTTTCGTAAGACGTATCGCACAAAAACCAAAAACACAATATCATGTCTTTACTTTCGCAACTGCCGGAAGACTTTCTGCATTACATTTGGAAATCCTGCAATTTCAATCTCCATCAGCTCAAAAGTCTGGGAGGGGAAAAAATCTTTATTCGAAATCCCGGAACGTGGAACCGCAATCAAGGACCGGATTTTCTCGATGCCCAAGTATCCATAGACGGAATGGAGTGGCACGGACATGTGGAATTGCATGTCAATAGCCAGGATTGGTACAAACATGGGCATCACCAGGACAAAAATTATAATGGCACCATCTTGCATGTAGCCTTCATTTCGCAAGGGAAACAGATTTTCAGGGAAGATGGAAGTCCTATCCCAGAACTTGTCCTGAAAGAACGCATCTCTCCCTCTCTCTTGAATTCCTATCAGGAGTTACAGCTTAAACAGGAAAAGATCCCCTGTAGGGATCATCTTGTCCACACAGATTTACAGCTGATAGAAAAAACACTGGAAGGGGCAGCTTTGGAAAGAATTAGAGAAAAGGCTGAACGGATACAGCAAGGCCTGAAGCATCATATCCAGAATTGGGAAGAAGTCATTTGGCAAGAACTCATGACGATTATGGGAGGGCCCGTAAATAAAGAGGCCTTTCGGGAACTGGCAGAAAGAATGCCTCTGAGAATTTTGCGGAAAGAGCAGGGGAGCAGAATGAAACTGGAAGCAGCCTTATTTGGAGCCGCAGGATTTTTGCGGGAACAAAATAAAGGAGATACCTATTATAAAGAGCTCTTAAGTCAATGGCACTTTCTCCAGCATAAGCATAAACTGCCTGCTTCCTATCCCTTGAATTTCTTCTACCACAGAATGCGACCGGCATCCTTTCCTACGATCCGGATTTCTCAGATGGCTGAACTTATTATGCAAACCCCTTCCCTTACAAATCTGCTGGAAGAGAGCGGATGGAAAGCCTTTCAAACACAGAGTATAGAAGTCTCACCTTACTGGCAAAACCATAATCGGTTCTTTGAAGAGAAAACAGCTCAAAAGCATCAATTGGGAAAAAACATAAAGAACCTCATTCAGATCAATTGCCTGCTTCCTATTGCCCATTTATACCAGGAGGCACATGGCAATCAATCTACTGGGACAAGTCTACTAAATGCTTTAATACGTCAGAAAAAAGAGGATAATCGCATCACCCGACTTTATTCGGCTATGCATTGGCCCAATGCACATGCCGTTCACTCTCAGGGGATGCTCCAACTCTACAAATTCTATTGCCAGGAGAGACGTTGCCTGGATTGTGAGATTGGCAGGGAAATATTAGCTTAGGTTTATGAAGCTTCCCGAACAAATCAAGGCCCTCGTATTCGATGCCTTTGGTACCCTTTTCAATGTACTTTCCCTCGACCAAAGACTGGAATCCCATTTTGGAGAGCAGGCCCCTGCCATCAATGCGATTTGGAGACAAAAACAATTGCAATATACTTGGCTCAGATCTCTGATGGATCGTTATGAACCCTTTTCGACTGTTACCAGTCAGGCGCTTTCATTCGCCTGTGAAGAACTGGGCATCAAACTGGAAGAAGAAGTAAGGGCTCATATGGTTCAGGGATATTATGAGTTAGAGGCTTTTCAGGAATTAAAAGAAGGCTTAGGAGGATTAAAGTCAAGCTATAAGTTGGCCATTCTTTCAAATGCTGATCCTGCCATGCTCAATTCGGCCGCTAAGTACAATGAGATCGATCATTTCTTTGATGCCATTTTGAGTGTGGATAGTATTCGGCAGTTTAAACCCATACCTGCTGTATATCAACTCGCTCCGGATGCCCTCAAACTTCCCGCTTCGGAGATCGCCTTTGTTTCCTCCAATACCTGGGACATCAGCGGAGCAAAATCCTTTGGGCTGTTTACCATCTGGATAAATAGAAATGAATCTACCATGGAGCATCTCGGTTTTGGTGCTGATTTGGAGGTCAGGAGTCTTGTGGAGCTTCTTTGACCCACCGCCTCAGGCCCACACCCCCTTTTCCGAGTAGAAGTAAGGGAGTGCGCGCTGAGCCAGTATTTTAAAAAATGCCAGATGCGGGACGTTTCCTTCTTGCGGGAAACCTAGCTTGGAGCGGAAGGGTCCCTTTATTCTTTATTTCTTTTAAGACTCTCATACTGCCTCGGCGTATATCCTGTTACTCGCTTAAACTGCTTAGAGAAATAACTGCTATCGGAATAGCCGAGTTGATAGGCAATTTGAGTAATAGATTGATGGCTGGAAGTTGAAATAATGGCTTTGGCCTTTTCTATTTTTTGGCGAATGATGTATTCATTGGGAGTGATGCCGAAAGTATGTTTGAAGAGGTTGAAGAAATTGGAGCGACTCATGTGAGCCTCTTTCGATAAGTCTTGAATAGAGATAGGATTTAAAATATTCTCTTTAATATAAGTCGCCACATGCGTCATTCGGTTTTCTCTTTTGTAGAAATTGTTTAGAAAGGCACGACGGGCTTTGGATTGGAGAATCCGTATGATAAGTTCTCGGGTACTCATGCTGATAAAGAGATCTCGATGCTCATTATTCTCCTGAAAGAGACGCATGAGATGATCGACTGTATGCAAAATCGCTTCATCACGCATCAGGAGATCATTTGAAAAATCAAACTGATCCTCTTTCTCTATTTCCAGCTCATTGGTTTTTGTATAATAATCATAAACCGCCTCTTCAATCAATTCTGCCTTGGGTTGAAAGGCCAGACATTGGGTGGGATTTTCAGGCGTTGCAGAAGGAAAATCTATGCTCAATTTTTGACCCGAGGGTACAATCAGACTTTCTCCCGGCATATATTTAAATCTTCCCAGATCGCCCATCTCAACATATTTCTCTCCTCTCAGCATGATCGCAATGGCCGGCGTATTGAATTCCAGTTTTACATCTTTCGACTCCACAATCGTCTCATAAAAAAACAATTCCAATTCATCCGACGATACCAACGCTTTCCTTTCAACCAATACCCCTCTTTGATTATTTTCTAGCTGATACCTAAATAAATTTTCCATATAGGACGATTTTACTTATTAAATGGATGATTGTCTCTTGAAATCAGAAGAGATTGATGATAATTTGAAATTGCCGAGGATGTTGTCGTGATTGAAAGGAAGTCTTCCCCTTTGTCTCAAACAAAATATTAAATTTTTCGGGGAAATAAGAAGAGAAAAAAATTCTACTTGACCTGGCACTCGAATGCTTCAATAAAAGACTATGGAACTACTCAACTTTTACCAGGAAGTCTGTAAAGAAATCGCAGAAGGGAATATGGATACCCTCTCCAAATTTTCTCCTCCCAAACCTGAATACTTCAATTGGGTAGAAGACTTTTTTTACCCCAGCCATGTAGGATTACATGCAGAGAGTCCTGCTTTGATCTGGAGATATAAAGAACAGGAAAAAATTTACTCCTTTAGCCTAATTTATGATCACTGCAATCAGCTAGTCAATTTCCTCCGCAGGCATGGGATTACTCAGAAAGATACTATTTATACCATGCTTCCTTTGGTGCCTGAAAACTGGATCAGCTTCATGGCTACTATAAAAGGAGGCTTCATCCTCATGCCGACTGCAACCAATCTGGTTAAGCAGGATTTGATATATCGTTTCGAAACCCTTTTCCCCGAAGTTATCATTGCTCAGGATGCTTATGCAGAAAGGATAGACGAAGCAGAAAAGGAGCAAGGCAAGCAAATCAAACTAAAAATTATTCTGGGGGAAGCGAGAGAGGGTTGGTTAAATTTTGAGGACATTTTTGAAGAGTCGGCAAATTGTGAGCCTGCTCCTACAAAGTCCGATGATCCCTTTCTCTATTTTTTCACTTCGGGAACAACTGGTTTGCCTAAAATAGTAGTTCACTCCCATTTCACTTATCCCGTTGGGCATCTTAGTACCCTTAGCTGGCTAGGCTGCAAAAGAGGGGACGTACATTATAACATATCATCTCCTGGCTGGGCTAAATTTGCCTGGAGCAGTTTCTTTGCTCCCTGGATTGCAGGAGCAACTATCCTCGCCAACCAGGTTGACGGATTTGTTCCCAGCGAACAACTGGAAACCATGGAGAAATATAAGGTAACGACCTTTTGTGGATCGCCTACCGTAATCCGTATGTTGATCCAGGAAGACTTTAGCAAGTTTGACCTAAAGTTACGTTCCTGTTGTGCTGCGGGCGAACCTCTCAATCCAGACGTAATTGACAAATGGGAAAAAGCAACAGGGATTACCATTAGAGATGGCTATGGGCAAACGGAAACAACGGCCCTGGTTGGCAATTTATTAGGAGGAGAATTAAAGCCGGGTTCTATGGGTAAGTCCACCTTTTTATATGAGATTGGGATATTTGATGAGGAAGGAAGGGAAGTTCCTCCATTGGAAGAAGGAGTGATTTGTGTAAAGATGGATACAGGCAAAAACAATGGCATTTTTCTCGAATACCTAAACGATCAGGACAGAACCTCCAATTCCTTTAAACACAATCTTTACTATACTGGAGATAAAGCCTATAAAGATGAGGAAGGATATATATGGTTTATCGGTCGAAATGATGATGTAATCAAAGCATCTGCTTATCGAATCGGACCTTTCGAAGTAGAAAGTATTCTTATCGAACATGATTCCATTGTAGAAGCTGCAGTAGTCGCAAGTCCCCATCCCATGCGAGGCTATGCAGTCAAGGCTTTTGTTATGCTAAAAGAGGGAGTGGAGGCGAATGAGGCTTTGGCCAGCGATATATTTACGTTTACAGAGGAAAGATTAGCCAAATATAAAGTCCCTCGTATCATCGAATTTCCTGAGGCTTTACCCAAAACCATCAGCGGAAAAATCAGGCGGATAGAATTGCGGGCAAATGAGGCTACATCCAAGCTAAATAAAGAAAGTCGCAGGCAGGAATACTTTCATCCGAAATACTAAGAAAGATTATTTGTCCAAAGACTCAGACGATTTTACAAATTTACTGGATGATTGTCTCAAGCTTTTCAGAAGATTTAGGGTAAATTCTGCCTTAATCCCAAGCTAAATTGGGTATTTCAATTATTTATCATCTGGTCTATAGCCATTGGGCTTGAGAGACAGTAAATCTCATTTTATTTAGCTTCATTCTAAACTCTTTTTAGACTTGCTAAATGCGGGATTAATCCTTAATATGAGGTATAATACTTAATGGTTAAGACTGCTACATTCTATAACATATGCACCTAGAAGGGTCTCATTTGTTGTCTGCTCCCGCACAAGAAGTCTGGGATAAACTACAAAATCCGGAAATACTCGCGAAAGTCACTCCAGGTATCAAGAAACTGGACGCTACCGGAGAAAATACCTACCTAGCCCTTTCTGAAATCAAGATTGGTCCTATGAATGGCTCCTTTAAGGGAGTATTAGAAGTAGCAGAGCAAAACGCTCCTGAAAGCTTTATGTTGATCATCAAGCAAAACAGTAAGATCGGCAATGTAAAAGCGACAGGAACTATACGATTGGAAGCGAAATCTGAAAGTCAGACCGAGGTTTTCTTCTCGGGTGATGCCAAGATTTCCGGTCTACTCGCTCGTACGGGCCAGCGGATCATCAGTGGGGTGGCAAATACATTGACCAAGCAATTCTTCAAAAACCTTGAAGACGAGCTTGGCGGTGGTTAATTATTGAAATTCTCTTACGCCCGCACTTTCATTGGTATCTCCGGATATCGAATGGAGGTTTGTGCATACCATAATCTCAATAAACCGAAAATTACACATTAATAATTCGACATGGGACTAGAAATCAATGTAACAGTAAATGGTACATCCCATAGCAGTGAGGTAGACGGTAGAACCCTACTCGCCCATTATCTCAGGGATGCCCTCCGCCTGACAGGTACTCACATTGGCTGCGACACCAGCAATTGTGGATCCTGTACAGTTATCATGGATGGAAAAGCTGTAAAATCATGTACACTACTCGCCGCGCAGGCAGACGGAAGCGAAATCACAACTATCGAAGGATTAGCTCAAAATGGGAACATGCACCCTTTACAAGAAGGCTTTAAAGAAATGCATGGACTCCAGTGTGGATTCTGTACACCGGGCATGGTCATGACTGCTGTTGACCTGCTTCAATCCAACCCCAATCCCAGCGAAAAAGAAATTCGCCATGCACTGGAAGGAAATTTCTGTCGCTGTACGGGATATCACAACATCGTAAAATCGATTCAGTATGCTGCTGATAAAATGAGAAAGGAGGGTGCAAATGTCTAGTTTCATTGGAAAATCCGTAAAAAGGGTAGAGGACAAAAGATTCCTCACCGGAAAAGGAAGATATACAGATGATATCGTTCTCCCAGGCATGACCTATGCCTTTCTCGTGCGTAGTCCCTATGCCCATGCAAAAATAAATAGTATAGATACTTCTGAAGCTGAAAAGGCTCCCGGAGTAGTTAAGATTTTTACCGGGAAAGATCTCCTGACACCAGAAGGCGCCCCTATAGGTGTACCTACCGGATGGCAGGTTGACTTCAAGAATGGAGATACCATGAAAGAGCCGCCACACCCTCTTTTGGTTGCGGATAAGGCTCGTCATGCTGGTGATGCAGTGGCTGTTGTTATTGCCGAAACCCGCGAAGCTGCGAAAGATGCGGCAGAACTGATTGAGGTAGACTATGAAGAACTGGATGCTGTTACAGATGCTACCAAAGCACTGGCATCAGGTGCTCCTCAAGTTCATGATGATGTCCCCAACAACCTCTGTTTTGACTGGGAAATTGGAGACAAGGCAGGTACAGATGCTGCGATGGCTTCTGCCGCACATATCACTACCCTCGATTTTGTCAATCAGCGGGTAATCCCAAATGCCATTGAACCTCGTTCAGTTATTGGCTCCTATGATACAGCCAACGATAAATATACGCTCTATACGAGTTCTCAGAATCCTCACTTGATTCGTCTGCTTCTCTGTGCTTTTGTATTGGGTATTCCCGAGCATAAAGTACGCGTAGTAGCTCCCGACGTAGGAGGAGGTTTCGGAAGTAAAATCTTTCACTATACAGAAGAAGCCCTGATGATATGGGCCTCTCGTCAAATCGAACGTCCTATCAAATGGATCGCCGAAAGAAGTGAGAGTTTCCTGACTGATGCTCATGGTCGTGATCATCAGACAAAAGCAGAATTGGGATTGGATGCAGATGGAAATATCGTAGGACTCAGAATCAGCACCGTTGCGAATCTCGGCGCTTATCTTTCTACTTTTGCTCCTGCAGTTCCTACCTATTTGCACGGAACCCTTTTACAAGGCCTTTATACTACTCCCAATATTCACCTCGACCTCAAAGCGGTATTTACCAATACTACAGCGGTTGACGCCTATAGAGGAGCAGGTAGACCGGAAGCTACCTATTTGCTGGAAAGAATCATTGAAAATGCGGCTCGTGAAACCGGAAGAGATCCGGCCGAATTGAGAATGCAAAACTTCATTCCTCCTTTCGATGGAGTAAAAGAAGAAGGATATGTTACCCAGGTGGCCCTCCAATATGATAGTGGAGACTATGAGCCGGTCTTGAGAAGAGCCATGGAAATGGTTGGCTATGAAGACTTCCGCAAAGAGCAGGCTGAAGCCAAAAAGAATGGCAAACTGCTGGGAATTGGATTCTCTACCTATATCGAAGCATGTGGTATTGCTCCATCAGCTGTAGTTGGTGCTTTGGGTGCAAGAGCCGGACTGTATGAGTCTGCTCAGGTACGTATCCAGCCTACCGGTATGGTCAGTGTATATTCAGGTTCTCACTCACATGGTCAGGGGCATGAAACGACCTTTGCACAAGTAGTTGCCGACAGATTGGGAGTTCCTTTAGAAAATGTAGAAATCGTACATGGTGATTCAGAAGCTGTTGCCTTTGGTATGGGTACCTATGGTAGCCGAAGCCTGGCAGTAGGAGGAAGTGCCATTGTAAAAAGTATAGATAAAGTATTGGAGAAAGGTGCTAAAATTGCCGCTCACTTACTGGAAGCCAATCCAGATGACCTTGAGTATGCAGGAGGTGCCTGGACCGTAAAAGGAACAGATAAGTCTGTAGGTTTTGGAGACGTAGCTTTGACAGCTTATGTGCCTCACAATTATCCAGCTGATCTGGAGCCTGGTCTGGACTTTTCAAGCTTCTATGATCCGGCAAACTTTACCTATCCTTTCGGTGCACATATTGCGATCGTTGAAGTTGATCCGGAGACAGGTAAAGTCGATCTCAAGCGTTTTATAGCTTGTGATGATGTGGGTAATGTGATCAATCCTATGATCGTTGACGGTCAGATTCATGGTGGTGTTGCACAAGGAGTAGGGCAGGCCCTATTTGAAGGTGCTATCTATGATGATGATGGTCAGTTGCTAAATGGTAGTTATATGGACTACACCATGCCACGTGCCGATGATCTGCCTTCATTTGAAGTTGACAGAACAGTTACTCCTTGTCCTCATAACCCACTGGGGGTGAAAGGAGCAGGTGAGGCTGGAACCATTGGTTCTACACCGGCTGTTGTAAATGCAGTATTGGATGCACTCTCTGATTATAACATCAGCGACATTCGTATGCCTATGACTCCAGAACGAGTATGGCGCGCTATGCAAAATGGAAGCTAGGAAGTGCTGCAGTGTTTTAGTGTTGAGGTGCGACTCTTCATACTACATCACCATAACACAACATCACTTTAAACTTATCAACTTTAACACTCTTTTTAAAAAATGATACCATCAAGTTTAGAATATAAGCGTGCCAGCTCCATAGACGAGGCTTTGTCTATGGTCAATGCGGGTGCGAAAATTCTGGCTGGGGGCCATAGCCTTATTCCAGCCTTGAAGTTACGACTGGATGCACCGGGCACAGTTGTAGACATCAGCAAAATCTCCGAACTCCGTTACATCAAAGATAATGGTGATCACATCGCCATCGGAGCGGCCTCTACTCATCACGATATCATGAGTTCATCTGCTATCCAAAGCAAATGTGCTATGATGTCGCAGACAGCTGCTGTGATTGGAGATGTACAAGTTCGCAACATGGGAACCATAGGCGGTAGTATCGCACATGCGGACCCTGCAGCGGATTGGCCCGCCTCTCTATTGGCTGCGGATGCTGTGATCGAAATACGCAGCTCAAGCGGAAGCCGTAGTGTAGGTGCCGGAGACTTTTTCCAGGGACTCTATATGACTGCTTTGGAAGAAGGAGAAATCATCACGGAAATCAGAATTCCTGTTGTCGCAGGTGCAAGTTCTGCCTATACAAAGTTTATGCAGCCAGCTTCGCGTTTTGCGATAGTAGGATGTGCAGTTATGCTGACTCGTTCTGGTGATAGCATCACTAAAGCCAGTGTAGCATTTACTGGGGTTTCTGATAAGGCATTCAGAGATGCCGCTGCTGAAGCAGCCCTGAACTCAGTTTCGGATGTAGATGCAGCTTCTCAGGCAGCTGCAGAAGGCGTAGATATCCTTAGTGATCATTTCGCTTCTGAAGAATATCGCAAGCATTTGGCAAAGGTTTATGCCAAGCGAGCCATGCTGGCAGCTTTGGGATAATCTTTCTCAAATATGATAAAAAAGCCCTTGTCGATGATGAGGGCTTTTTTTATTGGCTATGCCGCCAAAAACCAGAAGTGTCACCCTGACCAAAGTGGAAGGGCCTAAAATACTTGCCCAAATGGCTTTTTTCAATCTTTTTAGCATGAATTATTGGCGGCATCTAATTTAGGCCTCTCGGTGCGCAGAAGCCTTGCTGCATCCAATCCTCGAGATGACACGATTTTTATATTATTCCGTTTAGCCCCCAAAACAAAAAGAGGCACTGCAAAGCAGTACCTCTTTTATTTCAAAATTGTCGTTCGATTAAAAATCTCCTAAAGGTTTTCTTCCGGCGGGAAGATCATCATCTTTTTCTTTTTTCTCAGCTTTTTCCTCATCCACTGGAGCTTCTTCCTTCTTCTCAAGAGGTTTTTTCTCCTCTTTAGGAATCAGGCCCATCTCACGTTTCATTTGAAGAACCATTTGCTCTGCAGAGAATTTTTCTGCTTCGGCCTCCTTGGCGAGTTTGTCGATCTTATCCTCTGTGGTAAGATCATCCATAAACATCTCCATTTTGGCTTCACTCAAGGCAGATTCCTCATTTAATTTCTGGATCCAGTCATCAGAATCGTCCTTGGTGACTCCATCCATGAGTTCGCCTACCGCTTTGTTGAGACGCGCACTATGCCTGAGTCTTTTGGCATCTTCCAGAAAAGCTTTACGCTGTTTCAGGTC
Source organism: Bacteroidia bacterium (assembly GCA_033391075.1). Taxonomy (NCBI): domain Bacteria; kingdom Pseudomonadati; phylum Bacteroidota; class Bacteroidia; species Bacteroidia bacterium. The sequence continues at coordinate 6,340,225 of JAWPMV010000001.1, forward strand.
GCGTTTGTATTGCTCTTTGAGCAGTCTTCTTTTTTCTTCTCCAGTCATGATAGCTGAATTTGAGTGTTAAGATTTTCAGAGAAGAGCTAATCCTTTCAGGATTATTCGATCTCTTTTGTCGGGCGATCCAGATCAAGATCATCTCCTCCAATATCTTCAGAATCCATTCCCATCTCGACTTTGAATTGTTTTACCAATTCGGCAGCACGGATGTTTTCGGCTTCTTCTTCTATATTGAAAGAATCGACATCTACCGTATCAAGCGCCATTTCCATGCGTGCTTCATTTTTGGCAGTTTGCTCATTGATACGAGTAATCATTTCATCATGAGTCGCATCGATACCAGCAACTTCAAATGACTCCATAGTATCAGCAATTTTTGCTTGCCACTTGGCACGGTCATGGGCACGTAAAGCTTCACGAGCTTCCGCAATTTTATTTTCGCGTTGCTTCATGAATACCTTTTTCACCTCAAGCGACTTCTCATAAGCCTTTTTGGCTGTTTCGAATTGCTCTTTGGTTTGAATCATATGTGACTTGGTATTCTCAAGACGCAAGGCAAAGTTTTGTGCTATATCATCCCTTCCCTGCGAAATAGCAGCTTTCATTTTAGCAACCAGATCCTTGTATTCGCGTCGGTATTTTCCCAACTCTTTTTCCAACAAGGTAACACTGGCTTTCACAGTAGCAATATTCTCGTTCATTTTGGGAATTTGGTCATTCAATTCCCGGATGTTTTGTTCAAGAATAAGTTTAGGGTCCTCGATAGTACTGACTAGTCCACCGAACAGAGATTTAATCGCACGAACGAATCGTTTCCACATGTTAATGAGAGGTTATAATAAAATAAGGTTATGTAATGGCTTTACGAAAAAACACAAATATTGTTAAAAGGTTGGAACCGCCTTTCCATATTTGCCGAATTTTCTTATGAACCCTTCTAATTTAACAACTTCTTCCTTATTTCCTATAAATAAAGGGGTACGTTCATGTAGCTCCTGAGGATCCATATCCAAAATTCGCCCTCTTCCATGACTGGCATATCCTCCGGCTTGCTCAGCGATGAAGGCCATAGGATTTGCTTCAAAGGTCAGACGTAGCTTTCCTTTTGGCTTTTGATAGGTACCTGGATACATAAATATTCCCCCTTTCAATAGGTTGCGGTGAAAGTCTGCAACAAAGGAACCGATGTATCGTGAACGATAAGGTTCGGGAGTATCTGTTTTAATATGGCGCAAATAAGCCTTCGTCCCTTCAAAGAAATTCCGATAGTGTCCCTCATTGACTGAGTAGGTATCACATTTCTCCGGAAATTTCATATCAGGATGTGAAAGCAGGAATTCACCGATAGAAGGATCAAGCGTAAAGCCATTCACTCCATTGCCAGTAGTGTAAACCAGCATGGTACTTGAACCATAGAGTACATAGCCAGCAGCTATCTGCTCATTTCCTTTTTGCAATAATTCCTCCCGGGTAGGAATGCCTTCCAGATTTTTTCTTCTGTAAATGGAGAAAATGGTCCCGATAGAAACGTTCACATCAATATTGGAACTCCCATCCAAAGGATCCATCAAAACAATGTATTTACCATTGCTATCCGGCTTTATGATAAAATCATCATTTTCCTCTGATCCAACTGCACAAACCATTCTTCCTTTAAATAAGGCATCAATCATTTGCTCATTGGAAAAGATATCCAGTTTCTGGACCTCCTCACCCTGAATATTGGTATCTCCGGTCAAACCCAGGATATCCACCAGACCGGCTTTGTTTACTTCACGATTGATCATGCGTGAAGCCAGGACGATGTCTCTGATGATTTTTGATAATTGTCCGGTAGCGTAGGGGAAATTTTGTTCTTTCTGGATGACAAATTGCTCCAGCGTAACAACTTTGTTGGTAGATGCTTTCATTGAAATCTTTGAGAAAATGTAGTTTAGTATCTAAAGCCATGTATTTGAACATGCCAGTCTACAAAGATACCCAAGTTTTCAGAAAAAAAGAGATTCTTTTGTACGAATAGTCGCAATAGTGGAATGTACTGAAAGAAAAAGGATTTATCCGTCTTCCCTTAAATCTGACGAATGGCAAAAAGAGGGATCCAGGCTTCGAACTGAGACATCTTTACATGCGCCCAAACATCCTGCACTTCCAAAATGCTCACAGTTGCTCCGGGGCCGATAGGCAAGGCATAATGCTTGGCAGCGAAAGAGGGAGATTCATAATACCTGCTACTGGAAGAAACCACGGCTTTGGGATCATGCGCCCATCTTTGCTCCAATAATACGCCCCCAAATACCAAGCCCAGGCAAGCAAAAAAGATCGCAAATCGAAGGGTCCAGTTTCGGGGAATGAATATAAATAGCAAAGTCAGTATTAGACATATACCGAGTCCCAGACTGATCTCAGTATAGTAATGCTGCACAAATAATCGATAGTTTGACCAGCCTTCTCCAGCTGAAAGGCGCTCTTTGCTCGCATTGATCATCAGCTGTTGAATCTTTTCTTCCAGATTCTCCCCCCCGATCTCCCACTGCACTTTCCTCAGGTAATAAATACTGGCAGAAAAATTACCTGCTTGTTCCTGCATAAAGGCAAGTCGATAGAGCATTTCCTCCTGATAATAGCCTTGTTGATACAGATTTTCGTAAATTTCTGTAGCAGGTTCAAACCTATCGTATTGAAAATACGTATCCGCTTCTAGCAAGAGGCTGTCTAAAGCATTTATTTCTGCAGTTTTTCCGGTGAAAGGAAGAGAAAGCAGAAAAAGAGAAAAAATAAATGTGAAATAATTGGACATTCTCAAAGAGACACTTATCTTTGCCTCGCAATTACGCAAAGCGCGTTGAGCTTTGCAAGCTTGATTCGGTAGCTCAGCTGGTAGAGCATCTGCCTTTTAAGCAGAGGGTCCAGGGTTCGAACCCCTGCCGAATCACAAAAAAGCCCTGGTCATTTGGTCAGGGCAACTTTGAAATAAGAGGTACGGAAACACAAGAAATCAGACTCAAAAGTCTGATTTTCCTGTCCCTACCAAAGACTATTCAATTGCCCAGGTGGTGAAATTGGTAGACACGCCAGCTTGAGGGGCTGGTGCCTATTGCAGGCGTGCTGGTTCGAGTCCAGTCCTGGGTACAAAAGCGATCAAGATTTGATCGCTTTTTGCATTTCTGATCTAGGGGTTTTCCGTAGGTTCTTCTCCCCATTTCCCCTAGTAAATTCTGCTCCCAATCTTCGTAATATAGACTAAGAAGTAATACACTACTTCCCATTGCCGAATTGATCAATTATTCAAATAATTTGGATATATTACCTCTTGGCAATTCTATCTAATAAAACAACAGCCATTACGTCCTAAAAAATTATCCCCATGATCGAGCAAATAGAAACACTCGTAAAGCAAGGAAGCGTTGAGCAAATTTTAAAAAGAAGATCCACGCATAAAGAGCCCATAAAAGTCCTCCAGATTACCCTCTATGAACTGGGATTTGGAAAGGAATTGAATTGGGAACGCTTTGGAGCAGATGGAGATTTTGGGGGAAGTACCACAGCGGCTGTTAAAGCCTTTGGTCAGAAAAATGGTATTCGCACCAATGGTGAAAGTGTCAACAAAGAACTTGCTGAAAAACTCATTAAACAATACAATAGCGTTTCTGCACTACGCCTGCTAAAGTCTGCCCTGGATGCCAATGCGATCAACAAGCTAAAAAAGAAATCCAATGAAAAGGAATTGGTCGCTTCCCTTCAGAAACTCCTTTTCTTTATGGGTTTTGGTCCGGAATTGAACTGGGAGCGATTTGGAGCAGATGGAGATTTCGGAGGAAGTACAGCCAATGCTGTCAAAGCTTTTGCCTCAACAGAAGGCATCCAAAGTAATGGAGAGGAGGTTGACGAAATTCTGGCAGCAAAAATCCTTGAAAAGTTTATTCCATTTTTGGGAGAAGGATGGGCCGAAGCCAAAGCTCAGCAGAGACATCAAAGAAGAAAAGGCAAAGGCCAGTTTTTTCTCCTGCATCCCAAAGGAAAACGAAACTTTAAAAACATAGAAAAAAGAAGGAATAAGACAGAGAAAGAGTTTTACAAAAAGGATGAAATCACCAAAAAGAAGATTTTCAGAAAATATAAATATGAGTTCGAAAAAATCGAACAGGAGATTCCGGGAGAACGCCTGAAAATGGAAGTTCAGGATGTGAAAAAGTTGGGGGCTACAGGAAGTCGTATCATGAGTTTTTGCTATCCCAAAGAGCATCCCAAAAACAACCCCAAAGACAGAATCGTCATTCACTTTACGGCTGGTCAAACCCTGGGAGATATCAAAACCCTGACCCGGGAGGATTATCACATCTCTACAGCTTATATTCTGGGACGAGATGGCACCATTTATCGCCTTTTTTCTCCGGAGCAATGGTCCTATCATTTGGGTCGGGGAGTCGTAGGAGGAAATGGAAGACATAGCTCCCGCTCTATTGGCATAGAGATTTCTAATTATGGTCCGCTCAGTTTGAAGCCTTCCGGAGACCTTACCTTTGGAGACAATTCGAAGTTCTGTACAGTGGATGATGAAAAGGCGTATATAAAATTAGATAAGCCCTTTATCGGGCATGAATATTATGCCTCTTATACCGATCAACAATACGAAGGCCTGATTATTCTCCTCCGCTATCTCACCAAAAAATTTAATATCAAACGAAGCTTCCTTCCTACAGATTCTGCTTTGGAAACACAGGGAGCCTGGAGAAAGATTCCTCGATATGCTGTATTCAAAAATCAGACGGAAGCCGATAATTTCAAAGGGATTTGCTCTCATGTAAATTATCGCGAAGGGGGAAAATGGGACATCGGTCCTGCTTTCGATTGGGAAAAAGTAATTGAGGGAGTTACAGCTGATGAATTCAAGCCCTCCTTCATCACACGGACCAGAGGCATGCTTTCCAATCCTCCGCTACGTACGGAAGAGCAATTGCTGGAAAATACGCGAGGAATGGATTTCGGAAATCAGGATAACAGCATTTATGGACCTGATGGACCTGAGGTGGATATATAATTTACTTCTTCCTTCGTCCCTTCAAAATTTAACCTAAGAAAAGCCTTGCCATGAGTTCCAATGGTCATGTAAAATTGCCCTTTAATCTAAGTCATGCCTTCATTATAGGTATCAATGATTATCAGCATCTCACACCCCTGAAAACAGCAGTAAATGATGCAAAAGGTCTGGCAGAACGATTAGAAGCGCAGCACGAATACATCATTCACGGTCCGTATCTCGATGCGACCAGGGAGGAGTTGGAAAAACTCTTTCGTGAGACCATGCCTGCCCTGGTAAAAAAAGAAGATCGCGTCCTTTTTTACTTTGCGGGTCATGGAATCGCTTTGGATGGCGAAGAAGGGCCCAATGGCTATATCGTTCCCAAAGATGCCAAACAGGGAGATCGGGATTCCTTACTTCCCATGAACCTCCTCCATGACAGCATCAATGCCCTGCCCTGCCAGCACGGCATGCTCATTCTGGATTGCTGCTTTTCAGGTGCTTTTAAATGGTCTACCGGTTTCAGAGACGTAATGTTTGATTTGCCCAAAATCATCTACGAAGAAAGATTCTGGCGCTATGTTAAAGACCCGGCATGGCAGGTAATAACCTCATCTGCTTATGACCAAAAAGCCGTTGACGTCATTTCCAATCAGAGCATCGGTATGCGCGAGGAAGGGGAGGGCATACATTCTCCTTTCGCCAAAGCCCTTTTCGAAGCCATTGATGGAGCCGGAGATGTAATTCCGGCCGATCAGGGAGATGGAGTAATTACGGCTTCGGAGCTTTATGCTTATTTGAGGGATGCAGTAGAAAGCAAAACCAATGAACAGGCCATCCGTCAAAGCCCTTCTATGTTTAATCTTGGGAGGCATGACAAAGGGGAATTTATTTTCCTCAATCCCCGACATAGATTCAATCTTCCACCTACTCCCGATCGAAATCCCTTCATGGGCCTCGCTTCTTATGATGAAGCGGATAGCAATTTCTTTTTCGGGCGGGATCGGGTTATAGAAGCCCTGATCGAAAAGGTGAAAACAAATCCTCTTACGGTAGTAAGCGGTGCATCCGGAACGGGTAAATCTTCCGTAATCAAAGCCGGTCTTTTGCCCGAACTTCGGAAAGAGGGCTGGCGCCTGCATAAGGTCATCCGCCCGGGCAAAGAACCTATGCAGGAGCTCAAAAAGGAAATAGGGGATCTTGAAAAAGAAATAAATTCTGAGGAGCAAAGCCTCCTCATCGTCGATCAATACGAAGAACTCATTACGCAATGCCTGGATCCGGGCGAAAGGAACGATTTCGAAGAGCAGATCGCAAAGTGGATAGAAAAACACCCCAATCTCCATGTAATCCTCAGTGTCCGATCCGATTTTGAGCCGCAGTTCGAAAGCGAAAATCTGGGCAAATGGTGGCAGGCGGGTCGTTACGTTGTTCCTTCTTTTAGCCTGGATGAAATCCGGGAAATCATTACCAAACCAGCCCTTCAGGCCATCCTTTTCTACGAACCCCTGGAATTGGTTGATCGACTGGAAGAAGATATCAGCCAGGCCCCGGGCGCATTGCCTCTCCTTTCATTTACCCTAAGCGAACTTTACTATGCTTACCTGAGTAGCGGAAGGCAGGATAGAAGTTTGAGCATAGAAGATTACGAAGAAATGGGAGGCTTAATAGGAGCCTTGAGAACCAAGGCAGATGAAGTTTACCTGAATCTGGATACCGAACACCAGGACACGATGCGGAAGCTTATGCTCCGTATGGTATCACTCGAAGGGGGGGAACTGGCAAGAAAAAGGGTTTATTCCACTGAGCTCTTTTTTGAGGAAGATGTAGAGAACCATCGAATCGAATCGATTTCCCAACAAATGATAAACGCTCGCTTATTGGTCAAAGGGAGTGATACACAAGGCAAGACCTACCTCGAACCCGCGCATGATGCTTTGGTCAGGGCCTGGGCCCGACTTTGGGAGTGGATCAAAGCCATAGGGGAGGAAAAATTAATTTGGCAAAACAAACTCAGCCAGGCCGTCGAGGATTACCAGGAGCAACTACGAAATGATTCTGGAAAAGAGAAGCAATACCTTTGGAACAACAATCCCAGGCTCGATATCCTCGTAGATGAAATCAAACTGGGAAGTCATACCTATAACAAAGAAGAAAAGACTTTTATCCTCAAAAGTGCTGATCGTAAAAAATCCCGTAGAAATATATTGATCTGGAGCCTCGTAGGAGTCATTGCTTTGGTTTCTACCCTGGGTTTAGTCGCAAATGAACAACGCAAAGAAGCGGTAAGACAGGAGCAAATTGCCAATGATAGTACCCTAGCCGCGCAAGAACAAAGGACAATTGCAGAAGCAAAGACAGAAGAAGCTCAAATGCATGCCGATTCTGCCGACGCCCGGCTGGCAAGAGTTCTCTCAGAAAAAGAAAGAGGAGACTTCGAAAATACCCGAAATGTATCCTGGTTAAATGCACTCAGAGCCGAAGAAGCCATAGATGCGGAAAACCTGGATGTAGCCTATTCTTTTGCTTGGAAGGCCTTTGAAAGTCAAAAAAATGAACGTGTAGGCGAAGCCATGAGGTATGTCAGTGCAATGTCTCACAGAGATTTAGTGGAATCCGACATAATTGATTTGAAACTGGATCAAAACTGGTACGAGGATGACCTCAAGTTCTCGCCAAGCGGAAAATACTTTAGCCTGGATCGGACTGAGTCAGTGGATATTTGGCAATGGAAACCTTTGAAATTTCTCTTTAAGGCTCAGGCAAAAAGCTCTGGATCCTCGCAAACGAACTATGGCTTTTCTCCCCAGGAGGATGCATTCCTCTTCGTAGACCTCAAAAATAAAAAGAAGCAAGCCTGGGAATTGACCTCTGGCAAGGAAGTAAAGACTTCATTCTCACCATTCGCACTTGCTGGCCTATTCTCCTCCTCTGACGTTCATCGAAATGGGGATGACTATTGGCTCATCTATCCTGCAAATTACAGCGCAAATAAATTTGTGCTGGTATCCTGGAACCGTCTAAGAGCAGCAGATGCAAATCAGCAGGGAGACATAAAAAATCTTATCGATACAGAGGCCGAATGGGTAGAAAAACTTATCGAGCTGGACTTTGAGGCAGAGAAAGCTTTTTTCTCAGAAAAAGGAGAAGAAATCTATTTCACCGAATCCGGAAAAGGAAATTATTTCCACAAAGTAAATATCCAGGATCCAGCCAAAACACAAAGATTCGGTCCCCATGATCTGAGCATAGAATTCATATCAGAAATCCCCGAAATGGATTTTCTAACTGCCATGAACAATAGCGGCGGCCTTTATGGGTACCGATTAAGTTCCAGTGAAATTGTGGACTCGGTCAACACCTACTATGCAGATGTCATGCATCCCAACGGTAGGCAGTTGATTGGTGCTTCTAACGCTAATGATAGAAGCAGAAGATTGGGCAAGCTTTGGAACATTGATATTGCCCTTCAATTTAGTATTGCCCTCGATCTGAAAAAGACTGTACCCATCAATTGGGTAAAATTAAGTCCCAAGTCAAATTACCTGGCATATTGTGTTGCTGATACTTCCTGGGTCAAAACTCTCTATTCTCCCTCAGCACCCAGAATGCTCACTACAAAAAGAAAGTATGGGGAATTCTTCAATTTCACTTTCTCAAATAATGAAAAATACCTGATTGCATTTAAGGGCCGAGATTCTGAAAAAACTATACAAACGGTACATGAAGTATCCAGTGGCAGGAAGCTCTACGAAATCAATGGGCTCCATTCCCTGGTTTTCTCAGCAGATAGCAAAAAGTTGATTGAACTCGAGGCAGATGGCAAAGCTTATGAAAGGGAAATCAATGGCGGGGCAAAGGGAAAATTGTTGTTTGATGCAGGAAAAAATTTCGCGCGGATGTACATCAGCCCCGGTGGGAAATATATGGTACTGATCGGTGGCGAGAATACAAAAAAATCAGTCCTTTGGAATCATGAAAATGGAAGATTTATTGAATTGGAAGCCGATTACGAACAAATCTCATTCTCAAGAGATGAAAAATTCATTCTGGCCAAATTGAGCAATCGAATGGTTCATATTATTAACAGCAAGGACATGACAATCCAGAAAGTTGAAAATCTTGCGGGAATGTCTCCTATATCAATTATCGGAGCAGAAACGGAAATGATGCTGTTGAAAGGGAATCAATATTTGCTCACCAGCAATGGAGTCTATCATATTAATTCGGGTTTAAAAATAGAAAGCTTTCATTCAAATTATCACCAAAAAAGAACAAAACCATCTCATTCGGCCCTGGATCCCATGGGTAGATGGAAACTTAGTTATACAGGTCCAGGCCGCTTACAAAAGACGCCTATTTATGCCCGGGATTGGTTGGATGGCAAGATTTATCAATATAAAGAACTCGAAGCCAAACGATAAATAATATGTCCCAAGCTGAAAAAAGATACTTCATCCTCCTCGTCGGTATAGATGACTATCCCAATCCCTATACTCCTCTCGGTGGCTGTATTCAGGATATCGATCAGTTGGAAGCTTATTTGGAGGATTGGATCAAGGAGCAAGGGTTTTCTACTGAGGAAAGTCAAAGTCCCTTTCAAGAAAGTATTCCTATACGGCATATAGGTCCTGTGAATATCCTTAAGCTGGCAAATGCAGATGCGACCTATGACAACATTCATAAAGCCTTTTCAAAATTTCTATCTCAGGCAAAAAGCAGAAAGAATGAGCAGGGCAGAGAAGTAGAAGATGTCGTTTGGTTTCATTTTAGTGGCCACGGATCAGAAGAATATACAGCCGAAGAGTTTCTGACATTAGAGCCCAATGGAAAAGACCAAACCCTGGTAACTTATAATGAAGACCCTTCTTCCAGCCAAACCCATTTGGCAGATAAAGAAACGGCTGTTCTTCTCAGCAAATTGGCTGATGAGAATGGGAATACCCCCCATATTTTGGTTTCTCTGGATTGCTGTCATTCGGGTTCAGGTACCCGCTTTTCGGATTTCGACATAAAGACCCGACATGCAGATGTACTTCCTTACCTAAGTCGAGCAGAAGCGTCAAAAAATCGACACCCTTTCCGTTCTCTCGAAAGCTATTCAGGTGGATTTTATAGAAGACAATTGGATCAGAATTCTCTTTTGGAAGTCCCCTTGGTTCCCCATATCCTTTTCTCTGCATGCGAAAGTGTACAATTAGCAGGCGACACTCCACAAGGAGGGGTGTTTACCCAAGGCTTGTTAAAAGCCCTTCGATCTGCCAATCACACGATCAATTATCCCGACCTCTATCAACGGACCCGCGCTTCTGTACAAAAGATCAGGCCCAAAAATCAGAATCCTACTTTTGAAACCATGGGGAATTTCAATCCCAATCGGAGGTTCCTGGAATCCGATCACTCTCATGAAGAAGCTTCCATTGGTTCTCGATTAATTAGTTACCGCTCAGAAGGTCCTCAACTATACAACATTAGTTACGAACAGACGAGCTGGTATATCAACTGTGGAGCTATTCACGGTATTCCGCTAAAAGAAAAAGGAAATTCAACCTTTGAGCTCTTGGAGGATGAAAAAAAAGGAGTAAGTCTGAAACTACAGACTATTGGAGCCCTAAAAAGCCCGGTTCTGATCCCAGAAGACCTGAAGCTTGATCCTTCAAAAATTTATAAAGCAAGGGCCAATTTCCTCCCACTACCCGAAGAACTGGTTTGGATTCATGGGGAACAAGAAGGAGTAGAGGCACTGAAACGCAATTGGGATCAAAGTCGAAATATCAGCTTCATAGAGGAACTTCCTCCCACTATGGAAGCCAGCCTGGAAGTTGAAGTAGAAAAGGGCATTTTTCATCTTAAAGACAGAAAAAGAAAGGCAAGCGTTTTCCAATGGCCCCTTCAGGGAGAGGCAGAAGCCAGAATCATCATTGATGCCCTGGGAAAAATAGTCAACTGGTACCGGGTCATAAATCTCAATCATGAAAAATCTAAAATCCTTGCAAAGAGATGGGTAGACTTTGAAATTCAGGTACTAGGGCCAAATGGAAACAAATTACCCTCCCTTAATCAAAGTCAGCATCTTATCCTCGCGGATGATCAAAATTTCTTCAGTAAAGACGGCAATCTATTCGCAGGCTTTGTTCCAGAGTTGATCATCCGCAATTGCGATCAGGATATCTTCGCTTATCTCTTTCATATGAGAAGCAACTATGCGATTGAATCTTATGAAGGAGAAATTGTTTACCGCCCAAAAGAGCATCCCGGAAAGACAGAAATTCGCTTTCCCATGTGGAAGCAAAGTAAAGGCTGGGGCCTATCAGCTGGCGAACAGGAAACGCATTCCTATTTCAAATTGATCGTTTCTACAGAGTCCATTGATTACTATCAACTTTTGCAAAGTAGGCTTGAAGGAGACAAAGCCATGGTATTTAAAAGAGGTCCTATGGGCGTCAAGGACGATTGGGCAAGTATCACGATAGAGGTGAGCCTGAAAAGAGAAGGTGACTAAAAGATGAGTTTTTAAACGGGATTGTGTACCTTATATAAGCCTGAGAAACATAGCCCTTACATGAAATTCGAAATCATCCACGACACGATCGCGAAACAGGTTTTTGAGAAAGCCTCAATAGAAGCGCGTACCCGAAGGAAGGTGGAGAAATTTATTCGTGAACGTTTCGAAGCTCATCAACTCAGAGGAGCAAAACTTACGCAAGATGATCTCGACTATATTCAGCCTTATCTGACTCAAGTCAATATCAGTGAGGAAGAATCGGCTTTCCTGGAAAAGAATCGCAAATCTTTAGCTGATGCCAGGACTCGTATCCGTGTTATCGTAGCGGGAGTGATCATCTTTCTCTTAGGCAGTACTGCTTTTTCGCTTGTACAATGGAAAGATGCCATAGAACAAAAGGAATTTGCTAATACCCAAAAAGAGTATGCTGATGAGCAAACCCTAAAGGCTCTTAAAGCTCAGAGAGCGGATAGCATAAAAGCCATTGAATTGGGAATTGCACTGGAAGAAGCCCAGGCAGCCAAGGATACCGCAGAAGTTGCCCGAATAAAGGCGGAGCAGGAAAAGTTGCGGGCAGATGTGCAGGCAAAAATTGCGCTTAAGCGCCAACTTGAAGCGTTGCAAAATGCAAAAGAAGCAGAAGCTTTATCCTACAGTACCATTAGCAAGAGTCAGAACCTTGAAAAAATGGAGGTGAGCCTTAGGTTACTTCAGGAAGCATACCTAAAGACGTATCCCAAGCCCCCACCTCCTTTGATTCAAGAAGCACTGGCAAATAAATTCTACGCCCAAAAAGCAAATGACAATCATGCAGCACTTCCCCTTCCTGTGTATTTTTCTCATACCTATGTCGCAGCGGGAGATCTCAGGCCTGAAGAAGACTACACGGAAGAGAATAAAGGCATAATCAAAGGCTTTTCGATATCCTCTGATGAGGAATTTCTGCTTAGCTATTCTAAAGGTAGCCGAATAAAGTTGTGGGACAGAAAGGGAAATCTACTCCATCAATTTGATGAGCATACGGAAAACATTGTCGATGCTAGCTTTTCTCCCGATGGAAAACTTATCCTAAGCAATTCCTTTGATGAATCTGCCAAACTATGGAACCATAAAGGAAAAATACTGGCAGATATGCGCATGGTAAATGACTATGAAGGTTTGAGAAGTCGGATACATGGGGCCCGTTTTTCCCCCGATGGAGAAAAAATAATTACCCAGGTCGGGGATAGCCTGAAGCTCTGGAATTTAAGGGGACAAAAGTTGAGGGATTTGACAGGAGAAACCTATAAACTTCATAAAGATTTTATCCTGAGCAAAGATTTGAAAAACTTATACCTCTGGGATTATCAGGGGAAACTTATCAAAGAACTGAATATTCCTGGTGCCGGTATCTCTGATTTTTATATTTTTCCCAATGGCAATCAGTACCTCAGCATCTTAAAAGATGGAGAAGTTGTTCTTGGGACGAAAAAAGGGCAGCTGTTTTCGTCCAAAATTTTAGGTACCAAAGATTTTCTTGAAACAGAAGGATATAGGGAAGGAGAAGAAGCTTGGAAACTTGAAAGCCATACACTCAATGGCTCTTTTTTGCTGAAAAGCAATGGTCTGAAACTTTCTCTCTTATTTGACAAAGAAGGAGAATTTCTAAAAGAGCTGGAAGGAACTTATACCTTCTTTGATCCTGCAGCTACAGAACTTTACCAGGCCAACCTTCACCCAAAAGGAATTGAGTTCAAGCAGCTCGACCTTAAAGGGAATCCTATTCATTCCGAGCTCATAGAAACACCTCTTTCCTCAAAGGAGGAAGTGCATCTACTAAATGACCACCGATCACTGCTCGTCAGAAGTAGCAGAAATACCTACATCCATCTAAAACTGGATGAAAACAAAATACTTAGCACTTCTTCCATTGTGTATGATTCTCCCAGGGATTCAAATAGCAGAATACCTCTCCTGCAATTCATTTCATCAAACCAGGATGCCACGGTCTTCCAATTCGCACTCAATCTGAACTATAGCATCGATGCAATCATATTTGTAAACCGAGCCAATGAGCTACTTTATACTCAGAAAGTAATCAACTATTCTTTTGAGTCCCCGAATTCAAAATATTCAACAAACCCCAATCAAATTTACATCTCCCAGGGAAATCACTTGAGGAAAGTTGATTTTCAGGGAGCATTGCTAAAAGAATACGAAGATGCGGCATATTCTTCAGCAGTACTTTCCCATAATCAAAAATACATCCTGTTTACGGAAACAGATAGATTTGGGAGTGGAGCTCCAAATTCTGAAAAACTAATTAAGCTCCATAATTTAGCCACAGGGAGCCATAGCTTTTTAGAAAAATCTCAGTATATAAATGAAATCAGCTTCACTGCAGATGATAGCTACATCCTGGGGATACAAGTTTTGCCAGATCCTTCTCGCCAAAAAGGAAATAAATCTCTCTGCGTTTGGGATTTAACTGGCAAACTATTGGGGAGAAAGGAACATAATTCGTCCAAAATAAACTATCACCTTCTCCCAAATTCTACCGTCCTGCTTGAGAGTTCCAATTTCCAAAAAAACCTGTCTCTCTGGGATGTTAAGACGAACAAACTTATGCAACTCAGTCATGATGAATATATAGATAAGGTAGAAGTTTCAAGCGACGGGAAATATTTGCTGACTTATGCGCGATCGGGAGGCGTAGTCAAACTCTGGGCTAAGGAGGGAAAGCTTATCTTTGAAAAGGATACCCAGGCTTCAAGAATAAGCGATGCTCTTTTTTCACCCGATGGTAAATCTATTTTAATAAATGCTTCTGATCACGTCCTCAGAAGATGGGATATTCAGGGTCGTTTATTGAAAAAAACACCCCCACTAAAAGGACACATCAGCTCTTTATGTTTTCATCCGGATGGAAAGTCATTCCTCATTACGTATGATGGCAAAATGGAATCCTGGAATTTGAGTTTTCAAAACCTTAAATCCTTTAGCCAAAAAGGCCTTTCTATTTATAGCGCCACTTTTACACCAAAGGGGAGCTACATTTGGATAACTTCAGATCAGGGAGCCAAGGTCTGGGATAAAGAGGGACGGCTTATATCGAGTTTTGACCATTTTAGCAGGGAGCTCCCCGTATTTTCTCCAGATGAAAGCATGTTCTATGCCTTGATCGGCGAAGATACAGGAGCCGTATATACGATTTATGGCGAGTTGTTGACAAGAAAAAACTACGGAGAAACCTTTGAGAGTTTTTCACCCAAAGGCACTACCTATTGTATGGCCTACAATTACAATTTCGAGAAGCAAAGGGATTTTCATTCCCACAGAATATTCGATCGTTCAGGCAATATCATTGCTAATCTGGAAACCGATTCAGATGATTATTTTATTGCATACAGCTCGGATGGAGAAAGTGTTTTCACCCTCAAAAATGCAAACATTAGTCAATGGCCCCTTCCTACTAGTATTTTCAAATACTTGCAGGAAGAAGCGACATTCCCTGAATTGAATGCAGAGCAAAAAAAGGAATTCGGAATAAAATAAACTCTATGAGCAAGCCCCTCATATACCTCACATTCGCCAATGATCCGGATGCCCATCTGGAACTCCTCAAGGAGGAGAGTAAGCGTTTATTTAATGCCCTCGACGCACCTAAGAGGAAAGGATACATCGAGCTTCAGCGAGAGGAAAGCGCCGAACTGGAAGAAATCTTTGACTTCTTTACCCGAAACAAAGATAAGGTAGAAATCTTCCACTATGGAGGGCATGCAGATGGTAGCCGCCTCCATTTAGAAGGCGGAGGAGGAAATGCCCAGGGCCTGGGGGCTCTATTGGGAGAGCAAAAAAACCTCAAACTCGTCTTTCTCAATGGCTGCTCTTCCAAAGGGCAAATCGACGAACTATTTGCCCAAGGGGTGAAAGCTGTCATTGCAACTTCAGTTCCTATTCAAGACCGCAAGGCAGTAGAGTTTGCCGAGCAATTTTACGAAGCACTTGCCTATCGAAGAAATATCGGCCATGCCTTCAAACTGGCAGCAGCCTTTATGAAATCTCGCTATGACGAAGGGCCCGAAATTCAATACCGTGCTATGATTTTTAAAAGGGGGGAGCCTATAAAAGAAGAACTTCCCTGGGGCCTTTATATTCAAAAAGAATACGAAGAAGAAATCAAAAACTGGAAGCTTCCCCATTACCAGAAAATTTCCTTCTCCAAAGACATGATCCAGTACATTGGCAAGAGTTTTACAGCCAATCGCTACATCATGCTTGTCCTTGAAGAGCTTTGCAGATACAATCCAGACATCTATGCCCAGATGTTTGAAGAAAGGGGAGGGGAGAAGGTCAAGAAAGATTCCAAATACTATCCGGAGATCATTATCCGAAATTTCCCCTGGCCCATAGGTTCACAAATCCGCTTGCTACGTGTAGCAGACGAAGCAAATCGGGAAAGACTGGAGACCCTGATTAGTACCTATCTGATGACGGGAAAAACCCTCTTCTTTATCCTCCTATCAGATCTTTGGAAGCAGGTTCGCAAATCAAAAATAAGCTTGCCCGAGGGTTTTAAGAGTGGATTCCCCATGCAAAAGGAGGCCTACCAGCAATTCGATTTCTGGACAGGCGTGAAAAAAATCTATCAGCTTTTCAGTATACAGGAAGTAACTCCTTTTGTAGAAGAGTACGAACAAATGATCCGGGAATGGAAAGAAGAGGACAATCAGGCGCAAGCCCATTTGGAAAAGCTTCGAAAAGAGCTTCAAGAGGGAAAGCTTCCAGCCGACCTCATCGCCACTTGTACAGGAGCTGAAAGGGCATTGGCCCTTCTTTTGAAAAAGGCAGCCTTTCTCGCGCGTTACCGCATGCTTACTGTACGCAATATCAATATGGAAAAGACCCGCCTTAGAGAACTGACGTATGAGTTGGACATGGGCGCACTGAATGCTCTGGAAGATCATGGCCTGGGTATGTATATGGATGAAGCTAACCGTAAAAAACTGGCTGTTTCCCATTCGCATTCTGTGATCCTGACCGTCAATGAAGATCGCCTGGACGATTCCCTCAATTTATCGCCTTTTATTATAGATAAATTTACCTTCGCTCAGGCAGTTAATAAGACCAAACAGCTCGGTAATAATGAGGCTAGAATCTACCTCATGGGCTGGGAAGATGAAGAAAAACTCTATTATCTGACAGTTGATCATCAACTCTACCAAAGTATGAGAGATGAGCATCAGGAGGATCTCATACATACCGATATCCGTGCCTCTGCCTATCAGGAAGGTAAAGATGAAAACCATGTACATGAAGATGCTTTTGGAGCCTTTGGAGATGATCCTTTTGCCGAAACAGAAAGCGAGGACAATAGCCCCAAAGTTTTTGATTCCCTAAAAGAAGAATTTGAAACCTTTAAACTGGATACCAGTCTGATATGAAAAGCCCCTTTAAATTTCTGGACTCCTATCAAAAGGAAGATAAGAGTAGCTTCTTTGGACGGGAACAGGAAACCAAACAGCTACTCAATGCAGTTCATGCCTCCAACCTGGTTTTGCTCTATGGAGCATCGGGTACAGGAAAAACTTCCCTAATCAATTGCGGCCTGGGAAATCAATTTCAAAAGTCTGACTGGCTTCCCATTTTTATTCGCCGGGGCAATGACCTCAATGTTTCCCTCCAAAAAGAACTGGATAAACTACTGCCCAGTCAGCAAGGACAGGATCATGCCCTTCGTTTCAAAATAAGCGACCTCTATCACGAATACTATCGACCGGTTTACCTGATTTTCGACCAGTTTGAAGAACTCTATATCATGGGAAGCCTGTCCGAACAGGATACTTTCCACAAAAGCATTTCCGAACTTCTCCAATCCGGTCTGAAATGCAAAATCATCCTCAGCATACGGGAAGAATACATCGCCTACCTTTCCGAATTTGAAAAGATCGTTCCTTCTTTATTCGACAATCGCCTTCGCATAGAAAAAATGAAGGACCGTAACCTCATTCGGGTAGTCATAGGAACCTGTAAATTCGGAAATATTCATATAGATGAGCCTCGCAAAACGGTGATGAAAATCCTCGACAATCTCCGTTCCAAAAGAGAGGGCATTGACCTTACGCATTTGCAAGTTTATCTCGATCGCTTATGGCGAACGGCTATTAAAGAACAAGGAGAATCTGAAGAATTGACCTTTGATCTTCCTTTGGTAAAAAGGGTAGGAAAAGTAGAAAATGTGCTCTCTGATTTTCTGGATGAGCAGATGAAGGAAGTAGAGGGAGGATTAAAGCAAAGGGGAATAGAAAATACTGAAGGTTTACCCCTGGAAATTCTTTTTACCCTGGTTACGGAAGATGGTACCAAACGAAATATGCAATTGGGAGACATTCTGGATGATTTACCCAAAAACCGTAATTTAACAGAGGCTGATCTCGTTTATTGTATGGAGGAATTTCACCGCATAAAACTCCTCCGTCAATTTGCAGATGATTAAGACAAATCGCAGCTAAACTTTCACACACAAATACAGAATACCATGGAATATGACCTTCTCTTCCCCAATCCAAGGGCCCGGGATACCTTTGAGGCTATCAAAAAAAGCCTGACAAATCATTCTTTCGAAAAATTCCATACCCCTATCCCGGGTGAGGACTATACCCTGGACCATTATCAGGTGAGCAAAAAGGATGGAGATGCCAGCTTTTATTATCCGGAAAAAATCAAAAAGGATAAAATCGTACTCCATTTCACAGCAGGGAAATTGCCTGGAGATATGCGATCTCTCACCACCAAAGATCGGCACATCTCAACTGCCTTTCTGATTGGGAGAGATGGTGCGATCTATAAGTTATTTGCTTCTTCTGGTCATTGGTCCTACCATTTGGGAAGAGGTGCAGTCGGAGGAAATACCCACCAAAGTTCACGCTCTATTGGAATCGAACTTTCCAATTGGGGGCCACTGCGTAAATCTGGAGAAATCATGACGACCTGGGGAGATGTGAAATTTTCCAAAGTATCTCAAACTGCCGCCTACCAAAAGATAGATGCTCCCTATAGAGATGCCTCCTATTTTGCTAGTCATACAGATCAGCAATATGAAAGTCTGATTGTACTCCTTCGTTATCTCACCGCTGTATATAAAATCCCTCGTAGCTTTCTCCCTGCAAGCCAAAGAGACCTCCCATTTAGTTCGAAGGAAGACGCTCGAAATTACACAGGCATTTGTTCTCATGTGAATTTCAGAGATAGGGGGAAATGGGACATCGGTCCTGCTTTCAATTGGGAAAAACTGGCGGAAGGAATGAAAGATGCTTACAAAGCAAAATTGACACGCACGCGAGGGCTGGAAATGATCACTCATAGCTCCGAAACAGAAATTGAAGCAGCCATGATGAGTCGCGGTATGAAATTTGGGAATACAGATGCATCTATCTATGGAGAAGATGGACCGGAGGTCTAGGGGTTTGAATTATGTTTGCATACTTCCTTGACAGCTGGAAGTTTTCGTTTTAATTAAAAGGATTTAGTACGATTTTGGAAGAAAGTGATAGAGGAAAGTGCCATTCTTCAGGCATTTCTTACATTTCACTCGCAACTTGTTCGTCAAGTGCGATTTTTCTCTATTTTGGAACTATCCATGCACGTCCGTACAAGAAATGTATTGTAGGTTTATAATTATACTGATATGACCCAATCCCAAACTTATATAGATCAAGGGATGGAATTCTCTCAGCAGGGTAATTTCAAATCCGCAGTAAAAGCTTTTTCGCAAGCAGCTAAAGCCAATCCCAAGGATGCTTTCGCCTACTATAATCGCGCAATTGCCTATTATCAAATGGGGCAAAAGAAAAAAGCTTTACAGGATTTTAATATGACCCTAAAACTTGCTCCCGACGATTCTATGGCCTACAACAATCGTGGCTATGTAAATGATGATCTCGGAAAACTCCAGGATGCACTGGAAGACTACACAGCTGCCCTCAAGTTGAATCCAGAGCAGGCACAGACCTATAATAATCGGGGCTATGTCTATTATCGCATGGGAAATCCTGCGGCAGCCATGGCTGATTTCAATGAAGCCATAAGCCTGGATGCCAACCTCGCTCAAGCCTACTATTATCGTGGGTATGCGTTTGAGAAAAGAGGAGATTCAAAAAAAGCCATGATGGATTATGATGAAGCAATCTTCCTCGATCCTGATTTGGTTCAAGCCATTTATAATCGCGGCAATCTTTTCTTCAATTTACAAAACTATGAAGCCGCTCTGGACGATTATTCTCATGCCTTACGATTGGCACCTTCATTTGCCAAAGCCTACAATAATCGCGCAAATTGTTACCAAAAGCTGGGACGCATAGAAGAGGCTTTCGAGGATGCAAACCGTTCCGTTGCACTGAGCCCCAATAATGGGAATTCTCATTGTACCCTGGCAGCGATTTATGGATTGAGAGGAGAGGATATACGCTTTATTCACCACCTCGAAATAGCCCTCAAAAAAGGCTGTCCTGCGTGGAGAATGTTTGAGTCAGAGGAATTTAAAGAGCTGAAAGAAAAGCCTCAGGTAAAAAAGTTGCTCAACAAGTTTCCTGCGGCTAAGGCCTAATTTTCTTTCAGGCGAATGGAATAAATCATTTCTTCTTTGATCGCATCACTGTAATCAAAATCCTCTTCCGGATATCGCATGCTAAGATTGTAGGTATGCGTTTCAGTAAATACGACCAGAAATAGCATACTACTAGGCTCTTTGGCTCCATTCCAATAGCCAATCATATCTAATACAAAAACATCGAGCCCATTTACGGTAAATTCTTCTTTGCGGTAAATTGTACCCCTGTAAAATCCGGTGGCCATGTTTTCAGTAAGTTTTCGGATAGAGGATCGGGAAAGTCCGGCTTCTCTTTTGCGAAAACTAATGTATAGGGTTTCCAGGCTATCATTAAATTTTCGCATACCCACTTCATGTTCGAAAACATCACGCATCGCCAGGCGTGCAGTATCCAACTCTGTTTTGAGGACAGATTGGGGGAGATCGATCCACAATTCTCCAAATAATAATTGAGGTTTCAGGCTCATTCCATCCCTTAAGCCCTGTCCCATAAGGTTAGAAAAAAGTGAAAAAATCAACAAACAACTTAGCGCATACTTCATAAAGCCAAAGGTACAGAATTAAACAATCCTGCCCATATCATTCCCTAATCGCCTGATAAATAAGGATTAGCAAAATTGGTGTTTAAACAAAGATTTTTGTATGTTGAATATAGGATCTGGATGAATTGATGTTAGGCATAATCTGAGAATACAGATAAAAGTTTTATAGAGAGACTACTTACTATTTTTTTACCCATACATACCTAACATTATGGAACTACTCACTTCTAAAATTTCGCGCTATCTGTATGCTATTCCCTTCATTTTATTTGGTGTTTTCCACTTCATGGGAGCTGACCAAATGGCAGGCATGGTACCCATTCCCGGAGGAGCTATCTGGGTGTATATTACCGGTCTGGCAATGTTGGCTGCAGGTGTAAGCCTGATACTCGGTAAAATGGACTACTGGGCTGGTATCGGACTTGGTGCATTATTGCTAATCTATGCCCTGACCATTCATCTTCCCGGAGTATTGGAAGGTAGCAATCAGGCTGCTATGCCAAACATGCTTAAAGACATGGCCCTTGCTGGCGCAGCCTTTATGATGGCAGGCATGGGAAGCAAAACGATGAGTTAAACGTCAAACGTAGATAATGGGGCCCCTTCAGTAGAAGGGGCTTTTTTTATGCAATGATTTTTTGTTTCTGCAACCATTCGTGAGAAGCCCTGGCAGCCTCATCATAGACATCCTCTGTACTTGTACGGGTTCTTTTGAGGTATTTGAAACCGTGTCCGGCTGTATGAATGAGATGCAGATCTGCATTTTTCCCTAAGTCATCAATGACTCCTTTGTACAAGTCCTGTTGCGTAAAGGTATCTCGATCACCAGAAACAAAAAGCATAGGCACACTTATCTCTGAAAGATGAGCTGCTCTCTCGATCCCGGGCTTTCCAGGCGCATGCAGGGGAAATGAAAAGAAGATCAGGCCTTTTACCCCTTCAATGGCTTCTTCAGAAGCAACTATTGAAGTCATCCTTCCTCCAAAGGAATGTCCTCCTGCCAATAAAGGCAGACCTTCAGACAGCTCCAGAGCCTTAGTTGCTGCATTTCGAACGGTCGCAAGCGATACTTTCTGCGAATCTCTTCCTTTCCCTCTTTCCATATAGGGAAAATGGTATCGAAAAGAAGCGATTCCAACTTTAGCCAAGGCTGCTACCAGGCTTTCCATATGGTGATGAGTCATACCTGCTCCGGCTCCATGTCCCAGACAAATCAATGCCTTGGGGGTATCTGGCATCATAAGGATAGAAGAAACTTCCCCTTTATCCGGATGTGCTTCAAATTTGTATTCGCTAATTTTCATTGTTTATTTCTTTTCAAAAACACCTATCCAACGCAAATAAGAATCTTCGTAAACTTCTTTGAAATTGCCAACCCGGTATAATGTCAACTCCAATCTCGGCGCCTTATCCAGAACCCGCCTTTTTAAGGCAGCTGGATCATAATGTCGGGAAAAAAATTGATACCAATTGCAATAGCGAAGTCTCGCTTCCTCATCCAGGGGAGGATGGTGATTCTTTAGCAGATTATAGGCAGGATCAATGTGGTTGCTAAATTCATGGGCCAGATAAAAAGGCAGGATAACAGCTCTTCCTCCCACTTTGAGTACTCTTTCTAATTCCTGAAAGAAAAGGCTATCTGAATTGCCTTCAAAATGCTCCAGGGAACAGTGCAAACTTACCGCGTCCACACTTTCGTCTTCCAGGAATAATTCATGGGCCCAACCCCCGATCTTATTGCCCTCTACTCCTTTGGGGTAGATCAGGTCTTGTTGATAGCTTTGGGCAATTCCATACTTATCTTTCAGGATTTGAGAGAAAGGGGAGGTGCAAGCAGCTATATCGATGAAAGTAGTGTTCGCATCGACTTTCAAAAAATCGAGCGATACATAATGTTCAAGGGTTTTTTCGGTAAAATTCTGCTGAGGGTCCAAACCACCGCCATAGTAATCAGCAGGATAATCTGCTAGTGTGAGGTAATCCTGATAGGCTTTTGGATCAATACTATAGGAATGCACTTCTACCCCTATAGCTCGAAAGCTTTGTTCCAGGGCTGTATCTAATCCGGGATTCTGCAGATGTTCGTCTGATATATGTCCGGCTTTTACCGCTTTTCCCCCATGCTTTTTGGGAAACATAGGATTGAGCTTCCTGCTGGCGAAGAGGAAGTCATGAGAAAATCGATATAAGGGATAAACCCACTGCTTTAACATCCCTGCAAATCTAGTAAAATTGGAGGGAAGGCCATTGACAATTATAGGGACTTAATACTTCAGGACGCAATTGGGTTTGAGGGATTCAAACATATTGACTTCCATTTCTCCCAAATAGCAAAACTCCATGCTCAAAAAAGAAAGCTGTGGAGCCTTGGCCATTCTCAATAAAGAGATCTCTTTGCAGGCATTTGCATTGACGTACTTCAGGCCTGGAAGGCAGGCGAGTGTTTCAGGATTTATGATATCACTGCAAGGGTATGAGATATCCAGAATTTCCAGAGCTGTCAGAGGTCTCAATTTCTGGAGGTCAATATCTGCACAAAAACTCAGGTCAAGCTTCTTGAGATGCCGTACATATTTGAGACCCTGATAATCAGAAATAACTGTATTGCTCAGGTTGAGCTCTTTGAGGTAAGGAAAATATTGGAGGGGATCAAGGGAACGAATAGAGCTAGTATTGCAATCCAGTTTTTCAAGGGTATCCAGATAGCAAAGATCCTTTAGGTCAAAAAAGCCTTCAAGGTCCAGGTTTTTAATGAGGATTTGCCTCCATACTTCAGACAAGCCTTCCCACCAGGCAATCCGCTTTAATTCAAAAGCAGTCATTCTAGTTACAAGAGTAAGCAATTACAAAAATGAGTTGTCCATCGACAGCTCAACAAATCCTTTTGCGTTTGTTTATTAATTGGAGGCGAAGGGCGTTTATTTCAATACCTTGGGGGAGGGCTTAGATTAAGCCTGTGGAATTTTTTCTCTCAGCTCGCTAATGGGAAGTCTCAACAAACTAAAATCAGGATGCACAGTTTTCAGCAATTCGAACTTCTCACAATACATTTCTGTGGCCTTCTGATTCTTCTCGATAAAGTTTAGCAGATTCATAAAATATTCACGAACCTCTGGATGAGCTTTATCGATAAGCATGGCCCGAAGTTTATTGATCTCAAATACTTTTTCTTTAGCGAAATAAGTAACCAGTAGAGGCTTCAACATCCTTTGCTCATCATCATCAAAATTTGAATTAGCAAAAGCTTTGATCAGCTCCTGGATATAATATCTTTCTTCGGGAGTATCAATGAAATAGGAGAGTTTATCCCAAAACAGGTAAGGGATATAGCTTCCACCGAATCTTTCTGCAGTCTGGACCAAAAATCTGTTGAAACTGTCTTCATCCTCACTAACAGACAAATGGAGCTTGGTCATCTCTTCAATCAGCGGGCCTTTATCTTCTTCCCACTCACCATAATATTTATCTTCCAACTTCTCGAGTTCCTTTACGATATCCATACAGTCTTGATTTTTCGGGTTGTTTGGGTACAAAAATACAAATCCCGCGCTTAATTACCCACTTCTGATATAAACTTTATCCTAACAAGTTGAATTTCTTGTCTTGAGTAATCCAAACCCAGCTCATTTTCTGCTTCATCCAGGCTATCAGAATCCGAACTCATGAAATAATCATAGATCTCATCGATCTTGTCATCATCCATCTGGTCCTCGATAAAGTAGTCTATATTCAGACGAGTCCCTGAATAAACGATCTGTTCTACATTTTCCAGCAAATTTGTGTATTCGAGACCTTTGATCTCAGCGATCTGATCCAAAGGAGTTTTTCTATCCACATGCTGAATAATAAAAAGCTTATTCATAGACTTTCTTGCTGCCGATCTTACAACCACATCCGTCGTACGCTCGATATTATTGACCTCGACATAGTCTTTGATGAGTTTGATGAAAGGAGCCGCAAATTTACGGGCCTTTCCTTCTCCTACTCCTATGATGTTGCGAAACTCCGTCATGCTCAGGGGATACTTGGTAGCCATATCCTCCAGGGAAGGATCCTGAAAAACTACATATGGAGGTATTTTCTTTTCCTTCGCAATCTTCTTTCTCAACACCTTTAGCTTGTCGAAGAGGGTAGTGTCGTAGGTATTGAATTTTTCGACCGGCTCGTGATTCTTTTTCAGTTCACTGAGGTCCTGGTATTTGATCAATTTGATGTCCTGAGGTTTCTTGAGGAAAGCAATCCCTTTGGGACCTAATTTGATCACCCCATACTCATCGATATCCTTGATGAGAAAATCTTCGATGATCAATTGGCTGAATATGGATTTCCATTGACTTTCATCCATATCGCTCCCTTTTCCATATTCATCAAGTTTATTATGCTCATACAGCACAATATTCTGGTTGTTTATTCCCTGCAGGATATGGATCAGATCTGACTGGCCAAATTTTTCATTTACAGCCTTCACTACCCGCATAGCCATATCTACATACTTGGTAGCATTGAAGTTCTCTTTGGGATAGCGGCAATTGTCACACATATTATTACAGCCAGACTCATCAAAAGTCTCCCCGAAATAGTGCAGCATTTGCTTGCGCCGACACGTGCCGGACTCCGCGAAAGCAGCCATTTCATATAATAGATGCTTACCGGATTCTCTTTCACTCACGGGCTTGTCTTTCATAAACTTCTCCAGCTTCACGATATCATTGAAATCGTAAAAAAGCAGGCAGTTTCCTTCCAGACCATCTCTTCCTCCTCTTCCTGTCTCCTGATAATAACTTTCTATACTTTTCGGTACGTCATAGTGAATCACATAGCGTACGTCTGGTTTATCGATTCCCATCCCAAAGGCAATGGTTGCTACCACTACCTGTACATCCTCATTGAGGAACATATCCTGATGGCGACTTCGGGTGGAAGCATCCAAACCAGCATGATAAGGAACAGCTTTGATCCCGTTGACATTCAGGATCTCTGCATTTTCTTCCACTTTCCTTCTACTCAAACAGTAAACAATGCCCGATTTGCCGGGATTCTGTTTGATATATTTTATGATCTCCGTTGTCGCATTGCTGTTGTTTACTTTCGGACGGATTTCATAATAAAGATTATCTCTATTGAAAGAGGTCAGATACACCTCCGCATCTTCTATATGGAGGTTATGTATGATGTCTTGTCTTACCTTGGGAGTAGCCGTAGCGGTCAGCGCTATAATGGGCACCTGGCCGATACGATTGAGCATTTCTCTGATCCTTCTGTATTCCGGACGAAAGTCATGTCCCCATTCGGAAATACAATGGGCTTCATCAACCGCCATAAAACTGACCCTGGCCTGCTTTAGGAATTCGATAAACTCTTCCTTGACCAGAGATTCAGGAGCCACATAAAGCAATTTCAACTGGCCACTGAGTACTTTGTGCTTGACCGCCTCATAATCCCCTCGATTCATACTACTATTCAGGTAGCCGGCCTCAATACCAAAGGCATTCAGTTGATCCACCTGATTTTTCATCAGGGCAATAAGAGGAGAGATCACAAGGGCAGTGCCCTCCATCATGATCGCAGGAAGTTGATAGCAAAGGGATTTTCCTGCACCGGTAGGCATAATTACGAAAGTGTTATTTCCTGCTAGCAGGTTTTCAATCACTTCCTGTTGTCTTCCTCTGAACTCATCGTACCCAAAGGAGTTCTTTAATGCCTCGTGCAGCTTGTTGTCTCTTGTCGCAAGTTGTTCTTTCACCGTGATCGCCTAATTGTTTTAACGCTGGCTAAATTTCTAAAAAGGATAAGGTAATTAAGATAAGCAATTAAATTCTCAGATATGAATGATAAATGCAAAAATCCTATTTATCAGGTTCATTTAAAATTTCATAAACAAAGATAATCAAATAATTGGAGAAACTGTGAGGAAGCCGACATTGGAATTGAAAAATATTTTTGTATTATAAAGCTTGGATTGACGGGCAACTCTTTCAGAAAAGGCGACGTTTATAATTTAACTTCACAGGTATGAGATTATCTGATTATCAAGAAGATGAAATCGTAAAAGGCTGTCTAGACGGCGGCCGCAAGTACCAGAAACTGCTATATGAGAAATATTATGGCAGCATGATGGTGGTTTGCATGCGATATACGTATGACCGGGATGAAGCCAGAGATGTACTTCACGAAGGATTTATGAAGGTTTTTCGAAATCTTCACAAGTATTCCAAGGGTACTAATCTGGGGGCATGGATCAGAAGAATTATGATCAATACCTCGATAGACCACTACCGAAAGATGGCCAAACGGCCTAACCTGGTTGAGATCAATCATGCAGTACATGAGATCGACGTTCAAGATGTTGTATCCGATATGTCTGCTGAAGAAATCCTGGGTATGGTTCAAAAGCTTTCCCCCGCTTACAGAACTGTCTTCAACTTATATGTGATTGAAGGGTACGCTCATAAAGAGGTTGGTAAAATGTTGGGAATAAGTGAAGGTACTTCGAAGTCTAACCTTGCAAAAGCACGCTCTAAGTTGCAGCAAATGATTCTTAAATCACGAATGATTAAGAAGGTGGAAGGTGAAAGCTATGCATGATCAATACATAGACGAATTAATTAAACACAAGCTCAAACAGCTCGAGCTACTGCTTGATCCCGAAGATTGGAAAAAACTTTCGGACAAGTTCAGCGCGGCGCTGGAAAATCATATTGCTAAAAAATTAGCTACTTATGAGATCAGTCCAGATCCTCAGGACTGGCCTAAACTCAATGCGCTTCTCAATGAAGCCTTTGATATTCAAATCAAACACATTCTTTCTTCTTACGAAATAGACCTCAATCCATCCGATTGGGGACTTATTGCTACTGAGCTGGATGAAAATCCGCTTGATACAAGCATCGCCAGAGGTCTTCATAACTATGAAATAGATATGAAGCAGGAAGATTGGAATATGTTTGCCTCACAACTGGATGAATCTGCCATTGATACAGGCGTGAGAGAACAATTGTCACATCTTGAACTCGAAGCCCAGCAAGGTGACTGGGAAGCTTTCGAGTCTCGTATAGAAGAGAACTTCGACGAGCAGGTCAAAAGTAAGCTCGCGGATATCAGTCTTAGTGCTGCACCGCAGGATTGGAATGAAATGGCTCGTCTTATGGATGGGGATGCCTTCCTCAGTGATGTCAGAGAGAGCCTGGAGGGAGTAGAGATGGCTGCTTCTCGTGAAGACTGGAGAGCTATGGAAGACAAGCTCAATCAGCCTCTTTACACGACTTTCCAGGAAAAGTTTGCATTCATGAGCGTTCAACCGCTTAAAGGCGATTGGAAATCAATGGAAGCGCTCTTACAGGAGGACGAAGATACACGCATCCCAATTCCACTTCCCTGGTATGCCCAGGCTCGTTACCTCGCTGCAGCCTCTGTGCTGATTCTATTCCTTATTGCACCCTTCTGGATTGGGAAAGATGGTCGCAACCCTGCCACTAGCTTTATTTCCAGTATTATCAATGGGGAAGGGGAAGAACTTGGCGAAGTTGAAAATAGCTCTTTTGAGGTAGATAAAATTGAAAATGCAATTGCTTCCCGTGAGAGTACGGCTCCTACAGTAGCCAAAAACACTCCCACAGAAAGTGATTTTATAAATAGTACCGCATTTGTTTCAGGAGCCGGAGAATTGGCGTTTGAGTCAGTTGCCGCAGGAATCAGTTCTCCTCAGCGCCTTGAAGCACGGCCCGCACTTAACTTCGAAATTGATCCTGGCTTGATCGATGGTATTCCATTTGAGACAAAGCCTCAGGAAGATAAAAGTAAAAAAGCTGATCCCAAGATTGATATGGTAGGCCCTCGCAGAGAAGGTTTTCTGAGAGAGATTCCATTTAAAGCTTTCGCCAATCCCTGGATGATGGGCAGAGAGTCTCATTCTAAAGGAATCGAACAGGTTTCCATTTTCAAAAGACGAAGATTTCCCTTCAGAATTGGCTTATTCGCAAGTAGCTCAAAATCAGCTGTGGAGTTAAATGAACTCAGATCAACTTCCTCCAGTAAACTGGGAGAAACTTTCCGGGGAGGATTAAGAGCTGAATTTAATATCAAAGGAAATCTGCATTTTGTTACAGGCCTTAACTATGAAAAGCGTCATTTCGATCACGCTTTCCAATACTTGCGCCCAGGCTTCAATAGCGGCGAAGTACAGGCCGTAGATCAATTCATCAGCGCAGACCTCCAATTGGTTCAGTTGCCGCTTCTCCTTAGGGCTTATGCACCTTCTAAAGGCAATCTATCCCTATATGTACAGGGAGGACTTGTTCCCATGGTGTCTTTGAAAGAAAGCTACAGACTCTGGGAAGGAGAGGAGATCAGTTCAGCATTGCCGTTTCAGCTTACAGAAGATCCTTCTGGAGATCCACAAACTCAGGACTGGAGTTTCAACACCTATCCTGGTACGATCAATCTCTCCGCAGGACTGGAGTATCGCTTCGATAATAAGTTGGCTATACAGGCAGAGCCTTACACCCTCCTTAGTTTGCAACAAACCAAGGGTTCGGGTTCCTTAAACCTGAGAAAGAAAATGTACACAGTTGGGCTTGCTTTCTCAGTCATCTATGGATTTTCCGGAAAATAAGACTATTCCTTTTTGTATTAGTCAGTAGTCCGAAATTTAATTTCGATAAACATTTTTTTGAATAAAAAGGCCTTTAATGAATAGAGAGGGCATTTTTAAGAAACACAGAAAATCAATCATTCTGGAATCTCGTTTGATACTGATTTTCGATTATATCAGCTATGTCAGAAAGTCCGTAATTTCGTCGGGACTAAGGCAACAAATACCAGAAATAATTCGTAAATTAGTGTAAGATTTCAATAAGTATAATTCTCAATAGCCGCCTTGAGAAATGATTAACAGCCGTCCCGGGTATCTTTACCCGGGACATTTTTTTATATATCCCTGAATCTCAATTCTATAGAAAAAGAAAAGCGAAACCCTCAAAATGGTCTCGCTTTTAAACTTAATAGCCCTAAAAAAATTAGGGGACTCAATCCCAATTTGGGAGAGTCAACCCTAACCCCTAGCTTCTGTATCTGGCGTAATGCCTAATAAGATAACTCTAAGGTACAGGGATTAAATTCAACAAAGAAACTATTATAATTAAATATATTACAGGTATTGTAATTAATGAAATAGCGATATATCGCGCCTATTAGCCCATTTCATATTTATTGAATGGGCTTTTAATTACAACTTGCTTTTGATATTACTTGAGGAAAAGAAAAAAGCGCAAGGCTGTGGCTCCTTGCGCTCAAAAATTTTGTTCAGTCTGTTGACCTTAACCGTGCAACTAACGTTTCTTCAATTCGCCGATCAACCAGTTCAACTGAACACGGGCATCGCTGATCATGCCCTGATACGATAAAAATTTAATATCGGCGGAAGCTTTTTGCTCCACCATGCCCTGGCTAAGGGCTCCTCCAATGATGATGACTTCGATATCTCTTTGTGGCAAATAAACCTTGAGGTCAGCTTTGATCTCCTTGGCTTGCCTTCTGTCCAACAACTCTATGGCGTCATCGGGTCTTTTGAGATTGAGCAACAGGAATCCTTTATTGAAGTCCTGCAGCAATAATAGATTGGGTGCATACTTGGCATGACCATTTGTAAACTTATGACTGATATACATGTCGATCACCGATTGCAGTTCGCTATTGGTGGCGACGAGGTTGTAATGATTTCCGAGGATCCAGAGATTACTGGATAAAGCCTTTAAGAGCTGATCGGGCTGGGTATTAGGGTTGGAAATCAGTTTTTCAAGATCATTTAGCAAACTAAGACGGTGCGTAGATTGCTGCGCAATCAATGCCACGTCCAGCATCCCAAATTCAGAGAAAGCATCTGCAATTTCTTCTACCTTTCCTTCTCTCGTTTCTTCCAATTGCTGCATGACCATCCAATAGTCATTCTTCTCGAAAGAATCGATGAGTAAAGAGATTACGATAGAAATCCTTGCCTCACTCTCCCCAAAGAACTTCTTGAGCACCTGGTCCAGGGCTCTTTCTGCAAAGCGTCTTCTATAGGGAGGCAGCTTTTCAAGCCCACTATTGATCCCTTTCTTCAAACGGGATTTTGATAGCTTGACTTCATAATTATATACTTCGCTAAAAGATCGGTGTAAAATGGGCCGGACCTTTTCTCCTAGTTCCGATAATACTCGACTATTGTCAATAATAGCTCCCCAGTCGGCTGTAACATCAGTCTCCAATGAATCGGCTCTCACTTCTCCAAATACTCTCTTCAATAGGCGAGGAGGTATATCTTCATACTCATTGAGCCCGAAAAATCGTGGTTCACCGACGATCTTTCCTCCAACTCTCACAGCAATTCCCGATTGTTTGAGGGCAGTTTTTCCATCAGAGATGGTATAGCGCAAATGAGCCGAAGATCCATCTGAAAGTGAAATCTCTTCTTCATATTGTTTGCCGGGGATATCTTCTATATCCACCATCTCTCCATCAACATAGACTTTAAAGTCTCCCAGGCGTCCGTATTCTAAAACGAGAAGCCTTCTAAGCCTTTCCGGATTGGGGAAGGTAAAGTTTTGGTTAATGCCACTAAGGATGATCTCTGTGCCTCCTTCTTTCTCATCACAAGCTTCAATCTTTATGGGAAGATTGATCTGCTCCAGATCATGCCGAGCCCTGACCAATTCATCTCTCCATATAGTAAGGTGTGTAGATGTCCCTCGCGTACAGGTTTTAATTTCCATACGAGAAGCCACCATCAGGCCGGCAAACTTGCCGATCCCTTTTCGACCTTTTACCAATCGGTTTTTCAAGCGGGTACGCTCTCCTTTACGGGAAACACGGCTACTGGCAATATTGAGGTATTCATTGCGAATTTCCTGCTCTGTCATGCCGGTACCATCGTCCCTGATGATAATAGGATCATTGGTAAGCGGCTTAGGCAATTGCACCCAAACATGCTCTGCGTCTGCATCGAAGGCATTGTCAATCAATTCTTTGATCGCCAATTCCGTAGACCGGTAATTTTCACCTAATAAAGACGCAAGTCTGGGATCAACCTTGAAATTCGCTGTTGTACTCATCAATGGATATTTGAATGATGGATCATTTGGACAGAGCAAAGACTATTAAGCCGCCTTTACGATGGAGTAAATGCGCATAGCCCATAGGCTCAGTCAGTACTAAATGAATTAATCAGTTTTCAAAGATAGGAGGGAAAAAGGAGAGGCTGTCCACGAAAAAAAAATGTTTTCCACATTGGTCGATGTGGATATGTGGATAAAAAAAAAGCGGCGGTCCTAAGACCACCGCTGTATTCATCAATATCTATTTATGAGAAGTCTATAGAATAGCTTCTATTCATTATCATTTTTCTTGATCAGGTCCTTAACGTCTTTAAGGTTTACCTTGTCTTCCGCACCATTACACAGAATCTCAGCTTTGACTTCCTGGTAAATGGTTTGGTTGAAACGCTGATCAACTTCATTAAATTTCAGCGTAGGAATGATGGTGTTCATTTGACGTTGAACATTTGCATCATTGCTAGTCAGCACACTGAATGCAACCACGTTTCCTGCAGGATCAAGGGTTACAGAGAATACTGTGTGGGCCAGCCCACAAACGCCTCCTAAACGCAATCTGTCTTTGATCAGATTCTTCATTGCGTCAACTCCATCCACATAATTTCTTGGAGAGAATTTAGGCCCTTCCATATTGTCATGGGTATCTGGATTGCTAGGATCCGGACGAGTAGGTCCTTCCTGTCCTGTTTTCGCAGGAGGAGGCGTATTACTTCGATTGACTATATATTTGTCGGGCGAAACATCAGGAGCGACGATATTCAATTTCTCCCAGTCTCTATTAGTTGCAGCACTATTCACATTTGGATCATCCGCACTGCGGCTGGTTCCAACATTAGGACTTATTCCTGTTGCGGGAATAGTACCACCTGGAGTTGTTGCGTCCATGGTGGCGATCTGACTTCTCAGAATTACCAACTCATCTTTCATGCGCTGAATTTCCTGAAGAAGTCTAACCAACTTTTCTGAATCTGCTTCAGTAGTCAGGTTTGGAAGGATCTCATTGAGAAGCGCTTCCTCATCTATTGTACTTGAAGTAGTAGTGCTAAGTCCTCTTGCACTGCTCCCCTGAACTGCCAGAGAGCTATTAACTACATCGAGACGAATTCTTTCCAATTCAGCTTCACGCTCCAATTCGCGGGTAGCTCTTGCCAGCATGATTTCCTGCTCGCGGGCTTGCTTGCGAGCTTGTAGAGCTTCCAGGTCAGATCTTTGTCTTTCCAGATCCTG
Source organism: Bacteroidia bacterium (assembly GCA_033391075.1). Lineage (NCBI taxonomy): Bacteria > Pseudomonadati > Bacteroidota > Bacteroidia > Bacteroidia bacterium. The sequence goes on from JAWPMV010000001.1 coordinate 6,373,196, forward strand.
AATTTTCAATTGCGCTTCCTGTTGAAGGCGATTTACTTCGTCCAGAATTCTTTGGTATTCATTTTCCTGCTCACGACGAGCATCTTCAGCTGTCTGACGATCTTTTTCGATCAGGTCAATTTCTTCCTGCTCTTCTACTTGACGAAGTTGTTCTTCTACTCTCAGACGTTCCTCAGCCAATTGGAGGATTTCCTGATTCGAACGATCATTTTCATCTAGTTGACGTCTTACTTCATCTTGTCTTTGTTGGCGACTTTGCTCAATCTCCATTTCCTGATCCTGAAGGCGCTTGATCTCTTCTCTCAAGCGATCAGCTTCACTCATAGAACCACTGTCTTCTCCATCTGTCCAGCTAGTGTCATCGCTTCCTTCTGCATTTTGTCCATTGTTCCAGTCATTAGGATCTGCATTGGCAGCTTCCTGCTGTCTTTTTCTCTCTTCCCTTGCGGCTAGTGCTTTTTGGCGACGTTCATCACGCGCTTTACGCTTCTTCTCAATCTCAGCTTGTTTGGCATCGTCTTCGGCTTTTTTAGCTTTCAGAGCGGCCATTTGCTCGCGAAGTTTATTGATTTCTTCAGCCTTTACTGCCTGAGCAGCGGCGGCTTTATCTGCAGCTTCTTTTTCCTCCGGAGTCATTTCTTTCTCAACAGGAGCCGCAGCTTCTTTTTCTGCGGTAGAAGCCATAGGGGTTGCTTCTGCAATTTTTTCTTCTACATCAGCTCCCGCACCTTTTACTTCTTCCGTAGTTTTCTCTACAACTTCTTTAGCTTCTTCCGCTACCTTCTCTGTATTCTCAGCTACTTGTCCAGCAGCTTCATTTGTCTTTTCTTCTGCTGCACCAGCCACTTCTTTAGTAGTCTCTTCGGCTGCCGGTGGAGTAGGAGTTGGCTTGGATTCCTTGGTTACCATTTCTACCAGCTTTTCTGTATTAGCCATAGAAACCCGGTTACCTTCGTCGTCCATCAACTTATTGTTGAAGACCTTGAGCGCAACATAGTTGTTATCTCTGCCGGAAGCACATTCTACTTTAGGGCGAAGCTCAATGTAAATGGACTTGGGTCCACGGGAATCATTGGCTTCCCATTTTACACGCTTTACGAGGTCTTCAGCAGACTGCTTAAAGCATTCGTTTTTTCCGGTAATAGCTTTCGCTGATACTACATAACCTGTGGGATCGATACGTACCTCCAGATAGATACGATCGTCATTTTCTCCACAGCAGGAAGTTTCTTTTTGGAGTTGGGTATTGATGTACTTTTTGACCGTGTGTTTTGAATCATTGAAGACAAAGGTCTTTCGATTTGCGGTCAATTTAGTGAGGTCTATATCTTCTCCGTCCTGGGCAAATGCCGGGAAACACATAAGAAGACCTACAACTAACATCCATAATCGGAGATTCATGATATTGATGGTTTGATGATGATTCTTGTCTATTTTTTGATCGGCCGATAAGATAGCCAATTTGCACTTCATATTGAAACTCAGCTCCGGAATAGTTCTGTTTTCCGAAACAAATGAGAGGAAATCATCCCATAACAGGACTTTTCCACTTCTTATTTACGGCTGCACGCGAACGAATATTATCAAATACCTTCGTGTCCAGGCCTATTTTTTCTAAAGAACGTTCTGGTTCTTCTTCACTATACTCAGTTTCTATAAATGTCAGCAAGTCTTTTACCTCCTGAAGATCAAAAGAACTGAGTAATTGCATCCTCAAAGGCTTGAAGTGGGGGATACCTTTGAAATATGCTGTATAATGTCTTCGCATTTCACGAATAGCCAGGGCTTCTTCCTTCCACACAACAGACATCTCCAGATGCTTACGGCATACACGGGCCCTTTCCTGTATAGTTGGCCCGGGAAGTAATTCTTTGTGTTCGAAGTAGTGCTTGATTTCACGAAAGATCCAGGGATTTCCGATGGAACCTCTTCCTATCATAATACCATCGACATTATACTTCTCCCTCATCTCCCAGGCTTTTTGGGGGGAATCAACATCTCCGTTTCCGAAGATCGGTATTTCAATATCGGGATGATTAGCGACTTCTCCAATCATGGTCCAATCCGCCTCCCCCTTATACATCTGCTTCCGGGTACGACCATGTATGCTCAAGGCCTTGATCCCGGCATCCTGCAAACGAAGAGCGACCTCTACAATCTTGATGCTCCTGTCATCCCAGCCCAAACGCGTCTTAACCGTAACGGGTAGGTGAGTAGCATTGACAATCTCGCGGGTCATGCTTTCCATTTTGTCCAAATCCCTCAAAATCCCCGCTCCCGCTCCTTTGCAAGCAACCTTTTTCACCGGACATCCATAATTGATATCCAGAATCTCGGGCTGGGCATGCTCTACGATTCGGGCACAACGCCGCATCGATTCAATCTCATTTCCAAAGATCTGGATCCCAACTGGTCTTTCCTCATCATAAAGGTCCAGTTTCTCTATGCTTTTATCTGCATATCGAATGAGTCCTTCAGAGCTTATAAACTCTGTATAGACTACATCTGCACCAAGAGCTTTGCACAATACCCTGAATGGGGGATCACTTACATCCTCCATGGGCGCCAGCAAAAAAGGAAATTCACCTACTTCAATATCAGCTATTTTTACCATCAGCCGCTTTGAGATCTCACTTTTAACAATAAGACTGAAAAGGTTGGGGTTTTCCACACGGGCAATTAAAATTATACCCGATATACCTTTCTCAGCATAAAAAATATTGTCGTAAATTTACTAATTATTCCCCAATCTCATGAAGGATATTTACGAAAGGATCTCAGAATTATGCAAATCACAGGCCTCATTCGCCCTATTATTTGCATTGATCCTCTACTTTTTGAGTCTTTCACTTATTCTTCCCGTGATTCTTGGACTCACTGTCGGGATTTGGGGAGGTGATATTTATGAGCTTCAATCCCTGCTTGCAGGTAATCTGGAAGCCTTTCCCGGAGGAGAATATCTGTTTCGATTGGTACAAGTAGAAAACCAGCTTTTTACCTGGGGCTTTGTAGCCTTATTGATGGCTGCTTTATTGGGAAAACCGAAAGAGGTACTCAAAGTAGATAAGAGTCCCGAAGCCATGGACCTCCTGCTTCCCGCTTTGATGCTCATTCTCATTATTCCCCTTATCCAATTGACCTATATCCCAGCTGATTCCTTTCAGTTGCCAGAATTTATGAAGGATATGGAGGAAAGTATGCGTTTGCGAGAGGAACAGAGTCAAAAGGTGTTGATGGAACTTTTTTCTGATCCGGGAATCGGAATCCTGGTTTTGAACATCCTGGTTTTTGCAGTAGTTCCGGCTTTTTTCGAAGAATTTCTTTTCCGAGGCATCATACAGCAACAACTCGCTAAAAATTTATCTCCGCATTGGGCCATTATTATCAGCGCAGCGATCTTTAGTTTCATCCATTTCCAGTTTTATGGATTCTTTGGAAGGATGATACTCGGCATGGTGCTTGGCTATTTCCTCTATTATTCGGGGAGTCTTTGGCCCAGTATTCTCGCACATTTTGCCTACAATGCTTTTTCTATATTTCTCACCTGGCTGGCTGCAGCCCGAGGGCTAATGGATACCGATATCACCCAGGATTCCTATCAATTTCCTACGAGTCTGCTGCTTTTTTCCATTTTAAGCGTGGGTGTTCTGATGTTTTTATATCTTCGGAGGCAAAGAATAGCCCAATAAGCCCTCATGAATAAAGAACTAGGACTACGAATTATAACGGGATTGATCGGAGCAGGCGTGATCGTATCGGGAATGGTTTACACCTATTACGCTGTCTGGGTCGTATTCGCAGTGATTGCCATGTTTGGCCTCTGGGAAATCCTGGGGATCATGGATATCAAAAAGAAACGCTACAGATGGACCAGCATAGTGTTTGGGCTACTTATCTGGTCAACCTATCTCCTGGATTTGGTAATGTTTGATGTAGGATTAGGCGAATTACCCACAGAGTCTGCATTTAGGCTTTCTATCCTGATCTTTCCGATTCTCGCCATAGTCACTTTGTTTGATAAAAATACAAAAGCTCCTTTTGAAAGTCTGAGTATTATTCTCCTGAGTTTCATCTACTGCTTTCTTCCCCTTGTCCTTTTGTATAAAATTTCCATCCCTGAATTACCAAGTGACTATAGGTTTGCACTCCCCCTTGGCATCCTCTTTCTGACCTGGTTTCTTGATAGCTTTGCCTATTTTGGTGGAAGGCTTTTTGGAAAACATCCACTCTTCCCTCGTATAAGTCCCAAAAAGACCTGGGAAGGAGCGCTCACAGGAGCTGCATTCTGCATGGGCCTGGGCCTGGCTCTGTCCATGTATACTGATCCAGCCAACTATAACTGGATTGTAATAGCCGCCATCATTTCTGTATTTAGTCAGTTGGGCGATTTGGTCGAATCCATGTTTAAAAGAGCTCGCCAAATCAAAGACTCTGGAAAGCTGCTCCCCGGTCATGGTGGGATGCTTGACAGATTTGACGGAATTTACCTCTCAGTACCGTTTATATATTTGTATTTTTCCTTCCTGTAGATTGGCAATTTGGCAAGAAAAATCCCTGATTTTTACATGTTTAGCATATGTAAATTAGGGCTTTGAAATCAATCTACCCTTTCTTTAATTTGGCTCGTATTCCTTAATAGAAATTGGCTATAAAGAATCTAATTAAGCTAAATTAAATATGGCAAAAATAAAGGAAAAAGTTTCCCATCAAGAGAAACCTTCTGCCTATGAATCGCTTATCACCCGATTCGAAGAAGCCGCTGATATCATCAATCTGGATCAGCGTTTCAGAGATATTATTCGCGTGGCCGAGCGTGTCGTTAATGTAAATCTACCCGTAAAGCTTGATGATGGTACCACACGTGTTTTCGAAGGATTCCGTGTTGTACATTCTACCGTAATGGGGCCATCAAAAGGAGGGATTCGCTATGCGCCCTTCGTGGACCTGGATGAGGTAAAGGCTCTTGCCGGCTGGATGACGTTCAAGTGTGCACTCGTAGGTCTGCCCTATGGAGGTGCCAAAGGGGGAATCACCCTGAACCCAAAAGTTAGAAGTATGGATGAGTTGGAGCGGATTACCCGTGCCTATACTCGTTCGCTTAAAGATGTATTTGGAGAAGACTCTGATATTCCGGCTCCTGATATGGGAACCAGTTATCGCGAGATGGCTTGGATCTTCCATGAATATTCCCGGATCTATGGATATACGCCTGGAGTAGTTACCGGGAAGCCTTTACACCTCGGAGGTTCCAAAGGTCGTGTTCCTGCTACTGGCTGGGGAGTTATGCTTTCTGCCCTTCTCGCCATTGAGAAACTGGGTTGGAAGAAAGAAGAGTGTACCTGCGCTATCCAGGGATTTGGTAATGTGGGAAGCTGGGCGGCCAAATTGCTCTCGGACGAAGGCCTGACCATTGTTGCCATCAGTGATCATACCGGTGGTTATCACAATGAGAAAGGAATCGATATCAGAGACGCCATTGAGTATGTGAAAGATAACGGAACCTTAAAAGGGTATAAAAACGCTACTCAAATCACAAATGATGAGTTACTGGCCCTGAAAGTTGATGTACTTTCTCCTTCAGCCATCGAAAATGTGATTACTGAAGACAATGCCCATACTATTCAGGCTCCTCTGATTGTGGAAGGTGCAAATGGTCCGGTATCTGCAGATGCTGACTCCATCCTGGATGAAAAAGGCATCCTGATCATTCCCGATATCCTGGCAAATGCCGGTGGGGTAACTGTATCCTATTTCGAATGGGTGCAGAATAGAAGGGGACATTATTACTCAGAACAGGAAATTCAGGACAAAACCCGTCCAATCCTGACAGAAGCTTTTGAGCGTGTATATGAGACTCACCTTAAATACAAGTGCTCTATGAGAATCGCCGCCTATATCGTTGCGATCAAGCGTTTGTCTACAGGAATCGACCTCGAAGGTAATTTCTAAGGTATATAAGCAATCTATCAAAATGGAAACCGCCGGATTATATTCGGCGGTTTTTTTCATTTCTTACATCACCAGCAAGCTGAAAGAACAGGCCTCATAATCTATTTTAATTTTTCGTAATATATGGGATATTCGAGTAATTGCTCTTGAATAATTCCAAATGAGAAAAACATTCTGTAAAGAAATCTTTATCCTGTTTTTGGCTTCTATTAGTTTCTTTGGGCTATCTGCTCAGGTTTCTTATTTAGCGACTTACCATCCACAGGCAGGAAACCCTGGCAACTTGAACACCGAATCAGATCAATCGGATTCAGATTGGGAAACGATCCTCGAAGCAGGTATTTCTCAAAATCAGTGGTCCTCCAGTCTTTCTATTCCTTTTTCATTTAAATACTATGGTCGCTCTGTAGAAGACTTGAAGGTCAGTGGAAATGGCTTATTGAGTTTCCTCTCAAATCCCACTTTGCCTCAGGGTGATAATGTAAGCTTGCCCAGCGCTAGTTTACCAGATAGTACTATAGCCGTTTTCTGGGAAAAATTTACAAGCCAGGCTCCCACGGGAAGCAATGATGTAGTACAGACCAAGGTTTTTGGAACAGCTCCCAATCGCCAATTTTGGGTGAGATGGACTTCCTATGAATGGGGAAATTCTAATTTCCAGTTCGTTGCAGCTGTGCTCTCTGAAGGCAGTCATGACATCTACCTGGTAGATATGTATGGAAACCAATTTGGAGATCCTGTAAGTACGACAGTGGGACTTCAGGGAAGTTCTAGCTTTGCCGTTTCCTATGGAGAAGCCAATACCGCTCTCAATGGAATCTCGCCCAGCCATCTGGATAATAGTTACTACAAATTTGAGACCTATGACATTGAGCCTTATGATATGAATGTGAAAGAATTGCTTTCCCCGAAAACAGAAGGCTGTGGAAGAAATAATGAGATCGTAAGTGTAAGATTTAGCAATGTAGGTTTATTAACTGCGACAGGTATTCAGGCGAAATACTCCATTGACGGAGGCCCATTTACTACCGCAGAATCAATTCCTCAAAATCTCGAGCCCGGACAAGAATATGATTTTACCTTTGAACAAAGAGCCGATATATCAGAAACCGGCAGCCATACCCTTACCGTAGTTGTTGAGGTAGCGGGAGATGGAAATTCTGCTAATGACAGTTTGGAGGCTTTATTGCACTCAAGCTTGAGCATTTCTTCCTTCCCTTATCAGGAAAATTTCGAACAGGGAGATGGAGGATGGAGTATAGGTGGAGAAAATCCCAGTTGGGAACTTGCCTACCCTAATGCAACCGTTATGCAAGGAGCAGCATCCGGGGTTAAAGCCTGGGTTACCAATCCTGATGGTGTATATAATAATCTCGAAAAGTCTTATGTAAGTAGTCCTTGTTTTGATTTGAGTAATGCGCATCCGGATATGCATATCGCCATGAAAGTCTGGTGGGAAACAGAATATAGTTGGGATGGAGCGGTTTTGCAGGCTACTTATGACGGAGGAGAAAACTGGATCAATGTTGGAGGAATGAATAGTAATCCTCATTGGTTCAATGACAATACGATCGGTGCTTTGCCGGGAAACTCTCCGATTGGATGGACAGGAACAAGTGCAGGAGGTACAGGTTCCGGAGGCTGGGTTCCTGTTCAACATCCCTTAGGACCTCAATTGATTGGGAAAAATCAGGTACGTTTCAGAATCGCTTTTGCTTCTGATAATGCAGGCTTCAATGAAGGATTTGCTTTCGATGATGTCATGCTGGATGTTCCCCCACAAGTAGATTTGGGAGCAGATCGTTTCTTCTGTGAAGGAGAGAAACTGGAAGTGTCTTTCGAAGACAATATCCTCTGGTCCAATGGTTCAGACGAAAATGAAATTCTTCTCAGCAATACCAGTGGTTCAGCTATTATTGATAGTATGTTGATTGTAAATATCACCGGAGCAAATGGACTGATAGGCAGAGATACCATCTTTGTTTCCATGATGCCTCAGATGCAGTTCGCTTTTGTAAATCAGGAAGATATTGATTGTGCCAATGAAGCCAGTGGGTTCATTGGACTGGAAATAGGAGGCGGAGCTTCACCCTTGAGTTACGAATGGAGCAATGGATCGCAGGAGTCCTTTGTAGGTGGATTAGAAGCAGGCGAATACGAAGTTGAAATTACAGACCTGAATGGATGTAAAATAGATAGTTCATTTACAATTGAATCCCTCAATCCTGAACTGGGACTTGAATACAGCACAAGCCATGCAGCTTGCGACGGAACACCAATCGGAAGTATCAATCTCAATGCATTTGGTGGAGTAGGGGGCTATAGTTATAGCTGGAATATCGGAGGAGAGGGAAGTATGAGAGAAAATCTGGAAGCAGGTTCTTATATCGTAACTACCCAGGATCAATTGGGTTGTAGCCGCGAGGATACCATACTGGTAGAACAAGCAGGAGATCTCAGTGTCTCTGTGGCACAATTGCAAAAGCCTGCCTGTTCGGAAGACGTCAATGGTTTTATCAGTCTCGACATTGAAGGAGGAAGCGGCACCTATAATATCTTCTGGGATCATGGAGATACTACGCAGAATATCGATCAATTGGGTCCCGGGCTCTATACAGGATATGTACTGGATACAGATGGTTGTAACAAACTCCTTCCGGAAATCCTGCTAGAAGCAGAAACCGCAGATCCGGAAGCCGATTTTGACTACAGCATTTCCGGTTCGACAATCGGATTTACTGAACTCTCCGAGCATGCCACTTCTTATCTCTGGGATTTTGGAGATGGAACCGCGAAAAGTAGCGAGGCAAATCCGGCCCATTTCTACATGAACAATGGGACTTATACCATCACCCTCATCGTCAGCAATACCTGCAGTAGCGATACCATCACCAAAGAAGTATCGATGCAGACCGTAGGATTGGATGAGGAATTTGCAGAGAATATTGAAGTTTATCCCAATCCATTTGAAAACAAGATTCAGATAGATTTTGATGAACCCAGCATAGAAGCTTTTGAGATTCAGGTTCTCAATCTTCAAGGCAAAGTCTTAGAGCAATTGGCCGGTCAAAGGGGCAGCCATCAGCTGGAAGTGGATTTTGGAAGCGATCTTCCCGCAGGCATGTACTTCCTGAGATTGGTAGGAAGCAAAGGACAATCACTTTTCAGAATCATAAAGCAATAGGTCTTCTGAAATTTGGAAATCCTTTCTTCTGAAAAACAGCAACATTTTTATTAATACTAACAAAAGGGGCGGCATAAATTATGCCGCCCCTTCTTTTTTATCTTCCTTATTTACGGATCGTGAAAATATGATTTTGTATTAAATCTCCCGCCTTTATTGCGATTTTGTACTTTCCGGGCGGAAGATTTTTGGTAGGAATCGTCTTCCTAGAAGTACCTGCAGCCACTTTGCCTACTCCCTTTTTTACGATATCGCCTTTTCCATTTTTGATCATATATCGGATCTCTATTTGTTCGGGCATAGTAAAGTTAACCGCCAAAGGCATATTTAGACGAACCGCCTTGGCAGGATATTCTATATTCGCAACCAAAGGTTTATGCTCTTTGACAGGGGCGACTTCTTCCTTTTTAGCTTCGGCTATTTCTAGCTTTTCTTCTTTCTTTTCAGGAGTTGTAGCCTGAACGATTGGAGCCTTTACCGTTTCTGTCTTCACCACTTGCTGCTCTGTCGCCTTAGCAATGGCTTTATCTTCTGTTTTGGCCTCTGCTACTTTATCGGTGCTCTTGCTTGAAGCTGTTTCTGCAACAGCAACTGGTACAGGCTCCGCTTCTTTCTTTCCTCCTTTTTTGGCTTCCCGGGCTGCATTATAAGCAGCAAGTTTGGCGGCTACTGCTGCATCTCTCTTTTCCTTTTTCGTTATAGGCTTAGCTGCTTCAGCCTTCTTTTCTTCTTTAGCCCCCTCATTTTCAGCGAGCAGCGGTTCAGCCACCGGCTTCGGTTTTGTCTCCGCAGGCTTTTTCTTTTTGAGTAAATATCCCTCTGGCAATGGATTCAATTTGATCCGCTTTTTGGCAGGGATCACCCGAATTTTGGGTTTATTCTTGCTGATATGTTTGGGCAATTTGATGGTCCCGGTTTTAAATCGACTTTTATAGGGCTTAAAAGGAATCCCTTCCAGATCCATCAGCTTCGAATTAATCTCAAAGATGTATTCAGTATTGGGTTTCAATACTTTGAGAGGTTCCAGCAAAATGTTTTTGAGACCATTATTGATGGTTATATAGACATCTACCTGTTCTTCCGGATTGCTGGCAGGATACAGGCGAATACTTTCTGCAGATACTGATTTAGCATCCACTCCCTGGTAATTATCAAGGAGTTCCATACGAGCGGAAACCAAAGCATTGCGAATCAGATTTTGAGCGCCATTCTCAGGAGAGGCTCCTCTGATTCGCGGTACTTTTTTCTCCTCAATTTCCTCTACCACCTCTTCCGGCTCTTCATAATCCATCTGAGCGGAAAGGGGAGATATAGGTAGATAACATAATAAGAATACAGCCAGGAGGGAGCGATACGTTTGGATGAATGTTTTCACAAAATGAAAGTAGACAGCAAAAACTGACTTTCATTTTCGAATATTACATTCAAATTACTTTTCAAAAATCGGAACAAATGAGGATTTTCTTCCGAAAGCAATAATAATATTTCAGGATAAATAGAGGCCTAACTTGAGCGCATCAGGGCATGGCGAAAACTAAATAAGCCTACCAGTCCATAGCCAAATACCTGCATGAGGTAAAAGGGCATTACCCCAAAATCGTCAAATTGGAAAGACATATAGATGCCCAGGCAGAAGTATAAGGTCATAAAAAGCTCGGCATAAACCGAAGGGTTTACCTTTTTGCTCTTGTACTTTACGTTTTTGAATTTGTCTTTTTTCTCCTTCACATTGAATTTCGGAGTACGGATAAAAGGCGTTCTTTTGCCCATCCAACCCTGAATCACTGCAATAGAATTGTGCAATGAAAGTCCCATAGAGAGAGACAGGAAGGGAATAAAGTTTAGAAGAAAGCGTTTAATCCCACCAATGATACTCTTCTCCCGCCAGGCAAAGGTGACAATGTAGAGAAAACCGAGTATGATAAAGCTGAGGAATAAAGCCGTAACTGGAATGAGTAGAAAATCGACATTCCCGCCCAAAATATCATGTTTGATATAAAGTAGCGGTACACTGCTCGCTCCCAACAAAAGCACCAGGATAAAAACAGATGAACTCAGAAGGTGAACTGTACCGTGAATCTTCCTTCCCAAAGAAGCCTTAGATTTCCATACATTGATCAGCATTTTGCGTGCTACCTCTGCGCCTCCTTTCATCCAGCGATATTGCTGAGACTTGATGGCTCCCATTTCTGCCGGCAATTCGGCGGGGGCTCCAATTTCATCTACATATCTAAACTGCCAGTTTCTGATCTGAGCCCTGTAGCTAAGATCCAGATCCTCGGTCAGCGTATCTGATTCCCATCCTCCTGCATCGATGATGCATTCTTTTCTCCATACCCCGGCAGTACCATTAAAGTTCATATAGAAGCCTCCACGGTCTCTACTAAACTGCTCGATAGTGAAATGCGCATCCAGATGGAAGGCCTGTGCTTCTGTAAAAATGGAATAATTTCTATTGATATGCTCCCAACGCGCCTGAACCACTCCGATTCTGTCATCGGTAAAATTGGCCAGTGCAGAACGCAGGTAATTGGGGTAGGGGAGGAAATCCGCATCAAAAATGGCGATGAAGTTTCCTTTGGCGAAATCCAGGCCATAGCCAAGGGCTCCCGCCTTGAAGCCTTTACGATCCGGTCTACGAACATGTTCGATCTGGAATCCTTCAGCCTTCAATGCCTCAACTTTCTTCGCAATCACCTCCACGGTTTCATCATTGGAATCATCCAGAACCTGCACTTCAAAGCTGTCTTTGGGATAATCCATTGCGGCCATGCTGTCCAGCAAACGCTCGGCAACATAGAGTTCATTGAAAATGGGAAGCTGTATGGTAACGAAAGGAAGATCTTTATCTCCTTCCAATGGGGGCTCGGCTTTTATTTTTTTCCGGTTCCTTAAAAAAGTGATAACCAAATGGAGCTGACCCAAACTGTACAGGAATATCAGGCTAAGGGCAGTACCATAGATGGCTAGAACGGAATATTCAAATATTTTTATAAGCACAGTAATTCCTGTTTAATGCGTATCTCTTTCAAAGTATTTAGTATCTGGGAGCGAATTACAAAATGCCTTAGAACTTAAATTCGGGCTGCAAGTTACAAAAATGCGCATTACAATAGTTTGAAAATTGTCCAAAGAATTTTGTACCCAGCTAGTATGGTTCCTTTGATCGTCCCAGTGATCTTCGAAACCCCGATCCGTTGTCGATAATTGACCGCTACCTCTGTACACTTCATTTTCAGTTTAGCTGCTTTCACCTGCATCTCTACTGTCCATCCATAGGTAGTGTCTTTCATATCAATTGCCAGCAACTTCTCGTATTTGATGGCCCGAAATGGGCCGAGGTCACTAAATTTTACCTTATATAGTAATTTGATTAAGGTAGTGGCCAACCAGTTACCAAAAATTTGCTGAGGCTGCATAGAACCTCTTTCTCTTTCTCCTAAAGCCCTCGAACCTATCACCAGGTCATAGTCTTCTTCGATGATGGGTTTTATCAGGTCCTTCATCTCTTCTGGATAGTCTGAATAGTCCCCATCCAGAAATACGACAATATCCGGCTGTTCGGATTTCGCTTTAGCGGCGATGTAAGACATCCCCTTTAAACAAGCAAAACCATAGCCTTTTTGTTCTTCTCGTAACACAGTAGCTCCTGCAGTCTTGGCTCGCTCTTCCGTTTCATCTGTAGAACCATTGCTAACGACAATCACTTCTTTTACCAGCTCAGTCGGAATATCCCCCACAACCTTGTGGATGGAATCTGCCTCATTGAAGGCGGGAATTATGACCTGGATATTCATTTATTGCCTGTTTTGATATAGCTTTAATTTCGGCTTGCAAGTAAAGAAAATCTCCTCAATTACCTGTCATATAACTGACATTGGGGTTTCTCGGGGGTTGGAATATGATTTGTTTAGCTCTTTTTAGGTATTTTCTTCCTTGATATAATCAAATAGTTAATATGACAAATTCACTATCCATTGGAACGCGCGTAAAACATCCCCAATATGGGAATGGAATCATCCTTGACAACAGCAAATCCTTTTACAACATTGCCTTCCCCAATTTTGGAGAGAAATCCATAGGGAAAGATTTTGAGGGCCTGGAAATCATCGAGCTTGCACCTCTTCCAGAACAAAGAATCAGTTTAGGGGATCTGGAACAAGTAATCTCCAAAGTACTGCAAAGATGGACGGGACTAAGCGAAAACATAGCCCTGGGAAGTAAATGGAAAGGCGGAACGTTGATCCTGAATCCCGGCAATGCTGATTTGAAAGGGAAAGAGATTCCCATCGAAACCTTTTTCCACAAGATCGTTATGGTAAGAGATCGGCTGAGGGTCCTTGAGCAGAACATCAATAAGAGCAAAAACCTGAGCGATGAAGAGAAGGTAAATATACAGCAATACATTACTCGCGTATATGGAAGCCTTACAACCTTCAATGTTCTCTTTGCACATGAGGATGATCAGTTTAGGGGAGAGGGAAAAAAATAAGTAAGCCCTGAACGAGCTAAAATCCGGCATAATAATCCAAAGTGAGGGCCTTTAATAATCTTATTTATACAGCCATTGCTAATTCCCTCGAAAAGTTCTAACTTTGCGCGGGTTTTTAGAAGCTCATTTACTTAAAAAATATATAGAAAAAGATGGCAATTACTGCACAAGAAGTAAATCGGTTGCGCAAGGCTACCGGCGCAGGCATGATGGACTGTAAAAAAGCTTTGACTGAGGCAGACGGAGATTTTGACAAAGCAGTGGACATCCTCCGTAAGAAAGGACAAAAAGTATCTGCCAAGCGTGCAGACCGTGACGCAAAAGAAGGTGCAATTTTCGTAAACGCGAATGGAGACGGAACTGAAGCAGTATTGATAGAGCTAAATTGCGAAACGGATTTTGTTGCTCGTAATGATGACTTCGTTGCCCTGGGTAATGGAATCGCAGGAGTAGCAGCTAGCGAAAAGCCTGCTGATCTGGCGGCTTTGAAAGCCCTTCCTCTCAATGGTACTCCTATTGGTGATGAACTTACCAATGCCATGGGTAAGATTGGAGAGAAAATAGATGTTAGCAAATATGCGCACATCAGCGGTGATCAGGTTGTATCCTACATCCACCCTGGATCCAGAGTGGGAGTTGTAGTTGCATTTGATGGAAGTACTTCCGGAGATGTAGCAGCTGTAGGGAAAGATATCGCCATGCAAATTGCAGCGATGAAGCCTGTTGCAGTAGATAAAGATGGAGTAAACCAGGAGATTATCGACAAAGAAATGGAGATCGGCAAAGAGCAAGCTCGTCAGTCCGGTAAACCAGATAACATTGTTGAAAAAATCGCTATGGGTAAACTCAACAAATTCTTTAAAGAGCAAACCTTGTTGAACCAGGACTTTGTGAAAGATACTTCCAAGTCTGTAGGTCAATACATAAAAGACGAACTCGGAGGAGATATCTCAGTAAAAGATTTCAAACTTCTTGTACTGGGAGCTTCCTGATCGACAAAAGAATTAATTTAAAAGAGAGTTTATTATAACTCTCTTTTTTTTTACCTAGCAAAGAAGTCTCAGGGAATTTATTCACATAAGTGTTCAAAAATAAATCCTTGCATACTTTTTGAATGTAAGTCCAGCGAAAAACCAGCCTACACTTGGCGCAAAACATATTCTAAACCTTATATCTCATAATTATCCCAGAAAATATGCCGACCAAATACAAAAGAATCCTGCTCAAACTTAGTGGCGAAGCCTTGATCGGAGATAAAGAATTTGGCATCGACGACAAGACCCTGCAATTCTATGCAAAACAAATCATGGAAATAACTGCTCTTGGCGTTGAAGTAGCCATCGTAGTTGGTGGAGGAAATATCTTCAGAGGTATACAGGGAGCGGGTACAGGAATGGGCCGTGCACATGCAGATTATATGGGAATGCTTGCCACCGTTATCAATGGCATGGCCTTACAGGATGCCCTGGAAAGAGAAGGAGCCAAATGTCGTTTGCAATCCGCCATTGATATAGAAAAAGTTTGTGAACCCTATATCAGAAGAAGAGCCGTAAGGCATTTGGAGAAAGGAAGAATCGTGATCTTTGGAGCAGGAACCGGGAATCCCTTCTTTACCACAGATACAGCGGCCAGTTTGAGAGCCATCGAAATTGATGCGGATGTAGTGCTGAAAGGAACGAGAGTAGACGGGGTTTACAATGCCGATCCAGAGAAGAATGCCGATGCAACCAAATTCGATAAGATTTCCTTTGCAGATGTGCTACGTGATAGGCTAAAGGTTATGGATATGACAGCTTTCACGCTTTGCGAAGAAAACAAACTTCCTATCATTGTATTTAACATCAATGATCCCCATGCCCTCAAAGGCATCGTTCGGGGTGAAACGGTCGGTACCCTGGTAAGCTAATTCAAGAAAAACGTGTAAAAACACCCATGGGCATTTTCCTTCCCGATCTTTCGGGTAGGAAGAGTTCCCCAAACTCTGCCTTTTGAGCTCGCTTCTTTGGGAAATGACTTTCTACCAGGTTTTTAAGGACTAAAGAAGAAAAGCCAAGAGAATAACTATTGAAGACCAGAAAGCTTTTATCCGGATGGAGGATTTGAGCAACGGCTGAGGTAAGCTCATTGACCATTTCTTCCAATTTCCATTTCTCACCCTTCGGACCATGTCCCCATGCTGGAGGATCAAGGATAATGCCCTCATACTGCTTTCCTCGTTTGGCTTCCCTTTTCACAAACGTAAAGGCATCTTCCAACAACCAGCGAATATCACTGAGTCCACTGGCCTGCATATTCTCATTAGCCCAATTGAGGACATTGCGGATAGAATCACAATGAATGACATTGGCTCCTCCAGCTCTCGCTGCCAGAGAAGCTCCCCCTGTATAGGCAAAGAGATTTAACACCCGGGCATTGGGTATGCGTTTGCTATTCTCGTAGATGTAGTTCCAGTTTACTGCCTGCTCAGGAAATATGCCGACATGCTTAAAAGCAGTCAGGCCCAGACGAAACCGAAGCTTCATTCCCTTATACTGATAATTGATGTACCATTGCTCCTTCATGCCCGGAGCTTTCTCCCATTTCCCCGAATGACTTCCTTCCTGTACAAAGCGAGCATCCGTCAACTTCTTCCAGTCTTTTTCCGGAAGTTGTTTACTCCAAACGGCCTGAGGCTCAGGTCTTCGTAGGGTGTACTTCCCAAATCGTTCCAGCTTTTCGCCATTCCCACTATCGATAAATTCGTAGGACTTCCAATCCCGAGGTGCATACAGTTTCATGCGCGCAAAATTAGGATATTTTTTTGGTGCTTCAATATTTAGGGGAATGATGCCTGGGATAAGCCTACAAATAGCCTGTCATCCCGAGTCCCGCCGAGGGACCTTGTATTCAGCTTGGATTTAAAATTCACGATCTCTCAGCCCTCAATGCCATACACAGCCAAACTTCGAGATGACACGAAGTGCTATTCAATACCGTATCCTGGTCGTCTCTCCTATCCAACAAGGAATAGGGAAACTATCTCCCACCTGAAATCCGTGAAAGCGAAGTTCTTCGATTTCAGGAGCAGATTTTTGGTATAAGGCAATCCGCGAACGGGCAGCCATAGAGAGTTGATCATTCAAGTTCATGGCTTTCTCACAATAATCAATGGCCAGCCAATTGAGGGCTTTGCGTTCCAGTTGTGAGAAATTGCAGAAAGGCGCGGATTTGAGGAAGAGCTCCGCTTGAAAAAGCCAGGGTTCTCCCCATTCCGGATAGGCCTGGTCTGCCTGTAAGGCAATAAGTCGGGCTGTACGGAAGGATTTCCTCTGAGCATATATATCGGCCATAAGGAGGAGGTTTTTGGCCTTGATACGATTGCTCTGAGGAAGCTTGAGTGCTTCTTCAAGTGCTTTTTGTGCTTTTCCGTATTCTTCTTTTTGTAAATGCTTGTCTGCCGCCAATCGAAGAAAGTAAGGAGAGGATACCAAAGGAGTGATCCGCTGCAGGACTGTATCTCTGAAACTGTTTTCTTCACAGCCTTTAATACGCATGGCTGTATAGAGGTACATATACTCATCGGGACGAAGGAGACTTCTGCCAAGACGGATACGATATTCATCTTCCAGCTCCTGACAGGAAGGGAGTTTTTGTTCCAGGGCATTTACCATGAGTAAATGTAAATCTTCGGCTGACTCGATATGTGTTGGATGAATCATATCCAGGTTCCGATACAAATTATCCCAAAACATAAACTCGCGGCTAGCCAGGCCTGCTTCAATTTTGTTCTGTCGTATATCTCTTAGCAAACTTTCTCCGAAAGCATCCAGGATCAGATAACTACTTTCTTCCGGTTGGGATTGAAGGACTGCACGCAATACAGATCGCAAAGAATCTTTGAGCTCATGTTGATAGTATAGGGCAGTAAGTCCTCTTTCCTTTAACCAGAACAAAGAATTCTCCTGCGCTTTATACAAATAGCCCTGCATTTTCAGCAAGCCCTTGATTGCCTTGGGACTAAGGGGGAGAAGAGAAGATTGACTGGCCTTAAGTTCAAAGAAGTCAGGCTGATCGATCAATTTATCCAACTGATCGGAATCTGCGATCAGGATGTCCTGACATAGTTCGAGGGCTTCTTTATAATCTTTTCGGACACGTGCCTGTTGAAATTCAATATACAAGCTACCTGTACCGCTTTGTGCCCATAAGCTATTGCTTATGAGAAGTACGGCAATCATGCATATCCGAACCATAAGGTGTTTCCCGATTAGTCAACAACCCGGCGTACAAACCATCGGTCATTGAGGTTCACCCCAAAACGGATCCGTGCATAAAGTTCTGACAATTGCTGATTGCCATCGAGGCTTCCTCTACGACCCAATTCAGCGCTGATGTTGAATTTGGAAACAGAACGTCCCTGACTTGGCCGGTTTCCTTTTAGGCCAGCAGGAATACCCAGACCTACCGTAAATCCATAATCCTGAACAGGCTCGCCTCCTACATTGATGTAAGTCTGACGCCAGTAAGCCCCTGCACGATAATTAACCCTTTTAAAATATTTGAGGGATTGGAAGTTGGGCGTATACTCAGCTCCAAGGGCAAAACGCACTTCCCTTCCTAATTGGGTTTCATCAGAGAAGTATTTGAAATTCTCCCAGTTTTGGAAAGAGCCTTCCACACCGAGAGACCATTTGCTAAGCTGAGTCAGCATCACCCCAAAGCCTACCTTTGTGGGAATCTCTGCACTTCCTTCTTCCAAATTATTGATCGAATCCTGAACCACTCCATTGGTAAAGGCAGTAAATCGATCTCCGCCCAAGTTCAGGTTATAGTCCACTACAGCTCCCAAACGAATCATGGTATAGTTAGAAGCATTGATCGTATCCACGTAGATCGCTCCTATTTGGGTAAGCCATCCACTCAAAAAGGCATCTTCTATAATTTGAATGGTCCGGAAGGCAGGAACCCGAATACTGGTATCTGCTTCGAAGACCTGCTTTACCCATTCGTAGCGGGTATTCCCAAAAGAGTATTGAAAGTTGGCACCCAGTCGCAGACGATTACCAAGCAATCTAACCGCACCTCCGAAAAATACTTTATTCAGACCTCCGGAAGAAGAATACTCGGTTTGTTCTACGAATACAGAATCTTCTATCTGAATAGAATTCTGGGTAATAACATCATATCCAACGGCAGAATAGGGCGAAAAGCCAGCCGTCAATACAAAATTATCATTTGAAGGAAAGGCAAAAGCTACATTTTGAAAGCCTGCTGTCTTCTGCAATCCTTTGGTTTCAGGAGTTTCCAATTGACTCGCTTGCCAAAATCCACCGAAGTCGAGGGTTGTAAAATACATGTCCCCATAACTGGCTGGATTTATAGAATTAACAGAAAAATAGTTATCTGAAGCTATTCCAATTCCTCCCATTCCCGCGTTTCTGGTTGTCGCACCACTCAGGATATCTCCCAAAGCGAATCTTGAATAAGGGCTCAAGGTCAATTCCTGTCCATATAGGCCAAAAATACCCAGACTTTGTATACTAATAAGTAATAAGAGAATTCGTCTCATAGAGCTGATTTGAAGCGAAGGACTTGATAGATGCCCTTAAGTATTAAATTTGAGTCTGCAAAGTTGATGTTTTTCAAGTGATTTTCAAAGAAGATCGCATCACCACCTGTTATATATATCTGTGTTTCATCCCCATAGCGTTGCTTGTATCCATTTATTTTTCCCTCTATTTCTGCTCTCGCTCCATGAATAACACCAGATAAGATGCTGGTTCGGGTACTATCTCCGAGCCAGGGCGTATCTATTTCAGGGGTTTCGAGGGGTAATTTAGCCGTAAAGGTATGCAAAGCTTGTAGTCTCATTCGTATGCCAGGTGATATTGCTCCTCCTTTGTATCTCGCGGATGCATCTGCAAAATCATAGGTTATAGCTGTGCCTGCATCCACCACCAAGACGGGCTGCCCAGGACTTTGGTTGCATGCAGCTATGACTGAAATGATACGATCAGTCCCCAGGGTTTTTGGGGTACTGTAATCATTTCCGATAGGCAATTCACTTTGAGAAGTGATGGGATAAAAATGAATTTTCTTTTCAAATCTCCGCCAGACCGGAGAAGCCTGGATGTAAGCAGGTGCATCACCCGTACTGATCCAACCGACATGCAAATCTGCATCTTTAGGGATTTTGTCCAGGAAAGTTCTCCAGGGTTTTTGTCCTTCTTTTGTAAGGAAAGCAGATACTTCTCCCTGCATTTCTCCCGCGTCATCAAACAGTCCCAGCTTGGTACGGGTGTTACCAATGTCGATGCTTAGATAGAATGTCATAATCTGATCTTTTGTGATCTGGTTATTGATAAAGAAAGGAGATTTCCTTGAAGTCATAGTAATTGAGCTTTTGCCCTTCAGCTATGGCAAGTCGCCCTCTTTCATCTACCCCAACAATCATCCCTCGAAATTCCTCTCCTTCTTTATGGAAGCTCATCTCTTCCTGGTAGCCAATGAGATAACGAACATACAGCTGGTCTATGGTTGAACTACCGATATTTTTTAGTTCCAGATAACGACGCTCCAATTGAGACAGAAACATTTGCAGGACCTTTTCGGTGTCAAACTTCCTTTCCTGCGCCTGATACATCGAAGTAGCTTTGTGTTGAATCTCCTCAGGAAAAGCAGGCTGATTTACATTTAAGCCAACTCCTATCACACTGCTTCCCACTCGACTCCCTTCTAATTGATTTTCGATGAGTATTCCAGCTACCTTCTTTTTATTGAGTAGCATATCGTTGGGCCATTTTATGTCAACTTCCTGCATAGGCAATAGCTCCGTCAAGGTATCTCGCAAAGCGATGCTGGTAATCTTAGACAATAAAAAGACCTGTTTCGCAAGGAGGAACTTAGGATAATAAATGATACTAAAGGTCAGATTCAAGCCAGCTTCTGTAAGCCAGACATTGCCTTTCTGCCCCCTTCCTGCACTTTGTTTATAGGCTAAAACCAGCGTCCCTTCCGGTGTATTTTCCTTCAACAACTCCTGCGCATAGGTATTGGTTGAAGGAATTTCCTCCAAACGTATGGCATGCTTTCCGCTAAATAAAGTATCAGACATGTATCTTTTTCTCTAAGGATTCCGTATAGGAAAAATCAGGTAAAACTGAGCATTCCCACCTCTCATTCAGCAAATAAATCAAATTCCAGGTTTTTTTTTGAAAGTAAACCTGTAAATTGATATATAGTAAAAAGTATAGCTTAAGAATCAGAAAAAATTACTGAATGACAAAAATTCTTCTCGATGCGCAGGCGCTATCCGATCTAGCCGTTCAGGGGCTACAGGAAATCAAAGGTAAATCTATCATCCGCATGGATCTCAGGGAAAGCGATGGCGCAGTTACTGATTTCTTTATCATTTGTACCGGTACTTCAGACAAGCATGTCCAGTCTTTGGCAGACTCAGTTGTAGATTTTCTGCGCAAAGAAGGGGAGAGGCCTATTAGCAAGGAAGGAACCGAGAGCGGAGAGTGGGTTTTGCTGGATTATGTCAATGTAGTTGTACATATTTTCCAGGAAGAAACCCGAAATTTTTACCGACTGGAGTCTCTTTGGGGGGATGCCAAAATCGATACTTTCGAAGACATAGGATAAGCCTTATTGTATATCCTGATTTTAGGGAATAAATTGTGCGAAACTTTCCACAATTCTCATAGCCCTATCCAATGAAAATCACCCGCATAGAAGTTATCAGAGATGGACTGGATTTACTCCGTCCATACACCATTGCTTATAAAACGACCAGCGCCATTGATGTCTGTCTGGTGAAGGTGCATACAGATACCAAGCACATTGGTTTGGGATCAGCAAACCCCAGTCCCTATGTTGTAGGGGAAGATATGGATGCCTGTATAGCGGCCCTTTCGCCCGAAAATACGGAGCGCTTTATTGGCAGAGATATTCGGGATCTGCAAATGATGCTTCACGAACTCCATGAAATCTATCCCAAAAATCCGGGAGCGAAAGTTGCCCTGGATTTGGCTTTCTACGACCTCATGGGGAAGTATCTGGATATCCCTGTTGTAAAAATGCTGGGACAGCATATTGACGGACTGGCAACTTCCATTACCATAGGAATTAAAAATGTGGAAGATACCGTCGAAGAAGCCCAGGAATATTATGATAGGGGATTTAAAATTCTCAAAGTAAAACTCGGACATTCATTAGAAGAAGACCTTGAGCGTTTGAGGAAATTGAGGGAGACCTTTGGCAATAAAATGGGCATACGTGTGGATGCCAATCAGGGCTATACCCTGGAAGATTTGAAAGTCTTTCACGCCAAGACGCAGGACATGGACCTGGAACTGGTTGAACAAGCTACGCCGGCTGATGACCTGGCGCTAATGCAATCCTTACCAGAAGAAATCAAAAAGACCATTGCCGCAGATGAAAGTCTTGTGGATGCAAAGGATGCCTGGAAATTAGTTACTCCTCCGGGAGCCTGTGGGATCTTCAATATCAAGTTGATGAAGTGTGGAGGGATTCATCAGGCGCTACGCATTGCAGAAGTTGCTCGATTGAGTGGAAGAGATTTGATGTGGGGCTGTAATGATGAAAGTATCGTTAGTATCGCAGGAGCTTTACATGTAGCTTTTTCTTGTGAGCATACCAAATACATCGACCTCGATGGAAGTCTCGATTTGAGTCGGGACTTTGTGCGTGGAGGCTTCAGCCTGGAAGAGGGAGTCATGAGACCAACAGATGCTCCAGGATTGGGATGTACGCTATTGGATTAGTATTTCACTGCCTTTACCCAGAGAAAATGAACACGCTTAAATTTTTCATTGCTTTTTTGGCAAGCTTTATCTGTTTGCAACAAAGCAGAGCGCAGAACTTTTCTGCCGATTCCCTGAAGGCATATGCTGAGCAGCAATTGTCTGATTATTCTGTACCTGCTTTAGCCATTGCCATTGTTGATAAAGATTCCTTGCTCTTTTCTCAAGGTTTTGGATTAAACAATATTGAGAAAGGTCAAGCAGCCAATTCAGAAACTCTTTTTGGTATAGGATCCATTTCTAAGTCATTTACAGCACTGGCTGTAGGCATGTTGGTTAGTGATGGGAAAATGGATTGGGATGATAAGGTTAAGAAATACCTTCCCTACTTTGAACTCTATGATCCTTATGTAAGTGATAATTTCACCATCCGAGATCTTTTGACACATAGAAGTGGGCTAAAGGATGTAAGTGGGGGAAGCCTTTGGTATCATTCTGATTTTAGTCGAAAAGAGATTATCAAACGCATGAAATACCTGAAACCCGTTTCAGGATTCCGGGAAAAAACCGCCTATCAGAATATCATGTATTTGGTCGCGGGAGAGGTCGTCGCAGCTGTGAGTGGAATGACCTATGATGCATTTATCAAAAGTCGGATTTTTGATCCGCTGAACATGAAGCATACAGTAAGCCTGGCAGCAGATAGAGAAGGAAGTCAAAACATCGCTCGACCTCATATCGACTATGAAGGAAAAAAGATCCTCATCGTTCAGGAGAAAGGAGATAATCTTGCCGCAGGTGGTTTCATTTATTCCAGCGCTAATGATATGGCTCGTTATATGAGGTTTATGTTGAATAAGGGAATCGTAGGACAGGATACCCTTATACATGCTCGGGAAATGAGTGAGATTCTCAAACCTCAGGTAATCTATCAGATCTCAGGCCCGCCTCTTCAGAATGAATTTAGTTCTTATGGCTTTGGTTGGTGGCTCACTCCTAAAAATGGGCATAAAATTGTCGAACATAGCGGAGGCATAGATGGGATGAGTGCCAATCTTGTTATGATCTCAGACCTCAACTACGGAGTAATAGTCTTATCAAATACCAGTTCTCCTGCTTCTTTCGTAATTACCACCAATTTAATTGGTAAAAAACTCGGAAATGATGAGATGGTGAAATTCAGCAACATCATTAAGATGTATTACGATCGAAATCTAGTCAGAGAGGAAGAATTGAAACAAAAGAGAAAGGATTCGCAGATCAAGAATACACAGATGTCCCTGGAAGCAGAGAAATATACAGGAACTTATCGCGATAAAATGTATGGAGACGTTTATGTCAGTCTGGAAAATAAGGAATTGCAGCTAAGGTTTTCTCATACTCCATTATTTAGTGGAAAGCTGGAACATTGGCATTATGATACCTTCAATATGAATTGGTCAGATCCCAGAGTTCCTGATGGTTTCATCACCTTTGTTTTGGGTTCGGATGGAGAGGTAAGCGAATTGAAGATTGATCAGGAGAATCTTCTGGATGTTGATTTTAGCGAAATCAGCCTCAAAAAAGTACAGGAATAAAAAAGGGAAGAGCTAATGCCTGCTCCCTTTTTTATCTCGATTTTCTTATTATTTCTTCTCCAATTGCTGTACGATCATTTGCATGACCGCCCTTGATTTAGGATCAAACCAGGCTTTGAGCTTCAATTCTACTGCTGCTTGTTCAATCCCATTCAAACGGTCCCACAATTCCTTTTTCATATTCGCTTTGGAATTGATGAGAAGATTATCCGGGCTGCGAAGAAGTTTTTGCATTTCTTTTTCTGCTCGCGGCAGGACTTCCTCCATTTCACAGACTTCATCTATCAAATGCTGGGCTTTGGCTTCCTCCACAGAAAGAAGTTTCCCTCTTAGCAAATTGTGATAAGCCTGTCTTTTGCCCATCCAAAAGGCGGCTAACTGATAGATATATTCAGGCATCACAATTCCAACTGCCGTTTCATTTAGCCCAATCAAAAATTTCTCTCCTGCTGACATAATCCGGTAATCACAGGTAATGGCCAGTACGCATCCTCCTGCTGGGCTATAGCCATTGATTGCAGCTATCATGGGTTTGGGAAACATCGCCAATTCATAGACCATCGCATCCCAATCTTCCCAGAAACTGACGATTTGCTTTTCATCAAAATAGAAAAGTTCTTTCAAGTCCAGGCCTACACTAAAAAAGCCATCCGTATTTCCATTAAGGATGACCCCACGGGTACTTTCGTCAGTAAGCTTTTCTTTTAAATAGGCACGAATCTCCCTGACCATCTCATGGTTGATGGGATTTGAGCGGCCTCTGTTTAATTGGAGGATATCGTAGCCCTTCTTTTTTATAGCTGATAGCGTATTCATTCTCTTTATTTGTTTTAAAGTAATGCTTCATTTACGGGCTGATCACATATCACCCGGCCTGCAAGCTCAAACATGCTTTCTGTAACCAGGCCATGCTGGGTTACCATATGTATATCTCGCAAAAGCTCCTGCAATTTTACCCCATCCCAAAGGCTGGAACCTCCTCCTAATCTATAGGCTTCTTCAACGACCTCTGCAGAAGTACTTGCAGCAAAGGAAGCTGCCAGTCTCAACCTACTCTGATTCTCTTTAGTGGGAGTTTTATTTTCTGCTTCCCTCCAATTTTCCCGAACCGCGTCTTGCAAAAATAAGCGGGCCGACTCCAGTTTTGCCCTCATTGTAGCAAGTTTCACCTGAACGACCGGACGCTCTGCAAGGGTGCGTGAAGCCCCATTGGGTTTCTTGCTTTTACTCAGGGCGATGATTTCATCCAGGGCTCTTTGTGCCAGCCCTAAACCCACCGATGCAACTCCAGAAGCCAATGCCCCTAAAAAGGAAAATCGATAGAGGCTTTCATCAATTACGGCTTTGCGAACCGGGAAATCTATCCACTTATCATCCGGAACAAATAAATCCTTTACTTCATAATCGATGCTATTGCTTCCCAACAATCCCAGTACTCGCCAATTGTCAATGAAGTTCACATCTTTGGGATCAAAATAGGCCAATGCCGGACGAGGCCTTCCTTCTCCTTCTGGCATAATGAAACAGCCTCCCACGATATGGCTGCAGTGCGAGATACCCGAACCCCAGGACCATTTTCCATTTACGATGATTCCCCCTTCTACTTTTTTAGCCCTACCTGCCGGAGCTGCCCAACCGCCTGTTTGTGAATGGGTGTCTCCAAAAATCTCCTTCGCAGATTGCGAAGGCAGGTATCCAGCACCCAAAGAGGCTGTTCCGGTTACACAGATCACCCAGCCCAAAGAACCATTGTAATAGGAGCTGGACTCTATGGCTTCCATCAGGGCAAATATATCCGATTGATACCCACCATGGATTTTGGCAGTCCAAAGTCGGATCACTCCCGTTTCCCGAACGGCTTTCATAAGGTCATCCGGTAAACAGCGTGCGGCTTCGATTTCTTCTCTTCGCTCTTCAGCCTCTTTCGCTTGTTTGATAAGGGCTTCTTTTATTTCAGGGGCTAATAGCTGCATCTGACTAGCTTTTAACGATGTAGCCAATACCCGGATCAACCTTTCCTTTCGCCATATCCACAAAGAGTTTCTCCAATTCGCCATACTCCTCTATGAATTGGATCTTTATCCAGTTCTTTGCCTGGCTAATGAATTTTCCCATATTCTGGGCAATTGCAGTATTCGCTTTCACTGGGCCCCATTCCTTGAAGAGTTTCTGGGCATAGGTAGGTGCAAAGAAAAATTTAGCCTGTGATAAGCCTAAATCTGCTACGCCTGTTTGCCAATCAGTCAAGCCTATCATCGAAATAAACTTCAGCTTTTCTCCCAATTGTTTGTCAATACCTTGTAGAAGCTTTCCATTGCCTGCCATATCCACAATGAGGCTATCCTCATCTGCCAGTTCTTCCCCCACATTGCCATACTCAATCACCGCATCATAGAATCCTGTACCTTTGACAAAGTCCACATTCCTTCCTGAAGTAAGGCCTATGATTTGCTTGCCATGTTCTCCCTGATGCTCATGAAGCAGATAAGCTAATCCCAAAGCAGTCTTGGAAGAAGCACTGCTAATGATGATCTGATTTACCCCAAAGAATGCTTCTTCTTTTAAAAATTGATAATTCAAAAAAGATGTTGCGAAAAGGGGACGGATGATCGGAATATAATCCTCTACCGCTTCTATATAGGTCGGATCAGACTTTAACCGATTGTAATAGTTATAAATGGGAGGCAAAGCCTGCCTGTGATCGGCAGCATCTATAAAGCCATACTCATTAAGTTTTCCTATTGTAACCGTCAGTTCCTCTGCCATGGGAAAATAACCATATACTTTTTCGCCAACTTCCAAGCCCTCATGCCCACTTTCTACCACCTCCGCAAATCCCCAAACCGGAACAATGCCCCACTCC
This sequence comes from Bacteroidia bacterium, assembly GCA_033391075.1. Lineage (NCBI taxonomy): Bacteria > Pseudomonadati > Bacteroidota > Bacteroidia > Bacteroidia bacterium. The sequence goes on from JAWPMV010000001.1 coordinate 6,400,008, forward strand.
TCATCAACGGGAAAGAAATTCCAATAACCGATCCGGTAACCAGTCACCGCATAGGTAACATTATTACTGGTAAGTGCATATTTCAGGAGTTTCAAACGAACCTGTCCCGGGGCGAGGGAAGGACTTTCGATTTCCCGAGTTTGCGTCGAGAGGATATTCTTTTTATTAACGAGGATTTGATTGTGGGGCATATTACTGTTTTTTTGAGTGATCGACTGTATAGGTGAAGATACTTGATTATTTGGGGATGAAGGCATAAACAGGTTTAATAAGCAAAGAGGGGATCGCAGATTACGAACCCCTCTTTGCTATTAGTGAGATGTTACCTTATTTCCCCACAGCCTCAAACAAATCTACTGCTTTGGCTTCCGAATTAAATCTCCCTCCCAGAAGGTAAAAATTCCAGGGATCATAAATCCTTCGGTAGGCATAGGCTGCCAGCTCCAGTCTATCTGCATCATTCTTAAAAATCTCCATACACTCTCCAAGCTCATTGACATTGAAGCAATAGGTATCGAAAAGGGTTTTGGCAAAACGAAGGCGCTCTGAATCAAATCGCTTGGAAATGATGCCGCGCTTATGGGTATCAAATTCGGATTTGCTCAGGATGATGGTACAACCCAGGTCGCGACTGCTGGTATATTCTTCTTCATCAGGTCTTGGACGCTCCTCGAGAAACTTATCGAGCTTCGAAATATCTCTCCGCTTCAATTCCTGATAAGCTGCATAGTAATTGGCAGGATCATAAACATAATCATAGCCATAATACAGCAGCTCCATTTTGCCATTATTTAAACGAACCTGCTCCACAACTTCCCGAAACTGTTCCGCTCGCATATTGTTACTTCTGACAAATTCCTTGGCTGTCGCAACCCGAGCCTGATCCGTATTGTAGGAAGCCAGAACTTCTACAGCTCTTCTTAACTCAGAAGGACTGAGCAATTCTCGCTGGCCTTCAACATCTGCTCGAATGGAAAAAGTTCGTTCTCTTACAAATGATTCCAGCCGATCACGATAAACCTGTCCTTGCATATAGGGAGCCAGGTTTTTATAGTTCTCGATATCAAAACAGTAATAAAAACCCAAACGCAGGAGATCATATTCCAGGCTGGGATTAGTAAAGAGTTCCATCAATTGGAAAAGATAAGGAGTTGCCAGGCATTGATCGGCAACAGTTGTTCGGAATTTTTCAAACCGAAGTTTCTCCGAACGAATCCTTGCGATAGAAGCTTTATATTCCTCAAAGTCCAGTTCTGACATGGGCTGATCGCAAAAGCTTTCTCCCTCATATTGCCTGATTACCAGCCTTACATCTGTAAGCATGCGATTTTGGGCAGGAGAAATCAAAGGGAATAAACCCAGAAAGAAAAGGAGGCTAAATAATTTATTCATGAATAGGATGGTGTTTTTGCATTATTAACGTTCAGGCAATGCCTTGTATTTTTTAGACTGATTTACTAAATAAAAGACACCCGAACTAAAAAAAGTAGAATTGACTGGATAGAAAAAACTAAAATTATTACTTTTAAGGGTGTTTTTAGGCCCATCATGCCAAATCTTTATAGCATTATAGACATTGAGACCACAGGTGGCAATCCGAAAGTGGATCGGATCACCGAAATTGCAATTTTTTTGCATGATGGAGAGAAGGTGATTGATTCTTTCATTTCTCTGGTCAATCCGATGATGCCTATTCCGGATTTCATCAGCCGTATGACCGGAATTGACAATGAAATGGTCAGTGAGGCACCCAAGTTCTATGAGATTGCCCGGCAGGTGGTAGAAATGACCGAAGGCTCAATATTCGTCGCTCATAATGTGCGTTTCGACTACAGCTTTATTCAAAAAGAATTTCGGCAGCTGGGCTATACCTATTCCCGCAAACAACTCTGCACGGTCAAGCTGGCCCGCAAGCTTATGCCTGGAGATACTTCGTATAGCCTGAAAAATCTCTGCAAAAGGTTAGGTATCACCAATGAGGCATCTCACCGTGCCTGGGGAGATGCACGTGCGACCACTACGCTTTTTGAGATCTTACTGCAAAAAGAAAAAGAGTCTTTTACCGAAGAGCTCATCAGCCAGGAACTTTCTATTTCCAAACTTCCTCCCAATATCTCCAAATCAGTAGTTGATGGCTTGCCCGAGGAAACCGGTGTCTACTATTTCCTCGGAAAAAATGCCGAAATCCTCTATGTAGGCAAGAGCAATAACATCCGTAAGCGGATTTATTCCCATTTCCAGGGTGCACACAAGGCCATTCGCAGTATGCAAATGCTGGATCAGATACATGATATCAGTTATGAATTGACGGGTAGTGAATTGATCGCCTTATTGTTGGAGAATGAGGAGATAAAACGCATTCAACCTCATTTCAACCGAGCCCAGAGGAGAAAGCAATACAAATTTGGTGTTTACACCCGAGCCAATAAAAAAGGATATCTGGAATTCTATGTAGATCCTTATGACGAAGAAAAGTATCCGATAGCCGGCTTTTCAGGCAGGGCACATGCTTTATCCTCCCTCAAAAGAAGAGGGAAAAAATATGAACTTTGCCCCAAACTATACGGCCTGGAAAAAGGGCCTGGCAGATGCTTTCACCACCAACTGCATATCTGCAGAGGTGCCTGTTGTGGAGAAGAACATGCCGAAAGCTATAATGAACGTGTCCGACTAGCCATACAGGAAATCAACTATGGCAAAAACAATTTGGGAGATTTTCTCATAGTAGGAGAGGGGAGAAATTATGACGAACGCTCAATCGTCATGGTACAAAAAGGACTCTATAAAGGCTATGCATATGTGGATGCCAGCTATATGCAACAGGGCCTTGACACCTTGATCGATTCTATTACGTACAAAGATGAGACACCTGATGTACAGCGAATTATTCAAGGGTATATAAAAAAACACCCCAAAGAAGTCGTCAGGATTTCCTAATTTGATAACTTTTCGGAGACCACTTTTGCCCATTTGTAAGGCAGTCCTAATACAAATCTTTTTCTTCTCTCAACCTTTTCAATAGAATTTTTATGAAAAAGTTTTTGTAGAGGGTTTCTTGCTCGTCGGTCTTTTTTTAGGCCAGAATAAATAAATAAATAACAGAGAACAGAGACCAATAGTATATAAAAGAATAATATATTGATCACGCCTAATTCCTCAATCCTTTTTACTAAAAAATAAAGAGGTAAAATGCCTGCGAATTCTAACACCAAAAATATTACCAGAAAAATTATAGTATCTTCTCCAGAAGATAAATTTATATTAAAATCCTCATCCTTTTGAAGAATATAAAAAATTAATGAACTAAATAGAATAAAAGATGTAACGCAAAAAATACTCGATATATTAAGTTCAAAAGAGAAAAATTCATCAAATACAAACCAAGCTAGAGGTGATAAGATTACAAAGGGGAAAAAATAAATTAAAAATTCTCTGAAATTATTTCGAAACTCATGAATGGGTGGAGATTCTAAGCTAAAATAAACAACTGCTATAGCGAGACAGATTATGAAATTAATTATTAAAATTGTGTAGTTGTCAAAATTATAGTCTAGAAATTGAAAAGTCTGTTTATTCATAAATGGAACCAAAGGAATAACAATTAGGAGCCCCAGAGCACTAACTGAACCATCCATTCCTTTCAAATTACTTTTTAGGATAAGATATATCATCAGAACCACCCCTATACTTCCTAAAAGACAGAGCATCATAGCAAAACTAAAATCAGAAAAGGGATAGAAATTTTTCGCTTCTCCAATAATTTGCCATAACATAAGTCCAAAGGCCGAAAATATCGTGAATAAAAAACCAAAATACTCAAAGCTCTTTTTAAATTTATATTTTGTTGGGTAAAATACATTCTTCCAATCTTCCTCATCAGGTATTATATCGCTCTGAGATAAGATTTTCACCAGCTCGTATTGGCTTCCCGGTCTTAGACAATGAAATAGTCTATTCCATGATTTGAAATCACTAAAAAGATTTGCGAGTGGTTGAATATGTTTTGCAATCAATTGGGGATCAACTAATTGAGAATCCATTGAAAATCCTTCCCTAGAATTAATCTTTAGTATTTGAGGATTTATCTCGCTTACAATTATATTTAACTTTTCCTCAACTATTTTCCCTTCCCCGTCAGATAAGTTTTTCAATTTTGAGCCCTGAGAAGCTATAATACATAGAGGGATTGATAATCTTTCGTCTATATTATATGAACCCTCGAGAGAGTTTGTAAATTCATCTGTCGAACTATGAATTAAAAAAGATACTCTTCCGACAATTAGACCTAGAATGTCATTAGCAGACTTTTGGAATGGTTTCCACACCCATTCAAATATTTCTACATCCAAAGGAACAGTCAATACAACCTCTCTTAGTGATTCTTCAACATATGAATCCCTAATTAGGTCTCCCAATGCCCATGCAGCATGGAATTTAATATTATCAATTTCTGACCAAAGTAATACAACTAGGTTTATAGCGGAATTTACTGTGCCTACTTTATATAGTGCTTCTACAGACCAATTTTGCCCATTTTTTGCTTGCTCAACTAAATAAGGAACGGACAAATTCCCCATCGCAACTAAATAAGGTCTATATCTCTGATTATTCTTAGTAGAATTACTTAATACTTTTGCCGCTTGTGGTAAATTTGTCATAGATAGAACCCTAGCAGCAGCATTTCCTTTTTCAATTGAGGTACTGGCTCCATCTATTATTTCATTTAGCTTTTTAAATAAGCTTTTACCTCGAGGCCGTGAATCAGCGCCAACAGTTGAAAGTCCTCTTTCAATAGCGTCTGAATCAGTCCGCAGTGTCCCTAATAAATCTATATAGTCATTCAATAACTTTTCAGAGACACTCGCTTGAATTTGCTGAGCATTCCCTAAACATTCTAACGCAACAATTGGATAATCCTTAATAATTTTTTGGATGAATTTGGTGCAATCTTGATCAAGACCACACCATAACTTTACAATTTCTCTCCAAGCGCTAGGATCAGCGTTGAATTTTTTAATTAGTTCATCCCCTTTACCCTTCAGATCCTGTGCAACAAAAAACTCTTGCAGAGTCAAATGAGTAAATTGATATCTAGTTCCGGCATCAAGCTTAATAAGGAGACCGCTCCGATCAACAATTTCATCAAGAATTGCTTGAGCATGTGTCTCTGGCAAATTCAATGAAGGAAGTATTATCTTTATTTTTGCTAGCACAGATTCTAGGGGAATACTTCTTCTGTCCTTGCTTTCATTTAATGCTCTATCTTGGAAAAAGTGAGCCAACGCCTGTAAAACAAGCTTTTTCTGAGGAGTAGTAAACTTATTTCTGTTTCCTTTGTATTGATCCCATTGATCTAAAAGTAAGTCTGTGGCCCTCTGATAAAATTCAGATCTGGAATGAGGTAAAATGAAGGTAGTATCACAGTATAGATAAGCAACTATAGTTAGCATTAGGGGGTTCCTAGCCAATGCCATTATTCTAGGCCTTTCTTCAATATTTTGTATAAGATTATCAACAGATTTTCCTTCAGGCATTTCAGGTTTCCATGCTAACAAAAAATTCTGAATTTGCTTATCATCAAATTCTACTATTTCTAATTGCCGATCATTCCAATCTGCAAACTCTCCATGATATACCGCGGATCGGCATGAGACTACAACCCTACATCCAGGTCCAATTTGAATAAAATCTTTTAATTGTTGAGCAACTTCATCTCGAATTTCTTGGTTCACCTCATCTAAACCATCGAAAAGAAACATAAACATGCCCTTTTTTAATCCAGAAATAAGAAAGGATTTTGCATTTGGAAAATCATTTCTAGCTAGAGTTTCTATTATTTCTGTTTCTAAATCTGTCGCCGGATCGCTTAGTCTATGAAGTTCCAATAAAATGGGAATCGGCTGCCCTTTGTAGCTTTTTAACCCCTCCCGTGCATATTTCAATGCAAGATGCCTCATAAGCATTGTTTTCCCTGAACCGGGTGTTCCTATAACTGTTATCCGACCATCCAATCCCAAAGCCTGAAATGCATTCGTAAATTCTTTATTCTGACTTCCCACTACCTTTAGAGGAACATAAACATCCGCCATGTCTAATGGCTTCCCTTGCCTAAATGGAATCTTTAAATCGCTATATTCCTTGATTAGGGACCGACGGTATCTCTTTAGAGCAATTTTTCTTAAAATTCGGTAGCCAGCAAAATGAATATATAACTGCTCTAAAATTTTGCTAAAAAAATTTCCTATCCGAACCATTAAAGATTTCCCAAAAGCAACTAATAAAGTAGATATAAGTATAAAAATCCATGGCTTAGACAAAAATTTATCCCAATCACTAAGAACAGGTTTATTTTCTGTGTAAGTATTCTCATAGTGTTCATATACTTGCAAAAAACTAATTCCAACATCATCAGCGATTTCTCCATATAGTTCCTTTAACTCAATCGACTCTTTTAATGATCTTCCCTGCTGAATATCTTTCTTTGCCCGAATCTCTATTAAATGAAAAAGAGAATCCTTACTTATGGTTTGACAATAACCATTTATCGAACCAGAAAGGATAATAAAAAATAAAAGGCAGAACCTTATTTTGGTTCTACTTACATTAATTCTTACCATTTTTAAATCAGTCTTTGACTTTTAATGTAAGTAAAAAATTTATACTTCTGTAATTTTCATTTCTACACATCAACACTCTCTTTCTCTAAGTTATCCAACCTTGACACCTTGATCGATTCTATTACGTACAAAGATGAGACACCTGATGTACAGCGAATTATTCAAGGGTATATAAAAAAACACCCCAAAGAAGTCGTCAGGATTCCCTAATTTGAAAAAGGAATAGTAAAAACGACCCATGACACGGTATTTCATTTGCCTTTCATTCATTATTGCATATATCAACCTGAACGCACAAGTCTACAATGTCGCTCGATATTCCCTGGATGAAGGCCTGCATCAATCGCAGGTACTTGACATCATGCAGGATCGTAGGGGCTATCTATGGCTGGGAACCCATCGAGGCGTAAGTAAATTTGATGGAAACAACTTTCAGGTCTATGAGCCCCGAAGCAGCGAGATTCGAGGGAACTTTGTAAACATCCTGCTCGAAGATCGAAATGGAGACATTTGGGTAGGAACTGAGGAAGGACTCAGTCGCTATCATCCTTACACCTTCAAGCGATATAAAAATCCCGATGATATCAGCGGGGAAGCTATTCGTGCAATGTTGCAAACGCAAGATGGAAAGCTATGGATCGGAGGCCAGGCAGGCAACCTTTACCACTGGCATGAAGGAAAGTATTTAAAAAATAGCCTGCCCTGGAAAGATAAACCGGAAGAAATCAGTATTCGGGATATAGAGCCGGGAGCAGAAGGAAGGGTTTGGATCGGCACGACCAAAGGTCTCTTTTACTTCGAACCCAAAGAAGCAGAAAAAGGCATACAGGCTTTTGGAGCCAGTGATAAAATGAGTGATCTGCTGGTATTCGATATTCAACATATTGAAAACAATACCTACTGGATCGGCACCCAGCAAGGCATATTCAGCCTGAACCCCGAAACCAATGAGTACGAACCCATTCGCAGTCAATACATCAATGACCCCAATATCTATTGCTTGGCCAAAGACCAAATGGGGCAAATATGGATAGGTACAGGCAAGGGACTATTTGTATTTCACCAGGGCAATTTCCATGAAGTAACCGCCGGAGATCGTTTGCTGGATGTACAGGTTCGAACCTTTCTCATCGATAAGGAAGGAAGTACCTGGATCGGGACAGATGGAAGTGGAATGCGGAAAATTACAGAAGGTAGCTTCGTCAAATTCAATGTTGAGGATGGTTTTAGTAGTAATATCGCGAAGTCATTTCTGGAAGATGATGCTGGCAGGGTTTGGGTAAGTAGTCGGGATAGAGGAATAGATGTTTTTGAGAATGAAGAGATTATCAGATCTTATTCAACCCGGGACAATCTGGGAGGAGATGCGATTTGTTCCAGCTTTGAAGACAGCAAAGGAAATTTCTGGTTCGCCTCCTACAATGGAACCCTTACCCTATACAAAAACGGCAAGTTTACCCCTTTTGATAAAGATGATGGATTGGAATGCAGCTCTGTGTTCTGCATGACAGAAGATGCCAAGGGGGATTTATGGGTAGGGACTGATCAGGGGGTTTTTAAAAAGAAAGCAAATCGCTTTGAAAGGATATATCAGCAAGCATCCGGCCTGATATCCGATGTCATCTATTCTCTCTTGCCTGATAGCAAAGGAAATTTATGGATAGGTACAGAAGATGGATTGGCTGTATGCAATGGAGAAGAAATTAGGAACATCCCACAATCCGATGCCATAGGCAATAATGTGATTACCCTGATCGAAGATCCTCAGGGAAGGATTTGGACGGGTAGTGCCGAAGGCCTGGGTATGTTTCAGGATGGCGTAGGTAAGTACATCAAAATCAGTGGAGCTTCAGGTGCTCAAATCGTGGTATCCCTTCTCATCCAAAATGATAAATACCTCTGGATCGGCACAGAACGGGGCGTTTTTCAATTGGACCTGGATGCTTTTGATCCCAGTTCAGATGAAAAACCGCCTTTTGAATATTATTCTCAAAAAGACGGCCTACCCAGCCTTGAGTGTAATGCAAATGCTATTTTTCAGGATAGTAAAGGCAATATCTGGTTTGGGACCGCGGAAGGAGCTTCCTTTATCCCTCCCGGTATCGAAAGGATAGAAGAAAGTTTTCAGCCTCCTGTTTATATCACTGCCGTCAACTCCTCAATTTCTCAGGACTCAAGTTGGGAATCTTTGGGTTTTCGCCTGGATGACCGGGGCTTGCCTATGGACTTGCAATTAGCTCCTACAGATAATCGGGTAGATATCGATTTTATCGGCCTTAGCCTCAAAAGTCCCAGACAGGTTGAGTATAAAATCATGATGGAGGGAGTAGATCAGGGCTGGGTAAGACCCAAGAGTTTGAGCCTGACTTATCCCAACCTCGATCCAGGCCAATATACCTTCAAGGTGACTGCTAAAATGGAAACCGAGCCCTGGCGGGAAGATATTTTCTCTTCTTTCAGTTTTGAAATTCTTCCTCCTTTTTGGCAAAGGTGGTGGTTTATTCTCCCCATGTCTCTCTTGTTCCTGGGCTTCATATACCTTATCTACCTGGGCATTACCTACCGTAGAAGACAACTTCAGGAGGAAACCCGTATCCGAAATACCGCAGAGAAGCTACAACTGGAGCATCAGGCCCTTTATGCTATGATGAATCCTCATTTTACCTTCAATGCCTTGCAATCCATTCAGTATTTCATTCATAGACAAGATAAAAAGGCGGCGAATAAATTTCTTTCCAGCTTCGCCAAATTGGTGCGCAAGAACCTGGAAAGCACCAAGAGTGATTTCATTAGCCTGAATGAAGAACTCGATCGTTTGAAGCTTTATCTCTCCTTAGAGAAAATGCGTTTCCCGGAGAAGTTTGATTATTCGGTGAATAGCGATCCGGATATCGTACTTTCAGAAATCCAGATTCCCCCCATGATCCTTCAGCCTTTTGTTGAAAATTCCATCAAACATGGCATCATGCCTTTAGATGCGGATGGCATGATAGAAGTCGATTTGCACAAACAGGATGAAGATTATCTGAGTATCACCATCAAGGATAATGGTATTGGCATCGAAGCCAGCAAAAAGGCTCACGCCAATCGTCCTAATGACCATGTATCCAAAGGCATGCAGATTACCCTTGATCGTCTGGCACTTTTTGCTCGGATGACCAATAAAAACTATGCCCTCGACATCAAGGAAATCAAAAATGAGAATGGGGAGGTCAAAGGGACTTCAGTGGAAATGATTCTTCCCATCAAACAAGACATGTACGCAATGATGTGATCAGTCCAGATAGATAACCATCTTTTCCAAATAAGGATAGATAGCATCCAGATCTGTAGCATTTGAGCTCAGCACTTTGTTGCCGATAAACTTGGCAGGTACTTGTGCGAGCGGAATTCTAGGGCTAAAAACCGTATAAAACTTATTGTTGTAACGGGACATGCTTCCTTTTCCCCAGGAATTCACCGTTCCACTATATTCCCACTTGAATCCATAAATGGAAATAGGTGCTTTATTCGCTTTGATAACCTCCGAGAAATCCATGCCCGTTGTCAGCCCTTCCGGAGTAAACCAATTGCTGTTTTCCTTGAGGAAATGGATTTCCTTTATTCGATTTCTATCAGCATTCTCCCAAACGATCTTGATTTCATTAGGAGTAGCTGGATATACAACCGTACATTCTTTCTGCGGATTATCATAAGTGGCTACATAGCCTCTATGAACCTGTCCGGCTCCATATATCTGCAGGAGGTCCTGCTCATTGGTACTTTTTCGGATAGGTCCTACTCTTTGGCCGGGGATTACCATATAGTCCATGGAAGGTGATATGCCCGGACCGCGCGTTCTTTTGTTAGGATCGCTGGGGCTAGTCAGCAATTCATTGATCAGGTTTTCAAAAGCAGGACGGATATACCTGATGCCTCCTTCATGCACCCAACCCATTTGTCCATCCTTAGTTCGTATAAGAATATATCTTTCGTAGAAATCCTGTCCCCTTAAATTTCTTTTCACCTTTCTCAAGGTCCTTTGGTACAGAAACTCAGCTTCCTCCCCATTTTTCATCTTGCTAATCTCGAGTTCCCTCATACCCGGTTGCTGAGTTACGATCAAACCATCGACCCAGGAACGTACTTTCCCGGGCTTGGCCAACTCTTGTGCTTCTACACTAAAATTCTCAGCAATCCCGATGAGATTACTCAAAGGCTCCGTTATATCTGTGCTCTTCCCGGAGCTACCTTCTCCACTTTGCGATCCCTTTATGATGGGTTCACATCCGTAAAAGCCGAATGAAATCAGGCCAATAATTAGAAAAATGCGTAAAAATAGCCGGCTGTTCATGTGTTTCTGCCTTGTCAGTGAATTGCCTAAAAATACCCATTTAAAGGCAGGAAAGCGAATTATTGATTAGTTCATAGCTTATCCTACGCTAATTATACGGCTGCTCGGATAAAAGTTTGAGAAGTTTTTTGGGCTTTTTTTGAACTAAAAGAGCTTACATAGGTTCTAATCCTAAACAAAACAAAGCGTATGGAAGCGAAAGAAAAATCATGGACGGTTGTTCAAAGAGAGCTGATGGCCAGGTCCTTGAGGGCCCTTGCTCACCCTGTTCGCCTTTCTATTATCGAATTGCTTATTGAAAATGGCAATATGTCGGTTACTGACATTTATACGCAATTAGGCCTCGATCAATCTACCATTTCTCACCATCTGAGTCTGATGAAAAGCCGTAAGATACTGGCTTGCCAAAGGACAGGTAAGAACATCTATTATCACCTCAATGGTGATAAGTATTTGAAACTCATCCACAGTTTCAATCAAATCAATCTGAAAGAGGATAGATTTAATTACAACTAATCAAAAGTGAGGAGGAATCAGGTTTTTGAAGTGTCCGTTTAACTTGGCGCGACTCTTCAACCTTTCTGTTTCGATTACAATCGGAAGTATCTTCTTGATGTGATTTTTGATGGCGATTAGTCGCTCTCTTTCTCCTTCAAGGGTGAGCAAATTATACTCTTGCCTGAGATTCATTCCTATATGGTGTCCCAATTCAAAGGCTTTTAGCTTCTCTGAGCTTTCTGGTAGCTTGTCTGAAACTCCCAGCAAGTGATGTAGCTCAGCAACCAATTCGAATACTTCTGCCTGGAGTTCGGGAACTGCTTCTTCAGTCGTATCCAGTCTGTCAATAAAACTGGCAGGATAAAGTTTGCCAGCAGCCACTGTCTGGAATTCATGAATACGTACCCTCCCGATCCCTTCAGTTGTAATATTCATTTCACCTGAAGGAAAATCCTTATCCAAAGAAACTATTTTAACCTCTGTTGCCAGCTCTGCTATACTTTTGTCCAGTACAGTCGGAATGACAAAAGTTGTTTCATGATCCAAACATTCTCTTATCAACTGCCTGTAGCGAAGTTCAAAAATGTATAGCCTCAGTTTTTCACCGGGATATACAACTAAGTTGAGAGGGAATGATGGAAGGGATATTGACATAAAATTAGCCTAAGCCTTTTAAAAACTGCTTTGCTTGGCCTTTTGTTTAATCTCGTAAAACATATAGGCAAAAACCACTAGGTATTCGATTGTCAGGAGCCAAAGGTTTTCCTCATAGGCATCTGTCCGATAGGTATAATAGGTGAGAGGGAGAAAAATCGTCCAGACAAGGGGAAATCGATAGGAAGAAAAAAGACAGAGAGCCAGCAGAGTCGTTACATACCAGGGGTGTACGATAGTTGCCAGGGTAAAGTAAATCATAAAGGCCCAAAGCCAGGATTTACCCAAGTTTTTGCCAAGCGGATTTTTTTCCGTGAAGGCAAGAATAAGGATTAAAATAGCAGCTACTCGGGAGAAATAATCGCCTGCAAGTTTGATGATATTATACCCTTCTATCTGATACCCTATTTCCCGCGCAATGTACCAGACACTTGCATTGAACTCAAAACTATAGAAATACAACTTGATGGACTCCCTGAGGTTGGCGAAAGTATCCAGGTCCAGGATAGGGAAAAAGAGGAATAAAGTCATCAAGCCTACAATCATCCCATAAGCAATGGTCTTTCCCCAGCCCAACCTTCGCAATAAAAAAGGCAGTAACATCAGCGGTAATAATTTACTGCAGACAGCCATCGAAAATGCCAGCGCAGATTTCCACCATTGCTTCCATAACAATAGATACCAGGCAGAAAGCAAGTAGAAAATCATCAAAGCCTCAAAATGCAAATTCCCACAAAGCTCTACAATTACCAGAGGGTTGAGCGCATAATAAATCAGGTTCACTTCGGGCAATTCGAGCTTTCTCAGAATGCGTACAATCAAGTACATACTGCCGATTTCTGCGGCCAGCACAAAGAGCTTCATCACCAGAACTGCACCGTAAATATTATTGGGGGAAATGGCTGCCCCTAAAGCAAAAATAGCTTGAAGTACGGGAGGATAGATGGTGAAATATTCCGGAGAATTCATCCCTGCAAGCAATTCATCTCCTATGGCCATCTGCTGCATGAAAGCGGGATCTTTCGCATAATCTACAGGAAGCTGAAGAAAAGGACTGATCCCTTCCACAATCAATTTCCCATCCCAGATAAAGCGAAAATAATCATCTGAAAAAGGAGGGAGGGCAAAGCTAGCAATCAGGCGAAATATTATGGCAGCCCCAAAAATGTACATGATCGCATTTTGTGAACTTTTGATAGAGGGCGATTTACCTTCAGAATTCCACAGCGGATATACATAATAAACATAGAGACCAAAGAGCACAGCATAGACTCCGATAAAGGGATAAAAATCTTCTCGGGGAATATGATAAAGGAGGAGATAATACAAGGCAGCAGACAGGAGGATCAAAAAAGCTCCCACCAATCCGACTTTCTTCTCTTCCTCAAAAATGAAGGGATGTCTCAGGTCCATAAATTCCGGCAATTTCCATTCTCCCAAAATTAGGGAGCCTGATTGCGAAACTAATACAAATCTGGCATTTGCATTTGTCCCGTATTAGATAAATCTTGCCATATAAAGCATGAAGAACAGGAATTACATCTCTCTGGGTCTCCTGATCCTTCTCGCATATCTCTTCATTCGGATAGGCTCCTTCTATCCCCGCTACGAGAATGCAGCGACCGAGGCTACCCTGAGTTGGGATGTATTCGGCTATTATCTTTATCTCCCTTCTTATTTTATTTATGATGATCTGGGAGGACTGGGTTTCATTGAAGAAGTATTTGACAAATACCATCCAGCAGCGGACTTCCATGCAGCGGTAAAACAGCCCAATGGCAATTTTGTCATGAAATATCCCATGGGGATGTCTGTGATCTATTCACCCTTCTTCTTTGCGGGACATGGGTATGCACTGGCAAGCGACTATCCGGCTGATGGCTTCTCTCGGCCTTACCAGTTCGCGATCTGGCTGGGCTGCATCATTTATGCTTTATTGGGCTTAGCGATCCTTAGAAAGGTTCTGCTGCGCTATGTGAGTGATCTGAGTACAGCTATTACCCTCCTCATCATCGCTATGGGGACCAATTACCTCAACTATGTCTCTTTCGATGGAGCCATGACCCACAATGCGCTATTCACCATTTTCGCAGCTATCCTTTATCTGACGATCTCCTGGCATGAAGCTCCTTCCTGGAAAAAAGCCCTGGGAATTGGATTACTTGCAGGACTGGCTGCTCTGGCGAGACCGACAGAGGTGATTATTCTGCTTATTCCTCTATTGTGGGGGGTGATGGATAAAGAAAGTTTGCTGGCGAAAGGGAAGTTGCTTTGGGAACATAAAACACAAGTACTTATTCTGGGAGCTGCTCTCGCTTTTTTGGGTTCCTGGCAATTGATCTACTGGAAAATTTACTCAGGTAATCTGCTTTACTATTCCTACGAAGATCAGGGTTTTACCTGGCTCTGGGGCCACCATATTTTTGATGGTCTGTTCAGCTACCGTAAAGGATGGTTTGCTTATACGCCTGTGATGATTCTTTCTCTGATTGGATTTTTGCCCTTATTCAAGTCAGATAAAAAAATCTTCTGGCCCATCCTGGCCTTTAGCCTGCTCAATCTCTACATCATTTTTGCCTGGGATATCTGGTGGTATGGAGGAAGTTTTGGAGCAAGACCATTGATTCAATCCTATTCGCTATTGGCGATTCCTTTGGCCTACCTTATCCAGTACCTTATCCAAAGCAAAAAACGGATCCTTCAAATCCTGACCTTAGCCTTTGTGATCCTCTGCATCGACCTCAATGCCATTATGACCTGGCAAGCGCATACTCGAGCCGGAATCTGGGAAGCAGAATATATGACCAAGGCCTATTACTGGAAAATCTTTGGCAGTACCAATCCCCAAAAAGCAGATAAAATCTTTCTGGATGTACGACATGAACTGGAGGATACAGATGGCATGGAAGTAAAGGAAGTCTTTTTCAATAATTTCGAAAAGGATAGCCTCAACCTGACCACAGACCGCCATGTGTTTGAAGGAAGCAAAGCCCTTCTGATGAACAAAGAGACTCAGTATTCTCAATCCTTTATTTCAGCTTTGGGCACACTCACTGATAAAGAGGAGAGTTGGGTACGCGTGAGTTGTCGAGGCTTTTATACGCAAATGCAGTGGAACGTATGGGCGCAAACCCAAATGGTGACACAGTTTATTCGAGACGGCAAGGTGTACCGGGCTACGGCTGCTCGACTCCAACGAACGACAGATGCATGGCGCTGGCATGATTTCCATTATGAAATGAAGTTCCCCCGAAACTGGAAGGAAGGAGATGAGCTAAAAGTTTATTTCTGGAATGCGGAATCAGATACCGAAGCCTTTATCGATAATCTGAAAGTTGAAGTGATCAGTCCTGCTGATTGATTTCCTCTCTTTTGTACAAAGCGCCCACCCATCCGACTTTTTGTTCTAATTCGTAGGCCGAATTTATTTGCTCTCCCTGACCGGGCTCAACAAAATAATAATCATATAAGGAGTCGGAACGCAATTGTTTTTCGTAGGGAATGGGTTCAATGAAATCCAGGCCTCTGACTTTTTGATAGAAAGCAGAAGTAGGATGATAAATCCAGTAAACGCCCAGCTTTATTTTTTTACCTGCCACTTCTTTCTCCATCATCAAATCAATCATGTTTCGGGTTTCAGCATCATAATACCACTCTCGGCTTCCTCCGAGGTTTGCCACCTGACTAAAATGATAGACCGAATAGCCAGCCAGCAATAAAGAAATACTTAAGGCTATGCTCACACGAGATTTTATCACTTCCTCCAAAAACATATAGACGGGAAAAGCCGCTATCGGAATGATGATCAAGGCAGTTCTATGGATCAGATATTTGGTGTCGAAGAGCCAATATTGGGTCAGGAGAGCCAGCATAAAAAGCAGGGCCAAACTACAACTGGCAAAGTAAAATATTCTTGTTGCACCAAAGCCTTTCTTCCAAATCCGACTCAATCCATACAGCATAGCCGCCAGGAAGAGCAGGCCAAAGAACCACATGAGAATCTCAATACTCTTAGGGCCCAGAAATTTCTGTCCCATATTGCTATCCTCAACCAGTCCTCTATAACTCACCCAAAGGGAATCAATCCCGTATTGAAATTCGCCCAAACTCCTCAGAAACTTGATAGGATAATAAAGAATGATGGCTAAAAAGACCGAACTGGCCCCACCAACTGCCAGGGGTAACCAGGGTCTGGCCCCCAGGGATTGAGCATCCAGCAAAGGAAGCTCTTCATCCCATTTCATCAAGGCCAGGATCGAGAGCGCTCCCAGAAAAGCGAGATGAACCGCAAAATAATTGAGAAAGGTAAAATTGCTCAAAACGGCGAGTATCGATCCCAGAAAACTCAGCGCCAATTGACGCCCCTTTTTTCTGTCCAGATAGGCATAAAGATGATAGACACTCATCATGACAAAGCCGCAGCCCATGCCATAGCCTCTGGCCAAAGCAAAGAATTCCAACAAATAGGGATTGGCATTGAAAATCATGAAGCCTCCCAGCATCAGCCATATCCTCCCGGAAAAAGAGCGAAGCAGCAAAATGCTATAGCTCAGGTAGAGTAGGTGGGCCAAAAGATTAGGAAGTCGAATGAAGAATTCATCCGTTCCAAAAAGGCCAACGCTGATCTGCATGAGAAAGCTGTTGAGCCAATGGATATTAGCCGTACCCCAGCACTCAGAAGAAAAAAAGCAGGCCCAGAGATTGATGTCTATGCTATTGATGAACGTACTGCTTTCATCATGGGTCATCGAAAGCTTTGCAGCTCGTAAGCAGGTATAGACAAAGAGACAAATCCCCAGAAGTATGAGGATGATTGTATTTCTGTCTATCGCTTTTATTTTCATTGTTTTGCTGGAAGAGGAGGGAATTTAGGGATATTTCTTCGGAAAAACCTGAGCAAAACAAAAACGCTGCCTGGATGCCAATTCCGGGCAGCGTTAGGCAAGATCACAATCTGCGATCTACAAAGTATTTCCTACTTTATAATCCAGTTCTCTTTTCGCCAGATCTGCGTCGATGGCGTCTTTGAGTGCCTGGTAAAGTTCATTCTTGGAGAACATCTCTCCTTCTTGCTTATACTTCCCGCCTCTCGATTCGATCAAGGCGATGATAGCCGCAAAATAGGGAGAATGATACTTGAGGCTAGCTGAAGTCAAGGGAGCGGAATTGAGCCGGGCATAGAGTGCCTCTACATCCGGTTTCAGGATGCGCTCGGCTTCCAGGCTAATTCTAGAAAATTCCTCCCTTGAATCTTTATCCTCCAGTATACTGAGGGTTATTCTCTTTTTTACAAAATCTGTGTATTTCAGATCAAGCTGTGCCAATAATCTGTTCACTCCCTGGCGAAAACGATTGGCTTCCCAGAAATACCAGAAAAGCCAGGCACCAGCAGTCAATGCAACAGCAAAGATCAAAACGAAAAATATGCGAAACATCATGGTTCTATAAATATTCCTATGAATATACGGTATTTTAAAGACAGTTATTCAGTCAATAGGTTGGAAATCGTCGGCGCTATGTATACAGATTTTTCCGGTCTATATAGTCTCTCACAGGCTCAGGAACCAGATAGCGAATGGAAAGTCTATCTTTTAGGGTTTGTCGGATATAGGTAGCTGAAATATTGAGTAAAGGGGCCTCAAAAAGCTCTACATGCTCATGTTCATCCAGGGGTCCTGCCTGAGCTTCTACTCGGGGATAGACATAAATCCTGTAATATTTCAGGATTGCCTCATAATTTTTCCACTTATGCAGGTATTGCAGATTGTCCTGGCCCATGATGAGCGAAAATTCATGCTGCCGGTATTTATCGGCCAGATGAGTGAGGGTATCTATGGTATAAGAAGGTTTTGGGAGAAAGAATTCGATATTGGAAGCTCGAATACGATCATGATCCTCAATGGCCAATTCGACCATTTTCAGGCGCTCATATTCAGAGAGAAGATTCTTCTTTTGTTTGAAAGGATTTTGGGGGGAAATGATGAACCAAACCTCTTCAAGTTCCGTCTTGCTCAAAGCAGTCTCTGCCAGGATTAGATGTCCCTGGTGGATAGGATTGAAAGAACCAAAGAAGAGTCCTACTTTCATACCTTAGAGGAATTAGGATTGATAGGCGCTGATCTTCTGATCAACGATGGAGATAAGTTTGGCAGAGGATTTTTCCAAGACATCATTGATGATCACATAATCAAATTGATCTGCATATTCAATTTCCTCTACTGCTTTGGAAATCCTTTCTATGATGGCTTCTTCATTGTCTGTTCCACGTCCTCTCAAGCGCTGTCCAAGGACGTCCAGGCTGGGAGCTTGAATAAAGATGGCACAGGCGCGATCTCCAAATTGACGTTTGATATTTAATCCTCCGATCACATCCACATCAAAAATCGGGAAACGACCCATTTGACATATTCTATCTACTTCCGACTTCAAGGTTCCATAAAACCGGCCGGGATATACTTCCTCCCATTCAAGAAAAGCATCTTCCTTGATGAGTTTCTCAAATTCTTCCTGTGTCAAAAAATGGTAGTCTTTGCCGTCCTTTTCCTGCCCACGAGGATCTCGAGTGGTTGCAGATACAGAAAAACCAAAGCAATCAAAGCGCTCCATCAATTGCTTTACCATGGTGGTTTTTCCAGAACCACTGGGGGCAGATATGACAAATACGGGACGATTTTGATGTTCCATGTGCAAAGTTACACAAATAAACGAATGCCGCCAGAGATAGTTTGCCAGAAAAATAAGCTGAGTAATTTGAAATAAGTTTTAAAATATATTACGATATGTTAAAATTTATGAAATATTGCAATTTACTATCTCCGGGATTCCCTTATCTTTAATCCAACAAACAAGATGCCTCCCCGAAATCAAATATAACGCTCATGTACAGGCATCTATACCGTCTTTTACTGATCCTTCCATTTTTGCCCCTTAGTATCAGGGCTCAGGGAGATGAATATAGCATCAGCTATCTAAACGATCAGGCAGAGGCTCTCTTTAGCATACAGGAACAGTTAGAGGCAAACAATCTTTTGGCTTTGGGAATGCCTGTAGAAAGCCCAGACAATAAGTTTGCGCAGAAAAGCTATTCTCTCCTGAAAAGCTTTGAAAAGTGGAAAACCAATCCTTCTTCTCATCTAAATGAAGAACTCGATACAAAGTTGAGGGCATCTCATTCACTTGTAATAAAACTAAAAGAGATTCAGGCTCAGGAAAAGATCGCTTTTGAGGAATTGCAAATAGCTTCTCTATATTTTCATGATTTGAGCATCCTTAGTCAGGAACTTTATCATAGCCTCAATACAGGCAGCTATAGTAATAGCCTGGCTCCTTCGAATCTAAAGATTCATGCTGAGGCCATCCAATATGCACGTAAACTGGTACTCGCTTACCGATATGAGCAGGAGAAAGAAATCAGTTTGTATAAGAGGAAGCTGAGAAGCTTCAAATTTCAACCAGCAAAAGCCTCTGCGTCTTTTAGCCAGGATTTTCGCCAGCTATTATTAAGCAGAATAGACAAAGAGGAAGCCTATAATCAAAAGGTGTTGAAGGTATTCAATCTATGGGTAGAAGTTTATAATGAGTGGAGGAAAAAGCAAGCGTGGAGTTTGAGTCCGCAGATCAAGTTGGGACCTGAGTTTCGTCCGATAAAAGCTTCTCAAATTAGTTTGGCTCCGAAAAAAGAACCACAGGACCTCATTTTCCTCCTGGATGTATCAGGTTCGATGAATAAGACGGAAAAATTACCATTGATTAAACGATCTTTATTAGAAGTGCTTCCTTATCTTAATTCGGAAGACAGGATCAGCGTACTCACCTTTGCAGATGAGTCTCAGCAGATTCTTTCCAATTATTCTCCCAAACAGGAGACAGGGATTGCTGAGGCATTGGAAAAAATAAAGCTGGGCGGAAAAACCCGTCCATACAGTTCTTTACATACGGCTTATCAAATCGCCAGAAATAATATCAGGAGAGATCGGCCCACACGTATTATTCTCCTTACTGATGGAGGATTCAAGATAGATCCGGAAAAGCTTCCAAAACTGATCGAAGCCCAAAGCTATGAAGGGGTAAGTCTCAGCATCATGTACACGGGTAGCAATGAGGCAGAAGTAAGGAATCGCTTAAGAAAATTGACGGGTATAGGAAAAGGGCATTATCTTGCCCTGGGCAGAAAAAATCCTGCCCAGCATCTGCTGCAACTTATTCAGCAGTTACATCCTTTGCCCTTAAGATGAATTACCGTACAACTCTCATTACAGAAAAGAAAAAAGATCCATTTGGCGCAGCTATGTGGGCCTACTTCAAGGGAGATTTACAAGCTACGGTAAAAGTATATTCGGATATTGCGGTGGATGACGACATTCCGGTTGGCTATCTTTTCAGGAGTTATTCGCAGATGCCTCCCTGGGAACAAAAAGCGGTGGACCTATGCAGAGGACGAATTTTGGATGTGGGAGCAGGAGCAGGAAGTCATAGCCTGGAGCTACAAAATAGGGGAGAGGATACGACGGCCATTGATATTTCTCCCGGTGCAGTAGAAATTATGGAAGCGAGGGGAATCAATCAGCTGGCTCATGCAAGTATATGGGAATATACCGATGAGCGATTTGATACCATCCTGCTGATGATGAATGGAGTGGGTCTGGTTGGAAATCTGAAGGGATTAAATGCTTTTTTGAAACAAGCGAAAAATATGTTAAATCAGGGCGGTCAAATACTCCTGGATTCATCAGATATAAAATATTTATACGAGGATTTGGAGATATCCCCGCCAAATGATATATATTACGGCCTTATTGAATACCAAATGGTATTCGGTGCCTCAGTAAGTGAAAAATTCTCCTGGTTATACCTGGATTACCCCCGTCTCTTCAGACATTGTAAACTCCAGGGACTAAGTTGTGAAATTCTCCATGAAGGGCCGCATTTTGAGTATTTGGCACGAATATCAGCCGAAAAATAAACCCTTTGGATAAAAAAGGAGTATATAATACATTGGGACACAGTATATCCCTAAGTTCTTAATTGAAATACGAGTAGTGTATGAAGTTTGAAGAAAGCGTTTTTATCAAGTCTCCCATCAAACAGGTATGGAAATTCCTGAGCAATTATCGGAGTCACAAACAATTTAACGGTATATATAAAGAGACAAAACATGTCAGCGAGGGGAAGATGGCAGTGGGTTCAGAGTTATTCACGAAAATATTCTTCTTAGGAAGAAAAATCGAAACCAGTAGCGAAGTAATAGAATTCGAACCGGAAAAGACATTAAGATTTCAATCAAAAAGCGGTCCTGTACCCTCTGATACTAAGTATGAATTTCAGCCAGAAGGCGAAGGTACCATGGTAAAGCTTCAATTTGATATTGAGCCAGGTAGCTACTTTAGATTAGGTGAGACTTTTCTAAAGCCTCGTCTAAGTAAAGAGGTAGAGGATTCCATGAAATCTCTTAAGAAGATTTTGGAGGCTAAAGCTCTCAAGGCTGCCGCAAAATAGCGTCCCTTTATACTTTCCTAAGGGAGCCGTTTAAAAAAACAGAAAACCCATCACTCTAATTTTACTTAGTGTGATGGGTAATTTTTTTGTATTACTTCTACAAGTACTGCAGGTCATGCATAAATAGCCAGACACTTATAGCAAGCCCCAAAACTGATCCTGAAATGAAACAGAAATTCAAAATTATCTGGGGCTTGATCTGAAGCTTTTGTTGGGTACGGTTTGTTACACGAACTTTCAGTTGTTCTTTCATACCCTATAAAAATATATAATTCGGTTAATTAAATTATTTTTAGTTTGGACTAAATATTACACCGAATTCAGCCTCATTTCCTTCTCTTTAAGACCAAAAGATTGCTTTCGCCTTTGGTCAAATCTGTTTATTGCTTCTAAATATTACCTCTTTTTCTAAAAGGAGGCTTAGCTTCCAACACAGCCGTCATTGCGAGTCCTGGCTCAAGGCGAAGCGATCTCCTTGGAACAGAATAGATAATTTGCAACAAACAAGGGGATTGCTTCGCTTCCCTCGCACAGACATCATTAATGTGGGCCCATACCAAGCTGTCATTGCGAGCCCTGACTCAGGGCGAAGCAATCTCCTTGACCATAAAAGACCTATCTATATTTTGAGACATAGTCACAAAAAAAGGCCCGGATACATATCCGGGCCTTTTTTTATATAAGCTGTTGTTCTATTAGTCAGGACTTCCTACGCGGATCATAGCGCAACGGAAACCGATAGTCGCACTAGAAGAATCAGCATTGAAGAATCTTCTGGCACCTGGAGAGAGATAGTATGCAATATCATACCATGATCCTCCACGATAAACTTTTACGTTATCAAATCCATCGTTTCCTTCTGGAGCATTTGGATCCGGGTTAAAAAGCAGAGACTCTTTTGGCTTGTAGGAAATATCATCCAACCAGTCATCAGGACGAATCTCAGTTTTACCTTTTCTACGATATGGGTTGAAGTCATCAACGTCTTCATAAGCAAGCAGACGGTAGTTGTCCTGCGTCCACTCAGCAACGTTTCCAGACATATTGTACAGACCAAAGTCATTAGCAGCAAACTCTCTTACAGGAGCGGTAATCATATACCCATCTGTAAAGTGTTTGCCATCTCCGCCTCTCCAACCTGCATAGTCACCACGACCACGCTTGAAGTTTGCACGGAAGTTTCCTTTTCTGTCTCTCAGAGACTTTCCTTCCCAGGAGTAGATTTCACTTTCCTGAAGACCACGAGCTGCATATTCCCACTCAGCCTCGGTAGGGAGACGGTAAGAAGGATATAGTACACCTTGCTCATCTTTTTCCTGGATAGCTTCGTTTACTCTTTCAGTTCTCCACTTACAGTACTCATTAGCCTGGTGCCAGTTTACACCAACTACAGGATATGTATAGAATGCCGGGTGAGAGAAATAAGTTTCAGCATAAGGGTCATTGAAAGCGAGGTCTCTGCGCCAAACATTGGTGTCTGGATACAGTTCCGCAACCTTACTTTCACCACCTTCATTTTTTCCTACCCACTCAAGGAATTCCTTCCAATCTACATTCGCTACTTCTGTTTCATCCATATAAAAGCTCTGAACAGTCACTTGCCGCTTGCGATTGTCCATTTTATATTCGATGTCTTTTTCGCCACCTCCCATGATGAAGGTTCCTCCAGGGATCAGCTGAAGTCCAGGTGCTGGATTTCCTTTCTTCCACTTTTTGGGTTGAAAAGTTTCCTCACTGTACTTGATTCCAGTTTTACTACTTACGGTTCCTACTTTATTGATCTTGTCCTTGTGATTGGCACATCCAACCATCATTGCACACATCAATAGAGCAGAAAATGTGTAGGTGATATTTCTCTTGTTCATATTAATGAAAGTGATTAACAGCTTAATAAAAAATTGAGGTAGAGATTTCAAATCATATAAGTATAACGTCTATAAGGCGCAAAGATACATAATTTCTTGTCAGCTTTGCTAGAACTTGGGACAAGGTAAACTTCTATGTTTGCGTCTTCTTCTTGAGGGTGGTTGTTCAAACTCCATTACCAGAGATACTTCATGGGAGCCGCCCGAAATACCCTGAGTAAGTTGAGAAGTTGTATAGTCAAATGAATAACCAAAACTCAATGGTCCTTGTCTTAGTCCAATCAATCCGATCACTGCATCCTGATGTCTGTACCAAACTCCAAATACCATGGGTTCAACATTGACATAAAGGCCTGCATCAATCTGATTGAATTCTCCCTGCATTTTATAAAGGAAAGCAGGCGTAACAGAAATCTCTCTTACGTTTCTTCCTTCCTGAACAGGTATCCTAACTCCACCTGTAATGGTATATTTGCGTGGCAGAATTGCTTCCGGCACTGCTAGGTTAGGATAAGAGAATTGTTCGCGAGGCTCGGTGATATGGTTAACCGTTACACCTACCCACGCATATTGATTGTAGTAAACTGCACCTGCACTCACATCCGGACGGATCTGAGACTGGTTCCATAGTCCGGCAGGCTCATTAGTAGGCCTTACAAATCCATCACGGGGATCGATTTGGTCAGGGAAACGCAACTTGAAGAAGTCGATGCTTGCCTGGGTGATACCCGCTGCAAGACCGAAGCTCAAGAAGTGTTCATCCTCTACGAGTTCTACCTGATATGCATAATTTACTGTCATGTTCAATTTCGTCAGATCACCTTCACCAGCTACATCTGAATTGAAGTTGACCCCTATTCCCTGGTTTGTACCCAGAAATGAGATCGGCTGGTCGTAGGAGAAAGCGAACTGCTTGTAGAAGCCAGGAATCTTTACCCACTGTGCACGATAGTTCATAGCAATCCTGGGTCCTATACCCGATCCTGTAAAGGCAGGGTTTAGCATAACAAGATTTGAGTAGAACTGTGAGTACTGCGGATCTTGTGCGACCGCTGTGGAAAGGCTACCCAGGTATAAAGCTAAGAGAAGTGCTACATGAGCAAGTGATCTTTTCATCTTAATCAACCCTATTGAATAATGTTGTGTATATAACGGAATGTTATTTTGCCCAAACTCAATACTAAGGTGTCGTATTTTTTTGGATAAAACCAGCTAATTAGCTTTGCACTCCAACATGTAATGTCTTATTAACAGAGAATCCCCCATTTTTATTGGAAAATTCCCTGTAAATTAAGATAATTTTTTTCCGAATCCCTATACCTTCGCATAGAGAAAACTAAACTAAAAATGGGGTTTATTCCCAAAAAGCAGCTATGCCAGAACGGAGCAGCATTTTTGATATGATTGGACCTGTTATGATAGGACCTTCCAGTTCACATACCGGAGCAGTAGTAAGAATCGGCCGTACAGCCCGGGGCCTATTTGGCGAACAAGCCGAAAAAGTAATCATTACTTTCTATAATTCTTTCTCCCGTACCTATGAAGGCCACGGAAGCGACAGAGCAATTTTGGCTGGCCTGTTGGATATGGCTCCCGATGATGAACGTATAAGAGAGTCGCATCAGCATGCAAAAGATGCCGGACTTGAGTATCAATTCAAGGTCGTATTCAACGCATCTTCTCTACATCCCAATGCTATTCGGATTGAACAGTTCAAAGATAATCGGAAACAAAACGTGCTCGGCATATCACGAGGAGGGGGATTGATCTCTATTAAAGAGATCGATGGATTTACCTGTAGTTTTAGTGCCCAGGTTCCCACAATTATCTTTACCGCCAAGGATGTGCATGGAAGTATTGCCTTCATTACCGACATCATTGCCCATGAAGATTGCAACATAGCTACAATGACGGTTGACAGGAGTGGGAAGTACGATATGGCAAAACTTGTGCTGGAACTGGACTCCGATGTAAGGCCCCTTACGCTTGAATATTTGCGTAGTCTGGACTGGATCGAAAATGTCACCTACCTGAATGGAAATCAATAAGTGCGGAAGACATTCTGCCAGCTTATGGTTTCTTTCTGCCAGCGATTGGCTCCTTTTTGAGAAATCCCGGAACTTAGCCCTCTTGAAATAGCTTTCGGCCTGTAAATAAGGTACTTGACCGATAATTTTCTACAGCTTATCTGTAACTTACAACCTTTTTAGGCGACTAACACTCTATACCCGTACACCTTCTGTCTTTTATAAAAAACATATACATGTTACGTCAAATACTCACCACATTTCTAAGCTTGGTTTTAGGATCAGGGTTCCTGTTTGCTCAGGTTTCTGAATCTGATATCTGGAGTTTGCGCAGATGCCTTGAATTTGCGAAAGAAAGCAATATTCAATTAAAGCAGGCTGAGCTAAACGTTAAATCAGGAGAAATCGGCCTGGCTCAATCTAAAGCCCAAAGATTACCCAGTTTCAATTTTGGAGGAAACTATGGGCTAAGATTTGGACTATTTGAAGATCCATTAACCAATACCCTCAATAATACCAATGTTACGAACTTCGATATTGGGCTGAGTACCAGGATGGACATTTACAGAGCCGGGGCAATCAGCAATGGTATCAAACAAAGTGAAATAGACCTGGAAGCCAATCAGGCTGATCTTACCCAACAGGAATACGACCTGGCTTTGGATATCACGCTGGCTTATCTGACGATTCTGCAAAGAAGTGATTTACTGGAAAGTTCTTTACTTCAGATCAGCTCTACCCGCGAGCAAAGGGATCGTACAGAGAAATTGGTTAAGGCGGGTTCTCTGGCTCGTGCGGACCTTCTTCAGTTGGAATCGCAAATTGCGACCGAAGAGGTAAATGTGGTAAATGCTACCAACAATCTTGAATTGGGCTATCTCGCTTTGCAGCAATTGCTCAATCTTGACCCGGATGGACGGTTTAGCATTGAAAAGTTGGATTTACCTGATCCGGAAGGAGATTTCCTGGGAGCAGTAACAGAAGAAGTATATGAGTTTGCCGAGGCTAATCAGCCTTTCATTCGCAGTGCAGAACTCAATGTAGAAAGTGCAAAACTGGGGATTAAGATTGCTGAAAGTGATATGATTCCAAGCCTAAATGTATCTGGTAACTATGGAACAGGTTATTCCAGTAGAGCTCAAGATATTACAGGAGAAGGTATTGGAGGCCAATTTAGTCTCAATAGAAGTGGAAGAGTAACCCTGGGTTTGTCGGTTCCCATTTATAACAAAAGAAATATCCAATCCAATATAGAGAGAGCAGAGATCACCTATAAAAATGCTCAGTTCACCTCTAACTTGAGAAAGCAAAATTTAAGACAGACCATCGAGCAAGCCTATGTTGACCTCAAAAATGCTTACAGTACCTATAACTCAACTGTAAAACAGGTGGATGCACTCGATCTGGCTTTCAACAATACAGAAAAACAGTTTAATCTTGGAGTAGTTAATTCGGTGGACTATCTACTTGCCAAGAACAACCTCAACAGAGCTCGCTTTGATTTGGTTCGCGCAAAATATACCTATATCTTCCGCCAGAAAGTCCTGGACTTTTATCAGGGTAAACCCATTGGTTTCTAATCTATGCTAAGAACATACACACATATAAGACTATTAAGATTACTTCCCGTCCTTTTCCTGCTTAGTGCCTGTAGCAAGCCTAAGACTCAGGTCCAGGTCGGAAAATCAGAAGTAAGAGACATTTTTGCCCGTGTTACTGAATCAGGAGTAGTTCAGCCTACGGTAGATGTTCCCATTTCTCCGGATGTTCCGGGTGAGGTAGTAGCTATTGCCGTACAAGAAGGGCAAAAGGTAAAGAAAGGAGATCTCCTGGTAACCATCCAGCCAGATGACTATAGAGCTCAATTGGAACAGGCAGTAGCCTCGCTCAATCGCTCTCAGGCGGCTTACTTACAAGCCCAGGCCAATGCTTCTCAATCCAAGGCCCAGGTATTGCAGGATTCCGTATCCCTGACACGTACTCAACAATTATTCAATGACAAGGTGGTTTCCAAAGTAGATCTGGAAAATGCGCAGTTGGCTTTTAATGTTTCCAAATCTCAATTGGATGCAGCTAACTACAATGTCCGTTCTGCCTACTACCAGGTAAAAAGTTCGGAAGCTTCCCGCAAGCAAGCCCGACAAAACCTGGACAGGACCAATATCTATGCCTCCATGGATGGGACCATTACTCAGCTCAATATCGAATTGGGACAAAGGGTTGTAGGAACCAATCAAATGGCAGGTACTGAGATTCTAAAGATTGCAGACCTTTCCAGAATGGAAGTGATCGTAGAAATCAATGAAAATGATATTGTCAATGTGGGTCTGGGAGATTCTACCAAAGTAGAAGTGGATGCTTTCCCTAGCCAGGATTTCTACGGAAAAGTAACAGAGATTGCATATTCCGCTACTGTAACCGGAGCAGCCTCTACGGATCAGGTTACCAATTTTGAAGTAAAAGTTCAGATCACCCCTGAATCCTATAAAAATCTGAAAGGTGCTGAAAATGGAGGAAGTCCTTTCCGTCCGGGTATGACTTCACTTGTTGAAATCTACACCCAGAAAGTAGAAGGTGCTGTCGCTGTGCCTATACAAGCAGTAACCTTAAGAAGTGTAAAGGGACAAAAGAAGGAAGGTGAAGCTGAGGCTACAGAGGCAGAATCCAATAATGATGATGCCAATGAAGTGGTATTTATTTATGAAGGAGGAAAAGTAAAGAGAAGTTTGGTTGAAACCGGAATCAGTGATGATGCCTATATCCAGATCAAAAGCGGCCTGGAAAAAGATGCTGATATCGTAACCGGTAATTATAATACCCTCAGCAAAGTCCTGAAAGATGGCATGGAAGTAGAAAAGGGTAGTGGAAAGAAACGAAACTGGGAAAAGAAGGAAGGTTAAGCTTCAAAAAAATATAATTAGAAGTTAGGAGGCGATGATTCAAATCATCGCCTTAATTTTTCCATAAAAAACGTAACTTGCATAGGTGAACTCTATTTCATTTCTAGAACAACTCAACGAAGCACAACGCGAAGCAGTGGAAGCCATCGAAGGTCCCCACATGGTTATCGCAGGAGCTGGTAGTGGTAAGACCCGTGTGCTTACTTACCGATTGGCATTTATTCTTTCTCAGGGTATCGCCGATCCGCAGGAGTTATTGGCACTGACCTTTACCAATAAGGCCGCCAAGGAAATGAAAGAAAGGATCTATCGCCTGATCGGTGCAGAAGCAAAAAGCATCGTGATGGGAACTTTCCACTCCATTTTTTCGAGGATTTTAAGAGTAGAGGCCGAAAGGCTGGGCTATACCAGTTCTTTCACCATCCTGGATTCGGATGATTCTCTCAAGATGATCAAGCTGCTCCTCAAGGAAAAAAACCTGGATGACAAGGTATATAAACCTAAAGTCGTTCGAAATGGGATTAGTCTGGCCAAAAACCGACTTATTTCTCCTAAAGAATATCAGGAGCAAGCCGTAGATGATTTCAATAGAAAAGTAGCGGAGATTTTCGGAATGTATGAGAAACGTCTGTTCAAGTCCAATGCCATGGACTTTGATGATCTTCTTCTCAAACCCATCATCCTCTTTCAACAAGATCCACAAGTCCTGTATAAATACCAGCGCCGATTCAAATATATCATGGTCGATGAGTACCAGGATACCAATCAGGCGCAGTACCTCCTGTGCAATATGTTGGCAGCTCAGCACCACAATATTTGTGTGGTTGGGGATGATGCCCAGAGTATCTATGCTTTTCGGGGAGCCAACATCCGCAATATCCTCAATCTGGAAAAGGACTATCCGAGTCTTCAGGTTCACAAACTAGAGCAGAACTATCGTTCGACACAAAATATCGTAAACGCTGCCAATTCGATCATTTCCAGAAACCGGGATCAGATCAAAAAGAATGTTTTTACCAAAAATGAATCTGGTGAGAAGATTCTGGTGGTAGAATCCAGCAGCGAACAAGACGAAGCCAAGCGAGTAAGCAATATGCTGCGAGAGCAAAAGCAGCTCTTCAGCTTCTTCAATAAAGATTTTGCTATCCTGTATCGGACCAATTCTCAATCTCGTGCGATTGAGGATGAACTCCGAAGAGCAGGACTTACCTATAAGATATTCGGAGGCCTTTCTTTCTATCAAAGAAAGGAAGTCAAAGACGTCATTGCTTACCTAAAGCTTTCCATCAATCCACAAGATGAAACGGCGATACGGAGGGTGATCAATTATCCCACACGAGGGATAGGGAAAACCAGTCTGGAACGCATCAATATTTTTGCTAATGATGAAGGCCTGAGTTTGTGGGAAGTATTGGAGAATGTGAACAATGTTCCGGGCCTGAATAGCCGTGCAAAAAACAAAGTTTCGGAATTTGTAATTATGATCCGGGATTTTGCTATTACGGCTGAGAAAAATGATGCCTATCATGCCGCCAATTACATGGCCAAGCAATCCGGCATCTTAAAAGAACTTCATTCTGAAAATAATATAGAAAACCTGAGTCGCTGGGAAAATGTGCAGGAATTGCTCAACTCGGCCCAGGCTTTCACCGAAGATCCTGATCAGGATAGTGTCAATCTCGAAAGTTTTCTGGCGGATATCTCCCTTTTCACAGACCAGGACCAAAAGATCGAGAATGACGATTATATTACCCTGATGACCATTCACTCCGCCAAAGGTCTGGAATTTAAGTCTGTCTTTTTGGTGGGAATGGAAGAAAATCTCTTTCCTAGTGGTCTCGCGATGGAAACCCGGGCAGATTTGGAAGAAGAAAGGCGACTGTTTTATGTAGCAGTTACCCGAGCAGAAAAAAGGCTTACCCTCAGCTATGCAAAATCTCGCTATCGCTTTGGGAATCTCCAATTCAATGAACCTAGCCGATTTCTGGATGAAGTGGATGAGGAATACCTGATCAAACCGGCACAAAATATACGCAGACAAGCGGTTTCCCCTTTTATGAGTCCCGGCATGGCAAAAAAGCCTACGACAAATCGTAAACTTACGCCTGTCTCCAAAGCAAAAAGTAGTCTCGCACCTCCTGATTTTGAAGCCGCTGATCCAGAAAAAATTGTTCCAGGACTAAAAGTAAGACACCTCAAATTTGGCTCAGGAGAAGTCCTCAAAGTAGAAGGGCAGGGGCCAGGTAAAAAGGCAACCGTTCTCTTCAGACAAAAAGGCCAAAGAGTACTATTGCTAAAATACGCCAAGCTTCAGATCGTTTAAGTAGCTTCCTTCATGAAAAATTCCATTCCCAATATCCTGACAGCTTCCAATCTGTTTTGTGGAAGTATAGCCGTCATCTTTATTTTTCTGGGAAAAGCTGATATGGTTGCCTGGTTTATTTTAGCTGCCCTCTTCATGGATTTTATGGACGGTTTTGTGGCGCGTATGTTGAAGGTGAGTTCACCAGTTGGGAAAGAGCTGGACTCGCTGGCAGATATGGTAAGTTTTGGCCTGGTTCCGGCTTTGATCATGAGCCGTATGTTGGCAGAGCAAGCAGGACATAGTTTCCCGACTATGGACTTGAGCCTGGGAGAAATGGGATTTTTAGCGGGTCTGTTGATCGCCATTTTCTCAGCTTTCAGATTGGCAAAATTTAACCTGGACGAAAGACAGTCAGATGCCTTTTACGGACTTCCAACTCCTGCCAATACCATCCTGATTCTTTCGCTTTGGTTGATAGCTGAATACTGGCCAGACAACTGGTTAAATGCTTTCCTCGGAAATATCTACGTCCTCCTGGCAATCACCGCTTTTAGTTGCTACATCCTCATTGCAGATGTGAGACTGATTGCCCTTAAGTTTAAAAACTTCCAGCTCAAAGATAATCTTTCACGCTTCCTGCTATTGGGAATCTCGCTGGTACTCCTCATCGCCTTACAAGTGCCTGGCATTCCTCTCATCATTTTCATTTACCTCCTGCTATCCATACTGGAAAATACCGGGATTCTGGCCAGCAAATAAAAAGGCTTCCTTATTGGAATGAAACATATAGAAATAATTCAAAGAGGAGGCGCTCAGGCATTCCCTGTTTTGATGAACTCAATCTCATGTGCTTCCCAGGGATGAATTTGTCCCTGACGTGCGTACTTCCCTCTGATTTCAGTATATCTGATCGGGTCTGTGATTCCAGACAAAAGTTCTTCCAATTGATCTTCAAAATAAAGGACCTTTACCCACATTTGTTCCATCCTCAGGATATCGATGAGCTCTCTTCGAAGTCCTTCATCAGTAAAGTCTCCTTCAAATAAAAGTACCTCATCGCTAGCTATTCGTTTAAAGATCGCATTATGCAAATGAGGCCGATCCTTTTTATCTACCTGAATCCGAACCGCCTGAGAATATCCTACATCCAGGACGTGCTGCATACTATAATTAGATGCACCAATCGGAATAATGCAGGTATTATTATACTGACTATTTTCAGCTTCCATCACGGATTCTGACAATAACTTCTCCAGAAGTCTACTATCTCTAAACTGGCTGGCCTGCCACAAGGAATTTTTGTGGAGTAAATCTGCTTGATGGTAGGTTTCCTGCAATGAGGAATAGGTACCAATCCGAGCTATAACTTCCGGCAGAATCTTCTCATTGAAATTGCCGGTTAAATCCCATATTTGCTCTTGGTTTTTGCAGATTCTTCCCGTTAGATCGCAAAATGCAAATATACCCAGCAATCTCAGATCAACCTGCAGAGCTATCGGGATGTATGCACTCACAGGGCTCTTTCTAATTCCTAACTGCAAAGGAATGCTATGCCAGCGAATCAGATCTAGAATCGTCCTTCTCTGTTCTGTGGAAAGCTCTGGCCGCTGTAAGAGTATATTTCTGGCTATTGGAACCCCTGCGGTTTCGTGTCCGTGAGAGTGGTACCGACCATTTTCCCATTTGGTAGTCTTGGGCTTGCCGATATCATGCAAAAGGGCAGTCCAATACAGGATCTCCCGTTCTCTTTCTGTTAATCCCCAGCTTTCATCCAACTTCAGCACATTTTCCAGTACCATCAGCGTATGCGTATAAACATCGCCCTCTGCATGATAGCAGGGATTTTGCATCGTACGCTTCATTTGATTGATACAGGTAGATGGAAGGGGTAAGCTTTTGGTATAAGCCATGACCATAATACTCGATTACAAATATCCGGTCAATCTGAGGTTTGTGATAATTCTAAACTACAGATATTACGAGATCTTGCATAATGCTTATTCGAGTATTTCTTTCATCAGCCTCCGCTTTTCTTCTTGGGGGTTTCTTTCTTTTTTGCCGGGCTTTTGCTCCCGGGTTTTGTCGGAGTGGTTTTGGTGGGTGATCCTCCCGGCTTCTGAGAAAGCTTCTTCTGTCTTTCCAGTGCCTTCTTTTCGGCAGCTTTTAGTATATCGGCTTCTAGTTCTGCTTCCAGATCTAGCGCATCTTCTTCTTCTAAATCTTCATCAGCCATGATTTCTCCTTCCCAATCTGCTTTTTCCTCTTCACTCATTTCTGTCTTTTTCCTTTCCTCTCCAGGTATATCCAAATCCTCTCCTTCTTCATCAGGGAAAAGGTTTTTATCGAAGAAGAGTTCTTCTTCCGTAGGCAGCCACATATCTCCCTCAAAGCCGTCATCCATGGTCAGTTTAAACTCAACCCTGCGATTTTTCTCTTTATTTTCGTCCGAATCATTAGGTACAATAGGTCGGGTTTCTCCATACCCACTTGCCGTAATCTTCTCCTCCCCAAATTCCCCATTGGTTATAATATAATCTCGTATACTATTTGCCCGAGCAATGGATAAACTAAGGTTGGCTTCGTCTGGTCCGTCAGAATCCGTATGCCCTTCGATTTCCAACTTGAACATAGGATAGTTTTTGAGGAAACGAATGATGTAATCCAATTTGGGTTTTACACTACTTTGCAACTTGGTACTATTGCTTCTGAATCGCATGGACTCAAAGACAATGGGTTTGTTATCCTCAAAACTTTGGGTAAAGATTTGAAAGGTAGTATCTCCTTTAAAATAAAAGTCCCTTTCTATGGTGAGGAAATTATCTCCCAGCACAAAGATTTTATAGCGATTGTTATTGATCAGATCAAATTCGAAATAACCGGAATCATTGATCTCCTTGGGAGCAACTTCACGGTTATTTTCCATATCTATGATCATCACAGTTCCCTGCAATATGTATCCGCTCACAGAATCCACCAGCGTTCCTTTCAAGGTCGCTATTGCATCCGGACGAGCCTCCATAGGCATAGGGAATGAGTAGAGGTCAAAGTTTTGTTTTACATGATCCTCATCGGTGTCTTTGGCGTCCGAATAAAAGATCGTACTTCCGGCTCCATCGATGGAGAAGTAGTACTGGTTCCCACGGGTATTTACAAGGGGTCCCAAATTATTGGATTGTTCCCAGCGGTCAATCATCCAGCGGGATTTGAAAATATCGAAGCTCCCGAAATTGGGATAATGACCGGTCGAACTGTAATACAGGGTATTGTTGATATTGTGGAAATAAGGAGTTACTTCCTCATTTGGGGTGTTGATATTTGGCCCAAGGTTTTGAGCAGCTCCCCAGCTATTTCCCTCTCTATGAGACACATAAATATCCGTTCCACCGAAGCCAGTCTTACGATTCGATGCAAAAAAGAGCATTTGGCCATCTGCCGAAATATTAGGTTGAGAATCCCAATTGTCTGAATTTACACCAGCGCCCAGATTCTTGATATTGGTCCATCGAATGCTGCCATCCGGGTTATTGCCTTCAAACTCTGCGCTGTAAATATCACAGCCTCCATAGCTTGGCAACTCAGGCTTTCGAGGATCAGTATCCTTATTTTTTTTGCGGTTCCTATCCATGTATTTCTCCTTGTCCCTACAGCGGGTGAAATACAGGGTCTTCCCATCCGGATCCAAACTGGCAGAACCTTCATTGTATTTACTATTGATATCGTCGTTGAGCTTTTGAGCCGGCTTCCATTCATTGGTTACCCAGTCAATCTCTGTATAATAAATGTCTTCATTATAGCTGGCATAGGGATCCACGAAATCCGAGGTTCTCATCTCCTTTCCAGTACGCCTTGAGGTGAATACCAACATAGTATTGGATGGGTGAACGAAGGGAGCATAATCCGGGTCCGGGGAGTTAACCTGATCTCCCATACTCGTCAATACATTGGGAGGAGGAATCAGAGAATCAATCCGCTTTCTGACTTCCAGCAATTCATAATATTTATCTATCGGAAGCCAATCACTACGGGTAGATGCCGTTAAGGAATCATAGGCCAATCTTGGAGCTCTTGTTCCTCGATTGTGCATGCGAGCAAGGTCATAATAATAAACTGCTCGCGCGGTATCTTTCAGTATATGCTTTACTCTACCTGCCAACCACAAAAGAGAGGTATCTCGACGAAAGTTTTGTATCCCAAAATTCTGGATGTAGGGAATCAATACCCGATCCAGTTTTTCCATATCTTCTCCGCCAGCCAATTCTTTGATCTCAGCCAGATCTCTTTCATTTTTATAAAAGGGATATCGATTGATAAAGGGAAAAGTCAAATAAGTACCCGAACGCTTAAGCGCAGCCTCATCTGACTGTATAAGCACAGACTTTTGCTTGAGAATATTTTCCGGAACAGAAGAATTGGCTTCCTGGGCACTTGCCGTATTGATAGATAGGCAGAGTCCTAAAAGAAAGGTTCCAAGGATTACAACAATAGCTCGCATGGCTATAAAAATTAAACACGTTAAGGTTTTCCCCACATGCAGAATTACAGAAAAAAACTTATTTAAAAAAGACAGAATTTACTCAAACCCTGCTATTCGAATATCTGAAGCAATAAAGCATAAGCTTTCTGGCTTTGGACGGTATTGCTCCCGGTTCTAATGAAAAGATCTTCTCCTTCCTGAAAGCTTACGAAAAGTAAGCTTTCACCGGAATTCTGCAAGGCAAAAGAAAATCTCAACGTAAGGGCATCAGCACTTAATTCGGGCAGGCGAATATTATCAAAACAGAGTTCATCTCCTTCGCCCTTCGGCTTGATATTTTTCAATCGTGCCCACTGAAGTATTTGCTCTCGTAGCAATTCCGGTGCTTCTTTGCTTTTCACAGCGAAGGCAGGAACTCTCTGGTCTTTTATGGTAGTAGAAGCAGGATCAATTCTTATGGCCGCCTGTTTTCCTTTTTTCTGGGACTCAAAGCGAAGTCGCTCCTGGGTCAATTGGTCTATCCGCTTTTCAAGTTCTACTACTCTTTGCATCAGTTGAGCTTCTTTGCCTTTCAATTCATAATTCGCCAAGAACTTTTCTCGCTGGTCCATTCGGGTTTCGCGAATCTTCACTTCCCATTCCAATTGTTCCAGGGCTATTTGTGCCTCTTCTAATTCTTTTTGTTGCTTTAAGTAAACCTGTCGTCGAATCTTCGCTGCATCAGATTCTGGATTC
This sequence comes from Bacteroidia bacterium, assembly GCA_033391075.1. Taxonomy (NCBI): domain Bacteria; kingdom Pseudomonadati; phylum Bacteroidota; class Bacteroidia; species Bacteroidia bacterium. The sequence goes on from JAWPMV010000001.1 coordinate 6,435,911, forward strand.
AGGGTAGCTATCTCTTGCCGGAAAGAATCTTTCAGACTCGTCATTCTCTCCTCATTCCTATTCAGGAGTTTATCCTGTTCACTCAATCGTCCCCGTAAAATCTGGATAAGGTCGCGATCTGTTTCCTGTACCTGATATAATTCTTTTCGTTCCTCTTCCAGCTGAGCGATACGCGCTTTAGGGTCATTGGCAGAAGCAGCGACAGCTATTTCCGCCTGGTATTTTTTGATCAGTGAATCCTGCCTTTCCCCAAATGAATTCAAGGCTTTCATTTGTTCTTCCTGTTCTGCTATCCGATTTTTCAACTCCTGGTTGACTTTACTCAAGCTATCCACAGCCATTTTACCCTGCTCAAATAAAATACTATCTGTACGGGAAAATAGGGGAGTATCCATCAAAGTATCCATAGTTTCAGGCTGGCTTTCCTGAAGATTCGCAATTTGTGTGTAGAGGGAATCCTGTCGAAAGGAAGCCTGGATCAGAGAAGCCCTAAGCTCATCAATCGTAAGCTGAAGATCCATGAGGGAATCTCTGTATTGACTGATCTGTTCTGCGGAATTGTCGTCCAGAAACTGTGTCGATTCAGATGGCGCGTTTTTCAGATAATCCTGGAAGCGGGAACTGATCTGCTCAACGATCTTTTCATCGTCCTTCATTTCCAGGGCTTCATAGTCAGAAAATGGATCTTTTTTCAGCCGCGTTTCTCCGATATCTCCTACCCAATCACGCTTTCTTTCTACAATGTCTTCATATTGAAAGCGGGATTCTCTCTCCTCGTATTTTTTTCTAAGCTCAGCAGCAGTGGTTTCACTAAAAAGGGGATCAAAATTGATGGTATCTCCACTAATCTTTCTTACCATTTCAGCCAAATCGAGCAAAAGTCTCAAACTCAAATCCGGAGCCTCTGAGATATTTATTGGTTTCTGATAATCATAACTACCCACCAGGGTTAGGCGAGTCATAAGTCCTGAAATATCTTCTAATTGGTAAAAGAAGCTAATGGGTTGGCTGACACTGACGGCTGGGTAATCCAGTTGTTCGAAGATCATAAAGTCTTCAAAAGAGACCGGAGGATTGATGATATAGGTGGCAAAATGGTTACGTATGCCTTGTTTTACTTCTGCTCGAGGCTTTCTGACCATTACCTGAAAGCCTTCCACTTGACGTTCCATAAGTCTGACACGACTGGCTTTCACCGGAATTAGCTGCCCATACAATTCGGGAGTATAGCAGATAAGGAGGATCAAAAGAGCGGTGAAAGTAGATCGCATATCTTCATTCTTTTGCCAGGGTACCAAAGCTTATAACGAATAAGATCCGGTAAATAGTGAATATCAAAGCCTAAGAATCCTTTGACTTTAATTTGTGTGATCTAAGCGTTTTCTGTGAGCTTGTAATGCTTGATCAGGTCATAGGTATGCCAACTTTTGCAGTCTTCCATCGAATAGCCCAACAAGTCAACTACCTCTGCAATTCTTTCTATACCTGCTGCCTCAATTTCCATAAATTCGGGAATCGCCTCAAGTTCGTCCTGATAATTATCGATCACAACATGGGTATCTCCCAATTCATATTGGGTTCTGAATTTGCGGGTCTTTTTGGTAACCTTAAAATTAAGCAGATCCAGGATTGCACGCATTTGAATGATATCGCCAATCGAGGTTTCAAACTCCTCCATGATTTTCGCCCCTTCCTGAGAAACGAATTTCTTATAGGTCAGAACCGTTTCTTCTCCCTCTTTCCTCAAGCGAAGTACATCCCCGGATTTATAAATATTTCCTTCCTGGGTATCAAAGAAAAGGGCCAACATTTCTCCATCAAAGGATTTCTCAGCCCCTAATTCTTCCAGGCGACTAATGAGTGCCTTTCTATCTATCTCTAATATTTTTACTTCTATTTCTTTCACTTCATTGAGCTTTAGCAATAATACGAAAAATGCCCGCAGAAGATATAAGGAGGAAGGTAAAAAACCTAAACCCGGACATAGTCCAGGTTTAGGGCTCTTGCTCAGTTTGAAATAATTGTAGAAATCTAAATAATCGGTTTAAGCTGTTTAAACTTTTTTAATTCTTTTTGTTTGACTTATGATACAAAGATGTAAGAAATGAGGCTGAGAGGAAAGCAATAATTACGACAATTCAAACATTTATGATATTGGAAAAAGATTTTCACTCTTTAATCTCCTTTAACAAGAACAATTCATAACACACTGAATTACAGTTGTTTATATCAATATATTTTTACTCATAAAAATAGAGATCAAGTAGAGAGAGATTGGGTATGATAATAGGGTTATTTTTGTACGAAAAATTGAAATAACCTGCAGGCAGAAGCTAAGAAATATCAAATTTGGGTGGAGAATTATTAGCTAGGTACTTGAAATTTTTACGGATCTGAAGCGGAGAGTTACTTAGAAATATTCGGGAGCTGTCTCATTTTATTCAGAATAGGGTAGGGGGCAAACAAAAAAAGCCGAAACCTCAATGGATTTCGGCGATGACACAGTATTCTTAAAAAATTATGTTAATGCTATTGTAGCTTTTCTCCTTAACTGAAGGCCAGGGGTACTCTTTGTTTAGGGAGATTTACGAAGAAAGTACTTCCTTCCCCTTTTCTTGACTCAAGCCAGATCTTTCCATTATGCCTAAGGACAACCTTTTGGCATATTGAGAGTCCGATACCCGTTCCCCCATATTCATCTCTTCCCTGGAGTTGTTGAAATACCGTAAAGATTTTATCCATATAGGCTTCTTCTATTCCGATTCCGTTATCCTGGAAACTGATTAAATGAGAATCCCCCTGGTCCTGGTAAGTAATTTCGATTTCAGGACGCTTTCCACCTGAGTAGGTCATGGCATTGCTCAGGAGGTTTTGAAAAAGCAAAACCTGAGAGCCCATATTACCCGTAATGCGTGGCAGTTCATCTGAAATGATGATGGCTTTTGTTTTTTCTATTTGTTCACGAAGGTTTTCTATGGAAAGATTGAGTGCATCATTTAAATTCAGCTCCTCCATCCGATCGCTAGTATCCAGGCGAGAATAATTCAACAAATCGGTCAGCAGTTGATGCATCTGCTTTGCCCCCTTGGTAATAAAGTCTATGTATTCTTTACCTTCCGTATCCAAGCTCTCTTTATATCTACGTTCCAGCAGGCCCGCAAAAGAGCCTATCGTGCGTAAAGGTTGTTTCAGGTCATGAGAAACAACATAGGCATATTGTTCGAGGTCAGCATTGCTAATCGCAAGTTGTTGGTTGTGAAACTCAATCTCTCGATTTTTTTCATACAACAGTTTGCTGTTTTTTGCTTCCGACCTAAAACGGTAAAAGAGAAACCATGATACTCCAAAAAGCAGGATGATTACCATGAGTACCAAGAGGCTATATTTCTCAAAAACTGCTTCTGAGTAATCTTCTTCCAGCGCCAGAATTTGAGTTTCCTTCTTTTCAGTCTCATACACGATTTGCATTCTCCTCAAGGACTGCGCTTTTTCCTCATCGAATATATCATCTCTTATATCTGCATATGCAATCTGGTTTTGAAGAGCAGATTTTGTATCTCCTTTGTCTTCAAAATATTCCGCCAAAAGCCTATGCGTCTTGGCAGCTTCTGCTTTGCTCCCGATTTCTTTAGCGATTTGCAAAGCTTCTTCCAAATGGTCTCGGGCAAGATCGAGCTTCTCTCCTTTTTTCAAGTGCTCTCCTAAAAAGAGTAAAGCTATTAATTGTGAACGGGGATCTTCTATCTCATTTGCAAGCTGAAGCGCTTGTTCATGGGCCGCTCGGGCTTTCCCGCCTTTCCCTTGTAGGTCCAGTACTTTGCCTAGATCCGTAAGAGATTCCCTCATCCCGACAGGGTCTTCAAGTTCTGTCCGTAAATCCAGAGATTTTTGGAAGAAACCCAATGCTTCTTCAAATGCCTTCAGAGAAAAACTATTCTCTCCCAAATTTGAATATACATCTGCTAATCCTCTTTTATCATCTCCTCCATTCAGGAGATCAAGGGCTTGCTCAAAATGAAGACGAGCCTTTTCATGATCTTCCATGATTGCATAGATGTTTCCGATATTCAGAAGGGAGCGAACTTTATTTTTATCATTATTTGAGAACTCATAAATCTCAAGAGCTCGGAGGTGGTTGTTGAGAGAATAATCATATGCCCCCAGCATCTGGTAGATAACCCCCAGATTGTTGCATGAGGTAGCTATACCTTCCAGATCATTGATCTCTGTGCGGATTTTGTAAGCCTGACTCAAGTAATCTATTGCCTGAGAGTAGTCGCCCCCCATTTGTTGAGCGAGTCCCAGATTATTGTAAATATTGGCCTGGCCTTTTTTATCCCCTACAACTTCAAATTTATCCAGAGCTGTATGGAAGGTTTGAATGGCTTCATCCATTTCCCCTTTATACCAATGCAGGACCCCTTTGGTCTTATATGATTTGGCCTGGCCGTGAATAAATCCTATCTCCTCGGCTAAATAAATCGCTTTATCTGCATACTCATCAGCTTTAGTCAGGTCAGCGTCTTTCCATTCCCATGCGAGCTTCTGCAACAGCATGACTTGCTGTGTATCAGAAGTAATGTCTGTAAGGGCATTTTCCCATTGCTCAATTTTTTCATTTTGAGCGAAGGAGGAAAGTGACAGAAGTAGAATGTAAAGTAGGCTAAAGCAATATTTCATTTCAGAATCTATCTACTGACCACATTGAGGTATCTATTGTGTGCCCAGGTTTGCCCACTTGTGTTATAAAAGCCTTCTGTGAGGACCATAACTCCAGCAGCATGAGGAGCAGCCATAGAAGTCCCACTCATATATGCATACTTGCCATCCAGATGCGTGGAAAGTATTCCTTCTCCAGGAGCAGCTAAGTCAAGGCCATCCCCATAATTGGAGTAATCTGTGTAGATATCATTCCAATCAATCGCGCCAACAGTATATACATTGATTCCGTTTACGTTTGCGGGGGAAGTTTCTCTCACATCCTTGCCTTTATTACCTGCAGCACATACTACATGTACCCCTCTTCTTCCCAAACGCTTCACCAGGCGAGTTATAGCCCGACTGCTTTTTCCTCCGACACTAATATTTACCACATCATTGGGTAAGCTATGTCTTTTTATATAATACAGAGCTGATATAATGCTGGATACTTTTCCTTTTCCTTTATCGTCCAGGACTTTTATAGCAACTACTCTGGCACCTGCGGCTACTCCCACAGTTCCAAAACCATTGTCCTTTGCTGCAACTATTCCTGCTACATGTGTTCCATGCCCATGAAAATCTTCATAGGATGTTCTACCCACAAAACTTTCAGAGTAGGCATGAACAATATTGAGATCCGGATGGTCAGTATCTATTCCAGAATCTACGATCCATACAAATCTGTCCTTCCAGTATTCAGAATTTTCAAAATTCACCGAACCTCCCAGACGCTCTACTCCATATGTTTCAAAATCTCCATCCCCATCTTTTTTGGCATTTGGGACATTTCCTTTTCCTCCCGTATTTTCATCACTGGGAATAAAAGGTGTCCGAATTAAAGGTTCCAGACTTAAGGCAATCAATCGATCTTCCTCTACGATCTCTACATCCGGATCATCCATTAGTTTCTGGACTTCCTTTTCTGTCAGTTCTGCCATAAAGGTAGAACCATCATCAGCGAAAGCCTGATTTACTTTGGATTGATCTAATCCATTTCTTTTAAATATATGCTGACCCCTTTGGAGACTATTGTCAAGGGTCTTGTATATTATTTGGCCTCCGCCGCTTGATCTTTGCATTCTTTCTCCCTCCGAATCCGGGACCAAATCAATATCACCCTCCTCTTCTTCTTTCAACAATATTATGTATTGACCCGGAATGACTGGATTATCGCCATCATAGCTTACCAAACCGCTTTCAATAAAGGCGGGATCATCCGCATCGTTTTTTAAGTCATCCGGCGTGTAACAGGAAGACATGGATATTGCCAAAAGACATAGAAGGAGAGGTACATGAATTCTTATGTAGAGATTTTTGACCATGTAAATACACGTGATTGTATGTAACGCCCACAAATATGAATAAGATGTTTCCAGCATCAAATCCAAAATTACGATTATTCATACATTTATTTACATGGATTATATTTATACAAGGAAGATAGCCTATTCCAAGAATTATGTATATAAGCCCTTCAAATACAAGCTTTTTCGATTGAGATTTTTGTTACTGGAAATCAGAAATAGTTATTTATTACGATTTTTCGCAATATATTGACTTGTTTTCTTACACAGAAAATCTCATTAGAGATTTGCTTTGATGTACTCGATTGCTGCGTCTAACTGGCAATCTGTACGGCCTAAAATATCTGTGTAATATTTAGGTTCAACATAAAAATCCGGCTCTACTCCCATACCTTCAAATAAATGACCCTTGGGTTGAAAGGAGATGATAGAAGAAAGTCGGACTTCCAATCAAGCAATAAGATTACCTCTCCTTTCTATTTTACTGCATGAAAAGGCGTAGTTTTTTCGGCGGCATAATTAGCAGCCTGCCTGTGTGAGCACGCAAAAAGGAAAGTCAATAAAATAAGGCTGAGTAGGTGTTTCATCGTGAAAGGATTGGAAGTTCAAAATATATAGAAATTCTTATCTATATAGATAGACTATCCAAAATATTTCCACAGATGAAGGATTGAAAGAAAAAAAAATACCCGCATAAACGCCAGGAGTTAATGAACCCCCTAATAGACATGTATGGAGCCGCCAGCTGATTCGGTAATCCTCCGTCTTCCGAAGAAGCAATCCTTAAAAAGGTTGAGGCCCGCCCTAGCCAACCAAAGCTCAACTCCAATAATTATAACTGTTAGGTTCAAAAACAGTTAGGCATTCACGCAGGGTATTATCTTTATGATGATATCCCGGTATAAAACCAAAGATCTACATTTTCTTTTGTCAAAAATACGAAGGCTGTTTTATGATTACAACAGAATCTCCAATGGATTGTTACAATACATAGATTATGCCAGTAGCGAAAAGGGGCAGAAATTTTTCATCTTGCACTTAATGAGACAAACTTTATTTTTATAACTTCTTCGCTTTTAGATCGTTTGAATTAACATCCCATGACCTGACAGCATTATTTCTGTCAAAAAGATATCAGAAAAAAAATCAATTAAGATCCTATTATCTATTATAAATTATGAGTATTAACATCAGAAATGGCTTCATGCTGCTAATCCTTAGCAGTTTTTTCATTCTTTCGACCTCTTTCACCGCGCTTATGGCTCAAAGTCCTATAGGGACCTGGAAAACGGTAGATGATGAAACAGGTAAAGAACGTTCCCTGGTAGAAATCTATGAGAAAGAGGGAAAATTATATGGAAAGATAATCAAGCTTTTTCCTCTTCCTGATGATGATCCCAATCCCGTATGTGACGAATGTGATGAAGATGATCCACGCTATATGAAACCTGTAGTAGGACTGGAGATTCTACAAGGACTGGAAAAGGAAGATGATGATGAATGGGAAGGTGGGCAAATTCTCGATCCAAAAAATGGGAATGTGTACAGCTGTTATATCGAGCTAAAGGGAGCAGATAAATTGAAAGTGAGGGGATACCTTGGTGTAGCTTTATTGGGAAGAACTCAATACTGGTATCGCTGGAAAGAATAAAATTTCTTTAGAAAAGAAAAAGGCAGCTTCTAGAAGCTGCCTTTATTTTTTAATCTTCTCAATGTTAACCGAAGAGGTTACCTAATTTCATCGCCACTCCCATATCGCCATCAATGGCCAGTTTACCGGTCATGAAAGCAGTCATAGGATTTAAATCTCCTGAAAGTAGTTCTGCAAAATCAGCGATATCAACATTTACTGTACAATCCGCATCTTTGTCTTCATTCGAAACTACATTTCCAGCACCAGACCCATCAAGGAACACTGAGCCTTCTCCTCCTTTAAACATAAACTTCAAAGTTGAGCCCAGGGCGTCGGCATTTGCAGCCATTTCAGTGACCTTTCCAGTAAGATCTTCCAAAGTCATAGTTGTAAATTTTATCTGTTATAAGACCTAAATGTAAAGCGTGCACAAGATAAAGATGTTATTTAAACAAAAAAATAGGAAAATTTAATTTTTTCTATATTTTCCTACACCTTTTTAGGCCCCAGTTAATTTTCTCTCATAATTTTATGGCGGGCAATAATTTTCTTAGTTTCGGGCTCCAATCATTCTCTCAATGGAAAAAGCAAGAATCGTAGTATTGACAGGAGCAGGTATTAGTGCAGAAAGTGGTTTATCTACTTTCCGGGGTAATGGTGGCCTGTGGGAAGGACATAATATCCAGGAGGTAGCTTCTCCTCAGGGCTTTGCGAAAAATCCTGATATGGTTTTACGTTTTTACAATGAGCGAAGGAGACAGGGAAAGACAGCCATGCCCAATGAGGGACATAAGGCATTGGTCAAGCTTGAGGAGAAATATGAGGTTTGGATTGTAACCCAAAATGTGGATGACCTCCATGAAAAGGCTGGTTCTTCTAATATCCTTCATCTGCATGGAGAACTGAATAAGGCCCGCAGCGTTACTGATGAATCTTATGTAGTCCAAATTGAAGGAGATATCAACAGAGGTGATCTTGCACCGGATGGGGGGCAATTACGTCCTCATATTGTTTGGTTTGGAGAAGAGGTTCCCAAAATTGAAGACGCCATAGAAATCATGGCTACCGCCAGTTTGGTAATCATCGTTGGTACCTCTTTAGTAGTCTATCCTGCAGCAGGTTTGGTACACTATGCACCCCTGGAGACACCAATCTGTGTAGTGGATCCCAATAAGCCGGAATTGAATAGTGAAAGAGAAGTATTCTTCATTGAAGAGCCTGCAACTACCGGTTTACCCAAACTGGTTCAGCGATTGCTGGCTGAAGCCTGATTTTTCAGTTCCTTTTTGAGCTCACTCAGAGCAATTTTACATCGATTTTCCAATCCGTTTTGATAGAAATAATCCTTGTACGCAAGGGCTTCTTTGTATAATACTTTTGCCTCACTTAGCTGAGCTTGCTTTCGTTTTATTTCTCCAGAGTAATAGCTGGCATATGCCTGCAACCAACTTTGTTCACTTTCTCTTTCTTTCCGACATTTCTCATAATAGGCCAGGGCCAATTGATTCCGTCCTTCTTGCTGATAGATTCGTCCATACCGGTAGTACAATTCTGTCCTTTCTTCCAGACTGAGTTCAGCTAAAGATGTCTGCTTTAATTCAGACAATAGGGAAATCGCATTTTGCAAATATCCGCCATCAAATAGATTACGGGCACGAAAAAGGGTCATTTGATAAGGATTGGGTGCCTTCTGGGCAAATTTTTCCGCCATAAAATTTGCATACTCATCTTCGTCCAAGCCTTCCTTTTTCCCATTAGCTATACGGAGGAAAAAGACTCTTCCCTCTTCGTATTTCCCATCAAGGGCATAGGACATCGCTAATCTGAAATAGGCATCGCTTTTGAAAACCTTTCCTTCATATCCTTTGAGGAAACGGGAAAAATACATTTGAGCCAGTGCATGACTTCCTTTATAATAATATGCCTTCCCCATCAGATAATCCCAGTAAGGAATAAAGAAAATTCCCTCGCGGCTATAGTAGCCTCTTCGATTCAATACTTCAAGGGCCTTTTTATTATTCTTGGTACTAAGGTAACCGGAGGCCAGAATGAAATCCATGAGTATATTCCCTCCAATCTCTTTCCGTTTGGCTTGCAGACGAGCGAGAGATTTGTGGGTCTCATTGAACATATTTTTCTCGACGAAATAGAGGATAAAAAGTGCCTCTTGTCTCAAATAGGAACTTTCTTTAGCAGCAGTTTCGAGTTGTACACGTCCTTGCTGAATATCTCCTTTATACCCCAGGGTATTGGAGATCCACTGATATTTTCGAGGAATGGCTCCCAACAGGGCATTGAAGAGTCCCCGGATCTTCATTTGTTCTATATCATCCCCATATTTTTCGCGGGATTTATCGATCAATTTATGACAGTTCCTCGCATAGCGAATTGCCTGAAAATAGTTGTGATCGAGAAATGCAATCACGGCTCTTTTACCATACAAATCTGATAAAAATATTTCCTTCATTCGATCGGCAGGGCTATTCTCAATTATCTCTACTGCCTCATCAAAATACGTATCCAGGCTCGTGTAAAATTTGCTTTCTTGGGTGCTGAAGTATTTATAGATCAGAATATTGCACTGATAATAGGCTCGCAGTTTAGCATCTTCCAGAGATGCGAGTTTTTCCTCCGCATCCGAGAGCCGAAATTCCTGTAAATCCTTTTCCAGTTCTTGCAGGATGGATTGAGAAAATACTGAGGAGAAGGGTAGGAGCATAGTCCAACATAGCACTAGAAGTAGAGCTGGTTTTTGTTTGTTTGGCTTTATGCTCATGGGATAAAGTACGGAAAAATAGATCGGAGAATTTCTACTATTTTCTGTCCGAATAAGACATAGAAACGGGTTTGAGATAGGGGAGGGGAGAAACAAAAAGGGCATGAACTAGCTGGTTCATGCCCTTTTCCTGTTGACAGCCTGAAATTAGGCTTTAACCATTCCTTCTTCCAATTCAGTGAAAAAGGACTCATCTACGAGGATACGTCCGCAATTTTCACAGTGGATCAGGCGAGTTTTTTGTCTAAGCTCGATATGAACCTGAGGAGGAATGATAGAGAAACATCCACCACATGCATCACGATCCGTGCTCACAACAGCCAATCCATTCCTCATATTCATACGGATTTTACGATAGCCATTGAGGATACGATCTTCTACTTCTCCTTCTGCACCTTCAATCTCCGCCAATAATCTTTTTTCCTCAACTTTGGTTTCCTCTTTGATCACCTCAAGTTCCTTTTTCTTCTCATCCAGTTCTTCTTTCTTGGCCTGCACATCGCCCAAAGTCTTTTGCAACATTTCATCCTTCTGTTCGATCTGCTCTCCAAACTGGCGCATTTTTTTCTCAGAAGTCAGGATTTCCAGGTTGGCATATTCGATCTCTTTTCTCAGCGCTTCATACTCACGGTTATTCTTCACATTCATTTGCTGAGACTCATATTTTTTGATCTGAGTACCAAACTCTTCGATCTTAACTTCTCTCTGCTTGATATCATCTTTCAAACGATTGATATCAGATTCAATTCTCTCCTGACGAGTCAAGAGTCCCTGGAGGTCGTCCTCGAGATCATTTACTTCCTCCGGAAGGCTCCCTCTGAGTCTATGGATTTCATCCAGTTTTGAATCTAAGAGCTGAAGTTTGGAAATGGCTTTAAGTCTTTTTGCAACAGGGTTATTGCTCATATTCTGTTTGCTTTATTCTATGTTAATCCTTCCTGATATACAATTTAAGGGCATTCCTGTAAAAGGAGCCGGGGTCTTTTTTCCGTTATGAAAAATATTTGACCGGGTTGGTACTTACTTCTGATAAACGGATCGCAAAGTTAATAAATTTTTGCGATAAAAATTCATGTATTAATTGTGAGGTAAACTGCTCAGACTCATAGTGTCCAATATCCATGAGCAAGAGCTCCTCTTCATTATCAAAAAACTTGTGATAGGTGATATCTGCTGTAACAAAAGCATCTGCACCTTTCCTGATAGCTTCTCTCGTTAAAAAGCTTCCCGAACCTCCACAAACTGCCACTCGTCTGATGAATTCTTTATTGCCGGGTGCATATCGAATCCCTCCTGCATGGAATCTTTCTTTAACCAAAGAGAGAAACTCATCTACTCTCATCTCCAATCCCAGACTTCCGATCATACCCGAGCCAATCTTCTCCTCTTTATGCAGAATTCCTTTTTTTTCACTCAGGAATTCTACGCCTTCCAATCCCAGGGTATCTGCAATTCGTTGGTTTACTCCTGTGCGAATATTGTCGAGATTGGTATGGATGGCATAAAGGCCGATATCATTCTTCACAGCTGAAATGATCGTTCGGCTCACATAATCCTCTCCATTGAGTCGTTTTCTCCCACTAAACCATATCGGATGATGGGCAACGATCATATTTATTCCTTTTGCTTTTGCCTCCTCTACAACTGCTTCTGTCATGTCTAGGTTGATCAAGACACCGCTAGCCTCCTGATCGGGATTGCCCACCAGTAATCCTACATTATCGTAAGATTCTGCGATAGGGGCGGGCGCCCAATCTTCCAATACAGCTGCTATTTCTCTAAAGCTAGGCAATAGAACGATATAATTTTCCAGATGCCTCTAAAAGAGACATCTGGATATTTTTTCTAAATGATCTAAAGTTTACGGCGAATCTCGTTGACGTGGTAGCATTCCAGCACATCTCCGACTTTGATATCATTGTAGTTTTCTACCATGAAACCAAATTCCTGCCCACTTACTACTTCTTTCACATCGTCTTTGAAACGCTTGAGTGAGGAAAGCTTGGAGTCATAGATGACCACACTATCACGAATGACGCGAATCGGCTCTTCTCTCTTAATTTTTCCACTGAGACACTGAGATCCAGCGACATTACCCACTTTGGTAACTTTGAAGACTTCTTTTACTTCTGCAGTACCAATGATCTCTTCCTTGATTTCCGGAGAAAGAAGTCCTTCCAATGCATCTTTGATATCATTGATGGCATCGTAGATAACACTATACATGCGGATATCTACTTCTTCTCTTTCTGCCAAAGCTCTTGCAAGAGAGTTAGGCCTAACGTTGAATGCAAGGATAATCGCATCAGAAGCAATCGCGAGGTTTACATCTGCTTCACTGATAGCACCAACACCTTTCCAGATGATGTTTACTTCAACCTCATCATTGGAGAGTTTCAGTAATGATCCGGAGAGTGCTTCTACCGAACCGTCCACATCACCACGGATGATAATGTTGAGTTCTTTGAAGTTACCGATGGCGCGACGACGTCCAATCTCTTCAAGCGTAATACGCTTGGTTTGACGGAACTGCTGCTCACGATAAAGCTCCGAACGCTTTTGCGCAATATTTTTGGCTTTCCCATCTTCATCGAAGATGTAAAACTTATCACCTGCTTGTGGGTGTCCACCCAGTCCCAACATCTGAACGGGTACCGATGGACCTGCAGTTTTTACTCTCTGCCCATTCTGATCAATCAGGGCCCGTACTTTTCCATAGTGAATACCGGCAACCATTTCGTCTCCTACTTTCAGGGTACCTGTCTGAACCAGAACGGTTGCAACATTACCCCGACCTTTATCTACCCTTGCCTCAATGACGGTTCCTACTGCAGATCTATCAGGATTGGCTTTGAGTTCGAGGAGTTCAGATTCCAGAATCACTTTCTCCAATAGGTCCTCAACACCATCTCCTTTTAAGGCTGAGATATCCTGAGACTGATATTTACCTCCCCAATCCTCTACGAGATAGTTCATCTCAGCCAATTGGCCTTTGATTCTCTCAGGATCGGCACCATTACGGTCTATTTTATTGATGGCAAATACGATAGGTACACTTGCTGCTTCGGCATGGTTAATGGCCTCTTTGGTCTGAGGCATCACAGCATCATCCGCTGCTACTACAATGATAACCACATCGGTAGCTTTGGCACCCCTTGCACGCATGGCGGTAAAGGCTTCGTGACCCGGAGTATCCAAAAAGGTAACTGTATTTCCACTTCCCAACTTAACCTGGTAAGCACCAATGTGCTGGGTGATCCCTCCTGCTTCCTGAGAAGTAACATTAGTTTTTCTCAAGTGGTCAAGCAGTGTGGTTTTACCATGGTCAACGTGTCCCATAACCGTAATGATCGGGGAACGGGGTTGAAGCGTAGCAGGATCGTCTTCCTCTTCTTCCAGTTCGAGCTCCGTTTCCTTCGCATCGATGAAGTTGATATCAAATCCGTATTCTTCTCCAATTAGTGTCAATACTTCCGCATCCAGTCTTTGGTTGATCGATACCATGATTCCCAATTGGAAACATTTGGTAATAATCTCATTGACGGGTACGTCTATAAGGTTGGCAAATTCATTTGCCGTGATGAATTCTGTTACATCAATGATGCGTTCGCCTTCTTCCTGTTCTGCAAGCTCCTGCGCACGTCTTTCTGCATCTGCATCCCTTTTTGCCCTACGTAAGCGCTGACGGTTTCTGGAAGCACCTCTTCCCATTTGAGAGAACGTATCCCGGATGGATTTGTCCACCTCTTTCTGGGTAGGTTTCTCTTTTCCACCTGATCCTCCTCGGCCTCCGGATCCTGATCCTCCTTTTTTGCCCACGTCTTCCTTAACGGCAGACTTGCGCTTTCTTTTCCGTCTTCTTCTTCTCTTCTTATTTGCGTCACCTCCTTCTTCATCAGAATCTCCACCTGAAGAAGATTTTTTCTCTTCCTGATTAGGCTTATTCTTTTCTTTCTTAGGCTTGGCACCTGGTAATTCGATCTTACCTTTGATCGTCAGACCAGATAATTGAGGCATATTATCTCCCGCCCTGATTACCGTTTCTTCTACTTCTGCAGCTGGTTCTTCTTCCTTAACGGGTTCTGTTTTTGCTACAGGCACTTCTTTTTTGGGCGGAGCTTTTTTCTCAACCTTAGGTTCTGCCTTAGGCTGTTCTTTTACTTTTGGCTTCTGTTTTGATTCAGAAGTGCTGACCTTTTCGGCTTTTTTCCGGGTTCTTTTCCCCTTAGGGCCAATCGTATCAAGGTCAATTTTATCTACCACTTTCAATCCAATAGCCGGTGTCTCCTCTTTTGGAGGTTCCACTTTAGCTTCTGGCTCAGGAGCGACAGTTTCAACCACAGGGGCAGGGGTTTCTACTACTTCTTCCACAACAGGAGGAGTTTCCACTTTTACTTCTGGTTCAGCTTGTGGTTCTTCTGTTTTGGGTTCTGTAGGCGCACCTCTTCTTTTCCGGGTTTGAATTGTGTTTCTAAGGTCATCCGCAGATAACGGATCCGGCGCCTTTTCTTCAACCACAGGGGTTTCCGGTTCGGGCGGTGTTTGGTTGCTACGGACCTCTTCTTTGCGTTTCTCAGAGAGCTGCTCAGCTTTTTCCTTCATGAGTTTTTCCGAAGCAAACTCTTTGAGCAGGATATCATAGTGCTCAGCCTCTAACTTGGTGTTAGGGGTATTCGCTACCTCATGACCATTCTCACTCAGGTGGTCCACGATCAAGGTAGTCGAGACATTCAATTCCTTCGCGACTTTAAATAACCTGTACTTTTTTGTCTGTCCTGCCATGCTTTATTTATATCCAGCTAAATAATAAGCTAAAATGCTTATTCGCCTGAATTAAGGCTCAAATTTACGATAAATCCAGAAAATAAGAACTAGGGTAAGCCGAAACTTGCCCTAGTGGTACGTATATTTTTAGTGTAAAAACGTACGGAAGACCGATGCTCTGTTAAGTTTACAACATAGCAGATTATATAGTCTGTTCCTTAACCATCATTACTACTATCTTCATCGAATTCAGCTCTAAGTACGGTAAGTACTTGCTCTGCTGTTTCTTCCTCCAAGTTAGATCTTCGTACCAATTCATCCCTGGAAAGAGAAAGAACGCTTTTGGCTGTATCACAACCAATTCGCTTGATTTCATCAATTACCCACTGTTCGATCTCATCGTTAAATTCGTCAAGATCTACGTCTTCTTCGTCGGGATCAAGCTCCCTGTATACATCAATTTGGTAGCCGGTCAATTTGCCTGCAAGTTTGATATTGAGGCCATTTTTACCGATTGCCAGTGATATCTGATCTGGTTTCAAGAACACATGGGCTCCATTATCCTCCTCATTAATTTTAATGCTGGAGATTTTTGCCGGGCTCAATGCTCTTTGGATGTACAGCTGCTCATTGCTGGTGTAGCTGATAACATCAATGTTTTCATTTCGAAGCTCTCTCACAATACCGTGGATACGGCTACCTTTCATCCCTACACAAGCTCCTACCGGGTCAATACGATCATCGTAACTTTCTACTGCTACTTTGGCTCTTTCTCCCGGCTCACGAACAATCCCTCTGATATTGATCAATCCATCAAAGATTTCTGGTACTTCCTGTTCGAATAGTTTCTCAAGGAAGAGTTCAGAAGATCTGGAGATGATGATCCTCGGATTATTATTCTTCATCGTAACCTCAAGCACAACTGCGCGGATGGTATCACCCTTGCGAAAGCGGTCCTTGGGGATCTGCTCTGTACGAGGCAGGGTAAGTTCGTTTCCTTCATGAAGGATCAGGATTTCATTTCTCCAAACCTGATACACTTCTCCGACAATGATCGTCCCTACCAGTTCTTCATATTGCTCTACTACAGAAGCTTTCTCCAGGTCGCGAATTTTCTGCGTCAGGGTTTGCTTTGCAGTCTGAACGATTTTTCTACCAAATGAGAAGAAATTGATTTCTTCTGCCAGGTCATCTCCTACCTCATAATCCTCATCGATTTGCAGTGCTTCACTCAGCGGGATTTGCTGAGTTTCATCCTCCAGCTCAAAATCCTCTACTACTACCCGCTCACGAAAGCCCTGAATATCTCCTTTATCAACATTTACAATGATCTCGAAATTCTCATCTGATCCATACTCTTTACGAATCATCGTTCTGAACACTTCTTCCAGAACGCCCATCAAGGTTGCCCGATCAATATTTTTGAATCGGGAAAACTCGGTAAATGCTTCTACCAAGTTAATTTTCGGATCTACTACTTTTCTTTTTGCCATTTTCGTCTAAGCTTTTGCCTTGAAGGCGTACTTAAAATAACTGCTCAAATTATAATGACTTTTGCTTCTCTTATTTCTGTGAACAAAATGTCTCTGTCTTCAGGTTGTTCTGCTTTTTTCTTTTTGGAAGCTTTTTTGCCTCTCCTGTTTTTCTCTGGCAAAGGACCCAAAATGAGTTTTTCTTCATCCAAAGCTTTAAGTGTACCTTTTTCGACTTCGCCAGAACTCAGAATTATCTTGAGATGGCGGCCAACATTTTTGGTATACTGTCGATGTAGCTTGAGGGGATAACCTACCCCCGGAGAGGAGACTTCCAAAAGATACTGTTGAGACATAGATTCTTCCTCCTCCAGTTCCCTTCCAATATTCCGGCTGATCTTTGCACATTCTGCCAGACTTACTCCAGCATCAGTATCTACCTTAATATTGAGAACTCTCCGTTTGTTTTTATTCAATACTACATCTACCAAATAAGCTCCTGGGACGCTGTATTCTACGATTTCCTGGATCTTATTGCGCAAGTCTTCTGTCAACATATCTAGCAAAAAAATGAGGGAGTGAAACTCCCTCAGTCATTAAAGTCTCGCACGACGCTGCAAATGTAGGGAATTTTTTCTTCATTTTCAAAAATCTTAAGCTCTTAGGAAATTATTTCAGAGGAAGTGTTTGGGATTCACGATATAAGGAGTGTTATTTGCGCCTCACCCCTGAAAGACCATGATCAGAAGCCTCCTTCGCGGATTCAATTCTTATAAAAAGGACCTGAAAGAGACCCTGTATCTATCCGGGCCTGTTATTGTCGCTCAACTGGGTCTCGTCCTTATGGGAGTGATCGACAATATCATGATCGGCAATATTGAAAATATTGGTCATGAATTGCTTTCAGCAGCCTCTTTAGGTAACAGCATCTATTTTATTGTCGGAGTCTTAGGGATCGGGATTACTTTTGCGATTTCTCCCCTTGTTGCGGAAGCAGATGCGGCAGGAGAAGTCTCACAATGTGGTCTGTATCTACGGCAGGGAGTATTGGCCAGCTTGATCAGTGGGATATTGCTTTGTCTCATTATGCTGGGCCTCACGTACCTTCTCCCTTATATGGACCAACCGGAGCAGGACGTCCGCCTGGGCACACCTTATCTACACATCATCAATGTTTCCCTGATACCGATGATGCTTTTCCTTGCATATAAGCAATTTTCTGATGGGCTTTCCTTTACCAAAGCTGCGATGTATGTAACGCTTTTCGGCTTGATTTTCAATGTAGGAGTGAACTGGCTATTGATTTACGGGAATTGGGGGTTTCCTCGCTTGGAATTGATAGGGGCAGGGATAGGTACCTTGAGTAGTAGAATTTTCATGTTAATACTTATCGCGATCTATATCAATTATACGCCTCGATTTAAAATATATAAGCCCCGATTGAATTTTCGAGAATGGCGAGGAGACATCATGAAGAAAATATTTGAGATCGGTTTGCCCTCTGGATTTCAGTATTTCTTTGAAGTGGGAGCCTTTGGAGGAGCAGTTATTATAATAGGTTGGATTGGGATAAATGAAAGGTCTGCCCATCAGATTGTCATCAATATGGCTGGCGCTACCTATATGTTGGTTTCCGGTTTAGCGGCAGGCGCTGCGATCCGGGTCGGCAATGCATTAGGCCGAAAGGACCTTCCCGGCATGCGAAAAGCAGGCTTTGCAGGTATTTATTTAAGTGCATTTATCATGTTCCTTGCGGCCATTGCTTTTATTACGGGCAAAAATTGGTTGCCCAGCCTCTATGTGGATGATGTTGAAGTATTGTTGATCTCTGCTCAACTCATGCTTATAGGAGGTCTTTTCCAGATATTTGATGGGGTTCAGGCGGTTGGTCTTTCCATTCTAAGAGGTATGCAGGATGTACGTGTGCCTACCATAGTGGCTTTCATTAGTTACTGGATCATTGCTTTGCCAGTTGGCTATCTACTTGCTTTCAATTATGAGATGGGGGTCAATGGAATATGGTATGGATTTGTTTTTGGACTCTTTGTCGCTTCCGTAGGACTTGTATTTCGTTTTCATCAACTTACTCGCAAAGCTAAACTGGCTTAGCTTTTTGAAATATGAGTTGTGAATATTAATCAGGAATTCTTTTTTTGCCTAGCATGCTGAAAGAATACATCAGCCTTTTACGGCCACATCAGTATATCAAGAATCTCTTCCTTTTTTTGCCGGCTTTTTTCTCCCTGCAAATTATAGAAGCAGAGGTGGTAATACGAACCAGTATTGCCTTCATAGCTTATTGCTGTATGGCTAGCGCAGTGTACATTCTGAATGATTACAAAGACATAGAAGCCGATCGAGAACATCCCGTGAAGCGTTTCAGGCCTTTAGCTGCCGGTACAATAAAAACTCCGACAGCCTTCTTCCTGATGAGCAGTCTGATTATCATTGGATTTCTACTTAGTATATATCTGGGGAAAAGCGTTTTCTATCTGCTTACGGCTTATGTCTTTATCAATGTTTTATATTCTTTTAAACTGAAACATATAGCTGTTGTCGATATTTTTATTATCGCCCTGGGATTTGTGACACGAATAGCTGTGGGTGCTTATGCAGCTCCTACTCCTATTCCTTATTCCAAGTGGATTGTTCTGATGACTTTTCTGGGGGCTTTGTTTTTGGCGCTGGCGAAAAGAAGGGATGATGTCTTGCTCGCGGCTCAGGGACAAAAGGTGCGAAAGTCTATAGATGGCTATAATCTGGAATTTATCAATGGAGCAATGATGATCATGGCATCCGTATTGATCGTCGGTTATATATCATATACGATCGCTCCGGAAATCCAGGAAAACTTTGGGAGTGAATATTTATACCTGACTGTTGCCTTTGTGATTTTGGGAGTTCTACGGTATTTGCAGATCACTTTTGTAGAGGAAAGGAGTGGGAATCCTACCCAAATTTTATTGACAGATCTCTTTCTGCAGATTACGATTGTTGCCTGGCTCCTTAGCTTTGTCTTTTTGATTTACTAGGCATCCACCATTCCCGGGACCAATACTTTTTCTCCAAGACTTTCAAGCTCTTCCAGCAGTTTAGAAGTAGAGGAGTTCCAAGTCAGCCTGTTAGCCAATTGTTGCATGTGTTTACCCTGATCGAAATGGGATTGTTTTACTGCTTTATGCAAGGCAGTAAGGAGCTGACTGTGATTGCTAAAATAGGATGCTTCACCTTCAGTTAAGCTTCGGGAGAAACTACTATTAAAGCAAAGAACATAAATCCCCATTTTCATAGCTTCCAACAAATTCAATCTGGCTTTTACCGTAGGTTCCAGATGAATGTACATATAGGCAGCTGCAATATATGGCTCATATTTTTGCGTTGGCTCGATAAAATGGATATGCGTGTATTCCTGATAGGCCTTTAATTCTTCAGATAATTGCTCATACTCCTTCTCCAGAATCATATAATAATCATACTTGGGATACTGGGCGAAAGATTTGAGTGCTATGAGCGCCTGGGAGGATGAAGCAGGCATAAAGGATACAGCATATTTCTTTTGAGGGATGAAAGCCTCTTCATGGATTTCGTCTATATGATCTGCACCATAAGAAATGAGCTTGGTTTCCTCTCCATATTCCTCCTTGAAAAAGGAACGGGCCTGTTCATTGTCCACAAATACCCTATCAGAAAATTTAAGGGTCAGTCTTTCAGAAATTCTTTCCCACAATCTGTATCGATAGTTTTTTCTATCGGTTCTTTTATGTCTGTAGTGGATTTGGGTAAAAAGCTTTGCACGTGAAAATAGGCGAATCAAGGGAAGTATTAAACCTGCGTCTTTACCCATGACATATACGATGTCTTTTCCCAAGGAAGCAAAGAAACAAGCCATCAGAAAATTGAGGTATTTGATCAATGATCCCAGTAGTGGGAGGGAAGTTCTGAAAGAAAATCTTTGAGGGGGGGAAACGATAACAAGCTTGGCTTTTAAGTTTGGCTCAATAGCTCTGGCCATTTCCATTGCAATTCGTTCAAAACCCAAAGATTGGGTTTGCGATTTTTGAACGATAAAGACAATTTCTTTGAATGAGCTCATGTGTTCTTGTAATGGGGAAAAGCTTGTGTTGTGCTACGAAATTAGAATCAGCTTACAACTTTCCAGCATCATTAGCTGGCAAAAACAAACATGTGACGCTTCTTGGGAAAATCTTACACGGGCTGGAATATTACTTAATTAAAGCCTCAAATGAAGCAAAAATTAAATTCTTAAAGGACTCAGTTTTCGATTTTGAATAAAGACTTTGTAGAATTTTCAATTTTCTTAACATGCCTGCTTCAGATTTTTCAGTGAAATTTGATTTACTCATAAACAAAAAGCCCAGATCTTCATCTGAGCTTTTTGTTTATAATTTATGCTGTACTTATTCTTTCACAAGCTTCTGAACCCAGGTAAGACCTGCGATTTTTACTTTCAGCAGGTATATCCCTTTGTTTGCAGAGCTAAGATCCATTTCCACCCGATCTTTCAGATAGGTATCCGCTGATCTACTCCATATTCTTCTTCCCGGAAGATCGAAGATTTCAATTTCTACTTCCTCACGTTTCAGCAAATCCATATCAAGTACAAAGTTTCCTGCACTCGGATTCGGGAAGACTGTTAACTCTCCAATATTGGCGAGGTCTTCTTCAATACCGACAATGCCCGTCGCTTCAATTTCCGCAGTCGCAATATCAGTACAGCCACCTGCAGCCTCAACGGTCAATGTAACTGTATATTTACCTGCCAGGGTATAGTCATGAGAAGGACTTTGATCTGTGCTAGTAGTACCATCTCCAAAATCCCAGAAGAAACTGGAAGCTCCTGTACTTTGGTTATTGAAATTGACTCTTCCGCTATTGGCAAGATTGAGTACGGTTCTGGAAGGAGTGAAAGCCGCATTGGCAGAAGTTGGACTTACCGTTACTTCCTGAGCCACTCTTTCGCAATTAAAGCTTGATACAACTTCCCAGTCATAAAAGAAATTGTAGAGCCCATCATTAGAACCCGTAATCGTAAGTACCTCAGGAATTTCAAGTGGGAAAGAGAAGCCATTTACTGTAGCAAATAATTCGTCCACCTGTCCTACTTGTTCCATTCGATATCCAGTCCCTTGTGGAACAGAAACATTTAGTTCGATAATATTTTCTCCCGCCTGAAGGTTTAAAAAAGCACTTCTGCCGACAAGAGTTCCATCAAAGTTATTTACAGCAATTCTTCTGATTCCGGCAGAGGCTGCATAAACTTTTACTGATCTTATTTCGAGATCATTCAAGGCATCAAATTCCAAATAAGAATCATCAGAAATCGAGGCAAAAGATTGTCCGGCATTTAAATCCGGGAGACCTGCATTTGCAACTTTCATCGCTTCTGCATAAAAAGTAGTATTCTGAGAGAGGTCTGGAGTAATAAATGGAGAGCCTATTCCGACAATATCGCCCCCAGTAGCTGCATCATACCATACAACTTCCCGATCAGATCCTCCGGTATTGGCTTCGATTACAGCAGCTCCTCCGGTACATGCGACTGGATTGGTCGTAACAACTGTCGGAAGGACTTCATCAAAAATACTGAAGCTTTCTTCTATCGCATTATCTCTTATAGAATATTCCGTTTTACCATTGACCTGAACCAGTTCAATACTGAGTGAGTAGTTTCCAGCCGGCAAACTTTCAGCAGGCAAAGCAATTCGCTCTGTGCGATTCTTGGTCAGACTACCTGTCCAGTTAATTGTACCTGTGATTCCATTGGAGTAGGTATAGTTAATGGTAGCAGCAGTCATCGTAGACGTTCCACTATTTTCCAATAAGAAAGAAGGAACCACATCTTTTGCGCAAGCGAAAGAATTCAGATCATTTAAGTTATGAAGGAGTCCATCTGCATCCGGATTTCTGGGAACCGGAGTGTTGCCCTGATTCACGAGGTAGTTAAAGGCAGCTACGGCATCAACCAATCCATTTCCGTAGTTATTGTCTTCTCCCAAAACCCCCAAATCCGTAGCACTATTATAAATACCAAGCTTAATTTCTTCCCCGGAAAGAGTTGGGAAAGCTTCTTTAAGCAGGAGAAATAAACCTGCTACATAAGGTGCGCTAAATGAAGTCCCTTGTACGTTTGCATATGCATCTCCATTTGAGGTAGTCCTGATTGTTACTCCAGGTGCCACTACTTCTGGTTTTATTTCCAAAGAGGCTCCATCATCAGAACAAAGGCCCGGGCCTCTACTTGAAAATGAAGCGATATTAGAAGCCTGCGTTACAGAACCTACTGCAAAGGTGTTTACCAAATTTGTAGCTCCATTTGCGGGAGGTCCTACTGTACTTGCATTAGGGCCAGCATTTCCAGCTGCAATAATTACTCCAACCCCAGCTGCTTCCAATGCAGTGATTTGTTGGAACCTGGGATCTGTACAATCTGCAAAATTTGAATTACCAAAAGACATATTGATTACGTCTGGCATATCATCAACTGTATTAGGATCACCATCTGGATCCAAAGCCCACTGCAATGCAAATGAATAATCTCCTGCTGCGTCCTGGCAACCAACTCCCCCCTGTCCATCTCCAAGAGCCAAGGGGCTGGACATCCACAATGCATCAGGAGCTACACCTATCGTATCTCTCCGACTAAAGTCATTTCCTACAACTGTACCTAATACCAGGGTTCCGTGGTCTCCAAATGCAACACATTTTGAAGGGACCGTATCTGCTGCGGTGCCAGCAGGATCGAAATAGGAAACACTATTGCCATCTACCAGCCCTCGATAGTTGTTGAATAAAGCAGGATGTCGAAGATCAACTCCTTCGTCTATCATAAACAACCTGCGATTTGTCCCGGTATAACCTAAAGCCCATAAGCCTGGAACATTCATAACATCATGCCCGGGTTCATGTCCATTTGGGGTATAAAGAGAAGCTTCCAGAGATTCTACTTTTTCTTCTGCCAAGCGTTGATAAGGATATTGGAAATACAGATAGTCAATCTCACTTCTTAAACTGAGGGCCGAAATCCCTGCTTTATTTACCCTTACTTGAATTTCATTGGAAATCCATAAAGATCTTATACTCCCGCTCTCTACTCCATTTACAGTATTTAAATAGGAGATGAATTGAGGCTGAGTTGCAGCAGCTTTGGCCTGAAGGCTAGTGATCACCTGTTTGGCTCTCCTTTCTAATGGCACTCTCTCTGTCCGGAAGTAGCTCATCATGGATTCCAGGTCAAGCTGGTCATACATAATGATACTCACCTGGATGTATTCATCCTCCGGTGTTTCCTTCATTTTTGCCTCCAAAGATTCTGAAATTCTGGCCCAGTTAATCTGAGAATTGCTTTGGGCAAGTCCCATAGATAGTAATAGGCCAAAAAAGGACATGAAGCATATAAGTTTTTTCATATGGCTTTTGGGCTTTTTATAGGATAGATGTAT
This sequence comes from Bacteroidia bacterium, assembly GCA_033391075.1. Lineage (NCBI taxonomy): Bacteria > Pseudomonadati > Bacteroidota > Bacteroidia > Bacteroidia bacterium. The sequence continues at coordinate 6,460,021 of JAWPMV010000001.1, forward strand.
TCAATAAGTATATTCAATCTCCTTACCAGGAGATTATGATTTTACAAAAAACCAAATTATCCTTTTTTCCTCGTTTTTGCGAACGAATGAGGATGAAAAGGAAGGGCATTTCTTAAATATATAGAATTCCCTATGTTATGACTCCCAACTCTTCCCCTATCTCTGTAAAGGCTTGAATCGCTCTGTCCAGATGTTCACGGGTATGGGCGGCTGAAAGCTGAACCCTGATCCGTGCCTGTCCTTTGGGGACGACCGGATAAAAGAATCCAATTACATATATCCCTTTCTTCAGAAGCTTATCGGCAAACTGTTGAGCCAGAACAGCTTCATATAGCATAATAGGTACGATCGGATGTTCACCTGCCTTAATATCAAAGCCTGCAGCAGTCATTTCTGTTCGAAAGTATTTCGTATTCTCTTCCAGTTGATCGCGCAATGCAGTGCTTTCAGTCAACAAATCCAGAACTGCAATACTCGCTCCCACAATTGAAGGAGCAACTGTATTGGAAAACAGATATGGTCGTGAACGCTGGCGAAGCATATCAATGATCTCCTGACGTCCGGAAGTAAATCCTCCCGAGGCGCCTCCAAGGGCTTTTCCGAGGGTTCCGGTTATGATATCTACTCTACCTAATACATCCCGGTATTCAATACTCCCTTTCCCCTTTGCTCCCATAAATCCGGTTGCATGGCACTCATCCACCATAACCAGCGCATTGTACTGATCAGCCAGATCACAAATTTTATCCAACTGTGCAATTGTCCCATCCATAGAGAAAACTCCATCCGTTACAATTAGCCTCGCTCTACAATGCTGACTCTGCTTCAAAGCATCCTCTAGCGCTTCCATATTGTTGTGCTTATAGCGATAACGTTCAGCTTTGCACAAACGTACCCCGTCAATGATACTTGCATGGTTCAATTCATCAGAAATGATCGCATCTTCTTTGCCTAGTATCGGTTCAAACACTCCGCCATTTGCATCAAAGGCAGCGGCATACAAGATGGTATCATCCGTATGGAGGAATTCTGATATCTTTTTTTCCAGTTCTTTATGGATATCCTGGGTTCCGCAAATAAAGCGCACGGAAGACAGACCATAACCATGGGTATCAATGGCTGCTTTAGCGGCTTCAATCACTTTGGGATGAGAGGATAGTCCCAAATAGTTATTGGCACAAAAATTCAAGACATCTTCGCCCGTCGAAACGTGGATGTTTGCTCCTTGTGGACTGGTGATGATTCGTTCTTTTTTGTAAAGGCCCGCAGATTCGATCTCGGCAAGTTCCTCTTTGAGGGAAGTTAAAAATTGAGGATTCATTCGCTTGGAATTGGAAGTTTTGTTTTTACTTCTTCGTTTAGTAGTTCGTAATAAGAATGTTCTTCAGATAATTTTGACAGAAGATAAACTTCGTATAAAATAATTTGGTTCTCACCAATTTCTGATTTCGGATAGGTTTCGATAAAATTCTTGTAGGCCGCTTTCAGGAATACTTTTTTCCCTTCTATTGCTGCATTGTTTAGCCGGACGACTAATTCCAGAAATTTCTGGGCTTTGGCATAGAATTCATCTTTCAGGAAGTGCTTATATTTTTTCCGCAGGATTTTGTTCAGTTTTTGAGCTTCCTGATAAGCCCGGGCTTCGTAGTGATTGACCACTTCGAAAATGGCAACATAAAATCGAAGTTCTTCATCCAGATATCCTACCCCTGTATGGGATTTTATGCGTGTGATGACATCTGCAGCTTTGCTATGTAATTCCTGACTGAAATATTGATCCGCCAAACTGATCAACATGTATAACTCATGCAATTCATTTTGTAAAAGCTCTTTATGTCTAAAAGCTTCTTTGAGCACTTCTCCCGCTTCATCCAGTTCTCCTATCAGTTTGAGGTTATAAACTTTGGGAGCATAGTAGTGGAAACCCAGCTCATTAAAGTTTTGCTTATCATACATTTGCAGATCCTCATAAAGGGCTTCGATCTCTTTGCTTGAGTCATCCAGCTTCAAAACTTTCTGCAAAGAATTGATTCGCCAAATGCGAAGCATGAGTCTTGTATGATGATTTTCTTTATTAAAGAGCTTATTTGCCTCAAAATCCTGGAAAGTTTGCTTTACATATTCCCCTAACTCTTCATAGGCCGACTTCTGAATAAGAATAGAAACCACTGTCTTCAGGATCATGGTCTTACCGGAAGTAGATTGGAATATATCTTTATGTTCCTCTAGCTGACGCTTTACTTCTTCCAGGGTTTCGATCACCGTCTCACTTCGCTTACTTCGGGAATAATTTCGCTTCATAAGCTGCTGGGTAACCATTCCCAGTATTTCCCGGTTTCCTCTGATCAGATCCAGTTTCTTCTGGTTATCTCTCCGTCTTTGGATCACAGCCTCAATATCTACTTCATATTGAGCGGCCAGGGTTACCATTTCATCATAAATCACTTCCAGCAGCGTAAACTGATCATATTCAATGGCTACTTTTTCTGCTTTCTTGAGGTTATGATAGGCTTCTTTGTAAAGGCCTCTATCCCGCATCAAAATATATAGCTGAATATTGCTATAGGATTCGATTGAGTTTTTATAGTTGAAATGATAAAAGAGCAAACTCTTTTCGAGATTGCTTAGCAATTTATTTCTAAGACGGTAATAACTATTCTTGGCCTTGGACTCAGTACTCCCATAAAACTGAGTAATGACATGTTCCTCAGTATCTTCAAAATCACCTGAACGAATAGCATCAAAAAGCACGAGCAGCTTTTTCTTCTCATCAGCTTTAAAACGATTGGAGAGGATTTTAAATCTCCGCACTTCGTCGCTGGTAAGGCTCTCTATGATTCGTTCAAGTATGTCCAAGGTTACGAGTGTTTTCTCTTCTTAAGGTAAAGAATATGGGCAAATATTGGAAATTAAGTTGAAGTGGCAGCCTCTGCCTTTAATCTTCCTGCCAGCTCTTCTCCTAAAAATTTATCAATTACATAATGGGCTCCGTAGATAGCAGGGGTCAATAATATGGCTGCTGAAACCTTGTAAACATAGTTTACAGTAGCTACCGCAAAAAATAAACTTAAAGACCACTGCGCCGGTCCCAATACAAAAGCAATATATAAAACAACTAAACTATCGATGAGCTGAGATACGATCGTTGATCCTGTTGCCCTAAGCCAGACTTTTGACTCTCCGGTCCAGGAACGAATTTTATGAAAAACGATAACATCCAGAATTTGCCCCAGGAAGAAAGCGACCAAAGACCCCACGATTATCCACATTCCCTGGCCAAAAATATTTCTAAAGGCTTCCTGCATATCCGGAACTCCTTTTTCAGCAAAAGAGCCTACCCACCAATCCGCAGGTGCCAAATTGATCGCACCATAGGCCATAATAAAAGCATAACTGATCAAACCTACGGCCAAATAAGAGAGTAAACGCACTCCTTTTTGCCCATAATATTCATTGATCACATCTGTCATAATAAATACAATGGGCCACAATAAAACGCCAGCTGTAAAGGAAAGGGAACCCTTTTGTCCAAACAAGTTCCAGTTTAGCGGATCCATTCCCAAACTAGCCTCCAGTGCAAATATTTTCACCCCAATAAACTCTGCGATTAGGGCATTGCTTATAAAAAATCCTGCCAGGATGACGAATAGTAGTTGGTCTTTCTTAAACATAGGCTAGAAGGCTATTTCTGCTAGTTACGCATAATCTTTGAGTTTATGCACATCTCCTTCAATAGCAAGAGCGCTCTGAGGAAAAACACTTTGAGCCTCTGCCAGCAATTGGTCCAGATCTTTATAGCGGGCGGAATAGTGGCCCAATAAAAGCTGCTTAACCCCTGCAGCTTTAGCAATACTCGCCGCTTGCATAGCCGTACTATGAGCGGTGGAACGAGCTCGATCTTTCATATCCTCTGTAAAAGTGGATTCGTGATACAGCAGTTTGGTATCTTTTATATAATCCACCAGGGCCTCGTTGTAGCGGGTATCCGAACAATAGGCATAAGATAGAGGAGGCTCGGCAGGGGATAATACCTCATCCGGAGAAATGACCCGTCCATCTTCGAGAGTCACCTCATTCCCTTGTTTCAGAAGGCCAAAGTATTTATTGGGAATTTCCATGGCCTTGGCTTTGTAGAAGTCAAATTTCCGCTTCTTTTTTCCCTCTACAAATCTGAATCCCCGACAAAAAACGCGATGGTCCAGCGGCAACAACTCAACATGAAAGGTCTTATGCTCATAAATGATGTCTCCGGGCTCATACTCTTCCAGCGGAATAAAGTTGAGCTCATAGCCTAAATAACTTTGGGTAAGATCAAAAATGGTTTTAAGTGCCTTTTGGAGATCTGCAGGTCCGAAAAGGTATAAGGGGAAATTTCTTTCGTAAAGACTCAAAGAATTGAGTAAACCCGGTAAACCCAGAATATGATCCCCATGCAAATGGGAAATAAATATAGCGTCCAACCTTGAAAAGCGGACTTTATACTTGAGCAATTGCATTTGGGTGCCTTCCCCACAGTCTATCAAATGATGGCGATCATTGATAGAAACCACCTGTGCAGATGGGTTTCGGGTTGTGGTGGGAATAGCAGCGCTGGTTCCGAGGATTTGAACTTCAAACACTAGGCGTCCTGTGCTTTTTCTCCTTTTTCGTTTAAGATATCATTTTCAACTTCCAGCATATGGATCTCATCGCGAGCTTCTGACTCGGTAGGAAAGATCTTCAATACGGTTTCCAGTTGGGATATCTTTATCAGCTTTTCAACGTGAGGGTTGATATTGGAAATAGCCAATATACCTTGTGCAGCAGCACAGACTCTGTTGGCCGTGAGGATCGAACTTAGGCCCGAACTGTCCACATACTTTACCTCAGAAAGGTTCAGCAATACGTTCCTTACCCCCTGTGCATTGAGGTTGACCATCTCACTTTTCAGAGCAGGGGCAATTTGAGAATCCAACTTCTCTTCCAACAGTTTGATAACTGTATGACGTTCTTCTACACTCTTTTCAAATCTCATATTTCGGGATATCAATAGTTAGTACCCAAAGATAAACAATCTTGGCTATTAGCAACAAATTCAATCTGTCTACTTGAAACATTATAACTTCTTGTGTCTTTTTTTCTCTTCCTGGCTTATCCTCCGTGATTTTTACAAATCTTTTGATAGAAATTAGTCGTAAGAGAGTCTAAGAAATACAGAACATTCTATTTTTTTCACCCTGGTATCATGCTGCAAATAAATTTCATTCCCCTGCTTCTCATTATTTCTGTATTAGGAATCGGATGTGCTACAGATGAACATAAAACCAAAGCCGTTCCTGAAATCAAAGAAGAAGTTCTCACAGAAGAAAGTACTCCTGTCTATATTAGCCTTGAAGAGGACAAGGGTTTTGAGTCTTCAGAATCTTATTTAGAAATCAAAAAAGAAGTACTTAAGCACTCTAATATTTACCGAAAATCTCAAAAAAGAAAAACCTTAAGTGTAAGGTCTGAGTTAAATAAAATTGCCCAAAAGCATAGCGATGATATGGCCGCTGGCAGGGTTGATTTTTCCCATGCTGGTTTTCAAAAGCGATTCAACGAAGTGAAGAAATATGCTACCTTCCCGGTGAGTGTAGCCGAAAATCTCTATGCTACCACAGATCCCAGAGGCGTAGGGGAGGAGGCTGTAAAAGCGTGGATTCTTAGCCCGGGCCATAAGAAAAACTTAAGAGGTAAATTCATTTATTCCGGAATTGGCGTATCAAAATCTTCCTCAGGTGAATTTTTTGTCGTACAATTGTATGTCGGAAAAAGTAATAAGTGATGATCCTTGAACTCGGTACAGAAAAGATTCCCTGTAAAATAGAGAAGACCAGAGGTCGAAGGACAAATATTAGCTTCCGAAACGACCAATCTGTACTGATCATCCGCACACCCGGCGGCAAATTTACTCCTCAAGTCCAGGAATTTCTGTATAAAAATGAAGCCTGGATTCTCAAGAATTTTAAAAAACAAAAAGGGAAACTCTCTCAGAGAGATGAATTCCTGAAAAAACTAGATCGGGGTATCGTTCCATATTTGGGCGAAACCTATGGGATAGAATTTCTTCTGGATTCAAAAAGATGGGTACAAAGAGAGGAAGAAGAAAAGAAGATATACATCTATATGCTCAAGAAGGACAGTCCTGAAATGCGGATGTCCTTGCTTTATGGAGCGCTTCGAAGTCTCGCTAAGTCCCATTTGGAAAGAAGAACCATCGAATTAGCCAAGGCAACCGATTCGAAAATAAATCAAATCCGCACCAAAGACCTGAAAAGTAAATGGGGCAGCTGTAGTTCAAAAAGAAACATAAATTTAAATTGGCACCTGATTCTCCTTCCACCTCCCATCGTGGATTATGTGATTATCCATGAACTCATGCACTTGAGAGAGATGAATCATAGTGCGAGTTTCTGGAATTGGGTCGCACATTATTATCCCAAGTATAAAATGGCCGAAAAGAGCTTGAAGCAAAATCAGTGGATGATCGGCGTAATGGAACAGTAGCTCAAAAATACATGGCAACTAGCAAAAAGAAATATATAAGCAGCCTTAAGGATCTCATCCTCTTTGAAGATGAGCATATCATCGTAGTCAATAAGCCGCTGGATATGGCGAGTCTGGATGACAAACAAGCCAGGAACCTGATCGGTTTGGCCAGAAAATATCAGGAAGATATCCAACTGTGTCATAGATTGGATAAAAATACTTCCGGCGTATTATTGATGGCTAAAGATTCAGAAAGCTATCGGTCAATGGCTTTACAATTTCAAAAAAGACAGGTAGACAAAACCTACCATGCCCTCGTGGCAGGGATACATCGATTTGAAGAAGAAGAAGTCGATCTCCCTTTACTCGTAAGTACCAATAAGCGAGTAACAGTCCACAAACAGGAAGGGAAAAAAGCCACTACCCTCGTATCCAGCATAGAGCAGTTCCGAAATTTCACCCTGCTTTCCTGTAAACCTGTTACGGGCCGTATGCACCAGATTCGAGTTCACCTCAAAGCTTTGGGATGCCCCATTGTGGGAGATATTCTCTATGGAGGGATAGACATTATGCTTTCCAGACTTAAAAGAAACTACCGCTCCAGCAATCGAAAGGAAGAGAAAGCCCTCAATCATGGATACTTATTGCATGCCCATAGCCTGAGTTTTGCTCATCCACATTCTGGAGAAAAAGTAAGCTTTACTGCAGAGGCACCTAAAAATTTCCAGGTCGTATTAAAGATGCTGCGTAAATATAATAGCTAAGCCCAGGCTAATTCCTTTCTATGTAACATTTGCAAAGCAAGTGATTTAGAGCTTCTGTATATATTATTCATATTGGTATATACGGAAGATCAAACAAATCTTGATGGACTCTTCTATCTGATTCTTTAATCCCTTGTATTGAAGGAAAAGCTCGCACACATATTAACACCAACGGCACTCTTAGAGTTAGCACTTAGCTTTAGTCAGGAGGAAGATCATAATCATAATCTATCCAACTTCCTGAAGACTCTCTGCAAGCTAACAGATCTCTCATATGCGTCAATCTGGATTCAACATAATGAAAGATCCCAGGCAATTTTGCGTGCTTCATATCCCTCAGATAGAACAAAGATCTTCCGACTAGCAATTCCCAATCTTGCAAAAGAATGGAGCATTCTTTCAGAAGAAGAAAGACCTCTGGAGATTCAGGAACACTCAAAGGAAGAAAACCTGGCTGTTTTCTCATTTCCCGGAACCGGATTCCTTGTTTTACATAAAGCCAAAAGGGGAGGAGCTTTTAGAATCGAAGAGTTGGAACAACTTAAGCCTGTCTTAAAAAATTTCGGCCAATTTCTAAAAGCAGACATTTCTCATCAGCGATATAAAAATGAATCCTTTGAGAAAGCATTCTACGCGACGCGACTTCAGTCGATGATAGATTATGCTTTAGACGGATTCATTATTATCAATGCTGATGCTGAAATATTGGATTGGAATCCCAGAGCAGAAGAAATTTTGGGTTGGCAAAAGGAGGAAGTTATCGGACAAAAACTGGATAAATTCATAGATCCTTTCAATTATTGCGATATACACCTAAAAGTCATCAACAAATTTTTGAGGCAGATAGATAGGGAGACTGCAAAGCAGGATTTGGAACTGGAAACCAAAAACAAAGCTGGGAAGAACTTAAGCTTGAGCCTCAACTTCGTTCGCGTTGAAACAAAAGACCTTCCTGTTTACTATGGATACATCCGGGACATCACGCGACAAAAGATAGAAGAAGGCAAGCAAAATGAACTCCTGGAAAAACTGGAGGAGGCGAATAAGGAGCTTAAAGATTTTGCTCATGTCGTTTCCCATGATTTGAAAGCTCCTTTGCGATCTATCAAAATGCTTTCAGACTGGATAGGTGAAGATTATGCAGACGAGTTAGGAGCAGAGGGGAAAGAGCAATTTGAGCTGCTAAAAAGCAAAGTGGACCATATGAAGGATCTCATAAACGGGATTTTGGAATACTCTCAGATGGGAAGGAGGAATTCGGAGGAAAAGGTCATTAACTTAGCTAAACTGCTGGAAGGTATGATCGATATTCTTGCACCTCCAGATCATATCGAAATAAAGCTAGCCAGCAATCTTCCCCATATCCGGATAAATGAGGTCAGCATCAATCAGGTTTTTCAGAACCTCCTTTCCAATTCTATCAAATATATGGATAAAGAAGAGGGAAAGATCGAAATCGGTTTTAAGGAAAGTCGAAACAGACTTACTTTCTGGCTCAAAGACAATGGACCTGGAATAGCCAAAAAAGACTTTCAAAAAATATTCAGGATTTTTGAAACCTTAGGCAATAAGTCCTTTGAGTCCACAGGCGTGGGACTAGCCATTGTAAAGAAAATTCTTTCCAATTATAATGGTAAAATTTGGCTGGAGTCAGAAGCAGGTGAAGGCTCGACCTTTTTCTTTAGCCTACCGAAAAACCGTAAAGTACATCCTGATAAATTGCAGCAAATAGATTCCTAGTAATCTCTAGGATACTGCATGTACTGAGCTTCTGCTAATCTTGGCTTCAAAATCCGACCTGAATCTTTTGATGGTATTCCGAACAGGCCAGGCTGCAGCATCTGCTAAAGCACATACCGTCTTTCCTTCCATCGTATCGCATAGCTCCAACAAAATATCGAGGTCCCTCATTTCTCCATGACCTGCATCGATCTTCTTGAGCATCTTTACAAACCAGCCGGTTCCCTCTCTACAAGGAGTACACTGGCCGCAAGACTCATGATCATAAAACTTTGCAATGCGAATCAGGAATTTAACGATATCGGTATCTTCATCCAGGATACACATACCGGCTGTACCGACAAAGGTTCCTACCGTTCGAAGAGAGTCTGCGTCCATGGTTATGCCTTCTATCATTTCTGCAGTCAGAATAGGTACAGAAGAACCTCCGGGAACGACAGCTTTTAGTTTTTTACCTCCTTTGATACCTCCAGCAACCTTATAGATAAGATCAGAGAGAAGCATCCCTGATGGGTATTCATACACCCCTGGACGGTTTACATGCCCAGCAATCCCATAGAGCATCGGCCCCGGGAAAGTAGGACATCCAATTGAGAGATAATTGTCTGCGGTATTATTGATCACATAAGGTACATGAGCAACCGTCTCGACATTGTTAATTGTGGTGGGTTTTCCCCAAAGCCCTATTTGCGCAGGGAAGGGAGGTTTGGAGCGTGGGTATGGCCTATTGCCTTCGAGAGACTCCATAAGAGATGTTTCTTCTCCACAGATATAGGCTCCTGCTCCTCGGTGAACAAAGACATCGATGTTTTCCCCACTCTTCAAGATATTTTTCCCGGCATATCCTTTTTTATAAGCCTGATCAACCGCATCCTGAACCATATCGATCCAGTCTACATATTCACCACGGATATAGATATAGGCAGCATCCATTTCCATAGCATAACAGGCAATCAAGGCACCTTCGATGATTGCGTGAGGATTGTATTCAAATAATCTTCTGTCTTTGTGAGTTCCGGGTTCTGATTCGTCCCCGTTTACAGCCAGATAGCGTGGCACTCCTTCTTGTTTAGGAGGCATAAAGGACCATTTCAATCCCGCATTAAATCCTGCCCCTCCACGTCCTCGGATATTGGCTTTCTTTACCTCATCAACTACGGCTTTACGATCCCACTTCTTCTGTTTCAATACGGTCTTCAGGGCCTTATAACCGTCCCCTTTGGATTCGTAAACAGAAATGTCATGAAAATCTGGAATGTCTGGTAGTAGTATTTTCTTGTAGTTTCTCCAGTCGCCTGCCATAATTATTCAGCTTCTATTGATGAGTGAATATGTAATGAAAGATCATTACTCACATCCCTTCGGGATTGTTATAAGAGAATGAATCAATCTGTCTTACACGAACAAATGATCTTTCGAACAAGTGAAGTTAAGGATTTTTTAGAATAGATCAACTGGCTTATGACAAAAGGCCTGGAGAGTCATCTGGAACCGTAACCGGCTTGCTAAGTCTTTCGTGGCGAGCCTGAAATTTATTCTGAAAGATGAGGATACTGATTATGCCCAGGCTGATCGCGACATCAGCAATATTAAAGATGGGAGAGGTATAGCCTCCATCGCCAAAATTGAAGATAAACATATCGACTACCTGTCCCTGAAATAGGCCTCCTTCATAGAGGTTGTTGCTAGCGAAAAAGACCCCATAAAAAAGGCGATCAATAATATTCCCTGTTGCTCCTCCTAAAATTATAGCAATAAAAACAGGCAGCAGGGATTTGTGACGGGAAAACTTTTTCAGAACCAGGATCAGTCCTAGAATTGCCAATAAGGAAAAAATACTCAGGATGAGTTTTCCAGTATAAGGGGAAAGACTCAAACCAATTGATTCCGATATTTCGCTAAGCGTCAAGCCAAAAGCAAAGCCATTATTTTCGGCAAAATAAAGACTCAGCCAATTCCCCAGTAGAGGAATCTCTTCACCTAGATACATCGAATTTTTAACTGAGACCTTAACCCATTGATCGAGGAGTAGAACTCCCAGGCTAATGCTCAGATATCGACGCATAAAAAATTTACTTGGTGGTCAAATGGGTATCGTCCGGGGTATCAGCTTCCGGTTTTTCTGCAGGAGAAATAGTTTTTTCTTCTTTTTTCTCTGCTTCCTTTGCCGTCTCAGCTTCGGAAGTTTCTCCACTTATTCCTCTTGCTTCTTCATCCATTTTGAAGAACTTTCCCTGAAAAATCAATAAGACGATAATACCGACAGTAATGGCCGAATCAGCAATATTGAAGATCGGCCAAAGATGGTAGTAGCCTCCTCCCATAAAGTCCGGTAAGGATACGTTCCCAATATCAAAGTAGAACATATCGACTACCCGGCCATAGAAAAGGCCACCACTGTAATCATTGATATCAGAAAAGAAGAGTCCGTAAAAGGTCCGATCTATGATATTCCCCATTGCTCCCCCAAAGATCAAAGCTACGAAATAGGGGAGAGGAGATTTGTGAGTAGCCAATTTATACAGGACGTATCCTATAGCTGCTACTGCTATGATAGAGAAAATCGACAGGATCAGCTTCCCGGTCGTTTCCGACATATCACCTCCAAAGAGCTTGACGAGTTTAGGGACGGTTAAGCCAAAGGCTGCGCCCCTGTTCTCTATGAAATGTATCTTAAAAAGATCGCCTATTACATGAATTTGTCCGGCTACCCCTTTCTCCATATTCAGCTTTACGATGACCTTGAGGATCTGATCGAAAGCGACTATAAGTCCAGCAATTAAAAAATACTTCTTGGCAGCCTTAAACGAGTTCTCCTTCATTATGGATTGAGTATTTACCTTCTTCTATCGGCGTTGCTTTGATTCATTTTAGCAGCAACGGTGGTTGTCGCATGAGGAACTACTCTCAAACGTTCGGGTGGAATAAGTTCACCTGAGATCCGGCAAATACCATAGGTACCGTTCTCTATACGGACCATCGCTTTCTCCAACTTGTCAATAAATTTAGATTGACGAGCCATCAATACTTCGATGTTCTCTTTTTCACGGCTTTCATTGCCGTATTCGGTGAAATTGATGCTATCCGCGGAACTTCCACTAAATTCCCTTAAGCTATCAGCCTGCTTCTTATGTTCAGCGCGTGCAGACTCTAATTTTTGAGTAATAATTTGGCGAAATTCTTCTAGCTCAGATCTGCTATAAAATTTCTTTTCCATACTTTTTTCCATGTTCATACAGTTTAGTAAATAGTAGAATGAAAAAAGAGCACTACCCAGACGTTGCCAGGCGGGTTAGGGAAATATGCCCCCTAATTCCATTTATTTCAACTTCATCTGCACCTGCTTCCAGGTCCCTGAGCCACAGGTTTTCTCCCAGGGTTTCTTTACAGATGTAGCTCGTAAACTCATTTACAGCATCACTCCAGTCATCATTGTCTGATATTACGATATCGATTCTATCAGTCAACTCAAATCCTTTGGATTTGCGAAGATTCTGGATGCGATTCACAAATTCTCTGGCAATACCTTCTTGTTTCAAAGACTCTGTCAAGGTAACATCCAGGGCGACGGTATAAATTCCATCAGAGGCCACAGACCAGCCCGGGATATCTTCACTCAGTACTTCTACATCAGATAATTCTATGACGAAAGTTCCGGTAGAAAGTTCCAAATTTGCTTGACCTTTTACTTCCAGATCCCGGATATCTTCCTGAGAAAATTTTGCCAAAGCCGGACCTATTTCTTTGATCAACGGACCAACCTTTGGACCCAGAGACCGAAAGTTCGGCTTCATCTTCTTTACAAGGATTGAATTATCTCCAGTTATGTATTCAATTTGCTTCATATTTACCTCATTTGCAACTAAATCTTTGACTCTAGCTAACTCATCCTCTCCCAATTCAGGGTCCATGATAGCCACCATCGCCTTGGCCAAAGGCTGACGAACTTTGAGCTTTTCTTTACGTCGCAAGCTGAGTATCAGGCTGGTAAGCTTTTGAGCCATCTCCATCCTTTTTTCAGCATCGAGGTCGATTTCTTCCTCTATTACTTCAGGAATTCTTGATATATGTACACTCTCATATGAGGCTCCTCCTGTCAAATCTTTGTATACTTTTTCCGCAAAAAAAGGCGCAAAAGGACTCATCAGAATAGCCACTTTCTCCAGACATTCATACAAAGTCTGGAAGGCATTTACATCCCCTTCCCAGAAACGTCTTCTGGACAGACGAACGTACCAGTTAGAGAGTTGTTCGTTGACAAAATAATCTATGGCGCGAACGGTACGTGTCGGTTCGTAATCATCCATAAATTCCTGAACTTTCTTCACCAGAGAGTTCCCGACAGAGATGATCCATTGGTCCAATTCGCTGCGATCAGCTACCGGGATTCTTTCCCCATAACTGAAGTCAGCGATGTTGGCATAGATCGCGAAGAAATTGTAGGTATTGAAAAGGGTACCAAAGTACTTACGCTGTACTTCCTGAACCCCTTGCAGGTCAAATTTTAGATTATCCCAGGGCTGTGCGTTGCCGATCATGTACCATCGGGTCGCATCAGCACCATAGGTATTGATGGTTTTGAAAGGATCTATTACGTTTCCGACCCTTTTTGACATCTTTTTCCCCTCTTTATCGAGCAGAAGTCCCGTAGATATTACGTTTTTGAATGCAACACTGTCTTCCAGCATGACCGCTATGGCATGCAAGGTAAAGAACCATCCACGGGTTTGGTCCACCCCTTCAGAGATAAAATCGGCGGGAAAGCTTTCCTTAAAGACTTCCTGATTTTCGAAAGGGTAGTGCCATTGGGCAAAAGGCATGGCACCAGAATCAAACCATACGTCGATTAGGTCTGGTTCGCGATGCATAGCTTGACCGCTTTCACTTACCAATACCAAATTATCTACATCCGGCTTATGAAGATCAAGTTCCTCAAAGAAATCATCCAAACCAGCCTGACTCATATGCCCGGCAGCGATAGACTTTTCTACTTCCGTCCTCAGTTCTTCAACCGATCCTATGCACTTTCTTTCTTTTCCATCCTCTGTACTCCAAACAGGTAGCGGAACTCCCCAGAAACGAGAACGGGAAAGGTTCCAGTCCACCAGGTTTTCCAACCAGTTTCCAAAACGACCCGTCCCGGTAGATTTGGGTTTCCAGTTGATCGTATTGTTGTGCTCGATCAGCTTATCCTTCACTGCAGTGGTCTGGATAAACCAGCTATCCAGCGGATAATACAATACGGGTCTGTCAGTTCTCCAGCAATGCGGGTAACTGTGGACATATTTTTCAACCTTGAAGGCTTTATTTTCTGTTTTGAGTTTGATGGCGATATCTACATCCAGCGAGCGGGGCTCATCCTGTCCGTAGTCTTTCACATAGCGATCCGCAAATTCGCCCATTTCTTTTACATACTTCCCTTGCTTATTTACAATGGGAGCATCATTGCCATCCTCATCTTTCACCAATAGAGCAGCTATCCCATTTTGCTTGGCAACAAAAAAGTCATCCGAACCAAAAGTAGGGGCCGTGTGAACAATCCCTGTACCGTCTTCTGTAGAAACAAAATCTCCGAGTACCACTTCGAAAGCTTTGCCTTCCGGCTGAACGTATGGCATCAATTGCTCATATTTCATCCCGGCAATATCTTTCCCCTTCATTTCAGACACCACCTGATAGGGGATAAGCTTGTCTCCCTCGGCGTAATCTTCCAAAGCCAGCTCAGCAGCCTTCTCATTGAAGTACTTATGCATGAGGTCTTTGGCAAGGATTACTTTTATCCGTTTGTGGGTGTAAGGATTGAAAGTATCAACCTTTACATAGGTGATATTCTTCCCCGCAGCCAAAGCCGTGTTTGCTGGCAGTGTCCAGGGAGTCGTCGTCCAAGCAAGGAAGTATTCGTCCTCCGTCCCTTCAATCTTAAACTGTGCGGTAACACTGGTATCGGTGATCTCCTTATAGGCACCGGGCATATTGAGTTCATGAGAACTCAAACCAGTTCCAGCTGCAGGAGAATAAGGCTGGATAGTAAATCCTTTATACAAATAGCCTTTGTCCCAGATCCTCTTTAGGAGATTCCAGACAGACTCTATGTAGTTATTTTCGAAGGTAACATAAGGATCATCGAGATCTACCCAGTATCCCATGATACGGGTCAGGTCATCCCAAAGGTCCTTAAACTCCAATACATCATGCCTACAAGCGGCATTGTATTCTTTAATTGAAATCGTTTTTCCTATATCTTCTTTGGTAATACCTAAACGCTTCTCTACCTGCAATTCTACGGGTAGTCCGTGGGTATCCCATCCTCCTTTCCGCTTTACTTGAAAGCCTTGAAGAGTTTTGTAGCGACAGACAAGATCCTTAATGGTTCTTGCAATCACGTGATGGATCCCCGGCTTTCCATTAGCAGAAGGTGGACCTTCATAGAAGGTAAAACTCGGTTGACCCTCGCGACTGGAGATACTTTTGTCGAAAGTTCCTTCTTTCTCCCACAATTCGAGTATCTCTTTGTCTATTTCCGGCAAGGACAACTTTTTGTACTCCGGGTATCGTTTGGACATAGAAAATTATAACTTGTTGGCAAAGCTGAGGTAACATTTTTGCACCCAGGCTTTACACTCATTCTATAGCATCTGAAAATTGAGGTGCAAATATAAGAAAAGCCCTTAAATTTTGCTTAGGGCTAAAAGGAATTCTTTCAGGCATCCATTTTAAAGCTGGCTTGTCATTAAAGCACCCCTCTATTTTCTTCAAACAATTACATTTTAAACTTTCACAAATGACACAGAAGCAGTATCTCATTTATGTCTTGATTCTACCCCTTATCCTTTTTAGCAGCTGCATCCCAAGTAAGCAACTCAAAATGCACCGCCAGGCACTACGAAGCATTGTTTCCAGTCCCATGAGTCCTGAAGACAAGTTTGATGCCTTTGCACAAATCACAGCAGATGTACTCGACGAAGCTACCAGCTTAAATTCACCAGTAAAGACTTATCGCTACCTCAACAAATTCTCCAATCAAAATGACCGCGAATTAGGAATCCTTCTCAATGAACTGGAACCCTGGCAGGCAAATATGAGTTTTAAGCAAAAAGCCAACTTTGCTAAAAATGCCGTTACAAAACCTTATGGAAGGAAACTGGTTAGATTGGTGCCGAAGGTGACGAAAATGATGGCCAATGGGGAGTACAAAATCGGCAAGATGGAACAGGTCCTTCTCTTATTTAAGCTGAGGAAAGTTCTGAAATAAATTTTATATATAATTTTTTCTATATAAACATCCAAAAGGCTCCATTAGTTCGTATCTTGAGAAAGGTGATATAATGGAGCCTATTTTTGATCCAGTACCGTGTCAAAGTCTTCTGCTATCACTACCGATGAAAAGATTATTGAGCTATTGCAGCGCAATGATCAGAAGGTGATTCAGTTGATCTATGAGAATTATTCTCATAACCTTTTCAATATCATTTATCGAGTAGTAAAGGATCAAAGCATGGCACAGGATGTCTTTCAGGAGGTGATGGTGAAAGTGTGGAGAAAGGGACACTATTATGAGCGCAGCAAGGGGAGTTTGTATACCTGGTTGGTGAGTGTATGTCGAAATGCAGCCATAGATAAAACCCGATCCCGGGAATTTATCAAGGCCATGAAGACAGCAAGTCCGGAAGAAATCGTGGAGAGGAATGAGCACTCAGAACAGAAGCTAGAAAAACAGGAGCAGGTACAGGAAATGCTCAGGCGTTTACCTGAAAAACAAAAACTCATTGTGGATATGGCATATCTTCAGGGTTATACCCAGGAAGAAATCGCCAATAAATTGGATATCCCTTTGGGTACTGTAAAGACGAGGATTAGATTAGCGCTTAAACATCTGAGAAATACCGTTCAGAAGTGAATGTTGAATCATACATAGAATCCGGAGTATTAGAAGCCTATGTAGGCGGCTTTTTATCTGATGCCGAAAATAAAGAGGTAGATCAGATGGCCGAGAAGTATCCGGAGATCAAAGAGGAGATCGAGAAGATCCAGAAAGCTGTGCGTATATATGCCCAGCAAAATGAATCAGCCGTTCAGCCGCCTTCTCTGGACAGCATCATAATGAATTTAGCCGAGGAAGGGGAGGAACAGGCAGCTGAAGAAAAAATCAAAAGTCCCAATTGGATGCCTTACGCACTTGCAGCGGCAATCACTTTATTCCTCTTAAGTTCCTTTTTCGCTTTCAACTTATATCAGGACATGCAAGCTCTGAGGTCTGAAGTTGCCAGCTTATCTGACAGGACCGAGAACCTCGAACAAGAGAAAAACTATATCTCCGAACAATATGCAGCTCTACGTCAAAATCCCATTGTTATAGAGCAGCATCAGAAGATCATCAATGATCCTGCGAGTATTCCGATCATTATGACGGGTTTGGAATCAGCTCCAGATTCCAAAGTTCATGTCTTCTGGCATAGTACATCCAAAGATGTTTACCTCCTCATCGATGAGCTCCCCGAACCTCCCAAAGATCATCAATATCAACTCTGGGCCATTATCGATGGAGTTTCCCTCGATGCAGGAATTTTCGACCACCATAGCAAAATGCAGAAACTTCGGCACGTAGAAGGTAAGGTAAGTGCTTTTGCAGTTACGCTGGAAGAAGCGGGAGGAAGTCCGACACCGAGACTGGATCGCATGTATGTGAAGGGGGAGTTGAAGGAAGCATAAGAAAGTGTTAGGGTGTTTGAGTATTAGTGTGCCAGGGTAGGAATTGTAGATTTTCGCTAATACCCTAACACACAAATACACTAAAACTTCTCTAAGTAGGCCTTCCTCAATGCTTCTGTAGCTTCAAGCATTTCCTTTTTTGCAAATCGCTGTGTCAACATGATCCTGGGCGTATCTCGACTATTCGGAGCTACCGTATGAAGAATTCTCAAATCCATCAAATAGACATCCGTCGGCTTTCCATGCATTTCGACTACTTGAACACTTCCTCCTTTATCGCTTAGGGTCTCTTCCATAAGTGAGGTGCGATTGGGATATTCTTTGGACCAAAGATTTCGAAAAAAGGCCTGCTTTTTCAATACACTTCTCAGGGCTTTCGGTTTGAAATGGGAAAGCTCGTCTAATTGACGATGAGATCCAGCTACCGCCAACGTGCCTCCTCCTCCGGGTCGTACTTCGGTCAGAAAGCCAAACATTTGTATTCCCTGTAAGCCCGTGTTCGGAATCTGTGGCAAATCCAGGTGCCAGGTAGTCGCAGGAACCTCCCATTTGGAAGTATCCGGAACAGAGATCAGGGACTGGAACTTCATCCACGGAATGGCATCTTCGCCCATCAATTGTGAAATCACTTCGAGTAAATCTGAAGTCAGTAAAGATTTGAAAGGCTTGAGGCTTCCCAGCTCTTTATTGAAAACTTTGTTGGCTTTCGGAAAGGATAAGTCTTGCACGGATTCATAGTTCCACTTTCCGTTTTGGTGAAACTTGTTGATCTTTTCAAGGGCTATTTGCTGAGCCTCATCTGCAATGCCTGCAGGAATGAAATTCTTCAGCCGAAGAATGCCTCTTTCTGTGAATTCCTGTATTTGTTCTTGGTCTAGCTTCATGGCTAAAGGGATTTATAGATACTGTATACCTATGCCCAAACAGTCCTGTCCTTGCGAGTCGAAATCTCCGGCGAAGCAATCTCCTTGAAATCAAATAAGCTTTTAAATCAAGGGGATTGCCGCGCTCTTGTTAAGAGCTCGCAATGACAGTTTGTTTTGCCTATCCTTTAATTTACTCAAAATTCTCTCCATCTATTCCAGCACAATCTCCGACTCAATATGGATTTCCTCCAAAAAGCGCTCATCATGCGACACCACCAATAGCGTCCCATGATACTGATTGATGGCTTTGGTCAGGATTTCTATATTCTGAATATCAAGATTATTGGTCGGTTCATCCAGGACAATGAGGTCAGGCGCTTGCTGAGAGAGTGTCAGGCAACAGAGGATCAATCGCATTCTTTCCCCTCCACTCAAAGCCTCACAGGATTTACCCCAATCTTCCTTTCCAAATAAAAAGCGGTTTAGACGAGTTTTGACTTTATACTCCTGGAGATTTGAATTATTGAATATTTGCGTTTGCTCATATAAGCTGAGTTTATTATCGAGTAATGAGTAATTCTGGTCGATGTAGACTGAATTATTTATTGCTCTTTTCAGCTTGCCAACTTGAGGATCTAAATCCCCCAAAATCAATTTGATCAAAGTAGTCTTTCCCGAAGCATTCAATCCTTTCAAAGCCAGTCGTTGTCCACTTTTTATATGAAGACTAAGGTTTTCTTTCCAAATAACTTCCTTAGTATAGCTGTAATTTATTCCCTCTGCCTCAAACAAGATTTTTCCTTTATGTAAAGAAGAATCCTCAAAGCCAAATCTCATTTTGTCTATCTCTGGCAGAGAAGCACGCAAGTCTCTCAATTCCTGCGAAATATCATCTACTCTCTTATTGTGCAGGTTTTTCAGTTTAGAAGATGTATTCTCTGCATCATTTTTCAGCTTATTCATCATGATGCGAGGGGTGCCAGTCTGGAGCTGCTTTTTCTTTCCCCGGGCGTCCAGTTTATTCTGTCGCTCCTTTGTCTCCCTCTGTTTCTTTTTGGCCTTACGCAAAGAAACCTCCTTGTTCTGGAGGTCCTGATTTAAAGCTTTCAACTCTTTCTCTTTCTGCTCACGATAGAAATCGTAGTTACCGCCATAGCTAGTGATTCCATCTCTTTTCATTTCGCAAATCACAGGCAGTTGATTCAGTAATTTTCTATCATGGCTAATGATAAGAAGGCTACTGGAAGTGGATCGAATAAATTGGTATAAAAGCTCTCTGCCTTCTGTATCCAGATGATTGCTAGGTTCATCCATCAATACCAATAAAGGCTCATGAATAGAAATTCCCGCTAGCAGGACCCGCGTTTTCTGCCCTCCACTCAAGTGCTCTAGTTTCTGATCCAGTTCCAAATCTGTCAACTGCCAATAATTGAGAGCCGCTTTACACCTTTCTTCTATCGTCCAGTCATCATCCAGCAAAGCATAGGTTTCTTCTCTGCCATCCCCTTCAAGAATGGCGTGAAATGCCTGAATCTTTTCTTTCACTCCCAAAGCTTCTGCGATAGTCAGATGATTATACTGGCCATAGACCTGAGGAAGGTAATAGGGATGCGCTTCTAAATGGAGTTTCCCTTCGACAGGAAATACTTCACAATTTATCATCCGTAAAAGGGTAGATTTCCCAACCCCATTTTTTCCTATCAGGCCGATTTTGTCCTGAGGATTTAGTTTGAGCGAAATGTTGGAGAAAAGTAAATCCCTATTAGGTAGGGTATATGTGATGTCTTGTAGAATTAACATAATCTCTTCCTGAGAAATGAAACAATAGGCAAAGGGCTTTGCCGGAATTATTGTTTGGAAGAAATTATAGCTTCATGATTTCTATTCTACTTAAATGAATGGATATGTGGGTATACTATAAGGGCGGAATTTTGTTTCAGGGGAAGGGGTGCTTGGGAAGGTGTTGTTGTGTTTTAGTGCCAGGGTGCGGTAGTTAATTTGAAAAACGAACTACAACACTAAAACACAACAACACATTTTTATCTTCCTCTAAATCAATCGCTTGTAAATTTTGTTTAAGTTTTATTCAACAAAAAGATCTAAACGATCAAGCTACTTCGTAGTTCTGGTACAATTTCATTTTTTATCAACAACACTATTATGAAAAGTAGCCAAGTAATCAAATTGATCGTTAGCGGAATATTCATCGCAAGTATCAGCCTAAGCCTCGGATTTGCACAGTGCAGTAGCAAATCAAGCAACAAAAATGTTCACAGAGCGAGCTACAAAACTTCTTACAGAAGTCCAGCGAAAACTTCTCATCACAAAGATCTGGTAGGAATCGCAGCTTCCAGAAAAGATCTTTCTACTTTGGTAGCTGCTGTTAAAGCTGCCGGTTTGGTAGAGACCCTACAAGGAAAAGGACCTTATACCATCTTTGCTCCGACAAACTCAGCCTTTGCTGCTTTGCCAGAAGGAACGGTAGAAATGCTCCTCAAGCCTGAGAACAAAGACAAGCTTATCAAAGTCCTGACCTATCACGTTGTACCCGGTCGCATCGAAGCCAATGACCTGAGCAATGGAAATGTAGGTACTGCTGAAGGAGGAAATATCAAGGTAGATTTGAGCACAGATGCAGTTAAAATCAATGATGCCATCGTTACCTCTGCAAACAAGAGAGCAGTAAATGGAGTCATCCACATCATCGACAGAGTATTGATCCCCGCCAATTTATAGGCAAAGATGTGTAGGTAGATGTGTTCAAAAAATGAAAGGCGCAGATATAAATCTGCGCCTTTCCTGTATCCTAGTTTCTATAATTTCTTTTGAAACGGCTGTTGTTTTTCTTTCGCCTTCGTTTCTCCTCCCGCTCTATCTTTTTCTGCATCTTTCGCTCCATATTCCTAATCTGTCTTTCCATCCGTCTTTGTTTGAGGATGAGGAAAAACTCTTCCAGGCCTTCTCCCGGAGCCTGATCTCTATACATATCACAGTCCATAGAATTGAGGGCCGAAGCTCCCGGATCCTGAAATCTGGCATTTCTATGTTTGCTGTAAAGCTTATAATAACGCTGCATAAATTTGCCGTAAATAGGCAAAGCCGTATTAGCTCCTTGTCCGAGACTCAAGGAACGGAATCGGACTTTGCGGGTTTCTCCCCCCACCCAGGCACCTGCTACAAGGGTAGGAGTGATGCCAATGAACCATCCATCGGTTTGATCCTGGGTTGTTCCGGTTTTTCCTCCGATTTGATTGTTAAGTCCATATCGACTTCTCAACCTTTGGCCCGTCCCATTTTTTACTACGGATCGTAGCATATAATTCATCATGTCTGCCGTATTGGCATCTATGACACGTTCTCTTTCCGGCTTATCCGGCCATTCTACAATCACATTTCCTTGCGCATCCAGCACCTTTTTGATCAGTACCGGTTTGGTTCGCAATCCTCGATTGGCAAAAACTGAATAGGCAGAAAGCATTTCTCTGAGACTCAGTTCCGCCGTTCCCAATACCATACTTGGTGCTTTGGGAACTTCTGATTCAAAGCCAAATTTATTGACAAAACGGTGGGCATCTTCCACCCCAACTTTATTCATTACAGCTGCGGAAACGGTATTGACAGATTTAGTCAATCCCCCTTGCATAGAATAGTATCCTTCATACTTCCCATCAGAATTTCCCGGCGACCAATTTTCATAATCTTCATATACCACCTGCTGATTCTCGATATACTCACAGGGGTCCATGCCTTTGGCCAAAGCCGCTGTATACACAAAAGGCTTGAAAGTTGATCCTACCTGACGGCGGGAAAGTACATGATCGTATTTAAATTCTTTGAAGTTAATCCCACCTACCCAGGCTTTTACATAGCCGTTTCGGGGATTCATCGCCATAAAGCCTGCATGTAAAAAGGCCTGATGTAACTTGATGGAATCCAAGGGCCGCATTTCCTTTTCGACCATTCCTTCCCAGGTCCAGTATTTGATCTTGGTGGGCGTTTGAAAATGCTCCAGGATTTGAGCTTCTGTCATGCCCGATTCTTTGCGATACTTATAGCGATCTGTCTGGCGCATGGCCTTCAGAATTTGCGGATCTTCATCCCGAAAGATGGTTCGTCCTTTCCAATGCTTATCAAAAATTTTCTGTAATTCCTTTAAATGAGAAGCAATCGATTCTTCGGCATATCGCTGCAAACGGGAATCTATGGTTGTATAAATCTTGAGCCCATCTGTATAGACATTGTATTTTTTGCCGTCGGGTCCGGGATTGTCGCGGAAATAAGCTTTGAGTTCCTCGGCTACCTGCTGACGAAAATAGGGCGCGGGCCCTTCCAGTAGCGTTACTTTATTATAGTCCAGCTCAAGAGGAAGTTCCTTTAGCGAGTCAGCTACGGCCTCAGAAAGGTATTCATAGCGCGCCATCTGCTCTAATACGACATTCCTTCTTTCTGTAGATCGCAAAGGATTCCTTCTGGGATTATAAGCTGTGGTTGCCTTTAGCATACCCACCAAAACGGCTCCATCCTCTATGGAAATATCTTTGGCGCTGGTATTGAAAAAACGCTGACATGCGGCGTCTATACCGTAGACTTTTTCTCCGAATGGAACGGTATTCAGGTAAAGGGCGAGAATTTCATCCTTGCTATAATTCTTTTCCAGTCGTTTGGCGATGATCATTTCCTTGAACTTCGCTACAGGCAAGCTCAGGATACTATAGTCTTCCCGGGGAAAGAGGTTTTTGGCCAATTGCTGTGAAATGGTACTTCCTCCTCCGGCACTTTTATCTCCTAACAAAATAGATTTGAATGCCACTCGAAACATACTGCGGGTATCAATACCGGCATGCTCATAAAAACGTGCATCCTCCGTTGCTACCAGAGCTTGAAGAAGCTCAGGCGAAATATTTTCATAGGCAACATTGCTCCTGTTTTCGATATAGTATTTCCCCAACATCTTGCCATCTGCAGAATAAATCTCGGAAGAATTATGATGGCGAATATTGGCGAGTTTATCTGCTTGAGGTATTTCTCCAAATGCTCCGAAATAAACCGTGAGGAAAAGGATCAATATACATGCAAGACCCGCTCCCATAAGAATGAGAGAGATTTTTCCGGCTTTTCGGACACGAGGATCCTTAAAAAATTCCTGGAATTTATCTTTGAGCGTTTCTTGCGAGGTGGAATCTGTGGTGCTATGTTGAAAATCTTCCATCATTCAACTATCCGTGAATGGCTTCGCTTTTCCCATACCTACTTATAACCTCACCCTCAAACTCGAGAAAAGCTTCCCAGCGTTTATCTACGTCCACATTGGGACAAAGTTGTTTTGCGAGCTTGATGAAAAGCGTATAATGTCGAGCTTCTGAGACCATGAGATCATAGTAGAAATCTGCCAACTCTTTGTCATCTATATTTTCTGACAAAACCTTGAAGCGTTCGCAGCTGCGAGCCTCTATCATAGCTGCAAAGAGCAATTTATCTGCCAGGCTTTCTTCTCGCCCTTTTCCTTTTACGCGGATAAATTTCACCAATTCATTGACATAAGAGTCTTTTCGCTCAGGCCCCAGGGTATATCCACGCTTCTGGATTTGCTGATGGACCATGCGAAAATGGCTCATTTCCTCCTGGGCCAAATCTGACATTTGGGTAACCAAATCCTCGTGCATGGGATATTGTACGATGAGAGAGATAGCCGAAGAAGCCGCCTTTTGTTCGCACCAGGCATGATCCGTCAGAATTTCCTCAATATTACTCTCTGCTATATTCTTTACCCAAAGCGGGTCAGTCTTCATTTTTAGCCTCAACATCTTATCAGAAGTTTATTTGTGTCTGCAAGTTACGAAAACAAGCAGAATAGACCTTAGGGAATATTTTGGGGAATGATTAACTTATTAATGGGGAGATGGTCAGGAGAGCTAAGAATAAAGAACAAGGAATGGAGAAGTGAGAAGGAGGTTTATTGAGGGTAAATTCAAAATTCTTGCTTTGCACCAAATAAGACTTCTCCATTTGTCATTCCTTGTTCTTCATTCATATTATACCTCATCAATATGCGCTGGAAAACACAAACAAGCATTTTACTTATTCTTCTGCCAATTCTTTCCATGGGGCAAGACTGGAAACGTATTTCAGGAGAAGTAAAAGATATTCGCAAAGGAATGGGTATTCCTTATGCCCAAATTCGAATTCTCAATAGCTCACTTGGTGTGATTACCAATTTTTCAGGTGAATTTCGAATCAGTATTCCTGAAAGACATTTTGGAGATACCCTTCGAATTTCCTCCATCGGTTACCAAAGCAAGGACATTCCCATTCAAAGCTTGCTGGATAGCAATTTTATCAGCCTGCCTTTAGGGGAAAGGATATACAGCCTGGAAGAAATAGCCATAAAAGAAAAAAGAGGAAAAGAATTGGGAGCAGGTGAAATCGTAAGAAGAGCTGTCAATCGTATCAAAAAGAATGTCCCTGATGAATCGATGATTATCAATGGATTTTATCGGGATTATCTGCTGAGAGAGGGAGAATATATCAACCTGATGGAAGCAGCTTTAAAGGTTTATGATAAAGGTATTCAAACTTATGATTACAAAAAGACCCAGATAGAACTGGAACAATTCCGCTTTAGACAGGACATACAGATTGATACTTTTCAAAGTGGATCTTATGCATCGGGAGAGAAAATGATTCCGGAAATGAAGATGAATTACGCAGGCCGAAATGAATTTTCCATCCTTCGCCTCCACGATCCCATTCGCAACTTTAAGCACCCTTCCTTTGCTTTTGTCTTCATCACCAATAAGTACTTTTTAACCTATCACAATTTCAAACTGGATTCGCTAATCATCCAGGACGAAGACTTCCTGTACGAGATATCCTTTGAGCTGGTGGATGACCCCGTTTACAAACATCTCATTGAGGGTAAGCTATTTATCCGTGCTTCGGATTTTGCGATCCTTAAGTTTTCCTATACCAATTTTTTCAAACCGGAAGAAGAAGAGGAAGGAGTGCGCTATGAGATTTTGGTAGAATATCAGGACTTTGAGGAGCAGATGGTTCTGAAGTACATTTCCATGAACAACTACCTGAATACACGAATTGGAAATCCGAGTTTTAAGATTGATACTATACGAGTAGATACCCTGGCCAATAGACTTATTCTTCGATTCAATAAAACCCTGGACTTTCGTAGCTCGGGAAATCCTAAAAACTACAAAGTCTGGATCGATGGGCTGAGGTTTAAAGTCGAAAATATTGTGCATAATGATCCAGCAGAGGTCAGCATTCCCTTCAGGAAAAAATTAAAAATAGATCGGCCGGATCAAATCAGATTGGAGGCGGAAAATATCCTTTCGGCTTATGGAGAGATTCTCAATGTCTATCCTACCGCTTCTATGTATCAGTATCGGGAATTTTTTGTAAATGAGGTTGAGATAGGGGAGTGGGAGGAAAGAGAAAAAGTATTGGTGAATAAAGAGCTACCTCTATATCGAAACGAAGTTGAGCAGATTCCCGGCTTTTGGGAGAATTACAATATGGTATTGAGCCAGCCTTTGAAGAAATTGGAGAGGTAAACTCAAACAACTCGTGTTATCCAGAGCCCCGTCGGGAACCTCAATCAAATGCCAAAATCACTAATTCAAAAAAATTGACGGAGTTACAGACAAATAGTTTCAGCCCCTCCACTTTGGTCGGAGTGGCAGGAGATTTTGAGCTAAAAAAAATGCCGGGCACAAGGCCCGGCTGCATTCGAGTGAATATGAAATATTGCTATTTCCTTATCTTTTGAGGAATCCTCCCAACATGCCACCGATGTCGTCCAACATACTTCCATCTCCGTCCTGATCCAGGACTTTTCCGAGGATATCCATTACAGGAGAACCTGCACCGCGAGCTTGCTGACTTTCTCCAGCCAACAATCCAGCAAGATCAGCAGGATTCAAGCCCTGGCTTTTCTGAGTTCTTCCTAATTGTCCCAAAATAACGGGTGCAAGATTTTCCAGAAGGTTGCCAGACTGTCCTGAGTTCAGACCTGTTATTTGACTAAGTGCAGATTCGATTCCTCCACGCTTTTGTCCAAATACGTGTCCGAGAATTGCACCACCGGGTCCATTATCACTTTGAGAAAGGAAACCTCCCAAATTGTCCAGAATACTTCCGTCGTGGTCTTTCTGTAAAGCATTGCTAAGAGATGCGGCTCCATCATCAGAAGATGCATTTTTTGCAAGTGCTCCTACAATCATTGGAATTGCAGCTGAAATTGCTGCTCCAGTTACTCCTTCGTCAGCGCCAATATTCTTTGCCAGTCCTTGAAGAACCTGGCCACCAATTTGTTCGGTGAGTGCGTTTAGTAATGACATACTTATTTGTAAATTTTTTTAATAAAGTGAAATCGTTCAATTTTAGGATACTTCGGTTGTGAAAAGGTCACACACAAGTTAAAAAAATCCGGGACACGAATTATATGATCCTCGAATTTTTACTAAGGCATTTGTTATTCACTAGCTCTCAGCTTTAACTTCACCCCATGCTTAGTTACCCGATACATATTGGAGCAGATGCCCGCGAGAAGCTCGGAGAATTTCTCAGGAAGTCCGAATATTCTCAAATCCTGATTCTGGCAGATGATAACACCTATGATCTTTGCTATCCCAAACTTCGGGATTATCTGCCGGTACATGAGGCTATCCATATTCCTGCAGGTGAAAAATTCAAGACGCTTGAAACCTGTGTTGGTGTTTGGAGCAAAATGACCCAAATGGCTATGGATCGAAAAGCCATCCTCGTCAATTTGGGCGGTGGAGTCATTGGAGATATGGGAGGAATGATTGCCAGCCTTTACAAAAGAGGCATTGATTTCGTCCAGGTTCCTACGACTTTGCTTTCTCAGGTGGATGCCAGCGTAGGCAGCAAGTTGGGAGTTGACTTCATGCAATACAAAAACCACATCGGTCTTTTCAATGATCCACAAGGCGTATACATCTGGCCCGGCTTTCTCAATACGCTGTCTGATCGCGAACTAGCCTCCGGTTTTGCCGAAGTAATCAAGCATCATCTGATTGCCGACCAGGCGGGCTGGGAAGGCTTAAAGCAGATTCGCGATTTGCGAAAACTGGACTATACGCAGATCATAGAGCATTCTGTCGCCATCAAACAAAGAATTGTCGAAGAAGACCCCTTCGAAAAAGGAGCAAGGAAGTCTCTGAATTTTGGTCATACGATTGGCCACGCCATAGAAAGTATGCGACTCGAAACAGAAGCTCCTTTGCTTCATGGAGAAGCCATATCCATCGGGATGATTTGCGAAGGCTTCCTCTCTCGCGAAGCAGGCCTCATCGATACCAAGGCCCTCGTCAGCATCATCGAACTCATTTCTCATCACTATCCCTCCACCAACTTCTCCAGCGGAGAATTTGAGGACATCATAGCTCGTGCCCTCAACGACAAGAAGAATGAAGGCAAAAAAATCCTCTGCACTTTCATAGACGGTATCGGTCAGTTCAAAATCAATCAGGAGATCAATGACGCTGATATCGAAGAGTCTCTGGAGTTTTACAATGATATGGCGAAGGGGTATTGAAGAAGTTCGGAAGTGTTAGGGTGTTATAGTGCTGGAGTTGGTATTTTAGCTTTCCAACTATAACACCAAAGCACTACAATACTTTAACACTCATCCTTATGCCTCTCATCAAATCCTTCAAATCCCACACGCCTGAAATCCATCCCTCCGCCAAACTGGCAGAGAATGCTAGCATCATCGGTGAAGTAGAGATCGGTGAAGAAAGCAGCATTTGGTACAATGCTGTTTTAAGAGGGGATGTAGGCGCCATCAAGATCGGTAAGCGAACTAATATTCAGGATGGAGCTATTCTGCACTGCTCTACGGGACTTACGCCTTGCATCGTAGGGGATGAGGTGGTAGTGGGGCATAATGCTATCCTGCATGGATGCACCGTCGAAGATCAGGTATTGATTGGGATGGGAGCGATTGTATTGGATGAGGTAGTTGTTCCCAAACATACGATCATAGCTGCGAATGCTTTGGTAAAGCAGGGGGCTCTTTTGGAGGGAGGCTATATGTATGCTGGCACGCCGGCTAAAAAGATAAAAGCCCTGAGTGAATCTCAAATTGAGATGATCCGCTCAGGGGCTTTACACTATATAGAAAATGCGAAATTACATTGGGGCTGATTTCGGTGGAATGAGACGAAAATTTGTCAGCACCCGATTTCGCATCATGACATATACAAATACGGTTTCCAGTCTTCACGTACATTCCCGGCAAAATTACTCAGAAACATCACGAAGCTCGGACGGAAGGGTTTGTGGGTCATGCTAAGACCCGCTTGCTCCGGGGTCATGCTTCCTTTCTTGGCATTGCAACGCTGGCAAGCCGCAACAAGGTTGTCCCAGGAGTCTCTACCTCCATGTGCCTTGGGTTTTACGTGATCGATCGTCAGGTTTTCTCTGCTTCCGCAATAGACACATCTGTTTCCATCTCGCTTGAATACATTATGGCGAGAAAGATTCACGCGCTTATAAGGCAATTGAACATACCGTCTCAGGCGAATGATTGAAGGGAATTTAAATTCTGAATTTATAGAACAGAGTTTACGCTTCGGATTGTCAGACAACATTTGCGCTTTGTCCAGAAATATCAGGACAAATGCACGCTCGACCGAACAAATAGTTATGGCCTGGTAATCCGAATTCAAGACTAATACACTTTCTCTAACTACCATCTTTTTATGATAATAAGTTTATGTGTCAATTGATTGCTATCAATATCAATGATCCCAGATTCTTCGAATCTGTCTTTACGCAGCCTTCCGGATGCGTGGAGTATATGATCGAGGTGTATAAGGATTCCTACGTGAGTAACCCGACTTTGTTGGGGTTTGGCAAAAAATGCGAGATCGCCTGCCTTATGCTCGCCATAAGGAATCGTTTTACCCTC
This sequence comes from Bacteroidia bacterium, assembly GCA_033391075.1. Taxonomy (NCBI): domain Bacteria; kingdom Pseudomonadati; phylum Bacteroidota; class Bacteroidia; species Bacteroidia bacterium. The sequence goes on from JAWPMV010000001.1 coordinate 6,489,558, forward strand.
CAATGCTTGCTTCGAAGAGTCCCTGGGAATAGAAATACCACACATGGCATAAACCATCTGGCTGAAGCCTGAACAGTCTATTCCAAAGCCCGATCTTCCTCCCCATAGGTAAGGGATATTAAAAAAATAGCGGGCAATATCTACCCGCTTGTCAAAATCTTGTATGTCGATTGTCCGTAAACTCTTGGACATACTCCACCGATGACCCGCCATGTCAAAATCGGTCTGGCCGCTACTGACTGGAATCTTTACCCCCAGGGGTATTCGCATCTGGCTTCCATCTTCGAGCATAAGACTTCCATCTAAGACGTATTGCCAATTTTCATAGGATTCATATTCCTTAGGATCTATTGGCAAAAGCATACGAGGATTTACCCAACCCTCATATCCGTCAGAGAGCATTTTTACTTTGTACCAGTTCCCCTCTTCCTCCAGCTTTTCAACCGCCTCTCCAAATAATACCTGACTCACCATCTCTGCCGACTCAGCGGCATTTCCCCGCAGGGGTACAACAGCTTCTCTTGCAACATACATTTTTGGCATTATGGCAAGATTATCTCTAGGTTATAGGTAGCGAAAGTGCTCATTAGCCATAAGTTAAGGGAGAAAAATCAGAAACACATGGGCTTTCCGATATATTTCAGAATAAAGACTAAAGTCCTTTGAAATACTCCCTCTGCTTTGTATCTTTCTATTCAAATCAAACTTATTTTTTAACTTCTAAACTCCTTGCAAAGAAAAGCTGATTCATTTTTGAATCGGTTTTTCTTTTTATGCACTTTTTTATCTAACTTTGCCAGCCGAAAGAAAGAGCCGATGTCGAAAGAGCGCAACTTTTTGAGAAAATACTCCCTGAATGTTGCTCGTATGAAGCCAGGGAAAAATGAGGAGGACTTTCACATAGGCCCTGAGTTTTTTGATCATTTTGAGGTTTCGCCTGTAAAGACAGGAGTGGTTGATGCTCATTTGAAAATGCATAAATATGGCACCCATGTGGATGTCGTTTTTCAAATGCGGGGATGGATCGAACTAAATTGCGATCGTTGCGGAGAACCCTATGAGCATGAGTTTGAAATAGAGGAGCGCATCATTTATTCTTTTGATTCAGATATGGATTTTGAAGGATATGAAGTGATGTATGTGAATAGTGGAGAAGATAAACTTGACATCAGCCAGGAATTGTACGATTTTGTACAAATTTCTATTCCGCTGAGGAAGGTTCCGGATACAGATGTACACCTTTGTGCACCGGATGTTCTGAAAGCACTGGGATTGAATGAAAGAGGCGAAGTGAAGAAAATAAAGCAAGAAAAAGAGGAAGAAGAAATTGATCCTCGTTGGGCAGCTTTAAAGAAACTCAAGGATCAGAATAAATAGATAAAAAAGAAAGCAATAATTAACGAATAAGAGTTTAAGATAATGGCGCATCCGAAGCGAAAAATTTCCAAGACCCGCAGGGATAAAAGAAGAACTCACCTGAAGTTGAAGTCCAAGACTTATTACATGGACCCTGAAACTGGTGAGCCGGTATTGTACCACAGAGTGAGCCTGGAGAGCGGTACCTATAGAGGTCGCCAAATCCTGGAACCTAAAGACGAATAAGCTTAGCCTTAGGCTAATCAATATATTTCGGCCTTGGATGCTTCTTAATCGAAGCATCCAAGGCCTTGTTTTATGGGCTTTTTTGAAAAGGGGATACGTAAGAGTAGAGGGAAACTAAAGCATATCCTTCTTTTCACCCAAATTCAGGATCTCTCAGCACGAGGAGCCAGCACACCAATCAAGCTTCGAGATGACAGAGCTACTTCACCTTCGTCTCCAGCCAATCTTTCCGCATCTCCACTTCTTTCCCTTTTACTTTCTTTTTACTCTGAATACTATAGGTTTTGGCTCGGCTATCTCCTGTATAGGTAAATTCTATTTGCTTCAATTCTTTTAGTCCCAATAAAACCGACAAGCGGACTTCATCTCCGGGCTTCAATTCATTGGCCCATTCGTCCAAATCTACTTCACCGGCTTTCTTTCCATCCACTTCTAACAATAAATCATCCGCCCCAACACCTGCATTGTAAATATCACTTCCAGGCACCACACGACTGATCAGATGTCCCTGACTAATCCTTTCGGCAGCTGTAATCCCCAGCGCGCGTTTCCCAGAGGTCTCATTTATTCCAAGCTCTAACTCAAGCCCCATTGGAGCCAGCAAAGATTCATAATCAATCGAAGCCGTACCATGAACATGATCAGCAAAAAATTGCTCCCAGCTTTCGCCCGTCAATTTCTCCAGGGCTTCCTGAACCCCATCTTCTGGTACTCCTTTATCTTTTTGGTAGTAGTTTTTAAAAAGGTATTGAAATACCTGATCAAGCCCTACACTCCCCTTGCTTCGCTTTCTCACTTCAAGATCGATCATGAAGCCCAAACGGCTTCCTAAGGTATAATAAGAAATTCGATGATCCGGATGAGCATAAGGAGAGCTGGACAACCAGCTATTGAAACTAGAATTGGAAGGAGATACGACTTGGGAAGCATAATTGCCTTCCAGACTGCGAATGGTATTGCTCATCCGATTCAAGAACTCATCTTCATCTATAATCCCCGCTCGTACTAAAGTCAATTGGGTATAGTAATCCGTTACGCCCTCTGTAAACCAATGCAAATTGGTGTATTGCTGTTCACTATAATCGTACGGCCAGAGAGCAGCAGGCCGAATTCGTTTCACATTCCAGGCATGCCAGAACTCATGGCTGGTTATTCCCATCAGTCCACTTTTTGCGGCTTCCGGACTTTGAGCTACCGATGAAGGCAGGGCAAAGCTGGCGGAATTGCTATGTTCGACCGCATGGCGCATCCGATAGGGGAGGAGGCGATAAATGAAATGGTATTCTTCAAAAGGATATCCTCCGAATAGAACGGCCTGTTCCTGCACGATTTTTTTCACATCCTCCAGGATTACTTTCTCCGTCTCACTTCCTCCACTAAACTCTCCCTGAAAATGAAGTTTAAAGGCACAGTTTTCATCCGAAAAATCCAGTGTCTTCATCTCCTCCGCAAAAACAGTCGGTGAATCTACGAATTCGTGATAAGAAGCGGCTTTATAGGACTTTCTGGATCCATTTTGCTTCAAGGCCGTAGCAATTTTCCAATCATCAGGCAGCTCAGGCACTTCCAGTTTAACCGGATCATCATAGCGTCCCTGCACATGCATAAATAAATTGATGGGATTGAAATAGGCTTCCCCCAATCCATAATAACTGGAACCCGCATCGCGATTATTGGCGAAATAACGATAGCGAATTCGGATTTCGCCTCCCTTATTATGCATGACCTTCCAACTATCCTTATTCAGCTTCTGCCATTTCAACTTATTCCCCGACGCATCCCAGGCTTCAAAATGAGAAATAGCCCCCGAATAATCCTGCATAATATATCTCCCCGGTCGCCAGGCAGGTACCATAAATACCGTATAGCTATCCGTTTGGCTTTGAGCCCGGGCTTCAATTATATAGGTATGCGTATTGGGAGTCAGCCAGCTGAGGCTGTATTGATATTCAGCCGAAAAAGCGATGCTTGACATGAAAAGGAATATACTGAGGGAGAGAAAGATTTTATTCATAGGAGAGCGTGTTACCGTGTTACCGTGTTAGAGTATTAGCGTGTCAGGGACATCTATAAATTTAACGCTAAAACTCAAACACCCTAATACACTAACACCTTATTTTACTCCACCACCATCCGAAAGCCCTTGCCGTGGACATTTTCGATCTTGATATTAGGATCTACTTTAAATCTTTTTCGCAGTTTGCTGATAAAGACGTCCATGCTGCGGGCATTGAAATAATTATCATCGCCCCAAAGGGTTTTGAGGGCCTCATCGCGAGGAAGGAGGTCATTTTTATTAACGAGGAGGAGGCGAAGTAGGTCTGCTTCCTTGGGAGAAAGACGATCTGCTTCTCCATTATATGAAATGGTATTGAGGCGGTAGTTAAATTCAAAATTCCCAAAAGAAAATTCATCCGGCAGGCGGTCCTGAGGCGCGCTATCTCCGGATTTGGCTCTTTTCAAAATCGCTTTTACTCGATAGAGGAGTTCTTCCGAATCGAAAGGTTTGGTAATGTAGTCATCTGCCCCGATCTCAAAGCCTTTGTGTACATCTTCTTTCATTGTGCGGGCCGTGAGAAAAATAATCGGTATGTCTGAATTGATCTCTCGTATTTCATTACCCAATGCGAACCCATCTTTTTTCGGCATCATCACATCCAAAATGCAGAGGTCAAAACCTTCACTTTTGAAGGCTTCAAATCCTGCTTCCCCATCTCTTACGAGGGTCACATTATAGTCATTCATTTGCAGGTAGTCTCGTAGAACAGCTCCAAAGTTTGCTTCGTCTTCTACCAATAAGATCCTTGCCATGTGTTTCTGTTATTGATCATTGATGCAGAATAAATTGCTCCGCATCCGTTCTTGTTCTTTTATGCTAAAGGCAGCGCAATGCTGAATATACTTCCTTTTCCGAGTGTACTCTGAACCGCAATTTTTCCTTGGTGTGCGTCTACAATATCCTTCACATAGCTCAATCCCAAACCAAAGCCTTTTACATCGTGCAAATTACCGGTGGAAACCCGATAGAAACGCGTAAATATATGTTGTAAATCAACCTTGCTGATCCCCAAACCTTCGTCCTTCACATGGATCAGTAAATGCCCATCCCGATTTTCGGTTTTCACTTCAATATTGGGAGCTTCCGGACTATACTTATTTGCATTGTCCAGCAGGTTATACAAAATATTTCCTATATGCACCCTATCTGCCACCAATAAAGATTTCGTAGCCGAAAGATCCATCTCCAATTTCCCTTGCCTTTCCAGGACCTGAAGTCTAGTATGTTGTACGGCAGAAGAAATCAGGGCGTGAACATCCACTTCTTCTTTCCGCAACTGAATCTCCTGCTTCTCAAACTTCGCTGCTTGCAATACTCGCTCCACCTGTCGATTCATTCGACTATTTTCCTCTTTAATAATGCCCGTATAGCGACCAATCCCACCATCTGAGGCCTGAACCTTGGGATTATTGAGGGCATCTGCCGCCAATGAAATGGTTGCGATTGGAGTTTTGAGTTCATGGGTCATGTTATTGATAAAATCATTTTTCATCTCAGACAATTGCTTCTGACGAAAAATGGTTCGCACACTCACCCAAAAACATAGCAATATAATTCCAGAGAATATTAAAGAAGCCAAAGCCTGTGTCCAGACCTCCTGAAGAGCTACAAAACCTTGATTGGGAAAAAGAAGATGCAAAAAAACCTTTTCCCTGCTTTGCTGAAAAGGAAATAACTGAACCTTATGCCGGGAGTCCATGAATTCATTCAGGGTATTCTGAGAAGAGCGATACAGGATTTCCCGGTAAAGAGGTACTTCGACCAGAAACTCTACGCTTTGTTCAATCCCATGAGATGCCAGACTTTCTATCAGAATGGTATCCAAATCCAGGGAATCAAATCTGTCTCTGACTGGTACGGGACTGGAATGTACACCCGCTAAGGTGGCATTGATGATATCCACCATTCGGGGATTGGCAGGCATTTCGATCTGCATATCCAGGAATGCACTGTCCTTACTAACAAAGACAAAGGATTCCATTCCCTGAATGAGGAAGGCCGAGTCTTCGGGAATCATTTCCAGATTTTCCGTAACGAAAGTGATGCTATCTCTATTCCGCAACTTTCGCAAGGTCCTTTCTTTCGGCACCTCACCTCCTTCCAAATCGATAGGACTGGCATTGACCTGCACCTTCATTTCATCCTGAAAATTTCCTTCTCTGTCAGCGATATCGCGACTGCGGCTCACACGTATGTATTTGGTTTTTACCGACTCACTATAAAGTCGATCTACTACCTCATTCATAGCCTGGCTCACACTGGCATTGAATTGCTCCTCATTGAGGGCCATGGCCCGCCGAGTCTGCTGTACCTGCAAGACTACGATCCCTATCATAGCCAATGCCATTAAGCCTATTATTATATAGATTTGATTCTGCTTCACTTCTTCAAATATATGGGTAAATGAGCAATTCAGGGGCCTTTTTAAATATCTAAAAAGGAGAAGACCTTACAATAGCTTTCCATAAGCACCTGACTTAGAGAACTTTATATTTACAGATTGGGTTTCAAAGGTCTCTGAGATTAACTTTTCCTTAACAATCTTTAACTAAGCTTTAACCCTTTGGTGTAGAAAAGCCGCTTACCTTTGGATCATAACAAATACAGTTTTGAAGTCCCGCACTAACATATTTGAACAAATGAAAAAGGTACTCATTACCCTCGTGAGTCTATTAGTACTACTGGTAACTCTCAACAACCTCCATGCTCAGGACAAGAAAGGAAAGCATGAAGTTCATGTAAAAGTCAAGAAAATCATCAACGGAAAAGAAACTATGGTGGATTCAACCTTCACCATTGATGGAGATGCCGATCTGGACGAGATTATGAAGATACTTGGCAAGGATATGGGTGAATTACATGAGCATAATGACGGAGATGTTGATGTTAAAGTAAAAAGGACGAAACGAATTGAGCGCAGAGTCATCAAAGAAGGTAAAGACGGAGAGAAGGAAGTTGAGGTTCATGTAGAAGTTGTAGGTGATGAAGATGAGGATGGTGGCGTATACATTTTCAAATCAGATGATGGAGACGAAAAAAAGGTAAAAATTCTCATCGACGAAGATGTGGATGTAAAAGATAAGAATGTCTTCATCATGAAGAGCGCAGATGGAAAGATCATTGAAATGGATGGAGAAGATAAAGATGTGATTATCATCAAAGACGGAAAGGTCATTGACATGAAAGGAGAGGATAGTGGGAAGAAGGTAATCCGAATAAATGTGAACAAAGAGGGAGATGAAGATGGAGAGACTATGATTTGGAAATCAGAGGATGGAAAAGTGATTGAGATTGATGGAAAGGGAGGAGAGAAAAAAGTGATCCGAATAAATGGAGACAAAGACGGAGAGACCATGATTTGGAAGTCCGAGGATGGAAAAGTAATTGAGATTGATGGAGATGATGGTGAGGAAAAGGTGATCCGAATAAAAGTGGATAAGGATGGAGGCGAAAAAGGGGAAAGCATGATTTGGAAATCCGAGGATGGAAAAGTAATTGAGATTGATGGAGATAAGGTTCAAAAGAAAGAAATGGTTTTTATCCGCAAATCAGGAGATGGAGAGGGAGAACTGGACGATGAAGACATCAAGAAATTGCTCAAGGAAAAAGGAATTGACTGGGAAGAAATGAAAGCAGATGGTGCTACGATCAAGAAAAGCAGTAACATCAATGTGAGTATCAATCCCATCAATGATGAAGATAAAAAAGCCCTGGCAGGAATGGGATTAGCTGAAAAAGATTATAACGGAGGTCTGGAAATAAGTGAAATGATGATGAAAGTGGAAAGCGGAGGCCCTGTTATGATGCAAGTAGCTACTGAAGAGAGTGGGCATTTGACAGCTGTGGTGCGTGATACTGAAGGAGAAGTGATTTCAAAAACTGTTTTGAAAGAATCCTCAGACGCATACAAAATCTATCTCAATCTTGATCAGTCAGGAAGTTACTTTATCACCTTAAGTCAAGGTGGCAAGTCCCTGACGCAGAAATTAGTCATCAAAAAAGCATAAAAATATTTTTTCTACGTTTGACGTGACCCGAGTGCCGGACCTTTCGTTCGGCACTTTTTCTTTTATGATGAGTAAAATATTTGTCCTAATCCGCATCAGGACGTAATTTAGAAGGGGTTTAGCCTAATTCATTCTATGGAACTATTAGTTCCCTTGTTTTTGTTTCATCCTCATCATGAAAAATTTCATCCCCAAACACAGCAAGTATCTGCTACTAAGTCTCCTGCTTGCTGGCCTGTATTCCTGTTTTCAACCCGCCACTCAACATAGCCATACCCGAGCAAGTGATCCCTGGGTTTTTCGTTCGGTATTAGATGAAAAGGCGCGTATGATTACGCTTGCCCTGGATTCCAATCTATGGGTCGCCTATGATGCCCAGTATGCCTCTCTTTACAGAGCCTGGAAAGGTGGAGTTGACCTGGATGGCGCCGTTTATACTTATCGACATGGTCCTCAGCCGACAAGTCTGGGAAATCCCTATTTTCAAGGGAAAGAACAGCAGGCCTGGAAGATTCGAGCAAACGGCCAAATGATAACTCCAGAAGTTTCTTATAAAGGCCATCGATTTGAGCATGGGGGAGTTATTCTCAGCTATGACATCTCTCATAATGGACATAAGATTCATATAGAAGAACATCCAGAATATATCCGCACCGCAAATGGAGATCATGGATTTGAAAGAAACTTCCATATCGAAGGTGTGCCGGAAGGAAGTGAACTCATTCTATTGAGCAATCTGGAATCTGTATCCATGAACGGTATACAGACTGATGCTCATTTTGAAACCGATCAGCAATCAGAGTCTATTATCCCCGGAGAGCATGTGTTCAGTTATGAGGGGAAACTTGTATTGGGGAATGGTCATAGCTATTTCAAAGTCTGGTTGATCGATGAACCCGTACAGGATGCAGCGGTGGCAATGGAAACAGAAGAAATTCATCCGGGTCTGGCTCTGATCGATCAAAGCGATTGTCGGAGTTGCCACAATCCCAATGTCAAAACCATCGGTCCGGCTTATGTTGAGATCGCAAAAAAATATCCTACCAATGGGCAGTCTGTCCAAAGTCTTGCCCGCAAGGTAATAAATGGAGGTAGCGGAGTCTGGGGAGAAACCATGATGACGCCACATCCTCAATTGGACTACAAAGATGTGCGTTCGATGATCTCCTATATCCTGACGTTAGATGGAGAACCTCCTTATCTGGGAGAGTCGGGATTGCCCAATTCAGATATCACCATCTCTGATGATCCATTGAGCACTCCTGAAAATCAAGGACTGATCGCCAGTGTTTATCTGTTTGAGGAAGGGCCCGACGCCATTCCTGAATTTGATCCCAATGATCAGGCAGCTGCCTCGGTCATTGTGCCCCTTGTATATGCAACAGAAGATGAGCATTTCAGAGAATTGAAAAATGCCCATCATTTTTACATTCGCTTTTCCGGTTTCATTGATATACCCGAAGATTCCAAATACGATTTCCGTTTGAGTTCGGATGATGGGTCCCGATTGATGATTGATGATAAAGTAGTTGTTGATCATGATGGTCTTCACGGACCTGATGCAAAGGATGGGGAAGTAATCCTATCAGCAGGGAAGCATAAGTTTATCCTGGATTATATTGAAAATTCCGGAGGAAAAGCCGTGCTATTGGAATGGCTGAAAAGAGGAAATGATGAATTTACGGTGGTTCCTCCCTCAGCCTTTACCTATGATCCGGACGTTTTTACGGAGCTTCTCCCACCTGAAATTACCGAAGTAGCATCAACTCCTCAGGGAACTCCTGGTGATGGCTATCCGGTAGCAGGGGTTCACCCCTCATTTGATTTGGAGACTGTTCGCCCGGATAATTTCAAACCCAAAGTAGGAGGCCTGGACTTTTTAGACGAAAGGGGAGACAAGCTCCTGGTCAGCACCTGGGATCCCGAAGGATCTGTTTATATGCTAGAAGGGGTTCAGTCTGGCAATCCTGAAAATGTAACTGTTACTCGCATTGCCAAAGGCCTTGCAGAACCACTTGGTTTGAAAGTAGTGGATGGTGATATCTACGTTCTCCAAAAACAAGAACTTACTCAATTGATCGACCATGATGGGGATATGATCATTGATGAGTATAAGACCGTTTCAAATGAATGGAAGGTCTCCGCAAATTTTCATGAATTTGCTTTCGGATTGGCCTATCAGGATGATCATTTTTATTTCACCCTGGCTACGGCTATCCTTCCGGGAGGAGCCAGCGCCAATCCCCAAATTCCGGATCGAGGCAAAGCCGTAAAAGTAAATCGCACTACCGGCGAGTTGACATTTATTGCTCATGGCTTACGTACCCCCAATGGAATTGGAGAAGGGGTAAAGGAACAATTGTTTATTGCAGATAATCAGGGAGATTGGCTGCCAGCAAGTAAAATTGTCCATGTGAAAGACGGAGCCTGGTATGGTTCGCGATCTGTGGATTTTGCTGGAACGGCAAATTTGACCGAGACCTTACCCGTTGTCTGGTTACCTCAAGATGAAATAGGCAATTCGCCTTCGCAACCTGCTTACCTGAATGTAGGTCCCTACAAGGGACAAATGATTCATGGAGAGGTGACGCATGGGGGAATCAAGCGGGTATATGTGGAAGAAGTTGAAGGTCAATTGCAAGGTTGTTTGTTCCGATTTAGCCAGGGAATTGAAGCGGGTGTGAATCGTTTGATCTGGGGACCAGATGGATCGCTCTATATTGGTGGAGTAGGGAATCCTGGAAACTGGAGTCACCAGGGCGGCAATTGGTACGGTCTTCAAAGAATGACCTACAATGAAAAAACAGCTTTCGAAATGTTGAAAGTGAGTGCCAAACCCAATGGAATGGAAATCGAGTTTACAGAAGCCCTTCCAGAAGCCATGGCAAAGGATCCTACCAGCTGGAATATCCAGCAATGGTTCTACCTCCCAACAGCAAATTATGGGGGACCCAAAATGAATGAAGAACAATTAAACGTCAATACTATTGAACTTTCATCCGACAGGAAAAGGGTATTCTTAGGACTCGATGGAATGAAAGAGGGGCATGTAGTTTATATCAACATACATGCTCCTTTCAAAAGTGATTCCGGCCAATCGTTATGGTCTACAGAGGCCTGGTACACTTTAAATAAGATACCTGCTTCTTTGGGAGCTGGAATGATTAGTTCAGTGAAATAAATCATGGGGCTAAGGAAATCCTTTAGATTCTGATTACCTTAGCCCCCCTTTAAGTCAACAATCGTTACACAGGCCTTGGATCTCGGCATACATATATGAGCACAGAAGCATCGCAAAATTCCCTGGACGGTCAGGCATTTAAAACCTTGTTCGATACCTATTTCAAAGGTATCCGGAACTTCCTGTACTATAAATCCGGGAATATGGAGCTTGCTGAAGACCTCACACAGGATGCTTTTATGATCTTATGGAAAAAGAAAGATCAGATTGATCCCAGCAAGGTCAAAAGTTATCTGTATACCATTGCTCACAACCTCTTTCTCAACGAGATCAAGCACCAAAAAGTCGTAACGAAATTTGCCCAAAGACCTCAGATCAGAACCTCTTCCAATGAAACCCCTCAATTCCTGATGGAAGAAGGCGAATTTCAGGACAAACTCATTTCTGCCATAGAAGCATTGCCCGAAAAAAACCGCATCGTCTTCCTAATGAACCGCATTGAAAAACTCACCTATAGAGAGATTGCAGAGCGTTTGGAATTGAGTGTGAAGGCGGTGGAAAAGCGCATGCACAAGGCGCTCCTGGAGTTGAGGAAGATTACTCCGAAGATTTAATCGATTTTCAATTATAATTTCTAGTTAAGTCGCGCTGTCACCCTGACCGCAGTGGAAGGGGCTACATTACTTGATTAAAGCTCAGTCGTACAAGTAACTTAGGTCCCTCCGCAAGTATAGGATGACACCGATGGTGAAGCTCAAGAAACTGTCATCGCGGCCTTAACCTAAGAGCCGGGATCTCTCGCAAATGGGATTAAGCTAGAGGTTCCGGACATCTGATAGATTCCGGGATGTACTGTAGTAAAAGTCAAATAAAATTGGGATTAAATTGAGTTCTATTTTTAGCTACAGCAAAAGCCTGCCTTAAGAGTTTATGAGCAACGGCGACTCTAATGACTTTATGATGTTTACCCTTTTGTTTCATATTTTCTACCATAGATTGACAAAGAGGATTTACTTTCATCGCGGAAAAGGCTCCCATATAGAGATACTTTCTTGCCAAGGCCTGCCCCATTTTTACGATCCTCTCTTTTCCCTTTACAGAGCTACCCGATGTGAAAATACGAGGACATAATCCCAAATAAGCGACCAATTGTTTGGCAGACTCAAATCGGCTAAAGTCATGGGTAATACAGATCAACAAACAAGCGGTCTTAGGTCCTATACCTGGGATGCTCATAAGCGACTGATAGCTTTGTGAACAATGCTCTTTACTAAGGCTGAGCATCTGTTGCTCCAGCCGCTTGATCGAAGCTTGTAGTTGTTCAATCAGATAAAGCTGCTGACTTCTTACCAAAGGATCCACTATGGGAACTTGATCCATAGCCTCGAACTGATTACGAAGCATCTGGAGCTGTTTTTGAAATAGGTTAATGCTAGTCAAAAACTGCTGTAAGCGGAGAAAAATAGCCGCTGGAGGCTGCCAGGGCTTAATAAAGCTTCGGTGATCCCGTCCATATTGAGCAATTAAGCGCGCGTCTTGCTGATCGGTCTTGGTTCGCCTTAATTGCATCTGACTGTAGCGGCGAATGACCAGGGGATTAACTACACTTAGTTTAATCCCATGCTGATGTAAACTAAAGGCCAGGGATAAATAATAGGGACCACTTGCTTCCATGACACAGAGATCTCCTTGAGAGAGGACTTCGATAAATTTACAATGGCCCGAAGCAGTATTGGAATAGCTTTTTACCCAGCTTTTCCCACTATCATTAAGACAGACTACTTCAAAGCTTTTTTTGGCAATGTCGATTCCATATACGTTATTATCCATAATCCTATATTTGAGCAGCTCTGATTCGAACTTATCAATCCTACATTCTGGCTCTTAGCCTACTGTACTGTTCTAGTTTTGAATCAGAGGGAGAGGGAAACCAACATCCCGGACGGTTTTTTAAACCAATGACACTTAACGGATTTATCCCCTCTCCTTTTGCTGCTTATTCAAATACCACAAACTAAGAATTCTTTTCTTCCCTAGCTCTTAGGCAAGTATAGGATGACAGATTGTTTTTGTTTAATCAGTGATCAAATCGCTTCAAATCTCCTCTCAAAAAGCCCCACTCAGGCGTCCTGAGTTGTTCCCCAAAATCCAGTGAATACCAGGGACCCATTTCCTCCGAATTGGGATTGGAAAGAATCTGAATCTCCTGAGCTGGCATATAACTCTGGGCAAGTAGGAAAAGCTTTTTGCCTGTAGCCTTATTTTCTGCCATATCTACTACAATAACTGCATGCCCAGGCGAACCTCCCTGAATGAATACATCTCCGATTTTCATATCCTCTGCCGATACCGATTTCAATTCTTTCTCTAAGGAAAGCGTACCCGCGTAGCTAAAAATGATCTCCATGTATTTCCAAAAACTCTTATAAGAGTCTGAAGGATTCGCAGATTGCGACCAATAACTTTTATTTCCCTTTACCACGATTCGCTTCCCTTTCCTCCACTCATTATAGTCCACCCGAAAGCCATTAGTAAAATTGAAATGGATTTTATCATATGCCTTTTGCTCATAATGATGCTCCGCCCATAGACGCATGACAGCATCTGCACACTGATGGAGATCGCGCTTTCCTATTTCCAAATCTACCACTGCTTCATATACTCCATAGTTTCCTTTCTTTCGCTGATCATAATAACTGACCGTTGCTCCATCTTCTTTAAGGGGAAGATTGCGGAGATAGTGAGCAAATGAATTTTCAGCTATAAGATTTCGCTCATATCCTCTCGGTAATAAAAATCGAGCCTCAATGGTTTTCCCTTCTGGATTGATGAAACTTTCTTCCTCAAGCGGCTGATCCACAGAAACTATTGCCTCATTCGCAGTATGCGATTCTTTTTCTTTTTGGGCGCAGGCGGGCAGAAAAAGGGAAATGAGCAGGAATGATATAAGCCAGGATTTATTAGCCATTCTTTTTTGTGTGATTCTTGATAAAAGCTATAAGGAGATCTCGATAGCTACTCTCATCATCATAAGACATATTACGCCACAAGTCTCCATGTCCCAATTCTGCATAATGAACCTCCGCCTTGTCAAAGCCGGATTCCCGAATAGCATCTTCAAAAATACGGCAATAATTGGCGGTATTTGTATCACTCATCAATAGCATAGGAGTCTTGAGGTTTTTCATATAGCTGATAGGAGAAGCTTCCAGAAAGCCTTCCTGATTTTCCCCAAAAACTGCCTGCACATGTTCTTTCGCCAAATGACTCTGTGTTTCACTCTCCTTAAAAACCCGATAATAATCCGGAACATCATAGGTTCCTCCGATAGGAATCACCCCTTTGAACAAATCGGTATCCAGTTTCCAGTTTTTCAAATAACGAGGATCCAGGGAAATGAGACTGGCTAAATGTGCACCAGAAGAAAAACCTCCAATAATCATCTCCCGCTGCGAATATCCATACTCATCTGCTTTATCATAAAGCCATTTAATTGCCATTGCCACATCCTCGACATGTGCCGGATGTTTTACTCCCTGACTCAAACTCGGATCTTTCCATACCGCAGAGCTCAAGCGATGCCCTATGCTGGCTACCGCAATGCCTTCATCGGCAAGCTTTCTCGCTAAATCCATTTCCATATTGCGATCGACATAAGACCAGGCACCTCCACCAATCCAAATCAAAAGCGGGGCCTTTTTCACTTCTTTCGGCAATACAAGATTGAGTTTGTGATTGGCATCTGCTTCTCCTTCCCCCTGAAAATAGGAGAGGTCCATATATTCGGTATGCTTAGATGTTTCCTGGCAAAAACCGGGACCCAACAAAAGCAGAAGGAAGCCAAAAAGGAGAATCGTTTTTTTCATAGGATAAGCTTTTAGGGTTATAGCTTATTGGTAGGAGGGATATTTAATTCCTTACAATTTATTTTAGAAGAATAAATTCGTCATCCCTGATGACCGTTTGAAATTCTGGTTCGGTATTTCCTTTTTTGAAAATAACCGAATATCCCTGTTGGGGTTGCTGATAGGTACTACCAGGACCAAAAGAATGAGATACAATCAGAACATTTTTATCGCCAGGGGTAAAGGAATTGATAAAGGCCTGGGTTTTGGCATGCCTTTCAGTTTCTTCATACACAAAAAAAGTGATGTCTTTTTCTGTTACATAGGGTTTATCTAAAGCCAGTTCCTCAACGGTTTGTATACAGCGACAATACTCGCTGACGTAGATAGTATCTGCTAGTGGGATCTCCAACTTTCTAAAGGCCTCTCCAAGCTCCTGGGCCTGCACAAAGCCGCTAGGCGACAATTGCCTTGCTGTATCCGAACTACAGCTTAGGTGCCAGCCATTAGGGCCAAGGTTAAAGAGGTCATTACCTGTACGAGCTATGGCATGGCGCAGATAGATAATGTGGCCTCCAGCTAATAAGGGATTAATACTTTCTGCTCTATTGCTGATAAATACGTTTTGTTCTATTCGATTGGTTTCATCCCCTTTACTTACTACTTCCAGTACAATGCTCCCGCTGCTATCGCCTGCGATCAACAGCCCCTCAGCACTTATACTTGCCAAGCCCTCAGGCAGCAATTTCCAATCTACGTCCATATTAGCACTCAATTGAATGCTATCTCCAAAATTCAGGACCGGGATTTGGCCGGGATTCAATTCGAGGGCATCTTCTTCACAAGCGAAGAAACAAATAGAAAGGAAAAGGAGGAAAAGGCTGTGTTTGTAGTTTTGCATAGGAAGCTTGATGAGGTCTTATTTAGGCGGCCCTTCTTTGGCCAGTTTTTTTATCGTTCGTACCAAATGATCCAGATCATCCAGCGAAGTATAAACGTGGGGAGAAATTCTGACTCCTTTGATATCCGGATGAGCAGTTACGGTATTATATAATTGGTATTGATTAGTCAAAACCCTACCCAAATCCCCTGCATTCCAGTTAGTCAGTCCGAAATTGCAAATACCGCAAGCATAGCCGGGATTCAGGGAAGTGAAGTATTCAACTTCCGGGATATCTTTAAGCTTATCAGTCCAATATTTTTTCAGATATAGTAAGCGCTCCCATTTTCTTTTCGTTCCGATTCCCTGATGAAAGCGAATGGCTTCGCCTATCCCCAACTCAATAGGGAAGGAGCGGGTTCCCAGGTGTTCGAATTTCGTGATTCGATCCTTTTCTCCTTCGGGATATCCATACATAGGCCAGATCTTGCTGATCTTTTCTTTTTTGATATAGAGCATTCCTGTACCAAAGGGAGCTGATAGCCATTTGTGAAGGCTGGTTCCAAAATAATCACAGCCCAAATCCGGGATCTTGAAATCCAGATTGGCAAATGAGTGAGCTCCATCGACAAGAACTTCTACTCCTTTTTCATGCGCCATTTCGCAAATCTCGCGGATCGGCATGATCTGTCCACTCAGGTTTATGATATGACAAGCTACGATCAATTTGGTCTTGGGAGTGATTGCCGAACGGAAGCCTTCTACCATTTCCGCAAAGTCCTCACAAGGAACAGGAACAGAAATCTTATTTACCTTGATCCCATGCCTTCTCTCCCTCATGGAAAGCGTACTCAAGATACTGGGGTAATCCTGATCGGTAGTCAGAATTTCGTCTCCTGCTTCGAAATCCATGCCTTTGATGACCACTTCCAGTGCTTCGGTGGCATTTCTCTGGATGGCTATTTCTTCTTCCGAAACCCCTGCCATATCTGCCAGTTGTCGCCTGACAGCTGTTCGCAGTCGTCCCATAACCCGCCACATGTAGTAGCCAGGAGCCTCATTCGCAAATTGCGTATAGCGTTCTACTACTTCCTGTACGACTTTGGGATGAGGGCTTACGCCTCCATTATTCAAATTGATAAGGGTCGCGGATTCCGTATACGCTCGTCGGATTTCCTGCCAAAAATCTTCATCAGATGCATCAAATAGATCTACTCCTAATAAGGTATTAGAAGAGGCAAAAATTCCCAGTCCTGCAAAGAGGCTGGCTTTTTTCACAAAGGTTCGTCGGGAATTAGCGGAGTTGGCTGGCATAAAAGCAAGATAAATGCTCCGTCCCTGCAAATCAATAATCAGGGGCTTTTATCTGCCCAGCCCTACCAGCTACTGACAATAATCACGATGATAATGGTTTGAATACCGATGCCGATGCCATAGCCTGTCAGGACTTTTCCCAGCTTCTTCCTCATCACCTGCCGTTCATAGCCACTGGCATACTCATGATTATTGAGGTATAAATCAGGATCGGGAAGTTGATAGGGATCTACTTTGGGAGGGATGGCTGCAATGATACCTCCGGTAACTGCTCCCGCAAGCACACCATATCCCGGCACCGCAGAAGCGACCAGGGTTCCCCATAAGGGTCCATTTCCTTTATAGGTGGAGCGGGCATCCTCAGTACCCTGATAATAAAAACCTCGGGGATCAAGGCTTTGAAGATTGGAACCGGGCGTAGAGAAAACCAGGGTATCCGGTTGGAAATCCTGGGCAGCAAAATACTGTTTCATCCCATCTTCAAAGATGATGAGTTCTATTTTACTTTTGGCCAGTTTTATAGGTTTTGTGTTTTGCTCATCAAAAGGCGTATAGGTTACGTGATTGGCTTTGACAGCTTTTACTTTTGCCCGTATGTCCTTTGCATCTACATCTCTAAAAATAATGAGGTCTTGAGAGAAAAGAGACATTCCCGAAAAAAGGAGATAGATGATGATAAGATAAGCTTTCATGGTTTGGGAATTACTGTGATATAGCTTCATTTAGAAATTCGACGAGTGGGTGCATTACTTTTAATTTTTCTGCTACTTTTTGTGCCAGTCCTTCTTTGCTCAGATCAGCATTTGGCAAACTGGTCATGGCATAAAAGCCTTTCATGCGTAGCAGTTCAATTTCCGGATGATCTTTGGGATAACCCTTGGGAGCTGTCTTCAGACTGTCCCCTTGAATACTTCCAAAAAGCTCCTGAAATTTCTTATCAGACGTTATCGCATGCAAATCTGCTGCATTCGTTTCTATAAACGCCCTAATCTTTTTCAGTTCTGCGGCTTCTGGCCTATAGCTTCCTCCGCCAAAAAAGTTTCCGTCAGGGGAAAGGTGAATGTAGTATCCGGCATAAGGTGATCTTCTTCCTCCTTTAGAGAGACTTGCTCCGAAATTGGTTTTATAAGGATCCTTGTTTTTCGAAAAACGAACATCCCGGAATAAGCGAAAGATTGCCTTTTTCCCTTCAATTCCTATGAGATCTGGATCAAAATCAATAATCTCATCAATCAGATCCTCCACAAAATTTCTAAAATTATCTCTGGCTTTGATATAAGCGCCGCGATTCTCATCAAACCATTCCCGATTATTATTTTGTGAAAGTTCTGTCAGGAATTTCAAGGTATCTTTTTCAATCATGGATAATTATGTTGGAAGATTTTGATCAAATTTAGGAGAGAATAGACAAAAGCGCCAATTGAATCGAACTAAGTGCTTTGTCCTAGTTGCACTTTTTCCCAAATTTAATCTTTAGAAATTTCTTCCTCCATAACTTAATTAGCTACAAAAGCGTTTTAAAAAGTATGCAAAAATATTTGATCAGTCTTTTGGTTGTAGTCCTGCTCCCTTTTGAAAATTTGCTGGGGCAAGCTGGTGAACAGTTTCATTTTAAAATAGCAAGGCTCAAATACGAGGGTGGGGGAGACTGGTATTCAAATCCGACCTCATTGCCCAATCTGATCAGCTTCATCAATGAAAACAGCACCATTCGGGTAGCAAGCAAAGAGGATGTCGTCGAGCCGGGAGGTTCACAAATCTTCCAGTATCCCTATGTCTATGTAACCGGGCACGGAAATCTTCAATTTTCAGATGCTGAATCCAAGAATCTGAGAAATTACCTGCTCTCCGGAGGCTTCCTGCATTTTGATGATAATTATGGGATGGATAAATACATTCGCAGAGAAATGCGAAAAGTTTTTCCGGAACTGGAATTCACCGAGCTACCCTTCAATCACGAAATGTTTACTCAGCATTATGCTTTTGAAAAAGGATTGCCCAAAATCCATGAGCATGATGGAAAACCAGCACAAGGTTTAGCCCTCATACATGAAGGAAGAATCGTCTGCTTTTATACTGCCGAAACCGATCTGGGAGATGGATGGGAAGACCAAAGTGTACACAATGATCCCGAAGATTTACGGCAAATGGCTCTTCAAATGGGAGCAAATATTGTGGTGTATGCTTTGAATAATTA
This sequence comes from Bacteroidia bacterium, assembly GCA_033391075.1. Lineage (NCBI taxonomy): Bacteria > Pseudomonadati > Bacteroidota > Bacteroidia > Bacteroidia bacterium. Next base: position 6,508,643 of record JAWPMV010000001.1, read on the forward strand.
AGAGATGTGTTAGTGTGTTTGGGTTTTAGGGTGCTAGTGTTCATTAATTCAACCTACTCTAACACGCTAATACACTAACACCCAAACACGCCTTAAAAGCTTTTACCCAAAGCTTTCCTAAGGCTATCTATATTATGCGCCGAGGCAAAGATGTCTATATATGGCATAGCTGCTGACATGCCCATTGCTGAGGCTTCAAAATTTGGGTTGCCTGCCAGGGGGTTGAGCCAAATGACGCGTGAGGCTTTTTTGTGGATGTGCCGCATGGCTTCCTGCAAAACTTCCGCTTCTCCGGTATCCCAACCATCACTCATGATGAGGACTACGCTTTGTTTATTCAGGCAGCGATGACCATGGTCTTTTACAAATTCAGCCAGACTCGAACCGATTTGTGTTCCTCCCGACCAACCGGGTACCGTTTCCGATAAATTGTCCAGGGCTTTGTAGAAAGTGCGCTCCTGCATTTGGTCTTTGATGTGATGCAGGGAAGTACTGAAAACGAAAGTATCTATGCGTTTGTAAATGGTCTGGAAAGCATAAATAAACTGGACCAGAAAACGGCTGTAGAGATCCATGGATTTACTGACATCACATAAAAGGACGAGCTCTACTTTTCGTTTTTTTCGCTGCCGAAAATACATATCGACAATCTCGCCCCCTCTCCGCATATTCTTCCGCATGGTCTTTCTGAGGTCAAAATTGGCCGAAGAAGGTACGGTTCGGAATCTGCGATTGAACTGCGCCGCCAGTTTTTTCGCCACCAAAATGATCAGTTTTTTGACTTCCTCCAGATCCTCTTCCGTAAAGCTGCTGAAGTCTTTATAACCCAAAGCTTCATGGGCGCTATAAGTCGCTATTTCTGCTTCCTCTTCTCCCGGCTTTCCATATAACCAGTCCTTGATTTGCTGAAGAGAAGGTGCTTGTTGCTTTTTGGGTTTATCAGCAGGCTTTTGGTTTTCTTCTCCCAATTCCTTCAGCTTGGAATCGACCGCTGCTTCCAGATTCTTCCAATAAATGGGATAAAACTCATCAAAGAGTTCTTGCTGTTTGAGACTGCGAGGTAAAACGGCTCTCAACGTAAGGCGAAAACGATCCGGATCTTTTACCGGAGTTACGGCCAGGGCTGCCAGGGCATCGGCTTCTTCTCTCGGCCCCAAAACAAAACCTTTCTCCCGCAGAAATCTACAGAAGGATACAATGTTTGCACTAAGCGCTGTTTTGCGGGTGATGAGATCCATGGGCGAAAGCTATTCCATTTTGGAAACTACTTTTACTTTTTCCAATAGTTCGGATAAAGAGGTTTGCGTATGTCTCATATCGCCCCAGTCTTTCAGCACCACTCCCAGGGTTTGCTCTACCAATTCTTTTTCCAAATGATCGAAATGCAGAGAAGACAAAGCGGTCGCCCAATCCAGGGTTTCCGCAACCCCCGGAACTTTCTCCAATTTCATCTGTCGTAGTTCCTGCATAAAGCGACAAATCTGATCTGCCAGTTGAGTATCTATTTGAGGAACTTTACTCTTGACAATTGCCAGCTCTTTTTCATAGCTGGGATAATCGACATAGAGGTAAAGACATCTTCTTCTCAAAGCTTCAGAAAGTTCTCTTACTCGATTGCTTGTGACGACTACATGTGGAATATGGGTAGCCTTGACTGTACCTATTTCGGGTATACTGATTTGCCAATCCGAAAGTACTTCCAGGAGGAAGCTTTCAAATTCTTCATCTGCTCTGTCAATCTCATCTATGAGCAAAACCGGTGCTTTATGATGGGTGATTGCTTGCAATAAGGGTCGCTTCAATAAAAAACTATCTCCGAAGATGGTATCCTCCTTTTCCTCAAGACTCTTTTTGCTCTGCTCTTCCATTTTGATGTAGAGCAATTGCCGCTGATAATTCCACTCATACAATGCCTGTGTAGCATCCAGACCTTCATAGCATTGCAGACGAATCAGATCTGTATCCAGGGCATGAGCCATAACCTTGGCTATTTCTGTTTTTCCTACTCCTGCAGGGCCTTCGATGAGAATAGGTTTCCCCAATTGCATCCCCAGGAAAACAGACATGACAATACTGGGATCGCTGATGTAGCCTTCTTGAGCGAGCAGGCTTTGCACTTTCGAATATTCAGGATGATTCATAGTTCGGATCTAAGCTAATAAATATAGAAAGCTTTAAGCGAATATTTTGTTTGGATGTAGACTAAAAGGACTAAATGCCATACATTTCAATTTTTTGTAATTTAATCTCCGATTTTTAAGAACTGATACACATCCAAAAACCTGCTCATGCGAAAGCATCTTACTTCCAGCATCCTCCTTTTAGCACTTTCTCTTTTATTTCTCTTTTCTTGTGGGAATAAAAAAGAGGCACAGACTGAAAAAAACGAACCGCTTGAAACGGAAGCGAAAAAGCCGAAAGCCGAAAAAAAGCCCAGGCCTCATCCCTATGAAAAGGAAATGAAAAAATGGGCAAGTTATGATGGACTTCTAAGTTCTTGTGAAGGGTCGAAACTCAATCTGGCCATCCCGGTAAATATCATTGCTGCCAATATCAGTAAAGACTCCCTGCAATATAATGTGGAACCTTTTTCTGATTGCTCCGGGGTATTTCTACGCTTTCTCGATAGCCTGGAAATTCGTTGTCCCAAAATGGATTATCCCGATCCGGCGAGTTATCGGGATTCCCGCGCTTTGGCCAGGTGGTATCATGAAACGGGCAAATTGATCCGCGTAGAAGAGCCCTTGAATATGGCTCAGTATATCAAGCCAGGCAGTGTGATGTTTTATGGGGGTAGGGGAGTAGAAAATAAAGAACTCAGTTTGGATGACCTATTTGCGCATGGAGGAATCAACCATGTAGGGGTGGTTACAGAGGTAGAAGAAAAAGGAGGGGAAATCGTGGGCTATTCTTTATTTCATGGACAAAGGCCGGGAAAGCTGGCTTCAACTACCAAGTATCATAAAAGAGAATATAGAAATCGTCCCAATTATCCGGCATATGGAAATGGAACTGAGCAATGGGTAGCAGTTGCTCCGATTGTAGATACGGATGGAAAGGTGTTTGGGAAATAACTTAAGCTGGAGATATTAATGGAATTGCCCCTATTTAAAAATAGGGGCAATTCCATCTTGTCGATTATTAATCTGGAGCCTAGCCAAGCGAGTTATTCCCCCCAAAAATCTACTTTACCTGTGATCAGAAATTCCCGAAGTATTTGAGTCAGCCAAATCCCATTGCTGCCATTGGTAAACAAAGCAAAGCCTAACTTACCTTCGTCAAATACTTCAAACTGACATCTGAAATCTCCATTATTTCCCCCATGCCCATACATTTTACCGAAAGGGGTATTAGCACTTACAATCCCTAAACCAAAGCTTTCCTCCCATCCAATCTTTTCGTAGTAAGGATTCGAAGGAGTTTGGGTTTGGGGGCGTAACATTTCTTCATAGGTAGAAGCCTTCAATCCCTTTCTTTCCAGAATGGCAATCATAAAATTAGCAAAGGTGTAAGCCTCGGTATGCATGCTATGGGCCATTCCTGCCTCAGTTGGAATATCAAAAATAGTCGGTTGTAGACCAAAATGACCATTTGCCATTACTTTTAATAGTTGATCATTTTTGGTGAAATAAGTATGCGAAATCCCCAATGGTTTCAAGACTTCTCTTTCAACTATTTCTTCTATATCCTGCTGAGTATGATGTGCAATTGCTCGTTTGAGATATTCAAAGCCTTCTCCCGAGTACCCATATTTGCTTCCTGGAGTTTCATTTAGTTCACGGCCCCAATTGGGCAAACCAGAAGTATGGGTAAGCACATGCCGGCCTGTCATCAATTTGTAGCGCTCATCTTCAGCAATTTCTTCAAATTCCAGGTATTCGTGAAGGGGTTTATCCAAATCAAATTCTCCTCTTTCCACCAGTCGATTTACCGCAAAAGCAAATACAGGTTTAGTAATGGATGCTGCTTCAAAGAGTGTTTCCCCATCCACCTTTTCTTTGCTATGGATATTTTTGTAGCCATAGGTCTGATGATATACGATTTCCCCATTCTTCACAAGCGCGAGAGAAGCACCTGGCACACGATAGTAGTCCATCATGCTTTTCATGAATTCATCCACTTTTTCATTTTCCTCCCTGCTATAAACAGAAAGTATCCCCTTCTCAGGGATAAGATTGGGAAGGGCCCGCTTTTTTATTACAAATTCAGAAGCTGATGAAACCTTTTCCCCTTCAACTTCTACCTTCAGCATCTGCTCCATATCCATTACCACCACTTGGAGTCTTTTCTCATCAAATAAAACTGAGTTGGAAAGACTTAGCTCATAGGATCCCTCTGGCAGTTGAATAGAGTAATTTCCATTTTCATCAACTTTTGCCATAAGCCAAAGATTGGGCTTGTCAAGCGAATTGATGATTACGCGATTAGGAATTGGAAGAGTAGATTTTTCTCCCCAGCTCAGCTTTCCTTTTAGAGTGCCCAATTTTGATTGTGGGTCTAAGAGGATGAGGTCACTCATGTTGAGTGTATTGAAGGCTTTACCACCTCCCGGACTTATGGCCCAAACAGAAGGAAAGCCTGATTCTCCAGGATCTTTATCCATTACCTCATAATCAAACCCAATGCTTCGTCCCACTTCCATTTGATCACCCAGGTAAAAACTCCATTCATATATAGTCTTATTCCCTATTTGCTTGATTTCAACCTTTAAATTATCCCAGCTCGCATTACGGACTTGAGGATCCCAGGACTCCTGAGGTCTATTTTCTGCAATTCTTCTATAGTCTCCACTTACCAAATGGGATATAGCTCCCGAAGTAAGGGTATGCGCAGGATCAACATAAAGATTGTGAATGTCATGGGTATTCCATTCAGCTTGATCAGTATTATCCCCCATGAAAGCATCATCCGTGCTTTCTACGGCAACATAGAGCATCCGTGTCGCCATATTATATCCGATTCTATAACGTGCATCTAAATCATCCTTCCCATTTGCTTCTGCACCAAATAAAAAGGTTTCAATCTTGTAATAAGGCACATCTGATGACCAATCTGAAAGGTCCCCATCTACTGTTATTTCATCAACAGGATATGCATAAATAAGGGTTCCATTATTTGACCATAGCTTAGCCAAGAAGAAAAAGCTAATCAGGAATAATACACAGGATTTCGTTTGGGAATGAATCATAGTTGTAGGTTTGTGTTAACGTGAAAAATTAAAACAGGTCAGGAAACATATCCATAAGCTGTTAATAGAAGGTATTAATGCCATTGTATATGACTTAATATCTCATTTTTCTATGATTTTGCCAGTATTGGGGGGATGAAATCGCGCCCAGATTTTTCCATGTAAGCGAAGGATTCCAACTAGCATAAAAATAGTAAGTGAGGATAGAAATAATTCTATCCTCACTTACTTATAGCTTTTAGGCTTACTTAACCCTAAGACTTAAGCCATATTTCTTATCTCGTCGAATAATTCGGAGCCTCCTTGATGATCTGAACATCATGTGGATGGCTTTCTCTTAAACCAGCATTAGTGATGCGGGTAAATTGACGGGTTTGTAAGGTTTCAATATCACCTGCTCCACTGTATCCCATTCCTGCTCTCAGGCCTCCTACCATTTGGTAGATCACTTCCCCTACTTTTCCTTTATAAGGAACGCGCCCTACGATGCCTTCCGGTACCAGTTTTTTGATATCTTCCTCCACATCCTGGAAATAGCGATCCTTACTTCCTTCCTTCATCGCCTCAATGGATCCCATTCCCCGATAGGTTTTAAATTTTCTCCCTTCGTAGAGAACCGTTTCACCCGGACTTTCATCCGTACCTGCAAACAATCCTCCAGCCATGATACTGGATGCTCCTGCTACCAGGGCTTTTACCATATCACCCGAATACTTGATCCCTCCATCGGCAACAACAGGTATACCTGCAGGCGCAGCAGCTTTCACCGCTTCCAGGACAGCAGATAATTGAGGAACACCTACTCCAGCAATCACCCGAGTAGTACAGATACTTCCCGGTCCAACCCCAACTTTCACTGCGTCCACTCCGGCATCGATCAAGGCTTGAGCACCGCCTTGAGTCGCTACATTGCCTCCGATGATTTGAAGATCAGGGAAAGTTCTGCGAATGTCTGCAATGGTATCCAGTACTCCTTTAGAATGGCCATGAGCCGTATCTACTGTGATCACATCCACTCCGGCTTTCTCCAGAGCTTCAATGCGTTCATAAGTGCCATGAGAAACTCCTACTGCAGCACCTACTCTCAGTCGCCCTAAATGATCCTTACAGGCATTGGGGAAGTTTTGCTTTTTGATGATATCGCGGTAGGTGATAAGTCCGATCAATTGACCCTTTTTATCAACTACAGGAAGTTTTTCAACTTTATTTCTTCTGATGATCTCTTCAGCCATTTCAAGCGTAGTACCTTCAGGAGCTGTAATGAGGTTTTCAGAAGTCATCAATTCCCTGACTGGACGGTCATCAATTTGCTTGAATCGCAAATCACGATTGGTCAGGATTCCGACCAACATATCGTTGTCATCCACGATTGGAATCCCTCCGATCTTGTGCTCAGCCATTAGGCGAGAGGCTTCGAAGATGGTATTGTCAACTTTGAGCGTAATAGGGTCTACGATCATTCCACTTTCAGATCGCTTCACTTTTCTGACCTGCTCCGCTTGTTGGTCGATGGACATATTCTTATGAATAATCCCTATTCCTCCATTGGCTGCCATGGCTATAGCCATGCGATGTTCGGTAACCGTATCCATAGCTGCACTAACGACAGGCAGGTTCAAACGGATTTCACGGGTTAACCAGGAAGATGTATCTACGTCGCGGGGAAGTACTTCAGAAAAGGCTGGAAGGAGCAAAACATCGTCATAAGTCAGTCCTTCAAAGGCGATCTTAGACGTAGCTAGAGAGAGTTCGGTATTTTCAAGCATAAGGCAAACATCGTTTTGGATATTTGCCGGGTAAATTTACACAGAAAAAGTCTTTTGGCGAAAAAATCAGGATTTTTCTCCCTCATCATTCTGGGAAGACCTGGAAATCAGGGGAATAAGAATTGCCAAAGCGATCAAGCCATATCCAACGGAAAAGATCCAGGTAACTCCATTGGAAAGTGCTCCGATGTTGAGCCCTGCCTTTTCAGATAAACCAAAAGCAAGAAAAAGTTGAACAACTATAAAATGCGTGGAACCCATTCCTCCAGGTACGGGTAAAGCCCAGCCGATTCCCCCAATAAAAAGGATAAGGATGGCAAAGTAAAGTCCCAATTCACTTGTATCTGGCAGAGAAAGAATGAAGAAGTAATTCATCAGAGTGAGCAGGCCCCAGATCATGATCGTATACACCAAAAATAACCAGGGTTTCTCCAGCTGAAATATACTTTTCCCCGCTTCCAGCATATTGAGGGCAAAGGTTTTAGTTTTTCCAATCAGCCCATCTCCATCTGTTTTCTTGGAACTCAAAAACCAGATCCCTGCTATTCCCAATAGCAGTAATCCAATTAGCCCCCCAATAAGGATGCTGCTATCTATCCCTCCGAATTGTTCAGATAAACTGTCAAATATTTCCCCAAAAAGACTTCCCAGTCTCTCAATTTCAAATAAAAAGATCAGGCCTAACCCCCCAAATAAAACCAGGGCATCAATCACACGCTCTGCTACGACAGTACCTAAGCCAGAAGCTACGGGCACTTTATCCGTACGGTACAAAATCGTACAACGAACAATCTCTCCAATTTTAGGCGTTACGCTATTTACCAGGTATAAAACCAGGACCGAAAGAAGGGTATGTTTCTTTTTGGGATGAAAGCCGGAACTTTCCAGCATCATTTGCCACCGCAAGGTTCTTGCGACAAAAACACCGAATAGCGTCAAACCAGACATAAGCACCCAAAAAATATCGGCTTTACTCAGATCATTGGAAAGATCTTCCCATTTGGTATCCTGATACACATAGTACAGGAGTCCTCCTGCGAGGGCAATTCCAATAATAAACTGGAGAATGGTTTTTAGCTGATTGCTCATAGACGCTTTCTGAAGGACTTTCGGCCTTTACAACAAAATTGAGCGAATCTACAAAGGGGAGGTCCAGCTTGCAAAAGGATTCAGGGAATTTATAACATTTCCCTAGCTGGAGGCAAGCATGCGCTTTCTTGCTTTGGCTTTCTTTTCACTGGGAACTATCCGATGAGGCACTTCCAGCGCATCATAAATTACCTGCTGTACGCGTTGGCGGATTCTCAGCTCATTGATCTTGAAATTCTTTTCGCTGGGATGAACGCGGTTAGAGAGGAAGATGAATACCAGATCATTCTCTGGATCCACCCAGAATGCCGTTCCGGTAAAACCGGTGTGTCCATAAGTAGAGTAGGGAGCACTTTCTGCTACTATGTAACGATGGGTACGGGGCGGCATATCAAAGCCATAAGCTCTGTGCCCACGCTGACGCGAAGTGAATAAGTCTACCGTTTCTTCAGACAGATATTGTTTCCCTCCATATTTACCCTTGTTGAGCAACATTTGTCCAAGGATGGCGAGATCATTGGCATTAGAGAAAAGACCGGCATTTCCTGATACTCCTCCCATCAGAGCTGCTGTCGGGTCATGTACCGTTCCACAAAGGAGTTGTCCTCTCCATCTGTCCGTGGAAGTAGGTACTAATTTATCCCGAGAAAATATCTCCAAAGGATTGTAGCCCATGGTTTGCATACCCAGCTCCTGGTAGAAGTTTTCATGCACATAGTCGCTAATGGTTTGCTGATTGACCGAATCGATCACTCTTTGCATGAGAACCATGTTCACACAACTATACTGATAAGCATTTGAATCTTTTCTTACCCGCAATCCTTTGGCTGTATTCCAAAGAGAATCGAGGTAATTTTCATTCAGATACAGACCACTCGCTACAGGAACTGTATATTCCTGGCTAGAAGTATTGCTATATAAATTACCGTATACTTTTCTCTGGTAAGGCAAAATTGGTAAGGTCGCCTGCAGCCCTGAAGTATGGGTCAACAACTCTTTGAGTTTAACATCAAAGACCTTGCTTTTCATTCGGGTTTTAGGGGGAATTACCCATCTCCCGACCAAATACAAAGAGTCTTCGAAATCGAGGGTATCAATTTGAGGGAGTTCCAGAATGCTAGTATCTTTTTTCACCGAATCTAAAAAGGCCAGATAATCCAGCTTGGGAATGGTGTCATATACTTTTTTGATCCCGGGTGTATAAGTAGGGTCGCTAAAATAGGTCGCCAGACTTTCATCCAAACTGATCTTATCTTCTTCCATCAGCTTCATAGTAGCCAGGGTAGTGGAAGCTACCTTGGTAATAGAAGCCAAATCGTAGATATCACTTTTTCTTACTGGTTTTTTGCGGGAATAGGTGTGGTAGCCGAAAGCCTCATGGAAAATGACCTGTCCTTCTTTGGCCACTAGCACCTGAGCCCCTGGCATGGCAAAATTGTCGATGCCTTCCTGTATGATGCGACTGATTTTGGCCAGACTATCAGAACTGATGCCTACGTATTCAGGGAACGTATATCCCAGACGTTGAGTTTCTGTATTAAAGCGATCCTTAAGTCCCAGATCGACCAGTACATCTTCAGGTACATCACCAATAAGGGGAAGCCCTCCAAATAAAGCCTGTGCCGAAATTTCCTGACTGATCAGGCTCTTGTTGTGGGCCTGAAGAATAGTAGGAAACTGCACATAAGGCTTGATCGCATCATAGTCGTTAAAGTTGACCAGTACAACCGTTGTCAACTTATTTATCTCTAATAGAAACTTCTTAATGTTTTGAGTAGTCTCCGTAGGATTATTGAGGGCAATTACTACGGTATTGTAAATACCATAGTCCATGGTATTTAGTTTTTGAACCAGATTTGTCTGCTCCGAAGAGAATGAACTGTAATAGTTCAGGTATTCTTCAAAACGGGGAAGTTCATCTCCCAAAGTCAGTACGTGAAAACGATGATTCTTTAATTGGCGGAAAGGAATGAGCTGCTCTTTATTTTGGAGTAGCACCATAGAAGCTTTGGTCGCTTCTCTATCCGATACCCTGACAATGGGGATTCCCCAAAGCAAACTATCCTGCAGGGTGTCCGCCCAAACGGTAAACTCAAATTGTGCCTTGTTATAGGATAAATTATTGAAGGTATACTTGCATGCACTGACTATGGTGATCATAGTCAATATGCCTATTAGGCCCCATACATATATGCCTTTTAATTTACCGTTCATCACCTTCTAAATCGGCTTAGGTTTTTGAGTTTTTTTCCCTTTAATAACGTTGGATACTTTCAATATCGACAAATAAATTGCCATATGACAGGGACCAAATACGAAGTGGATTTTAGCCAAAACCATGTGTCGGAAAACACAGATTAAACCCCTGTATATCAACCGATTGAGAAGCCATTGACTTAGTACGAAAACCGCAATAAATAAGGCTTCATACGCCAATTTTATCAGGATATGAAAGCAGCTTTACTGTTCTTGTAGAAATTATTACGGTTCAGCAGAATAGATCGCAAATCGAGGATAAAAAATCGGGATTTCGTAGAAAGACATAAAAAAAACTGCCAGTTGTACTTTTTCTGAACAACTGGCAGGCATGTTATATTTTTTAGAAAACTAGCGTTCTTGCTGTCGGAAGAGATTATAGGAACTTCTTTCTCCACTTGACACATCCAGGAAATTCACATGATACAAACCTCTCGGAAGATAGCTTATATCCAGCGTTTTGATGGGCTCTTCAGTAAAGTCCATGACCGCCTTGTAAACACTTGCTCCTCGAGAATCGAGAATACTCACTTCAAACTTTCCGGGATTCAGGAATTGAGGTTCAAAGTTCACCTCTCCAAAAGTTGGGTTAGGGAAGATCCTGAATTCAGGAGTAATTGTTACTTCGTTCTCTACCAGGATTACCCGTGAGTAAAAGAAGGTATTATTGATATTGGTGAATTTGATTCTGTAATAATTTTTCCCAGGTCGAGGTTCCACGTCCACATATACATAGGTCACCGGATTTCGTGCAGAGGTCAATTCTTTCCGTGTATAGATCACATTGTACAGAATACCATCTATACTTCTTTCTACAGAATAAACTCCATCCCTCACCGCTTCAGATAGAATCCAGAGCAATACATTTCGTGGACCCGGCTTTTCAGAAAGGTCAAACTTGATAAAGAATACTGCTGAAACAACATTGGTAGGGCTTACTGGGCTACTGATATCCGCGCAGATACTTGCGGTATCAAGCTGATCAGTAATCTTATTCAGAGAGTCTTGTCCCAAGTTAATATTGCTAAGGTCCACAAAGTCGGGACTATTAGGATCTGGATTATATACCAGAGAATGGATTCTGTATCTGGCAGAGGAATTCACCGTAAAGATCGGCGTATTTCCGATTGCTTCTACAATCATACTATCTCCGGAAGTAAGGATGTATCTGAAATTAAATCCGGAAGGAACCGTAGGGGAAGCGAGTATATTTGCCTGAATATCTATCGGTCCTGTTCTCAAAGAGTCCGTTTCCAATGCCATAGCCAATACGCCTGCATCTGCTTTACAGGAATCGATATCGACAATGGCTCCGGCAAAGTCCAAATCAGCACAAAGTCTTTCTGCAGTGATTTGAGCGGCTATATCTCCGATCTTGGCTGTCCCTATCTGATAGAAACTAAGGTCGAGGAAATTTACTCCACCAGGAACTGAGTCATATACAAGGGTATGAATGCCGTATTCAGCTGCTTCGGTAACCGTAAATTCAGGCGTATTAGAAATGTCAACATAAAGTGCACTACTTCCCCGACTCAAGAGATATTTCACATCATAACCGGGAGGAACTGAAGGAGGAATTGTATGAGTAGTGGTCAAAGTTGCCTGCCCTCCATTCAAAGAAGAAGCACTGGGAATATCCAAGGCACCTGCATTGGCCCCACAATCCTGAACAAAAAATTGAATCCCACTGGTATCTATATCCGCACAAACTCCCTGCATCTGAATAGCATCCTCAATCTCAGCTATACTCGTTTGGCCAATAATGATAAAGGAATCATCAAAATAATCATAGGTTCCGGGCATACCGAGATATACCATGGAATAGATCCCATAGTCTCCTCCTGAATTGACCTCAAAGTTCAGGCTATCTGAAGTTTCGAGTATGATACCACTAGGCTCAGAGGTCAGAAAATATTTTTTGCTATATCCGGCTGCAACATAAGCCGTATCTTCTATGGTGATTGCAAGATTGGCCTCCCCATTGATGATGTTCAAGGTATCAGAGGCGAGTGATAGACTATCTGCACTCGAAATACAATATTCGCTGAGTACAAAATTGATTGTATTTCTGAATACATCCCATCCGATATCAGAACTTAAGGTAGTTGCATTCTCTCTCAAATAGTATCCGATCCGCATAGCAGGTGCGCGGTAGTTTACCATTTCATCCTTATAGTCATAGACAAAAATGGCTACCTGATTGTTACTTCCTGAATTACTGATCTCTGCAACTTTCAGCGCATCTGCAGATGGGTTTCCCCACATAAAGCTGGTCAGTGAGGAAGTAACCGTTATAGTATTATTATAAACACCCGCAATAGGATGATCTGGCTCTAGGATATCAATTTGATCACGACCGGAACGGATTCCGTAGTCTATCCCCGCAGTAGGGCCGGTCATCTTCATATCGTCGAAAAGAAAAGCTTCGCTAACAATTATAGGGATTTTCACATCTCTGAATGCAATCCCGATAAGACTCGCCGTAACGGAAGGTGAAATGAAAGCAAAAGTCTTTCCATCAGCTTCTTCTGGCTGAATCGGATTTGCATCTACTCCTCGCACCATCACGTTTAGCCCCATACTTTCCAAAGTATCGAGCAATTGACGATCTGAGCTTAACATGTTTACCGAGTCAGGCCCAGTAAGAAAGAGTAGATCCTGAGATCTTGAAAAATTAAAACAAGTAATCAGAAATAGAAAAAGCGTAAAAGTTCTAATCATACCCCAAATATGATTTGCCTATTATAGCTGCTAGCATGTAAATATACCCTGTAATATCTTACAACTTACAATAAACAGAAATTCTATAGCAAAAAACGCACCTTAGAGCTATTTATTCTCATTTTAGCGTTTTTTTATTTGTAAGAGCTCAATTTTCTGTCCATGAAGTCTTTGCAAGTGCCAAAACTTTTTGGTCAGATTCTTTATAAACGGTGTGCAACCAATTTCCGTCGCCTAAATCTTCTACAGCTGACAAAAGTTTGTCGCCCCAGGTAGATTCAGATCTAAAATTGAGATCTATGCTCTTTAAATTTTGCTCGCTCAGGACTTTGAAAGGCAAACCTTCGATGGCGATTTGGAAATAATAGGTATTGCTTAAATGTTGATTGGTATCAATGTCATGCCAGCGCAAAGGAAAACTCTCAGCTTCTTCCGATGATTTGACAGGAGGAATTTTTCCAGAAGCAATTTCCATAGCATTTTGACCACGGGGAAGGCCCGTAAGAGATTGCAACCAATCCGGAATGCGGATCATCCTTCGTGTCTCAAGATCAAAGACCAACCAGGTACTGGTAGCCTTTGCTATACAGACATCATTTTCATCATAGACCCGATAATCCCGATAAACAAAAGAACGCTCTCCGCCAGAAGGCCAGGATTCTACATAATAATATTCTCTATGCCTGGGAAGACGTTCGATTTCCAGCTTCAACCTCGTCAGCACCCAGCTAATCCCATCCTCCTGCAAGCGAGCCACAGACGCACCCAAAGATTCCGCACTGTTCCAGGCAGCCTCCTGCATATTGTTGATCAGGGCAGGAACGCTCATGCGACTTTTAAAATCTATTTCATGTGCCTTAACCTGATTCTTTTCTCTAGTTACTTTCATCTTACGTTTTGCAGTTAGGATTCCGGGCTGAGATTTATTTCAGCTTCGAATTTTTGTATTTCCGTCTGAAAGCCCTCAGGGAGTTTGACTTTTTCTCCCTTGATAAAATCAAAAAGGACCATTTTTGCTTTTGCCTTCGCTACACATTTCCTATGCTTCTGGCTGATAATATTTGCTTCCAGAACATATTTGTAAACCCCCATCTCAAACATACGGGTTCCAACCAGAACCTCATCCGGAAAACCTAAGGGATGTAAATATTGAATCTTTATGGATGCAATGACAGGGCCGATGCCTTTTTGAGAGCTTTGCCCAAATCGCTTATAAAAAGTGCCGAGATAATCCATCCGCCCCATTTCCGCCCATTCGAGGTATTTGGTATTGCTTACGTGTAAAGCCGGATCGACATCTCGCCAATTCACCACTCGTTTTGTGATGACTGGATAGTCTTGTAGTAGTTTCGATAGCTTAGATTCAGGCATCGGGCTTTTTGCGATATCTGCGAAGATAAGCCTCTGCTTTGGGATGATGCAAATCAGCTGCCCGCTCCCAGGCTTGTATCGCAGATTGTGGCTTGCCCAAATTCTTCAGGGCAACTCCCCGATTGAAGTGAACCGCACGAAAATCAGGGGCAATTTCCAATGCCTGATCATAGGATTTCAGGGCATTCTCATATTGCGAATTGGCCAGGGATGCATTCCCTCGTCCCAGATAGGCATCTGGGTTTTGAGGATTCAGTCGAATAGCTTTGTCAAAAGCACGAATGGCTTCTTCAAACATTTGCCTTTCGATCAGGGCAAAACCTTTGAGGAGATAAGCCTCCGGAATATCTCCCCCACGGGCTTCATATAATTCCAGCTGGGCATTGGCTGCATAGAATTTACCGAGCTCATAATTTGCTTTGGCTGCTAATAGATAGGTCTCCGGAAAATCTCTATTCAGTTCTTTTACCCTTTCTGTAGCATCGATGCATTTGAGGAAATCTTTTGACTTAAAGTAAACGCCTGCTAATACCAGCCAACTTTCAATGTCTTCCGGATTGAGATAAATACTTTTTCTCAATAGTTCGATCGCTTCCGAGAAACGATTGAGGGAATCCAGAATCTTTCCTTTCAAAAAGAAATAAGCAGCATTCCCTTCTTCTTTCTCATCATCCAAAGCGTCCAAATCTGTCCAGGCTAATGCAGGTGCATCCGCCCGTACAAAACATTCGGCCCGCTTGAGTTTGAGTTCTTGCCCTTCGGGATAGGCTTTCAGAGCTCTTTTACTCAAAGTCAGGGCTTCCTTAAACTCTCCTTTTTCAAGATGTAGATCTAAAAGTCTTAGATACAAAGATTTGCCGGAGTCCTTCAAATCCAAAGCTCTGTACAAGTCTTTCATTCCTTCTTCTTCTCTCCCCAGGGCAAAAAAACTTTCGCTTCGCAATTCAAGAACTTCGGCAGAAAAGCTGCCTGACTGCTCTTTGTACAACTGAAAGTCTGCTAAGGCCTTTACATGTTCGTCCTTTTTCTGATAGCTAAAGGCACGATTTAAATGACTCCTGGAATGACCGGGATTAAATTGAAGCGCTCGTTCATAATCCCGAATGGCTCCATCCAAATCCCCCATTTCAAATTTGCAATTGGCTCGATTGAAATGCGGATAGTCGATACGAGGGTCCAGTTGGATGGCTTTGGAATAATCGCGGATGGCTCGTTCATACTTTCCTAAGGCAAATCTTGCGGAACCTCGATTATTGAAAACCTCTACCTTGTCGAGCCCTGCCAGGATCAATTGAGTATAAGCAGTCTCAGCCTGCTCAAAATCTCCCAATTCCATGAGTCTGTGGGCAGCTTTCAGCAGAACATGAGTATTCATACGTTTGATTGATTCTTAGAGCGGATGGTCTTTGGGTAAACGGCCTGTACCATTGCACCACTCGCATTTGTCTCGATTGCGGGTGTTTTGCCACCAACCTTTTCCATTACAGCGTTGGCATCTTTTCGTCTCGGATAAAACTTCATCAAAGAGGTAACGTCCTCCTTCAAAAAGAGCTCCGACAGCGAATGCAATTAAAATTAACTTAATCATATATGTTTTCCGATTCGTGCTTGTGCTTATAAAAATAAAAACAGGGCATCGAATAAGCAAAAATTGCCAATTAGTTCAAAATCATGCACTTCCGCTTTTTAAGGTAATCACCGTTATCTCCGGACGAATGCCCACCCGACCGGGGAAGCCCAGGTAGCCAAAGCCCCGATTTACATAGAGATATTGCTCTCCTTGTTTATACAAATCCGCCCATTGTCGATAGACATACTTTACCGGACTCCATTTAAATCGCTTGGTATCTATCCCAAACTGCATACCATGCGTATGCCCGGAGAAGGTAAGATCAATATCGGGATACTCCGGAATTACTTGTTCTAACCAGTGGCTGGGATCATGAGACAAAAGCAGTTTCACAGGGATATTTTCTGTCCCTATATGAGCTTTGGCCAAATCCCCATATTTGGGAAATCTTGCTTTCGCCCCCCAATTCTCTATCCCGAGTACTGCTATCTTCTCTCCTTCTTTTTCTAATATTCTGTGTTCATTGATCAAAAGGTCCCAGCCCATTTCCCTTTGTATCTGAGCCAATTTCCTAAGATTAGCCTCCTTGGCTTCTTTGTTCGGCCAATACACATAATCTCCATAATCATGATTGCCGAAAATGGAGTACACCCCGAACTCCGCTTCTAACTGACCAAAGAGATCTTTATACTCATCCATTTCATCCGCTACATTGTTTACCAGATCACCTGTAAAAAATATGGTATCCGCCTGCTGTTCTTTGATCAGATCAATCCCCTTCGCAACGGCATTTTTGTTCCAAAAAGTACCCGAGTGCACATCCGATATTTGCAATACCTTAAAGCCGTCAAATGCTTTGGGTAAATCAGGAAGGTAAACAGTCGATTTTCGCACGGCATAATCATGAGCGCCGACCAGGATGCCCCAACTGATAGCAATGAGGGTAAATAATGCCAGAACTCCACCAAAAAGGATCAACCAAAAGGATCTTTGAGCTACAAATGGTGAATCCGTGATTTCCGCCCATATCCAAAGAAAAAGCCTCCGAACATCGTCCAGTATCAGACTCAGGATCAAAAAGGTTTTGGCGACATAAATGGAAAAAATAAAAACCATAATGATGGTTCTCGCCCTTTTCCCCAACAGCTGTGGATCAATAAAATGATAGAAAAACAGCCCAATCACTGTTATTACACTTAATCCCCAGTATCCATAGGTGGCCGCGGATTGGATAGAAACTGATAATGGAGCCAGCAATACCCGAATAGCTTCGAAAGCATAGAAATCAATTATTAATAAAATCAATGCAAGAATCGGGATGGCAATACGTTTATTCATATGAGCATGAAGCTAATCTAAACACATGACACAGATAGGTTTTTAATTGTGACATTCAAGATGTACATTTATCCCAATCTGTTATAGGTCAAGTCTTTTCAAATCAAACACCTGATGTCGGAATTGGGGCCGATGTCCTTAAGTTATTCGTATGAAACCTCTAGTTCATACCACTTTGCTTGCTCTGCTTTGTACCTTAGGCCTCTTCCCCCAGTCATCCTTTAGCCAGGATAAACTGTCAAACTGGTATATCGAAGAAGTGTTTCTCCTTGCAGACCTTAATGAGGACAAATATCTCAGTGAATCTGAAATTCTGCAACTGAGGGAGAATTTTGCCTATTACCAAAATCCCGAATATTTCGAGCGTACAGACAAGAACAAAGATGGATACCTGGATTATCCTGAATTCAGATATCGCTTTGGGCAAGCTCTGGTCCATCGCCAGGAGATCGACGGTAAAGAATTGAAAATCCTATCGGAAAGCTTTCCTTATTTTGAGGATGCTGCCTATAAATATCTCAAGCGTCATCCGGAACTTACCGAGCGCTTGATGAACAACCTACTCTGGACCCGAGAGCATCCAGATCTCATGAAACAGATCATTGCGGACAAGGCCTGGCTCTCAAAAGAAAAAGCCATAGTAGAGTCTTTAAGTTCAAACCTGATCTGGCTTTCTGAGAATCCTGTGTTGGCAAAAAAATTCTATCAGGCAAAGAAACTCAATCCTGTATCCAATATCTGGAGGAGCTGGAGCATTAGCCATATGGATTACCTCGCCAACAATTCTGTTCAGCAAGGCATCCAAATCGACTTTCCCTATTGGCCAGCGGAAGAACCCAATGAAAAAGATAATGGGCAGTTGACAGCTTCTGCCCCCAGTCCCGGTGAAAGGCAGCAATGGGTCGATTCGCTCCTGATGGCAAATCAATCTTTGCAGTTGGCCAATGAAAAAGTGAAAAAAGAATTGGGAAGAAGAGATAGTGTAGCAAAAAGCATCTTTAGTGAGCAAATGGCTGCTCCGGATGACAAGAGCCTTTCAAGCCTCAAAAAAGAAAATGGGGATTTGCGAACAAGGGTTCGTCAAATGATGATCGAAAAGAAACTTTCCCGAATTGAAGAGGATAAATTGCTGGAAACCACCATTCGTCAGCGCAAACAAATCGCCCTTTTTGAAAAGCAACAGGAACTCAAAGATGAAAATGGGAATCTAGGCCTGAACAATACTGCTTTACTAGAGGAAGATATAGCGAAACTCAAGGAAGACCTATTGACAAAAGACCAGAGGATTGCGGAACTCAATGAGT
Source organism: Bacteroidia bacterium (assembly GCA_033391075.1). NCBI lineage: Bacteria > Pseudomonadati > Bacteroidota > Bacteroidia > Bacteroidia bacterium. Next base: position 6,527,246 of record JAWPMV010000001.1, read on the forward strand.
CTTTGGGCGAATTGAATTCTTCCAATATGAATCTGCTCAAAGAGAAGCAGACATTGGCAGCGAATAATTCTCAACTGAAAAAAGAAAAAGGTAAACTCCTCACACAGAATGAATCCAAGCTGAAAAGCCTTTCTGAGAAAGAGAATACGACAGAAAAAGCCTTTAGTCAAAAAGAGGAAACATACAAAAATCAAATTGCCTCCCTTGAAGAAGAATCATCCAGGCTTTCCCGAAAGTATACACAACTAGAAAAAGAAAAAGACGAACTGGAAAGCAATCTGACCCGCGTATTGGAGAGTAAAGATCAAGATACCGACGAACTGATTGCCATAGAGGGACAATACAAACAACAAATTACTGCGCTGGAAATTGAATTGGAAGAAGCACAGGCAAAATTGACCGATAATTCAAGATCCAAACAGCAGAAAATCAGCAAACTGGAAGCAGAACTGCAGGAAAGCCAGGCTAAGCTGGCAGATAACTCAAACCAAAAGGAGCAAAAGATCGCTGACTTAGAGGCCAAACTCGAAAAAGCTGAAAATCGTCTGGCCAATAATAGTGGAAGTAGTCAGGAGAGAATCAAAACCCTGGAAGGGGAATTAGAAAAAAGTCAGGCACAACTAGCTGAGCGTTCCAATAACTATAAGGAAGAAATTGCTGAGCTAAAAGTAGAACTCAAGACTTCACAAAGCCTCATAGCAGAGAAAACTACAGATGAAAGCAATGTAAAGGAATTGCAATCCGAACTTTCTTCCAGCAAAGCAGAAATAGCCTCACTACAAAGTCGAATAGATGAGTTCCAGTCTAACTCTAGTCTCCGTAGAGAAAATGACCTGCAAATACAGAAAAAGAAGTACGAACAAGAAATAGCAAATCTGGAGGAAAGCAATGAAAAGTTGACGGCCTCTCTTGAGCAGAATAATAAGCAAATGGTTGCCCTCCTGGCTGAGCAAGATGCTTTGGAACAAAAAACCAAGGCCAATCAGTCGAAAGCCGTCAATCCCATAGCCCTCGACCCTCTAATAGAAAAGCAAAGAGACTCTCTGGAATTTGCTCTGCAAAATTCCCTGAGTAGAATCGGAAATCTGGAAGAGGAATTGAAACTATCGGAACAGGCCTTAAAGGATCAGGAGAAACAACTAGAACTTAGCAAAAGTAGTCTGGCAGCCAATTCTCCTGCAATTGATGAAGAATATGATGCCCTTTATTTGCGGGTGAATGAATTGGAATACAACAATGCCAAGCTTAAAGATGAGCTGGAAGCTACCCTGAGTCTGGCTGGTGAGCGAGAAGCCATTCTGGAAAAGCGCCTCAAAAGCAGCATGCAGGAAAGTAAGCGTATACAAACTAAAATGAATCGCTTCAAAAGACGCAAAAGATTCTACGATTCTGAGGATGGGGAGCGCATGGATAAAATGGCCCTGGAGCTGGCAGACAAAAAGAAACGCATCAAAGAAATGGATGAAGTAAACCGGGCTCTTCTGGCTCAGCTTCACGCCAACAACAAATATTTGGGACAAAATATTTCAAAAAGAGATCAATATCAACAAGAAATGACTCGCCTGAAAAGCGATGTCAGCCGCCTTGAATCTGCCAATGATAGTCTCAGCTATCTGGTTGCAAATGGAAAGGGCTTCAATGGCCCACAAAGAGATTCTTTGCTTGCCTATCAGGAAAGAATCTACCGCATGGAGCAGCGCATCCTCTATATGCAGAATTCCAATCAAACTCAGTTGGCCCGCTTGAATCTGGAAATAGATTCCCTTGTGACTGAGGTAAGTTCTCTGGAAGAAGAGAAAGCCAGCATTGCCCGAGTACAAAAAGTCGAGGCGAGTAGAAGTCAGTTGACGGATGATAGAGAAAGAAAACTCATTATGCTTCAGCAGCAATTGGAGGAAAAGGACCTGACACTTCGCCAAAAAGAAAAAGTCATTCAGGCAAAAATGAATGAGATCACTCAAAAGGAGAAAAAGTACCAGGACATGAGAAAATGGGAAGAAGAACTCCATCTACTTGAGCGAAAACTCAAAATAAATCCTGCTTATAAGAAAGCTAAGGAGGATAATTGATCCTGAAACAATCGATTTTTAACTTAGAGAACCTGTTTTATCCCTTCATTCAACATTTACCATCCTGAGATAGGTAAGTATGAAAGATATCTGGTTCGTAATTTTTAGTATAGGATTATCACAAGGGATATTTCTCATTTGTGCTTTACTATTGCTAAAGGGTAAAAGGAAACTATCCGTTTATCTCCTGTTAGTATTTCTTCTCTGTGTCATATCCCTTGTCTTTTCCGAATGGCTCAAAACCCAATTCCCCATCGATGAGGTTCTCTTTACCTTCAGAAATGGAGAAACCATTCCTTTACTCATAGGCCCAATTATCTGGTTCTATGTACTTTCTGTGCTAAAAGCTGATTTTCGGCTTGAAATACGGCATTCCCTCCATTTCCTGCCTTTCTTCTTGTTTTTCCTGTATTTCCTCCCCTTTTATATTTCAACCGATGAGTATAAACTTGCATACGTTCAAAGCCTGAATCAAAAATCCATTCCCCTGGATTTAGCTTTATTCTCCTGGTTTAAAGGCCTGCATACCCTCATCTATATTCTGATCAGCATCCTTTTTCTGAGGAAAAAATTATCTCAAAAACGGCTGAGAGATCAATGGTTCAATAGCCGTCTGATGATAAGCTTGCTAGGCCTCCAAATGCTGGGTATACTTAGTATTTACGCCATTGTTGTTGCGGAATACATAAGCCCGGATATACAAATTGAATCTGATAAAATCGGAGCCTTGGTCATCAGCACTTCCTTTTTCATTTTTGCCTTCGCTATCATTCTTTTTCCCAAAACCCTTTTACCCGAAGCAAAGACAAGTAGAAATAAATATGAACATTCTACCCTCAACCAGGATGAAAAAGAACGCATCCTCCGAAAACTTCAAAAAAAGCTCAGAGACGAAAAGCAGTACTTAAATCCTAACCTAAGTTTGGCAGAGCTTGCCCATAAGCTAGAGATCAACAGCAACCAACTTTCCCAGGTAATCAATGAGCTCCTTGGTAAGAACTTCTATCAACTGATCAATGAATACAGAGTAGAGGAAGTAAAAAGGAACATTCTTTCTCAGGAAAAGACACTATTAGGAATTGCTCTGGAAAGCGGATTTAATAGTAAATCTGCTTTTAATCGTATTTTTAAAGAAATCACAGGAAGTACTCCTTCCGCCTACAAAAAATCCCTCACCAATAGGTCCTAACTTATACAGAAGGTCGATAAGCATGATGCTTTGCTTTTTCTTGAGCAGAGTTTCATAAAAAAAATCACCCTATGAATCGCCTTCAGAAAATTTTCTTATCTAAAAAAATCCTGCTTCCCTTTTCGATTCTCCTGCTCTTATTTCTGGCTTATGCCTTGCTGGCTCGCTATAAAGGGCAAGTCGAATATGTGACATTTGAAAGTGATATCCGCCTGGAAGGCGTCTTAAGTAAACCCCATAATCAAGGGCCTCATCCAGCAGTTATCATTTTGCATGGTTCGGGAGCGAGCCATCAGGAGTATGACAAGCTTTTCAATAGACTTCATGCCAATGCCTTTGTTGAAAAAGGTTTTGCCAGCCTTGCATATACCAAGAGAGGTTCTGGGAAAAACGAAATCGACTACCGCTATTTCACCTACAAAGACCTGATGAAGGATGCCATGGCAGCTCTCGATTTTCTCCGAAGCAGACCAGACATCGATCATAAAAATATTGGGATTATGGCTATCAGTGAATCTGGCTGGTTCAGTCCAGAGCTAGCAGCCAGAGACTCAAACATTCGATTTATCGTAAATCGAGTAAGCTCTCCTTTCAACGTGCCCCGAACCCTCTCTCATGAAATCAGGATGGATGCAAAAGCAGAAGGGTTCACAGAAAAAGAAATCGAAGAGGATCTTTTACCTATGCACAGAGAAATCTGGCAGTATTATATAGAAGCTGCAAAAGATTTATCCCAGGATCGGACTTCCCTAAGAGATTCTGTGAATGGCCATTTATCAAAACTCCATAATAGTCCCAAATTCAGTAAGTGGTTTGTCGCTGATAAACTTTCCCCATACGATCCCAAGCTTATCGCTGCACGAGGCTCCAATTATTCCTATGATCCTTTGCCCTATTTACGGGCAAGCAATACGCCTTTCCTTTATGTTATGGGAGGGAAAGATCGCAACATGCCCAGTCAGGAAATTATCTCATTTTTAGAGGAATTTCGTGTAGCGGAAAATAAAGAAATCGAAATAAAACTCTATCCAGATGCCAGTCATTACCTCTACAAGTGGAGCTTGCGTGATGGCCCTTTCGAAGGCTTGTATGTAGAAGGATATCTGGATCTAATTACAAATTGGGCAAAGAAACAAATAAGAGATTAGCATGCTTGCGACCTGGGTAGGATGAGCTCCTGAGGCCAGAAAACAGGGAGTTTTATCAAAAAGTGTCTTTTTATTTACCTTGACCCTTTCCGGATTTTTTGGTCTAATAGTATGAGATTACGTATTTTTCCGTTCTATAAGTAAAGCATTCTATAATCGTACTCTTACTATGCGCATATTCCTGATTAGCCTGTTCCTCTGTTTTTTTACCCAGGGACTTTTCGCTCAAGTCGATACCACTAGCACAAATATTGATACAACAGCTAATGATAGCTCTCGTGTAAATCCCGAAATGTTATCCCGCGGATTTACCCCCGGCCCTATGCTGGATGCCTACCAGCTCAAGAACAGTAAGTGGTACTATAGTATCAATGATGCTGTACGTGAGCCAGAAAAGGTTTACAAACTTTCCCTGAGTGGACAGAAATACAAAGAATTGCCTCCAGGCCTCGATCGTTTCTCCAATCTGCAAGTACTCAACCTCAGCAATAATAAGCTCAAAACGATTCCCGGCGATATCAGCCGTTTACAAAATCTGGAAGTCCTGATCCTTAGTAGAAACAAAATCAATCACCTGCCTGAGGAGATCAAGAACATGGAAAATCTCACGACCATATATTTAAGCAAAAATCGTCTGGTAGAAGTTCCCGCATGGATCGGAGGCTTGAGCAAATTGAGATCTTTGGATCTTTCGCTCAACAATCTCACCTGGTATGAGATCGAATTGGTGCAGAAAAGACTGCCACGCTGTAAGATCACGCATTAGGGGAGACCTTTTGGGGTGTTAGGGTGTTTGAGTGTCAGGGTTGATTAAATAACTCACGCTAACACACTAATACTCACACACCCTAACCCATATTTTCTCTTGAACGCTAAAACACCTTTCTGTAACTTGCGCGGGTTAGAAAATTAAGATGCAGGATAAAATTCAACAGATACTGGCAGAGGTCAATTCCTTTGTCGTAGAGAAAGCTGAGGACCTTGAGGAGTACCGCCATAAGTACACCGTAAAAAAAGGCATCATCAATCAGATGTTCAATGAGTTTCGAAGCCTTCCCCCTGAGCAAAAACGGGAATTAGGGAAACCTTTGAACGAGCTCAAAAATCATGCACAGGCACGTTTGGAAGAATTCCAAAAAGGGCTCAAGTCTCAAAACCAATCTGCAAATAAGCCGCATGACCTCACCCTTCCCGGAGATCCTTTTGTTACGGGTGGGAGGCATCCGCTTTCTATAGTGCTCAATCGCATCGTAAGTATTTTTGAAAAGATCGGCTTTACCGTAGCCGAAGGACCAGAAATTGAAGACGACTGGCACAATTTCTCTGCCCTCAATTTTCCCGACAATCACCCTGCTAGAGATATGCAGGATACCTTCTTCGTAAATCGCGATCCGGAATATGTGCTGCGTACCCATACTTCATCTGTGCAGGTGCGCGTGATGGAAGATTCTCAGCCGCCCATTCGGGTACTATCTCCAGGAAGGGTATATAGAAATGAAGCTATTTCTGCACGTGCGCATTGCTTCTTCCATCAGGTAGAAGGATTGGTGGTAGACGAAAACATCAGCTTCGCTGATATGAAGCAGGCCCTGCTTTATTTTGCCAGAGAAATGTTTGGAGAAGGAGTAGAAATCAAACTCAGGCCCTCTTATTTCCCATTTACTGAAATCAGTGCGGAAATGGATGTAACCTGTGGAGTTTGCTATGGAAAAGGATGTAACGTCTGTAAGCACTCCGGCTGGTTGGAAATCATGGGTTGTGGCATGGTAGACCCCAATGTACTGGAAAACTGTAATATCGATTCCAGCAAATACTCCGGTTACGCATTTGGGATGGGCGTGGAACGTATCGCACAGATTCTCTACCGGGTACCGGACTTGAGACTGTACTCCCAAAACGATATTCGCTTTTTGCGATTGTTTGAGAAAATATAAAGAGGAAGCCTCTTTTAATTGCATAGATCATGAATGTACTGCTGATTAATTGCGGTAGTTCCTCGGTAAAGATTGAAGTAATTCAAACCGAGACTACCGAGAGACTACTTGTGGCTCGACTGAGCGATATCAATCAGGAAAAACCAGCTTTTAGCTTAAATGGGGAAAAAACTGATTGCCCGGATAGCGGTCATCAGGCCTGTCTGGATTTTGCCATTCCACGAATCAAATCAGCTTTGACAGAACACAAACTCTCCGGCATCGTTCATCGTGTCGTTCATGGAGGTGCCGATTTCAGTGGGCCAGTAGAAATAGACGAAAAGGTAGAGCAGGCTATCGAAGAACTTTCCTCTTTAGCTCCCCTACACAATCCCATCAACTTATTGGGTATCAGGCAAGCGAAAAAACATTGGGCTGAGCTTCCTCATGTCGCTGTATTTGATACCGCCTTTCATAGTACCCTTCCTAAACGCGCACAATCCTATGCGCTATCTTCCGAATTATCTGATAAGCATGGCATTCGAAGATATGGTTTTCATGGAAGCAGCCACAGCTATGTCAGTCGCAAGGCATCAGAATTTCTCCAACAGGATATTCGCCAACTCAGACTGATTACTTGTCATTTGGGCAATGGGGCTTCTCTGGCAGCAGTCGAGTTTGGTCGTTCAATTGAAACTTCTATGGGTATGACGCCTTTGGAAGGTCTGGTCATGGGTACTCGAAGCGGAGATGTAGATCCCGGGATTCTCATTCATTTGATGAAAGAAGAGAATTGGGATTCTTCCCAACTGGATGAGGCTCTCAATAAAGAAAGTGGTCTGAAAGGAATATCCGGCACCAATGATATGCAGGATATCGAGAATATGGCTGCCGGAGGAAATGAAGCAGCAAGGAAAGCCATTCAGATTTTCAGCCATAGACTTAGAAAGTATATCGGAGCATATGCAGCGGTGATGGGAGGAGTAGATGCCATTATATTCACTGGTGGAATAGGGGAGAATAGTGCGACCATCAGAGAAAGAGCTTGTCAAAGATTAGAATTTCTGGGAGCTATCCTGAATGAAGATGCCAATCGAGATGCCGATTTAGACGACAAACATGCTATCGCGGATATTTCCATGGGACATAGCCGCTGCAAATTGCTGGTCATTCCCACGGATGAGCAATATGAAATGGCGCGCAAGGCTGAGCAGATTATTCAAAAGAAACATATTGTAAAAGAAACTCCCCTTAGGATACCTGTGGCTATTTCTGCCCGCCATGTTCACCTTACACAAGAGAGTATCGATATTCTTTTTGGAAAAGGCTATGAACTCAGCGAGTACAAACCCCTCTCTCAACCCGGGCAATTCGCAGCCAATGAACGACTGAGTTTGGTCGGCCCCAAGAATACCATTGAAAGAGTGCGCATCCTTGGACCGGTACGTTCGAAAAATCAGGTAGAGATTTCTCGTACAGATGAATTTTTTCTGGGAATAGATGCTCCCGTACGTGCATCCGGGCATGTAGAAAATACTCCCGGCATAAAACTGGTAGGACCGAAGGGCGAATTAAGCCTCAAAGAAGGCGTGATCTGTGCCTGGAGACATATCCACATGACCCCCGCTGACGCGGAAAACTTTGGAGTAGAGGACAAGGATATCGTAGAAATCCGGATCGAAAATGAAGAGCGTAGCCTGACTTTCGGAAATGTCCTCATACGCGTCTCACCCAAGTATGCACTGGAAATGCATATCGATACAGATGAAGCCAATGCTGCGGAACTTAGTAGAGGAGCAGTAGGAGAGCTCATTGCAACCGACCATGCTGGCCAGGTCTTGCGGAAGAAAACCCGATAAATAAAAACTTCCTCCTCTCTTTCATTGCGAGCCCATGATATGGGCGAAGCTATCCACTTGACTCCAAAAAAGACTATCTACATCAAGGAGATTGCTTCGGTAGTCCTCGCAATGACAGCAGTTTCGCATGTTTATAATAATTTTTTATACACATCTAAACTATTGACCAACAGACCCTTAGCACATAAATTCAGCCCTTCATCTAAAAAATTAGTTGTTAATCTAAGTTTTTAGATATACATTTGATCTAAATCTTTAGATCAAATGCAAAAACTCACACGTGCAGAGGAACAATTGATGCAGATAATCTGGAAGCTGGAAAAGGCATTCCTGAAAGAGATTATGCAGGCCCTTCCAGAACCTAAGCCTAAACAAAGTACCGTTTCGACCATTATCAAGATTTTGGGAGACAAAGGCTTTATCTCGCATCATACCTTTGGCAAATCCCATCAGTACTATCCTTTGGTTGAAAAAGACAGCTATGCCAAGGCTTATTTTCAGCAATTTTTAGGCAAGTACTTTGACGGTTCCTTCAACCGCCTCTTGAGCTTCTTCCATAAAGAAGGAGAAATAGACCTCCAAGACCTCGACGAAATATTGAATAAACTCAATGAAGAAAAAGATCAATGAGTACGCTTAGTTTCCTACTTGCATTCACAACGATTGCTGGCCTTTTATTTGGCTACTATCTTCTTTTCCTCAGAAAAGAGAGACAGTTTCAGCTCAATCGATTTTTTCTCCTGGCTATCCTGCCCTTAGCCTTCTTTTTACCGGGAATAGAGTGGGAAATGTATCAGGCGAAAGAAATTGCACCTGTATGGGAAACGACCTTACAAAGCATTGATATTACTGCCGGAAAGGTAGAAGAGGTCTGGGTATTTCCATTCGAAGAAATCATCCTGGCTATCTACCTGGGAATTGCAGCTTTACTCAGCCTACTATTCTTCCATCGACTGTATAAAATCAGCCAGTTAATCCACCAAAGTCCACAAAAAGAGAAAAAAGAAGGATTTATCCTGATTCGCTCAAATGTGCAGCAATCCATCTCTTCTTTTGGGCCCTACATTTTCTGGAATAAAGATCTTCATTTTGAGTCCGACGAACAGTCAAGCATACTCCAACATGAAGTCTGCCATGTCCGGCAACTTCATAGTCTGGATGTAGTCTTCATGGAAATATGGAAAATTGTTTTCTGGTTTCATCCCCTCGTTTACCTCATAGATCGGGAACTAAAAATTATTCACGAATATCAAGCAGATCGGGCTGCTTCGCAACAAGGCGATCAGCATAGCTATATACAATTGCTCCTGTCCCAAAGTCTGGGTCAAAAGCTGCAGCTTTCACATAGTTTTTTTCAACATAGACCAAAAAATCGAATTATGATGATTCTGCGTAAATCAAACTCCCCCTTAAGCAGCCTGAAATACCTGCTATTGCTCCCTTTTTGTTTTGTCATCTTCTTAGCCTGTACTTTCAATATCAATAAACCTCAGGCATTTACCGTAATTTCTGGTACGCAAGCTCCGTCTCCGGCTGAGCTCAGCATAGCACCTATAACAGAAAGTGAAAATGCCCTTGTGCCAGAAGCGGAGGAAGAAGAAATCAGCTATCCCGAAGAAGTAGAAAAAACAACTCCTCCATTCCTTGATGAAGAGGGTATTCTCGATGACACGGGTGTGGAAGAATACATACAAAATGAAAAAAGTGAAAGGGCCGCTGAAAGATACTTTTTGAATGGGCCGGAAGTGATTGTGCCTAAAGCAGAACCTGGCATAGACGAATTTATAAAAGTCAATCAGGAGCCTCGCCCTATCAATGAGGAGGATGTGAAGAAACTAATTGGATATCCTCGCATGGCTATAGATGCCTATATACAAGGGCAGGTAGTGTTTCGCGTATTGGTAGATCAATATGGAAGAATCCAGAAATACCAGGTTGTAAATGAAGTACACCCTATTCTCGTAGCGGCAGTAGAAAAACACATTGAAAAAATGATTTTCACTCCTGCAATGAAAGAGGGTATGCCAGTTAAATTTTGGGTGAATATCCCCTTCAATTTCAAGCTACTCACCGATAAGGATAGCAATAAAAAGAAAAAGCAAAGGAGATAAGGCACACTCTCAAAACACAAAATCTCATACTTGTCGAAATCAGAGATCATGAATCTATTTAATTACATACTCTCATTCTCTCTTATCTCAGGAGCCTTATATGCTTATTATTTCATCTTTCTTAGAAAAGAAAATAAGCTGGCATTCAATCGCATTTATCTCCTGGCAATTTTACCGATATCTGCGATCCTTCCTCAGCTAGAGCTGCCTGTATTTTCGCCGGCCAAAGTAAGTCCCTTTATCAGTACAAGTCTTGAAACAATCACAATAACTTCGGAGGCCGTAAGTTTATGGGCCTATGACTATAATGAGATTTTGAGTGCCCTATACATGATTATATGTCTCCTCAGCATGGGGATTCTCATATTGCGAATGAGCAAATTGATCTATAAGATCAAGTATTCAGAAGAGAAAGAATACATAAAAGGAGCTACCCTTATTTACAGTGAGGGGAAGATAAGTCCTGCTTCTTTTGGTCCCTACATTTTCTGGGATAAAGGAAGTAAGATGAGCGAGGAAGAAAAGCTTCAGATCATTCAACATGAGCTTTGTCATGTAGAGAAACGCCATAGCCTGGACATCTTATTCATGGAGATATGGAAAGTCCTCGCATGGTTCAATCCCATGCTTTACCTCATCCAAAGTGAACTTCGTATGGTTCACGAATACCAAGCCGATCGAGCTGCTTCACAGCAAGGTGAGCAGCATAGCTATATAAAATTGATCCTGTCCCAAACTTTGGGTCAACCGCTGCAGCTGACACACAGCTTTTTTCACATGCATACCAAAAATCGAGTTATGATGCTTATGCGAAAACCGGATCCCCGAAAGTCGAGGATCAAATACGCGATGCTTCTACCATTTGCTTTTGCGCTGGTCATTGCCTGTACTTCTGAAATTGAAGAAGCACAAGTGATCTCCGCTGAGAATGCCGAAAAGAAATACCTGGCCATTCTTGATAGTGTCCCCGCTTCTGAAAATGGGCCTGTCATGATTGAGATGACTACGGTAGACCAACAACCAAAACCACTTAACATCAATGAAATCAAAAAGACCATTGGATATCCTAAAATTGCTCGGGACGCCGGCATAGAAGGAAAAGTTCTGGTTAAGGTCGAGGTGAATAAGTTTGGTGAATACGTAGCTCACGAAATCATCGAATCGGATCACGACATCCTTTCTCGTGCAGTAGAAGAACATTTAAGCAAACTCACCTTCGAAACTCCTGCCAAAGACGGTAAGGCAGTCACAGTAAAAGTTACCGTCCCTTTCAACTTTGTTTTAATAGACTAAAATCACATGAACCACTCAATTATAAACTCCGCTTTACTCAAGCATATTCTCCTTTCATTTTTCATCCTGTCTCTATTTTCTCTGACAAATCTCTCCGCTCAGGATAAAAACCATAAGGTTGACAAATATCCCAAATGCACCAATCTGGTAGAGGTACATCAGGCCATCGGTTATCCCAAGGAAGCCGCAAAGGCAGGAATAGAAGGGAAAGTTATGGTGAAAGTAACAGTAGATAAATATGGCAAGGTAAGCTCCCATGAGATCCTGCCAGGTTCTCCCAAAGAGTTGGCTGAAAGTGTAGAGCCGCATATTGCATCGCTCACCTTTACTCCAGGAGAAAAAGATGGTAAAGCCGTATCTACCAAGATTACTTTACCCTTCCTCTTCAAACTAAAATAGCTACCCCCCTTCAATCTCGGGCTTAGGAAGCAGATTCGCTTTCTAAGCCCTTTCTTTTTTTCTAATTTGTATCCATGAAACACAGCTGGATACTCCCCATACTTTTTTGTTTTTTTCCCTTCTCATCTATCGCTCAATCTGCCGAAGAGATTCTGGATCAGGCTCGTTCGGAAATTGCGATTCTCTGCTCTGACTCTCTCGGAGGCCGAGGATATATTGACGAGGGGCATATTAAAGCCGCCAATTACCTCAGTCATCGATTTGAGGAAATGGGGCTTCTGGCTTTACTCGAATCCCGAAAGACGGGCAAAGATACCTACCTCCAAAAATTTCCAATTGAAATCAATCTTTCTACAAATGCCCGCCTCAACATTGATGGGAAAGACTATCAAATAGGGGAGGAGTTTATTGTTAGTAAAAGTAGTGGATACGGCTCGGCCAAAGGAAAAATACTGGATCTCGGCTATGCACTGGATGGGAAAAATTTCTCAAAGGCTTCAGGCAAAATAGTTCTTATTAGAAATGGATTGCCTAAGGAGATTGCCAATGATTCCGAAAAGAAAGCAGCAGTGAAAGAAATGAGTAATATCCAGATGCGCATAGGAACCTTATCCGTGCTCGGACCTCAGGCAATTCTTGTTTTACATGAAAAATTGACTGCCGGTTTTTCTCGCAATTTTGGTAATGTCCCTGTGATTGATATTCAGGCAGATTTAAAAAAGGATAAGTGGAAAAAAGCAGACTTGAAAGTAGAAACGGGACCCAAATCTCTAGAATCGCAAAATGTGATCGGACTCATTCCCGGCAAAAAAGTCCGGGATACAGTAATCATTGTTAGCGCTCATTATGATCATTTGGGGAAAGTAGGTACAGCCATTTTTCGGGGGGCCAATGATAATGCCTCAGGAACCAGCATGCTACTTTCTATGGCCGATCATTTTTCGAAAGCGGAGAACCAACCGGATTACAGCATGCTCTTCATAGCTTTTGGAGGAGAAGAAACCGGTTTATTAGGTTCTGGTTTTTATGTCCAGCAACAGACGCTCGTTCCCCTGACTCAAACGAAATTTATCCTCAATCTGGATCTGATGGGAAATGGAGTAGATGGAATAATGGCCGTGGGAGGGAAGGATTTTCCTAGGCAGTTTGAAAAGCTGGTACAGGCAAATGAGGAATTATCGGCGGTTCCAAAAGTCCGTTCCCGAAAAAACGCTCCCAATAGCGATCATTATTTCTTTCTGTTAAATGGAGTTCCCGGTTTTTTTATTTACACTTTGGGAGGGCCCCCTCATTATCATGATGTCAATGATACACCCGATACGATCGAGCTATCGAAGTACGTAGAAGTAAGGAATTTGCTTATAAAGTTCTTAAAGAGCCTATAATTTCGCCAAAAGATTGATCCCTGTTTCACTTTTTTCCGTAAAGATTCGTTAGTAGATGGAAGGTATGACCTTTCATTTCAGGCTTATAAAACACATAGCGGAATCTAAATGGCATCTCCTTTCGTCATTACCATCGTTGTACTCATTTTGGTCTTCTTTGCTGCAAATGCGGTCCTCTTTATAATTGCCCGCATGCGAGAAGCCAACAGAGATCAGCAGGATAAGCTGACTGATGAACATGTATCTGATGAAGAGATTGAAGGATTTCTTGGTTCTAAGCCCTAATCCGCACGCATATCCCTTACCAAACTCAGTAGATTATTTCGGAGATCTTGTAGCCCATAAATATTGTTATCATAAACAATATACGGGAAGCGTTTGAAGTCCCCGGGAAGGTCTCGGGCATGCTGGGTGATCAGAATTACATTCTTTCCGAGGGTGTGAGCAACTCCCACCTTATAAAACACATCCGGATGTTTATAAGTAAGGTCAGCTATGATCAACTCACATTCATTGATTTCTCTCCAGTTTATTTCCAGAGAATCCTCAGAGTAGATCGAATTTGCCTTGCGTGAATAATAGCCCAGCTCTCTAAGGGTATCTTTAAGATGAAGCCATAATGATTCGGACCAGTAGGCTTCCAATGGCATAAAGACCAAAGCAGTTAGAGGCTCAAAACTAAATTCTCTTTGCTTAAAAATCGGATCAAAACTTATCTTCTTTCTCTCCTGGGGAATAGGCACACTGAGTGGTTTTTCGACAGGAACTTCCACTTTCGGTTTTCCATTTTGAGGAGGGTTCTTCCGATAATTTTTCAGCTCGAGTTGTTCCCATACCAAAGCCCGAACGACCTGATGCGTCTCGTGATTTCCCCACATCATACTCAAGCTCCCATAAGCCTTCTGGACCGGAGACTCGAACTGAAACATCAAACTAAAGGTTTGGCCCGTATCCGACTGATTGATCCCGTATAACAGAAAGCTTACTTCATCTTTTTTCTGATTGTAGACACTTCGAAGTTGACGAAGGGTGAGTGCCGGATAGGTTTCCCCTTCCGAGGTAGAAAGGAAAGCCGTAGCAGCTTCTTTTTTCAGGTACTTATTAGATATATTGGAAATAAGCTTGCTCACTTGATCCAGAGAGAATTTATCCTCTTCGAATAAAAACATCTCATGCACCATAGAAGCGGTTTTGAGATTTACCTCAGCAGTTCTCTCCAGAAAATCGCGAATCATGGCCTGAATCATTTTGCCACGCTTGGCAAAAATCTCTACTTCTGCACTACAAGCATTACTGCTTTCAAAATTGATGACAATATTTGCCCATTCACCCTGAGCCGTAGCCGCATCCATCATCAAGGTTCGGACACTTTTCCGTCTTTTCTCCAGAAAGAGTTTAAGGCCTTTGAAGCCTACATTGGAAAAAGGCTGGCCATTGGAGGTAATAACTTTTATATGAAAAGGAGCCCGATGTAGCAGATGCTCAGAGATTCGACTCAGCATTTCAATAATCAGGTCTGCTGAGAAAGAGGCATCGAAGGAAAAACGGTCCCTTACCGGTCTTATGGTAGAGAGTGAGTCAGACCTCACAGTTCTCGAACCTGGTATCCTATCTACTTTCGCTCTACTCTCCTGAGCCTTTCTTTTTTCTTCTTCCAGTAAGCGGGCCGCTTCTTCAGCCAATCTGCTAGCTTCTTTGGCTTTAGCTTCCTTATAGCTTTTGAGGTTGCCAATTAATTCGCCCACATATTCACGAGCCCATAAAGCATCCTCATCCAATGCCACATACTCGCCTCGAAATATCGATTGAATTTGCTTACTGATGTAGGTAGAATCGCTGCTGATGACAAATTGTGATTCGGCCTTGCTTCCTTTTTTGGGATAACGGACAGAGACACTCATACTCTTCCCCTCACCGATATTACAACTGCTGGTAAGTGAGCGCACATCTCCTTCATGCTCCTCAAAGACAGAAGCCAATTCCGCATAGTCCATGCCGTAATAGCTTTGCCCTTTGAAGGTCGTCAGATACGTACTAAAACTTAAGTTCGGAGAAAAAAAACCGGCAGCTTCCTTGAGCCGTTCGATCAAAGCAAAGATTGAAGTAAAATCAAATCTTCCGATTAATGCCGCTTTTTTCCGGGTCATATATTTGTCCTGCGATATTCAATGCGAATGGTCGCTCGCATCCTAAACTACTTATTCTCCTTTAAATTATGTTAGGCGGGGAATTAAATTCCCAGAGCCTCTATCACTCTGTTAGGATAGTCTGAAATGATACCATCCACTTTCATCTCTATCATACGAGATATATCCTCTTTATCATTGAGTGTCCAGGGAATTACTTTCATGCCTTTTTCCCTGGCAAAGTTCATCAAGTTCTCATCAACCAATTGAAAGGCCGGGCTGTAAATCTCGGGCACGAATCCCAGTTTTTCGAGATTGTCTTGCGGAGAGTCCTCATTTTCGATCAACAGGGCCAGCACCATCTCCGGATATTTTTCATGAGCCACCTGTAGGGTCCTCACATCAAAGGATTGAATGATGGTCCGCTCACCAATAGCTGTTTCCTGAATTACCCCTACCAGCAAATCTGTAAAGAGTTCTGGTTCGGGATGATATATGCTATCTCCTTTTGGTTGAGACTTGGTTTCTATATTGTAAAAAGGAAGTTCCCTTCCATCTGCCTTCGCTTTTTCTTCTGCAGCCAGTATCACCTCTTTCAGCAAAGGTTTATAGGCCTTCATTTTTTTCTGCTTGGGAAATCTTTTATGCGCTTTCATTCCACAATCACAGGCTTTGATCTCCTCATACTCCATCTCATAGAGGTTCCATTCTCTTTCATTCTCTTCTGTAATCTCTTCCTCTTTGGGTCCTTTACAAATTTCATGGGAAAGAAAAGGTTCATGAGAAAGCAAAACCTGCTGGTCTTTGCTGATCACAACATCCATTTCCAGGGTATTGACACCCATCTCCAAAGCGCGGATAAATGCCGGAACTGTATTTTCCGGTAGCAAGCCCCGACAGCCTCTGTGTCCTTGTACATCCATATAGGTAAGACTTTTCTCTGATACCGGCCCGGAGCAGGAAAATATTGCCGAGCTGATGATACATAAAAATAGGGAAATTTTTCCTCCTCGGTAGATGTGTGAGTGTGATAGCATGCAAGACTGATTTAAACTGAATTTACTTAGCCATGGGTTCCCAAAGGTTATCACCAACAAGCTCTCCTTCAAGAGCTATAGCACTAAGTGCTTCCATCAGGAATTCATTTTCTGTTATTCCGGTTTGCTCGATTACACTGGCAAGTCCCTGATTTGTGATATCAAAGAGAGCCGTGAGGTCAAACTTCCATTGATTATTCTCTTTATCGAATTTGAAAAAATATGGTGCGCTTTGACCATTGATAACAAAGGCTCCTTTTGCTTCTTTTCCCTCAACTTTAATTTCGCCTATGTCTACATTTTGCATTCCTTTTTTATCCACCAGGCCTTCTTTGATCCCATACACAAAAAACTTCTTGCCATCCATGCCTTTCAAGTCAGCTTCCTTCATTGACATCCTAATACGCATTACGGTAATCTTATCCGTAAGACTTCGGGCATCCAACTCAGCTTTATCCGCATGCAGGGCCAGCTTTATGATTTCTCCATAATAATCTGTGGTCTTAGAGCTAATCAAAGCCAGAGCAGCATCTGCCTCTTCAGCTAAAACGGCTTGCTTATAATCCTGAAAACATTTTTTCACCTTGTCTTCTTCCTGCGCAACAAGGGAAAGACTTAAGAGCAAAAAAATTGAGCTTAGAAAAATTTTTCTCATATTAAGTTTAAATTGTGTTGTCAGTGATGATGCGGGTAGATTTATGGCCTGTCTTTATATGCAATATACCCTTTGTTGGGCTTAATCGAATGTTTATATGAATTAATTTCCCTTTTTTTAAACAAAAAATCCCCGCATTTCCTAAACACTAACCCAAACAATAAAAAATCACCTTGCTATGTACGGTAGACTTTTCCTATCGATCTGTTTCTGTCTGATCTACTGCTCCTGTTTCTCTCAAAATGAGCCCGATGTTTTTCAACTGGACAGAACCGCTGATACAAAGACTTGTTACCTTCCTCCCATTTATTTTAAAGTGAATTCTGCGGAAGTCGATGAAGATTACCTTGAGGATATGGCCTTTATTGCCTACCTCATGAAGAAACACAAGAAAATCAAGATTCGTATTCAGGCAGAAATTTCTCCCAGCCCTTATGATACACGGGTAAAATTGTTGACTCAGGAAAGATTTACCTATTTCACCTGGTTGATGAAAGATAAATTTGGGATCAAATCAAAACGCATCCTCCAAACGGAATATACAGAACTTACCCGAGGCTATACTCCTTACCAAAGTGCCCTGGCAATGGACAAGCGAAAACTTGCCTGTGATTGCGTGTGGGATGCCAAATAATGCGTAAGTTCGGGCCATGAAAAAGGTCCTGCTCATCACATATTACTGGCCACCCAGTGGGGGAGCAGGGGTTCAGCGTGTGCTGAAAACGGCGAAATATCTACGTGAGTTTGGCTGGGAACCTATCATTTTTACGGCCAAAGATGCAGCCTATCCTATTCTGGATGAATCTCTTCTCCAAGATGTTCCTAAGGATATGGAAGTCTTGAAAGGAGACATCTGGGAGCCTTATGAATTGTATAAAAAGTTTACCGGGCAAAAAGAGAAGAAGCAGGTCTATTCTGGCTTCATGAATGATAAAGGGAAGCAGTCCTTTACCCAAAAATTGTCGATCTGGATACGGGGCAATTTTTTCATTCCCGACGCCCGGACCTTCTGGATCAAACCTTCCATAAAGTTTCTAAAAAACTATCTCAAAGATCATCCGGTGGATGCCATCCTTTCCAGTGGACCTCCACATTCTGTTCATATGATTGCCAAGGGCTTGAAAGAAGCGACAGGCACTCCCTGGTTGGCAGATTTTCGAGATCCCTGGACCAATATTGATTTTTATGATCAATTGAGGCTTAGCAAATGGGGCGATCGCCGGCATCGACGTATGGAAGCATCCGTCGTAAAAGGCTGCGATGCCCTGAGTACGGTAAGTTGGGTATGGGGAAAAGAGTTTGAGGAAATGGGTGCAAGCAAGGTGCAGGTAATTACCAATGGATTTGACGATGCCGACTTTGAAGAGAAGACAATTGCTTTGGAAGAAAAGTTTGTGTGCAGCCATATTGGCTTCCTCAATCAGGATAGAAATTCTCCTCTACTTTGGGAAGCATTTGGGGAGCTCGCTAAAGAAATACCGGCCTTTAAAGAGAAACTGGTCTTACGATTCATAGGAAAAACAGACCCCTTGTGCCTGCAACAACTAACCGAACAAGGTTTAGGTGAACAGCTCGAACAAATCGCTTATGTTCCTCATAGCGAAGTCCTGAATTATACACGAGCCAGTCAGCTTCTGATGTTGTTGGTAAATGATGTACCCAATGTGATGGGACATATTCCCGGAAAAACCTATGAGTATGTGGCTTCCCGAAGACCTGTTTTGGGGATTGGGCCACCGGAAGCAGATTTCGCCCGAATCATCCAAGAAAGCAAATCCGGAACTGTATGTGGATTCCAGGATAAAGAAGGCATGAAAAGGGCCCTCTTTAAAATGTTTAGTCAGTACAAAAAAGGAAAGCTACATACAGAAGATGCAGATATCGATCGCTTTAGCCGTAAACATGCAGCGGGGCAGATGGCTAATTTTATAAATGAGATGATTTCAAAAAAAGCCTAGACACGCTTCAAGACGCTTAATTCATAGAATACAGCTTTCTTAAAAGGATTTTTACCGGCAGCCCCACTTCTCAGAAATCTGAAAATTACTTTGTATCTGCCGTCCAGGTATTCTTTGGTTTTTGTTTGTCCCTCCTTGATGTTCATGGTCCAGGGATCGATTCCCCGATCAAAGAGAAAACTGCAGGTAATTTTGGCAGTACCTGAACCCAATTCGTCTACTTTGATTCGTACACCTCCTCCATTATCTCCTTTGTGATTCCGAAAATAGCCTTCTTTGATCCAGGTATCTTCACCTGTTCGACTGAGAATCGTTTCATAACGGGGAGCATTGGGGTCATCCGGAGCTCTGGATTCAACGCTATTAGATCTAGGCGCATTTTGTTCGTAGGAAACGACTCGATCCTGTGCCTCAATCACAGCATTTAAAGAAGGATTTTGTCTCTGAATTTTCTGGATCTCTTCATTTTTTTGGTCCTTTTCCTCCTGACTCAAATCTTCATCTTGCTCAACCAACTCTCTTTCGATCCTTTCCAGATTCTCAGCATCTTCCCGAATATTCATGTTATCCTTAATTTCCTCGGAAACATGAGAGATACTACTTTTTACCTCCATCGCCTTTTGCTTTTGCATTCCATTTCCTACGCTAATGATAGAGTCAACGAAAGTCTCATATTTGAGATTAGCAAACTGCAGGGCCAACTGCGTCCTTTCCAATTCTACCTGCTTACTCCAGAGGGCTTTATTGCTCGATTCCAGGCTATCTTTTGACGCCTGAAGCTCTCTATCCTGTTTCTTCAGCAAAGAATTTTTCCTTGCGTTATCCCAGGAAACATAAGCCAAACCAGCGATCATGATGAGCATCAGGAGAAACATCCCCGAACTAATCATCGCGTATCGCTTTTTTTCTGCTTTTAATTTTTCTTTTTCCAGTGGCATGTTGTGAATCCTATATGAACCTTTCCTTAGGAAAACCTAAGTTTCAGGTACCTATCCAGGGTTTGTTTGAACAAGCTGACAAAAACAACCCCTCCAGAAGCCAGGATACCCGTCAGCTGGGTATCTTCATTTTCATGAAATGCTATAAAATATATAAGCAAAATAGCAGCAGCGCCCATCAGGAACAGTACCACTATTTTGCTTGCTTTATCGACCAAGGTTTCTTCTTCTCCATTAAAAAAAGTGTCCTCTCCTCTGGCACTAGTCTCTGTCTTTACTTCCGGCTCTAATTGCTTGACATTTTTCTTAATAGCTGTAATGATATCTATCAATCCCTGCCTGATCCGATTGTCCTCAAAATCATACTCCTTTTTATCCAGGATACCTTCCTGCTTGAAGCCCCTTTCATTTTTAGAAAAACGACCTTCAAGACTAAGTAGACTTCTCACCTCTTTTTCGAAAAAACTCCCGGAGTCCTTCTCCAATACTTCCTCCAAACCTTTGATCGCCAAAGCGATTCGGTCCGTGGATATCATTTCCTCAATATTCTTTATGTCTCGTTCCAGGTCCATCTAAAATTGGGCAGTCTTCGATAATTGCATTAAAAGGGCTAATATATCGAAAAATTGGGCTGTTCAAAATATACGGGAGCTTATACTGTGGAGTTTGGGACCTGTGTAGGCTTATTGAATAAGCGTACGGAATGAATGTCTTGTTGCGAGCATTTCCCCTCTTTCTGCCCATTCATGGTAGACATTTTTCATCAGAAGGGCATGGTCAAAGAATACAGAACCTTTGGGAAAACGGCTGCGATCTTCAAAATATGCAGCATGAAGTTGGTTCACGCGTAGCGGCTTCACTTCCCAGTCGGGAATATGCATTTCGAAGCCATCAAAAATTTCTTCTTTATAAACGGGGGAATATCCAATATGTCCTTTTCTAAAAAATGCTGAGGCTCTTCCGAGGCTACGAAATAAAGAACCCGGAGGAAAGCTTTCACTTTCCTGAGCCTCTATAAAAAAATCAACTTTGTCTCTGCTTTTGATTCCTAATTCATACTGCCCATTCTCTTCTCTGACCTGAAATTTTGAGAAGTGATGGAGACCAGGGAAAACCCTGCCACCGGCAATGGTATTTAATAAAGAAGAAGTGTCTCTGCGGGGAATATAAACGCCTGTCTTTCTTTTGCCATTTTCCTCCCAATGAGCCGAAATCCTATAGGCAGAATTTTCAGAACTCAATCCTACAAAACGCGGGGCTCCCTTGATGCGAAGATCCTTTAACCTGATCAAACATATCCCTACTATGCCATAACCATTCACCAAAATTGGCTCGAATGGCTGCGGCAACAGCTCACGAACAACACTTTGCTCAATTCGGAAATTGACGAGTATGCGACGGTCTATCAATCCTTCCAGTGAGGCGATCTTCATCATTACAAGATTAAAGGGTTTCTCCTGGGGGTTTTAGTTAAACGTAAAAAACAGAAATAAGATGTTTTTCTATGTAAATTTTTTGACGCTAACATTAGATTTTTCCTAAAATATCAAACTCAAGTAGAAAAGCAAGAAGATCAGGCCTAAAATCAGGCCTCCCAATACCCTCTCCTCTATATTGAGTTGAAGAAAGTCACTTCTCAGTTTAAAGTCCCGATAAATAAAAAATCCAGGCAAGGCAAAAAAGAGAATCCAGATATTTATGGGAAGGTTTTCAAATAAGGTATCCATCAGGAAAAAGCCCAGACTCATCAAACTCATGGCCCATACGAAAAGGCCTGCAGCATGTGCGGCGATTTCCAGGTAGTTTTCTTTGCTTCTTCTGATCAGATAGTAGAAAAGTAAAAGCAGGCTAAGAATCCCTAAATAGAATCGAGGATGAAAGAGATTTTCTGATTTCAAGACTCCCAGGCTCCATGCAATCAAGATTCCCAAGCCCATGGCTATAGAGACCCAACGCCATCTGTATTCAGCTGGAGTATCCGGTTCACAGCTGGCACATCTGACTTTTTTCAATCGGGGTACCATGATAGCGGTACGATTGAATGCCACGATCTTATATAAGCCGGCAAAAATCCGATAAAAAAGTCCTATAGAAAATAGCCATTTGAAAAAGGACAATTTTGAAGAAAGGAGATGCACAAGCGCATCAGGACCATAAAGGGTTTCCTCCCCCTCCAGATCGATCAATGCCATTTCATTTCTAAATCGTTCGTAATCGACTGCAGGGAGGTATTCATCAGGCATCTCCTGATAGGCCCAGGTATAGTCCTTTTCTGCCAATCCCAAATTCAGGAGGCTGTTTTTGGAACGAATACACAGGGTACAGGCGCCATCGTATATGATACTTTTCTTTCCCATCGTCTATTAAATTTCCGCTTTTATCTGTAGAATTAAAAAACACTTTTCTTGACCAATTCAGGTACTGCTTTATCTATTCTTTTCGCCAGTTCCGGAAGTTTGATTGTAGGAACTGCGGGAAAAAGGTGGTGTTCCAGATGGTAGAACATATTGTAGGTGAGGATATTTTTCCATCCACTACGCATCGTTCGGGCTACATGCTCCTCTTCCAAATCGTGATGAACGGTCCAGACGGCAAAGAAAGCAGAGAAAGATTCGCCCAATAACATTACGAGTACATGATATTTTAAAATCCTAATGTTACAAAAGCCTGCCACAAGAAGCAGTACGGTCACCAAGGCCAGGTCTATGTATATCTTCCGTCTCAGTTTTTTCCCTCCCTCCTTGATACCTATACGATGGATATGGTAAATATGCATCGGCCCATAAAAAAAAGCCCGGACTGCTGTCATCTTTGCAGCTTTTCCTTCATGATCTTCTTCTCCCAAGCAATATCTGTGGTGCTTGAGGTGATTATACTTTACTGCATGCATAGAACTCAACATCAGCAAGCTATTGATATGTAAAACCATACTTGTCCAAAATGCGGATAAGCCTAATGCATTGTGAAATCCATTGTGAGATTGGCGAAGTGCTGTTAGAAAAAACATGAAAGAGCAGAGTACGGCAAAAACATATTGTCCAAATCCTGCCAGGATCATAGAGCCGATCAGCCAGGGCAGGGTAAGGGTATTTTCAAGCAGAGATTCTTTTCTATTCAGTTTTCTAAGGTCCTGCCATTTGACCTTGCGTAGTTTTGCTGTGAGTGGGTGTTCCATGATAAATAATTAGGTCATCTATCAGGATGTACGCAGGTGTTTTCATTTTGTTCATAACTTTCAATAAATTTTGAAAGTTTATTTTCTGCCTATTTATTCCCTCTAATAGGGGAGGGGATTATTTTACTTTAGGGGCAAAAAGTTTAAGGAGGGTATCGAAGAAAGCATTGCCTTTGGCCTTAACCAGAAGCTCGAGAAATTTATCTGCCTGGTTTACGGTGGAATGTAATTCTTCAACCGCAGTAACAAAGGCTTCTACATGGGGATCATTTTTATCTCCTTCTACCTGTTTTACATCTTCCAGCACACGGAGTACAGGTTTGAGCTCTCTTTTTCGACGTTCAACTATGACTTGCTGGGCTACCTGCCAGATATCTTTTTCCGCGAAAAAATATTCCCGACGCTCTCCAGACTTATGTTCTTTCTGCACGAGGCCCCAATCTATGAGAGCTCTCAAATTCATATTGGCATTTCCTCTGGAGATCTTAAGGGCAGCCATGATCTCATCAGCAGAAAGTGATTCGGGAGAAATGAGCAGAAGTGCATGTACTTGCGCCATGGTTCTGTTAATGCCCCAATTAGAGCCTAAAGCTCCCCAAGCCTGTATAAATTTATCCTTAGCGTCGTCGAGTTGCATATAAACAAATATAGGAAAATCTATAGATTTTCAAGAATTACTGAAAGTTCGGTACTATATATCCTAATGTTTAAAACTACAAACGGAAGAAAATAGTTCGCTTATTTTGGTATTTTTTCGATTCGCCTACCTTCTAATTTCCACTTCCATCTGACGCTCAAGCTGTTTGTACAAATGCATCATCACTTTATCAGCCGTCGAATCATCAAGGGTCTTGCGATCATCCTGTAATTCGATGGAGATCAAATAGCTTTTTTTACCACTCTCAATCTTATCTCCCATATAGACATCATGCAATTCTACAGAACGAATGAGTTTGGGATTTGCTTTTTGAATGAGGGCCTGGATATCGGAAAATTGCGCATCTTTCCCCAGAAGCATACTGATATCTCTCCGAATGGAAGGAAATTGTGGGATGGGTGCAAACTTGGGAACATCGCTGTGGTAGACTTCTATCAACTTGGACCAGTCGATCAGCATATAGAAGACCTCATTTCTGAGATCAAACTGCTCGCTAAGGCTAGCTTTCACCTTGCCATATCTCAGGATAGACTGGCGATCATAAATCAGTTCGAGTCCATAATCGAATTCTTCATGCTCGATTTCTCTGATCTTTCCCTTAAATGAAAACCAACGTTGAAGTCTTTCAACTTCTTTCCCCATGCTATATAGGCTGCTTGCTTTTCCTTTACCTCCCCAATGAGGACCTGAGAGTTTTCCACTTATACTCAGGGCCAACCATTGTCTTTCCTGGTATTCATCTCCCCCCATTTTATAGGTCTTGCCAAACTCAAAGAAAGCGACATCTTCTTGCTGGCGGTTTTGATTGTATTGAATCGATTCCAGGGCGCCAGGTAGCATGGATTGACGCATGATTCCCAAATCTTCACTTAGCGGATTTAGTATGGGAACTGCTTTTTCATTCCCAAATTTCACAGAAACCAAAGAATTGGTCATGATTTCATAAAAGCCATTTGCGGCGAGTTGATTGGAGTAGGTTTCTCTCAATCGGAAATCATCTCTGTATTGGCTAAAGGTCAGAGAGGCATTGAGTTTTTCGGGAATATCTATATTATTATAGCCATATACCCTTAAAATTTCCTCAATGACATCTATTTCCCTTTGAACATCCACGCGGAAGACAGGGACCTTTAGGTGGAGTTTATCCTGATCACTATCTTCTTCTACCTGAATATCCAAAGACTCCAGGATTTCGATCATTTCTGAACGACTGATTTCCTTTCCAATTATGCTCTGGGCTTTTTGAATAGAAAGATCCATTTCAAATGGGGGAAAGTCAGCATGAATCTGATCCGCCATTTTGGAGGCTTTTCCTCCGGCCACTTCCAGGATGAGATCAGTAGCTCTTCTCGCAGCGACTTCTGTCATGAAGGGATCAGCCCCTCTCTCATAGCGGAAAGAAGAATCAGAATTGATGCCCAGTCTTTTGGCCTGCTTACGCACCGTACCCGGATCAAAATAAGCCACTTCCAAAAAGACATTTTTGGTTTCAAGCGTAACTCCTGAATTCAATCCTCCCATCGTCCCTGCGATACAACGAGGATTCTTCGCATCACAAATCAAAAGATCTGAGTCTGGCAAGAGTTCTCTTTCATCTCCATCCAGGGTAATGAATTTGGTCTTCTCATCCAGGGTTCTGACGATGATTTCTCCACCTTCCAATTTATCTGCATCAAAGGCATGCATAGGCTGCCCTAATTCATGAAGCACATAGTTGGTGATGTCTACGATATTATTGATCGGTCTGAGGCCGATAGCAGCCAAACGCTTTTTGATCCAATCCGGGCTTTCCTTTACCTCAACTCCTTCTATATAAAAAGAGGTATACCTTTTACATTTATCTTTATCCAGAACAGTTACCGGAATGGGATTTTCTTTATCGCCACCATCAACCGTTGTTTTCAAAACTGGAAGCTTCGCTTTGCTTTTATCGCGCATATAAGCAGCGATATCACGCGCAACGCCAAAATGAGAGGCTCCGTCTATACGATTGGGGGTAAGGTCGATTTCTAAAGCAAAATCCTGATCAATCGGCAGGTAGCCCAATGCGGCTTCACCAACTACCGCCTCTTCGCCCAAAACCAAAATCCCGTCATGCTCCGGACCAATGCCCAGTTCATCTTCTGCACAGATCATCCCGTTTGAGACTTCCCCTCTTACCTTCTGCTTTTTGATTTTAAATTTATCTTCCGTTCCAAAAGGATAAAGAGTAGTCCCTACAGTTGCCACCGGAACTTTCTGACCAGCAGCTACATTGGGAGCTCCACAAACGATGCTCACTGGCTCCTCTCCTCCGAGGTCTACCATACACAGGCGAAGTCTGTCTGCATTTGGATGTTGCTCCGCAGACAGCACTTTTCCTACAATTACACCTTCCAGATCATTGGGGGCTCCGCCGATCTGTTCGTACTTCCCGACTTCCAGCCCAAGCATGGTCAGGATATCTGCCAATTCTTTGGGTCCATAGGAAAAGTCAATGTATTCTTTCAGCCAGTTATATGATACTTTCATCCTTAGTGATAGAAAATTTGGGGCAAAGGTAGAAAATACAGAGGTTTTGCACTAATTGCAGGCAAGATTAAGCTTGATAAGCCGCGCAACTTGGCCGCTTGGCAAAATATAGCTACCTTTATTACGGAGCAATAAATTGTCCATTTGTGCTTTATTTTTATTTGGGAATGCTTTTAAATGATTTGGACTAATACGGGACGAATACGGGCAAAGTATTTACTCGATTCTGCTAAGAAAACCCTTAAAGCTGGTCGTACAGCTGCTCTACTCGCCGTTCCGGTGATCGGAATATTCGCCGTTTTTGATGTCATTGGATTCAATTTTCGTGAAGGAATCCCCTGGCGGATAGCCGGATTAGCACCCTTTGTAATTTTCCTGCTCTTATCCTTCACCCTATTCAGAAAAAAAATGAATTGGGTAATCCCCTTCAATGCCCTCAATGTTTTGGGACTGGGGGTGATGATGGCTGGATTGGCGTATCAGATATTTTTAAGCTCAACACCTCCACTACAATTGAAATACGGAGTTACCGTTGGATATACGGCTGTTCTTTTTATTTCATTGATTATTGCAGAAGGCGCCCGCCCTTATTTGCCCTATCTTATCATACTTCCTTTAGGGATTTTGACAGTTGTCCTCTTGAATTCTCCCCAAATGCTCCTGAGTGACTGGTCCTTTCTCTCAAATGTCTTTATCGTAGCTATCGTAGTTATGATATTTGCGAGGTCTCAGGAAAAAGCTTCCTATAAAAGCTTTGAGAAACAGGAGTTGATTTATACCCGTGAAAATGAATTAGAGGTTCAAAAAGAAAAACTGGAGATTGCCAATCAGGAACTTCAGGCTTATAATGATTCTGTATCCAACGACTTAAGAAATCCTCTGAGAAGCATTTTGCTAAATGCCACTTTACTAGGAGATAAACTTTCTGCCTATTTTTCAGATAACGATAAACAAAACCTGCTTTCTCTTCGTCAAAATGCGCTTAAAATGAATGAGATCATTGACGATATGCTCGCTTATTCTAAAGTGGGTAATCGAGACATTCAGAAGCAGGAATTGGATATGCGGAAAATGTTTCGTGAAATTTTCCAGGAATTGGTCCAAACAGAAGCTCCTAAAAGAACCATTCGGTTTTACATAGGAGAGATTGAAGGCGCCTTTGGAGATAAGATTATGATCGAACAGGTCATCCGCCACCTATTGAGCAATGCCCTCCAATTTACCCAGTCGAGAGAAAAAGCTGAGATAGAAGTTCGGGGTTATCCCGACAATGCACAATATGTCTATTCTGTGAAAGACAATGGCATTGGATTAGAGACGGGTCAAAATGATGAAATGTTCCGCAATGCACATGGATTGAATGGAGATGTAGAATACTATTCAGGAGGCGTAGGACTGGCCATTGTCAAAAAGATTATTCACCGCCATGGTGGAAGGGTATGGGCCTCTGGAAATGAGGAAGATGGGGCTATTTTTTACTTTTCCCTCAACAAAGTTCCCAGCTTTGCCCCGAATAAATTGATCGCAAGCTAATTTAATTTAAAAACTGTCGTTTTCTTTCCTTCTTCCGCTTTGAAAGAAGGCGTAAAATGTTGAATTTTGCGGGCAATTAGAATCTTGTTATTAAACGCAAAACCCACATCATATGGTGTTTGACTTAGAAATGATCAAACAGGTATATGGGCAGCTGCCTGCTAAAATAAAAGCTGCACGCGAAGTTTTGGGTCATCCCATGACCCTTACTGAAAAAATCCTTTATTCTCACCTCCATTCGTCGACACCTCTCAAAGCCTTCGAACGTGGAAAAGATTATGTAGACTTTGCTCCCGACCGGGTAGCAATGCAGGATGCCACTGCTCAAATGGCCCTGCTACAATTCATGATGGCTGGTAAAAAGAAAGTTGCTGTTCCTTCTACCGTTCATTGTGATCACTTGATCCAGGCCAAAATTGGCGCGGATACAGATTTGCAAAATGCAATCGATACCAATAAAGAAGTATATGACTTCCTCGCGGCTGTTTCCAATAAATATGGAATCGGTTTCTGGAAGCCAGGTGCAGGTATCATTCACCAGGTTGTTCTGGAAAACTATGCCTTCCCGGGAGGTATGATGATCGGTACTGACTCACATACCCCGAATGCCGGTGGTTTGGGAATGGTAGCCGTAGGAGTAGGGGGTGCTGATGCTGTGGATGTCATGGCTGATATGCCCTGGGAATTGAAAATGCCTAAAATTATTGGGGTTCACCTTACAGGTACCCTCAATGGATGGGCTTCTGCAAAAGATGTGATTCTTAAAGTCGCAGGTATTCTTACTGTTAAAGGAGGAACCGGAGCGATTGTAGAATATTTTGGAGAAGGTGCAAAAAGCCTTTCTTGTACAGGAAAAGGAACCATCGGTAATATGGGAGCTGAGATCGGAGCCACGACTTCTACTTTCGGGTATGATGAAGCGATGGCACGTTACCTCAGAGCTACCGATCGTGCAGAGCTTGCTGATCTTTGTGATACAGTAGCAGAGCACCTGACAGGAGACGCAGAAGCATATGCTGATCCACAAAAACATTTCGATCAGGTAATTGAGATCAACCTGAGCGAATTGGAGCCACACATCAACGGTCCTTTTACGCCAGACCTCGCATGGCCCCTTTCCAAGTTTGCTGATGCAGTAAAAGAAAACAACTATCCTCAGGAGCTTCAGGTAGGCTTGATTGGTTCTTGTACCAACTCTTCCTATGAAGACCTTGACCGCGCTGCTTCTGTAGCTCGTCAGGCAACTGCGAAAGGATTGAAAACCAAAGCTGAATTTACCGTTACTCCCGGTTCTGAACAGGTGAGATTTACGGTTGAAAGAGATGGCTTGTTGGACGCCTTTACTGATATGGGAGGAGTTGTTT
Organism: Bacteroidia bacterium; assembly: GCA_033391075.1. Taxonomy (NCBI): domain Bacteria; kingdom Pseudomonadati; phylum Bacteroidota; class Bacteroidia; species Bacteroidia bacterium. Next base: position 6,556,567 of record JAWPMV010000001.1, read on the forward strand.
TGGCGAATGCTTGTGGACCTTGTATCGGTCAGTGGGCTCGTCACAATGATAATCCTGAGCAAAAGAACTCTATCATTACTTCTTTCAATAGAAACTTTGCCAAAAGAAATGATGGCAACCCTAATACCAATGCCTTTGTAGCCTCTCCTGAATTGGTTACGGCTTTTGCTATTGCAGGTGATCTTACTTTCAATCCATTGACAGACAAACTGGTCAATGAAAATGGTCAGGAAGTAATGCTGGATCCACCGGTAGGGGAAGAGCTTCCGGAAAAAGGATTTGATGTAGAAGATGCGGGATTCATTCCTCCGATCGAAGATGGCAGTGGAGTAGAGGTTGTTGTAAATGAAAGTTCAGAGCGACTTGAACTCCTGACTCCATTTCAAGCATGGGATGGTAAAGATCTTACAGGCCTAAGCCTTGCGATCAAAGCTTTTGGAAAATGTACTACTGACCATATTTCTATGGCAGGTCCCTGGTTGCGCTATCGTGGCCACCTGGACAACATCTCCAATAACCTTATGCTGGGTGCTATCAATGCTTTCACTAAGAAAGCCAATAGCAAAAACAAATTGACCGGTGAGTATGATGAGAATCCAAAAGTAATCAGAGCTTATAAGAATGCCGGAATCCAATCTATAATCATCGGTGATGAGAATTATGGAGAAGGTTCTTCTCGTGAGCATGCTGCGATGGAGCCTCGTCATATGGGAGTGAGAGCAGTTATCGTTAAGTCTTTTGCTCGTATCCACGAGACCAACCTCAAGAAACAAGGGATGTTGGGACTGACTTTTGCCAATCCTTCCGACTATGACCTCATCCAGGAAGATGACACCTTTGATATCATGGTTACAGAGTTTACCCCAGGTAAGCAGCTGAAAGTAGTTGCTCACCACAAAGACGGTAGCAGTGATGTGATCATGTGTAATCACACCTACAATGAAGCCCAAATCGGTTGGTTCAAAGCAGGTAGTGCACTTAACAAGATTCGCGAAGAACAAGGTGTGTAAGCACCCGCTGAAATAAATATTTATCTTGTAGGGACAGCTTCTGAGCTGTCCCTATTTTTTTATACAAAAATTTCCTCTCATGCTACGCTACCTTCTTACACTTTTCTTGATTTCCAGTCTCCTGTCTGCCCAAAACCTCCGGGAAAGAGGCATAGAAATCGGTGTTCTTCCTAGTGGTCCGCAAAATGCGATCACGGATGTTGCAGGAGTAAAGGTGGGACATGCTACAATCAGGAAAGGGAGAAAAGTCCGTACAGGAGTCACAGCAATCATTCCTCATGACGGGAATATTTTCCAGGACAAGGTTCCGGCAGCTATGCATTTAGGAAATGGATTTGGCAAGCTTACAGGCTTCAGTCAGGTAGAGGAACTGGGCAATATAGAAACCCCCATTATCCTCACAAATACCCTGAGTGTTCCTACCGCTGCTGATGCCTTGATAGACTATACTTTTTCCTTTGAGGAAAATGATGAGGTTCGGTCAGTCAATCCGATCGTAGGAGAAACCAATGATGGTTACCTCAATGATATTCGAGGCAGGCATGTAAAAAAAGCCCATGTCCTGGAGGCTTTAAAAAATGCAAAAACAGGAGAAGTCGAAGAAGGTTGTGTAGGAGCAGGAACAGGTACGATCTGTTTTGGATGGAAAGGAGGGATCGGAACTTCTTCCCGCAAGCTTCCAGAAGAATTGGGAGGCTATACGGTCGGAGTTTTGGTACAAAGCAATTTTGGGGGAGTGTTGGAAATCGCGGGGGTACCTATTGGGACAGAGCTGGGACAGTATTATTTCAAGAATGTCATAGAAAGCGCTGACGGCTCTTGTATGATCGTGGTTGCAACCGATGCACCACTTGATGCCCGCAACCTAAAAAGACTGGCTAAGAGGGCCTTATTAGGCTTAGGTAAAACCGGAGGAGTAATGTCCAATGGAAGTGGCGATTACGTAATCGCCTTTTCCACTGCTGAAGAAAATAGAATCCCTTACCAAAGTGAAGAAGCTACTCAGGAGATAAAGGTGCTCCGTAATGGCAGCATGACGCCTTTATTCATGGCGACCATTGAAGCTACAGAAGAAGCCATACTCAATTCTTTATTCGCGGCAGAAACTACGACAGGGCAGGAGGGGAGGAAGATTGAGGCTTTACCTGTGAAAAAAGTGATGAGGATTATGAGGGAGTATGGGAGAAGATAAGGCTCATTTGCCACAATCATTTGTGTTGTTGTCAGTATAGGCCGAATCTTCAAGTGGAATAATCGGTGCAAGCGCTAAGCATTGACTATTCAAGTATCCATATGCCAAATGATCTCCCCCTTCATTATCTCTACTTTGATAGGTGATTTTAGCAATCATTCCTGGACGCTGGGCATGAAAAAGGCCATAGCTTATCACATTCCCTTGCTCATCTTTTTCTACCGAACATACCACCCCTAATTGCGTCAGTCCCCTTCTCCTAAAGAGTTTAGTCCTAGACATATCCCTTAAATCTTCTCCCTTTCCTCCAAAAAACATCAGGACACCAGGTTTAATATATTTTGAAGCAGAAAGAGGATCATCTATCATTACCAGCTGCCCTCGTTCGCAGTACCATTTTGCAATTTCTCCAATCTCTCTGTCTTCAGTTGAATCAGGGAACTCTTTGTTTGGGAACCATGCTGGTTTTTTAAGTTCAGCTATCACCCTGTGCATGATGCCAGCAGGATCTGCTAAAGTAGTAGTCCCCAGATATCTGAGTGAATCTGAGGTGATTTTATGGGCAATAATATTGAGGGGTTCACTTAGGTTGATTTCTCGTGCTCCCTGCTTAACTCTCAATCCATCTTTATTCGATCGCCAGAATTCAATTTTTTCCTGAGAAAGGGAAAGCTGCGAACTCTCATCTTTTTTCAAATTACTCAAGAAATGCAGTAAACTACTTACCAGTTCTTCATCTTCCAATACTCCCTTGAGATCTTTTTCCGTAGGGGGATTATTATCATAATAAGCAGGATCGTATTTGAGAATGGTTTTATTTATATTTTTAGCTGCATCCTCATCCCCGGTCAATAACTTACTGAAACCATAAGCATGTGCAACTTCTAAAAATAATGGCTGAAAAATATCAAGGTTTGCTTTCCGTAAATCTGTGCTCAAGAGACTATATGCCAAACTAAGGTTATCTTTAGCCAGAGAAAACTGACTTTGATTAAAAGCTTCTATTCCTCGGTTATAGGAAATCATAGCCAAAAGGTTTCTCCCGGCAATAGGATAACTATAATTGAATAAAAAAGCTGGTATCAGGCCTTCTTTCCCTTTGGCTTCTTTAAAACCCACCAATTCAAAATCGTCAATATATTCCTCCCCTCCCAGGTAAATTTGACTTCTATCAAAACTCATTAACAAAGCATCATCAAACTCTTCCACAGATTTTATACTATCCAGATTTGCCAGTCGCTCATCCATATAAATCCCAAAATCAAGCTTTCGTTCTTCTTCTCCCTCCACTTTAATGTCTATAGGCCAGTAAGGAATTCTACTTGCCTCCTCCAAACTTATCTCACGACCCAGAAATTCTAAAAGATCATGGTGCCTAAACTGCATAGCAGAATAAAAATCCTTTCTAGCCTGAAGCATATCTCCTCTTTTGAAAGCTTCCACCCCTCTATTATTCATATATGAAGCGTCATCAAGTGTCTTCAATCTTTCAGTCAATATTCCGTTCAATCCGTATTTATAGGAAAAGTCTTTGAGTAAGTGAGATCCACTAAAAATTTTATCAAGCTTGTAGGTACCAATGGCAACCAAAAAGCCCAATAGTAAAGCCTTCAATAAAGTGCGCATAGGCGTGATTACCTCAAATCGTGTTTGGAGATATTTATCTGAACTTTCTCCCCTCAATTGAGCTGATTTCTTATGCAATCTTTCCTCTACTACTGGATCAAGAATCTCATTTTTCCTCCAAAGCACATACATTTTTCGAGCAATTTCTTCATCTCCCGGTTCGGTAAGGAATTTGTTGCTGATTTGCTGAATGGCAAGTTTTCTCCCTGCAAGAGAATCTTCCTTTACTCCCACCTGATCCAAAAGCTCCAGAATGGTTTTTCTGGCCAAATGTTCTGTCTCGGGCTTCAAGGTAGCCAATAGTTCACGCCTTAAACCCGGAGAAACCAGGCCCGTTTGCATCCAGGGAATACGTGCCAATCTTAAAAAGGTGTCATAGGTTTGCAGGTATTCATTTCCCGTCCTGATGGAAAGCGTTTTGGCCATTGAGAGACTTACTTCCCATGAGGGCAATGGATATACCATGCAAGCAGCCAGCAACTCAAAATGAGAATCCCCAAGGAATAGTCTAAGATCTTCCAATTGATTAAAGTCATAGTCCCTCAAAGACTCCTGCGGATTGGGCGCGTATTCTTCTGATAGTTTTAAATAGGACTCGTAACCTTCTATCTCTTCATTTGTAAACAACTCAGGAAGCAATTGCTGAGCGCCTAATTCAGCCGACAATAAATAGAAATACTCAGATAAGCATTTTTCTTTATACCCCCAATCGGCAACAAGCTTGGGAGTTATAATTGCTGATTTCCCTTTCCAAACACTCAGTTGAGTTTTTACCCAATCTTTGATCTTTGCTTCATAAGGATCTATCAGATTTTCCCCATCTGAATAAATAAGCAGACGGTGACCTCTATATTTCTGTTGGATTTGCTCAATTCGAATTCCTTCAGCAAAGTCCTCATTCCAACAGATTCGCATATCCCGATCAAAGTAAAATACCTCCAGGACTACATCTTCTCCTTTCAGCATTTGGACTAATCTCGAGAATAAGCGAGCGGTATGACTTTGGGGATGAATCTGTTCTATAAAAATGACATACTCAGAAGCTTTTGAGGTTTGGAGAAAACGTAAGTTCACCAAGCCGAGGGAACGCGCGGTATCTCGTATGGTTGTTTTGATATCAAATTTTTGTCGATCTCCTAAACTCCGCTGCCTCATAGCATTCGCCAATGAAAACACCTTGGGATCATGAGATATCAAATGATCGAGTTCAGGAAATGGAATCTCTACCGGGCCTTCAGAAATAGATCCTCGGTCCAGGTTATACGTTTGGAGTAATTTTTTTCTTTTTCGTCTGAGTCGAAATTTATCTATGAGAAAGACCAATCCTAAAGCAAGAAAAATGGGCATAAATCTCACCCATAATGACAGGCCATATTCTTTATCACCTGCGGGATCTAGACTCATCGAAGCAGGGTTTAGGAAGAATATACTCTTTTCTTCTGGAATGAGTGTAAGTTGAAAAGTCGTATCAATTTTCTTACATAAGTCACTAGGTTTATCCTTTAAAAAAGCCTCGGCACTGATTATGTATGTTCCCCTATTTCTAAAAGTGTAGCTTGGCTCTCTTAGTTTTGTTCCATTTACGGACCAGTTTACCTCATATTCTTCCCAATCTGGAGGAATCCCCAGGGAAAAATTTATTTTTTTATTTATGATCTGCGCACTATTTGAAGAATGTTTCGGTCGGATGTTCAACTTGGATAGTTGGACCTTCTTCTCTGCGCTACAAACGACCTTGATCGAACGAATCTCTTCGGGCATATTTCCACCTACACCATCGATATTACTCAAGCTAACCAGATACGTACCTTCCTGGAAAAAAACATACCGAAACTCTTTGCTCTCCTTTGTTTGAAGGCTATCAACAATAAGGCTGTCGCCAAGATTTATTTTCCATAAAAACTGCTGGATCTCTCTTTGTAAATCTAAGCTTTTCATCCCTTGGCCTCTTACAGAAAGAAGTGAACTTGTATTTCTAAAAACAATTGTATCCCCTACAAAAACCGTATCATTAAATTCCATTTCAGGGGCTTGATTAATGTTTGAAATAGAAAAGTTTGGTTGTAAGGGATTCTGGTCCCAACCAAAGAATCTCTCCAAATTGGGCAATAGAAGGAAAATACCCACTGAGAGAAGTAAAACCACGACTCCCACCCAGGAGAGTATCCACCTGGATATTGAGGTTAGCCATCTGACCCTCGGATCCACTTGTATATGCCCATCCTGCAAATGTGGGTCTTCGATATTAAATAGGCGCTGATTTACACTGGGTTTAACTACCAATTGGATGTACTCATCAAATACCCGATCGAAGGTACGCGTTCCATCCTGGGTAAAAACCAAAATGGGTGCAAGGATATTTCTCAGCTTTTCCGGTTCCTTTAAATAATCTTTTCCTAGCTCTTTTAGTACTTTTTGAAGCCTCAGGTGCTGATCTATACCAAAAGTAAAGCCCTCCCTTTCCAACCTCAGCAATAAGGTCTCCAATGGAAAAAAGTGGGAAGTGTTTTGGTCTGACATAAAATTAAATGGGAATCACAGAAAGAGATTCTCGGCCCGATTACATAAATTCCTGTTCTAAAATCTTCAAATCATCTTTATCCTTTGCGAGAACCGAATAACTAAAACGCAGTAACTTCTTTTGCTCATCGGAAAGGTTTGCCAGGCTTTTATTTTGATTCAAAAATTGTTCTGATTCCAGCATCCGCAACCAGGCAATCAACTCAGCAGTTGCCGGTCTTTTCTTCTTCACCATTTCCCGGATTTTCAAAAAATGATTGACCAAGGCACTATCCGCATATTGCGAATCTTCTCCTAATTGTGTCCTGACGATCTCTAGCAGCTGTTCTTTTCCGGGAAAGGGGATATGATAGAAAACACATCTCCGTAGAAAGGCAGCAGGTAAATTCTTCTCCGAATTACTGGTCATGATGATGATAGGCCGAAAATTTTGACCCGCCATTACCTCCTTGCCCAATTCTTTTATCCGGAAAGACATATGCTCGATTTCATACAAGATATCATTGGGGAAATCGGTGGGAGCTTTATCAATCTCATCAACCAGGACTACTGAGTGCCTGGCTTCTCCTTCGAATCCTTTGCAAATACTCTTATCCGCCAATAGATCAGGATTGCTTAAGGCTATCGCTTTCCCAAGGGCCTGAAGCTCTATATACTCTGAGGTATCTTTCTCCTGATTCCCTTTGATATTGGCATCCTGAAAATGCCGCACAGCATCGTAGGTATAGAAGAGATCCTGGGCACTAGATGTGGTTTTGGTATTGAAGATAAATGGCCGGCATTCTCCCTTATCATTTTTCAGTTGAAAGTGATGGGCGATTTTAAATGCCAATTGGGTTTTTCCTGTACCAGGCTCACCCGTGATAAATAAAGGTTGTCCCAGGGTCATCGCCACCTTCACCGCGCTGACCAATTCTTCAGATAAAATGTATTTATCCGGATCATTATATTTTGCCTTGATCTGGCTTATACTGGGTATTTCAAAACTAAAGTTTGCCACAGGTTCGTGTTTATTTTTATCTGTATTCTTCTTATTGGTTAAATTCTTCGATGATGCGCTCCAGTTTTTTTTCCACTTTGCTCATCGGCAATTTCTCTTTCTCTGGAAAATATTTTTCCATGAGTTCTTGTTTTCTATCATAATCATCTGTCAGCCTATCCATCCACTTGCTCAAATCTTTGGGTAAAACAGGAGGCAATTCCGGCAGGGGCCGAACATCCACAAAATCATTTACCGTTTTCCGAACTTTGGCAGCTGGATTTCTTCCCAATAGGGCCTTGAATTTCCCCTTTGACTCATTGTCATAGACAATATTGGCAAAGACGATAAAGTCAGGAGCATGATTGGGCAATCGAGAGCTATCACAAAACTTTCTAATCACCCAGTTCAGATATTTTCGAGTAAAAGGCTTCCACTCTGAACTATAAATCCTGAACATCAAAACGATGCAATCAACCTCTCTGGCAATTTTGGATTTAGCCAGGGTTTCGATATTCAGTTCTCCCGGATAATGATTGGGATTGAGTTCAAGGGCCCTGAAAAAAGCGCTTACCGCATTCATTTTAGCATCTTCATAATTAGCCGCCTCTTCCTGGGCAATAATCTTATGAAAGTAGCGCTCATAGGTCGGGGCTATATGCTCTAAAACAAAGCGATTGAATAAACCATTCGGAGATTGTTCCTCCGCTCCATGGATTACATAAAATTGAAACTTGCTGGCACTCCTGTTTTTGATAAACTGAGACCTAAATCGGGAATTCTGATCCGCTCTGTCACAGGTATATTTATCTCGGATACTGAATTGCTCTTTTTCTTCTTTCTCCTGAGGGAGCTTCCAGTCCAGGACTCTCTCGTGATCCGGATGAAAGTAGAGTCCCCAGGGCAATTCATCCTTCTTCGTTTCTTTCCCCTTAAAGGTGATTTTTCTATAAGGCAGCGGCTGATCCAGGCTCAGCTTGTATTTAGTTTCCAAAAAGATCCGAGCCCGGTCAAAAGAATCGCGAATGCTTATTCCGGAACTCAGGTTTTGATAAAAACGATCTGCAAAGTCATAGGCCATATCATCCCTGATAGGTTCCGAGGTAGCGATTACTGCCTTCACCCCATTATCCAGCAATAGTTCCAATTGGGGGAGGGTAGAGCAGCCATTGAGGAAAACCAGCTTTAAAGAGGGAAGGCTACCCAATAGTTTTGCCAGGCCCTCCGCTTTAGCTTCCTGCATATCTCCTTTATGAGAAGTAAGCATTAAGCCTCCGCCTTCTGCATGTCCTCCATAATGGAAGAGGATGATTTCTTTTTTATTACTCCAGGCTTCTACCGTATTGAATACCTGATCCAGACTTGCATTATTGAGCTGATCCAGGTTGCATTTATCATCTATCTCATAGGGAATCAGGTGCCGGTAGACACTTTCAGCTTCCTTATTGAGCCAGGGGAGATAGGCCTCGGGAACAGAGGAAGGATTGGCAAAAGTAAGTAGTATGACAGGTTTGTGAGCAGACAAAACAAGAACAAGTACTTCCGAGTGCAAAATCTCGGAAAAATTTCTGAGTGGGTGCTATACCCAATCTTAAAAATTTTAAGATAATGAAAATTCCCACACCTTATCAAAAGGAGGAAAAGCTTAGGTAATGGAAATATTGGGAAAAATTTATTTTCAAGCAAGTTTAGAAGCCTTATTAACGCTTCCTTCTGAGTCTTGGCACCAAAAACCAACGCAAACTCAGGTAATCAGTATCTATATGCTTCCAGGAGTCAGAAGCTATTTCTATACAGGCCATGGCAGAGGTTGGCATAATAAAATCAGCCCGCATCCCCAATAAGGAACCTACCATATCTTCCATGGTTGGATTATGCCCAAAGATCATAGCCGTACGCCATTCGTTTGGGAAAGCCCGAATCACCTCTTTGAGGGCCTCAGTCCCTTGAAAGTAGACCCGTTTTTCAATCTGAATCTCTTTTTCATATCCCAGATTACTGGCAATGATCTGAGCCGTTTCTCTGGCTCTCCTTGCAGGAGAAGATATGATCCGATCCGGCATAAAGGATTTACTTTCCAAAAGTCCTCCTAAAAAAGCAGCATCTTTTTGCCCACGCTCTTTGAGGGGTCGTTTTATATCTTCTACTCCTACAGGCCAGTCAGATTTTGCATGTCTTGCCAGAACCAAAGTCTTCATAAACGGGATATGAATAAAAGGTGGATACTTTTATACAAGTATAGTGATTTCCGAGAAAGGAAATGGGAATGAATGAGAAATTTTATAAAAAGAATGGCCGGAGAAGGCATAAAAAAAAGTGCCACTTCGATGAGTGGCACTTTAGATAGGTTAGATGTAGTTATAAACTTTTATACTTAAGTCAAAAGACTAAATAGTCGTATCGGAAATTTGTCCTGTACTGATAACGGGAAGGATTAAAAAAAGGATGCCTCAGGAAACGAAAAAAATTAACTTTTTTCATATTTCCGCTTAAAAAGCTGATTTACAGAATCCTACAAATGTCTTTCAGAGTGATAACTTGAGCGAACCAGGGGTCCACTTTCCACATAACTGAATCCCATTTCCATTCCTACTTCCTCATAATGAGCAAAGAGATCAGGGTGAATGAATTCTTCTACAGGCAAATGCATCTTGGTAGGCTGGAGATATTGACCTATGGTTAAGACATCGCAATCATGCTTTCTGAGGTCCTCCATGATTTCATAAACCTCTTCAGGTTTTTCACCCAAACCTACCATGAATCCGGATTTGGTTCGGCAGCCGGCAGCCTTGGTGCGTTGAATTTGCTCCAGGCTTCTCTCATAACGCGCCTGAGGCCTAACTCTTCTGTAAAGCCTCTTGATCGTCTCCATATTGTGAGATACAATCTCCGGCTTCTCAGCAGTGATAAGTTCCAACATTTCCCAACGTCCCTTTACATCAGGAATAAGGGTTTCCAGGGTAGTTCCCGGAGAATGTTTGCGGATTTGTCTTACCGTTTCGGCCCAAATATTTGAACCACTGTCTTTTTGCTCATCGCGGTTCACAGAAGTGATTACCGCATGTTTTACTCCCATTTTTGCGACGGCTTTCGCCACGCGATAGGGCTCCATAATGTCCAGAGCATCGGGCCTTCCCGTTGCTACTGCACAAAAAGAACAGGAGCGGGTACAAGTATTACCCAGAATCATAAAGGTCGCCGTACCGGCTCCCCAACATTCTCCCATATTGGGACAACGAGCGCTTTCACAAACCGTGTGTAGCTTATGCTCGTCTATGGTCTTTCTTACCTCTGTATAAGCCTTGCCATATGGTAAGCGAACACGCAACCATTTAGGTCTGGGCCCATTGCCGGGTAAATTTTTATCGGTAAGTACTGTTGTTGCTATGGACATATAACTCCTTTCGGAAAAAATAATAGGCTGTTTCTACCACTTGCCTCCAAAAATCAGCCCTGCTGAAACAGAAATAAACGCTCTCCGATTTTGGATCCCATTTATTTCCGCTAAGATAGGGACTTCTTTGAAGAATATATCAGCATTTACCCCCAATTCTATACCACGAATGACCGCTTCAGTTCTGGAAAAGTCAACCATGGCATTGAGGTGCGCACTGGCTCCCAATTGAACCGTGGGGCTAAAGTCTGATGACCAGAAACTTGCTCTACCTACGATTTCTCCAAAACTATGTTCGACAGGATCATAGGGTTCAACTACAAATTCGGGGGAAAAGGGTCTGCCGGGAACAGCTTTATACAATTCTATATGGTAGGGATTCAGGATTCCGATGGCCGGACCGATCTTTCCTCCAATCCGCATTTTTAATAGATTTCCTCTGCCTCGGGGTATGGCGTCATAATAAACCCCTATCATGGGTGAAAGATTCCAGAAATTATTCACCTTCCCGAATACATAGCGCTTTCCCTGGTCTCCGATAAATGGAGCGGTAAGGGCCTCTCGAGTATCCCGGATCTGTTGCAAATCCAGACTAATAACATATTGTCTGGGACTTTCTCCTAAAATATAAGCGAGTGAACCACCCCAACCCAGATTGCTATTGTACATAGAGAATGTCATTCCCTGGTCGTAAATGACCGGGCTATCTTCGTCATCCTGAGCGAGTGAAAGTGGGATAAATAGTGTGAACGCCAGAAGTAGGGAGATAAAACGATTGATCATAGCGTTTGGCTTTGATGTTTGGAATTAATGTTTATCCCAGGGGCTGATATTCAAGGACGAAAAATTATAGGGGCTTTCCCAATAATTAAGCTAATAATTTGTCCTTGTTCTCTTCTAATAACTCCAAAAACCTCTTTTCGGTTTCTTCCATAGAAGTAGTACTTCTTCCACCTGCTGCATAGAAGTGTCCACCACCTCCAAAATTTTCGGCGAATTCTTTAGAAGATACATTTCCACGGCTTCTAAAACTCAACTTAATGATCTCATCATTAGCCGTGAGCAATACCCCCATATTGACTCCTTTCAAACTCAAAGCATAATTGACAAGTCCTTCTGTATCTCCGGTTTTGATAGGAAATTGACGAAAGACTTCTCTATCAACTTTCAGGTAAGCCACCTTAAGTTCAGGAAGTACATGGAGACAGGAGGATAAACAATGCCCTACAAAGCGTAGCCGCTCGGGAGTCGCTGTATTGAAGATGTTTTCCCATACCATATTCACATTTACCCCTATTTCCATCAATTTGGCTACAGTTCTGTGAGTGGCAGGAGAAGTATTGGTGAAGCGGAATGAACCCGTATCAGTCATGATCCCGGCATACATTGCTTCTGCAGAAGCCAGATTTACTTTCTCCTCCTCTCCCAGCTCTGTAATCAGTCGATAGACCAATTCAGCTGTTGAGGAAGCTTTTTCATCTGAATAAGAAAGATCTTCAAAACCTTCCGGTTCCATATGATGATCAATCATGATCTTCATTGCATCTGAATCTCGTACGGTTTGTTCGAAATCTGCCAAACGATTGAGGGCATTGAAGTCCAGGCAGAAAATAATATCTGCACCATCAAAGATCCAATTGGCCTTATCCGGATCGAAAGGTCCGATCAAAACAGAATCCGAACCCGGCATCCATTTAAGGAAGTCAGGATAATCCGTGGGAGAGACAACAGAAACCTGGTGTCCTCCCTGAATCAGGAAGTGATATAAGCCCAGAGAGGAACCAATAGCATCGGCATCTGGTTTGCGGTGCATGGTGATTGCAATTCTCTTAGGCGAAGACAAGAGAGACGTTAATTCTTCTATGACTGACATTAAATAGATATCGAATTTTAAGATTGCGAAATTACAAAGAGAATTTCACTTGGTAAAATTGGTTTATCCCATGTCTTTGTCCTAAGTTTGCACCCGAATTGAAGCAATATTTTAAACTGAAAATAAAATAAACATGGCCGGTAAGCTAACCCTCACCATTATTAAGCCCGACGCAGTCTCTAAAAATTATACTGGAAAGATCATCGATCACATCATCGCTGGTGGATTCAAAGTTAAAGCGATGAAAATGATCCACATGAACGAACGCGAAGCAGGTGGATTTTATGCGGTTCATAGCGAGCGTCCTTTCTTCAATGATCTGGTTGAGTTTATGACCAGCGGACCTTGTGTTCCTATGGTTTTGGAAAAAGACAATGCAGTTGCAGATTTCCGCAAACTCATCGGGGCAACCAATCCAGAGCAAGCAGAAGATGGAACTGTTCGTAAGCTTTATGCTGAATCTATTCAGAATAATGCTATACATGGATCTGACTCTGATGAAAATGCTTTGATTGAAGCTTCTTACTTCTTTTCACAGCTAGAGATCTTCTAGGTCAACACAAAAACAAAACATTGGGTACGAAGGGAAACTGCTAGTGGTGGCTCTTCGTACCTTTTCTTTTTAGTTTTATATACTATGCGTCCCAAACTGAAAATAGGTCCCCTGACTCAATTGCAAGATGCTCGTTCCAGCGCTGCAGTAGGATTTGACATACTCAGTTTTAGTCTGGAAAGAGGCAGCATGAAAAAGATGTCTCCAGCGATGATCTGGAACATTGTAAACTGGATACAGGGGCCAGAAATTTTATTGGAGCTGAATGCAGACAGTCTGGAAGAGCTTGGGGAAATGAATAAAAGCTTCCAGGCCGGCTATGTACAATTGCCTCTTTCAGAGTGGGATGCAGCCTTGCTCCCTCAACTCAATAGCGGTATTTATCTGAAAGCAGAAAAAGGAAGTAAGCTGGCAGATATGCAAAAATGTCTGTCAGAAATAGCCGAAGCGGGAAAAGAAGGTCTTGTGGAAATATCCCTGGATGAGATTAGCGAAGTTGGGGATTATCAGGAGATCCTTGAGCAAAGCTATCTGCATTTCAATAACTCAGCCACACTTTTTGAATATCTGAAACAGGAAGGTCCGAGCCCACTGGGATTTGCCCTCGGAGAAGAGTTTCGCGAAGATGCAGAATACCTGGATTATGAACAGATCGATGACTTGGTCGAGCTGATGGAAGAACTTTTTGGGGAGGAATAAACGCTTTGGCTTTAGTTCCGTACATATCTATCTTTTATTACGACAAAAACACAGTAGCTCAACACCTGAGATGGAGGAGATGAAGTATAATTGCCAATCCTCATTAGGAAAGGATATCTTTAAGGTGTATGTTGAGAGTGGTATAATCAAATGAATAAAGACAGTCTGATCAATCTCCTGGAGCGAGGCTTTTATGGGATCATTGTAGGTCTTATTTATGCCAGCCTCAATTTGGACTGGAGCATGCAACTCTATATAGCTTGTGCGCTCATAGGATTTTCTATTGGTTTCTTTACCGCTCTCCTGGACCGCTGGTTGTCCACTACACGCCTCAGAAGGCAACAATTTTTCATCGTTCTCAGCGTGCGAACCTTGTTGTATCTGGTGGTGATTTTCGTTTCCATGGTCCTGGTACTTGGAATTTACCTGAGTCTATTTGATGCAGCTGATATTCCCAAACTAAGACAGATTTTTGGAGAATGGGTAAAAGAAGGCTCTTTTGCTTATACCATTTTTTATAGCCTGGTTGTACTCCTCATCCTCCAGATCGTCACCCTGGTCTCTCGTCTACTTGGCCCCAATGTTTTGCTCAATTATATGATGGGGCGCTACCATCAGCCCAAAGAAGAAGAGCGAATCTTTATGTTCCTGGATTTACGGGGCTCGACCACCATCGCCGAACGACTGGGACATTTCAAATGGCATCGCTTTCTCAATGATTTCTTCTTTGATATTGCCCGAACCGTCCGAAAAACGAAAGGAGAGATTTATCAATATGTGGGGGATGAAGTAGTCGTTTCCTGGCCCAAAGATCTGGGAGTCAAAAAACTCAATGCTATTCATTGCTTTTTCTGGATTTATGATCGTATGGAGAATCCCCGAACCAGAGAAAGGTACCTAAAGCGATACGGATACAGACCGGTCTTTAAAGCAGGTTTTCATGTAGGCAAAGTTGTGGTAGGAGAAATCGGAGATTATAAACGAGAAATTGTTTTTCATGGAGATACGGTAAATACCGCCTCTCGCATTCAGGTAGAATGCAATCATTACAACCGCCGACTCCTCCTTTCCAAAACCCTCCTTGATATGCTAGACCTTAATGAAGAATACACGACCGAGTATATCACCAAGATTCTCCTTAGGGGCAAGGGAGAAGAAATAGAACTCTTTAGCCTCGATCCCGCCTGAACTACAGCTTCACTCCAAAGCCCACCTTTACCCCAAATTGTTTCAGAAAAGTCGATCGTACTTCATTAAAATTGGTATCCCGAATAGCTGAAGGGTCTTCATTTACGAATCGTATTCCAATAAAGCTTCCTATATGAAGCTGGGCTGCAAAATCAACATACATCCGCTCATTGATCACCTTTATAAAACTGGGTTGCAAATAGAGATCAGAGCGAAAGTTTATATTCCTTTGTTTGAATTCTATTGTGCTATTGGGGTTTACCCAAAACCTGGTAAAATTGTGATTTAGCCCTATCCCTAAATAAGGCCTCCAGATCGGGGAAGATTGAATGGGCGCCAGGGGAACAGAATACTCATAGGCCATGCTAAAATGAAGGTTATTCCATTTGACATTCACACGTTCAAAGACATCGAAGTCCAAATTGGAGACTTCTACCAAATGAATATGGCCCTTATCTGACAGAAAAAAGATCGCGGGATATATAGGCCTAAGGGTATAAACAGCTGTTGGGTCAGCCGGTCCCTCATTTTCATAGTTTGCCTGGAGGCGACTCTGTACCTTTAATCCAATACCGGGACTTAGCCATAAAGCCTCCTGGGCTTGAAGAAAAGAGAATGAAATCAGTAATAAGACGAAGAGAATCTTTTTCATGGTTTTATAAAATATTGTGTTATGGATTAGCCTAAATTCTTACGCCTATCCCAAATCGAAAAGCGTATTTTTTAAATCTATGCCCTCGATAGGAATAAACATTTCTTGTTTGCAGGCGAATAGCAATACTGGGATCTTCCGTTTTTGCCCGGCTGAAGCCAAATTCACCGACATAGAACTGAGGTGATAGTTCCAAAAAACAGCTTTCAGCTATATATTTCCTAAAGACCATCACTCCATAAAGATCTACCAGAAAATCAGTTCCTGTCGCTCTGAATTCCTGCGAACTGTTTGGATGAATGATATAGGAGGAAACACCTATTGCTGTTCCTAATCCTGCCTCTAATTCAACCTGAGGATTTGGGGTAAATGCCCTTGTTGGAATTGTATATTCATAAGCGACTCCCATCCGAAAATCTCCCCGATTGACGCCTTCGATTTCTTTATCTCCATACTTTCCCTTTGCATCCAGGGAATAAATTTCGATATGATGAGAATGCAAACGTGCATTTTTAAAGACGATGGCAGGAATCAAGCCCTGCAGTTCCAGTGTCGAAACTGTTTGAAATTCCCCAATAATTCGGGATTGAAGTTTTACCCCTATTCCAGGTTCATCAAACTGAGCATAAACAACTCCCGGCAAGAAGCATATGAGCAAAAGTAATCTAGCCATCTCGCCCTACAAACGGAGTCCAATTCCAAAACGGAAATTCAGATGAGAAAAGCTTTCCCAACGACTGCTATTCGTGACGCTTATCTGATCATCAATCGGTATCCCCGGATTGCCATTGACTTCCCGATTTCTTTCCAGAGAAAACATGGCCCAGGGAAGGGCGAAATCAACAAAAAGCTGATCACTGATCAGATACTGTGCACTAGGAATAATGTATAGGCGACTCAGGTTTTCAGAATACCTCAGGGGAAATTCTGAACTAAGGGCAGGTGTAAAAATCCAGGAGTTATGAGAATGTAAAAGCCCTGCTCCCAAATAAGGCATCCAGGGACTTTCCTGATTTTTCAACAAAGGCAAAGCAAACTCATAGCGAACTGCCAGCGCAAAACCATCGGTTTGAATGGGAGCAGTATTTACCTCCAGATTCCCGGATAGGTTAAGCAATTCCAATTGATGCAAATGTCCTTTGGGACTACGGTATTGAATCGCAGGAATCAGAGGAGCCAGGTCGAATTTCCAGATACCATCAAACTCCCCTGAAATTTCAGTACTCAATTTTAAACGAATTTCTGCACGCCCATTTTCGAATAAGGGAGCCTCCGTTTGGGCATGAGAAAAAAGGAATGCAAATATAAAGGGAAGGATCAAAAGTGTGTTCTTCATGGTATGAATTAAATGAGTGGATTTTCTAAATCAGATTCAAGATATAAGAATTCCTCTCATTTTTTTATCCCAAAATTTCTTCCCTCCTGACCCTTACAGATTTACCCCAAAGCCTATTCTAAGACTTAGGAATCTCCCAAAAAACAATTCAGCATTGCTCCATTCATTCCGCTGCAATTCCGGAGAAATGCTGGGATCTTCATTACGCGTTTTTACGATTTGCCATTGTCCCCAATAAATGGGCAGGGCAAATTCCAGAAAGAGTCGGTCATTAATATTTTTTTGAATCAGAGGCAGTAGATAAATTCGGTTGAAATAGGTAGTTTGGGCACGATTGTACAGATTGCTGAAGTCCGGATCAAAAGAATAGGAAAATATGGACACATCTGCCCCCATACCCAGATAGGCATGTAAATCCTCATTATTAGGGAAGATTGAGAGCGGCAAAAGATATTCATAAGCCAGGCCCAGGTTGAACCTGTTATTATCCCCTGAGCGATTCCAGCCTCTACCTATTCCCAAATTAATGACAGTTGCCTGATGCAAATGATTATTAGGGGTGCGAAGCTGAATAGCCGCTTGAATGCCAAATAAATTTAACTCTGTTCCATATTGGAAAGTGCTGGAGAGTCCTCCTTCCACCTTCAGCCTCAGCTTAGATTGATGTTGAGACTCTTGTGAAAAAAGGGAAGTGGAAATAAAAAAAATCAGTAGAGAAAAGAGTAGCTTTTTCATGGTAATTAGTGTTTTTGTTGGTTATGATATATAAATAAAGAAGCATATCCATGTCTGCGGGTTGCATGGATTTTATCTCTCCTTAAAGACTAGGAATAATATTCCTTCAAGACTTCTTCTGCTGCTTTTCCCTGAGGAGTATAGAGGTATGCATACTGGCTATTCTCTTCCGCCTTATTTCCCATATAGTCACCAGTCGAGGGATTGTCCCACCACCACCAATATACCCCATTCAGCCATTCGCGATCTGCGAAGGATTCGAAAAAAGCCCGATAATAGTGCTCCTGCTCCTTTTCACTGATGGCAACATCATCCGGATAGGCATAAGGTGCTTTGGAGGAACCTTTATAACTACAAGTTCCCAACTCTGTAAAAAGCACAGGAAGGTCCAGTTTCTTCTTATTGAGCCAGGCTTCAATTTCCGCGATCTGAGGTTTCCAGCCCCCGACAATTTCTTCTACACTCGCTTCCATTGTTCTGGCGACAGGGAAATACGCATCGATCCCGATGTAATCCAGCATGCCCCAGAAGTCAACTTCTTTATAAGCGGTTTCTCCTTCAAAATTGGAAGAAAAAGTAAGGGGACCTTTGTAAAACATTTTCACCGTCGCGATCACATCCACCCAATACAATTGCCGCTTTTTATTTCCCAATACATTTTCGACCCCCACACTAAAAAGGGCTACATCCATCTCCTTTGCCATTCGTGCATAATGGCTGATAAATTTCTCATAGCTCTTAAACCATTTGAGGGTATTGCTCGGATCAAAATGTCCCCGCCATTCTTCATGGTTTTCAGAGTCCACAAAAGGCTTCAGGAGAACTTCCATCCCCAGTTCGTGGATATAGGCGATCAGGTCTTTAAGCTGACGGTCATTTGGCGTTTTATGAGGATGAGGATAAATATCAGTTGCATACTTATCTTTTTGCCACCAGCCAGGAGCCAGGGCAACATAATTACAACCGGTCGCCGAGAGGCGGTCCAGGGCTGCTTTAAACTCGGGATGAGAGATATCCGACCAAAAGAGGGCATAGGTCATTCCCTTTTTGAAGGATTGGTTTTCATATATGGCCATGATTCAAATACGGAAATACTTTCGATTTCTTCAATTTTCTCAAAATGATCCTGTATTTTTGCGGGGCGAAAGAATAACACCTATGTCAGACAAAAAACTTCCCATCCTGATTCTTGGTACCGGTGCAGAGGCCCGTATCGCTTTGGACATTGCCAATGACCTCGACATCCTGGTCTATGGATTTATCACCTCTGAAGAATCCGAACTGCGAAAAGAGATGAACGATATCCTGGTTGTAGCCGAATTGGGAAGTGAGGACAGTGATACTTTGCTCAAAGATGAAAATATCAAAATGGTCCTGGCTGAGGCGGATCTGGAGCAGCGAGAACTTCTGAGCGAGCAATTGGCTACGCATTCATCAGAAGTCATCAACCTCATTCATCCTCTTGCCCGATTTTCGCCCTTTTCTCAAATGGGCAAAGGAAATATCCTCAATACAGCTGCTGTAGTCTTGGCAAATGCCGAGATCGGAGATTTCAACTGGATCGGCTGCCATGTATCTATCGGTGCTGATGCTGTAATCGGAGACTATTGCAATATTCTGGATGGAGTAAGAATTGGCGAAGGAGTTGTGATCGAAAGGCAAGCCTTTATTGGTGCAGGAGCTATCATTCAAAAAGGTATTAGGATAGGGGAGAAGGTAATGATTGCTCCGGGTGCAGTGGTAATGACTGACATTCCCGATGGAGCAACTGCCTTTGGGAATCCCGCTCAGGTGAGTAAATAGCTTATGGGATTTTGCGGAAGCTCTTGACGATCTTGTAAAAAGCCTTCTTCAATTTCTTAAAATCCTTATCTCCATAAGTCGTTATGTTCATGCCGATAAGGTATTGCTCATCGTATTCGATGTAGGCATAGGCAATCCATTTGTCAGGGAAACTTTCTGAGATAGATGGAGAGAAGTATTCTTTACAAAAAGCATTTAGCTGCGATTTTGTATTTGTAGGAAATCGCTCTGTGCTAACTCTTCCGCCCTTCTTTTCCCCTAAAAAATGGCTATCCAACCAGGCATAAATCGCCTCTATGGAATCACAGTGTTCCATATCCCGGCTGATATATTGTACCCTTATATATGGCTCTCGTATGCTCTTATTTGCCCCTTTCTGTTGGTAGACAATGAAGTTTCCATTTTGATCTGTAAAACTTTCAGGATTGATCCAGGGGATTTCCTCATTTTTGACAGGATTGAAAGAGGAAGGATGTTGTAGGCTAAAGTTCAATTCTTTAAACCGAAACAAGGACTTTCTTTCATTTTCAAAAATGACCTCAATAGTATCCTGCCTATTTATTTCCTGCTGTTCAATCCCTTCAAGATTACAAGAGATCAGTTCGCTTTCAGGGGAAAATACAGGACTTGAAGATATCCCCCATAATGCCATGAGCAAAAGGGAAAGAAAGCTTTTCATAGATCAAGAAATGGAGGTAAAAAATCTCTAGGGGACTATATTAAAACTCTTGACCAATTGCTGGAAGTCCGGTTTGGAGGCTTCAAAATCCCCTTCACTTAAACTGGTGAGGTTCATCCCTATGATGTAATCATCATTGTAGTCAAAATAGGCATACCCCATTCTTTTTGCGGCTCGTCCATCTGCTGTTTTGGGTGTGCGATATTCACGACAAATGGCCTCCTTCCCGGATTGGGTATCCAGATTGAAAAAATCATTTACTACTTCTCCCTTTACATCATCAGCCAGAAATCTCGAATCCAACCACATATAAACAGAATCTATAGTCCCACAAAAGGGCAAGCTCTTATTGATGTATTGAACCATGATATAGGGATTCTCCAACTTGGCTTCTCTTCCGCTCCTGATATAGGTTACAAATTGCCCGTTGAATTCTGAATAGGCTTCCGGATTGATCCAGGGCGTATCGGTATTGTTTAGGGGAATGAGAATGTTGGGATGTTCCAGGGTGAATTTCATCGTGTAGGCTTCAAATCGCAATTTGTTTACAGCATCTACATAGACGAAAGGAAACATACTATCATCTCCCAGCAATCCCCCAATATTCTGGACAGTGGTTGCAGGTGTTTGCTCTTCAGTTGCCGCCGTGCTGGCAGGGGTTTGGGTTTGCTGTGTATTTTCTGAAGTAGTGGGAGTATTACACGCGATCAGACTGCCTATCGCAAAGAGGATCAGTAGTATATTTCTCATGGATGCAAGTTAAGGATAAATGGGGAAATGGGACGAGTGTTAGTGTATTTGGGTGTTAGGGATAATCTCGAAGAGACTCTCGCACCCAAACACCCTAAAACCCTAACACACGCTTCAATATCCGCTTCACCGATCCCACATAACTACCGCCAAATAAATTTACATGAACCAATAGGGGATAGAGGTTATATACCTCAAAGCGATCTCCAAATCCTTCTTCCAAAGGATACACCTCATGATAAGCTTTGTAAAATCGCAGGGGCTGAGAGTCAAAGAGTGTCATGAAAGCCAATTCCATTTCTCGGTGGCCATAGTAAACAGCCGGATCAATGATGCAGACTTTGCCGCTTTCGTCAGTCAGTATATTTCCTCCCCACAAATCCCCATGCAATAGTGAAGGAGATTCCTGAGGGAAGATTTGGGGTAGTTTTTGGTAAAGGTTTTCGAAGTCTGATCTAATGCTTTCTACGAATGCTCCTTTCCTTATCGCTTCTTTCAGCATAGGTTCTATCCTTTCCTCTATGAAAAAATCTATCCAACTATCTTTCGGACGATTGGATTGAGGAAGGGCTCCAATAAAATTGTTGTGGTCCAGGCCGAATTTTTCCTGACTGTTTAGGTGAAGCAAAGCCAGCTTTTGCCCGAAATCCTCCCAATAATCTGCAGCCCTCGATTGGGACTGAATAAACTCCATCAGCAAATAAGCATGGCTTTCACTTTCTCCAGTACCCATCATAATCGGTGTACGAATACTCCCCGCCTCAGCCAGAATTCCCATTCCTTTTTCCTCCGACTGAAAATTACTCAGGGCTCCGGGATGATTGTATTTGAGGAAATAACTGCCTCGATCTGTGAGGAGTTCCTGGGCATTGTGAATGCAACCTCCGCCTATTGGCCGAGAAGACTGAATCCGAAATCCCTGTGTTTTTTCCAGGCTCGATTGCAATTCCTGAGGAATGGACATAGTGAATTTGATTGTTTAGCAAAATTAGTCTTTCCCAGCACTTACTCAATGCCTGCCTGCGAATTCTCGAAAGCCTAAATAAAGATGGACGCACTCCCGGATATTTGAGTCATCAATCATTCACATATCATCTACAATGAAAACTTTAAGAACAAGCCTTAGCATCGCAATTCTGATCCTGATCTTCGGACAAAGTTTCGCTCAACCCTATTTCAATCCAGGCAGCACATCATTGGTCAGTACAGAGGGCCTCAATGTTCGCGAAGCTCCTGAAATAGATGCTGAAGTGATCGATCAGTTGAGCTTTGGACAGGAAGTAATAATTACCGCTATGACAGATTCTTCCTTCAGCAGCAATGGGAGAAGCTATCCCTTTGTAGAGGTCTTGTATCAAATGGATGGTCAGGAAAGAAATGGCTTTATCTGGTCGGGATTATTGGCAGCTGCCTATAGTTATGAAGGAAACAGCCTTTACCTCCTTAAACATATCAAAGGAGGAGATATGGAAGATCCGAAAGCCCGCTTCGTTTTATACAAAAGAGAAGAAGGAAAGACCCAGGAGCTCTCCCGTTTTGAGTACGAGTATCTGGAGTTGGAGATGTTGGAATTCATTTCTTTATCGGTGAAAGAGATCGAAGGCTTTGAGAATGTCGAAAATCTAATTCGTATTGATATCAGTCATTTGGCTTGCTGCAGTTCCAATGATGAATTGTATTTCCTGGAAAGCGATGCAAAATCTCTTAGTCAGTTGCCTAGTATCAGCAATGTTTTTTGCGACGGAGAATACCCTCGTCATGAATACCAATTTCCGATGGATGCACCGGGTCAAAGATCACGCATTATCCATACAGAAACAGAATATGACCTGGAAGGCAATATCCTTCGCAGAGAACAAGTGCAAAGCATCGCCTGGAATGGAGAGAAACTGAGTCCCTATAAAAATTAGTTTCAAACAAGCTTTCCACGACTTTTCCACAAGTTTATCCACAGAATAGGTCCAAATCCAAAAAACACCTTATCCTTATTCAGCTTTTATTAGTTTTACGGCAATTACAAAACTATGTCCTCTACGAAAACTTCTCTTGCTCTGGTCTTCGGTGGTCAATCCCCCGAACACGAAGTATCTATACGCTCTGCACGCAATATTTTTGATGCTATTCCAACAGAAAAATACGATGTCGTATTGATTGGAGTAGATAAAGTGGGAGCCTGGAATCACATTGCAGAAGAAGAACTTCGAAAGGAAGATCTTGATTTAAAGAAAGCGGGCAAGCCTTTGGCAGTTGTTCCCGGAGCGAAGGAAAAGCAGATTATATACTTATCCACGGAAAATGGCACTTTTCCACAAATAGATGTAGTATTCCCGATTACCCATGGTCCTTATGGAGAAGATGGAACACTACAAGGTATATTTATGCATTTGGATCTGCCTTTTGTTGGACCTGGTGTACTCGGTTCTTCGGCAGCAATGGATAAGGATGTCTGCAAAAGACTTTTGAGAGATGCTGACCTGAAAGTAGCCGAATATGTTTGCTTTCAGTATTATGAAAAAGACGCCATTGACTACATCGGGGTGGTCAATAAGCTTGGACTCCCGCTCTTCATTAAGCCCGCAAATATGGGGTCCTCTGTAGGTGTAAAAAAAGCTGAAAGTAAAGCTGAGTTTGATGCTGCTATTCAGGAAGCTTTCCGATATGACCATAAAGTGATTGTTGAAGAAGCGATAGTCGGGAGAGAGCTGGAGTGTGCAGTCATGGGAAATGCAGTAGTGGAAACTTCCCATGTGGGAGAGGTTGCTGTTGATCCGGAAGCTGCAGGACTTTATGATTACGAGAGCAAATACATTTCAGCCACTGCGGCAGAAACCCTCATACCCGCACCCAATATCGATGATCAGACTCTGGCCAAGCTTCTCTTGGTTGCCAAGAATTCCTATCGAGTTGTAGGTTGCGAAGGGATGACCCGTGTCGATATGTTTCTGACAGAAGAAGGCCATGTTTACGTAAATGAACTCAATACTCTTCCGGGTTTTACCAGCATCAGTATGTATCCTAAACTTTGGGAACATGCTGGAACTTCCTATTCCGATCTGATCGATCACCTTATAGAATTGGCTTTGGAAAGAGGAGAACGAGATAAAAAGCTGGAGAAAAGTCTTTCTTAATATTTTCTCTAAACAAAGCTGTCATCCTATACTTGCCTAAGAGCTAGGGAAGAAAAGAATTCTTAGTTTGTGGTATTTGAATAAGCAGCAAAAGGAGAGGGGATAAATCCGTTAAGTGTCATTGGTTTAAAAAACCGTCCGGGATGTTGGTTTCCCTCTCCCTCTGATCCAAAACTAGAACAGTACAGTAGGCTAAGAGCCAGAATGTAGGATTGATAAGTTCGAATCAGAGCTGCTCAACTATAGGATTATGGATAATAACGTATATGGAATCGACATTGCCAAAAAAAGCTTTGAAGTAGTCTGTCTTAATGATAGTGGGAAAAGCTGGGTAAAAAGCTATTCCAATACTGCTTCGGGCCATTGTAAATTTATCGAAGTCCTCTCTCAAGGAGATCTCTGTGTCATGGAAGCAAGTGGTCCCTATTATTTATCCCTGGCCTTTAGTTTACATCAGCATGGGATTAAACTAAGTGTAGTTAATCCCCTGGTCATTCGCCGCTACAGTCAGATGCAATTAAGGCGAACCAAGACCGATCAGCAAGACGCGCGCTTAATTGCTCAATATGGACGGGATCACCGAAGCTTTATTAAGCTCTGGCAGCCTCCAGCGGCTATTTTTCTCCGCTTACAGCAGTTTTTGACTAGCATTAACCTATTTCAAAAACAGCTCCAGATGCTTCGTAATCAGCTCGAGGCTATGGATCAAGTTCCTATTGTGGATCCTTTGGTGAGAAGTCAGCAGCTTTATCTGATCGAACAGCTACAAGCTTCGATCAAGCGGCTGGAGCAACAGATGCTCAGCCTTAGTAAAGAGCATTGTTCACAAAGCTATCAGTCGCTTATGAGCATCCCAGGTATAGGACCTAAGACCGCTTGTTTGTTGATCTGTATTACCCATGACTTTAGCCGATTTGAGTCTGCCAAACAATTGGTCGCTTATTTGGGATTATGTCCTCGTATTTTCACATCGGGTAGCTCAGTAAAGGGAAAGGAGAGGATCGTAAAAATGGGGCAGGCCTTGGCAAGAAAGTATCTCTATATGGGAGCCTTTTCCGCGATGAAAGTAAATCCTCTTTGTCAATCTATGGTAGAAAACATGAAGCAAAAGGGTAAACATCATAAAGTCATTAGAGTTGCGGTTGCTCATAAACTCTTAAGACAGGCTTTTGCTGTAGCTAAAAATAGAACTCAATTTAATCCCAATTTTATTTGACTTTTACTACAGTACATCCCGGAATCTATGCAGATATCCGGGACCTCTAGCCAGTACCCATTTGCGAGAGATCCCGGCTCTTGTTTTAAGGCCGGGATGACTAGCTTTTAAGAGCTTCTTGTGATCATCTGCATTTAGTCCTCCATTTCGCCTCAGGAATCCCATATTTTTTGTAATTTCACCTTATGGAATATCCTTCGAAAGCGATAGAAGAAGCTGTTAATGAATTGGCCAGCCTGCCGGGCGTAGGAAGGAAAACGGCATTGAGATTAGCCTTGCACATCCTCAAGCAAACGGAAAACGATGCCGAACGCCTCGGAGGTTCAATTATCAACCTTCGCAAAAACATCAAATACTGCGAAAGTTGTCATAATATTTCGGACGATCCTCAATGCAAGATTTGCAAACATCCTCGTCGCAATAAGCAACTGCTTTGCGTGGTAGAAGATGCCAAGGACGTAATCGCTTTGGAGAGCACACACCAGTTTCAGGGAATTTATCATGTCCTTGGAGGCCTGATAAATCCGCTGGCAGGTGTGGGGCCATCTATGTTGAACATAGATTCGCTGGTTTCCCGCATCAATGAAGGGGGAATTGCAGAAGTCATTCTGGCCTTCAGTGCAAATATTGAAGGAGATACCACCGCTTTTTATATCCAGAAGAAGCTGGCCAAAAGCGGAGTCAAAATTTCCAGTATCGCCAGAGGTATTCCAGTCGGGACAGATCTTGAATTTACAGACGAAGTTACCCTGGCACGATCTCTCATGAACAGAACCTTGCTCGCCGTACCTGGAGCTGAATAGGTATGTCCGATCTCTCTGTCATTATTGTCAATTACAATGTAAAGCACTTTCTCGAACAGTGCCTTCATTCTGTATTGAAAGCCAGTTCAAAGCTTTCAGTCGAAATTTTTGTCGTAGACAATAATTCAGTTGACGGCAGTCAGCAGATGCTTAAAGAGAAATTTGGCGAGCAGATTATCCTCATTGAGAATACCGATAATCCCGGCTTTTCCAAAGCAAATAATCAGGCCATCAAGCAAGCGAAAGGAGAATACATACTTCTCCTCAATCCCGATACTATAGTCGAAGAAGAGACTTTCCTCAAATGCAAAGACTTCATGGACAGGCATCAGGAAGGGGGAGCATTGGGCGTAAAAATGATTGATGGTCAGGGTAAATTTTTGCCGGAATCAAAAAGAGCCCTTCCTACTCCCTGGGTTTCTTTCTACAAAATATTTGGCCTTTCCAGCTTTTTCCCCCGCCATAAAAAATTTGCTAAATACCACTTAGGTTATCTGGATAAGGATGAAAACCACGAAATCGA
Source organism: Bacteroidia bacterium (assembly GCA_033391075.1). Lineage (NCBI taxonomy): Bacteria > Pseudomonadati > Bacteroidota > Bacteroidia > Bacteroidia bacterium. The sequence continues at coordinate 6,583,226 of JAWPMV010000001.1, forward strand.
AATACTTTCCGGAGCTTTTATGTGGATGCGTAAGTCTGCCCTGGATAAAACTGGTTATCTGGACGAGAGCTTTTTTATGTATGGAGAGGACATAGATCTTTCCTATCGCTTCATTCTCGAAGGCTATAAAAATTACTATTTCTCGGATACCCAGATCGTTCATTATAAAGGAGAGAGTACCAAAAAAGGAAGCCTCAATTATGTCAGGGTCTTTTATCAGGCCATGATCATTTTTGCCAAGAAACATTTTGGCGGGAATCAAAAGCGTTTATTCATCAGTTCTATTAAAGTAGCGGTTTACCTGCGGGCTTTAATGGCTGTAGTGTACAGGCTTTACCAGCGACTGGCATTTCCCTTGCTTGAGGGGATCATGATTTATGGAGCCATGTTTGGGGTTAAATCCTATTGGGAGCATTATGTAAAATTTCTGGAAGGGGGAAAGGATTATTATCCCGAGATTTTTTCCACGCTTTACCTGCCGGTTTATACCCTGGTATTTGTGAGTTTCCTCTGGATAGCTGGCGCCTATAAAAAACCATTCAAGATAAAGCCGCTCATCATGGGCCCCTTGTGGGGATTCATTGCCATCGCTACCGCGACCTATATGTTTTCCGGCATCCTGAATTTTTCCCGGGCTATTGTTGGTCTATCCTCCATTTTTGCTATGCTCATCGCCATCGCCAATCGGGGCATCATCAATATGCGGGAGAAAGGGAGTTTCTTTTTCACGGAAGGCAAACAAAAACGAGTTTTGATTGCAGGGAAAAAAGGAGGAATCGCCCGAGTTTCTTCTCTGATCAAAGGAGAATTGGATTATCCGGTAGAAATCGTGGGAGCAGTTGCGGAAAAATATCAGCCGGATTCAGAAACCGAATTGCTCGGCAGCTTTCACCAATTGAAAGAGATCCTGCGATTCTACCAAATCGATGAAGTGATCTTTTGCAATGAAGATATGTCCACCCAACAAATTCTTGATCTCATGGCGGAGATACAGGATGCAGATGTGGAGTATAAAATCGTACCACCGAAAGCTGATTATATCGTAGGCCCTCAAGTAATTCTGAACAGTCGTTATAGCGAGCAGATTCATTATCGCCTTCAGGATCGGGAAGAGAAATTGAGAAAACGTGTATTTGATTTAGCGGCCAGTAGTCTCCTACTATTGAGCTTTCCGCTACTCTTCTGGTTATACGAACAGCCAGGCCGAGTCATCCGAAAACTCTGGGATGTCTTTGCGCATAAAAAGCACATCGTAGGATATATACATCCTGAAGATTCTGACCTCCCCCGGATCAAACCCGGCCTACTAAATATGCTGGATAGGGTGAAGCCCATTTCTGATACAGGTCCGATGAATACCCATGGTCTGGATAAATATTATGCCCAATCCTATAGTTGGGGAATGGACCTTGCTATCCTCTTAAAATCCTGGCGAAAAATAGGAACCTCCCTTTAGAGAAGCTTTTTCTACTATAATTCTGGCTTTTTACTCTGCAAGCGACATATTATCTTTCCGTATTCTCTTTATTTTTGCAGTCCATGAGTAGATTTTTACCCCCATCCTTTCCATTTCTTTCGAAAATCCTGCCTCAGTCAATCTTGCTGTGCCTGATCATGCTATCCTTCTTTCCCTTGAGAAGTTTTTCACAGGAAGAGTGTCGCTTGAAAAAAGAAAGTATCAAGCCCTTGATCGAGCGATTCAATCCTTATTTCTCAAACCATACCTATAAAGCCAGTAAGTATACTGAATTGGCTAGAATGGGTAAATATCGTCTGCTAGTGGTCAAACAAAGTGGATGCAAGAGGCATCATATCAATTTTAATCTGTTGCTGGATTCAGATGTAGTAATGGATGAGCCTGATTTTTGGATTGCAGAAGCTAAATCAATGCTCCATAAGGTTTTTCATAAGGACCCGAATTACAAACGACTGGGACCAGAATTCGATCGCTTATTTGAGGAGAAATTTAAGATGTATGGCCTGGGGCGGAAGTTCAATTTCCCTATCGGTACCCGAAATTTCATCTGCCAGATCATCAATGATCCGGAAAATGGTGGACAAATCGCCATTGAAATGGTCAGTTATATCTTTAAGGAAAGGGTGGATGTAAAAAGAAAAGGCATTTCTCTGAAAGATGATGATGGCTGGAAAGCTGCCGACGGAAATCAATGACGCACTTGATAATTTATTTTACACAGTAGGTATTTATGGGTAAAGAAACACTAGGAATTGTGTTTTATTTACGAGGGCTTTTGACAATTGTGAGTAGCTTATGTTAAAAAAGGTAATCCTAGGGGGTGTATTCCTGCTTCTACTGGTATCTGTCAGCCTGGCTCAGGATATATATCTGAGCTTGCAGGATCAGGTGGATTTAGGATACATAGAGAAAGCAACCGTAATTGGTCTGTCGGAGGGAGGCGAGGAATTATTTGAAAAAGAAAGCGATAAAAAAGGCCGTGTTTATCTTCAGACTTCCTGGATTGAACATAGCCACAAATTAAAAATCAGCCATCCGGGCTATAAGGATTTAGAGATTGATTTCGAGGAAGTTCAATCTCTCCAATTCCGTATTTATCTGGAAAGCAAAACCTTCAATTTCAATGAGATTGTTTTTACGGCCAATAAATACCAGGAAAATAAAGAAGACATTCCCTATCAAATTGATGTAGTAAAAGCCCAGGATATTCAATTTAACAATCCTCAGACTTCTGCTGACCTTTTAATGCAGAAAGGAAGCGTTTTCGTACAAAAGACTCAAATGGGTGGTGGCAGTCCCAATCTCAGAGGTTTTGAGGCAAATAAGGTACTGCTGGTTATAGATGGCATTAGGATGAATAATGCGATTTATAGAAGTGGCCATTTGCAGAATGTAATCACCATTGATCCCTCTATCATTGACCGGACGGAAATTATGTTTGGGCCTAGTTCGGTCATGTATGGCAGCGATGCCCTGGGAGGAGTCATGCATTTTTATACCAAAAATCCAGAATTAAGTAGCGATGGAGAGCCCCTTTTAAAGGCCAATTTTGCCAGTCGCTATGCATCCGCCAATCAGGAAAAATACCTGCATGCCGACCTCAGCTATGGTAGACAAAACTGGGGTTCACTCACCAGTATCTCTGCCGTTGATTATGGAGATTTGCGAGTTGGAAATAACAGAAGAGAGGAGTATCCCAATTTCGGCCAAAGAGATTGGTATGTGGAAAGGATAGGGGGAAGGGACTCTCTGATCAACAATGAAGACCCCAACCTCATGCGAAATACAGGCTTTAGTCAGCTGGATATTCTGCAAAAATTCTTTTTCCTTCCTTCTACCCGTATCTCTCATACCCTCAATTTCCAGTTTTCGACTTCAACAGATGTACCTCGCTTTGATCGACTTATTCAATGGAGAGATGGAGTCCCCAGATTTGCCGAATGGCACTACGGCCCACAGAAAAGATTACTGGCTTCCTATCAGTTGAAGCACACGGCTAAAAACAAATACTATGATCAATTAAGTTTGATTGCCGGCTATCAGGGTATTGAGGAAAGCAGGATAAACCGAAACTTTCAAAGCGAACTTATAAATAATCGAATCGAGCAAGTGAAGGTATTCAGCCTGAATCTGGATGCCAATAAGATCGTTCGTCAGGATCATGAACTTGCCTATGGATTGGAGGCTGTGATCAATGATGTTGCTTCCACCGCATTTCAGGAAAATATCCTAAGCGCTGAGACCTCTGCCCTGGATACTCGCTATCCGGACGGGGGAAGCATGATGAATACCTTTGCTGCCTATTTCACCCATCGCTGGGAGTTGAATGATGAACTGACCTTGACAGATGGGATCAGAGCGACAGCTGTTTCACTGAATTCACGATTTGAGGACAGAAGTTTTTTCCCATTTCCTTTCTCCGAAATAGACAAAAACAGCCAGGCATTGAGTGGCAATCTGGCAGTAGTTTTTCAGCCAGGAGATGGATGGAGAATTTCTGCTTTAGCCGCTACAGGCTTCAGAGCTCCCAATCTGGATGATGTCGCTAAAGTATTTGATTCACAACCTGGTAATGTAGTCGTTCCCAATCCCAACCTCAATCCCGAATACAGCTACAATGGAGAGTTAAGCCTCAGCAAAACCTTCGGCGATATACTCAGAATAGAGTTGACAGGCTTCTATACCTGGTACACAAATGCCATAGTAGTGAGGGATTTCAATTTAAATGGAGAACAATTTGTCCTTTATGAAGATTCACTTAGTCGGGTTCAAGCCAATGTAAATGCAAAAACTGCCTTCATTGCAGGATTGAATAACAACATCTACCTCGATCTGGGCGAATTTTCTTTCTCCAATAGTCTCACTTTTACTTACGGACAAGAGACCGAGACAGGAGTCCCTATGGATCATATTCCCCCTTTCTTTGGAAAGACAGAATTCAATTATAAAACCAAAAGATTTCAGGCCTCTTTCTATAGCTTGTATAATGGATGGAAGCGCCCGGATAGATATAGTCCCCGGGATGAGAATAATTCTGAGTTTGCTACGGAAGATGGTTGGCCTGCATGGATGACCTTAAATCTTAAAGCTTCTTATGCTTTGAATCCTAAACTGAAGCTTCAATTTGGAATTGAAAATCTTCTGGATACTCACTATCGCCCCTTTTCCTCTCGTATTTCGGCAGCAGGTCGAAATATCATCTTGAGTTTAAGGGCAGGTTTATAAAATAAAAAGCCGGGACTTGAGTCCCGGCTTTTTTATTTAGTATCCATAAAGAAGACTACTCGACGAGCAGCTTCTTGATAGTTCTCATATCTCCTTGTCTGATAGAAATATTATAGATGCCAGCCGGAAGATTGCTGATATCGATCTTGCTGGAGGACTGATTAGCAAAAGGCCTCATTTCAAAGCCCTTCACCATTTGTCCAATGGTATTTCTAAACTCTACCTGAAGCATCTCTGTACTTGTTCCAAAGTATTCCAGGCTCACTTGTTCCTGAGCAGGATTTGGATAAAGTCTGATTTCAACTTCATTGGGTAGTTCTCGGGTGGAATTGGCTATGTCAGTGATAATGATCGCAACCGGGCGAGCAATTTCAGCACGATAGACATCTCCTTCATCTGAGGTAACCGTTGCAGCATTTGTACTGATAAATTCATTTTGAACCAGGATATCATCAATGTACCAACCCTCTTCGAAGGTATTGTCATCTGATCCAAAACGGAAGGCTAGTGCCGCAGGTACACCCTCAAAATCTGTCAGGTCAATCTTTGTTTGAATCCAACCATTAGACTTACCACTAAATGCCAGTCTCGCTCCCATTGGATTATTTGACTGTACCGTGCTATTGTATCCATTGGTCAACATCTTTTCTCCGAGATCGACCCACTGCCCACCGGACAGAATTTCAACAACCCCTCCATCCCAGGTAGCTTCTGTATCATAGTAATGCCAGAAAGAAAGAACCGGGCTCCCAGTTGGGGTAAAGATCGGCATAATCAATGCCTGATCATTGGTTGTATCAACATTGGGTATAAACCAGGAAGTCAACGGAGAACTGGAACGATCAATAGAGGTTCTCCATTCATCAACACCCGCTCTTCCCTGATTTCTATAATCAGATACATCCCCTTCAATATCATCCTCAAAATCAGGCAGACTAAATGGCTGAGAAGAGTTTGCTGTTACCTGGAAGCTAAAAGTCGTGTCTTGCTCTGGAGCAAAGTTTCCAAGATTAAAACTCAGAATATTTCCACTCAAATTGAGATTGATGGTAGAGGAGTTGTTTACGTATTGGAAATCACTGGAAAGAGTATCTCTTACGATCAGGTTGTTAAGAGGAGTCGATTTTTGGTTCCTCACAAAGAAACTAAAGGTGATAGTATCTCCATTTTCTACCGAGTTCTTATCAACTGTTTTCTCCATAAAGAGAATTTCTTTCACTTTATCCGGAAGGTCAAAAGCTTCTGTACCATCGCTTCTAGAGAAGGAAGAGCCTGCATCAGCGCTTGCTCCTAATCCTCTACGAGCAAATACTTCCCAAATAAGTCTTTGGTTAGCTCCACCATAGTTGATACTATCTGCTAATAGAATTGCATCCCTTACCTGGGTAAATCCAGGGAAACAAGGTTGCAGTTTCATCCCATCCAGAACTAGTTGCATGGCCATATTATTTCCGCCAGTTCCATTATAAATATCAGCATCAAATCCATGCTCGTCGGTCATTGCCCAATACAGATCCCACAACATAGAACACATAACGGAACCTACACCATGAGGAACTGAGAAAGTCTTAATATCATTATAGGTATAGGGACTTACTGTCATATCAGTACTATAAGGAAAGTTTCTAATACCTCCTCCAGTGGTTGCCTGTCCGGCTGCATAGGTCCCTATTCCTTTTGCTTCTGCTCCTGTATCACCGGGCTTTACTTGCATTACAAGGGCAAACCAGTCACTCCATCCCTCACCAGGCTGTTCTTCATTTCCTAAACATCCTGCTTCTGCGGGACCTCCTGTTAATCTATTAGAAATACCATGACCAAATTCGTGAGCTACAATTCCATTATCCAAATCTGAATCTCTATCTGTAGCTGCTAGAAGCGGCTTGGATAGAGTTATGTTTACGGTTCCACTTGCAAGCAGATTCTTTAAATTGGTTCCATCATTTTGGCTAATAAAGAAGGCAGGAATATTCACACCCGCTCCGGAAGCTCCAGGAGCCATACTAATAAGTCCGCCTCCACGGCCATCATTTGCAACAATTACACCTATCGCTCCTGCATTCTGTGCATTCAGGGCTTTAACCCCAAACTCACAGGTCCCTCTATCAATCAAAACTATTTTACCAGAAACATCACCCGCATTTGAAAGTGCGTTACAACCTTCATTGTTTCCTGTACCATCTTCTACTAAAATCAAATCAGCTGTAACAGGATTTATTATGTCCGTATCACCAAAAGCAGCAAGTCTGGAAGTGACCGCTCCCTGATTACTAGCTGGAGAGTTGACTTCAACTCCTCCAATTCCAGGATCACCAGATGGCCATATAAACATACTCATCACTCCGCTACTTCCATCAGGAGGGGTACCAAAGGTCGCATTATTGGTCCCGCTACCATCCTGGGCATCTGCCCTTACTGCATCACCACCTGTTCCTCCTCTTCCGTAGTTATTCACCTGAAAATTACCAGAGACTTCATCGAAGCCATAGTTGTACCAAACATCATGCATGATGTTGTTCATGTAAAACAAATTGGTAATAACTGCATCCTGATTTTGATCAGGGCCTACACTTGTGTCATAGGTAAAATCGAAATCCAGATTCGCACCTCCATCAGGACTATATCCCGGAACATTGTTGGCATCCCTATCCTCACTAGCCCAAACATTATTTCCTCTTGTAATGGTAAACTCTGCTCCGGCAACTCCATCTGTATCATGCCAGCCAAAAGGAGAGGCCGTAGCATCGGAAGGATCCTGGATCAATACATATGGTCCGTGATTGGGACTTTCTGTAGGAATTGCCAGAACACGATACTGTCCAGTCATCATATTGGCTTCTTCCAAAGAGTTTGCTCTTGGGGCATACATGAAACTTTCTTCGAAGAAATTCATGTGAGCGTCTGCATCATGGGTATGATTTGCTTCGAAATTACATTCAACAACCCAGTCTTCTTCAAAAATCAATCCCCCACTATTTGCATCAATGATAGCGTTGTAATAATGAGGTCCGTCTGTACTCTGAACCTGCATATTCCAGCCAAGCTTTACTCCCCCTTTCTGATCAGCGTAATAGACCAGTTTAAAAGGAATAGGCTCATGTGCTATCTGATTACTGCCAAGGGTTCCGCTTTGCTCCAGGCCCTTTGCAACACTCAATACTTCTATTTGGGATGAAGTCTTCCAATCATGCGCTACACACAAGCTTTGCAAGGCAGCCTCCGGAGATAAAACAGGAGTACTTCCAAGGCTTTTCTGTCCCAAACCTTTGATAAGCTTTTGATGTCTTGCGACAACTTTTCCATTCCAAACGTGGATGGATGCATTACTATTTACAATGGAAATCCCATTATGGGCCTGTTGCAAATAGATGTGTCGTACTGAATTATGTTGCGTCACATAATCGTTCGTCACTTTCAGTTCCTGTAAGTCAGCTTGAGAAAATCCCTGGCTGACACCCCAGGTTTTGAAATCCTGTAAAACAGGACCGATGGGCTTGTTTTGCCCAAACACATTACTACCTAGTACAATGCAGAAAAGCACCACCAGGGAGAGTTTAACTTTCGTCATGATCTTTAGGGTCTTGATAGTTAGTCGTACGGATAAATTCGAGTGTACCTGAATCCCCAAGAATTCAGATTATTTAGGATAAAAACAGATAGCAAAATACTATGCTAAATCCATTTTCTAAAATTGAAATAAGATAAATCCTACAAGCGTCATCTGATGGACATATATCTAATTAATGGCCAGCCAGATAGCTCGTTTGCAAATTGCGATGAGTGTAAATAAGGCGTCATAATTTGTAATTATATTGATTCGTATCTTTGTATGAGGAATTTTCTTCCGACAATCTTTTATCTATGAATTTGAAGACTACAATTATAAGTCCCTGGATTCTTCTTTTGTTACTTTTTCATTTCGTTTCCTGCAATGGACAGACGGAAAAGGCTATGGAGAATTCGCATACATATACTAATAGACTAATTAATAGCGCAAGTCCCTACCTCCTTCAACATGCGCATAATCCTGTAGATTGGCATCCCTGGGGAGAAGAAGCTTTGCAAAAGGCAAAAGAGGAAGATAAACTCCTGATCATTAGTGTTGGCTATGCCGCCTGCCATTGGTGCCATGTGATGGAACATGAATCCTTTGAGGATACGACGGTCGCCAATCTGATGAATAAGCACTTTGTTTCAATCAAAGTGGATCGGGAAGAAAGGCCGGATATAGACCAGATTTATATGAATGCGGCCTACATGACAGTAGGGAAGGGAGGCTGGCCACTCAATGCAATTGCCCTCCCCGATGGAAGGCCTTTGTTTGCAGCCACCTATTTTCCCAAGAAAGACTGGCTACGGATGCTCAATTTCTTCATCAAGAAAAAGACAGAAGCTCCAGATGAACTCCTGGATGCAGCAAGTAAAATGACCGAGGGTATGCAACAGTTCGATTTAGCGAAACTGGAACTAAATAAAAGTAGCTGGGAACCTGCTATCATGGATGCAGTTACTGATGAATTACTTTCAAAAATGGACTTGAGAAAAGGCGGCTTAAAAGAAGCTCCAAAATTTCCCATGCCTAGTATTCATCGATATTTGCTGAGAGACTTTTACCTAAACGAAAATGAAGAATCCCTGGAAGCCCTAAATGTGAGCCTGAAAGAAATGGCCTATGGAGGAATTTATGACCACCTTCGAGGAGGCTTTGCCCGCTATTCAACGGATGCCATTTGGAAAGTGCCCCACTTTGAAAAAATGCTCTATGACAATAGTCAAATTGTCAGCCTTTATTCAGAAGCCTACCAATTGAGCAAAGATCCTCTCTACAAAAAAGTAGTGTATGAAAGCCTCGCTTTTGTCGAAGCAGAATTACTAGATGAATCCGGAGGTTTCTATTCTTCTCTGGATGCAGATAGTGAAGGGGAAGAAGGCAAATTCTATGTCTGGACAGAAGAAGAAATCGATGAACTGCTGGGAGAAGATGCCGCTTACTTCAAAGCATTATATAATGTAAAAACAAAAGGAAATTGGGAGGGAGAGAATATTCTCTACATCACAAATCCTCTTTCAGAAGTTGCTGCAAGCTTTTCTATGAATGAATCGGATTTTGCGAAAAATATAGAGGCTTCGAAAAAGAAGCTTTTAGCAGAACGAAATAAAAGAGAACGGCCGGGATTGGATGATAAAGTTTTGTGTTCCTGGAATGCCCTTATGTTGATGGGATATTTGGATGCATATCGTGTTTTCGGGGATGAGAACTTTTTTGATAAAGCATTGAAGAACGCCCATTTCCTCAAAGAGCATATGATCAGAAAAGACGGAGGAGTGGATCGTTCTTATAAAGATGGAAAATCTTCCATCAATGGTTTTGCTGATGATTATAGCTTTCTCATTGAAGCTTTCGTAGCTATGTATCAGGCAACTTTCGATGAAAACTGGTTGTTTGAAGCAGAAAAGCTTATGGAATATAGCCTTGAGCATTTCTATGACGAACAAACAGCTATGTTCTATTACACCTCCGATCTGGATGACAAACTAATTACCAGAACAAAAGAAATTGCAGATGGCTTCATCCCGGGAGCAAATTCCTCTTTAGCCAAGGGTTTATTTTTTCTGGGAACTTATTTGTACAAAGAAGATTATCTGGAAAAATCTCGCCAAATGCTCAGTAATATGGAAGAGCAAATGAAACAAGAACCTGCCTTCCATTCCAATTGGGCACATCTCTTAACTTATTTCACGCATCCGCCTTATGAGGTTGCCATAGTAGGGGAGGACTGGAAAAAATTGCGAAGAGAAATGGATGCAAACTTCCTACCCAATGTTCTTTATCTGGGAGGCAATAGCGAAGGAAAGCTTGAACTACTCAAGTTCAAACTCGTTCCAGATGAGACCTTTATCTATGTCTGTCAGGACAAAAGCTGTAAGTTCCCAGTACAAGAATCAGGGGCTGCATTAAAGCTTATTGACAAATAATTTGAAACACTTTTTGTTTTAGCATCGTATTTGCAGAAACAATTTGAAATATTTTCGAAGATTTCTTTGCATTTTTTCTGAAGGTTTTCTTCCTTTGTGAACTCTTTGAAAAATACACTCCTCCTTAGCTCAGTTGGTTAGAGCGGTTGACTGTTAATCAATAGGTCCTTGGTTCGAGTCCAAGAGGGGGAGCAAAAAAGCCATACGTAATTAACGTGTGGCTTTTTTCGTTTTAGCTCCCTTGCTTAGAGTCCCGTTAAACGGGATTAATTAATAGGTCCTTGATTTACCAGAGCTTTGGGGAAAGAAAGGGTACAAAAATCAACTAATAATAAGACTTTAATCATTTAAGCCTTCAATTCCTGGGGGTAAACTTGATTTTCAAAAAAGATCAAGATGATTCGTTTAAGGCTTTCAGTTCTATTAGCAATCCTGCAATTTCTTTACCTTTTTGATACAGTACCTCTACATGGACAGCAAACTAAAAACGCATCCTATCTTGAAATTGGTACCAACATTGGAGTTACTACAGGGTCTGTATCAATAGAGAGACACTTTTTTTCGAATAAAAAAGAAAAGCTGCATCTCTATGCTCGCTTAGGATTCGGTTATTTACATACTTTCTATTTTAGTCCTTCTGGTCCTGGGGCAAAGCTGGGGGTATCCCTATTAGCCGGAAAAAGGAAACACTATTTTGAAACAGAACTTGGACTAATGGGAGGGCGCCACATTCAATTAAACGAAGATCGAAATTATTTGGGTCCCATGTTTAGCCTGGGATACAGGTATCAACCACCTCAAAGCGGGTTTTTGTTTAAAGCATTTGCAGGCATTTTAGGAGTGGGAATAGGAGTTGGTTATACCTGGTCAAAAGTGAAAAAAGAAGTTAGGAATAAATAGCAAGTCTACATGCTACGAAAGCCCTATTTTAGATATGATAGAATTTAAAAACAATAGACTTCCATGCACTCGTCTTGAGTATCTCAATTAAACTCCACATCAAAGGTCCCATTCATTACCACCTTAACGTCATCGGGATTTGCAGAATTTCTCATTTTGAATGAAAATCGTCCAGTAACTCGGGTTTCTGTCAAGCTTTCAATCGTAGCGCTTCCTGCTTCTTCCTTCATCCCGGCCGTGATGTAGATAAGCTTATCGCCTGTATCGGACTCATAGGCCGCCTGACTTGTTTTCCCTAGCGCATAGGTTCCCGGCCCAATACCATCCACATTATATACGGTTATATCCAAATAGGTCCCATTGGCAGCATAAGCCTTGAATTGGACAACTGTATTGTGATCAGTTATAGCATCTACATTCAGTCCATTGTGAGGATTCTGGCCATCATTTGTCCAGGCTACCCCGTCCAATAAAAATTTTACGGTCCCTTTATCTTCCTTGTTAGGGACCTCCTCTTCATAGCTTTTTTCATCATAGGAAGTATCCGTTTTCGTATCACCTCCACAAGATAGTGGAAGCAAGCAAATCGAAAACATAAGCAATAGGAATGCTGACTTTTTCATAAGCAATTCATTAGAAGGTTGAAAAAGCGAGGCTATAATCAGGAGCTAACAAGGAAGCAGCTCCTTATTATAATTTACCTAAATACAGGCAAAAATCATATGCCTGCATACAAGACTTAGGCTTATATGAAGAATAGATCCAGATAAATAGATTTGGATTTCAGCTATTATACTTATTTGCTCTACTTTTTAGCTGGGCAAACTTCAGGTGCTTTGTATGGGAGATTTAGTAAGCGAAAGTAGTTTTCTCCAAGCGCTATGTAACGAAAAGCTTCATCGTTCATATCCAGATTTAAGTAACTGGTCTTTTCCAGGGCTTGCTTATAATCTTTATAGGTTTTATTTGAAGAGGCGACAAAATCAGTTCCGGTCAGAAAACGAGTAGGATAGGCATTGATAAAGGAAATGTATTTAGCGCGAATTTCCTCCTTAAAAAACACAGAATCCCACAATACATCCCAGGAAAGATCAATCCAGAGTTTGGGATATTTGTCCAACAAATCAGCAAGAATCTTTATGTGTTTATCGGGATCTATACTGGTCAGTTCTCTGGATAAACCCATATGGGACCATACGATCTTATTATCCGGATAGATCTCCAAAGTTTTTTCCATCAAATACAAAAAGGCAGTAGGATCATCATCATTTCCCAGATCGCAATGGATATTGATAGGAATGTCCCTCACACGCAAGGTATCCATAAACTCGGCCCATTGAGCGATATCCTTCAGATCGGCTTTTTCATGGCCATTGGGAAGCAATGCCTGTTTTACCAAATTCACTTCTCCCATCCAGCTAAACATCCCTGGATATTCCTTATCAAAGAGACGAATCTGATCGATTACAGGTTCAGGATTGGCCAGATCAGGGAAGGTCATAGAGAGAACGAAGTTGACAGTCTTCTCCTCTGATACATGCTCTTTGTAATAATCCAGGCTGTTTGCCGCATTGATAAAATCATTCGAAAGGCTTGGAGTAACATCTGTCCCCGGACAATCCAGATAATAAGTACAAGGACTATCAGGTGGTAATTTTTGTCCAATCCCAAAGACATTTACAAAAAGGACCCCTGATCGCTCAAAGTACTTGACCAATTCCGGATAGGGAATGGCTTCTCCTCCAAAAGGTCGAAAGTGACAATGGGCATCTACTTTGAAGGTATAGCCTTCTTTCTTCCGATTATAACAATCGCAGTCATCTTTTGTGAACTCTGCGAAAGTTCGGTGGCTACGACAACTGATACTACTGATGAAAAGTATGGATAAGATTAAGCAAAACGTAACAAAGGAAGGTCTGTTACCTTTTTCTTTCTGTGTTGCTATCATGTAGGTTTATATAGGCGTTTAAAACTTAGACATATAACGCAAGGATGCGTATAGGAAATATAATGCCGCCTTGAAATTTTCCCCAAACAATTTTGCCCTCTTTATTTCCTCGAGAAACTTGAGATAATCCCATAAAGATCGCTTGAGGCAAGTTGACTTAATTCTCCAATAGGCGTGCTCATCACAATCTGGAAATGCCTGCCCTTCAATTGGCTCCTCAGTAAGATCACTTGTCGTTTGGATCCTAGAAAAGCATGCTGTTCCCATCGAGTCGTCCCTATTTTTTGCTGTTGGATAATTCCTTGCCTTTCAAAAGCCTGGTCCGGAAAATAATTCGACAAGCGCGCTTCAGGAGAAAGATTATCAAATCCCAGGAGGATTTCACAAGTCTCTGCTTTCCTTAACAGATACATCTCGCCATTTTTCTCCATTTGATATGCCATAGGAAGCAGGCATTTCCACTCTTTTGTATTCAATTCCTGAAAGCGTTGAAAGTAGTTGCTATCTCTTCGAATAAATCTACTCCCAAAAACTTCTACGCCCTTTACCTGGCCTTTTCGATCCAGACTAAATCGAAGGGGATCAGCCTGTCCCTGAAATCTACGCATAGCCAAGGTTTTGTTCACAAAATCCAACTGAAACCTACTCAGCAATTGTGAACCTCGATAAGCTTCTCCAACGAGGCCGTATTTCTCTTCAGGCTTTATTTGTAAGCCCACACCATGATAAACAAAATTATCTCCTCCGCCTGCAAATTGGTAGCTACCGATGTAGTGCTCATAGTTTCCTCCATCCAAATCGTATTCATTCAAGCTAGGATCAGTAATTCTCGGTTGCCCATATTCATTAGGACTTTGCCCCAAAACAATTCGCAAAAGATTGTAAGCGATGTTAAACTCAGTCCTGTACCGATAGCGATCAATAAAAGTATAATCCAGATTGAGTAAAACAACTACTCCAATTTCATGCAAGGGATCAAGGATCATGATGGAAGAAGCCGTTCCCGTACTGCCCCCATGAAAGACCAGATCTTTCCCCTCTATATTTCCCCGCATCCACCCCAGGCCATATCCAAATTCTTCGTCTTCTCCACCTTCTTCATAGGAAAAGCCAGCAAAGCAGGATTGAGCTTCCCACAATTTCTCTCGACCAGCAATACTGATTATGCCAGATGTATTTGGATTTAAAAGGGCCAGCATATAGGCAGAGAGGTCCTTAGCAGAGGATCGCATCAAAGAACCAGCCGGAATCATTGCCTCTGCTTCCTGATTTCTTTCAATGTGGGCAGGAATAGAGGAGTTAATTCCATAATAATGCCCATCTATAGATTCCAGTTGTTCAAAATCCGTAAATCGTGTGCTGGTGCTATTCATACCCAGCGGTTTGAAAATGTGTCGCTCCAGATAATCAGCATAAGCTTCCCCACTTATGGCATGAAGCAGATAACCAGCGAGAGAAAAAGCGGTATTGGAATAACGATAGAATAGTCCCGGCTCCTGTTCGAGATATGTCCCATCCAAAGATTTCATCAGTTGATATGTCGCAGAATCTCCTTCCAAACTTCCATCCGAATAGCCTCCATACAAAGCACTTGAGTTATTGAGTAACATCCGGCAAGTGATCTTGCTGCTTTTTTCAGGCTTTGCAGTTTGAAATTCCGGCACATATTCGACGATGGGTTTATCCAAATCCAATTGTCCCTTTTCAACCAATTGCATCAAAGCCAAAGCCGTCATAGACTTGGTCAGACTTCCGATAGGCAAGACACTTTCGACTCGCATAGGAGCTTTCTGCCCAAGTATCTCCTTCCCAAAAGCAGCCTGATAGCGAACCTCCCCTTTTTCGACTATACTCACTGAAAAGCCGGGAGCTGCAGCCTCTTTGTAAATGCTTTGCAAATAGCGATCAAGCTGTAAATCCTGATTTTGAGCGAATGCAAATGAGGGAAAGACAAAAAATATGAGATTTAATATGAGTAAATGACGCATATCTAAGACTAGTTAAGGGTGGGAATCAAGTAAGTAGAGCGGCTAATCTTTTTGCCCTCCAAAATGTGAGCACAAATAGCAGGACGCCGAGACTCAGGCCCAGGAAAAAATTATGAGAGAAATTGATTTGGTAGGGGAAAGCAGGTAAACCCAGACCGGAACTGATTTGGCTAATCAGGAGGGCTCCCAAAGAATTGCCCAAGAGCAATCCAAATAAAATGGCAGGAAAAAGAATCAGAGCTATACGAAAAAGCAAGACGTTTCTGATTTCCTTTCGCTCCTTCCCTAAGGATTGGAGCAAGATCAAATGCCCTTTTTCCTCCCGAAAAAGTAAGCCCAGATCAAAGGAATTCAAGAGGGCGATGATGAGAAAAAAGAATAGGCAAAGAAATTGAACAAGAGCCCAAATCGCAGAGACTATTCCCATATCCTGGATGATATCTCCTATGCTTCTTTCAAACTCAAAGACTTCTCCATAGCGCTTCAAAATGCGACTTTTCAGTTTTTCTTTCTCTTGCTTATTCTTGACTTGAAGTCCGAATAAAGAAACTTCGAATAAAGGATTTAGCCCTCGAATAGCAGAGATATGCATGCGAAAGCCCTGGCCCATATTTCCGATGTCCTGGTAGATTCCACACACCAACATCTTTACCCGCTCACCCTCTAGCTCTACTTCTAAGCTATCTCCTGTTGAAATTCCATACTGCCGAGCACTTCCTATACATAGCGAAAGTTCATTCGCATTTTGCGGATGTCTTCCTGAAAGCATTGTCAGACCCGATTCCGCCAAATTTCCGACATACACCTTCCCCAAAAGCTCTCGTCCTGAATTCTTTTGTTGAGGCGGAATACTCATATTGATCCAGTCATACGGAATGATTTTTTCCACTAAATCTTCTTTCTCAAGTAGTTCTATGATTTCTTTTTGTCGCCGGGAAATGAGGACCCGATCAGATTTTTTCAAAATGAGATCAACTTCTTCAAATCCCCAGGCAGCCGGATACTCTGTAAGACGGGAGAAAGAGTTTCCCAAACTCAGCAGGATACTCATCAATGCTATACATAAAGCAAATGAAAAGACAAGCATGAGGTTACGAAAAACACGGCTTTGCAATAAGAAAGCACCGAAGTAGAAAATGGGCGAGCGAAGCTTTTGAAAAGAGAAAACATGAAATTGAATTTCCTTTGCTGGCCTTCCAATTCGGATGGCCTGAGCTGCAGGTACAGCCGCTGCTTTTCGACTACTTATCGCCGCAAGTAAAAGGATCAAACTTAGACTGAGGGAAGCACTTATGATAAATGGGTAGACAGAATAATGAATCTGGATGATCCCTAGATTGCTGAGGGATTGTTGGAGGATAAATGGAAGCAATATCTTTGCACTTAGCAGTCCCAGGAATATTCCCAGCAAAGCCAGAAGGAAGACTTGTATCAGATAGCTTAGCTGAATTTCGCCGGGAAGGAATCCCAAACTTTTCCATATCCCGATCTGTCGATAGTCTGCTTGTATATTAGCCCGCAGACTATTGCGAATAAGAAGTAAGGATAATAGGAAACTGAGTATGGCAACAAGCAATAGCATATTTCCAATCAATCCTAGCAAGCTCCCCGAGGCAGATCGGAAAAGTTGGTAATCCAGCTTGCTCCCATCATAACCTACTTCTCTGATAAATCTGTCCCAAAGCATGTGCATTTTATCAGCATCCTTCACCCTCACTCCCAGCATCACTTCTTGTAAATTCTCAAGAGGATACATGGTCGCCAAAGCCCCCGGAGCCAACCAGGCTTGTCCCGGATTTACCATTCCACTTGCATAATGTGGATCAGCTACCCAGGCACTTACTTCCAACCACATGACTTCTGGTCCAAGCGGAATCCCAAGTGAATCACCGATTTCAATTTCATGGGTTTTGGCAAAGGAAGAGTTAATCCAAATTTCCCCAAAACCTGGTTTTTCTTGCTTTATACCTGAAAGCAAATGCAAGGAATCAGGATGCCGATTCTTTCGATGATACTCCAGCAGGCGTAAACCCAATTCCAAATTATCCTCCTTCAAAAGGAAAGGACCATTTTGCATGTGCACAGTATTAGGCTGCCCAACAAACAAGACTTCTTCCTGAGCTTCAAACCAATCTCGAATTTGCTCCGGATCGTCCATGCGTTGGTCAAAGTATAAGAGGAAATGAGAGCCTTTTAGTTGTTCAAAGACTTGATCGAAGGGTTTATTGAGCACAACTAATAATCCGAGCGCGCTGCCGAGCAACATACTTCCTAAGGCGATGCTGGCAAAGAGGATAAAAGACTGGGCAGGCCTTCTATAAATTTGCTGAATACTCAGCTGAATTAAGTTTCTCATCTTACCAGCCTTGTTGTTGAAGCCAATCATATAAGCGCCTTTCTTTCTCTGCGAACTCTATCCCAATTGCCGACCAGTGGCTGAGCGTATTCCCATCTCGGAGAAACCATACTTCCGTACCAAAACAAGCGGCTTTCAGATCATGGGTAGCGAGTAAAATGCTTTGGCCCCTTTCATGAAGTCGCCGAAAGACTTCCATCACATCTTTCGCAGCAGCTTCGTTGAGGCTACCTGTGGGTTCGTCAGCAAAAAGGATAGCAGGCTGATTGATGAGTGCTCGGGCAATAGCAGCTCTTTGACGCTCTCCACCTGAAACAGAAGAAGGCAGTCGTCCTGCCAGATGATCAATTCCCAATTCTTTAAAGAGAGACTGAGCCCTGTTTTTTACCCCATCTATTTTATCGCTTCCCAGTCTTCCTGCCAACAAGCAATTTTCCATCAAGCTCAAATAGGGGATGAGGTTATGATCCTGAAAAATGATCCCAATTTTTGTTCGTCGGAATAGGGCCCAGGCTTTTTCGCTAGCTGATTGCATCGATCTGTACCCATACAATAACTCTCCCGATTGAAAACTTTCCAAGCCTGCCAGGATATTTAATAAAGTAGACTTACCCGCTCCCGAACGCCCCATAAGAACTGTGAAGCTGCCTTTCTCCATTCGCAAATCGAGATTCTCTAAAATCAGGCTTTTGCCATCATAAGACTTGCTCAGAGCTTTACTTTGTATTAGGGTCTCTTGCATCATATTTTTTGAGCAAATAAGGCCTCAATACTTGCGAAAGCGCTGCTCCCTGTAAGTTGAACCCTTTCCCTGCGAATTGAAACGCATTCCTGATCCGCTTTTACTAATTTGCTTCCAGATAAATTTCTATGCCGGCCATTGCCTATCTACATATTGCCAGCTTATTGTTTGCTGTCTTTTTTGCCTTCTTGTTGTTGAGTAAAAAAGGCAAGAGCCTGGGAGACCATCTTCTCCTCATATTCTTTGGGATGCTGGCCAGTAATTATGGGACGATGTTGGTAGTAGCCCTAGAGCTTTCCGGCTATCAGTGGCTATTGGAAATAAGTGATGCCTCGGTTTTCCTCTATGGGCCTTTGCTTTGGTGTTATGTATTGAGTTTTACGGAGGTAAATTTTCAATTTACTCCTACTTATTGGGGACATGCTTTCCCTTTTGTTCTGGCACTATTTGTATTAGAAGTATTCTCGCTATCAGGTCTGGATGTTCCTGATGCTTTGAGAACAAGTTTTCTGGTCTTGAAAATGCTCAGTGTACTTTTCTATATCTTATTGATTTTTTCGAAACTCCGCACATACCGGAATCAGTTAAAAGCCTTTTTCTCGGCGACCGATAAGATTCAATTGGACTGGATGTATTTTTTATGCTGGACCATCCTCCTTGTATGGAGCATTGCAGTTTTGAGTCTTTCGCTTTTCTTTTTCTTTCAGATTGATATCCCTTTGCATGGTGGCCTTTACTCCAATATAGCCGTCAGTCTTTGTGTATTCATACTGGGCTGGTATGGTTTCCGTCAAAGTCAGGTGTTTAGCCCTGCATATATGTATAAACCGCTTTTGCAAGAGCAGGAAATAGAAGTTCCTGAAACCAAGTACAGGAATAGCGGACTACAGGAAGGAGATGCTCACTTACATCTTCAAAAACTCCTGACTTTCATGGAAGATAAGAGGCCCTATCTGGATCAGGACTTGAGCTTATTTAAGTTGTCGGAGGAAATGAGCCTTTCTCCTAACCATCTTTCTCAGATCATCAATTCTTTACGCCAGCAAAACTTCTTTGACTTTATCAATCAATATCGGGTAGAAGAGGTAAAAAAACTTATGCTCAGTCCACAAGCAGATCAGATGACCTTATTGGGACTGGGAATGGAAGCCGGCTTTAAAAGCAAAGCTTCTTTCAATCGGGCTTTTAAGAAATTTACCGGATGTACACCTAGCGTATTCAAGGAGCAATTAAATGATCAGTAACGCGTAAATGCTACCTCAAATTCCCCTCCACTTACAATTTTGATATCTTCCGGATCCACCGAACTTCTCAGTTTAAATTCAAAGCTGCCTTTCACTTTCTCATCCGTCAGGCTTTCAATGCTGATTGTACCCGGATTTGATTTCATCCCACTCGTGAGGTATTTGAGACCCTCCCGGTATTTCTCTCCATAAATCGCACTCATTCCGGCGGCTTCTATGGAATAGCTTCCGGGTCCTATACCTGCCGAATTATAAATTGTCAGGGCAAAGTAAGAGCTATCAGCTGCAAAAGCCTCTATACGAACCATGGTCCGATTGTCGGTAATTGCATCCGCATTTAACCCACTATCAGGATGCTCTCCATCGTTTTTCCAGGCTGCCCCATCCAGATTAAATTTGAGACTCCCTTTATCTTCCTGAGGATCGAGAGAATCACTGCTTCGACTTTCCCCTGCATGTGTACATAAAAGAGGAATAGAAAATAGTAAAGCGAGGAATAATAACTTTTTCATAGGTCCTTGATTTTACGGTTGAAAAAGCGAGGCGAGTAAGCGCTGCTTGCACAGCTCCTTTCCATAAAATACGAAATAGGGGAGAGGATTCATATAAACAAGCTTCGCTCTCAATCCCTGATGTTACGTTTCGGATAAGCTGTGTAACTGAAGATTGAGAACTTTCTCACACATACTACCATTACAAATTGACAGCTTATGAGAGTGTTATTACTTAGCTTATTGGTCCTTGCCTGCCAATTGGTATCTGCACAGGATTGCTTAGTTGGATGGGATTATTATAGAAGTGTATCGGTAAATAATCCTGGCAATACAAGCCTCACTGATATCCAGATCCCTATAGACATCGATGCGAAAACCTTACTCATGGACGGCAAGATCCAACTCAATGGAGAAGACCTGAGAGTTACTGATGAAAATTGCAATTCCCTTCCTTATTATCTCGGTATAAATGAAGCAGACAGCTCAGAAAAAGTCTGGGTAAAACTTGCTTCCCTTCCCGCCAATGATACCGTCCGCCTACAGCTATACTATGGAAATTCTACTGCCTCCTCTGAAATGGATGGAGATGCCACTTTTATATTCTTCGATGACTTTTCTGCTGGCTCTGTAGATACAGAAAAATGGGAGACCATTGGAGGCTTTGCTAAATCTGAGGTGAATAATGGCATCTATGAATATGCCAGCGATGGAATGAATCCTGGCCCACGTTTCAAATTTGTCCGTACGAAAGCAGTATTCAGTGAAGAAGTTGAATTTGACTTCCGGGCGAAAGTGAGCAATTCCAATGGATTTGGATTTAGCAGCGCAGATACTTTGCTGGATAGATTGATTTATCGTCAATCCGGTTTTGGCTTTGATACCCTCAATCAGGTCGCTTTCAACAAAGATACCACCAACAATGGCTTTTCCATTAGCCAAAGTTATCCCATCATTCGTTTTCCAAGAGGAGAATTCAGAGATGGAAATATCCGCGCAGGTGTTATGAATAATATCTTCACTACGACGCGATTCAATAATCTGGATGACATGAGCATGAATGCCGACACCTTTGAGGTAACTCAGTCTCCTATGTCTGGTTTTCATTTCATCCTTTCTTCCTTCATCAATTTCTCTGTATATCTGGATTATATTCGGGTAAGGCAGATTCTCCCTGATGAGGTAAATGTAACGCTAGGAGAAGAACAGGAAGCCATTGCAAATTCTATTGCATTTCCGGGTTCCACCCAATTGATTGATATTTATCCAAATCCAGCAAAACACCTAGTAAATCTGCGTGGACTGGAGAGTGGATCATATCAATTCCGTTTGATCAATTCCCAGGGGCAGGATATCTATCATCATAGACAACAGCTTTATTCCGGCGAAGAAGTTCAGTTACAACTCAATACACTCCCCGATGGAATGTACTGGTTGATCATCGTGAATCAGAAGTCTCAGCGTATTGCTAGTCCGCTTTTGATTCGATAATAAACACAACTGATAAAATTGTCATTCCGGAATCTCTCGCAAACTCATTTTTGCAAGTGATTCCGGATTTTGCCTTAAGGTCGGAATGACAAGGATATGAAGGCTAAAGGTCTTGGCTTCTCGATGTCGTGAGGCCTCATTCCTTACTTTGTGGCTGGCAAAAAATTGATAAGAAATATTAAGAGAAAATTCAGCCTTTCAAGGCTGGATTTTCGTATACAGAAATATCCTCGTCTGATTACAGCAATTGCTATATTAAATCATGGAAAAATCCATCACAGCAAAGGCTCTCAGACAAAAATCCCGAGAGATTCAAGCCGATCAAATCAAGCACAACATGCGCATAGCCATCCTTGGCTATCGTTCCACCCAATTCCTCTCCAAATTCCTCATACAAGCCGGAGCTATTCAGGGCCTTGATATTGAGATTTATGAGGCTGATTATATACAGGTGGAAATGGAAGTGATGAATCCTGCTTCCCGACTCTATACCTTCAAGCCTGACTTCATTTGGATTATCAATTCCACCTACTTTTTACAAAAGCTTTTTTATAAAAGTGCAGTAAAAAAGGACTTTGGAAAGGCAATTTCCCAGAAATATCAAGGCCTGGCTGAGCAGGTAAGGGCGCATAGTTCTGCACAATTAATCTTCAATAACTTCTTCGAAATTCCCGACAGCATTTACGGCCACTTTTCCAATAAAACTTCAATCTCATTTCTCAATCAGCTTAGAAGAATAAATGTCTCCTTCATGGACCTGGCAGAATCCATCCAAGAGCTTCACCTCTTCGACTTGAATTCAATGATTCATACCAAAGGCCTGGATAGGGTTTTGGATTCAGGCCTTCATATAAATGCAGACATTCCCTTTAGTATGGATTTCGAAGCAGAAATCGCCTGGGACTTTGCTTCTCTGCTCACGGTATTCAAAGGAGAGATTAAAAAATGCCTCATCCTCGATTTGGACAATACGCTTTGGGGAGGCGTAATAGGGGATGATGGCTTGGAGGGTATTCAGATCGGAAGTTTAGGTATAGGAAAGGCTTTTACCGAATTACAAGGCTGGGCGAAAGCCTTAAAAGAACGGGGCATTATTCTAGCCATCTGTAGCAAGAATACAGAGGAGATCGCCAAAGAAGTATTTGAAAAACATGAGGAAATGATTCTGAGATTGGACGACATTGCAGTATTTGTAGCCAATTGGTCCAATAAAGCAGACAACATCCGACACATCCAGCAAGTCCTGAATATCGGCTTTGACTCTATGGTTTTTCTCGATGATAATCCGGCAGAGAGAGCATTGGTACAAAAAGAATTGCCAGAGGTAAGCGTTCCGGATCTACCTCAAGATCCTGCAGAATATCTCCCCTTTCTCCGAAAACTCAGGCTTTTTGAAACCCTCTCTCTTTCCAGCCTGGATAAGGATCGCACTCGCCAATATCAGGAAGAGGCCCAAAGGCGTTCGATGCAGTCCTCCTTTAGCAATATGGAGGACTACTTAATCTCCCTGAATATGAAAGGAAAAATCCTGCCTTTTCAGGATCAACATATAGCCCGCATTTCACAACTGAGTCAACGCTCCAATCAATTCAATCTGCGCACCATTCGATACACAGAAAGTGAGATCAAGTCCCTCCAGGAAAATTCTTTATACCTAGACTTTCAAGTTAGCCTGGAAGATACCTATGGGACATATGGATTGATTTCTATTGTCCTGCTTAAAAAAGAAAATTCGGACCGCTTATTCATTGAGAACTGGCTGATGAGTTGTCGGGTTCTTAAGCGAGGGTTAGAAAAATTTGTACTCAATCATCTGCTGGAAAAAGCCAGAGAAATAGGAATAAAAAAGATTGTCGGGGAATACTTGCCCACGGCCAAAAACAAAATCGTTGAACATCATTATAAGGAATTGGGTTTTGAATCCCTGGGAAATAATCAATGGGAATTGGAGGTAGAAAACTACGAGGCAAAAACTCATTTCATCAACATTTAACTTATTTGAATGAAATGAAAACAAGATTCCTCGGCACACAGCCCAGTCCTCTCCCAAGCCTCGGAATGACAAAAACGGACCGCTCATCTCGAAGCTTGGCTGCGCGATGGACTGCGGCTGAGAGATCATGTATTATCTGTACGAACCAAAAACAAGATTCCTCGGCACACAGCCCAGTCCTCTCCCAAGCCTCGGAATGACAAAAACGGACCGCTCATCTCGAAGCTTGGCTGCGCGATGGACTGCGGGCTGAGAGATCATGTATTATCTGTACGAACCAAAAACAAAATTCCGAGGAAGATAGAATCACCGCGAGAATGAAAAAGACCTTCTTTAAGTATTGACCAAAACCTCCTCCCGTTCATAGCCAAATTCCTCAAAGACAAATCCCATACGCTCATTGATCTCTCTTTTGATTTCAGGACTTAAAGGATCATAGCTATTCTGCCGATATGAAGTAATGGAATCCAGGTACTTAGAGATCGCTGATTCATTCATTTCTTCACCCAAAAAGGAATATATCTTCTTCAAATTTTCTAAGGGAGCACTCTTCAGTTCATCAAATCCCAGTACCATCAAATTTCCTTCAGGAATCAACTCCTTATCTCGCACCCAGGCACGATGCACTTCCTCATACATGTCCAGGACCAATTGATCCCTGCTACGTTTTAGTTCTTCTAAAGACTGAAAATTGACCATTTGAAACCAGGAGTCATATAAATGCATGCTGGATCGTATGGTTTCGTAAGGGTTTCGATGAATATGAATAAAACGAGCATCCGGATAGAGTTCCAGAAGCATGGGAATCCGAGCCGTATGGGCCGGAGATTTTAGCACCAAGGACCGATGATCTCCTCTCAGTTTTTGAAATTTCTGCAGGAACCAACTATAATTTTTCTTCCACTTCTGCTTATCTCTTTCAGATGCTTTCTGAAAAGACACATAGCTCCTGTATTGCTCTGCATCCCTGGGAAAATGAATCGCCAGATAAGAAGAAGGAGCCCCTAAAGAAGCCAGGGCAATTTCTTCCTCCTGCACACTCGCCATCACCATTTTCATTTGATCCATCAGACGTACGCCCGGCCCCATTTGATCAAGTATCGGAGCCAGCCATTTTTCCGCCATAAAGTTGTGAGGAAAAGCTGCCTGAAAAGTATTGGGTGAAAGAAAGCTGCCGTCTATATTCAGAAGATTGTGTAAGTGTGTAGTTCCACTCCTCCAATGTCCCAATATGTAAATGGGCTTTTTTATCTCTCCTTTATAGCTTCGAAATCTTTCAGGCAATCCTATCAGGGTATTTAAACAGGCCATGAAAAAATGCAGATAAATGTCAAGAATAGAAGCCAGTCTAAGCCTGAAACCTTGCTTTCTGAATAGGCGAAAGAAGGTGCTGAAATCCGCTCCATATAAAAAAGAAATTTTCATGTGTCTTATTTTGATGAGCGAAAGGGCTCCATTATTTGGATCAGTTCACGAATATTCAAATCACCCCCCGTATTGAGTGCCTGACTTACAAAAGAGCTTTGAGGTTCCAATTGAAAATCATCAGCCAATTCAGAGAGCATAGAAAGTAATTTGAGAGAATCTCCCCCCAGATTATGAAACTTTTCATCTGCATGAATGATCTCAGGCGGGCATGCTAAAATATCAATCCAGAGTTTTTTCAGTTCTTCGAAATCTCCGCCATTTAATTCTCCATAAGTCTCTTCTCTTTTTTCCTCTTTCAAATCAAATGTCAAATGTTCCCGTATTTCTTCCTTAATTTTTTCTCCATCCAGATGTGCAGGAAAACTACAGCAGATCAGACTTCTCTCCTTTTGCAAAATGACATTGGTACAAAATGGAGCCAGGGGAATGAATACCGGAAGAGAAATAAGATGGGAAGCCTGGAAATTGGCGGTCTGATAGTCGGACAAGTCTATACTTCCATTATCTGAAAGGATCGCGCTCATGGGAAAGGATTTTAGTTTCCGTGCCTTGCGAATTCCCATTTTCATCAAGCTTTTCAGCAGGAATCCAGGGCTTGCGCTTGCCAGCTTTTCCCATCGATCTATTCTCAATTCTTGCTTCTCATGCAAGGCTTGCAAAAGCATCGCCTGAACCTCCTGCCAACTCTGTTGAGGTTCAACCTGCAAATATATGGGCAAACTCAGGTTGGATGCAGCTTGTTTCGCTTCTTCATGCCTCCGTAAATCAACCGGAATCATGATGCGACTACCATCTCCAAACTTTTGCGCATACCAGACTGCTACTTTCGCCAGAGGTGCTTCAATCTTTAGGGGAATATCTATCAATTGCGTTTGATAGTCAATCGGATTATCGGAAAGGAAGAAGCCTGGCCATTGGAATAAGTAGGAAGCTCGGGCTATTTCTCCATCTGCATCTAATTGCTCTCTTAAGGCTTCATCTGAATCAAATCCAGTATATATCTCAAGCGCTTCTTTTCTGAGCAGGGCAAAAAGAGCTTGAAGGATAATTTGAGCCCCTTTAGCATCGACTACACTATGATGAATTCGAAATAGAAGTTCTCTTTCGTCAAAAAGCTGAAACTCCATCAAGCTCCCCTTTAGATTCGGAAGTGTCTTCCTATAAATCTCATGATTCAAATCTTCTGGTGCCAGTTCATTATGTACAATTAGCTCGGGCAGTTCTCCCTCAAAAGACCAGTACTTGCCCCTCGATTGTATCCTCAACTGAGGGAGTATGTTTGCCAGCCTGGAAATTGCCTGCTCCAATTCCTTAGCTTCAATCTTTCCTTTTCCTTTAACCAAAAACTGTAAACAAAAAGAAGGAGCAACCTCCTGGCCAAGGGAATAGATATATTCATTGAAGGTCTTTTTCCGACCTAAAGGCTTATTAGGCATAGATAAATTCGCTTACTTCCTGGTTAAAACGCTGGGGTTCCTCAGCCATCAGAAGATGGCCTGCTGCCGGATAAAAATAACTGAGCTCTGGCCCTAGTTTGTCAATCAGACGTTTGCCTCTTTTCAATGGCAAGACCTGATTTTTCTCTCCCCAACAAACCATTGTCCGGGGAAGTTCTGCTTCCTTATCTTCAAAGTGGTCAAATTTATTAAAGCTATAGAGGCCTTTGATCAACATGATGCGAGACTGGGCCTGCATAGGATGTGTAATACCTGCCAATATTCGCTGAAAAATCTCATTTCTGCTTTCCGGTTTTCTTCCATAGAGTCTGCTGACCACCTTTTTTCGGACGAAAGCAAATTTGGAAACGAGAAACATCAAAGCATACAACTGCTCATCAAAGGTATTCCCATTGGGAGTAAACATATAGGGATGAAAGTATTGCATCATCGAAGCTCCTCCGCAAATGTTGCAGAGAATCTGGGCTTCTACTTTCTCCGGTTGTTGTAAACTATATTCCAGACAAATAGCGGCTCCTATGCAATTGCCCATGAGAATAGGATTTTCGAGCCCCTGATCATCAATAAATCGAGCCAAAGCATCCACATATAAATCAAGGGTAAATGGGATTCGAGGTCTGGAAGAATCTCCAAAACCTATCAGGTCAAAGGCGATTACCTGATGATTCTTCGAAAATTTTTCGATCTGGTTTTTCCAGATTATATGGCTGCAACCACCATTGTGAAGCATGATCATTGCTTGCCCCTCGCCTGACTCATGATAAGCCATTTCCATTCCCTCATATTCATATGTTCGATTGGTATGTATCAACATATTTATTCTTTCTTATGCTAGGCAAACTTTATTGTTTTGGGCTCATGTTCTGGCCTTTTTCCCATTTTTCTAAGATGCTCGTAATGGGCGGAAATAGCTTTGCCAAAACTCTCATATTCAAAATAGGGAATCCCAAATTCCTCGGCGGTTTGCTTTACGATGGGAGCAAGTTGGGGATAATGTACATGGCTGATTCCTGGAAATAGGTGATGTTCAATCTGATGGTTCAAACCGCCCGTCAACCAATGGGCAATGGTAGATCCCGGAGCCCAATTCGCGGTTGTATACAGTTGATGAACGAACCAGTTGTTTTCGATATTCCCATCTTCATCAGGTAGCGGCATTTCTGATACCTCAGTCAAATGCGCCAACTGAAATACCAAAGTTAGCGCAATTCCCGCAACCAAATGCAGAAAGGCAAAGCCAAAAAGGATTTTCCAAAGCGGCAAATCAAGAAGCAGAATAGGAATTCCCAGCCAGAAAAACCAAACCCCTATTTTGATCAAAGCCATCTTGATCCAGTTTTTTTCCGGTTTATCTGCATTTTTTCTAATCAGATTGAGTTTACTGAACTTATACAGTTTCATAAAATCAGTCAGGAACATCCAGGTAAGGGTAAGTAGGCTATATAGTAAAAATGCATAATACTGCTGAAAACGATGCTTGGGCTTCCACTCCATCTCCTCAGAAAATCGTAACAAACCGGCGCCTGATTCCAGGTCTATATCATGCTCTGGAATATTGGTATAGGCATGATGCAGTTCATTGTGGCCTACAAGCCAGATAAGTTTATCTCCCCCTAGCAGATACATACTATTTGCAGCCCATTTATTCATCCAGGGTTTAGAAGAAAACGTGCCGTGGCAGCCTTCATGCATGATGGAGCTTCCTGCAAGGAAAAACCCAAATCCTATCACTCCACAAAGAACTAGCATCATCCCCTCACTCATTTCTACAGTAAGAATCAGGAAATAGGGGAGAAGCCAAATGAGAAGAATCGGAATTGATTTCCGCATCAAGGGAGTATCTCCTTTTCGGGAGAGATTGTTCTCCTTGAAATATGCATGGATACGCGACTTCAAGGTCTGCGTAAAATCCTGGTTTGCACTTCGGGTATAATTGATATTAGGATTCTTTTTCATGTAAATTCAAAGACTTTTTCCGGATCATAGCTAACAAGGCCGGAAGGATGAATATGTCAGAAAGGAAGGCAAAAAAACAGCCGATCACCATAGAGAGGCCCAATACACTCACCGCTTCCAAACCGGAGAAAATGAGCACAGAGAAACTCAAGCCAAAGACCAGGCTAGTCATCAGAATCGGTTTTGCCGCATCTCTGATAACAGGATCAAAAGAAGAAGACGAAGATTTATGTTTCTGATAGCTAGCGAGGATATGCATAGTATCATCGATAGCTATCCCAAAGGCAATGGTAAATACGATACTGGTTCCGGCCCTCAACTCAATTCCCATTAATCCATAAACCGAAGCAAGGATCAATAGCGGGATGGTATTCACCAGAATAGAGATAGCAGCTTCAGGCAGAGCTTTAAAATATATCGCCAGTAAAATGAAGGTTATGGATAAAGCCGTGCACAACCCCAGGGCAATCGATCGGGTGATATCATCGGTGTTTTTATCCATCATTCGAGCCTGGCCCGTTTGTCGGATATGAAGTTTATCAAACAAAGGATTGCTACTAAGTATCTGCTTCAATTTATCATAGCGTTCTACCGCTTCTTTACTCCCTATATCCCTCATCAGGCCATAAAAGCGAAAATATTTTCCATCTTCAGACATGAGTTTAAGGTAAGCATCTTCCCCCCTTTTAGGACCTACCAAAAATCTTGTGCCCATATAACTTTTGATAAGGCTATCGAGCTTTTGCAATACCATCGGAGCGGGCAATTCTTCTGAGCCTGTGTTCTCAATCAGAATAGAGAGAGGGCGTATACCTGCAAAATTCTGGTCAAAGTGTAAAGCTTCCTGGCGGATTGAGGAGTCTATAGAAACCCCCTGTATCATATAGGAATTCTTCCTCAGCTTGCTTATTCCGCTTATCGTAATCAGAATAAAGCAGGAAATTATGCCCCAAAGTATCCACTTGTTTTGGTAATTCTCTTGAATCCAGCTATGCATCTTCTCCAGAAGTCTATCAACAGCCTTCCTGCTTTTATACTTCTCAGGGGAAATGCCGGAAAATAAAAGTAGGCTAAAGCAAAAGGTGTACATGACTCCCACTGCCACAAATCCTCCAAATTCCATAATGGAGGAAATCTCCGTAGTAATCAAACTTCCAAAACCAATCGCTGTGGTAATACTTGTTAGTAACAAGGCAGGAAAATGGTATTTCACCCTTCCCAGACTATCCCAGGGTCCGGCTCCTTTCACAATATGAATGATATCCGAAACCGATATAATCAGAATTAGGGTTGGAATCAGGGTGGTGAACAGGTTTATATGAAAGCCTAATCTTCCCATCAATCCCATTGTAAACAGGATGGAAAAAAAGGGAACGGACAAACTGAGTAACAGAATTCTTATCGAACCCAGGATCGCATACAAGATGAGAAGAATGAGGAGAAAGCATAGGAGAAAAAGGAAACCAGAATTCTCCTTCATAAATTCTTCCAGGGAACGGGTCAAATAAACCTTACCTGCCAGACGAATCTGTTCTGGTGGAAAGGACTTCAATTGCTCCTTGATTTCCCCTAAAAAGTCATCCATCGCTTCTTTCTCGATAAACTCCTTATGCAGAATAAGGAAAGAAGCCAATCGATGGTCTTCACTTACAAATAGGTTACGGCCTTCTATCTTTTCGACAAATCTCTTCCTGACGCGAAGACCTGCCGGAGTCCAGTCATCAATCCAAAATACTTCTTCTACTTCCTCCAGCATACGTAGTCCCTCTTTGACTTCTTTCAATTTGTCAAGAAAGTTCTTGTCATAAATGCTGGAATCTGATCGAAAGGAAACGAGAAGAAATTGATCATCATGGCCAAAGATTTCCCGATACTTCAGATAAATGCTTAGCTCATCTCCACTTGCTGAAAAGTAATCATCCATATTGTGGGAAATGCGAAGCTCTGCCAATCCGGGAGCTAGTAGTGCACTCGCCAGAACCATCAAAAACAGGATCACTTTTCTATATGCAAGAAGGTACTTCATTTGACTGCTTGGGCTTAATCCGGAAATCTGGAAAATGTCTATGAGGGTAAAACTAGGAGTAGAAAGTTAAAGGGCGAAAAGGATTTTTGCTCTGAAAAGTTGATTTTTTGCAGAAAACCCAAATTCATACGTCCAGGCTTCACATTTTAGGATAATTACGTAAAAATTCATCTTCGGAGAATGCAACTAGCCACTAAACGATAAAAGCGATCGATTCCTCGAATTTATCCGATCCTTTATTTGCTTTTTTGTATGTTGAAAATCATCATCCAAATTTCCACGCAATGAGCAATTCTCACGAAAAAAGAAGGTCCTTCCTCAAAAAACTGGGCATCGGAACAGCCGGGATATTGACGGCTTCGGCAGCTTTCTCTCATATCATCATACCCAAAAGAAAAGAAAAGCTGGGAGTAGCACTCGTAGGTCTGGGATATTACAGTCGCGATTTACTAGCACCAGCTCTACAACTTACCCAAGATTGCGAATTGAAAGGCATCGTCACGGGAAGCCCTGAAAAGGTGCCCCAATGGCAAAAACGCTATGGAATCGAAGACAAGAATGTTTACAATTACGAGAATATGGATCGCATAGCTGATAATCCAGATATAGATGTGATTTATATTGTCCTCCCTACAGGTTTACACGCAAAATACGCAGTCAAAGCCGCCGATACCGGTAAACATGTCTGGTGTGAAAAACCCATGGCCCGTACTGCCAAAGAATGTCAGCAGATCATTGACGCCTGCAAAAAGAATAAAGTCAAACTCAGCATAGGCTACCGGATGCAACATGAACCCAATACACAGACTATTATTCGATTTGGGAAAGAGAAAACCTATGGAAATATAAAAAGCATTCGAGCTGAAGCCGGTTATTATGATGGCCGTACTACACATTGGAAGCAAAACAAAGCACTCGGAGGAGGCGCAATGTACGACATGGGGGTTTATTCATTAAATGCGATCCGTTATGCAAGCGGAGAAGAACCTATAGCAGTTGTCAAAGCATCACACGAAAGCACTCGTCCGAAGGTATATACGGAAGTGGATGAAACCACTCTTTTTACCCTTGAATTTCCCAGTGGAATCATCGCAAATGGAAAGACAAGTTTTGGAATGAATATGAATGAACTTCGGGTAGATTGTGAGAAAGGATGGTATGAATTAAGTCCTTTTCAGGCTTATAGTGGAATCCGAGGAAGAAGTAGTGATGGGAAAGAACTCAATCAGCGCATCCCAAATCAACAAGCCAAACAAATGGATGAAGATGCGCGGGCAATTAAAGAAAATACAGAGGTGATGGTTCCGGGAGAAGAGGGGATGAGAGATATCCGAATCGTAGAAGCTATTTATCAATCGGCCAAAACTGGAAAAAGAATTGTCTTATAGAAGCAAAGCCTCCCAGTTGGGAGGCTTTGGCATATGTATAATAGAAATTAACTTAAGCTTTTGCTTTGGCCCTTTCTTTGGCTTCTCTTTCAATGATCATTTTATGCTCTTTATTTCCATAATATGCATAAGCGACTCCAAATGCCATTGAGATCACTACACCGATCCAGTTCATGTCATTGATGGCTCCATCGGTGATTGCCATAATCTGCAAAATGGATGCAATGATATTTCCTACAGCAAGCGAAAATAATCCCGCCCTTCTACCGTGAGAAACATGAGCATCTCGCATAAACCAGGTGAGTACAGCAAGGGATAAGAAGGTAGCTCCCATCATTCTGACAGTAAGCACCAATTGAGGACTTGCCTGAACCCCTTCTGCAAACATGGAAAGGGCATTTTTTGTCAGGAAAAGGTCCATAACCCCATATATCAACAGGATTACTGCATGTACCGTGAAGATGTTCTTGAGATTCATTAGTGAGTTATTTAGTGAGTGTTAAAATAGATCAATTTATAGGCGAGTATATTTAATAAAATGAAAATATTCTGTCAAATCAAGTATTTAGCCCAAAAAAGCAGAGCTATCTAGCTGATTTACTTTGACTTAAGGGTCCTTAAAAGAGCATATTTAGCCTAAAGTTTAGCTAATCAAACATGCATTTTCAATAACTGATCGAGAATGAAGAATTATTAGGAAGAATCTTCTAACTTGCGGGGAAATTTAACAAGCAATATATGAGTCTAGTAGTAGTCGGTTCTATGGCTTTTGACGCAATAGAAACCCCTTTTGGTAAAGTCGATAAGATCCTGGGGGGAGCCGGTATGTACATTGCCCTCTCTGCCTCTTATTTTTCTAAACCCGTCAATGCCATCTCCGTTGTAGGCTATGATTTTCTGGAAGAAGACATGCAAATGATGCGCGATCATGGGATCAATCTCGATGGCGTTCAGATCAAGCAAGATGAAAAATCATTCTTCTGGTCCGGTAAATATCACAATGATATGAATTCACGGGATACCCTGGTTACAGAACTCAATGTACTGGGTAGTTTTGATCCTGCCGTTCCTGAATCCTACCATGATTGCAAATTCCTGATGCTAGGCAATCTTTCTCCAGATGTACAGAGACAGGTAATTGAAAGACTCCCTAACCGACCAGAACTAATTGTCATGGATACCATGAATTTCTGGATGGATATTGCCCTGGATAGTTTGAAAGAAACCCTGAAATTGATTGACGTGCTAGTCATCAATGATGAAGAAGCTCGTCAACTCTCAGGAGAATACTCTCTCTTGAAAGCTTCACAGGTTATAATGAATATGGGTCCCAAATACCTGGTGATCAAAAAAGGAGAACATGGAGCCTTATTGTTCCATGGAACTTCCGTTTTTTCTGCACCTGGCTTACCGCTGGAAGAGGTATTCGACCCCACAGGAGCCGGAGATACCTTTGCAGGTGGATTTATCGGTCATTTGGTGAAATCAGATAGTGCCTCCTTTGACAATATGAAGCAGGCTGTAATTTATGGAAGTGCCATGGCCAGTTTCTGTGTTGAAAAGTTTGGGCCGGAAAGACTGCTTAATCTCTCTCAGGAAGCCATCGATGCGCGTGTTCAGAAATTTGTAAATCTGGCTCATTTCAGCCTTCCTACCGAGATCAGCGATATTCTGGATCAAAGCGCATGAGTGCCTTACCCTTTCGCATAGGTTTCGGCTACGATACACACCAACTCGTTCCCGATAGAAAACTTATCCTGGGTGGAGTGGAAATACCACACCACCTGGGACTTTTAGGACACTCAGATGCAGATGTCTTGCTTCATGCTATTTGTGATGCCATGCTCGGTGCCCTTAACCTTAGAGACATCGGTTTTCACTTTCCCGATACAGATCCTCGTTATAAAAATGCAGATAGTCGTATCTTCCTGGAAGATGCGAACAAATTGATAAGAGAAAAAGGATATGAGTTGGGGAATATTGACTGTACCATTATAGCCGAAAAACCCAAGATCAATCCCCACATCCCTGCAATGCAAATGGTCATTGCGGATATACTCGGAGTAGATACAGACCGAATCTCCATCAAAGCAACTACCCACGAAAAGACAGATGCCACAGGCCGAGAAGAAAGCATGGTTGCCCATGCTGTGGCACTTTTGATGAAGCATAATACGATATAAGTGGTTTTTCTGCTTCCCATGTCCTATTTTTAACAACCTTTCCCCTGGGCTTGTCGTCCTTAGGAAAGATTCATGAAAAGAGTCCTGAATGTTTTCAAAATCGTACACCTGTCCTTCCTGCGGAGCACCTATCGAGCAAAAAAAGCCCGGGTCAAGGATGTTGGGGTGCACCTATTGCGGACAAACCAGCTTCGTCGAAGCAGATAGCCTGGATGCAGTTGGAGAGAAAGCTCCCCTGATTGACTACGGCTCTTCCTTTGAAATCGGAAAGATGGGAAAGTGGCAGGACAAAGAATTTATGGTTCTCGGCCGCCTGAGATTTAGCTATGAAGATGGCTTTTGGGATGAATGGTACCTCAATTGCTTTGATGACGGATCAGAACTTTGGGTACAGGAAGATGACGGTTCCTTTGTTATGTTTTACTACGAAGAGGAACTAAGCTATAGAATGGATTATGATGCGGTCCGCGTTGGCAGTAATGTCAAGTTCAATGAGAAGATCCATTCTGTATTTGTCACCTCCAAAAGCAAAGCTTCTCTACAAGGAGGTGAAGGCGAACTGCCTTTCCGGGTCGTTCCTGGGAGTCAGGCAGATTTCATCGATGGAGTTATGGAAGGTAAAGTGGTAAGTGCCGAATTTTTGCCTTCAGACAATATTGTTTATGTAGGACAGCCTGTGGATCTGGATGAATTAAAATTACGCAACTAATATGATCAAAACACAGAGTGAACTCGCTTCAGTCAAGCAGTTTGACTGTCAGAATTGCGGAAACGGCTTGCACGTTCACAATTCTCGTGCGCAATATATTTCCTGTCAATATTGTGGCTCTGTGTTAGATGCAGCATCTGAAACGCATCAGATCCTCCAAAAGCTGGATAAGCCGACCAAGCATAAACCTATGTCTTTCATCGAATTGGGGCAAATCGCCAATTTCTATGGAAGAAATTATCAGGTAATAGCTCGGAGCAGGTGGAGAAGCAAATACAATGAATACTGGTCAGAAGAAGGAGAGTCTGGATATAGTCGAGAGGTTTGGATTTACGATGAGTGGTTGCTGATAGATGAAAGAAAGACCTACTTTTATCTGATTGAAGATAAAGAAGGATACTATATCTCTGAGGAGATCATTCCCCAGCATCCAACTTTACTACCCAATAATCTCCGCATGAAATTTTTTGACGATCAGCCCAACAGCATCGTCAGAGAATATGGAGATTCTGAGTTGATATACTTTGAAGGGGAAAGTAATTACCGGATCGCAAAAAACGAACAGAAGCGTTTTGCGATGTTTAAGCACCGTGGGATCAATTTTGAGTCCGAATGGCGCATGCATCCTGAACATAAAGAGCAAATCAAGGAGATAGAATTTTTTAAAGAAACCCCTATCTCTCGTAGGAAATTGCTGGAATCTTTCCAACAAAACCAGGCCATTGAAGATCTTTACAAAAGAGAGGGACAATGGCGGTTTGTGGCGATCATGGGAAGTATCGTGAGTTTTCTCGCACTCTTCTTTATGTTTGTCTCTATCGGAGAAGATGGAGATCAGATTTTCTACCAAAGTCTGG
Organism: Bacteroidia bacterium; assembly: GCA_033391075.1. Lineage (NCBI taxonomy): Bacteria > Pseudomonadati > Bacteroidota > Bacteroidia > Bacteroidia bacterium. The sequence continues at coordinate 6,619,061 of JAWPMV010000001.1, forward strand.
ATACTCAACAGCTTGCGGAGGATACGGGATTTGAAAGTCAACCCATTGAAATATCAGAAGCCGGGATTTTCAAGCTGGAATTAAATGCTTCGCAGATCACCCCTCAATCTGAATTTTTCATCTTTGCCTACATCCTCGATAAGGATAGGCAAGCCATAAACCAAATACAGGAAACCTTTTATTACTATTCCGGCACAGATTCTGATGGATCATGGACGGAGTCCCGAACCAATACGGACAAAATCTTTAAACTCAAGGAACCAGGTACCTATTATCTTCAATTGTATAAAAATCGCGAGTCGGTTTTTTCTAATACGCTAGAAGTAAAAATGAACAAGGGTATCATATTGACACGTTATTTTGTACTTTTATTTATCGCCTTCCTGATATTTACCATCTATGCATTTGGTAAATCCAGAGGAGGATTCTGATCAGATCTCAATATGCGAACCATTTGGAGGCTTATTTTTGCTGTAATTTTTCTAGGCTTACTGGTCTATACCTACCGTGCGTCTGCTCAGGGCTGGGGCATGAAACTCGGCATGCAAGACTCTAATACCATGAGCGAGATTGAGAAGAACTGTCCCGATTACTATGTCAATCGAGATGGAGAATGTCTTCGGAGAACTTTTAGAAGTTACTACCTCATCCGAGGCGTTCAGGGAGGAGGCCCCGGATCGGGAAAATAATAACGACCCAAAGTAAACCATCATTTTCATGAGCAAGTGGATAGTTTCCTTTTGCCTTGTACTTATTAGTCTTTCTTCCTTTGCACAAACTCCCGGCTATGCGGGTAAGCATCATATTCTCCAAATTGACGGCTATCTCTTTCCTACAGCCAGTCGATTTATCCTTCAGGAAAAAAGCCTCGAATTGAATGTTCGCTCCGGTATCGGCAGTGAGCATGTACTGAATCGAAGACTTTCAGTCAAAATCCTCGGGGACCGTTTTTTCACCAATCAGGAATACGATTATAACAATCAGACAGGACGCTTCCGTATCCAGGGGTGGAAAGCAGGTATCGGCTTACGGGCTTATACTTTTTTCAGGCGGGGGAATATTGCTCCTTTGGGCATATACATCCAACCGGCTTTGCATTATGTTCGCTTTCAAATGCAGGACCTGGACCGTCGTTTCTTTCCAAATGGTAGACGCTTTCTCGCTAATTATGCTGCGGCAGCCATATCTCTTGCATTGGGAAGCCAACGCATGATCGGCAATCGATTCTCCTATCATTTCGGCGTTCAAAGTGCCCTTCCTTTTTTCCTGTTTCCAGATAGATCTGTGCCTGAGTTTACCTATATCAAAGAGAGAGGCATTCGCAGACTTAGAGGATTTTTCGGTATAAATCTCCATGCAGGCCTGGGAATTTTGGTATTCTAAATGATAAACCCGTTTAATCGAAAATAGCTGATTGACTCTTATCTTGGGATAAGACCAATTCTTTTCCTATGAACCTTTCTCTTACCCACACGGACGGAGCCAAAAATGAGATCAGCCTATTCCCCGCGGAAAAGAAACAAGCTCCTTTAATCATTATTTCTCCAGCCATGGGAGTGAGGGCTTCTTACTATGAAGTGCTTGCACAAGATTTCGCAAGTCAGGGCTTCAATGCTTGTACCGTCGATTATAGAGGCACCGGAAAATCCAGCCTTCGAGCCTCCCGAAAGGTGAATTTTGGCTATGAAGATCTGGTCAATGACCTCAAGGAGCTAGTCTCAAAACTAAGAGAAGAATTCCCCAATAATAAAATGGTTTTGCTGGGCCATAGTTTGGGTGGTCAAATTGGCGGTATTGCTTTAAGTCGATATCCGGATATGCTTGACGGTCTGGTGCTTATTGCCTCTTGTATGGTGTATTGGAAAGGATGGGAAGAACAAGGAACCACACAAGTAAAGATGGCAGTCAACTTTTTTCCTTTGCTAGCAAAAATGATCGGTTATTTCCCGGGTAAACAAGTGGGCTTTGGAGGGAGAGAGGCACGAACTGTCATGAGGGATTGGGGAATAAATGGCACAAAAGGAATTTACCAGCCAAAGGGAAGCACCTTCGATTATGAGGAGGCCCTCAAAGCCTTTTCGACTCCTGTCTTAGCCATGTCTTTAGAGGGAGATAGCTTTGCTCCTCAAAATGCCGTAGGTCGGCTTGTGGCCAAATTGGGAGCTGAATCGCAAAACAAGAATCACCGACATATCAGTGCTCAGGAAGCCGGAATGAAAAAAATCACCCATTTCAATTGGGTGAAAGAGCCAGGCTTCTTTGTGAAGACAGTAGGGGAGTGGGTGGAAGATTTGGATTGAAGCACAGCTGACACCCCGAGCTTGTCGAGGGGCCTGAAACCCTTTTCCTGGCCATCGCCAAAATTCCGATTGATTATTGTTGGCTAGTAATTTAGGTCCCTCCGCTGCGGTCGGGATGACAGGGCTGTTTGAGCAGAACCAAAGGGACACACTGAGCTTGCGAAGTGCCTAAGCCCTATCAAATTCCTTTTCCAAATCCAGATAAAAAACAGAAAACTTCTGTCATCCCTGAATCTACAAGATATCCGGGATCTCTAGCTAAAACAGAGTGGGCAAGAGATCCTGGCTCTTACATTAAGGCCGGGATGTACTGTAGTAAAAGTCAAATAAAATTGGGATTAAATTGAGTTCTATTTTTAGCTACAGCAAAAGCCTGCCTTAAGAGTTTATGAGCAACGGCGACTCTAATGACTTTATGATGTTTACCCTTTTGTTTCATATTTTCTACCATAGATTGACAAAGAGGATTTACTTTCATCGTGGAAAAGGCTCCCATATAGAGATACTTTCTTGCCAAGGCCTGCCCCATTTTTACGATCCTCTCTTTTCCCTTTACAGAGCTTCCCGATGTGAAAATACGAGGACATAATCCCAAATAAGCGACCAATTGTTTGGCAGACTCAAATCGGCTAAAGTCATGGGTAATACAGATCAACAAACAAGCGGTCTTAGGTCCTATACCTGGGATGCTCATAAGCGACTGATAGCTTTGTGAACAATGCTCTTTACTAAGGCTGAGCATCTGTTGCTCCAGCCGCTTGATCGAAGCTTGTAGTTGTTCAATCAGATAAAGCTGCTGACTTCTTACCAAAGGATCCACTATGGGAACTTGATCCATAGCCTCGAACTGATTACGAAGCATCTGGAGCTGTTTTTGAAATAGGTTAATGCTAGTCAAAAACTGCTGTAAGCGGAGAAAAATAGCCGCTGGAGGCTGCCAGGGCTTAATAAAGCTTCGGTGATCCCGTCCATATTGAGCAATTAAGCGCGCGTCTTGCTGATCGGTCTTGGTTCGCCTTAATTGCATCTGACTGTAGCGGCGAATGACCAGGGGATTAACTACACTTAGTTTAATCCCATGCTGATGTAAACTAAAGGCCAGGGATAAATAATAGGGACCACTTGCTTCCATGACACAGAGATCTCCTTGAGAGAGGACTTCGATAAATTTACAATGGCCCGAAGCAGTATTGGAATAGCTTTTTACCCAGCTTTTCCCACTATCATTAAGACAGACTACTTCAAAGCTTTTTTTGGCAATGTCGATTCCATATACGTTATTATCCATAATCCTATATTTGAGCAGCTCTGATTCGAACTTATCAATCCTACATTCTGGCTCTTAGCCTACTGTACTGTTCTAGTTTTGAATCAGAGGGAGAGGGAAACCAACATCCCGGACGGTTTTTTAAACCAATGACACTTAACGGATTTATCTCCTCTCCTTTTGCTGCTTATTCAAATACCACAAACTAAGAATTCTTTTCTTCCCTAGCTCTTAGGCAAGTATAGGATGACAAATTCTTTGTATATACAAAAAGCGTCGTGTGCACACGACGCTTAGTTGATTGATGATTGATCTAATCAAGATTCAGCTATCCTTAATTTTTGAACTTATAATTCTTGGATTTTGCCTGATCACGGATGGCTTTGCTCATGGCCGCATCCAGGGTCTGATCCTCAGATTTGTTTTTCTTTTGCTCAGCCACATAGGACTTTCTCTTTTTATCCAACTCTACAATCTTCTTCTGAATATCATTTCTTTTCGTAGAGAGTTCCTCGATCTTTTGCTTTAACTGGTCTCCATCAAGACTTTGAAATTCAGGAGCCAATTCTTCCTTCTTCAAATCTTCTACTTTTACCTTCTTCTCCTTTACAGCATCCACCAAATCCCAGCTGCTATTTTTATACGCCCCTTTACTTTTCGAAATCGCCCGCTTCGCCATATTCGCACTTCCATATCCAGCAGCATTATTATCCTGGGTAATCTGTCTTTCCTTCATCACTGCTCCACTGCGGCTATAGGAATAATAGGTATCATTGAGTTCAGCATTGAGGGTAGAGATCTCAGAATCATAAGGAGTCGCGATATGGACAGACTGTACATTGTGATCGATGTTCATATAAGCTCCATTCGTCAGGTCCGCTCCATGCTTCCAGAAGGTATTTATGCCCTCCATGTAGTTTCCACAGAAAATGGTATTGACGAGGATGTCTTTCTGCTTGGCTACTTTACAAACTTGTTGATACTGTACATTGCCCTGATTGAAGGGTTCGTTCCCGGCAATGAAAATCATACGCAAATCATCTTTCTTCTCACTCCAGTCCAATTCAAACTGAGCACTTTCGATTACCTTTCCACAATATTCTTCTCCACCATTGGTTTTAAGGGCGAAGAGCTTTTCAGAAATGAGGTCGAGGTCTGTACTCAATGGAGCCAATTGCCTGACGTAGCCCTTTTCAGCACCTAAATGATCTCCTCCATAGGCATAGAGGGCAATTTCCAAATTTGCGTTTGAGCCTGCTTTATGGGCATCACTCAAATCATTGACGACCTGCCAGAGCTTAGACTTGGCCTGATCAATCAATCCATCCATACTGCCACTGATGTCCAGTAACAAAGCAACCTGTATATGGGAAAGTTCATTGCTTAGCCGATGGGTAGGAGCAGTATTTACAGGCTCGACGGGTGTAGGGTTTTCTGGCTGTTGAATCGCAATTACTTCTGTCGGAGCAGGAGACTCTAGGACATAAAGATGATGGGTATCATTGCTCTCAAATAATTTTCCTCCATATACTTTGGCGGCCCAAAGAACGGCAAGTACAAATGGTAAGTAGGCGAGATAGCTTAGGATTCTTTTCATGATTACGGTTTTAATTAGGATAAGTGGATCGTAGCTTTTTTGTGATCTTCATTTCACAAAGACATGCTCAAGCTATCCCGATCTTTTTTGAAAAAATATCTATACTATTTCTGCATACTGCCTCACTTGGTGAATAGACCTTTTGACTGGATAAAGTGGAAAGGCAGACAGGAAGATTAGTCATGTTTAGCTTCTTCGCCTCAATCCTCGTTTTACTTTTTCGCTTTGCCTACGTATGTTAGAAGAAGAATCGCCATCCTATGCGAATAAAAGTCACATGTCTAATCCTTTGCTTATTGCTGCCGCTTGTGCTTCCCGCACAAAAGGAGTCTAAAAAGGATATGAAAATTCCTGCCTCGAAAAGGAAGCTGGAGACAACTAGAATGGATGACTTGATTTTTCGCAAGATCAACGAAGCCAATAAACTGGCAAAAAATGATCCTCAAGCCGCCCTGGGTAAAGTTGAGGAAGCTCTGACAATGAGTTATAAGATGAATAGTCCTCGGGCAGAAGCTTATGCCTACAATACATTGGGGGCTATCAATTATGAGTTGAGTCGTTATGAAATTGCTACGCAGAATTACGAGAAAGCAGTTGGTATTTTTGATAAAATAGGAGATCAACAAGGCCGCTATAACTCCCTGAAATACCTGGGCATGTCTCAGGATGGAATGGGAGATTCAGAAAAGGCTTTGAAGACTTATTCACTCTTCCAGACTGAAGCGGAGAAGGAAAATCGCATTGAAGATATGATTGAAGCCTCCAATCGCATTTCAAGAATTCAGTTTAACAATCAAAATTTCGAGCAAGCACTCGAGGGCTTTCATAAAACCCTGGTCCTACAAGAGAGTAGCAGAGATAGTAGCGGCATCGTCCAATCTTATCTTCACCTGGGTCGGGTAAATCAACAAATCGGGAATTCTGATAAAGCCATTGAGTACTTCGAAAATGCGGATTCCCTCGCAACAAATTTGGGAGATTCCCTCACGGCTTCAAATTCTCTTGACTACCTGAGTGGATTATATAGAAACCAACAAGACCTCGACAATGAGTTGCAGGTACAGCAAAGAGCCCTGAGTAGCAATCGCAGTTTTGGATATAGTTCAAGAGAGGGAAAAGTAAGTAAACGGATTGGAGATATCTATGTAGAGCAAAATCAGATTGCTGAGGCAATTCCTTATTTTAAGAATAGCATCAATCTGGCTGCTGAACTGGGGGAGCTGAGGTCTCAGCAAGAAGCTTATGAAGCGCTGGCAGGAGCTTATGAGAAAGCGGGCAACATTGACGAGGCGATTGTAAACTACCGAGGAGCCATGGAACTTTCGGATCAGATTCAAGCCAAAGAACTCGAAGCAATCGCAGACAGTTTTTCTCTCGAAAAACAATTGGCGCAAAAAGATCTCAAAATTGCCATGCTCAGAAAGGATCAGGAATTGAATGAAGAGAAATTTCGATCCATGCAGGAATTGCAGAATGAGAAAATTGCTCGTCAAAACACGATTATGTATGCCCTCGTGGCTGGGTTGATTCTGGTCCTGATTTCTGGCTTCTTCATTTTGCGGAGCTATAGAGCAAGAAGAAAAGCCAATCAGCTATTGATGTTGAAATCTTTAAGGAGTCAGATGAATCCTCATTTCATTTTCAACTCTCTCAACTCCATCAATAGCTTCATCGCCAAACAAGACGAAAGATCAGCCAACAAATATTTGTCTTCTTTCTCCCGACTGATGAGAACTGTACTGGAAAATTCACAGCAGGATTTCGTGCCCCTCTCTACAGAGATTGAAGTACTGGAAAGATATCTGAGCCTGGAGCACTTCCGCTTTATGGACAAATTTGAATATGAGTTTTTGGTAGATGAGTCGGTGAATAAAGATCAGATTGATATTCCTCCCATGCTGATTCAGCCGTATGTAGAAAATGCGGTTTGGCATGGATTGAGATATAAAGAAGAAAAAGGATTTCTGAAACTGAAATTGAGTCAGGAATCAGCACATCTCCTGATCGAAATTGAAGACAATGGTATCGGTCGTGAGCGTTCACAAGAATTGAAGACCAAACACCAGAAAGCCCAAAAATCTACCGGACTCAAGAATACGGAGGAGCGCCTGAAAATCATCAATGAACTCTACAAAAAAGAAGTGAAGGTCTCCATCGGCAATCTCGATCCGTCAGCTGAGGATGTAGGTACCCGGGTAGAAATAAAATTACCGATATAAAGTATATAAGGCATTGGCACTAACAGCAATCATAGTAGAAGACGAACGCGCCAGTCGCGAAACCTTGCATAGTTATCTGGAAAAATACTGCGCAGATGTTGAGGTAGTAGAAATGGCTGATAGCGTAAAAAGCGGAGTGATCGCAATACGCGAACATAAGCCCGATCTCGTCTTTCTGGACGTTGAGATGCCTTATGGAAATGCTTTTGATTTGCTGGAGGCGATTGGAGAAATCAATTTCCAGACCATTTTTGTGACAGCCTATAGCCACTATGCCATTAAAGCATTGAATTATTCCGCTTCCTATTATTTGCTGAAACCCATAGATATAGAGGAATTGATCGCAGCAGTAGATAAGGTCAAACAAAATATCGAATCCGGTGAGCATCAGCTTCACACCCGTATTCTGATCGATAACCTCCGTACCCTCAATCGCCAAAACAAAAAAGTCGTCCTCCCCATTTTGGATGGTTTTGAAGTAGTAGAAGTTCACGAAATCATCCGATGCCAGGCCAATGGAAACTTCACCGACTTTCTCCTGAAAGACGGAAGCAAAAAAATGATCTGTCGTACCCTGAAATTTTATGATGAATTGCTCTCCGAGTTGGGTTTTATCAGAATTCATAAATCACATCTGGTAAACATGGAGTATATTGTAGGGTATAAAAAAGGAAAAGGAGGACAAGTCTCTATGAAGAATGGCGACATGGTAGATGTCGCCCCTTCGAGGAAAAAAGATCTCCTCAAACACTTTTGATTTGCCATGATGTTTGACAGCCGGAAATTCTATCCGCAGAGCTTGGTATTTTACCTGGCCTGCCTGAGCGGTATGCTTATTTTCGCCCTCGTTACCTATTTTCTCAATCTTCAAAATGGTGCGCTGGGGGATCCTCCATTTGGCATCTGGATCTGGATATCAGCAGCTTTTGGATTGATGGGTATACTGAGCAGTGACTTTTCTTTTTCCTGGTTGAGTAGAAGACTGGATCCCCATTCCAGCTGGGAGTTTCGATCGAGAAATCTTCGCATTGCATTAATCATCCGATACCTATTACTCCAGCTAAGCGCAACAGTAGCGGGAGTCGCCTTCATCATCAGTGGCAATATGTACACCTTCCTCATCATGTTAGGGATCATCGGATTTTCTCTATTTCGTTGGCCCAGACGTGAACAATTGATTCAACAATTACATGCTTCTCAGGATGAGTCCGAGTTGATATAGCTAGTCAGTTATCGTCTTTTGTAAGAGAGATTGTGCCTTCCTGTATTTAATCGGTATCTTCTATTTGGTATATCTAGGCACATGAAAACTCGCTTACTACTCTTTACTTTATGTTTGCCCATCCTCCTCATTGGGCAAAACGGTGAATGGGAGCGTTTCCTCCCCATGACCGAAATAAATGAAATCATTTCTGATCAGGATTACCTTTGGATCGCTACCAATGCAGGACTCATCCGTATGGATGCTGAGCTGTATGACAAAACCTATTTCGATTCGGAAAATGGATTGGCAGGTGATGAGATTCACGACATTCTTTTCGACACAGAGGGGAAATTATGGGCCGCAACTGATGCTGGCTTGAGTGTTTGGGAAAACAATCAATGGAGAAATCTGGCAGTCCCGGAGAAATACGGTAGTTCCACCATATATTCCATGACGCTAGACTGGAATGGTAGGATATGGGCAGGCATGATTGATCAGCTCATACTCATAGAAAATGATCAGCTCGAGTTGTATGAAAATGAAAGGCTTGATGGTAGGGTAGACAAATTGTTTGCCCATGATGGAGTGCTGTGGATGAGTCTTGAAGGGAATCTATGGAAATTGAAGGATGGCCTGATGCAGAAAGAGATTCCTTTCCGCGAGAACCAGCTTAATGACATAAGTATTGATAAAAATGGCAGACTATTGGTAGCCAGCTATCCCTATGAAGATGCTAGTGCCTCTAGTCTGATGCGTTTGAATGGAAATGAATGGGAAGCTGTTCTCTTTTCAGCAATCAGTTCAGATGAAGTGATGCAAAGCCTGGAAAACAGCTGTCGCGAAAATCTCTGGGTCGGTTCTTTTTCTGGAAATATTTATGAGATAGCCCCCGAAGGGCGAAGAAGTGTAAGTATTGCGGGTTTGGATTCCGCCCATTATCCCACAGTAATCCATCACGACCGATTCAGAAATAAAATGTGGATAGCTTCTACTGCTGTTCGGCCCTGGGGAGGTCCTGATTTTTATCCCTTGGGATTGTATGAAATCGAAAACCAAACGGCTACTTACCACAGCATTGCTCGCAATGGGCTTCCTGATATTAATACCATCATAGATCTTTTTCCTGATCCAGATGGCAGCATGTGGGTAATAATGCATAAACACATCATGCATTACGACAAAGGAAGCTGGCAAAGATGGGACCTTGAAAAAAGCATTTCTGCAAGTACACGAGATCAGCAAGGTAGAATATGGATGGGAATGCAAGGGACTCCTTATTTACAGATATTTGATCAGGGCAAAATTAAGGAAGCTAAAGTTGAAGTAAATGGAGAGCTCCAAAACATTCCTCCAACTACGATTAGAAAGATTAGCTTTTCCAATGATAGCAGTTTTTATTTCAGTACTTCTCGCTCTATGATCATTTTTGCTCAATTGGAGGAAATTCAGGAAGAAAGCCTCATCATTTCGCTGGATACGATCAATTCTTTTCCGATTCCCTTAGAAAGGGATAATTTGATTCGGAATCTATATGTATCCAGCGATGATAATCTCTGGATTGTATATGGAGACAATCAGGTGTATCGCTACGGCGGAACTCAATGGACGGGTCCTGCCAATATCAGCCTGGGAGCCATTTATGATATTTCTGATTCGGAGGGAAAGATTTGGTTTAGCGGTGGGGAAAGGGGACTCTTTCCCGGTGGTATAGGATTTACTGATGATGCAAACTGGCCGAATATTGTCCCGTTTGATTTGGGGGATTGCCAATATGAGCAAAGTTTTGCCTGGAATATCGTCGAAAATAGTGGCAACTATTATGTCGCGCATCGCTATGGAATTACCATCCGTGATGAACAGGGAAATTGTACCTATGTACCCAAACCTTCTCAAACTGAATTTCCCGTACTGAGCAAATTGCAATTGGATGCCTACGGAAATGTTTGGACCGCCGCTTTCCGCGAACTTTATGTCTACAATCCCGATCAACTCATTGAGGTGATTCAGGAGCCCGTCGCTGCTCCTCCTATGAATTTCAATTTTGGCGAATATAGCTGTGTAGATCCTTTAGACCTGGAAACCTGGCAAATCTACCCGCTTCCTGTTAGCTATGGGCTTTGGATCGAAAGAAATTTTGCAGTAGACACAGAGGTAGATGTTTACCTCCTGGATTATATGGGCAGAAGAGTAGGGCAGTGGGAAAATCTTGACCCGGGAGCAGGTGACTATAAAAAGTTTCTAGAGCTGGGCAATATTCCAGCCGGCAATTACCTTCTGCAAATTGTGGTGAATGGAGCGACGGAGGTGCGAAAAATCAGTTTACAAACTTTTTAGAGCTTCTGTATTTTCTCAAGCATTTCCGCTGACATCGGAACTTTTTTCTTTTGGGCGTAATCGTAAACTACGATGCGAGATTCATTTTTGGCGGAAACCCGCAAATGCTTTTCACTCACTAATAAGGTCTCCAGGATAAAATCCGTATTCGTCATTTCTTTTATTCGAGAGCCCATCCAGGCGGTATCCGGATAGCTCATGGGGTAGATGTATTTACATTCGGTTTCAGCCAAAATAGGACCGGCCACCTTTCCACTGAAATCAAAGAAGTCAATCTTTTGGAAAAAGTCGAGACGAGAAACCTCAATATATTTGAGGTAAATTACATTATTGACATGCTGGTTTTGATCCATGTCCGCCCATTGGACAGGAACATGGCTGATGACAGGGTAGGGGGAAAGTAATTCCGCTATTTTGGGATTCATCCCTTATTCGAAGGTCAGTGCCACAAATTGGGCGATGCAAACGGGTTTTTCAGAGCCCTCCATTTCGGTTATTCCATCTATAACCATCTTCACTCCATTTTCTCCATAGGGATCCACCTGAACGAGGCTTGCCTTCATTCTCAATTTTGCACCGGAAGGCACATGGGAAGTAAAGCGAACTTTATTGAGTCCATAGTTTACTCCCATTTTTGCAGATTCTACGTGAATCAATTCCCCTACAAAATGAGAGATCAGAGAAAGCGAAAGGAAACCATGAGCAATAGGACCTCCAAATGGAGAATGAGCCTTTGCTTTTTCAATGTCTGTATGAATCCACTGATCATCCAGGGTAGCAACAGCAAAACTGTTGATCATTTCCTGGGTAACGGTAACCCATTTAGAAGGGCCTATTTCTTTTCCTATTGCTGAAGATAAATCGGATAGCTGCTTGAAGGTCATATGGAGATCTTTTCAAATGATTTGGCTGCTTCAATGATAGCAGCTGCATCAAATTTACAAAGATTCCATAACTCCTGCTGCGTACCATGGTCGATGAATTTATCAGGCACTCCCAAACGCTTGATTTGGGCAGAATATCCCTGATCGGCCATGAATTCTACCACTGCAGAACCAAAGCCTCCTTTGATGGCACCATCTTCTACGGTGATCACTTTGCTGTATTTCGTAAATACCTCATGAAGCATTTCTTCATCTATGGGTTTTACAAAACGCATATCATAGTGAGCCGGATAAATGCCTTCTTTATTCAATTCAGCAAGGGCAGCTTGAGCAAAGTTGCCGGGATGACCGATGGTAAGGATAGCGATATCTTCTCCTTCTGTCAGCTGGCGACCTTTTCCTACTTCCAGGAGTTCCAAAGGAGTTCTCCACTCAGGCATAACGCCTTGTCCACGAGGATAGCGGATAGAGAATGGACCTTCTTCCCATTTGGTAGAAGTGTACATGAGGTTTCTTAGCTCTGACTCATTCATCGGAGCCGAGATCACCATATTCGGGATACAACGGAAGTAAGCCAAATCAAATACCCCATGATGTGTAGCGCCATCCGCACCTGCCAATCCTCCTCGATCGAGGCAGAAGACAACGGGCAATTTTTGGAGGGCAACATCATGAACAACCTGATCATAGGCTCTTTGCATGAAGGTCGAGTAGATATTACAGAATACTTTCATGCCCTGAGTCGCAAGACCGGCAGAGAAAGTAACTGCATGTTGCTCAGCAATGCCGACATCGAAAGAACGATCCGGCATTTCTTTAAGCATATATTTCAAACTACAACCACTCGGCATCGCAGGAGTTACTCCCATGATGCGCTCATCCTCTTTCGCCAATTCAATAATGGTATGTCCAAATACATCCTGGTACTTGGGAGGCTGTGGAGCGTCGAAGGTCTTTTTTACAATTTCACCTGTGCCTTTATCGAACAGACCCGGCGCATGCCATTTGGTTTGGTCTTTCTCTGCGAGGTCAAATCCTTTTCCTTTTACGGTAACACAGTGAAGTAATTTCGGACCGGGGATATCTTTGAGATCACTCATCACACGAACCAGATGATTGATGTCATGTCCATCGATAGGACCGAAATAACGGAAACCCAATGCTTCGAATAGCATACCTGGCTTGGTTGCTGCTGTCAGCATTTGTTCCAGCTTACGGGCAGCACCTCTGGCTTTAGGTCCAAACTTTTCCAATTTGCCCAACAGCTTCCACAGCTCATCACGAATCTTGTTATAGGTATGAGAAGTGGTAATATCTGTGAGGTATTCTTTGAGTGCACCTACATTGGGGTCAATGGACATGCAATTGTCATTAAGGATCACCAGTAAATCAGCATCTTCCCATCCTCCGTGGTTTAATCCCTCAAAAGCAATCCCTCCTGTCATCGCACCATCCCCAATCACAGCTATCACTTTTTTATCCTGCTCTCCTTTATAGGCCTTGGCAACCGCCATTCCGACTGCAGCGGATACAGAAGTAGAAGAGTGTCCTACCCCAAAAGTATCGTATTCAGATTCCGATCTTTTAGGGAAACCGGAGATACCGCCAAACTTTCTGTTTGTATGAAAGCGATCTCTACGACCCGTAATCAGTTTATGGCCATAAGCCTGGTGTCCTACATCCCAAACCACCTGATCATAAGGAGTATTGAAAACGTAATGAATGGCAGCAGTTATTTCTACTACTCCGAGACTTGCACCAAAGTGTCCACCATTTACAGAAACAGTAGAAATGATGTAGTCTCTCAAATCCTTACAGAAATCATAAAGCTCTTCCGGCTTCAGTTTTCTCAGGTCCTCAGGGATATTAACTTTCTGTAGGAGCTTACCAGCTTCAATTGCACTCATGTGTTCGTGTTATTTGAGTTTTCTTATGAGAGCATAACCTAGACTCCATATGAATTGTTATACATATATGGATATTCGACTATGTTCTCTCAGCTTGCCTTTGCCTAGAGTGATTTGGCAAAAGATGCGTCTATTATCGCTTTTTCCTGTATAGCATGTTGTTTATAAAATCCCGTCGCAGGACTTGGACTTGGCTTTCTTCCGATATAATGAATTTTCACATCTGTCATTACTCTCAGAATAAAGTTCCAGGGGCCCATATTCCTGGGTTCTTCTTGCACCCAGACATATTCAACACCATTATATTTCTTGATGATTTCTCTCAACTGAACTACAGGTAGGGGATAAAGCTGTTCTATCCTAACGATAGCAACATCTTTACGCTTTTCTTCCTGTTGTCTATTGAGCAAATCATAGTAGATCTTTCCACTACAGAATAATACGCGTTTTACCTTTTTTGGATCTGCATAAGTATCATCAATTACTTCCTGGAAACGAGTTCCTTTGGCAAAGTCTTCAACTTTACTAACACAAAGCGGATATCGTAGCAGTTTTTTCGGCGTAAATACAACCAGTGGAAGCCTGAAATCGCGTTTCAGCTGCCTACGCATTACATGGAAGAAGTTTGCAGGAGTGGTACAGTTGACAATCTGCATATTTTTCCTCGCACAGAGCTCAAGGTAGCGCTCAATTCTGGCTGAAGAGTGCTCAGGCCCTTGTCCTTCAAATCCATGTGGCAATAACTGGATCAGCCCACTCATTCTTTGCCATTTGGTTTCGGCACTTGAGATGTATTGATCCATGATGATCTGGGCTCCATTGGCAAAATCACCAAATTGTGCTTCCCAAATCACCATATTATTAGGGTTGGTGATCGAATATCCATATTCAAATCCCAAAACTCCATATTCGGAGAGGAGGGAATTGTATGCGATAAACTCTGATTGCCCTTCTTTCAAATTGTTGAGGGGAATATAATCCTGCTCCGCATCTTCACTCACAATCACTGCATGCCTGTGAGAAAAGGTTCCTCTTCTACAATCCTGTCCACTCAAGCGGATCGGATGCCCTTCCAGCAATAAAGAGGCATAAGCCAGCAATTCGCCCAAAGCCCAATCCAATCTATCTTCTTTCAACATCCGCAGGCGATCCCCAAAGAGTTTTACAATCTTTTTGTGGGCTTTGAAGTCCGCAGGGATATCATGTAGCTTCTCTATAAGTTCCGATACCAGTTTTTTAGTCAAACCTGTATCTGGAGAAAGTTTTTCAAAGTCTTCTTTTTTCGGTCTGCGTATGCCGTCCCAGGTTCCTTTGAGGAAAGGTGCATGCTCCAGTTTTTCTGTCGCACGAGATTCCTCCAGTTCTTCCTGTAGCATTTTCTTAAACTCCCGCTCCAGCTGTTTAGCCATTTCTCCTTCAAGAGCACCCGCTTCTACCAGTTTATTCACATAGATCTGACGAGGATCCGGATGCTTTTTAATGGTTTTATATAGGAGTGGTTGGGTGAAACTGGGTTCATCGGCTTCATTATGACCATGACGACGGTAACACAGCAAATCTATAAATACATCTCTATGGAAAGTCTGACGAAATTCCATTGCTAATTCAATCGCAAATACCAGGGCCTCCACATCATCTCCATTTACATGGAAAACCGGAGAGCCTGTGATTTTGGCAATATCCGTACAATAGGTACTGGATCTCGCGTCTGTATAATTGGTCGTGAATCCGATTTGGTTGTTGATCACCATGTGGATGGTTCCTCCTGTCTGGTAACCTTCGAGGCGAGACATTTGAATCACCTCATAGACAATCCCCTGAGCCGCGACTGCAGCATCCCCATGTATGAGAATCGGTGCCAGCTTCTCATGATCTCCTCCATATTTGTGATCAATCTTTGCACGGGAAACTCCTTCAACCACTGGATTTACCGTTTCCAGGTGAGAAGGATTGGGCATAAGGCTCAAATGCACCTCATTTCCAACAGAAGTTTTGATGTCTGCAGAAAAGCCCATGTGATACTTTACATCTCCCTGAAAGAGGCTGTCTTCATATTCTTTGCCTTCAAATTCAGAAAAGACTTCATCATATTCTTTGCGAAGGATGTTGGTCAGCACATTCAATCTTCCTCTATGAGCCATACCGATGATGAACTCTTTTATTCCCAACTCCGCACCTTTCTCTATAATGGAATCCAAAGCTGGAATCAAAGCCTCCGCTCCTTCAAGAGAAAAGCGCTTCTGTCCCACAAATTTGGTTCCCAGGAATTTTTCAAAGAAAACTGCCTTATTCAGCATTCCCAGCAAATGCTTCTTCTTATCCATTGAGAAATTAGGGGTATTTCTACTTCCCTCCATTCTCTCCTGCATCCATTCGATTCTTTCCGGATGACGAATGTATCGATATTCGGCTCCTATGGATTGGCAATAGGTTTGCTCAAGCAGAGTAATAATATCTTTCAATTTTGTCGGGCCAGAAAATCCAACGTCTTTCCCCGCTTGAAACATATCGTTCAAATCCCCCTCATCAAGACCAAAGTTTTTCAACTCCAGGGTAGGGGAGTATTTTCTTCTATCTCTAACTGGATTGGTTTTGGTAAATAAGTGTCCTCTGGTTCTGTAGGCATTGATGAGATTCAATACCGCGAGTTCTTTACTTCCTAACACATCACTCGTCTCCTGTCCATTCGAACTTCCATTGGAATAGTTTTGCTGAGCAAATTCAAAACCATCAAAAAATCTTTTCCAGGAAGGGTCAACGGAAGCTGGATCTGCCTGATAATCTTTGTAGAGGTTTTCTACAAATTCTGGGTTGCTGTTGCTTAAAAATGACAAATTGTCCGACATTACTTCTTCTTTTTTCCTTTGCTAATAGGTTGACGGAAATAATCCTGCTAAGGTACGGAATTATCTATTTCTATATATGCTAAAACTGTGCGAAAGCTTTTTGTTTAGACAATTAAAAAACGATAGAGTATCAGAAATCTTTAGTTTATTGGAAAAAACTATTTAATTGTGTCTCCATGTAGCTAAATCACGAGGAAATCTTTCTTAGCATGAGAAAATCTTATACTGAAATAACTGTCAGAAGCTGGACCCTTGACCTATATGGTCAGGTCAGCAATTCCAAATTTTTAGAGTTTTTGGAAGAAGCTCGTTGGAATCATTTCCAGGGATTCTTTGAATCTGGTATGTTTATGGATCTGGGGCTGGCTTTCGTTTTGGTGAATGTAAACCTCAATTATAGTGGCGCAGCCCGATTGGGAGAAATTTTAGATATCGAAACCTGCATAAAGCGTTTTGGAGAAAAAAGCATAACGCTTGAGCATAAGGTCGTCATGCGCAACAAAAAGAAGATCATCCTTGATGGGGAAGTTACTTTTGTGGTGAAGGACCTGGAAAAAGGACATGCAGTTCCAATTTCCGGTAGAATGAAAGATATGTTTCTCAGAGATGCTGGTTAAAAGCCAACCCGGCTTTGACCACCACCTTCCAGCAATTTGTCTACGCCCGGAGTAAATTCTTCGACATCTTCCAGACTAAGCTCTTTTAACATAGCTTCCGTTCGCTTTTTCGAGTCCATTTGAGCAAGTCGCAGGTGTTGATTCTTGATAGATTCTTCAACCACTTTTCTCACTGCACGAGCATTTCCAAAGAATTTATTTTTCTGGCTATGAAGGTGCTGGAAATATTTTTCCAGATGATCCATAGCTTCTTTACTGGCTTCGATTTCCTCTTGTTTAAAGCTCAGCTTTGCGATTTCGAGAAGTTGATCTGGCGAATAGTCCTGAAATTCAAATTTGCGATCAAAACGAGAACGAAGACCGGGATTCGCATCCAGGAATTTCTTCATATTGTCGGGATAGCCTACGGCAATCACTACCAGTTCACCCCTCATATCTTCCATCCGTTTCAAGACAGCTTCTATGGCTTCCTTTCCAAAATGATCTCCCGCTCCCTGGCTTAATGCATAAGCCTCATCTATAAATAAAACTCCTCCACGTGCTTTCTCAATTACCCCAGCTGTTTTGATAGCGGTTTGTCCTACATGCCCTGCCACCAAATGCTGACGATCACATTCTACCAAGCTCCCTCTTTCCAAAATTCCGAGAGCTTTATAAATTTTCCCCAGAATACGAGCAACAGTCGTTTTTCCTGTTCCCGGGTTGCCTGTAAATACTGTATGAAGAGAGAATCGATTTAAGACATCCTTGCCGACCTCTTTATAGAAGCGCACCAACTTCACCAAATCCTGTACCTCTGTCTTCACATTTTCCAGGCCGATCAAACGATTCAACTCATCCAGGGCCTCGGCAAGTAGGGTTTCATCCACCGGAATCCGAGCCATCTTTTGGGATTTGGTCTCAAAGATCGCTTCCACATCCTCCATTTGAATTACTGAAAGATCCTCTTTGGTCAAATCATCTTTATCTTTTTGGGCCATGATCCTCAAACCGAGGTTCATTTTGGCTTCTGTGATCAGAGATATTGCATAGCGGGCATTCCCAAAACTGCTATCTCTCCCTCGATAAGCATCTGTAAGTTTTTTATTCAATACTTCCAGAGCTTCCGGAGAAAGAGAAACCAGGCTCTTTCTGGAGGAAAGCAAAGCAATCTCTTCCAATTCCTGTGGTGTATAGTCATCAAATTCAAATCTCATATTGAAACGAGATTTGAGACCGGGATTGGAATGAAGGAAGGTATCCATCTCTTTGGGATAACCCGCAACTACGATGGCCAGGTCATCTTTCCCACTGGTCATTTCTTTTATCAACAGTTCAATCACTTCCCGACCATAGTCTTTGGTATCATCTCCTCCTCTTGCCAATGCATAGGCCTCATCAATAAATAAAATACCCCCACGAGCTTTTTCGATTGCATCTTTTACCTTAGGCGCGGTTTGTCCTATGTATTCTCCAATGATGTCTGCACGATCGACTTCATGTACATGTCCTTTGGTCAGAAGTCCCAATTTCTTATAGATCCGTCCCAACATTCGCGCAACCGTCGTTTTTCCTGTACCCGGATTTCCGGTAAATACCACATGAAGATTTACTCCCTGATTATCATCAAAGCCTTTTTCTTTCCGAAGTTGAAGGAAGTTCAGGTATTGGGCGTATTCCCGAATGCGGGTTTTGACCGTTTCCAAACCAATCAACTCGTCCAGCTCTTTCAGGACTTCTTCCAGAGTCATCTCATCCAATTCGGAGAGGGAGGGCATACCAAGCACTGCCTGACCGGTTTCATCAGGAAGCAAGAGCTGATTATCTCCTTCTATGCTGGTCTTATCTACTTTAAAAGGAACGATTCCGATGAGATTGTCCATGAAGACAATCTCCACTGTATAGTTATCCGGGAACCAGGTGCCTTTATGATCTGAGCCCCAACCGGAAGTAATGACTAGCTCATCCTGTTTCTCCTTAACAGGATACAGCTCAACTGTCCTTCCTTTCAATTGGCGTGCATCATTATAAAAATTGAAGACCAGCTCCGCCATCCAATTGGTCTTGAATTTATTTTTGGCTTTGAATTCGATCCAGACGAAACGAGATTCATCGCTGCTAAATTCCTTTAAGTAAAGTGGATTTCTTTTTTTGCTATCCTGATTGGAACCTTCGTAGAGTTTTACATGCTCGATCTCCAGATACGGATTGTTGTGAGCACTTACCGTTCCTGCATTATATATATAGAATTGCTGCGTCCCAACTTTGGTCCCGTCAATATAGGCTTCCCAATAGTAGGTACCCTCTTTCCAGAACATGCCTTTCTTTTCCATGCCCCAGCCTTCACGGATGTAAACAATATTGAGGTCTTTGGAGACAGCTTTGGGAATATCGATGGAACACATCTCGGTTCCTTTCTTTCTTCTATCTGAAGGTTGGGAAAATGCTTTTAGCTGAATCTGGGCATCCCAGTCTTCTTCATCAAACAATTTATTGAAGAAAGAAAGCTCTGCATATATATAGGTTATCTCATTTTTATCAAATACCTGTCTATATTTCTTTTTACTCTCAGCAAGCCATTCAGTAGAAGCATAGGTCTTCAATGCTTTGAACTTATGCTTCACAAAATCTGATGGTTTTGTATTTGACATGTTTCGTAGAGAATTTTTAATCTAAATCGAGTCGAACAAAAATCGAATTTTTATTTGATTTCCACAATTGGGAATCAAATCAAGCCTAAACAAAATAAATTTTTGCATTAACTGGAACGAAATTTGTTCCTAAAAAGTAGTAATCTTTCCCTTCTGGCCATATTCTCCCCCCCAATCAGGCCATTTTAGCCACCCACAATTACAAATTCGTAACAAATTACCCATTTATAAAGGGTAATATTTTAATTTTTGACCGCTCGCAAAAAATCTAAAAAAACGGCCCAAATCTTACATATTGTTTCCTTTGCGAAATATTTGTTATATAATTGTTTCAAAATAAAGGGTCAGAACAAAATCAACACATGATCTAGATTCGCCTTTTGTTTTTGGGGTTTTTTTCAAAATTTATTTTAAAGTCTATAGACTACACTTGGACGCAAGTGTGCCTTGTTGATACTCATTCTCATTCTTATTCTCATTCTTTACAGAATAATGGAGAGTGAAATTAAATATTTCATGTTTGGTTGGTTAATTAATGTAACGTATGAAAATCCAATTTTCTCCTGATAACCCACGATTGCTCCAGATATTTGACAGACACGCCCAGAATTTCCTCGTTTCACAGACCGAGAACGATACCTACACTACCAAGGTTAATCGTCTATTAGTAAATCAGTTGAAAAATGATGCGCCTGGGATTGAGGTCGTAGCTGATCACTTGTCTATGAGCGTTCGCAGCTTGCAGATGAAGTTGAAAGAAGAAGGCACCAGCTATCAGAAACTACTGAATGCTGTACGCAAAAACTTCGCTATTGCATACCTGCGTGAAAGAAAGGTTAGCAAAGGAGAGATTGCCCACATGCTCGGATTCTCTGAAATAAGCGTTTTCTCCAGAACCTTTAAGAAATGGACGGGCAAAAGCCCCTCCGAATATCAGGCCGCATTTGGCTGATTAGAACGAAAGTGCTTAACAAAATATCATTTGCCAGGGCCTGTCTTTGAGACAGGCCTTTTGCATATACTGGAAAATCCTCGGGAAATCCCTAATTTTGCATCAATTTGAGAGAATTTTTATCAAAATGACAGACGAGGAAAAGGAACTGATCCTGGAATCTATCCGAAATGATGTGGCACTAGTTGGCAAAGCCTTAAAAACCATTTCCGAAAAGGTGGTCGAGGAAGGCATATCTGAATATCCTTTATTTATCGCTTCTCAGGAGTATGTAGATATAGGAAAGCCAGTCTTTGACCGGGATAGTGTACAACTAAACTGGTTTTTCAATGCTTCCATCCTGGAGGATTTCACGCAAAAGAGATTGATCACCCCGGATAAAGCAGCCAACTTCACCCGGACATTTGGGGATCCTTCAGAGAAAGCCTGCATCTTTGTGATCAAAGGAGGAGAAGCATTTTTTGTTTTCGTTCCCTATGATCCGGACCAGGAAGAGATGAAAGAAAATGGGAAAGATGTAACTTAAATCCTCAGATTGACCATCTTTTCATGAAAAAATAACAGACCTTGCAATACCAGAATACTGTCTGTATATACGCTAATGTCTAAGAATTTTCCCTCAAGCTTCGAACATGCTCTTCAGAATCCCATGAATTCTTTTCAAGCCCCCAAAGAAAATAATCTTCAATCGGAATTGGAGCAACTCAAACGAACCAATGAGTCTTTGGAAAAAGAGTTGAATATGCTGGCCTATGCTGTTTCTCATGATCTTGAGCAACCGCTTCGTCATATTATGGCTTTTAGCAAGCTACTGGGAAGGAAGATTCAGGATTATGATGATGCCGAGGTACTGAAATATGCTGAATTTGTTCAAAATTCCGGAGAGATATTGGAAAAGCGAATCAATGCCATTCTGAAGTTTTCTCGCCTGTCTCAGCATGAAATAAAAATCAGTACCGTTTCCACCGAAGCTTTGGTACAGAATATCATCGAGAAAATCCAGCTAGATCAGACTAAAGCAAATATTGAAACAGAGCTTCAGAATCTTCCCGAACTGGAAAGTGATAAAGAACTGCTGAAGACACTTTTCTCAGAACTACTGGATAATGCTTTGCATTTTTGTTCTCAGAAAGAGGCTCCCAAAGTTCGAATATGGGGAGAAGGGGATGGGACGAGCAAAAGCATCATTATTGAAGATAATGGCATTGGGCTCGGCTCTCAAAAGCTGGAGCGATTGATCAAATTGTTTCAACAAGCAGATGATGGCTTTCCCAGAAATGCCCAAAGTATCGGGATCGGACTTTCTATGGCCCAAAGAGCCGCCAATATGCTGGGAGCCAAAATTTGCCATACAGAAACTCCTGAAGGCAATACCCGTTTTCAAGTTCTATTTACCTGATCAGGGTGACAGTACCCGCCTGGCTAAATAAGGTTCCGTCATAGCCGATTCCTTCCACCCGAAAAACATATACTCCTTCCTGAACAGGCTTTCCTTTATAGAGGCCATCCCAGCCAATATTTAGATCTGTACTCTCAAATAGTTTTTCTCCCCAACGATTGAAAATCATGATCCTTGCCTCCTCTACAAAGAGGCTGGTAATGGTAAATCTTTCATTGTGTTGATCTCCGTTTGGGCTAAAGGCATTGGGGTAAAAAATCTGGGGGCCAATGGGAACACAAACAATATTGGATATACTTGTGAGTTCTTTTCCTCCACTTTCATCTGCCAATAAACGATAACAATATTCTCTTTGAGGAAGGTCGGTTTCCCGATCAATGAATTCAGTAAAAGAAGCACCAATATCACTGACTGGCTCAAAGCTTTGTGTAGCTTCATTGAAAACTTCCAATCGGTAATTTCGAATTCCCCCCAGCCAGTCTTCATAAGGATTCCAATTGAAAAACACATTTCCTACCTGGCGATTGGCTTCCAAATAGATGCTCCGGGCGATCCTTCCTATAGGTGTTTGCTCCCCACAACTATCGGTAACATAGGCTCTATAGCGATAGGATTGATCATGAACTTTTACGCTTTCATCTGTCCAGCTCAAAACAGGATCGGTAGCTGGCTGTCGATAAACCGCTGTATATCCATTTCCTGCATCTTTTTCGATGATCAATTCACGGGCATAGGGGATATCTGGAAGAGGGCTCCACTGGATTTGGACGAAAGTGTCTTCGAAGACAGTAGCCAAACAAAGATCCATAGGGAGAGTAGGGGCCTCATGCAAAGGCATTTCCGATTGGATATTGCTCCAGGAAATGAGGATATCATTGGCTTTGAATGCTTCCACTCGATAGGTCTCTTCTTCTTCACAAAAGACATCCGTATCCTCATAAGTTGTAACTGTTCCCGGCAATTCAGCTATCAGCTGGATATTGCTCAGGCCATAATTCTGAACTTTATATAGCCTGTACCTTTCCACTTCCCGCCAGCCCACATAGTCAGACCAATTCAGATTGACCTGTCCCAGAGCCCCTTGGGTTTCAAGCAGGATGCTGCAATGTTCATTGGCTGTAGTCAAGTCAGACACTTTGCCGCATTCATTCGCTACCTGAAGTTTGTAGCAATAGCTGGTATTTCGGGTATTCAGGCTCCGATCTACAAATCGAGTCGTCTGAAGGTTGTTGATGGTTTGGATGGGAATATAATTTCCCCCGGCATCTTCCCGATACAAAATATAGCTCTGGAAGTCATCAAAAGTATTGGGAAAAGGATCGTATTCGATCTCAATTTCAGAATCACTCAAAACACTTACGAAGCGAATTTCAGGAGCTGTGGGATCAATATTCGGTTCGACTATCACTCCTGCTGGCTGAATCATCGTATCTCGACATCCTGACTGATTGGTCACGATCAATTGGATATCATAAGAGCCGGGATTTGAGAAAATGACCGTAGGGTTTTGAAGATTGGAAGTGGTAAAGCCAAAATCCCATTCCCATAGGACGATTTGATTATCAGAAGTACTTTGATCCGTAAAGGTCAGGGTATCCCCTCCACATAATTGACCTGCACTTATCAGGAAATCGGCTGTAGGTTTGGGATAAATTAAAATGCTGTCTGGCGACTGAATCAGGACCTGGCATCCGGCATTATCTTCCGCGATCAAAATCGGATAGTAAATGCCTGAATCCGGATAGGCGTAGATGACATTTGCACCACTATCGAGCGTCCCATTTTGAAAGTCCCAGATGAAGCGAGACACATTCACCACATTTTGGGTAGTAAAGGAAATGGGCTCACCCGGACAGGCCGTTCCAGGTGTAAAGGAGAAATCTACCTGAGGGCCTCCGATTTGGATAAAATCTGGTTCTACAACATTCGCCACACAGCCCGCTGTTGTCGTACCCATCAGACTCACATCAAAGTCTCCACTTTCCAGATACAAATGAGAAGGATTGATTCCGGTAGAACTGGCCCCATCGCCAAAGTCCCAATTCCAGGCCGTAAAGCTATGGGGAGAAAGGGCATTTGCGGTAAAGTTTACCAATAGGGGAGGACAGGCAGCAGCAGTTGTATCTGCCGTAATAGAGATCAGAGGATCAGCTATTATGATGTATCCGGGCAAAAAAAGCGTACTATCGCAGCCATTAAAGTCCGTAACCGTAAGACTTACATCATAGACTCCATTAGCTGTATAGCTATGAATGGGGTTCGTTACGGTCGAAGTAGTACCATCTCCAAAGTCCCACAAATAACTCAAGCCATTTCCAATAGAAGTATTGAAAAAGGTAATGGGATTGTTGACACAGTTGATGGGTTCGTCCGCATTGAAATTCGCTATGGCCTGAAAGACAGAGATATAGTTTCTTCGAGTTAAGGTATCGGTACAACCGAGGGTGTCGCTGGCAATCAAACTCACGGTATAAGTCCCGGGATTTGTATAGGTAAAAATGGGATTCTCATCCGTAGAAGTAGCCCCCGCAGGCCCAAAGGTCCATTGCCAATTTGTTACGTTTGAGACGGAAGTTGTAAGATTGTCAAACTGGACTGTATAGGGTGCACATCCCCGTACATCCGGCAAAACCTGAAAATCGACTACCGGTTCCGAAACAGGAACCGGAATGCTCAGCTGCTCATTACAGCCTGCGCTATTAAAGGTGATCAGAGTCAGATTATATACTCCCGGATCGGTATACACATGTATAGGGTTTCTCAGGAAAGAGGAATCACCATCTCCAAAATACCATATCCGTCCAATGGAATTTGAAGTAGAATCTTCCAATTGAAGAATGACGGGATTGCAGCCTCCTTGAGAAGTGAATCTCAATTGGGGATCTATGGTTTCAATATTGAGAGGAAGGGAAACCGAATCCACACAGCCTGTACTATCATTGAAGGCATAGAGTTTTATCTGATAACTTCCTTCCTGGGTGTAGGTATGAACGGGTACCGTATCGGTATAGGTAGTTCCATCACCCATATCCCATAAATATCGATGAGCATCTATAGACTCATTTGCAATTAAGGGCACATAAGGAATACTGCAGCCGCTTGGTGAAGTACGGAAGGCAGCAACTGGAGAAAGTATATCAATGTATTGAGGTCTTGTCAAAGTATCCGGACAACCATTATGAAAGGCGATCAAGGTTACATCCATCAGACCGGTATCCCGAAAAACATGAGTCGGTTCATATATCCTCGAATTCTGTCCATCTCCAAAAATCCAAAATGCACTATCTGCACCTATGGATAAATTCGTGAATTCAACGGATTCACTGGCACAAAGCTGAAAGTTGTTTGCTACAAAATCAGCGATAGGTTTTTCTCCTACCTGCACGCCTCTACTTCTACGCAGGGTATCTCTACATCCATGCTCCGTATCAATGATGAGGGTAATAGTATAAACACCTGTATCCGGATACACATGAGAAGGCATAGAATCTGTCGAAGTTGTCCCATCTCCAAAATCCCAGAACCAACTATTGACCCTTGAGGGAGTTGGGCTAACTTCCAGGAAGCTTACAGACAGAGGTGCACAGCCCTCCGGAGGAATAGCAGCGAAGGCTGCCTGGGTTTGTCCGGTAACTATCCTATTGGGTCGAATGATGGTAGCCGGGCAGCCATCCGCATTATAGGCTGTCAATTTCACATCATACAAATACGGCTGGCCCGTTGGAGAACTGATAGGCAAAGTCGGATAGGTGTGTGTGGGATTAGGATCGGTAGAAGTGGTTCCATCTCCAAATTCCCATAAATAGGAAAGGGCCGAAGAACTGCTATTGGTAAAGCTGGTAATATGAGGAGCTTCACAAAGTAAGGTATCCGAAACTGAGAAATCAGGAGTAGGTGGTGTACTCACTCTGATTTGCTGACTGGATTGAAAACTACATCCACTGGGATCTAATATTGTTACGTTTACGGTATAAAGGCCCGGTGTCCGGTAGGTAAAAACGGCATTACAATCCGTGCTACTTCCTCCCGGAACTCCAAAGTCCCAATTTACTACACTGCCAAAGCCTCCTCCACAAAAGAAATCTACTGCTTGTCCCACACAGGCTACAGAATCACTCACCTGAATATTCACCTGTACATTTCCTACATTGATCAGACCGGCCTTCACAACAGTATCTGAACATCCCAAAGGACTGCTGACAATGTGGGTAACATCAAAGCTTCCATTTCCATTGTAGGTGGTGGAAGGATTGACCTGATTGGAGGTCTGTCCATTCCCCAAATCCCAGGAATGGGTAAAAGCAGAACCTGATCCTGTGCTAAAAAAATTGACAGGGAAAGGGGCTGCACAGCCTAAAGCATTATCTGCGATAAAGGAGGCATCAGGCCTGGGATTCACTATGATAAGGGCTTGCTTTTGTTCCGTTCCTTCACAGCCTCTTACATCTGTGGCAATTAGGCTTACACTAAAGGTCCCGGGGCTGGTATAGATATGATTTACGTTTTGTACACTTCCTGTATCGCCATCTCCAAAATCCCAGAGCCAGGAAGTAATGGGATTGCTGCCCGGCTGAGTTTGGTCGGTAAACTGAACGGATTCTCCTTCACAAATCTGTATAGGACTGGCGGTAAAATCTGCAATGGGATTGTCAAAAATCTCTATGTAGTTACTTTTAGTGATTTCCCTTGTTCCCCCTCCCGGATAAATCGCTCGCATACGAACCGTATAGAATCCCGGATTTATATAGGTAACTCCCGGACTGACCGCATTAGAGTTGGTTCCATTTCCCAAATCCCATTCATAGGAAGTAGCGCCTGGGGCATTGGGCGTAAAAACAATCACCTGGGGACTACATCCCTGACTGACACTGGCAGTAAAATCGACTTGAGCCTGCAAAGGGAAAAAAGTTCCCAAGAGGAAAACGCAGAGTAGATAGATGTGTGTATGTTTTAACATGGTCGCAAGGGTTGTGTTGTGAATACCAGATTCACCTATTTGCCTTAATGATTTCTACGGTTGATGCGAGCCACTATTTCTTATTACGAAGCTAATCGGGAAATCGTAGCCTGACAATATTTAATTTGAACAAAATAGTAATTCAACAATTAAACAATATCATTATATATATTTAGCATCTCAATGGATTCACTAACACAGATCGTACTTGGGGCAGCCGTTGGAGAAGCTGTTTTAGGCAAAGAAGTCGGCAATCGCGCAGCTCTTTGGGGAGCTATTTGTGGGACAATTCCCGACCTTGATGTAATCGGGGGTGCTTTCACCGGAGAACTGGCAGCTTTAGTTAATCACCGTGCAGCCTCACATTCTATTTTATTTTCCGTTCTGGCAGCTCCAGTAATAGGTTGGTTGTTGAATCGATATTATCGAGGGAAATGGGGTGATCAGAAATCCTGGACCTGGCTGGCCTTCTGGGCCTTCTTTACCCATCCACTTCTGGACTCATTTACGACCTGGGGTACCCAACTCTTTTATCCTTTTTCTGATTATCGGGTCGCTTTCAATAATATATTTGTAATCGATCCCCTTTACACCCTCCCCTTTCTTATCTGTCTCATTCTGGCTCTCCGACTTCCCCGAACAGCTCGATGGAGATACCTCTGGAACTGGATTGGTATAGGAATCAGCAGTTTTTACCTCATTCTCACCCTGACCAATAAGTTGGTCGTCCATGAGGTTTTTTCTAATGCCCTGCATCAGCAAGGGGTTGGGGGCTACGGTTTTTCCACTTATCCCACTCCTTTCAATAGCCTGCTTTGGTATGCGGTGAAAGAGGATAGTTATGGACGAAATATTTATACAGGAACCTACTCCATTTTAGGCGATCCAACTGCTATAGAATTTCGAAAAATTCCCAAGAATAGTCATCTGATAAAGTCTGACAGCAGCAATTATGTCATCGATCGATTACTTTGGACGTCGAAAGGTCAATTTGCCATAACGGAAGAAGATAGTAGTCTTGTCTGGAATGATTTGAGATTTGGAATGATGGATGGATGGGAAGAAGATAAGGAAGCGGTATATACCTTTAGCTATAGGCTTCTGGAAAAAGAGGATGAGTTTGTGGAGATTGAGCAGCTGGAATCTACCAGAAATGTTTCGGGTAAATCTCAATCTGAATTGATGGGAGACTATTTGGGAGATGTTTGGCGAAGGATTTGGGAGTAATAGTCCATGTCATCCCGAGCAAAGTCGAGGGAACTAAATCAAGTGCTCTAATAACCCATTCAACATAGGATCTGGCAAAGCCCTGGGCAAGTATTTTAGGCCCCTCCACTTCGGTCGGGCTGACACAACAGTTGGTCAGAGAACTTCCTTCACATGCCCAATAATTCGATCCACCGTATTCCTTCTCGACTCCACCGACCAACCTCCGATATGGGGAGAAAAGATGATGTTTTCGTAGGCGAATAGGCGGCTGTACAAATCTTTCTCTTCCTCACTCAACTTCTTGAAATTCTCATTGGGAAGGACATCAATGGCAGCGGCAATCACTTTCTCCGAATCAATCGCTTTCATCAAATCTTCCAAATTCGTGATCGGACCTCTTGCCAGATTTAGGAAGTAGATGGGCTTGGAAAAAGAATTGAAAAAATCGGTATTGGCTAAATGATGCGTTTCTTTTGTCAGGGGAATGTGCAAACTCAGGGCATCTGCTTCCCGAAAAATTTCCTCCATCCCAACAGCCTCTGCATATTCATCCCCATAATTCTGCAAGTATTTATCATAGGCAATCACCCTGGCACCGAATCCACTGATTTTTCTTGCAGTCGCTTTGCCGGTATTTCCATATCCGATAATCCCCAGGGTCTTTTTTCCCATTTCATGCCCTCGATTTTCCTCCCGGCTCCAGATGAAATTTTTCACCTGTTGATTGGCTCTGTGTAAATGATGACGAAGCGCCAGCAGCATAGCTACACTTTGTTCTCCCACAGAATCCGCATTTACTCCCGGACAATTTTGCGCGCGCACTCCTTTGCTTGCCAGGTATTCCATATCGATGTGGTCCATACCAACTGCTCCTCGGATCAATAGCTTCAATTTGGGAGCAGCATCTGCGGCTTCTTTATCAATGTTAATCCGACTATTCATGATGAGAATCTCGGCTTCAGGCAATCGTTTGAGTATCTCTGCCCGACTCAGAGCCGGCTCATAAGTATAGCTCACAGGAAGTTTATCCAGCTCTTCCAGCAAGGATTCATGGTAGGGATCGATGATGAGGACCTTCATGCCGCGAAGATAAGGGAAATGCGGGGAAGGTTTTAGTGTGTTAGCCTGCTTGGGTTTGACAGTCTGGCTTTTGGTAAGGGACTCCTTAACCTTCCATAAGTTCCGGTCCAATCTGAAAACCTATTTTCTTGAGGGTCCGGACGTGTGATGACAAGACCTCTTTATAGGGCAGTCTATGGTAGGTTTCATCTTTGAATTGCTTCATATCGCATACCTCTCGAAGGATTTTTGCCAGAGCGGGGTAATGAACGTATGAGATTTTGGGCCAAATATGATGAATGCACTGGTAGTTCAAACCGCCCCAATACATAGTTGCCAGCCAATCGACCGTTTGATTATTTCCCCAATAAAAATCTACGGAGCTTTTCATTTGATGACGCACAAAAGTGTCCTTTCCTGATGCTTCATCCAGGTGTTGAGGCGCCCACTCATTGATATGAGCGAGTTGAAAAATGGGGGTCAATTTGAAGCCGGCAATAATTACACAAGTAAGCCATAATACCAAAGCATGCACAAAGGGAACTCCCAACAAGTATGGGAGTACAAGTACAATCCCAAAAAATATGATCTTGGACATGATCAGTTGCACAAGTTGGCGCTGATAGGACTTTTTTCGGGTGTTCATATAGCCTTTCTCACAATACATATGGAGCTGCTTGAAATCGGCGATTATAATTCGAGACAGGAAACTCAAGCCATAAAGTGCCATTCCATAAATATGCTGGTATCGGTTAATCCAGGACGTTTCGGCATACTTGGAAAAATAGATAGAGCCTTCTCCTGAGTGCAGATCACCATCTACTCTATGAATATTTGTGTGCGTATGATGAAGGGTAACATGTTGAATAAACCAGATGTCGTCAGCGGCGCCAATGATCCAGACCAATTTCTTCACAAACTTATTGATGTGTTTGTTTTGGTGGAAGGAACCATGACTTCCATGATGCATATTGGTGCCGATCATGACAAAGCCATTACTCTGTATCACGCCCAGCAATAAGACCCACCAAATATTAGGTAACATCCCTGCCAGTAATAGT
This sequence comes from Bacteroidia bacterium, assembly GCA_033391075.1. Lineage (NCBI taxonomy): Bacteria > Pseudomonadati > Bacteroidota > Bacteroidia > Bacteroidia bacterium. The sequence goes on from JAWPMV010000001.1 coordinate 6,649,503, forward strand.
AGATAGGGGACCAGGTAAAATAAGAGTGCAAGGGCAAGATTCATAAAGACGGCTGCGCCTCCGTCATGTTTGCATAAGCCATTTTCGATAAAATAAGCATCCGCTCGATCGCATAGCACTTTACTAAATTCATCGGGCTTTTGGTAGCGACTTATGATCTCCTTTCTGTGTTTGAGCTTTATTTCTTTCTGCCTAGTAGTGTTCATCGGCAGCAAGAGTAGCATTGTTAAGAGGAATATCCTAATATCTGGCCCTATATTTTAAGAGAGTTCTATACAAGTATGCTGATACAAAATGGCTAAAACAGCTTTGGTAAATACCCATCTTTGTGTTTTGCTCTATCATTTCTCCTTCCATTTAGAGGAAAGAAAGAGTATTTTCTACTTCAAAAGTATAATCAACACTAATACCCTAAAACCCAAACACCCTAATACTTCCTTTATGAAAATCGCCGTATGCGCCGCCAGTGGACAATTAGGTTCTGCCATTATCAGCGCTCTTAAGAAAGCCGTTGATCCCCGTCAAATTGTTGCTTTAGCCCGAACTCCCGAAAAGGCTGCTCATCATGGAGTTGAGCTGCGAAAGGGAGACTATACGCTAAAGGCTGATTTTGACGAAGCACTACAAGATATCGATGCAGTTCTTCTCCTTTCAGCTAATGGCGAACCCATGGCTCGCATTCCTCAACACAGAAATGTGATCAATGCCGCCAAAGAAGCCGGAGTAAAAAAGATTGTCTATACGAGTGTCGGAGGAGACTTTGGGCCGGTAGTGAAAAGCAATCGACAGACGGAAGAAGACATAAAAGCCAGTGGTTTGCAATATGCGATTGGGCGAAATGGCATCTATATAGAGCCGGATGTGGACTATATCGAAACCTATAAGCGCGACGGAAAAATCACAAACAGTGCTGGAGATGGAAAGTGTGCTTATACGAGTCGGGATGAATTGGGTGCAGCTTATGCGAAAATGTTATTGGAGGATGTGCATAATGGGCAGACCTATTCTTTGACGGGGGAAGCCATTACTCAATACCAATTGGCAGATTATTTGAATCTGGCCTTCGGAACAAATCTGGTCTATGAACCGATGAGTGTTGAGGAGTATGAAAAAGAAAGAAAGGCTGAATTAGGGGATTTTCTGGGAGGGGTAATTGCTGCGATTTATGGAAGCATCCGCCGAGGTGATTTTGATACACCTTCAGATTATGAAAAAGCTGCTGGAAGGCCGCATATAGGTTGGGAAGATTATTTTAGGGGATTGCAGCAGTTGGCTTAGGTAAAAAGTGCGCGGGTAATAAGAAAGCTGAAATAGAAATAAATAACACCAAGGCGTGTCATTGCGAGCCGGAATTTACGGCGAAGCAATCCCCTTGAATACAAACCCTATTTTAGAATCAAGGAGATTGCTTCGCCCTCGTTTAGGGCTCGCAATGACAGGCTGTTTTGTTTTAATAAGATATTCTGGAAGCTACTTCTTCGCAATTATCAAAGCCGTTCGCTCCAATCCCGCAGTCCGATGGTCAATCGCCTTTTTGTATCCGGGCATATGTTCGAGCGAAAAGATTTTTTGAGGCTGAGGGTACTCCATGATGCCGATTCCTTCCCAGGGACCTTTTGTAGCAAGGGGCGCATTGCTTTCCAGAATCGGCTCTCCCATTCTACCTGCCAAGACAAGATTTCCTCCTGTCATAATTACGGATCGCATGGCTGTGAATCCATACCTTCGGTAATAGGCAGTTGCTCCCCGAACAGTGGAATTTCCGGGATACTGAGCAATCTTATAGGACTGCAACAAATTGATCATATAAGCTTTTGATTGGCGAGTATTGGAAAAGTGCTTTTCCAATTGATCTTTGCGTGGAGTGATTCCCCCTCCGCTAAAAATTTTTCGCACTTCTTCTTGATCTAAGCCCTTATCCAGAAAGTTCCCAATGGGTCGTAGCAGTTTGAAAAGAAAGAGAATGAAGGCCGGGACTTTCGTTTGTTTCACTGCAAAAGCCTGTATGCCTTCTACCTCTGTACTTTGAATTCCTTCTTGAGCAGCTGTTTCTATTGAAGTCAGGTCCGGAAACTGTACCACAGCCGCATGGGTCCAGCAGTCTTCGCCTTCACCTATGAAGGTGTATTCGCATTCCCACCAATGCAGGACCTTTGCATTATGTTGAAGGAAGGTCTTTTGCGTTTCTTCTCCTGCTTTTTCTGAGGCTGTGATGTTGAAGAAGTAGAAAAAGAGCGTTCGATTATTGAGATCGGATAGCTCTTCGATTTGCGGTAGTAGCTTTTGCATGATTGCAAGAACGCGAATGGGAAGCCTTCCGCGCAAGCTCCCTTTCCCTTTTTCGAATGGAAAAATGGAAACAACCCACATGCAGCAATTTGAGAATTAAAAATACACCCAGCATTAACACTCCAAACAATCTGTCATTGCGAGCCTTTGACAAAGGCGAAGCAATTCCCTTGACCTAAAAAAGACTATTCGAGTCAAGGAGATTGCTTCGCCGGAAATTCCGACTCGCAATGACACAGCAGTGTCATAAAAAATGGAATGCGCTCCTCCCATTTTTTGCAAAAAAAGGGGAGGTTAGCCTGCGCGGAGGGGTTCCAGGAAACCACGTGCATACGCGCAATTAGAGATTAAATCTACGCATAGCAATAACACCTCAAACAATCTGTCATTGCGAGCCTTTGACAAAGGCGAAGCAATCCCCTTGACCTAAAAAAAAACTATTCGAGCCAAAGAGATTGCTTCGACGGAGATTCCGTCTCGCAATGACACGCTAGTGTAATAAGAAATGGAATGCGCACCTCCCATTTTTCCAACGAAAAAGGGGAGCTTGGCCTGCGCGGAGGGGTTCCAGGAAACCACGTGCATACGCCCATTTCGAATTAGATTTCCCCCCAGCATTAACACTCCAAACAATCTGTCATTGCGAGCCTTTGACAAAGGCGAAGCAATCCCCTTGACCTAAAAAGGATTATTCGAGTCAAGGAGATTGCTTCGCCTGTATTACAGGCTCGCAATGACACGCGAGTGTAATAAGAAATGGAATGCGCACCTCCCATTTTTCCAACGAAAAAGGGGAGGTTTGCCCGTGCGGAGGGGTTCAGGAAAATCAAGCGCACACGCCCATTTCGAATTAGATTTACACCCAGCATTAACACCCCAAACAATCTGTCATTGCGAGCCTTTGACAAAGGCGAAGCAATCCCCTTGACCTAAAAAGGATTATTCGAGCGAAGGAGATTGCTTCGCCTGTATTACAGGCTCGCAATGACACGGCAGTGTAATAAGAAATGGAATGCGCACCTCCCATTTTTGCAAAATAAGGGGAGGTTGGCCCGAGCGGAGGGGTTCCAGGAGAGATCAAATATCCATCTCCTGCAAACGCTCAAACGTCTGAAAGTGATCAATCGTCTGGCGCATGACTGCCGGATTGTCTATGTCGTAAACCCAATGATTGTCAAAAATGGGTAGGGGAGGGAGATCCGGATCAGGCCGGCGGGTGATAAAAAGGCTGTGGAAACGAGTGCCTCTTTTTCGGCGAGTATCCTGTATGGCATCAAACATCTTTCTGTCGATGCGAGGAATAACAAAATCAGAGATGACCAAAACATCTGCGGTATGATAGGATTCCTTCTCCAGAATTTTGAGGGTTTCATCCAGGGCCGGTTGAATATCTGTCCCTCCATGAAAGCTCATGCGCAGGAAATCGATCAGACGCCCGTGATCATTCTCCATACCTGTCAATTCTAAGGCCTGAAATCCCGTGGAAAAGGAAATGAGAAAGGCCTTGCGTTTTTGAGGGAGGGCGATATTGAGCAAAGCTAAAGCGAGAGCCTTTGCGATGCGTTCGGGGCGGCCAAACATCGAACCGCTGGTATCAATACAAAGGATCATCGGACCCTGTTTTTTGGTCTCAGATTTTTGAATGACTTCTTCCTGTATTTCTTCTGTGCCGCTTTCCTCTATCGATCTGTATTTGAAGGTGAGCAACTTCTTTTCGATGTATTTTTTGGACCAAATGAGTTCCATTTGTGGAGAGCTCAGATAGGTAATTTCCGAAGGAAGCATGGCAGACAAATGATCGCTATGATGGATGCCGACTATCTCTGACTTTCCATAGGGACTGGGCTTCCATTTTTGTCGGGGAATGGCCTTCATGACTTTTTTCTCCTCGACTACTTTGGCCTGTTTCTGCCAACGCCCCAGGATGTCTGCCAGTTCCCGGAGTTGTGAATCGCGCTCAAGGCTTTTGGCATATTCCTCCATTTCATCCCAATCGATCTTATTCCAATTGCTGAGGGAGTCGTTCCAAATCTGTCCGAGGAAGTTGTAAAAAGGAGCCAGTAGTTCACCCAGTTCTTCCAGCTTGGATACTTTGCCTTTGAGGTCTTTGAAATAACTGTTCAGGCTTTCTTCTAAATAATCCTCTTCATGCCGGCTTTTTTTTCGGCCCAATAATTCCGACCAGTCATTGAGGATGTTTTGACGAATAATAAGCAGGTTTTGCTCTGTCCGATTATTGGGAGATGCCGCTTCCTGTATTCCTGCATTTTCGCGGGAAAGGGCTTTCTCATAAAAATCCCAATTGGTCGATTGTTTGGGATACAGCTCTTTAAGCGTCCTCAATTGCCCCTGCCAGCTGCTCAAGTCCCTGCTTCGCAAAACGCGATTCAAGGAATTGAAGTCCTTCTCTTCTTTAACATACTCATGGACAGAACTATAATCCTGATTGGTTTGACCGATCCATGAAAGGGTCTCCCGGGCAATGCTCAAGGCAAGGTCTTCATTGTTCAAGGTGAGATCACGCAAGGATTTATTCTCCAAAATGCGAATGAAGAGTCTGGCCCAATTGGGATAGCTTTGAGGAATCTCGGAATGCTTTACCTTGGGAATGGCATCGAAGCCGGGATCGAGGAGATGAAAATACAGAAGCTCTGCCGCAAACCTTCGCAAGGCTTCCGTCATCAAATCCGATTTCTGGATGAAATCACTGAGTTCTTCCTCAATCCTTAACCATCGATTCGTAGGCATGTCGAGTCTTTTCTATCTCCAATTTCATATCCAGTAAGTCATGCATGGTTTGGTCCAGGCCCTGAAAAACATGTTGACTGTACTCTTCTGAGAGAAAGAGATGATCATCCATATGTATCTCATCTTCCATCTTTTGCTTCTCCAAAGCTTCCAGCTGCTTTTCACAGGTGTCCAACAAAAGTTTTATCTGGGTATCCCAAATCCGGATCATGGCCTGACTGGGTTCTTTCGAAATGACTTTCTCGACTTCGGTTTGCTCTGTATCGAAAGGGGATTCCTTGCCTTTATTCTCAATCAGCAAATCCGATTTAAATTCTATCTCGGCTGTTTGAAAAGGACGGAAACTTCTGGCAGCCTCTTCAAAAACGGGAATAAAGGCTTTCTCTTCTTTCTTTACTTTTTCAAAATCTGCCGTCCGAATAAAAACGGCACTTTCTCCCCAGAAATCCATGACTTTGTAATACTCCTGGCCTTTATCGTCTTTGGTAACTTTTTTGACCTCTAGCTGCTCAATCAGTACTTCCTGGGTTTCGCTACGAATCTCTTCTTTCAAAGTATCCAGCTCTTCAGTCAACATAGTCAGATTGACCAGTTTCCGATATCCATAACTTGCAATACATCCCAGGACCAGATCATAAGATTCTTTGATTTCATCTTCTCTATCCCAAATGCAATCCTGAATAAGAAAGCAGTCCATAACCATGACTTTTTTCCGCCCATTCAGGAAAGCAGAACTTCGAAGCAAACGGGTGATTTTTCTCCACCTCCGATCCGACACATAAATTTGTCTGCTTTCATCAGCCGTCACATTCCTCTGAGCGAGTATCCGCCTGACATGATGGATCAAGCCCAAAATATGATCGGGCACTTCAACCTCATCGATATCATCTTCCCAGGCATCGTACTCCGCGTCTGTGATTCGCATCTCCTGATCAATCAGAGAATCTTCATCCATCTTCCCCTTCATGGTGATCATGCGGTTGAATAAATCTTCATCTTCAATTCCCCCTACCATCAGCCGGATCAGAAAACGGTCATAAATTGCCTCGAGTCCTTCTCCTTTCAATGGAAGTTCATTGGAAGCTGAAATCAAACCACGGATGTTTACTTTGAATACCTGATCCCCATTTCGGTAAATCTTTTCATTGAGAACCGTAAGCAAAGAGTTTTGGATGGGAGGACTAGATTTCCAGATTTCATCCAGAAAGACGATGTTGGCGCCTGGTAGGTAATTTTCTGTGAGGCGTTCATATTTATCTTCGTCCTTGAGCTTGCTGATGGAAACCGGACCAAATACTTCATCAGGCGTACTGAATTTCCCCATCAGGTATTCAAAAGATTTCGCATCCTTGAATGCGTATTTCAATCTCCTTGCTGCCATACTTTTTGCTACTCCCGGAGGTCCCAGCAGAAAAATACTTTCTCCCGCAATGGCAGAAAGGAAAGCCAGTCCCACGACCTTCTCTTTTTCGAAGAGGCCTTCATTGAGTTGCTTCAGTAAGTAGGCTATGCGCTTCTTTATGTTCAAACTAATTTTGTGTTGAGTTGTCTCTGTGTGTTTTCAAGTTAAGTCCCTCCAGCTTTTCTAGCAAAAATTCCTCTCCCTGTAAAAACTTGAGCTGAATGGGAATGTAGTAGAAAGCCTCTCCGCTTAGTCTCTCCGAAAAGCTTTTGTTGAGCAAGCGGTAGAAATCCTTTTCGGTGCAAAGGAAGATGCTATTTGCTCCCTTCTCCTTCAATAGGCGATCGATATCTTTTCCCTTGAAATCATAATGATCCCCAAATTTGATATGCTTTTTCAGCTTCCATCCAGCGGCTTGAATTTGGGCTTCGAAAAAGTCTGGATTCCCGATTCCTGAAAAAAGAACTACTTCTTTCTCCTCCTTCAAATTCATTTCTGTGAAGTCTTGAGATGGATCAAAAGCTTTGATTTCCTTTTGCTCCACTTGCATAAAAGCTACTTTCTTTTGCCAGCGAGATAGTTTTGGAGTAATGTTCTCAATTTGCGAATCATGTTTAATCTTATTGACCAGCAATAAATCCGCCCGCTTTAGGCCCTTGATACTTTCTCTTAACGTCCCTGCCGGAACTACCCAATCTTCAACAGGCAATCGGTTTGCGTCTATCAAAAGCAGGTCCAGATCGCGAGCTACTTTTCTATGCTGAAAGGCATCATCCAAAATGATGAGTTCGACCTCTTCCTTCAATAATTCCCGAATGCCTTTTTCTCTATTTTCTGAAACCGCCACGGGAAATTTGGGAAACTTATGAGCCACCTGAAAAGCTTCATCTCCATAGTCATCTGCATTTCCAGAATGAGGGTCTACCCGAAGATAGCCTTTGGTTTTTCTCCCATAACCCCGACTCAGGTAAGCAGCTTTGATTCCTCTTTCCTCCATCTTCCTTAGTAGAAATTCGGCCATAGGAGTTTTGCCGGTTCCTCCCATGGAAATATTTCCCACAGAAATTACAGGGACAGGGGCATTATAAATTTTGAAGATATGCTGCTCGTAGCAAAAATTGCGGATTGCGAGTATCGCCCCATATAGGAGAGAGAAGGGGAGGAGTAAAATGGAAAGGAAAGTAGGTACTCGCACAATCTTTCAAATGGATGTGCCACAAGATAATGATCTTTTAGATCAGCCGGCTTTCTTGCTTCGGGTCTCTTTTTCCATCAGCAATTCATTTCGCTGTTGCTGGATTTTCTGGTAATAGCGGTAAACAGAACTGTTATCAATCGCCAGCCAGGCTCTCAGGTCCGGGTAATCGGGATGAACACTGATTTGGAAGTCAAAAAATCCCTTTCTACCAAAAAAATCAAACTCTACGCATGGGATAAAGATGGGATCAGATTTCGTATGCATCCCTTCTATCAGTCGCTCCATACTTTTGAACAAAGGATCCAGGTCGTAAAGAGAACTATTGATGAAAGCACTTATATCTTCCATGCTTTGGCAAGAGTTAAGCATAGGGCCATCCTTCCCAAATACAATTACCTGGGTTTTGGGTTCGATAAGGCTCAATTTCAACTCATCAAGATTCATGGGCAGCTAATAATTTGCTGGCAAGCATATTAAACAAGTCTTCCACATTATCATTCTCTTTGGCACTGGTACTTATGTCTGGTCTGATTTCGCAGGAGGCCAGCACCTCTTCCAGTTCGCTTGCTGAAAGGAGGTCTTTTTTATTTGCAGCAATCACCATTTCAGCTCCGGGGACCATGCTCTGGATCATGTGCAATTTGGTCTTCAAATCCTCATAAGTTGAGGGCCTGCTCACATCAATGACGTAAATAAAACCTCCACATCCATTGAGGTAATACTGTGGGATATGCGCCATATTTTCCTGTCCCGCAATATCCCAAATGATCAACTCCAGTCTGTGATCTCCCAATTCTACGGTCTTCTTATCGACTTTCAAACCGATAGTTGACAAATAACTTTCAGGGAATTTTTGTTCTACAAACTGACTGATCAAAGAGGTTTTTCCTACTGCATGATAGCCCAGAAGAGCGATCTTCTTACTTATCCAATTGGTTGAATCCATAAAAGTGTTCCTTAAGCTCAAGGGAAAGGGAGTCTATAACGGCTTTATTGAGGGATTGATCGGTGATCACATCATTCTTTTCGCAAAATGCGAATATGCTGTTTTGAAGTTTTTCTTTAAACTCTGCTTTAATAGGTCCTTTCTCTACTGCTGCGAAATAAAAAGTCTTAAAATTGAAAATTAATATGGTATATGATTCATATTCCAGGGTTTCTAACTCCTGTGAAGTTTTCTCAAAAGCGTGTTCAATAAAACTCTTGATCCCTGTCAACATGCCTGCAATCATATCTGGATGCGAAACATCATTGAGTGAAAAATGCCCCATCAGCAAACCATCCTCTTTCCGAATCACAAATATTTCCTCCAATATGGCAATAACCCCTTCTCTCATCAACATCTCCTGATAGGATACGCCAGAGAAAAATGCTTTCACCCGAAAGCGGAAATTTGCAAAAGGATCTTCCAATCTATCATCAACTCTCTGGCTGATCCGGTCAATCTCTGCACGGATATATTTGGCAATAAGCTTACCAATAATGGGATACAATGCATCGATGATCTCATCTTGCGAATCTCTTATTTGAGCTTTGATCGCTGTGGCAAGGTATTTGGAAAACAAATCGGGAAAGTTCTCCTGTAAATAGCTGATGTTTTTTTCAAAATGAGGCTTTATTTTTTCTTCAAATAACTCCTCATCCCGAATTTCTTCCTGCAATGAGTCAATACGCGAGATAAATTCCGCTTTTTCTTCGGAATCATCGAATCGGAGCAAGCTCCTCAACTCATTTAACAGGCCTTCAGCCTCTTTTTTAGATTGAACTTGTAGCAATTGCTAAAAAATTTTTCCTTACAAAATACACGCAGGACATGAATTATCCCATAAAGAGCAAAGTTTATTTGAGAATCCCTACCCTGAATATTATAACTTTTTTAATTTCGCGCTAATTAAACCGAATTTTACTTAGAACTTCCTTGGTAAATTCTAATGCCATTGAATTTAACCCTATATAAATATTGACAACGGATATGGAAAAAGGTAACATTTCAGTCAGTACGGAGAATATATTTCCTATCATCAAACAGTCGCTCTATTCAGAACAGGAAATTTTCTTGCGCGAACTGGTTTCTAATGCTGTCGATGCCACTCAAAAATTAAAATACCTTTCCTCAAAAGGAGAATTTACGGGAGAAGAGGGAGACCTCACCATTCGTATTAAGATTGACTCAGAAGCCAAGACCCTGCACATCAGCGATACCGGGATTGGTATGACAGAAGAAGAAGTAAAAAAATACCTGAACGTAGTCGCATTTTCCGGGGCAGAAGAATTCCTCAAAAAATATAAAGATGCCGACAAGCAGGAAGATATTATTGGGCGATTTGGCCTGGGCTTCTATTCCGCATTTATGGTAGCCGATACCGTAGATGTGATCAGCCTTTCTTTTAAAGAAGGGAGTGAGGCGGTCAAGTGGACCTGTGATGGGACGACTTCTTACAGCATTGACAAAGGAGAAAAAGAGAGTAGGGGAACCGAAATCATTCTTCATCTCTCTGAAGATGCTCAGGAGTATCTTGAAGATGAGAAGATCAAAGGCATCCTCAACAAGTATTGCAAATTCCTGCCGGTTGAGATCAGCTTCAATAATGAAGTAATCAACAATCCCAATCCTCTTTGGAAAAACCCCCCTTCTGAATTGAAGGATGAGGATTATCAGGAATTCTTCAAAGAGCTGTATCCTTTTTCTGAGGAACCCCTCTTTTGGATTCACCTCAATGTTGATTATCCCTTCAATCTGACCGGGATACTTTATTTCCCGAAAATTCGTCAGGACATCGATCCCAGGAAAAATAATATCCAACTGTATTCTCGTCAGGTATTCATTACGGATGAAGTAAATCAGATCGTACCGGATTATTTGATGTTGCTGCAGGGGGTGATTGACTCTCCAGACATCCCTCTTAATGTTTCTCGTAGCTACCTCCAGGGAGATGCTAATGTGAAAAAGATCAGTAGCTATATCACCCGTAAAGTTGCGGATAAGCTAAATGAGATTTTTAAAGAAGACAGAGGGAAATTCGAAGAAAAATGGCAAGACATTTCTGTATTTGTGAAATACGGAATGCTGACTGATGATAAATTCAAGGAGAAAGCGAGCAGCTTTGTTTTACTTGAAAATGTCCATAGCAATTTTTACACGCTTGATGACTATCGGGAGAAAATTGCCAAAAAGCAGACAGATAAAGATGAGAATGTCGTATATCTCTATGCTACTGATAAAGCGAGCCAGGATATGTACATCTCGGCAGCTGATAGCAAAGACTATGATGTCCTCCATATGAATGGCGTTTTGGACAGCCACTTTATCGGCCTCCTGGAAAGAGATACTGAAAAGTCTCGTTGGGTACGGGTAGATTCAGATACGCTTGAAAAACTCATCCCGAAAGCCGAGGAGGAGAAAGAAGCGGATGAGGGCTCTCTGCTTTTAAGTGAAGAAGACGAGCAAAAGATCAAAGTCGTCTTTGAAGAAGCGGTTGAAAAACCCGGTATGGTAGTCGTGATGGAAAAACTCAGTAGCGATTCTCTACCTGTTCAAATCACACGTCCTGAATTTATGAGACGGATGAAAGAAATGGCAGCTGTAGGTGGTGGCGGAATGACGATGATGGGAGAAATGCCGGATAATTTCAATCTGGTTGTAAATACCCAACATCCCCTGGTTCAGGCTATGGTTGAAAGTCGTGTTCGTAAAGACACCGCTCGTCAATTGATCGACCTCGCTTTACTTTCTCAGCATATGCTGGAAGGAAAGGATTTGACAGAATTTATTCACCGCAGCGTGGATATTCTGGCGAAAAAGCGTGTGAAGAAGAAATAAAAATCATAAAATATTGCAAATGGTAGGGTCAGATAATAATCTGACCCTACGTATTTTTAGCCTATGTCTATCGAATCTCATATAGCTCCTGAATGGGCCATCGAAAGTTTGGATGGATCGGAGGTTCCCAGTCTGGCATCTTTTCGGGGCAAATTTGTCTTAATCCTCATTTTTAGCAGAGGCTGCCCGGGCTGTATGGGAAGGGCTATTCCCTTTTCTCTGGAACTGCAAAAGAATTATCCCGAGCTTCAGACCATTGCTATACATAGTCGTTTCGAAGGTCCTGAATACTCGAATCATCAGATAGAGGAAGTAAAGCTTTACTTTAAGTTACCCTATCCCCTTTACAAAGATCAGGGCAAAGAAACCTATGAGCGATATCGAGCCGAAGGTACTCCTCACTGGATTCTACTTGATAAAGAAGGTCGAGTAATTCGATCAATGTGGGGTTCTATGGCCAATGTGCAAAACCGTTTGCAATATGCGATGGCAGAATTGTTTGGAGAGTAAGGATGAGTTTTGCTTTAGTACAAGAAAAGAGAAATTGGGCTAAGTCAGATTTTTTTATATTGGTAAGTATCTTTACCTATCGCAACACACAAAATGTCTAAACGCCCCGTAATTTTCCTGGCTTTTGCCAATGAAAAAGAACAAGCCGCACGATACCTAAGAGGCCTCGCCATTGAGCAAAGAAAACTAAAAGCAGCCTTAGAACCAGCCGTAGATGCGGGCCTTTGTGAATTGGTAGTAGAAAGCAATGCTACCCTGGAAAGCATCATCAATACTTTTCAAAAGGCTCGATATCGCGACAGGATTGCTGTATTTCATTATGGTGGGCATGCCGATGGCTATCAACTATTGCTGGAAACGGCAAATGATAACAATGAAATTGCACATGGGGCAGGTCTGGTTTCCTTCCTTGGTGGGCAAAAGGGATTGAGATTTATTTTTTTAAATGGATGCTCGACTCAACAACAATCTCTAGAACTACTGAAAGCAGGCATCCCAGCGGTTATTGGTACGTCCAATTCCATCGCTGACAATATCGCTACCCAATTGGGTGCCAGATTCTACAGCAGTATTGGTCAGGGAAATAATCTCGCGAGAGCCTGGAAAGAAGCCCAGGATGAAATCAAAATTCGGAGTGGCGCTTCTACAGATTTGCGATCTCTTTATTTCGGAGATGAAGATGATACTCAGGTTCAGGCCGATCGTTTCCCCTGGGATATTTACTATCGAGAGGGTTCGGAAATTGTGAAAAAATGGAATCTGCCAGATGCCGGGAACAATCCTCTTTTTGGATTACCTGATATCCCTGGTTCCTATGAATACCCTCAAAGTCCTTTCCGCTTTTTGAAAAGATATACCCGGGATGATTCTCGTGTATTCTTTGGTCGGTCCAGCTCCATCCAATCTTTGTATAAGCAAGTCACCGATCCCAATGCAAGTCCTTTACTCCTTTTTCACGGACAATCAGGAGCGGGAAAATCATCTTTACTGGATTCTGGTCTATTGCCCCGAATTGAGGACAGTCATGTGGTGATCTATCTGAGGAGAGATGTAAACAAAGGACTCCTGGGTACCTTACAGGAAGGATTGGGAGTAGCCAGTCGAGAGCTCAATCTTCAGCAGCTAAAAAGCATGAGCCATGAATTTGATACGAGTGAGCAGGAGGAGCTTCAGCGATTCATCCAATTATTAAGTCAAAAGAAGGAAGCTAGTCCTGCGCCAGTCACATTTAGTGAAGAAGAACTTGAAGGATTCCACCAGGCAAAAAACCTCTTGCCTGTTTGGCTAAAAATTGAAGAAAAAACGGGAAAACCCATGATCCTGATACTCGATCAGGTAGAAGAAATGTATACCCGGCCTCAGGGAAAAAAGCTCAATTCTCCTTTTGCGGAAAATGATGCTCAATTGTCAGAAGATGAATTCAATCTCTTCTTAGCAGCTCTTCAAAAACTCCTGAATACCAAAAACGGATCTTTCAAAGGAAAACTGATTCTCGCATATCGAAAAGAATACCATCCGGAGATTGAGGAAAGACTTAAAAATGCAGAGATTCATCGGAGTACCATTTTCCTTGAACATCTCCATGCAAAAAATATCGAGGAAATCATCCAGGTTTATGGCCATAGACCTGCCTTAAAAAAGGCCTATAATCTAAAAATTGAAGAAGGACTCCCCGAACTCATTGCTAAAGACTTAAGCTCAAATCCTGATTCTCCTGTTGCACCGGTTTTGCAGATCATCCTCAGCCGTATGTGGCAAATGGCTTTGAAAGAAAATCCGGAAGAGCCCATTTTCAAGCATGCATATTATAAGCAACTCCTGAATGAAGGAATTGAGTTGCGGGATTTCTTTTTGAAGCAATTGGAAGTCATGCGGTCGATGAAGAAACAATTGGGGGAAGTAGTGGACTCGGGACTGGCTTTGGATCTGCTAAAATTTCATGTCACAGAATTAGGAACGGCAGGAAGTCAAAAAATGGAAAAGATCCGGGATCGCTACCAGGATCATATGGAGGAAATAGAAGAACTGGTCAGCCGTTGCGAAGACCTCTCATTGCTGGCCTCTCTCGACGATGCCGAACAGACCATGCTCGCTCATGATACCCTCGCTCCCATCGTTGAGTTTGAATACAATGAATCTGATAAGCCTGCCCAGCGGGCTTCCCGAATTCTTTCTGCCAAACTGATGGACCTGAATGCCCTCGAAAAGCAGGCGGATACCGAATGGGAAAAGGAAGCCCTGAAAGAAAAAGTCTTTCTGGATGAAGTCGATTTGGGAGTGGTTGAAAGTGGAATGAAACATATGCGTTCCCTTCAAACAGGGGAACTTGAATTAATCCAGAGAAGTCAGAAGATCAGAAATAAAAAACGAGCAGAAAAGAAGCGCAACCGACTCATACAAATCGGAAGTGGCATTGCCCTCATATTAGGTGCAGTCATTTTTGCTTTCTTTCAGCGGTATAATGCACAGGTAATTCTGGAAGCGAATACGGTACGAGTAGAAAGGAATATTGAGCGGGCAAATGAAGCTATTCATCGCTTGCGATATCCTATAGCCCTGGAGTTTCTGGAAGAATCGGCCAGCATGAAACTCAATGTTGAGCAAACCCTGAGCGGACTGAATGAACTAGCTTTCGTTTACCAGCAAATAGGCAGATCTGATTCTGTGCTTAAAATTCTGGATTTAGCCGAACCTTTACTGGAGGGTTCCAATTCAGATGAATTTAGCAGGCATTTGAATTTGGCAAGGAACAATCCCTCGGATTCTCTTTTACAACTTAGCAGGCTACACCTTTCCTCCACAGAAAAGGAAAAACTGCTAGCAGAAAAATATTTCCCCATTACCCTTCCAGTAGAAGGAGGAGAATTTTTCATGGGAACTGATGAACCTGTTCGAGATGAAGAAGATGCCCAGCCCAGACATAAAGTCGCTGTTTCGGATTTTGAAATGGGGAAGTTTGAGATTACGGCAGCACAATTTCATCTATTCGGCATGTTGACCGATAGTATGCCTGCTATGCCTTCCTCTGACTGGCTGGCAGATCACCCGATGGTCGCCATAAATTGGAACCTGGCCAGTGCCTATTGCAAATGGCTTTCGATCAAAACCGGAGAAAGGTATCGCCTTCCTACTGAAGCAGAATGGGAATATGCCGCTTCCGGAGGCAAATTGAGTAAGGGGTATTTGTATTCTGGTTCAAATAAAATCGGAGAAGTAGCTCATTATAAAAAGAATTCAAACTTCACTTCTGCTGTAGGCCAAAAGGCAGCCAATGAATTAGGGCTTTATGATATGAGTGGAAATGTAAAGGAATGGTGCTATGACTATTACGCGCCTTATTCCGGGACTTTTCAAGAAAATCCCACAGGCCCCAATGAAAATGAGATCAATGGAACCGCCTTCGTTATAAATCGGGGTGGGGGATGGAGTCAGGAAGTTTCCCAAAGCAGAAAAACTTTCCGCTTGTATAATCTGGTGACCTACAAAGATGTTGTTCTTGGTTTTCGGGTAGTGAAAGAAATACAGAAATAAAAAAAGCGGGACTGAGAATACTCAGTCCCGCTTTTCATTTATAGGTGTTTCTTTTCTGCTTTATTCTATACCTGAGAAGGCCCCCACGCCAAAGTTCAACAATTCTTTCCCTCCATCCGGATCCATGCTCAGGCTGAAATGCATGAAGAAGTCATAATTGGTAATTATATACATCCTTTCTCCTCCTTCCATATCAGATTCTCCATCGACGGATTCATAATCTGTATAATAAATACAAGGAAGGTCTGCTTTATGTAAAATCAATTCAAAATCTTCTTCTGGCCCATCTTCCTCATTGAAATCCTGGGGATAATGCTCCCGGTCAATGACTCCATAATGCCCTTCTCCTTCGCGTTCTTCTATGGATAAAAATCCTCCGCCACTTCCATAATCTACATCTGACTGGATGTACAAATAAGAACCGGAAGGATCATATTCACTATATTCACCGGCCATATCTGTAATTCTCAACATCTGAAAATATCCGTTACCTACTCCCAGGTCGATGATCATTACGGCCTCTTCTTCATTAGCAAAGCCCATCCCTGCAAAGAATAGTCCCATATCAATGAAATCTTCTTCCTCTTCAGCAATACTCGCAGATTCCAGGTCGATGAAATAGGTATCAAAGGTTTCAAGATTTTCTTCATTGACTGTATAGCCCCCAATCAGAACTTCTCCGTCTACTTCAAAGGTCAAATCGCCTTGCATAACCATTGCAATTTCTTCTTGCATGAGCGAAATCTCTTCTTCCAGATTGACTTGTTCCGGCAACCACTCATTGGTATTGTAGATTTTCATAAGAAAGGAACCTGTTAGCGGTTCTTCTGGATCATGTGCGAATAAAGCGAGTCCCCAGTTCATACCTTCGCTGTAACCCTGATCAGCATCATGCTCTTTCAGGTTGAGGTGCAGTACGATATAGGCTCCATCGAAGTATTGGAAATTCTCAGCATTATTGACTTTTGTATTGATGCCCGAATAGATGCTGACTAATTCTGTTCCGCCCGGAAAGTTGGTCGCAACGAATTTGTCCTCCAATTCAACTCCATAAAAATGGGAGCCGTCTTTCTCGAAGTGGTAAATATCCGAGTTCGCTTTTTCCTGGGGATCATTGTAGGTGTCAAATTCTCCGTATTCTTCTTTGCCGCTGGTCAGATTTTCTGCACGATAAAGCTGTGAAGATCGATCAAATTCATAAAGGATGATATCTCCGGGAGTACCAGCTCCTGTACTTATGGTTTTGCCGACAGCATCTCGATTGATGGTTTTACCAACGGTGTTTACTTTATCACCTGTCGGGGCAGAACGTGAGTCGGAAAATAGCTCGGCATTGTTGTCTGCAGCAGCGTTATTTTCTGCAGCATTTTCGGTTGAAGATGGAGGGGTTGAAGTAGCTGTACTTTCTCCACCACCCCCGCAAGCAGATAATAAAAATACTGATAGATAGATCAAAAATAGTTGTGGTGTTCGTTTCATGACGATTTTTGTTTTAAGGCATTCATTTCCAATGTATGAAAATTATTAAGCCTTAAAAAACATCAAAAATCTAAACAAGCCCAGCTGAGGGTTTCGCTTACTGTAGGAATCTTATATTCCTTTCTTCCCTATTTATAGAAGCTCCAGCACTTCTTTCTTGCCCTTCCTGTTTGTCGATATCAACTTCTCCGGGCATTGCTCTCCAGCTTGACCGAGGGTTTCAACAACTTTTTCCTGCTGAACACTGATCCTTTGCATGATGAGAAATTTATTATTTAAGTTCTTTTTCTAGTTTTTCGAGCCTTTCCTGAAGGTCTTCGATCACCTTCGCTTGTATTTCAATCATATCTTGTTGCTCCTGAATCGCTTTGATAGCCAAAACACTGAATTCAGCATATTTTAATCCTTTGATTCCCTCCTTTTCGATTAGCTGATTGGGAAATAGCTCTTCCACTTCCTGAGCAATAAAACCAGTCGAAAGAGGGGCATCTTTCTTACTGTCCTTGAATTGATAGGTGCTGGGACGGAGCTGTAAAATTCTTGGCAGTACATCTGGCAATAGTTTGATGTTCTTTTTAAGACTACGATCAGACGTTTTTATATAGCTTCCATCCGAATCCAGGATATAGGATTTCAGGGAATTGTTAAAATAAAAATTATAATCAGCCGACTGGTCAACCGATGTTTCCCAGTGCCCAGCTCCAGAAAGATTGAGGAAGATTCCATTACCTATGCCTGGGTTGGGTTGCTCAATGTCCAGCATGGATCGGGGGCTGTTGTGGTTTATCCCGACTCTCGCATTTTTCAGAACGGTAAATGCATTAGAACGGTTGAAAGTATCTATGCTATTTCCCACTTCAAAAATCGGGTCGTCTGCATGCCAGGCATTTGGACTTCCTCCTCCAATATTACCTGCCCCTACTGCGGTTGAAACGAAGGCATCTGCTCGTGTATAATATCCTGCTGAGACGGCTGAATTTCCAATGGTTCTGGAAAGGTGTCCTAAAGCTACTGAACCAAAATTAGTTGACGAAGCTCGAATTCCTATGGCTATTGATCCCGCTCCTGTTGCTTTTGTATTGTTTCCTATTGCCACAGAAGCCCAACCGACATTTGCTGGGTCCCAAAAATCGAATCCTGTGCCCCCAATTATGGAACCATCAGCATTGAGTTGACCTGCGCGAAAGGCCCCTCCTCTTCCAGGCTTGAACATCACTTTGGGATCTGGAAAGAAATTACTTTTCCCGAGTGTATCTGCACCAAACAGGACTGTATTCCCTTCTCCTACATGAAAAGGTGCCTGGGCAGGGAAATTACCTACTAGAATCCCAACACGTCCATTATCATAATGTATCCCCAAGCTGTCTTGATTCCAAAGAGCTTGAGGTATCCTAATAGTTCCTCCTCCCCTTGACAAAGAAAGGTCATTCCCAGAGAGAGAAATGCTCTGGATCTCATTCATCGGGTCAGCGTCTATATCGCTGGTCTCATCAGCCTGAGGAATCCATGCTGTACCGTTCCACTTTAAGACTTCCCCGATAGCAGCTTGAGCAACAGAAACTTCCTCAATGTCAGCTAGACTAATACTTTCTACTGAATTAGCTTTATCCGCGAACAAGCTGTATGGGACACTCTGAAGTTGGGTATTTCCCATATCCTGAAATCCATTACCCTGATCTACCTCTATTTTAAGGTCAAATATGTCTGATCCCCAGGCTATGTCTGAAAAATTACCCGTATGTGTTGAAGAACTTCCAATGGTCAAATTTATCAAGCCAAATTCATTGGTATTCTCGGCATGAGTTTCTACATAGCTCACAATTCCACTGCTCCTTGGAATGATGGAGAAACGAATAAGTACCACTTGGTTTTTAATAATTCCTGAAGCGTCCCTTAATACGGATTGGTAGTTGATACCTTGAGGAGATTGGGCTAAAGAAACTGAAGGCAAAAGGCATAACATCAGCCAAACCCAGCTTAACATCAATGATGGGGGGATTCTTAGGTTTTTCATAGCATTTGTGTGTTTATCAAAAACAATTCCCGGTAGTGCAGCTGATTGCCTATCTATTTTCCCTCAATAGCAAAATATTAGCTCTCAAAAACATGGAGTCGCAATGAGAAAATTACCAGAAGAAATGAGAATGAATTTTACTCGGATAAGTCGGTTGAATATATAGTCCATAAAGTATGGCTAGCCTAAGCCTGGATTTCATCTTTACTTCTTAGGAAGTAAATACTACAGGGTTTAATCGCAAAGCCAGGCACTCCAAGCCTCCTATTGAAAGTGCTCTTCATATAAGAATAAAGTA
Organism: Bacteroidia bacterium; assembly: GCA_033391075.1. Lineage (NCBI taxonomy): Bacteria > Pseudomonadati > Bacteroidota > Bacteroidia > Bacteroidia bacterium. The sequence goes on from JAWPMV010000001.1 coordinate 6,668,792, forward strand.
CGAATCTATGGGAAAGCAATCTAGCTTACTGCACGTATCTTGTATTCCTTCTTACCAATAGAAATCCTGTCTCCTTCTTTCTTGCCTTTTAGTTGGAGGTAAATAGGGGCATGTGTAGAAATCCCAATTACTTTTCTGTCTTCCACCTGAAAAGGTAGGGAAGAAATTCCGACAAAGAAGTTGAGGTAATCGGTTTCAACCAAGGAGCCTACTTTTACTTTTTCCACTTTCTCCAAAGGAATCGATTGAATTCGTGCCAGATCGCTTTCAGCTATCTTCAACTGGGTTTCCATTCTTCGCCAGAGGTCTGTTGCCTCTTCCTGATGAGAATAGTCTTCCGGATCTTGCCCTTCCTGTTCGTCGATATCAGCTTCCTCCTGGTATTGCTCTACGGCTTTGCGAAGGGTTTCCACAGCTTCTTCCTGCTGTTCTATGATGCTTTTCTTGATGATAGATTTATCCATAGTAATTTTTATAAAAGGTATATCACTCAGGTAATAGGCATTTACCTGTTCTTGAAACAAAAAGTGCATCAGAAAGCTCTGATGCACAATGATTTATTTATGGGGAATGAATGAGAAAAGTCAATCCCCATTAGCTTTCTTCAACAATTCCTAAGTAAAAGCATTCACAAGAATGGTTCTTGCCGATTTGCTACATTTATGTTTGCTGATTATGAAAGCAAGGGTTTGGGTCCGCTCTTCCTCAGATAAGGAATCCCCCAATTGATCGGCAAGTTTCACGATTTCCTTTGCATCTGCTTCCGATATTCTGCCATCACCTCTTCCAGAAATTTTTTGCTCTGCCAACTTCAGGAGTTGGGGATCAAGGCCTTTTATTGTATGGGCAAGCAGATGCTCAGCAAGAATTTCCAGGCGCTCGAAGCTGCCTAATCTGGATTCTTCTATTGCTTCTAGAATTTCTCGATGCTGGGGTGAAATATGAGCCTCTATCCTGTTGACAAGCTCCTCTAATGACTGAAGGAAGAGGTTCCGGTTTTCTTCAGTCTTGTTTTCCATTATGTCAGCATACTCTCTCATTACCTGAGTGTTTCGGGTATTCTGCTCATCCATTTTATCTGATATCTGCACTTGGTGTTCATCCAATCTATTGGAAAGTTTTGCCAAAAGCTCATGATGCAATAAGAGGTCAATAAATCCGTCATCACCGTTTTCATATTTAATGATGGAGTCAGGATTAAGCAGGTAGGAAAAGTTTTCAAAAATAAAGGCAGCTCCAATAAATCCTCCGTCCGGCCTTTTCTGATGAACCTTTGATTTGCCCCATTTTTCCTGAGTTGGGAAGGATATACTTAGGTCATCGGATGTTCTAAATTCCTGGCGCTGGTTATCGAAATAGTACTCCTTCCCATCAAAACCCGTAAAGGCAGCGTCAATTCTTTCTACATCTGGAAAACCATCGGGATTGCCTTGAATTCTTTTAGGGTATCCATGATCAAAAAATTCCTGATCAATATGTGTATAGCGTAAATATTCTTCTCCACTGAACAAAAATAGGCTGCCATTCCGAACGATGGCAGCATCAACTTCATCAATAGTCGTAATCTGATTGCCTGATATTTTAGCCCATCTTTCTTGCTGGGGTCTCAAGAGAGGATTGGATAACTGCCTAAGAAGTTCATGGGTATTTACCTGATCTACCGGTATAGAAAAGAATTCTTCTCTTAAAAAGAGATACAAATTGCCATCCAATCCAATAAAGGAACCATTGACAATGTTTTGCAAAGAATGGATATTATTTTCTGATTGAACTAATAACTTATCATCTTTAAAAATGAAGGTCTCCTCATTATGCGAGAAGCCAGCAAACATACCTTCTATTAATGCTCTACTCTGCCTTTGACCTATTCTATGAGGGTTTGAAGCTCTTCCATTATTTGTATCTATCTGAAAAAGATCTTCATTTAAGGTTTTAAGAATTATTTTATCTCTTTGCGTAATGGCTGCCATAATAGGCTCATTTATGCTGCTTATGGTACGAATGATTGCTGAGTCAACAATCCCGATATCATTCAAAAAATTATGTAATGTATTCCTTATGGGATAATCAACATCAATAAACTGATAAATGGATCCTGTATACCTAAACATCTCATTTTGAGTAAACAAATAGGTACGTTGGCCGATCGTCAATCCAGCAGTTATAAAATCACTTTGAGAAGTACCAAATGAGGTTGCTATTGTTCCTCCCCAACGCTGAGAAATTCGTTGCCTAATACTCAGATCGTCTGATCGAGAAAATGTTTTGGTTTGATTGTCAAAAAAATAAGTCCGTCCATCCGGACCGTGAAAAGCAGCATCTATTCTAGCGTTTTTGGGGAAATCAGGGGAGCTATTAATTAACTTGACGGGATGCCCAGCATCTACAAACTCATAATCTCCCGAGTAAGCATATATCTCATCTCCTGAAAATAAAAAAGTAGTTCCACCTTTTGTAAATGCAGCATTTACAATTCCAGTTTCAGATAGATTATTAGGCTGCTCTTCAAATTTTTTAGGATCCTCCTTTAATTGCTCAATTTGAGACCAGGTATATCTGGCAACATCTTGGACTTTACTTAAGTCCGACTCTTCGAGGGATATTCTTTTGTCTTTGTCGAAGAAGGTATCAAAATCTTTAAGTGAGTTTTTCTTTTGTGTGGTGCGAGAAGGCATGGGGAATGAGCTTATATCAGTTCATCCGATCGAATGCCGGAAAACTGTTGGTTGAAAAGTATATGGGAAAGATGGAAAATGCCCAGACAGGCTTTTCATTCTTAGGTCAGGAGTACATTCAATATGTCAATAAATTTTGACTATTTCATAAAATAGAAATAACTATTTTCTCCTTATCTATTAATCCCCAGACATTTTCTTAAAGACTTATACTCCAAATCACCGGCCTTGCTTCTGTAGAAATCCTAAAATCGCAGCTCTCCAAATAAATCTTCTTTTCATCCCGGGAAGCACTCAAATAGGCCGAGTCTTTATTCCGCTTGATCTCCAGTTTTTCCTCCGCGTCAATCTTGATTGCATCATGCCCAAATGAAATCGTTCTCAAGAGCGCTCGTTTGCTAAAAAATTCTCGCCAGGCTTGTTCAATCTCCGCATCCATAAGTTGGAGATGATTGGGAGCATTAAGGATCAAAATGGATCTCAATACGAGGGTTTGAATAGCTGGATTCATAAAATTGTGTTTAGGTTGAGAATGAAAGATCACTTCTGTGATTATTTTTGCACAATTTATACAAAATAAGCACAAAAAGAAATACATAAAACACATTTGTGCCAATTTTAACTACGCCTTCATTTTCGGTTAACTGATAAAAGGAGGCTTTCATCGAAAACTTTTCCAGAGCTGCTTTTCCTTTTATAGTTTATAGATATGATATGTCAATTCATTGATCCCCAAGGTCCCCCATCCCCTTATATAGATCAATGCTTTAAGTTGGAATTTGAAGCAGGAGAAGGCAGTACAAAAAGTTTGATTGTACCTGACTGTACTCCCGGCATTGTTTATGTTAAAGCCGGAAGTATCAAAAGAGGGCAGGATGCATTTGCTGAAGGAGACCTATTCATTTTTGGACAGAAAAGTCGATCAGTAGAATATCAATTTGAAGAGCATACGCGCGCCTATGGCTGCAAACTTTCCCCTATTGCACTCTACCACTTATTTGGCATTCAGGCAGCGGAAGTGACTGATGATTTTATCCAACTATCCGATTTGATAAAGGAAGTGGATATTCTCAAACACTCCCTGATCAAGGGAAAAGTAAAACTCTCGCTAAAAATTCCTGCTCAGGAGACGAAGACCCTTGAAGCTTTACTCAAAGCCATCCATCTTTCTCGCGGACTGATTTCTATTAAGGAGCTGAGTGAAACCTATAATATCGGTTACAAAAAAATGGAAAGGCTTTTCAAAAAATGTGTAGGAATTCCGCCCAAGCTATATGCGCGGATCATTCGATTTAATTACAGCCTGAAAATTGGGATTGATGAGTACAACCTTACGGAATTGGCTTATGAAAGTGGGTTCTTTGACCAAAACCATTTTATCAAGGAAGTCAAACGCTTTACGCAAAAAGCTCCTTCGGAGGTGTTCCATTCACAAGCCAGCCCATATCAACAATCCCATATTCAGTACCTGAAAAGTAGAAATTATTGAAGGGTTTTTACCTCGCGAGGTATTTCGGCGGGATTTTGTATTTCTCATTTTCAGCTGCCCAAAACATGGACATGATCCAGTATCTTTTTCCATCAAAAAACAATTCATAACTCGTAATGCCTTTTCCCTCCGGGATGCTGTTATCTTCTGCCCGAAATGCATAGGAACTAAATACCTGAACTATAGAACTGAACTCATGGGTGATATTTGAAAGCTCATGTTCGTAGAAACCCTTTTTGTCCAGGTAATCCAATCGCTCAATAAACTCCTCCACCTCATCGAAAACCAGCACGCCAGCCTTGCTTGAAGCTTCATTCCAATAACTATAAATCAGGCGAGCTTGCGGATGAAAAAGATTTCTCAGTCTATCAAAATCCCGCTTTTCGCCTATGGGTCCCGAGATACAACCATAGTAGGCATCCAAAAGGGACTGGATACTCTCCGTATCACTGCTATGAGTAGCCGATTTCGCAGTATCCTGTCCATAAAGCCCTAAAGCCGTGAGCAAAAGGAATAGAGATAGACTTATTCTCATTTTTCCAGCCATCATTTTGTAGGTATTATTTCTTAGAAGTATCATCCAGGTATTTAGCAGGAAGTTGCTGCTCTTCGGTTTCATCCGCCCAGCAAGTACTGGCAATCCACCATCTGCCACTCACGAATACCAATTGGTAGCTATTGATTCCTCGCTTCTCATAGGTGCCCGTCAGGTTTTTTGCATGGAAACTCTGAAAGACATTGGCAATTCCATTAAACTCATTTACGGTCGTACCAATGGAGACCTCTTCAAAGCCATTTTTCTTGTATTGTGGTCCCACAAAACGAACAAACTCTTCCAGATTCATCACTCGAACCTGTCGACTGATTTGTTTCGCATTGGGATTCAGGATAATCTTTTGTGCCGTGGGAAGAAAGAGATTTCTATAGGTATCCCAATCCCGAAGCTCATTTATATCGCCCGAAATGAGTTCAAGCATTTTATCCGTGATTCCCTGAGGAGTTTTTGCATAATCGGGGACCTCTTGTCCCTGCAAATGTGAAAGAGAAAAAAGAATAAAAAGAAAAATAGCTAGCCTGCGCATATCAGATGTTAAAAGTTACAATTGAAATAGGGGAGTTTCCCAGATCAATGCTAATCTATCTTTCTATCAAACATAGATGTGGGAACTCCCCCAATACTTTACTATGTACACATATTAAGAGACATAATTTTTAATCATCAGCTAAGTACGAGAAGATTGGCGATCAGGAATAGTATTTTTTAGACAGAAGAAAGAAGAAGCCAGCATCCTTGATTTCCCTTAAATTCACACGGAATTCTAAATATTTGGCATCTATATTTTATTTTATATATTGGAAATTATCACACGCCTATATGCCTAAAGCCCCCATTATATTTTTGGCTTTTGCCAATGATAATAGTTCTCACCTTAACCTATTAAAAAAAGAAAGCCGCGATACCTATCGTGCGCTGCGGGAAGCGGATAGAAAGGGATTTATCAAAGTCATTCGGGAAGAAAGCACAGAAATCAAAGATCTCTATGAGACTTTATTGGCTTATCAGGATCGGGTAAGCATATTTCATTATGCCGGTCATGCGGATGGAGAAGGACTATTTCTGGAAGAGGAAAAAGGGGAAATTTCAGGCATAGCCAAATTGCTGGGGGAGCAAAAGTCTTTGCAATTGGTCTTTCTCAATGGATGTTCGACCAAAGAACAAGTCAGGCATCTTTTTGAGGCAGGGGTGAAAGCCGTTATAGCTACTTCAACTCCGGTTCAGGACAGAAAGGCCTGTGAATTTAGCATCGCCTTTTATGAAGCCCTGGCAAATAAAAGAAGCATAGCACAGGCTTATAAGATGGCCACGGGATTCCTGTCAGCCCAATATGGACCTTCTGCTCAGTCAGAAATTGTCTCTTTGAGGAGTTTGAATTTTGGAGATGAGGCGGATGAAAAAGAAGAAATTCCCTGGGCTTTGTATGTAAAGGATGATCGGGCTCTCAGCTATCAAATCCCCCAGGCTCAGCAAATGGGCTTACCCAAAGAGATTCTTCAATACATCGGAAGCAGTTTCAGCAGCAATAAATATATCATATCTGCTCTGGACGAAATGGTCAGGTTCAATCCGGACATTTCCACCCAGATGTTTGAGCAAAAAGGGAAGGAGATCATCAAAAGAGATTCCAAGGACTATCCCGAATTGATCATCAAAAATTTTCCCTGGCCAATTGGATCTCAGATTCGCCTTTTGCGAATACAGTCAAATCCCAATCAGGAACGGCTGCAAACCCTGATCAGTACCTATATCATTACCAGTCAGACCCTCTACTTCATTTTGCTTTCTGATATCTGGGAGCAATATCGTTCGGATGAAATCCAGCTGGAAGGGAAAATCTCTCTGGATCTAAAAAAGAAGGATTATTTATCCGTCGATTTTCTGGGACAATTCAGGGAGGCGATGAAAGTCCTGCCCGCAGAGGCTGTCCTTTATGTGCAGGAATTGAAAGAATTCTACCAGACCCTTTCCGACGAAAGCAGCAAGTTGTCCCAGGCCCATAACTTTTTGCAAAAGCAGCAAAAGGCCCTCTTGAATGGAAAAGTAGGGGAGGATGTGGAAAAGATCTGTATCCGAACAGAACAGGCATTGGCCATTTTGCTAAAACATATTGGCTTTATGGCCAGATTCCGGATGATGACCGTCCGCAATATCAGCATTGAGAAGCCCCGTTTTTCCCAGCGGAAATACCAATTGGAAATGGGTCCACTCAATGCATCGGAAGCGGTCCACCTGAGATTGTATCAGGATAGCGCGAGAAAAAGAAAAAGCAGTTTTGGAAATACCCACTCTGTGATTCTGGTGGCGGATGAAGATTTGATGCATAATGGTCTCAACCTTTCCCCTTTTGTCATCGATAAAAACACCTTCGTTCAGGTCAAAAAGAGTCAGACCACGGAAATGGATACAGAAGATGTAGCCCATATTTTCATGCTGGGTTGGCAGGATAAAGAAAAGCTGGTTTATCTCACGGTCAATCACAGCACATTTGTGGCTCATAAAAATGAAAAAGGTACCGATCAGATTCATACGGATATGAAACAAAGCGATTTCAGCGAGGGCCTGAATTTGGGTGATGATGATTTATGGGAGGATGACTTTGGCTTTGATGAAGAAGAGGAAGAAGCAAACTCACCCAAAGTATTTGAAGCCTTAAGAACTCAGTTTGATATGTTCCTCGCAGATTTACAATAAGCACATACATTGAACACAGATCTATTAGAAATCATTTTGCATGGATTCTCCTTTTAAATTTTTGGACGCATACGAAAAAGACGATAAAGATCGATTTTTCGGAAGGACCCGGGAAATCGCCCGCCTTTACAATGCCCTGCATGCTTCCAATATCGTCATGCTCTATGGTGCATCCGGAACAGGAAAAACCAGCCTTATCAATTGCGGTTTGGCCAATAAATTTTACGATACAGATTGGCTACCCATTTTCATTCGTCGGGGAGATGGGATAATGGGATCTATTTATAGAGAATTGGAGAAAGTAGCGAGTAAAGATTCCCTAAAGGGAATTGATGAACTTTCTGAACAGATTCAGACCCTTTACAAAGAACATTATCGCCCCATTTATCTCATCTTCGATCAGTTTGAAGAATTGCATGTATTGGGGACCCAAAAAGAACAAAAGACTTTCAATAAAGCTATAGCCAAACTCCTTAAGGCGGGACTTCCCTGTAAAATTCTAATCAGCATACGCGAGGAATATATCGCGTATCTGTCCGAAATGGAGAAAATGGTTCCTTCGCTTTTTGATAATCGAATCCGAATCGAGCGGATGAATGATGTGAATCTGTATAGAGTAGTGAGTGGAACGGCCAAGGAAGCAAAAATCAAAATTGCTACTCCTCGTAAAACCGTACCTACCATTATCAAGAACATTCGCATACCGGGATTTGGAGTTGAATTGGCCCACCTGCAAATCTATATGGATAAGCTGTATAAGAAGGATGTGCGGAGGAGGAAGCGGAAAAAAGAAGATCGTCAGATCCGATTTGATTCCTATCTGGTGGGAAAAGGAAAGCAATTGGAGGGCGTAATTTCTGACTTTATTGATGAGCAGATGAAAGTTCTGCAGGAAGAATTGATGGAAAAAGGCATAGAGGATACACAGCTGCCCTGGAACATACTTTTTGAACTGGTTACGGATGATGGGACGAAACTCAATGTCGAGGTAGATGCCTTGAAAGGAAGGCTATTCCAAAAAAGAGACATAGATCCTGAAATCACCGAGTATTGTGTCAATCGACTCAATGAATTGAAAGTCATTCGGATGTTACCCACTTAAATGAGTCTATGAGGATAGAACTATCACATGACCTGATCGGCAAACAAGTATATGCCCGTCTTTCGGCTGATGAAAAAGCCATTCGGAAGGCTGCTCGTATGCTCAAGGATAGCTATGAACTCCATACGAGTCTGTCGGAAGGAGGAAAAAGCCGTCTTTTGAATCGGGAAGAACTTATTTTTCTTTCCTCCTACATCAAAGACATTCAGCCGGGGCCGAAAATGGTCGCTTATCTGGAGGAAAGTGAGGAAGCCGTACAGGAAGCTGAAGAAGCAGAAAAGAAACGATTGAAAGATGAGATTGCCTTGCGGAATAAGCAGAGGCGAACAGCTCGGAATTTTAATATCCTTTTGGGAGTGACAATCCTGGGTTTAGTATTATTTGGCTCTTATGTGCTTTATCCTGAAATAGATAAAATTCGGCAAGCCAGAGACGTAGCTGAGGCGAAAAAAGATAGTATACAGCAAGTTGAGGTAGAAATCGGTAAAGCCTTAAAAAATGAAATAACGAAAAAGGATTCACTTGTTGAGGAAGCCTTGGAAGTTGCCTTGGGTCCGGATAAAGTGATCTCTGCATCAGCCAGAAATATCCCAAAATTACAAAGCCTGAAAGGGCGCTTAGAGGCAAGGCTGGAAAGCTTGAATTCTGAGGGAATTCGTTACCGTTGGGGATGGACAGACAAAAAGGAGCTACAGTTGATTTCCCATATTTTTAGCAAGGCAAACCCGAACCTTAATCCAGAACAGACAGCGTATTTCAAAAACATCATGGAAGTCGTAAAAAAAGACTCTATCAACAATTATGAAATTGACCTGGAAGTGCATACCAATAGTGCCGGGGATTATAGTGTAAATGGGGGAGTGAGTCTGGAAAGAGCAGCTCAGGTCGCAAGGGTATTATTAGAAAGCCTAAAAGAAGATAAGAACACAGAATTGAATATATATAGCAAAGGAGAGTCAGAGCCTTTTAATGGAAATCCGAATGACGATCGAAGAACCGTACTCAACTTTTCTATTAGAGAATGAGGCTAATACCCCTGAATTATTTACTATTTTACCTTTGATTTACATCATTTTACATTGATTTATATTTTCTAGCAATGGAACGAGCTACATTTGATAAAAGTCGATCACCTAAAAAACCAGATATGAAAAAGATCATTTTTATCATTTGCTCTGTCCTCATTTGTTTCAGCCTCACTGCTTTTGGTTTTATGAACTGGGGCGAAGAAACAAAAGCCCCTAAACCACCTGCCTTGGAAGAAGGATCAGCCTTCTTTGTCAATGATTTAGTTGGGAGTGTAATCAATCCTATCGAGGATGATTTCGTCTACAACATCGATACCCGATTCATCGCAACCATCACAAAAGAGAACCTACATGCAGCCAGTTCCATTCGAGAAATTCTTCCGGAAAAAGCAACGGGACCTAATGTCCATTACCAGGATGTAAAAGTTTCCATCTTTGAGCAAGAAATGATCAGTCAATTTGGGGGAAATGCTCTCTTAAGTGAAGCTCAACTCAAGCTGATGCAAACGACCGATTATTCTCAAAACATCGTGGTCGAAGCCAATCATGAAATCCCTACGGGCTTCAATGATCAAACTCAATTGAACTACATCAGTTACCACATGACCGTCGTTCCCGAGCAGGAAGCTGAATACCTCGATGGTATGGATGGCTTGATTCAGTTCCTAAAAGCTGAAAGTTTGTCGGCAAAAGCGGGAGTTGAAAAAAATCAGCTAAAACCTGGCAGGCTCTGGTTTACCATTACGAAAGAGGGAGAGGTCGCAAATGCAAAACTGGATTCCAGTTGCGGCTATCCTGCCCTGGATGAAAAGATGCAGGAGTTGATGGAAAATCTGCCTGAAAAATGGGAGCCCGCAAAGAATGCAGCAGGAGAAGCTGTTGAGCAGGAGTTGGTGTTCTTCTTTGGGATGCAGGGTTGTTGAGGGATATTTTTTTGAACCAAATTATCAATTTATACCTAGGGAAAGGGCTTTTGATTGTTCAGAGCCCTTTTTTATTTGAGCATTATTTTCATCCAAATCAGCAAAATATTCCATTAGCATTCGGTGAATAAATATATAGCCACCTCCTACCTGTTGCATGAATTGGAGGTCATTGACAACATAATCCAGAAATCTTTCATAATTCCAGGGACCGTAGCCTCTGATATATATATAAAATCGTAAAGCATAATGGCGGATTACAAAAATTCCGCTGTTCGATTTGAAGTAAAAAACTAATAAACCGATAGAAAAACCTGCCCATATTGCACCTAACAATGAATAAATTAAAGAGTCGTATACATTTTCTCCTATCGATAAGCTGAAAACAAAGATCAATATTGCGCCGACAAAGCCAGAAATAAACATGCCATTCTTTCCATTTCTAAATGCATCCTTCTTTAATTTTTTTATACCGTAGTTTGGAATTAAAGAATCCGTTTCAAATACAGATTTAGCTTTAGCAATATCACTTATCATTTTCTTCCTCATTCGGCTAGATGCAATTACCATTGCCACAATACATACGAGATAGATCCATAAAAGGAAACCGATAAAAAAGAATAGGTAAAATTCCATAACCAAGATAGATGGAGATCCCACAATACCCGCTACAGAGCCAAAAAATATCCCTATAAGAGTAAGAAGGATCCATCTCTCTTTTATTATATTTTTTATTTCCCGAAACATATATTTATTTCGGGCCATAAAATTACTCTTGCTATCAAGTACTCCACCTATGGGTAAAATAGCTCTTTCTATTTTTTTAGGATTGGAAAAAAAAACATAAAAAATCCAAATTATTAATCCTAGGAGCCACGTTATCAGCATCCCTGGATTTACTATACAAATAGGGATAAAAACAAGTACCTCAAAGAAAGAATTGAATATCCAATACATTCGTTTATCCCCTTTCCTTGTCAACCAGCTAGACTGTAGCTGTTCTATCATGAAAATAGTTTGTTGTTGTTGCTGCATATTTTTTGCTAGCCACGATAACCATTTATCCGTCTTTTTTTGAGGATAGCAAGGCATTTCTTTTAGATAAGGATTCTTCATGCCTTTGAAAGCTTTTTATTTTGACTCGCGTGTCGATTCGCGACGAAGGCTGCCATTAATTGTTTATTCGATTCCTTAACCGACTTAAATTCAGATGTTATCATGTCTTCTATACTGACGTCTGGGAAAGTTCTCATCATAAGATTTAGGTTAAAAGGGAATTCTGCTAATTCTAGAAAAGAAGAGTCCCTAGCCAAAAATTCCCTCAATTCATCAAAAGCTGGACCTGCTTGTACAAGGTGGTTCATAATTTTTTCTTCTGAAAATCCTTTCACCCTAATTGCCCCATTGAGGATCAACTTTTCGCCAAGCTCAACATACTCCTTATATCTACAACAAACCGCAACACCTGTATTAGGCTGCTTTTTTATATAATCATTTATCGCTTTTACACATTCATTCCTTCTTTCAGGGTCTTCAATTTCATCCAGGCCATCCAGCATAAGTAATAAATTCGAGTTCTTAAGTATAGGTTTTGCTACTGGAACCGGAATTTTATATTTCATGCTCAACTCATCAATCAGCCAATCAGTAAAGGATTTATCGTAAAAAGCCCAGGAAGAAAGTTTAAAGACAACAGGTAAATCAAAGTCAGGCTGTTTTTCATAGGTGTCGAGCAGTTCCTCAACCATACTCAACAATAAAATCGTTTTTCCGGATCCAGGATCTCCTAAAACAAGCATAGATCGGCCTATTTTATGAAACATCCCTCCGAGGCTTTCATTGACTTCAATAGGTATTCTACCGAAGGGACTTTCAACCTCAGTAGGTTCATGGAGTTTAACAAGGTCTATTAAGCCAGAATGTTGTAAAGAAGGTTTTAAAAATCCCTCAATCCAGGAATGTTTTACCTTCTTCTTCAAATCATTTAAGCTCTTTTTTAAGGTTTCCAGGGAAAGAGTGCTTTGACTTAGCAGAGGCTTAATGGGTTTTATTTCCTGGGAATTAGTTTGGTAGGATGCCAATCGTATTGAATCTTCAATATTGAATAAGTTGCCACTTGGGGCACGCATATGCAAAACCGGAGTTCCCCATTCTGTAGTTTTATCATTGGCAAACTTGATTCGTCTCCGGGCCAATCGTAGTGCCTCCTCCAAAGGAATCCCTTGACCAATCCATTTGTAAAATTCACGCGAGAATTCTAATGCTGCCTTGTCTGTAATTTCATACTGCATCGAAATCACAGCTGGAATTCCTTTGCGGATTAAATTTGCCCCAGCACTCGAAAATAAGTCTGTTTTGCTACTACGAGCCCCTTCACATGAATTTAAGATAACTATTCTTAGAGATTCGTAATCTTCCAGAAGTAGCGCAAGATTACTAGCTGTTAGAAAATGAGAACTTCCATCCTCTTGAACAAGAGCAATCCCTCCTTCTTTGGTATCCGGATTAAACCCACCATGACCGATGAAATGCAACATATGCCAGGGACCTTTATCTAAAGCAGATTCTAAATCATCCAAGGTTTGTCCTTCAACCCAACAAATATCTATGACAGCTTTACCTCTTAAATGATCAACTGCTTTGAGCATATCAGCTTTTTCCTTTTCAACATTCAGAGGAGGTAGGTCATTAGGACTTGCTATCATACCTAGAATTTTCAAGGGCGGTTCGATAGTCAAAACTTCCGATGACTGGGTTAATTCCAGATAACGGATCAGTGGGGTTTTATTTGACAAACAAATATGTGTTCCAAGATCCTGATCATACAGATATTCCCAAGGTAGGCATGCTAAATCTGCTGCCTCAATTCGTATTCTAATCCTTAGCCCTTTCTTTTCTCCCTTTGCTTTTTCAAGACTCCTTCGGTAAAGGCTCCTGATTTCAGACTCTGCATCAAAAAGTTTTTGGAATAATATTATCCCTATTTTCTCAACTGTTTTATTTTCATCACCGTCAAGTAACGGTAAACGTATAGCTCGCGTACTATCTATTTTTGGATTATTAGAAGTTTTTCGCGTGTTACTAGCTCCGTGTAACCCACGGATTTTATCAATTCCACCCAAACGTTTTTGGAACTTGGGATCTTCCAATGGAAAAGAGACCAATGTGCTTTTTTCTCCGACTGGTGAATTTATAACCGATACAGGATAGAGATCATTGCTCTTTTCTCCGATCTTAAGATCAAAATTAAGGTATTCTTTATTTTTCATGAAAAGGGCGGCGTTTCCATACAATATAACTTTTTTTGGGGGGAAATTTCTACCGTGCCTTTTTTAGATTTTTCCAAAAAATGGTTAATAAATAGCCCATTAATTGATTTTTCTAATACATGCAGAACTGGAGGACCAGAAAGTAAAGAAACATTTGAAGGCTTAGCCTCATCTAGTATGTGCTATTTTTAGCTTTCAAAAAGTAAGCATGAGTAATTCCAATTTTTGAATTAAACTAAAGAACCATCTTATCCTAAATTCATGAATCCAGCCTCCATTATCCAGCAACAAGTAGAAGCCTATAACCAGCGAGATATCGACGCCTTTGTCGCTTGCCATCATCCGCAGGTAGAACTATACACTTTCTCCGAAGCCAGGCCATTTGCGACAGGCAGAGAAAAAGTACGAGAGATTTACGGCGATGTCTTTGAGCATTCTCCCAATCTGCATACAGAAGTCATGCAAAGAATAGTCATCGGAAATCGGGTGATTGACTACGAAACAGTTCGGGGAAGAAAAGGAATCGAGGAAATCTTATTTGTGGCGATCTATGAAGTGGAAGAGGATATGATTCGGAAGGCACATTTTATAAGGGGGTAGGGGGAGAATTTGTAAGCAAAATTTCCTGATTGAAATATATTCATAAGAAACACCTGAAAGCAAAAATCCCTGCAAGCTAGGCTTACAGGGATTTTGTTTGTGGTGCGGGCCAGAATCGAACTGGCGACACCAGGATTTTCAGTCCTGTGCTCTACCAACTGAGCTACCGCACCGACCGCTCTAGTTTAGAGTGCTGCAAATGTAGCATAATTGAATGTTTATCTCCAAAAATTTTTGATAAAAATTTTGGGGAGGTGTTCATGTGTTCTCGTATTCTGCTGTTCTTGGGAGGAAATAAACTTGAACACAAGAATAGATGAACACCAGAACACCCTCGGTTCCATAAATTAAACCCGTTTATTTGAGGCACTTCAAACAAGCCTTAGATTTGATTTGTTATGCTTGCATACTATTTATTGTAATGGATTAGTCGCTTTATTCTTGCAAAAGCAGAATATCGCCCATATTTTGAAGGAATATATATCAACCCATGATACAGAGCATCCTTTTTCTACTACTTCTGATTGCCGGTTTCGGCTTCTTTGGATACCAGCTTAAATCAATCATACAAAATATTAAACTCGGCAGGCCCGAAGATCGCAGCGACCGCCCCGGCGAACGTTGGAAGAATATGATATTGGTTGCCTTTGGCCAGCAGAAGATGTTCAAAAGACCCATCCCGGCGCTTTTGCACCTGGCCATATATGTGGCTTTTATCATCACACAGATCGAACTAGTAGAGATCATCGTGGATGGGATCAGTGGCAGCCATCGGATTTTCAGGCCTCTATTGGGAGGATTCTATACCTTCACCATCAGTTTCATTGAGATTCTTTCGGTACTCGCATTTGTAGCGACCCTGGCATTTTTGATCAGAAGAAATTTGCTCAAGCTGCCTCGCTTTCACATGGATGAAATGACGGGCTGGCCTAAACTGGACGGGAACATCATTTTGTACCTGGAAATCATGTTGATCATTTTCATCTTCATGATGAATGGGGGAGATGAGGCCTTGTATAATATGGCGAAAACCCATACGGTAGGAGCTGCAGGAGAAGCGGGTTCATTTGGATTTTCGATTAGCAAAATATTAGGACCTGCTTTGTTTGGGGGAATGAGTGAAGCAAGCCTGCATATCATCGAACGTATTGGATGGTGGGGTCATATCCTTGTGGTATTTACTTTCCTCAATTACCTACCGATTTCCAAGCACTTCCATATCATGCTGGCTTTCCCCAATACCTATTTTGCCAGATTGGAGCCCGCTGGAGAATTGACTTCTCCCCAAAATATTCAGGAAGAAATAAAAGCCATATTCGATCCCAGCTATCAACCCGCAGAAGATCCCAATGCCCCCAATCGTTTTGGAGCCAAGGATGTGACGGACCTGAGTTGGAAGAGTTTGCTCGATGCCTATACCTGTACGGAGTGCGGAAGGTGTTCCTCTGTTTGCCCTGCCAATCTGACTGGGAAGAAACTTTCTCCCAGAAAGGTCATGATGGATACACGAGACAGAATGCAGGAAATCCAGCAATTCAAACTGAAGCCGGATGATACAGGCATGATGGTTCCCGGAAATGGGGTAGAAGGGGCAGAAGAGGCTGCAAAAAACACCTTATTGGGAGAAAAGTACATTACAGAAGAAGAACTACGGGCTTGTACAACCTGCAATGCCTGTGTAGAAGCTTGTCCTGTAATGATCAATCCGGTAGATATTATTGTAGAACTTCGCCGCTACCTCGTCATGGAAGAATCTTCTATGCCGGAAGAGTGGGCATCGATGTCAAACAATATAGAGAATAATGGAGCTCCCTGGGCTTTTCCTGCAGCGGACAGATTTAATTGGGCAAATGAGGAGTAGGCGTAGGACATAAATTTTGACTATTGACAAAAAAAATATGCAAGTACCTGTAATGGCCGACATGGCCGCTCAAGAAAAAAAACCTGAATATCTCTTTTGGGTAGGTTGTGCCGGTTCCTATGACGCACGCTACCAAAGGGTAAGTCGGGCTTTTGTCAAAATCCTCAATCATGTAGGTGTTGACTATGCTGTTCTGGGACCGGAAGAAACCTGTAATGGTGATCCGGCCAAACGTGCAGGTAATGAGTTCTTGTTCCAAATGCAGGCCATACAGAATATTGAAACGATGAATATGTACGAGGTGAAAAAAATCATCACGGCCTGTCCACATTGTTTCAACACCCTCAAAAATGAATATCCTGCTCTGGGAGGAAATTATGAGGTTATTCACCATTCTACTTTCCTTCAGGAATTGATCGATGCCGGTAAGGTAAACCTCAAAGGCGGAGGTTCATTCAAAGGAAAGAAGATCACCTTCCATGACTCTTGCTACTTAGGTCGCGCAAATGGCATTTATGAAGCTCCCCGAAAGGTCCTCGAAGCCCTGGATGCCGACCTGGCAGAAATGAAGCGTTGTCGTACCAAAGGCCTCTGTTGTGGAGCAGGTGGTGCGCAAATGTTCAAGGAAGCCGAAAATGGAAAGAAAGAAATCAATGTTGAGCGCGCAGAAGAAGCCCTCGAAACCGGAGCCAAAATCATTGCCGCTGGTTGTCCTTTCTGCATGACGATGATGACAGATGGCGTAAAACACTTTGAGAAAGAAGAGGAAGTACAGGTTCTGGATTTGGCGGAGATGGTAGCGGAAGACTTGGAATAAGCCGAAGGCTTATGGAAGTTTTATAGTTTTGTAGTGTTATAGTGCGGTTGTTGTATATCACTTTAACTACAACACTAAAACACTACAACACCTCCTCTATTGCACCGCAACTAAGAGCGGCACCTGCGTCCTGAAAATAAAATTCCTCGCCAGAGATCCATTTATCCAATGCTTATAACTAGCCTTGCGAGGAAGGAGCAAGGAGATCAAATCAGCTTTATACATATTGGAAAACTCCCGGATACCATTGAGTACGTTTCGATGGATCAGGGTATAAAAGAATATTCTATTGCTGGGATCTTCCTGTAGGCGAAAAATGCGCTCAAGCTTAGCACCTTTGATCTTGCCGTGTACATCATCCTCTGTCTTTACGTAGACGCAGGAAACATGGGCATCGGCCTCCATAGCCAATTGTTCAACCTTACAGGGAACTCGGGTATCTTCTTCCTGGAAACTGGTTCCGTAAACCAGATGATTGATGGGTTTCCATTCGGCATCGGGCGGAATGATCAGAATAGGGCAGGGGGCCTTTGATAGAATAGCTGTAGCCGTATTCCCCAGCATTTTCTTTTTGAAGCTCTGTGTATTTCCTGAACCCATGATGATGAGATCCACCTCAGAATAATCCGCATATTCCGAAATGGCGTCTTCGGCTTTTCCAGCTTTTAGAACTGGATGAATAGATACGACCTCATTTAAATCTGCACGAAGGTGTTTGAGGTATTTAAGGAAATGCTTCTGAGCCGTAAACTCTCCTTCTCGCTCCAGAGAATTATGAATTTCATCGGGAATGAGTTTTGATTTTCCCCGACCCAATTTATAGGCATGTATAAAAGAAAGTGTCGCTCCGATCTGAGCTGCCAATTGTATAGCATATCTTCCGGCGTGATCAGAACCCTCCGAGAAGTCCGTAGCAATAAGTAGTTTCATTTGGTAGATCGAAAGCTTTGACGGATGTACGAATCTACAAAATAATAATGAGGATGAATAGTCAAAGATTTATATAAAAACGCAAGCTCGCCTATACAGAATTGTACGTTTCTGTACATGTTTTCCAAAAATATTAGCAATGGCATTAGCATTGCTAATCATCTTCCCAAAACAAATATCCACCCAATCCTCTTATTATCAAACAATTATGCACAATTTTGCATTTCTGGCATCCTCTTTGATAATTTTGTTTGCATAAATACTAAATTAATTAGTACATTTGTAATAAGCATTATTTTTATTCGCATGAATTGGACCTTCAATCTTTGATGGCATGAGTACTTATGGACAAAAGCCCGCTATGAGAGGGCAGAGGCGCTACCTCGTTTTATCTTTACCTTCCTTTCTTTCCGGTAGAAATACCAAATATCTTTGGATCGTTCTCCTGGTATTTGGGAGCAATTATCTCACACACAAAATGTGGAACGATGGGAGCAGTATACAGACTGATATTATAGGAGCCACCTCAAATGAATTGTATCTGACGGAGAAAGCGGGTATGTATATACAGGATACCAAAAGCTTTACCCGAAGAGTAGAAGAAATCGCAGGCATGCTGGATGTACCCGCAGAATGGCTAATGACAGTCATGTATGCCGAATCCCGATTTGACGCAGGAGTAGCCAACTTTAAAGGGAGCGGAGCTGTAGGCCTGATCCAGTTTATGCCAGCTACTGCCTCTGACATGGGGATATCCGTAGACCGCTTAAAACACATGACTCCCGTTCAACAAATGGAGTATGTATTTATTTATCTACAAAGAAATAGAGAGCGCTATGGTGAATATGATAGCCTGACAGATCTTTATCTATCTATATTATACCCCAAAGCCAGAAAGCAAGATTACTGCTACACCCTTTATGCCAAACCTTCCAGGGCCTATAAACAAAACTCCGGACTGGACGAGGACAATGACGGCAGAGTTAATATTTCTGATATAGACAAGCATTTGAAACGTTTACACCCTACCGCATATATGATAGAGAAATACTCAAGTGAAGAAGGATAAAAAAGTGTTCTGGTGTTCAAGTGTTCTCGGTTTCTGGCAAATAATAGCTATAACACCAGAACACTTGAACACGAGAACACCTCCCCCTATGTTAAAAACATAGCAATATTAAATCGAAAGTTCGAAATATTTTTCTCACCTTTGTAGAGCATTAAGCACATTCCATCCCTCATTAGCTCAAAATTTTATATTCCGTGACTTCGTAGTAAGGCTTTACGTCTAAATAGCATTAAAGCAAGAAACGATGATCGAAAACTACGACTTTCTACTATCGGCGGGCTAAATTGTCCATAGACGCAAATTTTATTCTTTATGCATATACTTCGGATATCCGGATAAATATGTAGCTAAAAATAAATTTTTGTAAATCATCCAAACCACACTCGATATGGCCTGATTGTTGTCTTTTAAAGATTATTCATTCTTGTACAAGATTCAATGGGGAATTTTAAAATCAAAGCTTAATGAACTCAGTTTTAGATGCGGTAATTGTTCTATTTTGGTCTACCTTTTTCTTAGCTACTGTCCTAGGGGTTATTAATGAATATCGAAAGCACGAAGAAAACTACAGCGAGGAGCAAAGCCTCGATGATGATGATCCCGTTTTTCTTATGCAGGGACAAATGGAAAAGTAGCTATCCCTATTCAATAGCTAATCTCTTCAATTATAAATCTCTCTTATCGATTAGAGTTTACCATCGTTTTCTACGTACCATTTCAATGCAATGTGAATCACCTCTTTAAGATTGAGTTGTTTCAATTTTGCAATTTCCTTGGCACGATCAAGGACATTGGTGGGTATGCTGGTACTCAGACGAGTTTCGAACTCCTTATTTAATGTTGAGGTATTTTTCTTTTTCTGAGTCCAGGAAGGATTATTAGGAATGATATCATCGAAGGCATTGTTTTCCAGGGCATCTTCTATAGATTCCAGAAAGCTTTTCCTTCGCTTTTTTGTGTCTGCTGTTTTCGAAGAAGTAAATGCGCTTTTCTTTTCTGACTTTTCATCTTGCAAAGCTTTGAGAAAGTTCTTCCTCTTCGCGGGCTTCTGACCCTTACGCATAGGAATCACGTCTTGAAGCATATCATCTTCAAATACATCTCCCAAAGTTTCCAAGAATTTCTTTGCCATCTATTAAGTTTCTTTTTAAAGAGCTACTTCTACTTGTAATCTGTGAAGGACTTCCTCAGCCAGGCTGGTATAATCTATCGCTCCATTGCAATCAGGGTCATATTCAAAAATATGCTGCCCCAAACTCTGCGATTCTGCCAAGGCTACATTTCCCCTGATCTTGGTTTTGAACACTACCTCATCATATTGCTGAGTGGCATGCTCAAGGATATCTCTATGTAATACTTTACGGTGATCAAATTGGGTAGTTACGATTCCCAATAATTCCAGCTCGCTATTCATGCGGGTTTTAACGGTCCGCAAGATCTTGATAAAGTCTGTCATCCCCTGCAGAGCCAGAAACTCCGGCTGTAAGGCGATCAGTACTACATCGCTCGCTGTAAGAGCTGAAATGGTCAGAGCCCCCAGAGATGGCGGACAATCTATCAGAATAAAATCGAAGTCATCCTTAATGGATGAAAGACTTTCCTGAAGGATAAACTCTTTCCCAACTTCCGTATTCTTTTCAAAGCCGGCCAAATGAACGGAAGCCGGAACGATGAACATATCAGAAATAGGTAGAATCATTTTTCTGATATCCTCACCAAATGCCAAAACCTGGTAAATGGTCCGGTCCTGTTTCTTTAGACCTACGGAGAAAGTCGCATTTGCCTGGGGATCCAAATCCAGGATCAACACACGAGCGCCGGTACGGGCCAGTGCTGCTGCCAGGTTAACGGTTGTGGTTGTTTTCCCTACGCCGCCTTTATGATTAGCAATTGAGATTACACTCATAGAAGTTTTTTTGCAAATCCTGTTTGATCAAAATTAGCCAATCGCTAAGAGAATAAAAAATCTGGAGACTGGAATTTCCGAAAGCATTTTATTTAATTTTTTTAGGACCAATGCTTCAACTGATTTTTTTCAAAAATCTGACTATCAGGAATATATATAGCTTCACATAGTTCATTGCTTTAAATTATTTTTTTTCTCCTTCTTATGCGTGAATTCTCAAATTTCGATCCATTTTATGATACTTGCCTTCTTTTTTGACGAAAGCTGAAATCCCCCTGATAAGATTTGATTATATATGCAAAAGCTATTATCCTTCCTCTATTTTATAACTGAATACCCTTTGAAAATAACCATTGAATCATAAAGGCTGGAAAGATAGAAGGGAGAGACCTAGATTTATGAGAACATTCCGTTTGGGTATAAACAGATCTTTCTTATTTCATGAACCATACTGTAATTGATCACTCTCATACAGAGTGGGATTTCTACTTTTGTACAGTAGAAGACAAGCCAGCATCTATTATGCTGGATCTTGCTCTCATAGATCAAGCACCGATAATAGGAAAAATAGATTTTATTCAGGTTGCTGTAGATCTAAACAGTCCAAATGAACACGGCCTTACTATGCCAGGTGAAGCAGAGGTACTATATGTTATGGAGGACAGACTCGCAGAACATATGTCCGAATCACTTGGAGGCATGTATGCCGCTCGCAACACAACCAATGGACAAAGAATTTTTTACTTCTATTGCAATTCTTCTATCGGGCACGAAGCCATCATAGAAGAAGTAATGGAGAGCTTTGGAGATTATACATATAAGATTAAAGCGCATCTCGATACAGAGTGGGCCTTTTATCTCCAATTTATCTATCCGTCCCGGCTAGAGTATCAGTCTATCCTCAATCGTAGAGTTTTGGATAAGATTGGACAGCATGGGGATCCTATGACTGAAGCCAGAAATGTAGATCACTATGTTCACTTTGAGTCTGAACAGGATAGAGAGGAATTCATTCAGGAAGTAAAGCCGGAAAACTTTCGCATTATGAAAAAAGGATTTGATCCGCTGCGAAATGGACTTCCCTATTCTTTGATCATTAGTAGATTGGAGCAAATGGAGACTGCTACCATTGATGAAGCCGTATTCTACCTCATACAGGCAGCAGAAGCCAGTCAGGGAGAATATGACGGCTGGGAAACCGGTGTGATCCTCGAATAAGTGTTTATTTGAAGATCCTGTAAGCCAACCAGGCTGAGATCAGGACAGAAAGTCCGATCAAGATAAAAAGGTAGGTACCCAAGGCAGGTAATTCAAGGGATAAAGCCGAGAAAGAAGCTTTCATCACTTGATTCAAGCCAAGGACAATGCTCACCGCCACGATTAACAAGGATACAAGATTCAAGCCCGTAGAATTTCTAAATTCTGCGGGCATTAATTTTTTATCATTTACCACCAGCAGAAGAAAGGCTGCAACAAAAGGTAGGAGTAATCCATTGAGTGCCTGCGCCAGAATGATAATCGGAATAGGTTTTACTCCCATTACCCCAAATGCCATACCGCTCACTAATACGATGCCCCAGACTCCTATATAAGATCGGGATTTCTCTCCCCATTCATTTCCCTCTTTGGCAAAGATACTTTGTGCGGTAACAGCTGCCGCGAGAGGAGCCGTTACAGAAGAAGTAAATCCGGCAGCGAAAAGTCCAATTCCAAATAAAACGGCGGCCCAGTTTCCAAGACCACTTTGCATAGCCTCAGCCATACCTGCAAAGCTAAAAGGCGCCTGCATAGTGCTCCCCACTAATAAAATGGCCATGGAAATCAATCCTCCCAGAATAATCGCAATCCCAAGCCCCCATCTCATTTCACGTATGTCCTGATTTTTACTCATGCCTGAGCCTAAAAAAAGGTTGTAAGGCACAATGGTAGTACCAATCAATCCAATGACGAGAATGCCCGATCCTTCGGGGAAAGTCGGGATCAGACTGCTTCCCAGTGCATTTCCCCAACTTACCTCCGAACTCAGCGCAACCACAATAAAAGCAAATCCCATGGTAGCGACCACCATTCCCAAAATGCGAGAAATACGCTGGATATTTGCCAGAAGTAGGACACCCGCTGCAAGCAAGGCAATTACAATGGTAAAGATGAGTTGCCAGTTCATGGCCCCACTTTCCCCAAATAATAAGATAGCCCCCGAAACAGAACCCAGGATATTGCCGGCCTGATAAGCAATTCCCCCTGAAATGATCGCAACGGCCATTGCTACCGGAATGAAATGTCCATGCCCATATCGTTTTACCAGGGCTTGTCCAAGATTTAATCCGGAAGCAAGGGGAATTCTGGCAGCTGCTTCCTGTAAAAGAAAGCAGGCAAAAGTGGAAAAGGTCAAAGCCCATAAAAGGCTAAGTCCGTATTCTGCACCTGAAGAGGCTGCAGTTGTAACGGTACCGGGTCCAATGAATGCGGCCGAGATTACCGACCAAAAGATGATACGACTGAGTTTTATTTTCGCCACCATGGTTTTTTCTGAGGCTTAGGAGTAGTAGCTTGAAAGTTCTTCTTGACAAATAAGTCATTTACGAAGTACATATCCACTGCTCCGGCATTTTTTACCTCAATTTTTCCTCTTGGGGTAGTGCTGGCAACTTTTTCGATCAGTTGCTTGGTTCGAGCGGAGATGTTGATTTTGCCGGGTTCTCCACTGGATTCCATTCGACTCGCCATATTTACCGCATCCCCCCAGATGTCATAGGCAAATTTGTGTTGACCAATCACTCCGGCTACGACCGGTCCTGAATTGATCCCTATGCGAAGTTCCCAGGGAGTCTCTCCTTTGCGAAGCTTTTCGGTCCTCCACTTCTTCATGAAAGCCTGCATCTCTAAGGCTACCCCAACTGCATCCAGGGCATGGTCCTTACTAGGATTGGGTACCCCTGCCGCAGCCATATAAGCATCCCCGATGGTTTTGATTTTTTCCAGTCCGTATTTCCGGGTGATATGATCAAAGGTTTCAAAAGCATAATCCAGATCTGCTACCAGTTTATCCGGTGAAAGGCTGGCTGCTATTTTGGTAAAGCCCTTGAAGTCGGTAAATAATATGCTGACTTCCTGATACTTCTGTGGTTTGGCTTTCCCTGCTACCATGATTTCTTTAACAATGGGTTCAGGCAGCACATCGTATAATAAGCTTTCGGATTTTAGTTTCTCTTTTTCTATGGCTTTGGCATGTTTCCTTCTGGAGCGAATCCTGCCAAACATAAATAGCACAGTCAGCAAGAATACAATCCCGCCTCCAAGTCCTAAGAGTTGATAACGTTCTTCCTCTCTTTTCTGGCGTTCCAATTGAGCTTCCTGTTCGGCTTCGATTTTATTTTTCTCAGCCTCAATCATGGCATTCTTAAGCTCTAGCTTGTCCAGCTCCTGTGCCTTCAATTCAATCTCCGCAATCTTTGCATCTCGCTCCATTTCTGCCAACTGCTTCTCAGTTACCAAAGTCTCAGCAAATTCTTCTTGTTCTTCTATTTTTTGCTGAGCATTTTCGATTTCCTGTTGGGCTATTTTAACTTCATTTTCTGCTTCTTCTTTTTCCAGGCGAGTTTCCAAAACAGCCATGCTTGCCGTTTTGATACGATCTGCATTTCGAGAAAGGGTACTCATGCCCAACTTATTTGCCTGTTCTATGCTTTTATCCAATGCCCCAACCGCTGTCGCATGATCTCCCATTTTATTTTGCAATTGGCCAACCTGAAACATCCCCCATGCATATTCATGTCGATTTTTACTTTCGATGGAATAGCGCACACCCGTTTGATAGGACTTCAGGGCAGCCTGATCTTTCCCACTTTGTTCTTCACAGTGTCCGATCAGTCGGTAGTCTTTGGCTATACTGCTTTTATAGGAGGCTTTTTTAGGGATGAGCTGCTTTTTGAGGCTCACGGCTTTATTGAGATTATCCAGGGCTTTGACACAATTCTTTTTGTTGATGTATAAAAGCCCCATATAACTATGGCTTTGAACCACCCCTTCTTTGCTTCTTCTTTTTTGAGAAAGATCCAGAGCTCCCTGCGCAAATTCGAGTGCCGCATCAGGATTTTGGGAGGATACTTTCCGGGCAGCATCCAGGTACATTTTCACCTTATTGAAATCATCAGGAGCTGCAGCTAATTCATTGCGAAGCTCTTCAAGGCTTTGTGCCTGAAGGTTTATACTGATGACTGCAAGGAAGAAAAGGGAACCAAAAAGGGATCTGAAATTCATGTGGAAAGGCTGTCTTTCGAATGAAACAAATTTACGCATCAAAGCCAGAACAAGGAATCATTTCTGTTTAAAGGAGCAATAATTTTGTCTGGTACAAAATATTTTTAGGGGGAGAAGAATCGTAGCTGAACAAAAATGCGAAAGAAAGAAGTAAAAACCTATTATCTTTAGGCGCCGAATTTCTTTCGAGGAAGCCATATGGAGTTTAGTAAAATTAAAGAGAACCTTCAGCTCTCCTCTCTTTTCTCAAAGTTGACAGAAGAAGAACTAGAACGTGTGGCTCAAAGAGCCAAGTTCCGTCAATTTTTTGCAGGAGACGTGATTGTGTGGCAGGGTCAACCCAGTACGACACTTTTCATCGTTGTAAATGGGATCGTAGCAGTGAAACAGGTATCCTCTGACCGGGAACGCCTATTGGCATATCTGATGCCTGGAACCACCTTTGGAGAGGTAGGGATATTGGAGAATGCTCCTCGTTCGGCTACTGTTGATGCCCTAAGTG
Organism: Bacteroidia bacterium; assembly: GCA_033391075.1. Lineage (NCBI taxonomy): Bacteria > Pseudomonadati > Bacteroidota > Bacteroidia > Bacteroidia bacterium. The sequence continues at coordinate 6,694,473 of JAWPMV010000001.1, forward strand.
AAGTAGATGTTTTGGTCATTCAGAGAAAAGATTTTCTGGATATCATGAACAGTCATCCCAGTGTTGCCATAGAACTTGCCAGAATCCTGGGTCGTTATCTGGTCGATTCCAATAGACGCCATAGTAAGGCTTTTAAGGAAAGTAAACTGATCCTGGTTTTTCATCCGGAAGACAAGAACAATGGTAGTACCAGTTTTTCTGCTTTGCTGGCAGAAGAAATGGCCCATACCCTGCATACCCCTACAGCTCTCTTTGAATATCCCAATCCCTGGCGTATTCTCAGAGGATATGATCTGGGGAAAGGCAGCAGTGTATACCACCATCATGAAGGTTACGATATTCTTTTTCCGACCGGAGAAAGATATCTACCCGTAAACACTCGGGTTACCTTGATGCTCGACAATATTCGAAGCAATTATGATAATATTGTCATTCACGTTCGAAACCATGTGGATGAAGGTGTAGGTATCATGGTCGAACAGGCGGACCAGATCGTTGTGATGGTTTCTCCTACTGATAAAGGGATCAAAAATGGAGAAAGGATCATGAAGCAACTTAAAGGGAAAATCAAGCCCAATGAGACTTCGGTTATTACGATCTCCAATCACGGTCGACCTGAATTTAAAGAGCTTGAACCCATTGCCTGGGCAGACTATACCCTTCCTTTTGAAGAAGCCTTCCCAAGATTCCAACTTCCCAATCGAGTAGTCGAAGAAGTCCCTGAATCATTTTCCAGTTTACTATCAAATTGTATAGAAAGACTGGAGCGAACCAATAGCATAGGGATATTTATTCCAACTACTCTGGATGCAGATCAGGAAGCTGACACTTCAAAATATATGGATCAGGCTATGAATTTTATGGCCGAAAGGTTTGGAGGGGCCACCTGCAAAACAGCCAATGGTGTATGGCACAGTGAGAAATTGGGATTGATTGGAGAAGTCGTGTACATCGTCCATTCCTATATCACACAGGCGGATATGAATAGCCATCTGGATGAAGTAGTAGATTATATCAAAATCCTCAAGAAAGAACTCCGCCAGGAGGCTATGGCTCTTGAGGTAAATCAGAAACTGACTTTGATTTAAGATGTGTAAACGTACTGGAGTCTTGGCTTGTTGGAGTTGTATCCAAAAATTTACACCAGCACGCCAGCACCCCAACACGTTTATGGAAAATTCTATATATTATGGTGTAGGACTATTAAAACGAAACAGCCCATGGGAGACCTCAATGTAAAATCTGTACGCACGCAGGAAGAACAGCAAAAATTCGTAAGGTATTTACTTCAAGATACACATGCATTAGAGCGCATGCTGAAAGAGGAATGGTTTGAAGACGATATCACACGAATAGGGGCCGAACAGGAGATGTGCCTTGTGGATAGATTTTGGAAACCCATGCACATAAATCTTCAGGCCCTAAAGACCATAGATAATGATCTTTTCACTTCCGAATTAGCCAACTTCAATTTGGAAGCCAATATGATGCCGCTGGAGTTTACAGGAAGTAGTATTTCTGATATGCATGCTTCTCTGAAAAAAACCCTGGATACGGCTCAGGAAAAGGTAGAGGCTTTAGGGGCAACCATCTTGCTTTCAGGGATTTTGCCCACTATACGTAAAGCAGATGTTGAGATAGAAAATATTACTCCTTTGGATCGCTATCGTGCGTTGATGGATGGTTTAAAAGAACTAAGAGGGGAAGCTTTTGAGTTGCGAATAGAAGGGATAGATGAACTTAATCTGAAACAGGATACAGCTATGTTGGAGGCTTGTAATACCAGCTTCCAGGTCCACCTGCAGGTCGCGCCCAATGATTTCGTTCGCAAATACAATTACGCACAGGCTCTGGCAGCTCCTGTCATGGCAATTTCTGTGAATTCTCCCCTTTTGTTTGGAAGAAGATTGTGGAAAGAAACGCGAATCGCTTTGTTCCAGCAATCCATAGATATCCGCACCCTGACAGAACACTTTAGAGACAGAAGCCCACGGGTAACTTTCGGAAGCGACTGGCTGAAAAATTCCATTATGGAAATTTATCAGGAAGACCTTGCACGATTTCAGGTCTTGCTTTCCACAGACGTAGACGAAGATGTTTTTGAGAAACTTAATAAGGGAATCACCCCCAAACTTCGTGCACTCAATATCCACAACTCAACGGTTTATCGCTGGAACCGGCCTTGTTATGGTATTTCCCCCAATGGCAAGCCTCATTTGCGAATTGAGAATCGCATCCTTCCAGCTGGTCCAAGCCTTCCCGATACCATGGCAAATGCCACTTTCTGGTTGGGATTGATGAATGGAATGGAAGAGACCTATCCGGATATTTCCCAGGAGCTAGACTTTGCCGATGTGAAAGCCAATTTCTTCAAGGCTGCCCGTTTTGGAATGGATACGCAATTCTGTTGGACAAAGGGGCGGAAGATTTCGCCTGCTCAACTCATATTAGAAGAGCTTTTGCCTATTGCAAAAGCAGGCCTTGAGAAAGCCAAAATTTCACCCAAAGATATCGAGTACTATCTGGGCATCATCGAAGCCCGCTGTAAGTCCGGAATGACAGGTTCCCACTGGATCCTTACCTCATTCTCTAATCTTCGCAAAGAGGGAGTAACCCGGGATGAAACCATTTCTGCCATTACCGCATCCATTTATCGTCAACAACATCAAGGCAAACCTGTCCATGAATGGGAGTTGGCCAAATCTGACGATACCGATTACGAACCTACAGCACTCCTTGTAGAAGAATTTATGAGTACCGATCTCATTACGGTCAAAGAAGATGATCTCATCGATTTTGCTGCCAGTTTGATGGACTGGCGAAAAATCAGGCATGTTCCTGTAGAAGATAAAAAAGGTAAGCTTGTAGGAGTATTGACTATGCGGAGGTTGCTACGGTCTTATTTGGAAAGAAATCATGAGAATAAATCGGAAGATGTACCGACCGTAAAATCTGTCATGTTCAAAAATCCCAAAGGAATATCTCCAGAAGATAGCATTCACAAAGCCATGGAGATTATGCAGGATCATCAGATCGGTTGTTTACCTGTTCTTAAAAATGATACCCTTGTGGGCATGATCACCGAGACTGATTTCCTAACGATTACTGGAAATCTGATTCGAAGATTGGCGAGGAAGCTGAACTAGTTTATGAGAATAGGATTCGACGCAAAAAGACTCTTCCACAATTTTACCGGCCTGGGAAACTATAGCAGAAGTCTGCTGAGCAATCTTTCGCAATATGCGAATGAGGATTGGGAACTTCATTTATATTCTCCAAAGCTATCTTCACATGCCCGAGTACAGGAATTTTTGGACAAACCTTATCATCGGCATACAGGAAAGGGAGTATTGTGGCGAAGTAGAGGCATTAGCAAAGATCTCCAAAAAGATGGGATCGATATCTATCACGGCCTTAGTCATGAGATTCCTTTGAGGGTAGGGGAGAAGGGAATCAAGAGCATTGTAAGCATGCATGACCTGATCTTTCTCCATCATCCCCATCTCTATCCCTTTATCGATAGGAAAATCTATAATTGGAAATTTAAATATGCAGCCAAACATGCGGATAAGATTCTGGCCATAAGCGAAAGTACCAAAGCCGATCTCATCCGCTTTTATCAAACAGCCGAAGAAAAGATAGAGGTCCTCTATCAGGCTTGTGATGAACAATTTTATCAACTCAATCCGCAAGAAGTAAATCGACAGGTCCTTGACAGACACCAACTGCCTAAAGAATATCTCCTTTATGTGGGTTCTATTATAGAAAGGAAAAATCTTTTAGGATTGGTTAAAGCCATTGAGATGCTGCCTACTGATCTGCAAATTCCTCTCTTGGTACTGGGAGAAGGAAAGGCTTATAAACAAAAAGTTCAGGAATACATTGCCAGGAATAAGCTGGAGAAGCTATTCGTGTTTTGCGAAGGGGTTCCTTTCTCCGACTTTCCGGCCATTTATCAGGAGGCTAAATCTCTGATTTACCCTTCTCATTTTGAAGGATTCGGGATTCCCATCATTGAGGCCTTATGGAGTCAAACTCCTGTGATTACCTCCCATACTTCCTCTCTACCCGAAGCAGGAGGTCCGGATTCCCTCTATATCGATCCGAAAAAAGTTGAAGAAATCTCGAAAGCCATCGAAAGGGTTTTGACAGATCCAGCACGAGCAAAGTATATGCAGGAAAAAGGAGCCGCTTATGTAAAGCGCTTCCACGGAAAGCTCCTGACAGAACAACTTGTCAATATCTATAAAAGCCTGTAAGTCTTATTTCAGTACCCATCTTCGCATCACAGAATTTTTCCCATTTCTTAACTGGGCATAATACATACCTTTCGCCCAACCTTTTACCTCCACATTTTCTTCTGCTCCATTTCTACTCAATTGAACAGGGATGGTTTGCATTACATTTCCGGTTAGGTTCAGGATTCTGATTTCAGATGGGCCTGGTTTCAATACCTGATAACTAAGCTTGATGGATTCATTCGAAGGGTGAACTCGCACATCTAAATCAAGCCCCTCATCTTCCTGGCCAACCACTATTTTGGTAACCGGACTATAAGCACTTTTCCCCATGCCGCCTTTCATTTTGATTCGATAAGCTAGAATAGAGGTTTCTACTTCATCAATCAGGTAATCTTTGTACTCATATTCCTGCATATCTTCATGGCTTCCTTTAGGCTCTACCCCTCCAATCGATTCATAATGGATGCCATCCTCAGATCGTAAAACTTCGAAGACTTTTGCATTCACTTCTTTGGAGGTAGCCCATTCCAATTGCACCCCTCCTTCTGATAATTTTCCCCGAATTCCTGCCCATCTGATATTGGGACTATTGGAGATATGGCTGACGGCAAAATTGGCGGGGAAGTAATCTGCCCCACTCAATGTCGTTTTATGAGAAACAATGATCGAGCTATAGCTACTACTTACAAAACCTTCCGGCAAACTTTCCTCATCTATTTGAAATTCCGTCATGCCTTTTTCATAGGTTCGGTAAATGTAGTCTCCCTTTTCATTGGGATATATTGAGAGCACCTCATTCTCCTTCGTATTATGCGATCGGACCTTTAAACCGACCTTGTGAAGGTATCTTTCATCAGCATCCAGCTTTTCATTGAGGTTTTTATCATCATAGACCCGTGTACTGATTTTGTAAGGAGCTACAGCCATACAGGAACAATTGCGAGCACCTCCCTGTATTTTCTGTTTACTGATCAGACTCATCAACTGATAATCCGGATCGATCTTGAAAATATCATGGCTTCCTTCTTCTATCTGATTATTCATTATCCAAATATCTCCTTCTGGTCGAATCTCAAAGCCCGTGATATGTTTCAATGCTTTACCAGCATCAAGTATGGGGCCTAAGGGTCGATAGGAGGATCCATCCATCTTAATCTTATTCAAGGAAGTCAATTTTCCTTTGTCTTGGGTCAGGAAATAGATTTCATCTTTCCTAGTATCGATAGCCATGCGATAAATTTCCCCCGGAAAAGACCTGGCCTTTTCCTTCCAATCCGCAACAAACCTTAGATCAGTCACACTTACTGCTTCCCCCTCTCTTGAAAGGGGAAGCTTCCACAATTTATCGTTCTTGTCCCACATCCAAATTTCATCCGCCAGCGCATGATAGGCATAAGCTTTCAGACAAGATCCTTGATCAGGACAAAAAGGCAGGCGGAGTTTTTCTTCTTTGATGAGATCCGTCCGACTATTTAACCATTGCAAATATGGACCTTCAATTCGCCACCAGGAGGCCGTTTGAGGGTCGGCAATAAGGGGATAAGAATCTGTACCTAATTGACTATTGAGAGAAACGCCTACCTCGGTATTTCTATTGAAAAGGATCAATTGGCCCTGCTTGTTTTGAAGCAGGCATTGAGAAGGCTTTCCCGTATAGGAAAGCAGAAGATTCTCATGGGCCTGATTATTGAGGCAGCTGACAGCATGAATGGGATTCCCCTTTTTATCCAGGCCATTCTCAAAGGCCAATAAATAGGGGGTGTCTGTATTCTCAAATTTTATATGGAGATAGACATCTGCTTTGATTTTCCGCGGCGAGATTCCTTCTAAAAATTTAAACTCCAGTTGGAAAACATCCGCTTGTTTCCGGGAATTTAATAAAGGTTTCAAAAGCTTCTTCATGTCTGGACTTTGGAAGTGCTTTCCCATTTTCCAGGGTTGGTGGTTCCACCTCAATTTCTTCTTTTCTCCCTTTAAACTGATTTCTGTAATAGCGAAATCAGCATTGTCTTCCTGAGGATAAACTTCCAGCCATATACTCTTGATTTTCCTGATATGCTGAAGTTCTGTATTATCAAAAGTTAGGCTAAAGCTATTATTTGTATCCCAACTCCCATATTTCCCAAAAACTCTGGGTCGGATGTTGAAGGTATTTATTTCGGGTAATTCAAAAGAAAAGTCTCCTTGAATTCCTGAAAAGCTTTGTCCTAAATACAAATCATAAGGATCTATACTCCCATTTTTATTGAGATCACTGTAAACGCGAAGGTTTACATTACTCATAGGCAAGTCCTCGGCCTCCATGATCCCATTCTTATTGAGGTCTCTAACGACCGTCCCTTTAAGTTGATAGGATTTGCCAACAGAGACCCATGAAAAGTCTATGCTATATAAAACCGCGGCCATAATAATGCCCGCACTCGAAATGAGGCCAGTAGAAAGCTTTAGTTTGTGGGTGAGATTCGATAAAAGGCCTGTCCTAGCGGCAGGGCTTAATTTTTCTTTCCCGGCTTTTTTCATGCAATACGCTGTATTCGTTTATCATAAGCAGATTGAAATTAATTACAATAAATCGTAAATTTCAATCAATAAACTATCAGGCATTACATAAAAAAAAGGCTCATCCGAAGATGAGCCTTTTTGTGTGTGTAACGGGAACGGGATTAATTTCCTTCTCCTTCTACCGCTTCTTTAACGGCTTCTTTTGCTTCTTCCATAGTAGAATCTACTGCTTCTGCAGCATCTTCCATGGCATCACCTGCAGCATCTGCTGCATTTTCAGCAGCATCACCGGCTGCGTCCATAGCATCACCGGCAGCATCTGCTGCATTATCAGCAGCGTTTTCTACTGCATCAGCGGCATCGTTTGCTGCTTTTTTAGTCTCTTGACATCCAAAAGCAAACAAGCTGAACATGAGGGAAATAGCTAAAAAGTTTAAAAACTTTGCTTTCATTTTTTTAATTAATTTGGTTCGGGCCAAATAAACCCAATTAATTCGACTATTGCAAATATTTAAACTCATAATTAGATCAAATGTAGAAAATATCAAGGCCTGGGGATAAGTGATATATCTACCTGATAGCCAGAGAAAAAGCTATTTTTTTCTCATGATGGCGTAGTTGATCAGTTCGTGAAGTGACTGTCGAGCGGGCGTGTCATCAAAGGTATTCAGGATCTCGCGAGCCTCCTCTACATATTGATGCATGACTTCCTCTGAATAGCTTATGCCATTATTCTCTTTGACGAAGTTTATTACATATCCAACCTTCTTGGGATCGGTATTATGATTTCGAATAATGTTGATCACTTTTCGTCGCTCTTTCCAGCTGGACTTATTGAGGACATGGATCAAAGGCAGGGTCATTTTCCTTTCCTTTATATCAATTGCAAGCGGTTTCCCTACATCATCCGTTCCATAATCAAAGAGATCATCTTTGATTTGATAAGCTATGCCGACTTTTAGGCCAAAATCGCGCATATTTTTGATTTTTTCCTCATCATCTGTGGCACTGGCTGCTCCCGTTTCGCAGCAACAGGCAAATAGAGATGCGGTTTTATGCTTGATGATCTTTAGGTAAACGGCTTCATCTATATTGAGCTTTCGGGCCTTCTCCATTTGCAGGAGCTCTCCCTCTGTAATCAACTTTACTGCATTGGAAAAAATCTTCAGGAGATCGTAGTCATTGTGCTCTAAGGACATCAACATCCCCCTGGAAAGTAAAAAGTCGCCGACGAGTACAGCGATCTTGTTTTTCCAAAGTGCATTTAGAGAAAAGAAGCCCCTTCTCCGATCTGCATCATCTACTACATCATCATGGATCAAACTTGCTGTATGAAAAAGCTCCACCAAAGCAGCGCCTCTATAAGTTGATGGATTGATCCCACCGCACAGATTGGCACTAAATAAAACCATCATAGGTCTCATTTGCTTCCCTTTAGTCTTGATCAGATAGCGCATTACTCTATCCATCAAAGCCACGTCGGTTTTCATAGCAGACTTGAAGTACTTATCAAAGTAAACCAGTTCCTGCGCTATGGGAGCCTGTATGCTTTTTAGAGCTTCTGACATATTAGCTGTAAAAGTACATTATTTTCTTCGCTTGTACCTACAATTTACATATTAACTTTCAAAAGTTACTGAAAGTTTTGGCATTTTCCTTGTCTTTCATATACCCTCCTCAGCATCAGCTTTTACCATATATGTAAAAGAATATACTAGCATTTATTGTTTATGATTATTCTTGGGAAAATTTGTAATTTAATAATGTTTACTTTTTCAAAAACATCGTTAGGGGCAATTCAGTTTCATTTGTCTCAGGATAAGGAGACAGAGCAGCGAAATCACAGCCTAAGACGTTAAACTAGAAGAAAACACAAGCCATTGTCCATAAGCTGACAAGTAGCTCGCTGTTCGTTTCTTAACTCACATTTTGACCTCTGAGAACAAGCTAACTTTCCAACAATGAAGCGACTATTCGCAACGTTAGTGTGCCTCACATTTCTCACTTTCAACGGAAAAGCGACCCATATCGTGGGTTCTGAGCTATTCTATGAATGTATAGATTCTGTGAACCACGAATACAAAGTCACCCTAAAACTTTATAGGGATTGTATAAACGGGCAGGCACCTTTTGACGCCTCCATTACTTTATTTGTCTTTCCTGCTAATGCGGGGCCCAATGGTACCCATATCCAAACTGTAACCATTACAGCGCCTCCTAATACTCCGCAAATTGTTCCCGAAGACTTACCGGACTGTGTTGCGCAAACTCCACGAATATGTGTGGAAGAGGGTATTTATGAGGAAATTGTAACCTTACCCCCTCGAGCTGGAGGATATGATCTCGGTTGGTCCCGATGTTGTAGGAACCAGGCCATTGACAATCTGGCAAACCCGCTAGGGCAGGGGATTACCTATCTGGCGCATGTCCCGGACCCAAATGAGGCGAATTGTAACAATATGCCGACTTTTGATGAGGTCCCCCCAATCTTTTTATGCGTAAACCAGCAGTTTAGTTTCGATCACTCCGCATCAGATATTGATGGGGATAGCCTGGTTTATAGAATCGTTGATCCTTACTCAGGATTGAATACAGCTGGAAGAGGAACTGGAAACCCTATGCAAGGAGGACCTGATCCAACAGTTGATCCTTTCAACAATCCTATGGGACCTCCTCCATACGCGACTGTTCCTTTCCTACCCGGCTTTAGTTTTGATGATCCTTTTGGTTCTGGTGATTTTGTCATTGATCCTCAATCTGGTTTTATGACTGTTACTCCCAATCAAACGGGGATATTTGTCTTTGCTATATCAGTATTTGAATATCGAAATGGAGTTCTCTTAAGTGAAAATCGACGAGACTTCCAGATACATATTATCAATTGTTTACCACAAGGGGTACCTCCGCGAATCAACCATAATACAGCGGGATTAACCACCTCTACAGATGGAGATACCATTTATGCTACTGCAGGGGTTCCTTTCTGCTATGATGTAACCCTGAGGGATACTGTACCCGGAGATGTGCTTTCTGCTTATACGGTTAGTGCGGCTTTTGGAAACGGTAATTTTTTCCCGCCTGCTGCTTCTTTTAATTTTAGTGGAGTAAATCCTATAAATGGGCAGGTATGTTGGAATCCTTCCTGTGGCTATGATGGTGATACAATCCCACTTATTGTGGGAGGTTTCGATATAGGAGATTGCCAGAATGTGGGGGATGTTTTTGATACCGTTTGGGTAATTATTGACGTACCTCCCAACCAACCTCCGACCATCACTCCGGATTTAACGGGATTGCAGGTAAGCAATGATACCATTATCATCAATGCCGGTAACAGTTTCTGTTATCAATTCAATGTAACGGATCCCAATCCGGATGATATCCTTTTTGCATTTGCAAATAGTGCCATCTTCAATAGTCCGGATGGACCTAGTTTCAATATCTTAACCCAGGACCCTCTGGTTGGAGAAATTTGCTGGACGCCAGGTTGTAATTTTGAAGGACAAACGGTGGAATTATCCATCGCTGCTTCTGACATTACTACCTGTACCAATTCGCAACCGGCTAATAATACGCTCTTTGTTCGAATAGAATCTCCGCCAAATGCACCGCCAGCTATTGTTACCGATCTGAGCGCAAATGTCTTTAGCAATGACACCATCTTTGTGTCAGCACTGGATAATCTCTGTTTCGATCTGACAGCAACAGATCCGAATTTGGGCGACATCATTACCCTCTCGACCTTGAGTCCGGTTTTCAATGATCCCAATCCACCTACTCTGACAACTACAGGAAATAATCCTTTGCAAGGGCAAGTCTGTTGGACGCCTTCTTGTGATTATGAGAACCAGGTCGTTCCCTTTATTTTCAAAGTCAATGATCCTGGGGTTTGTTCCAGCATAGGAGAAGCTTTCGATACAGTCTATGTTTCGGTTGCCGTACCTCCCAATGATCCGCCAAATATCGTAGCAGATCTCAGTGGAAATTCATTTAGCAATGACACCATTTTTGTTAATGCTAATGATGCATTCTGTTACGACTATGTAGCAAGTGATTTGAATCTAAGAGATAATTTGAATGCCTTTACGGTCAGTACAATTTTCAATGATCCTAATGGACCTAGCTTTAGCTTAAATGGAAATAATCCTGTATCAGGTCAGATTTGCTGGACGCCATCTTGTGATTTTGTAAATCAAACCATAGAGCTAATTATCGGGGTAGGGGATGATGCTCCCTGTACTTCTTCGGCTCAGGCCTTTGATACGGTTTATATTGAAATTGCCTTTCCTCCGAATGATCCTCCGCAAACTTTTGCGAATCTGGCGAACCTGACTACTGATGGGGATACCATTTTTGTGGATGCGCAAGAATCCTTCTGTTTCAACCTTAATTTTACTGACCCTAATATTGCGGATACGCTCACTGCCTTTGCGATCAGCCCGATCTTCAGTCAGCCAGACGGCCCCAGCTTCACCTTCCAGGGAGTAAATCCTGCTTCTGCTCAGGTCTGCTGGATGCCTTCTTGTGATTATGAAGGTCAGCTCATCGAATTGGTATTTAGAGTTGAGGACAATGGGGATTGTGATAATATTCTCGAAGACTTTGACACCGTTTATGTCAAGCTCAGCGACCCTAATACTATCGCACCAGATGTGGGCCACGATCTATCGATGAACCCCAGTGTGGTGGGCGATACCGTTTTCATAGAAATCGGTTCTGGTATGTGCTATGATTTCTTCGTCGCTGATAATACGCCAGAGAATGGAGTAGACTTCGTTCACGATTTTGATTTTGCAACTTTGGCGGGTACAAACCTAACGCTTACCAGTTTGGATTTTGTACAAAGAAATGACTCTATCATAGGTACCGTCTGTTTTGCTTCGGATTGTTCAAATGGGGGTAGTGTCTTCCGCAGTGTAATAACGGGAAGTGATAAAGAAACCTGCCCTCCCTTTGCCTCCAATAGCGATACGGTCTTTATCAAAGTCAATACAGACTTCCGCTCCTTTGCCGGAAATGATATCTCTTTCTGTGAAGGTAGCGGAGGAGTACAGCTCAATGTTACACCTATCGGTGGTACAGCTCCCTATTTCTTCGAATGGGGATGCGATGATCCCAATGGTGCCTGTGGACTCAGCAGTCCTGCCGTTTCCAATCCCATCGTCAATCCTACCGATACCACTACCTATTTCGTGCAGGTAACTGATCGAAATGGATGTACCTCTGAGATCGATGGAGTGCAAGTCAATGTCAAAAAACTGCCCATCGTCGATGCCGGACCCGATCAGTTCCTCTGTGAAGATGGCATTGGAACCAATTTAGAGGTTAACGTCCTCAATCCCATCGCAGCACCCGGACCCTACACTTACACCTGGACACCCGGAGCTACCCTCAATGATCCTACTTTGGTCAATCCAAGAGCCAATCCTACACAAACAACCATCTATACCGTTGTCGTTAGCTCTGCCAATGGATGTACCAGTGATAATACTACCCTCGATACCCTCAGTACCATTACGGTGCATGTCAATGATAAACCCGTCGCAAGTACTGGACCTACGGTCGATATCTGTTTCGGGGATACCACCATGCTGAGAGGATTTGCCAGTCAAGGAGGACCCGACTACCAATTTGTCTGGACACCTTCTACCGGTTTGGATGATTCTACCTCTCAAACGCCTATGGCTTCCCCCCCTCAGACTACCACATACTCATTGGTAGCCTGGTCTAATGGATGTCAAAGTGATGCCGAGCAATTGACCGTTGTGGTGCATACCTTGCCCACTTCTGATCCCGGTCTGGTAGCTGAAATATGCGGAGGAGATTCGGTGCAGTTAAATGGAATTGCAAGTTCAGAGCCTGGAGCTACGCATACCTATCAGTGGACACCTGCCATTGGTTTAGATGATGCCACTAGTGCTATGCCTATGGCCAGTCCTTCCATAACGACCACCTATACTTTGGTTGCTACTTCCAATTTTGGATGTGAAAGTCCGGAGTATAATATCGATGTAAATGTGCTTCCTGCTCCTCAGGCTTTTGCCGGAGTGGATAGTTTCCTTTGTAGAGGAGATAGTCTTGCCTTGCAAGGAAGTCATACGATGATAGGCGGGCCAGCAACTGGACCGGTATTCTATAATTGGGATCCAAGCCCGACTTTGAATGTGCCTACGATCCCCGGACCGAATGCAGGACCTACAGCAACTACTGTATATACCCTGACTGTTTCCACAGGATCCTGCTCAACAACGGATGAAGTAAAAATCGATGTCTTTGATGAAGTCATTGCGGTGGCTTCTGCTGATACCAGTCGTATCTGTGAAGGGGATTCTGTCCAGCTCTTTGTGAGCGGCGGAACACCAGCTTCAACCTATAGCTGGACACCGGGCACAAGCATCGGAAATCCGGGAGAAGCCAATCCACAAGTGGCTCCAGATCAAACGACCATTTACTATGTTACCGTAACGCAGGGTACTTGTAGTGGAATGGATTCGGTGCAAATTGACGTGAATCCAGCTCCTGGAGCTGATTTCTTTGCCAGTCAGGATTCCGGTTGTAATGATCTGACCATTGCCTTTCTGGAGAACTCTGACAATGGAAGCAATTACATCTGGGACTTTGGAGATGGCTCGCCCATCAGCAATGAGCCCAATCCTGAGCATACTTATACAAGCCCCGGAGTATATACTGCCTCTTTCCAGGCATTTGGTATGGGAGGCTGTATCTCCGATATTCAAACCAAAGAAATTACCGTCTTCCCAGCAGGAGTGGCTGACTTTACTTCCAGTCCGGATCTCGGAGCAGAATTACCGCTGCCCAATGTCGAGATTCAGTTTACCAATCAATCCACAGATGCTGTAAGCTTCCTTTGGGACTTTGGAGATGGTAATTTTTCAACAGAAGAAAATCCCCTACATGTCTACAATGAAGCAGGAGAATATACCGTAAGCCTGACCATCACGGATGCAGGAGGATGTACAGATGTCATCCAATACGGTCCTTACAAAATTTTCATCCCGGGACTTTTGATCCCCAATGTCTTCTCGCCTAATGGAGACGGGATCAATGACAACTTCCGCATTACCTATGATGGAAGGGAAGTCTTCACCATCAAGGTCTATGACCGCTGGGGGAGGTTGATGTTTGAAGATGAAAATTCGCCCATAAATGGTTGGAATGGAAAAGCCTCTAATGGACAGGATGCAAGTGATGGTGTTTACTATTACTCCATTAACATTGGCTCGAAAACCTTTACCGGAAATGTCACTCTCTTGAGGTAAGTCCTAAAAATATTTTATAAAAAAGGCCTGTCTAAGACAGGTCTTTTTTTTTGCATTCAATTTAATCCTCATCAATTAAATTAAATGCTTATCATATAGAAGGATAAGCGTATTTTTGGCGTCTAAGCTTTAACCTAATTTAAGGATCAGGAACTACTATAGCATGAAGCGACTATTCCTCTTAATAGTATGCCTCACATTTCTAGCTTTCAATGGCAAAGGCTCCCATATTGTGGGTTCCGAGCTTACATATGAATGCGTTGATTCTGTGAATCATATTTACAATATCAAAGTGATACTGTACCGAGACTGTATCAACAGTAACACTCCTTTTGATCAATCTATCAGCCTATTCATATTTGCTGGAGGAGCTGCTCAAAATGCCGCTCCCTTACAAACGGTAAACATTCCTATACCTACAAATATTCCTCAAATTGTTCCCAATGATTTAGGAGATTGTGTGGTAGGAAATCCTTCCATTTGCGTTGAAGTAGGAGTCTATGAAACGACGGTAACCCTCCCTCCGCGAGCTGATGGATATGATCTGGGTTGGGCAAAATGTTGTCGAAGTGTAACCATCAATAATATCGCAACGCCTATTGCTTACGGTATAACTTTCGCGGCCCATATACCTGATCCTGGAGACGCGCTATGCAATAACATGCCGACCTTCAATCAATTTCCACCAGTATTCCTCTGTGCAAATCAGCCATTTAGTTTTGACCATTCAGCCACAGATATAGATGGTGATAGCCTGGTTTATTCATTGGTACATCCCTACACAGGCGTAAATCAGATCGGTCGGGGAGCAGGAAATCCAGGTCGTGGTGGGCCTCCGCCAACCGTTGATCCTGTCGGGAATCCTATGGGCCCACCTCCCTATACACGATTGCCTTTTCTTCCCGGCTTTAGTTTTGATGACCCTTTTGGTTCTGGTGATTTTGTCATTGATCCTCAGTCTGGTTTTTTAACTGTTACTCCAGCTATGGTAGGAGTATTTGTCTATGCGATTTCTGTTTTTGAATATAGAGATGGAGTTCTGCTAAGTGAAAATCGACGAGATTTTCAGATCAACATCATTACTTGCCTTCCGCAGGGCGCTCCCCCTTTTATTTCACATTCAACTACTGGTTTACCTACCTCTACCAATGGCGATACCATATATGCTCAGGCAGATGTTCCCTTCTGTTATGATGTAACGCTGGAAGATACCATCCCTGGAGATGTACTTTCGGCTTATACAGTCAGCGCGGCTTTTGGAAATGGCAACTTTTTCCCACCTGCTGCTACTTTTAATTTTAGCGGAGTAAATCCCATAAATGGTCAGGTTTGCTGGACGCCCAGCTGTCAGTATGATGGGGATACTATTCCACTAATCGTCGGTGGTTTTGACATAGGGGATTGTGAAAATGTGGGGGATGTGTTTGATACGGTCTGGGTCATTGTAAATAAGCCTCCCAATCAACTGCCGAGCATCGTTCCGGATTTGACAGGCTTACAGGTGAACAATGATACCATCATCATAAGTGCAGGAAGCAATTTATGCTATGATTTGAACATCACAGATCCCAATCCCAATGATATACTCCATGCTTTTCCATTAAGTAGCATTTTCAATGCTCCCAATGGACCAACTTTTAATATAGTGAGCCAAAATCCTATGCTTGCTCAGGTCTGTTGGACACCTGGATGTGATTTTGAAGATCAGATATTTGAATTTCGAACCGCAGCCTCAGATGTATCTCTGTGTAATAATACCCAGCCGGTTGAAAATCTATTGTTTGTCAAAGTAGTTATTCCCCCCAATGATCCCCCAGATATAGCTTTTGATTTAAGCGCTAATGTTTTCAGCAATGATACCATTTTTGTATCTGCACTTGATAATCTCTGTTTCGATATAACAGCGAGCGATCCAAACCTGGCAGACATCATTACCCTTTCGACCCTGAGTCCGATATTTAATGATCCTAATCCTCCCACCCTGACTACAACGGGTAATAATCCGCTTCAGGGACAGGTTTGCTGGATGCCTTCCTGCGATTATGAAAATCAGGTAATTCCTTTCATTTTCAAAGTCAATGATCCGGGTGTTTGTTCCAGCATAGGAGAAGCTTTCGATACAGTCTATGTTTCGGTTGCCGTACCTCCCAATGATCCGCCAAATATCGTAGCAGATCTCAGTGGAAATTCATTTAGCAATGACACCATTTTTGTTAATGCTAATGATGCATTCTGTTACGACTATGTAGCCAGTGATTTGAATGTAGGAGATAATCTCAATGCTTTTACAGTCAGCAGCATTTTCAATGATCCTAATGGACCTAGCTTTAGCTTAAATGGAAATAATCCTGTATCAGGTCAGATTTGCTGGACGCCATCTTGTGATTTTGTAAATCAAACCATAGAGCTAATTATCGGGGTAGGGGATGATGCTCCCTGTACTTCTACGGCTCAAGCCTTTGATACGGTTTATATTGAAATTGCCTTTCCTCCGAATGATCCGCCAGAGACATTTGCTAACCTGGCGAATTTGACGACAGATGGTGATACCATTTTTGTAGATCCGCAGGAATCATTCTGTTTCAACCTCAACTTTACCGATCCCAATATTGCCGATACGCTTACTGCCTTTGCGATCAGCCCGATCTTCAGTCAGCCCGATGGCCCCAGCTTCACTTTCCAGGGAGTAAATCCTGCTTCTGCTCAGGTCTGCTGGATTCCCTCTTGTGATTATGAAGGTCAGCTCATCGAATTGGTATTTAGAGTTGAGGATAATGGAGACTGCGATAATGAATTGGAGGATTTTGATACGGTTTTTGTAAAAATAAATGATCCCAATACGATTGCTCCTAATCTGGGTCACGATATAAGTGGGAATCTAAATACAGGAGGCGATACCATCTACATAGAAATTGGAGGGAATTTATGTTATGACTTTTATGTAGCTGATAATACGCCGGAAAATGGAGTTGACTTTGTACATGCCTTAGAACTTGCAAGTCTGGCGGGCAGCAATTTAAGTTTAACAAATCTCGATTATGTTCGCCGCAATGATTCTATTATCGGATCCGTTTGCCTAAGCTCCAGTTGTTCTAATGGAGGAAGTCTTTTCAGAAGCATAATTAGAGGAATAGATCAGGAAACTTGTCCGCCTTTTGCCTCCAATAGCGATACGGTCTTTATCAAAGTCAATACAGACTTCCGCTCCTTTGCCGGAAATGATATCTCTTTCTGTGAAGGTAGCGGAGGAGTACAGCTCAATGTTACACCTATCGGTGGTACAGCTCCCTATTTCTTCGAATGGGGATGCGATGATCCCAATGGTGCCTGTGGACTCAGCAGTCCTGCCGTTTCCAATCCCATTGTCAATCCTACCGATACCACTACCTATTTCGTGCAGGTAACTGATCGAAATGGATGTACCTCTGAGATCGATGGAGTGCAGGTCAATGTCAAAAAACTGCCCATAGTCGATGCCGGACCCGATCAGTTCCTCTGTGAAGATGGCATTGGAACCAATTTAGAGGTTAACGTCCTCAATCCCATCGCAGCACCCGGACCCTACACTTACACCTGGACACCCGGAGCTACCCTCAATGATCCTACTTTGGTCAATCCAAGAGCCAATCCTACACAAACAACCATCTATACCGTTGTCGTTAGCTCTGCCAATGGATGTACCAGTGATAATACTACCCTCGATACCCTCAGTACCATTACGGTGCATGTCAATGATAAACCCGTCGCAAGTACTGGACCTACGGTCGATATCTGTTTCGGGGATACCACCATGCTGAGAGGATTTGCCAGTCAAGGAGGACCCGACTACCAATTTGTCTGGACACCTTCTACCGGTTTGGATGATTCTACCTCTCAAACGCCTATGGCTTCCCCCCCTCAGACTACCACATACTCATTGGTAGCCTGGTCTAATGGATGTCAAAGTGATGCCGAGCAATTGACCGTTGTGGTGCATACCTTGCCCACTTCTGATCCCGGTCTGGTAGCTGAAATATGCGGAGGAGATTCGGTGCAGTTAAATGGAATTGCAAGTTCAGAGCCTGGAGCTACGCATACCTATCAGTGGACACCTGCCATTGGTTTAGATGATGCCACTAGTGCTATGCCTATGGCCAGTCCTTCCATAACGACCACCTATACTTTGGTTGCTACTTCCAATTTTGGATGTGAAAGTCCGGAGTATAATATCGATGTAAATGTGCTTCCTGCTCCTCAGGCTTTTGCCGGAGTGGATAGTTTCCTTTGTAGAGGAGATAGTCTTGCCTTGCAAGGAAGTCATACGATGATAGGCGGGCCAGCAACTGGACCGGTATTCTATAATTGGGATCCAAGCCCGACTTTGAATGTGCCTACGATCCCCGGACCGAATGCAGGACCTACAGCAACTACTGTATATACCCTGACTGTTTCCACAGGATCCTGCTCAACAACGGATGAAGTAAAAATCGATGTCTTTGATGAAGTCATTGCGGTGGCTTCTGCTGATACCAGTCGCATCTGTGAAGGGGATTCTGTCCAGCTCTTTGTGAGCGGCGGAACACCAGCTTCAACCTATAGCTGGACACCGGGCACAAGCATCGGAAATCCCGGAGAAGCCAATCCACAAGTGGCTCCCGATCAAACGACCATTTACTATGTTACCGTAACGCAGGGTACTTGTAGTGGAATGGATTCGGTGCAAATTGACGTGAATCCAGCTCCTGGAGCTGATTTCTTTGCCAGTCAGGATTCCGGTTGTAATGATCTGACCATTGCCTTTCTGGAGAATTCTGCAAATGGAAGCAATTACATTTGGGACTTTGGAGATGGGTCGCCCATCAGCAATGAGCCCAATCCTGAGCATACTTATACAAGCCCCGGAGTATATACTGCCTCTTTCCAGGCATTTGGTATGGGAGGCTGTATCTCCGATATTCAAACCAAAGAAATTACCGTCTTCCCAGCAGGAGTGGCTGACTTTACTTCCAGTCCGGATCTCGGAGCAGAATTACCGCTGCCCAATGTCGAGATTCAGTTTACCAATCAATCCACAGATGCTGTAAGCTTCCTTTGGGACTTTGGAGATGGTAATTTTTCAACAGAAGAAAATCCCCTACATGTCTACAATGAAGCGGGAGAATATACAGTAAGCCTGACCATCACGGATACCGGAGGATGTACAAACATCATTCAATATGGGCCTTACAAAATTTTCATCCCGGGACTTTTGATCCCCAATGTCTTCTCTCCAAATGGAGACGGGATCAATGACAATTTCAGAATCACCTATGATGGAAGGGAAGTATTCACCATCAAGGTCTATGACCGTTGGGGGAGGTTGATGTTTGAAGATGAAAATTCGCCCATAAATGGTTGGAATGGAAAGGCCTCTAATGGACAGGATGCCAGCGATGGAGTTTATTATTACTCCATTAACATTGGCTCGAAAACCTTTACCGGAAATGTCACCCTGATGAGGTAAAAGAGAAAGCTCCTGCTTCTAATTCTGAACAGGAGCTTTCTTAAGAAAAAGCCTATTTACTTCTTGAAAATTTTCAATTGGGCTTGTTTAGTATCGGCCATAATCTGAACAAAGTACATTCCTTTTTCATCAGGCATTGCTACTTCCATCTGAGCCTGATTTCTAAGCTTCTCCTGAGAAATCAGTTGCCCATTCACATTGAAGATCGAGATTTGAATCGTAGAGAACATTTCCCCTAAATCAATATGTAATCGATCTTCAACCGGATTAGGGTAGTACTCAATTTGAGATTGAAAGATTTCATCCAATCCAACATTTGTAATCGTAAAACAGTCCGACGTAGTTTCACAGCCTCCTTCACGAATTACAACAGCATAAGTCCCATTAGTTGAAGGAACAAAGCTTTGCTGATTCGCGCCCGCAATTTCTGATCCGTCTGAACAGTCAATCCATTGATAAGTAATTGCTGAATTGGGCAGTTGATTAGAAATAAGAGTTGAACTCATTTGGCTGATCGTAGGATCATAGATAGGAATTTGATCCGTTACCGTATTTAGAACGGTATTGGTTATCACAGCTTCGTTAAAATCGAAATATATACCTGCGCGATTCCGAATTTCCGTTCCAGAGGGCAAATTGGGTTTGGGCATCACCTGATAGATTACATAGCCATGACTCAAAGGCTCGCTCATAGCTGTAGAAGGGAGGTGTATGTTATCAAAACTAAATTTTAAAATTCCTCCTTCTTGTAATTCAGTAATCATGGGTTTATGGCTTTGGCCAATGACTTTAATCGTTGACAAATCCAAATTTACATCCAGGCTATCCAGGATAAAGATATTGATCGCATCTGCATTCCCGGTATTTTGAAATCTGACTTTATAGGTCAAAAGCTGATCATTGAGGATATAGCCTTCTTCGCATGCTCCTTGAGGATTCACCTGTATGTCATTAGGATCAAAGCCATTTATAATATTTCTACAAAGGTTTTCCTGATAGCTCAAACTGTCAAGGCCTCCATAGTTTCTGATAAGCTCAACATAGACACAGGCTTGCTGTCCAATCATAGCCTGGAGACTCACTGCAGCATCCAGCCTTATCATCACATTTGAACTATCATAATTTAGGCTGTCTATATACCAGATCAAGGTATCCCCGATCGTCGTATCGGGCATAGGATTATCAAGTATAAGTAAAGAATCAACCAGAACCCTCAATTCTCCGCTGAAGGGATTACAGCTTCTATTTGATGCATCCAGCCAAATATGGGCAGGAAATCCGGGCCGGAGAGGAGTGGTAAGAACATTTACTTCCCATACAGCTGTTTGACTACTGTCAGGTCCTTCGATCAGGTAATTCGCACTCCTTTCACACCCAAAAGAATCGCTAGCCCTGATTTCATAAAAACCTCTTTGACTAATGCTAATAAAAGAATCTATAACAGGAGGATTTGTATTCCAGAGATAGCTAATAGGTTCGCTTCCCCCCTCTGCATGCAAAGCAATATAAGCGGAATTGGTACAGCTAAGTTCTCTGAGGCTATCAATCACCAGGAAAAAATCAGAACATTCATCCTGTTTAAATTTTGCCACATAAAAATCAGGTTCTGGACCATTAGCATTGAGGGTATAAGTGCCGGGTCCGGGATCCAGATCAAAAGGAGCTATAAAATTTCCCGTAGCGTAGATATCATTTTCCGAATCAAATTCGATATCCCAAATCTCTGTATAATTGGGATTCGTCAGAAAACTTTCGGACCAAATAAAATCCCCATCAGGACTGAATTTGCCAATATAATTTCCTGTGGTATCAGCAAAGCCTACTATTTCTACATTGGGTCCGGGATCAATATCTACCTCTCCATTAATATGCCCTCCCATATACAGAAGTCCATTTTGATCGATTTTGAGGTAAATGATTTCCATAAAGCCCCTGGGCTGGTTTTCAAATGGATAAGCCCAGACCAAATTACCTTGAGGATCGAATTTCTGCAGGTATCCACTTAGGCTACTTCCATTGGAAGCTGAAGTCAAAAGGCGTTGATTAGGTCCGGGATCAAAATCTGCTGTTCCTGCAAATAAACCTGTGCTATACAGATTGCCGAATTCGTCCAGCACTGTATGCCGGGCAGCTCCGGCTATGCTAGGTTCCAAATTTAGCAGCCATAGAATATTCCCTTGTGAATCCATTTTCAGGCTAAACATCGACCAGCCATCATTGGGAGAATTCAGGATATAATTGCCAGAGCCTGGATCAAAATCCGTCATCCCATTATAAGTTCCTACACAGAAGATATTTCCTTGCGCATCTACCTCCAGCGAATTTACGGTAACGAAACTATCACTTTCAAAAAATCGAGCCCATAAAAGATTAGCATTGGCATCCAGTTTTTGGACAAAATCCTTGCTGCGATTCAGAGAGGTATCATTGAAAGTTCCGGGTCCGGGATCAAGGTCTATCGTTCCTTTAAAATCTCCCGCCATGATAATTTCTCCAGAAGAAGCTTGGGTGAGGCTATATATTTGCTTTTCACTTGCTCCACTAAGGCTAAACACATTCGAAAAATTTCCCAAAGAATCCAGACTTAGAAAAAAGTAATCATCATGTGTCATATTGAAACTGGAAACAAATTGACTATCTGGCCCGGGATCAAAATCGAGTCTCCCCCGAAATTTTGCACTCAAAAAGATATCTCCATCAGCAGCGCTTGTAATGCTTAAGTGATATCGGGGAGAAATGCTATCATCGGGAATTATGTTTTTCGCCCATAACAAATTTCCCTGCGGATCGAGTTTTTGAAGAAAGAAATCTTTGTTGGAAAAGGAGCTATTGAAAATCAGGTTAGCGGGACCGGGATCCATGTCCAGGCTTCCTTCAAAACGACCAGCGAGGTATACATTGTTTTGGGAATCCAGCTCTAATCCACTTGAATAACTAAATGCCGGATTGTTGTAAGTTTTTGCCCACTCTAAAGATTCAATCTGCGCATGTACAGATAAAAGCGTCAGCATAAACATGCTTAAGAAAACAGTTTTCATGAGTTGATTGGTTTTCAGGTTAAACAATAAAAAGCCACCCTGAGGGTGAATTCAGGAAATGATTTTAACTACCCAATAAGCTAAGCAGATATATATATTCGTCTGAAAATAGTTGGTAGGAAGAAGTAGTAGGGGAGGTTAAAAACAGAATCCATAAAAAGAACGAGTTCTCAATTGAGGATTTCTTGTTTTCTAAATTTGACGTGCTTCTATACCTAAACAACGCCTGGCATTTTGTATAGGTTGCTTTTATTTCTTGTCGCTAAAACTTATTTGATTTAAAATCTTATCCAGGCCGAAGTAATTATTCTTCTTATTGCTTGCCAAGATTACGTTTTAGCAGATATCTTGCCTCTTCCATTTGCGCTGTTGCTTCATTCAGTTCTCTCCAGCGATATCGTGCGGCCCACTTGTGATCATTTCCTTGCGCAACAGCTGCAATAATTTGTCCCACCACAGGACCCATTTTCATTCCATGACCACTTCCTCCTGAACCTATTGACAGACCCCTGATCTCTGGATGCTGATCTATCCAGAAATGTCCATCCAAAGTATCTGTATAACAGCACCTACGAGTATAGACAATCGGATCATTCGCAAGCTTTGGAAAGGCAAAGGAAAGGAATTCCCGGAGTTCCTGTATATCTGACTCATATACTTTGCGCTCATCCTTGGCAGGATCTAATTCAAGTCCCAGGCCATGTTTCGCCACTTTTACTACTTTTTCGATAGGGTGTAAGGGAAAACCATACCAACCGGTATTTGCTATATCGGCAGCGAATACTGGAAAACGCTCTGCTTCATATAGTTCTGGATTGCTGGCTTTTAGGTGAAAGACCGGATGACCCGTGATTTTCATATAGGGTTTGAGATCAGGGACAAGAAATGGAGTAAAATTACCCGCGCATACAATTGTATGTGCTGCTGAAATTTTAGTCCCTTTAGTAGTCACAACTCCTTTTGCCTGATTATTTTCAATCCATATACTTTTCGCTCCTTCTGTCAGGCTTTCTATCCCGATTTCAACTGCATATTGATTTAGCCTTTGAACAATTCTTCCAGACTCAACATATCCTCCTTCTTTATTAAAAGAACCCTCCACAAAAGCTTTCGGATTGTAAGCTGGGAAACGAGATTTGAATTCTTCATAGCCAATCCTCTCCAGTGGAATCCCACGTTTACTCACATGCTGATAGCTGATTTTTTCGTAAGTATCCTCTTCTGTATCCAAAGCTTGTGCACTGAGCAGAATATAATGGCCTTCATGGTAAAAGATTTCCTCAAAAAGCTCATTCCATTCTCTCCAGATCTGCATGCTTTCCCGGGTCATATCCAGGTATTCCTCATCTGAACCATATTCCATGCGAATTACTTTACTAATATCTGTTCCAGCAGCTAAAGGATCAGGTCCCTCCGTTGGGTTTAATACGCAGACACTAAAACCGGTCTTTCGAAGTTCCAGAGCAGCACTTATTCCGAATATGCCCGCTCCAACTATGAGAAAATCATAATTTTTCATCTTGCTATAAGTTGCTTGAGAGTAGGTAAAATATCCTCAACTCCTTCTATGATCGGGAGTAAAACAGGTATTTCTAATTCTTCTTTGTATTGCTGTTGAAAGTTTCTGGCTTCTGATTCCGTACAATCATGGGTGTTGAGTGCAAGGCCAATCAGATTGCTGTCAAATTTCTCCAGGATCTCTTTTTCAGATGCTAGCGTAGGAATTTCTCCCCAATGCACTTCGTCTTCATAATATTTTCTTTTGGGTGCATGTACCAGGATCACCTGCTTTGCCATACCAGAAATAAGAAATTCGAGCCCGCAAGGACCACTGGGATTTCGAAGGGCTGACTGCCCTTCAATCAATATTATATCCGGATTGCTTTCTTTCCAGCAAGAAAGGATGGCATGTTCCAATTCGCCTGAGACAAAATCATTGAGGGTAGAGTCGAGGATGAAGCCGTACTTTCCTCCCTGAAGCCAACCCGTCTGTCCTGTATAAATCATCTGAATATTGATACCCGCTTTCTGACCAGCCTCCATAATCATACGACAAGTTGTCCTTTTCCCCAAAGCACAATCCATTCCCATGACAGCGATGATAGGCACGTCCACTTTGAAGATTTCTCCTGTCCAGAAATGAAGGTCTGTAGGTTTTTTCGGTCGGCGAATATCTAATAGCTCGGCCCCATGCTCAAAAGCAAGTTTTCTTAGCTGCTCTCGGTCGTTCAAATAATCATGCAAGCCATTTACAATCGAAATTCCTTTCCCCAAAGCCTCTTCAATGATGGGCAACATTTCATCCGGTAATACACCTCCAACTGTTGCAACCCCTATGATTAAATACTGAACCTCAGGAAATATTTCCAAAGCTTCTTCCAGTTGGGATAAAATGGGAATGTTCCGTTTTCTTCCGTCCA
Source organism: Bacteroidia bacterium (assembly GCA_033391075.1). Lineage (NCBI taxonomy): Bacteria > Pseudomonadati > Bacteroidota > Bacteroidia > Bacteroidia bacterium. The sequence continues at coordinate 6,719,436 of JAWPMV010000001.1, forward strand.
GTAGTTCTCCGGCATCAGCAGTTGCATGCTGATGATCAATAAGAGCCTTTATTTCAAATCGATCTGTTCCGCGGACCAAACCATGAGCCGTTTTGGCATTGTCGGTCATATAATATCCTTGAGTAAGGACAAGAGCAGGAGTTTTCATAGAGAGTAAAATTTTGCGAAATAATGATACTCAAAAATAATGGGACATCAAGTTTTCAATCCCTCCTTTTGACAGGATATTTATCTGATTTCCCTTGCTTTCAATGAGGGCTTTCTCTTTCAAATCCTTTAAGACCCGATTTAAACTCCTGATCGGCAAGGCCAAATAATCAGCCAAATCTGATTTACTGAGCCCTGCTTCTTCATTCTCCCACAGCAAAAGAAATTTGAGGACTTTGTATTCGGCGGGGAAAATTTGTTGATAAGAAGCCCTTCTTGCCGTATTCCTCAATCGATAGGCAAATTCTCTAAGGATCAGTTGATTGAAATCTGAATCCTCTTTTAACAGGCGATCAAAAAATCTTCGCTTTATTCTAAATACCTCTAAAGAAGTAAGTGATAAAATGTTGCTCAGATTTTCTGAACCAAGTACCGCTTCCACCTCTCCGATTATTTCTCCTTTGCCCAGAAATTCCAATACATACTCTCTCCCATTTTCTTCCCGAATAAAACATTTGGCTATACCTTCAATCACCAGGAACAAATCAGCGGAATCATCTCCTTGCCAAAGAAGATTTTCATTTGCTTTAAACCGCTGTAGCAGAATATCTCTTGCTTCCGGATGCTTTTCCCTCCATTTTTCGAAGAATTCAAGAAGCTGTTGATTTGTTTTAATCATTAAGAACTAGCTTTGGGACAAATGACCTTGACAAGCTATTATATTGTCGGTGTTCATTCAAAAACATTTTCGAAAAAATGCGACACATTTTAATAGATACAGATACTGCCTCCGATGATGCCATTGCCCTCATCATGGCCTTAAGAAATCCAAAGGTAAAAGTGGAAGCTATTACTCTGGTGGCGGGTAATGTTCCCATTGAGATGGGCTTGCAGAATGCCCTCTATACCTGTGATTTATGTGGTGTGAAAGTACCCCTTTATCGAGGGGCTGCCAAGCCGATGATGCGAGAACTTGAGACTGCCCAATTTGTCCATGGGAAAGATGGAATGGGAGATATAGGTTTGGATTTGCAGGGTCGAAAAGAAGATGAAGGAAATGCCATAGATGTAATCATCGATACGATTCACAAGTTTGAGGGAGAATTGGAATTGGTAACCCTAGGTCCTCTTAGCAATATTGCCCTCGCCATTTTGAAAGACCCATCCATTGTAGCCAAAGTAAAAAAATGCACCATCATGGGAGGAATAGGGGAGGGTGTAGGTAATATCACTCCTGTTTCCGAATTCAATATTTGGGTTGATCCGGAAGCAGCGAAAATTGTCTACGATTCCGGTATGAATATGCAAATGGTAGGCTGGGACATTTCGCGGAAATACGCCACCTTTGATGATGATGAATCCGCAAAACTCAGAAGCATAGGTACCAAATACGCCCACTTTACTGTAGACATACAAAAGACACTGGTAGAGTTTTCAAAAAACGTAAGCAAACTTGCGGGTTTTGACCTTCCTGACCCGATCGCTATGGCAGTTGCACTTGATCCAACAGTAGCCACCCGCATCGAAACACATAATGTCGAAGTCATTTGTCATGAAGGGAGTACTCGCGGCCAGACCGTAGTCGATCATTCAGATTCTACTGGAAGGCCGATGAATATGAAGGTAGTTCTGGAAGCTTCCCGAGAAAAATTTCTGGAATTTCTGTATAGCTCTTTAACAGAATAATCATGGACTATACTCAATTACCCAAAGTCGAATTACATCTGCACCTGGATTGCTCCTTAAGTTATGAGATCGTAAAGAAATTCCGTCCAGGGACGACTTATGAGGAATATAAATCCTCTTTCATCGCTCCTCCTAAATGCACGGATTTGGCCGCTTATATCAGTCGAGCCATTAGCGGAGTGGAGCTTATGCAAACAGAAGAGCAATTGCGATGGGTTACTCTGGACCTGTTTGACCAGCTAAAAGCAGACAAGGTAATTTATGCTGAGATTCGATTCGCTCCTTTGCTCCATACCCAGCAAGGACTGAAAGCAGAGGAAGTAGTTCAAATCGTACATGATGCCGCTGAGGAAGGCATACAAAAAACAGGAGTAAGAGCAGGAATTATCCTCTGTACTTTGAGACATTATTCAGAGGAAGAAAGTATGAAGACCGTTCAGCTGGTGGAAAGATTTCAGGGAACTAAAATCCTGGGCTTTGACATTGCTGCAGATGAAGCGGGTTTCCCCATCGATAATCATATTCAGGCATTTCGGTATGCCAATGAAAAGGGAATCCCGTGTACAGCTCATGCAGGAGAAGCTAAAGGAGCGGATAGTGTATGGGAAACTTTGGAGAATTTTCAACCCAAAAGAATTGGGCATGGCGTAAGAAGTGCCGAGGATGACAAACTTTTAGCCCATCTAAAAGCAAACAACATCCATCTGGAAGTTTGTCCTACCAGCAATGTGCAAACCCATGTTTTTCAAAGAATTCAGGACCATAGCTGCAATAAGATCTACGAAGCCGGAGTATCCATGAGCATCAATACGGATGCGAGGACCATTTCCAATGTTAGCCTTGCGGATGAATATCAAACCCTGGAAAAGATATTTGGATGGGAAAAAGCGCATTTCCTGAAATGCAATCTGGAGGCCATTCAGCATGCCTTTATTTCGGAGGAAGAAAAGACAGAATTGAGGAAAGTGATACTAGAGGCTTATAAGGATTGAATAAAAGCTCAGTCTGTTATCCCGGAAAACTTTGGGAGCAAGCGAACAAAATTTATCCGGAATCTTTTGCAGCTGCCAGGGATCCCGGATATTTTTTCCATTCCATCGTAAAAATTCTGGGATGACAGTTTGTTTTAGATTTATTTTGGCTAAGCCATAAAGGAAAAAGCATCCACCCTCCCGTTTACAAATTATTGCGTACCTTCGCGCTATGCAGATTACAGATGAATTGCTGGATCGAATTGAGGCTTTGAGCATGCTTAGTTTCAAGCCGGAAGAGCGTGAAAAAACCAAAGAAGGTTTTCAGCGCATGCTGGATTTTGTCGCCAAACTGCAAGAGCTGGATACGACGGGTGTTGAGCCCCTCATTCACATGACGGATGAGGTAAATCGACTGATCCCGGACGAAGCAACAGAACCCCTTCCTCAAAAGCTCGTACTCAAAAATGCACCGGCAAGTGATGATGCCCATTTCCACGTGCCGAAAGTGCTAAAAAAGTAAGTTCGAAATAGCTGATACATGGATTTGAAGAAATTGCCTTTCCTTCCACTGCATTATTTTTATGTGCTGTTTGAGAAATTCCAGAAAGGCCTTTTCCTGATCTTATTTACTTGCTTAGTCGGAGCCGGTTTATGGACTCTGGCAGGTTCGGTATGGCCGGAGTTCTTCTCATTGGAAGTACTTGAATTGGCAGAAAATGAGGTAGACAAAGTCCTGATACAGGAAGTTGAACATAACTATCGTTCATTCGACCTTTCCCTCAATGCCTACAGAAGCTGGGTGAGTTTTTCTGCCGGACCTATTCTCCCCAAAGCAGGAATTGTTTATGCATTTACACTGCTCCAAATTCTGGCCTGGTCTGTTTTCCTTGCAACTGCATCTGAAATAAAATCTCGATGGGCGTATTTGTTCTATATTCTCTATGCTCTTTTCCTCTTTAGTTCAGATGTCTTTAGCTATATCATTTCGGATGAAAGCCTGCTGAGTGCAGTAGGGAATCTGGATTTCATAGCCAGAACGCTCAAGTTCTTGCTGGCGATTCCTCCCATTATTCTTGCGCTCTGTTTTCAGATGGATATACTAAAATGGAAAAGGCCCTTGAGGTTATTCATGTTTCTCGCATGGAATCTCATACTTTTTGCCTTGCCGTTCGGCGAAGGGAATTGGCAAGCCTTGCATCAGGTCGCAGTAAATGGATATACCTACAATGTTGCCCTGGCTTTGCTCTTCTTTTTCTTTTTGGGAAAAGAGCCTACAAAAATACTGTTCGCCGCTGCGACTAACAGACCTATAAAAAGTGCTCGTTTGGATTATAGATTGATCCTGAGCTTCTGTATCATCCTCTTGATAGTCGAATTCCTCTGGCTCTTTGAATATGTAAATTTTGGGTTCCTTTCTGATTATGAATTGGGATTCCGACCTATCTATTTGATTGTTCTTTCAGCTATCCTGATGGTATTTACTTCTCAGAACCATTATCATCAGGTGAAAGAAATTTTTGGTACCCAATCCAACTTCAGTTTCATCCTTTTGAGCTGGGCGTTGATTGTCATGAGTTTCATGGCTTATCAGTATTCTATGGGAGATCCTCTCATAAATTTCACCCTGGAAAGAGCTGCTGTAATCTTTTTTCTCAGTATGGGTATCCTCCATACGATTTTTGTTTTTGCCAATCATCTTCCCCTTCTCAAAGGCAAGGTCAATCTTTATTATCTGATGGCTAATGGAAGAGGGAGATTTGAATTCTGGATCATCTGGACTGCCGGAATCGTTTCAATCATTACTGCAGGAGGATATGAAAATTGGAAAAGCTGGAATCTCTTCCAACACAGTTATTACAATCAGGCCGGAGATCAGGCTTTGATAAATGGAGATGCAGATAGAGCTACAACTGCATATAATCTTGCCAGGGGAAATAGTGGGATTAGTCCCAAAGCCAATTATAATCTGGCTTCTATTTTGGTTGCCAATCCTTATAAAGTCGCAGATGCAGTCAGGCACTACCAGGATGCCAGCCGGCTGATCGAATTTCCTTATGCACGCATCAATGCTGCGGCTTTGCTGGCCTTAAACAATCAGCCAGAGGATGCACGTAAAGTATTGTCAACAGCTAGAGAAGTAAGTCCTTTCGTAGAAAACAATCTGGGACTCATATTTTTGAAAGCGGGAGAAGTAGATTCAGCCATTGTACATTTCAAAAAAGCATTACTGGCCGATCCTGCTAATTCACCTATTTATAGCAATCTCTCCTTATTATATCTGGATCAGGGCTTCCTAACAGAATCGCAAGAATTTATGCGCTTCGCAAATGAGTCGGGTAAAAGCCAGGCAAGTAGAAGCAATCAACTCTTTCTACAACTCAAACATCCTGAACTATATTTTGAAACTCTTCCTGCCGATTCGGAGGATGACCTTTTCTTTCGCTACAATCAAATACTGACGGGCCTGCAAAAGTCTGTCGACACCTTCAATACCCTAGAGATTCGATCTCTTTTGGAGGAAAGCGAAATGCAGTCTCCGGATATCCTGCTGCTCGATGGCATGCGCCTGTTTTACCAGGACTCTATCAAATATGCCATGACACGGACGGACTTCATCGACGAAGCCTACGAATCCTATGCAGCTGATGCAAATTATCTCATGGCTCTGGGTTTCTACCAAAAGGGAATCCCGGAAATGGCCTTGAAGTATTTCAATAAATCGGGAGCAGCAGGTAATGGAAAAGCCCTTTTGCATGCAGCTCAAATGGAAATTGAACTCGGCCAGCCAGATAGTGCCAATGCACATCTTTCTTTATTGAGTGTAAGCCAGGAAGAACTCTATGACGAAATAGCCAAAGAGCGAGCCATGCTACTTTTGCCCTATGTCCAAAATGACGTCTTCGTCTCAAAAATGGTCAATTTGGATGCCTTGAGTTTTAACGACAACATACTCTTGGGTATGTATTCGGATAGCCTCAATCAATACATCACAGCACTCAATGCCTTCAGAAAGGCCATAGAACAAGATAGTTCATCGACAGCTCCCTATCTGGAACTTGGAAAAATCTATAATAAATACAGTGACTCACTAGCTATCAGCAATCTTCAATACGGACTAACAGAAACGGGAAAAGCAGAAGATATTCCCTTACAGTTAGAACTGGCAAGAGCCTATTTGAAACAAGGACAGATGTCCCGGGCTGAAAAATTATTTCAAAAGATTGAGCCGAATGTTGTGTTGGAAACAGAAAAATTACGATTTTCGGGAGAGTTGGCCCTTGCTAAAAAGGATACTGTAAAAGCGATTGAACATTATGCGTCGCTACACGGACATCAAGCCATGGATCAAGACGCGATCTTGCAACTTTGTAAGATCTTCAAGGAGCAAAAGAATTATGAGGCTGGAAACGCCTTAATTACCGAAGCCCTTGAAAGCAATACAGAAAATGCCGAATATTGGTATTACTATGCTGTCTTCTCCAAAGGCTGGAATCTGGCGGACGATGCTGGATACGGTGCCTTGAAGGCCATAGAATTAACGTATTTGTCCCAGAGAAAAAAGGAAATCGAAAGAGAGTTTTCTCAAGAAATACGTACCCTTAGTTCAGAATAACGCATGGACACTAGAAACACCGTTGCAGCAAAAGGTTCCAAGTTCTTTGATCGGGACCTGAGCTGGCTTTCCTTTAATTATCGGGTTTTACTGGAAGCTACTGACAAAAGTTTGCCCCTCTACGAGCGAATCAAATTCCTCGCTATCTATTCTTCAAATCTGGATGAATTTTTTCGGGTGAGGGTCGCCTCTCTCAGAAGTTTATTGGGCGTGAAGAAGAAAAGCCTGGATTTAGTTGGCCTGGAGCCCGAAAAGCTTCTGGCCCAGATTTATGCAGAGGTAAATCGACAACAAGAAGAGTTTGGAGCCATTTTCCAACAAGACATACTTCCCGGCCTCAATAAAAATGACATTTACTTATTGCAGGATGGTCCCAAAGAGGATGTACACAAAGAATTTATAGAGAAATTCTTCGAGGAAGATGTATTTCCCTTTATCCATACAGAACTTTTGCGGAGAAAGAGGATCAAACATTTTCTCAGGGAAAATGCTTTGTACCTGGCCATCAAACTGTATAGCAACTCAAGGATAGCATTAAAGGAAGAAAAAGAGACGGGAAATACAGAAAGGCGTTCAAGAAGAGCTATAATTCAAATTCCGACCCATTATTTCCCTCGCTTTATAGAACTACCAGCAATCGGAAAGAAGCGTTATTATATGTTTCTGGATGATATCATTCGCTTCAATCTGGATAAAATCTTTCCAGGTTATGAAGTTGCAGGTGCTTATTCATTCAAGCAAAACAGAAATGCAGACTTACTGATTGATGATGAGTATGGGGGAAATTTGGTAGAAAAGATCAGAAAGAGCCTTAAGAGAAGACAAACGGGTGTGCCCGCACGTTTTCTCTATGATAGCGAAATGCCTAAAAACCTGCTGCGTTATCTGAGAGATACATTTAGCCTGGCAAAAGAGGATTTACTGGCTGGAGGAAAGTACCACAACTTCTCTGATTTCTTCCGCTTTCCAAATCCACTAGCGCCCGAATTGGAAGGAAAAGCCTATCCACCTTTGCCACACCTGGAACTGGAATCCAAAACTTCAATGTTGGATGCGATTTCGGAGAAAGACTACATGGTTCATTTTCCTTATCAGTCGTACGACTATGTCATTCGCTTCCTCACAGAAGCCGCCAATGACCCAAATGTCGAAGCTATTCACGCTACTCAATATCGCGTAGCTGCCAATTCTGCTGTGGTAAATGCCATGATCCTGGCCGCGCAAAATGGGAAGAAGGTCTCTGTATTCGTAGAACTAAAAGCTCGATTTGACGAAGCTCTGAACCTTCACTCAGCAGAGGAAATGGAACGGGCAGGAGTAAAAATCATTTATAGTTTCCCCGGACTCAAAGTACATGCAAAAACGGCTTTGGTCTTGAGAAAAGAAGGTAAGGATACCAAAGGCTATGCTTTCCTCAGTACAGGTAACTTCAATGAAAAGACCGCAAAGATCTATGCAGATCATGGATTCTTTTCTTCTGATGATGAAATCATTAACGACCTGAAAGGAGTTTTTGAACATCTGGAAGGAGGAGGGAAATCCAAGCCCAATTTCAAGCAGCTCCTCGTCGCTCAATTCAATATGCGACCGGACTTGGAAAAGCTCATCGATCGGGAAATAGAGCATGCAAAGGCTGGCAGAAAGGCCAAGGTCCTTGTAAAACTCAATAATCTTGAGGACAAAAAAATGATCCGCAAGCTCTATGAAGCCAGTAATGCCGGAGTCAAAATCACAATGATTATTAGAGGAATTTGTTGTTTGCGGCCTGGAATACCCGGATTGAGTGAGAACATTAAGATCACGCGCTTGGTGGATCAATTCCTCGAACATGCTCGTGTTTTTATTTTCCACAATCAGGGAGAAGATGCCCTGTATATGGGATCTGCGGATTGGATGAAACGAAATCTAAGCAGAAGGATAGAAGTTGTTTTTCCTATCAAAGATAAAAACCTGAAAAATGAGGTAATCAAAATCATTGACCTTCAACTGGCCGATAATGTGAAAGCTGTTAGCCTGGATAAAGACATGATCAATACCTCCATCAAAAATGATAAATCCAGTGTTCGAGCTCAAATAGATGCTTATGAACTGATCAAGGCAGGTAAGCTGATCTAAGATCAGGACGAAAATATATCAAAGGCGAAGCTGAATTTTATTTAGCTTCGCCTTTCGATTTTACTCAATTTATAGCTTATGAACTCCTTTGTCGATTTTTCTCCGGAAGTAAAGGATGCCCTGGCAACAGGTAAAGCCCTGGTTGCACTTGAATCAACCATCATTGCTCACGGCATGCCCTATCCGGAAAACAAAAAGACAGCCCTGAATCTTGAAGCAATCATTCGTTCCAAAGGAGCCATTCCGGCTACGATGGCTATACTGGGAGGCAGGATAAAGGTAGGATTGACCGGAGAAGAACTCGAGTACCTTGCTACTGCTCCTGATGTAGTAAAAGCGAGCCGAAGAGATATTTCCTACCTCATTTCCCAAAAAAAAGATGCGGCCACTACTGTAGCTGCTACGATGATCTGCGCAAAATTGGCCGGAATCAAAATCTTTGCCACAGGTGGAGTAGGGGGCGTACATAGAAAAGCTCAGGAGAGCTTCGATATATCAGCTGATTTGCAGGAATTGGCTCAAACACAAGTAGCAGTCGTTTCTGCAGGCGTGAAATCAATTCTGGATATTCCCCTGACGCTCGAATATCTGGAAACCTATGGAGTGCCTGTCATTGGAGTAGGGACAGAAGAATTTCCGGCCTTTTATACCCGAGAAAGTGGATCGAAATGTCCCCTTCGGCTTGAAAGCTCTGCTGAGATTGCGCATCTGCTTCATACACAATGGGCATTAGGCTTCAAAAATGGCGCTTTGATCGCCAATCCTATTCCCACAGAATACTCTATGGATAAAGGAAAAATAGATCAGGTCATCGAACAGGCGATAGAAGAAGCAGAAGCCGCAAATATCGCAGGAAAAGAACTCACCCCTTTCCTCCTCAACAGAATTAAAGAACTCACTGAGGGAAATAGTCTCTTTTCCAATATCCAACTCGTCCAAAATAATGCAGCCGTAGCCGGAGAAATTGCCGTAGAACTCAATCAACTGGAAAAACAAAATCGCAGTTAAGCGATTCTTTGTATATGAAAGAGGCCGATGTCATAGTTATTGGAGGAGGATTAGGCGGCTGGTGTAGTGCCATTCATTTGAGAAAGGCAGGCCTAAAGGTCATGCTCATCGAAAAACGTCAATATCCCTTTCACAAATTCTGTGGAGAATATTTATCTGCCGAAGTCGAGCCCTATTTGTCCAGTCTGGGTCTTTCGCTTGAAAAATCAGGAGCAAATCGGATCAGAAAATTTAAGTTAAGTTCGCATACTGGAAAGTATGTTACTTCTAAACTAAGCATTGGAGGATTTGGGATTCGCAGATATACACTTGATTATCAATTAGCTATACTTGGTCAAAAAGAAGGCATCAAACTCATCGAAGGCAAAGAAGTACGAAAAATTCAATTTGAATCAGGATATCACAAACTCATATGCAAAGATAAATCAAGCTATCGTGCAGAGCTCATCATTGGAGCCTATGGTAAAAGAACGGGCCTGGACAAAGAGCTGAAGCGGGATTTTTTAGGAAGTAGTTCCAGTTATATCGGAGTAAAACAGTATTTCGATTATGATTATCCAGCTGCTGAGGTTTCTCTCCATAATTTTGAAGGAGGATATTGTGGAATGGCCCGCATGGAAGACGGGAGCTTAAATCTTTGTTATCTCAGTAAAAAAGAAATCCTAAATAAATATGGAGGCATTGATGAGTTGGAATCAAAGGTCTTAAGTAAAAATCCCTTTATAAAAGAAGTATTCCACTCATCGCGCAAACTCCTGGACAAGCCCATAGTTATATCCAATATATATTTTGAGGAAAAGAACTTGGTGGAAAATCACGTCCTCATGTGTGGAGATGCAGCAGGAATGATATTTCCCCTGGCAGGAAATGGAATGGCAATGAGCATACACGCTGCTAAAATCCTTGCTGAGCAAATTGTGTTGTTTAAGCAAGGGAAATTGAGTCGAACGGAATTGGAAAATAGCTATCAAAAAGAATGGAATGACAAGTTTGCCTCGCGCTTATCCTGGGGACGCAACTTTCAGCCATTTATGGGAAGTAACCGACTTTCCTCATTCGCAGTTTCCAGTCTAAAACTGCTGCCTCCTTTGCTTCCTGCTATCATCAAGCGAACACACGGACATTATCTCGATGCCTACACTCAATAAAAGATCAAAAAAACAGGAAGCTTTGGATAATCTGAATCTTTCTGGCAAGAAGCTGGAGCAAACGCTCAGACAATTGGCCTTTATCAACAAAAGTCTGGGCAATACCTCTTCCCTGATTGGGGAAGTATTGAAAGTAGCTGAAGAACATCAACTAAAAGAAATCAAAGTCATTGACCTGGGATGCGGAGGAGGAGATGTATTGACTGTATTGGCAAAAAAACTAAAAAGAAAAGGAATCACATACTCATTGGTAGGGATTGATGGAAATATGCATGCTTTGGAACATGCAAAGAAAGCAAGTCAGGACATTTCTTCTCTAAGCTTCAAACAAGCTGATATACTGGCAAAGGACTTCGAACTAGATACCTGCGATATTTTGATTAGTAGTCATTTTATGTATCATTTCGAAGAAGAGGCCCTCATCCAATTTCTACGAAAACACATAACTTCTGTCAAATACAGCATCCTCATCAGCGAACTTGAGCGGAGCAAATGGTCTTTTCTACTTTTCCGTATATTTTCACCCCTCTTTGGTTTTAACCAATTGGTTAAAACTGATGGCTTGACTGCAATCCAAAGAGCCTATAAGAGATCGGAAATCAAACAACTCCTCTCCATTTTTGGTCAGGGAACTGTTCAAATCATTCCCAAATTTTTCTTCCGAATGATTATCAAAATCAATCCTCAAGGCCTATGATCTTTTCGCAGTTTGCCACCCGAAGTAGAGAGCAAGAGATCATGGATGACCTTGAAATGGAAGGAAATCTTCTGGAGAAGACCCTCGACCAACTCGCCTGGATCAGTGTCTGGTTAGGAGGAAATAACATCACCTGGACAGGCCTGAAGAAAATAGTCTCTAAGTTTCCCCAAGCTAAAATCAACTTACTTGACCTGGGAACAGGTGGGGGAGATGCCTTGAGATATTTGGCTAAAAAAAGTCGGAATTCCAGACAGGAATTTTCTTTCCTTGGATGGGATGCAAATCAGGCAACACTCGCCTATGCGACCAAAATGTCAAAAGCATATTGTAATATTGCCTATCAAAAAGTCAATATACTTGATCCTGATACGACTTATCAGGGAATAGATATTGTAACTTGTGCGCTCTTTCTGCATCATTTTTCAGATGAGGAAATTATAGCGCTTATCAGCCAATTGAAATCAGATGGTGTTCAATACCTCATCATCAATGATCTCCAAAGACACTGGCTTCCCTACATTCTGTTTATGTTGGTGAGTAAAGTCTTGAGATTTAGTAAAATGGCGCATCATGATGGTTTGCTTTCCATAAGGAAAGGATTTAAAAAACAGGAATTACAAGATCTATTGAAAGAGTCTCAATCTGAAGTGACATACATCGGATGGAAATGGGCATTCCGCTACTTAATCGTTGCAAAACTCACTCCCTGATTAGCCTTACAACAGATTTACCTAAAAATATTTTTAGACGTCTATAAATTTTACCTCATACATGAGTTCTGCCAAAATACTCGCAACTGCCATTGAACTTCCTGCTTATAGCAAGACTACCGAGGAGATTCTGGAAGATATGTCCCAACATCTGGAGGGACATGACGAGAGATTTAAACGGAAAGTCTTGCGAATCTTTAAGTATGCTGAAGTAGATCGCAGGTATTCTATCATGCCAGCAGATCGGGTTTTGGCACCTCTGAGTTTTGAGGAAAAGAATGATCTGTATATAAAATCCGTCATTGATCTTTCGGAGAAAGTATTGGTCAAAGCCCTCAAAAATGCAGAGATGAATCCCGATGAGATCGATTATATCATTACCGTCAGCTGTACAGGATTTATGATCCCTTCAGTAGATGCCTTTCTGATCAATCGATTGAGGATGCGACAAGATGTGGTCCGACTACCCGTAACGGAAATGGGATGTGCAGCAGGGATTTCCGGCCTCATTTACGCCAATAATTTCCTCAAAGCACATCCGGACAAAAGAGTAGCCCTGATTGCTGTAGAATCTCCCATGAGTACTTTCCAATGGAATGATTTCTCCATGGTCAATATGGTGAGCGCAGCAATTTTCGGAGATGGAGCTGCCTGCGCGATATTAGGTCCGAGTGATAAAGCAGCTCCCAGCATTGTCGATACTGAGATGTTTCATTTCTATGATGAAATCGGAATGATGGGATACAATGTGCGGAATTCCGGTTTTCAAATGGTACTTGATCCACAGGTTCCTCAGAAAATCGAAGAGAATTTCGATCAGATTATCCACCCCTTTCTCCAAAAAAACCATAGCAATATCCAAGAGATCGATCACCTCATCTTCCATCCGGGAGGTAAAAAGATTGTGAAAATGGTAGAAGGTCTTTTTGGCCAAATGGGAAAAAATATCGATGCAACTAAAAAGGTATTGAGAGAATATGGAAATATGTCCAGTGCTACTGTACTTTATGTTTTGGACGAAATCCTAAAAAAGCCTATCTCTGTGGGAGAGAAAGGTCTGATGTTAAGTTTTGGACCGGGCTTCTCTGCACAAAGAGTATTACTAGAATGGAAATAAATAGAACCTTTATAGATAAAGGATATTGGGCCGTCATATTGGGGGGATCCAGTGGGATAGGATTGGCGAGTGCAAAAAAACTGGCGCAGGAAGGCATGCATCTCTGCATCCTACACCGAGACAGAAAAAAAGATCTCCCTCAGATCGAAGCACATTATGATTCCTTTCGGCAGTTTGGGGTAAAAGTCCTGAATTTTAATTTGGATGCTACCCGCTCTGAAAATATTGAAATGGTCTTGAAGGAGTTGAAAAATGAGATGGGAGAAAATGAGGGAGTCAGGCTTCTCCTCCATTCGATCGCTAAAGGCAACCTCAAACCCATGACCGATGCGCAGGGAACCAAAGAGAATAGCCTGAATGAAAAAGCAGGAGTGGAACAAACGCCACTTTCGCAAGCTTTCAAAGATTTACAATCGATCTTGCAAGATGAAGGTGCAGATATAGACAGACCTGTCCTGACCCGCCAGGATTTTGAGTTGACAATAGAAGCCATGGCATTGAGCATCTACGAATGGGTTCAATTTATCCATAATGCTTCCCTCTTTGCTGCGGATGCTCGTGTGATAGGGCTTACAAGTGCAGGCAATACCAAAGCATGGAGAGATTATGCCGCAGTAAGTGCTGCGAAATCAGCTTTGGAAGCCATCTGCAGATCAATTTCTCTGGAGTTTGCGAGATTTGGTATTCGATGCAATGTGGTGCAACCCGGTATTACAGATACTCCCTCACTTCGCATGATTCCCAGCAGTGATATTCTAAAACTCAATGCAGCTGTTCGTAACCCTTTCCAGAGACTCACACTTCCAGCCGATGTAGCCAATGCACTTTATCTCCTATGCACAGATGAAGCAGCCTGGATTAATGGAGCGGTGATTCCGGTTGATGGTGGAGAAAAGAATGCCTAATTCTATGGAGCTTGCAGAAGAAATCAGAACTTTGCTGCCCTATAAGGAGCCCTTTCTATTCGTAGATGAGTTGGAGTCAGTAGATGAAAAAGGAGCAAAAGGCAGTTTTACCTTTCAGGAAAGTATGCCCTTCTATGAGGGACACTTTCCCGATAATCCCATTACGCCCGGCGTTATCCTTATCGAATGTATGGCACAAATCGGATTGGTAAGCCTGGGAATTTTTCTTTCTGGCGCATACCAGACAAAAGAGCATATACCCTTTGCCTTTACTTCGTCAGAAGTTGAATTTTATAAGCAAGTCTTACCTGGTGAAAAAGTAGTTGTCCATTCCGAGAAAATATATTTTCGACTGGGTAAACTAAAATGCAAAGTATCTATGAACAATGAGCAAGGTGAGACGGTTTGTAAAGGAATCCTGAGTGGGATGAGTATCAGGAATAGGTTTTTATAGGAAAACAGAAAGAGTCAATGCAACACAAACGCATAGTTATAACGGGTATGGGAGTGGTATCACCGAATGGTATTGGCCTGGGTGATTTTGAAGAAGCCTTACGTGCGGGGAAATCCGGAATCAGAAAGATGGAAAAAATGGAGAAATTGGGTTTCTCCTGTCAGGTCGGCGCCGAACCGGAAATCAGCGAAGATTTACTCAATCAATACTTTACTCCCCTGCAACAAAAAAGACTAAGTGCAGACGGCCTGATATATGGATTGATCTCTGCCATAGATGCCTGGAAAGATGCAAAACTTCCCTATGGAAAAAATGAAGAGCCGGATTGGGATAGTGGATGTATTATGGGGCAAGGCTTGGCTGGAGCAGACGTAATCCGCGAATCAACCTATCAAATAGATGAAGGCAAAGTAAAAAGACTGGGGAGTACCACCGTTCCGCAAACCATGTCGAGTGGGATTAGTGCACATCTGGGAGGAATGCTGGGACTGGGAAATCAGGTAAGCAGCAATGCCTCAGCCTGTGCTACAGGAACCGAGGCGCTGATTATGGGTATGGAGCGAATCAGAATGGGCAAGGCCAAGCGTATGCTTTGTGGCGCATGTGATAGTAGTAGCGTTCATGTTTGGGGAGGTTTTGACGCTATGCGGGTCCTTACCCGTAAGCATAATGATTCTCCTCTAGAAGCTTCTCGACCTATGAGCGCATCTGCCTCTGGTTTTGTACCCGGAGGTGGGGGAGCAGCTTTGGTTTTGGAAGAATTGAGTTCTGCTTTGAGAAGAAACGCTCACATTTATGCTGAAGTCCTCGGAGGTTTTACCAATTCCGGAGGCCAAAGAAATAAAGGCTCTATGACGGCCCCAAATCCAGAAGGAGTGTTACGATGCATTCATGGAGCAATTGCAGATGCAGAAATATTGAGCAAGGACATTGATCTCATTTCAGGCCATCTTACCTCTACCATCTTTGACCCTCGCGAAGTTGAACTTTGGGTAAATGCTCTCAAAATCAAACGAGATAACTTCCCTAAAATACAAGCCCTCAAATCCATGACAGGCCACTGCCTGAGTGCATCCGGAGCAATAGAAGCAGTCGCCGCAGTATTACAGATACATAAAACTTTCGTCCATAAAAGCCTAAACTGTGAGGATCTACATCCGGAAGTAGAGGCAGTTGTTCCAAAAACATCTATTCCTTCCAAGACAGAAAACATCCAGGTCGATACAGTGGCCAGTAGCAGTTTTGGCTTTGGAGATGTGAATAGTTGCATTATTTTCAAGCGATTTCAAGGATAGAACCTAAAGACATTAGCTAATATGAAGCCCGAAGAAATAACAGAAAAACTCAAGAAGATCATGAAGGCCTATCTTGAGGAAGGCATTGATCTCGAAAATATCACCTCTGACACAGACCTGATCAATGATCTAAAAATAAACTCTATGCACCTGGTAGATATCATTCTCGATCTGGAGGACGAATTTAACATAGAGATCAGCGATGATGATGCAGAACAGATGTTGACCGTTGGGAAATCCATCGAGGTAATTCAAGCGCAGCTGGCCAAATGATCGGCACGGACATCATAGACCTGAATTATCAAGATCATCCCAGTCGATGGAAAGAAGAACGTTATTGGCAGAAAGTATTAGTAGAGGAGGAATTAGTATGGGTGAAAGCGCAGGAAAAGCCCTTTATAGCATTTCTGATTTCCTGGGCGATAAAAGAAGCAGCATACAAATTGGTATGCAATATTGATCACCAGCACAGATTTATACCTAAAATATTTACTATCAATTATTTAAGGGAAATCAAATATTACGATTCGATATATTATAAGGTAAATTCTCCCTATGGGGAGCTGTTTGCAGAGCTTAAAAGCACAGCTACTTTTATTCAAGCAATTGCTGTCTTTAAACAATCAGATCTTCATCAAGCAAAGACCTATTCTTTTCCCTTATCAGAAACAGACCTTCGTTCACAATCTTTCCAGACAAAAAAAATTATCCTGGAACATTTCTCCAAGAATTCTTCTTTCGACAATAGAATTCTTGAGATTAGAAAGAAAAATTCCATTCCTGGCCTTTATATTTCAGGAAAAGAAAGCCAAATCGAGCTTTCTATCAGTCATCATGGTCATTGGGGAGCCTTTGCCTATGTGGATACGCCTTTATGATACCTAAAAGACAGAGCCTACTTGTTCTCCTGCTCATTCTGATGGGTACTGTCTTTATGGCCTTTCAGATTCCCAAACTCACATTTGATTACGATATAGAAAACTTCTTCCCGATTGGCAGTGAAGAAACCGCCTACTTTGATAGCTATAGAGAAATTTTTGGCAGTGACAATGATTTCATCCTGATTGCTATAAAGCCCAGCTCCGGAATTTTCAATCAATCCTTTCTACAAAACCTCCAACAACTGACTGATTCTTTAGAAAGTCATCCCTTGATTGAAAAAGCTTATTCACTCAGCAATATCTATGATTACAAATTCATCCCAGGATTTCGGAGAGCAAGAAAAATCCCGTTTATCCATCCAAAGGATGCGAGTAAGATGGACCAAGATAGTCTCAAACTCATGCAGCATCCTGTTTTACCCGGATATCTCATCGCTCCGGACGGAAGTTCCGTTCTTATCTACCTTAGTAATAAGGCATTTGCAGATGCAGATGAATGTAAGAGCCTAAACAGGGATCTCAGAGAAATTCTTTCAGGCTTTGAAGTGGGTAACTATTATTTATCCGGGAAATGTATCGGGCAAAGCACTTTCGCAAATACCATTCAAAAAGAGATAGGCATCTTTATTATAGCTTCTGTACTGGTCATTATGCTGGTGCTCTTTATCATGTTCAGAAGCCTGCCAGCACTCATTCTTCCGCTTATCGTTGTTGGACTGGCTGTTCTTTGGACCATAGCGACTATGGTTTTACTCGATCGGCCGCTGAGTCTGGTTTCCAATATCATTCCCAGTATGCTTTTGGTGATTGGGGTTTCGGATGTAATTCATTTGCTTTCTCATTATATCAGCCTGAGAAAAAATGGATGGGAGAGCCAGAAAGCCCTCAAAGAAGCCATCCGGAAAGTCGGGATTGCAACCCTGCTCACCAGTATCACTACCATTCTGGGATTTTTGAGCTTGCTGAGTACTCGTTTTTTTCTTTTACATGAATTGGGATTGTTTGCCAGTCTGGGGGTCTTCCTCGCCCTGATTATGACCTATGCCATCATTCCTGCACTCATTCAATTTTTTCCACAGATTCGATTTAGCAATACCTCTGTCAAACAAAGGCTGCATGATTTTTTAGTCCGCTTATTTCATTTCACCCAGGAACATGCAAAAAGAATCGTACTCGCCTCAATGGGACTCTTACTCCTCTTCGCTTTTCTCACTACATATTTAGAAGTCAATATTTTTCTTCTCACAGATTTGAGAAAAGAGCATCCCCTGGTACAGGATTTCTCTTTCATTAGCGATAGCTATGGAGGGAGCAGGCCGCAGGAAATTTCTGTAAAACTTCGAGATAGCAGTGAACATATTTTTTCGCCTCAGGTATTAGCAGAGCTGGATAGGGTAGAGGCCTATTTAGAAAATGAGTATAAACTTCAGAATATCAATTCTCCACTAAGTTTTATAAAAAGTGCCAATCAGGTATTTAACTCAGGCAGAAGTTCCGCTTATCAAATCCCGGATAGCAATACCCTCCAATTTTTGCTAAGCCAAAATATTGAAGAGGAATTCAAAGCAAATAGTGATCGCATCTTGTTCAGTTCAGACTATAGCGAAGGTCGCATTATGGGATTTTTACCGGATTTGGGCAGCAGAAAGGTATATCAGATGAATGCCGACTTCCATCGCTTTCTGGAAGAAGAACTTCCAGAAAGAAAATGTGAATATCGATTTACCGGCACCTCACATTTGTTGGAACTCAATACCGAATTCCTGGCCATGGATATCTTAAGTGGATTGACATTGGCTATTTTGGGCATCAGTCTTTTTATGGGATTGGTATTACGTTCGGCTAAAGTTGTGCTTATAGCCCTTTTACCCAATATTCTTCCCCTACTATGTCTGGCCGCCATCATGGCAATCTTTGGGATCAGTATAAAAATATCTACTGCGATTATATTTTTAATTGCATTGGGTATCAGTGTGGATGATAGCATTCATTTTCTAAGTCATTATCGATTGGAAAGAAAAGAAAATGGTGTTTTGGAGTCTGTCAAAAACACCTATATCCATACCGGCAGGGCTATTATCCTGACTTCAGTCATTTTATCTTTGGGCTTTTTGGTTCTTTGTTTGTCAAATTTTCTGGGAACCTTTTATATTGGCGCCCTGGTAGCGCTGAGCATGATCCTTGCCCTAATTGCAGATCTTCTCTTATTGCCTGCCTTGATCCTATTATTTCTGAAAGAATAATTCATGCAAGAGATTTTAAGCCCTTTAATTGAACTTCCCTGGCAAAAGTGGATGGTGTATGTGCTTTTTTATGGTATTTGGGGAGTGGCCATGAATCAAGTGGGGATAATTGCCAAAATCGCACGCTTTAAATACAAGGCGCAAATCATCAGCTGCTACATTTTGTACATGGTTCCTGTATCCATTCTTTTGAGTCCATTGCCCTGGTATGAGCAATATTTTTATGGTCTCTTTTTTATGGGCATACTGGAATTGGGCGGCTATTCGATCAAGTCTTCAATCGCTTATGAAGACAATATTCTGGACAAGATTTTCAGTCCTAGAAATTTCACCCTGGCAATGACCCTCTTCTTTTCCACTTATTTCCCTTTAGGAAACTGGATTGTAGACGGGCTTTATGCTGCAATATTTACCTAAAATCAAAATTCATAAATACTCATTAGTATGTTTATCCATCACGTATTTTTCTGGTTAAAAGAAGGAGCTGATCACGCAGCATTTAAAGCTAGTCTGGATGCCCTCATCAAAAGTCCTATGGTTAAAGAAGCTCATGTGGGCCTGGCCGCTAAATCAGATCGGGAGGTCGTAGAAGATTCCTTCGATTTCTCTTTGCTTGTCTTTTTCGAAACCAAAGAAAAGCACGACATCTACCAGACTACAGACGAAGTTCATCAGGTCTTCATTGATAGCTGCAAAGATATGTGGACCAAGGTCCAGGTTTTTGATGCGATTTAGATTTAGCTCGCACGTTTGGGCTTAGATCCCATACGCTCAGGACAGGATTGGGCAAAAGCCGGCAGAATCTGTAGGCGATGAAAGCAAACACCGCCTTTATTCAGATCGAAAAAATACTGGAGGAATTGAACCTTTGAATCACAAAGGTGTATGTACACTTGAATTCGGATTCAAGCTATATTCACCTATATCAAAAAATACGTTCAAGATGTATAAATTCCTTCCCATCTTTCTCCTCTTTTCTTTTGGACTACAGGCACAAACGCCTCAGAAGGTGTACCGGATCACCAAAGAGATGAAAAAGCCTGAATGGTACCAGGAACAAATACAGGCATGGAAAAAAGTGGTCGAAAAGAATCCCAAAAATGGAGATGCCTGGATGAATTACTACTGGGCTACTAGAGCAGGAGGACAGGTTTCAGGAGGTCCCTGGCCACAAGCAGCCATGGAGAAAGTAGTTACTGACCTTCAGAAAGCTATGCCCAATAGTTTTGAATACTACTTCCTCTCATCCTTTACCAATGGATCTGATTTCGATGAGAAATTAGAAATGCTCAAAAAGGCCTATGAGGCAGATCCCAGTCGCCTGGAATTGAATGAAGAATTTGCCCTTCAATATGAAATCAAAAGAAACCTGGGCAAACGTAAAGAATTCAACCTCAAATGGTACCAAAGCAATGAGCTTTCTCCTCATTTGCTAGCCATCAATTACAATGTCTTGATGAGCCTGGATCGCAATGCAGTAGTTATTACCCATGGCGATAATGATACCATGCCTTTATGGCTTCTGCAGGACGCTTTGGGAGTAAGACCGGATGTTACGGTTATCAATGCTTCTTTAGCTAATCTGCCAAAGTATCGCGCCAAACTTATGGAGCAGCTAGGCATTTCTAAAAGTAAAGCTGAGCAGGTAAAAGTAGATGTACCTTCTATGGTTAAATTCCTGTCTGCAGAAAATATCCCGGTACATATCGTTCTGACTTTAAAAGAAAGCCTATATGAGTCCATCAAATCGGATTTGTATATGGTGGGACTGACCTCAAAATACAGCGAGAAAAGGTTTGATAATATCCGTGTGCTGGCCGATAATGTGGAGAATAAGTTTCGAATGAATCATATTGAGGATATCTTCTCCTATCTTTCCCCTGAATCGACGGTACGCTACCACATGGGAACATATTTAGCTCCCCTCATGCGATTGCAAAAGCATTATGAAGAGAAGGGAGAGAAAGGAAAGGCAAAAATCAATAAAGATCGACTCCTGCAAGTAGCAGAAAGGTGCGGGAGAACAGAGGAAGTCAAAAAATGGCTATCCAGATAGTGAAAGAGATTCAGCAGAGAAATATCAAAAACGGGCTGCAAATCCCGGATGAAATTCTCATCGGGCGCATTGCTGCACTCGATGAGGCTGCTTTTACGGAAATCTACAATCGCTATTCGAACAAGATGCTGCGCTACTTTTATCGCATGCTCAAACAAAATCCCGAGATCGCCCAGGACTTTGTACAGGACCTATTTTTAAAACTCATCGAGAAAGCGGATGCATTCAATCCCAAACTCAAATTCTCGACCTGGTTCTATACCCTGGCTTCCAATATGGTAAAAAATGAATACCGCAAATGGAAGGTTCGTGATCTCTATGACCAGGAACAAAGCCTGCATCCAGGTAGTTTTGATCCTGATCTGGAAAAGCAATTGGATGTCAAAGCTTTTAATCAGGAATTGATCAAAGCATTGGATCTACTTTCACCCGATCAAAAAAATGCCTTCATACTCAAGTATCAGGAAGGTCTGTCTCTCAAAGAAATAGGCCAGATCTGTCGATGTGCAGAAGGTACGGTGAAATCGCGCTTGTACTATGGTTTACAAAAACTGGCAAATAAACTCGCCATTTATCGTTCTTAAGATTTAATACCTAAAAGGATGAAACATATATTTTCTGAAAGTGATATTTGGGCGCTGATCGAAGAAAAAGACTTCGCCCAATTGAGCGAGCAGGAGAAAAAAGAAGTCCTGCAATTTATGAGCGAGAAAGATTACCTCCATCAGAGGGAATTGCATCTCAGTATCTCAGAAAGCTTATCAGTTCTGCCTCCGGAATTGAAGATGAAGCCTGCAGTTGCCTCTCAGATTTTTGAGCAAGGGAAAAAGAAAAGAAATTCTCTGATCAAGAAATTTGCTCGCTTTCAAATTCCAGCCTGGCAAGCCGCTGCCGCTGCTTTCTTTATGGCTTTTGCCTTCTATACCTGGGGAGCTACTTCTCCGGTCAATCGAACTCAAAGCAGCCCTTCTGGTTTTACCAATGACAGTCTGGCTGGGATTTCTTTGGAAGAGGACAGTTCCCTTAATAGCTTTCTGATTGAAATTTGATTTGCGTTTATGTTGCAGGAAATCCCCATCGTGGATGCTGAAGTTTTGTATGATCCCATTTTTCTTTCTGTTGAGGAAAGTGAAAAGCTCTTTATGCATTTGTTAAATGAGATTCATTGGGAACAAGACGAAATCATGATGTTTGGGAAAAAAGTCCTGCAACCTCGTAAACATGCCTGGTATGGAGATGAAGGTATAAGCTATACCTATTCTGGTCTGGAAATGAAAGCCAGATCCTGGACAGCTCCCCTCAGAGCGATAAAGGAAAGGATTGAAGAAGTATTTTCCGCAAATTATAATAGTGTCCTCTTAAACCTCTACAGAGATGGCAAGGATAGCATGGGATGGCACAGCGATGATGAAAAGGAATTGGGAAAGAATCCTGTGATTGCCTCTTTGAGTTTGGGACAAATCCGTCGCTTTCACCTAAAGCATAAGCAAAAAAAAGAGATCGAACCCCTCAGATTTGATCTCGATAATGGGAGTTTGCTCATTATGGCAGGAAGTACGCAGCATTTTTGGAAACATCAGATTTCTCGTACCGCTAAAGAAGTACAGCCACGCATTAATCTTACCTTCCGATTGATAAAATAAGGCGATTCATTTCGCTCTCCTCAAATCGCTTAGGCTAGCTGTTTTAGGGTTTAGCTTTTCTTGTCGTTAGTACAAATCTCTTCCTGGAAAATATTCCATATACACGCCTGCAAACAAAGGTTACACGCTGAATAATTAGGCCTTCCAAGTTTGGTGTTTTTTAGGTATTGAGTGGGTTTCAGAAACTCATTTACAAATTATTACCTATGAAAAAAATCAGCTTAATCCTTTCTTTTTTACTTTTTATGTCTTCTTTTCAGAGCCAGGCTCAAGAAGACTTTTTTACAACTGAGGGTGTTGCCCTTTCAAATCTAGATCAGGACTTGATTGCTGTTTCTTTCTTGCGAGCAAACTTCGGCTCAAGGGACAGAAGCTTTTACATCGTAGTGAATCAAGGACAGGATTGTATGAATGTCAACGGAATAATGAATCGTGTGAAATTTGTTAAAAGCTGTGGGGGCTTACTAGATGAAAACGGAGAACCCATCAAAATAGCAAACTATGTGAAAGCCTTGAATCTCCTGGAAAAACAGGGATGGAAATTGCTTACGATTGCTGTTGATACCGGATTGGAAGGACAGTCAGAACCTGAATCGCATCAATATATATTCAGGAAAAGAGAAGTCTTCAGTCCTTAAGAAAAAAGAAAATGGCCTTGCACGCATGTCTAGCTTGAATTTGTAGAAACTCAATGCTCTTCATTGCTAAGAAAGAATTGGAATAGCTGAATCCGGTTGATTATATCGACCGGATTTTTTATTGGACCTAAGTTATTTGGATTTGCCGCCAATCAATCTGGCAAGCCAAATGAGGGCTATTGCACCAAAGGTGGCTGTCATTACCGATGGAATCAATCCTGAACCGGCAAAGAAACCCAGTTTCCCAATCATCCAGCTACCAAACATCCCACCTATTAAACCGAGGATCAGATTTCCAATTAGTCCGTGCCCTCTTCCTTTCATGATTTGGCCGCTGAGCCAGCCTGCGAGGATTCCTACTATTGCACCGTAAAGCATGTTGATGTGATTTTTATTAAAGCTATTGTTTAGCTGCATTTTAAAGACGTAGGGGAGTAGGGAAAGGTTTAAATGGATTAAAAATTAGCGTTCAATTGCTGGGCTGCAATTATATCAGCTTTTCCAAAGTTGTCATCCTGGTCTTAAGCCAAGAGCCGGGATCTCTTGCAAGCTCAATGAATAAGCTAGTGATCCCGGATATCTGATAGATTCTGGGATGACAGACTATTTGGTTCTAAGTAGCCTGTCACATTTATCTTGCGAAGGGCCCTAAGAGAAGTAAAAACAAGGAATGAAAAAGTGAGAAGGAGGTTTTCAGCAAGTACTACTTGCCCGTTCTCTCAAATTAGACATCTACATTCTTAATTCCTTGTTCCTTGTTCTTCATTAAATTCAGGTCCCTCGACTGGGCTCGTGATGACACAGTTTGTTTAGCCTTTAAACCCAAAGGAAAATGCCTCCTCAGATATAAATCCGAGAAGGCATCAAAGTGGGTTAATTAGATTGCTTCTTGAGAAAAATTAGGGGACTCAATCCCAATTTGGGAGAGTCAACCCTAACCCCTAGCTTCTGTATCTGGCGTAATGCCTAAAGACATTACAATAGTAGGGATTAATATTTCACAATGCAAACTATTTTTATTTTGTAATAAATACAGGGTGGAAATATCAAGCTTCTTTTGGTTCTTTTTTACTTAACCAAAAATTGTTATAGCCTTCGCCTATGGTCATAGACAGCTTCTGGGATTGTACCAGTTCGAGGATAGCTAAGAAACTGAATACCACGTAAATGCGGTCTCCGACTTCCATAACAAATGACACAAAATCAAAGCGATCTTTTACAATCACTGCTTCAAGCATCCGATTTTTTATATCAGTTACAGTGTAAGGATATTGGCGAATTACATGCTTGGGTTTCTGCAATTGTTCGTGATGTCTCTCCCAAATTCTTTTGAAGGCACGCATCAATTTGTAAAGATCCATTCCCACCAATTCTTCTTCGGGATATTCAGTTTTGAGAAAGTACTTTTCTTCTGCTTTTGCGAAACCTCTAGTCTCTCTCAATTGTTGCTCTTTTTCCATATTGGCGATATCCTCAAGTACAGATTTGTAGCGTTTATACTCGATCAATCGTTTTACCAACTCTTCCCGTGGATCTACAACTTCTCCTTCTTCATTGAGGACAGGGCGGGGGAGAAGCATCTTGGCTTTGATGCGCATCAGGGTGCTGGCCACCAGAATAAACTCTGCAGCCAACTCAATATTGCGAGCCTCCATTTCCTGGATATAGGAGAGGAAGTCTTCAGTTACTCTGGAGATAGGAATGTCATAGATATCAATTTCATCTCTTTCGATGAAAAATAGCAGAAGGTCGAAGGGGCCTTCAAACTCCGGCAAATTGATTCTATATGTGGCTTCCACCTGAGACATAAGGCCGTCAAGATACAATATTCAACAATTAATTGAAGGAGAAGTAATCCACAGTTTGTGGGGAAGTGAGAAAAGGAAAGAAGGGGATATTCTCAGATTCTATTTTAGAATATTCAAGAGGTGAGTGATAGAATTTTGAAAGCGCTCTCGATCATGATTAAATTTTACTTCCTGCTTCATACCCATCACAAAAGTCATCAACAAATCAATAAATGAATCCCGATCAATTTTGTAATCCCAATTTAGCTTCTTTAGATAAGTTGAAAACTTTTTATGAATCGCCTGATGATGCCCCATTAAACTCTCCCTAATAAAATTATCTCTCCCACCTAATTCAGCACTGGTATTAGCAACCAGACAGCCTTTTCTTTTTTCATCGGAAAGCATTTCATCCAGGATTGCTGTCAGGATTTTCATCAAGGCTGCTTTTATATCTTTTTCCTCAGTAAATACTTTTTCAAAGGCTTCCAGTCTCATTGACATATAAAGATCTAAGCAGTTCTCAAAGAGCTTTCGTTTGCCCTCAAACGTATCGTAAAAGCTGCTTTTACTGATCCCCAAAAAAGAAGTCAAATCCGAAAGAGAAGTAGCTTCATAACCTTTTTCCCAAAACAAAATCATGGCCTTATTCAGGGCCTCATTTTTATCAAATGATTTAACTCTTGGCATAAAACTTCTTTCAACAAAGATAGAAAAAAAATTATACCGTACCGATTGGTCCAGTATTTTTATTATATTTGGACCGATCGGTTCAGAATAATAAATAAAGTGATCATGAAAAGAAATATATACAAAGCTTCGATAGCTATTGTAGGAGGATTGTTGCTATTGATTATTGCAGTGTTTAATACTCCCTTTTTCCTCTCCGACATCAGACCTGATGAATTTCGTGGGGATTACACGCTCAGCCATTCTGGGAGGCCGTTTTTAGAGAAAAGTCAGCTCGCACACGGGATGCAGAAATGGATGAAGCAGGATTCTATCCTCTTCGAAATAGAGCATGACATTCAAAATCCTTTAGCAAAATTCAAACTCGCTCCAGATGATAACTCCCTCCATCGATATTCGATGATCAGCTTTCCCAAAAATAGAGGATCTTCATATTATCGATCTACAAAGACGGATCCTTCTTATCTCATTGGCAAGGATGAACAAGGAGTTTATAAGGAAAGTAATGGAGGCAGAGCCTACGATCAACATAATATTGATTTCTTCTATCATGCCATCCTTCACTTGTTTGAATTTTCATTTGAGATGAATTCGGCGGACATCCTGGAATATATCGGAGAAAAAAAGATGAAGGCCAATACCTATGATCTTGTGTTTGCCAGTTGGGAAACGATCAAACCCTCAGCAGACTATGACCAATACATTATCTGGATCAACCAGGAAACCGGACTAATCGATAGATTTGATGCTACAGGTCGTGGAATCATGCCTTTTGCAAAAGCCAAAGTAGACTTTGAATATCCTGATGTCAAAGGAGCGGTGATTTTTCCAAATCTGGTGAGGGTAAATTCTGCAGGTTTTGATGAAAAAGAGATTATGAGACTCCGCTTGCTCTCAGTCGAGCAAAATTGATGAATGAAATCAATCTCTGCCCAGATATTGAAACATCCGTACAGACAGGATTTTATTCCCCCGAAAGCTTATTCAATTCAGATCTCGCCTGATTGGAAAACTTTCCTCCAGCTGTAGCGATCTTCATAAGAAGCTTTTTAGCAGCTGAGGATTTCCTACGTGCCAAATATACCAAAGCCAATTCCCACTGCGCATACTCATAAGTAGGAGAGTCTATATGTTTGATCGCTTCTTTCAGGTAGTCGGTAGCTGTTTTCATTTGGGAGAAATTGCGGTAAATGCTACCTGCATAATAATTGGCGGCCGGATGCTCAGGTGAGCTTTGCATAACTTCCTTTAGATAAACCAGCGATTTATCGAACTGAGCGGACTCATATAGCTTGACAGCTTCCAGCATCAAATCAGCGAGGTGCTGGCCTTTAGAAATTTTGCCAAATACACGGTCTTCTTCCGACTGCTCTGGAAATTCAGGGCCGTTGTCGTCCAGTCTTTTTTTGCGGGGTGCTGCATTTGCTTTCTGCTCACGCCCCTCATTAAAAGCTTCTGTATCAATGGCTTTTTCCTCCAAAGGAATGCTACTCAACTCTTCTTCACTGAGAACTTTGAGCTTTTCCTCATCTTTTAGCAGGCTTTCTTTTGCTTCAGCAATTTCTGATTTATTAATAGGCTTTGCAGCTTCTATTTCAAGGCTCTCTTCTTGTTTGCTTCTTCCCTTGGCGAGGACTTCTTCTTTCGCTATTTCAGAAGCAGATGCTCCCAAGTCATTCTCTTCATCATCCTTATTCCTCAGTTCGACTGGATTTTCAACAATAAAATCATCTGCCGATGGAGGCGGAGTGGCGGTAGCAGTATTGGCATCTCTCAGGATACTTGAGGCAGGAGCGTCTTCTACTCGAGCGTTAAATTGAGGACTATTATTCGCGTCAAAAACTACGATCTTCTCATCCTGAGCTTCTTCTTCTTTTGCTTCTTTCTCTTCACCTGCTGATAGGGGAGGAGCGATGATTACGTCTGGATTATTGGGAGCCTGAACCTGTGTTTCTTCTACAGTATTTGCATCAGCAAGAGAAGAGCTTTCCTGAGCAGGTTCACTCATTCTAATTACCCAGACCGTACTGATAAGTACGGCCACAGCAGCTGCCGCCGCAACATAGTAATTGGTAAAGCGAAAATTGTTGTGCTCAACACGTGAACGTCTTTTGGAAAGCTGATCCCGCTTCTTGATGTATTTGTTGAGCTTTGTTTGAGAACCTTCTGTGATCCTTCCCAAAGCCACTTTCATCGCCTCTTTGTCCTCTATCAGAGAAAGCCCTTCCATCGCATCAGCCAGGATGGGATCATTGGCAAGGTTCTCTTCCATCTCCTTGCGCTCCTCTTCACTCAAACTCCCCTCAAGGTAGCGTTCCATCAATTCAAGATTGACGACTTCTGTATCTATATGTGGAGTATAATCACTCATTTCATTTGTTCTAAGAGCTACTGGCCATGTTCTCCAGATGCTTCTTTAAATTTCTTTTACCATTCTGAATGTAGCTCTTCACTTTTTTCAGGTCATAGCCTGTCATTTCAGCAACTTCTACATAGCTCTTCTTCTGCAGGTAAAACAGCTTGATACATTCCTGCTGCCCCTCATTGAGCATGGTAATTGCTTCTTCCAGATTGCTTAGCTGAATCTCTTTTTCATCTATAAGATCAAATTCAACCCCATTTTCCACAATTCCCTGCTGCATATCCTGATAATTATCTTCCTTGTGTCGCTTGCGCTTTTGTTTATCAAGAAAGACCAGACACTGATTTTTACTTACGGTATGCAGCCAGTACTTAAAATTCCTGACTTCGTACTTAGGTAAGTCCTTCATCAGCTTCTCAAAGATCACCATAGACATATCTTCCGCCTCCATAGGATCTTTCAGATATTTCATGCATACCAGGTATACCATATGGGTGTAACGCTCAAATAATTCCCCTACATACTCAGCCTCCCCGGAATCTTTATATCCCTGGACCAACTCATCATCGGAGCGCTCTTTTATATGCTTCTTTTTGCGGAAAAACATGAATGAATCTGCTCTAATATACGAGAATCAAATGGAAAAAGCAGCTTCTCAAAATGCAAGAAGCCGGGTTCAAATAGAATCCCGGCTCCTTATATTCTCTTCAAATATCTTATTTGCGGAAAAGACCTTTACGGTAGAAACGGAACTGGCCTCCTTCGTCTCCTACACTTTTCAGTGGACTCCCTTTTGGTGTTTGAGCTGTGTTGCGCTCTACTACAGAACGAACATTGTCAATCAACTCCTGCGCACCGAAACTATCTTTACGATTGTTGGTGAGGTAACGGAGCAGGTAGCGGGCGAAAGGACTGTTTTCTCCAGGCTGTCCATCCCATACTTTCTCAATGTCTCCAGAAGTGAAGGCCCATCTTGAACGAGCTTCTTCATTGATTACGCCTCTCGTATTGGCGAAGAGAGAACCTGCATAACAAGCATCAGCGATCAAGAGGGTGTTCTTGGAGTTGATGGTGCGTAGGTAATCGTGGATGGTTGAGTTGCGGATGAAATCAGGAATCTTATTCAGTCTCGCATTTACTGGTACCCAATATCCCAACTCAGACTGAGGATCGTAGAAACCATGTCCTGCATAATAGATGAGGAGGTTGTCATGCGGTCCCACTTTGTCCTGAAGGGTTTCGAAAGTTTCGAGGATATTTTCACGAGTTGCTTCGCGATTGTAAAGGGTAATTACATCCGTAGCATTGAACTGATATTCGGCAGTCAATACTTGCGTGATATCATCACAATCTTTTACTGCATTGTGAAGACGGTTCCAATATTTGTATTCATTTACTCCGATCAGCAGGAGGTAGCTTTTTCCTTGCTTGGTGCTATTACCAATTCCGGAATTGTAGTAACTACTAGCATAGCTGTCTTTATGAGGAGTATATTTTCCAGGTCTTGTTTCCGGCTGATACGCAACTGGAGCTTGCGGCTCCGTGTATTGCATGCGGAATTTTTTGCGAGAGATATTTTCGAAACGATCTTTCGCAACGATCTCGATAGAAGAAACTCCACCTCCCATAGGAAGTTTAACTCTTGCTGAGAATTCTCCATCTTCAGAAACCGTGATATTTTGTTTGTTGATGGTCAGGGCAGAAACACCTGATACATCATATACAGTTCCTCTGATTACCTGGCTGGGATTTTCAAATTCCAGAATTCTATCATCCGTAATGTTGATCGGCTGATTCAGGGTGATTTGAGGACCATTTCTGTCTGTAGTGCGGATTTCAGAAACGCGGATGTTATCTACTTCAACTGCTGTATTTCCACCAACCGTAAAGCCAAAGCTATTTCCAAACAGCTCCTGCGCTTCCATTTCATATACTTTTTCCTGATTGATGAAGAAGTACCATTTGTCGGATACCTTTCTTACCATCAGGGTATTGTAAGCATGTTTGCTGTATCGAGACCCAAAGTATTGCCAACGCTGGAAGTCGAATGGACGATTTCCTGTAAACTTGGATACTTTGAAACGATTGCGGGGATTAGTAGGATTGAAGAAGAAACCAAATTCGTTTCCTCTTACATCGCGACCGAAGGTTAGCCCTGTTACACTTCTGTCATCTCCTTTTACAAAACGAATGCGAATTTCAATCTCATAGTTACCCGTTTGGTTCATGGTAACTGGACGATGCTTTACATACGTAAAAGAAGTCAGAGAGGCACAGTAGTATTCTCCGTCCTGAATTCTTTCCTCTAAATACATAGAGCCCAGATCCCAACGGTTCCGGTTATCGTCGAATTCATCATAAAATACATTTACCTTATCGGCTTTAGGTATACCGAAATAATCTTTAGGTTTCCAATTTCTCTGAGAGAAAAGAGAACCATTAAAGACAAGTAACAAGGAAAAGAGCAAGTAATAGATGTTGGTGAAAGGGCTTGAAATGAGTCTCATGTTACAATTTCGTTCTTCGGTCTTTGCTGCATCTATTTCCTTCAAGAATAACCATTCATTTTTGGAAGAAAAGCAATTTCCGGGTTTTATCCCTGAACTGCAAGTTCCCGTTATTTTTGATTCAATAAATAATGAAAAAAATGCGTCGAAAGCAGATGAACCTACTCCCAAAGCTTACACACTTTTCATCAAATAACTATACCGGCGGGTTCGATAGGGTAGAAAGTAGTTTTAAAGTATCTACATTATCCGCAAAATCACTCAAAGCTGGATTTTGTGCGTATCCGTATGCGGTTTTTTGACCCACGATAATTTGGATATCATCACGGTGCTTCGCCAACAGTTCTTTATCTTCTCCTTCTTGCTGAATATGTACCCCGAACATCAATCCCATACTGGCAAAAGAGAGGTGGGAGGAATTATCGACCAGTATTTTAGGAAAAGCCTTAAAATTTCCACCCAACTGCTCTAGTCTACTTCTTTCATACAAAACCCGTTCCAAATAAAATGGATTGAGTAAGTTTTGTGGATAATCATTTAATATTTCGTAGAAAGTTTGCAGATCAGCTTCGGGAAAGATCAACAAATTGCTTACGTTTCTGCAACCCAGGCCATTATATAGAAAAATATCCTTCGCCAGGCCCTTCATTTCATCTTCACTCATTTCCGCCTTTAATAAACCTACACTAAATCGATTTTTGCGAATAAGCTTGGGAGTCTGTGGGTATTTTGCTTCAATGTATCGTGCAGTATTGTTGCTTCCGGTAGAAATAAGAAAATCACATTCTTCCACTTTCTCCACTAACAGGAGATAATCCTGGATTTCCGGAAAGATCTCAATCCACAATTTGCGAACATGGCTAATGAGGACGCTATCCCGGTGAGAGCTTTTCAACAGACATCTATGTCCTGCCAGTAGCGTCATCAATATATCATGAAAGCAAACCAGTGGGAGGTTGCCCGCAGCAATTACAGCTACCTTTTTAGGGGGATATTCGTAAATGGGATAATTTGCCAAAAATTTCTCAAGCCTCTCCTTTTGCAGCCAAATTCGAATTCCTTCCAGGGAAGATTGTATATAATAAAGCGTGAACCAGGGATTCTCTTCCACTGCTTTTTGTATGATTTCTTCCGGAAATTTTTCAATATGGAGCTCTTCTCCCAGCTTTAGTAAGCTGTTCAGTATTTCTTCTCTCGATATAGATGGACGATTATTCAATTGTCAACAAAGATATCAATCGGCCAACAATATCGCATGCATGCCGTAAAGCAATTGGATAATTAGCAAAACATTCAAGAAAACAGATTGTTAATTAATCGAATAAGCTTATTTTTGCCCTTCAAATTCAAATTAGAATAAAACGGAATTATGGCCATCATTATAACAGATGAGTGCATCAATTGCGGTGCTTGCGAACCGGAATGCCCAAACAACGCCATTTATGAGCCTGGGGTACCCTGGAAATTCTCTGATGGTACAGATTTGAGCGGTTCTATCGACTTTGGCGACGGAACTTCTATTGAAGCTGACGACGAACAGGAAGCTGTATCAGATGAGGTGTATTATATCACTCCTTTTAAATGTACCGAATGTATCGGTTTTCATGAGGAACCTCAGTGTGCAGCCGTTTGTCCGGTTGATTGTTGTGTTCCTGATCCCGATTACGAAGAATCAGAAGAAGAATTATTGCAGAAAAAAGATTGGCTTCATATAGAGTAGTCTCTCTATAGGTGAAAGTCCAAAGAATATGTAATTTGCCTTCCCGAGTACTACGGGAAGGCAATTGTTTTTCAGAGCTATGTCTAATTCGGAACTATCGTCCAAATACGAGACGGTTATTGGACTGGAAGTCCACATTCAGCTAAAAACTAATCGAAAAGTTTTCGCACCGGAGAATTTCGTTTTCGGAAGTCCTCCCAATCAGCATGTATCTCCGGTAAGTATGGCCCATCCGGGAGCCCTTCCTTCCCCCAACCTCAGATGTATCGAACATATCGTAAAGTTGGGACTGGCAATCGGATGTGAAATAGCCCAAAATTCCTATTTCGCCAGAAAGAATTACTTCTATCCCGATCTTCCCAAAGGCTATCAATTGTCTCAGGATACCCTGCCAGTAGTGGGAGAAGGAAAAATGGATATATATGTGGATGGGAAAGAGAAGAAAAGTATCGAGATTGAGCGAATCCACCTGGAAGAAGATGCGGGAAAATCTATCCATGATATTCATCCTAGCCAAAGTTTGATCGATCTCAATCGCGCCGGCGTTGGCTTAGCCGAATTGGTTACAAAACCGGATTTACGCTCTGCACAGGAAGCTGGTGCCTTTTTGGCCGAAATCAGACGAATAGTTCGCTATTTGCAAATCAGTGATGGTAATATGGAGGAGGGCTCCTTACGCTGCGATGCCAATGTTTCTGTCATGCCTAAAGGATCCGATACCTATGGAACCCGGGTAGAGATCAAAAATATCAATTCTATCAGCCAGGTAATCAAAGCCATCAATTATGAAAGTGGCCGGCAAATGCAATGCGTGGATAGGGGAGAAGCTTTGGTACAGGAAACGAGGACCTGGGATGTGGCCAAAGGAAAAACGGCTCCGATGCGTGACAAGGAGACAGCGGATGATTATCGCTATTTCCCTGAGCCAGATTTACAACCCCTCAAAATCAGTCAAGCCAAGATTCTAGATATAAAAGCAGAAATCCCCCGTTTACCTCAAAGCAGATTTCTCCAATACATAGAGGAGTATAAAATCGCAAAAAATGAGGCCCAAAGCCTGGCCGATCAGCGTGAAGTCTCCGATTATTTCGAAGCTCTAATCCCCTTTACTGATAGCCCAAAAACTGCTGCCAACTGGGTACTGGGTCCGGTAAAAACCTGGCTCAATGAACATAATGAAGACATAATCAATTTCCCCATACAGGCAAAAAAACTGGGTGACCTAAGTCAATTGGTCAAGTCAGGAAAAGTGAACCTTAATGCTGCCAAGGAAGTCATTTTCCCCAGACTATGTGAAAATCCGGAAGGAATTCCTGAAACGATCGCTCAGGAAAATGATCTTATCATGGAGTCCGCAGAGAATGAATTGCAGAATGCAATGGAGAGTTTGATAGAAAAATTTCCTGCGGAAGTAAAAAAATATAGAGGAGGAAAAAAGAATCTGGCAGGCTTTTTTGTAGGACAATTGATGAGGCAGTTTAAAGGAAAAGCAAATCCAAAAGAAGTGAATGAAGTAGTACGAAAGTTGCTGGAAGGCTGAGAAAAATCAGCATTTACTTGACAATTTCGCAGTTTCTGCTTTATTCTGACTTGAGGAAAAATTTTACTCTTAGTATTATTGTAAACTCAAACATCGACTTAATATAGAAACGCATGGAAGATATTAAACTAATTCTTGACATGGTCAATGAAGGGATGGAGAAGGCTATTGATCACTTTAGAAATTCACTCGTGAAAATTCGCGCAGGGAAAGCAAGTACCAGTATGGTCGATGGTGTATCGGTAGATTACTATGGGACCTCGACCCCATTAAATCAGGTTGCGAATGTGTCTGTTTCTGATGCAAGGACACTCGCCATCACTCCCTGGGAAAAGCATATGATTCCAATCATTGAGAAAGCTATCCGGGATGCAAATCTGGGATTCAATCCTCAAAGTGATGGAGAAATGGTAAGAATTCCTATTCCCATGTTGACCGAAGAAAGAAGAAAAGATTTGGTGAAACAAGCAAAATCAGAAGCTGAGAATGCCAGAATTGCTTTGAGAAAAGCCAGACAAGATGCAAATAGTGAGCTAAAAGATCTCTTGAAAGGCGGTACTTCTGAGGATGCTGTAAAAGAAGGAGAAAAGAAAGTTCAGGACATCACCAATGATTATAATAATAAGGTCGAAGCCATTATGAAAGAAAAAGAAAACCAGATCATGACTGTATAGTTCAAGCCATCTGATTTTCTGCTTATTCGTCGCAAAGACCGATAATCAATTAAAAAGATTCACTTCAAACAAAAAGCTTAGGGATTTCCTAAGCTTTTTTTCTACTTTTGCCCGCATGAAATCATACGTTTTCGTTTTTCTGAAAGGGCTTGCTATGGGTGCTGCGAATGTAATCCCCGGGGTATCGGGTGGTACTATCGCACTAATCACCGGAATCTACGAAAAGCTGATAAACTCCTTAAAAGCCATAGATTTAGAGGTAATCAAAATGGTTTTTACTGGAAAAATCAAGCAAGCCTGGGAACACGTAAACGCTACGTTTTTGGTGCTTCTCTTCGCCGGAGTAGGAGTAAGCCTCGTCAGTCTCGCAAAACTTTTCAAGTTTTTCCTGGAGCATGAGAACCCTGCATATGAGATTGGTCTGATGGCCTTTTTCTTTGGATTGATTCTCGCTTCTCTTTTTTCG
This sequence comes from Bacteroidia bacterium, assembly GCA_033391075.1. NCBI lineage: Bacteria > Pseudomonadati > Bacteroidota > Bacteroidia > Bacteroidia bacterium. The sequence goes on from JAWPMV010000001.1 coordinate 6,754,515, forward strand.
GTTGGGAAAACAGTTGAAAAATGGAATCCAGTAGTGATTCTCTCCTTTATTATAGGCGTAGCAGCAGCAGTAGGGATCGCATTGCTAACACCCGCCAGTGAAAATGGAAATTGGTGGTACCTTATTATTTGCGGAATTGTGGGGATGTGTAGTATGATCCTTCCCGGCCTGTCGGGTTCTTTCGTCCTCATCATCATGGGCAACTATAAACTCATCATGCTGGATGCAGTAAGTGAGTTTAACCTCAAAGTTTTGATGCCCGTAATGATCGGAGTGGTCGTGGGGATGGTTGCTCTATCGAGAGTTCTTTCCTGGATATTTAAACACTACCGGGATATCACAATTTCTTTGATGACTGGATTTATCCTGGGTTCACTTCTGATTATTTGGCCCTGGAAAAATGAGCTTTACTATACAGATGCTGCTGGTGAGTTTATCCTGAAGAAAGGGGAAAAGCTTGTAAGCGGATACGACTGGTACATGCCTGACTTTGGAACTAATGCCACCTGGGTAGCTATTCTGATGGCTGTACTGGGAGCCGCAAGTATTTGGGGAACTGAATATTTTGCCGCTAAACTGGGAGGAAAAGAAGAAGTCTGATTCTCAAATACTTATCGGATCAAATGGATGACACCCTGTTCCCACCAGGGAGTGGGTCCGTAGTCTATCAAAGGATTATCACTTTTGTAAATAAGGTTTAGGAAATAGGTATAAACTCCAGCCGCAGCTTCTCTCCCTCTGAATTTCCCATCCCAGGCCTGATGGATATCTTTCGATTGGAAAACGATATTCCCCCACTGATCAAATATTTTCAAATCATATTCCAGGACTCCTACTCCAAAAATCTGAAAGAAGTCATTGATATTATCTCCATTTGGAGTAAAAGAATTGGGAATATAAATGCGAGGCTTTTCGGGCAAGACGCATATCACTTGCTCTGTTGTATCCCAACAACCCGCTTCATTTTCTATATAAAGACTTACAGCATATTCTCCTATTTTCTGATAGCTATGGGTGGGATTTTCATTGGGGTAAAAGTCTGCCGAACTCCCATCTCCGAACTCCCATTTACCCTGCGAAGCTCCTTTACTCTGGTTTAAAAAGGTAATACCTGGATCTTCCATAGTTACACACTCTCCATTGGGATTGGGAGAAAAAGCTGCGAATACAAATTCATAGGAAGGTATTTCCGTTTGATCTTCTAATAAACAGCCTGAATTTAGATCTTCTACTTCCAGCTCATATTCAAAATGACTGGGAGCCCAAAGGGTATCTCCCTGAAGCGGTGGATTTGTTCTCCAGCGTACCTCATAATTTCCGGGAGGATCCATATTAGCCATAACAAATCCCAGGTCTCCTTCACAAACGGTATCTCCATGTACAAATTCAATTGAAAAACCGTCTTTGACAGCCAAAAATGCTTCCGCTGTATCCGGCATGCTACAACCATCCTCCAATAGAACCTGATATGTAGTCGAATGCTGAGGTCTGACTACGAGAGAATCTGCCTTTCCACCCGAATGCAACCAAGTATACTGATACGAATTTTCCATCCCTCCAGAAGCAAGTGCAAAAACTCCGGCAAATCCTCCTGAGCAAATGGTGTCTGTTGAAGTGAATGCCCAGACTTCCAGGCCTTCTTTCACCTGTGTTATAGATCGAGCTTTCAGGAAACAGGCACCTGATCCAAATTCGTAATTGATTATGTGCTCTCCAGGTCCTGCTATGAGGGGATTAAACATATTCCCTACAATTCCCGGCCCACTAAAAGTGCCTCCATTTCTTGTAGCGGAAAGTTCGATGAAGCTATCCTGATAACAATAGGTATCCCCTAAATTGAGGATGACAGGTGTCTCAGGAACAAAAACTTCCAGCTCAATAGAGTCCAGACATCCCTGGGGCGATTCATAATATATCTGGTGAAAACCTCTTCCTGCCAGTCCCGGATCAAAAATTCCATTTAGGCTATCCGTTATCCCAGTACCAAACCAGTTTCCTCCTGGTCGATCGGATTGCAATTGGATGGGATCAGAAAACTCACATAAGGCAGTATCTGTTGCAATAGGATTTCCATAAACCACAAAGACAATGCTATCCATGCAGCCATTTGCTTCATAGTAAAGCGTATGCGCTCCCGGGCCCGCAAATTCTGCTTGAAAAATGCCGGGATTATCGGCAACCGTTACTCCATTTCCTGTCCATTTTCCATTGTAGGGACTACGACGGGTTCGATCAAAGTCGAGCGGAATTCGTCCATCATTCATGCAAAACCAGGCCGTGTCGATGGGCACCCGGGTTTCCCTCACCTGCAATATTTTCTCGGCATAGCATCCATTTACTGTATATCGCAATGTTTGATTATAATCACGTAAACCCGCTAATCCCGGATCAAATATACCCGAGTCTGCATCAATTATGCCCATTCCTGACCAAAGACCTCCATCCGGATCTACATCTCCAAGCCAAATAGGATCAGCATCTGTGCATACACTCAAAAAGCCTCCGATATTGATATTTCTCACATGAACAAAAACAGAGTCTTTACAACCTTGCATTTGGTAGATCAATTTATGTGTACCTCCTCTCGCTAATCTGGGAGAGAAGATACCCAATAGGGTATCGAAGATTCCATTGCCTTTCCATACGCCACCTATGGGGCTGAAATCCAGGGTAAAATCCGGATCAGATTCGCAGAGGGTATCTTTAGGTACTGCTGAAGTAAGATCAATCGTTCCTACGACCACATCTTTTGTATCCGTACATCCATTTACAAAATAGCTAAGGCTAAAAATCCCACTTTGCTGGGGCGTAAACACCCCCGAATCAGCCACAAAATCTCCACTCCAAATACCTCCTTTAGGCTCAAAGTCCACAAATGCAAAAGGCGGAGCGCCTGTACAAGCAGCTTCATCCCGACCTGCATAAATGCCATTTACCTGGATTTTCATTCGATTTCGACAAGCAAACTCATCTTCATACTCAATGGTATGAATCCCATCTCCTGCACTATCAGGATGAAAAGTCCCCGATGCTCCATCAATAATTCCTTGTCCTGACCAAAATCCTCCATCGGGTATTGCTGATAAATCAAAAGGGGGAGCCGTTTGGCAGACAATGGAATCCTCTGGCAGCTGTGGGTTTTCCCTTACAAAAATATGCACACTATCCTCCGCAGTGGGCGAGCCATTTTCATCATAAACTCGGACATGATAGGTCTTGCTTTCGGAAGGACAAACTAAAATGGGATCACCAGAATCAGGAAAACCTTCCAGCCAATCAAAGTGATAGGTCTGTAAATCTCCTCCGCTTACCTCAAGCAAAATCCGATTACATTCACCCGGACATACGCTATCTCTGTCCACATAGACCTCGATCTCTATTGGACAATCTCTTACTTTCAGGGTATCACTGGAATATAATTCCCATATATCGCCGCATGCATCTACATAAGGCGAAAGAAAGGAAACATAATAATCTCCACTTTTAAAAAGGCCTTCCTCCAATACGATTTCAGCTTTCCTTGTACTATCTCCCTGACAATTAATGGGATAGGCCTGAAGTATCCTGACTGGTACAGGTCCGTTTAATACGAAAGCATTTGTATCAATATTCGCGCAGGCTATATTTCTTTCGAAATCAACCTGAAGGACTTTTGTACTACAGGAAGGTGATTTGGGGTTCACATCAATGAGAGCAGCAATTGGATCTTCTATTTCAACCGACCACTGTGCGCGCCATCCCGTACAGGTAATATTTTCATCTGATTTCCAATGAATCGTCAGACAGGATCCACTAGAAAAAACCAGGCCCGGAGATTGCACACCAGAATAGGGAACACCAATGAGGGGAGCCAGGGTATCTGGTCCATCAAATATCCGGAGTAAATCAAAATTAGATTCGGTACAAAATGAGGTGAAGATCAATTTGATCTGGCTGGCATCATCAATACAAATGTTGAAGATATATTCCTCATTATGGTCATAATTGCCTTGTATATCTCCATTTCCACTATCCAATAATATTCCTTCACATTCCTCAACTCGCTGTGTGGACATATTATAGATCGTTTGGGCATTCCCATAAATGAGAAACCCTGTTGATATACCTATCCATAATAAAATTCGCAACATATTGTGTTCCTGAACAGGCCAGATACACAAAGCATATAGAAGGGATTCTCTAAAGTAAGCAGAGCACCAGAAACTTACGAATCATTGATAGTCAAGCTCTTTCAATGAATAGCTAGAAGAATTTTTACCCCCTATTATCCAATTTTACGGATTTATGTTTAAGAAGAAGAAAAAAATCGGCTCTCAGTAAATGTATTTCACGATTATGAAATAAATTAACTATTCGTTCAATTTTTAATGCATAAAAAAATCCTCTGCGAAAACAGAGGATTTTTATTTTTTCTAACAGCTCGCTAATTGTTGAGATAGCGTATGTTATCTTCTACAATACGAGATAGGGGAGAAGTGGCAAAACCAGGCACATATTTAATGGCTTCCAGCTGACTCCGTAAATCTCTATCAGAATAGGTATTCAGTGCGGTATGCAATAAAGTCGCAATTTGAAGATCTTCTTCTTCAATACTGATATTCCCGAGGCTTTTTATCCAGGCGGATTTTTGCCCGTTTCGACTGACTGCTTTAACCATACCTTCTCTATAGTCTTCTAAAATGACTAATTCGCCAGCCTTGAAAAGCACAGCATTTCTGTCATTATTCCGCATATTGATTTTTGGGTATCCGCGGGTATTTTCCAATAAAACCGCAAGCTCTCCTCTTTGAACAATTGCTTCAGATGGAACCCATCCTGTTCTACCTCCTCTAACTTCCACCTTCATATAAGATTTTCCGCCTTTCACGACAGGAGCTTGAGATGGAACGCGAAGTGCATATTCTCCAAATCCTAAACTTTCACCCGTCAAGCTTTTTACTCCGGGCTTATCCATCAATTCAATTCTTTCATTTTTCGCGATCAAATCACCTTCCAATAAAGGTTCTCTTTGTCCACGACTAATTTGCCTGTAATTTCCTCTACTCACTCGCGCATTTGCATATTCTTCTGCATAACGAGCTCTTTCTTCACTGAAGGTATACAGGATGTCATTTTCTCGCTCGCGCGGATTGGAACGATGATTACCCACAAATTTGATGTAATCAATTGGATTTACATCGGTGATGTTTCCTACATAACCGTAAGGCTCACCTTCTTTATCGTAGGTAGGATTGGGCTTAAACTTGGGATATTTTGAGTATTCGTCTCCGTCCGCATATTGTCGTGAAAAACCGGGACTGGGCTCTGGATTTCTTTGCCCACGATCTACTTCAGCAATATCTTTTGAAAAGCGAATCACATTGGTTTTTCTCCAGGGAGAAGCATTTACTCCTCTGGCATTTTGGACATAACGATCTCTCCGGTCGAGATCCAGATCATAAGCCAGATCGGCAAGAACTACTTCCAGGCCTTCTGCACGGGTATAAAAATTTTCAATAAATCTTTCTTTGGAGGTCCAATCGAAAGCAGAAAAATAAGAAGCACATTTATCGTAATAAGAACTGGCTTTATAGTAAGCCTCTTCATCCGTCAATGAATTGGAATGATAGGCATCTACCGCCAGAAAATAATACAGGATCATATTGAATTTTTCGGAGGGATATTCGCAGCGTCTATCCAATCTGTCAAGCAGATCCATATCAACCATATCACCTGATTGATATTGCTCGAAATAGGCTTCTAATTCGCGCTCATATATGAGACATTCTCTGGAAAAAGCAGAAAGGCAAAAACATGAGATAAACAGAAGAACTAGTATTTTTCGCATTTTTATGTGATTGTCAGGTCTTTATTATCCGGAAAAAATATTACTTATTCTTGAACAATATACATACTTATCCTTTTTAAGGACTAAATATTGTAGATATTGCATGCTTTGCGTAAGAAATCAAGTCAAATCGTCTTTATTCTACTATGACTATTTCAGCCTGTCTTTGGTTTTCGTATTGATTCAGAGGATCTCCATTCAGGAAATACCTGATATACTGCCAATATTGACGGCACTCATCTAATGAAACGAGAAATTCCACCCGTAGCGTATCTTGACCAAAGGTATCTTTCTTAATAAAGTAATTGAAAGACAAAGGATTGGCGAATAAAGCTGCTCCGTTTACGGCCTGATTGGTTAGTTGAATATAGCGCTCTGTGAAATTGAATGGGCCAAATTTTCCATCCTTATATCCGGGAGTGATCAGTTCATATTTTGGACTTGAACTCTCTCCACCGGTGGTATCTAAAAAGACGATGATTCCATTTTGGTTATAAATGGATTCCAGATAATTGGTCCCCGAAGGATCCTTATATTCTACCGTAAAAAATTCTCCCCCGATTTCATCACTATCAGCTGCATCACAGGCTTCTTCGCATGATGAAAAATGAATAGAAATAATAGCAATGAAAATTAGCAGAATGTAGTTTTTATTCATGATGGGGTGATTTTCAGAGGTTTCCGTCAGTGTAGATACAACAGAAAAAATACTTAACCTACCTAAACACGCTAATATATAAAAAGTATTGTCCTTTGGGGGCGAAAGTCTTTTCAAAAGCTTAATATTTTTCTTACTGGAATAGGCATTTTGGCCTAAGGAATCTCTAAAACTAATCCCTAAATTGGGCGCCTAAGATTGTGCCCTATGTATGCAAAAATTACCGCCCTCGGGTCTTATGTGCCTCAAAAGATCGTCAGAAATGCCGATCTGGAAGAATTGGTTGAGACTAATGATGAGTGGATTCAAAAAAGAACAGGTATCAAAGAGAGAAGGTTTGCAGCTGAGGATGAGTTCGTTACAGAAATGTGTGTAAGTGCAGCTCAATGTCTGGCTGAAAAAAACCAAAAAAATCTCGAAGATGTTGACTTCATTATTGTCGCTACGATTACCGGTGAACATGTGATGCCAAGTGTCGCCAGCCAGGTCCAGCATAAACTCAATATCAAACGTGCTGGATCCATAGATTTAGGTGCTGCTTGTGCCGGATTTGGATATGGATTGACCATTGCAAGAGGATTAATTTCCATTGGTGCCTTTAAAAAAATCCTGGTTTTCGGTGCGGAAGCGCTTTCCAAGCATTTGGATTTTGAGGACAGAACTACTTGTGTTCTTTTTGGAGATGGTGCTGGCGCTGCTTTGGTAGAAGCCTCTGAAGAAAATGGCTTTTTCGGGACGGTTTCTGGAACAGAAGGAGAACTTGGACATGTCCTATATATCTCTACCATGACCAATCATATCAATGGTTTTGAGGTAGATCCCAAAAATAAAGTGGTACAAGATGGTAAAAAGGTTTTCAAATGGGCCGTTTCTACTGTTAGTCGGGAAGTGAGAAATCTACTCGAGAACTCAAATCTGGATATTTCAGATATTGACTGGTTTATCCCGCATAGTGCAAATGCCCGTATCATTGATGCCATTTGCCGGGATTTAGGATTCCCGAGAGAAAATGTATTTGAAAGTGAGGTGGTTTTTGGAAATACTTCTTCTGCCAGTATCCCGCTTGCCTTATATGAAGGTTGGAAAAGTAAGCGTCCTAAAAAGGGCGATAAATGCCTGCTGATTGGTTTCGGTGGGGGAGTTACTTTTTCCGGGACCGTTTTCTCCTGGGATATTGATGAGTTTCCGGGATAAGATTTTGACAGCATAATCGCTGTCATCTCAAGGGTTGGCTGTGGATAGGACTCAGCGAGTCGAGAGATCTTGTATTTTTGCAATGTTAAATAATACACGATCTCTTAGCTCTCATTCTCTCTCTCATCCAACCTTCGAGATGACCATTTCTTTCCTCTACTGCCTCGTACCCACAAAAAACTCAAAATCAGAGACGCCATTTTTCACGATTTCCAGGGCAAAAACCAGTTCGCGAATATCCTGATCATATCGGCCATGGGCATCTTGTTGCACACTATTCAGGGAAAAGGGAGTTCCTGAGACGCTTCCTTCTGCAAATTGCTCACTATTGAAAGTCAACATGACTCCTTCAGAATTGATAAAACCCAAAGGAGTAATCGTTAAACTAGCCGTAAAACTCATACTATCGATGGGGCTTTGGTCCGGATAAATCTGTGGAATGAGTCTCACAGAAGTATCGTCTATTTTTTCTACTAAAAATTCCTGGTTATCCACATCATTAGCATCAGGAGATCCTATTTTGAGGGTAACAGTTCCAGAATATCTTCCTACAATTTGTGTAGTAAGGTCAGAATTTTGTGGATTCTCTTCACATGAAACAATAAATAAGAGGGGGAAAAGGAGCAGATAAGTCAGATATCTCATGGATTGCTTATGAATTTGTTTTCTTTAAATACGCTGTGGCCAATGGGAGGTTTTCGGGTTTTCCAACATCAAACCAATTTGAGCTATCATGTTGATAGCCGATGATCTTTTTTTGAGCGGCTAAACGAAGGTAGACCTCAATAATGGAAAACTTTCCTTCTTCAATAATTACGTCTAAAAATTCCGGATTTATCAGATGAATACCACTAAAAGCTAATCTCCGAATTTCTCCCATTGGATTACGAGCTGGACGAACTTCACTCGTCTTTATATTTTCCCAACCCGTTAGCTGATTCGTTTCATCAAAGTGAAGATACCGGCTGGTATTTCGTTCAGAAACTGCCAGGCTGGCAAGTGCATCTTGCTCTGTATGAGATTTTATAAAAGCCTGAATATCAAGGTCTGAAATGATATCAGCATTGTGAATTAAGATGGGATCATTTCCTTGAAGGAGATCTTTCGCAAATTTCAATCCTCCGCCCGTTTCCAACAAAAATTCACGTTCATCAGAAATTCGAATATCAATATCGAAGTTTTCTTTTCTCTCTAAGAAAGCCTCAATTTTATCAGCAAAGTGATGGACATTTACTACGACTTCCCTGATCCCATTCTCACGGAGCTTGAGAATGACCCATTCCAATAAGGGTTTTCCAAAAACTTCTACCAGGGCTTTGGGGCGGTCATTGGTGAGTGGGCGAAGCCGTGTTCCCAGGCCCGCAGCAAATATCATGGCTTTCATAGGAAACTAATTTTGCCAGTTTTTTCTCTCCTGTTCTATATGAGTCAGATTTATACTCACATCATATTTCTTTTTCAGATGTGCTGCCAATTGATCAGCACAAAAGACCGAACGATGCTGTCCACCTGTACACCCAAAGTTTACCATCAAATGATCGAATCCTCTGGATAAATATTTTTCAACTGAAGAATCAACCAAAGTATAGACATGCATCAGAAAAGCATCGATCTTACTATTCTTTTTTAAGAAGTCGATGACATCCCGATCTCTTCCGGTTTGTTTCTTATAGGGTTCATAGCGACCGGGATTATGTATCGCCCGACAATCAAAAATAAAGCCTCCTCCATTTCCAGATGGATCTGCAGGAATTTCATTTTTATATGAAAAACTATTTATAGTAACTGTTAGCGATTGATTTGCAGGATCAGGTTTACCAAATAATTGTAACTCCTCTGATTCTGTAATCGCTATGAGGGCTTTATTTAGTTCCGGAACTTCTATGGGCAATTCTATCTTCTTCAGAATAGCCTTTAAATTCTTTATTGCGAAAGGAATACTTTCTAGAAAATGTGGTTTTCTTTCATAAAAACCTCTGAATCCATAAGCTCCCAGTACTTGTATGGTCCGAATCAATACATAAGCGTAATAGAATTTTCTAAATTCTTCGCGATCAATAGAAACATAACTTTCTACCTCATCCATATAATGCAACAACAATTCTTCCCGAATTTCTTCTGGAATATTTGCTTTCGCCTGGTATAGCAAAGAAGCCAAATCATATTGAAGTGCTCCTTTCCTCCCTCCCTGATAATCTATAAAATAGGGCTTACCCTCGTGGAGCATAATATTTCTTGCCTGAAAATCTCGATACAAGAAATAATTAGTATTGGTTTGAAGCAGGTAACGGTAGAATTTTTCAAAGTCATTTTCCAGCAATTGCTCATCAAAAGGAATTTTGGCCAATCGCAGGAAGTAATACTTAAAATAATTCAGGTCCCATTGAATAGATTGTTCATCAAACCGGGCTCGCGGATAACAGACTTCATAGTCTAACCCTTTTCCCGCTTCTACCTGGATATGCGCCAGGCAACTCAATGCTTCTTTATAAGTAGGCAGAATATCCATGGGGAAATCTCCTCCATTTCTCAATTCATGCAAATGAGCAAATAAAGTAGTATCTCCCAGATCTTCTAATAAATAGATATGCTGAGAAAGATCTTCTGCATAGATCTTCGGGACGGGAACCCCTTTTTCCAAAAAGTGTCGAGTGAATGTCAGGAAGGCGGTATTTTCTTTCAAATTGGCATTATAAACACCTATCGCCTGTTGATTATCACTTATGATTCGATAGTATTCTCGATAAGAGCCGGAAGGTTGAAGGGGAATGAAAGATACGGCTTTCTCATTGGCCCATCCTTTAAACAGTTCCCTCAGCAATAGTTCTTTTTCCTTGTCCAAAGTATGTTTCTATATATAAGATTGCAAACATACGTTTTTTATCGGGCTATTGGTAACGCTGTGCAGGAATCAAATACCTATGTAATTTATTCAACAATTAAAACTTTATATGCTGGAATAACCAAATGCGAAGATAACCAGACGTTATACCGTTTTTTCGTCCAGACGTACCATTGAAGTTGTATTTAAGCCCATTGGTTCATATTCAGAGAATTGCGTGATTATTAATCCTACTTTTATGATGTAAGAAAACCATAGGAAAACAAACATTTATTCACCCTCTAGCAAAACGCATCATGACTCACCAAATAACCTCGATTGATGACTACCTGAATGAAACCTCGCAGTTAGCCAAAAAAAATCAATCCAGACGAATTATATTGTTCTGTACTTTATTTTTAGCTGTTATCAGCCTGGGATTCGGAATTTACACTTCTACCGAAGTTATCCAACATCCTGATAATCAAAATAATATGTCTGTGGTTCCTGTTTTAGATCAAACAGAAGCCAAATTTGGAAAAGTATATCTCGCATTCGATCCGGATGAATTGAATGGGGTAGAGGATATAGAAGTATTTCTTGCTAAAAGAAATGGAGAGGATATAGAGGGTGAAAAAGGAAACATTGGATTTCCTGAAGAAAACTGGACCGACGATCAGGTAAGAAACCAGATTGTAATTAAAGGAAATTACTTCGCTGGCCAGTAGTCAAAAAGAATATTAATTAACCAACAAATATGAAAAGCCTGCACCATGGTGCAGGCTTTTCTTTTTATATCAAAAAATGCTTCTGATTAAATCACCCATTCTTTTTCACCAAAAATTGTAAGGACCTCATTGTCTTTGAGTCTTTGTTCAAGTCCCAGTGTTTTGGGTACTTCATAGTGGAAGAAGAATTTCATGGTATGAATCTTACTTTCCAGGAAGTTCAAATCATCTCCCTGTGGATTTTGGGTAAGCATGGCTTCTTTCGCCTTGATCCCCTGAATCAACCATTGCCATGCAACAGAAATGATAGATGCCATTTCCATAAATAAATTCGCATCAGCCAGAAAGCGATCAATTTCTCCTTTCATCGCAAATCCTACCAGGTGCATGGTTACTCCCTGAAGTCTCTGCATTTCTTCAGCCAATTTATCCGCATAAGGTTTCAAATCATCATGCGTCTTTGCGGTTTCAATGGTTTGAGTTACCTCAGCCATGAAATACCTCAAAGCTTTGCCCTGCTTCATGGTTACCTTTCTTCCCAACAAATCCATGGACTGAATCCCGGTAGTACCTTCATAGATCGGATAAATTCTGATATCACGATAATAATTTTCCGCTGGAAAATCTTCGCAAAATCCTCCCCCTCCAAATACCTGAACAGCAGTACTGATAGAAGTTACCCCAAATTCTGAGGGATAGGTTTTTACCATAGGAGTAAGAAGTTCCAATAAGAATTCATATTTCTCTTTTTCCTCTCCTTCGGTATTATGAGCCAGATCGGCATACTTAGCAGCTTGCATCACCAAACTCAATCCTCCTTCCATAATAGCCTTTTGCAAAAGAAGCATTCTCTTCACATCGGGATGCTGAATAATATTTACCTGAGGCTTGGAAAGATCACGCTCCATGATGTATCGACCTTGCGGGCGCTCATTGGCATAATGCAATGAAGCATAATAGGCAGCAGATGCTACAGCAGAACCACCAAGTCCAACAGAAATCCTGGCTTCATTCATCATTTGGAACATATAGGAAAGACCGCGATGTTCTTCTCCGAGCAAATGTCCTACACAATCATCCTTTTCTCCATACATCAAATGAAGAGCCGGGGTTCCTTTTTGCCCAAGTTTGTGATAAACACCGGCAGTTGTTACATCATTAGAAACCCAATTACCTTCTCCTTCTTCTCTAAATTTTGGAACAATGAAAAGTGAGATCCCTTTTGTTCCAGCTGGAGCTCCTTCGATTCTTGCCAGGGTAAAGTGAATCACATTGTCTATATCTGAATAATCGCCGGCAGAGATATAAATCTTTTGTCCTTTTATTTTATAGGTGCCATCTGGCTGAGGATAGGCAACTGTCGTAATATCAGAAAGTGAACTTCCGGCTTGTGGTTCGGTCAAAGCCATCGTTCCCTGCCATTTTCCTCCATACATATTAGGAAGGTAGTAGGCTTTCTGTTCATCTGTACCAAAAGAAACCAAAAGGTTGGCAGCTGCAGAAGTCAAACCGGAAAATAACATGGCGCCATTGTTGGCTGCTGACATAATAAATCCTACTGCGGCCAGAAGCATCGCAGGACTTTGCATTCCTCCCAAATCCATAGGCGCACTCATCCCTATCCATCCCCCTTCTGCCATAGCATCCAACATAGGTCGCACACTGTGATGTACTTTTACTTCACCATCTACCAATTCAGGAGGATTCCGATCCATATCCTCATAATGAGGAAAAAGGTATTTGTCTGATAACTGCTTGGCAGCATCCAACATCATATCTAAAGACTCAGCATCGAAGTGCTCAAATTTTGGGTAGTCCGTTAGTTCATTGATATTATGCACATCATTCAACATGAAGCGCAAATTTTTCATACTGACGTATTTTCTGGCCATCTATTTTTTGTTTGTTAATTATGTTATAAGAAATGCGTTTTGACAAAGATAGAAAAAATGGAAAATATTATAAAGTCCAAATTTTCCTGTATATTATACCGCTGTAAATCCTAATTGTTTTCTATGTCTACAATAATCAGTGAAGGCCCGCTACTTGTATCCCTGGAAAATGGAGTAAAGACCATTATCTTCAATCAACCTGAAAAGAGAAACGCAATCAATTCGAAGATGTCAACTCTTTTTAGAGATGCAGTTCTCGCATCCGAACATGATGATTCCCGAGTGATCGTCATTACAGGATCCGGAGATCATTTTTGCGCGGGTGCTGATTTAGCTCCCTCTTCTTCAGGGGGTGAATTTGACGTAAGCCAATTTTTACGAAGCACATATAATCCACTGGTTACTGCAATACGAAATATGGACAAACCTTTTATTGCTAAGGTAAGAGGTAATTGTGTAGGAGCTGGATTTAGTTTTGCCCTGGCTTGTGATTTGTTATACGCTTCGCCTGATGCAAAGATGAGTCAGATCTTTACGAAGATTGGTTTATCCAGTGATGGCGGCGGCGGATATTTTCTCCCAGAAAAAATCGGATATCATAAGGCTTTTGAACTAATGGCTCTGCATGAAATAATTACAGCAGAGCAGGCAGAAAAATTAGGGATTATAAATAAGGTAGTAGCTGCAGGAGAACTGGATGATTATGTAGATGGTATTGTAGATAGACTCATAAATGGGGCCTATTTAGCTATTCAACGTACAAAATCTAATCTCCGCGCCGCTATGAGTCAAGGACTTGAAGCCGCTCTCGAACAAGAAGCTGATAATCAGGGACTTAACTTCAAATCAAAGGACTTTTTTGAAGGGGTTGCGGCCTTTTTACAGAAAAGAAAAGCCAATTTTAAGGGAGAATAGGGAATTTCCCTCAAAAACAGGCTCTGAGAGTAATTTGAGCCGTATATATACCTTTCTTCGTTTTTATCACTCAAATCTCAGGCCCATTTTTATATAAAAAATGGGCCTGAGATTCTTTTATATTTTGGGAACCTGAGCCTATATACAGCTTGTAAGAATCTCAGGCCGAATAGTGAAAAAATCCTACCCCCTCAATTTTCGATGAAAGTCAATAGGCAATGCACTTATCCACAGTAAAAATGATAAGTGTCACAAAGGCCTGAAAATCAGCAAATAAAATTCCACACTAAATTCCGGGAAAATGTGAGTAAGCATCAATGATGTTTAAAAGGCTTTTCCACAATTGGCTTATTTTTCAACATTTCGGTGGAAAAGTAAAAGTTATCCCGATCGGCGGTGGATTACCAAAATTTTCTACACAGGGATATCAACCGAGCAAGTGTGACTATTTTTCAATTTTAACTTTATCCACTCATATGTTGATATGTAGATAAGTCTTAAATAATTTTTCTGAAAAATATTTTTTCTCTCATGATTTTATTGCCTTCAAATTGAGAACCCTAAAATCAGCATCCTTAATAATGAAGCATTTAGCTTCATCTCATCCACCAGATGGAATACTTTTTATCTTAACTCAATCTTAATTGAAGACAAAATTTTACTTAAAGAGGATTTGTGGAAAGAGCTTGTGAAAAAGTGGAAATTCAATGAATCAAGGAAAAATGAAAAAAGTTATCCTACTTATCCACAGCTATAACTCTTATACTATATTTATTTATAAAAAGAAGAAGATAATAATAGGGAAGTAAGACATTCATAAGAATTTGTACCTTTGATGCATCAAGTCTTAACATCCTATGTCATCAAACGAATCTGCGCTGACGGATATCTCCAATCTCGGAGAATTCGGTCTGATAAAATACCTCACGCGAAATTCCAAGTTCAAACATCCCAATGTCCTGAAGGGAATCGGAGATGATGCAGCTGTGATCAAAAATGGGAATGGAATGGCCGAAGTCATTTCTACCGATTTACTGCTCGAAGGAATTCATTTCGATTTGGCCTATATGCCACTCAGACATCTGGGCTACAAATCTGTAGTCGTAAACCTCAGTGATATTTTTGCGATGAATGCAATTCCATATGGAGTTACAGTTTCTATTGCTGCCAGTAATCGATTTCCTGTTGAAGCCCTGGATGAATTGTATGAAGGGATCAATTTAGCTTGTGAAAAATATGGGGTTCAATTGATCGGAGGAGATACTTCCAGTTCCCGACAAGGATTACTTATTTCTATTACGGCAATGGGCCGAGCGAAAGAAGAGGATATTGTTTATCGGAAAGGAGCTCAAAAGCAGGACCTCATCTGTGTTACTGGAAATTTGGGTGCGGCTTATGCCGGCTTTTTGGTTTTGGATAGGGAGAAAGCTGTTTTTCAAAAATCTCCGGAAAGTCAACCAGATCTAAGCGATTATGATTATGTCGTCGGTAGGCAATTGAAACCAGAAGCCAGGGGCGACATTATTCAAAAATTAGCATCAAGTGGCTTGAAGCCAACTTCTATGATGGACATTTCTGATGGTCTTGCTAGTGAATTACATCACATCAACAAGCATAGCGAAATGGGGGTGTCTATTTATGCACATAAGATACCGATTGATTACCAAACCGTTTCTGTGGCTGAAGAGTTCAAAATTAGCCAGACCATGTTTGCCATGAATGGGGGAGAGGACTATGAATTGTTGATGACATTGCCTTTGCAGAGTTTTGATAAGCTAAAATCCATTCCGGAAATATCTATCATCGGTCATATCACTGAAGACAAGAATCAGGTGGATATTATCCTGGAAAATGGTTCTGTTGCTCCTATCGAAGCCCAAGGCTGGCAACATTTTGATAATGCTGAAAAAATCGATCAAGAACCTACTGATAATCAGTAATTTAATCTGAAAATTGAGATGGCAAAGAATATCATTTCTTATAATGTAAATGGAATCCGGGCAGCTGCTCGGAAAGGTTTTTTGGATTGGCTCAAAGAAGAGGATCCAGATATTGTTTGTTTGCAAGAAAGTAAGGCTCAACCTGATCAACTGGATGAGGAAGTTCGAAATCCAGAAGGATATCATGCGTATTGGTATTCCGCTGAGAAGAAAGGCTATAGTGGGGTAGGGATTTTGACCAAAGAAGAACCCAAACATGTCGAATATGGGTGTGGAATTGATGCCTATGATAAAGAAGGCCGAGTGCTTCGAGCTGATTTTGAAAATTTTTCGGTCATTTCCGCTTATTTCCCTTCTGGTTCCAGTGGATCTCCCCGACAGGCTGTAAAAGAAGCTTTTTTGGAAGATCTGTTTGTGTATATCTCCGAACTGAAAAAATCTTATCCCAATCTGATCATTTCCGGGGACTATAACATTTGCCATCAGGCGATTGACATTCACGATCCGGTCAGAAACAAAAAATCATCCGGATTTCTTCCGCATGAAAGAGAATGGGTAACAAAATTTCTCGATTCCGGATTTATCGACTCATTTCGCAAGTTTAATCAGGAAGGAGACAATTATTCCTGGTGGAGTTTGAGAAGTAGAGCTCGTGATAGCAATAAAGGATGGAGAATCGACTATCATATGGTCTCATCACCTTTGGATGATAAAATAATAGGGGCTGACATTCTTCCAGATGTTAAGCACTCGGACCATTGCCCAATCAAAGTAATTCTCGACCTCTAAAATCTTTCTGATACAGGCTTTCTTTTCCTCAATAAGAAAACAATACGCCTTTATCGGCTACTTGGCTTGATTTCCTAGCCCCAGTTCAAAAAAAAATCTGAATTACAAATGCACTCCCTTATTCCTCGCGAATAAGGGAGTGTTGGCTTGAGACGGTGGGTTTTCTATACATTCCCAAAGATTTTTCCCTTGATTTCGTCGATCAGGACAAAAATAATGGAAGAGCCGTTTGCTAAAATGCTGACAAGTTCTGAAATTTATATACTACGGATTTCACACAATACTATTTTTAAGGCCAACTTGACTCTTTCTCTCTCGTAAGGGAATAGTAGCTAGCCTTATATTTTTTGTGTTTAATTTCTTTTGAAATTATCATTGTCCGTTTTAGAGCAACCTACAATGCTTATGCCCCAGGAAAAAAATCTTCTCGACCAGCGCTTGCAGGAATTTCGTTCGCAGTATTACAAAGACAGGATCCTGCGCGGTTCCTTACTACTCGCCTTATTGGTCAGCTCCATGCTGTTTGTGGCATTATTGAGTGAAGGACTCTTTGGCTTCTCCTCCAGTATCAGAACTACAATTGTTTATGGACTTGGAGGAATTTTTCTTTTGGTCCTGGGATGGATGGTCATTTGGCCTTTGACCAAATTATTCAAACTCACCCATACCATTTCCGATTTTCAGATCGCGGATATGGTGAGTCAACATTTCCCAAATATCAATGATAAACTGACCAACCTCCTGCAGCTGAAAAATAGTAATCGGGAAGACAATGCGCTGGTGCAGGCGGCCATCAATAAAAAAACAGAAACTATTACGCCGGTTCCTCTTAAGTCTGCAATTGACTTAAAAAAGAATCGAAAATATGTTGGCTACCTTGGAGTGCCGATGCTTTTGTTCCTATTGACCTTCGTTTTCAATAGTTCTTTCCTGGGGGAAAGTAGTAAGCGGATGCTCAATTATGACAAAGAATTTTTACCTCCTCCTCCTTTTAATCTTCAACTCAGTGATATCCCGACTTCTTTGGTTGCAGGTCAGGACTATACTTTCGAAGTAAAAGTTGATGGAGACAGATTGCCTGCTGAATTATTTGTGTTCATTCGAAATGATGCTGAAGAAAATTCCGAATTCATCGATTTCAACCTGACGGCAGAAAATGCCGAGACTTTTACTTATACCCTGAGCAATGTAAAAGAAGATTTCTCTTTCAGAATCGGGAATGAGGCTGTGAGTTCTGAAATCTATCCGGTAGAAGTTTTGAAGAGACCTTCTATCAAAAATTTCAGAGCCATTGTTCAATATCCAGCCTATACAGGTTTGGGAGTAGAAAAATTGGCAGATAATGTGGGCGACTTCAAAGTGATCAAAGGATCCAGAGTAACCTGGGAACTTTTGCCTCAGGGAGACTTGGCTGAAGCCTGGTTTGTAGGAAAAGATAAGATTGCTTTCGAAGAAAAAGATAATGAGACATATAAAGTGAGTCAGCGGATGATGAAAGACCTCGAGTATTTCATTTCGCTAAATTCAGTAGAAAATATTGCTAACATAGATACCGTTCGCTACAAAGTGAACATTCTGAATGATCGCTATCCTTCTATCTATGTTTTCAAGCCCAATAATGATTTCAAAGTTGACCTTGATCCGGTCATGCCTTTGGATCTCGAGATCGCAGACGATTTTGGTTTCAGTAAAATGAAACTCTTCTATCGTTTTGTAAAATCTGGAGGAACCAGTGAAGTAAGTGCAGAATTCAAAGAATACAATTTGGATATCGATGCCACTACTTTGCTACAGCCTTTGGGCTATCAAATCGATCTGACGAGTCTGGGTCTGGCCGAAGGGGACGAACTTGAATATTATATTGAAGTTTGGGACAATGATGGAATTTCCGGTGCCAAATCTACGACCAGTGCTACTTATAAAGTTCTTTATCCAACCCTGGATGCTCGTTATGACGAAGTCAATGAAAGTCAGAACGAAGTCAAGGACGATTTGAAAAATTTGAAGGAAAAAGCAGATGAGTTGAACCAGGCATACAAAAAAATGCAGGAAAAACTCCTTGAGCAGAAGAAATTATCCTTCGATGATAAAAAAGAAGCACAGAGAATGTTGGAAGAGCATCAGAAAATGCTCGAAGAACTGAAGGAGACTCAGCAAAAATTTGAAGAGACCATCGATAAAATGGAAGAAAATCAGATGGTGTCCGAAGAAACCCTCGAAAAATATGAGGAGTTGAATGAATTTTTGGAAGAGATGGATAATCCAGAGATTGAAGATTTGTTAAAACAGATCGAAGAGCAGATGGAAAACCTCAATCCAGAGGATATTCGCGAGAAACTAGAGCAGCTTCAGTCGAATGAAGAAGATATCAAGAAGTCTTTGGAGCGCACATTAGAGCTTCTAAAGCAATTGGAGGTACAGGAGAAGGCAGATGAGATTAGAAACAAATTGGATCAGTTAGAA
Organism: Bacteroidia bacterium; assembly: GCA_033391075.1. NCBI lineage: Bacteria > Pseudomonadati > Bacteroidota > Bacteroidia > Bacteroidia bacterium. The sequence continues at coordinate 6,773,742 of JAWPMV010000001.1, forward strand.
GCCAAACAAGAGCTCTTAAATGAGAAGTTGGAACAGTCTGACGAAGCAGATGAAATGGAGAATTTGGCTGAGCGTCAGGAAGATTTAGAGGAGCAAATGGATGGCATCAAGGAAGACATGAAGGAGCTGGAAGATCTCAAAGAAAATACTGAGACTCCGGATGAAGAGAAAATGGATGAGCTTAACAAGGATGCCGAAGAAGCTCAGGATGAAATGGAGAAAGCGGCAGAGCAAATGAAGGAATCTGCGGAACAGCAAAAAGACGGTTCCAAAAAAATGAAGAAGCAGTCTCAGCAGATGAAGCAAAATGCTTCTGAATCTCAGAAGAAGGCCAAGCAAAAAATGCAGAAAATGCAGGAGCAGCTTTCGGAGATGCAGATGAATATGCAGATGCAACAGGATCAGCAGAACCTTGAGAATCTTCGTGAACTATTGGAAAATTTATTGAAACTGTCTTTCGACCAGGAGGACTTGAGAGATGATGTAAGGGAGTTGAAATACGGAGACCCTTCTCTAAAAGATAAGAGTCAGAACCAAAAGAAATTGCAGGATGATATGGGATTGGTAAAAGACAGTCTTGAGTCTTTGGCCAATAAGATGTTCCAGATTCAGAAGTTTGTATTGGATGAAAGCAAAAGTATTGAGGACAACATGAAGCGTTCTCAAACCTTCTTCCGAAACAAGCAGATCCCTATGGTTAACTACCATCAGCAGTCTGCCATGACCAGCATCAATAACCTGGCGAATATGCTATCCGATGTCATGAAGCAATTGCAGGAGCAAATGAAAAATGCGCAAATGGGTCAGGGCATGTGTCCGAAACCTGGAGACAAACCCGGCATGCAGCAAATGGGTCAGGAGCAAAGAAAGTTGAATCAGCAGATGCAGCAGATGAAACAAAATGGTGGAGAGATGGATGGTGAGAAGCTGAAAGAAATGGCTGCAAGACAGGAGGCAATTCGTAAGAAACTAAAGGATGCCCATGACCGTATGAAGAGGGGAGAAGATGGAAAACCGCTGGGAGATATGCAGAAGATCATGCAAGACATGATTCAATCTGAAACAGAACTACTCAACAAACAGTTAACTAATCAGATGCTGAAGAGACAGCAGGATATCCTGAGTCGTCTGCTTCAGGCTGAGCAGTCTGTGAGAGAGCGGGAGTTGGATGATAAGAGAGAGTCGAAAACGGCTCAGATCAAAGACAGGAAAAGCCCGGAGGAACTATCTCTGGAAGAGTATAAGAACAAGATCAGACAGGAATTATTGAAGTCCAATAAATTGGAATATTCTAACGATTTCCTCATTTTGATCGAACAATATTATAAAAAGCTTGAAGGAGCGAATGAGCAGTAGCACAGAAACTAAAAAGTCATTGTTGAAAAAACTGGAACTGGAAACGAGGCCTGATGTAATTCATGACATAGAAGTGGCCATCGAAGAGATCAAAGAGAAGCTCAATTTCCAGGATGATGTATATGGGAATGTTATGGTAGCCGTTACAGAGGCGATCAACAATTCCATTTATCACGGCAATAAAGAAGACCAGTCAAAGAAGATCTATCTGGACTTTGAAATGAAAAACGAGTATCGATTATTGGTACGGGTAAAGGATGAAGGAGAGGGATTTGATCCCGCTGCTTTGGCCGATCCTACTGCTCCGGAAAACCTGGAGAATATAGGAGGTCGAGGTGTTTTCCTCATGCAGCATCTGGCTGATGAGATCAAGTTTACAGATGAAGGGAGAGTAGTGGAGATGTGTTTTAACATCTAGTTCCGCTACTTATTTCAAGGACTACTGCATGGAACAAAGCTTGGAATTCTTCTCACAAGAAATAGAGTTTACCTTAGATAAAGAGGATTCAGTTAGAGACTGGATCCTCTTTGTCATTGACTCTTATGACAAAAAAGTAAGCCAGATCAATTATATATTCTGCTCTGATGATTACCTCCTTGAGCTCAATAGGACCCACCTCCAGCACGATTATTATACCGATATCCTAACCTTCCCGTATGCTCCTGCAGGAGTAGAGGAACTCATCTCCGACATTTATATCAGTATAGACCGGGTAAAGGATAATGCCCATTCCTATGAACTTCCATTTATCGATGAGTTACATAGAGTGATGATTCATGGTGCCTTGCATCTCATTGGTTTTGATGATCATGGAGATGCCGCTAAAAAGGAGATGAGCGCAAAGGAAGATATGGCTCTTGCTCAACGCAAATTCCTCTGATATCCTCGTATGTACCACGTGGAACATAAAGGCAAAGAACCTCTGAAAAGTATAGCCGGAAATCAGATGTTCCACGTGGAACAATCCTCCGTTTTATTGATGGAGTATCCTGTATTCTTTAGAATGTTCCACGTGGAACATCAGCAGTTTTTATTGATAGTATCCTGTATATCTATTCCTTCATAGCTCCCATTCTGTTTCTCAATGTTCGGTCTGATAAAGAATTCCATCGATCTATGGCATCAAGTAAGACCAGGTATTCGGCTCCTTCCATATCCAAATTATGGGCATCCATGAGACAGAGGATGAATATAAAACCTCTTGTATATCGCTTGATCTTGAAGCCTCTGCAAAGGGCTTTTAGTAAACAATTGGATTGAGATGTAGGAGCATGGGAAGGAAGGATAGAGCCTGAGCATGCTTCCAAAAGGAGTAGAGAAACAGATATATCAAACAGGATAATATCAACGATTCACTTTAGGATAAGGATAGTTATAAAGAAACCTATAAGTAAGGAATTGCTTAAGAAGCTCATCGGTGATTCTGGCAATGAATAAATCCTATGGAAGTATTATCGAATACAAAGGAGAAGGTTCCGATAAAGAAGATTGAAATGCTCCCTTTTGAAGGAGATAGAATAAGCCTGAAATCTTGCATTAGGATTAATGAATAGTAATAGGAAGCTTTGACATACCAGGAAAAAAGGAAGCAGAATAAGAAGAAAGGATAGGAGTTAAAGCTGACTTTCTTCCTGAAAAGGGGAGGAGCAGTAAGAGCACAAGCAGAAGGAATAGCCAGAATATTGAAAAGAAAAATTTAACGGGAACACCCTAATAGGAAGATATTCTCAATAGGAAGATCTTGTGAAGCCAGAGTTAAACTTCTCTCTGCCTATAGTTCATTCCAGATATATCGTAGATACCGGCAAAGTCAATAGATAAATCTTCCCTATAATTCTAGCTCAAATTATTCATCCTCGACTTGTTGAAAGCTAGAGTCTGAGTAGCACGAATCCTCACATATAATCCTCCGGCTAACTTCCTCCAGATATAAAAAATCAGGGCTTCCAAAGGTCTAGAGGTATAGGTTTTTATAGTAGGTAGAATGAATCCAAAACACTGAATTGCTCAGGATGCTTCGGGCGGGATTATTCTCGACTAATCGTTTCATGGTGAAATCGAAAGCTTCAGGAAAAGGTATTTAGTGAAATTAAATCCGGACAGAAATGGGACAAATAAAGATGCATTGCAATAGCGGGATAAAAGAGAAGTCTGCTATCGAACGAATATCTAAAGATGTTTACCCTAGCACCCTAGCACCCTAGCACACTTTATTGTCCCTCTCCTTCCCCTTTCAAAAAAAGCTCGTAATTTTGTGCTCCAATATTTTACAGTATAAACCAAGGAATAGATGTTTCCTGAATATGATGTAGTAGTAGTCGGCGCTGGACATGCCGGATGTGAAGCCGCAGCCGCGGCAGCGAATATGGGAATGCGGGTAATGCTTGCTACCATGAATATGAATACCATCGCACAGATGTCCTGCAATCCTGCAATGGGTGGAGTAGCCAAAGGTCAACTGGTTCGAGAGATTGATGCACTCGGAGGATACTCCGGCATCGTTACGGATAAGACCATGATCCAGTTCCGCATGCTCAACCGATCCAAGGGACCAGCCATGTGGAGTCCCCGTGCCCAAAGCGATCGCATGAGGTTTGCTGAAGATTGGAGATTACATCTGGAACAAATTCCGAATGTAGACTTCTGGCAGGAAATGATCACCAGTCTGGTCGTCAAAGAAAAAAGGGTAGTGGGAGTAAGGACTCAATTGGGCTTGGATATCCCGGCGAAGACAGTAGTGCTTACAAATGGAACTTTCCTCAATGGTCTCATACATATTGGTGAGAGGCAGTTTGGAGGCGGTAGAAGCGCAGAGAGAGCCGCAGTCGGGCTGACAGCTCAGTTAGAGGAGATCGGCTTTGAGAGCGGCCGTATGAAGACCGGAACTCCGCCAAGGATCGATGGAAGGTCTATTGACTGGGAGAAAACAGAAGAACAGCCAGGCGATGAAATCCCAGGGAAGTTCTCTTTCACCGATACAGAAGCACTCAAAGAACAAAGACCCTGTCATATCACCTATACAAATCCTGAAACTCATGAGCTTTTGAAAGAAGGATTTGACAGATCTCCCATGTTCAATGGGAGAATTCGTGGTTTAGGCCCTCGCTATTGTCCCTCTATCGAAGATAAGATTGATCGTTTTGCTGATAGAGACAGACATCAACTCTTCCTGGAGCCGGAAGGATGGAATACCATCGAGGTATATGTCAATGGATTTTCTTCCTCTCTGCCTGAGGATGTACAATACAAAGCCCTTCGTTCTGTGCCCGGTCTGGAAAATGCGCGTATGTTCCGTCCAGGATATGCAGTAGAATATGATTTCTTTCCTCCGACTCAGCTCAATCTGAGTCTGGAAACCCAATTGGTTGAAAATCTTTTCTTCGCTGGCCAAATCAATGGTACTACTGGATACGAGGAAGCCGCAAGTCAGGGCCTTATGGCTGGAATCAATGCAGCCCGAAAAGTTCAGGAAGAGGATCCTCTCATTCTGCAAAGAGATGAAGCCTACATCGGTGTACTCATCGATGACCTGGTCAACAAAGGGACCAAAGAGCCTTATCGAATGTTTACTTCAAGAGCCGAGTTCAGAACTTTGCTCCGTCAGGACAATGCGGACCTCAGGTTGACAGAAATTGGTCATAAAATTGGATTGGCGAGTGAAGAGCGATACGAAAGGATGATTGAGAAGAGAGAATCAGTCAAAGAATTGAGAAGTACGATCGAAAAGACCTCTGTTTCTCCAGATGAACTCAAACCTTATCTCGAATCCATCCCATCTTCTCCTCTCAAGCAAAAAGTCAAGGCTATTAAGGTCTTGACACGTCCGGGAGTGAAAATTGAAGGATTGATTGCCGCTAGTTCTGATCTTCAGGAAAAAATACAGACTGAAAATTCCGATATATTGGAACAAGTAGAGATTCAGGTGAAATATGAGGGCTATATTCACAAAGAACAGGAGCTTGCGAAGAAAATGATGAGGTTAGACAAAATTACAATCCCTGATAATTTCGATTATTCGAAAATTCAGAGTTTGTCATCAGAATCTCGGGAAAAATTAGCTGCGCAGCGCCCGCAAAACCTGGGACAAGCCTCTCGGATCAGTGGAGTTTCGCCGGCAGATGTTTCGGTACTCATGGTTTTCATGTCTCGCTAAAAAAGTCACCCTGAGAATCGCATAAAAAATGCTTTCCCGGGTATTGATACAGTAGCTTTTATTCTCAGCAAATAGGAGTTTCGTTTTTAGTCAACCTTTAGTGATTAAAATATTGATAATCAGTAGATTAATAAACATACCATAGAGTATGTTTTTGCTGATTTTAAATGGATTCTCCTGCAAGAAAACAGGCTGAAAATTACCTTGAATTTCAAATGACAAATCTCGTAAATTGCAAGGCCATAAAAATTTTCGCAATATGTCAAATTCACTTTCTCAGAGCCGTATTTCTTATTCAACTTGTCCGATATGTGAGTCAGCCGAAATATCGGAAGTCCTGAAGGCCAAAGATTACACGGTATCGAAGGAAAACTTTTCTATTTGGCATTGCAACAATTGCCAGGCGAGATTTACCCAGGAAATTCCCGACCAAAATACCATCGGTCCCTACTATCAATCTGAAGAGTACATTTCTCATTCCAATACTGACAAAGGACTGATCAATACCCTCTATCAGTGGGTAAGAAATTATACTTTGGTGAAAAAGCGGAAACTCATTAGTCGGCTTTCTAAAAAATCGAATGGCAATATTCTAGACATTGGTTGTGGAACAGGAGAATTTTTAGGCGCAATGAAAGATGCGGGTTGGAAGGTGCAGGGATTGGAGCCTGATCCTGGAGCCCGGGAACAAGCTCAAAAAAATCAGGGAATTTCGGTTTCTCCTTCTGAAGACTTATTCAATTTGGAAGATAGGACTTATGATGTAATCACCATGTGGCATGTACTCGAGCATGTTCATCAGCTGCATGAGTATTTCGAAAAAATCAGATCTCTTCTAAAACCGGGAGGTCTGCTTATCATAGCTGTTCCCAATTTTAAATCCTTGGATGCTAAAGTATATGGGGAACATTGGGCGGCTTATGATGTTCCTCGGCACCTATACCATTTCAGTGCCCAGTCGATGAAGGAATTATTCAAATTTCATCAAATCGAGTTTCAGCAAATCAAGGCTATGCCTTTCGATGCATTTTATGTGAGTTTGCTGAGTGAGAAGTATAGACATGGAAATGTCCGTTTGGTTTCGGCAGGGATTACAGGACTTCGCTCCTTTCTCAAATCTTCCTTCCAAACAGATAGCTGTAGCTCTATTTTGTATGTAGGCCAGAAGGCAAATGAATAATACTCAAACAATTCGTTTCATCCCGATCTCTGTCGAGAAACCTAATTCCTCCGGCTACCTTCTTTTCATTTCAGTACAAAAAAATATCAAAGCAAAGCCCGCTTTACCCTTTCCCCAATTCCTTCCAATCGATCCAGGCTTTCATTTGAAAAAACAAAGCGAACATATTTATTCGCACGTTCTGATCCCCAATTGATCATAGGAGTAGCAGCAATCTTCCCTATTTCCAATAGTCGTTTCGAAGCTTCAGTACTTTCCATTCCCAAAACTGATACATCCAAAAATAGGGACCATCCACCCTGTGGTTTGATTAAGCGAAAATCTTTCAACTCCTCAAGAATCAAATCTCTTCGCTTTTGCAATTCTTCATTCATTTCCTGGATTCCATCTTGCTCATCTTCCATTGCAACCGCAACTGCTCCCATCGCAATTCCCGTTTGGCAAACCACATTGGAAATACTCACTCGGGCAACATCTGCCATAATTTCCTCCGGCCCCACAATCCAACCCACACGCCATCCAATCATCCGATATTCTTTCGAAGCAGCACCCACGGTAATGGTTTTTTCCCTCATTCCCTCAAATGAAGCCGGATGAATGACCGATAAGTCATCGAAAAGAATTCGCTCCATGGCAGAATCATAAATCAGCCAGCAATCTGCCTTTTTTACAAAATCTGTAATAGCTTTCCATTCTCCCAGCTTTAAAACTGCACCACTCGGCATAGAAGGACTCATGATGAGTGCCGCCCGAATATTTTCTGTTGAAATTTCTTCTAATTCTGCTGTATTCAGGCGCCATCCCTCCTCATTCGCAATTAGCGAAACAAAAACAGGTACTCCTCCTGCCAATCTTACCCTATTGATCAAACCAACATAAGTTGGGTCTGTCATCAATACTCTATCACTCGTTTCAAGCGTAGCAAGTAATACATTCAAAATTCCCGAAAGACCTCCAGCGGAAATAAGACACTCAGTTTTCCAATTGTAAGAATTGCCGGAAGTCTCAGAAACCAATCTTGCTGCAGATTTTCTTATGCTATCCAATCCGAAAAATGGCAAATAGCTATTTGCATCATCATCCATGATGGCTTCTTTGCTGTAGGCGAGGGCAGAAGCGGGTGGGCGAATATCGGTATCCAGATTTTCCAAACGGAGAACTTCAGGATCAGAGAGACTATCGGCGAGATCTCCCATTTGTTCAACTCCAATTTTACTGATATGAGTTAATCTTGAAACGGACATACAAATTGACGGTTAGAAATGAGCTAAATGATTGCTGAACTTAGGCTTGAATGAAAATAATAATTTTTATTTCCCGGAACTCATAGCTGGAACGTTCTTCGCTTTTCCTTGATTTCCGAAAAGGGGGGAATAGAAAGTGAAATTGATGATTTAGCATATGAATATGTAATACTAATACTCTCCCTAAGCACTAGCTTTTGAATTTTGGTGGCAGGGAAGGGATTTATAAGCTGGTATAAAAACTTGCCCGTTTTTTTGAGGCTGTTTTCTGTAAAAAGGCTTCCCCGGGACTATTATTAGCTCTAGAAAAGTTTAAAGATTAAATTCTGGATAAAATTTCATTTTCCTCTAACAGATTCACTTCATCTCCGTTCAACAAGAGAGAATCTAATAGGGAAATATGAACGAAAATTATTCTCTCCCGGCTCAGACCCGGATAGGACATGTGCACTTGAAAGTAGCTGATCTGGATAGGTCGATGGATTTTTATTGCGGCTTATTGGGCTTTGAGTTGATGGCAAAATATGGAACACAAGCTGCTTTTATTTCTGCAGGGGGATACCATCACCATATCGGCCTAAATACCTGGTTTAGTAAAGATGCTCCTCCCAATCCCAAAAAATCTGTCGGACTTTTTCATACGGCTATCCTTTATCCTACACGAAAAGACTTAGCGGAGATTTTCCTAAGACTCAATGAGCATAAATATCCATTTTCAGGTGCATCAGACCATGGAGTATCTGAAGCGCTCTATTTGGATGATCCGGATGGAAATGGGGTAGAACTTTATTGGGATAAACCTAAAGATCAATGGCCACTCAATTCCGACGGCTCTATACAGATGTACACCAAGGCCCTGAATTTGCAGAGTTTACTTTCTGAATTGAAAATATGAGCTTTTACGATGATTTATTAGCACTTTGTATATAGACAAAGCCCAAAATCATGAATCGTCGAAATTTTCTTCAAAAAACTGCTATAACTACTACTTGCCTAAGTCTTGCTAATCTTTCCTGGATAGGAGAGGAGGAAAAAATCCGATTTGGGATAGTGGCCGATGCGCATCAGGATCTCATGCCTGATGTAGAACAAAGAATGGAGCTCTTCATAGAATCTTCTTCTAATGCGAATAGCGATTTCATCCTTCAGCTCGGAGATTTCTGCCATCCCATAGAGAAAAATCGGAATTTCATGAAGATATGGCGTTCGTATGAAAAGCCTTCTTATCATGTCCTGGGAAATCATGATATGGATTTGGCTTCGAAAGCAAAAACCCTGGATTTTTGGGAGATGCCGGCTCGCTATTATTCATTTGAACAGGGAGCCTTCCATTTTATCGTGCTAGATGGCAATCTTATCAATCAGGATGGAAAATACTCAGATTATGATACCGCCAATTTTTACATAGATAGCGGATTGCGAACCTGGATGGATCCTGAGCAATTGGAATGGTTGAAAGATGACCTTCGGAAAACGGATAAGCCTACCATTGTCTTTTCTCACCAAAGTCTGGTCAACGATCTTTGGGGAATCAAGAATAGAAGCATAGTTCAACAAATTTTTGAGGAAGAAAATGAGCGTTTTGGCAAACAGAAGGTCCTGGCCTGTTTCAATGGACATAATCACATCGACTACCTTCGAAAATTAAATGGCATTTACTATATCGACATCAATAGCCTCAGTTATCAATGGTTGGGGCAAAAATATTTGTGTAAAACTCGCTATTCGCAAGAAGTATATGATGCCTATCCCCTTATGGATAGAATGGCTCCATATCAGGATCCCATTTTTGGTTTGATAGAAATAGATGCTGAAAATATCCGGATAAAAGGCAGGATGGGGAAATATATTGGGCCTAGTCCTCAATCTCTTGGATTAGATGATGAAATCTATGGATTTCCCTTTACGCCTCATTTGTCATCAAGGGAATTGAAAAGGAAATGACCGGAATCTAAAACTCCCCTCAAAACAGGCCCTGAGAATCTGATAACTGATACATAGGCCAGCAGCCAGATATTCGTTTAATTCTCAGTCCCCATTTTCGCTGATTTTCGAGTAAAATAGATAATAATCATCCTCAATGAGGATAAAACCGCTTTAAATGCTGCGTATAGGCATGTATTTATAGAAAACTCAATTTCTCCGAAACTCAATTTCTTCCTCTTTCCCCCAATTCTCCTCCAATAAATCTTGAGTCTGTCCTTTGAGGTATTTGTTGAAAAAGGCGAGTAGATATCGATTGCTGATTTCTGTAATCTCCTTCGCATCTCTTGAACCCAATTGGCCAAGCTGTAAAAATCCATGATCCCGAAAATTGGAATGCATGCTTCCGTCTATGCGAATTCTGTATACCTCCGTTTTCGATAGCTTCATCAGCTGATCTTCGTATTTGGTCTGCATTTGCTCTCTTTCTTCAAATGTCTCTTTTCCAATGCCCGCTATCAGGAGTTCCTTCCAGCTAACTTCCTTTCGATCTGATTGGACATACATAAAAGGAGTTTGAAAATGCGTATTAGCAGGTAATTCCATCCAATCCCATCCATCCAAATTTACACCTGCTCTTATCTCCGGATAATTCGTACACAATTCTCCTACAGCTGCACCTCCTATGGACCATCCAAAAAGGCCTATATTTTCAAAATCAATTCGATTGTAAAAAGAAAGACTAGAATCCTGACTCATTTTCCTGACTTTTTCCAGGCTGGTAAGCATATCCTGAAGTCGAACTCCCAAAGAAATCTTTCTCATAAATTCCTCTTTCTTCAAATCTGAAAAGTCTGTATCAAAATCAAAAGCTTTAATCTTTCGGCCATCTGGAAATTGAGTATCAACTAGAAAAGTATGATCTATAGCCAATACGAAATAGCCATGACTTACCAATTCTTCAATTTGCTGGGTATTTGAGAATCTGTTTCCTCCAGCCCCGGAAGAGTAAATGATCAAAGGAAATTTCTCTTCATTATCGACCATGGATTCATTTTCGATTGATTGCGTCTTTAGCCTTTTGGAGTTGGGATAAAAAGAGGAAATCAATCTGCTCTGCTTTTTTATAGGAAAGGAAAATTGCAGCATCAATTCCCGAAAATCGGACTCCTTTGTTGTAAGAATCTCTTTTCTATCTGAATCTATGAAATGAAAGGGGCTAGTTCCGACAGCATAAGAGCCAGAGGGTCCTGGAAATTGTTCCTTAACAGGAAAATCATTCAAAACTCCAATCATTCCTGCTAGCAAAAAAGGAATAATCAACATATTCCAATTCTTTCTATCAGTATCAGGCGCATACCATTGAGTATGAAAAATTCCCAAGAGAATGAAACTGATCATGGCTAGTGCCAAAAATTCTTTTCCATTTAAGAAAGCAATAGGGGAGAATGGCAAAAAGTGAAGAATAGCAGCTGCCAATACTGAAAACAATCCATATCCTGCCAAAAAAGGAGCTGCTAAAGTTCGGAAACTTTGCTTTTCTCTAAATGCAGACCATAAAGCAAATAGACAAAAGTATAGGGTAGTGGAAATAAGATATAGCTTTTGATGATCCCAGGGCATTAGGAAAATAAAGATCATCAGGAAGATCCAAATGGCAAGTATGCCCAGATATGACCGAATAATATTAGCCATGTGTTTCCATAATGGATTGGATTCAAAAAGCTACAGGAAAATAGCAAAAGCGATGAAGAATAAGTATCATCGTAGCAAAATGAGCATTCCATGAAAATAGGAATCTTCACAGACATACACGCTAATCTGCCCGCTTTAGAAAAATCTCTTCAATTTTTTGAGAAGGAAGGATGTGACCAAATCATCCATATCGGAGATATGATCGGCATTGGGCCCTATCCAAAAGAATGTCTAGAACTAGCCTTTACTTATCCTAACCTGGAGTGCGTCATGGGAAATCATGATTATTACTTTGCGCATGGATTGCCGGATAAAAATTGGATGAGCGAGGAAGAAATCGCCCATCAAAACTGGACGCATGATCAACTCAAGGATGAGTTAAAAGAAGAAGTGGCTAAATGGCCATTTCAGATTGATATCCAGCTAAAGGATGATTACAAAATTTCATTTCTTCATTATGCGCTAAAGGAAAATGGGTGGGATTTTAAGAGCATAGCAAAAGATCCTGATGAAAAGTCAATGGACGAAGTCTTTGCCGAGGTAGATGCGAATCTCATTTTGTTTGGTCATCACCATATCTATCACTATTTCAAAACTCAAAAGGAGTATTTCAATCCTGGATCAGCAGGCTGTTGGAATAAACCCATTGCAAGGCTTGCCATACTTCAGTTGAAAGAGGGAGAACTAGATCTAAAACGAGTTTTTTCTCCTTACAAAGATGGAGATTTGATGAAGGCATTTGATGATAGAAAGGTTCCAAGTCGAGATTTTATCAGAAAGGTTTTTATAAATAGATAAAGCATGAAATTTCTATATATTTTATTTTTTTCTATAATTTTTGTTTCCTGTAAGTCTCCTGAAAAAGAAACTATGAAAAATCGAGACTATTTCATGCCTGCAGAATATGAAGAACATGAAGCTGTTTGGCTGGGCTGGCAGGAGTTTCCTCCGTATCGCCAGGCTTTTTTGGATGTAGCAACGGCACTTATGGATAGAGTAGCTCTGAAAATGATTGCCAATGATGAACTTTCTCTGGAAAATTTGAAAGATGCGTTAGGGGAAAGGGATTTGGATACAAATAAAGTCGAGTTTTTTATCATGGAAGATAATCGACTTTGGATGAGAGATCATGGAGCGACATATTTATTGAATGAGGCTGGGGAGAAAGCGATTGTTGATTTTCAATGGTCGGCTTATGCCTTTTATGATTTTCAATTGGTGAAGCAAAAGGGAAATAAAAAGAAAGCCCAGGAAGAGACCGATAAAGAATTGGCAAAAAAGACAGGAATCATTGACCGTAAGATGGCTGAATCAGCAAATCTTCCCATCATCGATACGGATGTGGTGATGGAGGGGGGATCTATAGAGGTAAATGGAAAGGGGACTTTGATCTTGTGTGAGAAAGTTACCTTTCAACGAAATCCAGGAAAGACTAAAGAAGAATTAGAATCAGCATTCAAAGATGCCCTGGGAGTAAATCATATCATTTGGCTTCCAGAAGGTCTGGCTGATGATCCTCATTTTTTCAGTCAGATTGAAGGCGATTTATATGGATATGGAACAGGCGGACATACGGACGAATTTGTTCGATTCATTGATGATAATACGGTATTTCTGGCTTGGGTAGAAAAGGAGGAAAAAGATGAAAACCCCATCAATCGTATCAATTATGAAAGAATGAGCAAGAATCTGGAAATATTGGAAGCTTCTACAGATCAAGATGGAAACCCCATAAAGGTCATCAAAGTAGCTATCCCCGATCTCTCCTTTCAGGAAGTAGAGGTAGTAGAAAAAATGGAAGGGGAATATGATTTAAATATTCCACTGGAAATGATCGGAAAGTCAGATAAAGAATTACAATTGGGAGATAAACTAAAGCGGGTACCAGCATCCAGTTATTTAAACTATTTGGTCACAAATGGGGTAGTGCTGCTACCGACTTATTTATCAGAAACAACCTCAGCAGAGAAGGAGGCCAAAGTAAAATCTCAATTTCAAAAAGCCTTTCCTGATCGAGATATCATCTTCTTAAATGCTATGAAGCTCAATTATTTTGGCGGAGGCATTCATTGCATCACGCAACAAGAACCCAAATCAAAAAAGTAGAGAAAAAAAACAGCCTGAGAATCGCATAAAAAAAGCTCTCTCAGGTATTGGTACAGGCTATAAAATTCTCAAAGGGATTTTTAGGCACTAAAATATGCTTTTTTATTCGTTAAATATCTGAAAATCAATTATTTATAACACATACCAACCTGTGTGTATAATTCCTTTTTTGCTTGGCGTAATTTGCAGATTTTGGGCTTTTGGAGGAAAAATGGGAAGGAATTGTGCAGATTTGTATAAAATCAACAATCATGAAAGACAAACAAATCTCCTACTATGCTCAGCGAGCGCATGAGTATGAAAAAATCTACCACAAAGCAGAGCGGCAGGAAGACCTCAGAAAATTGGAATTATTGTTACCCCAACTGGTAAAGACAAAAAGCGTGCTGGAAATTGGATGTGGTACAGCTTATTGGACTCAGTTCATGAGCCAAACAGCAAATTCAATCCTGGCAAGTGATATAAATGAATCTGTACTGGAGATCGCCAAAACGAAATCTTATCCAACTAATCCGGAATTCATCTTAGGAGATTATGAGCAGCTCGATGAATTGGAGGGACAATTTGATCTCATTTTTGCCGGCTTTGTTGTATCTCATATTCGAAGAGAACATCTGGAAAATTTCATTTCTCGCCTTAGCTCGAAACTCAAAAGGGGAGGGGAGATCATTTTTATGGACAATGTTTTTGTTGAAGGGAGTAGTACACCCATTTCGGAAAGTGATGAATGGGGAAATACTTTTCAGGAACGGAAATTAGATGATGGAAAGGCTTTTAGAGTTTTGAAGAATTTCTATCAGAAAGAAGATTGGAAGAAACTCTTGAAGAAGCCTGTTGAATTTAACCAATTGAAATTCACCTATTTTTATCTCCTTCAGATCAAGCATGTAAAATGAGTATGCTGATAGGAGGAGCAGCTGACCTCTACCCAAAATCTGTGGAAACATACTATGCATACAGACCTTCTTTTTGGAAGAAGTTGAGAGAATAAAAAGAAATTGACAGGATATATCGTATAAATAAGATAAATTCTAAAATTGGAATTTGATTGCTCTCTTATGAAGTGGAAATATATAAAAATAGGGATATTGGTTCTTTTGGCCATACTCATTATCGTTCCTGCTTACCAATATTATGGATCGATTGATTGGGCGAAGAAGCATAGTGCGAAAATAAATGCCCTTCCTGTTTTGGGACAGGCAGATGACAGCGGTTTATTTCGCCTTCCAGTAGGAGATTTTGAGTTTTTTGCACGAGTTGCAGGTCTTCAAAATGACGGACCTGGATTAATTCTTCTTCATGGCTTCCCTGAATCTTCAATTGCCTGGGATCCTTTGCTGGAAAAAGCCGCCGCCGAGGGATTTCGAGTCATTGCTTTTGACCAAAGAGGCTACAGTCCAGGTGCTCGGCCCGAGGAGTTAGAAGAGTATCATATCGATAAATTGACTGAAGATGTATTGGCGGTAGCAGATAAAGTAGGCTTTGATCAATTTCATTTAGCCGGACATGATTGGGGATCTGCTGTGGGTTGGAATGTGAGTATGAATCATCCGGAAAGGGTACTTTCCTGGTCAGCTTTATCTATTCCTCACATCGGGCTGTTTTTTGATGCGGTGCTCACGCATCCCGAACAACAGAAACGGAGTAGCTACATTCATCAATTACGAATACCCATTATCCCCGAATATATGTTTGTGTCCAATGGACAAAAACGTGTTCGAGAAGGTATGGCTAAAATTCCCGCTAAATATCTGGACGAATATCTCGCTATCCAGGCAGAAAAAGGTGCAACAACGGCTATGCTAAATTGGTACCGTGCGCTAGAAATAGATGAAGTTGAGGGGATTGAAAGCTTAAAGCAAAAAATCAAAGTTCCGACTTTATTTATTTGGGGAACGGAAGATGGAGTAGTGGCCCCGGAAATTATCCCCGATCAAAAAGAATTGATAGAAGCTCCTTATGAGGAAGTAGCATTAGAAAGCGGTCATTCTCTTATGCAATTTGAAGAAGAAGCTGTAGTCCGTGCAATCTTATCTCACCTCAAACGAAACTCATCAGAAAAATCAAGCGAAAATAGCCCTGAGAATCTCATAAAATAGAGCTGTTCGGGTAATGGTCCAGTTCGGAAAAATCTCAGGCTGAATGTGTCCACGGAAATAACCACGTTTTTGTTTCAACTATCTCTTTATCAATACTTTAAAGTAAATACCTTCTGGTATGTATATATCAATTCTTGCTTCAATTCTCCTGCAAATTTCAGCTTTTTAGCCCATTTTCCACCAGGAATTGATAACATTTTTCCAATCCTGATTTGCACAGTGATTGAGTTGAATTTCTTCACAGCCATTAAAGCGGGCATAAGCTTCTAGGGCCTCTCGAAGACTTGTGTAAAAGTGCTCACTTTCATCCGAAAAATTCTCTTCCTTCCAAAGATGCTGAATCAAGAAGATTTTTTGCTTTCGATCCGCCTTGACATCCACCCTTCCTGCAAATTCATCCCCCCATAATATAGGCAAGGAGTAGTATCCAAACTGTCGTTTTTTCTGAGGGACATAGACCTCTATTTGATAGTTGAAATTGAAGAAATTACTTAGCCTCTTTCTTTGTATGACTGAATTGTCGAAGGGATTGAGTAAATAAATCTTTTTATTTACGATTCGTAATACTTTATTGTCAAAATTATCAGAAAGTATGTAAAAAGGATCACTTTCTAATCCTTTGATTTTCAATTGAATAATCTCCTTACCCTCTATTTTCTCCTGGATCCTACGCTTTATCGAAGCTTTTATCCCTCTTCTTAGGTAATTGATCTCCGAAATCTGTGCTAAACCATGTGAATCGAGGGCTCTTTTTATCAGGTAATCAGCCATCTCATCCTCACTGGGTTCGCTCCTGTCTATGTGCTCAGGAAGGGTCCTTTCTGTCAGGTCAAAAACCTTCTGAAATTTCTTGCGCTTAGAGATCATAAGCTCTCCTTCAATGAATAATTGTTCCAACGCAATTTTTGCAGGTTTCCAGGTGTACCAGCTAGGCTTTGTTCCCGAAGGATTTCCGAAATTTTTGGATTGCATAGGCCCCTCAGCTCGAATACGATCAAGGACATACTTCCTCATTTTGTGATCTCTTTCAAACCAGTGTTTATCCATGGCCTTTACCTGATTTTTTTTCCAATGGCTGTATCGAAAATCTTCAATGGGTAAAAAGGCTGCAGCATGGCTCCAGTATTCAAAAATCTCCTTATCCTTTTCCAGCAATCTCCATATCATATCCGGATGATAATCTGGAACGCGGGTCCAAATCGTATGGTGATGCGCACGTTGAACTACAGATATCGTATCGATCTGTATGTAGCTCAATTGCCGGATGGCCTGTAAGGCTCCTCTTTTTCCTTTGTAAAATTTTTGGCCCAATAATCCCTGTGCTTTGAGGGCAATTCTTCTTGCCTGCTTTTGGGATATCTCTATTTCCTGTGTATTTTTTATCAAAGCCTTAGATAAATGAGTAGTGTAGAAAGCTATATAGAAAATCTTGCCGAAGATCGAAAATCAGCCATTAATTCTATCCGGGATCGACTCATGCACCACCTTCCCGAAGGCTCTCGGATCAATATGGATTATCGGATGCCGACCTTCATCGTGGATGAGCATATCCTTTTTGCCCTGGCCAGTCAAAAACATCATATGGCCCTTTACGTTATGCCCTTTGATTTGTTGGATGATTTGAAGGATGACTTAGCCCATTTCGATGTGGGCAAGTCTTGTATTCGTTTTCGCAAACTCAGCGATGAACGCATGGAATCACTCAATCGGATCATTCAATACGTAGTGGCGAATCAGGACCAAAGCGAAAATTACAGGCGTTACCCAGCGAAATCATGAGAATGAAATTTGGCAGCCTATATTTTTTCATACTCATTGCTATAATTTTGTTCTCCGCCCAAAATTTATCAGCTCAAAAAGAAAGGTATTGGGGGAGAACCTCAATTTCACTTAATGCCAAACAGGCTTATTATAAAATAGTTGTTTATCAAAAGGAGAATTTATCCTTCTTCTTTGACTTACAGGCATTTAAGGAGTATTGCTATAAAGAAGAATATATAGACCAAAATAATAAAAGGATCGTTCAGGTATTTCAGAAAATGGAGGAAGAAATGAAAGGAGATACTCTTTTTCTTAATCCTTATACATCGATTTCTCCTATAAGCGGATTAACGTATAATTTTTTGAATAAAAAGATTCGATCAGGAGATCTAATGATATACGATCGGAAAACAGGACGATGGGAAACCAAACTGATTCGTAAAAACTTCAGGTACTATTGTGGAACTAGGTGCGGTCGGGGAGGAAAAAAATATTTTCTTAGTAGTACAGGTCAGGAGGTTTTTGAATGGATAGAGTTTGTTAATTGAATGAAGTGTAGAAAATGGAAAGCTACAAAGTCATTCCCTTTCGATGGAATGTAGATAAGCTAAACGAACTGGGCTCTTTACTCGATTATTCAAGCATAAAGCTGGATGATGAATTTCTCGGTGAATTGATTTCATCCGCAGCTCGCATACTCGCATTTTCCGGCAATGCCTATTGCTATTTCGTAGGAAGATCACCCGAAAACTATTTCGATCTACTTACTGCTGCTTTTTATGAGCAGAAAAACCTACGAGATCGGATCAATCTTTTTCAATTCTCTCGAGGCTATTCGACTTTCGAAGAACTCCTTGCTCAAAACAAAACTGAAGTCGAAAGCCTCTTTTCCTATATGAAAGAGATCGGTTTATCTCCCCAACAAATTCTGGGAAGAAAAGAGAAAACGGCTTTCATCGACCTGGTTTATTCTGGCAGCACTTTCGAAGCATTGCTCTCTTTGTATAAATACTGGACCGAAAGGGAAAAGGAAAATTGGCCGGAAGTGCGGAAGAAAATGCGAATCGTGGGGATAACAGAACGGACCAAAAACAGCCCCAATACCTGGCGTTGGCAGCAACAAGCGGATTGGATAGATCTTATTGGAGAATCCCGAGTGAAAAATGTGTCCATCACTTATGGGCTTTGGACCTATTTGGGAAATCATCAAAGTAAGACGACCCTTTCACATCATCCCGATAAGTGGGGAAAGGAAGCTGCTGAAAAACCGGAAAGAAGTACTTATAATCGGGAGGGCTTACAAATTGCACGGAAAATATTTCTGTTAGGGAGAAGTAAAAAGGGCCGAGAAGAACTACGTAGGCAGCTGATCAAACAAAATGAGATGAAATTTGATTGGTTTAAAGCTTATCAGCAGGCATTAAAATCTTAAGCTATGTTGTTCAAACAGAAAGATTTAGCATTGATAAAAAGCGGGGAGATACAACTGGCTTTTAGAAAATGGAAAGGAGTGAGGGCAAAAGAAGGTTCTTTGATTAAGACTTCGATAGGTGAGTTAAAAATTCTTTCTGTGGATGAAATAGAGGAAAATGAAATAAGCGAGCAAGAGGCAAAAGCAGCTGGATATCAATCGAAAGAGGCCCTTCTGGAAATCCTTCAAAAACGAGAGGAAGGTCTTATTTATAAAATTGCTTTGGACTATCATGGAGAAGATCCACGTATTGCCCTTCGTAATCAGGAAGAATTTTCCACTAAAGAATTTGAGGAATTGAAAAAGAAGCTGGAGAAAATGGATGCAAGGAGTAAAAGTGGAGCCTGGACCCTGAAGATTCTACGCGCTATCCAGGAAAATCCGGAACTTAGGGCTGCTGATCTGGCCAAGCTCACAGGAAGAGAGAAAGATTGGCTTAAACCCAATATTCGGAAGCTGAAAAATCTGGGTTTGACCATAAGTCTGGAAATTGGGTATCGGATATCAAATAGGGGAGAAGCTTATCTAAAAAGACTGAATTAATCATCAAATATTATGGTCGACGTATTCACAGAAATCAAAATTGACAGGCCTCTTGAGGAAGTTGCCAGCTATGCTTCCAATCCCGAAAATGCTCCGGAATGGTACGTCAACATAAAATCAGCAGAATGGAAAAGTGCTCCTGAAATTAAATTAGGAGCTCAAATAGCCTTTATTGCACATTTTCTCGGGCGAAAGCTGTCTTATGTATACGAGATCGTAGAATTGGTTCCCAATGAAAAAATGGTCATGCGTACAGCAGACGGACCTTTCCCTATGGAAACTACATACGAATGGGAAGCCCTCGATGAAAACCATACGCGCATGAGCCTAAGGAATCGAGGAAAGCCTTCGGGATTTTCAAAACTTTTTGCTCCCATGATGGCGAAAAGCATGCGCAAGGCAAATGAAAAGGATTTGAGGATGATAAAGAAGATTCTCGAAGAAAAAGAAAAAAATAAGTAAGCAGTGTTTTCCTTTTCTGAATTTTTGTCGTTCATAAAATAAACACAAGAATTCTTTTAAGCGAAAACCATGAAAACACAATTTAGCTTTCTACTTATTATCCTGTTTCCTCTTTTTTCTAGTAGCCAAAATTTTGCCAGCAATGATACCGAATGGGTTTATGATGATTCTGGCTTTTGGGCTTCAGGCATTTCTACCTTTTCCTTTGATTCTGATACTACGATCGCCAGCCGAACAGTAAAAAAATTCAGGCGAGACGTACAGTCGTATTTCAATGGGACAACCGATACCATAAGAAGAGAATTATTCCCTGTTTATTATTATGAGAACAATGGGATCGTAGAGTTCTCCAGAAATGCCATAAACTTTGATACCTTATTAAATTTTCAGGCAGACCCGGGCCAAAACTGGATAGTTTATTTTGGCTACAATCCCAATAACAATTTTCAAGCGACAGATTCCTTTATGATAACGGTCATAGATACCTTGAGTATCAATATGTCAGGGCAAAATGTTTTTGCCCAGGCGCTTTTATACGAATTTGAAAATGATGGAAGGACGTTCAGCCTGCAGGATACTGCTATTGAAAATATTGGTTTACAAAGGGCATTTATTTCGCCAGAGGATCGACTTTTATCAAACATTATCGCTGATGGATCCATTCTCACCCTACGCTGTTTTAAAAACCCGCAATTCGGGATCGTTGATTTTGAAAATGATGCTGACTATGGCGATTTCAATTATGACTGTACTCAGTTGAGCACAAGTATTTCGGAAGAAATAATTCAAGAACTAATAAATGTATATCCAAACCCTGCTTCTCAGCGCTTGCAAGTAGAAAGTAAATGGAACAAAGAGCTTTCAGTAGAAATTTTTGACTTGAGTGGCAGAAAACTGAGAGAAGCTATTATATCTGAAGGACTAACAGAAATTGATATTTCTCTTCTTTCGTCAGGTATGTATGTGCTTCTTTTGGATCAACAATACGCAAAAAGATTCTTTAAAGAATAGCAGATAATATCCAAAAAGAACAAATTGAAGAACCTATTCATTTGCCAAAAAGCAGATATTTAATACGTAATCGAAGTAAGCACTCAGCCATTTAAAAAATAGGCAATGGTACTTTTAAGATCTATCCCTAATTAAAATCTAATGAAAACTCTACTACCCCTTTTATTTCTTTTATCTTTTTTTCAAAGCTCTTTTTCCCAGAAGTTTGTCAGAAATGATGCCCAATGGGTCTATAATTTTCATGGTGCCCATGGGGTTGGATATACCCTTATTTCCTATGAACAGGATACTGTCATTGGGAACAAAACTGTAAAACAATTTGGAAGATTTCATACCCAGGCATTTAGTGTTACCGATACCATAAACATAAGAACGGGAGCTATATTCTTATTTGAATCAAATGGTATTGTTGAATATTCTATAGAGGGGATGGATTTTGATACCTTATATAATTTCAATGCAGCTTTAGGAGAAGTATTTGATGTGGATAGCCTATTTACTGAAAGAGATACGGGATTATACCATTATTCAACCATTTTTTCGACAGTAACTGATACTTTTTCTTATCAGATAAACGGAGAAAGTCTTTTTGCCAAAGAGATTGAATATGAACAACAATACTTTGATGGCCGCCAGGATGGTATTTCTCATGACACGCTGGTGCAATATCTTGGCTTGATGCGAAGATATATCGATCCTGCAGATCTTAGTCGAAGAGTGGTAGATGGGGGAGAGGGAGGCTATTTGCGCTGCTATAAAAACAATGACTTAGGAACTACCGAATCACCAGGCCGGGGAAACGTAGGCTCCTTTGTGTATGATTGTGAAGATTTAGTGGCTACAACTTCTATAAAGAATGCCATAGCAAATCTTTATATTTCTTCTTTTCCTAATCCTGCGAAAGAAAATTTAAAAGTAAAAAACACAACAAATCTGAGTTTATCAGTAGATCTCATAGATGCACAAGGGCGGCAGCTTAAGCAGCTCAATATCCATCCAGGAGAAAATGAAATTTCAATTTCTCATTTACCTGCGGGCATTTATTTTTTGATGGTTGAAAGGGGAGGATTTCAGAAATTCTGGAAAGAATAATACTAGGCATAGAGCCCCATTCCTTCCCCAACTTCCAGCACTTTGGCAACTGCTTTTCGGCCTTTTTCGCCTAAAGAAAGGGAAAACTCATTTACATAGAGATCAATATGCGCTTGCATAACTTCGTCTTCCATTTCCTGGGCATATTCCCGGACATAAGGCATAGATACTGAAGGGTATGTAAAAGCATGTTGTACACTTTCGCGCATATGTTTTTGCAGCACTTCAAAAACTTCAGGACCAAGGGATTTTTTGGCTACAATGGCTCCTAAGGGGATAGGAAGGGAAGTTTTTGCTTCCCAATGTTCGCCTAAATCCTGGATGAGTCGGAGTCCCATTTTCTGGTAAGTAAAGCGATTCTCATGAATGATCACTCCGGCAGCCACTTTATCCTCCAGAATTGCCGGCATGATTTCGTCAAAAATGAATTCCTTTTTGTGCTGAATTTCCGGAGCAAAATATCCAAGAAGTAAATTGGCCGTTGTATTAGCGCCGGGAATACCGACGGGAAGATTCCTGTTGATGATTTCCTCGACGGTGAGTTCTTCTTTCGAAATGAGAAGAGGTCCGCAATTATGGCCGAGTGCACTGCCTGCATCAAGCAAACGATACTGATCTCTGAGTCTGCCATAGGTATTGTAGGAGATTTTCACCATATCCAATTCCCCCTTCATGGCCATTTGATTGAGGTGGAAAATGTCCGCCATGACGATCTCGTATTCAATATCGCCTAGATCAATACGCTTGTGCGCAATGGCATCAAACATAAAGGTATCATTCGGACAGGTGCTAAAACCCAAACTAATTTTCATCAGGAATCATATTTACTATATACAAACTTAGGCAAAAAAGCTTTGTTTTTAGCCAGGCTTATAGAAATGATACGAATGAGAAGAAATGGATACCTAAATGAGGAGTTCTGGCATATTGGCTACCAATGGAATGGTATTGTCCTTGGGTTCTTTGCGAGGATCCAGGTGATAGGCGTAAATGTCAAAGTCTTTTTGGTGAGGCATCAGGTCTGTATAGCAGGAGTGAACGCCATCAGAAGGGGTGAAACACATTTCGTGAAAGACTCGGATTTTTTTCTGACTATTAAATTTTGCGAGATGCTCAAATACGATATCCGGGTTTCCGAGATCTCCAGAATAAGCAACTATTTCATCCTCATCCTCAAAGAGATAGGCATAGGATTGCATGTGCTGGATGTGCATCCCAAAAGTATCAATAGCACTAATACCTTCTACAGAGTCAAGGGGGATAAAATCCACATACTTCTCGGGATGAGGCATCCCAAAGCTGATAAACCAGCCCAACAAATCTTGAAATTCTGGTGAAGGAATCAGGATTTTTGCAGGACGTGGACTTGGAAGGAGGTATTTGTGATGAAGAACGGTTGTAATCAGACTCCCCACATGGTCATCATGAAAATGAGTGAGCAGAATATAATCGATATGATTTGCGAGCTTGGATTCCCTGAGTTTTTTGTAGATGCTATTTCCACAATCGACCAGGATATTCTTACCACGGAAGCGAATGAATGCAGCAGAATTGCCATATTCATATGTAAAAGCTCCACCAGTTCCCAAGAATTTAACCTCCATGATCAAATTTGTTCGTTTCTAAGGCATTTGATTTTGTGCCCTGAACACTCCGAGATACGCAATTTACAATGAGAAATTAAATTTTTTACTTCTTATTAAGATTATTCAAAACAAATCGACAAAATTAGGCTTTTCGTTGGAAGGGTATATTATTAACTTGTTGCCTAATTTTAAAAAATATCCATGCTTCAATCCATGACGGGATATGGCTCGTCGACTCAGTCGAGTCAAAACTATTCAGTTACTATTGAACTTAAGGCCCTCAATAGTAAATACCTTGAACTTGTAATGAAATTGCCAAAGGTTTATGTCAAGTATGAACATAAACTCCGGAACATTCTATCCAAACGTTTGGGGCGTGGTAAGGTCCTGGTACTTCTAAATGTAGATGTACTCAATCCGGACAAACAACCCATCAAAATCAATCGCGCCCTAATCAAAGGCTATCTGACCGAATTCAAATCTGTAGCTGATGAGCTGGGGATGAAGGAAGATATCAGCCTGGAGTTTCTTTTGGGTTTGCCAGAAGTTATTCCTACTGAATCCGAGAATGAGGATCCAGAGGAATGGGAATTGATCGAAAAGGCATTGGCAGAGGCGATTGAAAGAATGATCGAAAGTCGTGTCGAAGAAGGTAAATCCTTGAGTGCTGACCTTGATAATCGGGTCAAAGGGATCAGGCATGAACTGGAAATCATCAAAGGGCTGGCTCCTAAGCGTATGGATATCATCAGAGAGAGATTGGATAAGTCTCTGGATGAAATTCGGACGAAAGTAAAGGATCTCGATAAAAACCGATTTGAACAAGAATTGATCTTCTATATGGAAAAGCAGGACATCAATGAAGAGATCGTTCGGCTGACCCAGCACCTCAATTTCTTTGAAGAAATGCAGGCCCTCAATAAAAGCAATGGGAAAAAGCTGCAATTTATATCTCAGGAAATGGGGCGTGAGATCAATACCATTGGCTCAAAAGCCAATAATGCCGACTTGCAGCGACATGTCGTTCGCATGAAAGACGAGCTGGAAAAGATCAAAGAGCAGGTGCTCAACGCGGTTTAATCTCATTTTTATGCAGCTTTTATTCCCAACTCAACATCTAAAAATGGAGCGTAGGGAAGAACAGGACTATATATGGGGTATAGTCCGAAAGAAGTGGTATGTCTTGCAGCCAGAAGAACTGGTCAGGCAAGCTATGCTGGATTGGATGATTAGGGAGAAAGGGGTTTCGGCTTCTTTAATCAGCGTTGAAAAGGGGATTAAATATTTAAAACTGCAAAAACGCTTCGATGTCGTAGTATATGACAATACAGGAAAAGCTTTCATCCTATGTGAATGTAAAGCTCCCGATGTTCCACTCAGTCAGGATACCCTCAACCAAATCGCCCGATATAATGTCAGTATCAAGGCTCCTCATCTTCTTTTGACAAATGGACGGGAACTTTTGTTTTTTTCCCAAGAAGAAGGAAAATATGTACATAAAAAAGGGGGATGGTGGAAATGAAAAAGCCACGCACCGGAGACCGGCACGTGGCATATAAAACAAGCGTTCTTACTATCTTCTAATTATAACTGTCTTTCCTTTTGATCTGAAATTCTCCGTTTCCAGACTTATATGGTAGATACCAGCTGGTATTTGGCTCACTTCAAACTCCGCTCTTCCTTCTATCAAACTCTTTCTGCTAATTTCTTTTCCCGTATGATCGAGGAGTTTTACATCCATGACTTCATCCGTAACAGGACTGCTGATTGAGATAAAGTCAGTCGCTGGATTTGGATATACCTTGTAGCTGAAGTTTCCATTTTCAAAGCTGAAATTGACACTTTTCAATTCGGAGTATTCAAACTGCCCATCGAAATCGATCTGTTTCAGTCGGTAATAGTTCACTCCTTCCTGAGGATTGGTGTCGATAAAGCGATAGTTTGTTTTACCGTAGCTATTACCGGCTCCTTCCACGCTTCCAATGCTTGAGAAGATTATTCCGTCTTGAGATTTTTCGATTTCAAAACGATCATTATTCAATTCTAGTAGCGTTTCCCAGTTCAGTACCGCTCCGAAATCGTTGGCTTCTACTTCAAAGTAGCTAAACTCTACCGGCAAGGTATTGGGGACCAGGAAATTGTTGATCAGACAAGGATCGAAAAAGAAAGAAAACATTCGATCCGTAGCATCTGAAAGATCTCCGTATATATCTCCATCATCGATGATGCGAGTTCTGATCACAAAGGAGGAAGTTCCTCCAAACTCAAGATATACCATGTGTTGGGTGTCATCCGTGGTGATTCCGGGTAAGTTATCCACGGAAGCTGCTTCAAAGATAGTCATAGTGGCGGTAGACTGATCTGACAGATTCAGCTTTGAATTTGTTTCTATGGTATATGCATTGAAGTTGCTGAATCCTACAGATTCTCTCATTCTATGTGAATCTCCATCCACATCAGCAGCAGTAATCGTCCAATTGTTTACTACATAAGGAGTCGAGCTATTGGCCTGAACGAAGGTAATTTCGAAATCCATGTAGCCTTCAGTCCCATTATTGTTTTGGGTAGTCAGATTTACTTGTGGTTGAAAAGCTAGTTGATCTCCGGTATCAATAAGGTCGATGGAATATAAACTCGTGTTGCTTGAGCCAATGATCTGAACAACAGCATCAACTCCGGGCAGGACAGAGGGGAATCGGTAAGTGTTAGAGGCTTCCCAGGAGGGATTTGAGAAGTCGAGTTCTGGAATGTCCAGGCAAGTTTGCGCCTGTAGATGAGAATTGAATAGAAGAAAGCTAGAGATAACGAAAATAAACTTCGCAAAAATCTTCATGAATCCTTTTTTTGTTTTTTGATGATGTTACAAAGGTAGGGGAGGAGATGTAAGATTTTGCCGAAAAACTGATGATCAGAGAGAATTATCGCACGAACAATATATTTTAATGTTTGAATTGTACTATGTTTCTAACAATCCAATAAATGTACTAAATAACTGTATTTATGCACTATACATGCCTATATAGCCCGCATGGGCATATAGGGAGCAATAAAAGCTACAAAAAGAGGCAATAGACTTACATCCAGACATAGAAGTAATAAAAAAGTCGCAGATGTTATCTGCGACTCTAGTGAAAGATCTATTTAATTAAAAAACTTTTAATCTAACTAATTCTATCTAATGACAATCTTGTGCGTAGGGAGATAATAATGACTGGATTGCAAGTCGAGCTGATAAATGCCTGCAGGTAGACGCTGTACATCAAGAACATTGATTCCCGATCCCATATCCTGGCGCATGACCAATTGGCCTTGCTGGTTGAAGATCTTAATAAATGAATCACTGAGGTCTCCATTACTGCTGATATGTAAATAGTCAGTAGCTGGATTAGGATAAACCTTCATTTGTACCAAATCCTTTTCAACCGAATAAAAGACTTCCTGAGTTGAGGAGTAATTAAATTCCCCATCGAAATCGATCTGTTTTAAACGGTAAAGGATTTTGCCGAATACTGGATTAGTATCAATGAATTGATAGGCTTGTGTTTCATCGCTATTACCATATCCCAAAACCATCCCAATCTGCTGAAAATTCTCTCCATCAAAAGAGCGCTCAATTTCAAAACGATCATTGTTGATCTCAAGTGCTGTTTCCCATTTCAATTCAACTTTATCATCTAGCTTTTGGGCAGAGAAGAAGTTGTACTCCACAGGAAGGGTGAGAGGATTGCTGTAGCAATTGATCAGGCAGGGATCAAAGTTAAAGGAGAATAAGCGCTGACATGACTTGGAAGGAAGCACATCACCATCATCGATGATGCGGGCTCTTACTATAATTGACGAGCCACCATTGTAATCGAATAAAACGCTATTACTTGTCGAGTGTGTGGCAATTCCTGATAGTTGATTATAATTTGAAGTTTCAAAACTCGTCATATTCGTCGCAGCATTGCTTGAATAATTGAGTACTGAGTAGAGTCCATCGAGGGTAAAGGTACTGAAATCGCCCAGGCCCACAGATTCTCTAAGACGATAGTCGTCTCCATCTACATCAACAGCAGAAATAACGAAAGGGTCCATATCAATGGGCGTTTCTGTCCCTGTATGAACAAAATCGATTCGAAAATCGATATATGCTTCTGTTCCTGATGGATCTTGGCTGAGAATATTTACGGTTGGCTGAAAGGCATTGCTGACACCATCTCTGGTATCATCAATATAGACCAGGCTTGCATTGAAGCTGGAATGGATGCTAACAATAGCATCTGCAGTTGAATTAATTTGGGAAAATCGATATGTATCGCTTGTGCCGGTTACAAGGCTTGGGTTGCTAAAAACGAGTTCTGTTATGGCAGTGCATTGGGCCTTGAGAGAAATGGCGAAGCTCAAACATGCAAGGAATAGGATCACTTTGCGAGTAAGGGCACTCATTTTTTCGTAGGTGTTTGGTGTTGGAATTCATGATAAAGGTAATTCTCTAAATATGAGATAATCGACTCCTTTCACCTGAATAGCCTGTATTTCAACCTCAACCACTTATTTCTGCTCCCCAATAGAATTTTTTCGCAAAATGTTCAATTTCTGATTATTTTATAAGTTGTATTATTTACGACACCTTAAAATTATTGCCAACTGTAGCGAATCTTACTCCCATTTGTGGGGTCATTTTCGATATGAAGAAAGGTATCTATCTCCTGATGAAGCTCTTCAACATGAGAGATCACCCCAACTATGCGACTTTCCTTACGCAGAGATTTTAGGGTTTGAAAAATGATCTGAAGGGATTTCTGATCTTGTGAGCCAAATCCTTCATCCAAAAAGAAGAAATTTTGTTTGGTCATGGCTTGTTGCTGAACCTGATCCGCCAATGCAATAGCGAGTGATAATGCGGCTTGAAAGGTTTGTCCTCCAGATAAGGTCTTTACCGAACGCAATTGCCCATCATTGAGCATATCCCGGACTTCAAAACTATTACCTTCTGTAGGCTCGAGGCTCAAACTTCCTCTCGTTAGTTTTCTGAATCGTTCATTGGCTGCCAGACATAGGTTTCTCAGGAAAATCGAGGATACATAATTCACAAAACCACTTTTGAAGAATAACTGCTTGAGGGTTCGGATATCTTCGGCTCGCAATTGAAGCTTTTGCAATTCCTTTTCTACCTCCGCTTTTCGTTTAAGCTCATTTTCTACTCGCTTGATTTCTTTCCGCTGACCGCCAATTTCCAGAGATATATCTTCTATTTTTTGACTTAATCCTCTCAATTTTTCATTCAATTCGTCATATTTATCTAAATCAACCGAATTATTCTGAATTCGATCTACTAGATTTTTTAACGTATTCTTTGCTGTGAGTAAATCCTGTCTGAATTGATGAATCTGCTGTTTCTCCGAATCTATATTTATATTTTCTCCCAGCAATGACTCAATACTTTCCAGCTCCTTGAAGCTTGATTTTTTGAGTCTTTCCTCCAATTGGAGGTTGCTATCAGCCATTTTTCGGGTCAAACTTTTCTCCTGCTTCTCCAACTCTGCGATTTCTCCCTTTAAAACATCCACCCGAGACCTCTTTTGAAGGATTTGCTGCTCAGTGATGCTAAAAAGATCTTCTATGCCTTTGTAAAGTTCCTTTTCCTGCAAGGCATTTTTTTCAAGTTCCGTATTACTTTGATCAATAAATTTTTCTATCTCAATATGAACGATCTTTGCAATTTGAGATTCATATTGAATTCGTTCCTTTTCACGCAGTTTCTTGATTTTTTCTAATTCTGTCAGGTAGCGATCCCGAGTTTGATCTTCTTTTTCTATGCTTTTTTCCAGGGCTTCCCATTCCTGGTTGAGGAGGTTTATCTGAATATCTGTAGCAGAAAGCTCTTGCAAAATCTTTTGGCTTTGCTCTGGATTGCTTTTGTCAAAGTCCTTCCAGACAAATTGCGCCTCATGTTTATCTCTTTCCTGTTCTGACTTGCTCAAAACAGCCTCTGCCTCGATCTTTTTTTGCCTGAGTTTGGATTCTTTATCTCCCAGCACTTGCAGTTGTAGCTGTGCTTTTTCTTCCAATAATATTTGCTGCTTGCTAAGCAGGATTTGTTCCCGCAAACTTTCTACATCCAATTCTGTATCGGATGAAGTATAAGGAGAGGGGTGATGGACAGAACCACATAAAGGACAGGACTCGCCATCTTTCAATTCTTGGGCATATTTCAATAAATGTATTTGCCCCAATCCTGCTTCTAACTCCTGTTCATGCGCTTCATACTGCTTTTGCAGTTCGCTCAATCTTTGCTTACCAAGTTGAAGTAGTTGATCGGTTTCCAGTTTATACTGACTGATGTGAAGAGGCAGACTTTTTAATAAGGCTGCTTTTTCATCCGCCAGATCCACTTCTTCTTTTTGGATTTCCTCGACTTGTTTGCGATTCAGTTCAAGTTCCTTCTCTCGGCTTTCTTTCTGATTAAACCAATCTTTGAGCTTGATAATTTGCTCCATTTCGGGCCTTTCCTCTCTCAGCTTTCTGATCTCAGCACTTTTATTGGTGAGATCAAGTCGCATTTGTTCCAGGTCCCTCTTTTGCTTATGAGTGAATTCCTCGCCATTTCCGATTCGCTCTTCCAGTTTGCCTATGTTTTGGGCAGATTCTTTGAGCTGTATGACCAGTTCAAATTCTTCTGCTCGTTTCAAATATTGCTCGCGGCTTTCATAATTTGTTTTTACTTGCTGAAAGGCTGCTTCAGCTTTTTCCAATTCTTTAATGTTTTCATCTCTATCCTCTCTTTTCAATTGGAGGTTCTGCTCATTTTTGGAGAAGGATAGCGCATCTTCTGCTCGTTTATCGAGTAGAGGTTTAAAGTCAACCAGACAGGATTCATAGTTTTTAAGCTTCTCTTCTCTTTGCTGAAAACTAGCTTCCTCATTTTCCAATCCCTGCACGAGCAACTTTTGCTTTTCCAGCTCTTCTCCAAGGGCTTTTATTTCCTCAAGCTTATTGAGTTCTTTTGCCAATTTTTCCTGCTCGGATTTTTCTTTTTGAAGTTGAGTTTCAAGCTCTTTCGTTTGGCTTTGCAAATTGCGAAGTGCCTCTTCTGTGATATTTTCGAGTTGCAATAAGAGGGTTTCCTGTCGGGTGATATTTTCTTTATTCTTATTGTCTAAAGAGACCGTTTTCCGATAGAGCTCAAATTTTTCCAGTTTAAAAATCTCTTTGAGCATGCGCGTTCGTTCCGTTTCTGTCAATTGCAGAAACTCCTGAAACTTGCCCTGTGGGATGATGATGGTTCTGCAAAAATTTTCATAAGACAGGCCCGTAATCTCTTCTGCATTTGTAAGCTTGGAGGGAATAAGCTGCTCCCCTTCATACTCATAGACCTTGCGCTCCATAGTTCCGACTTGCTCAAAACGTTTGGAGTTTCGTTTTCCTTCTACCGAAAATTTATAGCGCTTCTCTCCATGGCTGAAATCAAATTCGATGTACAATCTTTTTGATTTCAGATTCATCATATTATAACCTCTTTTATCCTGTTGATTGAGGCGGCTGGATTGACCATAAAGGGCAAAAGTAATGGCTTCAAGTATAGAAGATTTACCCGAACCGGTCGCACCAAAAATCCCGAATATTTGTGCCTGCGTAAGTTGAGTGAAATCAACTTCCTGCATGCCTTGATAGGAATATAGACCTTCTATTTTTAGGTGAATGGGAACCATAATAATGGGATTTATTCTTCGTCCTCTGCCAGAACTTCTTTCAACAAAGCAAGAATACGCTCATTGGGTGCTTGCTCATGTTTGTAATGGAAATAGTCAGTGAATAGCTCTTTGATATCTTTGGATAGATCAACCTCTATGCCTTTGCTCAAGCCTAATTCGGGATTTGCGATGCGGGGAATTATCGAGATAATCCCATCATGGCTTTCATGAAGGGCTTTTCTCTGATCTGCATTCAAATATTCATCTGAAATCAGGGTCAATTCTACCCAGCTATTGGGATGCTCTTTCAACCAATTGATGGCCTCTTCCGTACTCTCTGCGGTATGGCGCAAGAGCTTTCTTCCTTTGGTCAAAGCGATACGTTCGCAGTTTGCAATTCCGCTATCTCCAAATTCGAGCAACATCACATATTTTTCCTGCCCGGCCTCACTCATAGAGTAGGCGAGGGGGCTACTGGAATAGACTACCGGAAAGGGTTCTTTCTGGACATATTGCTGACGGTGCAAATGCCCAAGAGCAGCATACTGAATTTCCTTGGGAAGATTTTCGGTGAAGATTTCCTGGGCACCTCCAATCGTAAGAATAGGCTTCTCATCATCGGGCTCCTCAGGTTTCACCTGCCCCTTCCGAATCATAAATAAATGCGTCATCAGGATATTCACCCCTTGATCATCACAATACTTTTTCGCCAATTTCCCCCAATGTTCTGAAAGGATCTGCCTGAGACTTTCCTCTGCCTTTTCATGGCCCAGATATTTTTTCAATCGGAGTTCATTAGCATAAGGAGTAAGGAGTAAGCGAAGAGGCTTTTCCTGATGAGGAAGTTTTAATTCAATAAAACCTTCATCACTTTTCAAGACTTCAATTCCATTGGGTAGGGCAAAGGGACGAACTTTGCTATTGGGGTAGCCGGACAGAATGATTCCACATTCCTGGGCGAGGGGAACCGGAGCTTCAATTCGATCCGGAGAATCATGATTTCCTGCAATACCTACCACTGCCCGCTGTCCATCATTGGCTAGTCGCTTGAGGGTTCTATAAAATAATTCCAGGGCTTCTATAGAGGGATTGATCTGGTCGAATAAATCCCCTGCGATGAGTACTGCATCTACGTTTTCCTTTTCTGCAATCTCGCATATTTCTTCCAGCACCTTTTTTTGCTCCTCCAGCC
Organism: Bacteroidia bacterium; assembly: GCA_033391075.1. NCBI lineage: Bacteria > Pseudomonadati > Bacteroidota > Bacteroidia > Bacteroidia bacterium. The sequence continues at coordinate 6,806,293 of JAWPMV010000001.1, forward strand.
GAGAAACATGATCGAGCCGCTTGCCCAAATGCCAATCTGCTGTATGCAATATTTTCATACAGCAAAATAGCTAAATGAATTTTCTAAAGATGGCTGTGAAAAAAAATGTGGATAATTTCGCAGGAAAGAAATTTCGACTAAAATCCTATGCCAGTTTCCTATAACTGATTTCGCTTAAGGTATCTTCCTGGAAAACCTCATTGGCTGCTTCCATAATCTCTTTTGCTCCTACTTCATTGATGGTTTTGAGGAAATCGGAGAAAGAGGTCAGTTTGCCAAAATCCAGAAGATCATTTGACATACCGAGCATCTGTGTAAGCAGGTTTTCATATCCCAGGGTCAACTGTCCCGCCAATTGTTTTTTCGCCTGGCTCAATCGCAAACTTCCCAGGGGACTTTCCCGCAACTGTTTCAATTCTTTAAACACCAGTTTTCGGATCCGCTGGATGTTTTTGTCTTCACAAGCGAAGTAAATTCCCCACATGCCGGAATCCAGATATGGAGAATAGAAGGAATTGATGTTATAGCTCAATCCGTATTTCTCCCTGATATTCAGGTTAAGCCGCGAATTCATCGCGGGTCCTCCCAGCATATTGTTGAGTAAGAGGAAAGGAACATAGAGATCCTTTCTTAAGGCATAAGCCCTCCCACCAATAATGGTATGCGCCTGATCCGTTTCAATCTTTACCTTCTTTTCGCGAATAGGAGCAGTAATTGGACTCAATCTTTTTACCTCACCATTAGGTATTTCCAGGTGCTTGAGATATTTATCAATGATTTTCTCAACCTGTTTGGGTTTTACATTCCCCACGATTCCAAAAATGACCTGATCCTGCACAAAGGAATTACTCAAATGTTCTTTGAGTGCATCCTGCGTAATAGAGCGGATGCTGTTTTTGGTGCCCAATATCGGATGACCCAAACTATGCTTGGGAAAGATCAATTCATCAAAATCCTCAAAAATGGCCTCATCCGGCGAATTTCTATACATGTCAATTTCCTCCGAAATGACCTGTTTTTCTTTATTGATTTCTTTTTCCGGAAAAGTAGAATGAAAGGTAATATCTGTCAGTAATTCACAGGCCCGATCAAAATAATCCGACATTAGAGAAGCATACAGACAAATCTTTTCTTTGCTGGTATAGGCATTTAGATCGCCTCCAACTGACTCCAGATAATTGAGAATATGGAAGGTTTTGCGCTTGGCAGTCCCTTTAAAAATCATATGCTCGATAAAATGAGCGATGCCCATTTTACCTTCTGTATCATCCCTGCTACCCGAATTGATCACATATCCGCAGTGGACTGTGCGCGTATAAGGTATGTATTTATACAGGACCCGTAGTCCGTTGTCTAGTTCGTAAGTTTGAATATCCATCACAAATCTACCACACAAAATAAGGGGAATTGTAGGAATAATGCAGCATTATTTTCCCACAATTTCAAGGTATACGAGAATTTAGGGAAAGCTGTTTTTATTCAAAAGCGGGCTGTATCTTTTTTTGTAAAATTACATCAAAAGCATATAAGCTTTTCCCAATTCCTGATCCTTATGTAAATTGGAGCAGCATGATTGCAGAAGAACAAGTAAGTGAGAAGCTCACAGATCTCTTGCCAGAAGGCCAGGGATTGGAGCAAGAGTTGAATTCCCTGGCTCAAAAATGGGTTGAGGAAAGTCTTTTTGTATTGCTGGATAGTTACAAAGGTTTCTTTAAAAATGCACAGACCATTTTTGAAAGTAACTATGATAGCATCCCCAAATCTTTCACCTCATTAGGGACTGGCAGGATCAGAAAGATCGCATTCAGGACCCTCGAAGATTTGGAGGTGGTAGCTCAGGAATTCAAAGAGGTACAAATAGCTGTCATTGAGCAATACATCCAGGTAGGACTTGCTCATTATATGAAAGGTCTCGATGAACTTGTGAGAAAGGTCCCTGAGCAAGTACAGCTTACCTTCTCTGAAGATGATCTGCGGATTCATGAGGCCGATCCCGGTCGAATCAAATGGAACAAACGCTGGAAGAATGTCAAAAAGAGCATAGGCATTTCTCCCAGGGAAGAGGTACTCTATCAGGTATTGCTGAAAGCAGAGATCAATCAGGTGTATCTCAAAAACCTTCTTTCTTACCTGAAAGCTATAGGAACCAGCTCAGAAGAAATTTGCGATGAGTTTATCCTAAAAGTACAAGACAACTTTCATCAGATAGAACTCCTCTATGATGCCAAAGAAGGAGAAGAACATTTGCTGAAAACAGGACGCAAAAAGATTTCTTCCAATTTCGCCAGCCTTTTTTCTCTGCTTGATGATTTTCAAAAGGGCTACTATACCTGGTTGGAAGAATTTCACTCTATTTTCCAATTCCGTTTCAATTCGGACATCAGAAAACCGGGCTTGAGCAAATTTGTAGACCTGGAAGGAAAAGAGGCACGACTCTGGGAAGAAGAGATCAAAAACTATCCGGCCAATTGGAACTATAATCAACATGTCTTCCATAACCACATCAATGGGTCGATGGAGTTGTGGAAAATCCAGCTTCATCTGGGACGTGTGAGTGATCAGATTGAATCAGGCGTCAAGAAGAGCTTTCTGGAGATTTGCGATAAAAGTATTCAGAAGAATCGGGCGATGATCAAACGGGTGGAAGAAATCATACAGAAAGAAGAATGGGATAAATTGTCTCAGATGGGCACCCATATCGAAGATATGGTTTTCTTCCAGCATGAGGGGATGATAGAAGAACCCATGGCTTCTCTCAGGTATGTCTCTGAGCGTATGCCTTCTTCTATTGAGTTGATTCCCATGGAAAACCTGGAAGCTTTCAAGGCGGGAAAAGTAAATAGAATCGAAACCCTGCCAATTGCCCTTTCCAGCATTGTCAATTTTGTCGTCCGGACTTTCTATATAAATCCCATTGCTAACTATCTGCAGAAATTGCCGGATAGACTAAAGCGGGTTGGCTACCAGGTACAAAATAGCATCAACCTGATCTCCCTCAATTTGGTAGATGAGGCAGATTCAGAAAAAGATCTTTATGACAAGAAGCGCCTGAACTCAGTTCTCAAGCGTTCTATCCAAAAACTGGAGAATGCACAAAAGCTTCTGGATGAGATTGAAGCAGAAACGCGCTCATTTTTGGATGAAAGTGAATCCAAAACTCGCAGCGAACTTACCCCCAGAGAATTGGTGGATCATGCCGCTCAGTTTGATCGGGAGATCAAAGATGAGGAACGTTATGAAGGATTGCTCTGGTTACTCAATGTGATCGGTACCTGGTTTAATAAGCAATATAAATTACTCGGAGCCCTCTGGACCAGTACACAAGATGAACTGGATTCGGTAGAAAGAGAATCTGCTGCTGCTCCTCGTGAAAATATCTACGCTCGTCTCCGCAGCTTTGTGGAGGAAGTAAGTCCGGTAGAAGCATTGGAAAAACTCATTCCTTATTACTATCGACAATTGTTTTTGGGAAGACCCAGTGTGAGTCGTTCATTTCTGCCTGGAAGAGATAGAGAAATGGAGCAAGCCCGAGCGGCAGCCAGAAGGATGCAGAACAAAACGGGGGGAGCTATGATGGTATTGGGAGAACCCTTAACTGGTAAAACCACTTTTTGCGAACATACTGCCGAGTATCTTTTTGAAGGTAAGGTCTATCGCATCAACCCGCCCTTAAATGGATCCATTTTACTCAAGGATTTTACCCATGCTTTCAAACAAGCCGTTCAGGGCAGTGGGAAAATTGAGCAACTGATTGAGTCAACTATACACGGAAGCGTATTTATTCTCAATGATTTGGAACGTTGGTGGGAAAGAAGCCCAAAAGGTTTTACGGTTTTGGATAAACTCGCCAATCTCATCGATACTTATGGCGATGAATATTACTTTATTATCAATTGCAATATTCACACCTTCAACCTCATTTCTCGAATGGGAAATTTCTCTGAGCGTTTCATTACCAGCATCAGATTGGCACCCATGTCGAGGGAGAATATCCAAAGAATTCTACTTTCCCGGCATTACTCAAGTAGCCTGAAATTTATTTATAAGGGACAGGAAGAAAGCCTGCTTAGCAATCGTAAATTGAATAGGCTCTTTCGCAGATATGCAGATATTTCAGCGGGAAATGTGGGCTATGCTTTTCTGATGTGGCTGGCAAATATGGAAAGCTTCAAGCAGGAAAGACTCACCATAAAAGAACCCAAATACCTGGACATGCCAACTTTGTATGATCCGGACTGGTTGATGATGATGTACCAAATCCTGATTCATCAGCGGCTTACCAAAGAGCAGATCAAACGCATATACAGAACCAAAAGTTTGACAGAGATAGAAAACATCCTGGAAAGACTCTTGCGGGCGGGTTTAATTCGCATTCATCAAAACAATGCTTATACCCTCAGTCCCTACATCTATCCTTATCTGGTAAGACAACTTTCTGAAAACAAAATGATATAAAGGGGCAGGAATATGAATGAGCAAGTAATACCGATAGATTCGACTACCAATATATATTTGACGAAAGCCTATCCCTGGGTGGATTCGCTTTTATATAATCCGGGCCAGGTTTCGACTTTGACCTATATCAATCTCCTGTTTTTGGGAGCATTGCTTTTTGCCATATTCTTCCTGATGAGGAAAATGGTGATTCCTTTGATCAAAAGAAGAAGTATCAAATCAGCTTTTGAAAGAGCTCTGCCGGTTGTTGAGGCGATTACGGCCATTATTTTTTCCATTATCAGTATTTTCTATTTGGTTCTTCCTTATCCTTTATTGGGATTAATCATATTAGGAATCGTTATAGCTGGGATTTGGGGCTTTTTGAAAGACTATTTTTCGGGCCTGCTCTTTCGATTTGCCGACAATTTTCATCCCGGCCATCGTATCAAAGTCGGAGAACAAAGTGGAGTGATCAAGCATCTCGGAAGATTGGCCGTCGAGATAGAAGTAGAAAATGGAGAATTGCTCATTATGCCATACAATCGATTGGCAAATACTTCTCTATTAAGAGAATCTCAATCTGAAAAAGTCCTGAGTTATGCTTTTGAATTGGATCTTCCAGAAAAATTGAAACATCCCGATCCTAAAGTTTACCTCAGAAATAAAATTCTGAGTTTGCCCTGGTCAGTCGCTGCGAAAGATCCATTTTTAGAAAAAATATCCGTTGGAGACTCACGTCGGTATCGGGTTGTATTGTATGCATTGAGTGAAAAGTACTTCCCCTTGATGGAGGAAAAATTGAGGAAAGAGGTTTAAGCATTTCCTTCTATAAACTACTACTATGAAAGAATCCTATACAGCCTATGTAGAGGGCGCAATTTCCCTTACCCGCCATGTTTGTCAAACCTGGACCAGTCGCTTGACTGGAAGTCAGGATTGCCTCGAAAGTGCTGATTTCATTGAGGTTGAAATGGCCAAATGTAGCGATCGGGTAGAAAGCCAAAAATTTGAAGTGCATCCAGGAGCCTTTCTCGGGTATATCCGAATTTTGGTAGCGCTTTATCCCATCTCTCTTTTTGCTTTGTGGAAAGGTTATTATTTATTGCTGATGTTGCTGGGACTCTTTTCAGTTATCCTGGTAGTAGCCGAATTCTTCATTTACAAAGAATTTGTTGATCCTTTCTTCCCCAAAAAAATGGGAAAAAATGTAATGGGCATATTGGAACCAGAAGAGGAAGTCAAACAACAAATTATCATCAGCGGACATCACGATTCTGCTCATATATTCAACTTTTTCGTCCACCAACCCAAACTTTATGCCCTGCGCGTACTCGGTAGTATGTCGGGGACTTTTCTTCTGGCCATCTTTGGTGTGCTATTTTTTCTCTGGGATTTTATGGGAGAAATTCCGGAAGGCATGATCCTGACCGCGAAAATACTTTTTGGCCTATTGGCAATCTTCGTGATTCAAATGTGGTTTTTCTATTCCTCTAAAGGTACTCCCGGAGCTGGAGATAATATGGCTTCCTCAGCAACAGCGATGGAAGCAGGCAGATTTTTTAAGGACCAAAGAAGTGGAGGAAAAGGGCTCAAACATACTCGCCTGATTTTGGCAAGTTGGGATTCAGAAGAAGCCGGCCTGAGAGGGGCTCGTGCCTATGTGCGAGAACATAAAGAGATCTTGCAAGCCATTCCGAGTTACAATTTCAATATCGAATGCCTTTACGATTCAAATCAGCTCTTCTATTTGACTACAGATATCAACGGCTTCGTACAATTATCTTCGGAAATGGCCCAGGAATGCAAAGATGTTTCTACGGAATTGGGATATGTTACGGATTTAAAGCCCATCGTTTTTGCAGCGGGGGGAACGGATGCCGCGGAATTTGCCAAGGAAGGCATAGAAGCAACGACCATATTCGGCATGGGTTGGACACCGGAAACCAAATCAGATGCCTATCATACCCTTAAGGATACCATCGAGGCTGTCGATCCGAAAGCCATCGAAGCGACCCTGGATATCATCGCACATTATGTGAGGAAAAAGGATGAGGAAGTAAGCTCTTAATCGAAGATTATTCCATATGTCTTGATTGCTATCAACTCCCGATGATCCTCAGGATGGGCGGATGAATAGCAGAGAAGACTTTGGTTTATTTGGTCCTATTCTTTATTCTCGAATTAGACGAAGGATCGCCCCTTTTCTAAAAAGGGGCAAAATCCTCAGAACTAATTATCCTGAGAATATTTCTCTTCCACCAATTTGGATTGAAATCCTTTATAGATGCGATCTGCTGGAATCACCAAAGGATCTTCCTGCTCAGAAATCGGAACTTTCGCGCTATTCCTTCCATTCACAATCAGGGCAATAGCCATGATGATACTGGTTGCCATGATCACAAATAGTAAGATGCCATCATTGAAATTGTCAATGGCGATATCATCCGGAATGGAGATAAAGAGTAGAACAGTGATCAATCCTCGAGGTGCGATAAATAGCTGAGGGAAAGTATCCTTGATACCCATCAATCTGAAGATGATCCATCGGACCACATAGATAGAGAGGAGTATTGTTCCCCCAACTTTCAGCACTTCCATACTTAACAGAGAAGCCAGGCTGATCGTTATACCGAATATCACAAAGAAGAAAGTCCGTACTACAAAAGCCGTTTCGACAGTAACCGTATGGAAATCTCCCTCTACTTTATGGATCGTTTCTTTATCCAGCCATTTGCTCAACCTTCCCCGGAAGAATAAGTGGCTATTGCTCATGAATAGGCCAAATACCAGGATCATGATCAGCGGAGAAAGGTGATATGTCTTTCCTATTCCATATAATAATGTCAGGATAAAAATGAGGAGAAAGAGCTTTACATGAGACTTTATGTTCTGGAATAAAAAGATCAGAAGATAGCTGGCAACAAGAGAAATCCCTATCGTGATCAGAAAGCTGGCTCCGAAATTAAAGATTGCATCGGAATTGCCACTTTGCGGATCATGTTGGGCATGGATCAAAGCTTCTATGAAATAGAAGAGCATGATTCCCAGAATGTCTGAGAAAGTACTCTCATAAATATGAAACTCTTTTTTATCCTGTACCAAACTTCCGACACTAGGGATGATGATGGCACTACTTAGGATGGAAAGGGGAGTTGCATATAACAAAGAAGTCATCCAATCGATTCCTTCAACGAAATAATGGATGATAGCCGCTGCTGCAAAAGTCGAAGCCAATAAGCCGACAAAGGCTCCCAATAAAGATTTCCAAATGGTCGGGAGTTTGTCCCGTGTCAATTCGAGTTCCAAAGCCGCTTCCAGTACGATCATGATCAGGCCGATGGTACCCATGACGCTCAGGATATCATTCAAAGGTGGCACAGATATACCGAATTGGTCTGCGGCAAATTTTAAGCCTATACCTGCGAAGATCAATAAAAGGACTGCAGGAATATTGGTTCTCTCTGAAAAGGAATTGAAGAGAAATGAAAGGATCACTATTGCGGAAATAATAATGATCGATACGTTAGCGTCTATTTCCATACTATTTAGATGTCGAAATCCAGCTAAAGATACTATAAAAGCTTGATATCAATAAAAGATCTCTTTGCTCTTCTATAAAGTCAACATTCCCCAATAGTTGTCATCTCGAAGCTTGGTTCCGCAATGGCTTGTGTGCTGAGAGATCTTGTATTTTGAATCGAAGTAAAAACAAGATCCTTCGGCGCTCATGTGTTATCGCGCCTTCCCACCTCAGGATGACAGATTCATTTGGCTTTCATCGTACAAAAACCTTGTCATCCCGGCCTTAACACAAGAGCCGGGATCTCTAGCAATCTCAATTATAGCTAGAGATCCCGGATATCTGATAGATTCCAGGATGACAGATTTGTTTGGCTTTTCTCATACAAGCAACTTGTCATCTCGAAGCTTGGTTCCGCAATGGCTTGTGTGCTGAGAGATCATGTATTTTGAATCGAAGTAAAAACCAGATCCTTCGGCGCTCATAGATCCTCGCGCCTTCCCACCTCAGGATGACAGATTTGTTTGGCTTTTCTCATACAAGCAACTTGTCATCTCGAAGCTTGGTTCCGCAATGGCTTGTGTGCTGAGAGATCATGTATTTTGAATCGAAGTAAAAACCAGATCCTTCGGCGCTCATAGATCCTCGCGCCTTCCCACCTCAGGATGACAGATTTGTTTGGCTTTTCTCATACAAGCAACTTGTCATCTCGAAGCTTGGTTCCGCAATGGCTTGTGTGCTGAGAGATCATGTATTTTGAATCGAAGTAAAAACCAGATCCTTCGGCGCTCATAGATCCTCGCGCCTTCCCACCTCAGGATGACAGATTTGTTTGGCTTTTCTCATACAAGCAACTTGTCATCTCGAAGCTTGGTTCCGCAATGGCTTGTGTGCTGAGAGATCATGTATTTTGAATCGAAGTAAAAACCAGATCCTTCGGCGCTCATAGATCCTCGCGCCTTCCCACCTCAGGATGACAGATTTGTTTGGCTTTTCTCATACAAGCAACTTGTCATCTCGAAGCTTGGTTCCGCAATGGCTTGTGTGCTGAGAGATCATGTATTTTGAATCGAAGTAAAAACCAGATCCTTCGGCGCTCATAGATCCTCGCGCCTTCCCACCTCAGGATGACAGATTTGTTTGGCTTTTCTCATACAAGCAACTTGTCATCTCGAAGCTTGGTTCCGCAATGGCTTGTGTGCTGAGAGATCATGTATTTTAAATCGAAGTAAAAACCAGATCCTTCGGCGCTCATAGATCATCGTACCATGAAACTACTCCCACTGACTCCAACTCGACTCATAATACTGAACCAGCTTTTGATTGTGGATCTGATTGATTTCAACCTCCAAAGGCGAAGTATCCTCCGCAAACTCAAAGAGATTGATCAGCATGCCTTTTTTGAGGTATTTTAGCTGAAAGTCGGTCTTTCCTCCAAATAAAACCTTTCCGATTTCTGATTCTGCCTGCAGCTTCAAACTGTCTTTCAATTCCCCAGCATTTTTTAGCTTGCCCGGAACCTTCATGCCCAGGTTGAATCCCCATTGCCCAAAGGATGGTACATTGGCCGAGTAGGGGAGAACCACAGGAAAAACAGTTTCCAGGGTTTTATTGATACACCAGAAAGCCGGTCTCGCGAAATAGGGAGAAGTAGATTGTGTAACCACCACGCCACCTACACTCAAACGGCTATGAATGATCTCATAGAATTCCCGGCTGTAGAGTTTTCCCAGATCGGTATTATTGGGATCGGGCAGGTCGATCAAAATGAGATCATAGATCTCCGAACTTTGCTCCAAATATTTATAAGCATCCCGATTATAGATCTTCACTCGAGGATCATCAAAGGCATTCTCATTGAGTTTGCGGAAAATAGGATGGCGTTTGCCCAAGCGGGTAATTTCCGGATCAAGGTCAATCACTGAAATGCTGTCGATCTGCTCGTGCTTTAGTAATTCCCTTGTTGCCAATCCATCGCCCCCTCCCAATATCAACACCTTTTCGAGATTGAGGGCAAGAGCTGCCGGAATATGGACCAATGGTTCATGATAGCGATACTCATCTCTGGAGGAAAACTGAATATTTCCATCAATAAAGAGTCGGGTATCCTGGTTTCTCTGGGTGATGACAATTCGTTGATAGGCCGATTGCTCACTCATCATGATGGGATCGCGATAGAGAAATTGCTCAAAGAAACCGGTGAGTTGCAGAGAATAAGAAAAACCGGTGATAAGCATGGCGACTATTCCTATGCAAATCCCACCCAATAATTTGCTATGTTTTAGTTCTTCCTGAAAGAGATAAATATTCAAAATAGCAACTGCAATATTGAGCAGGCCGATCACAAAGGCCGTTCGCATGACCCCCAGCAAAGGAAGGAGAATCAATGGAAAGGCCAGAGAGGCGATCAATGATCCCAAATAATCAAAAGAAAGTACCTTGGCCATGGCATCTTTCAGGCTCTCATATTGCCGTACGATTCGAGTAAGAAGAGGAATCTCCAAACCTATCAAAGTTCCTAATAAGCTGATGATGATAAATGCGACCAAATAGAAATAAGGACTCAGCGAATAGACCACATATAATACCAGGGAGGAAAAGCCTCCCACCACCGCGAGTAAAATTTCAAATCGGATAAACCAGTCAAGCAGATTTCTTTTGAAATACTTTGACAGAAAAGATCCTAGTCCCATAAAGGAGAGGAAAAGTCCAATCACAATAGAAAAGTGAAGGATGCTGCTACCCTGAAAATAGGAGGAAATCGTACTGATCAGCAGTTCATATAAGATTCCACAAATGGCGATGATGAGTACCGATCCCAAAAGAATGGGAACCTTATTACTTTTTTCCACGCCTGCTGATTTGGAAGATGAGGTCATAACTTATAGAATTCAACACATCAAACTCGTCTTTCATTTTGATCCATTTCGGGAAATTGAGTTTGGAGCTCCCTTTTTCGATATCATAGATCACCGTATAAAAGAAAGTATCATGTTGAGGACTAAAGTTGTAATATAGGGAATAAGGCAGGGCCGGGGGAAATAAAATTCCTCCACCAAGAAAGAGGGTTTTGTCCTTCCGCTTCTGTGCAATAGAAATCCCTCCTGTCCAGACGAAATATTTGGTTCCGTATTTTTTGCTCAGCCTTTGCATATGATTGTGATTGATGCTCACCAGAGAAAGCTGATCATAGCGATTTTTTTCTTCCACCCATTCGGTCAGCAAACTCAAATCATTGAAGATATCTTCATCTTCTTTTGTCAAGGAATGTTTGCTTAAAATCCGGTGTTTGAGTCCCAGTTTATTGGCGTGTTTTTCCAGAAGATCGATATAACTGATCTCGGCTTTTTCGGAGGAAAGGTATCGGACTGTCTTTTCCTTCCTCTCATCGATTCGCTGAAAACTGGGATTTACAAAGACCACATCTTTCAGCCCCAAACGAAATCCTTTCAGTTCGGCTTTCTTCTCACTATGAGCTTTTTTTCGGCCATATCCTTCTCCGCTTCTTGCTTTCCCCATCCGTAGATTTTCTCCCAATTCCTGTCGGAACATCCGATCTTTCATCAGATCGCTAAAGGCAAATCGGATGTAATTATTGCTTTCAGGATTAAGACTGTCTCCAGCTATTTGGAACCAGGAAATGCTATCCACAAAAAACTGCCCTAAATCCTGTAGAAGATCTCTACCCATCAGGATCAATTCCTTATCCTCGGGATATTTGATATGTTGCTGCCAGGTATGGAGACTTGCCAAAATGCATAACTCCTGATCAGGCATTTTATTTATGATGTGATTGAGTTGGCGGCTTTCCCCTCTTACTTCTTCATGATCTACATGAACATCCCAGAGCCTGCCCACACTGGCATATTTAGCCAAACCATACAAAGACTGCACAACGATCTTTTCCAGAAAAGGATCATCCGGAAAATCTTTCAATAAACTATAGGCACAATAAATAGCCTTTTCATATTGTTGCCTTTGTAAGTAGAGGTAAGAACTTTCATAGCGCGCAACCTTCTGAATTCGTGCAAATCGCTCTTTCTCCAGTACCCAGATTTTTCCTTCTTTTTCTCCATGTTCGGCGATAGCCTCCCGAATGATTTCCTGCCTTTTCTCCGGACTGGGATGGGTGCTGAAAAATGAGAATTCCAGTTCTTCGTTTTCTCCACTGGAATTGAGGGAATCTTCCGTCAGATAATATTCGTCTGGAAATTTCAGGGTTTTACTTTCAAGGAAATCTCTTTCGAAGGGAATATTGGAAAAAGGCATTTCTGAATCTTTCAGGATATCAAATACCTCTATGGCTTCTTCATTTTCATAAGGAGAATTCAGGAAAAGCTCCAAACCGACCAAATCTGCTTCTTTTTCCTTATCCTGAGAGTAATTATTATTCTCAAGTATATCCGCAATATCACTCCGTTTTATGGGTTGGTCCTTTTTGAGTTGTACGCCCTTTTTATGGAGGAAAATATCCAGGGCATGCTGACGAGTAAAATGACTGATCTCATGAGTCAGGATATAGGCCAGTTGAGCTTCACTTCCCAATTGAGCGAGTAGGCCCAAATTGACAAATATTTTCCCATCTGTCGAGGTAAAGGCATTTACGCTTGGAGATTTTACGGTATAAATTTTAAACTTCTTTCTAAGTTCGGGATCCTCCTTCAAGAGAATATCTACAACCTCATTGAGGTATTGAGAAACGGGATCATTGTACAGAATCTTTCCACTGAGCAGCAATTCATTTACATAATAATAACTGCCCTGATAGAATTGTTTTTTTGCATTTCTAACGCTCGCCTTATTATCGGAGATTTCATTGAGTTGACGCTCGTATTTCTCTCGGGAGGAGTAGAGGAAATCATCCGGAATCTTACCGGAGGATTGTAGGCGCTGATAGCTGTTTTGTGAAAATGCAGATGAAAAGAAAAAGAAAAAAGCCAAAGAAAGAGCCCATCGCGAATGGCGATTATATTTACCTGAGCAAATGGAGGAAGAGTTTCCGGGCTTATTTACAATCATCTACACGCTCTTCTACGTTGAATACGGCTTTTTTGATGTTTCCTTTTTCAATTTGAATTACGTGGTAAGGGTAAGTAATGGCCATAGTAGTCATACAGCCTTGTCCGGGAGAGCTTTTTACGACAGATGCATAAACAGTTTCTCCGGCGATTTTGGTATCGGCGATCTCGATGGAATATCCGCCCGAGTTTTTTGTCCCCATACAGGCGGCAAGCACCGAATGCACAGAAAAGTTTATATCAGGTCTTTCGGGAGTCGGACTTTGATTGCTATTCGCTCGGCTCCAGAATTCTGCCCAATCAGAGGCATTGTTTATCAATATATTCTCTTCTGTATCCAGACCAGAGAAAGCAGCCTTGCTGATATCGGTAAATGAGATCGTACTAGCAGCATCAGGCGCATCCGACATGTTCTTTTTGCTCTTGCAGGAAAACAGGCAAAGAGAAAGAATCAGTATGCTTAGGAAATAGGTCCTCATGAGTAAAGCTTGGTTTAGGTTTTCAAAAGTAAATTACAGAAAAAAGAACCTAATGCAGAATTGTCCAGCGAAATCAAGCTAAATATTCCTGCATGTAGGCATAGGTAGGAGTGAATTTTCCTTTCCATAATATGCAGGCATTCGCGATTTCCGGAGGAAGATTTGCTTCCTCGAATTCGACAGCTTGAAGATTTGCTTGTAGCAAAGGTTCAACTAAAGGCTCAAAATTTTCGGAGAACTGATTGGAGGCATCTGCTGGAAATTCACAAGGAAGATTGGTCACAGCCATTACAGCAAATCCCGTTCCGTCAAAGCCTCTTTTACTTTCATTAGTAAGAGGATTGTAGATAAAGACAGGATCGTCTGTCCAGGTTTCAGCTGAAAACTGTATAGCTCCTTCCGGATCACAAGTTATATCACCAATTACTTCCAGTACTTGATTTTTCTGATACCAATCCTTTGCCTGCTCTCTGCTGATCAATCGTGGATACTTCGGTGACCAAATGATGCAATTCATCCACATTGTGCAATAGGGATATACCTGGTCCATGTTGCTTTCGAATAGTTCGGGTTGTTGGAGGTATAAATGAAAGAGATCTTTATGGCTGAGTTTGCCATGCAAAGATTGATGAGAAGCTTTCAATCTATACATATCCGGTATATCGAGTACTAGTTTGTAAATGAAATGTCGAGAGCCATTTTCAAAAGTATCTTTCAATTCAGAGAGAGAAATTTCCTTTGTCGGCAAGCGATCAATGATTTCCTGTGCGCCGGTACTAGTCTTTCCGTTTCCTAAAAATGCGATGATCAAAGGCGGCTTTGAGGCATTTGTTCCTGCTTTCTCAATTTGCGAAGCCAGATCATCCAGCTTTTCGTACAACTCTCCCATATCCTCATAGTCTACCGATTGTTTGAGTTGATTGGGCGGGAGAAAGTCGCTTCGCTTATCCAGGGTCCAAAGGCTATCGGCCATGCCTGCATAGCCCGCGAAATAGGTAAAAGCTGTTAGGACTCTGGGGCCGTTTACATGGGTAATTAATTCATAGTCGATCAGGCTACATTTCTTATCGACCAAAGCCTGAAGCATGGGGCGGTTTTTGATCTGGCCTTTGTGGGTATGACTAAAAAAGAAATAGCATTTTTCATCCAGCAGCTGAGCAATTTCTACCTCCTTCAATCCAAAAATAAAATCAGCAGAAGAAAGGTCTTCCTGGATGATTGCACCGGCTGCTTTATAGGCCTCATCTTTAAACCTTCTTTTCCTTTCTCCCGTCTTTGGATGAAGAGCAGATTGGACCAAACAAGTGTATCCTTTCTGGCTGATCTTTTGCAAGAGGGAAGGGGAGATGGCAACGCGCTCTTCTCCTTTTTTGCTGAGATCTTCTCTCCGGATACCGATGCTGTATTTCATAGGGGGATTTTTCCGCGAATCTAAGGAAAAGCAGCTATTATAAGGAAGCATTTCTCCGGAACTTTCAACAAATCTGGAAAAGCTTTCAATTATAAGTTACTTTTGTAATAAGCCAGAGTCAAAAAAACAATGTAATCAATAGACATGGAGGAAAAAGATTATAAAGTCGAAAATGTTGAGACTCCCGAGGAGCCAACAACCATGACAAAAGTCAAGAAAGGCGTAAAAGGATTTTTTCGCAAGTTTTTACTGTGGAGCCTGATCATACTTGTCGTAGGTGGAGCGGGATATCTGTCCTTCGCTCGCTGGGCCAATTTCAGTAGCGGAGCTCGTTCAGGGAAAGTGATAAAATTTAGCAAAAAAGGCGTAGTCTTCAAGACCTACGAAGGCGAGATAAATACCGGTGATTTTGCCGGAGGAATGTGGGAATTTTCTGTATATCCCGGAAATGATGATATTCAATCAGAACTTCAGGATGCGATGGAAAAAGGCTACGAAGTAAATGTAAAATATAGTGAGCGTTTTGTTAAGATTCCTTTCTGGGGAGATACCAAATACTTCATTTATGATGTTGACCGGGTCGTTCCATAGGTTATTTTTAGATTAACATTTCGTTAAAACAGAGGGAATCCAATATTACGCAGGTATTAAGGATTCCCTCTCTGCCTTTTACAGGCCGATTTTTTCTCTCCAAAAATCCCCGCTTATCAAGACCCTAATTTGGGCTTGTTGAAACTTTATGCTGCTTTTATTTGTATTAGGTTTGAATTGATTGCCTATATACCAATGAGTGCACAGAAAATACTGATTGCGGATGATGAAAAAGATATCCTTGATCTGCTTGAATATAATCTTGAGAAAGGTGGATATGAGGTACTTCGTGCAAACTCTGGGAAGGAGGTATTAGACCTTGTAAAAGATCAATCCCCTGATCTGTTTCTTCTTGACATAGGTATGCCAGACATAGATGGCATACAGCTGTGCTACCAATTGAAAGAGATGTCTCAGCATAAGACCAGCATCATAGCATTCCTGACTGCAAAATTGGAAGAATATGTGGAGGTCGCAGCTTTCGAAGCTGGAGCAGATGATTTCATTATCAAACCGATTAAGCCACGTGCTCTCCTGGCACGGATACGGAATCTTTTTAAGAGAACTTATACAAAAGTCGCAGAAAGAGCTGAATTAAAAATCTTTGACCTTAAAATAAGTCCGGACTCTTATACGGTCTCTCATGCCGGAGATGAGTTTAGTTTATCCAAGCTTGAATTTGATTTATTGTATTTCCTGGCTTCCCATCCGGGCAAAGTTTACAGCCGTGAGCAACTATTGTCATCAGTATGGCCAGATACAATTGTCCAACTAAGGACGATAGATGTGCATATTCGAAAATTGCGCAAACTCATTGGAAAAACCTATATAGATACTGTAAAGGGGGTTGGTTACAAATTCAAAACAAACCGGTAATGTTTCGATAATTCGCCCTTCACATAGCCTTCAAATAGGGTCCCGATACTTAATAATCACTTCATCAGAAACTCATTTTTTCTTTACCGCCTTGTTGAACCTTTGTAAAGATTATTGTTCAACGAGCCTAAAAAAATGAATCTGAAAAAACTTTTAATCTTTAGTTGTCTGTTTTTGTCTTTGCAATTCTTTCTGAATGCTCAGAATGGAATTATCAGAGGAACAGTAACAGATGGCGAATCTGGTGAAGCATTGCTGGGGGCAACTGTGATTGTCTTTCAGGATGGCCAGCAAAAAGGAGGAGCTTATACCGATCTGGAAGGTAAGTTCAACCTCAAACTTCCCGCCGGGGATTATACTGTACAAAGCCGCTTCATTTCATACGTAACCGACACTTCCGAAGTCATTTCATTGGCTGCTGGAGAAACCAAGGTAATGAATGTCTTGATGTTGCCTGAAACTGCAGCCAATGAAGATTTGGCCGTAGATATCGTAGCCAGAAAAAATCAGGCAAGCAATGTTACCCTTTTCAACAAAAAACGTAACGCTATCCAAACCATGGATGGGGTTACTTCCGAACTCTTCCAAAGAACCGGAGCCAATGATGCGGCAGCGGCTGTATCTCAGGTTACGGGTGTTACGGTAGAAGGAGGAAAATATGTGTACGTAAGGGGATTGGGAGATCGCTACAGCAAAACCATTTTGAATGGTGCGGAAATCCCTGGATTGGATCCCAACAGGAATACGGTTCAGATGGACCTTTTCCCCTCCAACCTCATTGACAACATCATTGTCTACAAAACTTTCACTCCTGACCTTCCCGGTAGCTTTACGGGTGGATTGGTAGATGTAAAGACCAAAGATTTTCCGGATAAATTTACCCTCAACGTTTCAGCCTCTAGCGGCTACAACCCCAATGCAAACCTCAATGACAATTTCATTGGAGACATTGAAGGTAGCAGAGATTGGTTGGGTATGGATGACGGAAGCAGAGATCGCCCCTTTATCGCAAATGAAAATGGGAATCTCACAACCATTCCTAACTTTGATACAGACAATGAGATAAAGCAGAACATTGACGAAATTTCAAAATCCTTTGATAAAAACTGGGCGCCTGTAGTAAATCCATCCGGATTGAACCAGTCTTACAGAATTTCAGTAGGTAATCAGTACTTATTTGGAGAGAAAAACAGAGCCTTTGGATTTATTGCCAGCCTTTCTTACAACAATTCATACAGATACATAGAAAACCAAATTGAGAACCGTTGGAGAAATACCAGCAATGCTCAGATTGGTAATATCGCAAACTCGCTCAACTCGGAAATCAACCTTGCAGGGCCTGCTGCTGAACATGAAGTACTTTGGGGCGGTTTGATCAAGCTTTCTTATAAGCCTAGTGAGAACCACAAAGTTTCTTTCAACTATCTCCACAACCAAAGTGGAAACAACAAAGCAAGGACCCTCACAGGAGGTATTCCTAAAGACGATCCGGCCATCACCTTTGAAACGCGTGTAGTTGGTTTCCTTGAAAGAGCCATTGATGTGATGCAATTGCAAGGAGAGCATGCTTTTGCTGAAGGAAAGCTGAAAGCTGATTGGAGTGCTTCTTATGCGATCTCTTCTCAAAACGAACCTGATTTGAGATTCTTCTCAAACAGCCTTATAGCAGAAGATGGAGTTACAAATTATGATGTGGATATCTCTATCTATCCTGAGCCCAACCGTTTCTGGAGAGAGCTGGAGGAAACCAATGGAGATTTCAAATTGAATTTTGAGCTTCCCTTCCTGATCAAGGAAAATGAGAGTAAGCTGAAATTTGGAGGAGCTTATACCTTCAAGGACAGAACTTTCATGGAGAATCGCTACAACATTGCCCTGGGTTCTGATGCCGAAGGATATGAAGGAGATATTGCGGATTATTTCAGAGATAGCAACTTGGGAATTGTTGACACAGTGACTCGTAGAGGCTTTACCCGCTACGATCTGGGACTCTATTATCAGGATGCATCTGAAGCCAGAAACAACTATACCGGTGAGCAGGACATTACTGCTGCCTATGTTATGGGAGTTTTAGGTTTGACTGACAGATTGAAAGTTACCGTAGGTGCGCGTTTAGAATCTACCTTCATTGAAACCATTGCCGGAAACGACTCAATCGGTAGAATTGAAGAGAATGACCTGCTTCCTGCTTTGAGTGGAGTTTTTGCTCTGAATGATAAAATGAACCTGAGAGCGGGATATAGCAGAACTCTGGCGAGACCTACCTTCCGTGAGTTTGCGCCTTTCGCATCCTTTGACTTTGTAAATGACGCCCTGCTCGTAGGTAATCCAAACCTGCAAAGAACCCTGGTAGATAATGCTGACTTGCGCTGGGAATGGTATCCTACCTTCAGCGAATTGGTTTCTGTGAGTTTGTTCTACAAAAACTTTAGCAATCCTATAGAAAGGGTATTGGACCTTAGATCTCAGAACCCTCAGTTTGAATTCAGAAATGTAGATAATGGGCTTGCCTATGGATTGGAAGTCGAATTGAGGAAAAATTTCTCTTTCCTGGCTGAAGGTTTAAGAAAACTAGAGTTGGGTGCCAATGTTGCCTTGATCAATTCAAGAATTGACATTGCTCAGCAGGAGCTGGAAGGCATTCGTGCGATTGATCCGACAAGAGAGGCAAGACGCCCGATGTTTGGACAGTCTCCCTATACAGTAAATGCTGAACTGGCCTATATCGATCCGGAAGTTACCGGCCTTAAGATTAGTCTGAACTATAACATCTTTGGAGAAAGAATCGCAGTAGTAGGGGGAACAGATCCCAATATCTTCGAACAGCCTAGAGGATTGATGAACTTCACCCTCTCCAAAACTTTCAAAAGATTTACTGTTACTGCCAGAGCAAGAAACATTCTGGACCCAGCGTATCTCCTTACCCAGGAATACAATCCAGAAGGATCAAATAACAATCCATTTGTATTCAGAAGCTACCGTTTAGGAAGAACCTTCACGCTGGGAGCGTCTTTCAAATTATAAAGGAAAAGCCACACAGGGTTTAAATCCTGTGTGGCTTTTATACTACACCTGACAAACGAAACGAACCTCCTGAGTTATTCAGGGGTTGAAGAATAATTTCTTACTAAAACTATCGACTAATGAAGAACATTCTTTCTACTTTCCTATTGTTAAGCCTTTGCAGTTTTATGTTTGGGCAAACCAATCCTGAAAAGACAATCACAGGTACTGCTGCTGGTACGGGTACTACCACCTGGTCCAGTGATACTACCTACATCCTGGATGGATTTGTCTTTGTTAATTCAGGAGACACCTTGACTATAGAGGCAGGTACAATTGTTAAAGGTCTGCCAGGACAGGGAGCCAGTGCATCTGCGTTCATTGTAGCACGTGGGGGCTATCTGGACGCTCAGGGAACAAAAGAAAATCCCATCATTTTTACGGCTGAATCTGATGACACCGATAACCCTATTGACTTAGATCCAAATACAACCGGACTTTGGGGAGGAGTGATCATTCTTGGAAACGCCTCTACGAATACCGTTCCCGGAGAACAAGCGATTGAAGGGATTCCTACCACGGAGACGCGAGGACTTTTTGGAGAGCTAAATGGTACTACGGATGATGCCGACAACTCCGGTATCATCACCTTTGTATCTATTCGTCATGGTGGAACTAATATTGGTGGTGGAAATGAGATCAATGGATTCACCATGGGAGGTGTTGGAAGTGGAACTACCATTGATCATGTAGAAGTTGCCTTTAATCAGGATGATGGTTTTGAGTGGTTTGGTGGAACGGTTAACTGTAGCCACCTCATTGCTGCTTTCTGTGGAGATGATTCTTACGATTATGACATGGGATGGAGAGGAAACGTACAGTTTGCTTTCGCTATCCAGTCTCCTGATGCCGGTTCAGATCGTATTGGTGAGCATGATGGAGGAACCAGCCCTGAAACAGGTGCTCCTTTTGCGACTCCTAAATTCTTCAACGTAACCTACATTGGTCGTGGAGATGAGCAGGGAAAGAGAATGCTTACCTTCCGCGATAATGCAGGGGGTGAATACCACAATTCTATTTTTATTGATCAGGATAGAGGAGTTGATTTTGAAATTTTGGGGAACGGTTCAGAAGATAGCTTTGATCGCTTGCTGGCCGGAGAATTGAAATTGCAAAACAACATCTGGTGGAACATCGCAGAAAATAATGCGGATGACATCTGGACCGTTACGCTCGGAAAATTCGGCACCAATGGTCCTGATTCTACCGCTGCAAAAGCAGATTCTTTGGCTCAATTGGCAGCTGGGACTGATTCTGTAAGAGCTATGCTGGCAAGAACAGGTCAAGTTGTTGTTGACCCTGGTTTTCCCGGCCTGGACAGAGTTGATGGAAACAATGGCCTGGATCCTCGTCCAAGAGCCGCTGAAGCGATCTTCGGTCCTATCATGACTCCTATCCCTGCTGACCCATTCTTTACGGAAGTGGATTATCTGGGAGCCTTCGACATTGATCCAGCTGCTTTCTGGGCCAATGAATGGACCTATATGGATCAGCTGGATTACTTCCCCATACCATTAGGTACACTTACCAGTATTGACGAAGAAGATCTGATCAAAACAATAAAAATCTTCCCGAATCCTAGCCACGGACAATTCACAATTTCGGCAACTGAATTGACAGAAGAAACGGTATCCATACAAGTATTTGACATTGCTGGTCGTCTGGTTTTCAAAGGCGAAGAGCGTCCGCTTGTTGGTGAGATCAATAAAAGAATTAATCTTTCTGCAGAGCCTGCTGGTATGTACTTCGTGAAAGTACAGCAAGGTAAAAAACTTGCAACCGGACAACTGAGCCTGCAATAAGGTTTTGGTTTAGATCTGGGACAATTATCAATGAGGTCAGCCTTTTAGAGGCTGGCCTTTCTTTTTTGCCCTTTCCTCAGCTAGCTATTTCCAAAATTGTACGATCTTTAGCTATAAAGCCTACGGAAACATGGAAATATTGGCCAGAAAAGCTCAGGAAAGGGATTTTGAATACCTCTTGAAAATGGATAAACATGTGGAGGAAAGTTGGGTAAGGAGGTGCCTTTCATTGGATGAATATATCATAGGAGAGTTTGGCGGTCAGGCTCGAGCCTTCATGAGATACAGCTTCTTCTGGGGAGATATCCCCTATATGGATATGATTTGGGTGGAGGAAAAGTTTCGGAAGAAAGGAATCGGTTCTGTTATTATAGAGTTTTGGACGAAAGAGATGAAGACGCTCGATAAACGAATCCTCATGACCTCAGCCATGAGCAATGAACCTCCGCCATTGGCCTGGCATAAGCGAAATGGATTTGTCGAATGTGGCCAACTTTGCTTTGGAAGTTTAGAGCCAATTCCTGAAATATTTTTGCTAAAAGAATTGAACTAAATAAAACTGAGCAGCCAACCTAAGACTGCTCCCATCAAAACGATATAGGGAGCCCCAAATTTTTTAGGTCCAAATTGCATAAAAGCTCCTACGGCCAAAACCAATAATGCTCGCCAGTCAAAAGGAGTAAAAACACTTTGTTGTGTCAAAGAGATTAAAACGGCTGCCATAATCCCAAGTGCACTGACATTGACTGCATCCAGAAAAGCTGCTGACCATTCAGAACTTCTCAATTTTGGGATCAAAGGATTTAATACATAAACAAAACAAAAGGAAGGTAAAAAGATCCCAAGTGTTGCCAGTAACGCTCCCCAATATCCTCCGACCTGATAGCCAACAAAGGTTGCGGTAGTAAGCACGGGTCCGGGAGTAAATTGTCCGGCAGCTATGGCATCCAGTAATTGTTGTTGCGTAAGCCATCCCAGATTTTCAACCAACTCTCCTTCCAGATAGGCGACCAGTACATAGCCACTTCCAAAAAGGATCGCTCCGATTTTTAAGAAACTCAGGAATAGCGTCAGGAGTTTTTCATTGGATACCTGTGTGATGCTAAGGATGGGTAAAGCAAATAAGGCAATGGAGTTAAGTTTATTGGCTGCTTGAATCGCAATCATTCCTATAAACCCGCCCAGGAGAATGGCAAAAACTTCATTTAATCCCCAGAGTCCTGCTGCTGCGACTCCTATCCCCAAAATGAGATAAGCTTGCTTTTTTAAGGCCTTCTTTCCCAGTTTAATCAGAGCAGCCAGGATAAGCACCAGAACAGCCGGTTTAATCCCCATCAAAAAAGGCTCAACCTGTGGCAGGTCTCCGTAGGCAACGTAGAAGACTGCAAGTAATAAGGTCATCAATGCCGCAGGGAATATGAAAGAGGCTCCAGCCAGTAACATTCCTGCCAGACCTGCACGATGCAGGCCCAAATGCATGACCATTTCTGTAGAATTCGGGCCTGGAATAAGATTGGTGGCCCCCATGAGATCGAGGAAGTGTTCGCGGCTCATCCATTTGCGTTTGCTCACGAACTCTTCCTCCATCATGGCTATATGTGCAGCCGGACCTCCGAATGCACTCACTCCTAATTTTAGGAATAGGCGAATGATCTCAGGGTACATGGACGAAAGTTAAACTTAGGTTGTCAGGGAAATCAATACAAAAGGAATTACGAAAAAGAATATCACTACATAGCCAACGCCATACAAACGATTCTTTAAAGTCAGATTTCCAAGTCCTTCTGCCAACATAATCGGAATGCGTCTTACCGCATGTATCGGGAATAATATCAACACTCCAAACAAATTGAAGAGCAAATGGGCAAAGGCACAAGCCAGGGCTGCATTTGCTGCTTCACCTCCCAAAAAGAGGGCAGCCATAAGGGCTGTAGTAGTAGTGCCAATATTTGCGCCCATCAGAAAGGGAAAGGCCCTTTCAAGGGTGATTTTGTCAGTGGCAACCAAAGGAACCATCAAGGAACTTGTTACAGAGCTCGACTGAACTGCAGTAGTACTGATTAGTCCCGTCAACAAAGACATAAGAGGTCTTCCGAAAATGTATTTATTCATGTTCTCCTCAATCTTTCCAACCAGGAGACTTCTCAATATCTTACTCAGGAATTGCAAGGAAAAGAATAAAGCAAACAAACCTAAAGGAAGGGTGATATAAGGATTCTTTCCGCAAAGCTCTATGATTCCTTTCGCCGTATCTTTTACAAAAAAGATCGCACTTCCTACTTTCTCTCCTTCCTGAGGACCGATTACTTCCGCCAACCAGAGTGAGGCTGAACTTAAGGCTCCAGTTGTAACTTCAATTGTAAAAACAATTATTACGGTTATGATATTGAAAAAGTCATGGACACTTGCCCCCGCCACAGCTCGTTTGTATTCTTCCTTGTTTCCAATATGACCCAGAGAGACAATAGTACTGGTTACTGAGGTACCAATATTGGCTCCCATGATCATAGGTACGGCATCAATTAAACCCACTTCACCGGAAGCCACCAGTGCCACGATTAGGGTTGTTGTGGTAGAGGAACTCTGAATAATAGCCGTAGCAAGCATCCCTATAAATAGGGAGACAAATGGATTGCTTGTAAGACTGACTAATTCTTCGGCAAATCCTTTACCAAATAATTTAAAGCTGCCGCTCATTAAGTTCAGGGCAACCAAAAATATGAAAAGAATAACCAGAAGCTGACCAATTTTATAGGCCAGATTCATGGAGTTAATTTCTGATTCTTTTAGACCGGGGTTTGTATTAGCAGACATATATTGTTCTTCTTAGCGCTAGATTAGTATTGTTTAATTAGAATTGAGTTTCTATTTGAAACCTTCCAACCACTGTTTCCTGATCGCCATAAGCAGAATGGGTTACATCAGCCTGGACTTTCAATTTATGACCATGGATATATTTAGAGATTCCAAATGTGAGATCTCTTTGATTTTTTCTCAAATCCATGATGTCTTCATGCGGTCTCAAGATGGAATAACGAGCGGCTAGCTCGATGTTATTTTTAAACACGTAGCTGGTTTGAGAAGACAGGCCATAGCCTTTAAATACATACACCGGTTTAGCTGTCAATTCTTCGGAGTCAGTGGTAATAGGATCGTTGGCATGTTTGATGGCATACTCTCCTGTCAAAGAGAATCCCCTGTACTTGAAGACATAATCAATGAATCCGGTATGGATGTCTTTGAGTTCATCAGAAAGAAAATAACTTCCCAATTGCCCCTGAGAGCGTGTGGTATTATTGTTGAAATTATAAGCAGCTCCTATGGCTAGTTTAGGCCTTGACTCTCTGGCCAGGTCCCCTTGAAAATACTCTCCTTTTTTATTGAACAGACCGAATGGCAGGGCTTCCAATCTATAAGAATAGGAAAGACCACCATCTTTGGTATTCGGGTTTTTTGCGATGTTTCTGTTTTTTCCTTCTCCCGAGGTCAGGGCGAACGTATTGCGGACTACAAAATCTCCTTTGGTTGAATGGCTCAACCAAAAACCTGCATCACGATCCGTAGTGAATTTTGAGTTTACAATCGAACGGTCTACAAATTGCAGATTTGCCGATGAAACAATACGCTCACGGTTACCAGGCAATTTGGTTTGACCAAAACCCAATACCCAGTTTCCTGCAAAATTCCATCTCAATACCATATCAAGGATAGGACCGGGATTATCAGTATCATCTCCTCTTTGCGTAGACTCAATATCTCTATTGGTCAGTCCCAATTCTACTTTATAAGTAAAAGAAGGATCAAGGATAAATCCTGAAGCTTTGATCCGTGAACGACGAATCATAAGAGAAGCAGTTCCTCCGTCAGTGCTACCCACCACCTTCTCATACATTGCAAGAGATTGAATCCGAAAATTCAATTTCATAGAAAAAGATTTATCAACCGGGCTGATCAATATTCCTTTTCCGAATGATGCTTTAATCGAGGGAAACTCTTCGGGCATTTGTTGGGGACTAGGGGATTTTGTGGTATCCGAACCTGATTGAACGTTGCTCTTGTTAAGACCGAGATTCTTATAGTTTTTATTGGCTGAACTGAGTGCTTCTTTATTTAATTGTGCACTTACAGTAAAACCACACAGCATTAAGCTAATAAAAAGTGAATAAAATTTAGTCATGATGTTAAGAGAGATTTGATGCTTGGTGTAGTAGTTTTCGATCACTTTTTTTGATCATAGCCGAAAGTATCAGGACTAAGTCAATGAAAAATGATTCAAAAGTTAAATAGATGTTAATTATATGTTTAATAAATTATATTAATGTTAAGTAATAGGCTTTTTGAAATCGATGGGATGAGACGGTTGTATAAGTAAATGGCTTAAATTGAGGTTATTATGGATTTTTGGATATTATATACCTTAACATTTAATTAATCTAGGGCTGGCTGGAATGAGATCTATGTTAAATTAAAATGAAGGCTTACTGTGAGAAAATTCAGCAGAAATCTCAATGGATTTCCTATGTGTTTTTTTAGAATTTTTTTTCTCTTTAGCTAAGCTTACTCTCGCTTTTCTTTCTATTTCCTGGGAATATTTTGATTAGCTACGTTTAAATCCCACCTTATAGATCATTTATCCTAAAGCTCTATGACCAATACTCGAATTCGGGAAAGACTTGAAAAACTGAACCCCAACTGGCTTTCCCTTTTTACTATGCTGATGGCATTTTCCACATACACTTTTATGTATGCCTTCAGAAAGCCTTATACTGCTGCTACTTTTGCTGAGGCTCCCGGCTTTTTGGGATTAGGATTTAAAGAGATATTGGTCATATCACAGGTTGCCGGTTATGCCTTGTCCAAATTCATCGGAATCAAGGTCGTCTCAGAAATGGATAGTGGAAGAAGGGCAAGGATTCTTTTGCTCTTGATAGGAGTTGCAGAATTGGCCCTACTGGGATTTGCCCTCGTACCTCCTCCTTATAGTTTTGTTTTTCTCTTTTTGAATGGACTTCCTTTGGGAATGATCTGGGGATTGACCTTTTCTTATGTGGAGGGGCGAAAACAAACTGAGGTTATTGGCCTGGGGCTATGTGCCAGTTTTATATTTGGTTCAGGCTTTGTGAAGGATGTAGGGAAGTTGTTGATGGAGGCTGGTATCAGTGAGTATTGGATGCCTTTTACCACAGGACTGGTATTTAGTCTGCCCATCATTATTGTCGTTTATCTGCTCAATCAGGTTCCTCCGCCTACTCTGGAAGATGAAGCCGCTCGTACCAAAAGAGTTC
The DNA here is from genome assembly GCA_033391075.1 of Bacteroidia bacterium. NCBI lineage: Bacteria > Pseudomonadati > Bacteroidota > Bacteroidia > Bacteroidia bacterium. The sequence goes on from JAWPMV010000001.1 coordinate 6,832,775, forward strand.
CTATGTCTGGTGCCGAGCGAAAAGCTTTCTTTAAGAAGTTTGCTGTGGGACTGATATTGCTGATAATTGCCTATACGGCTTTATCAGCTTATCGGGATTTTAGAGATAATTTCCTGGCGGACATCTGGGGAGAACTTAGCGGGGATGATTATAATTTTTCCCAAACCGAAACCCCTGCCTCTATTATCGTCCTTTTGTGTCTGATGTTGCTTGTATTAGTAAAGGACAATTTCAAAGCCCTCATGTATAATCATGTAGCCATCTTTTTGGGCTTCGTAATGGCAGGACTTTCGACCTGGGCCTTTCAGCAGGAAATGATCAGTGCTTACCTCTGGATATTGATGACAGGCATTGCTACTTATGTAGCCTATATTCCTTTCAATACTATCCTTTTTGATCGCATGATCGCCACCACCCGAGAAGCCAGCAATGTGGGCTTCCTCATTTATTTGGCGGATGCTTTTGGCTATCTCGGCAGCGTATCCGTTTTGCTGTACAAAGACTTTGGTGCCCGCGACCTGAGTTGGGTAGAATTCTTTACGCAATCCAGCTACGCCCTGGCCTGGGTAGGAGGGATAGGAACCCTCCTGGCCATGGGATACTTTGCGAGGAAACTGCGGATGGAAGAATCCTAAGGATTATTTAAAGACATGCTTGAAGTGTCTTTCTGTAAGTCCTTGATCTATCAGCCACTTAGCAAAATCCTCATGCTTTCCTGCTTTAGCATGATGAAGTAGGGTAAACCCATGGGGACCATAAGATTTCAGGTAGTGTGGATAGGTCTTGATGAGAGATTTGACCAAATCCAGATGTCCCAGAAAACAGTGATTGAAAATATCCAGCCGAGCACCTCTTTCAACTAGGATATCTGCAATATCTTTCCTACCCATATGAGAAGCGCCTCCCATGGCAGTTTCAAAATCTCCTTTCTGAGACTGATTCGCGCAATTGAGAATCAGGGGTTTTTCCGTGATGATCTTTTTTACTTTGTCGAAATCATTGTGGGCTGCAAAGACAAATTCCTTGATCTCTTCCAGAGAAAAGTTATTGGCAGTTTTGTCCTGGCTAAAACCTGAAAAGCCTGCGCTTAAGAGGCCTGCTCCCAGCAGGCCTTTTTTGAGAAATGTTTTTCTTTTCATGTGAAATTGCTTTTTCCCAAAATGGAAAAAGCTTTTTATCTCCCAAACGAAAAATCAGCAGGATTTCGTGAATGCGGCTCTATTTGTCGTGAAATCCCAGGGTCTCAAGGATATGTAAATAGGAACCACCAATTTTCAGTTGATGACCCGAACGAAGGAGTAGATAATTTCCTTGTTTATCCTTCATATGTCCTTCGATTTCTGAACGATTGATCAGGTACTTTCTATGGATACGGAGGAAATCAGGAGACAAGTTTTTTTCCATATCCTTCATGCTACTTCTTTTGATCAACATATCACCTGCTCGAAACAAGCGCAAATAATGATCATCGGCTTCGATCCAATGAATAGAACTAATCGGGACTTGCATCTTCTTCCTTCCCAGGCTGGCCTGTATCAAAGCAGGCGCAGGCTCATTTGTCTTTTGACTATGCGCATAAATCCAGATTCCGATTAGCACGATTATATGAAGTAGCGCTTCTCGACTAAAATAATTGCGGGCATATGGGGCACTAAGGATTTCCTCATAATATCCGAAAAGGTAAAGAGAGGCACTGGAACAAAGGTAAAATCCCGTGATCAAAAGGGGAATGAGCAAGACCGCACTCAGGAAATAAAGATTCTTTTTTCTTGTCAGATACTTTCTGGCCAAATACAAACTCAAAGGAAGCAATGGAAAAAACAGCAGCATAGAGTTGACCAGATAGAAGATGGATCGTAAGGGTTTGTAATGCTCATAAGCGCCATAGCGGATGGCGTTCTGGATCATCATAAGAATAAATGCTAATCCCAGGAAGAGATAGGCATACCTAAGAAATTTTGCTTGCTTGATTGCGGATAAATCAACTCCCATTTTTTGCATGAGCAGAAGTATTAAGGGTTTTCAGAAGTTAGGATTATTGCTCGAATCTGTCTGTGGCTTTGATGGGAAAAATCAGAGTTTGGTAGAATTCTTAATCGGCATCCGCCTGAAATTTTGCTACATTTATTCCATGTTATTGAAGGGGAAAAAGATCAGATTTCTGCTATGCCTTATCCTCTTATTGGCGTGTAGTAATATATCTGCTCAATATCTGTTTGAGGGCAGGGTGAATCTGGATGCTAACTGGGATCGAGTAATCTACTTGTCTCAGGTTTATAGCTATAGTGATCTCTATGCGATTGATCGGGAAGCTGTGATCGATAAGGCGGAAATAGATGAAGAGGGGAGCTTTCTGTTTTCCGGCAATGCACTCCCTTCGCAAAATGCGATCTTTCGTCTGCATCTGAGTAGAAGCCCGGAAGAGATCGATTCTTATATCTATAGCCTCTATGAAGAGGGCCCCAACTTCATTCTTTTCGTAGCAAACAATCAGGATACGATTCGCTTTCTGGATTCGGGTACAAAAAGAAGATTTGGCAAAATTGAATCCACAACAAATGAGCAGGCTGGAAAATGGCTGGAATTGGAGGCCCTGAAGTTAAATGCCTATAAGTCTTTTTCATCCGTTTCCAGTGAGGCAAATGAAAAGCGCTTTCGCCAGAAACTAAGAAAAGAATTGAAGGCCTTCGCGAATAAATCTGAGGATGCTATGGCTGCTATGATGAGCATCGAGCACCTCATTCAAAGGGATCGCGAAGAGTATCGATATTTCCTTGAAGACTTTAAACAGGACAAAGGCTTTTACCAAAGACTTATGGATCGACTTCAGCAATCCTATCCCCATAGTGATATGCTCAAGGTCTATAAAGAGGAACTGGATTTCGCGGAAAAATTGTTGGGCAAGAATGATAAATCTGAAGTCTTACCACTTTGGGTCTGCGGATTGATCGGAGCTTTGATTCTCCTCTTACTTTATATGGCCTGGAGATTAGGCAAACTTCAAAAGGAATTGGAGTCCCTTATTTCCCCAAAAATCGACCTCTCCAAATTGAGCAATCAGGAAGAAAAGATTGTGAAACTGATTTCAGAAGGAAAAAGCAATAAAGAAATCGCCGATGAGCTTTCGGTCTCCCATAGCACCATTAAAACGCATGTAAACAACATTTACGCCAAATTGCAAATTGCGAATAGAGCCGAATTAAAGGAACTCTTGAAAAAATCCACCGGGGTCTAGTACCTTTTTCCACCGATAGAAATGCCTGTAAATCCTGATTTGATCCTGTATTTGTGGGAAAAACAAAAACATGAAATCAGGAATTATCGCATGCGTATTTTTATTCATTTCCCTCTCTTCAATTGCCCAGCAAATTGATTCTATCTCATTTGCTTCTTCACATTTGGGAGAGGAAAGATTGATCACCATTTGGAAGCCGGCTGATTATTCTCCCGATAAAAAATACAGCAGCATCTACACCTTTGATGCGGAATGGATGTTTGGATTGCTAACAGGCATGGTGGAATATTACAGTGGGGAAGGTTTGGAGAAAATTCCTCCAAGCATTGTCGTCGGCATTCATTTCAAAGACAGAAATGAAGATATGGGACTTGACTGGGATAGGGGAGGCCTGAATGAGCAGGGCCGCAAGTTCAAAGCCTATGTGGAAGAAGAGCTCATCCCACATATAGAAGCTAGTTATTCGACCTCTGGTTTCTCCAGTATTTTCGGTCACTCTAATTCATCGACCTATCTCAATTATTTCCTATTTCAGGAAGCACCTACCTTCAATGCATATGCACCCATCAGTCAGTATTTGCTGCCGAGAGATAGCAGCCAAATAGCAAAATGGCTCCCTAAGCACATTTGTAAAAAATCTCTCTACTACTTCCTGACTTCTGCAGAAAAGGATGCTCCCTTTCGCCTGCAATCTGGCAATGATCATGAAAGGCTTTTTGAGGAGTTAGCTCCCGAATTTTCCTTTGAGCATATGATCCTTCCCAATGCAGATCATTTGACCATGGCAGCTCAGGCCATCCCATTTGCTCTTGAGGCCTTGTATAAAGATTTTCTGCACATGGATGAGTCCCAGGCAACAGCAATTGCCAATGAGGTGGAAGAGAAAGCCATCCCTTATGTTAGTCGAAAATTGAAGAGGGTAGGAGAGATATTCGGTCTGGAGATGAAATGGAATATCAATGATTATTTTTTTGCCTATGAGATGGCTTCAATACAAAATGATGAGCCTTCAGTTTCCGAAATCACCCAGAAATACAATCAGGAGAATCCGGAAGATAAGTCGATGTATTTCATCGAAGGCCAGGTCTACGAATCCATGAAAAGCCTGCAGAAAGCCAAATCCAGCTATCTTCGCAATTTGCAAATCAATGAAGAGGCCGGATACTTTAGCCACTTTCGCCTGATAGACCTCCTGGATCGAAAACTGAATGAAGCGGAACTTGCCATAGAGGTGGCTGAATTGGGAATCGCGAAAGAACTGGATATCAAACTTCATTATCAATTGGCGAAAGTAGCTGCTAAACATCAGGTGAAAATGAAGTTGGGCTTGAAGCATCTCAAAACATTCGAAGAAAAATATGATTCGTCTATGGGGATAGAGCGGGAGTATATTCATTTGAGGAAAGGCCAATTATTAGGAGGACTTGGACAAAAAGTTAAGGCCCGTGCCGAATTTGAGGAGGCCCTAAAACTCAATCCTGATTTTGAGGCTGCGAAAGAAGCTTTGCGTAACTTCAGTCACTAAGTCTCATCGATTTTCTCTGTAAATTCAGGATGAGTTAAAAACATCACACTTATTATGAAGTACAAATTTCTCATGCTGAATATGCTTATAGCGATAAGCATTGCCTGCAATCCCACCCAACAAAAGCAGGAAGAAGCCCACCATCAGAATGAAGAACATTCACCTAGACATGATGAAAAGGCACATCCCGGAGGCGCCAATGAATACATGCATCAATCCTCTGTAGATAGATTGGTCGAAAGGTTTGAATCTGATGAAAGAAATGCCTATCAGAAACCAGATGAAGTCATCAAATTTCTCGGCGACATTCAGGGAAAAAAGATCATGGATATTGGTGCCGGATCTGGCTACTTTTCTGTACCTCTTGCTCAGGCCGGAGCTAAGGTGATTGCAGCAGATGTGGACGATGAATTTCAAGCTTACATCAAACAAAGAATTGAAAAAAACGGCCTGGAAGATTTGGGAATAGAATTGCGCAAACTTCCCTATGATAGTCCCTCTTTAGAGGCCTCTGAAGTAGATATGGTATTTATTGTTAATACCTATCACCATATAGAAGATCGAGTGCCTTATTTTAAGCAAGTACTTAATGGAATAGCAGATGGTGGAGAGCTGGTGATCATAGATTATTACAAGCATGAAATCCCGGTTGGACCCCCACATGATCACAAGATTGCTAAAGAGGTGGTACTGAAGGAATTGAAAGAAGCCGGTTTCACCCAAATAGAGGAGAATACGGAATTGCTTGAGTATCAATATATCCTCCGAGCAAAATAAAAGAGATCGCAATATGCAAATTAGAGATCCCCGTTTTCGACGGGGATTTTTTGTATCTTGAAAAAAGGATTTATAAAAACTACTCTACATATGGCTTCAAAGCAGAACCCTGTAGTTTCCACTTCACTCGGGAAACTGGAAGGAAAATGGAATAAAGCGGGAAGTATCGCCAGTTTCAATGGCATTCCCTTTGCAAAAGCACCAGTCGGCGATCTCAGATGGAAAGCTCCTCAAGCTCTTGAGGCTTGGGAGGGAATTCGCTCCGCCCATAAATATGGCAATTTTGCCTGGCAAAGAAGGGTCGAGATGTTCGAGTTTATGTTTGCCCTTATGGAAGGACAAGGCTGGAACCCCATCAAGACCTGGTTGCTGAAAACCCTTCTTCGAATTGTACCGGCTCCCAAACAAAATGAGGATTGTTTATATCTCAATATTAAAAGCCCTGATCCAGCTCCGGGAACTAAGCTTCCAGTGATGGTATGGATACATGGAGGAGATCATCAGGATGGAGGAAGTGCAGAGCCATTTTATGTGGGAGAATCATTGGCAAAAGAAGGCACTGTATATGTCTCCATAAATTATCGTCTGGGACTCATGGGATATTTTGCCCATCCTGAATTAAGTGATGAATCCGAGCAGGGAGTATCCGGCAATTATGGAACCCTGGATCAGATTGCGGCTTTGAAGTGGATAAAGGATCATATTGCAGATTTTGGTGGAGATCCTGATAATGTCACCATCTTTGGTGAATCTGCCGGGGGAGAATCTGTAGCTTATATGATGAGCTCTCCTTTGGCTCGGGGACTATTTCACAGAGCCATTATGCAGAGTCCTGCAAATGGAGGCCAAATGACGCAACTCAAGCAGGAGTTTTCCAAGTATATGAGTTCTGAGGATCAAGGGAAGCATTTTGCCAAAACGGCCGGAATCAGTGGAGCCAATCAGCTCGAACAGCTCCGTGCGCTACCAGCCAAAGACCTCCAGAAAATTTGTTCTTCCATGTCTGAATGGGGAAGTTTCTATCCGACCATAGATGGCTATGTTTTGCCTGAAAGTCCGCTGGCTGCCTTTAAGCGAGGAGCTCAGGCGAAAGTTCCCCTAATCATTGGCAGCAATAGAGATGAAGGTACTTTGATCCACTTCTTACTGCCGGGACCTGTACCCGAGTATCGCTACGAGGATTTAAGTGGAGATAAAATGATGGAATGTTTAAAAACAGAATTTCAGGAAGACGTTCCTCGGCTAATGGAATTATATCCGGGCATAGAGCATAGAAAATTTGAATCCGAGCAGGAACTATTGGGGCATGTGATGTTTGGGTCGAAAGCCCGTTACTATGCAGAGAAAGCTTCCGAATCCGGACCTGCTTCTTATTTCTATATGTTCACGCGAGTACCTCCTTCTGAAAAACAGACGGCAGGCTCCTTCCATGCTGCCGAAATCTCATTTGTCCACGGTACCGACTCGCCTCTCTTGCCCATGGATGCCGAGGATAAAAAACTTTCCCGATCTATGATCAAATATTGGACACAGTTTGCGAAGAGTGGAAATCCAAATCTGGAAGGAGAAGTGCAATGGGATACTTTCAACTCCTCAAATCCTCAATGGATGGAATTGGGAGTAAAGGGACATAGCATGAAAGACTCTGATCGAGAAGAGCAATTCAATATTCTGAATCGCCGCATGGAAAGGCAGCTGAAACAGATCGAAAATGTTAAAGAGAAAGCATAAGGATTTGCATAAAAAAAGGGAGAGCTATTAGCTCTCCCTTTTTTAGTGTTGTTGTTCTTAGCTGGTTCTGATTACCTGGATCAGAATTACCAGGAAGATACTTACTACCAGGCCGAGGCTAGCTTTCCATGCATCACCTGCGAGATTTAAGGTGGTCTTTCTACTGAGTTTTTCATCAAGCCTATATCTGATTGCCAGTTCACGACCTGCAAGCAAACCAATAAATACCCAGGTAGTACTCATAGGCACATCATTGAGTTCTTTAAAGAAGAAAAGAACAATTCCATAGATAAAGTCAATGATGGTCGCCGAACGAATATCCGTCGTATTACTTTTAGACAAAACGATTCCCTGAATGGCTCCTCCTCTTTGATAAAAGATATAGCCTAAAAGACCCAAAATGATTCCTAAAGAAATAAGCATTTCAGTTCCACTTACCTGACGTGGGAGATAAGCATATATATTGGCAAAGTCCTGAATCAGCCATTGGGACCAGAGGAAACCGGTAGAAACCCATTGGGCAGCGGTCCAGATTCTAGCTTCCCTGCTACTGAAATTCAATTCGCTACTTGCAAAGCGCTTTTCCAGGCTGCGCGAAATGATAATATATATAATAGCTGCTGCTCCAAAGGCTACGGCATAACCTAATAGAGATTTTACCAGCATCTTGCTAAATGAAGGTGCCTGAAAAAAAGTAATCAGCATATCAAAAATCCCATTTGATTGGCTGAAATCTACTCCCGCAGTACCAAAGAAAGACAGAATCAGGAAAGTCGTACTTACGGGAATACCAAAACGGGTGATTGTCAAAAGCACAACCGGAGGAAGTAAGTACCACCAGGAAAGAGGTTCAGGCATGGGATAGGCTGGATTTTCAAAACCGCCTGACCCCAGCAACCTGCCGTAGGAAACATCCCCATCATTTATCATCCATCCATAAACCAGTGCAAAAGTCAGAATACTGCCTGCATACAGCCAGAGGATATACCAGGGACGCCTTTCATTAGAACTCAGGAAAGTTCCCAGCGTTTGAATTACATCATTACCAACAACAGAATAAGCTGCCATGATGAATCCGGCATACATGACAAAAAGAGAAAAATCCATAGCGAATGATTTTGGGGTGTGAGGCCTGCTTTAAAGCTAGTTAAAAAGTATCTGCTTAGGTTGAAGCGTATATTTGATTACCAGAAATTTCATCTTTTCAGAATGAACCTCAAGATACAATCCCCTTCAGGGAAATGAAATACCTCTACTATACAGCTTTATATTTTAGGTGTTTAAGGAATGGAAAAGCTTCTCAAGACCCCTTTAATAGCGGATTATTAGTACTACACTTACAATTATTTCACATTAACTTAATATAAAACAGAGGCCTAGCTTTCCATCTTCAGCGAATCAACATGGTAATAAATTCCATCAACCGGATGTACTTCATTCAGGATAGAGGGGGAGGGCTGTTTTGGTAAAAACAATTCAGGACTTCCGCTCTCAGGTATTCTATCCAATTTCTCTTCAGAGAAATTACGAGGTTGAAGCAGGAAGCTGATCAATATCAGTAATAGGCAACTCAGCAGGAAATTTCCTTTCATAAAGTGCTTGTTTATAAAGGCTGCAAAAGTAGAGAGGGTGTGTAAAGAATAGCTTAGGCAAATGTTAAGTTTATGTGTAGAAGAGCCCGCCGAAAGAAAAATCACATTTTTTTCAATATGTATGCAACCTTTATACAAACAATTCCTTCTATCCCGTGTATCTTTTATGAAACGCTCTTAAAAGAGATACTATAGAATTAGGAACTTAACACAAGAATTAATTTGCATGCAAACTGCTACCTTTTCTGAAGTAGAGCTTATAGAAGGATGCTGTCGAGGGGAGGCAAAGTATCAGAAAGCCTTATATCAGCGATTTTATCGCTTGATGTTCGGAGTATGCTTGCGCTACACAGACAACCAGGAAGATGCACAGGATATTTTGCAGGAAGGATTTATCAAGGTGTTTAAAAACATCCAATCCTTCAGGAGGCAAGGGTCATTTGAGGGCTGGGTGCGCAGGATTATGGTCCATACATCCATAGAGCATTATCGGAGAAACTCCCGATACTTTATGGTGGACATCGAAGAAGCCAGAAGCCTTCATTTCAATGCGGATGTATTGAGCAATATGAGTAGAAATGAAATATTAGACATTATACAGCAATTGCCCGTGGGATATCGAACCGTCTTTAACCTTTATGTAGTCGAAGGCTATCCCCACCAGGAAATCGCAGATATGCTGCAAATATCAGTCGGAACGTCAAAGTCTCAATTGTCCAGAGCCAAACGAATATTACAGGAAAAAATAACGAGAATGAACGAGGATGATAGTAGGAAAGTAGGGAATGGAGACCTCGTTTAGTTTTAAAGAATTCGCGTCAAATGAATAAGCAAAAAATAAGAAGTTATGCCGAGAAAAGATGACATACAGGGATTGCTCAGTGAACGCTTCCAGAATTTCGAAGCGGAACCACAGATCGATCTTTGGAAAGGAATCGAGGCTGAACTTTACCCGGAGAAAAATAAGAACCGCAAACTGTGGCCCTATTTCTCTGTAGCAGCTTCCATTACCATTCTGATCTTTGCCTGGTTCTACCTGAGTACACCAGCAGAAACAGAATTAGATCCGGGATCCGGTTTCGCTGAAGAGCAGATTTCTACTCCAATAGAAAGAGAAGATCCTGCTACTAAGGGAGAAACAGGAATCATCACGAATGAGGTAGTTCCACAATTAGCTGAAGAAAAGATCACACCCAATACTATCAAGCAAGAAAATCAAGATCAGCTAATAGAAGTGAAGGAAGCCAGTCCTGCTTATAAGGTCGATTATAAACCTCAGCCTTTATTGAAAAAGCAGGAGATTATGGACAAAAACCTGGCTTCTTCAGATGTGCTTCCTCAAGAAGAAAAAATTGAAGTAAAAGAGTCTCAAATCGCTTTGGATATAGCGCCCATCGAAAAAGAATTCATCGCCATGAGTACTGCCGATGTCCGTCAACCCGAAGTAAGCAAAATACCCGTCAGCAGAGCTTTTGACTCACCGGCCGAAGAGTCAGAGGTGAATACTGACAGAAGTCTAAACTTAAAAGATCTTTCTTTCAACAAGATCGTTAGTCTGGCCTCTAATGGAATAGACAAGATCAAAAATGCTTCCCCTGTAAAGGTGTATGAAGAAAAAACTGAGAAAGGAGAATCCAAAGTTTACGAACTCAACCTTTTTAAATTTTCAGTCAGTCACAAGACGCAAAAGCGTAGAAACAAAAAAGTAAGATTATGAAAATCAACAACATTTATATCACAGTAATGATGAGCATCATCATGTGTGTGTTTCTCGGGATGAGCAATGTAGCGGCCCAGGATAAAGAGAAGAAGGATGAAAAGACCGAGCAGGAATCAGAAGATGATTCTACAACAGAAATCAGAGTAGGGAATAAGAAGATCATCATCATCGATGATGATGACGAAACCAGAAGAGTAGTTGTAGAAACCGATGATGATGACGATGATTATGATGAAGAATATGAGCACAAAACGCATCGCCGTAGAAAAGGATCTCATGTAGATGGCCTGGGACTGGATATCGGTATCACCAACTATTTCGCCAATGGCAACTATGGAGTTAATGCCGTTCCCAATGACAACTTCGAATTGAGAGATTTCCGTCCGGCTTCTCACGTAGCTCTTCACATCTTCCCTACAACCGTAAGTTTGATCGGAAGAGGTGCCGTAAACCTCAAGACAGCTTTGACTGTGGACTGGTCTTACTATCACTTTGTAAATGATGTAACCATCGTAGAAGGACAAGAAGAAATCGCTTTCGAAGCCTCTAACGTTTCTTTCGAAAAGAACAACCTGATGGCTCGCTACTTCCAGATTCCGCTCCTGTTGAACTTCAATACCATACCTGGTTCAGATGATGGCTTGAGAGTTTCCTTCGGAGTATATGGGGGTGTATTGTGGAAAGCCCGCACCAAGCAGGTAAGCGATGAGAATGGGAAAGTAAAAATCAATGGAGACTTCTACCTCAATCCTTTCCGTTATGGATTGACTGGACGGATCGACTTCAGATGGTTTGACCTCTATTTCAATTACAACCTGAGTGAAATGTTTGAAGATGGACAAGGCCCTAGTACACAAACATTCACGGCTGGTATCAATGTAATCCACTTCTAAAGATTTCGACTTCGAAATTTCATACATAAAAATGGCGGCAAGGATTTCCTTGCCGCCATTTTTATTATCTCTTCATTTTGTACATTTGATGCAGCAAGATTCGCATGCGTCAGATTATACACACTTACAAACTTCGCCTCACCAATCTCAGCCAGGGAAATCGATCGCTGAAATTGGGGAGATTGAGTAAAAGACGTGATATAGACCTCAAAGATCTGGGATTTCTCGATTCGCAATCTGCGGAAGAGCTGCTGAAGAAGATATTAGCAGGGAAAAGTGTAAATCTGATCAGGAAACTGGACCCGCGCCATGAACCCACCAATCTTGCAGATAGAAGACTCAACAATATTTATCGATCTGTAAATACCCTTTTCGAAGAGACAGGGACTTATGATCTTTTTATTGGATATCCCTTTGTGGAGGGAAAGTTTATTGATGGGAGTATTGTCAGAAGTCCGGTTCTGCTTTTTCCGGTGAGACTGATTAGAAATTTGCAAGGGAGGCCTAGATGGAGATTGGAATGTGTGGAGGGCGAAAGTGTTCAATTTAATCGAACCCTATTTCTGGCTTATGAGCAATACCAGCAAAGCCGGCTGAAAGACGAATTCTGGGAAGAAGAGATCGACCCAAATAATGATTGGCTGGAATGGATCAACGAGCTATATCAAAAAGTAAAAGCCTATGAGTTGGAGGTGAATTTCAATTCACGGCTTTTTGACCAGCAGCTGGATACTTTCCCCGACTACCTCAAGGAGAAAATGGAGTCCTTTCGCTCAGGAGTTCTGACTTTTCAATCTCAAGCGGTACTCGGCATTTTCCCTCAATCTGACTCTGCACTCTTACAGGATTATAACCACCTCGAATCCCATTTGGATGACTTCAAAATGGATGAGTTGTTTGGAAGAGGGGAGGGGATAGCAAGTCCTGATCAGAAAGCAACCTATATAAAAGAAGAAGAGCGATACTTCGTGACCCAGGTGGATCAATCTCAGGAGGCCGCATTATTGCGTATCAAACAAGGTGAATCTCTGGTAATTCATGGCCCTCCCGGAACGGGTAAGTCTCAGGTCATCGTCAATATCCTGGCAGATGCTATGGCCCATGGAAAGAAGGTGCTCCTGGTTTCTCAAAAACGGGCAGCATTGGATGTGGTGTATAAACGTATGCACAATCTGGGGCTATCAAGATTTGCGGTTCTCGTACATGATTATCGACATGATCGGGCTGACATTTACCGCAAAATCAAAAAGCAGATTGATGAGCTCGAGAGTTTCCAAAAGGAGATTCGCGATTTGAATATCACCCAGTGGGAACATGAATACAAACTCATTTCCCGACAAACAGATCAGGCTAGCAGGGATTTTGAAGATCTCTATGATGCCTTGACTCGCCGACAGGATTGTGGCCTATCAGCCCATGAACTGTATCTTCGATCCCGGATAGGAGGCAAATATTTTCCATTCGAAGAACTCGCCCGCCGGATCAATTTGGATCAATTGGCAGTTCTGCTTGAGAAGCTGGGACAACTCATAGACTATGCGGAATTTTTTGAAGAAGAACACTCCTGGTCCAAACGCATTTCTTTCCGCTATTATGGATATGAAGATCAGGAACGCATAGCTGGCTTATTGGAAAAGATTCCTATACATGTGGATCAACTCCATATAGAATACCTCCGACTGAGTCAGCAATTAGGCACCCGCCTCTTGGAAGCTGAATTGAATGCCGAAAGAATAAAGGCTTTTCGTCAGGTAGATATCTATGTCAACAATCACCGGATTCGCGAAGACATGGAGGCCATACATAAGGAAAAGCATAAGCCGGAATCTCTTAAGAAAATCCTTGTAAAATTTGAGGAAGGCATTGATAAGCTAAGGGATAGAAAATACCTGGATGATGGAGATTGGAAGCTCTATGCCGAGCTCATAAAGCATGCAGATAATTTCAAGAAACTTCAGAAGAAATCCTTTCGCATACTCCAATTTGATTTCCTTCGCGCACGCTGGTTTTGGAAGCGGATCTGCAAAAGAAATGAGATCAAACTGGAAGAACTGACGTTTAAAAAGCTTTACAAAGAAGTGGGTCATTTTAAGCGGCTCCACAGACTCTATGCGAAGTATATCGATGATGCCTTTCTCGGTGACTTTCCCCTGTTGGATACACAAGAGGAAAAACAGAAATGGTTGAGGGCAAAGGAGCAACATTTAGAAGCTTATTCCTTCACCCGCAACATTAGCTATTTTCCCAAGCATAAACCGAAATTCAACTTTGGAACCTTTGAAAGCGAGGATTGGAGCCAAAGCATGTTGCAAATCCAGGCGTTGGAAAATTTCAACAAATCTCTGAGTAATTTCGGCCGGGACTGGCAAACGTATTTACATCGCGATCAGATCGGAAAGATTCAGGAAGGAATCAAATCTCCGGAAGAACTAAAGCCTTATTTCAAATCTTTACTGTATCACTTCAAAAAAGATTTCAATGACCTCAAAAATCTGGATGCGCATTTGGCCAGCTTTAGTCCTACTGAAAATCAAGTTTTGGAAATCCTTCGTCCTCAGATAAATAGGACGCTTGAGGAAAAGAGTTTCTTGAATCAGATCAGACAATCTTTTTATTATTACTGGATCGAACATGCAGAACGGATTCAGCCCATACTCAGTGAAGTTAGCGGAAGAGGCTGGAATAGAAAGACAAAGGACTATCAGAACAAGCTTGAACAAGGAAGGCAGAAAGTAACCGAACTTATCCAAAGGAGGATTAAGGAAAATATTATCAGCATCCTGGAATTTAACCGCCTGAAAAATCCCATTACCTATCGTCAGATTCATCACCAGGTCAGCAAAAAAAGGCGGCTTTGGTCGGTGCGTAAATTGGTAAGTGAAAGCTGGGAAAGTGGACTTCAAAAACTCATGCCCTGTTGGATGGCCTCTCCGGAATCTGTAGCGGCTATTTTTCCGATGAAAGCAGATTTTTTCGATGTAGTCATTTTTGATGAGGCTTCTCAGTGTTTTGTGGAAAGGGCCATTCCAGTAATGTTGAGAGCAAAACAATCCGTCATCGCTGGAGATGACAAGCAGCTTCAACCCCTGGATTTGTATAAAGTAAAATATGAGGATGCTGATGCCGAATTTGTGGAAGATGAAATAGCCCTGGAAGTGGAAAGTATTCTGGATTTGGCGAAAACCTCTCTACCAGAGACTCAATTGAATTGGCATTATCGATCTCGGGAAGAGGCTTTGATCAATTTCTCCAATCAGGCATTTTATGAGGGAAAGCTGCAGGTCATTCCTCCAGCCGAGCATGACGCACTTTCACAACCTCCCCTTCAATGGATTTCTGTAGAAGGTTTGTGGCAAAGCAATCGAAATGAAGTTGAAGCTCGCAGAGTTATTGAATTGGTGTTGAAACTCATTCAGCGCCCGGACAATCCTTCCATCGGTATCGTTACCTTCAACTTCCATCAGCAGGAACTTATCAAAGATTTGCTGGACCGTGAATTGGAGTTTCTTTCTCAGGAGGACAAGAAACTTTTCAACCTCCTACAGGCCAGTATGCAGAAAAGTGAAGCGGAGGAATATCAGGGGCTTTTTGTAAAGAATATTGAGAATGTACAGGGGGACGAAAGGGACATCATCATTTTCTCCATCGGCTATGCGAAAAATAAAAAAGGCAAACTGGTCAGCAATTTTGGTTTGCTCAATCAGGCGGGCGGAGAAAATCGATTGAATGTAGCCATCAGTCGCGCCCGAAAAATGAACTATGTAATTTGCTCTTTCCTTCCGCATGAGCTAAACGTCGAGCAAGCGAAACATGATGGCCCTCGCTACCTCAAACAATACCTGCAATATGTGAGGGCAATCAGTGATCATCAAGATGAAGTGGCCCTATCTTTATTAGATGCTCAAAACTCAAAGGATTTGTATAAATTTTCTCCCAATCCCATTGCTGACTTTATGAGCACGAGCCTGGAAAAGCAGGGATATAAGATTAGCCGAAATTTGGGCGATACTTCCTTTAAGCTGGATATCGCGGTACATGATCCTGAAAAAGAAGGAGAATATTTACTGGGAATAGAATGTGAAGGCAGTCAATATTTCAGTGGAGAAAGTGCTAAGGAAAGAGAAGTTTATCGCCCCCTTTTGCTTGCTTCCAAATCCTGGATGGTGCATCGGGTATGGGCAAGAAATTACTGGCTGGATAAAGAAAAAGAGCTGGAAAAGATTCTAAAATTGCTGGAAAAAGAAGAATAGGAGGAAAAAGGAGAATTCTTGAAATGTTTTTCCTAAATCCTCGTACAATATATAAATGGTCTTTTTGACTTTTTGTCTCGACTACTTTATACTAGATTATAGCGTCTAATTTAATCGTATCAACCATGTCTATAGATAAGAGATCCCTTGTATCACTACTCATCCGCCTATCAAAATCTGACGAAAGAATCCACACCAACGAAGCCCGCTTCATTATGGATATAGGCACACAATTAGGACTGGATACTTCCGAGATCACAGAAATTGAAAACAATCCACAAGATTATCCACTAGAGCCTCCCAAATCTGAACAAGATCGGGTGAAGATACTCTATCATCTATTGTTTATGATGAAAATGGATGGAGAGGTTTCAGATGATGAATCCAAACTCATAAATCAAATTGGACTTAAACTGGGATTTAGGCCGGAAATGGTAAATGCCATGATTAAGTTGATCCATGAACATGTAAACACCGATGTTCCTCCAGAGAAAATGTTGGAGATTCTTAAAAGATATCTAAATTAAGTACAATCATTGTCCTTGATCCTAAAACACAATGCCCCAAAGTCCTAATAAGAAGGCCTATAAAGTCATATATCAAATAAAAGCCTCCGGAAAGAACGGAAGGCAAGGAAATTCCGGGAGGGATTATCCTGCAAATCACTATCGGGACGAAGTTTCTAAACGAAAACTTCATGGCGATCCAGGTTTTCATGGAGAACCTGGGAGTCATGCGAAAAACATCTTTATCAGTGCAGAAGTCTGGCAAAAAGATATTGATCCCAATTCGGAATCCAAAATCCCCGTTAAACTCAGTATTCATTACTTCAAGGGACAAATACCTTTGGATCGGAAAAAGGTATTTCTTGAGCTAGCAATGGGGGAGAAGATAGAGATTATCGCACGTGGAGGGGACGGTGGTAAAGGAGGTGATGGAGGACATGGCCTAAATTCTCGGGTTCCACATAGTGCTCCCACGAATGGAGGAAATGCTGGCTCTGGAGGGAATGGTGGAGACGGAGCTCATGTCAGAATAGAAGTTCCTGAATCCCAAACATATTTACTTAGCTATTTTGTTTGCGATGTTTCTGGCGGAGAAACTGGCAAAAAAGGATTGGGGGGAAAAGGAGGCGAATATAAAAATATACATGCCTTAAACGCCTGGCATAATAAAGGGAAAAGAGGAAAAAATGGATCACATGGATTTGATGGAAGAGAAGGGAAAGTAGAATATCAGCTTACTTCTACAAAAGTAAATAGTCCCGAAGTTTATAGCAGGATTCACGAAATAGAAATTGAACGATTTGAGTTTGAAGAAGCTTTTCCTGATGGCATTTATGAGTTCGGAGAGGAAGTACAGATCAGGCATATCGGGATAAAGAATCTTTCTGATATGCCCACCCCTGAGAAAGTCCCTATATGCCTTAGAATCCGTGAGAATGAATGGATCAAGCCTAGTAAGCCTTATATCATCATACCAGCTGGTATAAAAGAAAGAAAGCGAATAAATTTCTTTGATCCTATTTCTTTCCAATTGAGGCATGTAGATCCGCATTTAATTCAGGAAGAGGCACTTATCAAAGAAGTAAGCCTTGAAATTGAAGCTTTCCTTCCCGGAACGGATTTAGAATTTCCTTTAGCCAGAATCCAGCAAACCCTTAAAGTTCAGTATCCGGTCAGGTTGAAATACTTCCGGGTAATCAGAAGTTTGGCACCGGGAGAAAAAGGAAGGATTTCCTGGAGAACCCTCAATCTGATCAGTCCGGAAATTGATTTGGATATTCATAGGCAGAGGATGATGCAAGCGCGTTTTAAGCTTGGAGAATGGGAGGAAAATCTAGCTCAGGAGCAGCCGCTTCAGTTATTAGACCCTCTATTTAAACCGATGTCTATCATTGCCTATCGCTTGTTTGAGATAGATAAGGCAGAAGAATATAAAGATTCCGAATTCTTCTTACAGGTAGAAGGAGAGGCGGATGAATTACAAGATGTAAAAGCCGAGCTGACACTGGAAATAGGGGCTGTGGATAGTCCGCTAAAAGCAAAACCTATACAGATCATTCCGTTTCATATTCGTATAACACGGACTTATAGAAAAACGGAAGCCTCGGATGTACTCCTGGTCTTTCATCACGACATCGATGTGCCGAGTTTGGAGGAAATCAAGAAATTCTATGCAGCTATCGGTTCAAGCATAGACTATTGGGATCTTTCTTATTATGGATTTCTTGATTTGGAGAAGGGCATGGAAAATGGGCGATCTATTTTGGAGGATTTCGAAGGAAAAACCATCCTCATCCTGAATTTCCCTTTCCTCAACCACCAGAGAGAAGAAGTGCTACCATCTTTTTTCCTCAAGCCAGCTCAATTCCACCGCGCAGTGAATGAGTTTGGGATCGAATTTCTCATCATCGGCGAATCACAGTGGCGGCAGGCTACTTTCGTTCAATGGTTCAATCTCCCCAGCATCGCACGAAAGATTTTTAATCGCTATAGATCAGTACAGGACTTTCTGACTTTCCTGGATAATCGAGTGCATGAGATAGCTGATGGGAGTGATGGCTTTTTGCAAAGGCCTTTAGGTATGCTGGCTTTTCCGGAAGACAATATTTCCCATCGCTCCTATGAAATTCTGATCAAGAAAGATGAGTTGCCTCGAAAATATCTCGCCAATTATTCAGAGGAAACCCTGGTAGTAGTTTGTCGAAATCTGGCCCGGGAAATGGAAAGTCGCTTTCCGAAAGAGCAATTCTTCTTTATTTATGAATATGTACAGGAATCGAAAGAAGGCTTTTGGGGAAAGATAGAAGTAAAACAAGGTCCTCATAAGGTGCATGGAGCCAATATGCTTGCCTGGCATTTGGAGAGAAGTATATACGAAGAAACGCATGATGAGACTACTCCCAGTTTGGGCTTCTTCTTATATCTGAGTCTGAGCAATTGGGAGTTTAAGGAAATGTTGCAGGAATTTCTGGCGGGGAAAGCGGGATTTCTCGAAACCGATCGGGCCATAGATGATGCCAGGGACGCAATTCTTTACAGAATCGTATTGGAGTTTATCAATTTGAAGCATTTCCATAGCATTTCTCAAGACGAACTCAAAGAGCAATTGGGATTCTTCAATATGGTTTTTGAACATAATATTGGAGGCTTTGATATTCGATCTCCTCAGACACGTCTGTTTGGTGAATTATGTGTGCATGTCCTTGCATTCATCCAATCGCAAAAGAGTACCAAAGAAAAACTCTACCTCGATAAAGATGATTACCGCTTGTCTCGTTTGATTCAGGGATTGCTTGAATCCTGGGTGGATCGGAATTTTGATGTTTCTCGTGAGTTGAAGCGGATGGATAAAAAACTTTGGCAACGGAACAAAAGAGATGGGAAGGCCTTTAGACTTTCCTTGAGGGAAAGGCGACAAACTCGACTTAGAAATTATGAGTTGAAGGCGATTCGGGAAGGGAAGTCTTTTGCTGAGGCTGCCAGGCAGTATTATCTGAGAAATGTCCAGAATATTTCTGTACAGACCAATTCCATTTACCCTAGACAAAAGTTTGAAGAAATCTGCCGACAATGGAATGAGGTTACGGAAAGATTTGAGGAAATCTCTCAAAAAGAGATTGAGATGCTGGAAATGCTTAAGAAATAATCTTATGTAAGCAGGCTTTCTTTCCCTTCTGTATGTATCCCTTCATAAAGCAGTATCCCCAGGCTTAGCATAATCGGTACGATAAAATAATAATCGATGGGAAGAGCCAGGAAGCTGTAAAAAAATGTCAACATGAGTTTCAGGCTTCCCAGGAGAAAAAGACGGTCGCGGATTTGGTCCTTTTTTCTATAGTACAAAAAGACAAATCCCAACAATAAAATGACTGAGCCGATGAACTGGAGATTCTGAACCGCTCCAGCCTGAGCCTCTGCATCACCTGGCCAGAACTCATAAAAAAGAGCTGCTAAACCTGTGCCTCTATACAAGGCTCCTGGCTTTCCATTGGGACCAAACCAGGGCTCAAACGTCCAGTTTTTCATCGTTACAATTCCATGGTGTTCCAAACCTTGCATAGGCATGGTCCAATCCTTACTCAAAAAAGGAATCACATATAAAATCAACATACCAGCCAGTACGAAACTTCCCAGCTTTACTAAATCAACTTTAGGATGCTTAAGGAGAAAGGGAAGAAAGAGTAGGGGAGCCCAAAAAAGGAGGCTGTAACGAGAAAGTAAGCACGTCAGAAGCGCCAGGCCAAGGAGCCAGACATTTCCGGTCGTTAATGCAACTGCCAGGAAGATATAATAACTGAGGATAAGGAGTTCGACGGTATGGCTAAAGACTACAAAATTATTTCGGACTAAGAGGTAGATAAACAGTCCGGGTAGGATCGCAAGGATACTACTTTGGAAAATGCTTCTTCCTTTTTTGATGGCGATATGGGTGAAAAAAAAGCTGGCAGCTAGCCAAAGTCCCAATACCCACCATCTGTCATCGAAGCCCATGGCTTCTGGTACTACAAAAGGCCCCCAATGTAAAGGCATATAAGGAGAGCGTAGTTCGTAACCAAAATCATGAATAGGCGCATAGGGAAATTCGCCTTGCATAAACCTCCGGGCCATGATTTCAATTTGGGGGATAATATCCGAGTTTTGAGGAGCTATGGCATATTTCTCAAAAAGAGGAAAGAGAATAGGTAACAAAATCAGGATGCCTATAAATGGGAGAGCATATTGGATGATTTTTGCCCAAAGAGGTGCTTGTTCAGCGTTTGAATAGCTACTCTTTTCGATGGCTGGCTGAAAACTTTTCCTTATGGCATATATCCCCATTCCAATTCCTGAGAAAAAAATCAAGCAGGACTGAATCAGGTTCGCATCTGCTTCTTTAGCGGGTTTCCACCAACTTACCAAACCAAATTCCAATACACATACAAGGGCCAGTAAAGTCCATTGGATTTCTTTTGGATGCTTTTGATATAGATTTTGGAGCATAGCTAACTTTCAGCTCTCAATAAGGGGTGAAATTATTGCTTTAACAAGGGCATGTCCCATTTGATTTGGTTCCAGGGACTTCTTTTATCCGAAAGCAGTCGATGAAGGGTCTTTTCATACAGCTTTCCTTTTTTGCTATAATCAATGGCAGACCAAAATTCACGGCCCATTAGATAAGCTTCTCCCATGTCTTTCCAGGAATCATAGCGACTTTGCAAAGCTGTCGCTATTGAATTGAGGTTCTCCCAGGCAGTTTCTTCATCCAGATATCCCGCCAAGTAACCAAGTCCGCAGTTTTCCATGTATCGCAATTGATCCCAGGCCATAAAGCCCTGATTTTTAAGCTTGCTACCTTCTTCCTCGATCATTTCCACTCTTGCTTTTTCTTCAGCTATCTCAGCTTTCGTGGACATGGCATGCTCTCCTCGATTTACCTCTCCCAGATAGTCCTGAATTTCGCTTTGAGAGCTATTCATGATGCGCTGGATGAGTTCGAGAAACTCGGTCCTATGTCCCTCAGTAATCAACCAATCCTGCACTTCGTCAAAATCCTCCTGATCCTGTATATCCCATTCTTTTTTCAAGCGCTTTCGGGCATACTTCATGGAGCTATTGCTGAGTTGCGCGCCGCCGAGTACATAGAGCTTACGGTTCTGAACCCGATAAAGCAGCGCAAGGGCAGCCATGCTCCACATATTGGGGCTGTTTTCTTTGGCTTTGCTATACCTGCGAGGAAGCATGGCAGTTCGTAAACCTGCCTTGGCTGAATTTCGAATCTTGTTAAATCGAATGAGCCACCAAAGTGCTCCCAGCGTGATCAGGCTATACAAAGAGCTATAGAGCCAGCCACCCATTTTATGGAA
This sequence comes from Bacteroidia bacterium, assembly GCA_033391075.1. Classification (NCBI taxonomy): domain Bacteria; kingdom Pseudomonadati; phylum Bacteroidota; class Bacteroidia; species Bacteroidia bacterium. The sequence goes on from JAWPMV010000001.1 coordinate 6,854,346, forward strand.
TTCTGTTCCGGCCCAAAAGAGTACCAGGCCTGCGCCTATAAAGCTGGCTAGTACTTTTACATAATATTCGGGATTACGGAGCCCTTGCTCTTTTCCTTCAGATCCGAGGATCTTTTTTTGCCTCACGGCTCGTAGACCCAGATAGAAAAGGAAAATTCCCAGGGCAGCGATGAGGTAAGGAGAAAAAGCAGGTTCGTTCATGTGAAAAGCCGATTTAGCTTGCTTCGATAAAAATACGAATAATATTTAGAGGTGAATGGAAACCTTCCAATCTGAGACCTCAAACAGCCTCTCATTGCGATCCCAATCCTCGGGAGAAGCAATCTCCTTGACTCAGATAAGGTTTTAGTATTTAAGGGGATTGCTTCGGACAAGTTTTGTGCTCGCAATGACAGTTCTGTTATAGAGCAAAAAAAGGAAATGAAGCCCATAATCTGTCATTGCGAACGCAGTGAAGCAATCTCCTTACTTCCAAATAAGTAGGTTGATATCAAGGGGATTGCTTCGCCCAACATTTTGACTCTCAATGACACCGCGGTGTAGATCAAAAAGAAGAGCTCAGCCTGAGCGGAAGGGTAGAGGAGGGCTTAATCCAAATAATCAATCCTGATATCATCAATATGCATCTCCGTACTCGGACCTACCAGGAAGCCAATGGCATTGCCCATGAAGGGTTCGAATTCGAGGATGTCGTGATAAGTTTCATTTACGTAAAGATGGTAGAAATCTCCCGTTTTGCGGATGGTAATTTTATTGAAACCGTCGGGATTGAGGCTGGGGATTTTGTTTTGTGAAGAAACACCTACGGACCAGTTTCCGATGACTCCCGTTCTTTCTCGGTTGAAGCCGAGGAAATAAAAATTGCTGCTATTGTTGCCGCCCCATTGGAACATACTCGTACCGGTTCCGGATACGATTTTGATGTTTGTTTCTATCTCAAAATCTCGTGTCTGATCTATAATTTGATTTCTTTGGACAAAAATGCCTGATTCTGGAGACTTAGACTCAAATATGTACAGTCCATCTCGAATTTCTGCTCTAGATTGAGCTGAATTTCCAACTGTCCAGTTATTGCCATTATCGTCAAAACTTTCGTCCAAAACACTGGCAGTCGAAGTCGTGCTATTGTAGGCGGGCGAATTTTGGGCCCACTCAGGAGTTTCGGCCTGCTCTTCCAAAAATAGTTCGTCCAAATAATAATCCCGTTTGAAGCCAGTCAGGAGAGAGCCGTAAACCTGCTCTCCGGTAGAACGCATCATGCTGGATATATTATTATTGGGCAGAAAGTCATCTCTGTGTTGAAGACGATCCAGAATGCAATGTCCCAATTCATGGAAGACGAGGATCTCACGATGATATACATTGTTTTGCCAGTTGGCAGAAGTAGTATCCAATTCTATATGGGGGACAAATACATTGGCATTGTTGACGGGAGAGGTACAGAGTCCTGCGGCTTGTCCATTATTGAGATTTTCTCCAAAATCAACCCGTAGATTTTCAATATTGATATCGAGGCCTCTTTTACTGGCCTCAAATTCAAATGCATCTATATAAGGTTGAATGAGTTCGGGTACTTCATAAACCGGACCGGGAGCCGGACCTGGATCGCTTTCACAAGCCATCAAAAAAAGAAGTGAACTAAGTACCAGACTCAATAAGGAAGAATGCCGCATAAAAGATATAGATCAGAAGATTTTCAGCTATTTGACTAGCTCAAATCCAATACGTTTAATCAGGGTATTTCAATAGTAACGAAAATAAGGGAGAATCGGCTGCAGGCCAAACCACTTTTTCAATAATAATACACGCTTGTCCAGAATTCTCCTAAACTCCCACCCGAAACTCATCCAGGTACTCTGCCAGCATGTCGAGATTGCTATCAAAAGTCCGTTTATCCAGGTGGGCCTTTGCCATTCCATAATTTCCGGCCAACATTGCCTGAAAAAAAGAAGCAATCTGGACAGGTTTTGCCCTTTCGACGACAAATCCCCTTACTTGCCCTCGGTACAAGGCATCCGAAATGATATCTTTCACGCTGTCCTGCATGATTTCCAGCCTTTTTCGGAAGCCTTCGTCCAGAGGAGACATCTCCAAAGCGAGATTATGAACGGGATCTCCGAGCATCAGGTCCTTCGCTTCGGTTGTGAGCTTGATACCGCTTAAAATAGACTGTAGAAAGCTAACAGGGTTGCCTTCATACTCCAAAAGTGGAAGATAAGGCTTGAGATATTCGGGCTGAATGACTTCTTCCAGGATAGCATACCCCAAAACGGTCTTATTTTTGAAGTGATAGTAAAGGGCACCTTTGGTGACATCCATACTTTTCATCACTACATCAGCTCTCAATCCTTGAAAACCTTTCACGCGCATATCTTCATAAACGCGTTCTAATATTCTCATCCGGGTATCCATATTCAGCAAAATAAGACCATACTTGCTGGTATGCAAAAAATCGACCAAAAATTACTTATTCTCCAAATACTTCTGCAAAGACTTTCATGGTTTGTGGGTATTTGAACCCGTCAATATGAAACTTGTAGTAATCAAAGAGGGTCTTAATGATAAAGCGTTTCATATTGCTGTCGAAAGTAATCTGCTGACAAGAATATGGAGACGGAAGTTCGTCGAGATTGCTATGCATGAAACGATGAAGAAAAGGAGCTACTTCATCTTCATTTTGTTTGGCTTTAGAAAAAATACCAGCACGTATGTCGAAGCTCAACCTCTGTGCTCCCTCACTTTGATCGTGAGGGAAAAAGCCTAAATGCCGGGTATGATGCAGGAGAAAGTAAATGAAGATTTGAATCAGTCTTTTCTCAGATCGATCCAGTTTCGTGATGATATTGTGCAGGAAATTGTAGAGGGCTTCATTTTTCTCCTCTTCTTTTACGGTATCGTAAAAGATTTCCAACATAGCCAGGCCCAGAGAAAGTTTGACGGGTTGGGTCTGCACCTCATTTAAGTAGACCGAGATCTTACTTTCCGTGATCTTGTGCAGACTTCGATTTTCCTTATTGAGAAAGACACATTCGATGATGGAAAGGGGCTGGAAGTAACTGTGCCGACTCTTGGCACGGGTCGAGCGATAGCCTTTGATCAGAAAACTTTTGATCCCAAAATCTTTGGTATAGATGGTGGTGATCAGGTTGGCGTCCTGATGTTTGAGCGTTCGTAATACGATTCCTTCAGTCTTACTTATCAAGTTGGAAAATGAGTTTGTGCTGGAACCTAAAATTAGCAAAAATTCGGCTCTAAAGAATATTTACTGGTTCGACTTAGCCTTCAAGCTATAATTGGCACCCGAAGCGATCAAACTGGGACGGAGTTTATAAGCCAGATCCAGAATTTCTTTTTCCTCTTCATAAATCCCCAGCAGTTTGTCCCGATCTTCTTCTGTATTGATAGCCTTTACTTTACTGACCATAGGAGAAAGTGCATTTTTTGGGAAAAGGATGACTTCTTCTATTTCATATCCTTCCCTTACACTTCCCAAAAGGTCAAGCGGATTGATCAAAACACTTTCTTCTCCTTGCTTGAGAATTGGCGCCAGGATCAATAGCTGAATAGGGTGAAGGAGTTTTTCAATTAAGACTTTATTGGGAACAAGCTTTCCTCTTTCTTCCAGAAAAAACTTCCGCTGATCGGCAGAAAAGGCATTATTATACACCATAGCCTCACTTAACAAAGCCGATATCCGCTTATTGACAAAGCGGGTATCATTGAGCTTTTCCCCAAATTGATCATGAATGAGAATAGCTTTCTCTTCAAATTTGAAGTTGTGGACCAGATCGCGAATCAGCATGCGATCTTTGAGGTTATCTTCTGTGAGGTAAAGGAGCTTCAAAGGATATGGGATTTAAGTGTAAACGAAATTAGGGATTTTAGGGGAGAAATGAACTTTAGGGAATAAATTCATACCTTAATCTCTTAGGCCTAATATGAGAGCATGAGCCACACTGACCAGGACAAAGGAACGGAATACGTATTGCGAATCGCGTTGGGGGTCATAACTCTTCTGCTCATCCTTCCCTGGATCAATTCCATCCTCACTTATTTTTTGGGCTTCTACCTTTTTCCTTCTCTGTATGGCTTTCGTTCGACTACCCTCTTTTACCTTCTTTTGTTAGCCTATTATATATACCTGCTGATAGGTGTCGAAACCATCGGACGAAAATCGAAAACCCTCTGGATTATCCGCTTCATTCTGGTGGGCTTTATCTCTATGCCCATATTCTGGTATTTTTTCGTTTGGAGGAAAGAAGAATACGCCCTCTTTTCGGAGGAAGAAAAAGCCGAGCAATTGAGGGATGAGCTAAATACTGTCGAAGAAGAATGAATTTTAGTGAATCGGACATACAGCTCTATTTCCCCGACTTCATTGCTAAAAGCCTCTCTTTTGATAAAGAAGCATATTTTCGGCAAGAGAATTTTAACAAAGCTCAAACCGAAGAATCCCTCGCCTCTTTAGTAGGAAAGAAAACCGTTTTTGAGTCTCTGCTTCTTTTCTGGATAAAGGCCTATCAAAAGGTATTGATATGGGAGGAGATTCTAGAGGAATGGGAGATCTTTACTCCGCCTATGTTTGTTGTGGATGCAAAGAAGACTTCCGGAGAAGTATTCTCAAGATCGATAAACGATATGTTTAAGAATTTACCCTATCCTCCTGATTTGCTTTTGCCCCCTTACAAAGCCTATCAACTCAAAGATGCCTGGGATCAGCGAATCTATCTGCTTGAAAATGAAGATAAATACCAATTGGTATATTGGGATACAACTTCTTGAAACTTAACGAGCGATCACCGAAAACTTGCCTATACAGGCATTGTCGCCATTGTCATCGGCAATTAAGGCCAGATAAATCCCGGAACGGACCTTTTCCCCTCGCACATCTCTTCCATCCCATACGGCAGTTCCTCCCTGCGACTGAATTTCGCGCACCAATAGGCCGGAAACTGTTGTGATTTTTACAATGGATCCTGTACCAGAGCCTCGAATCGTGATCCCGGATTCTGTATCGGTAAAAGCAGGATTAGGAAAAACAAAAACATCATTACATTCTCTTGATCCGGCAGTGGCATCTCCCTGAAAGCTGATCAGTCCCAAAGAGGTAGCAAAAAATACTTCTCCTGTCGTTTGATCTACTTCGACATCATTCACGACATTTGAAAGAAGCGGGCTGTTTTCTACAGTAAAAGTTTCTATTAATTCATCCCCATCTTCCGAAACCAGAAAAACACCATCATTGGTTGCCAGCCATTTGCGATTGCCTCCATCTACTGCTATGGCATTGATGGTAGCTTCTCCCAAAAGAGGGCGACGATCAAAAACAGGAGGGCGAGCATCAACAATTTGTCTTTGAGAAATGGAAAAGGGATCGAAGAATACCACCACTCCCTGCGTGGTTCCCACCCAAATAAATCCATCCTGGTCTTTGGCTAAAGAGGTAACGGAATTGCTTGGAAGATCGCCTTGATTGATACCAGATTTCAAGGTCAGGGTCCAGTCATCAGAGACATCCAAAGGAGATTGTGCATCATTGTAAACCAAAACACCTTGATCTTCATTGATGATCCACTTACTTCCAAAATCATCCACAATCATATCCACAAAGTGATCATTATTGGGGATGCGGCTGGAATTGGCTGTAAACCATTCGCCTTCCGGGCTCTTTACCATGAGCGGAATTTGGGAAAAATCCAGACTTACCCAAAGATTTCCATTCAGGTCATAGTCCATTCCACTTACCCGGGCATTATCGAGTTTGCTGATATCGCAAGGAGGAGCGATTACAGAGAGATCTGCATTTTCACAATTGTAAAAAGCCTCTTGAATCCCATTTTTTAGCTCAACCAAACCTGTTCCCCAGGACGCCATCACAGCTTTACCTGCTGAATAATCATAAATTCCTCTAGCGAAACTGGTGCTAACTGTAGGATCAAGCGCTCCCGACTCTCCAGACAGTCTTTCCCATCCATTGTCTCGCGTATAATAATATACGCCAAGTCTATTGGGGTCCGTATTGAAAGACTGATTGTAGCCTTTGGGGGCAATGTAAATTTCACCATTTCCTACAGCTATCCGGATGCAGTCATTGGTAGCAGGTCCGGTAGGCGAAAGGCTGAATTTTTCACCATCCAGAAATCCCAGTACACCCTGCCCATTGGTACAAGTGATGTATTTGCCCGGGGAAACAAAGTGAACATCTGTTACTTGTTGTCCATCGCTGAAAAAATCTCTCCTTGAACCATCAAACCCAAAAATCGAACTACGGGTAATGCGCCAGACAGATACGGCATCTTCAGAAAGGGTAAATCCATCTACTTTTTCATTGGAAGGATCAAAAGGTCCCCAGCTTCCATTTTCCCGAATCAATAAGGCATTGGGCGTACGCATCATCATGACGCTGCTATTGGATTCGATCTGCAAAAGATTCAAACTGGAGGTCAAGCCGTCCCGATTATTTTCATCCCGCCAAATAGAGGGGTCTTTTAAGTTGGGGAAATCAGCTGGAGCGGAGTAAAGCCCAAAGTCTTCCAGCAATACCCAAATCCGATTTTCCAGGACACTTACTCCGATCACATTGATCTGTGAAGGCAGGTTCGCAAACTGAGCGACATCTGTTTCTGGTAAGCCATTATTCAGATCATAAATCACCAAACCAAATTCGGTAGCGATATAAAGTTTATCGGACCTTCCGGCAAAGGCATTGATACGTTTTTGGGTGAAAAAGCTGTTTCTCTGAATATCTGTGAAGTATTCAAATTGCCCGGCCTCGCGAAAGACATCTATCATACCATCCGCATAGCCCACAAAAACTCTATCTGCATCGGTATGATAAAAGATGGTGGTAGGATTGATTCCGCTTAAGCCTTCTATGGTTGAGAAAACCTGTGTTTCCCGATTTTCTAGATCATAGCTAAACATGCCTCCTCGGGTGATGGCATATACGATCCCATTTCTGTCAACGGATTTAACACTGGAAGTATGGCTGAGGTAGGAGGTCCAGCTTTCAAGTTCATTTCCCTGTCCTAAGCTAATCAGGGAAAAAGCCAGTATACATATACTGAGAAATAATTTCTTCATGTCTTTGGGCTTCTATGCTTAAAGCATTGCGCAAATCTACAAGAAAGATTGGCCCCTTGCTAGGGATAAATTATTCTCAAAAAAGTCCTGAAAGACGCAGGGCCAGGAAAACCTGGCCCTATTGCGATAGTCGCATTAATGCGAATTGAAGAAATTATTTTAACGAGTAGCGAGAAACGCCTCGATCGTAATCAAAATGCTTTTCCAAAATCCCGCGCGCATAGAGTTTTTGGAGTTTTCTTTCTGCCTGTGAAGGAGAAAGATAGGACCCGGCCGCCAATTCATCCGCAAAAATCTTACCGCCATGATGCTCAATCGTTTCCAGTAGGTCATCTTCCGGCATGATACCGAGATACTTATAATAGAAGCGCGCTATATAGGTTCTAAATGTCTTCACGAAAATAACAGAACTGGGTCACAAAAACTGCACAATAATCATTCCTTAAACTTCAATCACAGGGCCGACTGTATTGTAATTCTAACATTTCATTGAAAAGGAAACAGGAATCTTCTGCGACCAGCCGAATGGTATTTTGAGTTGTTTCTATTCGAAAGTTAACCAGCTTGCTCATTTGGCCACTTTTAAAAGTGTACTCATACAATTCTTCTCCTCTTTCAAAGTTTTTGCTCTTCAATCGTCCGCTATGTTTTTCAAAGGTATAAATGATGTTTCGTTCGCGATCTACATGATAGGCCCGGTCAAAATCATAGTATTTGATGCGGGGAATAAAGGAGCTTTCGCGGAAATAATTGGGCTCTCCAACGATATCCAGTGTTACGACTCCTGTGCGATAATCGATTTCATAATTACTGACCGCCAAAAGGCCCTGCTTCTGGGATAAGACCCATACTGCCCTTTCTTCCAGGGTTCTGACTCCTTTCTTGGATCTTCGCAGGACATAATAAATTTCGTCCTGGATGACATTATCATACTTTTTGTCAATCAGTAGATGATAATGTCGATCAGAGAATTTTACCAGGGTATCTCCCAGATCGGCCTGAGGATCGAGAAAGACATGAGCATTTTGCAACTGCTGCCCAAACTCAACATAATAGGTTTTCGTATTTCCTTGTAACAAAAAACCACTTCCATAGCCCTCAAAGATATTATAGGAGAAAGGAAACATGGGAGCATTATCTCTCAAGCTGGGACTTGGGCTAAAGTGATACCAATTGTTGGCATCCAGGAATACGGTATCCTGCACCAACTCGAAGGGAGCCTGGTTTATAAAGGTTTCATTGCAGGAAGTATGAATGAAACCCATGAGAATCACAATGGCAAGTAACAGGATTTCCTGTAGCGAACGATTCATGGATAGGGAATAAATACCCTTAGGTCTGGGAATAAGCTTAACAAAGCTACGCCTTGTGGCTTTCTTTAACAAAATTGCAAAGCACATTCGAACCTGACACAATCTTAATACGAATGAAAATCGGTGGAATTATTATTAGGAAAGATTTTATCTCAAGTTCTCCTGAATTATTTGGCTTTTTACAGAATGATGTCGAATGGGATAGGAGGATGCCTGATAAATTACTATTTGGATGTTAAGTCGAAAATGGGCGAATGAACCTTAGCCTCAAAGCCATTAAATAAGGAGAGAAAAGAATCTCATTTTCTGCTTTTCTATCCTCTTTATCTGCAAATGACAAAATTGAAGAAACACATATCCAAAAATCCTGTTTACCTTTAAAGTCTCAGTAAAAATCTTATTCCATGGAATCCATCATCCGATTAGAAAATATTCGCAAGACCTATCAAATGGGCCAAATAGAGATTCACGCTTTGCGGAGTGTCTCTTTAGATATTTATCCTAATCAATACCTGGCCATTATGGGTCCTTCCGGTTCAGGAAAATCAACCCTGATGAATGTCCTGGGTTGTCTGGATACTCCGTCAGATGGAAACTACTTTCTAAATGGAACCAATGTAAGCAATATGGATGATGCTGATCTTGCGCACATACGCAATAAAGAGATCGGCTTTGTTTTCCAGACCTTCAATCTCCTGCCTCGCTCGACAGCCCTTGACAATGTAGCTTTACCACTGGTTTATGCAGGATTTAATAAGGGGAAAAGATCTGTAAGAGCTCAGGAAGTTCTAGAAAGTGTTGGATTAGGAGATCGGGTACATCACAAACCCAATGAACTCTCAGGTGGTCAAAGACAAAGAGTAGCCGTCGCACGTGCACTCGTAAATAGCCCTTCTATCATTCTGGCGGATGAGCCTACAGGTAACCTTGATTCCAAGACTTCTTACGAGATCATGGCATTGTTTGATCGTTTGCACAAACAGGGCAATACGATTATTGTGGTTACGCATGAAGAGGATATCGCTCTCTATGCACAAACTGTCGTCCGACTCCGGGACGGAAATATTGAATCTATAAAAGATAATGAAACCCGTACGCAACCCTAGTTTATAGGGGAGGAATAGGCGTGCCCAAATGAAGACCTGCCTGGTTGATTGTATTGACCAATGGCAGCAGGATTTTGCTGGCCAAACCAAAGAGGAGTAAGTAACCGACTATGTCGGTAAAGGCTGTGATCAAAATAGAAGAGGCTACGGCCGGGTCGACCCCTAACCTTTCCAGCATAATCGGAATAAATGAACCGGCAAATCCTGCCAGAATCAAATTCCCAAACATTGCACAGAATACGACGACTCCTACCATGATCTCTAACTCAACATTGTCTTCCAGTTGAGGATTGAAATTGGCATTATATAAGGCAACAGCCATTGCGGCTATGGCTCCGATCATAAATCCATTCATTGCACCTACCGCAATTTCTTTCAAAACTACCCGTAGAGCTTTTCGGGGAGGAATACCATCATTGGAAATCCGCAAGATGGTTACGGCCAAAGTTTGAGTAGCCCCATTTCCTCCTACTCCCGCAATAATCGGCATAAGAGAAGCTACAAGGGCAATCTTTTCAATGGTTCCCGAAAAGAAACCGACCACCAGCATTGCTGTGGAGGCTGTTACCAGATTGACCAACAACCAGGGAATTCTACTCCTGACGGAGTCAAACCAGCCCCCGCGAATTTTTGCGCCTTCTGATACACCGGCAAACTTCAGGGTATCTTCTGTATTTTCTTCTTCTATAACATCCATCACATCATCAAATGTGATGCGACCCAGCAGCCTTTTCTCCGGATCAACTACCGGGAGAGTCGGAAGATTGTATTGAGACATGGCTTTGGCAACTTCCTCCTGATCGGTATCAACCGAAATAGAAATGATGTCCGGATCCATGACGTTTTCTACGATCTCATGATTTCGGGCAAGAAAAAGTGAACGAAACGTAAGATAGCCTTGCAAACAGTGATGGTCGTCAACTACATAGATGGTATAAAAATCATCCATGTCTTCTGATTGCTCGACTACCTGCCTCAATGCCTCTAGCTTGGACATTTTCAAGCCAACAAATACAACTTCAGGATTCATCAATCCCCCCGCGCTCTCCTCATCATACTCCAATAGCTGGGTGATGACCGTTTCTTCTTCATCAGGAACGAAAGAAAGGATACGTTCTTTGGTTTCTTCCGATACCTGGGCTAATAGGTCTGCTGCATCATCCGGCGCGAGTTCTTCGATCAGTTCGGAAGCAACTTGTGGACGCAATAAGGATAAAAGCTTACCTGGATTGGTTTCATCATCCATCTCAGAGATTGCCTCGGAAATGAGGTCTCTGGGAAGCTCTCTTACGATCTGTTTTTGGAGATCCTCAGGAGATTCTTCGAGGAGCATGGCAATCTCCGTAGGGTGTAAGGCACTGATCAACGCCCGAACATGGGTGCTGGAAGTCTTCAACAGGCGTCTTACCCGGTCGACTCTTTTTCGTGGATCAGTGTCTTTGTTTGCCATAGGAAGAGAAAAATCCTAAGGAATGGGTATTAAAATTCAAGTGGAAATTATGGGAGCAAATTACTCTTTTCATTGAGAAAATAACGATCGAAAATCAATTTTTCTGTCAATGAGATCGAGATTTTTACTTATGCAAAATCAGGGCCGAAAATTTCCTCCTTCATTTCCAATAAAGTCCCAAATAAAAGACTTATTGCCGAAAGAATGCAAGAGAAATAGATGTATATGAAGCTTTGAACTAATATCAATCTATTGTTTCTTGATTTTATTGTGCATTTTGTATTGAAAAGAGAAAATAAATAGAACATGAAGTCCCCGGATCTTTGGAATATGGTGGAAAAGTTGGAGAATCGTGAGCTGAGTCGATTCCGGAAATACCTTTCTTCCCCTTATTTCAACAATGATGAAAAACACCTTCAGTTATTTGAAGCCGTTTATGAACAGGTGCAGGAGGGGAGGTGTGATCGCGAAGCACTGGACGCAATTTTATTTCCCTATAAACCCTTTGCCTATACCCGCATCACCAATTTAATCTCGGACCTCAAAAAATTGTTGGAAGGCTTTTTCCTTCAGGAGAATTTGAAGGCTGATCCCATCAGGGAGGAAAGCATGCTGATGGAAGTAATGAATGAACGAGGCCTGAATAAGCTTTTTGGACAAAGCCACACACGTCTGCAGAAAGCTCTGGATAGCACTTCCGTTTCCGCAGAAGAAAATTATCTATATCACTTTTCCTCTGCTTCTCTTGCCTATGAAAATCAGGCGGAACCTGCAGAACTGGATAAAAAAATAAAATCTCTTCATCTTTTTTATGTCATTGCTATGTTGAGGTCTGTTTGCGAAGACCTGAGTCAGGGACCTTTGATAGCAAGCAAAAATGAGAGAATTCCGCATCGATTCTTTGTAGACTATATCGGGAATAATTATCAGTTGTATTGGAAAGAGCGGGAATTGCGCATGTTAATTCGAATACTCCGGATACAGGTCGAAGCTTTTGAGGCCAAACATATTCAATCCTTTTCCAAAGATTGGGAAGCCTATGGTTCTGATTTATCCGATTCTTTTCGAGCCGAATTGATCCGACTTATAGGTAGATCGGAGGAGAAATGGAGAGAAAATGATACAGGAGAAATACAAAAAGAATACCTGAATTTTTATAAAGTGCTGATTGATGGGAACTGGATTTGGGAGCCTACCCAACTGACGAAAGCCTTCGCCCGACAAATCTTTCAATTGGCTTTGCAGGAAAAAGATGCGGAATGCCTCAATTCTTTTCTCCTGAAAATAGAAGGGATTCAAGAATCAGACATCTATCAATCAGGCAATGCCTATTTTCAGGCGGCCTATCTGCATACATATCTGGGAGAATCGAGAGAAGCAGGAAAGACCTTGCGAGATGCATCTTTTGAAGATGCTGTCTTTGGAGAGGATATATTTCGTCTGAATATCCAGCTGAAATATGACTTATATGAAGATCAGGGCTTAGAGAATAGCCTGAATGAATATCAGAAATTATTAAAACGGAATAAAGTTCCTACAGAAACTCGAGAGAACTGGCAGATACTTGAAAAGTTTATTTCGAAACTGCTAAAGCTTCGAACCAGGGCTCAGATCACTCAAGCGGGGCAATTCACAAAGAAGAGAGAAAAATTGGCTGCAGATATCATGCAAGCTGGTGAGTTCCCGATGAAGCAATGGCTACTGGACAAACTCATGAAGATCGGAAAGAAAGGCTAACTACCTTAGGATCGCTCTAACGATCAAGAAGATAATCGCCAGTAGAAAAACCAGGATTGAGATTTTGTTGATCCCATGCATGGCTCTCAAATTGAAATTTTCAGTATCACCTTCTTCTTGCTTCTTGAAAGTGATGTATCCCAGAATTTTCTTCAAAACTTCCATAATCTTCTAACCCTTTTGAGGCTTTTTATGTTTCTTGCAAAGTAGGAAATAAATTCCATTGACTGACAAACAAAGCATAGCTGATTGGATCGGACTCCTTTACCAGGAGCGTAAACTGATTGACTTCCTCCTGGTTCAATCAAAAGAGCGCATACTATTCAGTCAGGATGAACTCCTGCCTTTCTGCCGAAATAATCCTGAAAGATTTCAAAGACTCCTGGATCAGAATCTCCTCATAGAAAAAGGAGGCCGCTTTGCTGCTTCTGCTTATTTATTTGAGTATCAGGGGAAAAGTTCAGATCGATTTTCTACAAATGGATATATGCAATTGCTTATTGAGCAGTTGGGAAACCTACAGAAGGCTAGTGAAGAAAGAGAATCTGTCTGGAAAACATGTTTATATCAATTGGAAGAAGTTTTGTTCAGGAAGGCGGAAGAACTTTCCGTGAAAAGGGATCTCGCAAAGATCCTCGAGTTTCAACAACAAATTCGGCAATTGCGAATCATGCTCCTGGAGGAAAAGAGAGACTTTATGCTGAAGGAGGAATTATCAATCCTTCATCTCGAACTCAGACAAGTCTTGAAGGAACTGGAACATAGCATGCAAAGGATTAGTCAGGAAGCAGAGCTTCCTTTTAATCAAAAGTTAAGAGGCTTGAAAGAAGCAATTGATCAGGAGTTGCCAGCAGTGAAAAGGAAGCTTAAAGAAATGCTGAAAGATCAACACAGTTTTTTTCTGGATCAGGCATTACAGATAAAGCCAAGAATATCTTCTTCTCACTTGGAAGAAGAACAGGCACTATATACATTGACAAAAAATATCCGCTAAACAACGGATGGAACTACCAAAGGATACTCCTCAGATTTTCGAATGGCTCAGCAAAGGGCAATTCCTCAATTCGCATAGTACGAATGAGGATCAGGAACGCTATTATCGTGTGTTGGAAGAGCATATTGAAGCTTATCGTAACTATTTCCAGCAAATCGGTTTCGAGCTGGAGGGCGGAAAAAATTATTTCTACCTGAGTCGAAAAGAATCGAAATCCAGTCTGGAAGATAAACTGCAAAAACTCTCCCGTTACATAAATATCCTTGAGTTTTGTCTGGATGTAGATCCACTTTTTGGAAGAGGTAGTCGCCTAAAGTTAGAAGTATGGTCCGCCAAAATTTCAGAAGATATTTTGCTGAAAAGGAAATTGAAAAAACTGGAGGCCAGAGGGGAAAATGAATATGAAAAACTGAGGCGCATCCTGGACCTCATGTGCAAAGACGGCTTTCTCGAAATAGAAAATGAGCAAGAGAAAATATATCGGGTATTGGCTGCCATTCAATATCTCCAAAACCTAATCGATCAAATCAAGCCAGAAGCATATCATCCTTGAAAGAATTGAGAAAAATAATCCTGATCAATAGTATCCAAGCTTATGTAGAAATTGAGCTTGATACGGCTATTCATTTTCAGGGAGAAGCGGGAAGTGGAAAAACGGATTATTTACAGCTGATTTCAAGTTTCTATACAGGCAGTTTAAAAAATCCTCATTCTCCGGAAAAAGGAATTAGCTATTATCTGCCTCACAGCAATTCCTGGATTATATATGAAGTAGCAGGAGCTAAAGGACTTTTTTCTGTTGCCTTCCATAGAGAAGAAGCGGTTCCAAAGGCATACTTCCTCAATGGAGATTATGAAAAGGAATGTTTTTTCAAAAAAGATAAAGCTCTCGGATGGAAAGAAGTTCAGGCAATTTTGAAAAAACGCAAACTCCACCAGGCCGGCCCCTTTGATTTGGAAGGAAGCTATTGGCAGATTCTTAGTGGTAGCTATCAGGCAAAGGATAAATCGGACTTGAGGAGATACACGATTATGAACTCTTCTAATGCAGATTTCATTCCCCGTGTACTAAGAAGTTTATGGATAGAAGGTCAAATTTCTTTTGAATTGCTAAAGGAAATTTCTTGCTCCCTGGAAGAGGTACAGGATGCCAGAATAGATTTGGAGGAGATAGATAAAGCTTCCAAAAGCTTGCGAAAAGATATTCGCAGTATCAAATCATGGCAAGGCGCGGAAGTAGATATCCAGGAATTACTCAAAGAGGAGAAAAGCCTGGAGCTACTAACTGAAAAAGCAGAAAAGATATTCCAGGAACTTCCCTGGGCTATAGACCTGCATAAAAATGAAAAGCAAGCCTTGAAATCCAAATACGAAAAGGCTCAACAATCATGGGAAGATGTCCAGACGCATGCGGATGAAAGTAGAAGAGAAAGGCTCGATGCGCTCAAAACATTCTACTTGAAGAAGGGAGAATTGAACTATAAATTATCCCTGGCCAAAGAGAAAGACCTTTACTATCAAAAGCAGGATATCCAACAAAAGCTTCACCAATTCTACGAACTCAATCTACGGAAACAGCAAGCAGACCTCCTAAGAGATATGGGGCAGGAAGCAAAAGCCGATCCCCAAAAAACAAAGACCTGGTGGGAAGCCAGTCTAAAAAAAGAAAAAGCATTAGCCGAACTTTCTGAAAAAGCCCTGAGCCAAAAAGAAAGCTTATTGAAGAAATGGGCTTCCGCCAGGACAGATCTTGAATCGGAAAAGAAGTCGCTTAAAAGCCTGGAGGAAAAAAGCGAAAACCTGGCCAAAGCAATGCGAGAGCTAGAGACGGAAAGGGTAAAACTGCTTGGTGAGAACCTGGATTTCTCCAGCGGAAAATATAGGCGCCAAATCCAAAAGGCCCAGGAGGAAAGCATTGAGTTAAAACTTCAAATTCGCTTGAGTGAGGAGCAGAGCAGTGCCTTGCAAAAACGCAAGGAAAAGGAATTTGAAGACCTTGAAAAAGAAGCTAAGGCAATAGAGAAAAAGAGCTTGAATCTCCTCAAAGACAAGCGAAACGTTCATAAAAAGCTAGAATCGCAGATTGCGAATAGTGGAAGGGCCTTTATGGGATGGCTGGAAAAGAATTATCCCGACTGGCAGCAGAGTGTAGGGAAGTTGCTGAAAGAAGAAGTCCTGCTCAGTCCGTTTCTCAGTCCCGGGATCGAACGCATAAATGAACTCTTCTATGGCATTCATCTCGAGCTTTCCGAACTACCTGAATCCAGCTTGAGTCTCGAGCAATTACAGAAGGATAAAGAGCTGTTGGAAAAGGAGATTGCTCAATTGGAAAAAGAACTTGCGCAAAGGCAGCAAACTTATACGAAACAATTAGATACACGGGAGAAATACTATCGCCAAAAATCTCGGGAACTAAAACGCCAGCTTCAAAAAGATGAGTATGCCCTCCAACAATTGGAACTGAGTATAAAAAAGAATGAAGCCGAGATAGACAAGGGAAACCTTCGAAGAGATCAACGCAAAGAAGCAGCCCTGATCAAACTTTCTTATCGAGAGGCTGATTTGGTGGAGGCGATTAAAGAGGCTGAAAAAAGCCATTTACAAGCCCTAAAGAAATGGGAAGAACAAAAAGAGAAATTAGATAAAGCGGAAGAAAAAGCATTCAAGAAATGGGGATCAGATACTGAGAAAGAAAAGGCGAACATTCTTACTGCCTGGCAGACCTTCCAGGATACCAATCCCAAAACTTCTGACATAAGCCATCTGGGGCCGGATATTTTTATTTGGGAAAAATTGCAGAAAGAGCTTCAAGCATATGAATCGGACAAAAGCCAGTTTATAGATCAGTTGGAAGCCTGGGAAGTGGAGGCAGATAATCTGGATATACAAATAGCCAATAGGGAATCTATAGAGAAGCTGAGTGAAGGGGAAAGAAAAAGAAGAAGAGAACTGCTTCAGGAAGAATGGAAGGATGCTCAACAGGCATGGAAGCAATGGCAGAGCCTCGATGAGAAGCTTTCTATATGGCTGAAAGACAATCCGAAAAATATTGATAAGCTAAAGGGAGTTGAAGAGGGTGACATAGAACCCTTAGAAAAACTCTTGACACAGCTAAAGGAAATCCAGAAGGAAAAAAATCTTCGGGAACTACTTCTGAGGAAAAAATTAAGGCAGGCCTTATCCTGTTTTTCAAATGATAATGCCTTCGAACTTGAAGTATACCTGGAAGATGAGGCGGCAGAAAAAAGGCAGCTGACCCAGTTGAAAAAACTTGCCTTGGAAGGCAAATCAGAAGAAATCATCCAAGGCATCCATCAACGACAATCGGAATTTCTGGCTTCTGTCAATGAGCTTTTCTCCAGGCTGCAGCCAGACCTGGCCAAATTGGAGGCCCGACTGGATAAACTGACTAATAGCCTCCAGGAACAGTTTAGTAAGTATTTGGAAACAGAATCGCAATTTGCGATTAGCCATTCGCGCAAAGGAATCTTCCGAAGCCTCACAAATCTTCGAAACTTCTACCTCGAAAATAGAGACCAATTGGGAGGAAGCTCGCTTTTCAATCAAGGGGATAAAGTAGAACTCAATCGACAGGCTTTTGAACTATTAGAAGAAGTAGATCGGCAACTTCAAGCGCTTCCTGACAAAGTTCTGAGTCCCTTTCAAATCCTTGAACTGGAATGGGAAGTTGAAGGCGAAAAGCGACTCAAAAACTTTGGCCAACTTTCCCCTAAATCAAAGAGAGCTATTCATAGCTATCTGGCTAGCTATCTTTTTCAGGAGATCATGGCAGGGGAAAAAGAACTTTCCCTTCATTTCTTCCTGGATGATATCCACGAATTGGATCCCACATTCCTCCAATACCTGCAAGAGCAATTAAAGCAATCACATATAAAGCTTTGCTCTGCCTCCAATCATACAAGCGAATATATTTCCTCCGAGAAACAGCTTCAGCTAAGTGTATCAGAGCAAGGAGAAACTCTCATTATGCCAGCAGAAGCATAGTTGCTCTTCTGTAAATTCTGTATCTTGTTCTTAAAGCAATTACCAGACATGAAAAAACTACTACCTCTATGGGCATTGATCATGGGCACTTGCCTGATCCTTTCCGCCCAAACAGAGTCCGCATCCTGGACCCTGGAACACGCAATGAAATTTCGCAGAATTTCCGGAACCACCTTCAGCCCGGATGGCAAGCATGTCGCCTATGTCGTGCGTACGCCCGTAATGGAAGGGGAAAAATCGGAATACCGATCCAGAATATGGGTAGCCGCTACAGATGGCAGTATGAATGTACCTTATACCCATTCGGAAAGTTCCTCTTTCGCCCCGGCCTTTTCTCCTGACGGAAAATACCTGACTTTCTTAAGCGGAAGAGAGGATAAAACCCAGATTTGGAATATGCGCCTGATGGGGGGAGAAGCGGAGGCTATCACAGAAATGGAAAAAGGAGTTTCTTCTTTTCAATGGTCGCCTGATGGATCGCGCATTGCATTTAGAATGACAGATTTGGATACAGAGGAGGAAAAGAAGGCGAAAAAGGAAAAAAGAGCTGTGATTCTGGTAGATCAGAATTTCAAATATTCTCATTTGTATACGCTCGCCTTTGATGAAAATTCGGAAGAAATGGAAGTACAGCGCTTGACAAATGGAGAGTTTAGCGTTGGTCCCTTTGACTGGTCGCCAGATGGCAGCCAGATTGTTTTTGCTCACCAAAGCGATCCCCGGATCAATACGGGATTCGTGGATGTAGACATTTCTATCGTTCCTGCAGATAGTGGTGCAGTTAGAAGCATCGTTGCACAGCCGGGAGTTGATAGCAATCCGAAATATTCGCCTGATGGAACTCGAATTGCTTTTCAGAGTAGTGGAGGTACTGTGGAAAGGGTGGGTTTATCTGATCTGGCAACAGTTTCCATTAAAGGAGGAAAAATCAGATATCTACCAATTAGCAGAGATCGCAGAGTAAACCTCCTGGATTGGAGTCCGGATGGCTCTGAACTTTACTACAATGAAGCCGATCGTACCAATAGGGCCCTGTTTTCTATCATGGCAAATGGAGGGAAAAGAGCGGCCCTGAAACATACACCCACTAAGGGGGTTTCAGGCTCTGTTGCTATGGACAAAAAGGCTATGCAAATCGCATATGTATATGAGACTCCTGACAAGCCCAGTGAATTATTTCTTTTGAACCCTAAGGACAATTCCAGTAAGCAATTGTCTCAGGTAAATGCGGATGTCGAAATCCCGCCTATGGGCAAAACAGAAGTCATTTCATGGAAATCGAAAGACGGGATGGAGATCGAGGGCATTCTTACCTATCCAGTGGCTTATGAAAAAGGAAAAACCTATCCGCTCATCCTGCAAATTCACGGAGGGCCCGCAGGAGTATTTTCTGAATCCTTTACCGGTAATCCCAGCATTTATACTACTCAGTTTTTTGCCGAAAAGGGATATGCCATCATTCGCCCAAATCCCAGAGGCAGTACTGGCTATGGAAAAGACTTTAGGTACGCGAATGTAAAAGACTGGGGCTATGGCGATTATGAGGATGTGATGAGTGGAGTGGATAAGGTCATTGATATGGGAATCGGAGATGCAAATCAGATGTTTGTCATGGGCTGGTCCTATGGCGGTTATCTGACAAGCTTTCTGGTGACTCGGACAGGCAGATTCAAAGCAGCCAGTATGGGAGCGGGTTTGCCAAATCTCATCAGTATGACCAGTACGACGGACATTCCGGATTATCTGGTCGCGCATATGGGAGGAGAAGAATTTTGGGATGACTACGAAACTTATGAGAAACATTCGGCCATGTACCACATCAAAAATGTAACCACTCCTACGCAAGTAATTCATGGCGCTCGAGATTTGCGGGTACCTACTTCTCAGGGGCAGGAATTTTATGTGGCGCTTTCTCGAAGAGGGATAGATACTGAAATGATTCTTTTGCCTCGGACCCCACATGGACCTCGTGAGCCTAAATTACTGATGGAGGTTTCTCCTCGTATTCTGAATTGGTTTGAGAAGTATAAAAATCAAGATCCTGAACGTTAATTTGTATCTTCGCGATATGCGAATACGACTGTTTTTACTCCTCTGGCTCATTTCTCTCAGCTCCTTTGCCCAGGAATCGGAAAAATCTTTCCCCGATTCCTGGCTAGGGGAGTGGGTAGGCGAATTGGAAATCTATGGCCCTCAGGGGGTCCTCCAGACCCTGGAAATGGAACTACATATCTCCGAGCAGGAAGGGGAGGGGAGCTGGGGCTGGACCATCATCTACAAAGGAGAAACTACGGACGAGCGCAACTATGAACTCCAGCTGAAAGATCCTGCCAAATCTCATTATGTAATTGATGAAAAGAATTCCATCCTATTGGATGGCTACTTCCTGGGGAATACCCTTATTACCCGCTTTTCCGTCAACCGTTCCTTGCTAATGATTAATTACAGCTTTGCGGATGGGCAGATCATTTTTGATGTCTTCTCCGGCTCATTGGATAACAGTATAAAAACAGGAGAAGAAATCACAGAGGTAGAAGAGATTCGTTCGTATCAGATCGGGAATCGCCAGCGAGCGATTTTGAAATTGAAGGAGTGAAAAAATGAAGAAAAAGGAATGAGAAGTGAGAGCTCTACTTCAACACCAACACGCTAAAACACAAACACGCTAACACCTTCTTTATTCTTTGAGAAACTTTTCGCCAAGATTGCTCAGCAATTTCCCTAACTCTTTCCGCTTAACCTGAGTGGATTCCAGTTTTTCGGTCTTTTGGTCCAGCTGCTTGAGCACCTTTTCTATCTGAGTATTAAAGTCAGCCTGCGCCTTTTCCAGATCAGCTTTAAAATCGGCTTTTATCTGAGCCATCTCTTCTGCTGAGTTTTTCTCCTGAGCAGTTAGTCTTTCTTCCAGGCTATCAATGCGAGCAAGCAAGTCATTCATCTCCCCTCCGAAGATGATCTCTTTGATCTGTTGTAACTGACCTATGGAATCCATATTCGCGTTCTTAATAATTCTGGTAAAATTGATTTACCTTATTTCATCAGTTTTAGAAAGGTTTCTATATCTACTATACCGGTCTCGGGTAGTTTTCTCTTTTTTTGAAAAGCTGCTACAGCCTGCTTGGTTTCCTCCCGGAAAATACCATCTATACGGATCTCATTTCCTTTTTTATACAGGCGATCCTGAATTTCCCTGACCGTAGCACTATTGTCTCCGATCTGGGCAATGATGGGATTGATATCTGTACTCAATTGAGAAGTAGAGGCTGAGGCTTGACTTGGAGTAGCAGGCTGGGATGATTGTATGCCTTTCTCCCAACGCGCAATTTCCTCATTACTCATGCCTTTCTCTTTCTGCTCCGCAGATTTTAGCAATTTATTTTCCAGATGTTTGGCAGAAGCAATCAAACTATTATAGGTCCGACCGAATTCTTTTTCCTCTGGATCAGTCATATCTGCCATCTTCACATCTACTCGATGTTCTTTCCAGATATGTCTGGCATAACTGCCTACTTCTTTCGCATTCAGATAATAGCGACTCACCACCTCCGGATTATGATAATTGGGATCGATGGATTCATTGACCTCATAATCATAGTCCGCAGAGACATTATGCTTATAGTAACTCCAAATTTCGAAGAAAGCGATAAGTGGAAGCGTAATGATGATTACGAGATAAAAAAGCCGCTTCATCTAAGAATCAGATTATCAAAAACTTACAGACTGATACGAATGCTATAAATTAAGGATAAGCTTTTGTTATTAGCAAATAAAATATACGATATGAGGATATTTTAGCTTTTACCAGAATAAATCCACAAGTTCTAATAAGTGATGACAATTCCAATGGTCGGTTGAAAGATCCCGAGATCGTCTTCCAGGAATCTCATTTGATATCTACTGGGATCATTGGGATCGATGACAAACTGATCATTTGCATCGCGCTCAGGGAGATAGATCGGAGGACCTGGAATAGAGTATCCATATATGTTCTGTACATCCAGAAAGAGGTTGAAACTCCATTTGTTGAAGAACCACTTTTTATCAACCCGGATGTCTAATTGATGATAATCTGCCAGGCGCAGAGAATTGATCTGCTCATAGTCAGGAAGCTCTGCAAGATTCAGATCCCATACTGATCGTAAACTGGATACATCGAGATTAGCAGGTGTATAAGGAAGGCCCGTAGTCAGGCGCCATTTAGCACCTATTTCCCAATTCCCTTTAAATTTCTTGCCGGCAGTAAGGGCTACGATATGCCTACTGTCCCAGGACGAAGGGACAAAATTCCCATTTTTATCCGTGAACTCACTCCATCCAAGTGTATAGGCAATGATTCCATAAAATCCTTTAAATAAACGCTGTTGAATAAGTACTTCCATTCCATAGGTTCTACCTTCAGAACCAGAGATGGCGGGTTCATTTCCAACTACCCCAAAGTCGCTGCCCACATTGGCCAGAGAAATAGAATCATTGGTCAGAAAAGGATAATTAGAATAGCGTTTGTAGTATCCTTCGATAGAAATCTTGGAGTTTTGAGGAGTGGTAAAAGAAAATCCTCCTACGAATTGATTGTTTCGGATATAACTCAGGTCCCTGTTTTGGAGTTCCTGAGAATCTGTATCTCTATATCCCAAAACGGTATAGGGAGGAATTTGATAGAATATACCTGTATTGAAGTTGGCACTCAATCTTGGAGTTAGCGCAAATGAAGCAGAGAAACGGGGAGAAAATTGCTCAAAAGGATTTCTCATTTCCGCATTGAAACTGCTTCCATCTATCCTGCTTCCTAAAGAAAGCGTCAACCTGTCTTCGATAAAGCTTTTGCTGATCTGGGCGAAAGCACCATATTTGGAGAGATTGAGCTCAGAATCAAAATCTATGGTGAAAAAGGGGCGACGCCAAAAGGTTGAATTATTGTATTTGGCATATTCATAATTCACCCCATAATTCCACTTAAAGCCTTTCGCTCTACCGGTATATTCTGCACGCAACTTATTCTCGATTTCCTGAGAAGTATAATCCAGAATCTTTTCATTGCTTTCATTATTATCGATGAACTTAAAACTCCGATTGTTGAGCATATTTCTACTCGCGACCACAGTCCAGAATCCCTTATCTCCATAATATTTATAGCTCGCCCCTATGGTATAGTTCCACTGGGTCTGGACAGGAAGATTGGCCAGGGTATATTTCTGAAAATCGGTACTGTCGGCTTCCAGGTTGAGTTGGAACTGATCCAATGCTCCCAGGCTGACGATATTCAACTCATGACGCTGTCCAAAACGAAATTTATGTTTGTACTGGTAGTCATTATAGGTGGGGAGGAAAGGAAGTCCCAAAATTTTGAATAGGAATTGCAAGTAGGAGCGTCTTGCCGAAAATAGAAAAGAAGAATTCTCACCACTCGGGCCTTCAACCGTCAGGGCCAGATCACTGGAACCCAGGGTAGCCGTTAATCCTACTCTATCATCTCTGGCCTCTCTCTGCCTGAATTCAAAAACCGAACTAAGTGCATTGCCTCTGTTTGCAGGAAAAGCACCAGAATAAAAATCTACCTCTCCGATGAAATCCACATTGATCAAACCAACAGGCCCACCGGATGCTCCTTGCGTAGCAAAGTGATTAATATTAGGGGTTTCAATCCCATCGATATAAAATCGATTTTCATTAGGCCCACCTCCTCGAATGAGGATGTCATTTCGAAAGCTAACCGTACTTGCCACACCGGGAAGGGACTGGATCACTTTAGAAATATCTCGATTTCCTCCCGGATTTCTCTTGATCTCACTGGTCCCGATAGTTCGAAGCGATAAGGGAGTTTCTTCTTTTACCTTAAATGGGGAGGCAACTATATCAATGGAATCTGCTGTCAGTATTTCTTCGGTCAGGGAAATCTCCAATACATAGGGCTTGGAATTACTGACCTGTACCTCGTATACAATTTCCGTCTTGAAACCACTGTTTCTGACTTCAACATTAAACAAACCCGGCTTCAGTCCCTGGATCTCAAACTTTCCCAGGCTATCGGTATAAGTCCCGAAATTGGTCTCCTGAATTTGAACGATGGCAAAGCCTATGGGCGAACCATTAAGTTCATTGATAACCCGGCCTTTGATGATTCCATTTTGGGCGAAAGTCTTTCCCCCGAAAAAGATGAATGCTAAACAAAAGCAAAAATATATGAAAAGAGAGCGATAACTCGCTTGAACTGTCCTAAACATTTACGACCTTATTTTTAACGAAAAAACCTGCAATCAAAACAGAACAACCCGTAAAATGTTCAGCGCAAAGCTTTTTTTTTCATATTGGTACAATTACGTAGTACTTTCTCGTTAATACAGTATGAATTACCGCCTGCTCAAAGAAATAATTTCCCTGCTCGAAAACTATGAAGATGAAAATCCCGGAAATTCAAGTGAATTAGACGGATTTAGTCGTTGGCTCAGTACCAAAGTGGAACATGAGACCAAAGACGCCCGACTCAAGGAAGCTGCAGAACAAGGAGACACAGCAATTACCATGTTGATATCCTATCTGTATCGCTACACAAAAAATTATTCAAAGAAAGCACTCGAAGACACTCCTTTGTCAACTTTTGATGATTTTGCCTTTCTTGCGACCCTTAGTTATAGTGGTAGCCTGACCAAAACGGAATTGATCCAAATGCACTTGCTGGAGATTACTTCCGGGATAGAGATCATCAAAAGGCTCAGTAAGTATGGCTATTTGACCGCTTTTCAGGATCCAAACGACAAGCGCTCCAAACGAGTGAAATTGACGCCTATGGGGCGTCAGGTTTTGGAAGAAGTAATGGAGAAAATGGACCAGGCAGCCTTTATTTTTTCTGGTAAATTGAGTCTAAAGGAAAGAGCGGACCTCCTTCCAGTTATGCACAAGCTGCATGATTTTCACTCAGAGATCTTCCGAAGAGATCGCAAGAGTAGTTTGGACAAAATAAAGGACAAGTACTTACAAGCCTAAAATCTTCCCCCATTTTATCTTGGCTTCAAAGCAAAAGCGTATGTTATAATTTGAATAAAAAATGCGCTTCATTTTGGCCGCTTTTCTATGATTTCGCAAAAAATCAAATCTGTCTGGCCGGATTATTGGAGTTAAGCATGCAGATTTAAGGATATTTGCAATAAAAAGTGCTTATGGAATTTGAAGAGATGCACATATCCTACTTTCTTTACGGCTGCTTATGGATCTTTTACCCATAATTCAAGGTATACTCGCGGGAATGTTCATTGCGCTCATGTTGGGGCCAGCATTCTTTATCATTATCCGCACGAGTATAGAGAAAGGTTTTCAATACGGGGCACTCTTTGCCTTCGGAGTCTTTCTCAGTGATGCCCTTATTCTGTTTACGGTATTTCTAGGTATGTCTGCATTCTTTGAAAGCATGATCTTTCGAAGGGTCTTTAGCATTATTGGAGGTGCGCTTTTATTGGGGATTGGTATTTACTACCTCAAAAGCAAGTCCACCCAAAGTTGCAAAGATCAGACAGAGAAGATGATTCCCGATAAAAATCATTTCCTGACCTATCCCCTGAGAGGTTTCCTCCTCAATATTCTGAGCCCTACAGCATTTTTGCTATGGATCGGTATGGTAGGAACCATGCAGGTAAATCACGGTTTCGAATCACAGGGAACGATGCTTTTCTTTCTGAGTACCCTGGCTACCATGTTTTGCCTCGATATGATCAAAGCTTATCTCGCTGATAAGTTGAGGTCCTGGTTTGGGGGAAAGCGTTTGACCATGATGAATCAGGCATTCGGAGTCATCATGATTCTGATTTCCATGAGATTACTCTTCTTCTTTTTCTTTCCCGAGACAATGGTATAAGACGCTGGGAGGTATTAGCGTGTTTGGGTATTAGTGTGTTAAGGTTTGTGGTACTAAAATCCAAATCCAACACACCAACACAAGCGTACGTTCAAAGGATCGTATTTAAACTTTTAATAACCCCACTAACACCCCGACATCCTAACACACAAACACCCCAAAGGCTTGTAAGTGTTCCAGCCTTCTGGTTAACTTGTAGTTCTTTGTACGAGAACACTCGAACACCAGAATACAAGAACACCTCCTAATGGACGTCTATACTACTCTCTCAATTGTAATTGCATATTTCGGACTACTATTCGTGGTTTCCTGGTTGACAGGACGAAATGCAGACGATAGTACTTTTTTCTCCGCCAATAAAAGTTCGCCCTGGTATTTGGTTGCTTTCGGTATGATTGGAGCGACCCTTTCGGGCATTACCTTTATCTCTGTGCCCGGAGCGGTAGGAGGGGGGCATTGGGCTTATTTACAATTTGTATTGGGAAATACGGTCGGCTTCATCCTGATCGCCCTGATTTTACTCCCATTATACTACCGACTCAACCTGACTTCTATTTATGGCTATCTCGAACAAAGATTCGGTTTCTATGCCTATAAAACGGGTGCTTTTTATTTTCTCCTGAGTCGGGTTATTGGGGCGAGTTTGCGGATGTACATCGTGGCTTTGGTTCTACAGCTGGCACTCTTTGATCAACTGGGAGTTCCTTTCGCCATGACCGTTCTGATTTCTATTGCACTCATTTATATCTATACCTTTAGAGGGGGAATAAAAACAGTAGTTTGGACCGATACCTTGCAGACCTTTTGTATCCTGCTGGGAGCAGGGATTACGGTTTATATCATCGGAGATAAACTCAATATGGGCATAGGCGAAATGATTTCTACCGTTGCGTCTAGCGAGTATGCAGAAACCTTCTTTTGGGACATCGCCCCTGCCAATAATTTTTTCAAGCAATTTATCAGCGGGATATTTATCACCATCGCCATGGTTGGCCTGGATCAGGACATGATGCAGAAAAACCTGACCTGCCCCAACCTGAAAGATGCGCAGAAGAATGTATATAGCTTTACCTCTGTCTTTCTGATCGCCAATATATTCTTTCTTGGTTTGGGTGCTTTGCTGTATATCTATGGTTTAGAATCCGGCATCCTGCAAATGGCCGAGGGAGATTGTAGTTGGTTGATTAAAGATCCGACGAGCGGAGCCATGGTATGTTTGGAAAAATCTGATCAGTTATTTCCCATTATATCTCTCAACTATCTAGGACCTGTGGCAGGAATTGTTTTTGTGCTGGCGGTAATCGCTGCAGCTTATTCCAGTGCAGACTCTGCTTTGACGGCCTTGACCACTTCTTTCTGTGTAGATATCCTGGATTTTGAGAAAAGGGATGATACGGAGCAAAAAAGAAAGACCCGTTACCTCGTCCATGTGGGATTTGCCTTCATCCTCTTTTTGGTCATCCTTGGCTTTAATGCCTTGAGTGATGATGCAGTTGTTTATGAAATCTTCCGTCTGGCCGGCTATACCTATGGACCTCTGCTCGGGATGTTTGTATTCGGGATGATGACGGATCGAAAAGTGAATGATCAGGCTATTCCATATATCTGTATCGCAGCTCCGGTACTTACTTACCTCATCAATTTGGCAGCTGCCAGCATGGATTTTGGCATTGGCTTTATGTTGTTGGTGGTGAATGGAATCTTAACGATTGCATTGCTCTACGCTTTCCCCGCGAAATCATAGCAGATGATACTTCTCCTTTGCCATGAAGCCCCCAAAAATCCTTTTGCCATCCCGACCTCAGCGGAGGCACCTCGATACCTTGATTTCATTATTCAATGAGATAAAAAGGAGAAAAAGAAAGTAGGTGAAAGGAAATTAGGCCCTTCGACTTCGCTCTGGGTGACACATCTGTGTAATAAAAATCTGTCATCCCGGCCTTAAGCCAAGAGCCGGGATCTCTAGCTAAGAAATGAAGAGCAAGAGATCTCGGATATCAGATTGATTCCGGGATGTCATCTTTGATTAATTCTTCAACTCAAATCGAAAGGGAATATTCATAGCAAAAGGAACAGGCTCCCCTTTCCAAATAGCTGGAACAAAATTAAGCTTTGAAGCCTCTTTTTCAACCTCTTTCAAAAGGATCGGATGAACCTCTTTTATGGCTCTATGGGAAATGTAATTCCCATATTTATCAACAATGATTCTCAATACTACCGTCCCACTTATCCCGGCATCCCTGGCAAGTTGAGGATACTTGAGCACCTTCATAATCTCTTTCAGGTTCACGGGTTCAGGCTCTGAATCAACGTTTTTGCAAAATGTATTCGGAAAATAAGGCGGTTCGCCTATCCCATAATCTCTTTCCCCAGGAAAACAAAAGCAACAAAAATGAACTTCTTCCCCAAATATCAGCGGTAAATCAAAACTAGCTGGGACCTCATACTCAAGGACTTCTTCAACCGAATCAAGCTCAGGAATAATGTATGCTTCTTCAATATCAATAATAGCAGCTACTGACTTTGGATCAAGTATATATTGATCATTTGCTATTCCATCCATCCTGATTTTATGGCGAACTTGAGGCGCAGGTATTTGAAAATTCAGGAGATGTACTTTTGTGCCTTGAGATAAAGCACCGTTGGGTGCAGGAAGGTGCTCAGGAGATTTATAAGGAATTTTGGGCCATCTGCATACTGAAGTTGACATATAGGATCTTTCCTTCTCCCCCACATAAAAATGCAAAACTGCTAAAGGCAGATAAATGGCTAAGCCCCCGACAATAGCGAGGGCAGTCATGCCATACCAGATTTGGTTTTTCTGGAGTTCTTTTCTCCCGTAAACGGGATCAATTTCTTTTGTAGGTTGTGGCTTGCCGTTTTTCAGGACCTGCCAATAGTACCGAAGGAGTGAGGTGATCATGCTTTCTCATTTATGCAATGGAACAATTCAATTCCATGCAGGAGAAAGCGAACCTAGTTTACATCTGAACTGAGCTCATGCCAGATAACAATGCGATTGTTCGATTTTTCATGGATGGAATTACGATGCTTGGGAAGGGGAGGCCTTGGACGAATCGGCTCCGCAAATACACGTGAGCTGTTCATGTGAGTGCTTGTTTGCTGTCTGGGAAAGTTGTGAAAGGAAACTCCTAGTAATAAGGATATCCAAAGTGTAATGCAGGCAAACATAGAACTGAGGGCCAGTCTGTGGAAATTGCGATCCTTCTTTTTCAGGTATTCCCGATAGGCTGGACTTCTCAACGCCATCTCTACCTCCCTCGTAATGGCTTTCATATTACGGTTGCGAATATGGGTCAAGGTTCGGTTAAAACCTCTCCATCCTTTAGACAACAATCCATAAGCCAGGTAAATGAGATCACGAATAATCATTTGGATAATCTAGTGATACGAAAATCCCATTTTCCCAAGTAAATTGAAAAGAACTTTGCTCCCAAAGCTTACCATTGTCGTCCCCATGTAAGAATCTCGAATGGATTTTTTCCCGGGGTTTGTCAAACAGCTTCAGGTTTATTATCTAGACTGCAGATTCGCCCCTATTCCACATATTTCTCTAGAAAAAATCCTATGTATCGACTCATTCTACTTGTTTTATTTTGGATTCCTTCGCTACTTTTTACTCAAAATTCTGCTATTCAATCCGCAATTAATACCTTAGACCGCGATCCCGACATGCGCTCGGCCAATTGGTCTTTTACGGTTTTGGACCTGAGTAGTGGTAAGACCATCGCAAGCCACGATCCCTATTCCAGCTTGAGCACAGCTTCCAGCTTAAAGGCTATTACCACAGCTTCCGCACTCGCTATTTTGGGACCTAACTATAGATATGAAACCTTCATTGAGCATGATGGGCGTTTGGAAGGAGGAATCCTGGAGGGAAATCTATACCTCAGAGGCTCAGGAGATCCCAGTTTAGGTTCAGATAGATTTGGAGAGGAATTGGCGATGGATAAAGTGCTGAATAAGTGGGCCTTGAAATTGAAAGATTCGGGCATACGAGAGATTAGAGGAATGATCATAGGAGATGCTCAGGCATTTTCTACCCAGCTTACACCCGATGAATGGGCATGGGAAGATATTGGAAACTATTACGGAGCGGGAGTAAGTGGGCTAAATCTGCATGAGAACTTATACTACCTCGATTTAAAACCCGGCCCATCTGTCGGTTCTGGTACGAAGGTGATTCGCACTCGTCCGGCGATGAACATCAGTTTTGAAAATGAGTTGAGAACGGCAGGTTCCCGAACCGGAGATAATGCCTATATTTTTGGAGCTCCCTATACCCGTATTCGATATATAAGAGGGACGATACCCGCGGGGCGATCTGTCTTTACTATAAAGGGTTCTATTCCTGATCCTACTCAATTTGCAGCAGAACGCCTGAAGATGGCTTTGGAGAAATGTGGAATCATTGTGGAAGGAGGTGCAAGCTCAGTTAGACATGAGCGTTTGCAGGGAAGGTATAGAGAGAGTAGGAGGAATGTATTGCTCAGCCACAATTCTCCTCGCATGTCTGAGATCGTTTACCATACCAATATGAAAAGCGTCAATCTCTTTGCAGAGGCATTGGCACGAACCATCGCTGTCCATAATGGGAAGTTTGGCGGAAATGAGGAAGCCGTTGATGAAATTATGAACTATTGGTCCGCAAAAGGAATAGATACCAGAGGCATGAATATGCGAGATGGAAGCGGCCTGTCTCCCGGCAATGCAGTTTCCACCTATCAAATGGCGAGTATTCTCCGATATGCTTCCCGTCAAAGTTATTTTGAGACCTTTGAAAAATCTCTTCCCCTGGCCGGCAAATCCGGTTCTCTGAGAAGTATGATGAAAGGGACGATTGCAGAAGGAAAAGTTCGGGCGAAAAGCGGCTACATAGCAGGAGTTAGGAGCTATACAGGCTATGTTCGTACCAGAAGCGGGCAACATTGGGCCTTTAGCATGATCGCCAATAATTATAGCTGTAGTGCAGGAGCTATGAGAAGAAAACTTGAGAAACTCATGGTCGCCATGGCAGGGCAGTAACAAAACAATTGGCATCCCGACCTTGCGTAGGGACCTCAATTACTTGCTCCAAACATCATTAAAACAAAAAAAGCCGCTAGCATGCTAGCGGCTTTTTTTATAGCGATCTTCTTTATGAAGTTTCGATCGTATTTTCCAGCGGTCTCAAAAGACTTGGATCGAAATCCCAGTTGAGAATCTTGTAGAAATCATATTCTTCAGGATCGGGAACCAGAATTTTTGCTTTCTCATAATCAGGCTCACAGAGCACATGGAAATCACTAAAGACCAGTTTGGCGAATTCATTGTCGATGTCAACCAAACGGGGAGGAATCTTTCCACTCTCATCTTTCAGATCATTCAGATACAAAGCCTGAATATCTGCTCTGGAACTGGTAGAAACGATACAACCTGTTTCGCCTCTGTCAAAGAGTTGTTTTACTCCCATTCCCAAAAGCGTACATAGAGTGAGATCATAAGCCACTGGACGGGTACAACGAAGTTCATATCCCATTTCTACCGGACGACTTTTGATCGAAATCCCCAATTCTTTGAGCTTCTTTTGTACGAGTACGTTGAAAATATGGGCTTTACTCACGTTTCCAAGTTCGGGGTGTCCGTGCTCATCATAGGTAAAAGCAATGCCGGAATTTCTGATTTGGTCGTCACTCAGGAAGTGAAATACTCCTTCACTTACCATAGCTACCCCATGACCGATACCTTCAATGCGTCGCTTCATCATAGCGGAAATAATCAGCTTGGTGATCTTATCGAAAGTAATTTCAGTCTTATTGAACATCTCCGGGATGATCATGATCGGAAAGTGGCAGCTTGCACCGATTTCAAAAGCAAGGTGTCCGGCTGAGCGACCCATAGAAGACATTACAAACCAGTTTCCGCTGGTACGCGCATCTTCATATACAGTATTCCCAATTTCCACTCCCGCATTTTTGGCAGAGTTGAAGCCAAAGGTAGGTGTACGACCGGGCAAGGGGAGGTCATTATCGATGGTTTTGGGAACGTGTATATTTTGAACCTTCAGGTCATTTTTCTGGAGGTATTCTGCTAATCGGGTAGCGGTAGAAGCAGTATCATCTCCACCAATAGTTACCAGCAGCTTGATATTGTTATCTTCAAAAAATTTGGAAGAAAATTCGTGATCTTTGGGTTTATAACGACTCATGCGTAGCGTAGATCCTCCTCTAGGGAAAATTCTATCTGCATAGTGAAAATTGATGTGGACCGTTTCTGCTTTACCATTGAACAGATTCTTGTAACCGTCATGGATGCCTACGACACGGTAGCCGTCTTTCAGGAACATCTTGGAGATGGTGCTGATCACAGTATTGATCCCAGGGGCTGGACCACCGGCGCATAATATGGCTATTGACTTTTGCATTTTATAAATAGGATTAAAATAATCAAGCCTTAAATATCCTGATAAAAGAGGATATTAACAATTCAATTTGAGGAAAGCAGTATTCTTGATTTTTTGTTTTGTAAACGGCCTTTTTTTTAAAGGATTTGCAAAACTTTCAGGTCAAAGATAAGCAAGGAATTGGGAGGGATTTGAGAACGACTCTCTTCTCCCCAGGCAAGTTCAGAAGGTATGTAGACTTCCCAGTGGTCTCCAGGCTTCATCAAAGTCAGGGCTTCCTGCAGACCCGGAATCATTTCCGAGAGTTCCAATTCGCGGATACCAGGAGGTGTAAAGACTTCGCCATTTAGGAGGCGACCCTGATAATCAACTTTTACTGTATTATTGATTTGGGGGGGATTTCCATTGCCTTCTTCCAGTATCTTATATTGTAGTCCACTGGCAAGCGTCAAGACATCTTCCTTTAACTCATTTTGGCTAAGGAAGTCTCTTTGAAGGTTTTGATTCACCCGGGCTTTTTGTTCGAGGGCTTCCTGATTATCCCCATTGAGTTGAGCTGCGTAGAAATCCAGAATCATTTCGATCTGTTTATCGCTCAGTTTTAAGGAATCCTTCTGGTATTTATCACGAAATCCCTGATAAATGAGATTGGAATTGAGAGATAAGCCCTGATCCATATAATGTCGGGCAATGTCAGCACCCAAGGCATAGGAAACACTGTCTATGCTTGTTTTTATTTGGACATTATCCGGATGCTCACTTTTGCAGGCAAATAATCCGAATGTCAGGAAAATCAGTAAGGTTAAACGATGCAACATTTATACTAAACTGCTTATCGAAGCGACAAAATAGTAAAAGATCGGCTTCCGCTAAAGTATAAAGCAGTATTTTTGATCTTAGTTTTTAGTCATTAACTTAATGGCATTATGAGCATGGACTTGCAATTGCTAAAAAACGCCGAATCCTTTGTAACAGAGATGCTTGATGAGCATCTGTCCGAGAACCTGACTTACCATAACCTTGACCACACGAAAAATGTGGTAAAGATGGTAGAAGAAATTTCACAACAGAGTGAAGTGAATGCTGAAGAAATCTATCGCCTGAAACTAGCAGCCTGGTTTCATGATGTAGGGTACCTGCACAATTATGATGGACATGAGAAAGAAAGCATAAGAATAGCCGAAGAATACCTTCGTTCTAAGAATGCAGATGAGGAGCTTATCAAAACGGTAAGCAGATTGATAGAAGTAACAGAATTAGAGGTGATGCCTGAGACTCTATTGGAAAAGGTTATCAAGGATGCAGATATGTTTCATCTGGGTAGTCCCAAAGGACTGGTTTATACAGAGGAACTAAGAAATGAATACGAGCATTTTAAGAATACCGTGTACACGGATGAGTCATGGGACAAATTAAATTACAAGTTCTATCGTGACCACGACTACTACACACAGTACGCCAATGAGAAATTTGGGCAGTACAAGTCTGAGAATACCTTGCTATTAAAAAAGAAAGTCAAAAAAGCTAAAAACAAAGTGCAGAAAGAGAAGGAAAAGAAAAACCGCCTGTCAAGAGCTGCGCTGGAAATCCAGGTGAATAGCCTGGAAGAGAAGCTGACAAAGACTAAGAATAAGCTCAAGAAAACCGAGCAGCTCCGCCCGGATCGTGGGATCGAAACCATGTACCGGACAACCTATCGTACCCATATTGCCTTGAGTTCTATCGCGGATAATAAGGCAAACATCTTGCTTTCCATTAGTACCTTATTGATGGGTATTATTTTTACCGAGGTGATCAATGGAATTGGGGAGTTGAAGGAATTGGATAACATCATTGCCTTTCCCATAATGGCTGTCATCATTGTCTGTATGGCAACGATCATTTTTGCGATTCTTGCTACCCGACCCAAAGTAAATTCCGGGGTTTTTACACGAGAAGACATTATCCAGAAGAAAACCAATCTGCTTTTCTTTGGAAATTATCATGGGATGCCCCTGGATGATTATTTATGGGGAGTAGGGGAAATGATGAAAGATGCTGAATATCTATATGGGAGTATGTCGAAGGACCTTTTCTTCTTGGGGAAAGTACTGGCGAAGAAATTCCAATATCTGCGAATCGCTTACAACATATTTATGTACGGGATCATTGTCTCTCTAATGGTGGCCATGCTTGCATATTTGGTTCCTTATCTCTTTAGTAGCTGATCCGCTTAAGGCAGAATTTGCATAATCATATCCCATTCATAGCCTCTGCTTTGTAGGTAGCGAATGATCTTCTGGCGACTTTCAAAAGGAGCAATGGCAGCCCATTGTTTTTGTTTCTTTTCAACTAGACCTTCCAAAATTTTCAGGTAATCCTCTTCTTCTATTTCTGAGGAAAAGGCTTCTGCTATGAGGGAATCACTGACACCTTTCTTTTTCAATTCATAGCGGATTTTCGTTCGGCCCCATTTTTTTACTGTAAATTTCCCACGGGTAAAACTGCGAGCAAAACGAGCCTCATCCCACATCCGATCAGCCGCTAAAAGTTCCATAATTTCCGGAATATCTTTCGGCTCAACTTCCAGAGAAATCAATTTTTCTTCAATTTCCTTGCGGGAACGATCCTGGTAAGCACAATACTTATATATACGGGGAAGGATATCCCTGTTTTTCATAAAGAAAGTTTAGGCTCCGCTTTTTAAATTATTTAAAAAAAGAAAATAATCTGTTTCACTTTGCAGTTTACTATATTTGAACGGCAATCAAAATTCCAAATAATGTTTAAGACACGATTTTTACTTATCGCTATAGTCCTTGTTGCCATACTCGGCACCTCATGCAGAAAGTATGAAGAAGGGCCCAATTTCAGCCTTCGTTCAAAAACAGAGCGCGTAAGCAATGATTGGAACTTCCAAACCATCGCTCGTAACAACATTGATGAATCAGATCTTTATGAAAGATTCAATATGGTATTTACGAAAGAAGGTAAGCTCACCTGGACCATCAAAATGGTAGACCAGGATGAATTTTCAGAAACAGGGAGTTGGGAATTGGCGAGTGTGAATGAGCAGGTGAAAATCACCTTTGACGAAAAGGATATAAATGGAGAAACAAGATTGCTATTTTTGGATATCCTCCTGCTGGAAGAAGACCAGATCAGGTTTCGATATTTGAGAGAAGGAGATTTCTACAATGTCTTCCTCAATTAGAGATTGAAAGAAACATCGCAAACAAGAAATACAGGCGCTTCTTTAGAGGCGCCTTTTTTCATGGAAAAACTTTACCTTTGCAGCCCAAAGGAAGTCGATCTCGTACTTCCTCATCAATCATATATTCAAACCATAAATACTCATATTCATGTCTCAAGCTTTTCGGATAGAAAAAGATACCATGGGCGAGATTCAGGTTCCTGCTGAGAAATATTGGGGGGCCCAAACCCAGCGTTCTCTTCAAAATTTTAAAATCGGTGGTCAGAAAATGCCGATGGAAGTAATCAGGGCCTTTGCTGTCTTGAAAAAATCTGCGGCACTTACCAATTCTGAGTTGGCAGGATTTTCCGAAGAAAAAGCCAAAGTTATCCAGCAGGTGTGCGAGGAAATTGAAGCCGGAAAGCATGATGAGCATTTTCCTCTAGTGGTTTGGCAAACCGGTTCTGGTACCCAATCCAATATGAATGTAAATGAGGTGGTCGCAAATCGCTCTATCGAAATTATGGGAGGAGAGATCGGCAGCAAAAGCCCGATGCATCCCAATGATGACGTGAATAAGTCTCAGTCCTCAAATGACACCTTTCCTACGGCTATGCACATTGCTTCCTACCGCATGATCGTAGACCATACCTTGCCACGCATGCGCAAGCTACATGCGACCCTGGCTACCAAAGCAGAGGCCTTTAGCTCGGTTGTTAAAATCGGTCGTACGCACCTCATGGATGCTACACCCTTGACTTTGGGGCAGGAATTTTCTGGCTATGCGGCTCAGCTAAAGAAAAGTATCGAAACAGTAGAAGATTGTCTCAAACATTTATCTGAGCTTGCGTTGGGAGGAACAGCTGTAGGTACCGGACTAAATACACCCAAAGGATATGCAAATAGAGTAGCTGAGCATATTGCTTCTTTCACAGGACATCCTTTCGTTAGTGCCGAAAATAAGTTCGAAGCTCTATCTGCACATGATGCGATGGTGGAGGCTTCTGGTGCCTTGAAAAGAGCGGCAGTTAGCTTGATGAATATAGGCAACAACATTCGCCTATTAGCTTCTGGTCCTCGTTGTGGAATTGGAGAAATCAACATTCCCGCAAATGAGCCGGGATCTTCTATTATGCCGGGTAAGGTAAATCCTACACAGGCAGAGGCTTTGACTATGGCTTGTGCTCAGGTAATCGGAAATGATGCAGGCGTAGCAGTAGCAGGTTCGCATGGCCATTTCCAACTCAATGTTTTCAAGCCCATGATGGTTTTCAATGTCTTGATGTCAGCTCGATTGATAGGCGATTCCTGCGAATCTTTCAATGACAACCTCGCTGTTGGAATTGAACCCAATCAAAAGAGAATCACCGCAAATCTCAACAATAGTTTGATGCTGGTTACAGCATTAAATACACATATTGGCTACGATAAAGCTGCAAAAATTGCTAAAACTGCGTTTGCAGAAGACAGCACCTTGAAAGAAGCAGCGATTAAGTTGGGATATCTCAACTCTGAAGAATTTGATAAAATCGTTGTGCCTGAAAAAATGGTAGGAGAAAATTAGGATTTGAGCCAACTTCAGCCTCAAATTCTTCGTAATAAAGTTATAAGGATGCTGCTACTGCCTTTGTGCGGTAGCAGTATTTTTTTCCTCTTTAGCTAACGTCCCTACTACCCAGGTAATATTGTTCAACAATAAGCTTCGCCTCAAAGGTGAAAAGAAGATATTTTATGTGAATGAAGCTTTTTTTCTAAATGGGAAACCTCTCCAAAATAGCAGACGCAGTATTTTACTCATTTCCGGTGAGGTTGTTGATACGTCAACTTCATAAACATAAAATCCTGCTCTCATTTTGGGTCCTCCTATTGCTGCTAATGTCCGGTTCTTTAGGTGAAGGATTTGGAGCTGCGTATCTTTTTTTGGAACCCGAATATATGGGGGCCGAAAGTTTTTGGAGCTTTTTCATTCTGGGTTCAACATTAGGAATGTTCCTCTTTGCCTACATGATCACTTTCTATATAAATGAAAGTTATCGCTTTCACTTTGTGGCCTTGAGTAGAAGCCCTTTCTATACTTTCTCCTACAACAATTTTATCATTCCCTTCATTTTCCTGGGATTGTATTTTTATAATTTTTGTTCCTATCATTCCGGATTATCGGGGGGATTGAGTGAGATATTATTTGATAAACTGGGAGGCCTGGTATTGGGGATGTTTGTTGTATTCCTTATTTCAGCCACTTACTTTTTCGCTACCCGGACCCTGATTCACTATTTCGGACAAAAACTGGAAAAGAAATTTGAAGAAGGTCGAAAAGAAAGAGCCAGTCGTTGGATTATTTTAGGTAAAGCACGAGCAGGACTTCGTACGCCTCAACGGACCGATAGTTATATCCAGTTTCCTTTCATCATCCGAAAAGTACGTGCCTTAAAGCCCCGTCAACTCCGGGCTCTGGTTCGTTCGCTCAATCAAAATCATGGAAAACTTATCCTGATCCAGCTGATGATTTTCATTTTGGTTGCAGTCTTGAGTGTATTGGATGATAGCCCGGTTTTCCAGATCCCGGCAGGAGCTTCCCTTCTTCTCCTACTTTCTTTGGCGGTTCTGATGGTAGGCGCTGTAGGTTTCTGGTTTAGAAAATCAGGCATACTGACCCTCTTGGGAGCAGCTATGCTGATCTACTTTGCCAATAATGGAACCTTTTTTACCGGAGAAAATCAAGCTTTCGGCCTGGATTATCAAACAGAAGCTGCTGCCTATGATTTTGAAAATCTGGAAGAGCTGAATAGCGAAGAGAATTACCAGGAGGATCGTGCGAAAACCCTCGAAATGCTGGAAAACTGGAAAGCATCCTATGTTGAAAAGCATGGAGAAGGATTTAAGCCGAGAGCGATATTTGTAACAGCATCCGGAGGAGGATTACGATCTGCTTACTGGACCTTTAGAGTCATGCAGCATCTGGATAGTTTGTCTGAAGGAGAACTTCTGGACGAAACACGCCTGATGTCGGGCGCTTCCGGAGGCATGTACGGTTTGAGTTATTTTCGGGAATTGTATTGGCGCCGGCAATTAGGAGAAACCAATTGTTTGCAGGACGAAGGCTATGCAGAAAATATTTCCAAAGACCTCTTAAACAGAATATTCTTTAAGAAATATGCCGGTCTTATTTTACCAGATCAGTCGGTTGAAATAGC
Organism: Bacteroidia bacterium; assembly: GCA_033391075.1. NCBI lineage: Bacteria > Pseudomonadati > Bacteroidota > Bacteroidia > Bacteroidia bacterium. The sequence continues at coordinate 6,892,649 of JAWPMV010000001.1, forward strand.
GGGTAAAGTTTATCCAAAGGAAGTCGGCTATTCTTTCGATGATCAGTTGGCCCAGAATATTCCCGAGTTTGCAGGAAGAAAGCTGAGCGATTACAGCCAGCCGGAAAGTGAAGGAATTATTCCCATAGTGGTTTTGGAACCTACCATTATCAATCAGGGGCGTAAGCTGTATATCTCTTCAAGCCCGGCTTCTTTTCTTAGTCGACCAAATCATATTACAGATCGAGCTTTTTCTCGTTCTTCAGGAGTTGAGTTTCGGAGAATGTTTGCTTCGCAATCTGCGGACAGCCTGCATTTTACCACTGCTTTGCGTCTCAATTCAACCTTTCCCTTTATTCTACCCATTGTAGAATTGCCGAGTGAACCCGCTATGCAGGTATTGGATGCCGGAGCCATGGACAATTATGGAACCCAGACAGCAGTAAAATATCTTTTTGAATTTAAGGATTGGTTTGTGGAAAACACTTCCGGAATCGTCTTCATACAGATTCGAGATCATCGACGAGATGATCCCATTTTGGAGCCTTCTCCGGAAGGAATATTTAGCAAACTGGCGACGCCTCTCGGTGGAGGCTATGCTTCCATGATCGAAGCCAAGGATATGTCCAATGACTACCTACTGGAATTTGTTCGGGAGTGGTATGATGGAGATTTGGAATTCATTCCTATCGCCTACAACAAAACCAATAACGAAGACCGAGCATCCATGTCCTGGCACCTGACCTCCAGAGAGAAACTTGACATTGCAAGCTCTTTGCAAGATCCAGTAAATCAGAAGGCTTTCTCTATGATCCAGAGTTTGTATATGCCGAGATTGTTGGCAAGGAGGAAGTAAGACGGTCTTAGCGGTGTGTTTGTGTTTTAGCCTGATAAAAAAGCTACTCTAATACCCCTAACACACAAACACCCTAGTACTACATTAAAGCTCACTATACTTCGTATTCGATCCCTTAGACTTATCCACCGGATACTTAATCCCATTCTTCACAATCTTTTCTTCGACAATTTTTTCCACATCCAGTCCATAACAATCCGCCATAAGAAAAGCATAGGCAAAGACATCGGCTAATTCTTCTTTGAGCTTGGGCAGATCTACTTCCGAAGGATCTTTCCACAGAAAAAGCTCATTCAGTTCAGCCGCTTCTATAGATAGAGCGAGGGCTAGATCTTTCCCATTATGGAATTGTTTCCAATCGCGTTCGTTGCGAAAATCAATCAATTTTTGCTGGAGTTTTTCTAAGGGATTCATCCTGCTAAGGAACAGGAAATTTGTTAGCGGGGCAAGTTTCCCTTTGCTGCTTTTACCTGGAACTCAAAATAGGCTTCGGGAGCTGGTAGGGGACGGACAATCTCTTTACCTGAGAATGCACGGGCCTGGAAGAAATATCGAATCGAACTGCCTTTCTCTTGATAAGGAATGTAGGCAAACCAGGTGTCCGGATCTTTGCTACTGGAAATCATGGGCACTTCTTTGAAGAGCTGATCATCTTCGGTTTTGTAATACAAAGAAGCATATTCGATACCGCTTTGATGTTTTATGCGGGCTTCCAGATAATGATCGCGTTTTGCGAATGTCTGGTCCTCCATAGGACTATGCTGGATCAGGAGAGGTTCACGAACTCCGATATTGGCCGTAACACAGTGGAGAGCCCCCGCAGATTTGATAAGCTGTATAGAGTTAATCCCAATGACCTTATAGCCTGGCAGCGCTTCTCTCAGTATCTCCAAAGCAACACTATCCATAGGAGAATCATACTGAGGGACCAGGAGCATTTTGTTTACAAAAACAGAATTGGTGTAGGTCTGGTACCAGGCACCTGGGCTATCAGGATAATAGCTGCCATCAGCAGGCATTGGAATTCGGACAATCTTCCAGGCTTGTCCGCTGGCAGTTGGAAAATGCTCCAATAAGTATTTTAGATTTGCTTCTATTTGATCCCCATCTGCGATACCCTCAGGATACTGTCCCAAAAGAATGGTTTCCTCATTCAGGAATTTCAAATGCATGTCCAGGTGATGGATGGGATCAAAGGGGAGTTTGGGTAAAGTCAGGTATTGATAGATACCCATTCTCTCCTCAACCAGCTTTTGTATATCCTTGGGAGATTTGAAGTTATGTGCAAAACGACTTAGGCCCCCATTTTCATCCAGAAAAAGGCGAGTAGAAAGCGCAACTCCTCTACCATCTGTCATGAAATTTCCTCCTATATGTACCAGATCATTGGGATATTTTTCCATATCCAGCCGGCCTATTTCCAATTTACTACTGAGTCTTTCCGGCATTCGGTCATCATGGGGTCTGGGGCGATTGTATATCCAGTCCACCAATTGTAGCTCTCCCACTTCCTCCTGGTATGCACTGACTCCGGCATAATCTCGGGTCCAGATGCTATTGAAGGGGGCGTGGAAATAGGAAATATTTGCCAGATCGACTCCTCCTTCTTGCAAAAAATCCTGTACAAAAGTCGAATCTCTACAAACGATGAGAATTTTAGCTTCCTCTTTTCCATGCCTCACAATTTCCCGCAAGGTTTCAAATTCCCTTGCCCAGCTAACAACCAGGTATTCGGTCTCTTCCCATTCAGCCATCATCCGGACTGCTGGCGGATTTTCAGGACTTTGACTGAAAAGCGCGTAAGGAAAGGATAGAAATAGGGTAAGAATGAAAAGAAAAGCCTTCTTCATGAATAAAAAACGTGAATGCCTAATAGGAGGTTTGGCTAAAATGTGTGTAACAGATTCTATTTCTTAGAACGAAACGGAGGCATAGAATCTTTTAAAAGGCAAGGATAATTGAAATATACGAGACTTCATCGGCACTACCCAGACAAAATTTAAGCTTGTTAGAATCGGATTCAAAAAAGAGTACCTGTCTGCCAAATTTTCTTAATTTCGCAGTATAAGCTTACATTAAAGCGACCAGGGCAAGAGGAAACTTCCTATGCACAAAACCCTTCTTACACAACTCAATCAATTCAAAAGCTACGGACGGAAAGCTTTTGCGGTCTTGCTCGACCCGGACTATATTTCCAGGCATGACCTGGGTCCATTCTTGACGCGCGCAGAGGCTTGTGAAGTTGATATGCTCCTGCTCGGGGGGAGTTTGATGGTGGATGGGGATATTGATGAAGCTCTCCGTGAGTTGAAACGCCAAACAGATATTCCCGTTGTACTTTTCCCTGGCTCCATTCAGCAAATTTCTTCTGAAGCGGATGCTATTCTTTTGCTTTCTTTAATTAGTGGAAGAAATCCCGAATTACTAATCGGGCAACACGTAATTGCCGCACCCAAATTGAAAAAGAGCGGCTTGGAAATTCTGCCTACGGGCTATATGTTGATTGAGTCAGGTCGTACCACTACGGCTCATTATGTCAGCAATTCTTTACCTATCCCTTATGATAAAGCGGAAATAGCAGCCTGTACAGCTATGGCTGGAGAGATGTTGGGATTGAAACTCATTTATATGGATGGAGGAAGTGGAGCCGAAAAAAGTATCAGCTCCCCGATGATTGCTGCAGTATCAAAACAAGTTGACTTACCTCTCATCATCGGAGGAGGTATACGCTCAGTAGAGGATGCATCCAGAATATGGGATGCTGGAGCAGATATGATCGTAATTGGAAATGCATTGGAAAAAGGAGAGAGTTTTGAACTCCTGGAAGCTGTGGCAAGCTGTAAATCCGGAAAAAACCAAAAGAAAGCAATATAAAAAGAGTATCTTCGGATATATGAAGTATCTGGCAATATTAACAACCCTCATCGGACTCGCATTTCTTACTTCCTGCGGTCCTACTCCCCCTACAGAAGGCGAAGTTATGGCCCATATAAAGGGTACCTATTGTACTTCTGGGCATAAACTGACCCTGGGAGATATGACATATAGAAATGACTGGACCCAAAAAAGTGCCCTAGGTTCCGGCATTTACAGAGAGTACTGTAAAGGCGCCTATGAACTGGTTCTGGCAGACAATGTATGGACCATCAATTTCAACAAGGCCGATAAACTACAGACCTATCTCAATTCGGATTGCTCAGGTTCTGTCGTGGCCTGGAACCCTGAACAGGGATATGTTTTAGGAGATCCTGGATCTGTCATCCGAGACCTTTTCAACAAAGCTGACCTCAGCAAAGGCCCCTGTAACTAAAAGCATCCACGGAAATTTTGGGATAAGAGCTGCATCTGGTAATTTCGACTGAAAATTACCAGTCATTACCTTCTTATAGCTTTAGATCAATGAAAATAATTTGTGTCGGCAGAAATTATGTAGAGCACGCCCGGGAATTAAATAATCCTGTGCCTGATGAACCTCTGATTTTTTTCAAACCAGATACCTCCGTCCTGCGGAACAATAAGGATTTTTACTATCCGGACTTCACCAAAGATCTTCATTTTGAGTGTGAAATGGTGATTCGTATAGCTCGGGAAGGGAAGTTTATCCAGGAAAAGTTTGTACGAGACTATATAGATGGAGTGGGCGTAGGCATAGACCTTACGGCCAGAGATGTACAATCAAAAGCTAAATCCAAGGGTTGGCCCTGGACCCTGGCAAAAGGATTTAATGATGCGGCTCCGGTTTCCAATTTTCTGCCTATCGAAGACTTTCCGGATTTGCAGAAAGTAAATTTTCGCTGTGATATCAATGGTGAAATCCGACAAGAGGGAAACACCGCCAACATGATCTTTCAGGTTGATACCCTCCTTGCCTACATCAGCAAATTTATTACTGTCAAAAAAGGTGACCTTATCTTTACCGGTACTCCTAAAGGAGTAGGACCTCTCAAGGTCGATGACCACATTGAAGCCTATTTGGAAGGACAAAAACTCATGGATTTTCATGTCAGGTAAATACTGGATTAGCCTCTTCGCCTGTTTCTCCCTTGCCTTAGTATTCTGGGCCTTTGGTCCCCAGGAAGATGATTATGTATTTCCCATCAAAACTCACCGTGCACTTTCCGGCACATTCGGTGAATTGCGGCCCGATCATTTTCATTCGGGCATAGATATCAAAACCGGGGGAAGAAGTGGCGCTCCTTTATATGCTATTGATGATGCCTATGTGTATCGGATAAAAGTCCATCCTTATGGATTTGGAAAAGCCATCTACCTCAGACATGCAGATGGTCGTTTTTCTGTTTTTGGCCATATGTCCCGCTTCAATGATGAACTGGAAGACTATGCCTACGAACGGCAAATGACAAGTAAAGAATATACCCAGGAAATTTACCTGAGCAGGAATGAATTGACGGTGGAAAAAGGAGAGCTCATTGGCTATAGTGGCAACTCAGGTTCCTCCTTTGGCCCTCATTTGCATTTTGAGATCAGAGATCCGGAGGAGAGAATCATGAATCCCCTGGCCTGGTACAAGCCCAATGTTTCGGATACAAAGAAACCCATAGTTCAGAATATAGCCTTTGAACCCATAGATGCAGATTCACGTGTAAGAGGAGAATTCAGAAAACTGGTTCTTACGCCTGAAGGGAGCAATGGAAATTATCGGATTCCTTCCATCATTTCTGTTAAAGGAAGAGTAGGCATCGAATACCGGGCCTATGATCTTCTGAATGCAGCTGGCAATCATTGTGGAATCAATCGGGCGCGTATGTATCTCGATGGAGAAATGATCTATGAGTTTGATTTGCGGAAATACGCTTTTGACGAAAAAAGATACATCAATCTCCATATTGATTATCAATACTACCAGCAAAAGAGACAGCGTTTTGAAAAAGCCTATCTCGACTTTGGCAATGAATTCCCTGCGAATATCTACGACCTGGGAAGAGGAATGATCGAATTACAGGATGATCAGGTTCACGAATTTCGTTTGGTCCTGAATGATCTGCATGGAAATACAACTACGGTACAGGGGAAAATGAAAAAAGATCAGAGCGATCCTTTAGCCCAAAAACCAAGCTACTACCAAAGTCCTCGAGTAAGTCATGAGGTCAAAAGGAATGTACTCCGATTGACTGCCAGCCGTGCACATAAAAGTTATGAAGAGGGTTTGATCTACGAAAACCAATATGGAGAAAGTAAGCGCATCATGCCTGCCTATGTAAAAGGGGGCAAAATGGTCTTTCTACTTCCTCTCAATCGATATGACTATCCCAAAGTCATCCGTGATGATATTGGCAAACTGGATCTGAAAATGAACTTTCAGGAAGAGATTCTTCCGAATAAAAATAATCTTGTCAAGCACGAAGGGGTTCAGCTTTTGTTTCCCTATGATGCCGTATTCGAACCCCTGCACCTGGAGGTAAATAAAAAGCCGGGCAATTCTAGCATGTATGGAGATGTGTATGAGGTTGGAGATAAAGAGATACCCTTATTCAAATCCTATCTGGTAAGTTTTAAAGTAGGAGAGGAAATCGACCGCACCCATTTGGTAGTCGCCCATAAAGTCAAAGGAGAATGGAAATTTCTCGGAAATACTATGGGAGAAGATGATAATGTATATGCCAGTACACGGGAGTTTGGATCTTTTAGCTTGATGGCGGATAGTACAGCTCCAATCATCGAGCCAGTCAATTTTAGCAATGGAAGCAGCATATCACGCTCTCAAAGAAATCTGGTCTTGCGGGTAGATGATAGTTTCTCTGGCATAGCTCATGAAGATATCTACTGCACCCTGGATGGAGAATGGATGCTTTTCGAATATAATTTCAAACGCAATACCATTACCCACGACTTCAGAAGAAAACGACCCGCTCCGGGAAGCTATACCCTGAAAGTACAGGTGCAGGATGAAGCCAGCAATGTCAAGATCAAAGAATACAGGATCAGAATCCAATAATAAACCTCTTATCGAATCTCCTTTAGGTAAAGATATTTATTGGGGGTAAGTAGAAAATACGAGATTCTGAAACATCTTCCGCCTTCCCTTCTTGATAGGAATGTCCTTAAAAAGGAATAGAGAAACCTATTCTTGCAGAAGCTGCTTTCCTCCCATTTTATGTTCTGTCTATATTAACTAATTGATTATTAGAATTTTACGGTACATGGCTTCTAGCGATAGATGGTTTTCTTCCTCAGTCATTTTTGTTCCGAAAGAATGTAATAAATCCATTTCCCCTTAACATTGCTGTTTGTCAAGAATGAAGAATAATCAATTCTGAAAATATTCGATTTATCGTCTAATTCGAATTGTTAATCAAAACTTTTATTCTTCCTTGTTGATGAAAACGTATTATTGGTTGGAAATTTGGACCGATCCTGGCAAACACGAGAAAGTGAGTAAAATTATGGATCATGCTCCCGCTAAAGAGCCTCGATCTATTTTGAAGTTTTTCGAAGAAGAACAAAATGAAGAACCCCAGTGGTATAAACTGGAATCTTTTCTGGATATCATAGATGAGAAATATGCTAAACTGGCGAAAACAGGGATTGAGCGCAAGGATATATCTATATGGATAAATTGTGCCTATGATGATGAAAGCTGTGACATTTCACTTGATCCTGCGACTTTGTTGCGCCTGGGAGAAGATGGAATTCGGCCATGCATTACCTGTTGGAAAGGAGATGCCTGGGATGACTTTTTAGAGGCAGATCTCAAGCCCAGTGCTCGACATGTAGATATTGAAGATATCTGGATCGAAAGAGAAGGAGAGGGGGAGCAGATGATGTCAGGGAAGGCCGAAGTTACTATTGGCTTTGATGATGGGAGTGTATGGACCGCAAATTTTGTGACCTTCCAGTATATGAGAAGCCTGCTCAGAAACGGGATCAACAATGGGAAATACCTGAAAGGGAGTTATTTCTGGGATAAAAACAGTATCCTGATCGGTTCCTTGAAAAGGGTTCATATAGAGAAAGTGATCATAGAACTTTTGGAACAACAGCATTTTGAATCTGCTTTTGTCCGAAAAGATGTGCTGAATGAATCGGATTCAGAAGTGGGTCTTACCATGATGGAGCTAAGCATCATCCATGAAGAAGGCCTCGAAAAGTCTATAGAAGAAATATTGGGGATCAATGAGCACTACATTCTCAAATCCAACAATTTCTGGAGCCTTAAAAAGGTGAGAGAAGAAGGCGAGCCATTTGTTGATTACCTCAGCTACTTTTTGGACCTTCTGGAAGATAAATACGCGGAACTTGCAAAAGCGGGAATCCAGCGAAAAGATATTCAGATCAATTGGACTCACCAATACGAAGGAAGTTGTAATCTTGAATTGAGGCCTGAAATTCTGGAAAGAATGGGGAAAAATGGCATCGGTCTGAACTTGAGTTGCCGTCAGGCTGCTCCAAGTATTGCCCGCTGCTTGAATTAGGCGCGGAGGTACTTTACCTTTGAAGGCAATGAAACTTGCCTTAACTGAGCGTCAGCGAGCTTACCTGGACATGCACATTTCCATACTCTTTTTTGGATTTGCAGCCATCCTGGGTAAGCTCATTTCTTTGCCGGGTACTACTATCACGTTTTACAGAATGCTGATTACCCTGATCAGTTTATGTTTCTTTCCCGGACTGATCAAAAAATGCCTTTCCCTTCCGAAAAAGACCCTGATCCGATATGCTGGAATAGGGATTCTCATGGCTTTGCACTGGATGTGTTTTTTCGAGTCCATCAAATACGCCAATGCGTCTATCGCCGTTACCTGCATGGCATCGGTAGCTTTCTTCACCTCACTCATCGAACCCATATTTTTCAAGAAAAAGATTCGCCGTCTGGAAATCATGCTGGGATTGATTGTTATCGGCGGTATCCTGATGATTTTTGGATTTACGGGAGAAAAATATGCCCTCGGAATTATACTTGCGCTTATCTCAGCCTTGTTGATTTCTTTGGTGAGCGTGCTAAATAAACAGGCAGTAGCAGACCATGATGTCTATTCCATTACGGCGGTTCAATTCGCGGCAGGCGTTCTGTTCCTTGCGCTACTCATGCCTTTTTATATGCAAGTCTTTCCGGACTTGCCTTACCTCCCCAATGGCTGGGATTGGATATGGTTGCTTGTCCTTTCCCTCCTGGGAACCACTTTGGCCTATACCTTAAATATGCGATCCCTCAAGCATCTTTCGGCCTATATCACCATGCTCTCGATGAACCTCGAGCCTGTCTATGGAATCATCCTTGCCTGGTTGATTTTTAGAGAGGATAAAGACTTGAATTTGGGTTTTTATATAGGGGCTCTTATTATTCTAATAGCCGTTTTTATCCATCCGATGTTAGATAAAAAGGGCAAGGAGAGCTAGTTTCTATTCCCATTCGGAATTCGCGAACCACTACCAGGCCTTCCACCAGGGTTTGTTCTACCGCCCGGAGCACCTGTTGCACCTTCAGCAGTTTCTTCTTTCGGTGGAGGGGGAACAGCAATCCCCATGATGACTTCATGATCTTCAAAATCCCAGTTTTCCCGTATGGAAACGGCATTGGCATCCTGGTAAATTTTTTCCGGTAATCGAGGAGGATTGATAGAACCAGGTGTCCAGACACCATTTTGATCCTCATCTGCTATGATGCGAAATGTATAAGATCCTTTGGGAATATTGGTGAAATTGAAAACGGTATCCTGCAGACTTCTTACAACTTTGTTTTTATCCATAAACTGCAGAATCACAGGACCCCGATATAGGCTATCATTGAAAACGAGCTTTCCACTGATCGTTCCATACTCTTCCTTATCAAACCATTTCATCGTATAGCCATAGGTACTATCACTCAGGGTGCTATCACTTTGCTCGAAAAATGTACCATCGACTTCCAAACGATAGGCTTTTTCCGGGTCCAGATCTTTGGGTGGTTTAATCCACATGTTTATTCCGTCTTCTTCCCATTCCAGGGGATAGCTTTTCCTCAAACTATCTACAGAGCCCGTATCACGTAAGGCAAAGAATTTTCGATCTGCCTCAAAGACTTTTCGATAGGGCAGGAGTTCCCAGACTTCTTTTTCCAGATTGAGTTCCGGCTTTTTCAATAAAGGGTTTTCCGGATCCCGATTTCTATTAGGATTAACCAGCAAAACACTATCCATGCTATTTCCCAAACTATCCTCAACAGAACTAAAATGCAGTTGACTATAATTTTCCTGAGCAATGGGCATATGGATGATCAGCTCTTTATCTGCCTTATTTCTCCAGAGGGTATAATCGGTCAATTCGAGGCTGTCCTGTCCGAGTGTATCTGTGCGATAGAGCTTCATGGCATCCAGTCGGAGGTTTTCACTCACAACCAGAGCCAGTGTATTAGGGTGAGTCCACAGATAACGCCTGAGTTGAGGAGGGCTGTCATCCGGGAGGAATGAATACAGAGTATTTATAGTCTCTTGACTTTTGGTGGTATCCTTGATGTTGAAGCTGGGTAAGGAATCCTCCATGATTGCTACCTTCTCGGAAGGTTGACTATAGGTATTGCTTTGGTCGGCGTCATTCAATCCCAAAATTCGATACGGAGCATTCCGCAAATATTTGAATTCAAATATCCCTTCCTCATTCGCTTTGCTCACATAGGCAGGACGTATTCCCAGAAAATCATTGTCCTTGATACTATCCGCATCGAAAAGGAGTACTTTCATTTCTTTTTCTCCAGTTCCCGCGACAGGACTCAGAATTTTCCCCTTGATCTCCATGCTGTCCAGCTGATCCCCTGTGCTGAATGCCAGGGTAAAAGCTTCCGCAATTTCATTTCCTTCCGTATTGTCTTTCACCCCTGTAAGGGTGATAACATAGGTGGTTGCAGGCCGAAGATCTTCGACAAATTTAATCGTGATCCTTTTTGCATTATCACTACGGATGATCTTGGGTCTTTTGACTAAAGGGGAGATAAATATTTCCTTGTCGAAAGTCGGTGCACGAACGGCTTCATCAAAAAGTATTTTGATTTCTTTGCCCTCAAAATTCAGGGATTGATTTTCCGGGACGGTTTTACTCACCTTGGGAGCGACTTCATCTCGGGGGCCACCTGTAGGAGAAATAGGCTTGGCACAAGTCGCCCAAAATAGACTTAGGACTGCCATAGCAGCTATAAAAGCAGAAAATCTGGATATGTGTGAGGCTTCCTTCAAATTCTTTTATTTCATTTTCGCCTGCAATTTATCCACTTCTGATAAAAAAGAGGCCAATAATTCCTAAAACACTGCCAGAAATCATGGCGGCAGGCTTTATCCAGCGACTAAATGTAGTGGGATCTTCGCCTTTGAATACCTCCGGACTCTTCCTGATTATCTTCCGCAAAGTTTTACCGGAAAGGGTGTCCTGATACACCAGATTTCTTTCCTGTCCACTTATGTTTATCGGAATCTGTATATCTCGAAGGTAGCTTCCTTTGCCTAAAGGGTTGTATAAGATGCTAAAACCATTGATTTGCAGGACATCCTGCTCAGTACTATCGACCATAAGCTTAGGTAAATAATCTTTGAAATATCTTCCCTCGATAGATTTAAAAGACTGGGGATGCAGAGATTCAATTTCCTGTAGCAAAGTCCGATAGATTTCCCCATTGTGTTGCTGAGCCGAGCTATGCGTAGGGAAAAGACAGAAGACTATTCCTAAAGAAATAAAGGAGATCCATGTTAGCAGCCTATCCATGGAGCCGAATATACAAAAAGGCCTTGCATCCTGAGATACAAGGCCTGTATGATTTTGTCAGCTAAACTATTTTTCGAGTTTCTTAAGCAAATCCTTATTGGATTGCTCAAGGATTCTCAGCTGGTCTGCATATTCATTATTTTCCTCAATATTCGATTCAAGCTCTTCGAGTTCTTCAATTTGTTGTGGGATAGCAAGCTCCATTACTGCTATTTGGGTATCCAGCTTTCTGATCCGCTCATTTAAAGCCCTTACTTTTTCTGAATCCTCTATGGGAGCTTCTTCCCAATCTTCCTCTTCAGTATTGTCATCCATCAGGAGTTGACTGATCTCTTTGAGCAGCTTTGTTCTTTTCAATTGTAACTGCTGCAATTCCCTGCTTTGGAGGTTGTACTCGGTACTGGATTTTTGAAATTGATTCTCTAGATAAAAGAGGTGCTCATCAGTCTGAATTTTCCCTTTCTCTAATTGAGTGATCTCCTTTTTGATCTCATTTCTCGCGCTTTCCTGACGAGCTTTGATTCTCTCTAAAATCATTGCCTCTTCTTCTGCTTCAAGGTTTTGAGGGAGTTCCTCCAGTTCTTCATCCTGAACTGTTTGGAGCTTTGTGTCCTGAGCCTGGATAGAAAAAGAAAAGAGTGTGAAAAGAACGAAAGGGCAAAGCAAACGAATGAGTTTCATATAAGTCTTGAAAAGGAATCAAACAAATAATTTTCTTCAGGGGTTAAAGCTATGGATATTCAGAATGTTTTACTACGCAAAATTGGATAATTTATTACCTGTTGTTTTGTGTGGATTCTTTCCTGAGCGCTTTACAAAGTCGGCTGCTTTACATATTAGGCTTTGGGAATATTAGTATATTAGTGCGTTATTTTTACCCACGCTATCTCTGAGATTTTTTCTTATTTGGGACCATTACCCATGCAGACCCTTTGATTATGCGAAAACTGTCTTTACTTATTATTGGCCTTATTCTGGGCGGACTGCATCTGTCTGCTCAGGACTATGCTGCAAACTCTGTACTTAAGGATGGTACCTGGTACAAAATTGCACTAACCGAAACAGGCATATATAAGCTTGACGCAGATTTTTTCTCTGATTTGGGAATAAACCTTTCCAGTATAAATCCTCGAAATATTCAGATTTATGGAAATGGAGGAAGCATTCTTCCCCAGAGCAATAGCGCATATCGACATGATGACCTGGTAGAAAATGCAATTCGCGTTGTGGGGGAAGATGATGGTAGTTTCAGTGGACAGGATCATGTGCTTTTTTATGGCGAAGGTCCACATACCTATGCCTACAATTCCGAAGCCGAACGTTTTCAGCATAAATTTCATACCTATTCTGATACCAATTTCTATTTTCTGAGAATTGGTGAAACAGAGGGTAAGCGTATAGAAGAACTCGCATCCCTAAGCAATCCCACGATCCTCAATCCTGCTTCAAGAGGAATGGACTACCATGAGGTAGAAAAAGAAAATCTCATTAAATCCGGTCGGGTTTGGTTAGGGGAGAAATTTGACCTGGCAACCAGCCGTGTTTTTTCCTTCTATATGCCCGACGCGAAAAGCGGCGGAGACATTCGAGTTTCATTAAGAGTTTCTGCCCGTTCTGATGTAGCCTCTTCTTTTCAAGTGAAAGCAAAAGGAGATACCTATTCTACGGTCAATTTGGCGGCAACCAATATCGGAAACTATCAGGCCCGTCATTATTGGTCAAGAGCTGCTTCCCTGGTCATCCCTCCTTCCGCTATATCGGATGATGATTCATTGCGCATCGAACTTTTTTATAATAAAGGGAGTTCTAGTCGATCTGAAGGTTGGCTGGATTGGTTTGAAATAGATTATGATAAAGAGCTGGATGCTGGCAATTCGGTCATGTATCATTTCTCAGTCGTAGATGATGCGATGGGAGCCGGACAGATTGCGGATATCTCTATTGCAAATAGTGGTTCAGCCTATCAGGTGTGGAACATTAGTGATCCGACTTCAGTAAAAGCACAAGCATTTACTGCCAATGGAAATACACTTTCGTTTGGAGCATCTGCAGAAGGGATCAGGAATTATGTTGCTTTTTCAACTACAACGCATGAACCCATTGCTGCGGAACGAATCGATAATCAGGACCTCCATGGAAGTCCATTGGTAGATTATATAATTATCACCAATCCTGCTTTTCTATCGGAAGCAGAAAGATTAGCCCAATTCCATAATACCCATTATGGAAGAAGTACATTGGTTACTACCGTCCAAAAGATATACAACGAATTTTCCAGTGGAAAGCAGGACGTAACTGCCATACGGGATTTTATCCGAATGTTTTGGGTGCGTTCAGGAGGGATTTCTCCGGGCTTCGTCAATATGTTTGGAGATGGAACCTATATCTATAAAAATGTCAACCAGAATATAAACGCTTCTACCAATTACCTGCCGACTTACCAAAGTCGGGATTCCTGGGATCCTACTTCTTCTTACACCAGTGATGACTTCTTTGTCATCATGGAAGATGATGAAGGTTTTTGGGGAGAAGCATCCGGAATAAATGGAGATGTTCGTTTTGATGTAAATACGATAGACATTCCCATTGGTCGTTTGCCCATAGAAAATAAAGAACAGGCCCAGATCATTGTAGACAAGATCATTCAGTACGCTACGGATCCGGATGGAATCGGCAGGGGAGAATGGCGAAGTCGTATCATGTTAGTGGCTGATCACAAAGAAGGCGAAGGTAATACGCACGTTCGTCAGGCAAATGGCTACAGCAGCCAGATCAATGATGCCAATGCCTGTACCCATCTCGAAAAAATCTATATGGATAATTACGAGATGATCACCACAGCAGGAGTTACTCGTTTCCCGGAAGGGAGACAAGCCTTGTTAGATGGTTTGGATAAAGGGGCATTGATCGTGAATTATACCGGTCATGGAGGGGAACAGGGTTGGTCCAATTCGAGGATATTGGAAAACCCGGATCTTATCAAGATGAAGAATGTGAACAAGCTCCCTGCTGTCATCACAGCAACATGTGAGTTTGGGCGCTATGACAATCCGGAGAAAAGATCAGGAGCGGAAATCATGACGATGATGGAAGATGTAGGGGCTATTGCACTCTTTACCACAGTGCGTTTGGTTTACTCTACTCCCAACCAAACCCTCAATGCAAATTTTTACCGTAACTCCTTCACTTTTGATCAGGATAAAGGAAGAATGCCTGCCATGGGAGAAATCATGATGCGGACGAAAAATGCCACTTTCGTCAGGGGAAATCTGGCAAACATCAATTCCAGAAACTTTACCCTTCTCGGAGATCCCGGACTTCTTTTAAATTATCCAAAACTCAAAGCAAGGATCACAGAGATCAATGGCAGCCAGGTAGTACCTGGTGTAGCAGATTCCTTGAAGTCCCTTTCCAAAGTAAGCATCAAAGGGGTATTGGAAAATGAACTGGGAACTGCACAAATCAATGCCTCTGGAGATATGGATGTGACAGTATTTGATAAACCAAGCCGTTTCACCACCAGACTCTCCAATTATACATTCCGTTGGGAGAAGAATAGAATCTTTAGTGGAAAGACGACTGTGGAAGATGGAGAATTTGAATTCGAATTTGTTGTACCTATCGATGTCTCTTATGAGGATGGAACTGGAAACATGCGCGTTTATTTTTTCAATGACAGCATAGACGGATCAGGATGTTATGACAATTTTTATGTGGGAGGAACCGATGCAAATGCAATCAATGACGACCAAGGTCCTTCGGTTGAGCTCTTCATCAATGATACCAGTTGGGTAAATGGAGGAATCACAGATAAAGATCCCAAAATCTTTGCACGCATATTTGACGAGAATGGAATCAATACGGTGGGAAGTGGTATCGGTCATGAGATCACGGCGGTTTTGGATGAAGATGAATCACAGGTCGTCATTTTGAATGAATTTTACGAAGCTGAGATCAATAACTACAAAAAGGGAAGTGTCGAATATCAGTTGAGAGATTTGGCTATAGGGGAGCATAAGCTTCGCATCCGTGTTTGGGATGTGGCCAATAATGCTGCTGAAGCGACGACCAGCTTTATTGTTTCAGATAATGCCGTAATGGCCCTGGACCAAATTCTCAATTATCCCAATCCTTTTATAGACGAAACCCGCTTCCAGATCGGACATAATCAGGCGGGACAAAATCTGGAACTGGAGATTGAGATTTTAAATACTCAGGGTCAATTGGTGAAAGTACTGACTGCAGACTTCCAGGCCAGCGGTAACTACTACAAAGAGTTGAGCTGGGATGGGCGTTCTGACCAGGGAACTCAAATTGCCGATGGAATCTATATTTACCGGGTGAATTTGAGAAATGCCGAAAATGGAAAAGAGATCAGTACGGTAAATAAAATGGTTCTTTTACGGAAATAGCCTCAAACCCAGGAAAGAAAGAGACCTAAATTCAGGCCTATTCTTTTAAATAGGAGTGGATCTACGTATTTAGCTAAGTAGGGGATAGGGTAAAAATTTTTGCCCCCGCAGCTTTTTCTTGAGCAATTGCGTTATTAAATACAAAATTGTCCACATCAATGTTGATTTTTTGGGAAAAGGTTTATATTTGTTCCAAATCTAAAGTAAGGTTTCACTGATTCTTGCTTCGCTTGAGAAGCAAAAATTATATTACATTTATAAATATTCCAGCTAGTAAACTGTTTGCCTATGAGATAATTGCTACAATTGAACATCAAATTATTTTTTTTAGGTAGCACTTATTTATTATGAGGAAATCATTCATTCTAATAGCTTGCTTGGGGATCCTGCTTGGGTTTTCAAATAGAGTTTTAGCCCAAAATCCTACTACCGGTGCTGAGAGAACCACGAAAACGATCACTACTGCTGTTCCGTTTTTGCTGGTGGCCCCTGATTCCCGCAGTGGAGGTATGGGTGAAGCTGGGGTAGCCATTGCGGATGATGCAAACGCCATGCATTGGAATCCTGCACAACTTGCATTTTTGGACAAACGCATGGGTTTTGCGATGTCTTACTCTCCTTGGTTGAGAGCTTTGGGAATTCCAGACATCAACCTGATGTACCTTTCAGGCTATTTCAATACAGGAGGAAAAGGAGTTGTTGGAGCATCTCTTCGCTATTTCTCTTTAGGAGAAATTCAGTTTACAGATAACCTGGGGCAGCCAACCGGAAGTGGTAAACCCAATGAGTTCGCGCTCGACCTTGCTTATGCACTGCCATTGACTGGCGATCTTTCCGGTTCTATCTCTCTTCGCTTTATCCACAGTGAGCTGGCTTCTAACAACAATGTGCCAACTGCAGATGCAAAGCCTGTGAATTCAGCTGCGGGAGATATCGCTTTTGCGTACAAAAAAGATTTTAAAATGAATGGCGGAAATGGCCCGATTCCTGTTCGTTTCTCGAGTGGAATCAACATTTCTAACATTGGACCTAAGGTCTCATATTCAGCATCTACTGCCAATAAAGACTTCATCCCGATCAACATGAGATTAGGATATGCCTTTAAATTTTTGGTTGATGACTATAACTCTATTACCTTTACCAATGATTTCAATAAATTATTGGTACCTTCTGAAGGTGGAAGATCTGACAAAGCACTGCTGAGTGGGATCTTTGGAAGCTTCGGAGATGCAGAAGGAGGTTTTGGAGAGGAGATCTCTGAATTTAATACATCTGTAGGATTTGAATACTGGTATCGCGAGATTTTTGCCGCGAGAGCAGGTTTCTTCTACGAAGATGCAGAAAAGGGTAATAGAAAATTCATCACCCTTGGAGCTGGCATCCGTTACAATGTATTTGGTTTGCACTTTGCTTACCTGGCGCCTCTGCAGCAAAATCACCCGCTGCAAAACACATTGCGCTTTACATTGACATACGATTTCGAGTCAGCTGGAAACGAGTAAATCCGTGCAACTACTTGGATACATGTTTTCGAACATGAAAAGGGAACTGTGGCGGTTCCCTTTTTTTAATGTCTTAAGGCGCTGATCGCGATCAGCGCCTTAATTGTTTTTAAGGAATTAAGACCTGAGCTATGTTTCGACAATTTGGATTGATTGGGGAAAAACTGGGTCACAGTTTTTCGAAAAAGTACTTCAGTAAAAAATTTGAAGCTCAAGACATTGATGCAGCCTATGAGTTATATGAACTGGCTGAGATTGGAGAATTTGAAAAGTTGAAGAAAACACCTCATCTGAGGGGTTTGAATGTTACGATACCCTATAAAGCAGCCGTTATTCCTTTTTTGGATGAATTGGCACCCGAGGCTGCTGCTATCCAGGCTGTCAATACCATCAAATTTGAAGATGGCAAGCTCATCGGATTCAATTCGGATATCTACGGCTTTTGGAACTCTTTGCTGGATTTTACAAAGGGAGCCGAAATATCGGGGGCCATCATTTTAGGAAATGGAGGGGCGACCCGAGCGGTTATCTATGTACTGGAAGAAAAACTGGGCGTAAAAAATATCAGAATCGCCACTCGCAATCCGCGATCTGCAAATCATCTCTCATATCCTGAGTTAGAGAGTTTGGAGATCGAAAAATTCCCTTTGATCATCAATTCAACTCCTCTGGGTATGTACCCCAATACAGAGGGATGCCCGACTTTCCCCTACCATAAACTCAGCGAGAAACACTGGGCATACGACCTCATATACAATCCGGAAGAAACCTCATTTATGAGGGCTGCTGCCAAGCATGGAGCCCGAAGTAAAAACGGAATTGATATGCTGATCGGTCAGGCTGAGAAATCCTGGGAGTTCTGGAATTCCTGAATACTCTTCATCGTAATGGTAAGTGAATTATTGTCAGGGTGTGCGAGACCGAACCATCTACAAAGAAACTAGCCATCCTGGTTTTCTGTGATTCCTGCTGATTATTTAATAAAGTAATTGAGGTCCCTCCGCAAGGTCGGGATGACAGGATTTTAAAAAATAAAAAAGCAGTGTCATTAGAAAGGACACTGCTTTTTTTATGCTTAATTCTTTTTTTATCGAATTCTAGACTGCAAATCCTGTACGGTCATCAAAACATCTTCACGAGACATTTCTCTGAACTTTGGTGGAAGCAATTCTTTCGAAGTACACTCCAATACTGCAGCATATGTCATCAGCTCAATTTCTTCCGGATAAGTAGGTGGCAGGAAGTCATGGAAAACCTGCGCAATGATATCCACATTTACTTTATCCAGTCCTAAACTGGCTGCTTTGAATTTCGCACGGGTCAGAGCTGCCTCCATATCCGCACCGGACTTGATCGGAATATCCTCAAAGAAGTCCTCATCAAATTCGTCCATGTTCAAATAACTAAGTCCTGTCTTTTTCAACATGACATCCAGAAGCTCACGCTTGTCTTCAATTGATTCAGGGTAGAAAAGTCCGATATGTTCTTCTGCACGACCCTGGCGTTTAAAGTCAACTGGCATAAGGTCGGGCCTCGCAGTTACCAGGAACCAGATGACCTTTCCTCTATTTTCTGAGTTAGACATGAAACTGGCCAACATAGAGAAGATCCGGCTGTTTACTCCACTACCTCCGGAATTGGACCGATTGCCCAAATAAGCATCGGCTTCATCAATCATTACGGCTACAGGAGCCATGGCTTTCAGAATTTTCAACACCTTTTGGAGGTTGCCTTCTGACTGACCAACGTACATACCCCTGAAGTTTTTGAGCATGACCATTGGTACTCCTATATCATTGGCAAAAACGCTAATCATAAAGGTCTTACCCGTACCTACGGGCCCTGAGATCAGATACCCCATTGGCATCACATCGGACCTGCCATTTTTCAAGGCATTGGCCGCATCAAGGAGATGCTTTTTCGCCTGCGTATGACCGGCCACATTTTTCAAGCTGTATTTGGTCTCAACAAACTCCAACAAGCCCCCCGCTTCCTGCTCGATCATTTCCTTCTTCTGTTCTGTCAGCTCTTCATTCGTGAATTTGATCTTGTTTCGAGCTGCCTCATTCATGATCGTATTCAGCTGAACGAGGCTAAGACCTGCTGTATTTTTCGCAAAGACCTCCGCATTCATTTCAAAATGCTTTTTGCTGTCTTTGTGATTTTTGTAGAAATCCTTGATGAATACCAGACGATCTTCCTCTTTAGGATAGGGGAGGGATACGTCAAAAGTAAAAGGATTGCGAATATACTGCGCATTGAGGTTCATGAGGTTTTCCGTCATGACCACAATCGTCATATCAGCATCCAGGAATTTCTTTTCCTTGGCCCACTTTTGCATGAAGACCAGCAGCATATGTTCTTCCGGACGGTAACTGGAATTTTCCGTCATCGGAATGAGGGTCTCTGCATAGTCAATTACAAATGCGATGGACTTGGGCTTAGAGAGATTGGCTTTCAATTTCGCCAGTCGGGCTTTGAGGGTTTCCAGGTCCCCTTTTCTTTTCTTGGCGTCCTCATCAAATTCTGGCAGGGTCATTTTGATAAAGCGGTCAATGATGTCTCCATCTTTGACAGGCTCATCAGTTTCTACCACATTAGAAGGACTTTGAAGATTTGCTTCGACCTCAGAAAACCAGGCATCAATAAAGTCCTGATTGACCATGAGATTGAAATAGGTATCCAGGGTGAAAAATGATCTTGCAGGATTTCGGGTCAATTCTGCAAAATTATTATCTGTTAACTCATCAAAGAGTCTCAGGGTTGATACAAATTCTTTGCGGGTTTTACTGTCTCCGCCAAAAGTGCGATCGTCCTTAAATCTTATCCCTGCTGCGCGATCATAATAAATTACTATGTCTTTGTACTTAAAGAGTTCCTCATTGAGGAAATCTTTAATGAGATAGTAACTGTTCTTTTTATCGCGATTGACCCTCACATAGTCATTGATGTTTCCGTGAAGGATAAATTGAGATACATTTTGAGATAGGTACTTTCTTTGAATATCCTGAACCCACTCAGGCACAACCACCTTGGGTTTAGTCGTCTTAGCTTTAGCCATATTGTGTTTGAGAAATGATTTATATACAATTAACTAGATGGGGAAAAATACTAAAAGTCTCGAAAGGAGCGTATTTTCACTAAGAGCCTTTACGGGAATTTTTCCGTCTGGATGATAAAGATACAAAAAGGCTCGAAAGGTTGGTGATTTTCCCAATTCTCACGCCAATTTCTGTAAATTAAGGGTAAAAGAAAGCTTTTTCTATTTATTCACGTGCTTGATAAGCGAAAATATGCTTTTTTCAGGCCTGGAATTATTTCCTGACTTGGAAGCAGTCGCTTATCCTTTTATTTTGTTATTTTGAAATAAAGCTGATCAAAGATGACTTTCTCGGCATAGATCAAGTCCTAGAAATAGGGACTTTTTTTTCGTCTTTGAACAGATTTAAAGGGGTTATAAAATTGTTTATGGCTTTGTTCAGGCTGAACTAACGTCTGTAATAACCATTTAGGCCTGAACTCTTGGATTCACGAGTACGTAGTATTTTTTTTGTATTCGGCTAAATTCTGCAGAATTACTTATGCCAGCTAGATTTAAACCGCACATTTTTCTTGCCTGTACATTAGCAAGTGAGGAGGGGAAGAGACGATTAGACCCTGCTCAACATTGCGATGACATACTTAGGGTTCTTCAATATTGGATAGATAATGGAGGATGCGAAGTCTTACAGGCCAGACCTGGCTCTAAACTGTACCTGGAGGATGTTCTTGCAAACAAGAACAACAGAAGAGAAGTGGTTGGAATTCACCTCATCGGAGAATTGCAAGATGAGAGCCATTTGCTTTTTAGATCGAGATCCGACCAGCAGTCATATAGCTTTGAGGAGTTTGGAAATAGCCTCAAAGAATTTCCCAAAATTCAGTTTCTATTTTTAAGTGGGATTAATGATCCCAAGCTGATCCACCAGATCCATGCAGCCGGCGTGCCAGCTGTATTTTCTATTAAGGATGCACGACTTTCTCCTACGATAGTCGAGGCATTTTATCTTCAAATGTTGAGGGGGAAATCTGTAAAAGATTCGGTATTAGGATTGGACAGTATTCTAAAAATAGAAATATCCCGACACGAAGTAGACTTTAGTTACCAGTATGGACCCTGGAATGGAAATGATTTACCAAATCCGGGTGCATATGGGTTTTATTATAGAAAGGACAAGTTTAAAAATTTGGGCTGGCGTTTGCGTAGCCCATTACTCATTCCAGGAGCAGAGAAGGATGAAATTGATTCCTACCTGGTAAAACTTTCCCATGAAGATCCTATTGGACGTCTGTTGAAGGAGATTGAAAAGGAAGATGCTTCCAGTTCTAGCTGGAAAGAGCAAGAGAGGGCAATAGATGTGCAGGATCATGTAATCGCAGAAACATTAGATACAATTGAAGAAATAAGTGAGATTGAGTCTGATGATGCAAAAATTGAGGATTTAGCGGAAAAAGCTGAATCTACAGAAGAGGTAAGAGAGGAAGTTGTTTCAGAAGAAACAAGCGAAGCAGAAATAGTAGCAGAAGAAGAGGAAGCTACAGAAGCAGCAGTTGAAGAAGTTGTTTCGGAGGAAGAAACGGAAGCTGAAATCGTAGCAGAGGAAGATGAGACTACTGAAGAAGTTATCGAAGAGCCGGTTTCGGAAGAAGAATCCGAAGCAGAAATAGTAGCGGAAGAAGAGGAGACTGATGAAGAAGCAATCGAAGAACCCGTTTCAGAAGCCGAAGCAGAAATAGTAGCGGAAGAAGAGGAGACTGCTGAAGAAGCAGTTGAAGAAGTTGTTTCGGAGGAAGAAACGGAAGCTGAAATCGTAGCAGAGGAAGATGAGACTACTGAAGAAGTTATCGAAGAGCCGGTTTCGGAAGAAGAAGCCGAAGCAGAAATAGTAGCAGAGGAAGATGAGACTACTGAAGAAGTTATCGAAGAGCCGGTTTCGGAAGAAGAAGCCGAAGCTGAAATAGTAGCGGAAGAAGAGGAGACTGCTGAAGAAGCAGTTGAAGAAGTTGTTTCGGAAGAAGAAGCCGAAGCAGAAATAGTAGCAGAGGAAGAGGAAACTACAGAAGAAGTTATCGAAGAGCCGGTTTCGGAAGAAGAAGCCGAAGCAGAAATAGTAGCAGAGGAAGAGGAAACTACAGAAGAAGTTATCGAAGAGCCGGTTTCGGAAGAAGAAGCCGAAGCTGAAATAGTAGCGGAAGAAGAGGAGACTGCTGAAGAAGCAGTTGAAGAAGTTGTTTCGGAAGAAGAAGCCGAAGCAGAAATAGTAGCAGAGGAAGAGGAAACTACAGAAGAAGTTATCGAAGAGCCGGTTTCGGAAGAAGAAGCCAAAGCAGAAATAGTAGCAGAGGAAGAGGAAACTACAGAAGAAGCAGTTGAGGAAGTTGTTTCAGAAGAGGAAGCCGAGGCGGAAGAAGTAGTAGCGGAAGAGGAAGCTACAGAAGAAACAGTTGAAGAAATTGTTTCGGAAGAAGAGACGGAAGAATTAACTGAGGAGGAGGAAGAAAACATAGGAGGAAGGAAAAAATCTAAATCTTCCAAGAAGAATAAAAGATCGGAAGCCAGGAAAAAACGAAGAGCCAAGCGTCAGAAGAGTTCTAAAAAGGGCTTGCCAACGATCAAACTGGATGTCAGAGAGATTGTTGAGTCTGATGAGAAAGAGGCACTGGCTATAACAAATGAAAAGCTAGAAACTCCCTCTATCGAAACCCATATCGAGGACGGAGCTGAAATAATAAATCCTTTGGTGAATCAGGAAATCCTGGAGGATGCAAAAGCCGTTGAAGAGCTTTCCGAAGCTGATACAGAAAAAGGAAATGAAAAATCCGAAGCTGTAGAAGCTAGTGAAGATTCTAAGGCTGAAGAAGAGTTGATCGAAGAACCAGTTTCGGAAGAAGAAGCTGAAGCAGAAATAGTAGCGGAAGAAGAGGAGACTGATGAAGAAGTAATCGAAGAGCCGGTTTCGGAAGAAGAAACAGAGGCTGAGATCGTAGCAGAAGAAGAGGAGACTGCTGAAGAAGCAATTGAGGAAGTTGTTTCGGAAGAAGAAGCCGAAGCAGAAATAGTAGCGGAAGAAGAGGAAACTGATGAAGAAGCAATTGAGGAAGTTGTTTCGGAAGAAGAAGCCGAAGCAGAAATAGTAGCGGAAGAAGAGGAAACTACAGAAGAAGTTATCGAAGAGCCGGTTTCGGAAGAAGAAGCTGAAGCAGAAATAGTAGCAGAGGAAGAGGAAACTACAGAAGAAGTTATCGAAGAGTCGGTTTCCGAAGAAGAAGCCGAAGCAGAAATAGTAGCAGAGGAAGAGGAAACTACAGAAGAAGTTATCGAAGAGCCGGTTTCCGAAGAAGAAGCCGAAGCAGAAATAGTAGCTGAAGAAGAGGAAACTACAGAAGAAGCAGTTGAGGAAGTTGTTTCAGAAGAAGAGACAGAAGCGGAAGAAGTAGTGGCGGAAGAGGAAACTACAGAAGAAGCCGAAGCAGAAATAGTAGCGGAAGAAGAGGAGACTGCTGAAGAAGCAATCGAAGAACTCGTTTCAGAAGCCGAAGCAGAAATAGTAGCGGAAGAAGAAGAGACTGCTGAAGAAGCAATCGAAGAACCGGTTTCAGAAGAAGAAGCTGAACTTGAGATAGTAGCAGAAGAAGAGGAGACTGCCGAAGAAGTTATTGAAGAGCCAGTTTCGGAAGAAGAAGCTGAACTTGAGATAGTAGCAGAGGAAGAGGAGACTGCCGAAGAAGTTATCGAAGAGCCAGTTTCGGAAGAAGAAGCTGAAGCTGAGATCGTAGCAGAAGAAGAGGAGATTGTTGAAGAAGCAATCGAAGAACCCGTTTCAGAAGAAGCAGCAGAAATAGTAGCGAAAGAAGAAGAGACTGCTGAAGAAGCAATCGAAGAACCGGTTTCAGAAGAAGAAGCTGAACTTGAGATAGTAGCAGAGGAAGAGGAGACTGCCGAAGAAGTTATCGAAGAGCCGGTTTCAGAAGAAGAAGCCGAAGCAGAAATAGTAGCAGAGGAAGAGGAAACTACAGAAGAAGTTATCGAAGAGCCGGTTTCCGAAGAAGAAGCTGAAGCTGAAATCGTAGCAGAGGAAGAGGAAACTACAGAAGAAGTTATCGAAGAGCCGGTTTCCGAAGAAGAAGCCGAAGCAGAAATAGTAGCAGAGGAAGAGGAAACTACAGAAGAAACAATCGAAGAACCGGTTTCCGAAGAAGAAGCTGAACTTGAAATTGTTGCAGAGGAAGAGGAAACTACAGAAGAAGCAATCGAAGAACCGGTTTCCGAAGAAGAAGCTGAACTTGAAATTGTTGCAGAGGAAGAGGAAACTAGAGAAGAAGCAATCGAAGAGCCGGTTTCCGAAGAAGAAGCAGAGGCTGAGATAGAAGAGGAAGAAAAGATTCCGTTCGGTGAATACAGCATTCAGGAACAATTCCCTGATAAGGATATAGAAGCCGATAAAGAAAAATTAAAATCCTTCCTCGCTGAGGAACCCAAAGCAGAGGAACAAGAAGTCAATGTCTTCCAACCGGTAAACGGCAAAGAAGAAGTTGAACTCATATCAGAATCTATCCTCGAAAGAGAATTTGAACCCGTCAATGAGAGACTGGAAAGGGAAGAGCTAGGATATGGGGAGATAGAGGAAGAAGTACAGGAAGTAGAGCCTGTTTTGAGTAGCCCGGTACCAGCAGAGGTTCAGAAGCCTCAACCCAATCCTCAGAAAAGAAGACCTACTCCCGCAAGGAGAGAAGATTCCGGCAGGCCTTCCAATAGGAAGCGACCGGTCAAAAATCGAGTTAATAAAGACATTAGTTCCGCAATTCCTAAAGATCAGGAATTGATGGTTCAGAAAACCCGGAAAAAACGGGTACGTACCCTGGGAATTCTTGGTGGCTTGGTAGCTGCTTCTCTTGCAGGGGCGATGTTTATTTTCGGAGGAGATATTTTTGGACCGAAAGAAGAAGGAATTTTTGCTGCTAATGATGGTTCCTACCACGTTCTCATGCTGCCTTCCTATAATGTCCAAAGCTGTGAACAGGGAGATAATGTATTTGTCGAAAGTTTGCGAGCACGTTTCAAAACACTCAATGGAGAAGAAAACGTTCCGGTTGATTCTCGTTTCGTCGATGTATTGGATTGTAGTGAAATTCAGTCTGTCGCACAAAAACTGGGTAAAAACTGGAATGCGAATCTGGTAGTATGGGGGGAATATGAAGCGAATAATGATTTTACCCTAAATTACTTCACGACCAGCAAACAAGGAGAAAATCTCTTTATGGATGGAAATGTTGGACAGACTACCATCTCCGCAGATTTGATCGAATCTGATCCCGTGCTTGCAAGTAAAAGTCTGGAAAATATTCTCTACTGGGCACTTTCTTATGCTCAGATGGGTCGTGAAAATTATCCGGAAGCCGAACGCTACCTGACCCGGATAAAGCCAGAAAATGAGCTGCAAAGCTCTAGTGTTAGTGCCCTTTTAACCAAATGCTATATAGAGTCCGCTCAATACGAAAAGGCAGTTGGGAATTATGATAATCTAATTGCTCAAAATCCAGCTGATACCAAGGCATATTTTGAAAGAGGAAAAGTCCTGGCTCAAATGGGAGAATTCCCAAGAGCCCTGGAAGACTATAACCATGTCCTCGATCAGGAACCAGAAAACATTCATGTGCTGATGAGCAGAGGGATTTTATATGCGGACCGTGAGCAGTACAATCGTGCGCTTCGTGATTTTGGGAAAGTATTGGATTTGGATGCCAACTTTGCCCCGGTCTTCGTAAATCGTGCCGAAGTCTACATCGACCTCCAGCAGTTTAGCCGAGCGATGAAAGATTATGATTTAGCTATCGAAGCGAATCCTTCTTATGCGCAAAGTTATTACCATAGAGGGATGCTGCATCAGAAACTGGGCAATGATGAAGAAGCGAGAGCTGACATGGCGAGAGCTTTGCAATATCAGTCTGACTTCACTGCTGCGAAATTGTTTGAAGGAGATCTACTGGCAGAAAGAGGTTCAAATAATCGGGCAATCAATGCCTACACACAAATAATTGAGAGCGACCCTTCAGCGGAAGCTTATCATAGAAGAGGGAAAGTTTATAGCGAAGTAGGAAACCATAGCCTGGCTATTAGGGATTTTTCTGAAGCCCTTCAACTTCGTGAAAATCTGGTGGAAGCCAGATTGGATAGAGGGATTGCCTATACAAAATCCGGATCTCTGGATAGAGCTATTGAGGATTTTGGTAGAATTCTCCAATTGAGGCCTTCCTATTCAGCTGCTTATATAGAGCGTGGGAAAGCATATATTGGAAAGGATGAAGGAGAATTAGCCTTATCTGATTTCGAAAATGCCCTCAAGATCAATCCACAAAATGATGAGATTTATCTTCACAGAGGAATCCTCTTTTTCAAAAAAGAGCAATATGAGGAGTCCCTCGATAACCTGAATGAAGCGATTCGGTATAATTCAACTTTCGCAGAAGCCTATATGTATCGAGGCCTTGTGAAAAAAGCGATGAATAGAAATGGAGATGCACTCAGAGATTTTAATCGTGCGATTCTCCTGGAAAATGAATTAGGAGATGCTTACTTCCATAGAGGAGTGATCTATCGTGAGAGAAATAACCAGCGCAGAGCTATACAGGATATGGAGTCTGCTGTTGGAAATGATACCCGTCAAATAGAAGCTTATACCTACCTCGCAGATATGTACAAAGATCATATCGATGGGGGAGAGGTTGTGAAATTATACTCTCAGGCTTTAGCCCTGGATTCAACACGCGCGGATATCTATTACCATCGTGCCAATTACTATTATGAGTTGAAAGACCTCAAACATGCATTGGCCGACTTTAACCGGGCCGTTCAGTTGAGTCCTCCTGAAGATGAAATTATTTATTTCTACAGAGGAAAAGCCAATGCAAAATTGAACAATCTCAATGATGCACTATTAGACTTCAACTCTCTCTTAAGAGCCTATCCGGACTCTGCCCGTTTTTATTCTGAAAGAGCCTTGCTTTATCAGGACATGGGTAAGATCAAAAAGGCAGAAGAAGATTTTGAAACGGCTCTCGCCCTAGAGCCCAATAATCCCGAGATTTTCCTAAGTAAGGGAATCCTCTATATGAACCGTCAAAACTATGACCTCGCATTGGGAGAGTTTGACGCTGCCATTTCTCTTGACCCCAAATACTCTGAAGCTTACAATCGGAGAGGGGAACTGTATTTTGAAATGGAAAAATATGATAAAGCCCTCGCGGATTATAACTATTCGATAGAACTAAATCCGAGAAATGCGGCTGCTTTTAATAATCGGGGAAACCTCGCCAGAAAAGCAGGAGATTACCGCAGAGCCTTCCGGGATTACTCGCAGGCAATAGAATATAATCCGTCTTTGAGTGGTGCTTACTACAACCGCGGATTTATCAGAGCTATGCAAGAGGATTATGCCGATGCTGTTACGGATATAGAAAAGGCCCTGGACCTGGGACCTGCGACCGGAATCCGCTATGGCTTCCTGGCCAAGATCTATGCAAGGCAGCAACAAGATGTTCTTTTCTATAAGAATATCGAACTGGCCCTGGAAAATGATTATCCAACCATTGAATTGGATAAGGATCCTGCTTTCAGGCCTTACAAGACTCAGGAAAGATTTAAAGAATTACTGGAAACTTATCAGAACTAGTCAGAAATTTCTTCACCCATCAATTGATTGAAGAAATTTTCTAAGTCAGTATAGCTACCCGAAAATTCTGCGATGTAGGATTTTCGGCTTTGCATTTCTTCGGTTTTGCGAATATCCTCCAGCTGATCGGTATGGTCCCGGAGGTGACGAAGTAAGGCCGCACTGGCTGCCAGATAAATCTGCCTTCCGGCCTGATCCTTTTTATTTTTCTTGAGTTTCAGGCGTTCCAAATAAGGGGTTTTCAAGCTTTCCGGATCTCGGCTTGCTTGAATATATTGAGAGACTTCTGTCCCAAAAATATCTTCTATTCCCGCTTTCAACTCTTCCTGTATCCTTGGAACCTGATGCAAGGCTCCGGCCATCAGGATTCTTTGATCCTGTACTTTCCCTATATGCCAAAGGATATTTACGGTTTCTATGGCGTGATGCAAGGCCGACATTTCGGTATTGAGCTTCTGATCCTTCATTTGATCTCCGGCAAAACGAAGGGCTTCCAGTATATTTCCTAATTGTTCCATATCTAATCCATCTAAAAGGGGTGTTCAGGGCCAGAAAAAGTGAACGAGCGAAGCCCTGAGGTGTATCAATAAAGTAAGCTTTTCCGAAAGGAGAAAATTCTTGACCCTATTTTGCTGCTAATTCTGAGAATTGAGGTTTTTTTAGCAGAAAGGAATAGGAATTGAGTATATCTAATTACCTTTGTTCCCGGTGAAATTTGGACTTTGCCGCAGCACAAATAGCTTCACGCATCGCAAATGAACTATAATAAGATAAACAACCTGGTTGGTTGGAGTGTGTTTTTAGTTGCACTGCTGGTATATCTGGCAACCGTAGCACCTACAGCCAGCTTTTGGGATTGTGGGGAATTTATTGCCTGCTCAAATGAATTGGAAGTAACACACCCTCCGGGAGCTCCCCTCTTTTTATTGTTGGGGAGGATATTGGCTATGTTGGCCCCCAATCCGGAGACCATTGCTTTTATGGTCAATTTGTTGAGTGTGCTGGCAAGTGCGTTTACGGCATTGTTTACCTGCTGGACAGTTACGATGCTGGCGAAAAAGGGATTGAAGAGAAGTAGTTGGTCGGAGAAAGAAAAAATACTGGGCGGCATGGGTGCTGGAGTTATTGCGGGATTGAGCTGTATTTTCGCTGATTCTATTTGGTTCAATGCAGTAGAAGCAGAAGTTTATGCCCTGAGTTCATTCTTTACAGCGATTGTGGTTTGGTTGATGTTTAAATGGGAAGCCAGGGCTGACGAAGCCGATCATTTGAAATACATCATCCTGATCGCCTATGTGATGGGCCTTTCAACTGGAGTCCATTTGCTCAATTTGCTGACTATTCCAGCTCTCGCACTCGTTTATTTTTTCCGCAAATATGAATTCAACTGGAAAGGAATCATGGCTACCCTAGCCATTTCAACCGGAATTCTGGCTTTCATTCAATATGGAATTTTGCAAACCATGATCAGCCTGGCTGCTGATATGGAGCTGCTCTTTACCGGGACCCAGACCAGAGCAGGAGTAGATACGGGTGGATTGGGAATGGCCATGGGAACTGGAGCTACGGTATTCGCCATGATCATTTTTGCTTTACTGGTAGGCCTGATCGTGTATAGCCAGATTAAAAAGAAGGTGATCCTGAATACGGTTCTGCTTTCTACGGTCATGATACTGGTCGGCTTTTCTTCCTATTCCATCATTTTCATCCGTTCCAATGCCAACCCTCCGGTTGACATGAACAATCCGGAGAATGTCTTCACTTTCCTCAGTTACATGAAACGGGAACAATACGGAGACAGACCCCTCCTCAGAGGACCGATGTACAATGCACAGGTAAAGTTTGACCGCACAACAGGCTATCCGATTTCTGATACAGTCGGCATGAAATATACCTTGCTGGATGGCTCAGGAAAATATGTAGAAGATATCCCCAAAACAGAATATCAATATGAAGATAAGAATGTAGTATTCTTTCCTCGTATGTATAAAACGGATCGTTATGCCATGGGGCCCTATGGCTATACTAACTTTGTAAAAAACAAAGGACAAAATCCGAATAGCCCCTATGACGATAAGCCCACACGTGCCGAAGATCTTCGCTTCTTTTTTCAATACCAGATCGGACATATGTACCTGAGGTACTTCTTCTGGAATTTTGTGGGAAGGGAAAGTGATATTCGCGATGATAGATGGGAATCGGGCCTTGAATTTGCCGATAGCAGTCGCTATATCTATGAGCGCAAAAATAATAAGGCCAAGAATCATTATTTCTTCCTTCCATTTTTTCTGGGCCTCCTGGGAATGGTTTGGCATTTTATCGCAGCGAAAAAAGATGCGAGTATAATCGGCCTTCTTTTCTTCTTTACAGGCATTGCCATTATCGTTTATCTCAATCAATATCCGGCCCAGCCAAGGGAAAGGGATTATTCTTTTGCCGGTTCATTCCAGACTTTTTGTATGTGGATTGGACTGGGGTTCTTATTCTTGCAGGAAGTATTCAGGAAGCATCTGGGAAATAAATCCTTTTATGTGGCTGCTGCCATTGCCCTGATCGCGCCTGTCCTGATGGCGACTCAGAACTGGGATGATCATACGCGCAAAGGAAGATATATCGATATCGAATTTGCCAAGAACCTTCTGAATACTTGTGAAGAAAATGCCATCTTATTTACCGGTGGAGATAATGATACCTTCCCGCTGTGGTACATACAGGAAGTAGAGGGCTATCGTACAGATGTACGTGTGGTTAACCTGGAACTATTGATTTCCGATTGGTACATCGATCAAATGCGTTCGGAAAGAAATGGAACTCCCGGTATCCCGGTGAGTATAGATCAGAAAGATCTGACGGGAGATGCAGGATTGGTGATCAATGGTTTTCAATCACAAAAAATCGCTCTTCCACTAGATCCGATTGAATTGGTCAAAAAAGGGATCTTCAATGCACAGGAAGCCAGCCTGGCTGATTCCGTTATGATCTGGGATTTCAAGGCAAGGGGAAGAGCCGACAATCCCTATATCCTGAGAAAAGACCTCATCATTATGGATGTGATCAAAAATGTGGCTATGGATGGCTGGAAACGTCCCATTTATTTCGCCAACAATATGCAAACGGACAATTACCTCAACCTTATGGATTTCTTCCGGGTTGAAGGCCTGGCATATCGGGTAGTTCCTTTGAAAAAATCGGATAAAACCCTCAATGATCGCTATACGCATGGTACGCTGAGACCTGATATTCTGAAAAGAA
Source organism: Bacteroidia bacterium (assembly GCA_033391075.1). NCBI lineage: Bacteria > Pseudomonadati > Bacteroidota > Bacteroidia > Bacteroidia bacterium. Next base: position 6,924,048 of record JAWPMV010000001.1, read on the forward strand.
ATATTACGGAAAAGTTCCTTTATACAGGCTTGGATAATCCGGATGTGTACTTTGATGAGCATATCCGCAACCTGGTCATCAATAATTACCGCAATAATTTTCTCCGCCTCGCGGCTGCTTATGCTGATGGATATAGTAGTCTGGGCAAAGAAATAGCAGAGATAGATAGTTTGATGAAAGAGGAAGGAGCAGATGTCGAAGCATTGGATCATAGTCGTCTGGCAAAAGCTGCCAAAAGACAATCTTATCAGGAACAGGCTGCTGAAGCCATAGCCTTCTCACGACAAGTGATGCCTACAGATGTTGAGCCACAAGGGAATCTCTACCTGGGATTGCAACAAGCACAGGTCCTGGAGACCCTTAAATTGATGGAAGATGCCGCAAGAGAATATGATGAGGTGGCGGAAGTAGGGATCGAGCAATTGCAGGATGATGTAAATATGGGCCAGCCCATTGATCAGAATAATCTCTCTATGCAGATCACTTTATTGGCGATCCGCCATTACATTGAAAATGGAAATGAAGAGAAGGCACAGGCTCTGGCTCAGCGAATTGAAGAGGTCAGTGCATCCCCGATAGGTAAACTGGTAATCGAGCAATTGAAAGGCGGTCAATAAGATGTCAAAAAGTAAGCAACAACATTTGGTCTATGGCATGCATCCCGTTTTGGAAGCCATTTCTGCGGGGAAGTCAGTAGAAAAAATCTGGGTAAAGCAAAGCATGTCTGCCGATCGTCTCTATAGTATTCGAGAAGCTGCAAAAGAAAAAGATATACCGGTTCAATTTGTTCCCGAAGTTCGTCTTCAGCGTTTCGTTCCCAATGGCAATCACCAGGGAGTAGTAGCTATGCTTTCCTCGGTTAGCTATCAGGAGTTGGAGCAAATTATCCTTCAGGTGCAGGAGAAAGGGGAGAAGCCTTTGTTTGTGATGCTGGATGGGGTAAAGGACGTGCGCAACTTTGGCGCCATTGCCCGTACGGCCGAATGTATGGGAGCACATGCGATCATCGTTCCTTCTCAGGGATCAGCTGCCGCCAATGCAGATGCGGTCAAGGTATCGGCAGGTGCGCTAAGCTATCTTCCAGTCTGCCGTGAAGGCAACCTGGTCGATTCTCTCCTGCTTTTACAATCTTATGGGATCAAAACCTATGGCTGTACAGAAAAGGCTTCAGAGACGCTCTATACGGCTGACTTTCGGGAAGCTTGTTGTTTGATCTTTGGTTCGGAAGAAAAAGGGATGAGCAAACAAATTCTCAAACGATCCGACCACCTGATCGGCATTCCTCTTCAAGGTGAAATTTCTTCCCTCAATGTTTCTGTGGCTGTCGGGATGGTCTTATCGGAAACACTCAGGCAAAGACGGGCCTAAACGGATTACAGGGAAACTTATTTTTAAAGAATGCGCGCTGGGGATGAAACGAAAAAACCCTAAGCATAAAAGATGCGCTTATGAAAGTCAGCTTATAAAGCTCCTTCTGATTTTTTCTGCCAGTACCGCATCAAACCTGCTACACTCATATAGGGTGGGTTAGCAGCTTCGTACTTTTTGATTTCAACCTCATCCGTAACGCCTGCTTCTCTCAATTGCTCGCTGGTATAGGCTAAAAAATCCGGCGTAATATCTTTTACTTCTCTTCCGGCTTCCCATTGGGGCTTCATCCATTGGGCCCAGTCATTGATGATAAATTCCAGTCGATCCAGATGTGCTATTGGGTTTTCTTCAATCCCAAAATGTGTGAGATACAGGAGACGAGGATTTTGCTCCTTCAAAATTCGGATAGAATTCATCCAGGCTTCTACATTAATATCCGGGGGAGGGCAGGGGGGAACAACCGGTCCATTGGGAATGCGGCAACCACCTACATCTCCACTAAAGATGATGTCATCTACTTGCCAGGCAATGTGATGGTTAGCATGGCCGGGCGTATGCCAGGCTTTAAAAGTCTTTCCTCCAACTTCTATTTCCTGCTCATCCTCAATGGCAATCAACAATTCCTCCGGAATGGCTTTCATAATTCCCCATAAAGGTTCCATCATATCCCCATAGATGCGCTTCGCAGAACTATACAGACGTTCTGGATCGTGCATATGTTTCCAACCCCTTGGATGGACATAAATGCTTGCTCCTGCTTCTGCAAAGGCCCAGGCAGCTCCTGCATGGTCAAAATGGATATGAGTGAGGAATACATGCTTGATATCCGAAACTTTGTAGCCAATTTTTTCCAACTCTCCTTCCAGATGCGCAAAACGCGAATGAGGTCCGGTTTCAACTAATACAGGGCCATCGGCTGTCTCATAAACATAAACAGCAATAGAGTTTGGGACTTGGAAATGCAGGTCGAGGGTATGAACCATAGGAATCAATATATTTTGGGCGCAAGTTAATTCCTATGGATCAATTTTGATAACCATTGTTGACCTTCACTGCGTACCCGCACATAATAAATGCCTCCGGCCAGAGAAGTCAGGTCAATATCCAGTCGCTTATTATTGCTGCTTTCTCGATAAACTTCCTGTCCCATATTGTTGAGCAGGCTGATCTGTTTTTCGGCAAACAAAATCTGATCTGAATCAAAAATGATCCGCACCCGATCTGAAGCTGGATTGGGAGCCAATCGGAAAGGTATATCTTTTGTCAAATCCGGAAATCCTAGCGAAGTGCTATCTTCCTGATCGCTGATTTCAACGGTATTGAACATATGAAGGCCTCCTCTTTCACTACCGATAATGAAGGTGTAATTGCCGGAAGTATCCAGAATGGCAGCATCTATGGCAGCTTCATCTCCAAAATCTCCATCAAAAAGAATAAAAGAAGGATTGAGGGTATCTGTAAGTGCGCCCGTCAGGTCTTCATAGACTTCGATATATCCATCTTCTGTCGCGAGGATCAATTCAGTGGTATCGTCATTGTCATAGTCAATGAAACGAGGCTTGGTTCTTCCGTAAAACTCATAGCCGGTGGCAATGAATTTTATGTTGATGCCTCCCCATTGCGCAGTGATTTTGCTAAAGGAGAAATTGCTTGAATCTCCAATGTTTTCGTAATAGGCAATCTTTCCAAAGCGATCTCCCGCAAAAAGATCAAGATCACCATCATTGTCATAATCGAAAAGCTCAGGTGCACTCAAGGTTCCGATATCTATAGGAAGTCCGCTAGAATTTAGAATACCCTGGCCTTGTAATTGCAGATCGGCATTTTGTCCGGGAGCGGCTTCATTTTTGTAGTAAGTCAGGGTTCCCAGTGCATTTCCCATAATCATATCCTCATCTCCATCTCCATCCAAATCCCCAAAGGTCATAGCAGCATCCTCAAATTCGAGGAAACGAGTACTTCCATCCATATAATCATCATCTACTAAAGTAAATTCCGGGCGAGTGAGACTCCCGGTATTTTCGAATAGTTGGAGTTGGTAGGTAAAAATGAGGGAGTCAGAAGTTTTCATGATCAAGCCTCTACTCCCAACAAGGAGATCTTCCAGGCCATCATTATTATGGTCAAAGAACACAGGTAAAGAAAAATTCCCAACATCTATATGTTCTTCGGCTATAAATCCTCGGCCCTGAAATCTAAAATCAGGGAAATTATTTTCGCCAAAATTCTTATAGAATACTACGCCATTTTTATTTTCTCCCCCACTAGGTGCATGAGAGCTTGCAAGCAGATCCTTTTTTCCATCATTATCCACATCTGCATAATAAAGGCCTGGAAAAATCTCCACATCTATAGCAGAATCATAGCTGGGGAAATTGGTGAAAGCTGAATCCATAAAGGCCCAATCTTTGGTCCCATTATTTATGACTCCGCTGACTGTAGGAAAGGAAATATCTCCCAAAATGGCATCATAGAGGCTGTCTCCATTTAAGTCGAGGATCAACATAGTTGAACCTACATGGCGCGGATCGATCAAATCCGGATTAGCACCTCCTCTAGGACAATTAACTGTATCTGCTACAAAAAGGGTATTATCCAGATTACTTTCAGAGAAATTACCCCAGCAGTTGGTGGCCATCTGAAACACCATGGTATCGCATCTTCCAAATCGATCCATGGCCAGATTTTGATGATAGGCCCAGAAGTCAAATCCATTTTGCGTGCTGACGATATCCAGATCTCCATCAAAGTCAATATCTATGATACCTGGCATATCGCTATTGATGATAAAAATTTCGCGGGGAGTATTAGGATCCACAGCCTGAGGGTTGACTTCTTTGAGGGGATCGTATTTCAGCACAAAGCCCAAAGAATCTCCATTGAAAATGGTATTCTCATACACTTTGAAATGCTGCCCGACTGAGCCCGAACCACAAATTATATCTGCTCTGTCATCACAATTGTAATCCACTACCTGTGCCCATTTCTGGCATTCGCAATCTTCAAAATTGGCAATGAATCCTGGGTCAAAAACGATGGGATTTGAAGCTGTATCATCGTAGATATAGGGCGTAAACTTTCCTACCTGCCCATCAAAAACAAGTATATCCAGGGTGCCATCCAGGTTGACATCTATGTTGAAAAATTGGGCGTCATTCATTCCTCCTGCCCAGGGATAGAGCAAACGTTTTCCATCCTGATCGATGACCGGGATATTATTGCTGCGCTTGTAATTCTGGGCCGAAATTTGAATAGCTTGAAAAGAAAACAGGATTGTTAGAAGGAAGAAAAGTTTTTTCATCACGCATTTTTGTTGGAAGAAGTTTTCATGGTTTCATTTCAACTAAGCTGAAATGCAATCTATAAATAAGATTCTACTATTTTTGTCACAAATTGAACCTATTTATCCCTACTATGGAAGGTCCGGAATTGTTCCTGCTCTTTAAAAGATTCCCAAGTATCTGCACCGATACAAGAAAGATAAAAGAAGGAGACCTCTTTTTTGCCCTCAAAGGAGATCGATTTGACGGCAACAAATATGCTGAGCAGGCTTTGGAGAAAGGAGCCGCAAGGGCCATCATTGATGATCCGCAATATGCGAAGGAAGGGGATGATCGCTTTGTATGTGTTGAAAATGCGCTCAAAGCCCTACAAGAGCTCGCAAATACCTATCGGAAATCTTTACGCATTCCTGTACTGGGAATTACGGGTAGCAATGGAAAGACCACGACTAAGGAATTGATCAATGCAGTCCTGAGTACAGAGAAAAAAGTATTTGCAACACAGGGAAATCTCAATAATCATATTGGCGTTCCCCTAAGCCTCCTCAGTATTCCCGCAGAAGCAGAAATCGCCATCATCGAAATGGGAACTAATCAGCCAGGCGATATTCAGGAGTTGGTGGAAATTGCTATGCCTGATTTGGGACTTATTACCAATATCGGTTCGGCCCATTTGGAAAGACTCGGAAGTGTCGAAGGCATACGGGAAGAAAAAGGCGCTTTGTTTAGGAAAGTGATGAAGCAGGGAGGATTGATTTTTCTGAATAAAGGCGATGATCATCTGAATCAATTGGTCGGAGACTATCAAAACATCAGAAGCTATGGAAGTCCGAATGCCGACTATCAGTTTGAGATAGAAAGAAATGAAGCCTCAGGTATGGATATGCTCGTTCATGCAAAAGCCTGGGAGCAAAGCCAAAGTTTTCAGTTGCAGCTAAGCGGTTCTTACAATGCTTTGAATGCACTGGCAGCTATCGCCGTAGGAGAGTATTTTGCTTTGTCGAGGGAAAGTATAGCCCACGGACTTTCATCCTATGTTTCCAGCAATAACAGAAGCCAAATTCTACAGAGAGAGAACTATCAGATTTATCTGGATGCCTACAATGCCAATCCTTCTTCGATGAAGGCTTCCATTGAGAATATGTTTGAGATCAGTAAAGGAAAACTCAGCTTGATCCTGGGAGATATGTTTGAGTTGGGCGAAAAGGAAGAAGCGATGCATGCAGAACTGGGAAGTATGATAAATACCCATGTTCCCTATCGATGCATTGGAGTAGGCAGGCTGATGAAAGCTGCCATTGAGCAGATTGATCAGGATGCACACTGGTTTGAGACTGTAGAAGAGGCTCAGCAAAAAGTTGAATCTCTGATCGAGGGCTCAGATTTAGTGATGATAAAGGGTTCCAGAGGTATGGCTTTGGAGCGTCTGCTAGATAAGATTTAGGCTTAGTTAAGGATGCCTACTTTTTCTATCCCACAAAGTTTTTCCTCCCGCATATATTGAGCGACCGAAATGGCATACGTACCAGCTTCGGTGTAAGGAATTTCAATCAAATCATTCAGATCAAAGAGATAGTTAGCTCCACTGGCTTCTACGCTCCATTCTCCCATAGGATCACTTAGGACCTCATTGTGGACAATCTCAGTTTCTTTCCCCTGGGGATCTGTTATCCGTATTTGCAAATAGATATTCTGGAAGCGGTATTCCGGATTAAATTTAAGGTGCAAAGAAAGCTTCCCGGGTCCCTGAAGTTCTTGATCAGCCTCAATTACCTCCTTTACTTCCCAGCAGCCATCCTCAAAACTCCTGCTACTCAGATAATCTCTGTTGTCGCAGGATACCGCCAAGGAAGCCCAGGCAAAGAGGATGATCAGTGCATTTGAAAGAGGAGATTTATTTGCCTTTCTGGTCATTTCTGTTCTGAGGTTTTCTTCTGGGCCCTTTATTTTGTGGGCGATTTTTATTGGGTCTGGAACTGGAAGAATTGCGGTTTTGGCCACCGGATTGTTGCTTCCCGGGCCTCCCTTTGTTCCCGCCTTTATTTCCAGCAGATTCTCTTTGAGAATTGGGCTGGTTTCCTGAGGCTTGTACCTTTTTATTTCTATTGTCTTTTCCCTTGCGGAAATTTCTGTTTTTATTTTTGTGGTGGCCCTTCTTACGCTTGTTCCTTCTTTCAGGTGCAGGAATATTGGTTCCTACGACATCCACAAAGTCATGGTTCAGGTCAGGTCGGGTACTCTCGACAGTTTCGATTTTTGCGAAAGTAGCCTGGGGTTTCTCCCCTTTGTCATTCATGGCTTTGATCCGACTCACTTCCTCTACATCTATGGGATACCAGGAGGTTTCGCCTACATAGCTAAACCACATCTTACGCTTGAAGATGTCTGTCTTCTGGAGAGTCGCTTTTCCTTTGGCTGTCTCAATGAAAGTCACTTCCGGAAACCCTTCCAGGGCATCCATATATACGTCCAACTCATAATTGAGGCAACATTTCAATCGCCCGCAGAGTCCGGATATTTTCATGGGATTGAGGGAAAGATTTTGGTAACGGGCAGCTGAAGTACTGACTGTTTTGAAATCAGTCAGCCAGGTAGAGCAACAAAGCTCCCGGCCACAGGCTCCAATACCTCCTACCAGACCAGCCTCATACCTCAGGCCGATTTGTTTCATCTCAATACGAATTCGGAATTCCCTCGCCAGAACTTTGATCAGTTCCCGAAAGTCCACCCGATGATCGGCTATATAATAGAAAATTGCTTTCGCCCCATCTCCCTGAAATTCGACATCACTGAGCTTCATATCGAGCCCTAATTCTATGATCAATTCTCTCGATCTGGTCAGTGTTTCCTGCTCTCTGGCGCGTACTTTTTTCAGCAACTCCAGGTCTTCCTCATTGGCTTTCCGGTATATTCTGGGAAGTTCTTTGATAGGCTTATTGACCCCTTTCTTTTTCATTTGCAGCTCAGCCATCACTCCACCCAAAGAAAGGATTCCCACATCGTAGCCGCGATCACTTTCGACAACTACATTATCTCCAATATAAAGTCGCAATCCATTTACATTTCTATAAAATGATTTGCGTGTATTTTTAAACCTGATTTCGTAGACATTATCAACTTCTGTATGGCCCGGAGGCAGCATATTGTCTAACCAATCAAAGGTATTCAGCTTATTACATCCACCGGTAGCGCAACCTCCCTGTCTTCCGCATCCATCAGAGGAACAAGTCCCGCTACTACATGATCCACATCCCATAATTCTCCTTGTATATATGTTAAAAGAGGTATGTGCAGCTCAAAAAGCGGCAGTGAAAACATCTATGAAGGAAGGAAAATATAAATACAGGAGGATTATCAAAGAATCCTCGTGATGAGATCAGAAATCAAATAAAGCAGTTCATATGAAAAGGCTTTGCTTGCTTAGGGTATTAACTTAACCCGGTAACGTATTTATATAAAGCTTTCTAAAGGAAAGCAAGAAACTTCAAATCATAGATGGTATCACATCATACCATCGAATCGTTTACACTCTTGTGTTGTGCTTTAAAGAACGATGAACCGGGTTTTTTTACCGAATGAATCCAATAGATTCTATTCACGATTATAAATTCCCAACGTTCATTTTATCTATGTTAAAGTAAGGATTTTTTTCCTTGGGTTGCAAACAGCAGGGATATTTAGGCATTTAAGCTGTAATCGCGAAATGCAAATTCCATACATATTGCGAATTAAACCTCTTCTTCTTTCTCCAGCTGTGTTTTCAGGAAGCGCATATACTTTTTGCTGTTGAATTTTTCTTCGTACAGATCAAAAAGTTCATGAGCAAAATCAGAATTAGTGGCATTTTTCAATTGGCTGAATATCTGGCGGGTGATGAATACGTCATGAGGACCATCTTTCAAATCTTTACTGGCGAGTTCCAGTACCTGTCTCAGATTTTCTTCTTCCTGTCCGGCCTGATTATTTTTTCCCTGGAGTAAAGCCCGGCTAAAATAGTTTTGCAGATAGAGGTAATAATAGTAGGAAAACATCGCATCCTGATTATTCACATTGAGTTGATCCAGGTAATTTTCCGGGACTTCTTTATTGTAGGCCTTTGCCAATTTGAGATAGCCTTTTTGATAAAGGATCTCATTTCTTTCAAAGTGAACAAACCATTCCGGCAAGTCTCCAAATATTTCTTTTTCGTTCAGGTAATTGAGTTCCCGAATAGCCATGGAGTCGAGTTGCTGGCCGAAACCGTTTAGGTCTTCTGATACGAGAATACTTCTCCGGGCCCGCAAATGGACATCTCCAAAAATCTCTGATTTCTCGAGGTAATAATCGCAAATATTTGCGAGCATGCCTTTATAGCGAAGAGAATCGAGTTCCCGATTAAGGGGCGAGTAGTGGAGATTGACACTCAAAGAGGTGTCTCCGGGCATAAGGAGCACTTCAAGAGCTTCATCATTGATATACAGCCTGGCGGGTCTGGGGCTATTTACGGCGAAAGACATGAGAAACTCATTGGAAGCCATACTATCGGCTTCGACCAGGGTTTTTTGTCCTTCCAGAATATTGTTGTATTCACCAAAGACCTCATGAGGCCCACCAAGGCCATCAATGAAGACTTTTACGTAGGTGGTATCGTAGAATTCGTAGCTGGGATTGAAGCCGAGGGTATTCTTTGCCTGATAGGTCAATCCGTATACATAAGCTACCATAGCTCCTGCGATTATCCAGGGTATGACGGCATGTTTCATTAGGTTAATTTGAGTTTAGCTACGAGTTTACAGCAGAGTTTCAAAAATTTCAATACGCAAATGAGGATTACCCTACAAGCCTTACATACTTGATCGCATAATGCGATGAACCTTCAAAGAAAGGTCTGTGAATACCATTTGTGCGTTTGCATTGCCAGAAAGGTATCTGTGGCTATCCTCTAGTTCCCGGGTAATGAGTTCTACTTTAGCAGGATTGACAACTTGAGAGAATTTTTCCTGAAAACCTTTCTCTGCTTCGGTCACTAAAGCGAGTTGAGGAAGCCCCACCTGGTAGAGAAAAGAGTCTCTCATCTTCTTAACCGCAAGCTCAAGAAACAACTTTTGAAATTCTTTATTTTCCTGATAGATCTTTTCGATTTGCTCGAGAATTTTGTCAAACTGACCGGTATAGACAGCCCTCAGCCAATTGGCATATCTGTCTCCCATCTCCTGGCTATGCTCACTCATATACTCACTGGCAGTGGAGATACTTCCTTCGGCAATGCGGGAGAGTTCATCCGCTACACTTTCATCCACTCCTTTTACCTCCATCAAATAATTTTTGATCTGCTCGGCTTGTATCCGGGCAAGGGGAATTCGCTGACAACGAGAATTGATAGTTGTCAGGAGTTTTGAAGGATCACTGCAGGTCAGGATCAGTAGTGTTTTATCCGGAGGTTCTTCCAATAATTTCAAGAAAGCATTGGCTCCTTCCGTATTTATCTGCTCGGCATTCCAGACGATGACAACTTTATAGGGAGCTTCGAAGGCTTTGAGGAAAATACCTCTTTTGAGCGCCCGGATTTCATGCACGCTGATAAAGAGCTGTTTGTTTTCTCCTCCCAGTGCTCTTTGCCATTTTGCATAACTCAAATAGGGATCCGCCGCAAAAGGTTCGCGAAAGTGCTCATAATAATCAGCACTCAAATAACGCTTGCCTCCTTCTGTTTTGGAGATAATGGGCAGGATAAAGCGGACATCCGGATGGATGGCTTTACTGATCTTGATACAATTGCTGCATTTGCCACAACTGTCATTCTCTTCAGGTTGAAGGCAATTCGCGAATTGCGCAATGGCATTTGCAAAGCCCAATTGACCAACTCCTGCAGGGCCTACAAGCATCAGGGCGTGTGCAAGTCGCTCACTTTTGATCGCGTCTAACACCCGTGATTTTGCTTCCTCCTGACCGATGATATCTTTAAATCTCACTTCTTATTGACTTAAGCTCCAAATTTGCTAATCGCTTCTTCTACAATTTTTTCTGTACCCGATGCACCGATTCTGTTGGCGCCCAGTTCTCGAACGCGCAGGGCATCTTCCAAATTTCGTATGCCTCCTGAGGCTTTAATTTTTACTTCTGCTGCACTATGTTTACGCATGAGAATCAGGTCCTCATCCAATGCCCCGATGCTGCTAATATTTCCCTCTATATCTTTTACATAGCCAAAGCCTGTCGAGGTCTTTACATAATCAACTTTCAAATCGCTACAAATCTCACAGAGACGAATTTTGTGATGAGCGATGGGAAGAAAGGCATTTTCGAAGATTACTTTCAGGATTACCCCTTCTGCCTGACAAACATGTTGAACCGCTGCTATATCCGCTTTCACATAGCCCCAATGTTCATCCAGAACTTTGCCTACATTGACCACCATATCAATTTCTTCGGCTCCTTCTTTGATGGCTACCGTAGTTTCATAGGCTTTTACTTCACTGGAATGATTTCCATGTGGAAAGCCGATGACCGTACAAACTTTTACCGGAGAATCTTGCAGTAACTTTGCCGCTAGTGGTACCGCATAAGGTTTGATACATACGGATGCGACCTGGTACTTTTTTGCCAGTTCTATACCTGAGATCAATTGCGCCTCCGTAAGGGTAGGGTGCAAAAGGGCATGGTCAATCATTTCTGCAATTTGCCTGGCTTTCATGATTTGAAGTTACGAGAAAGGAGCTTAAGCTCAAATGGAATGAGGGAGAAATGACTTCGGCGAGACAGGAATTTATGCCTTAAACCAAATCCTGAAGGGCAAGATCAAGTTCGGAATACTCAAATATGTACTTTTCTCTTTGAAGGACGCGGGGAATGGCTTTCTGCCCACCCCAAAGCAAAAGAGATCTTTCTCCTAACAGAAATTGAAGTGCAAATTTGGGAGCCGGGAATGGATCGATTCGATTGAGCGTTTTAGCGAGCTTATTGGAAAAAGTTTTTTGCTCGGTTACTTGTGGAGATACAAGGTTTACCGGACCATTTATATTTTCATTTTCCATACAAAAGATCAGGGATTTGACGATGTCGCTTATGTGAATCCAGGGAAAGCCCTGCTTTCCACTAGCCAAGGTTCCTCCCAGATAAGCTTTATAGATCGGAATCAATTGCTTCAAGGCACCCCCGCCTTTCCCTAGTACAATACCTATCCGAGGGTTCACGGTTCTGCAATTCGCTTTTTGCGATTCTTCTTCCCATTCTTTACACACTTTTGCGGCAAAGTCCTCCCCGGCTTTTCCTTTCTCATCAATCTCCTCATGGTTTTTGACCCCATAGTATCCCACAGCCGAAGCAGAAATAAATACTTTGGGTTTTTTGGGGCTACTATTGATATATTTTACACAGGCCGCAGTTGCACTAATGCGGCTATCCAGGATTTCTTTTTTACGGCTCTCTGACCATTTGCCTTCTGCAATACTGGCTCCCGCCAGATTTATGATCACATCATAAACTCCGATTCCCATAGGCATTTCCTGGCCATTCCACTTGAGGTAGGTGATATATCGATCCTTGCTTTCTCGAGCACTTCGACTGAGTATACTGACTGTATGCCCCAGTTCTGTGAGCTTGGGAACAAGGTGTTTACCAATAAATCCGGTCCCCCCGCTAATCAAAATATTTAGGCCAGAGTCAGACATTTTTAGGGATTTTCAGATGAAGAATATATAATTTCAGGCTATACAAATATTTGTTATTTATTACCTACTTTCCAAATAAAATAATGTTTAAACTATATAGTCCTGGGCCAGTACCGGTTCCGAATTTTGTGCAGGATGCTTTATCCAAAGCGGTTATTCACCACAGAAGTCAGGAATTTGAAGACTTTTATGAAGGCTTTTTGAAAAGTCTTTCCTACATCTTTCAGACCGAACATCAGGTCTGTGCCTGTATGGGAAGTGGCACCTATGGGGTGGAAATGGCTATTTATAGCATGTTTCAGCCTGGAGAGAGGCTGGTAGTGAGTGCAAATGGTAAATTCAGTAAGCGTTGGGCTGATTATGCCCGCTACCTGGGGATGGAGGTACAAGAATTGGCAAATGAATGGGGAGAGGCTCCTGCTTTGAAGGAAGTTATGGATAGCCTGGAGGAGAATCCGCATTTGCAAGGCCTTATCCTGACACATTCTGAAACTTCAACAGGCTCTTTACTGGATTTAGAAGAAATTGCCTTTGAGGTTAAACGAAAATATCCTCACATCCTCATTCTGGTCGATGGAATTACAAGTATCGGCTCCCTGCCTTATTTCCATGATGATTGGGGCATTGATTGTAGTGTGATAGCTTCTCAAAAAGCCCTCATGAATCCGGCTGGCCTGGTAGCCTTTGCCTTTAGTCCACAAGGCAAGGAAAAACTTCGCGAAACTCATCCTTCCGATTTTCAAAATCTCTACAATCACCTCAAAGCTGCTCAAAAGAATAGTTCGGCATTTACTCCACCTGTGCAATTGCTCTTTGGGGTGGATGCTGCCATGAAGCATATGGAAGAAGAAAGCTTGCCTGCCATTTGGAACCGGGTACAACAGACCGCTCGCTATTTCAGAAAGGAGATAGAGGAAATGGGAGGAAAGATATTTCCCAGCCGGCCTACGGACTCATTGACTGCCTTTAGCTTTGAAGGAAAAGATAGTACGGCTATCAAGGAGTTTTTGGAAAAGGAATATAAACTCATCCTTTCCGGAGGTCAGGGTGAATTGAAAGGGATAATCCTTCGGGTATCCCATATGGGATTATTTACACAGAAAGACATGGAAGAGGTCATAAAGGCCTTGAAAAATGCCCTTGAACAATCTTAGCTAGCTCCAGCCAACCATTGTTTTTGCTCTTGCTCCTGGATAAATTTCTTGATTACATCCATAGCATCGGGAGCCGGTTCATTATGGTTGAGTTTTTTGAGTTGTAAAGACTCAATCATCGAACGTAAAGAGGCATCCAGGTGCATTTCCTGTAAATATTTCTTATAGCGCTCTAAAATCCAGAATTCGAGGGTATCCTCGATTTTATTCATAAACTTTAGGGGAAGAAAGGCAGAAAAGAAACCAAATATATGTCCGAGTACGTAAAATGAACGTGCGTACCAGGCCGGACTTATTCCTCTTTTTCTGAGGAGGTCGTGTAGAAAAGCTGTATGGCGAGATTTTCTTTCTCTAAGGTGCCTGATCTTCTCTTGGTCAATCCCGAATTGGCGATACCAGCCCAGTCTCATATTTTCTCTGGCATGAAGATCACGGATAAAGAACTCTGTACGCTTTTTTAAATCTATATTAGACGGCATGTAGTACTTTTAAATTGGCATCTACTTATAAACTTACAAAAGATATTGAAAGTTTAAAAATTAAAAAAACCACATAGGGTTTATTCAATATCTTACGATTTTGTAAGTTTTCGGCTTTATTCTTGCGAAAATATCCCAGAGTCCTGTACTTTCAGGGATTAGGAAGGTTAAAACAGCACCCAAACATGTTCAAAGCGCAGTTTTCATATCTAGTACGACGCATCGCAATATATGTAATTTTATTCATATGTTTTTCCTCCCTTTCTCTGATGCAGAAGGGACTGATCGCGCAGAATGAGTATTCTGCCTATTTCGAGGAAGCCTATGAGAAATATCCCAGCGTCCCACAGGGACTTCTGGAAGCGGTGGCCTACACCAATACCCGCATGAAGCACCTGACCAATCAGGAAAGTTGCCAGGGGCTGCCCCAATATTATAGCATCATGGGGCTGGTGGCAGATGGAAAGGGATATTTTGAGAATAGTTTGCAAAAGGTAGCTGAAAGATCACCCTACACAGAAGAACAGATCATAGAAAGTCCACGAATTGCGATTCTGGCTTATGCAGCTGCTTATTCCTATGAACAAAGAAATAAACGATTAACTACTCGTAATGTAGCTGCTCACCAGGGAATCGTCGAATCTTTAGGCGAAATTCCAGATGATGGCTCTGCCCATAACCGCTATGCTCGTGATCAGCAGTTTTATTGCGTACTAACGGAAATGCAGGATCCTCATGTGGGAATGCGAATGAAATCCCGCCAACTCTTCAATTTTGAATCCATTTTTGGCAAAGAAAATTATAAGGTGCTAAAAGCTCCGGAAGTAAAAGTGGAAAAGGATGGAGTAAGATCAATAGATGGAGATGAATTTACGGTACCTGGAGTTCGTGCTGCGAATTGTACGGTTTCCAAGAGCAAAGCAGACTATAAACCCGCCATTTGGAATCCCGCCAATAAAAATAACTATGGATCGAGAGGAGGAGAAGAGGTTGAGTTTATTACCATTCATACGATACAAGGATCTTATGCCAGTGCAATCGCCTGGTTTAGAAATAGAAATGCGCGCGTTTCTGCCCACTATATCATTCGAGCAATTGATGGACAGGTAACCCAGATGGTCTGTGAAGATGACAAAGCCTTTCACGTAAAAACCGATAATGCGAAAGCTATCGGGATTGAGCATGAAGGTTATATCGAAGACGGAGCTGCCTGGTACACACAGGAAATGTACAGGAGTTCCGCAAGGCTGGTAAATGACATCGCTCACCGTCGCAAGATCAATACCTTGCAGACTTATGGAGGCCCACCGACAAATGGAGTATCTGTCTTAGGAAATACCTGTTGGAAAGTAAAAGGGCACCAGCACTTTCGGGGAAATAATCATATCGATCCGGGACCTTTCTGGGATTGGGACCTCTATTATCGTATGATCAATGAGACGCCCAAGCCTACGACTTTCACCTCCAAAAAAGGAGATATCTATGATAGTGGCGGCGCAAGTAGAAACCACGGAGATCAGGAACGCAAAACTTTTCTGATCAAACCGAAAAATGCTTTTACCATCAATCTTTCCTTCAAAAGTTTTGAATTGGAAGGAACAAAAGACAAGCCCTATGATTACCTGGACATTTATGATGGACAGGATGTAAACGGAAAATTTCTGGGCAGATATACAGGAGAAGATCTTCCTCCAGAGCTCATCGCCAAAAGCGGAGCTGTTTTTATGGAATTTCGTTCAGATTGTCAGGTAAACAAAAAAGGCTGGCACATTGAGTACAGCGCACGTTCCAAAAATCCGGATTGTCCGGCGCCCAGGGATCTGATTGCAAAGAACATTTTCCCCATGGGTGCTACCCTGAGCTGGAAATCCAATAATCAGGCAGATGAATACCTGGTTTACCTCAAACGCAAACTGGAAAAGACCTGGACTTTATACAGAACTAGCAGGAACTATGTCAATGTCACCGGATTGAGTGCCAATGGATTTTACCAATGGCAAGCAGTTGCGGTATGCGATGGAGATAGTTCGGCTTTTATTGGGGCAAATTTTATTACTCCGAATGTACACCGGGGTTCAAAGCCGCAGCAGTATACCATCCGGTTGAATCGGGGAAGATTCAATGATTCGGGTGGAAAGATTGCCGGATATGGGAATAACGAAAATTATGTCTACCGTATCATCCCTCCGGATAAGGGCAAGGTAGAAATGATTTTCAGCAGTTTTGATACGGAAGATGAACTGGATCAGTTGGTCATATATGATGGACTCACTCCTCAATCAAAAATACTGGGTACTTATTCGGGGAGTAGTATTCCTCCCACCATTCGCTCATCCGGCAATGGCCTGACTTTGAGATTCACATCTGACAAACGAAGTGCGGGCAAAGGATGGTTGGCAAGTTGGAAAAGCATAGGAGGAAATGGAAATACAGGAGAGCCTGATCCTTCGCCTCCCATAGTAGACAATGGAGGAAACAATAATAATACGGGAAACAATTCGGGAACTCCACCGGATTCTGGCAACAATGGAGGAAGCGATAATGGAAATACAGGTGGGAATACAGGAGGCCCTTCAACACCACCTATTACTGATCCTGATCCTCCCCTTACTCCTTCAGATCCGCCCGTAGTTATTGATAATAGCAACTTTGATCCGAAACTCAGCTACCATACTGCAGCTCCGCGAACGGAGCCTGATTTAGCTTCTTCTTACAGCAAGAGTTTTACGCTAAAGTTCAATGATAAAGACAGAAGTGGCCGAGGTCTGGCAAATAGATTTTTTACGATTGCTCAGCAAGATGGAGACGCATATCGTTCTCATCCGGAATCCGGTTTCTTCAATGAAAGTTTTGATGCAGGACTGAATGAGGATTGGAAGAGTGTTGCAGGGAGTTGGTCAGTAAAACAGGGAGTCCTGAGCCAAACGGATACCAAGCCTTCCAATACTAATCTTTATACAGCTCTCAGACAAACTGATCGAGACGTATATGTATACAGTTGGAAATCGAAAATGAGTGGGGATGGGAATAATCTCCGTCATGGACTGCATTTCTTTGCGAATAAGCCTAAAAATCCAGATCGGGGGAACTCCTATTTTGTCTGGATCAGAGATGGGGCAAGGGACTATGTGGAAATCTACAAAACTGTCAATGATCAGTTTGACAGAAAAATCCGCAAGGAGATTCAGCTTAAAAGCGGCCAGGTTTATGATTATAAAGTCATTTACAATCCTAAAAAAGGACGGATAGAAGTATATGTGAACAATAAATTCACTGCTTCCTGGGTAGATCGATATCCTTTGGCAAACGGGCAGTACATTTCTCTGAGAAGTGGAAACTGCATCGTAAGCTATGACGATATCCGAGTGTACAAATCCCGACCATCATCCGTAAAAGTGAGTGTGGACGAAGGAAGTAGAAGTATGCTGAAAGGAAATGGCAGATTTCAGGTCTATTCCTTGATCGTAGATAGAAATATACGTTGGTCCAAAGAGGGAGATGCTGTTTCTCAGATTGGAACGATTGCGGCTCCTCCTGCACAGCCCGATCCAACACCTCCGCCAACAGATCCTGATCCGGAACCTCAGCCTACAGAACCAGAACCAGATCCGGAGCCAGCACCTACTGAGCCAGATCCTTCAGATCCTCCTGCAAATACCAATGAAATTGCATTTAAACTCCCGCATGGAAGCAGTGGGCAGACTTTCTTTCTGCCAGTAGATAATCGTTTAGGAGAATGGCGGGCGAATGAGGAGCTGGGCTTTCTGTATGAAGACTTTAGTGCGGGCAGACTTACGCAGGATTGGACACCAGCTAAAGGAAAATGGTCTCAGGAAAATGGACTTCTGTATCAAAGCGATGTTGGAGAAAGCAATTGCAACATTTACATCCCTGTCAATCAAAAAGGCAATCAAAGCTATTTGTATCATTTCAGAGCCCGTTTTCTAACAGAGGGATCAAACAAGCGATTTGGGCTGCACTTCATGGCGGAGAAAGGTCAGTTTGAGGGTGAAAATGGAGCAGCAGACAATCGGGGAGATTCTTACCTGATTTGGTTCAGACATCACAAAGACAAAGCCGATAAAGTTGAAATTTATCATTCCGAAAAAAATATCATGCCGGGACCTAAAAGATCTGCCTTACTACCGGATCAATTCGAACCTCTGGAATGGTACGACATCAAAGTTCTCTATGATGCTCAATCGGGAGTCATTACGACTTACCTGGAAAATCAGGAAGTGCTCAGTTGGAAGTATAGCAAACCAGCTTTTGACAAAGGAAACTTCCTTTCTCTTAGGGTAGGGGATAGCCAGGTTCAGTTTGACAATATCAGGATGTACCAATTGGCTCCTGATACCCGCATCAATCTGAGTTTGGGAATAAACGGAATGATCAGGGGCGATAGTCGTAGCAATACCGAAGCCCGCGTCCTTTCAATCAATCGTGGCAACAGTGGCAAACGCCCCTGGACGAGCCTAAAAGAAGAGGATGTGAAATTGAAATAAGCTGATTGTTAAGGTTTTCCACACTTATCCACATTTTTGTGAATAAGTAAACTGTGAAAAATACAACATCGGAGCTAAACTAGTAGTTCTGAATCCTACCTGGAATCAATTTTTTTTTGTACCATTTCATAACTGTGAACGATTTATCGCTTGATAAAACTATGACTCCATCCCAAACCCACAAAACTAAAGACGCTGCTCTCACGTCATACTCTTACGAAGAGGTCCTTGCTCAAGCCATTGATTATTTTAACGGAGACGAACTCGCCGCCAACGTATGGATCAACAAATATGCTCTCAAGGATTCTTGGGGAAACATATATGATCGCACACCAGAAGACATGCACAACCGTCTGGCTTCGGAATTACATAGAATTGAAAAAAAATACCCCAAACCCTATTCAAGAGAAGAGATTTATGAAGCCTTAAAAGACTTCAAGTACATTGTTCCTCAGGGAGGACCGATGACGGGTATCGGCAACCAGTTCCAGGTAGTTTCTTTGTCTAATTGCTTTGTGATTGGACAAGATGGTTCTGCTGATTCCTATGGAGGGGTGATGAAAATCGACGAAGAACAAGTACAACTGATGAAACGCCGTGGAGGAGTAGGACATGACCTGTCTCACATCCGTCCCAAAGGGAGTCCGGTTATGAACAGTGCCCTGAGTTCTACCGGAGTAGTTCCTTTCATGGAGCGTTATTCAAATTCTACCCGCGAGGTTGCTCAGGATGGCCGCCGCGGAGCTTTGATGCTTTCTATTTCGGTTAAGCACCCGGATGCTGAGCATTTCATCGATGCCAAAATGGATGGAACCAAAGTTACCGGTGCCAATGTATCCGTTCGGATCGACGATGCTTTCATGAAAGCAGTCAAAGAACAAAAAGAGTACAAACAACAATATCCCATCGATGCTAAAAAGCCGATGGTAAGTAAAGAAATCAATGCCAAGGCTTTGTGGGACAAGATCATCCACAATGCCTGGTCTTCTGCTGAACCAGGTATCCTCTTCTGGGATACCGTGACCCGCGAATCTATCCCCGATTGCTATGCAGATCTTGGTTTTAAAACCGTTTCTACGAATCCATGCGGCGAAATTCCTCTTTGTCCGTATGATTCCTGCCGACTCTTAGCAATAAACTTATACAGTTTCGTAGAGAATCCTTTCACCCCAGAAGCAAAATTTGACTTCGAAAAGTTCAAGAAATACGTTTACATGGCGCAGCGCATCATGGACGACATTGTAGATCTTGAAATGGAAAAGATTGACAAGATTCTGGAGAAGATCAATTCTGATCCTGAAGGAGAAGAAATCAAGCGAACAGAAAGAATTCTTTGGGAAAAAATAAAAGACAAGTGTAGAGAAGGAAGAAGAACAGGAGTAGGTATCACAGCAGAAGGTGATATGCTGGCTGCACTTGATCTCCGCTATGGTACTGACGAGGCCCTTGCTTTCTCAGAAAAAGTACATCGCACCCTGGCTGTAAATGCCTATCGTTCTTCTGTTGATATGGCAAAAGATCGTGGAGCTTTCCCGATCTTCGATGCCGAGAGAGAAAAGAACAACCCTTTCATCAAACGTCTTCGCAAGGCCAACAAGAGCCTCTATGATGATATGGTGAAATATGGTCGTAGAAATATCGCCTTATTAACGGTAGCTCCTACAGGAACCACTAGTCTGATGACCCAGACTTCTTCAGGTATTGAGCCCGTATTCCTGGTTTCTTACAAGCGTCGTCGTAAAGTGAATCCTAATGACAAGAGTGTAAAGGTTGACTTTGTCGATGAAGTAGGAGATGCCTGGGAAGAATATCATGTATTCCACCACAAATTCCTGACCTGGTTAGAGGTTAATGGATTTGACCGCGAAGAAGTGGAAAAACTCGATGAAGAAGAATTAACTCATTTGATAGAGAGGTCACCCTACTTTAAAGCCACTTCTAACGATGTGGACTGGGTGAATAAAGTGAAAATGCAAGGTGCAATTCAGAAATGGGTGGACCACTCTATCAGTGTTACCGTAAACGTACCCAATGATATCTCTGAGGAAATGGTCGCCAAGATCTATGAGACAGGTTGGGAAGTGGGTTGTAAAGGAATCACCATCTACCGTGATGGATCTCGTTCTGGTGTATTGATCGCTGATAATAAGCAGGAGAAAGAAGCCAGTGAGTTCCAGGAAACTACGGCTCCCAAGCGTCCTGAAAAACTGGAAGCTCAGGTAGTTCGTTTCCAAAACAACCTGGAGAAATGGGTAGCCGTTGTTGGCTTGCTCAATGACAGACCCTATGAGATCTTTACCGGACGTGCAGAAGATTCTTTCTCTATCCTTTCTCAGGTAGATCAGGGATGGGTGATCAAGAGTAAAGACGAAAAGGCACGCAATCGCTATGATTTCCAGTATGTAGATAAAGATGGTTATAAGATCACTATCGAAGGACTTTCACGGACCTTTGACAAAGAATACTGGAACTACGCCAAGCTGATTTCAGGAGTATTGCGTCATGGTATGCCATTGCCATTCGTAGTACACATGGTAGGTACTTTGCACCTGGATGCAGAATATCTCAACACCTGGAAGAACGGAGTGGTACGGGCTTTGAAGCGTTTTATCGCAGATGGAACCGCTGCGGTTGAAAATGCTTGTACAGAATGTGGACATGATAGCCTCGTGTATCAGGAAGGATGTCTCACCTGTAAGAATTGTGGCTATACAAAATGCGAGTAATCGCATTTTAAGCAATAGATAATCTAACACAAAAAAGCTTTATGGGCGGGAAACTGCTCATAAAGCTTTCCCTGTCTAATAGGATGGTAGAAATTTTGAAATTATAGGAGTTTTTTTTACCATCAGCGACTAGAGTTGCGTTTATAGATGATATAAAGGAGAAACTATGAGTGATAAGTCCCCAAATGGTCAGAACAATGGATCAGAAGCAGTAAGTACACCTGTTGCGGGAATGTATAAAGATTATTTCCTCGATTACGCCTCATATGTAATCCTGGAAAGAGCTGTACCTATGATTGAAGATGGGTTTAAGCCGGTACAGCGGAGAATTATGCACGCCATGAAGGAAATGGATGATGGCCGTTTCCATAAAGTTGCAAATATAATTGGGCAAACCATGCAGTTTCACCCCCATGGGGATGCTGCCATAGGTGATGCCCTGGTCAACCTCGGACAAAAAGACCTGCTCATCGATTGTCAGGGAAACTGGGGAGATACCCGTACAGGTGATAGAGCGGCTGCCGCTCGTTATATCGAAGCAAGGCTTTCCAAATTTGCGCTGGAGGTTTCCTTCAATCCCAAAATCACGGATTGGCAGGCATCTTATGATGGAAGGAAAAAAGAACCGGTTTCTCTTCCTGTAAAATTCCCCATGGTGCTTGCACAGGGAGTAGACGGGATTGCCGTAGGTCTTTCCACCAAAATCCTTCCGCACAATTTTCAGGAACTTATTAAAGCTTCCATCGCTGTCCTGAAAGGTAAGCGGACCAAATTAATGCCCGATTTTCCTAATGGAGGAATGATTGATGCCTCTAATTATAATGGAGGAAAAAGAGGGGGAAAAGTCAGGTGCCGGGCGAATATAGAAGTAAAAGATAAAAGCACCCTGCTGGTCAAAGATATTCCTTATGGAGTAACTACTACTGGATTGATTGACTCCATTATCAAAGCGAATGATAAAGGAAAAATCAAGGTCAGAAAAGTACTCGATAATACAGCAGCTGAAGTCGAAATACAGATTGATTTACCTTCCGGTGTTTCTCCGGATGTTACCATTGATGCGCTATATGCTTTTACAGATTGCGAGGTTTCAATCTCTCCCAATGCCTGTATCATCATAAACGAGACGCCTCACTTCCTGACGGTCGATGAAATCCTCAATCTTTCCACGGATCATACAAAAGAACTGCTCCGCCTGGAATTGGAAGTACGGCTTTCAGAATTGAAAGAGAAATTACTCTTCTCATCTTTGGAAAAAATCTTTATTGAAAATCGCATATATCGGGATATCGAGGAGTGTGAAACCTGGGAAGCGGTTATCGAAACCATCGACAAAGGATTAGATCCTTACAAAAAGCAGTTTTATCGGGAGATAACCGAAGAAGATATCGTCAGATTGACGGAGATACGCATCAAGCGAATTTCAAAATTCAATGCCTTCAAAGCAGATGAGCTTATTCGTTCCCTCGAAGAGCAAATCGCCGAAATTGAGCATCACCTCGCCAATTTGGTAGAATATGCCATTTCTTATTTTGAAGACCTTTTAGCCAAATACGGAAAAGATAAAGAACGTAAGGCTGAATTGATGACTTTCGACAATATCCAGATTACTCAGGTCGCTGTTGCGAATCAAAAACTGTATGTCAATCGCAAAGAAGGATTTGTAGGCTATGGCTTGAAGAAAGATGAATTTGTAAGAGAGTGTTCAGACCTGGACGATGTGATCGTCTTTAGAGGGGATGGAAAATACCTGGTTACCCGTGTGCAGGATAAAGCTTTTGTGGGGAAAGATATCATTCATGTGGATGTCTGGAAGAAAGGGAATGAACGCAAAGTATATCATGCGGTCTATCGCGATCCTAAAGAAGGGAAAAATTACATCAAGAGATTTGCTGTAACGGCTATCACCCGGGATCGAGAATATGACGTTACCAAAGGAAATAAGGGCTCAAAACTGCTCTATTTCCAGGCACACCTCAATAGTGAATCAGAAGTCATTACAGTTAACCTTACGCAAAGTTGTAGAGCCAAAAAGAAAGTCTTTGATTTTGACCTTTCCACACTCGCTATCAAAGGCCGGGCTTCTCAAGGAAACGTACTGAGCAAATATCCAGTTAGAAAGATCATCCAAAAATCTGTTGGAGCTTCAACTCTGGGAGGAAGGAAGATATGGTATGATGAAACGGTAGGTCGTCTGAATGTAAATGAGAGAGGAACCTTCCTTGGTGAATTTGATACAGAGGATCGCATCGTTACCATCTACAAAGATGGAAGCTATGAATTGGGCAATTTCGAGCTCACCAATAGATATGATCTCGGAAAAGTCAGTTTCCTCGTGAAACTTTCCAAAGAACTGGTCTTTACGGCTGTCCACTATGAAGGGAAACAAAAGGAATATTATGTGAAGAGGTTCCAAATCGAGACTAGTACCATGGATAAAAAATTCACCTTCATCAGTGAAGAAGGGGGATCTAAATTGGTATTCGCATCGATAAAAGAAAATCCTCACGTTAGCTATAAAGTCGGTAAAGGAAGAAACAAAGAGCTGGTTGAAAAAAGCCTGGCTGATTTCATCGATGTAAAAGGCTGGAAAGCAATGGGGAATAAGTTGGATAGAAGGCAGGTAAGTGCAGTGAAAGAGTTGGTCGTGAAAGAAGCAGAAAAAGAAAGCCTGAAATCCGGTGAATCTATCGAATGGTCAGGAGATGATCTGAAACCTGATGGACAGGCCGAACTATTTTAATTGTTTGTCAGCTTATAATTATTGACTAATTTAATCGCCAGATCATTTTGTGGCGTAGATAATGTCTCCATGGCATAGAGGAGAAGGAAAATGTACCTGTGAATTTTTATTGTTATGCGTGAAGGAATCTTCCTAATAGCTGTATGCTTGCTTTTTTCCTGCTCTGGTCCAAGTACTCCCAAAGGCTTAAAATCTCAAATCGCTGATCTTGAGCAAAAAATAGATAGCCTTGAAAAGCAAAATAGCCGCGAAAATGTGGCTGTTTTAAACGAAAGTCGCCAGAAACTGGCTATGACTTATGAGAGCTATGCGGATGAGAATAAGGATACAGATAGTATTCAGTCTGAAGAATACCTGGCACTTGCCGCCAGTCTTTATCAAAACACTTTGCAGCAACTCGACAAAGCTTTGGCTTTGAATGATAAAATTATTGCGGATTATCCCGAGAGTGAAAGGGCCATTTTTGCCCTCTTCAATAAAGGCTATATCTACAATAACTATATACGGGATACCAGTATGGCGAAATCGATCTATACAGATTTTATTGCCAAATATCCCAATCATAAGCTGGCTACCGATGCCAGCGTGGAGTTGCAGTTTTTGGGTAAATCTGCGAAAGAAATGCTGGAAGAAATCCAGAAAAGGAATCAGGAGCAGTCAGAATAAGACTGAAAGAGAGAGCGAAAAGTTCGCACTGTTTTATCCAATCTAAATCCCTACATTTGATTGAAATTCATTTAGGGGATTTTACCGAGACTTACATACAAGAATAGGGATTTCGAGCGTTAGTATATTGCTCGACTTCACATGGGTTGATTAATTGTAAATTGATGAGTTTGAATAAGAACGCTTTTTTAGTGCTCTTCATACCTTTTCTTCTCTTTTGGGCATGCGAACCTCCGGGCTTTGATCCGATTCCGCCCAGAGAAAGAACCTACTTGCATGTTCTCAATGCAAATCCTCAATTGCCGGGGGTAGATTTGGAATTCAGAACCTTTGACGAATCTTCACTGATTGCTCAAAATCTGGGTTTTACCCGTTCATGGCCTACTACAGGATATGCTTCTCTGCTTACCGGTGCAGATCCGGAAAATATCAATACTTCTGATAGCAATCGTATCGTATTCATGGATGTTTATCTTCCGAATACTTCGGATTCTGTGGTTCCTACCAGATCTCTCAATCTGAGTGTCGATGGTCGTTCTACCATTTGTTTAATTGATAGCTTCGGCAAACCTCTGCTGGTTAAGACCGTTGATAATTATGCACGACCTGTAGGCAATATCTCGAATGTGCGCTTCCTGAATTTGAATTTTAATGCACTTTCGGTAACATTAGAAACGAAAGAAAGCGGTTTAGAGATAGAAAGGCTGAATTTCCTTAACTATTCCTCCTTTAGTCAAATAGATGCGGGAGCTTATACTTTTTATTTCCGGGATGATTTCTCAGGAAATATTTTGGACTCAATCAGCAATTTTACGATCAAACCGAGACATACATACAGCTTTTACTTTACGCAAGACGGCGGGAAGAATATCGGGGGAGTTGAAATTTTAGAACAATAAACTGAACGCTTATCAATAACCTGCAATCATACCTAAAGATCATTGGCCTGGCTATTTGTCTGACTCTGCTATCCTTGCCCGCTGTGGCACAGCATGGGCAGAGCAAAATTCAGTATAAAGGAGGATGGGGAAGAGCGATGTTTGGAGGAAACTTTCTGAATTTTGATCAGCTAAATCAGAATTTGATTGCCAATGAATACGCATCTTTGCCTTCCAGCCTGCTTTCTGTAGGATTGGGACTTTACAAAGAAAGAGGCCGTTTCATTTATGGCGGTGAATTGTACAACTATATGATTAGCGAAAGCGACCTGGCCAATCAGGATGCTTCTATCGCCTATCATTACGCCATTTTCCGTACCGGTTGGGTTGTCTACCGTCAGGAAAATTCCTTACTCGTTTATCCTAATATTGGAGTAGGTGGCGGATTGGGTATACTAAAGACTCGTCCCAATACGGAGCCTTTACCCGAAAGATTTAATTCGGCAGGACTGATGTTTGATGCTGCGATAAGTTTGAGCAAATTCAAACCCCTGGACCTTGATGGAAAATATCAATTGGAGCTGGGCGTGAGTCTGGGATACATGCGTACCCTCGACAATATGTGGAACATCACGGGCCTTACCCAAACAGATAACTCCATTTCTGTAAATCCGGATGGCTTTTACTTCAAACTTAGCCTCGGAATGGGAAGTCTTCGATAAGTGTGTAGCAATTCTTTATATTTTTTACATTTTTTTCTCCAAAGTCTGAGTAATATTGAGGACTGAGGCGTTAATAAGGCAGGATTCGCAAAAAAAGAACAACATTTCTGTCTGTTGATCCCTCTTTAAAGCTCTGTATTCTTGGCCTATAGAATTCGTGATATCATCATTGCATCTCTGGCACTCATCCTTTTGAGTCCGGTTTTTTTGTTGATCTGTATCAGCCTTTGGCTGACACAGGAACGAATCTTTTTTGTCCAGCAAAGGCCTGGCTTGAATGAAAAGCCTTTCTTCCTCATCAAATTCAGCACCATGGATGATGTAGAGCCAGGTAAGGATGAATTTGATATGCAACTGGATAGACTCACCTTTATAGGGAAATACCTGCGAAGCTGGTCTTTGGACGAATTACCCCAACTGATCAATGTCATGAAGGGAGAAATGAGTTTGGTTGGACCGAGACCTCTCCTCATGGAATACGTTCCCCTCTACACCGAGAAAGAACATAAACGTCATGCAGTTTTGCCAGGGATCACCGGTTGGGCCCAAATAAATGGAAGGAATGCCCTCTCTTTCAAACAGAAGTTTGCCCATGACCTGTGGTATGTAGAAAATCGATCCTTTTGGCTGGACTTCAAGATCATGTTTCTGACTTTTTGGAAAGTCCTCATTCGCGAAGATATCCACGCAAATGATTTTACGACCTCTGCCCGCTATGATGGGACCAATTAAGCATAGCTAAAAGAACCCCTTACTAAATTTTGTGAATAATTTAATCCTATATTCACAAAACCCTTTTTACATGCATAAACTAACTACCTTACTACTAATTCTCCTGTATGGAGGAGTTGAGCTAGTTGCACAATCCGGAAAAATCTCAGCAAGAATAAGCGATGAAGAGGGTTTGCAAAATTTTGCTTTTGCAGAAATCGCCTTATACCAACTCCCTGATAGCAATCTGATAGATGGGACCCTGGCAGATTCTATAGGTAATTTTTCCCTCAAACGCATTCCCAATGGCAGTTTTTATCTTGCTATTTCTTTTTTAGGCTACGAAACGACTTATTCTTCCAGTTTTGAGGTGAAGGCTGGCCAAAGCCTTGATCTGGGGGTATTCAAAATGAAAGCCAATGAGTTGTTATTAGAAGAAATAGAGATCAGTGGCCGGAAAAAATCCAGTTTTCACCAGGCAGATCGACAGATTTTTTCAGCAGATCAATACAGGCAAGCACAAGGAGGATCGGCCAGCGACCTCTTGAAAAATCTTCCCAGCCTGAGCATGGATGCTTTGGGAAATATCTCCCTCCGGGGATCAAGTGGTTTCATCTTGATGGTAAATGGGAAAAGGCTGGAAGGAGACCCTTTGGTTTTTCTCAATCAAATTTCTGCCAATTCGATAGAAAATATTGAGATCATTACAACAGCTTCTGCCAAATACGATCCTGATGGTAAGGCAGGTATTATCAACATCCAGACTCGGCAAAGTGCTTTGAATGGTCTCTATATTCTGGGAAATCTACAGCTAGGTTTGCCCAGTATTGAAGATTATGACAATAAGGAGCAAGCTCGAAGATACGGAGCCGATGTAACAATCAATTATAAAAACGGGAAGTGGGACCTGGCAACTGGCCTGGATTACAGAAGGAATGACATAGGAGGAAGAAGAGTTGGTTATGTGAATACCTATCAAAATGAAATATTAACAGAGTTTCCTTCCTATGGGGAAAGGAGTTTTGATCGTGAATCCTATAGTGCTCGCTTCTCTGCAGTTTATTCCCCAACTAAAAAGCAGTCAATTTCCACTAGCATATATGCCGGAAAGCGAACCCAATACCGAACGGCAGATATCCTCTATGATTTCCAGCAAAGAAGTTTTATCCCGGAAGAAAATTTTTTAGGACCACAAGCTTACTGGGACCTTTATCAGTCTCAGGGGCGGGTATTGGAAGGAAGTCAGCAAATCAGTGAATTAACCTACTTCAATGAAAATCTCAGAGTGAGGAAAGGTGATTTTCTGATTGGCGCCCTGGACTATGATCTGAAGTTTACGGATAACTCAAGCCTGAAATTGTCGGGCCTGTATGAAAGAACTATTTTAGGTGGCCCCACAGACAACAACAGTCTCGCCTGGCCCAATACGAGGGATACCCTTCAACTTCAGGTTAATGATAATGACAATCCCCTGGATGGACTACGTTTGCAGGCAGATTATAGCAGGAAATGGGGGGATTTGAATTGGGAAAGTGGTTATCAATATCGCTACCTTTCCCATCCCGGAGACTTCATTTACCTGGATAAGAATCTCCAAACGGGGGAGTGGATTCCCAATCCCACTTTCACCAATAGAATTGAATTGAAAAGGACGATCCATTCCATTTATAATCAGTTCAGTGGAAAAGAAAATAAACTTTCCTATTCAGGAGGTTTGCGGCTGGAATATATGGATCGAGAAGTTCGCACTGCAAGTCCCGATACCCTATATTCTCTGGATCTCCTGAGCCTTTTCCCCAACCTTAGCCTCAGCTATGATCTGGGCGATGGTTTCTTATTAAAAGGAGGATACAGTAGACGCATTCAGCGCACGACGACTTTTAAGATGACTCCTTTCCCTGAAAGAGAGCATTCAGAAACCCTGGAGCAGGGAGATGCCGAACTTTTGCCAGAATTCGTAAATCAAATTGAAGCCGGTTTGGTAAAAAACTGGGGAGAGGATAATGCATTTCTTAGCCTCTATTATCGGAAAGTTCGAGATGTAATCAATCGGGTGAATAGCATTTACAACGACAGCATCCTAAATCGGATCTATACCAATGCTGGAAATGCCCAGGCATTTGGGCTGGAAATGGGAAGTAGTTTTCACCTTAGTCCCAAATGGAACCTATATCTCGGAGGCAATGTCTATAATTATCGGATAAAAGGGGATCTCTTTGGAGAAAGGATCAACACTTCAAATACGATCTTTAGTTTCAATGCAAGTAGTTCTTATCAATTCAGTTCGAGCTTCGATATTCAGGCAGCCTTCAATTACCTTTCTCGGAGGGTAACAGCTCAGGGAGAAGATTCCCGTTTTTACAATCCCAGCCTGACGATTCGCAAATCCTTTTTGAACAATCGCCTAAGTTTCAATTTGCAATGGACTTTTATCGACATGGGCATACTTGAATCCAATGAGCAAAGAATCACAACCCTGAGAAACAATTTTTATACGACTACCAATTACATTTATGAGGTGGACGTAATAAGAGTAGGCCTGACTTACCGTCTCAATCAGGCATCTAAAAAAGTAAAGCTGATAAAAAGTGAATTTGGGGATAAAGAGTTTTAGAAAAACTTCTTTTTCGATTTAGTCGCTACGAAGCTTTTTAAATAAAATGGCTCGAAACTTCCCAAATCCTCGAAATCTTTTTTCTGGAATTTTGCATACAAGGCCGACCCCATATCACTTGCAGAGGAAAGTCCATTATCGAGGATGATAGCATTTGAAGATTGAGATAAAATAGGCCTGCATTTAGCGGCTCCATCTCCAAGGAAGATCACTTTATGCTCGGATAAAATCTCTTCAAAAGCGCCATTTTCAATGATTTTTGCCTCAATCGGCATTCGCGAATCCAAATTTGAATCAAAAACCTCACAATAGACTTCCATACGCCTGGCATCCAGCATAGGGCAGATAAGCGCATCCAGCTCACGTGCCAGTTTTTGTGCTTTTAGGGCCAACGTATCCAAACTTCCCAGCGCCAGCAAGGGTTTATCCAAAGCCATACACAATCCCTTGGCAGTAGATACGCCAACTCGCAAACCTGTATAAGAACCCGGTCCTTTGCTTACTCCTATGGCAGAAAGTTCAGCAGGTTTTATCTCCAGATAGTCCAGCATTTGCTCGATCATAGGCATAAGCAAACGGGCATGACTTCTGGCCCTGCGCATATCCATCGCAGCCAGGAGTTTTTCTCCCTCGAATACTGCAATTGAGCCAATAGCTGTAGCCGTCTCAATCGCCAGTATTAACGCTTCCCTTTCATCGGCTTGATTCATCTGACAAAAGTAATGAAATTTGCCACATGCATTTTCATCACTATACCCTCCTTCATTTGGCAAAGGCTCTTCAGGAAAAATTCCTGGGGGAGGAGATCTATTCCTGCCTTTCGCAAAATAAGAATGAGCTGGTGATTGAATTGGAAAGCGGATATTTACGGATCGGCTGCCATACACCTTTGACCTATCTGATCCCCGTAGACGATTATAGTCGTGCAAGGAAAAATGTGGTGAATCTTTTCCCTGAGATCATAGGGGCAAAAATCGAAGGGATTGAGGTCGTTGAGTATGAGCGGGTGATGATCCTTGAGCTGGATGGGAAGAGACGATTGATTTTGAAAATGCATGGGATCGGGGCCAATGTATTGCTGGAGCAGGAAGGGGCGATCACTCGCCTGTTTAACCAGCAAAGAGAAGAGGATTGGCAATACCGTCCCCAGGCAGGAGCCTATCATCCTGAATATATCGAGGAAAATCCGGAACAGGATCAGGCATCTATCCTGAAAGCCCTCCGAAAAATTTCACCCATTTTTGATAAAGAATTTGCTGCCCGAACCTTATTTCATATGGATTCGGGCAACTCTTTTTCTGAAGCTTATCATATCGTACAGGAGGAGGTAAAGGAGGCTGTATATTTTGTAAGTAAAAGGAAGGAGAAAGTTAAATTCCTGCTCTTTCCGGAAGCGGAAGGCCTTGGAATTGAAAAAGGGATCATTATTGCCCTGCAGACCTTCCAGAAATGCTATTACCAATTTCAAAGCTATCAGCGAACCTATAAAAGTCTTTCACAGCGATTGCAGAAACCCCTGAAGAAGTTTCGCAAGGTCTATGGCTCTTACGAAAAGAACATTTATAGCCTGGAGCATGACCGAAATCCGGAGGAGTTGGGACATATTTTGATGGCGAATCTGCATGCAATGGAAGCTGGACAGAAATCAGTGAGTCTGCCGGATTTCTATGGAGAGGGAGAAGTGAAAATCAAGCTAGACCCTAAACTTAATCCTCAGGATAATGCACAGGCCTATTACCGAAAGCATAAGCAACGGAAGGCAAAACTTGTCCATTTGAAAGCTCAGATGGATGAGGTAGGGGAGAAGTTACTGGCAGCAGAGACAGATTGGGAGGAATTGCAGGCCTTTACCCATCCCGATGAATTGAGACTGGAAGGAAATAGCTTCAATACGGATGAGTTGAAACGGATGCGAATCTTTTTCAAGGAACAGCAAAAAGAGGAAAGTCAGAAAGCACGAAATCGATATCCATATAGAACGTTTCAGAAGGAAGGCTACGAGATTTTTGTTGGGAAGAACGCCCGTAACAATGATGAGTTGAGTTTCAAATTTGCTTCTAAGGATGATCTCTGGCTGCATGCCAAAGATGTAGCCGGTTCTCATGTGGTGATTCGACAGAGGGCAGGAAAAGCCCTCCCGGGAACGGTGCTCGAATATGCGGCACAATTGGCTGCCTTTTACTCCAAAAGGAAAAACGACAGCCTGGTACCGGTCCTTTATACCCCCAGAAAATATATCAGAAAAAGAAAAGGAGATCCTCCAGGCAAAGTAGCCGTTGATCGGGAATCCGTCATTATGGTAGAACCTATCAGAACCTAAACTTTGAGAGATTCTACTTCTGCTTCTTCCTCCATTTTAGCCTCCTCAAAGACGAGCCAGGGAATGCTGTAATGCGAAGTTCTAATGAGGAATTCGGGCAGATACTGAGAAAGCTGTAGCCAAAAATCCGGTCCGAAGCGTACATAAGAAGCAATCCGAGCGGCAGAGGTAAGAAAGCCCCAAATAGCTGCATAAAATGCACCAGCTTTCACATATTTAGGAATAAACATGGCGATCACTACCAGCATATCCATGGCACCAGCAGCGATCAGGAATTCTGAGGTCCA
This sequence comes from Bacteroidia bacterium, assembly GCA_033391075.1. Classification (NCBI taxonomy): domain Bacteria; kingdom Pseudomonadati; phylum Bacteroidota; class Bacteroidia; species Bacteroidia bacterium. The sequence continues at coordinate 6,956,154 of JAWPMV010000001.1, forward strand.
GGCTGCTTTCATTCCCAGAAATCCCAGGCTGTTTGATACCATCTCATGAAAATGAGGCGGCTGTTCGTAAATAAATCCCAAAGCATACCATCCGTGTCCCAGAAAGGTCAAAGCTATGGCCAGGCGAAAATAGGCATAGAGCCTCTCTTTTGATTCTGATTGTAGGGCAATAGCCAGGAGAGCGGGACTACTGAATTGTAGGGTCAACTCCACCAATTGAGCGATTTGATATCCGGAGCCGATAAATTTAATTATCGCAAGCAGGAAGAAAAATCCTGAGGTTCCCATCAATCCATAAAAGCTTATTTTACTTTCTTTCATCCATACGAAAAGCAGGCCCAAACCAAAGATCAGGAGAAAAACAGGATTGCTGCCCTGAATGAAATGTTTATAGGCACTACCCAGAATTTCGGCGGAGCAGGTGATTCGCAGAATGAGAATAAGGTACTTGGAGGCTTGTACAGGCACGGATCTTAAATTATTAGAGAAGGAAATTAAAGAAGATAATTCACAATTTGGAACGTCCTGCTTATTCTTTGCTGGATAATTAGTGCACTTTGTCGGGAAAAGGAAAAGGATTGGCTTTGAGCCAGCTGTAAATGCAGCACTTAGGGCTCAGATTCCGTCTAGCTTATGAATTTCTACTACATTTAAGGGAAAACACAAAAAAGAGTTTACAGGAATTTAGCCCATTATGGATATGCACAAATATTTCTATTTACAATTCAAGCTTTTCCTGTTAATTTTTGGAACTCAATCATTTATCAAAAAGAACTTATGCCGATACGTAGGATTGCATATGTAAGGCTCCTATTGTTCTTATTCCTTCTCATCGGAATAGCATCAACACTGGAAGCACAAAACAGAGTATATGAAGAAGATGTCATCTACCTGAAAAATGGAAGTGTCCTCAGAGGGGAAATCATCGAATATGAAGTGAAGGATTATGTAAAAATCCGCCTTCGTGAAGGAACGATATTTTCCTACAAAACCAGCGAAATTGAAAAAATCACGCGAGAGGCTTCAAAATTTACTCAATTAAAACTCAGGTATCGTCCGGGATTGACTCCGATTAGGTATATGGAGGAAAAGAAATTCTATCCACATATTTCCTATGCGTTTACTTTCAATGAAACCGGCGACAGGATTCTGACAAATTTCTCTACTCATTTAAGGGCCCTATACAATTTCAGCCGCTTTTTTCAGGCAGGGCTGGGAACCGGTTTTGATTTTTATGAAGGAGGTCTGGTAATACCGGCTTTTATCGAGATACAGGGAGATTTATTGAAGCAAAAAGCTACTCCTTTTTATTTGCTACAAGGAGGTTATGGCTTTGGAACAGGTGGGACGAGGGATCATATTGTATTTGATGGAGGTCTGATGGCACATGCTGCTTTGGGGCTGCACTGGTACACTGCAAACCGTCGCTCCTATTATATCAGCTTGGGCTTCAAGATTCAAAACACCTATCAGGAGTTTCGTGAATTTCCCCCCAACTTTTTCTGTTGTGGTTTTCCGGGAGGAGCTGTGCCTGATCCTCCTTTGGTTATTGGTACAAGACGTTACCAAAAGATCGTCTTACAGTTTGGTTATAACTTTTAGGGCATGTCAGTATCAATCACTAATTCCCCAATCATGAAACGATTAAGCTATACAATTCTCCTGTTTTTCCTGACTTGTTTTATGGCCTCTGCCCAGACCACAGGAAAAATGGAAGATGTTATTGAGTTAAAAGATGGACATGTGATCTATGGATGGATTTTGGAACAAGAAGCTGGAAAGCATGTGAAAATAGAGCTGGTAGGAGGAAGTGTTCTCATCATTGAACAGGAAAAAATCGAATCAATCAGCCGCGATCCCAGTAGATTTCTACGAGTAAAGCGGACGTATAACTATAGGCAAAAGCCGATCTTATATCGCGAACGTGGAGCCTATATGTACCTGAGTTCACATTTCTCCTTTAGAGATGGGAGTGATCGTGATCGGTTGGATGTGGGGATTCATATTCGCACAGGTTACCGCATCGATCGTCTCTTAGGGCTGGGAATCGGGGTAGGAGTAGATAATTATGAAGGAGGGACCTATATGCCGATATACCTGGATCTGAGTGGAGACCTGATGAGAAGTCGTGTTACGCCCCATTATCATGTGTCAGGAGGTTATGCTTTTGCGGTGAATCCCAATTGGCCAAATTCACAAATTGAGGGAGGGCTTATGGCCTTTGCTGCAATTGGATACAAGATTCATACACAGGGAAATCTTGAGTGGACGGTCATGGGAGGATATAAATTCCAGCAGGCAAGCGAAAGACCTAATGCCTTCAGAGGGGGAGTTGTCCCTGGTGAATCTACTTTTCGAAATGTAGAGTATCAGGGATTGACTTTACAATTTTCAGTGGGATTCTAGGATTCCTTGTTCTCACTTATGACAACCTGTTTTTCAAAGGTTTGGCCTTCCCATTCGAGGGATAGCTGGTAAATACCAGGTTTCAATCCACTCCAGCGAACCTGTCTTTTGAATTTTCCCTGGATGTTTCCATAAGTCGCTTCGATCATGGACCTTCCTTGATCGTCGGATAGTTTCATATTGATCTTTGCGGGATGTTCTGATCCTTCAATATTCCCTTCTATAAATAGATGATTGATGGCCGGATTTGGACTAATTTCCAGAGAGCTCCAGATATTGGATGCAATGTCTGGTGCTTCAAATGTAATCGGATCAGATACCGCGGAGCAGCCCGCTTCATTCTTGACGATGAGGGTAAATTCTCCATATTCTTTGGGAATAAGTACGTTGCTGTTCCCATTGGGAATTGCCTGGCCATCATTGAGCCAAATGTATTCATGATAATCTTTCGCAAGCAATTTATCTCCATCCTGCACAAGCTCAGGCTTTGTGGGTGATTCAGAGATTTGGAGTGGGACTTCAACCTCACTTTTACATTCACTTTGCTCAACAATATATCTGACTTTTTGACCTCCGGCTTTTAGTTCTTCCGGAATCAAGAGCCCGGATGCCTGAATGCCTCTTCCTTCATAATATCCTCCCAATGGTTTGCCGCCTTTTATAGAAATGGCAGGTGATCCCAGGCATATAAGATCTACCTGGCGATGGCTAATCTTTGGACTCTCTTTTACAACAATTTCCTGAGCAACCTCTCTCTTGCAGCCCTCTTCTGTGGTATAGATATATTCGATTTTATGTGTTCCTGCACCTACATTCCGGGCAAAAAACTTTCCTTCACTTACTCCACCGCCTCTATATACCCCTCCCAATGGGCTTGCCTGAGTTAATTCAATTTCATTTTCTGTATCACAGACCGCATCCAGTTTCTCAAAGGAAAGCTTGGTGTCTGGTCCTACACTCAGAAATTTGCCTCCATCAATGCTCAGCATCTTCGGATCCGTACTTCTCAGTCTCACTTTATAGTTTGAGCTCTCTTCCAGCTCTTTGGGAATATTTACCCTGACTACTCCACTCGTATCCTGACTTCTTATCGCTCCGATTCGTCTCGCTTTCTTAAAATTCCCTGCTTTATCTGATATCTCAGCAATGATCTCATTGCCTTTACCCAGAATCAATCCCTTAAATTGAAAAGGAATATCAAAACTTTCCTCTCTACAAAGACCCGCCTTATCCCAATCGCTGATCAGGGCAGCTTTTTCTGTACTGACGGTCAAATCTACCTGAATGAAAGAACGGGATTGTTTGGGATCATTGGAAGATATCCATGCATTTCCCTGATAACTCCCATTGTCTATGCCTTCTCCACTTACGATCAGGGAAAGCATCTGACTTTCTCCCGGAGGAAGCACACCCTGAGTAGGCATCATTGCTTGCATCCAGGGCACAGAAACATCGGTGTACAAGCTGTAGTCGAGTTCTGTATTTCCTTTATTCTCTATACTGAAATTGATTTGCTTAAATCCATTTGCCATGAGGGTAGCCGTAAATTCCTTGATAGGAATATGAATTTCAGGCTTTGCTTCCAGCATGACTTCGATAGGGACATACACCAATTCTTCCCTGCTTTTACTATCCTTGATCCGTAAAGTATCACTGTAGATGGCAATCGGTAAAGTGTCTACACGCATCTCCAGAGGAAGCTTCATACTTTCTCCTGCCTTTAAGGTCCCGGATATCTTTTCAGGATACAGCCAATCGTAAGAATGCTGACTGTACCAGGAAATATCCTCCGAACTCAGGTTTTCTATTAAGAGCGTGTCATGACCTTTATGATTGAGGAGGGTGCGGCTAAAAAGCTCATAAGGGGTGACCTTGATCTTTTCTTCGATCTCTTGCTTCTGGCTGGATCTTTCCTGCGAAGGATTATCCTGGGCCTGAATAAAGCCCGCCCATAAAAAGCATAGAATCAGGATTTTGGTCAGGGTCATGTTATAATGCTTAAGCACTAAAATTGGCGAGTCAAGCTTGATGTACCAAAACGAAGCCAAATGTTTTATTACAGAGAATTTTTTAGAAACTTATTTCGTATATGATAAAACTTATACCCTTAATTGCAGCCTTTCTTAACTTTAGTAGCTTACATTTAAGGGAGAAAGCCGTTTATCAATTATTATCGGCCTATTTCTTACGAGAATTGAAGAAAGAATCTTCTTTCGATAGGCCCACATTTCTTGCCAATACATATGAGTATCCAGCATTCTACCTTTTATACAACGCCATCAAGTCTTATTCCATATATATTACTCCTCTGTCTTTGTTTTCAGACACCGATAATAGCATGGGGGCAAAATGAGCAAGCTTCTTATTTTGGGGATGTACACAGCCCAAAAGGGGATCTTCACGTACTTCTGATCTTTGTTCGCTATAGTAGTGCTGATTTGATGAAAGGTTCCAAAAACTGGCCAAATGAAAGTAAGGAGGGAGTCTTACCCAAAATGGCAATAGGAGAGCTTAATGATCTCTTCCACCCTGATCCCAGTTTGCTGGATAGTATTACAGACCGGTTAAATGTCAGTGACTTCTACTATACCATGTCTCATGGGAGTTTCCGCCTTACTGGAGATGTTTTCCCCATTCAGGTGCCGGTAAAATTAATAGGAGAAAATCGGGGCAACTTCTTTGCCCGACAGTCACAAATGAATCAGGCAGCTATCAATTGGATCGCGGAGAATTATCCGGATTTTGATTGGGGTAAATATGATCAGAGAAAAAACAAACCCGCTTATAAGTTTGATAATTCTGAGACGGGTCCGGATGGCGTTCTGGATTATGTGATCTTTATGCACCGTGCGCCCGGCAGTACAGGTATGGGCAGTAGCGGAGGCTTAAGTATTCCCGGCTCTGAGCTCAAGATTCGAAATGGCCATACAGGTATTCGATCCTATTCCAATAAGGAACACAACTGGGAATATTTCAAACATGAGTTTGCCCACAATCTCTATGGATGCCCGCATTATCTGGGAGCCAATGGAGCTGATGGAGATAAATACTATCCCCAAAAAGGCTGGGGCATGATGGCTGCCTGGCATTCGCCCTTTTTTACTGCCAATGCCTGGGAATCCTGGTGGATGGGATGGATGGATATACAGGAAGTGAAAAAGGAGGGAAGGTATAGATTAAAAGATTTTCTGACGGAGAAAGATGCAATCCGGATTCCTATACCGGGAACTCAAGATTACCTCTGGTTGGAAAATCATCAGAAAATTGATCAATGGGACGATAAAGTTTTCTTTAAAGACGAGAGTAAAGGAGAACCGCAATCTGCGAAGGGGATTTATGCCTATGTGGTTGCTGCTCCCGGAGCTGATCGTAACAAGCCCAGGCTGAATCCTTTTAACCGCAAGCACGCCAATATGATCAAGATGCTCAATGCCGAAGGGAATTACGATTATAAATTGACGGGTGAAAGTATGCATACAGGCTATTTCATGAGCCCTGTTCTGGAGAAAGTAGCTCCCAACCCCATTTCGGGACAAAATTCCTTCCAGCGGATTCGTTTGGATTATGATGCTAATGGAAAGATTCAAGTGGGCATGGCCCATGGGAATTCAGATGGAGGTAGCAAAGAAAGTAAGGAACTTTGGACAGAGGTCATCGATGGGAAAGCCGTTTGCCATATCGGATGTACCGGAGATGAAAATGATGCCTTTGGGGAAGGAGATGAGTTGAGTCTTTCGGGGCATCAACCCATCGTCAACTATCCCATTTATAACAAAAAGAAGCAATCACTTTCCCCATATATACTCAATGGCATACAGATAAAGATCGTCAAAGAATACGAAGACGGAAGCTTTGATCTGGATATAAAACTGGATGATTGGGAGATTCGCAATTCGCAAAGATGGTGCGGAAACATCCTTATTCCGGCTTTTGAAGGCCTGCGAAAAATGGTGTTGACAAAGAAAAACAAGATCGAGCTGGATCTTAGTGGGACGCCTATTCGGATAGATAAACATCCTGAAACAGGCACCTTCGCAAATCCCACTTTTCTGGATATTCAAAAAGGAAATGAGTGGATTCTTGAGAAAAAATCTGTCCTGAATATCAAAAGACATTCTAGACTTCGACTCAAAGAAGGCGCGATCATTCGTTTGAAAAAAGGAGCAAAATTGATCATCGAAGACAAAGGAAGTCTGGAATTAATGGAAGGAAGTAGACTGATCCTGGAGAAGGGAAGTCGATTGATCCTGGAAGAAGGATCAAAATTGGAGGAAGGAAAAGAAGGACTTATAGAGCAATCAAAATCGGCCAAAATAATAAAGCAGAACTCCTGATAAGAAGTCCTGCTTTATTTTATATAAAACCGGGATGCTAAACTACATGCATCCAGTTGTGAATATCTTCTGCTTCACCGGCTTTGATAGCAGCCATATGAGACTTGAGCCAGTTGCCTACTTTTCTTTCTGAAATCGGAGGCAGGATCATATCCTCACCAGAGAATCCGATTCTTGCGATATGAGAGATGACAGCTGCTGTACCCACTCCAAATGACTCCTGAAGACGTCCTTCATGATAAGCCGCCTGTATCTCGTAAATAGAGATGGGCCTAACCTCCAGTTTGTATCCTTTATCTTTCAATAACTGGATTACACTGGCACGGGTGATGCCTTCAAGTATAGTTCCGGAAAGTTGTGGAGTCAATACGGTATCATCAACCACGAAAAACATATTCATGGTTCCACATTCCTCTACATACTTCAATTCTTTAGCATCCAGCCAAAGGACATTGTTGTAGCCTTGTGCCTTAGCCAGTTTATCTGGAAATAGCGCTCCGGCATAATTACCAGCTGCTTTGGCCGCTCCGGTACCTCCGGCTACAGCTCTTACGTGATCCTTGCTTACAAGCAAGTCTACAGGCTTGGCATAGAATGGGCCTACCGGACAGGTAAAGACCGTGAAAATATATTCTGAAGAAGGATGTACACCAATAAACTCATCAGAGCCAAAATATAAGGGTCTGAGGTAAAGCGAGCCTTGCTCAGCTGAGGGAATCCATCCGCTGTCAAGTCTGATCAACTCTTCCAGACCATCGATGAAGATCTCTTTAGGGATCTCAGGCATGCATAGTCTATAAGCGGATCGGTTCATCCGTTTCCAGTTTTCTTCGGGGCGAAAGAGAACCGCTTCTCCCTTGATATTGCGAGTAGCTTTCATCCCTTCGAAAACGGACTGGCCATAATTCAGGGCAGTCAGACTAGGAGCTAGTTGCAGTTTACCATAAGGTAGAATTTCCGGACGCTGCCAGGCACCGTCTTTATATTTTGCAACTAACATGTGGTCGCTGAACACTTTCCCAAAAGGAATATTGTTCATGTCCACCTCGCTCAATTTAGATTGGGCGATTCGCTGAACGCTGATGTTTTTTTCCAGGGTTTCCATATACAGGGATTAATAATTTACGTTATCAGTTGATGAAAAAACTACCATTGTAGTCCTTCCCTTTGTATTTGAGCACAAAAGCCCATCTACCATTGCCTTTTAAGCCTTTTTTAGGAATTCTGATTTTATCCACCCCGGATTTGTTACTCACTCTTCCTTTGATCCAGACTTTCTTTTTATCTGGATTAAAGAGGTGCAATTCGATAAAACCAGGGGCATTGATATCATAATTGATTTCCATGTAATCCCCATTGGGAGTACTCGCTTTGATATACAATCTAGGGTCTGCCTTAGTAGCAGCATAGGTGCTTTGCCCATAGACAAAGCTTAGACTTGCAAACAGGAGGGAAACAACGATGAGTAATTCTTTCATAGCTACAAATTAAAGAATAAGAAAGCTGTGTTCAAACCTTCCAGTACGCTGGAGGGCTGAGAGGGGAAAGATTCGTAAGAGAATTATCTAGCTAACGAGTATGAAGCGCCTGGATTATGAGATAAATCCTTTTTCTTTCATCCAGGAAATCACCATTTCGGTGGCCCCACTTCTTTCCGCTATGAAGTCTTTATTGATACGATTGATAGCTGCACGAAGTTCTGCACTTTCCAGCAATCTTTTCAAATGACTTTTCATAGTATGGATGTCCTTTATTTCAAAACATCCCCCCGCTTCTATCATTTCAGCAGCTTCTGGAAACTTATCATGAATCGGACCAATCAAAACGGGACAGCCAAATGTAGCAGCTTCCAGGATATTATGGAGGCCCGTTCCCCAACCGCCTCCTACATAGGCGATATCTCCATAGTGATAAAGCCTGGAGAGCATCCCGATATTATCGATCCAAAGGATGCGATCTTCATCTTTGAGTTCAGAAATTTTGGAAAAACGCTGGCTGATTCGTGGGTATTTCTGCACCCAGGCACTAATTCGTGATTCGCGAATTTCGTGAGCAGCCACAATCATACAAATATCAAGATCTTGACTCAGCTCTTCAAAAGCCTGCATGAGCAACTCTTCTCCTTTAGGCCAGGAACTCCCGGCTATTATACAAAGTCGATCTTTTTTGAATTGCTGGATTTCAGGTATTTCAGAAAAGGCCTCTTTATTTGCCCGTACACGATCATAGCGAGTATCTGAACTTACCATGATTTTATCTGTTCCTGAAAAGTCCTGAATCAGCTCCTTGCTTATTTTGTCCTGGGTAAAGATCATGTAAAATGAACGAAATACTCGTTTGTACAAAGTAGCTAAGGGGCTGGTGAAAAATGAACTTTTTTCCCTAACTCTGGCTGACAGTAAAACGGTGGGTATATTCCGTTTTTCCAGTTCATTTAAATAATTGATCCAAAGTTCGTACTTGACAAAGAAGACCAGATCCGGTTTTAGAATCTCGACAAATTCCCGGGCATTTTTTGCAGTATCGAGGGGGAGGTAGCAGATGTGATCCGCATGCGCATAATTCTTTCTGATCTCATAGCCTGAGGGGGAAAAAAAACTAAGCAAAATCCCGATCTCAGGCTGATTACTTTTCAGGTATTCTATGAGATTTCTGGCTTGCTCAAACTCACCAAGTGAGGCACAGTGAACCCAAATCCATTGAGATTTTTGAGGAAGGTTTTCTCGTAGGGAATTATTCCAGTCATTTCTCCCTTTCACCCACTTTCTAGCCTTGGGATGAAAGGCCGCTGCCAGATGAAGCGCCCATCCATAAAGGTGTATACCCAGGTGATAGAGAAACTTTGTCATAGTAAATGCTCTGCAGGCATAAGTAAGAAAAATGCAGACATCATACAATTAAGTATAGAGAAAGTATTTGCTGAGCTCTGGGAAACGCATGTAAATTCTGCAATGGCCGGGGCTTATGGTCATTTTTACTACTATTTTGGAGCATTTTGAATGATGGAAAGACGTAATAATTGTTTTGTGACTATTAGTATATACCCCGTTTTTTATCCTAAATTCGTGCTTTGAAATATTGTTAAATACCGGGTGTGACGGAAACACAGCTCTAGTAACCATTCAGATATAAAGAATATCTGTTGGCGAAGTATGGCCTGCTATGTCGGCTATATTTGCTACTTTAGCACCGCCCCTCGTTATTTCTCATTCCTTTAAACATTCACCCTGATTAGTTTTACCAGCGTATGAAGATTCGGATGGTTGACACCATTACACAGTACGAAAAAATTAAGGAAGAGGTAGATTCGGCAGTCAGCGAAGTAGTTCAATCAGCTATCTACATTAATGGACCCGTTGTCCAGTCATTTAGAAAAGACCTTGCAGACTTTCTGGATGTTTCACATGTGATCGCATGTGCAAATGGTACAGATGCTTTGCAAGTGGCTCTAATGGCTTTGGACCTAGAGCCAGGAGATGAAGTTATTACTCCTGCCTTCACTTATATTGCTACGGTTGAAGTTATAGCACTTCTCCGTTTAAGGCCTGTATTTGTAGATGTTGAGCCGGATACTTTCAACATGGATGTGAGTAAGATTGAGGCGGCCATTTCAGATCGGACCAAAGTCATATTACCTGTACATTTATTTGGGCAGGCAGCCAATATGGCACCGATTATGGAGATTGCCAGGAAACATGGATTGTCTGTGGTTGAGGATACAGCTCAATCCATAGGTTCTGATTATCATTTTCCGGATGGGAAAGTTGTCAAGACAGGCACCATAGGAGATATTGGAACAACTTCCTTTTACCCTAGCAAAAATCTGGGAGCCTATGGAGATGGAGGAGCCATCTTTTCCGGAAATGATGAATTGGCGAAGAAAATACAGATGATTTGCAATCATGGATCTACCAAAAGGTATTACCATGATTCTATAGGAGTAAATAGCCGTCTGGATGCCATTCAGGCAGCAGTTTTGCAAGTAAAACTCAAGCACCTTGATCGATATAATGCTTCAAGGATAGCTGCTGCAGATAGATATGATGCCTTATTGGCTGATGTTGATGAATTAGAGATCCCTAAAAGGGCATCTAACAGCAAGCATGTCTTCCACCAGTATACCTTAAAAGTAAAGGCGGGAAGGGACTTGAGAGATAAGGTAAAAGCCCAAATGGATGAATGGGGTATTCCTACCATGATTTACTATCCGCTTTGTTGTCATGAACAACCAGCTTATTTGGATTATGGATTTAAAAGGGGGGATTTCCCGGTATCAGAACAATTAACTGCAGAGGTACTCAGTTTACCTATGCACTCTGAACTTGACGAAGAACAACAAAAATATATCGTGGATCATTTGCTCCGCGCTTTACGAACATAATTTTATTATTCACTTAAAAACGGAAATAATATGAAAGTTGCTGTAGTTGGAACCGGCTACGTAGGATTGGTCTCCGGAACATGTTTTGCCGAAGCAGGTAACGACGTCCTGTGCGTTGACAACAACCAGGAAAAGTTAGCCAAGCTGCGTGCAGGCGAGGTGCCTATTTACGAGCCGGGTTTGGAAACCTTGTTTGAAAGAAATACCAAAGAAGGTCGCCTCAACTTCACTGATTCTCTAGCCGAAGCTGTAGAATTTGCTGATATTATCTTCTTAGCTCTACCCACCCCTCCCACAGAAGATGGATCTGCGGATCTGAAATATGTTTTGGGAGTTGCACATGAGATCGGGAATCTGCTCACAGATTACAGAGTTCTCGTCAACAAAAGCACAGTACCAGTAGGAACTGCTGACAAAGTAAGAGCAGCTGTTGCTTCTCAGACTGATGTTGAATTTGATGTGGTTTCAAATCCAGAATTCCTTCGTGAAGGATTCGCCGTACAGGATTTCATGAAACCTGAGCGTATTGTTATCGGTTCTCGTTCTGAAAGAGCTATTGAAATGATGCGCAGATTGTACAAGCCTTTCGTTATGTCCGGAAATCCAATTCTTTTCATGGACGAAAGAAGCGCAGAAGTTACCAAGTATGCAGCTAACTCTTTCCTCGCTACCAAAATCTCTTTCATGAATGAGATTGCGAACCTTTGTGAAAGAGTTGGAGCAGATGTGGATAACGTAAGAAGAGGGATCGGAACAGATTCACGTGTTGGAAATCGTTTCCTTTTCCCTGGAGTAGGATACGGTGGATCTTGTTTCCCCAAAGATGTATCTGCACTTTATAAGACTTCTCAGGAATATGAGTACAATTTCTCTATCCTGGATTCCGTAATGAGAGTGAATGAGATCCAAAAAGGGATCATGGTTGACAAAATCCTTGAGCACTACAATGGTGATTTGAAAGGAAAAGAGTTTGGTGTTTGGGGATTAGCCTTCAAACCTAATACTGACGACATCCGTGAGGCACCCGCATTGGTTATCATCAAAAGATTATTGGACGCTGGAGCAAAGGTAAAAGCCTATGATCCTGAGGCGATGGAGAATGTTAAGCGTTACCACTCGGATTTGGAAATCGAATTTACCAACAACATCTATGAAGCGGCCAGTGGCGTTGATGCCTTGATCCTGGTTACTGAATGGAATGAGTTCCGTACTCCGGATTTTGACAAAATCAAATTGGGTATGAAAGCTCCTGTGGTATTTGATGGAAGAAACGTATATGAACTGGATACTATGTCCAAGCTTGGATTTGCGTATTTCTCTATCGGTAGAAAATCCATAACTAACTCAGCAAGTATTACTGCGAATGAGCAATAAACCAAAAGTATTGATTACAGGGGGAGCCGGATTTTTAGGCTCCCACCTCTGTGATCGTTTTTTAAAAGAAGGGTATGACGTTGTTGCTATGGACAACCTCATCACCGGAAACCTTGCCAACATAGCTCATCTTTTCGGTGTTGACGGTTTTAAGTATGTAAAACACGATGTAACCAACTATACCTTCGTAGAAGGAAGATTGGACTATATCCTGCACTTTGCATCTCCAGCTAGTCCGATAGATTACCTTAAACTTCCTATCCAGACACTCAAAGTGGGCGCGATGGGAACTCACAAAATCCTGGGATTAGCCAAAGAAAAAGGTGCCCGGGTATTGATCGCCAGTACTTCAGAGGTATATGGAGATCCCCTGATTCACCCTCAAACTGAAGACTACTGGGGAAATGTAAATCCCATTGGTTTCAGAGGTGTGTATGACGAAGCCAAACGTTTCATGGAAGCTATGACGATGGCTTATCATCGTTATCATGGAGTGGAAACGCGGATCATCCGTATTTTCAATACCTATGGTCCAAGAATGAGACTCAATGATGGACGTGTACTTCCTGCATTCATGGGACAGGCCTTAAGAGGAGAGGATATCACCGTATTTGGTGATGGAGGTCAAACCCGTAGTTTCTGCTACTGTGATGACCTGGTTGAAGGAATTTATCGCCTTCTCCTAAGCGAAGAAACAGAACCCGTTAATATTGGTAACCCTTCTGAAATAACTATTTTAGATTTTGCCAAAGAAATAATCGAACTTACCGGCTCAAAAAGTAAGATCGTGTTCAAAGACCTTCCACAAGATGATCCAAAAGTACGTAAGCCTGATATTACAAAGGCTCGCAAAGTACTGGGTTGGGAGCCCAAGATCAGCCGTTCAGAAGGTTTAGCGAAGACGCTCGAATATTTCAAAGAGCAAGTTCATGGGGTTCCACAAGTATGAAACTTCCCTTCCGGATCTTTTACTCATTGAGCCGGATGTATTTTCAGATGATCGAGGCTTTTTTATGGAATTGCACAATCGGCATTCCTTTGAGAAGATTGGCCTCGATCATCTTCATTTTTTACAAGACAACCTTTCATCTTCCACCAAAGGCACTTTGCGGGGCCTGCACTTTCAGGGCCCTCCTTTTGAGCAGGGAAAACTGGTAAGTGTACTGCAAGGAGCTGTATTAGATGTTGTGGTTGATATAAGGAAAAATTCTCCGACCTACGGAAAATCTTTTGCGGTAGAGTTAGACTCTGTCGAAAGAAAGATGCTCTACATTCCCGGAGGCTTTGCACATGGTTTTCAGGTGCTTTCTGAAAGCTGTCTGTTTTTTTATAAGTGCACCCAGGTGTACAATAAAAATTCAGAAGGCGGCCTTGCCTGGGATGATCCGGCACTGGAAATTCCCTGGAGAGACATTCCTCCGACCCTGTCGGATAAAGATAGACATCACCCAAAGCTGTCTGATTTTCAGACTCCTTTTGTCTAGCTTTCTTATTAATTTTCATCCATGAAAGGAATTATCCTCGCAGGTGGGTCTGGTACTCGCCTCTACCCGCTGACCATAGCTGTAAGTAAACAGATCATGCCTATCTATGATAAGCCCATGATCTATTATCCTTTATCAACTCTGCTGGCTGCCGGAATACGAGAAATTCTGATTATTTCTACGCCCAGAGATCTCCCGTTCTTTAAGCAATTATTGGGAGACGGTTCCCGGATAGGTGCCTCTTTTTCTTATGCGGTTCAGGAGAATCCTGAAGGCCTGGCTCAGGCATTTATCATCGGAGAGGAATTTGTAGGAGGAGAAGCTGCCGCCCTGATTTTGGGAGACAATATCTTCTATGGAGAACAATTGGCCAATACCCTATTCGAAGCCAGTCAAAAGGTAGAAGAAGAAGGGGGCGGTCGTGTTTTTGCCTATCATGTCTCCAATCCGAGAGCCTATGGAGTGATCGAGTTTGACAAGGAAGGCAAGGCAATCAGCATAGAGGAAAAGCCGGAGCATCCGAAATCTTCCTATGCAGTTCCCGGGGTTTATTTTTATGGATCGGATGTCATAGAAATTGCCAAAAATCTGAAGCCTTCTCCAAGAGGAGAGTTGGAAATCACAGATGTGAATCGGACCTATCTGGAAAGAGGAGATTTAAAAGTTTCTATTTTGGGTAGGGGAACAGCCTGGCTAGACACAGGCACGCATGATTCTTTGATACAGGCGGGAAACTTTGTTCGCATTATAGAGAAGCGGCAGGGATTAAAGATCGGTTGTATCGAGGAAGTGGCTTATCGTATGGGATATATAGATGCCGATCAGTTACGGGAAATTGCCGCACCCCTTGTTAAAAGTGGCTACGGCAAATACCTCATGGAATTACTCGATGAGGCCTGATCACTTCAGGTACGTATTAGGATTCACTCTTTTGCTATCTTTTAGAATCTCAAAATGCAAATGGGGTCCGGTAGAAGCTCCTGAATTACCACTAAGGCCAATTACTTCTCCTTGTTTTACGGTTTGACCTTCTTTCACTTTCATATCTGAAAGCTGAGCATACATGCTTTCGAAGCCGTCGGCATGCTTAAGTCGGATATGTTTTCCATACCCTCCTTTTTGCATTTTTGCAAAAACGACTGTCCCACTTGCACTTGCTTTTACTGGAGTGCCTGTTTCTGCTCTAAGGTCAATCCCAAAATGCCATTTCTTCACTTTTTGAATGGGATGGATTCTTTGTCCCCAATCAGAAACGATCTCAACTTTATCCAGGGGATAGATAAAACCATCTTCTTCTTCAAGCTGAAGACTGAGATCACTTAACAGTAGATAGTACTGATCAAGACTAGCTTGAAGCTGCTCTTCTAAGTCGATCTTTTCCTCAAGCATTTGTGGTTCCAGTGCCAACTCGCAAGCACTTCCAAACATGAGTAGAATTCCCATCAGCGAAGGTAGAATCAAATACCTCAAAGACTGGGTGGGTGTTTTTAATAACATATTGATACGATGTTTAATAGGTGAATAGGCAAATGAATGCAGGGGGAATGCATGTTTTGTTGAATCCTTGTGTACCAATTTTAAAAGCAATCGAGAGTAAGCAAATTTGTTTTCCTGATGGGCAACAGCCGCATCGGCCAAATATTCGTGTAGGTCCTTCATCTCTCTTTTGAGCAAGGACATAAGGGGGAGAAACCAAAAAATAATATGAAGTGCGTCCAGAAATAGCAGGTCCAGGCTGTGTCCTTGCCTCGCATGAACTTCTTCATGTTTGATGATTCGTTCTTGATCTTCCTGATTCAATTCCTGAAGTTCTTGCCCGATGAATATGTAATTGAAAGCGGAGAAGCTTTGAGTCTCAGAGCTATTTACCCAAAAAAGTCCCGATTGGTATGAAACTTTACTTCTGTTGATCAACTGAAAAAGCTTCTTCCAGGAAGTCAAAATCGGAACAGCGATGATACCCAATCCCAAAGCATATATGAATTTTACGAGTAGGCCAAGATTCCAAAGAGAAACTTGTGTCGCCTCACTGGAAATAATGGTCTTTTCCCCTTCATCTTTCCAGACCATCCATTCATCTTCCAGACTTTCGACAAAGCTATATCCTTCTGCCAGACTTGTTCCCGGCTGTAGATTCAAGCTGAAGTTCAGGAGAGGATAAATGAGTGCAAGGCAAAGGAAAGTCAAGAGGAAAATCCGATTTGCCTTGAACTTTGTGTGCTGCTTCAGGAAAAATCTATAAAGGATATAGACGAGGGAAATCCCTATGGAAGCCTTTAAGAGATATATGAAAAAGTAGCTCATGATTTATCCTCCTTTTTTTCGCCTTCATCAATCAGATTCAGGAGCTCTTCCAATTCATTTTTCCCCAATTCCTCTTCCTTGACCATATAGGATACGACAGACTCTATAGATCCTTCGAAATAATTGCTCATCAACTTTCGAAAACTAAATCTTCGATATTCTTCTTTGCTGATTAGCGGATGGTACTGATAAGAACGACCATAAGCCTTATGCCCGATAAATTCTTTTTCTTCCAGTATTCTGACAATGGTAGAAACAGAAGTGTAGGGTGGGGCAGGGGGAGGCATTTCTGCAATGATCTCTTTGACGAAGGCTGCTTCCAGCTTCCAAAGGATCTGCATGATCTTCTCTTCAGCTTTGGTTAATTGTTCCATGTCCCAAAGCTATAACTTAATTTTACGTTAAACAACTTATTTTTAAGTTGATTCATAAAATTTATTGAAAATAAGTAGGGGCAGCTCATGAGCTGCCCCTAGCAAAAAACGGTATATTTCAGGTGGATTACCGCCCTATTTCATCCGCATATAATCCAATGCCATACGTGATAAGCTTCTGACTCCCAGTACAAAACCTCCTTCGTCTATGTAAAAGTCAGGGGTATGGTGAGAAGCTACATCCTGGGCGCGCTTTCCTGCTTCCATTCCTCCCAGAAAAAAATAAACTCCGGGAATTTCTTTTTGAAAAAATGAGAAATCTTCAGCTCCAGTAGTCGCATTCATTTCGATTACCCGATTCTTTCCTGCCACATTTTGTAGAGTGGGAAGCATCATTTTGGTAAGGGCTGGGTCATTGTAGGTAACAGGTGCACCTAAAGGAATATTCACTTCTGCAGTAGTGCCCATACTCTCCGCGATATTGGTAGCGGTGAGGTGAATCTGTTTATGGATTTCCTTTTGCATAGTGGAGTCCAGGGCACGTATAGTTCCTACCATCCGTACTTCTTCAGGGATGATGTTATTTCGAACTCCCCCATGAATCGCCCCGACAGTTACAACTGCTGCATTTTGAGTCAGAGGCATGCGACGACTCACGATGGTTTGCAGTCCGGTAATAATATGGGCGGAAGCAATGATGGGGTCTGCGCCGGCCCAGGGAGATGAACCATGGGTTTGCTTTCCCCGAACAATAATTTCAAAAAAGTCTGCACTGGCCATGATCCCACCTGAGCGATAGGTAATCACATTGACGGGAACTTTGCTGCTGATGTGCAGGCCAAAAATCACATCCACATCCGGATTTTTAAGCGCCCCTTCCTTGACCATCAGTTTTGCACCTCCTTCTTCACCTTGAGGAGCGCCTTCTTCCGCAGGTTGAAAAATGAATTTTATTGTTCCGGGGATTTGTTCTTTCACTTCGCTTAGGATGCTGGCCACTCCCATCAGGATGGCAACATGGCTATCATGTCCACAGGCATGCATGACCCCTACATCCTGGCCGTCAAAGACAGAAGTCACCTTTGAGGCAAAGGGAACAGGCGTCCGCTCCACAACTGGCAGGGCATCCATATCTGCACGCAGGCCTACCACAGGTCCGGGTTTTCCTCCTTTTAGAATACCAATCACTCCTGTATGTGCGACAGCTGTTTGAACTTCGATCCCTAAGGATCTAAGGTGTTTGGCCACATATTCAGCTGTTTTAAATTCCCGATTGGAGAGTTCCGGATTCTGGTGGATATGTCGTCTCCATTTTACCACGGACTCCTCTATTTCCTGAGCGAGTTTATCGATACGCTCATCGAGTTCGTCATATTGAGCGTGTAGCTGTATTGCTGAAACACAGAGAATCAGGCAAAAGAGCTTTCTGAGTAATGAGTTCATAAGTTATTATTGATGTAATCCCTGAAAATAAAGGAAGGCAAACTTGCATCCAAATTCCGGCAAGGTCGCAATTTTGCCTTTTGCCACAATTTTGCCCCCTTTGTTTTGACCTGAGTGGAGGACGTATTAGTTTAGGGTTTTCTAGGAAAAAATCCATTATGGCAAAGAAATCACCCAGGCGTAAGAAAGCAGCGCCTAAGGCCCAAAAGACTTCCCCCAAAGCAAAAGTGGCTGGCTCAGGGATGAAACCCTGGCAGAAGAAATTACTGACACATGGAGGAATCCTCCTGCTTTTTTACATCATCGTCATCGGATATTTCAGACCTATAGTCTTTGATGGACAGGTTGTACGCCAGCATGATATCATAAACTATCAGGGCATGGCAAAAGAAACCATCGACTATCGGATGGAGACAGGTGAAGAGGCGCTTTGGACGACACGCCTTTTCAGTGGGATGCCGACCTATCAGACTTCCACCCGATATACGGGTAATATCTTTTATCTTCTGGATAAATATGTTTTTCGCTTTGGCCTTCCCAGACCTGCGAATTATGTCTTTATCACCTTTGCCGGATTTTATCTCCTTCTACTTGTTTGTGGCCTCAATCCCTGGCTGAGTGCCCTGGGGGCTGCCGCCTATTCCTTATCCTCCTATTTCTTTATTATACATGGTCCGGGGCATACCTCCAAGGCCAATGCTATCGCCTATATGGCACCTGTAATAGCGGGGATCATTCTGACATATCAAGGGCGATTATTATTGGGGGGAGTGGTGACGGCCTTTTTCCTGGCCATGGAAATCTATACGAATCACTTACAGATTACCTACTTCCTCGCAATCATGATTGCTGGATTGGGGATCAGTTATGCTATAGATGCTTTCCGAGAAAATACTATGCCGGCCTTCCTCAAGGCTTCCGGAGTTCTCTTGATAGCAGCTATGGTTGGTGTGGGACCTAATATTGCCAAACTCTGGACTACCTCAGAATACGCATCCGAAACTACCCGGGGAAAATCTGAACTCCCCAATGCAGAAGGAAAACTGGATTCAGGACTGGACCTGGAATATGCCTTCCGTTGGAGTTATGATGTGCCCGAGACACTTACCCTCATGATCGCCAATAGCTATGGAGGAGCAAGTGCAACCAAAGTTACAGATCGAGATTTTACCAGTAGATTTAACCAAAGAGAAATCCAATTGCCGACCTATTGGGGATCTCAACAGATACACTCAACCGCAGGGCCTGTTTATGTTGGTGCCCTGGTATGCTTCCTCTTTGTGCTGGGTTTATTCTTGGTAAATAGCCATCTGAAATGGTGGCTGCTGGGATTGACTTTGCTTTCCTTTATGATGTCATGGGGACGAAATTTTATGGGATTCAATGAATTTCTGTTCAATAACCTTCCCATCTACAACAAATTTCGGGCACCGGCTATGCTGCTCGTAATCGCAGAATTTACCATGCCGCTACTTGGGGCATTGGCGCTACACGAAATTTTCAGCAAAGAAAAGAGTCTGGATAGAAAGAAAGTTGAAAGAAGTATCTATATCGCAGCAGGTCTTACAGGAGGAATTTCTCTCATTTTTGCCCTGATGCCGGAACTCTTTTTCAGCTTTGAAGGTCCCGGAGATGGGGGCTATCTGAATAGAGAAGGAGGGGCTGCTATGCTGGAGATTACCCGAGAGTATCGAGTCAAGATGTTTACGAGTGATGCCTGGAGAACCTTTGGTTTTATAGCTGCGGGTGCTGCCTTACTTTGGCTCTATATAAAAGGGACGATAAAGAATAGAAATCTTGTTTTCGCTGGCTTGGCAGCTATCATTTTGCTGGATATGATTCCGGTGAATTGGCGCTACCTCAATAATGATAATTTCGAAAAAGAAAGAAATTTCCAGGCTGGATTGAATCCTACGCAGGCGGATCAGTTTATTCTTCAGGATCAAGACCCTAACTATCGAGTGATAAATCTATCCGTAAGCACCTGGAATGATGCTATAACTTCCTATCATCACAAATCTATAGGAGGGTATCATGCGGCAAAACTCGGACGCTATCGGGACATGATTAGTCGACATCTGGGTGGAGAAGTGAATGAATTTATTAGCCTGATTCAATCGCAACCGGCTGATTCGGTCTTCCAGGCAGGCATGTCAAGGCTGCAGGTGTTGAATATGCTCAACACTCGCTACTTGATCATTAATCCCAATGCCAGGGCAGTACAAAACCCTTCGGCCATGGGCAATGCCTGGTTTGTATCTAATGTGCAAAAAGTGAATAGCCCATTAGAAGAGATCAATGCCCTTCAGAATTTTGATCCTCGACGCACGGCAGTAGTCGATCAAAATATCTTTGAGGGAGCCTTTGGAAAACAGTTGGAAGGATTCACACCAGCCGGAGGAACTGCCAGAATTACGCAGACCGCGTTTGCCCCTAATCACCTGGTTTATGAATCCAATTCGCAAGCAGATGCTTTAGCCGTTTTCTCAGAAATCTATTATGATCAGGGGAAAGGATGGCAGGCCTATATCGACGGTCAGCCAGTGGATCATATGCGGGCCAACTATATTCTGCGTGCCTTGAAGATTCCTGCTGGGACGCATAAAATTGAATTCAAATTTGAACCTAATTCCTATTATATCGGGAATAATATCTCTTTATTCTTCTCCATTCTCCTTTGGCTGGGAATTGTCTTTGTAGTGTATAAGGAATTGAGGAGGAAAGAAATAATCAAATAGTTAGCAACAAAGCGGAGGAAAATTCCCTAAGGGGAGTAAACCTCAAGAAATACAGGCCCTTTGATCTTTCTTTTAAAGATCAGGGCCTTTTTCTTTTGTGTTAAGCTGAGATCTTTTACGTCAATACTATTGATCCCTTTATCCCTGATCTGCTCCCAGGAAGGCTGTAAAAGCTTCAGAATCGAAGCCTGCCAGTAGGGGCCTGGCCTTTTGCTTCTTAGATTGGCAATTACCCAGGATAGTTTCTCTTCTTTCTTTTCAGCCAGAACCTCCTGCTCATGCAATTGAGTTAAGGCTCGCCAGGAGGCTTGCCAAGCTGGATCAATTTTATAATTCGCCAACCCTTTCCTCAACTCCACATATTTAGCTTTTTCCGCAGTCCAAATGATGGCCTCTGGAACGGGATGCAGGTAGAGACTATCGAGATAATGTAAGGCGTGGGCCATCGTCTGCTGCTGAAAAATACTACTGCTAATCCCCAGGCTTTTCAGGTCTGTTTCCATTGCAAGGAGGGATAGAGTAAAGGCAGGATCAATATCCTTAATACCTTCTTCTATAAAAGCACCATTGGATGTTTGTTTTGCACGGAGTCGATATGCCAAACGTTTTTCCAGTTCATTCAGATAGGAAATCTCCAATTCGCCTTCATAAACCTTTTGGATCCAGGATTGGAACTGAGGATCAAGCTTATCCATTTCTTTCAGAACAGAGATCGCAAAAAGGGCCTCTTGTATAGAGTGGGGATCATGGACATTCACATGGGCAATGAGACTCGGCAAAGAGCGAATGGCAAAAAAGGCAGGATCTCGACTGGCTCGGAAGCGAAATTTCTTTCCTTGCTCTTTGGACTGCAGGTCAATGCGGTACTTTTTCTGCTTGTTGGGAATGCTATAATGCTTGCGCCCCCAAGCATAATTTTGAGCCTGAACAAAGAGAGGAGACTCAAAAGATATCTCGTCTTCCTCGCTTCCTCCTGAAAGCCTGAGTTCATAAACCCCTTCTTTTTCGGGTGCTGTAATTCTGTTTTCCAGCTTGCTTGCTTTGTCCTTTTCAATTTCTACAGAATAGCTTTCTGATTTGTTGTTCAGATGAAGGTCCACCCCTAATTTATTGAGCGTACTGGAAAGTGATAATAAGGTAAAAGACAAGTCTTTAGTTTTGCCTGCCTCAGCCACAGGATCATGCTCCTGGAGTACGATTATAGCTAAGGAATTGGAGTCCTGAAATTCACGATAGGCGAAGGAATTATGTTCATCCATAATCAGGCTCATGAACATCTGAGGATTAATTCCTTTTGTTCTGTTAAAGGGCAGGATTCTTCGCTCTCCTTCCTCAAGGAATTCAAAAGCAAAGGAACTTTCTTGCTTCCAGGCATTTTGACTCTCCCATTTATCCAAAGCCCAATCTACCTGCCTTTGAAAATTGAGATTGACATTGGCAAAGAGATTGATCCATCGGTGGGGAGGAGGGATAGATCTGCGATCGCGGGGGAAACTCAGAACACCATTAGCAGTTTGCTGGAAGAATTCTGAGGCTTCTCTATGATCTGTATTCGGTAGCCAGGAAATAGAGGGATACGCATACAAAGGAAAACTTAAGCTTTCTTCCCAAATTTTACCTCCTGCCAAAGCCGCTCTTGCAGGTTCGAGGTACCGCCTGCTCTGCTCCTGATTTTTTCTTTTTACTGCGCTTGGAAGCCCAAATGAGAAGTCGGCTAATCCCGGGCTGTTTGCAGGGACTTTCGCATAAAAAGCATGCAGGGAAGTCCGGGCTTTCTCCTGAAGTTGGAGGGCTACTGAATGCTTCTCAGAAGCTTCTAAATGATAGTCAGGTTCTGTACCAAGAACGCTTATAAGTTGAGAGACCCAGGTCGCTTCATTCCTGTATATAAAAGAAAAGGAAAGACTGAGATTTCCGATATGATGTTCATCCAAAACAAAGTTTACTTGCTGTCCTTGTTCTCCCGCTTTTAGCAATCCTCTTGTCAAATTCTTTCTGCCTCTATTGATTTGGTATTGTATATCGATTCCTTCCACTTTGCTTTTCAAGGATGCAATCAGGCTATCTCCGGGTCGATATACTTCCTGATTTAAGGAATAGGAAAAAAATTCAGGAATATCGCTATGACTCTTTTTTTTCGCTTTCAGTCGGAAATAATGACGTTTTTGTAGGAGCCTTTTTTCTTTGAAAGGAAGAATCATACGAACCCGATACATTCCAGGCTTCCACTTCTCCGTCTGAAAGGAAATTTTTTCGATACCCTCTTCTGAATTAAGGCTATCCATATAGACGGTATCGACAATGCCCCAGCTTCTGAAGTCATCTTCAAAGCCATAGACATCATCGGGAAAATCTTTCCGATAATCCTCTTCTGAAACCAAATGAAGGTCGGGAATCATCCAACGCCTTTTTCTGTAAATCTCTTTCGGATTTTCCAGGGATTCTATGATGACTTTCCCCTTGAAAGGAAGGTCTTCTCCCAATAAGTTCCGAACCTGAAATTCCAACTTCATTTCTTTTCCTTTCTCCACTTCATCTCCTCCATGGATAGCAAGAGATTTCCCACTTTCACTTATCAGAAGATTATAGCTTTCGATCATCTTTTCTCCTTCCGGATCAGTTGCCACCAGTCGAACTTTGTAAAAGTAGACGGGACGCTGAGCTATGGGGTGACTGGGATCGGGGCGGGTATGGAAAGCAAGTTGAAATTTCCCCAGGGAATCAATGCTTGCATTTCCCTGTTTCACCAGAACTTCCTGATGATGCGGAATGGGTTTCCACCAACTATAATCTCCCCAATCCGGAAATCGAACATCCCGGGTAACGAGATATCGAAGGTCTGCATCCTCCCAAAGAGTTTCAGGAGGCCCCAGCATTTGTCCATATAGGCTAACGGTATCTTTGGGGGCATATGTTTTTTTATCCTGCTGTATCTGCAATCCATAAGGGGATTGATTTCTTTCGACTATATCTATGCCGGCATAAGCAGCTCCGCAAAAAATATAAAGCTTTCCCAGCTGCACATGTAGGGGTAGGGGATAAAGCGCTTCGAATACTCCTTCTGCATTGCTACGAACGGATAAGGTGTCTAGGGAATTTCCATCTTTCGATATGACAAGCTGGAGGCTGCTATCTGCAATAGGAGAAGTATCCTGCTCAAGTGCTCTTCGGATCAGTCCTTTGATGGCGATAAACTCTCCCCGAAAATAGGAGGGACGATCTGTGAAAACATGTGTCTTGGTATTTGCTTTATATAATTTGGGTTCTAATGCTGGGATTCTCAATCTTTCAGTCAGGCTGTCATTCTGCTGGCAAAGGTTTAGTTTCAGGTTTTTGCTGAATAAAGGCTTACGTGCAAAACCTAGTCTTCCTTTGGCATCCGTTTCCAGCTGAATGGTTTTTCCCTTGTCCTTAAATTCGACTTTTACCCCTTCCAGACCTTTTCCGTTTTCCCGGTCTTTTACATAGAAAAATACACTGTCCGCTCTTTGTAGATGGGAGCTGTACAATTGACTGATCTTTATGGGTAAAACTGAGATAAGGCCCTTTTCCTGGTCGAAGTCTTTTCGATTTGAAGCACATAGGGCATAAGTTCCAGTAGGTAATGAAGGAAGTGCAGCTTCGGTTCGGTGAAAGTGAAAATCTCCATCAAAGGCCAAATAGATATCTCCTTTTTTGCTTATCGAAAACTGACGGGCAAAATCCCATCTTAGTGCAGAAGTTTTGAGTTCCGTAAAAGTATCTTCTTTTTCGCTGCTAATCCGATAGAGACGAAAGTAGAGGTGGTTTAAATTGCGATAATTCACCTGCATACGAAATGCTTTCTTGGGCAGGTTGACCTCCTCTGCTGCGATCCGGAGGGCCGGTTTTTCTATCAGAGCAATCAGGGCTTTACATTTGGCAGCTCCCCGACTTTTGGGAAATTCCTGGATGGTAGCCGTAGAAATTTCCCAGGCTTGTTGGTAGTCCCATTTATAGGCATTTCCTCCCAAAGGCTGGAAGTCTCCAGCTATGCTGGTATATACCATGGCCATTTCATATTGAACATCCGCCAGGGCAGAATTGCCGGGATAGGTCTCCATCATGTGTCTGAGGTTACGCACATATCTTCCCGCTTTATCCAATCCACTCGAATATTTCCTTAGCCACTTGATCATCCGTAAGTGTGAATCAATGAGGGCATTATGCGCCTTCTCTTCCAATTGATAGCTGAAAAGCTCTTTGTAAAGATTCAGGCTGATATGGGTATGGTTGAGTGAATCGAGAAGGGGAAAGAGTGCAGAAAGATAGTTCTTCGGGGGCATGATAAGTCCCTGTGCCAGCATCCGAAACTCGGCGGGTGCCGGATTTAGTATACAACGAGGGTCCTCAAAATAATCCAGCGCCCTGTGAACAAGGAAGTCATATAAAGTCGGCCTGAATGAGGGATCTGTATTTCCCGTTCGGGGGAGCTTAACTTTTGATAAATCAATTTTCTTTAGTTCTTCCGAATACTCCAAAGATTGCAGATACAAGGCAGTGGAACTTTCGATGAGTTTAGGAGCAGACCAGCTTTTGAGATC
This sequence comes from Bacteroidia bacterium, assembly GCA_033391075.1. Taxonomy (NCBI): domain Bacteria; kingdom Pseudomonadati; phylum Bacteroidota; class Bacteroidia; species Bacteroidia bacterium. The sequence goes on from JAWPMV010000001.1 coordinate 6,981,554, forward strand.
TCCTTCTTCTTCTGTAAGGATGGGTTGAGATTTGAGTGCTTCCAGGTTTTCAATGAAATAGGCGTAATAGAATTCGGCCAAAAGGCTTTGAAGCAGGCTTTTTTGTGGACCGTCTGCTTGCCGAATCATTTCCTGCATCAGACTTGCTTTACGATTGAGGTCTTGTTGAGAGGCAAGCAGGGCATAGCTCTCCGCTAAACTTTGATTGAGGGCCGGATAGCTTTGGCTCATAGACTTTTTGCCCGAAAAAAGGAGGACAAAACATATGAGGCAATAAAGGAGAAATGAATTTGGGCTTTTTCTCATGATTGGGAACAGCTTTCCGGAAAAGTCTAGGTAAATGAAATTAGTATATTAATTTTAGATTCCTACTTTTGAAAACGCCACAGATTGGCAAAAGTTTATCTCATCTCGTTATATCATCAATGACTTGCTCCGGAAGATGAAAAAACTACCTATGCTCTTTAGCTCTCTATTTTTAGTGGCAATCATCGCCTGTGAAGAAACTCCTGCTGAACCGGAACCTCCCACCCCTCCGAAAAGTGGAATAAGCAGGGGAGCTGGAGATATTTCTTTCAGTGATTATAGTCCAATTAGTAATCGTCCCTTGAAGGTTTGGTATTATGCTCCCCAGGATTCCATCAAGGAGCTGGAAGTGGTCTTTGTGATGCATGGTTTGGGACGAAATGGGAGGGATTATCGAGACAATTGGATAGGATTGGCCAATCAATATAATTGTCTAATTCTGGTTCCGGAATTTAGCGATGCTCAGTATCCGGGAAGTAGATCCTATAATCTTGGGAATCTGTTCGATGAAAATGATCAGCCCAATGCAGAGGAGGAATGGTCTTTTTCAATAATGGACGCTTTGTTCTCTCATATTCAGGAAGAGTATTCGGTTCGCGCGGATTCCTTTTACCTTTTCGGCCATTCTGCTGGTTCGCAATTTGTGCATCGATACCTGCTATTTCGCCCGGAAAACAAAGCGAAAATGGCAATTGCTGCAAATGCGGGATGGTATACCCTGCCTAAACTGGATGAGGCTTTTCCGTATGGATTACAAGATGCTCCTGCAACAGAAGAGAACATCCGGAAAGCATTTGCCAAGCGAATGCTGATTCTCTTAGGAACTGAAGATAATGACCCCAATGCTTCCAGTCTGCGTAAAACGCCCGAAGCAAATGCACAGGGAGCCCATCGATTTGCCCGGGGCAATTTTTTCTTTCAACTGGCGAGAGACCAGGCGACTCAGTTGAATACCCCTTTCAACTGGAGCCTGCAAACAGTTGAGGGAGTCGGACACTCCAACTCCCTCATGGCAGCACCTGCTGCGGAACAGTTTTTTAAGTAAATTTATTGAGCTGCCGCTTTGGCTTTGGCAGCTTTTCTTTTGGCTTTCAATTCGGCATGGTAGTCTTTGAAAAGGCCACGTGAGATCATTAGCTTCATGATCTCATTGGTCCCTCCATATATACGAGCTACCCGGGCATCTGCATAGCGACGGGCAATCGCAAATTCCCACATATAGCCATAGCCTCCATGTAATTGTAAGCAGCCATCGACAACTCTTGCCTGCATATCAGAACCGGAAGATTTGGACATCGAAGCTTGTATGGCTGTTAATTTCCCCTCTGCCAGCAGTTGGGTACATCTATCGATGAAGGCCTGATGCATTTGGAGATCCATAGCCATCTCCGCCATTTTGAACTGAGTATTTTGGAACCCACAGATCGGCTGCTTAAATGCTTCGCGGGTTTGGGTATACACGATTGTATCTTCGATCGCTCCTTCCGCAGAGCCTACACTTTGCAATCCGATGGTATGTCTTTCTCTGGGAAGCTCTGTCATCATATGGATAAATCCTTTTCCCTCGATGCCCAGCAGATTTTCCTTGGGAACTTTTACGTCTTCGAAAAACAACTCACAGGTATCCGATTCTTTCAGCCCTAATTTTTTGAATGGTTTTCCTTTCGAAAATCCTTCCATACCTTCTTCCACAATGATGAGGCTGATTCCTTCTTTGGGAGTCCCGGGATTTGTCTTACAAGCCACGATACAGAAATAGGCATTATATCCTATGGTGATAAAAGTCTTTGATCCATTGATCAGGTAATGATCTCCCATATCTGCAGCAGTGGTTCGAATTGCCTGTACATCTGATCCTGTACCGGGCTCAGTCATTCCCAGACATCCTACCCACTCACCACTTGCCATTTTTGGAATAAATTTCTTCTTCTGTTCTTCGGTCCCAAGTTTCAGGATATAAGGAGCAATGATATCAGAATGCATAGAGAAACCTGGAGCATTGGCACCCAGTCGAGAAAATTCTTCTATCAATAAAGCTGCGAAGGTGAAGTCTAATCCACCGCCTCCATACTCTTCTGGCATATCCAGACAAAGCAAACCCAGCTCGCCGGCTTTTAACCAGGCATCCTTATCGCAGTAGCCTTGTTCTTCCCATCTTTCTCTGTGTGGCTCTATGAATTGTTTGTAGTATTCATTGATGGTATCCTTCAGCATTTGATGTTCTTCGCTGGCATAGATGTCCCGTGGTAGTTTTATATCTGCGTACATATCTGAATTTTATAAATAATTGTGGCTAGCCTAATATACTACATCGTCCTATTTTTTTTGTTAAAGCACTTTAACAAAGCTTTGGACCTTAGCTTCATTTTTGAGTCTATACATAAAGCAGAACTTATGGTACACACAATTCTCGATTACAGTTTCGGACGAAAGGGATTATATGGTCTCTATTTTTTTGCCGGAGGTGTGGCTGCCCTTGCTAGTATCTATTTCTATGGTGTATTTGTGGGAGAACTTCCTCCATCGCCATTAATTATCCTTGTATTTCTGTTTATGATCCTCCTTTTATTTTCGAAAGAAGGGATTCGGATCAATACCCAAAAGCAAAACTACCAGTATTACCTACAGCTTTTTTCTTTGAAATGGGGGAAATGGGAATCCTATGAGTCCTATTCTGATATTCTCGTTTTGCGAAGCAAGGAGCTGGAGAGTAAATTTCACCGAAGAAGGAAAGGTCGACTCATTAAAATAGATGCTTTATACGAAGTTTACCTGGCCAATAGGAGTCATTTTGAGATGATCATGATCAAGCAATGTACTGAACGATCCGAGGCGGAGCATTATGCGCATGAGTTTGGGAAAATGACACAAAGAGCCTGGGTACAATACAATCCTGGCTTTAGAAAAACGCAAAAAATATTAGGAGGATATTCACCCGTATAATTTTGAAACACACCCTATCATGAAGAGTTCTATACTTGATTTTAAATTCTCCATTATTGATACCCTAAGCTTCAAAACATTTGCTGCCTTCCTTTTTGGAGTAGCTTTCTTCTATTACAATCCCCATGCAGAGCTTCCAGATAGAAATCTGATGTTCACATCAATCTTCGTCCTGGTAGGCATATTATTATTCGCTATTAGCTTCGGGGTACGAATTGATACGGAGAAAAGAAGGATAAAACACTATATGAGTCTTGCTTTTATCCGCCTTGGATTTTGGAAAGACTACCATGATAATTATGATATCGTTTGTTTGCGCTCCAAACAAAAACATCAGGCATGGTCGGAGGGACGAAATCGTGATATAACGGTTTCAGGTGCTTTAAAACATGAAGTCTATCTCGCAGACCCCCGTCATTTTAACCTCATCCTTTTGCGCTCCTTTAAATCCAATATCCACGCGGAAGAAGCCGCCGATGAACTGGCGGAAAAAATGGGCCTCGAATGGGTACAATATAATCCCGCTCGACAAAGGCCGCGAGTCAGACTGGGAGGCATAATGAAAACATGACATTCACCTAAATAAACACAATCATGAAACACAATCACATCCGAAGCTATAGCTTTGGCAAAAGAGGCTTGCAAGTCCTCAACTTTTTTGGTGCAGCTTTATTTGTTTTGTCTTTGCTCGCCTGGGGAATCAGTTATGAGCGAATGGAAACTCTCCCCCTTTTTCCTGCAATTTTGACAGTTTTAGGTTTGGGATTACTTCTTTCCCGGACTGGGGTGAAAGTTGATCCTGGTGGGGATCGATACAAATACTATTTTCGTTTTCTGGCCCTGACTTTTGGAAGCTGGAAATCCCTGAAAACGTATGGGGAAGTTGTTTTGCTGCGCAGTAAATATCAAAAACAAAAAGCTCGCTACCGTCCTGAGAATGTAGTGTATAATCTATACCTGGGAACCCAAAACCATTTGAAGCTTTTATTCATTTCATCCATTCAGTCGCTGGAAAAAGCAGAGTTGGAAGCTTTGCAGCTTGCCCTGCTATTCAAACGAGATTGGGTAGAATATAATCCGGGCTTCCGTAGACCTCGCAGGATTTTGGGGAATGCAAGTACGGCCGGGCTTGCCATTCCCCCTAAACATCCCTAATATCAGGTTCCATTTCACCAAAGAAAGAAATACCCATGTCAATCAAAGGAAAACTCAGCCTGGAAGAATTGATCCAGGCCGTTCAGGAAGAGCAAATCGAAACAGTAGTAGTTGCTTTCACAGATCATTATGGAAGACTTGTAGGGAAGCGTTTCGATGCTGAATTTTTTCTGGAAAGTTGTGCCCAGGACGGTACCCACGCTTGTGATTACCTCTTGACTACGGACATGGATATGGAGCCCATACCCGGTTATGAATTTGCGAACTGGGAATTGGGATATGGGGACTTTCATTTGGTCCCGGATTTCAATAGCCTACGAAAAGCGAGTTGGCTGGATAAATCTGCCCTGATTCTTTGCAATCTTGAAAATGAAAAGACGCATGCTCCCGTTGCAGAAGCTCCGAGATCTTTGCTCAATCAGCAATTGGTTCGAGCTAATAAATTGGGCTATGGCTGTTTTGCTGCCTCTGAACTGGAGTATTATCTGTTTGAAAATAGCTATAGGGAGGCTCATGAGAAGCATTACCATGAGCTGAAGCCTGCCGGATGGTATCTGGAAGATTATCACATCCTTCAGGGTACGCGAATAGAGCCCTTTACTGCAGCTGCCCGTAGGCATTTGAAAAACTCAGGTGTGCCGGTAGAGAATTCGAAAGGAGAATGGGGACTGGGTCAACATGAATTGAATATTAAATATGCTGAAGCCCTGGAGATGGCTGATCGACATGTGGTTTACAAGCAGTGTTTGAAAGAGGTCGCGGATGGCATGGATTTATCTGTTTCCTTTATGGCTAAATTTCATGCAGATAGGGCCGGTTCCAGTTGCCATATTCATATGAGTTTGTGGGAAGGGGATGAAAATGCCTTTGACGGAGATCAGGAATTTGGTCCGGTGAAAGGTTCCGATGCTTTTCTGTGGTTTCTCGGAGGATGGATCAAGCATGTGGAGGATGTGATGCCTTTTTATGCTCCGACCGTAAATTCCTATAAACGCTATGTGGATGGAAGCTGGGCGCCGACTCGATTGGCCTGGAGCTATGATAATCGTACGGCTGGATTTCGAGTAGTGGGCAGGGGAAAGAGTCTTCGGATCGAATGTCGGATTCCAGGAGCGGATTGCAATCCTTATTTGGCTTATGCGGCTTCTTTGGCTTCCGGTTTGGCGGGAATAGAAAATAAAATTGAACCTCCGGAGATTTTTGAGGGCGATATATATGCCGCTAAGGATTTACCGAGGGTTCCTTATTCATTGGCGGAGGCTACGGAGAAATTCGCAAATAGCGAATTTGCCAAAAAATCCTTTGGAGAAAGCGTGGTAAAGCATTATGCGCATTATTTCCGCACAGAATATGAAGCCTATAATCAATCCGTGACAGATTGGGAGCGCAAGCGATATTTCGAGCGGATATAATCATAAAGAATGGCTCCCGATCCTGCGGAGGGATCTAGCTGCTTTGACTTCGCTCCGTATGACACTATTTAAAAACAAAAAACCCGCATACGATATGCGGGCTTTTTGTTTTATGCAAGATCAGCTTTACTGATATTCAGCGATCTTTATATTTCTTTGATCCCAATACTCATCTGTTTTAAAGCTGTACTGGGTGGGTGCATATTCTCCAACAATATCAACCTTTGCTTTTGAAGGAACCTCCAGTCCCATCAGGTGATAAGATGCATTTACATACATTCTTCTAATGGCTTCGCTAAGCATGTCGGAAGATGAGCCTACGGTTGAGGCAAAAGATTGACCTGTACTTCCTCCGGGCAGGGTATAGCTTTTTGTCCAGGCAATAGGCATCATAGGATCATTGGGGTTAATGACAGATTCATCTCTCATTTTCTTTTCCGTAGCCGCTTCTGTATCGCTATCTTTCATCCCAAAGAAGATATCTGTTTCATCATATTCTCCGGCTCTATTTACCACTTCTCCAAGTACCAAAGCCTGAGCATCTCCGGCCATAGGGAGGCGAATTCCATAGACATCTGTCGAACCCCAGATTTCACCGTCCGCAATTCCTGTCAGGATGGGATGGGTTCCTCCAGCAAATACTCCTCTAGTACTTTGGTGTTTATGATGGCCATGGTGAGAAATCCATTTTTCACCCAATACCAGGCGACCAAATCCACCGGCCCATTCTTCCATTTCCCCTTCATAGAAATTACCATAATGTAGCCATTTGCTGGTCGAATCTTTTACATGAAATGCATGGGTAGCTGTCCGTATACCGATTACAGGTTTTCCCTTCATAAGGTAGGACTGAATATGATTCATCTGCTCATCGGGAAGTTCGCGAAAACGGGTAAATATGATAGCTAAATCTGCATTTTCCAGAGCCTCCAGGCCGGGAATATTATGGAGATAATTGGGATCTACAATGCCGGGATTTTCCGGGTCCTGTGCAAAAAGTACGGTGCAGTCGAACCCATGTTGTTCGGCCAGGATATTTGCCAGCATAGGCAAGGCTTCCTCAGAACGATACTCTTCATCTCCGGTAATAAGAACAATGCGCTTATTTTTTGCCATATCAGCATTAGCACTGACAGAAAGCCATTGGGGAGGTCCCGCAGGTGTTTCTTGCTGGCTGGTTTCGGGGCTGCTCTTACAGGAAAAGAGCATCAGGAGCACAAGGCTCATTAGGTAGTTAGTAGTTTTCATATGTAGAAAAGGCTTTTATAAATTCGAAATCATAAAGAAGAACTAGCTCAAATATAGTTCTTAGCTCAGTCATTTAATATAGCTTTTTAGGATATACTAAATTTGTCAGATTCCTTGTGAAGGATTAAAATAATAACTGGAGGAATACATTGGGGCTCATCCCAAGCATGGTCTTGTCCACGCTGATCAATTTAGGGGCATTATGTCCATAGCGGGCGCGGACAATAGAATATCTTCTGTCGAGGACATTGTAATGGTTGAGGAGGTTGAGTATGGAAAGGCCTGTTTTTGCTTTGAAGCGTCCAAACTCCCATTTATAACTACCAGAGATATCTACTCTTTGGAAGCTAGGTAGTCTGCCGGCATTCAATTCTGAATAGTCAATATCAATCAGAGTTGGGCCAGAGGGCAGAGGTCTGTATTGGTAACCTACTATATCGGTATAGGGCCTTCCTGTAGCATATTGCAAGGTGGCAGAGAAATCCCACTTCCCGACATTCAGCATATTGACCATTTTGATTTGGTGCCTGATGTCGTGGTTGGCAGAAAAATCCCTTCCTTCATTTAATCCATCAAATTGATAGCGGATATCTGCAAGGGTATAACTGATCCAGCCTGTATACTTTCCTACTTTCTTTTGAATAAGCAAATCCAATCCTCTGATCTTGCCATTTCCATGCGTATGCAGGGTATCATTGAACTGTTCGTTGAAAATGGGATCGAAACTGACATCATACATGCTCAAGCCCCGCTGATTCTTTCTGTAAACTTCAACATCCAGGAGGAAGTTGTCAGTCTCATAAGCAGCACCCAATAAGCTCTCGTCTGAACGAAGAACAGGAAGTATATTTCCATCAGAAAGTGTCCAGAATTCTTGTCCGGTTCTGAAAGGATTACTGGCCTCAATCCGATTTACAAATTGATGATGACGTCCGGCCGCAGCTTTCAGTTTCCAGTTTTTGTCAGGTCTGTAAATAATAGAAACTCTCGGCTCAACAAAAGACTTTGCCAGCTTGTCTGAGAATGAATGTCTCAAGCCGTGCTGGATGGTCAGTTTTTTATTGAATTTGAGTCTGTATTGTGCGTAGAAAGAAAGGATGTTGGCAGCTCTGCTGATCCCTCTTTCCAGATCGAGTTCTTTATCTGTTTCCCCTTGCAGGCTACTATTTATCTGTTGGGTGTTTTGAACAGAGACATAATTGCTCTGTACTCCAAATTCCAGCAATTGCTTATCATCAATTTCCCAGCTATTATCAAATCTTAAGCTAATGTCATAAAGATTATTGCTGATCTGCTCATTGAAATTGCTTTCATTATCCAGGGTGTCAATGGCCTGATCCTGGAAGGTATATTCATTTGTATAGGTAGAGTAGGAGAGATTTAATCGGCTGTAATAGCTATCGTTCCATTGCCTTCTCCACCCCAAAGCCGTTCCTGAATTCCTGAGATCCAGAAAATCAGTTGTATTATAATCGACCGGAATTTCATTGACCGCAAACTGGCGGAAGTTGTACTCCAATTGATCGTCTGCGCGATAGTGGCTGACTGTCAGATAATCTCTATTGCTGGGTCTATACGTGAATTTCAGATTGAGGTCCGAGTAGGAGAATAATGGATTGGATTCAAATTGATTATTTCCTCTGCTCAGATTTTGGGCGAAATTGATCAACCCTTGTTGATTGACATTATTGAACAGGCTTTTGGACAAAGAGGATTCTCCCAATTCGGAATAGGATCTCCTACCGGCGATCAGTAATGCACCTTTTCCTTTCAACAAAGGAATTTCTGCAAAAGCACTTGCATTTAAGAGATTGAGGCCGGCTCCTAATTTCAATTCATTAGACTTGAGCGGCTTGCCCGTTACTTCGATGACCCCTGAGGCTCTACCTCCATATTTGGCATCCATTGCACTTCTGTGTAGTACCACTTCCTGAACTGCGTCTGAATTGAAAATACTCAGAAGTCCAAAAAAATGCCCTGCCTGGTAAACCGGCATCCCATCAAAGAGAATCAGATTTTGGTCAGGTGTACCTCCTCTTATATTCAGGCCACTGGAAGATTCGCCTACACTGCTAACTCCCGGCATCAATTGCACTACTCTGAAAACATCAGATTCACCCAGACCGCCTAGCAAGCCGGTTTTGGATGGGTTGATACTAATTGATCCATCTGTATTTGAAACCGAAACACTTTGATTGCTTCCTCTTTCAATAGTAATTCCCTCAAGTGAATGACTGGAGGGAAGTAATTCTATTTGTAATGCCAGATTTCTTGGCAGGTCTTTGACCGCGATCACATAGGACTCATAGCCCACATAAGAAAATTCAACGCTGTCATTCAGGCCTGCAGAAAAGTTAAACCTGAAATTGCCATGGGTATCGGTATTTACTCCTTGCGTTTTATTCTTTATCCGAACAGTTGCCAGTTCCAGTACCTCATTGATATCCTTGGCTTTTACCTGCCCATAGATGCTTCTAAGGCCGGGACTTTTACTGGCTTTGGTAGAAACAGATTTGGGAATAAGTAGATCTTCAGATGAAGTTGTACTGACAATGATAATATGATTCCTCCCCACGGCCTCATAGTCGAGATTCTTGCCCTTCAAAAGGGTATTCATACACTTATCCAGACTTACCTCATTGAGCTTTGCTGTCACCCGGTGGGGATAAATAAGGCTATTATCAAAGGAACAGATAATTCCATGCTTCGATTCGAGGCTTTCCAGCACTTCAGAAAGAGGAGCGTTTTTTACGTCCAGGCTAATACGACTATTGGACTGTGCCCAAATGAAAGGACCAGTCCATAGAAGTACAAGGGTCAATACGTAACAACGGGCCAGTTTCTTCATGCCCCAGAGAAATCGATTTTTATGGAGTCGGTAATATACGAATTTGCTTTTCAGCATCATATATTATTTTCGCGCCTCCAATGACCTTGGTTAAATTTTCTAATTCGGTTTTCAGGTCGTTGCTGAGTACAGTGTAATTGTACTTTTTGCTTATACGGTCATTATCGATTTCAAGATCTATGTTTACATCAAAAATTCTTTCAAATTCTGTCGCAATGTCAGATAGCGGATCATTTCGGAATCTGTACTTGCCACTCATCCACTCAGGAGAAGTGCCATCCAACTCCATTTCGATCTTATTCAGGCTCCCCTTTTCATCAAGCAAAGCAAGTGAACCTGGCGTCAGAACCTGCTCTGAAGCATTGTTTAGAGTGTTTACCCGAACTTTACCTGTATAGCAAGTAGTTTTAAAACTATTACTTCTTGCTTTTACATTAAAGCTGGTTCCTAATACTTCAACATTACCTCGGGGAGTAATTACCGTGAATTTCTCTCCTTTCTTTACTTCAAAAAATGCCTCACCGCTAAGGTTAACGGTTCTGTTTCCATCCCAATCATCAGAAAAACTTACAATGGAACCCGCGTGCATATGCACTAAAGATCCATCGGGAAGTGTAACTGATTCAGTTTGAGCTGCAAGGGTCTGATAGGTTGATGTATCCGGGAGGAATACAAATAAGGCAAAAAGTAGAGCGACAGCTGCTACTGCAGCATAGCTCCATCTGGGCAATACAAATTTCCTAACTGGAGCGTCCATTTTGACAACAGGCGCTTCAGTTAGCTTTGCAGATAAGTCATTCCAAATATCAGCAGGCTCTCGAGTTGCAGGCAACTCCAAGGCTGAACTGGTATCCAGAATGCGCATATATTCGATATATTCAGGGCTTGCCTTCCACTCCGCAAGCTCTGCTTCACTCAACTCTCCGCTCGTCCAACGAGCAAGAAAATTTTCATCAGGCACGAATCTGTTCATAATCTTTTGGTATTCTGGTGTTTATCTGGTGTTTATATGGTTTACAATCCATAAATAAAAAACCCTACCTGATATAGTATTCTTGACGGAATCACTGTATGAACGGTTTCAATCGTGGGTTAAATATGCGAAAAATCCGGGCTATTCGCATCTATTTATCTCTTTATCTGGCTTAATCACCAACATAAATTGGAAATCTTTGCTAATGTTGGGGAAAATATTGACACCTCCTTCCATTTTGCAGAGAGCAAAATCCGTTTTCATGTTTTTTGAGATCCCATCCATGACCTCTGCGAATGCTTCATATTCATCGAAGCGTTCATAAATTCTTCGTAGTCTTCGGAAATATTTAGAAAAACTCAGGACCTGATTTTGAACGGGAGAAAGTTTATCAAAATTGAGCCTTTGGGCGAGGGTGAGGTAGCCCCAATTTATGGCTGGACTGAGTTCCGTATGTATGCCGCCAAATTGTGCATAGAAATTTCCTTTACGGAAGCGTTCATGCTCTTGCAGAAGCCTGAAATTCTGAAATAATCGTTCTTCGCGCTTCTTTTGATCACTATGGGCGTAAATAAAATCTCGTAATAAAGGTGAATCAAAGCCCTGGACCGTATTATCCAGAATCATTTTAAAGAGCCAATACTGATTTCCCCAGTATCTTCTATAGGCTCTTCTTCTTATTTGAACTTCTTTATGGAGTTGGCGAAAGTATTTTCTAAGCTCTTTATCATTTTCCGGAGTAAGTTGATAGCGCATCAGTTGTTCCATCTTTTCCTTTACCCCCGAACTCAATACTTTATTAGGGATGAGCTCATTCAGGGTGTTGACGACCAATTGAGGAGATTGCTCCAGGTCGATCCCAACTACCTGGATTCTGTCGAGGGGAGGAAAACGGAGATTATATGCATAGATTTTTCTAAAAAGCTCAGTAAGCCCATCAGGGCAAACAGGGGGATTATACAAAGCTTTTTTTAGATACCATTCCTTTCCGGTTTTCAGGTACTGATTGATCATGTAGGCATAGGAATAACCTCCTTCTAAAATGAGATTTTTGACCCCTGCATGTCTATGCAAAAAGACGAGAAACTCATATTGGATCTGCGTATTGATGTCCAACCAATGTTCTTCCGCAGTGAAAAAGAATTTATACTGAGCCAGAACAGAATCTAGCATAGGGAGACTATCCATCTTTTGAAGATCGTAGGTATTGAAATAAACTACCTGATCCTCAGGAAGCTGGACTGAGGGAGTTTGGGAATACAAGGAAGCAAAGCAACTACTCAGAATTAATCCGAAAATGATTCTAGTCATCCACATGTATGCATCATACTTATTCGCAACCTTCTTGTTCCAGATCGGGATCTATTAAAATGATGTATTGAAAAGTCTTACTCAATTCTTTAAAAGGGGTCTTATTACCAACCATGCTAAAGAGAACAATGCTATCAGAAAACTTTTTTTCTGCCAAACTCATCATACTTTCCAGCATTTTATATTCACCCGGTTTTTGATAGTCGGAATTTAGTTTCCTAAAGTAGCGAGATATCGTCAATACCTTTCCTTGAACCGGAGAATCTATCGAATAATTGAGGCGATTGGCCAAAGTCGGGAATTCCCATCGAGAGGATGTATTGATATCTGTATGCAGGGCACCAAACTGCGCATAAAATTTGCCTTTTTTCATTTTTTCCTTTGTCAGAAGAAAGTTCGCATACATCCTTTCCTCTCTCTTTTCCCAACTCTTTTTGAAAAAAGTAGCATTAAATATCGTGAAGCGGTAAGCCTGAACTGTATTTTGGGTAATCATTTGAAAAATCTCAAAATCTTTTCCCCAAAAGCTTCGATATTCCTGCTCTTTACGTTTGATATCCTTATTTAATCCTTTGAAAAATTTCTTTACTTCCGCCTTATCATAATACGGAGATTGATGGAGCTCAAGCAGTCGTTGAGTTCGCTTGGCAATCCCAGAAGGAATTTCTTTTGCCGGCAGCATACTATTAATGCTCTGCAAAGAGAGAATAGGGGAGTGCTCGAGATCAATGCCGTGAACCTGAATCCATTCTTCTTTCGGCAAAGTCAAATTGTAGGCTCTGATCCTCTCAAAAAGTTGCCGCTGATCTTTGGGGCAAATCGGAATATCCTCCAGAACTTTCTCCAGCAATCTATAGTCTCCGGTTTCCAGAAATTTATTGATGAGAAAAGCATAAGAATAGCCACCTTCCAATAAAAGATTTCTCACTCCCGCTTTTTGATGGAGGTATTGCAGAAAACTAAATTGAAGTTGACTGTTTACTGCTTTCCAATGCTGTTCTGCTGTAAAGAAAAACTCATTCTCTCTCACCGCTGAATCAAGGAGTCCAAAATTTTGGTGATTGCTATCTGCGGAAAGATTAATAACACGGGAGTAGTTCTCAAAATAAGAACTATCAATTCCCTGACCTGCGACTAAGAAGGGAATGGAAAGCAGCAATAGGGAGGCCAACTTTTTCATTCATTTCCAAGATAGCATTTTCGCAGGGGAAAATCTACTTCAAAACGACACGTTTGATAAATTAATCTGTATCAAAAATCCCAATATAGGGAGGCTTCCCTGCTACGCGGGACGCTCTGTACATTCCTTCGCAATTGAAGGCCAATTCTATATTCCCGGACCTGTCCACAGCGATCAATCCTCCTTTGCCTTGCATGGATTTGAGTTTGATATGCACCAACTCATTAGCAGCTTCTTTTAAAGAAACTCCTTTATATTCCATAAGAGCCGAAAGTCTATGTGCGGCAACTGCTCGCATAAAAGGTTCTCCATGACCTGTACAACAGACGGCACAGGTTTTATTATCTGCATAGGTTCCCGAACCAATTATGGGGCTATCTCCTACGCGACCGTATTGTTTGTTGGTCATACCTCCTGTAGAGGTAGCTGCTGCGAGGTTTCCTTCCTGATCTAGAGCTACTGCCCCAACTGTGCTAAAGTTTCTTTCTCCCTTGTCTGCATGATCCAGCATGGTTATGGGAGTATCTTTGATTCTCAGCCATTGGTCATAACGGAGCTGATCGAAAAAATAGTCAGCTTTTTTGAAGGGTAGTTTATGAAGCCGGGCAAATTTTTCAGCCCCTCTCCCAATCATCATTACATAAGCCGACTCTTCCATTACCTTTCTGGCCAGGCTTATGGGATTTTTTACTCCTCGAATTCCTGCAACTGATCCTGCTTCTAAGGTATCGCCTCTCATGATAGAAGCATCCAACTGATGTTTTCCATCCCCATCAAAAACGGCACCTTTGCCTGCATTGAAGAGGGCATTATCCTCCAGGATTTTTACCGCAATTTCAGTAGCATCCAGCGCACTTCCTCCCTGCTCCAGGAAATCATAGCCTGCTGAAAGCGCTTCTTCCAGTCCTTTCCTATACAAGACCTCTTTTTCCTGAGGCATATGAGAACGTAAAATTGTACCCGAGCCTCCATGAATGGCTATTGCAAATCTTTTCATCTGGCGCGAAGATAATGATCTTTGCCCATTGCCTGGAAATTTTCCTAACTTATGGCAAAGTTTCACTTCTCTATGCGTATTGCTCCTACTACTTACATACTACATAGTTTATACAGACTTCTTTCCCGAGGCCTGTTTCTTTTTTTAATGATTGCTTTTCTCCTGCCTCTTTCTGCTCAGGTGGATAGCCTAAATCAGGAAGAAATTCCTCCTGGATTTTCCTTGCAGGAAGGCAATTATAGTTTGTCCTTGCCTAAGGTTATGCAATCCGGAAAAGAAGCGAGGGCTTATATAAATATCAAGCAAGCTCCTGCAGATTTGACGGAGATTGATATTGAGGTAGGTGGCGAACAGCAAACAGTCACTTTGGCCGATGGCAAAGGAGGGTTTTCCTTTATTCCTGAAAAAGACCAAAAGGAATTGGTATTTCGCTCCGGAGCGCATGAAAAGAAGATAGCAATCCCCGTAGTGAACTTTCCCCCCTGGATGTCCATCCTTCCTCCTCTTATGGCGATCATTTTAGCTTTGATCTTTAGAGAAGTTGTTGTTTCTCTCTTTCTGGGGATCTTTGCGGGCTCTGCAGTATTAGCTTTTTATGCAGGTGAGGGAATAAAAGGCGTCCTGTCCGGTTTTCTGACAGTAATAGATACCTATGTTATAAATGCTTTGATGGATCAAGGCCACCTTTCCATTATTCTTTTCTCTTTATTGATTGGGGGAATGGTAGGAGTGATCTCCAAAAATGGAGGTATGCAAGGCATTGTCAATCGCATTTCTAAAATAGCGACTACTGCCAAGACCGGACAATTTGCTACCTGGCTATTAGGGCTGGTGATTTTCTTTGATGACTATGCCAATACGCTGGTGGTCGGAAATACCATGCGTTCGATTACGGACAAACTGCGAATCTCCAGAGAGAAACTGAGTTACCTGGTGGATTCAACTGCAGCGCCTGTTGCAGCTCTGGCTTTTATTACCACCTGGATCGGAGCAGAATTGGGATATATACAAGGAGGAATTGAAGGACTGGAGAATTTTCCGGAAGGCCAAAGTGCTTATGGGATTTTCATCAATTCGTTGGGATACTCTTTTTATCCCATCATGACCCTGGCATTTATGTTGATGCTCATATTTACCGGGAGAGATTTTGGGCCGATGCTCAATGCGGAAGTCAGGGCTCGGGAAACCGGAGAAGTAAGTCGTCGGGATTCTTCCGGCTCTGAAGAAGATACGCTTAAGCACTTTCAACCTCTGAAAGATATTATCCCTAAAAGCTATAATGCGCTGATCCCGATTTTGGTGTTGGTTATAGGAGTGATTTTAGGTTTGTTTTACACTGGGCATGATGCGGAGGTATGGAATGATGAATCCCAGGGCTTCTTTACTAAGCTTTCGACCATCATTGGTAATTCTGATTCCTATGCAGCTTTGTTGTGGGCTTCTCTTTCTGCTGTAACGGTAGCGATTCTCATGACATTGGCTCAGGGCATGATGTCCCTTCTTCGAGTAATGGATACTATGGTTCATGGTTTCAAAGCCATGTTTGCAGCCATTATCATCCTTACTCTGGCCTGGTCTTTACAAGGAGTTACAGAGGATATGCAGACTGCCGGCTTTCTAACCGAACTATTGGGAGATCAACTTTCCCCTGCATGGATACCAGCCATTGTTTTTGTATTAGCGGCTTTCATCTCATTCTCAACCGGTTCCTCCTGGGGAACCATGGCGATCATGTATCCATTAGTGCTGCCATTGACCTGGGAAGTAGGGATGTCGCAAGGACTGGAAGCAGAGGTTACGCTTCCCTATTTGTACAATGCAGTTTCAGCGGTACTGGCAGGCTCTGTTTTGGGAGATCATTGTTCCCCCATTTCGGATACGACCATTCTGAGTTCGCTGGCATGTTCCTGTAATCATATAGATCATGTAAGGACCCAATTGCCTTATGCACTTACAGTCGGTACAGTCGCTCTGCTTGTTGGGACAATACCCAGTGCCTTTGGATTTCCGATAGGCTTGAGTTTCCTTTTGGGGCTGGGGATTCTTTTCGCTGTAGTACGTTTTGCTGGAAAGCTAAACTAAGAGGATCAAGAGGCAATTTTTCCAAGAAGCTGGTGAATGATGATTTTTTCTCTTTTACCACGGACCTCTACTTCTCCCAGGCTTTTAGCTGATACCAAAGTAGAAACCTGTCGATAAACGGCATCACTAATCAGGACAGAGTTGGGCTTGTCTTTGGTCAGGCCTTCGATTCTCTTCCCTGTATTAACTGTATCCCCAATCACCCCATAATTGATTCGGTCGATAGATCCCATATTTCCGGCGATCACTTTGCCGGCATTTATACCTATACCCAGGTCTATAGTAATTCCGAATTTCTCTTTCAGAGATTTGTTGAGTTCTTCTCGTTTTTCCAACATTTCCAGGGCACAGAAAACGGCATTTTGGCTATTGTTCGGATAGGCGAGGGGAGCGCCAAAAGTAGCATAGACTTCATCTCCTATGAACTGATTGACAGAACCATTATGGCGATCAACTACTGTTGCCATGGTCGAGTAATATTCATTCAGGAGCAGGACTACTTTTTCCGGGGCCAATTCTTCACTCAATGGCGTAAACCCCCGAATATCACAGAAAAGAATCGTTGCCTCCAGAAGTTCACCCTGAATAATGGGACCTTCCTGGCTATTTAAAGCAGAATCAACGACTGGCTTTGGAACATACTTGGAGAAAATAGAAACGGTTTTCTGCAATTCGTCCACACTTCTTTGGAGATCTTTTAGCAATAATTGATTTCTTTCCGCTAAATCATATAACTGCCTGGCATTTTCTATATTCATGCGAATCTCGTCCTTATCCCAGGGCTTGGTGATATATCTGTAAACACCTCCGGCATTGATCGCATTGATGACGGCTTCTACATCTGAGTAACCAGTAAGGATCATCCGAATAGGTTTGGGAAATTCTTTACGAATTGTATCCAATAACTCAACACCGGTCATTTCGGGCATTCGTTGATCGGTAATGACAAGCTGAATTTTATTTTTACGCAAGTAATCAATGGCCTCGGGGCCATTATTAGCCGTATAGATATTGTATTCTCGGCGAAAAGCTGCTTTGAATGCAAAAAGATTTTGTTCTTCGTCGTCGACAAATAGAATTGAAAATTTACCTCTATCCATGATCCTGATGACGTTGATTGACCGGCAAGGTAATGATAAATTCCGTGCCAATCGAGGGGGTACTATTTACTCGAATTTCTCCTTGATGTCTTTCAATAATTTCTTGTGAAATTGAAAGTCCCAGGCCTGTTCCTTCTCCAACATCTTTAGTGGTGAAGAATGGTTCAAAAATATTCTTTTTGACCTCTTCGCTCATGCCTATACCTGTATCCTTGATTGAAATAAAAATCTTATCTCTGTTTTGCTCTGTTTTAATATAAATGTCTCCTTTTCCCTGGATAGCCTGAATGGAATTGGTCAGGATATTCATAAAAACCTGATAGATTTTACCAGGGAGGCATTCGGTGAGTGTTAAATCATCATAGTCCTTGTGTATTCTTATTCTTTCTTTAAAGCGATTATTTAAGAGGATCAGGGTTGAATCCAGTCCCTTATTAATATCAACGAATTTAAAGTCAAATTCATCTAATCTGGAAAAATTTCTTAATCCTGATATAATTTCGCTGGTTCGGGACGCACCTTCTTTGATATCTTCTATAAGTTTATCGATCTCCATCAATAAAAAAGTAAGATCCAGTTTCTTGGCTAGCGCGTTTGCCTTTTCTAAATTTTCTTCTGCTGTTTCTGGTTGTATTTGCTGGTAGGCTCTTAATATAGATTTTAGGTCTTCAAGGTCTAATTTTATGGAATCTATATTAGATTTCACAAAGTTAACAGGATTATTGATTTCATGCGCAATCCCTGCCGTCATTTGACCAATCGAAGCCATTTTTTCCAAATGAACCATTTTACTTTGCGCAGCATCAAGGCTATCCTGTAGGTGAATTGTTTCGGCTTTTTGAGTCTTCAATTCCCTTTTAGTATACTCAAGCTTTTGTTTGATACTTTCATACTTTCCAGCGCTTTCCAGAGCATAGGCTAATTGAGTTGAAAGTCCGGAAAAGACTAAAAAATCAGTTTCTGAAAATGGCCTGGCTTCCTGCTTTGCTTCAAGATAGATGATGCCAAATTGATCCTCAGAAGTCTTTATAGATAAACATAGGACGGATTGAGGACGATTTAGAAGCACATAAGGATCCGATTGGAAAAGTTTCTCTGTATGGAGGCTTGAAATATTCAGATTTTTCCCCTCTTCTAAAGCATAAGAAAGTAGCTTGGCCGGAAAATCTTTCTCAGGATTTGAATGTCCCTCCTCATGGGCCATGATTTCCCGTTTATCTGAGCGCAACTTCAACTTGAATTCTTGTGAATCATCCCATAACAAGATAATCGCATAGCTATTATCTGCATAGCTCATAAGGGTACTCATGATGTTATCCAACAAAAGGGAAAGCTTTTGCTGATGGGCTAATGAAAGAATGCTTTTTCTAATAGAAATCATGGTTTGGATGCAGTGATCCACAGAGAGGAAATGGCCTATATTAAATGTACGTATTTTAGTCGAGATACATTTTATTTGAGAAGGCTAAATTTAATTCATTCGCCAAAAATGTTTTGGTTGACGTCTTTTATGGGATGTAAAGGATGTTGTTATCTTAACTTCCTATTTATCTCAAGGGGAATTTAATTTTGATAAAGCAGGATAGAATTGTCGATTAAGCCCTTCAAGAGAAAGGACTATTTTCTATATTTATAGTAAGATTTCAATTTATCCTCAATCTAGCTTGTTATGAATTACACGCTGCTGAAGAATCTTTGGAAGAACAAGTGCTTCCCGGGAATTTCTTTTAGCTTTCTCTTCGCCGTTTAAGGCCATTCGATTTTGATGAATTTGCCCTAATTAAGCCTTGTGCACGTGCACATTATAAATTATTTTGCTATTATTGTCTAGGATAGGGCAATTTTTCTCCCATAGTGAAATGTTTTTTATCATTCATTTTACATGAGTGATTCATTACATAAAATACATCAGGGAGTGATAATCATCTTTCTTCAAAAGTAGCCAGTTTGATGATTTTCCTCTTCAAATTGTTGTTGACAATCGAGTTCTGATTTTCTTTATCAAAAAGGATATACCTGAAACCGAACATTAAGACTTGCTATGAATTCTACTACACGCATATTTTCTACAGTTCTAGCCAAGAGGAAATGGTTATTATTAGCAATAGTGGCGGTGCTTGCCTGTCTGTGGATCGCAGGATTTAGTTCGGGAGCAAAAGAAGAAGTCCTCCCAGAGGTCGTAGATTACAATTTCCACATCCGTCCCATCCTTTCTGATAAATGCTATACCTGCCATGGTCCGGATGCTAATAAAAGAGAAGCAGGATTGAGATTGGATAAAGAAATGGCGGCCAAAGCAGAGTTAGCGGAATCTCCCGGGAAGTTTGCCATAGTTGCAGGAGACATTTCACAATCAGAATTGGTCCATCGGATTTGGACGGCTGATGAAAACGAACTCATGCCTCCGCCTGAGTCTAATTTGAAACTGACAGAAAGAGAAAGAAGGCTCCTCCAAAAATGGATCGAAGAAGGAGCCGAGTTCAAGCAACATTGGGCCTACATTGCCCCTCAAAAAGAGAAATTGCCGGAAGTAAAGAAGACTTCCTGGGTGAAAAATGAAATCGACCCCTTTGTCCTGCAAAAACTGGACGAACTTGGTTTGGCTCCTAATCCTATGGCAGATAAAGAGCGGCTGCTGAAAAGAGCGGCATTTGACCTTACCGGTTTGCCACCTGGGGTAGATATGCAGGATCGCTTTTTAGCGGATGAAGGTTCAGATGCTTACGAGAAGGTGCTGGATGAATTGATGGAAAGCAAGCATTATGGAGAAAAGATGGCTTTGCATTGGTTGGATGTGGCGCGATATGCAGATTCACATGGATATCAGGATGATGGATTGCGAACGATGTGGCCCTGGAGAGACTGGGTTATCCATGCGTTTAATGAAAACTATTCCTACGAAAAATTCCTAACCTGGCAGCTAGCCGGAGATCTCCTTCCTGATCCCAATAAAGAGATGTTGCTGGCAACGGGTTTCAACCGAAACCACAAGATCACACAGGAAGGAGGCGTAATCGATGAAGAATATCGGATTGAATACGTAACGGATCGAACCAATACCTTCGGCAAGGCATTTTTGGGATTGACATATGAATGTGCCAAATGCCATGACCATAAATATGATCCCATTTCTCAGCAGAATTATTTCGAGGCTTTTGCCTTTTTTAATCAGGTGCCAGAGAAAGGACTATTTGGAACCATAGATGCCAACTTTGCTGATCCTCCCAATATGCAGATCAAGACGGAAGATGTGGAGGAGCTTCTGCACTTTGTCAACAAAAAAGATAGCATGCCTGTCAAAGTCATGATCATGCAGGATTCTGTAGATATGCGTACGACACATATTCTGGATCGCGGAAATTATGATTCACCTACGACAAGGGTCAAGCCTTTTATGCCGGAATTTATTTTCCCTTTTGATAGTACAAAGTTTGAGCAAAATAGATTGGGATTGGCGAAATGGTTGCTGGCGGACGAACATCCGCTTACAGCACGTGTTTTTGTCAATCGGATTTGGCAGGAAATCTTTGGAACAGGCATCGTCAAGTCTTCCGGAGATTTTGGGATGCAGGGAGATTTGCCCACGCATCTGGAATTACTGGATTATCTGGCGGTCGATTTTCGGGAATCGGGCTGGGACATAAAAGCCCTCATGAAAAAGATTCTTATGTCGGCGACCTATATGCAATCCTCCGAAACCGATAAAAGGAAATTGGAACGCGACCCCGACAATCTCTATTTCTCTCGTTTTCCTCGCCGTCGCCTCAATGCCGAATTTGTAAAAGATCATGTGCTGGCAAGTAGTGGTTTGTTGAATCCGGAAATCGGGGGACCTAGTGTGAAACCTTATCAGCCGGATGGCATTTGGGAGTCTGCAACTTCGGGTAGAGGTTTACTCCAAACCTATATACAGGATCATGGAAATGACCTCTATCGAAGAGGGATGTACACCTTTATCAAACGTACGGTTCCGCCTCCATCCATGCTCATGTTTGACGCTTCCAATCGGGATCAATGTGAAGTTCGACGCTTACAAACCAATACGCCTCTTCAGGCTTTGGTGATGTTGAATGATCCTCATAGCCTGGAGGCTTCTCGAGTATTGGCTGAAAAACTCATGCAAGAAGCAAAGCCTTTAGATGAGATGATACAATTAGCCTTTCGCCAAATCGTCTGCCGTAAAGTAAAAGCGGAAGAACTGGAAGTGCTTCAGGAATACTACAAAGAAATGAAAACAAGCTTTGAGGCAGAACCTCAAAGAGCCGATAGCAATCTGATGGTGGGAGAATATCCGCGTTCGCAAATTGAGGATGTTCCCTCTCTGGCTGCTCTGATGCAGGTCATACACACCATTTATAATCTCGAAGAAAGTATCAGTAAAACCTAAACGCTCAACATTTTTCCGATTATGGCTAATCCCTTATTCGAACATAAACTCAATACCAATCGACGGCACTTTCTGAGCAAACTCAGTTTGGGCGTAGGAAGTCTGGCTTTAGGTTCTCTTTTGGTACCTGATATATTTTCGGGCAAAGAAGGAGCAAGTGATAGTTTGCCCTTGGGCTTTTCTCATTTTGCTCCCAAAGCCAAGCGTGTCATTTACCTCTTTCAAAATGGAGCTCCTTCCCAATTGGAAAGTTTCGACTACAAACCCAAGCTCAATGAATTGCATGGGCAGGAACTCCCAGAATCAGTGAGGAATGGACAGCGTTTGACGGGCATGACTTCCGGGCAGAAAAGCTTTCCTTTGATCGGCTCAAAATTTGGTTTCAAACAATATGGTCAATCCGGAGCCTGGGTGAGTGATCTCTTCCCCAATATTGCCAAGATCGTGGACGATATTTGCATCGTTCGCAGTATGCATACAGAAGCGATCAATCATGATCCGGCTTTGACCTTTATGCAAACTGGCGCACAACAAGGAAACCGACCCAGTATCGGTGCCTGGATGAGTTATGGATTGGGGAGTGAAAATAAAAATCTGCCTTCCTTCTGTGTTTTGCTTTCGCGGGGTAGGGGAAATGGGCAAGGGGTTTACTCTAAACTCTGGACCAATGGCTTTTTGGATAGCATCCATCAGGGCGTACAATTTAGTAGTGGAGAAGATCCTGTTCTCTACCTTAACAATCCCAAAGGAGTAAAAGACAGCGAGCGAAGAAATATGCTGGACAAACTCGATCAGCTCAACTCTATGAGTTATGAAGAGTTTGGTGATCCAGAAATTCATGCCAAAATACAGCAATACGAAATGGCTTATCGCATGCAGACGGCGGTGCCAGAAATTACGGATTTAAGTAAAGAACCCGAGCACATCATTCGGATGTATGGGGCGGATTGTCTCATTCCCGGAACCTATGCAGCCAATTGTTTGCTGGCTCGTAAACTTTCGGAATCAGGTGTTCGCTTTGTGCAGTTATACCATCAGGGTTGGGATCAGCATGGAAACCTGGTGGGCGAAATGCCTCTTCAGGCTGAGGATTCCGATCGTGCATCGGCAGCTTTGGTGATGGATCTCAAACAAAGAGGCTTATTGGATGAAACCCTGGTAGTATGGGGCGGAGAGTTTGGCCGA
Source organism: Bacteroidia bacterium (assembly GCA_033391075.1). Lineage (NCBI taxonomy): Bacteria > Pseudomonadati > Bacteroidota > Bacteroidia > Bacteroidia bacterium. Next base: position 7,004,681 of record JAWPMV010000001.1, read on the forward strand.
ACCAATTATGGACAGGGAGCCTCAAGTCGTGAAAACTATGGGCGTGATCATCATCCAAGAGCCTATAGCATTTGGATGGCTGGCGGAGGTGTAAAGCCGGGTGTGGTGTATGGGGAAACCGATGAAATCGGATACAATATCGTGAAGGACCCGGTGCATGTGCATGATTTCCACGCGACCATGATGCACCTAATGGGACTCAATCACGAACAACTTACCTATAAGCATCTTGGACGTAGATATCGTCTGACAGATGTACATGGAAAAATCGTACCGGGGATATTAGCATGAGTAAAGCAGGATATATAATTAGGCAAGTCGCCTTCGTTTGTCAGATTCTTATTTTGTTTCTCCTTTTTTTTGAGGAAAAGGTCGAGGTACCTCTTTTGCTTCAACCGTTGGGGAGATTGCATCCTTTATTACTGCATTTACCGATTGGTTTTCTGGTATTGCTGGGCTTTCTGGAAGTGATAAAAAAGGAATTCTCAGATGAAGCCTTTTGTAAGCTAAGGAGCATTCTTTTGCATGTCATTGTTCTGACGACTTCGGTTAGTGCACTCATGGGATTTTTCCTTTCTCGCGAGGGAGGCTATGGAGCCGATATGATGGACCTGCATAAATGGACAGGCGTAGGTTTGAGTTTTCTGGCCTATGGACTACTGTATGTGGATCAATTGGTTCCCAAACAAAAATGGATCTATCCTGCGGGACTCATCAGCTCTTTGGTTCTTCTGATTTTTGCCGGACATTTTGGTGCGAGTTTGACACATGGAGAAGATTTTGTCTGGGCGCCTTTACAGGAAGAAGAAGTACAAACCTATGATCCGGAAGCTCCGGCCTATCAAACAGCCATTTACCCTATACTAGAAGCCAAATGTGTCACTTGCCATAAAGAAGAGAAGAGTAAAGGCGATCTCATCATGACTTCAGTAGAAGCCATTTTAAAAGGAGGGGAAGAAGGCCCCATTTGGGAAGCTGGTGATACGGAAAATAGTCTGATAGTTCAGCGCATGTTGTTGCCAGTAGAGGAAAAGAAACATATGCCACCCCGAGGAAAATCTCAGTTGGAGCCGATGGATATTGCCCTCATTTCAGCCTGGATATCTGAGGGAGCAGATATGGAAAAGCCTCTGAAAGCTTTTGAAGAGCAAAGTGAGTTTGCCGCCCTGGCCGAAAAGAAAATCGACCGTTTATATGCCAGTCAGGAGAAGGCCTATAGCTTTGAATTTGCTTCGGATAGAGTAGTGGAGGAAATCAATACGCCCTTTCTGACTCTGGGAAAAAGCAGCTATGATTCTCCGGCTTTATTTGCCAGTTTCTATGTAGCTCAGGAATATGATCCCCTGAAGCTGGAAGAACTAAGCAAAGTTAAAGAACAACTTGTTTCCCTCAATTTGATGAATATGCCCGTCGGAGATGAGGTTATACCCACTATATCGCAATTTGCGAATCTGGAAAAATTGAACCTCAATGGGACGAATGTTAGCGGCGCAAAACTTTCGGAGCTAGCAAAGCTTCCCAAACTCAAATCTCTGGCTTTATCCAGCACAGCAGTTGATGTAAGTTCGCTTCAATCAGTTTTACCTCAATTCCAAAAGCTGGAAGAAGTCTTTCTTTGGAACACTTCTTTTAAAACAGAAGACTTTCAGGGCTTGCAGGAAAGCTATCCGGCTATTGCCTTTTACCAGGGTTTCCTCCCTGACAATACAGAGCGCTTGAAATTATCCATGCCTTCTTTACTCAATAAAAAGAGTGTATTAGCATCCACCGATAAAGTTCGCTTTAAAAATAGCTTTCCTGGTTCTCAAATGAGATACACAATAGACGGAAGCGATCCGGATAGTAGTTCGACCTTGTATGAAGGCCCTTTCGGAATCGAAGGAGTTACGGAAGTTCGGGTACGAGAATTTATGGAGAATTGGGAGAGCAGTGATGTGGCCAGCTTTACCTTTTTTCCTCGAGGGAAAATAGCAGATGCCAGCTTTCTGACCTTCGAACCCAATCCCAAATACAAAGGAAATGGAGCCCAAAATCTTCAGGATGGGGAGAAAGGAGAAGCCGGAAACTTCACAGCCAAAGAATGGCTGGGTTATCAGGACAGTCCTTTCGGTGCTGTATTCAAATTTGATCAGCCGACAGAATTGAGCCGACTTTCACTCAGCTACGCCCTCAATTCCAATGTCTATATCATGGCGCCTACATCGGTAGAGATTTGGGGCGGAAAGGATGAGAATTCACTTCAATTACTCAAGAAGCATAACCTACCTCGCGCCAAAGACTATGAGCCGAATCGCGTAGCCGGAATAGACCTGGCTTTTGATCCGGTTTCTTATACGACTTATAAGGTTGTTGCAAAGCCCTTAAATCCCATGCCTTCCTGGCATAGAGGTGCAGGAGATAAAGGATGGGTCTTTGTAGATGAGGTGTTTTTGTATTGAGTAATGAGAATTAACCTCAATCATTCCCTTTTTACTAATTACTTAAGTTTGGCCCTATTTTTTACGGTTATAGGATATGCCTAAATCTTGGAATGAATATGAGCTAAGAAAAACTATTCAAGAATATTTCCTGCTGTTAGAAAAGAACCAATCAGGGTTAAGCTTTAATAAAAGTAAAGTATATAGAAAATTGCACGAGGATATACCAACTCGTTCAGTAAAATCTATTGAATACAAATTTCAAAATATTAGTGCTGTTCTGTATGAAGAGAAAATTCCCTATCTATCTGGATTAAAACCAAGGTTTAATTACCAAAAATTAATGAGACTAATTGTATTAGAGGAATTAGGTAGTTTAAAAATTAGACCAAAGGAACCTTGGGAGATTTTAACGGATAAGCTAAAAGAAATCAAAGTGAAGGAGCCATTAAAGGTCTTGATAAAAGGTTCCGGAAGGTTTGGTTTAACGATAGAAAAAGAACTAGGCATTTTACAAAATAGTGATAAGAAGGCTGACTTTATGGGAATTGAGTTGAAAACCAAAGCAGGTAAAACTCACCAAACGCTTTTTGCTAGAACTCCCAGTGAATACTTTGCTGTTAGAAGTAAGAGCGAGTTTTTCGATTCCTTTAGCTATTATGATAAGAAGAATGATAGGAAAGCTTTATATACATCTGTATCATCGCTTGGAGATTCCCTGGGTTTCACCTTGGTAGCTTCCAGGAACTGTATAGAAGTTTATAAGGATAATAATTGCTTGATGAAGTATAGCTTAGGGAAACTAGAAGAAGCTTTGTTATCAAAACATTCGCAGACGTTTTTTATTACGGTAAAGAGTTTAAGGAAGGATGATATTGAGCGAATGGAAATACAGAAAGTAGTTTACTGCAAGAAACCTTCTATTGAAAACTTTGTAGAATTGGTTAAAAAAGGGAAGGTTCATCTAGATTTTACTCTATCAGAAAAAAATGGGAAAATAAAAGATCATGGATTTTTATGGAGAATACATCAAGAAGCTATAGAAGAACTATATCAATCCAGAGATGAAATTCAACTAATTTAAGTCTTCATAGCAATCCCTAAAACCTCTTCTCCTTCAAGAGCGCCTGATAGGCATACATCTCATCCCTGAGTCTCGCAGCTTCCACAAAGTTCAACTCTTTGGCAGCAACTTCCATTTCCTTTCGGATATTTGAAATCTTCTTTTTGATTTCATCACCGTCCATGTACTCCGCAGCTTCTTCCGCAACCTGACTTACGTTTTGCTCAAACTCTTCATAGCTGGTGGAGCGATTTCCGAGTGCAGATTGGAAGATGTCTTTTTTAGGGCGAATGACAGTTTTTGGGGTAATGCCGTGTTCTTTATTATAGGCGATCTGTTTTTCTCTTCGATAATCGGTTTCATCCATGAGTTTTTTCATAGAATCGGTGATCCGATCTGCATACAAAATCACTCGGCCTTCGGCATGACGTGCCGCACGACCAGCGGTCTGAATAAGAGCCTGCCCAGATCGTAGAAAGCCTTCTTTATCGGCATCCAAAATGGCGACCAAAGCTACTTCCGGTAAGTCTAGCCCTTCTCTCAAAAGGTTTACCCCCACTAACACATCAAATTTCCCTTCGCGGAGCTCTCGGAGGATGTCCACCCTTTCCAAAGAATCAATATCCGAATGCAAATAACGCGTCTTGATATTGAGGTCGAGGAGATATTGGGTGAGTTCTTCCGACATGCGTTTGGTCAGGGTCGTAACCAATACACGGAAACCTTGCTTTACCACTTCATCTACCTCTTCCAAAAGATCATCTACCTGGTTACTTGCAGGTCTGACTTCGACCGGTGGATCCAGGAGTCCTGTGGGTCTAACGATTTGTTCTACAACCACCCCATCGGCTTTCTCCAACTCATATTCTGAAGGAGTAGCGCTCATGTAGATGGCCTGATTGACGATGGAATTGAATTCCTCAAATTTTTGAGGGCGGTTATCCAAAGCGGAAGGCAATCGGAAACCATGTTCTACGAGGCTGAATTTTCTCGATCTATCGCCATGATACATGGCTCTAACCTGGGGAATGGTTACATGACTTTCATCTATCACCAGCAAAAAATCCTCCGGGAAATAATCGATTAAACAATGCGGACGGCTGCCTGGCTTCCTTCTGGATAGATATCGAGAGTAGTTCTCAATTCCCGAACAGTATCCCAACTCGCGCATCATCTCCATATCGAACTCTGTACGTTCTTTGAGTCGATTGGCTTCCAGGAACATTCCCTGAGCTTCGAAATGATTGACCTTTTCAACCAAATCTTCCTGAATTTCTACCAAAGCCGTATTAAGTGATTCTCTTCTTGTTACGAAAAGGTTGGCAGGGTAAAGGGTGAAGTCCCGCATTTCTTCCTTGCTCTTTCCACTTTCCGGATCAAAGCGCTGAATCCTTTCCACTTCATCCCCAAAAAACATGATCCGTATGCCCCAGTCATCATAAGCCGGATAAATATCGACCGTATCTCCATTAACCCGAAATTTTCCTGGCTCGAGCTTGGTCTGGGTACGACTATAGAATAATCGCACAATGCGATCGAGGAATTGATTCTGGCTAACCTGCTGACCGACATTGGTATAATAGATATTTGAGAGGAAATCCTCTGGTGCACCGATGCCATAAATACAGGAGACCGAGGCAACAACAATCACATCTCTGCGGCCAGAAGCCAAAGCTGTGGTTGCTCTAAGTCTGAGTTTTTCGATGTCTTGATTGATCGAAAGATCTTTTTCAATATAGGTATTGGAGGATGCGATATAGGCTTCCGGTTGGTAGTAATCATAGTAGGAAATGAAGTACTCCACCATATTGTCTGGAAAGAACTCCTTAAATTCTCCGTACAGCTGAGCTGCCAGGGTTTTGTTATGGCTGATGATGAGGGTAGGGCGGTTGAGTTCTTTGATCACATTGGCAACCGTGAAGGTTTTACCAGAACCGGTTACCCCCAGTAATACCTGGTGGCCTTCTCCATTTTCCACTCCTTCGGTAAGTTGGCGGATAGCTTCAGGTTGATCCCCTGCAGGTTTGAAGGGAGATTGTAAGTCGAAAGTATGTTCAGACATAAAAGAAAGGCTCGCGTGTTTGTTTCCCAAATTTACTGAGAAATACGGACAAATCTGTGCATAAAATAGCCGAGCAAGCTGGGCTGTCTTCCCGGAATATTAACAATGAAATGGGAAAAATATTCGGGATCTCTTGCTCCTGCTAGAGATCCCGGATAAATTTTGTCCGCAAACTCTCAAAATTTTCCGGGATGACGGCTTTTTGCGTGGATTTTTAGTGTGTTAATTTTGCATCCTTAAGCGGCAATCCTGATCAGCTGTCTAAGATTATTCGATAGGAAAAATTGGCTTATTGCCTTCTCACACTATTCGCCTCCATGATCAGGACGCTCTTGGCATTTTCGGGCTGGACATGGGAGTAATTTCCTCCGCCTCTTCTTGCGAGTTGAGTCAACTCTTCGGCTACTCTGATATTTTCTAGTTTGTTGAAGAGGAGAACACTAAGGGAAATGGAATTGAGAGATTTCTTGCCTACATATTTCAAGAGACCATCATTGACATCAAAGGCTCCGTCTGAGGCCATGATGATACGGTTATTGCCTCCGGCAATGAAATTCCGTTCGGCAACTTTATAGGCTTCTTTCAGGCCTTGCATGGCCTTGGTTTTGCCTCCGGGACGCATAGACCGGATGGCAGATTTAATTTCTGCTTTGAATAAAGCAGAAGTGGGATTGAGAATAACGCGGGCATCTCCTGAGTAAATGATGATAGATACTTCATCTTCCGGGCGCATTTGATCCACGAGGAAGCTGATAGATTCTTTGAGGAGATTGAGTTTTTCGGGTCGATCCATTGAGGCAGAAACATCAAGGAGGAACACCATATTATTGGAGGCTGCTCCTTGCAGGCTATTAGGGCCTGGAGTTTTCTTTTTCTTATCTGCCAGCATCTGGACTTTGTCAGGAGTAATGACTTTAAATAAAGGCACTTCTTCCATTTCTTTCACGAATACACGATTGGCAAATCCGATGAAGCGATTGTAATAAGCGGCAATCCCGTATTTGTGGTGGTTAAACACAGCCAGCATGCGCTCATTATAGAAATAGTAGGAATTACCATAGACTTCAAAATCTTCCGGCATCCAGCCTTTTTTCGTGTATTCATCGGCGCGGAGTTGAATTTGCTCCGCATATTTGATCATGTGGCCATAGCCACTGCTTTCTACATTATAATACAGGTCTAGTCCCAGGAGATTGGCTCGAGAATTTTCTTTCATACGCTCAGCTACCTCAACAGAGGCTTGCAGCATTCGCGAAAGTTGAGGCAATTTCTTGGGTTGTTCATCTCTTACAGCAAAGAGAATTTCCCGGCTGTAATTCATGATATTCTGCAAACTCTTCAAGGCTGGAGGAATGGGCTCAGATAATTGCTGACACAGCCTTTCCATCTGATCTTTTTGAAACTGAATTTCTCCATACAGTTTCTCCATCTCTTTCAGAATCCCATAGACATGTGTGAGTTCCTTATCCACTCGATATTGTCTGATCCTCACATATTGACTTAAAGAGTCAGTCAGGCCTAATACCGAAATCAAAGAAAAATATAGTTCATCACGATATTTATTGAGAATACTTCTTTGAGGCATGGGAATGTAGCCATTGCCTACAGAAGTTTGTTCGTATAGCTCCCTAAGATCTACGGTGATTCCCCCCTCTGCTGGCTTGGTCGCACAGACCGCTTTCAATTTAGAATTGAAAGCAAAATCACTGACAAACTGACGAGTTTCGAATTTGAGGCTGGAGGATTTTCCCAGCTTATAGAGATTGGCTTCCTTATTGAATCTTTCAAGCTTAACATGAAGATCCCAAAGTAAATGAATAGTCTCGTTGGTAAACTTGACGTAGGAATTTACTGCCTCGTGCTTCTTGTCTAATCGAGAATCACGGGTATTTTGCGCATTTCCTACCAGATTTGCCGCCAGAACAATAAATACAACTACCCAAATGCGTCTACACATAGCCTTGCTAAGATTCAATAATAAGCGTTACGTTCAATTTTCTATTGAAAGTGGATAATTGGGGGAAGATTCAGGTTGGCAATATATACAGCTCTACAGGATAAACGCATCAATCCTGTTTCAATGGTAAATAATAGCCCTTTCCTTTACGATAACATAGTAAGTTTGGTCATTACTCCTTTTGCATATATGTGTATTTTCGTAAGGTCCCAGGTCCCAGACTTCCTTCATTTGAAATGTAAAGATTTCCCTCTTCATCAAAGCACATTCCTTCTGGTTGTGGAAATTTCTTAGAAGGGAGATGTTTTGCCTGGGTGATTTGTTGTAGTCTATTAACTACAAGCAGCATATTACCATTGGAAGCCAGTAAATATATCTCTTTTGTCTTAGGGTGAACAGCGATTGCAGAAGGTCTGAAATGGGAACTTTTGTCCGGATTAAACTTATCTGCAAACTTCTTTTCACTTTTGGACTTTGAATTTTTCTTGAGGAATTTCTTGATATCATCAAGATCTATAACCAGGAAAGGATTGGGCCTAAGGCTTCTGGTTTCCGGATCCCATGATACAATTACCTGTTTGTCTTTATACTTGATCCCCATCAATTTATCAGATTCCTTGCTGGATATAAGGAGCAAGCGAGATTCAGGATCATAGCCCAATCCCTCTGTATCATTTGAGGTAGAAAGGGCCGTCTCATGAGATTCTGTAACGGGAGAATCCGATCGGTAATTATTTACTTCATACACATCCCCATCACTTCTTAGTACATAGGCCGTTTCTCCCAAAATTTCTATTCCTTCAAAATCTCCTGTACGTCTGAATCTATGTTTTGAAACAATCTCTTTTGTATCGGTATCCATGATGAAAATCAGGCCCTGCTCATCCTGAACCATAGCTAGTTCTTTCATGCTAATGGAGGCCAGTCCCGAGACTTCCTGCAGAACGGATGGAAGATCAACGGCCCATTCAGGTTCTGATAAATCATAAGGAAAAGCAGCTGCGGTCAGGACTTTCCTATCATCCATACCTCTACTCTTACTTTCTTCTTTTTGAGAGACTTCTTTACCTTTTGATTTCCCTCCCTCCTCACATGCTCCCGTCGATAAGAGAAGAATGCTGAGAATGCTGCTGATTATGAATTTCATAGATTTCCTTTCTATTGGGTTGTTGCAAGTATAAAGTTAATAAAAAAAGGCGCATACCTCCCTAAAGAGATATGCGTCTATCTTTAAAAGAACGATTTTAAAAGAGCGATAATTCCTTTACGCTAAAAGTAAAGGCTGGATTATTATTGTAAATTCTCTAATTCAACTTTCAAGGCATTCAAAAGAAGGTCGCAAACTTCTTCAAATTCTCTCACCAAATCCATCAACTTTTCCTTCTCTTCCGAACAGGTAGAAATGTGCTCAATATCCTTCATAAGCCTGATAAGATCAGGATTACCTAAAATATTGATGGAAGACTTATACTTATGAGCTGTGGCACCCAAAGGGCCATATTCCCGTGATTGTAGTTGTCCCTTCATTTCCTGTAAAACATCCGGTGATTGATCAACAATGAGTTCCAGAATTTCTATCATAAACTCATTGTCATCGCCGGTGAGCGATCTTAGGTGTCCGAAGTCGAGCGAAAATTTTTCTGCCTGCATATCTGAAAAGTGCTGGATTAACAAATCCCCTGGGGGAGCAATACTATTTTTGTCTGGCTCAGAAGTTCTTATTCAGAGCTTCCCAAATATTGGATGTGTTTTGAAATAAAACAAAATAAAAATATTGGATATTTTACATGATAAAATAATTGATATACAGAAGCAATCGCATTGAAATAAGAGGGCTTGGTTAAAGAGGAAATTATTTTCTGCACTGTAATATTTGCTGTATATAAGACTTTGTTTTGCGAAATAGCTCGGATAGATTGCACACTCATTTAAAAAGAAGACCAATAAGGAAACTTCCCATGCAAAGAAAATTTCTCAATAAAGTATTTGTTATTGAAGACGATATGATCTTTGGTAAAATCTTGCAGAGGGCTCTAATGCAAGAAGATAATTACGATGTTCATGTCTTTCAAAATGGACAAGACTTCTTTGATAATATCCATCTCAACCCGGATATCGTGAGTATAGATTATAATCTTCCCGATATGAATGGTCTGGATATTCTCAAACAGGTTAAAAGATACAATGAAGATATAGCAACCGTAATCCTTTCCGGACAGGATAAAGTTGAAGTTGTGGTTGAAGCCTATACAAATGGTGCAAATAACTACATCATTAAAAATGAAAATGCAGTCGTGGAACTCACCAATGTGGTCAAGAATCTCGGGAAGAATGTGAGTTTGAGGAAAGAGGTAGAGGTGCTTCGCGAGGAGATCATTGACAGAAATAAATACAACAAGATCGTAGGAGAAAGTCAGGGAGTATTGAAGGTCTTGAAGATGATACAGAAGGTGGAGAAGAGCAATATCCTTGTATTGATTACAGGGGAAAGTGGAACCGGAAAAGAGGTTATTGCCAATACGATTCATTATAGTTCTCCCATGGCTCGCAAGCCGTTTGTTCCTGTCAATGTAGCAGCTATTCCCGCCGATCTAATTGAGAGTGAATTATTTGGGCATGAAAAAGGAGCTTTTACCGGAGCCACCGGTCGTAGAATTGGGAAGTTTGAGGAGGCAAATGGAGGAACAATCTTTTTGGATGAAATTGGGGAAATGGAGTTAGGGCTTCAGACAAAATTGCTGCGGGTATTGCAGGAAGGAAAGATCACAAGATTGGGATCCAATAAGGAAATACCCCTTCAGGTAAGGGTCCTGGCTGCGACGAATAAAAATCTGGGAAAAAGGGTGCGTGAAGGATATTTTAGAGAGGATCTTTATTATCGTCTGCAGGGATTCCTGATTCATCTCCCTCCTTTGAGAGAAAGAGGAAATGACATTGTGATTCTGGCCAAGCATTTTCTGGAAAACTTCTGTAAGCAGAATCGCATGCAGACAAAGGTGATCACCAAAGAGGCTTTGGAGTCTATGATGGCACACAGCTGGCCTGGGAATGTGAGAGAATTAAAGGCTTTGGTCGAAAGGGCAGTCCTGATCTCTGACAACAATCAAATTGATGTAGATGATCTGATTTATTCAGACACGATATAATAATGACTCGGAAAATAGTAGATGAAGGGACCTTTAGGTCCCTTTTTTTGTGGAAAGAGTAATTAAGAACAAGGATTAACAAAGACCTTCGGTCTCATTACAAGGGGACGGAAACAGCCCTTCCCTTCACCATTTCTTGCTCTTACTTTCTGATAAAAAGGTATATGCCTTCGAGGGTGTTTGCATGTTTAGAGTTGAAGTCTCAGATGATCCCCTCAGAAGTACAAGAACACGAGAACACTCTTTTCTTTCTACTCCATCCATTCCCAGGCACTGTGGTAGGCATTTATTTCCTCAACATAATCGAGAAAGGCCTGGTAAAAGCCATGCTTACCCAGAGTGGCACTATCACCTATCACCACCAATCTTTTTCTGGCTCGTGTAAGAGCCACATTCATCCTACGAATATCCTTGAGAAAGCCAATCTCTCCTTTAGCATTTGATCTAACGAGGCTGATATAGATAATATCTCTTTCCTGTCCCTGGAAACCATCGACGGTATTTACATTGATGTATTGCTGAAAAGAGCTCAGCATCGGGCTGCTTTGCAGTTGATTTTTTAGCGTTTGGACCTGGGCTTTGTAGGGGGAAATGATGCCTATAGAGAAAGCTTTTTCAAAAGTCTCCGGTACTTCTTCATGGAGTTGGTTGAAAGTAAGAGCCAAATGCTTGAGGAGCAATTGGGCTTCTTCCGGATTAAAGGTGCTTCGGCTATTACTATTGACTTTCTCATCAAAGCCACAGCCAGCTGTATCGATGAAACTAAGCGCAGGGAAGCTAGATCCCAGGAGTCGATATTTTACACTTGGATCTGCTTTCAGTTCTCCATGATAAAACTGGCGTGCAGAAAATTCCATGATCTGCTCATTCATACGGTACTGTTGATCGAGCATGACATCGACTTCCTTACTTTCAATCACATGCTGAAAGAGGCTGATCCCCAATCCCTGTTTTTCTGCTTCGAAACTCTTGACAGTAGGAGGGAGCTGTTGATGATCTCCAGCCATGATGACACGACCCACTTTCTGAATAGGAATCCAGGTAGCAGGAGCCAAAGCCTGTCCCGCTTCATCTATCAAGACTGTATGGAATTTTTTCTTTTGTAGCTGGTTGCTAGCTGCTCCACTGAGGGTAGCCGTGATTACAGGTGTTCGATTGATTACCTGATGAAGGATATAGCCTTCCAGTTTTTTTGCATGTTGTTTGAGTTCCCGGGCTTCCTGCCGGAGTTCCTGCCTTCTCCTTCTTTGTTCCGAACCGAAATTCCGTTTGAACTTCAAGGCCGTTTTTCTGACTGCTTCAGCCTCTTTTCGCATTTTGCGAAGCGCAGGATAATCCGGATGCTCACTGATGGCCCCATCGAGGGTATGTTTTTGAAGGGCTTCATCTACCCGGGCCGGATTTCCCAGACGTACTACATCCATTCCCATCTCAATACACTTCAAAGTCAGGAGATCAACGGCCGTATTGCTGGGGGCACAAACGAGAACCTGATGTTCATGCCTCAGAATTTCTTCAAGAGCATAGATCAAAGTCGTGGTTTTTCCAGTTCCGGGAGGGCCATGGATAATCGCGACATCCTTGGCTTCCAATACCTTTTGAACCGCTCGGTTTTGAGAGGCGTTGAGTTGGGGATGCTTAAAGGTAATTTCCCATTTATGAAATTCGGCTTTTCGACTTCCTAATAAAGTCTCGCGGAGCTCTCGGAGTCTTTGGTTGTCCCCGGGTTTTTGGAGATTGTCTAAAGCCGCTCGCATTTGCTGATAGGTTTTGTCATCAAATTCGAGGTCCATCCCCAATTTTGCTGCATGCAGCCAGTCCGGAATACTCTCACTGCTGAGGGCAATCTTTAATCGCTTTTTCCCCAATAAAGAAATAACTCCGGTAAGTCTGCCTACTTCCTCATCAGCTACGGTCCCAAAAACGGATACAACACTCCCTGATTGAAAATGTCCTCTGGGTTTGGCCTTATCTTCGGGAAGGTCAATCTCGAGGCTATATCGTTCTCCCAAACCCAGCATGATATGCTTGAGATGTAGCGGATACCAGCTTATTCCTTTCTGGATACGTTCTTTGAGAGATCGATCAAGAACCAAAGACTTATACAGCTTCAGGTCTTCTTCCTTTTCTATTTGGAGAAGTTTTAATTGATGGGCAATACTTTCTTTGCTATCCATCAATTGCTAAAGAATTCACGGATTTTGGCAAACAGCCCTTTTTGTTCGGAAGTAGGTTTCGGCACAAAATTGTCCGAGTTTGCGAGCTTTTGGATAATCTTTTTCTCTTCGGAGCTCAGATTTTGCGGAGTCCAAACATTGATATGTACCAGCAAATTACCTACCCCATAGTTGTTGATATTGGGTAAACCTTTGCCTCTTAAACTTACCACCTTGCCTGCATGTGTACCGGGATGGATTTTGATGCGAACTTTTCCATCAAGGGTGGGTACTTCAACTTGTGTACCCAGTGTTGCTTCAGGAAAGCTAATAAACAGCTCATGCAGAAGGTTATCTCCATCTCTTTCAAAGTGATCATGGGCTTTTTCCATAATCTGTACAATGAGATCTCCGGGACTTCCTCCTTTCAAACCTGCGTTTCCTTTTCCTCTGACACTAAGGCTCATACCTTCCTGCACACCCGCGGGGATTTTTACACTCACTACGGACTCTTCCTGAATACGGGCTTTCCCCTCACAGGTACTACATGCCTTGGAAACGATTTTCCCATCTCCCTGGCAAGTAGGGCAGGTTGAAACCACGATCTGCTGGAAGAAGCCTCCTCCCGCTTGCTGGCGTATTTCTCCTGCACCCTGACAAGTGGGACAGGTATTAAATGCGCTACCCTGATCTGCTCCGGTACCGGAACAGCTATTACAGGCATTGTAGCGATTGAGTTTTATTGTTTTTTCTACTCCCTTGGCAATCTGTTCCAGGGTGAGGGTGAGTTTTATGCGAATGTCAGAGCCTCTCTGTCCTCTTCTCCTTCTCGATCTTCCTCCGCCACCAAAGAAATCACCGAAGGGGCTATTGCCGAAAATATCACTGAAGATATCTTCAAATCCCTGTCCGCTGAATCCTCCTCCGGCACCACTTACTCCCGCATGACCAAATCGGTCATATTGCGAACGCTTTTGGTCGTCGCTCAATACCTCATATGCCTCCGCAGCTTCCTTGAACTTCTCAGCGGCACTTTCTTCGGGGTTGATATCCGGGTGGTATTTCTGGGCCAGTTTGCGATAAGCTTTTTTCATCTCATCTTTGCTCGCCCCTTTGTTTACACCCAGGACCTCATAATAATCTCTTTTAGCCATGAGGATTATTCGCCAACTATTACTTTAGAAAATCTAATGATGCGGTCTTTAAACTTATATCCTTTTTCAACCTCGTCAACCACTGCTCCTTTTTTCTCTTCTTCTTCTACGGGAATGCTAGTGATTGCCTCGTGTATTTCCGAATCAAAGTCTTTACCTATACTATCGATAGGCTCAACTCCTATTTTTGAAAACTGTTTTCTGAAATTGGAAGAAACCAGTTCGATTCCTTCTTTTATAGCTGTCAGATTGTCAGTTCCTTCTATTGCTTTCAGGGTCCTGTCAAAATTGTCGAGGATGGGAAGCAATTGAAGAATCAAATCCTGATTGGCGAAACGGATGCCATCTGCAAGCTCTTTGGTTTTTCTCTTACGAAAATTGTCAAAGTCTGCCTGCAAGCGCAATACACGTTCGCTTAGCTGTTTTTTCTCTTCTTCTGACTCCCGTAATTTTAGTTTAAGCTGCGCTATCACTTCAATCGCCTCATCAACACTGGCTATATCTTCTACTTCTTCAGCCTTATTATCCGCCTTCTCTTTTCTCCCTTCAGCTTTTTGCTCCTGACTTTCTTCCTGGAGCTTAGCTGACTGTTCGATTTCCTCTTCTTTTTTGGATTTTTTAGCCGACTTTTTACTCGCTTTGGTCTTATTTTTCATAATGCCTTAGGCTTTTTCCTTTTTAAAGCTTTTCGCTTGCTAATTTAACACAATTTATGCCAATGACATATTGGCAAATATTTCTGTCAGTCTTGTCATGCCTTAGATTTTGCCAATTTTTTAATGCAGAAAAGATCAAGTAGAAGTATACTTGATCTTTTTCTGTGATTTTATGTAAAAGCGCTTAGCTGCTTTTATAATTCTTTTGAAATTGTTGCCAGGTCTGATTGAGATATGCATCTTCTCCCAGGAAATTGAGAATCATAAGCATCTCATCTGGTTTATGATAACCCGGGACATTGGTAATCAGTTTCGAATTGGAATCCAGAAATGAGGTAGTCGGATAAGAAGGTCTTCCCTGCATAAGAGTTACCGCCCACTCATGAATACCGTTTCTGCCTATCTCCGGGCGATGCTTATAGGTTTGCCCATTGATGGTGAACGTGGTGGTGGTTTTCTCTGCATCAAACTTTACCGCATGAAAATTGGCATTGATGTATTTGATCACTTCCCCTTTAGAATAGGTTTCGCGATCCATTACTTTACACCATCTGCACCATACAGTTGTAAAATCTACCAGGATTTTCTTTCCATCCTTTTTTGCCAGTTGAACTGCCTCCTCCATACTCAACCAGGTGATACTTTCCGGCTCATTCTCTTCTACCGGCTGAGCATTGAAACCGGAAAATAACATCCAGGATGCTATCGCGATTCCAGCAAGTATTATAGATAATTTTTTCATGAGAGTATTTTTATTCAGCTACCAGAATTTAGCTTAATAGTAAGACAGGGGAAAGACATTTTTCCCGCATGTTAAACACAAAATTCGAAATAGCTTTGTATGTAATCCCTTGCTAAACAAAGATACGAGATTTTTGGAAATGGGATTTGTCGGCCAGTTAGCAAGCTTATGCTTTGCGCTTAATGTGTGCCCCAAGTGCCTGAAGTCTTCCTTCAATGTTCTGGTATCCTCGATCGATCTGCTCAATATTGTAGATGTTTGAGGTTCCCTGCGCAGACATGGCTGCAATAAGCAGAGAAACTCCTGCACGGATATCCGGACTAGACATCGATATTGCACGTAGTCTTTGCTTTCTTTCCAAACCAATCACGGTAGCTCTATGGGGATCACAAAGGATGATCTTGGCTCCCATGTCGATGAGCTTATCAACAAAGAAAAGGCGACTTTCAAACATCTTCTGATGAATCAATACTGATCCGCGACATTGAGTAGCAAGTACCAGGACGATACTCAATAAGTCTGGAGTAAATCCAGGCCAGGGGTGGTCTGAGATCGTCATGATGCTTCCATCAATGAAAGTCTCGATCTCACAAACCTCTTGTTCTTCGACCACGATATCATCTCCCTCAATCTTCAATTTGACGCCCATGCGTTTAAACATCTCCGGAATGATACCCAGAGAATCTACGCTGGCATTTTTGATACGGATACCACTTTGGGTCATGGCTGCCATTCCAATAAAACTTCCTACCTCAATCATATCGGAAAGCATCCGATGCTCGGTGCCACCCAGTTTTTCTACTCCTTCTATGGTCAGAAGATTGCTTCCTACGCCACTGATTTTTGCTCCCATGCGATTGAGCATCTTGGCGAGTTGTTGTAAATAAGGCTCGCAGGCGGCATGGTAAATGGTGGTTTTTCCCTCAGCCAGAGACGCTGCCATGAGGAGGTTTGCCGTACCGGTAACTGAAGCTTCATCCAGCAACATATAAGTGCCTCTTAGTCGATCTTCTCGACTAACACGAAAGACTCCACTTTCTTCTTTGTATTCAAATTGGGCTCCCAATTGCTGGAATCCCCAAAAATGGGTGTCCAGTCTTCTTCGACCAATTTTATCTCCACCAGGACGGGAAATAAAGGCTTTGCCAAAACGGGCAAGCATTGGACCTACCAACATGATAGAACCTCTAAGGCGGCTGGCACTTTGGTGAAATTCTTTGCTTTCTAAATAATCGAGGTCAACATCATCCGCCTGAAAGGTATAGCTATCAGGACCGTTTTTTGTAACCTTTACTCCAATATCTCTGAGGATTTGAATGAGTCTGTTGACATCTACAATATCCGGTATATTGTCAATTTTTACTGGCTCGGCAGTAAGAAGGGTAGCACAAAGGATTTGCAGGGCTTCATTTTTAGCGCCCTGAGGGATGATGCTTCCAGAGAGCTTATGCCCACCTTCCACTTCGAAATAAGCCATGTTTATCTAGCTTTCTGAGATGAATTATGAATGTTTACCTGAGAATAACGTAGGCAAAGAGATTAATAGTTTCTTCTATGTCTCTTATTCTTGCGATTTCTTTTGTTGTTATTGCGGTTATTCTTCTGGTTTTTCTGTTGGTGATGATGATGAGAAGGAGGTGCTTTGTATATAATGAGCTCTTCTCCTCTTACTTCCAGTTTGCCATCAGATAGGTCTCTGATGTGCTCTGCCAGTACAGATTCTGGAGTACTTTCGCGATCCATATTCCGCAGGAACATTTTCATGGTATTCGCGATGATGTTTATATATTCTTTCTTGATAGGGCCATCTTCCATTTTGGTGGCCTCATCAATCATGAGTTGTACATTCCAACCATATCTACGATATCTGGGTTTGCCTTTAGGATATCCCAAACGCTGCATCCTTTTTTCTTCAGGATCAGGTTTCTCTGGCATATTAAAAGAGGTCTCAACATCCAGATCGTATTCTGCGATCATATATATATGGTCCCAAAGCTTTTGCTTGTAATCAGGTATTTCTCGCAGACTCGGATTGAGGTTGCTCATAATACGCACGATCTCATGGGCAGTTTCTGTCCTGAGTTCTCTATCCTCAATGGTTTTCATGTACTCAACCAGAGACTGAATATTTCTTCCATATTCACGCAAGCGCAAAGGTGCTTCGGAAATCGAATACTTCATGTTAATTGTTAAGTGTAAACGGAGAAGTGCAAACTGCAAAAAAACGCTGTGGGGTAGGTATTTTCCTCTTCCTTGTCTTTCTCCGGTCGCAAATTGCTAAAAAAAGGGCACACTTCAAAAAGCCATTGCCCCGATTCTCATTACTCTCATACGACAAGGAGCAATTTTAGATTCAATTTAATAGAAAGTAACACAGCTGTATATGATTAAATTTCATAAATTATCCGAAGGCCCAAAATAAGGCTGAATATTTGCTCAGCCAGTGTAAAATCCGGATTTGCTTATGTATGAAAACCCTGTTCAGGAAGCCCAAAGAAGAATTGATATATGCAGAAAGAAAAAGTCTGTCAGATTAGATTTGGCTGGCCTGGACCTGGAGAGCATTCCCGATGAGGTTTGGGAACTGGATTGGTTGGTGCAGTTAAATGCTGGACAGGCAGCAGTAGAAGAAGATGGACGAAAGACTTACTATAAGAACAGGATCAAAGATCTTTCACCCAAAATATCCCAACTCAAAAATCTACGATTCCTGGACCTGGGAAATAACCGCCTGCAAAGCTTGCCTGAAAGTATAGGCGAATTGACAGAACTTGAAGGCTTATATCTGGAATACAATCAGCTGATCGCGATTCCCGAATCTATAGGGAACTTATTGAAAATGCGGAGATTAGATCTTCGTTTCAATCAACTCTACCAAATTCCTTATAGCCTGGTTCAGCTTCAATTTCTGGAGAAACGAAAAAAAGGAAGAAAGAGAACCGGACTGGGATTATTTGGAAATCGCTTTGGTCTTCCGGATGAAATTTTCAGTTACAATCCGCCTGAACTCATTTATTATCTTCTGGAAGTACAGGTAGCCCTAAAGAAAAGACAAGCAAAGCCTTTGCATGAAGCAAAACTGATCTTTATCGGATCAGGAGAAGTAGGGAAAACCTCTTTGATCAAAAGATTGCTAGGAAAGCCTTTTGATGAGGATGAAAAGATGACAGAAGGAATCGTGATTTATCCCTGGCAGGCCAAAAAGGGAAGGCATAATATCAAACTCAATATCTGGGATTTTGGAGGTCAGGAAATCATGCATGCCACGCATAGATTTTTCATGACCCGTCGATCCATTTATGTATTGGTCGCCAATCCGAGGATGGAAGATAAATATGGCGATACCGAACTGGAGTATTGGCTCAAACTGATCCATTCTTATGCCGGTTCGGAAATCCCGATCATTGTCTGCATCAATAAGTGCGACATCCATAAGATGGATTTTGGAAAAGGAAGTATCAAAGACAAATATCCCAATATTGTGGGCTTTGTTGAGACCTCAGCCAAAAAGGACATCGGGATCGATCGCCTGGCACGTTTGGTGGGCCTGGCGCTCAAACAAAAATATATGCGGCATGTAGATGATATCATGCTAAAAGGAGATTTGGCCATCAAAAACAAGCTGGAAACGGAGAACCGGGATTATATGGCCTATCCGGACTATGAAGCCTTATGCAAAGAACTTTTCCCCAAAATGCAGGCCTTCCAAAAAGAAAGGCTCTTGCGCCTGCTTCACGATCTGGGAATCATGCTCAATTTTCGAGATGACGAAAAACAGGCATTGGCGGATACGCAGGTATTGAATCCAGAATGGGTAACCAAAGGCGTATATAGCATCATTACTTCTCCCAGACTTATCGAGTGGAAAGGGATACTCAATCTCAAGCAGGTAGGGGAGTTGTTGGATAAAAGGAGTTATCCCGGTCGAAAAGAATGGCAATTCATTGTGGATATCATGGAGAAGTTTGAACTAAGTTTCAGTCTTCCTCATGCCCGGGGCAAATATTTTATTCCCGGAGCCTTTCCAAAAGATCGTCCACGTCGAATGGTCTGGAAACATCCCATTCCCAAGCTTCTTCGCTTCCAATATCATTATGATGTATTGCCGGATGTCATTATTTCTCGTTTCATTTCCAATGTCCACAACCTGGTCAAGGAGCGGAACTTCTGGAGAAATGGGGTGATGATTTCGGAAGAAGGAAAAGAGGCGCTGATTCGTTCTGATCCGGCCGACCGCAGGATTTATATTGCAGTAGGAGGGGAGGGGAATAAAAGAAGTCTCTTAGCAATCGTCAGAAGTGTCTTTAAGCAGATTCATGAAAACCTGGAAGGGATACAGGTGAAGGAATTTATTCCCCTGGATGAGGAGGGCAAAGCCCTGGCGGATTATGAGGCCTTATTGGCACATGAGGAATTGAAAGAGGAATACTACCTGAGTCCGGTTTTGAAAAAGCGCTTTAATGTAAGCCTTCTGCTGGATGGCTATGAATCTCGGGAAAGTAGGGAAGATCGCAGAAAGCGGATAGATGAAGAAAGACAGCACAGCATGACGGAGGAATTGAAAGCCCTCTTTATATCAAAAGCCGAGGAGAACCCTAAGAATAAAATCCTCTTTCTGGCCGCGCATCCCACGGATGAAGGGCGCAATCGCATGGATGAAGAGCATAGAGAAATTCAGGAGAGTTTGCTTCGATCAAATCGGAGACAGGATTTTAGTTTCAGCAGTCGATTTGCCTTGGATAGGAGAGGATTGAGTCGAGCTATTTTGGATGAAAAGCCACAGATCGTTCATTTTTCCGGGGGAGGTGAAAAAGGAAAAGGTATTCTGATGCAGGACAAAAGGGGGAATTTAAAGCCTTTGGGGAAAATTGCGCTGGCCGCTTTGTTTGAACTCTTTGAAGGGGAAATCGAATGTGTCCTCCTCAATGCCTGCTTTAGTCAGAATCAGGCACAAGAAATCTCAAAATACGTTCCTTTTGTAATTGGTATGTCAGCCAGCATTTCGGATGAAGCTGCCATTTTATTTGCCAGTGCTTTTTATGATGCGATAGGAAATGGAAGGGATATTCCCTTTGCTTTTCGCTTTGCGCGAAATAGTCTCGATTTGGAAGACATGCCAGAATCGGCTTTGCCCATCATGATAGAAGGATAAAAAAAGGCTGCGAAATGATCGCAGCCTTTTTATTTGCATATTCCGAACAGGATTATCCTGCGAATTTTTCAGCAACTTTGTCCCAGTTGATGACATTGAAAAATGCAGCAACATAGTCAGGACGACGGTTTTGGTAATTGAGGTAGTATGCATGTTCCCATACATCTATTCCCAATAGAGGAGTACCTTTTTCATCAGCAACATCCATCAAAGGATTGTCCTGATTTGGGGTAGAGGTAACTGCGACCGAACCATCAGCTTTTTTGATAAGCCAGGCCCAACCGGATCCAAAACGAGTGCCAGCAGCGGAAGCAAAAGCCGCTTTGAAATCATCAAAGGAACCAAAAGCAGCATTGATAGCATCAGCCAAAGCACCTGTAGGCGCTCCACCTCCATTTGGGCTCATTACTTCCCAGAATAGGCAGTGGTTGTAATATCCTCCTCCATTGTTTCTTACTCCAGTAGAAGCAGAAGAAACATTAGCAAGAATATCTTCGATGCTTTTTCCAGCCAGGTCTGTGCCCTCGATGGCAGCATTCAATTTATTTGTATATCCGTTATGGTGTTTTCCGTGATGGATCGTCATGGTGCGGGCGTCGATATGTGGCTCAAGCGCATCATGTGCATAAGGAAGTTCGGGGAGTGTAAAAGCCATTGTATTTATATTTATAAATGTTTGAACTTGAATTGAGTTAGCGAAATTAATTTTTTTGTTTAAACGCAACAAATTCCTCGTGCATGAGCAGAATAATAACCGCTGCTACGGCTCCACCCATCACATCTGCCGGGTCTACGGTTGCAATTTCATCTTCGAACCAACCTTTATCCCCTTTGAACACTTTTTCTCCTTCAATTGTTGCAAGAGGTTCCTCTAAAAATTCTTTGCTTCCTTTATAGACCTTATTGCCTTTTACAGTTGCAAAAGGATCTTCAAACCAGGATTTCTTTCCCAGATAAATTTTATCGTCTTTAATGCTTAGAAATGGCTCTTCAAACCAGCCTTTCTCCCCCCAGAAGACTTCATTATCAACCAAAGTGGCAAAAGGTTTTTCCCGCCAGTTCTTTTCGCCTTCGTACATTTTGATTTCCATGAGGGGAATCTACGAAAAGCTGAGCGGATTTTGCATGAAAAATCCGGAGAATAGATAGAATTGTTGAGAACTATGCTTAGCCTTCGGTAAGCTGATTCTCTTCCAATATAGATTGGAATTTTCGGATCATGGCCTGAACCATTTCTTTCAGAAGGAGCACCAGGTCTTTCAAATGCTGATGATCTGCCTTTTCCTCATAGATGGCATCGATCTTATGAATGATTTCCTTGGCACTTTGATAATCGATATAAATGAAGTCCTGCTTAAGTTTTTCTATGGCTTTATTCAGGCCATTTATTGAGCCCTTTGTGCAGGCATCTTCTATCAGTTCCAGAGATTTTGGTGCTTGAGAGATAAAGGTTTGTAGGTATTGGATAACGAATTGCTGACTTCCTCCGGACAGATTGCGTAAGTATTCGAGGTCAATGCGGTCAATTTCATCCCGATTATCATTAAAAAGCTCTGGTCTACCAGATTCGATCAGTCGCTTCATACATTCGAAGAGTTGTATAGGATCAAAGGGTTTACTTTGAATAGCATCCATACCTGCATCTCTGGATTTATCGATGACGCTTGCCATGACATTTGCCGTTAGTGCGATAATGGGGGTTTCCTGATTTTTATTTTCCTGATCTGCCCGAATCATTCGACTTGCTTGGTATCCATCCACATTTGGCATTTGAATGTCCATGAGAATGAGGTCGTATTTCTTCTCCTGGCATTTATTGAAGGCATCCTGGCCGTCTTCTGCCAACTCCAATTCGATCTGCCAGCGTTTTAGGGTCTTTTTGCCTACCATTCGATTGATTTTATTATCATCAACCAGAAGGATCTGTTTCCCTTCAAGACCGGATAATTCAAATGGATTTTTATTTTCAGCTTCATCCTGCAAGGTTTTATTGCTGAATTTGCAACCCAGGGTAAAAATAAAGCTACTCCCTTTTCCAACTTCACTTTCTGCCCATATATTTCCTCTATGCAACTCAACCAGTTTTTTTGAAATGGTTAGGCCAAGGCCTGTGCCTCCAAACTTGCGACTGGTGTCGCTACTCGCTTGCGCAAAACTTTCAAAAATGCTTTTCAACTTTTCCTGAGGAATCCCAATTCCCGTATCCTGAACAGCTATCTTTAATGTAATATCTCCATCTTTCCCTTTTTCGATCTGCGCCAGGACCTTTACTTCTCCCTGAGAAGTAAATTTGATGGCATTGCCAATCAAATTGATAAGAATCTGATTGAGTCTGTGAGGATCTCCAATCAGGAATTCCGGAACATTACTAACTATTTCGAAGTATAATTTCAGGTTCTTTTCCTCCGCCTTTGTCTGCAGCAGGCTTACCACAGTTTGCAGAACTTTTTTCAACTGGAAGTCAATCATTTCCAGAGAAAACTTGCCGGATTCTATTTTGGATAAATCGAGGATGTCATTGATGATTTTGAGCAAAGATTGGGAGGATTGCAAAATGAGATCAACGGTCTCTTTTTGTTCTTCTTCCAGTTGAGACTCTTTCAAAAGCCTTGAAAGGCCCAGAATTCCATTCATCGGAGTCCTTATTTCATGGCTCATATTTGCCAGAAATTCTTCCTTGGCAACCTTTTCTGCTTCAGCTTGTTGTTTGGCCTTGACGATTTCCTGGACGAAATGCCTGCTTGCAGATACATCCCGCGCATTGACAAATAGGAAACCATATTTATGGACTGTCTGGACATTCAGCCAGATATAATCATGCCGGGTATTTCTAAAACGACTCTCAAAATTTATATGCTGATCTCCCTGATCAAAGAAGGTCTTCAAGAGGCTCTTTATGCCATCCAATTCTTCTGGATGCATCAGGTCAAAGAGGCTCAGTCCGATGAGATTTTTCGGTTCGTAGCCGAGAATCTCTGATACTACCGGATTGATCTCTTCTATTTTCATGGTATCGACCGATACCATAGCATTTATATCTCCTGCATTGTCGATACGCAAGGCATAATTTTCCAGTTTTTTATTTTGAGAAAGTAGCCGCTGTCTTTGTCTGTACAACTCGAGGTAGGTATCCAGTTTTGCATTGGTTACCATTGGGTCGAGGGGTTTATAGAGGTAATCAATTGCTCCTGCTTGCAAACCCTTAACGGCATATCTGCTTTCTTTACTGATAGCTGTGACAAAGATGCAGATAATCTCCCGGGTCTTGGTATTGGATTTGAGAAGTTGAACCAGCTCAAACCCATCCATTTCCGGCATTTGCACATCAATGAGAGCTATTGCGAAGGGGATTTCCCAGGCTAACTTGAGGGCTTCATTGCCGGAAGAGGCGGTATAAATTTTAGTTTCTTCTCGCTCAATAACGGCTTCCAGTGCCACAAGATTTGCGGGAATATCATCAACCAGGAGGATATTGATTTTTTCTGAAAAAGACATATCAGAAACTTGTTTTTTGATAAATGGAATAAGCCTTTCGCAGGATTTTCAGATGCTTTTTCAGGGGAGAAAATCGGAGATCCTCAACTCGACCCAAAACCAGAAATCCCATAGGACTCAGGCTGTCGAGCAGTTTTTCCAGGATTTGCAATTGCTTTTCAGGAGGATAGTAGAAGAGTACATTCCGGCAAAAAATACAGGAAAAGGTATTGGGACTGGCTCCCTGTATGATATCGTGTCGGAAAAAATTGAGCTTTTGAAGAATGTCTGCTTTTAGCTCCAGGTATCCAGGACCCGTGGTGAAATAGTCCTCAAATGTCCCTTTTACTCCACTTTCTTTGAAATTGCGCTGATATTGCTCCCGCATCCTTATTCCCAGGCGCCCATTTTTTGCCTGTATCAAACGATGCTGGTAGGTATCTGTGGCGAGGATATCAGTCTTGTTCAGGAGGGCCGCTTCTTGTAAAAGAATGGCCATAGAAAATACTTCTTCCCCAGTCGAACAACCGACATGCCAGATCCTGGGATGAGAAAATGTTTCCAGATAAGGTATGATTTCCTGTCTGATGAGATGGAAGTATGTCGGATCTCTAAACAGTTCGGTCAAACCGGAGATAAGCCCTGACTGCGAATTAATTTCCGGAGAGGTATGGACCGCTCTTTGTGTACTTCCTATGCTTTGTGTTTGTGTCATCATGATTTTTTAAGTAGTTCTTTCATTCGTTCCAATAGCAGCACTGTATCCAGAGGTTTGGACAGGTATTCATCCGCGCCTGCGTCGAGGCAATTTTGTCGATCCTCCGTCATAGCTTTAGCGGTAATAGCGATGATGGGAATCGATTTAAATTCCTCCATTTTTCGGATCCTTTGGATTGCTTCAAAGCCATCCATTTCCGGCATCATTATATCCATGAGGATGATGTCTGGATGGAGTCCCTTTTCCAGTTTCTCTAATGCTTCTTTCCCATTTAGTGCTGTTTCTACTGCGATGCTATTGCTCTCCATGATGGCTGAGATGGCAAAAATATTTCTCATATCATCATCTACCAGAAAGACATTTTTCTCTTTCAATATGCCCGGATCTGTGGAGGGCGTATCAACTTTTTTAGCTTTGGAAATCTTAGGCTTTGCAGCTTTGACGTTTTTCCTGGGTTTGGCTTTCTTTTCAATGACTTCTACTTCCTCCTGCTCATATCCCAATTGGAGATTTATCTCATCTATCAATCTGCGAGAAGATTGAGTAGCTTTCGAGATAATGGTTCGGGTGTACTGGTTGATTTCCTGTTGGATATCTAAGCTGAGATCTTCTGCCGTATGGATGATAACAGGGATCTGCTGAAAGCCTTCCATTTGGCGAATCTCTTTCAAGACATCCAATCCGGTCATGTCGGGAAGGTTGTAGTCAAGGATGACACAGTTTACTGTTTTTTCATCAGCCAAAAGAGTCAGGGTATCCTGCCCATTGAAGGTTTGGCTATAGTGATAATTATGGCGATTCAGCAATTGGCCAAGGGCCTTGTTTTGCAATTCCTGATCTTCAACGATTAGAATATTTGAATTGCTTCTGTCAGTGTTTTTGGATTTGGGGATCACAGGCTTGAAAAGAGATTCCTCATCTCTCGGATTTTGCTCCCCACTAACTGCATTCAAGGGCAGGTAAAGACTAAAGGTACTGCCTTTATGCTCTTCACTTTCCAACTGAACTTCTCCTCCCAATAAATGACTTAACTGGACACAAATCGAAAGCCCTAGGCCCGTTCCTCCGTATTTGCGACTGGTCGAACCATCTGCCTGGCTAAAGGCTTCGAATATTTTGGCTTGTTTTTCTTTAGGGATTCCAATACCGGTATCGGATACCGCAAATGAAACAATGCGATCTGTATTTCTGAGACTTTCGTTTTTATAATTAGCAGAACTGTCGGCCAACTGGATTCCCAACTTTACCGTGCCCTCCTTATTTGTGAACTTGCAGGCGTTTGAGAGTAGATTTTTGATGATTTGTTCCAGTCTTACCCTGTCACTTTCAAAATGATTGGGCAACTTCTCATCTATCTCAATTTCAAAATTGATTCCTTTTTTATCCGCGACATGCTCAAACATCATTTCCATGTCTTTTGCCACCTCTTCAAATCCAACCGCTTCCATCAAAAGGTCCAGTTTCCCGGCTTCAATTTTGGAAAGGTCGAGGATGTCATTGATGAGGGTAAGCAAATCACTTCCTGCCTTGTGAATCACCTGAGCATGCTCGACATCCTTGTCATTGAGACGCTCGCCTTTATTGTCCGCAAGTATGTTGGCAAGAATGAGAATGCTATTAAGCGGGGTCCGCAATTCATGGGACATATTGGCCAGGAATTCAGACTTATAGGTATTGCTGGCTTCTAGTTCCTCTGCTTTTTGGGTCAGTTCTGCTTTCGCGGATTCAATTTCTTCATTCTGCTCGATCAGCGCCTTTTTCTGAACCTCTAACTCCTGCGTTTGAGCTTCAAGTTCGGTATTGGCTTCCAGTAAATTTTCCTGTTGTTGTCTGAGGGCTTGCTCTGACTCTTTTAGCTGATCTGCCTGTGCCTCCAATTTCTGGTTGTTTTCTTCCAGGCTTACTTTCAAGGCGACTGACTCTTCCAGCAATCTCCGGGTTTTTTCCTGAGCTTCTGCATTGGCGAGTGTACTGGCTATTCTAAATGAAGCTTCTTCGAGGAAGTTGAAATGCTTTTCTTCAAAGCCTTCAAAACTGGCAAATTCAACCACTCCTACCAGCTTTTGATCAGCGATCAGTGGCCAGGCCAGTACTTCTTTAGGATGTGCACTACCCAGACTTGAAGAAATGAGGAAATACTCATCTGGAAGATCTTTTACAATAATATATTTCTGTTCCAAAGCTACCTGACCGATAAGGCCTTCTCCAAAGGGTATCTTATTCTTGATGAATTTTCTCTTTTCATATGCGTATCCGGCCAAAAGTTGAAGCATAGGCTCCTCCTCTTTTTCAGTCAGCATGAAAAAGGTGCCCTGCCTGGCATTTAAATGCGTGGAAAGAAGATTGAGAATCTTTTCAATGTATTTCTCCCAACCAATTTCCTGTCCCAGGGTATTTATATCAGCTAATAGACGACTCACTTGCGCAACTCCCTGACTGGAATATTTTTCGGCGGCCTCACGCTCTACATTTTCTTTGAGGAACTGTCGCATTTCCAGCAAGGCTTCGCTCAGAGGGTCCTGGCTGTTTATCAAAATTTCCGAATCAAAATCTCCTTCTTTGATGGTATGAGCGATCTTGAGATTTTCGGATAAAACAAACTCAGCTCTTAAGGCTCTGATTCCATCATGGATGATCTTTTTCTCAGAAAAGTATCCCCACAATCCACAAATGGAAATGATCAATCCTGCCAAACCTGCATGTATAATGAAGGTGGTCAGATCCATATAGGGGAGCTGGGTGAAGTAAATCCCGTCAACCCCTGCGAATTGCATATAGGCAAAAGCCGCATGATGAACGACAATGATTACAAATAGCGGCAATTGTAGCCGCCAGTTGGAATAGGTAATCATCAGGGTACAGGCTACAAATGCGAAAAAGTGCATTTCAAAAAGCCCATGCATCTGATAGATATATTGAGCCATAAAAATGGCCAGGACGGCTGAACCTACGTATTGGTATAAATTTGATTCTGGAAGTAATTTTTTCGTGCCAAAGTAGGCTATTAGAGACATGCTTCCGACTGCTATGGCTACCAACCAGGTGTCATAGACAAAGGCCATTAGTATCCCCAATACAAAACTCCCCAGCAAAAATTTCTGAAGGATGTTGTCTGAGCGTTCATTGGTTGATACAAAGAGCGCCTTTTTTTGTTCGGCGCTTAATGTGAATTGTTCACGTTCCATAAAGAAGGAATTGTGTGTTCATTGTTAGACCAGAAAAAAAGCGATGATAGCGGGTCATTTACCTCTGGCAATTGACAACCGTAGGCCCGACTTGCATAAAAGTCCCAGACGGGAGCCTCATTTCCTCTCAGGAGAAGATTTATGCTGATCTCGGCATAATTGCTACCCGGAAAGGTGCAGAATCTGGCTTTGTTGTAATTGCCCCGATAGTAAAGGGCCTGATTCGCATCGATGATAACTGCCTGAGGGGAAGCATAAACTCCGGTTAGCAATGACCACTTTCCCTCTGTATCCTGGTGAACAGGAATATTTTTGCTCAATAATTTTCGTGTTCTTTCTTCCGAAGCTCCCTCCGGAATGATGATTCTGAAATCCAGTTCTTCTCCGAAGTTTTTTAACAAATACTTGAAGTGATTTGCATTGAAGCGAGAGCAGGGACAATCGGGATTGAAAAAATGAAGAAACTGTGCTTTCTCTGGATTCCACTGGCTGCTAGATAAGGGCAGTTCTATACAACTACCTATAGCAACCTCTTCATAATCATCAGGAATGGGAGTTGGCAGGCTATAACGTAACTCTTCCTGCCAGAATATGTAGATAATCCCAGTGAAGAGTAAAGCAAGCATCCCAAGTACGAAACCTTTTCGCATGTATTACGCGGTTTGCAATAATACAATATGAGTAATATGCACCTCATAAATTGTACAAGCTGTGTTCCGATGTAACACGCGTAAGTTCTGTTAGCAAATTGCAAGCTTAGTAGTTCTGAATAGGAGATAGCTGTTGAAACTTCATTTGGCTCTAAGCGAAAGCCTGTATATTTTTAGTTATGAAATCCGGGAACCTACTACACTACTTTTTCTTATGCTCCCTTATCGGTTTTACGCTAGGGTGTGAGTCTAAGAAGGAAAATAAATTTCCACTCTTTACCTATGCGGATTCCCTGGATTTTCAGAATACCCAGAGTATGGAGCCTAAATTGATGGAAGGCTTTGAAGTTTCCTTATGGGCTCCGGAAAAACTATTGGCAGGTCCGGTCGGAATATCGATAGATCATGATGGAAGCGTTTACCTCTCTGAAACAGCAAGGCGAAAAAGTTCAGACATTGACATCCGGGCCCATCGGGATTGGATGACGGATGATCTGGGTTTATACAATATAGAAGCAACTCGCGACTTTCACCTAAACAAACTTGCCACCGAACTGAGTGATCAAAACGGCTGGCAGGAAGATTTGAATCAGGATAGCATCCACGATTTTCGGGATTTAGAAGTGGAAAGCGAAAGGATTCGGGTGATACGAGACGAAGATGAAGATGGAAAAGCAGATGTGTCTCATGTATTTGCTGAAGAATTCAGAGATATGCTGACTGGAGTAGCGGGAAGTGTCTTGGTACATGATGGAAAAGTCTACCTCACAGCTGCTCCCGATATGTGGCAATTAGAGGATACTGATGGAGACGGAGATTTTGACAAAAAACAATCGCTGAGTCATGGATATGGGATTCATATTGCTTTTGCCGGACACGATATGTCGGGCTTGACCCTGGGTCCCGATGGTAAGATCTATTGGTCTATAGGAGATATTGGGGTGAATACGAGTGATGCAAATGGAAAAAATTGGCCATATCCTCATGAGGGTGCAGTTATGCGAATCAATCCTGATGGGACAGAGTTTGAGGTATTTGCACATGGTCTCCGAAATCCCCAGGAACTGGCTTTCGACAAATACGGTAATCTTATATCGGTTGATAATGATGGAGATCATCGGGGCGAAAGAGAGCGCTATGTTCATATACTGGAGGGCTCCGATACCGGCTGGCGTATTCACTGGCAATTTGGCAAGTACAATGATCCCCAGAATGCTTACAAGATCTGGATGGATGAGAAACTCTATTTGCCTCAATTCCCCGGAAGACCTGCCTACGCATTACCACCATTAGGACTTTCTCCAAATGGGCCTGCAGGATTGGCCTACAATCCCGGTACGGCCCTCAATGAAGACTGGGAGGGTTACTTTTTTGCCTCTTATTTCACCGGTTCTATAGCCAATTCCAAAATTGAAGCCTTTAAACTCAGTCCCAAAGGTGCCTCCTTCCAATTAGAGGATGAGAAATTTGTTATGAATGGTATACAATCCACCGGAGTTAATTTTGGACCAGACGGGACTTTGTATATGGCTGATTGGCTGGAAGGCTATGCGAAAAAAGATATAGGTAGGGTATGGAAACTGGATACAGAAAATAAGCATGCATTGCGTCAGCAAACCCAGGAAATTCTTGCCAAAGGTTTCGGCAAATTAGAACTAGAGGAGTTGGAAAAACTCATGGCACATCCGGATATGCGTATTCGTATGGAGGCTCAGTTTGAATTGGTAAAAAGGAAAGAGTCGACGACTTTGCATAAACTTCTGGATTCCCACGAAAACCAACTGGCTCGCATTCATGCCATTTGGGGCATTGGGCAGTTGGCCAGAAGAAATATTTCAGAGGCTGAGCCTCTGCTTTCCTACCTTGATGATGAAGATGCAGAAGTTCGGGCTCAGCTAGCTAAAGTTATCGGAGATGCCCGTTATACAGCTGCTTTCGATCCCTTACTTGAGCAGTTAAAAGATTCTTCTGCAAGGGCTCAATATTTTGCGGCTGAAGCTTTGGGGAAAATTGGGAAAGCCGAAGCTTTTCAAGGACTGATAGATTTATTGGGCCAAACCGGAGAAAATGATCCCCATTTGCGTCATGGAATTGTGTATGCGCTCTCTCGCATAGGCGTAGAGAAACAATTGGGAGAGCTTTCCTCTCATCCTTCTGAGGCAGTACGAGTAGGAGCAGTTGTCGCCTTACGGGAAATGCGCTCTCCTCAATTGAGTCAATTCCTGAAAGATGATTCCTGGATGGTTATGAATGAAACTGCTCGAGCCATTTATGATGATCGATCTGTTGAGGAATCTCTTGAGGATTTAGCGGCGACTTTAGGGAAAAGTCCGGTCAAAACGGAAGCTTATGTCCGCAGAGCAATCAATGCAAACCTCAGGCTAGGAGGACTTGAGGCTGCCAATCGACTTCGAAACTTTATAGATGATAAAAGTAATGCTGATATACTCAGGGCAGATGCTGTTTGGGCCCTGGCATATTGGACAGATATTCCGGTCTTGGATAGATTGGAAGGTATCTACCGAGAAACGGCTTCTCATTCCCCCAGTGAAATTCTGGCTGCTACGGAAGGATTAGCTGAAATGCTGATGAAGGAAAAAGGAGATATGAAAATTGCTGGAATTGAAATGACAGGAAGGCTGGGAATGACGGAAAAGGATGCAATCTTATTTACGATAGGGACAGATAAGAAAGAAAGCAATGAAGTCAGGGGAGCAAGCTTGCGTTCCCTGATTCGGATGAAAAGTCCCCGAGCAGAATCAGCGATAGAAATGGCTTTGGCTGATAGAGAGGAAAGTCTGAGAAAAGAGGCTCAAAGCCTGATCAATGAATTGGAAATCAAAGAGTCAGAGAAACTGGCGCTTCTGGCGAAAGCACTGGAGTTTGGTAGTACAGGCGAAAGACAAACCATTTTTAAGGGCCTCGGTAAAATTCATACAGAGGATGCCCTGCAATTAATTGCCAGTTGGATGGATAAATTGGAGGCAGGAGAAGTTGCGGATGAAATTCAATTGGATGTCCTGGATGCAGCTATTGCGCAGGAAAATAAGGAATTGGGCCAAAGGGTTAAAACATATTATGAAAGCCTGAATGCGCAGGATGATTTGGGCGAATTTCGGGTGAGTTTAAAAGGAGGCAATGCTCGGAATGGGGGCCGTATTTTCTACATCCACGAAAGCGCCCAATGTATGCGTTGCCATCAATTGGAAGGGGATGCTGTATTGGCAGGACCGGGTTTAGGAGGGATTGCTTCTAAACTCAATCGCCAGCAATTGCTGGAAGCTTTGGTCCTCCCCAGCAAGAGAATTTCTCCCGGCTATGGAAAAGAAGGTCTGCCATCCGCGATGATTCCCATGCAAAATTTCCTCAATAAAAATGAGATCCGTGATGTGGTCGAATTTTTAAATAGCCTGAAATAAATATTAGCTACTGGTCGATTGCCAAAATATCCCTAATTTTGCCCTCCTTCATGGCCGGAAAATTGGGAAATGCATCCATGAAAAACCTGGGAAATAATATGTTTAAAATCCTGCTCATACTTTTTGTCCTTTATGGACTCCTGGTCGCATTATCCTATCTTTTTCAGGACAAAATGGTCTTTCTCCCCACCAAATTGAAAGCCCAATATGCATTTAGCTTTGAAGAAAATTTTGAAGAAATCGTCCTGGATAGATCCGGCGAAAAATTAAGTGGCGTTTACTTTACCCAGCCTGATACCAGCCGAGGATTGATCCTGTATTTTCATGGAAATGCAGATGATCTCCAGCGATGGGGAAATTATGCGGTAGATTTTACCCGTTTGGGATACGAAGTAATGATGATCGACTATCCGGGCTATGGGAAAAGTGAGGGTAAGCCTACGGAGGAAAATTTCTATGAAAGTGCCGTCATTGCCTATGAGTGGGCACATGCCAAATATGCCCCTGAAGATATCATCATTTATGGACGGTCCATTGGTTCAGGGCCGGCAAGCTATCTTGCTAGTCAGAAAGATGCAGGATTACTGATCCTGGAAACTCCTTTCTTTAGCATGAGAGATGTGATCAATCGACGCTTTCGGCTATTCTTCCCTTATCAATTAAAATATCACTTCCCGGTTTTTGAGTACCT
The DNA here is from genome assembly GCA_033391075.1 of Bacteroidia bacterium. Taxonomy (NCBI): domain Bacteria; kingdom Pseudomonadati; phylum Bacteroidota; class Bacteroidia; species Bacteroidia bacterium. Next base: position 7,037,323 of record JAWPMV010000001.1, read on the forward strand.
GCAAAAGCGAAAAATGGAAGAAGCCCATATTTTCCAGGGAACTGATGATGAAACGGTTCCATATGCCTCTGCAATTAAGCTCCGACCTTTTCTGCCCGATAATTCCCATTTTATTACCATAGAAGGAGGAAGGCATAAAAATCTGGCCGAATTTGAGGAGTTTCATCTGGGACTTCGGAAAATATTGCTTAAGGAATAAAGCTCTTATCCCTATTTTTCCTAAATTCATTGGAGATATAAAGAAGCATGGACTGGATAATGACTACTCTACTTATTATAGGAGGTATTTACCTTCTGCTCTGTGCTTTCTTTTATTTCTTCCAACATCTCTTTTTCTTCCGTCCTGAAATTCTTCCCAGCGGCTTTTCCTATAAATATCCCTTCGATTTTGAAGAACATACTTTCGACATGGAGGATGGGGGAAGCGTCAATAGCATTTATTTTAAAGTGCCTAATAGTCGAGGGGTTGTTTATTATTTAAAAGGCAATTCCAAGAGCATCAAAGGCTGGGGAAAATTCGCCAAGGATTTTCTGGGCAATGGATTTGATTTTTTTATGTTGGATTACAGAGGATTCGGAAAGAGTAGGGGAAAGCGTTCAGAACGGATACTATTCAATGATGCCCAGCATTTATATAAGTGGCTGACTGAACATTATAGAGAAGATCAGATCATTGTCTATGGTCGGTCTCTGGGGAGTGGAATAGGAGCAAGGGTTGCCTCATGGAATCGCCCCAATATGCTGATCCTGGATTCTCCCTATTACAATTTTATCCATAATATGAGTCGCTATGGATTTTATCTGCCTTTAAAGTGGATTCTGAGATACCGACTCCGTACGGACCAATTTATCAAATCCATGAAGTGCCCCGTGCATATCATTCATGGAACGAAAGATTGGCTCATTCCCATTTCCAATAGCAAAAAGCTTCAGGCTTTGGACCCGGAAAAAGTCAGCCTATACGAAGTGGAAGGAGCCGGCCATAATAATCTTCCTGACTTTGGAGAGTACCATCAATTGCTCTACGACCTGATGGATAAGGCTTTCAAAGGCGAAAAAGTTACCTATAATAATTAACCTCACTTAAGCTAGCTGCTTTGAACTGGACCCGCACATTTGAAGTACTTTCTTTTCAATCCACCCACTGCCCAAATTCGCAGGCTTTATTGTCACGGAAAAAGAAAGGCAAGTGGAAAGCCTTAAGTACGGAGGAGTGTTTGAAGAAAAGAGATCGATACAGTGCAGCTCTTTTGGGCCTGGGATTGAAGAAAGGAGATCGGATGATCATTGTGCCGGAATTGGCTAGTGTAAAATGGGTATTGCTCGATATGGCTGCCCAACAAATAGGCGTGATCGTAGTTCCTGTGCATGTAACCTTCACTCCAGATCAGTTTGATCATGTCGCTCAGGAAACGGAAGCCAAGGTTGCTTTTTTTTCCCATGAAGAAGATCGGAAAAGATTGCTGGGAGAAAATGGGAGGAAGATGAAAAGTTATGTAGCACATGGCAAAAAGTCTCAGGAAAATAGCCTGGCTTTTCTTGCTTCTATTGCGGAGGATATAGAGGAAGAGCTGTTAGAAGAACTTCGCGCAGAAATAGAAAAAGATGACCTTTCCTGCATCCTCTACACTTCAGGCACAACCGGAGTTCCCAAAGGCGTCATGTTGACCCACGACAATATTGTTTCCAATGTCAAGGCTGCATTGACGCTTCTTCCAATAGCACATTTAAAAAGATGCCTGAGTTTCCTTCCTTATAGTCATATTTTCGAACGAACTACCATCTATGGATATATAGCCTCAGGTGCGACTTTGTATCTCCCTGCAGATCGGGACGCACTTTTATTTGCCTTTAAAGAAGCGAGGCCTCACTATTTTACAGCTGTTCCCCGAATTTTAGAGAAAATGGTCGAAACCATCCAGGTTTGGAAAGCTGAGCAAAATGTCCTGATCCGAAAGACTGTGGACTGGGCTATTGAGATTGGAAAAAATTATAAAGAAGGAGCGCGCGTCAGGCCGTTTTTCTGGATGCAAAGGCAATTGGCCAAGCTTTTGGTTTTTCGAAGATTTCGGCATGTGAGTGGAGGGCATGTAGAAGCCATATTTACAGGTGCTGCTTATCTTCAACCGGATATAAGCCGGATTTATTCTGCTGCCGGAATAAAGGTTCGTGAAGGCTATGGAATGACCGAAGCTTCTCCCATCATTACTATGAATCGTTTCAGTCCGGGCATGTTTAAATTGGGAACCGTAGGGCTGCCTATTCCCGGAGTAGAAGTTAAAATTGATGATCCGGATGAGGAAGGAGAAGGAGAGATTTTGGTGAAAGGCCCCAATGTGATGAAGGGCTACTATAAACGACCGGAAGAAACGGCACGTGTCCTTTCAGAGGATGGATGGCTTAGAACCGGAGATGTAGGCAAAATTGTCAAAAGAGGCTTCCTCAAAATTACAGACAGGCGCAAGGATATATTCAAAACTTCGGCGGGCAAATACATTGCTCCTCTGGTACTGGAAAATCATATACAGCGATCCGATTTTATTGAGCAAAGCATGATCGTGGGTTTTCAACGCCCTTTTCTTACGGCATTGATAAAACCCAATTTCGAAATGCTACGTTATTGGGCTTCTGAGCACCAGATCCACTGGACCAGCCCTGAGTATATGGTCCTCAATATAAAGATCAAGGGAAAGATTCAGGAAGAGGTCGATAGGCTCAATGAGAATCTTCCCAATTTCCAGAAGATCAGAAAATTTCACCTCTTTCATCAGGAACTTACGCCTGAATCCGGTCTCCTCACCAATACCCTCAAGTTGATGCGACAAAGGATTATAGATCGTTTTGGCAAGGACATCGATGGGATGTACAAGTAAAGCGGGAAATTGCTAGTTTGGGATTGAGTTGGAAAGGAATGAAGAACAAGAACCGAGAATTGGAAAATTGAGCTGGAATAATCCGGATAAAAGGCTTGATTTATCCTTGTTAATGCTAGCCTTTCCATCCCTACATTTAATTTACCTAAACATGATTGCTAATATTTATCGCTATCGAAAGCTAATGCTTCTGGGACTTATTTCCCTTTTTACCTTAAATCTATCTGCACAAAAACTGGACAAGAAAGAGAAGAAAATGGTTCAGTATGTCGATGAACATATGGATGAAGCCATCGACTTTTTAGAAAAAGCTGTCAACATCAATAGCGGTACCCTTCATAAAGAAGGAGTCCAGGAAGTTGGGCGATTATTCAGGCCTGAATTGGAGGCATTGGGGATGGAGGTGACATGGGTAGATATGCCCGAAGAGGTGAACCGAGGCGGACATATGATTGCCGAGCACAAAGGGAGCAAAGGAAAGCGAGTGCTGATGATCGGGCATTTTGATACGGTTTTTGAAAAAGATAGTCCCTTTCAGAAATGGGAGAAGGTGAGTGATAAAAAAGCCAAGGGACCAGGTGCCAATGATATGAAAGGAGGAGACGTAGTGCTCTTATATGCCCTGAAAGCTTTGCATGCAGCAGGTGCTATGGATAATACCCAAATCATCGTCGTATATACCGGCGATGAGGAAAAGCCAGGCTCTCCGCAGACGATCAGCCGAAAAGACTTGATCGAAGCTGGAAAAAGAAGCGATATCGCTTTGGGCTTTGAAGGAGGAAAAGCAGGAAGAGCAGTGGTAGCGAGAAGAGGTTCAAGTGGATGGCAGTTGAGTGTAAAAGGGACCCGCTGGCATTCCTCTCAGATATTTAGCGAGCAGGTGGGAAGTGGTGCGATTTTCGAAATGTCGCGTATTCTGAATGCTTTCCATGAAAAAGTAAAAGGAGAAGAATACCTTACCTTCAATCCCGGAGTAGTATTGGGTGGAACAGGGGTGAATTTTGATAAGGCCAATTCCAAAGGAACGGCTTTCGGCAAAACCAATGTAGTTGCCCAGAGAGTAGTGGTAGATGGAGGAATCCGGACGATCTCTCAGGACCAATTGGACAGAGCTAAAGCCAAAATGAAAGAGATAGTAGAAAATGGAAATCATCCCGGTACTTCTGCAAGCATAGAGTTTTTCGAAGGCTATCCCGCCATGTATCCCAATGAAGAGAATTATGAATTGCTGAAAGTCTATGATAAGATTAGCCAGGACTTAGGCTTTGAAGCCATTGAGCCCTATGATCCGGGAGCTAGAGGAGCAGCTGATATTGCCTTTGTTTCCTTCATTCCTGCTTTAGGAGGATTAGGCTCTTATGGAGCTGGAGGGCATACTTTCAATGAAACCGTCGAACTGGATACTTTTCATATTGCCGTGAAGAGAGCGGCACTATTGCTGTATCGTTTGACACGAGAATAAAACAAAAAACCCTGTCATCCCGGAATCTATCAGATGTCCGGAACCTCTTGCTAATAGATTTTGGCTAGAGATCCCGACCCTTAGATTAAGGCCGGGATGACAGATTTATTTTGATACTTGTATCGCCCTGTCTGAAGCAGGAGCTCATTCTTCTCTTAGGTACATTCCTGAATTTTTACTTAGGATTTACATCATTTTACAATGATCAGCTCCTAAAGTGAAAAATCTCTGATAACTTATTGTTCCCAAATCTTTAAACCCACACTCCTATGAACCGCTTTCTGAAATCTCTTCTGCTTCTGACCTCTCTGGCTTTGGTTATTTCAACTTCCTTCGCTCAAACCAATGCGACCTTCATCAAGGCTGGTAAAGTCTTTGATTCGGAGAAAGGGGAAATGCTTTCAGACTATATCATCAAGATCGAACGGGCCAGGATTTCAGCATTTGGACAGGATATAGAAATCCCGGAACATGCGAAAGTTATAGATCTCTCTGATTATACCTTGATGCCTGGCCTCATCGATGGCCATACTCATCTGATGACCCTTGACAACCTCAAGGACGAAAATCCGATGGCAGATAAACTCTTGTTCGAAGGAGATGCCCTGCGAGTATTGAGAGGAGCCAAACGAGCCAAGTCCTGGTTGGAGAATGGATTTACCAGCGTAAGAGATTTGGGAGATTCCGGACCTTTCCTGGATGTCGCATTGAAAAGAGCGATCAATGAAGGAACAACAGTTGGACCTCGCATGTATGTTTCCGGGCCTATCATTGCTTCTGAAGGAGGGCAGGTGAGAGGTTTGATGAAAAGTCACAGGGATGTGATCGCGGATGAATATACCATCGTAAGAAGTGTGGATGATGCCATCAATGCCGTGCGTGTTCATCTGAATTATGGGGCTGACCTCATCAAGATTTGTGCAAACAATACCCCCAATAATACCAGCCTGACTATAGAGGAAATGAAAGCCATCGTTAAAATGGCCCATCGCTATGGCAAAAAAGTTACAGCCCATGCGACCAATGATCTGGCCATTTGGGAAGCAGTGACTGCAGGCGTGGATGGTATCGAACATGGCTATTCGATTTCAGATACAACCCTGGAATTGATGGCTGAGAAAGGAGTGGTTTTGGTCCCGACAGATATTTCCATTCCTCTTTACCATAAACTTTATGACATCATTGATTTCAAATGGAATCGAGAAAAACAGATCGAAAGAGCGAAAAAGAATCTAAGCGACCGTTTGCAAAGAGCGATCAAAGCCGGAGTTACGATTGTGACGGGTTCGGACAATTACCTGGATTTTGAAATGCCTCAGGGAGAAGCTGCCAAAAATATACTGTTGGCTTATCTGGAAGAAGGGATGGAACCCCTGGACATCCTTCGTTCTTCTACCTATCTGTCTGCAAAATTTATGGGAAAAGAAGATCAGCTGGGAGTCATAAAAGAGGGTGCCTTTGCGGATTTGATTGCTGTAAAAGGAGATGTGGAAACAGACTTTGAGCATGCTATGTTTAATCTGGTTTTTGTCATGAAAGGGGGAGAGATTTATGTAGATACGGAGGCATTTGTTGAGGAAATAAAGGTAACCAAGGAAATGCTTGAAGCCTATGTAGGGAGATATGAGCTTTCTGAGGATTTGGTGATTATCGTTTCTAAAGCAGGTATGCAGTTGAAAGCAAAGGCAGAAGGACGAGAAGAATATGACTTTACACCTAAATCCTCAAAGGTCTTTTATGCCGAAGCCGCAAACATTCAAATCACCTTTAATACCAATGAAGAAGGAAAAGTAATAGGCCTGACTTTATTGGCCGGTGGAGAAGAAACTACAGGACCGAAAGTGGAGGAATAGGAGAAGTGTAAGTATCAAATTCTCAGGTATATCCATACTGTCATCTCGAAGTTTGCAAGTGTATCGGCGCACCTGTCCCTCGCTTTCCCGCTTCGAAATGACGGTATTTTTAGACGAAAATCCTTGAATTTGATATGCTCCTAAAGACGATCTAAGCCCAGCATATTAAATATCTAGAGGATAGCGGTTTTAGTATAGGCAAAGACTAAAAACAAAAATCCCGAAACCTGCCTTAGACAGATCCCGGGATTTCATTTCTTATGTTTTTCCTATTGTGCCAGGGTAAATCTCAACTGGAAACCTCCGCTTGCGAAGGAAGTCCGGAAGGAGTTACTGACATAAGGATTGTTGACGTTTCTTTCGAAGAAAAGCTTCACATTCAATCGGCTATTAACTACATAATCGATAGAAGGTGAGAGGATAAAATTGAAAGCTCCCCGTGTTGTCTCAGGATTCCTTGCAGAAGCCAATTCATCAACTGTGCCCGAAGGTGTCAGGAAGCGATTGGTTTCACGCGTATCTCTCAGGGTCGCACGGAAGCTTATGTTCAAGCTATTGTTCAAACTCACGGGCTTACCTCCCAGGGTAAAGTTCCAGTTCAGCTTATCCTTTCTCCAACCAAAGAGAACCGCTATATCCTGATTTTGCAATTCCGTCAATACCAGGTTACCTACATTGAAGCTGATCTGCCTTCCTTTTTTATAGTCAATAGAAGCAGTCGCTCCATTTTTGAAAGTCATGGTAAGACCCAATAGAGGAGAGAATTGCTCCTGAATCTGCACGATTCGATAGTTATCCAATGCATAAAAGTTGGATACATTTCCGAAGTCATCCGGCTCCAAATCGTCGAAGGCTGAAGAATATCCAAATCCACCGGGATCGAGCGATTTCAGGTTGTTGTTGAAGGTACCGATCGAATAGGTCGCTCGATAGGTATGTTTAAGCGCAATTGCATTAAAGGTATTTTTCAGATCAGGGAAACCGGTCAATACATTATAGTTCAAACTCCAGTTGGGCAAGGGAATCCTCGGTAAGCTGGATAAGGAAATTTTATCTGCTTCATACACCCCATAAGCCGCAAGCAAAGAAGGAATCAATACGTCCTGATTCGTTCCGGGATATCCATTTGCAAAGCCTCCTTTGAGAGGTTCATTTCCGGCCCGGGGATCAAGCTGCCCGATATAAGGGTTCTCTGCTGCCAATCGCTGTGAAATGGCAACCCGATTTTGGGAGAACTCATCAAAGGCCAGCGATTTTTCTCCACCTGTTGTGAATAGTCCTTCCTTAAAGGCTGTACCGATAAAGATATAGGACATAGAAAAACTACCGTTTCTCAGTGGATCAAAATTATCGTAGTTCTGACTGATCGGATCCCAGCGGAAATACTCACTTCCATTTTGCGTGATGCTTCTATTCGCAGTAACATCTATTCTGAAACCGGGGAAGAGTTCTATAGAAGCTCTACCCGTCAGATTGTCCTGCTGATTTTGCATATACAGAGAAGTCAGATTGGTATCCTGGGTGATCCAGAAATTCTCCGCTGCTATCGTTCGAATATCGGCCTGACTACCGAGTATAAAGCCTGCCGTTGGCGCGAGAATGGAACCCCGTTGGCCCGTTACGGGATTGATATAATCCCAGTCGATCCCAAAGTTATCAGTTTGAGGAAGATAACCCGGCAGGATGGTACCATTGTTACTGGCATAGGTGAGGTCTACATTTTTGACACTCAGAGCCAACTTGACAATCTCTTTACCAATAACTTTCAGGAATTTCAGCGGATCTTTTTTGACCGTATCCTCTTCTGCAGCAATATCTGCTTCTGGAGCTTTGGGTTCTTCTCTTTGACCCGGACGTTGCCTTTGCGGAAGATTTCTTCCCTGATTTTTATTCTTACTTTCCTCTAATATGGTCTTGATGGGTTTAAATTTCTTGTAAAAACCATCCAGATTTATTCGAGCATTGGCCTGTACATTTTGAGAGTTACCAATGGTATTTCCCAGTTCCGGATTGGTTTCCGGAGCCTGTTGCCAATTATAAGTACCACTATAATTTACCGTACCATTCAACCAGTCTAAGGGCCGTATTTGACTAAAGGGTAATTGATAGGCAATATTGAAGTTATGGGTAAAATTGGTGGTTCGACCCATATTAATGAGGTTGTTATGCCCTCTCGCTCTATCTCTACCTAAATGGATCAGATTATCGATCAGGGTACCTACCGAATCCCTTTCTCTTTGGGAAGCTGTTTCCCAAAATCCTCTTACCTCATCTACCCTTGATACATTATTGGCTGAGTAGGTGAATTGGAGGTTTCGGGTGAAATTCCATACCAGATTATAGGTCCTGTTGAGGCGGAAGTTTTTGGCGAAAGTTGTATCCACAAATCCTCCGAAAAGAGAGGTCGGACGCATTTGTCGTGCTTCAAACTGCCTGTCTCCTGCAATACTCACAGAAACCGAGGTAGGCACCGGACTGAAGTTGATGAAATGCAGGAATTTAAGTTTATCAAAATTCTTGAAGGGCTGTACCTGTACCTGGGGGAAATTGTATCGATAATTGATCATTCCCCGGTGTTGGGTATTCAATCTCGACTGGATCACCGAGTTTCGAGAGAATTGCTCATTGAAAGCATAAGTGAAGTCAAAGTTTGAAATATCCCAGGGCCAGCTTTTTGGGGGCTTGGCCGGTTTTCCGGTTTCTCCGGGCCTTCCCTGTGATTTTCCTTTTCTCCAGTTATTGAAAGAAATGGATCGGGTCCGGGTGTAGTCCTGAATCTCCTGCAATTTGGCTCGGGCTGATTCCTGGTCTAGTGCCTCGATCAATTTATCGGTTCGTACATCCGCTTCCTGTGGGTTGAACTGGGGATTGATAAAGTGCTCTCCATAGGTAGCATATACCGGAAGGCTGAGTCCCCATTTCTTCGGGAAGAATTTATCCAGGGTAATATTAGCGGAAAGGTCATAGCGATAATTATCCTCCAGTGGACGATTGGAAATCTTTTGTCCCAATGGGCCAAAGCCGGAAGTCTTGAATGCACCTGATGCACTGATAGAGCCCAGATCTGCCAATTGAATGGTTGTATTCAAATTCGCCGCATATCCTTTTTCCCGATCAAAATTTGTCAACCGCAATTCATTCACCCAAACCTCTAAACAAATCCGTTCACCAGTAGGATCTTCCGGATTTCTCACACCGATCATGATATTACGAACATCACTAAGTTTGGGCGTACCTTTTACGTAAATCTTATGCCCTTCTTCCATGGTTGAGTCTCGATACTCATGTCGATAAATCAAGCCGGTTTGGGCGAGATTTCGGTCATTTTTTGCTACAGCAAATTGAGAAAGGGCAAAGTCAAACTCATTCTGCAACAACCATATATTGTCCCGGGTTTGAACACCATCGATGGAAGGCGTCAAAGGGATTTCGTATTCATAATAGTTGAAATCATTATCCAGCCCCAGTCGAATAAAGGCTACCGCATCTCCTCGATCATTGAAGTTGGACGGTCGTACCCCATCTTCGACAGGCTCGGCATGCATAAAGAGCCGGAGTCGGTCATATTGTCGCATGTCATAGGTGACCGTTTTAAACATGGCGCGACCATCTCCATCTTCGAGATCGCAAATATTCAGGGTTAGTGAGCGTTCGTCCTGAAGGAAACCCTGATTGGTATTTCCATTGAGGCTCTGTTGCTCGATACCCGGAGGCAGTACATAGTTGAAGGGCTGCTTGGAAGAGTTCTCTTCCACTGAAACTGTACCGATGTCAAAGCTTGCAAAAGGAGGCTCTGCTGGAGGAGGGGCAATTCCATCTCCTCTTAAATCTCCGGCAAAACGACGCCACTGAGCCGCGATCAATTGGAACTCTGTCATCCGCAGGATCACATCTTCCTCGAAATCGGTCAAATACATACGCATGAAATTGATCGATTTGAAATCTGCGATATCATTTACAGCTCTACCTGTACTGATGGGAATTCTAAACTGGTACCAGGTAACCGGAACCGGACCATTAGGTGTATTTGCATCAGAGTCGATACGGTCCACAATGAAGTTTTGTCCGGGGACCATAGAGCCGGGGCGTAGCTGGATTTTGTATTCCCAGTATTGCTCGGCAAAGTTTAAACTCCCGTTTTCATTCAAGTCTTCTGAATCCGGTTGCTGAGTTGCCTGGGTAACGAAATTGGTTCTTTGTTCCTGAACGGGGGAGTTGTTCTCCATCCCGTTGAACTCAGAATATCTTTCGAGAATACCGGCAGATCTATTTTCATATTCCTCATTTCTAAAGTGGAGGAAGTCATCCGAACTGGGGTCAGTCTGTAGCTCCGAGAAAGCGGCGGGACTCAGGTAGTTTCTCAATGGCCCCAGAAAATTGTCCTGGAAAAAGGTGTCCTCTGATACAGAATTCAACCCATCCAATCCAATATCCTGTGCCTGTCTTTTATCGGGATCATTATCGAAGGCATTTGTAGAGGGGTTACCGATTGAGACCAAACCATAAGGAGTAGGCGTTACATTCGGATTGTCATTGGGTCCGGGAAGACCATTTTCTCTACTCAGGTTTTGATCTGGTAGAACGTCTTCATCTATTAGTCCCAGGTTGAAGTAAAACTCACCTCCCGCATGATTGGGATTTTCCATGAAAGGGTCCATCAACCAGAACTCCACAAATTCTACATTGGTAGCTTCGAAGTCATTGTTAACGTCAATTTCTCTCATTACCCCTGCCCAGTTTTCTGTTGGGCTGGTAAAATCTCCACTATTGGCATCCAGTTTTTGCTGGTCTTTTTGATAGTTGTAAGGTCCCCTTTCTGTCGGCTTATAGTTGAGGTCAAAAGTCAACTGTAAATTTTGTCCGAACGGTCGGGTGGAGGTAGGGAACAATTCAATAGGATCTACCTGACGCGTATAGTTATTGCTTCTATCTTCATCCGGAATTTCTATCCCAAATCCCTGATAAAAGGTTTGGTCAATCTGATACCAGGCAAGTTTCGCCCGGGTATAGTTCTCGGCCAAACTATCTCCCATATAGATTTCTGCTGGATTTCTCAAGGTTTCATTTCCGTCAGGGAAAGAAGCGAGTTTCCATCTTTGTTGTCCTTGCAAACTGAAAGGAGTCGCAGCAGCCTCAAAGTCTTCCAGATAGACAACTCCTCTATCTTGCGAATTTCGGATGGCCTTTGGAACACCGGGAATAAATTGAGCCCCTTCAAAGGCAAAATCTATGTTTGATTTTTCTTTGGTAGTGATGAGGGGAAGTCGGTCTATAGCTTTGGTCAAAAAGTCAGATTCTCCGCTATAGGTTGCATCCAATCCCCAGAGGGTATTATTGGTAGGTTCATCACCCAGGGTCAGCTTTTGGTTGAAAGGCTGCTCCCTCAGGTTCATGGCAGTCAGCCCGAAATTTATGCGATCATTGGGCGCATATTCTGCTCTTGCTCCCAGCAGGGTTTTGGTTTGAACCTGGTATAAAGAAGAACTTTCGTAGTCAACTTTGATTTCCCTTCCAGAAGTCAGGATGGATTGATTGATGATGGTCACCTTTCCACCAAAATAGTCTACCTGATAATCGACATTTTCTGTCAGTCTTTGTCCACCGGCTGTAACGGTCACACTTCCTTCGGCGAGGTTGAATGTATTTAGCGGAATTTCGGCCCCTCCCGCAGAACGATAATATCCTTCCAGGGTGAAGCGGTTAAGCTCTGGAAAATTCTGAATGGCATTGGCCTGGGTTTCATCATACAATTGCTGGAAAACATATTTGGTAACCTCATTCTGATCATTTTCCAGCTGATTCGCCAAATGCGAACCAAAGGGTTCGAGTTTGGGGAAGATGACAAGGCCTCGATCTGAACGAACGGTAACTCCTTCTATATAGTCGAAGAAGTTATCCGGATTGGGTGCAGTATTGTTTGTCAAACGGTCAACCCCCATTACCTGGATCAACTGGCGGTTGGCCACAGCACCAGTTGGGAGGAAGTTGATCTTACCTGCACTGGTTCCTGATTCATATCGGATGTCCAGGAAAAAGTTTTCTGACTTTAGTCCATAGCCAATGTTATAGATATTTTTCATCATCAGGTCCCAGGCCGGATAAGGACTGACCCGTAGGACTGATGGTCTCAACATCTTCACAAAGATCACATCCGAATTGGTCGGATTGGCTGGGACATCATCTCCAAATTCCCCCACCTGAAAGTTTTGACCATTCAGGGTATAGTCAAATGCTACGAAGAGCACCTGACCATTGGGGACAGGAGAATTTAGTGAGATATACCCGAGCTGCGAATTTAACTGATACTCGGTCTGATCCAGTCTCCGCATATTACCCAGGATCTCAAAATCCTCGGTATTCCTCATCTGTACTCCTAATGATTCGATAGCTGATTTCGCAGAGCTTTGTTGGCGTGCTGCAGGAGAGTTAGTTAGAAGGTCAAACAGATTATTGGATTCGTTGTCCGGAAGTCTGACGGAGGTGCTTTGAACAAGGTCTTCATTATAGACCCTACCCTGACCACCGGCTACCGGATTATCATTTTCACCAAGGTCAACAAAACCTACGGCATTTCTTTGGTTTCTGGTTGCTCCCTGCTGCTGTACCCAGACTTCTACCCGGTTGATACGAAGGGTAGAGGAGATGACAGGGAGAGTTCTGAGTGCATCCTCATATCGCGAACGGAAATAATGAGAGAGGAAGAAGTGTCGGTTGGCATCATAGTCTGCAGCTTCCTTTTCAAAAGGAGTTTCGACTGCTCCACCTCCTGCTACTGCAATACTTTCAACTTTGCCTCGCTCCGTAGAAGCAATGGCTGTAACGTAAACAGGCCCAAAGCGCAAACGCGTTTTTAATCCAAAAAGATTTTGGCGCCCCTGGATAAGAGAGTTGCCCAATTGCATGTTTACATTACCCGCTTCAATATCTTGAAGAATCTGATCTTCTGTTCCCTGATGCGCTAGCTTCAATTCGTTTTCAAAATCGAAAGTAGCCTGGGTATCGAAGTTTACATTCAGTTTGAGTTTTTCTCCTATCTGCCCAATTACCCCTAGCTGGATCTGCTGATCGAAATTAAAGGTAGTGGTACTTTGTTGACGGAGTGGAATAGACGGATTCTCTGTCTTATTATTATCAATTGAGAAATCAAGAGTGGCATAACCGGTCGGTCTGATTGAGATCGTTCCGCCTCCAAATACATCAGATAGTTCGTCGATGTTGATATCCAGAGAAAGTCCCCCGCGATTTTCTTCATTTGAGGATGATGCTTGTTCCCGGAAATAGTCTGTTACTCCTTTTTTTCTTCTGTACTCAAGGTAATCTTCAAATGAGATGGTAGAAGGTGGACGGAAATTGATCTTTCCGATCTTCTCATAGATATTATACCCGCCCTCTTCATTGAGTTCGAATGTCTGCTGGAAGTTTCTGGGATTCTTAAGGTAAAGAGGCGTAACACGATCCTGACGTGTAGGATCCCCAACTCTGTTATTAGGGTTTTTTTTCTTCTTTTTGGAAGTATCCTCTACTGCGATTTGGTCCGGGGACCAAAGCTCCAAAGAAGCCTCTTCATGATAGGCAAGGGGCAACTCTTCTTCACGCTGCTCTTGAGTACCGTCTGGATTATAGAAAATAGATCCTATAGCCCAGAGCAGCACAGTGATGCTGATCTTAGACAAAGCGATTACCGATTAAGTTCAGAACTAATTCTTATTTCTTAATAAAATTTCAGGTAAAGCTATGCTTCATAGGCCGCAGTGTGGGAGAGTTGGTTCTTGAATGATATGGGCAAAACTAAAAAATAACCCGTATAAATAAAGGGTAAATCCATTACTCTTGAAATAATTGAGATTGAAAATGAAAATAGATCCCTAAATCCCCAAAGCTATTTCGTTTTGAATATTACAGCGAAGGTAAGTAAAAACTTTCTTTGGACAAGTAAAAGCTTACTATACAGTAAATTAATTCGTTTTTGGTGAAAGTTCGTGTTTTGCGAATACCATTCATGAATGGTCAAGGATTGCGTAATGCCTGTTTAATGATTTGTTCTACAGACAAATCTCCTCCGGCTTCTGAAAGGATTTTATCGATGCGTTTACTCATCTGATTTTTGGGCAAACCGAGGTTAGCAAGCGCAGTCAAAGCTTCCTGTTTTTTGCTGCTTTCTGCCAGCTTTTGTCCTACGCCCGGACTTACGATTTCTCCGTCTAGTTTGATCTTATCCTTGAGTTCCAATACAATACGTCCTGCAGTTTTAGCTCCGATTCCTTTTACCCGTTTTAGTGCCATTGTATCTTCTGACTGAATGGCCATGTACAATTCTTCAGGCGAAATGCTGGAAAGAATCATGATTGCTGTATTTCCGCCAACTCCGGATATGCCGATCAATTGCTCAAAGAGAACTTTCTCCCGGGCATTGCTAAAGCCATATAATACCTGTGCATCTTCTCTAACCTGAAAGTAGGTGAGGAGTTTTACCTTCTCTTTTTCTTTTATCTGGCTAAAGGTATTGAGGGATATTTTTACCAAATAGCCAATGCCATTACATTCAATAATGGCAAAAGAAGGATCGATCTGTGCGAGTTTTCCGTCCAGGTAAGCGATCATACTTCTGTATTGTTAAAGCTTTTGGCTTAGTAGTAGCCGCCTATGGTAAAGGTAATTCCAACCATCAATCCTACACTGAGGGCATTGGTTTCTGCTCTCGAACTGGACCAGAAGGGAACAGTAGTCGTAGAGCCATTTTCTGTAAGCTGGTAACTTACGTCTTTATCTTCGACATCATTGAGGCTGTAATCCAGGCGAAGGTGAAGATTCATAACCGCTTCAGGAGTCAAATATATATCTACTCCCAAATCACCAACTACACTATAATTGATGTCATCGTAGGTACTGAAAGTCGAAGGGAAATTGCTGAAATTATCAGGAATGCCAGGATCAAATTCGGGATTGTCATTATAAGCAAGTCCACGAGAAAGGAAAGAAATCTGAGGACCTGCATACAGGCTTAGCATAACCTTATTATTGAAAGGGTCGGCATTGTAACCAATCATGATAGGAATCTTTACATACTCCAGGCGAGTTACGTATTCATTTCTGAAGAAGTCATCTCTTTTGTCCGTATATCTTCCCCCTTCCTGCGAATACATCACATTGGCACGTATCCCGAAATTGTCATTGAAATTGTAGCCCACGATAGCACCAGCAGCTACTCCACCTAGTACTTCTGTTTGATAAATATCTTCAGCCAAATCCATATCATCCTGATTTAACAGTAGAGATCCTTGTGGCATAAAGAAGCCTCCCAATTTAAAGCCTTCCTGTGCAAAGCTAAATTGAAAAGAAAAGAACAGAATTGTAGTTAAAATAAAAGTCAGCTGCTTGTTCATAGGTCATAGTTTAGTACTTCCAAAAATAGAATTATTTTGACTCGGATCAAAGGGGAGAGGGGAGAGTGTTAGTGTGTTATAGTGCCAGGGTGTTGTAGTTTTCTTTTCAAGAAAATTACTACAACACTAAAACACAACAACACTTTTTTTATCTCACTTTCAGCCATAACTTAAGCTGTTCAATTAAAAGAGGAAACTATGTCAAACTCCTACCAGGGCATTGGTCTCATGTCGGGCACATCTATGGACGGTTTGGATATCGCCTGTTGCACCTTTATTGAAGAAGGAGATAGCTATAGCTTTAGCCTGGATGCTGTGAGGCAGGTGGATTTTGGAGAAACCTGGACGACTCGACTCTTGTGTTTGATGGACCAAAGTGCAGAGGTCTATGCGAAGACAAATGTCTATTTCGGACATTGGATGGGAGAGCAGATTCGGGACTTTATTAAAGACTTTAAGTTAAAGCCCGATTTCGTAGCGACACATGGGCAAACCATTTTTCATCAACCCCATAAGAATTTCACCGCCCAGATTGGAGATGGCGAAAGCATTGTCTCTTATTTGCCCTGTCCCCTGGTGAGCAATTTTCGAAATAAGGACGTTGCACTGGGAGGAGAGGGAGCGCCTCTGATTCCTTTAGTAGAAAAATATCTCTTTCCCCAATACAAACTCTTTCTCAATCTCGGCGGCTTTTCCAATATGACCTTTGGAAAGCTTGCCTTTGATGTTTCACCCTGTAATATTGTTCTGAATCACTTGTATAGAGAATATGCACCGGAAGCGGAAACAGATTATGATCCCGAAGGAGAGACGGCCCGTTCTGGTCAATTGATTCCTGATTTGCTGGAGCAATTGAATGCCCATGCTTATTTCGCCCAAGAAGCCCCAAAATCTCTCGGATGGGAATGGGTCTTGGGTGAAGTCATGCCTGTACTTGCGACTAGAGAAGAGCCAAAAGCCGACCTTATGCATACCTATGCTTTGCATGCCGCACAACAAATCGCGAAAGCTGTGGAAGCATTGGGCGCAAAAGATGAAAAAATCCTGATCACCGGAGGGGGAAGACACAATACATTTCTGATGGAATTGATCGAATCAGAACTAAAGCGTCACCAAATCGAGGTAGATGCATCTATTTCTACTGAGATCATTGATTATAAAGAAGCAATTGGTTTTGCTTTTTTAGGGTTAAGAACCCTCAGAGCCAAACCTACAGTCATGGCATCGGTAACAGGAGCAAAAATTGAGGCAAGCTGTGGTTCGATCCATCTACCCCCAAGCGGAGCAAGGGCTTTTCTGTAATTATGTAAAGCCTGCGACATAATAGAGCAGGGCTTGGGTAAGTTGGCCGACATTCGGAACCTGATCGGGATTCTACTTTTACCGACATAATCACTTCACGATGAAAAAAGTTGTATGGATACTGGCCGGGATGGGAGCTCTTTTGGGCATCCTGTACTATATGGCGTTTCCATCTTACGGCTCCGCACCTATGGGTAATAAAAACAGCAAAGCGCCCGATCACCAGATTTGGGATCAATTATTAAAAGCACATATAAAAGCTGATGGTCTGGTAGACTATCGAGGATTTCAGGCAGACAATGCCCAGCTCGAAACTTACCTGGATCAACTTAGCAATAATGCTCCCACCGATGCCTGGACAGAAGCGGAGAAACTGGCCTACTGGATCAATGCCTATAATGCTTTTACGGTAAAAGTCATTGCCGATAATTATCCGCTCGAAAGCATACGAGAACTTCATCGAGTACCAGGAGTGGCAACTGTCTGGCATGAAGAATTTTTTAAAATTGGAGGCCAGGCGACCAGTTTAAATCAAATTGAACATGGAATCTTGAGAAAGGATTTTGTTGAGCCTCGTATTCATTTTGCCATCAATTGCGCTTCTATGTCTTGTCCGGTTTTGCGTCCGGAGGCATATACAGTAGAAAAACTCGAAGCTCAACTGACAGAACAAGCCCGACTCTTTTTACAACAAGAAATAAGAAATCAGATCAGTCCTGAGGTGGCGAATCTATCCAGCATATTTTCCTGGTTTAAAGGAGACTTTACCAGAGAAGGAAGTTTAGTCGATTATATCAACCAATATTTGGATGAAAAACTTCCGCAAGACGTTGAAATTCAATTTCTTGAATATGATTGGTCGATCAATGCTCATGACCTATCTTTATAAAAGACGAAATATTCGCAAAACAATTGAACCACGCCTAATACGATTATGCACATTGTTATCATTGGAAATGGAATTGCCGGAATCAGTGTGGCAAGACATGTCCGAAAGCTGAGTGATGACGAAATCACGGTTATCTCGGCAGAGACCGATTACTTCTGGTCCCGGACCGCACTCATGTACATTTACATGGGGCACATGAAATTTGAACATACCCAACCTTATGAACCCTGGTTTTGGGAGAAAAACCGCATCAATCTGCTTCGCAACAAAGTTGACAAACTCGAGCCAGATAGTAAGAAACTCTTTTTCGAAGATGGGACAGAATTGAGCTATGATAAACTGGTCCTGGCCACCGGTTCAGAGCCCAATAAATTTGGTTGGCCGGGTCAGGATCTTGAGGGGGTACAAGGAATGTACAGCAAGCAGGACCTGGATAATATGGAGAAATATTCTGAAGGCCTGGAGAGAGCAGTGATTGTAGGAGGAGGATTGATTGGGATCGAAATGGCGGAGATGTTTCATTCTCGTCACATACCGGTAACCTTTCTGGTGCGGGAAAAAAGCTTTTGGAATGGCGTGATGCCCCCTGAAGAGTCCGCGATGATCAATGAAGAGATCAATGATGCACATGGGATCGATCTTCAGTTGCAGACAGAATTGAAAGAAATTCTCAGCGATGAAAATGGTCGGGCAAGGGCAGTCATCACATCCAAAGGAGAGGAGATTCCCTGTCAGTTTGTAGGCCTGACCGCCGGAGTGCATGCGCGGACAGAATTAGCCGAAGGAACTGGCATAGAGAAGGGAAGGGCATTTTTGGTGGATGAATACCTCGAAACGAGTGTAAAAGACATATATGCGGTTGGGGATTGTGCAGAACTCCGGAATCCTGCACCGGGAAGAAGGGGAGTGGAGGCCGTTTGGTACACAGGCAAATTGATGGGTCCTGTGATTGCCAAAACCCTGACGGGAAATCCTACGGTCTATACGCAGCATGAGTGGTTCAACTCTGCCAAGTTCATGGATATGGAGTACCAGGTCTATGGAACGGTGAGAAATCATGTGCAGGAAGGTGAAAGACATTTATTCTGGAAACATCCGGAACTTAATAAAGCGATTCGTATCAATTTCGATGCGGAGCAAGGAAACGTTTTGGGATTCAATCTTATGGGTATTCGCTTCCGTCAGGATGTGTGCCTGGATTGGATTGAGCGGAAAGTCCATGTAGAGGAAGTCTTATCGGAACTTTTTCGCGCCAACTTTGATCCTGAATTCTTTGAGCAATACGAGGATGAGCTCATCCGAACATATAATGAGCTTTTCCCCAGTAAAAATGTAGTGCGAAAGAAGCAATCCCTCAGGCCAATCAGCAAAAGCATAGTGGTCCTGGCTGTCGTGGCGGTAGTGCTCTTTTTAGTTTCTCTGATTTTTGCTCAACCCACAGCGGGGATAGTCAGAGGGCTGGCCAGTTTCTTCCTGATGGTAGGCCTGATAAGGACGATAGAGTTGCTGTATACCGGTTATTCGAGGGGCTTTGAAAATGTGAGGTTCACCTAATTCTTCTTTCAACAAAAAAATACTTGCAAATAGATATGCATACTATCAAAAAAATAGGACTGGGTCTTTTTCTTTTGGCGATGGGGCTCTTTGTGCTGCAGCTCTTCCTGACCGGCTATAAGATCAATGATGAGACCTTGCCAAAAGTGGAAGCGGCCTTGGGTGAAAAAGAATATACGCCTTATGTCGTTCAGTCTCTGGCCCAATGGAAAGACAAAGCTTTAGGAGGAAAATTCTCCTATTTGCCCACCATAAGCGAAGCTTTGCAAAATGCGAACTACGAGATCGCACAGGTATATGGAATTCCTGCTGATCAAATTCCCAATCTGGTCAGTAGCCTGACGAAGGAAGAAAATGGAAAGTTTAAGGTTACGGCCGAAAGTCATGCAGCCCTGAAAGCTCTGCTTCCCGCTGAAGTGGGTGAGTACGTAAGTGGAGGCACGACTTGGCTGATTGATCGTGAGTACGATGACAAAGCGGCATTCACCCAAACCCTTACAGATGAACTATCTAAAAAAGGGAATGAGTTTGCCGCCAACTACCAGGTTTCAGAAGGCTCAATTAAGGACATAAAATTTGAGATCATAAAAGCGACTTCCGGAGGATTCTTTTGGAACAATCGATGGATCTTTTTCCTTCTGATCATCGTTGGGGGTACGATTGGCGCCCTGATGTACATATATCCGGCCTTCTTTGACGGAAATCCAGGTATCAAGCATAACCACATTTATTTCAATTCTGCTACCAATCAGGGATTGATTGGAATAATTGCAGCTGTGTTCCTGATCACTTTTTACATTCTGCTCTATTTCAATCATTTCTGGATAGCGGAATGGATCAGTCTGGCAGATCCGATCGCCAAATTGATCAAAGGACAGCCTGCAGATCGTTGGTTTATGTATGGCTTCCTCTATACCCTGGCTATTTGGGTAATGGGTATTCGGATGTTTGCCAAATATCGCCATAGTCGCTACCATCAAGTGCGTACGGCTTCAATCATGTTCTTCCAAACGGCTTTTGCATTCATTATTCCTGAAATTCTGGTCCTCTTGAATCAGCCCTATATGGACTTGAAAAATGCCTGGCCGCTGAATTACAATTTCTTTTTCGACTACAATATTGACAATCATATCACCGCTGGAAATTTTGGAATCTGGATGCTGGGTTGGGGAATAGCGCTCTTCGCTATTGGGGTGCCACTCTTTACTTATTTCTATGGAAAAAGGTGGTATTGTAGTTGGGTTTGTGGATGTGGAGGATTGGCCGAAACATTGGGAGATCCTTATAGACAGCTATCGGATAAGACTACTGAAGCCTGGCAGATCGAGCGCTTTATCATTCATGGAGTATTGGCTTTTGCGATAATTATGACAAGCCTCGTTTTGTATAGTTATTTCAGTGAAAGTGGAGTCAATTTAAGTTTCAATAAATGGTCTCTACTAGCACTGGTTTGGGCAGTTGGAGCAGGACTCTATGCCTTGCACAGAAGAAAATTCCCTCACATGAGTGGAAGAAAGGTATTGACCGTTGTCCTCGTTTTTGCAGGAGCATTTACCTTGGGAGTATTTACCAATTTCTTCCCCGTCAGCGGAAACAATATCACCTTCAATAGCTTTGATGTGAGAAGTGTATATGGATTTGCGATTGGGTCGATTTTCGCAGGAGTAGTTGGAACGGGTTTCTATCCGGTCATGGGTAATAGAGTATGGTGTCGTTTTGGATGTCCATTAGCGGCTTACCTCGGTTTGGTCCAGAGATTCAAATCTCGTTTCCGTATTACCACCAATGGCGGACAGTGTATCTCTTGTGGTAACTGTTCTACCTATTGTGAAATGGGAATTGATGTGAGGGCTTATGCACAGAAAGGACAGAATATCGTTCGTTCTTCTTGCGTAGGTTGCGGTGTATGTGCGGCTGTTTGTCCCAGAGGCGTACTTTCTTTGGAAAACGACGACAATACGGATACTAGCAGAATGAGTGATGTGAGATACTAAGCTAAGCTTTAACATATATCAGGCTGGCAGCGATGAGTTGTCAGCCTTTCTCTTTGCCACTTTTTTACGGAAAAAAGTGGCGCAAAAACCGGCAAGATTTTAAAGCAGCCCGCATACCGCCCCGACCACCATATCTTACGGGCCCTCACGCTTGTGTAGGTGCTGGGTAGGGTACAAAAAAACAAACATCCAGGCGCGTTGGAGATGGAACGAGAATTTAGGGGATGGAATGTGCGTAGGCTGGCTCTTCTCGTTCCGACTTTTTGCTCCACTTTTTGAGAGAAAAAGTGGAAAGAAACTCAAAATGAGAAATCAAAAAAACTAAACGATTCTATTCCCATTTCCATCAGTCGTCAGCACTTCACTCATATGGTCAAGGAAGGGATGCATAGCGAGAAAAGTATCTCGAATCTTCTCAGCGAAATCGGGAGCTAATACTTCTTCATCACTGAAGTCTCTGTGTAAGAGAAATTGCTTGTGTCTAAGGAGGTCAATCGCAGGATGATCTTTAGAATAGCCTTTGGGCGCAGTTTTAACTTTGTCCCCCGTCAATCTGCCAAATATGTCTTGAAACTGCGACTTGGCAAAAATCCTGCGGTAAGGTTTATCATCTGCAGCGATGTCTTCCCGGATACGTCTCATATCTTCCGAATTGGGACCAAAGAAGCCTCCGGCGGCATAGCTGTTGCCGGGTTTGATATGGAAATAGAATCCACCCCTGAGCAGAGCAGTAGCTCTTTTGAAACGACCACTCCAATGAGATTTATAGGGGGATTTATCCTTGGCAAATCTAACGTCCCGATAAATTCTGAATAAGACTTTTTTACCCGACATAGGGACCAAATTGTCTTCTTCTATCATAAGGTCGTACAAGTCTTCGGCAAAAGCGACCATTTCCTTATGGCTGGACTCATATCTATCCTTATGTTTGGTGAACCATTCACGATTATTGTTTTCCTCCAGGTCATTGAGAAAGTCAAAGGTCGCGGAAGTGATTTGGGACATGAATATTTATACTTAGATCTTTTTTTGTCTGAAAATATTGGGCAAATATCAACAATCTATTTGATTTAATAATAATTGGGTTTGTATGAGATTGCAATCAGGAAGACTTTCATAAAAAAAGAGAAGAAATTCTCGATAACTCTATTTGGGTTTAGAGCAAGGGAGAGAATTTCTTCATTAGTGTGAATAGTGTGCTCGAATTGCTGTAGAAGGGTAGAGTTTTAGATATCAAACTTTACACGGAGCCATGCCTTTAATCTATAATACCCATCTGAGCCTATAGCTCGGCCGACGAGGAGGGCCAAATCAATCCGATAGAATTTGTATTGTGAGCTATGATTGCCAAATCTAACTACAGGAAAATATCGATGATAATCAGCTTCTGATTGATGTAAAGAAAGGAGAATTTTAGGGATCAGGTACTCCACCTTTTTTTCCGGCACACCATATACCATACTTAGCTGGCATTTTGCTAACCACACTTGTTCATCATATAGAGGGAATTCAAGAGGGTATTTCAAATTTTTTTGATAATAAGACTCAAAGGGGCCATCCCTGAGTCTGATGCGGATAAATTGTCTATTATACATATGGATTTAGATTTACACGAGAGAAATATTAAGAGTTTTTCCCTCAACCTAAATGTAGTAGTTGTGCTTTGCTAATGGTAATTATAACCATTAGTTAAATGAATAGTTAAATCTCAGGAATTTCGCAAAAGCTATTATTGTTTTTAGCTAAATGAGTTTTTTTCGCTAAATTCTCTATATAGCTTTTCCCTGACAACAAATTGCCCTTTGTTGATAACTTGCTCGTGCACATGAAAAAGACCATTTTTTTGAAGGAGGAAAATTTCGTTAGACTCAGACAGGGATTGAACGAAAAGCTTAAAAATCACTCTGACAATAAAAATTTAGGAAAATCTGATAAGTTGGCCTATGAAGGGATGGCAACTTATATCAGAGAGGAACTAACTTTATTATTGAAATCTCCGGAATATAATCGGCTTCGAACCCATGAATCCCAAATAAGTTATCATAGTCTATGGACTATACTCTATCAAACGGAAAAGGATCCATCCAAGAGGAAAAGAATGAACAGGATGGTAGTTATGCTTCTTATTCTTTTTGTATTTAAAAGAATTCCCGAGGACATGTTAATTGAAAAAGAAGAGAAGCTAAAGCAGACGGAAAGGAACTATTTCGGCAAAGCTACACTTACTAGTGAGGGATTTCGATATTATGAGGAATTCTCCTTAAAAAAACTGAGGTCGTCTATCCGAAAAGCAAGAGGAGAAATTAAGATTATAGATACTTTTCTGGATAATTGGCGAAAATTAAGAGCTGCTTTAAAGGAAGCAAATAAACAAGGGTGCAGAATCAGAATATTACTTAATGATCCCGGATTTTCTCCCATAGTAGCTAGAAGCATTAGGATTTCTGATATAGGAGGTGGAGAAAAATCCTTAGAATCATCTCTTCAAAAAATCAGAAATGAAATCAAAGATTGGGAAAATCCTGATTTAGTGGAAATTTCTTTACATGATAGTTTGCCTGGATTTAATTTGTTTGGGGTTGACGATATTTATTATATAGGCCTGTTCTGGCATAATACAGAAGCTACTGAAGGACCATTTATGATGGTGAGTAACGCTCAATTTAAAACGAATGTAAATACTCATTTTGAAGATTTATGGGAATATGCAGGCAGGCGAGGAGCAAATACCAAAGGTGGACAAGGTAAAAAGCTAAATCAAAAACTATCTCCTTATGTTGGAAACTGGTTGTTGTACTGTAATAAAGTAGGCAAAGATGAAGAAAGCTTTAATCTTCGCAATATGGAGCATGGGAAGGTTGTCGAAAACTTGTTGAATGTTACTGAAATAAATGGTGAACTATCAGTTAGTTTTGTTTCATATTCTAATGGAGTTTTTAGAGGAAAAGCTTATTTGTGTGAGAGTAATGATTCTTTTTTGGAGATACGGTTAATATCTAAACAAAATGAAGATACACTGCATTTTTTGTTTCATATCGGAAATGGTTTGGAAAATCATCTAATCGGGATTTATAATCATATGTATGTCAAAGCGCCAGTATTAGGCACCGGATTGACGGCTATAGTAAAAATAAATCCCTTTAGAGATCAGGTAGAAGATCTTGGCTCATGGAAGCCTCAAGATGTGGAGGAAATACAGGATCAGAATGTCCAAAAACTACTGCGGTATTTAAGATTCCCTTCTGGGGCAAGATTGGAAACTTTGCAGTCATTTGAGCATCTTCAGAATTTTAAACGATTCAATCTGCCTTCCTTGTTTTCGGGAGTTTATAAGATTTATTCTTACCAGGGAAGTGAAAGTAATCCATATCACCGCTTTATTTCAGAATCCTTAATCAAGATAGACGATTCGCATCAGGTCTTTCACAAAAGGTGTGCGAGTAAATATTCTGAAACAAATGAATACTCCCATTCTGTAGGTCGTGTGCAAGCCTCGAAAGGTGATTCGCTAATTATTAGCATGAAGAGTAAAGATCATGGAAGAATGGGATTTTTTGTAATTAACATCGGTGATTATAAACCCCAAAGTAGAACCTATTATACAGGGGTATTTACGGGAGTAGCTTTAAGAAACCGAAGAGTAGCTATTGGCAGTCGTGTTATCTTGGAATTTCTTGGAAATGATTTATCACTCTATGATCAGAATTCTATTAAAAGATATTCCATATACAAAGATGAAATACAAAGTATACCTGCCGAAGTGAGGGAAAATTTAATGGGGAGGGTGAATAATCTGGTAGGTTTTTTAAAAACACATGGAGCAAGTTCTAAAAAGGCTTTGCTTAAAGAGTCACATGAAGGAGTTGATATGAAACAGGTGTTTTTTGATTCCGCCTGTCAAAGAGCCTTAAGTGATGATGTAAATCAGATAGGAATCGCTGCTAAAATGTATGAAAGAGCTGTCCTTCATGGCTTTAGGCCTATCCATTCTTTTGAAGAAAAATTAGAAGAGTATGAACAGGAAGGTTGGATCAATCAGACTATAAAAAATGGAATTCTTTCAAATAATACTTACAAAAATCTTATGAAAGCTTACAAAGATATGTCTAACTAATAATGCAGATTGGAGCATTTTTTCTAGGCTAGAAAATATGATTTTGTTTCAAAAACCCTCCAGATTTGAAGTATTTAAATTAATTATTTAAATGTTCTAGTATTTCTTTCATGTGGAATGTACTGCTTATACGAGAATTATGTCTGATGACCAACAATACTAGATTATAAGCTGTTATTTAGCATATTTTAGACTAAATATAAAAATAAGTCTATATGAACTTAGCTTACATGTATTTCGGTGGAGGGGCCGATTAAGAAAGGTAAAGTGGAATTGATGAATTACCCCTCTGTTCGATTCTACTATACCTTCTTGCTCGCTAATTTATATTTCCAAAAAACTTGAGTTTCCATTACTGCAGAACCAAACTCTTCTAGTCTATAACTATATCTTTTAAAGTCTCCTTCGACCGCTTCGTCAAGCAATTTTATAGAAGCTACTTTTTTTGATGGAACACCATCCCTTCTTTTTTCTTTTACACTGACAAGAAGTAGATCCCAGGCTTTTGGCAATATTAAGTCAAATCGGATTTTCTTAGCAGTATTCTTTAAAGTAAAATGTGATTTCTTTTTGGGAAACATACCTTCCCAATGACAAGTGTAGGTATAGGTTAATTTTTCACCTTTAGAAAGCTGGTTTCTGAAAAATATTTTAAAATCTTTTTGATTAGGAGCATCATATATGATGTCTGTTGCTAATTCTTTATTGTATTTATCCCAAGCTTTTAGCTTGAGTGCTTCATATGAACTGGTTGAGGTATCGCTAAATATTCTATGTTCCCTCGAACCTACATTATCATGTTTTGCTTCTAATTGTATCATACGGGTTATACTACCATCTCCATCTTGATTTTCTATTTTGATTATGTAATGGGTAAATAAATCAACAATTCCCTCTGGATCTTTACGAAAAAGTGATTTTTCGCGAATTCCCATTTGATTTATTTTACGACCCATTTTGTTTGAAAGTACGCGGAACGATTTTTTTAGCTCAGTAATATTTAAATTAAGTGGTACAGTATCTAGTGTCTTCAGTTCGGAAAACAAACCCAGCTCCTCATCTTTAGGTTTGGCAAGTATGACCCTCTCTATTGAAAGAATTCCAATTATTAAACCTAATGCAAAAAGTAATTTGGGATTTGCATGTGAATTTAATTTGTCTATATCCTCATTTCTAACAATGAAAATGCAAAAGTCTAATTCTTTGGCCTTAGATAAAAAAAAGTCTATCTGAAAAGTATTGTCGAGAAATAAATGGAATTCATTAATACTTGGTTGTAAATCCTGAGATTCCAAAAGGGAAGCAATCGTCTGGGTAAACTTACCTGTCGTATCAGAACTAATGATTGCAATTTTTGGAAATTGAGCAGATGAGGGCATATGTATGGGAGGAGCCGTTAGATTACATTTGACTAATATTTGAGATAAGATATGAATATTATTCAAGAGCTTGAATAACATTTATGCTTTTCTTTCTATATAAGAAAATTGCTTGTCAAAGAAGATAAAGCTATCCCCCCAGCACGCGATCCAGAAAAGCATTCATGTCGTCAGCTACTGCAAACTTCTTCAGCATGGCTTCAATCAGATCATCTTTCAGTAAGGTCTTTTCATCCATTTCAAAACCATAGTAAAATCCTTTGTGAAAAATCAAGGGCTGTTTCTCAGCTGCTTCCCTAAATTCTTTATCAATCCGCTTGTGCTTATCTCCCAGAATTTCCCCATAAACAGAAAGGAATTTTTTGTCGGTCGTCAACTTTTCGAACTCCTCCATATTGTTCACTATTTCGGTACGGACCCGATGGAGGTTTTCCTTCTCCAGCATATAACTGCCCGTATACAGTTTTAGACCTTTGTGATTGACCTGTAGAAAAATGCCAGGGCGGGTGTATTCCTTCTTGCCATAAGCAGAGATCATGGCTTCAAGGTGAGTTTTGTAGGGCGTTTTGTCCTTGCTAAATCGGATATCCCGATTGATTCGCAAAATGAAATCTTTGGCATCATAAGGTATGCTTCCCCATTTATCCTCGAGGGTATTGATGAGGGCTGCTACAAATTCGCGGAAAGGGATTTTTACTTTTTTCTCGTAGAGTTTCTTATTCGCATGAAACCATTCTTTATGGTTGTTTTGCTCAAGCTCGCTGAAAAATCGGATGAAGTCCTGGTCGAAGTAGGCCATGTGTCTGAATTTATGTTGTAAATGATGTTACTAATCTACTAAAAATGAGTAGTAAAGGCATGTGTTTGTGCTATTTGATTTAGCTTTTTTGCTCATTTTTCTTTCATAATGGGGAAAGCGCATTTTCTAAATGGATAGAGATAATCTGATTTTTTCATTAAAAAAGAGTTAGTAAAAACCGTAATTCGGATTTTCCATTTCATGTATTATTTGAATATTGTTTGTAGGCTTAGTGCCGCCAGTGAGGTTCAATCCCGAACAAAATCAAATAATGATTCGCGACAAATCATGGAAACTTGCTCTCATCTTTACTTTTTATGTATTCAGCCTGTCTGATAGCCTTTGGTCACAAATGACCTATCCCGGCGATGTCCAATTGCTGGGCTCTGAGGAGATCGTTTTTGACTGGACTACAGATGCTTGTGAACAGGAAAATATCCCGGATGCTCCTGCAAGAGCTTTTCGGGATGCTGCTGGAAATGTCAACCTGAGCATTTCCCATTACCACAATTATCGCATGCTTGGGGCTGACTTCAATAGTCTGGTTCCGGATTGTAGTCCGACCATGATTTCAGATTTCGACTCCATTCCTCAAAATTTTAATGATTACGAATGGATCGTAAGTACCTACACCCATGACGGCATCAATGTCATGGCGGTGGTACACAATGAACATCACGGCTGGGAATATGCCGGACAGTGCAATGATAATTCCAGTAGCTCCAATTTGAATTGCTGGTATAATACCATGACTTATGCACTTTCGACCGATTCCGGGAAGACCTTCACCCAGGCAGCTGCACCGGATCATTTCCTCTTCGGGGCTCCTTATAAACAGGATACGACGGGTTCCGGAGCGCACGGAATTTTCGAAGGAAGTAACATCATCAAAAGTCCCAAAGACGGTTTCTATTATCGCCTGGTAAAGACAGAGTCTATCGGCCTGCAAGGGGAAGGAACTTCTATAGTCAGAACGGACGATCCCTTTGATCCTCAAAGTTGGAGAGGTTGGGATGGCGAGGGCTTCAATGTAGAATTCGTCAATGCCTATGAACATCCGGAAAGAGATCCTGCAGATCATGTGCTGGCCAGAATAGGGCAGGGCTTTATAGAAAAAATGAATCTCTCAATCTCCTGGAATACTTATTTCAACAAATTCGTTCTGGTAGGGGCCGCACAGAAAAGCAATGTTTGGGGGATTTATTATGCCTTATCTGATGACCTCATTCACTGGACTGCTCGAAAGCGGATCATGCAGGGCAATATGATCATCGACCCAAACCGAAGCAATACAGAAGATATTTTGGGCTATCCCTCTCTCATCGACCATACAGATACAACACGAAACTTTGAAGTGAGTGGACAAGAGGCTCACCTCTATTTTACGCGCTGGCGCCAAAGCAATGGATTGTATGACAGAGATTTGGTACGCATTCCGATCCGCTTCAGTAAACTGGAAGTAAGTGGCTGGACCATCAATGGCACAGGCCAATTTTATGATGCGAATCCCGGTGATGGAATTTGTGCTACTTCTGCAGGGAAATGTAATCTGAATGCGGCCTTTCAGGAATCGAATAGCCGCCTGCCGGGTGATTCAACATTTGTAGCGCAGCTGGACTTTAATACAACAGCTCCCAACATCAAAGCCCAGGATCAACTCTTTGGTTTGACTTATCCCCTGGTGCTGGACGCTACAGATCTGGCAGCATATTCAGCAAATACTACTGATGTTGGACAAGCGATGGATTTGACTCCGGGAGTTACCATCAATTTGAATGGAAATGGAGGAATCGCTTTCGGAGGAAAAAATAGTGGAATACGAGGAATTGCCTTAAGGAATATGTCAGGAGCTGCCGTTTATTTCTCTGCAGATTCTGGTTTTGTAGAAGCTTGTGTGCTTGGATCGTATGCGGCTGGTACAACGGATGAAGTAAGCGCAACGGATGGAAAAGGAGTAAAAATTGAAAATGCTTCTTATGTGCGAATCGGAGGACCTGATCCCGAGGACAGAAATATGATATTGGGAGGAGTTCAAATTATCGGTTCCTCTGCTAGCCACAACAAAGTCGAGGGGAATTACATCGGGACGGACATTCAGGGAGATTCTGTTTTTTATGTGAATTCCAATGGCGTGAGCGTAGAGGATGGAGCCAGTTATACGACTATAGGAGGAAATGATGCAAACAGAGGAAATGTAATTTCCGGACATACCGCTCCTGGGATCGCTCTAAATGGAGCTACTTATACCGATATCATCAATAACCTTATTGGAACAGATGCGAGTGGGACCAAAGATCGGGGAAATCAACGAGCAGGTATCTCTCTGGGAGATAATAGCGAACACATAAATATCATCGGAAATGTAATTGCCAATAATTCTGGAGATGAAGCCGGTATTTGGGCAGTAGCAAATATTGCGAATGTTAGTATAGAAGGAAATTTTATCGGTACAGATCGAAGTGGAATGCTTGATCTCGGAAATGGAGATACTGTGAGCTATGGAGCGGGAATTACTTTTGGAAGTGGTGCACATAATGTGCGAATAGGAGGAACGAATTCCGGGCAGGGCAATGTGATTGCCTACAATCGGGGCCATGGCATCTGGATGTATGGAAATACCGGTAATGCCATCAGTATTTTGGGGAATAGCATCCACAGCAATGGAAGACTAGGCATCGAATTGCCAGAAGTATATTTCCACGATCCCATAGATGACCTGGATGCGGATGGTGGAGCCAATGATTCTCAGAATTTCCCGGAAATACATTCGGCTAGCTTACAGGATACAACGAATGATCTGACCCTCATAGGAGAATTCCACAGTGAAGCGAATAAGACCTTTCACCTGGAATTTTTCCTTAATGCGACTTGTGATGATTATTCTGCAAATGATGGCGGTTTTGGAGAAGGGGAGGAATTGCTGGGAACGGCTTCGGTCACAACAGATGCTAATGGAGACGCAAGCTTCCATTTGAGTTTTGATGGAAGTAATGCTGCGGGGAAAGTAGTTACGGCAACAGCGACCAGTCCGGATCAGAGTACTTCTGAATTCTCACAATGCGTAGCCGTCGCTGCTCCGGAAGCAGAAATGGAGCTATCGACCCATGCATTCCTGGAGACTGTAGCCATGGGAAGTACGGGGACTGATACGCTCATTATTTATAGCATAGGGACAGATGAATTGGATTGGTCCATGCAAGGAACTCAATCCTGGCTCAGTACCCAGCCCTCGAGTGGTAGCATCGCAGGAGGCGACTCTACTTTGGTACTCATTCAATACGATGCAGCCAATCTAACTGATGGAAGCTATAATGATACCCTTTCCCTGCTCAGCAATGATCCCAATCAGCAATTGGTGGAATTGCCGGTGGAAATTTATGCCCAGGCTCAACCGGATATTTATTTTGCCTTTGATACCATAGAGGTTTCCATTCCTAAAGGAGGATCTTTATCCAAATACTATGAGCTGGAAAACAGAGGCTCCGACCCTTTGAGCTGGCAATTGGCAACTCAGGCAGGCATTAGCTGGCTGCATCAGCTTCAGCCCAATTCGGGAAGCATTGATGGGAATTCGACTGGCCAATTTGGATTGAAATATCAGGATACTTCTTTGGTCGCAGGAGTTTATTATGGTGCGGCATGGATTAGCTCTAATGATCCGGATGAAAGCCAAACCCTTTTTACTATCGAACTGACAGTTACAGAAGATTCTACTGCTGGGAGTGGAGGAAATGACGATAAATTTCCAGATGTGCAGATCAATGTGGATACGCTTTTTGCAGTGCTTCCTCAGGGAGGCAGCCAAAGTCTATCCTTCGATATTTTGAACCAGGGCGATACAACTTTGGATTGGAGCCTTCAAGCCAATGCAAATATTTTTTGGATCAATCTTTTGCCCCCAACAAGTGGCTCTATCCCGGCAGGCGGACAAGCAAATGTTCAGCTACAGCTAAATGCTGCCAATGTTACCCCTGGAAACTATTATGCTTCCCTTTTCATCAATACCAATGATCCCGCTGAACCACAAGTTGGGCTAGTAGTGAAAATGAAAGTGGAAGACAATGGAGGAGGAAACGGAGGCAATCCGGAGCTTTTATTTTCTTTAGGAAAAAGCGGATTCTGTCCGGGTGAGCAAATACAGATCAATTATCAGATCAAAAATGCCAGCCCTGGTCCGAATAATCAATATCAGCTCTTTGCTTCGGCTCCTGACGGAGATTTTAGCGAGCCCTTTATGCTGGCTAATATCACATCGCTGGATAGCCTGGGAAGTTTTCAGCTTATGATTCCAGAAGATGCGCCTCAAGGCTCAGCCTATAAGTTGAGATTGCATAGTACCCAACCCGCTTTGATATCACAAGAAGTAGGCGGTATCTCCATTTACAGTTTGCCTTCTGTAAGCCTGGCAGGTTTCGAGGACGTTTGCCAAAACCTAGCCGCCTTCCCATTGACTCAGGGACAACCTGCAGGAGGAGAGTATCTGGGTAGTGGAATAAGCAATGGAGTATTTGATCCTTCGCAGGTGCAGCCAGGTGTTTACACGGTTATGTATAAGTATATAAACAATGAGGGATGTGCCGCAGAAAAGGAAGAACTCTTGAAAGTTGTCGCTGCACCTGAAGTGGACTTTCCCCTGAATAATGAAATCATCTGTGATAATCAGGATCCTATTTTATTAGATATGGCCAGTCCAGCAGGAGGATTTTATAGTGGAAATGGAGTCGAAAACGATATCATAAATCCTGCATTAGCAGGTGTAGGAAGTCATCCGATTCGCTATACCGTAGTACAAAACGGCTGTAGAGATAGTGCAGAAGTAATCCTTACGATTAGCGGAGCACCCAGTGTCTCTTTGGCTCCTTTGGAAAACCTTTGTTATACAGATAATGAAATCAGCCTGCAGGGCAGCCCGGCAGGAGGAACTTATACAGGACCCGGAATCAATAATTCCACTTTCAATCCTATCCTTTCAAATCCCGGCATTCAAATTCTCAGCTACGAATACTCTGACGGAAGTTGTAGTAATACGGCCAGTATTGAAGTGAATGTAGTGGAAAATCCGGCTATTCCCCGCATAGAACAAGTAGGGGATAGTCTCCGAATTTCCGGGACTTATGAAAAAGTAGAATGGTATCGGGATGGACAGTTTTTGGAGGGTGAAAATGGAAATGCAATTTTCCCCCAACTAGGAGGAAGCTATAAAGTCATCGTTTTTGGTGCGGCTCAATGTAGTTCGCAGTCCGAGGATTTCCTCTGGCAGGCAACTTCTATCGATGAAGAATTGCAAAAAGCCTGGAGCATGTATCCCAATCCAGCTAGTGATCAATTGACCATAGAGTGGGATAGAAGTCTCTTTGATTTTGAGGAAGAAGTATCGCTCAGGGTGTTTGATAATATGGGTCGCCTGCTGTATCAATATCAGTTAGGAAGAACGAAATCAAAAATTCGCATTCCTATTGATCAATGGCCTTCAGGGATCTACACGGTGGAGATACGAACAGAAAACCGTATGGCGCAGCGGAGACTGGTTGTGGATGGGACAAAGTAAAAGATGACCTAATGAAAAAGCCCCGAAGAAATGCTCTTCGGGGCTTTGTGTTTTAGTATTAATCAAATTTGTTTCCTTACGATTTTGTATCAAATCTTTTTATAGGTGATTTGTAATGGGAAGGGATCTTGTCTGAGAAAGCTTCCTGGCATTTGAAGTACTCCCAGGCGACCTCTTTGTCTTCCACCGCTGCTGCTGGATTTGAATAAACCAGTATCTCCTCCTGAGCTTGCGGTACTAGGATAAGTAAGCACACCTATGCCACCAAATAAAGAATCGCTAGGGGGAGAAGTTGGCCATGCATCCCATATGGAATCACAATAACAAGAGCACATGCTCAAAAGGCCTATACCTTTAAAAGAATCTTGATTTCCTTGCCCTGTTCCCTGTGTTTCGAATTCAAGAAAGTATTTGAATCCATTGGTGAGCTGTTCTATTCCAGTGATCTTAAATAAAATGGTATCATTGAAAACGGCCTGACCAAAAGCGCTAGCAGTGCTTAGGCAAATGGAGATCAGGCAAAGGCTGCATATATTGATTATTTTTTTCATTGAATTTTGCTTAAAAGTTGGAGATTATTCTCGAATGAGGACCTTGCGTGCATAGCGAATCTCTTGGTTCTCATAAATATTGAGGGTGTAAATTCCGGCAGGTAATTTCTTGTTGATGGAGAAATTACTTCCTCCAGGGATGTTTTTATCCACCAACATTCTTCCCTGCATATCGCTCAGCTTTACTGCATAATTCTTTCCTGCTTCTAGTGCGTCACAGGAAATGGGTGAATATGCGCGATAAGGATTACTCATGTTGCAGCTGAATTGAGGAAGTTTTGGGCGAATGGAAGTAGCTGTTTCTTCAGACCAGAAATGCTGACAACGTTTACTGTTTGTACTATTTTCCCAGGCTGATCCATTCCAGATTTGCTCTCCGGCTTCTTCTATGAGGTTGAAATTGGCATCGTAACGGGCCAATGTGCGGAGCTCTTTCACCCAGGCTGAAGAATTTGCATCCCAGCTCTGTCTGACATCGAGTCGATTTCCTCCATCATTTTCAAAGCCTTGACGATAGCTGTTTACCCAGGCATTATTTACCCAATCCTGTCGATTCCAGCTGATCCAAATTCCCTTGCGGGTATAATCATAGGATTCGCGGCTTTCATCCTTCCAGGAATTTGCCTGGCTATCCCAGCTTTGTAAGAGCATTTCGGACCAGTATCCTCGATTGTCATAGCTGTATTGTTCTCGAAGAACTCTTTCGAAGCCATTGCTTGTTTTTTCCTCATACAGATAACCGTCCCAGCTAAAGCCCTGACTCCCGTAAATGGCCGACTCACGACTCAAGGTGTCCCAGGCATTTCCATTCCAGCTTTGCTCATAGATTTGGGTAAAGAAACCTAGATCATTATAGCTAATCTCTTTGCGGGCAGTATCTAGCCAGGCATTGTTTTCCCATTTGGCTGTACGTACTTCCCCAATATTCCCGTCCTGATCCAGAATCCTTTCTTCTTTCATCAGGTTTGTCCATTGCCCACTCATGTCCACTTCCCGGATGGTAAAACTCATTTGTATTCCATCCGAATCATAGGCCGTGAGTTCTTCATAATCATCCTGCCAGGAACTGCTGGCAACATTCCATTTCTGAAAGAGATAGGAAGTGATTTGGCCATTGGTATAGCTAAATACTTTTCGGCTAAAGTTCTCATAGATAGGGCCCGGTCTTTCTTGCTTAAATACAACCTCAGAGATTTGACCTTCCATGTTGTAGGAATAATAGGCCTTGAACTCCGAGCCGAATTGCTGACCTCCTGCGATTCCTACTCCACATAGGGAAGAATCGAGCCGGAATGAGCCTAAATCTCCATTCGGATCAAATGCATTTCTCAGGTACACTCCGGACCAGAAATAAGGCGGAGTTTGTCCATTGGGGGCGAAATTACCACTGCGTAGTAAGTTCAGGCGAAAGGAAGGGCTTTGTCGGTCTGCAAATTCTTCGCCCTGCGCAAAAGTAGCAGGGATCAGAATAAGAAAAGACAAGATTGCGATCCAACCTATTCGCCACATGCTAGTCATAAGGTTTGGCTGTTTCATAAAGACAGAATTATGCGATGAATTGATAGAATAAGTATACAATTTTTCTTTAGTAGCCTGACAAGTGAAAAATGTAATGTTGACATAGGTCTTTTATTTGGGGTCTTATAGAATAGCAGCTTTAGAAAACACAATATGTTAGTTAGGACTTTCGGGAGTGCGGTTGAAGGAATTCATGCCTCCCAGATCACGATAGAAGTTAATGTTGCTCCAGGGCAGTTCGGCTTGGTCATTGTCGGTTTACCTGACAATGCGGTTAAGGAATCCTGGGCTCGGATTCTGACTGCTTTCCGGAACAATGATCTCATTTTCCCCAGAAGTAAAGTGGTTGTGAATATGGCGCCTGCGGATATTCGGAAGGTAGGTTCGGCTTATGACCTGCCGATTGCACTTGGGGTTTTGGCGGGAGATGGGCAAATCCGTTCAGATATGATCGGGGATTATGTGATTATGGGAGAAATGTCGCTAGATGGGAGTTTGCAAAGCCTTAGAGGGGCGCTTCCCATGGCGATTGAGGCTCGAAAAGCAGGTTTCAAAGGAATCATTCTTCCCACCCAAAATGCAAGCGAAGCAGCTATTGTAAATAAACTGGAGGTGATCGGGGTTGAGAGTTTTGTGGAGGCTGCACAGTTTTTGAATGAGGAAATAGCCATTGAACCTACGCAAAGAGATACACGGGAAATCTTTTTTCAGCAACAGAGATCTTTTGAGCATGACTTTGCAGATGTAAAAGGGCAGGAAAATGTAAAGCGTGCACTCGAAATTGCGGCAGCCGGAGGACATAATGTGATTATGATCGGGCCTCCCGGTGCAGGTAAAACCATGCTTGCCAAAAGATTGCCGAGTATTTTGCCTCCTTTGAGTCTGGAAGAAGCTTTGGAGACCACCAAAATCCATTCTGTAGTAGGGCTATTGTCAGAAAAGGCTGCTTTGGTTGCTGAGCGTCCTTTTCGAAGTCCGCATCATACCATCAGTGATGTGGCATTGGTTGGGGGAGGAGGGAATCCGCAGCCGGGTGAAATCAGTCTGGCCCATAATGGCGTTTTGTTTTTGGATGAATTGCCGGAGTTTAAGCGATCAGTTTTGGAGGTTTTGAGGCAGCCGCTGGAGGAACGAAAGATTACGGTATCCCGAGCAAAAAGCACCGTAGATTTTCCCTGTTCATTCCTTCTTATCAGTTCCGCTAATCCTTGGGGGTGTGTTGCCATTCTGTCATCAATTCAGAGGAATTGAGAAAAAATGGGGTGGTAGCCGGAGAATAGAGGAGGATTATCTCTATTTCACCTTCCGGGTCAATCACAATGGAATCGGTTACCGTTTCTACAAATGATCGTTTCTCTTCAAATGACATCTGGGGCCATTGGTCATAAAACAGCTTCGCGTCAGCGAATACCTGATCGCTTGATTCCAGCTGGACTTTTAGAGCGGTAATCTCTCCTTCCAATAAAGATATCTGAGTTTTGATTTGTTCAGCTTGTTCATAGACGGGTTGATAGTGTTCTTGGAAGGCGTTTTCCGGGATGTGGTTGTTCACCCGTAGGTCAATGATGGTGTCGAGTTTCTGTTTGAGCGTCTTGTATTCTTTCTGAAGAAGGTTGAGTTGGTCTTCTCGTTCGGTGATCATCTCAATGGCTTTACTGAGCCAAACTTGGATTTGTTCATCCGTTACCAGGAAGGATTCCAGGTGATGATGGAAGATGTCTTCTAGGTCTTCTTCTCTGATCTTGTTTCTACACTGGTAGCAGATGTACTTGGGTGAATTTGATGGTACATACATCTTGTGGCCACAACTACACTGGACAATACTGGTGAAGAGATGAGTTCCCTTTTTGGTTCGTGGTTTACGGCTAGCAGTTTGCTCATCCATGATGGCATTGACCTTGTCCCACAGTTCTTCTGAGACAATGGCTGGTGAGTCAACGATTATCCACTCTTTAGGATCTTTGAGATCCCATTGTAAACCTTTACCCCTACTTTTGGTGTAGTTCATTCTCCGTTTACCTTTGGCTACCGGATCACGCAATAATCTATCGACTGAGCTATCAGAGAACTTTCTTCCCTTCCGCGTACGATAGCCTTGTTCGTTGAGCAGTCTGGCAACGGTCTTTTTGCGTTTGTGCTCAGCGTACAACTCAAACATGAGTTTTCTCACCGGAGCTTCGTTATCATCAATAACGAGTTTCTTATCAACATACTTGTAGCCATAAGGCGCTTGTCCGCCGGTCGTTTTACCAAGTTGTGCTCTGATCGGAACTGAAGCCGCGACCCTGGCTGAGATTTCTTCACGTTCCCATTGAGCCATGGCTGCAATGATAGTGTAGAACAAACGGCCGGCAGGACTGGAGGTATCAATCTTTTCTTGGAGCGATACCAGATAAGCATTATAGGATTCAAAGTGCTCAGAGAATGTGAGGAGTTCAGAGGTATTCCTGGCTAATCGAGCCAATTTAGAGAAGATAAGATGGGTAATGCGACCATGAGCGACATCCGCCAGCATTCTTTTCGCCTCAGGATGATCACTGACTGATTTACCACTGACACCTTCTAAGTGATAGACCGTGGTAATCTCCCATCCATTAGCTTTGGCATAGGCTCTTGCACGTTCTTCATGGTGTTCAGGGCTTTCTCCTTTGGCTTGTTCTTCGGTGGATACACGTATCCATATACCAACGCGGGCTGATTCCTTGTTCATATATTTTAATATTCCTTGATGAGAAATTTAGGATCAACCTTGAGGACTTCGGATAAGGTTCGTACCATACTTAAATTCAGTTTGCGTTTGCCGTCTAGGATGTCAGTTACTCGACCCCGATGACCATTAAAGGCTAGCTTAGCCAGATCAGCTCGGCTGAGTCCCATCTGTTCCATCCGGTATGTGATCATCTCAATTGGGTTGGCTTCAGTCAGTGGATACTGCTTGCGTTCATACTCTGAAACCAAAAGCGTTAGGATGTCGAGTTCGTAGTATTCCGGGGTGCCTTCTTCGGCATCCCAAATCTCTTCGATACGCTTGGAGGCTTTATCGACATCAGCATCAGTTAATATAGGGTGAATGACGATTTCCATAT
This sequence comes from Bacteroidia bacterium, assembly GCA_033391075.1. Taxonomy (NCBI): domain Bacteria; kingdom Pseudomonadati; phylum Bacteroidota; class Bacteroidia; species Bacteroidia bacterium. Next base: position 7,075,628 of record JAWPMV010000001.1, read on the forward strand.
CTACACAGTATTAGGATCAATTTTGTCATAGTCAGCATGGGTACCCACAAAGCGCACATACAATCGGCCACCGTTGTAGTGAATAACTACCACCAAGCGATAACTTCCTCCGCCCAGGCGAAAGACCGCTCGATTGTTAGGTAGTATGCTGGCTGATGGGTACATGGCGCGTAAGTCATTGGGTGTTGTCCAGTTTGCTTGTCGGACTTCCTTTATCCATTCGGTAAAGGTTGGTTCAGCATTGGGATGGGATCGAAAGAAATCCCGAATCCGTTTTTCGGTAATGATTCTCATGTATACGGAAGGGTTTAAGTTTTGTTCCCATATTGGGCACATTTAATACAAAACACTCCACCGGGACTGGTATCCAGGTGGAGTGAGATTAGGACTGGTATTCGGCTAACATGCCTTGAGCACGCAGAACCGTCTTGAGCTTTTGAATAGTGGTGCCTCTGATTTGACCTTCAGGGCCATCGTACTGATCAATGACCTGCCGGTTGGTATGTCCAGCCAGGATGAGATCAACCGCTTCTTTCCATTTGGCCAGAAATTGAGCATCGGAGAGAGACATAGCGCTATCCTCCTGACTGCCCTGATAGAAACCGATGGGCATGCCGTGCGTGTGGCCATTTGAGGCATAGCTAGGGGTAGCGCTACCCCTAACGCCACCTGATTGGGTCGCCAAGGCACGATCCACGTAATGCTGGACAATGAAGCAGATCAAAAAGGCAATCGGATAAGCAAACCAGACCAGTCGGATATGGCTCCGTCGCTTGACCGCTACTTCCTCTTCAAAGCGTCCCTGATCAGATTGATGCTCTGCCATAGCTGAGTTCATCAACGTGGTTTGTTGCTGTCTAAGCGCAGAAATATCTGCCGTAAGCGATTGTTGGTACTTACGACCATCTGCCGTGAGATACCCCTTCCAGCAGTAGCCTTTGATACCACAGGAGGTCAGTTGAGTAAGGATGGTTTCCCTTTCCTTGATAGACGCTTGAAGCTTATCAAAGACATGTTCACTGCGGTTCTCCGTAATAGCTTCGGTGGTGATGACGGCCACGTAATCTACCCCCTTGAGATTGGCGTAGATGTCCAGACACAGAAAGCCAATGAGTACTAGGACAACTGCAATAAACATTGGCTCATGGCCTTTGGTCTTGTGATCACGACCAGCAATGTAGTCGAGGATGGTTCCTGTCAGGGATGACATGAGGAGATAGACAGTGATCGCAATTGCGGAAGTGGTAATGATCGGGAGGGCTGATGAACTCCACGGCGTGAATCGTTCCAGAAGCACGCGATAGAAGTTAATCGACATGAAGGCGTTGTAGGCCAGGATCAGTATGGCCATGATAATTCCTGAGCAAAAGACCCAGAAATATCTCCGAATAGTGAGAGAGTTTTTCAGTTTTCCGGTGAAGGCCAGGAAGATGACTTGGAATTGATCAAACATGGGCCACCTCCTTTCTCGTTAAGACGGGAACCTCTGCCTTGCAGAGGCTATCCCAAATGGTTAGCTTTGTCATTGACTTCGGTCATTAAGGCCCCAGTTGTAACGTTTAGCCGACGAGCACTGGGGTCATTAATTTTACAAATCTGTTGTTGTCTCCTCGATAAAGCGGTCAAAGTCTTCCTTTTTGATTACAATCCGACCTTGTTTTTTCTTAGCTGGTAATTTCTTGCCCGCTAATCCTCGCCGTATCCAGGTGTAAATAGTTCTCACGCTAACTCCGGCCATTTTTGCTACTTCATTGGGAGTTAGCTCTGTCATACTAATTAATTAGTCTTACATACTATGAATCATTTGAATCATTTGAATAAAGGTAGTCATTTTGTTGCTGGTGTCCAAAGTCATCATTCAATTTCCCCAACCAATTACCTTTCTTCACCCACATATTCATTCTCTTTTTCTTTTATATATTTTCTTTATATAGCATTCCCTTTTTCCCACTTTTTACGGAAGAAAGTACGCAGAAATGTTTACCGAATGACACAATACTTGTTTCCTTTTTTCACAATCTGGACTGAATGTGTTGAAGATTTTCCCACTAATCCAAAAAAAAGTTTGTGGTGATATTTCCGTTGATTTGGTGTCATGAGAGGATTCCCCTTCTCGTCAGTAACTGTGATAATATTACGGTTAATTAAGCCAGTAATGGCCTGAGAAATGGCTTTGCGTGAGAGACCAGTCAGTTGACTTAATCTCACCTGTGAGAGCCAGACTCGTTTCCGTCTTTGTTTATTTTTTTTATCTATGAGATACCCCAGAGTTTGGCGAACTACAACCAGGAGAACTTTGAGTTCCCCTGGCTTGAGGTCGCGTAGGTACACATCAAATACCTCATTTGGTACGGGAGTAGTGTAGCGCATACGCTGATTATGTAATTAAGCTGATAAGGTTTAGTCAATGACGAGAAGATCGTCGCTGGTATCATTTTGTTCTGGAAGAACAATGAAATCCGTATTGGGAAGGAAGAAAAGCTTGAGATACTTTCCCCCATTATCCGTTACCTTAATTTCACCAATTTTGAACCAACGGGTTTTATCTTCGCCGTTATGACGGTATTCTTTTTTGGAAAAGACTTGATAGAACTTCATGGTTTTGTGAGCACACCCTATAGTTGATAGCGTATTAATTAGTTAGTAATTTCAGCACGCTGAAAAATGGCAAAGAGTCTCATCAGAGAAGCAACCTCTTCCCGTGCCGTAGTTTCGTCAAGGTTCTCATTAAAATCTTCACTCATAATCCGTATATATTCCTCAATGGTTTCATCGGATGGAGTCATCGTAATGAAAATTAGTGTAGTAATCTGCTTGGCCAAGCATGATTTGAGTATGAGAGTTGGAAGCCTTCCAAGACATGGTTTACCCACAAGTAAAAAGCCCTTATCAGGCAAGGGCTTTGATTGTATTCCCCAATTACTCCGTACTTTCAGACTCTTCCCTTTTTCCTACTCCACGTTCTGATTAGCTCAAGTCCTCCCGCAGCCGTACCGTTACACCCGAAATAGGAATGACATATCCATCTTCATCCAATTCAAGTAAACGACTAAACGAATACTTAGTCTTTGCAAAGAATTTGAAACGTTTATCCAAAGTAATATAGCGGTAGGTGCTACGGAAGTCAGATATAGGAGCAAAACCATCTTTAGCCAGGGCATACCAGAGCTTGCCGGATTTCGTCCTTCTGCTCATCACTAATGGCTCATTGTATTGCTCATTTAAGAAGACATACATATGATCCTGGTCTGATGGCTCAATTTCAATAACACTAATACTTTTGTTCCAGAACATGAGGTTATTTTTTGGCTTAGGTGGCACTAGGGTAAATCTCAGATGAGCATCAAGTTCGAGTTGGTCATAACCCCACCAGTGCATGATTTCTGTCTCAGAGCTTTCTGAATCAGGTTTAGGTGGAGCCACCTCAAAACCATCGAGAGTTAATTCTTCCTTTAGCGCCATGGTAATGAGATGTTCAAAGAATGGTAGTTGGTATTCTCCTTTACGCCAAAGATCATATTCATACTTGAATTGCTTGCGAAAGACGTCAGTCAATTGATCTTGTAATTTACCAGAGTTGGTGGTTCGTGAACCCAGGGTATACGCCAAGTGCTTACCTTGTCTGAAGGTGAGGGTTTTGAAAAACTTCTCCAGTAATCGGTTAGTGAATGCATAACCAAAGACACTTTTCCTTCCATTAAGACGTCCAGCTTTGTAGTCTCGGCAATAGGTAGTCAGTGTCTTTCTAAGTTTTCTTTTCTCAACATCTATGAGGCAATGAAAAAATCCAGGTGCTCGCAAAGCATTCTGGATTGAGATGGGTAGTGGTTTTTTGATCAGAATAAATTCTCCATTTCCCTCCTTATTTATGTGATCAGCAAAAGGGCCAGAGATAATGGTATAGACATCTTCAGGAGAAAAATCGGTTGGTACCTCATGGAGATTCCATCTGGTATCAAAGTCTCCGTGAGCGTAAAAGAGCGGATCAAGAATAACCTTTTTGATAGTGATGCCAATGTCAGTCAAGTTGAGCAAACAGATGAAGGTGCGGTAGGCTTCCCATGAATGAGTGATAACCGTATGCGGATACTTAATGGGATAGATGAGATCCGATAAAGGAATGCTCTGCTTGGGATTTTGGCGTAAAAGATGATACGCAATCAGGAGTTTTCTACCCGACCAGAATGGATTTATGGTGCTGTTAAGGATGGCAACCATAAGTTTCAACCAAGACTTTAAGTATATCCCACAATCCCCAAAAAGATCATTGCAAACTGGGAATAGTGACGGTATAACGTGACAGCGTATCGTTATGTGATATGCTTAATTATGAGCACAACCCGATAGCACTTCAAGCATATGCAAACATATGAAAGTGTACGGTATTTCCTCTATGCCAGGAAATCCAGCGATTCAGAAGATCGCCAAATGGCTTCTATCCCCGATCAAATTGAAGTCATGACCCAACTTGCCAAACAACGTGGCATTACTATTACTGACATCATAACCGAATCAAAATCAGCCAAGCAGCCAGGACGTCCTGCGTTTAATGACATGATGAACCGGATTAAGTGCGGTGAAGCTGATGGCCTTTTGTGTTGGAAACTTAATCGACTAGCTCGTAATCCTATTGACGCAGGTGAAGTAAGTTGGCTCCTTCAACGAAGCGTCATTAAGCATATCCAAACTCATGGCCAGGATTACAAACCTACGGATAACGTCCTGATGATGCAGGTCGAGTTTGGGATTGCCAATGAATATGTCAAGAACCTTAGCGCTGACGTTATTCGGGGGTTATCTATGAAAGCGAAGCGAGGCTGGTACCCTAACAACAAAGTTGCTTTGGGATATATCCATAATGCGGGGTATAAGTTGGGAGAACCAGAAATTATCCCTGATCCGAAAAAATATGACCTGGTCAAACATTTGTGGGAACTCATGCTCTCCGGTCAGTGGAGTATTCGTGAACTACAAAAAGAAGCCTATCGGATTGGATTGGTTAACTCAATGGGTAAACCACTTAGTAAAAGTGTCTTTTACCGGATGTTTAATAGCCAGTTTTATGCCGGGTATTTTGACTGGAATCATGGTGAAGAAGGGGTGATTCGCCATAAGGGGAAACATAAGCGTATGATTACCCTGGAAGAGTATGAGCGTGTTCAGATTCTGCTCGGCAAACGTGGTAATCGCATTCGTGGCTCACAGAAGTATGAATTTCGGTACAGAGGACCGTTTAGCTGTGGTGAGTGTGGTGGACATATTACTGCTGAACACAAATTTCAGGTCATTTGTACCCGGTGTAAGAAGAAATTCTCTGCCAAGACTGAATCAAACTGCCCTGTATGTCAGACTAATATTTCTGAGATGATAAATCCCAGTGTAGTGGATAAAACATACTATCGCTGCACCAAAAACGTGGGTCCATGTTCTCAGCCCTGTATAGAAGAAAAGGACCTTGAAGAAAAGATAACTAAAGAACTCAGAAAAATCTCTATCCCTAAGCGGGTTGCCGTTCTCATACAGAAATCGATTGAAAACGTAAAAGGTTCACCAAACCTAAAAATCAAGGAAACCCTTCATCAGAAGCATACCCAGGATAAAAAGAGCCTAGCCAATCTCATCAAGATGAGAATCGAAGGAGAGATTGACCAACGAACCTTCCTTCAGTATAAGGCTGATCTGGAAGTATCACTGATAAAAACTGAAGATAGCCTTCAGTCTGAAGATAAAAAGCAAGCATGGAAAGGTAAGGTGTTTCGCGATCTCTCTATAGCTTCCAATATCCCTAATGATCTATCAAAATTGAATAATTCGGAGGTAAAGTCAGTAATTTCTGAAGTTGCTTCGAACCTAGTGATTGTAGACCGAAAACCCTTATTTTACTTCAAAAAACCGTATTTAGTGTTCCGAGAACTGTATGAGAAGAATAGGGCCAAAATTGATAGCTTCGAACCTAAAAAAGCCCTTGAAAAACAAGGGCTTTCAGGGATGAAGTACTGCTACTTTCCCATAGGGCGGGCTGAACGGGACATTCTTCGAACCCTATACTTAGATTCAAATGATATAAACCCCTTAACTTAATTATTACGCTTAACCAGTTACTTTTATACACTAGATACACTTATGACTGATATGACCTAGCCCCCAACTCTGATCTTGAATAAGTGCTTAAAATGGGCTATCATTCCTCATTTCTTGAAGTTCAGGGTCTCGTCGCCACCATAAAAACTCTGAAGGCCTTCCATCCTTAACTTCAATCTCTGTGCTTTGATACTTTTTCTTATGCCGTTTTGTGCTGGTGCAAAGTACAACGCACTGTTTAGCTCTTGTAATTCCTACGAAATGTAAGGAACCGTCTTGCTGTAGGCGAATAAATTCCGTAGTCCAGGGATTAGTAGATTTATCTACAACTTTTTTTGCAGGAAGACCCCATTCATACAGATCCAAGTGAAAGACGATCTCAAACTCAAGCCCCTTTGATTTATGGAGGGTCATAATATTCACCTGATCCTTCTTAGCGGACATATATCTTTCCAATTCTGGATCGTCATTCAGGCTAACCTTTAGTATTTCTATGGCTTCAAGGGGATCTTCATGTGGTAAAAGTTGCTCGCCAACCTCTTTAAAAAGGTCAATATGATTGAGCAGATTTTCACCACCATCAAATTTTTCCTTAAGATCCTTAATAAGTTTATCTGCCTTATGGGCTCTTACCGGCTGATGATCCCGCCAGATAAACTCTTCAATTGTTCCATACCGAGACACTTGACCGGATACAAGATGCTCCAGTATGCGATTGAATAATCCGGCTGGAGCATCTGCTCTTTCCGAAAGAGGAGTTTTCCTTGAAACCTTGAATTTGATTTCCAGCCCTGAAGCCAAAACATCAAATTTGATGTTTTGATGCACCAACACTGCTACTTGGTTTCTGTCTTGCACACCGAACTTTCCCATGTATTGCGGTATTGCGTCATTGAGCCATTTGGCAATATCGACTTCAGATCCTGTTACCTGTTTTTCAAAAACTCGGATATCAGCATCTTCTTTCGGATGCTCTCCACGCAAGTCCTGACCAGTAAAAAAATACCACGCGTAGTTATTGATTGATCTATGACACCTATGATTTAGCGATAGGTTGAATCCAGCGAAATCATCATGTTCATTAAGTTCCTTAATACATTCGGGCAGACTGAAAATTGCTTGCTTAATATCGCCAACAGCGATTGCCTTGATTCCTAGTTGATGAAGTTCAAGGAACAGTTCATGTTGATCACGCTTTGAATCCTGATATTCATCCACAAAAATGTGGGAGTATCGAGCTTTGATGTAGTTTCTACAAGCGGCTGAACTTTTGAAGACATGGAGGGCCAAGAATCCAATAGACTCAAGTACAAGAACACCTTCTTGGTACAGACCTTTAAACGCCTCAACGTGTCCCTCTAATATGTCTTCATCTTTCTGGATTTCCGGTAGTGCATTTAATTTCTCTTTCCATTCGTCACCTAAGGCCTTCCTTTCAACTATTTCAAACTCATTTGCGGGAGGGCCGAAAATCATTTTTCCAAAAGGGATAATGATTTCAGAAATGAAGAATTTATGAATAGTCCCGAAGAATGAACCCTTCTTATCAAGGCCGTCCCCAATACAACGGTGTTGTAGTTCTGCGCTAGCTTTGTTAGTGTATGATATGGCGATTACCCCCATATAATGAGGAAGATCCTTGAGGATGCCGCGGATTTTCTCTGAAATCGTATAGGTTTTACCGCTCCCAGGGGCCGCCACGACAACACAACTGCTGTCATGGTTGATTACGTTGGATTGTTCATCGGTTGGTGTCTTTTTCTTCATTGCGCTTCAACAATTTCCTTACAACGCTTTAATGGCTCTACAACTTTTTCGGTTTCAAGCGCGTTTAACTCCCCAGATTTTGCGCTGAGGAACCCAAACATATTTACACCCTTCTTGGCTGACATCAGCTTAACGTATTGATCATCAGTTTTACCTGTACCATAATGATTTTCAATAGCTTGTTTCAGTGGCGAATTAACTAAATCTGATTCCAGGTCTTTGTTTGCCAGATAGAAGTCAATTTTACAAAAGGCATCCCTAAAACCATTTATTGCGGTTTCCACTGTAGGATCATCCGGGTTATCAATGTCATTAACAGTCTGGAAAGCAGAATCAATTTGGTTCTTGATTTCCTCAACTTCTACACCATTGGCATTGTAAATATTTTTTCCAACAGAAATACCCCTTGCGTACTGATTCCCATTATTCTTTTTAATTACATCTAGATCTGTTCTAATCACCCAAGGTATATTTAACGAATTGAATAGCTTTATGTATGCCTCGAATCCAATTCCTTCAACGCTCAGCACGCTGATATTATAGAAATCTAAGTCAATCCCTATTTGGCTACCTAATGCCTTGTAAAACATAACTTCAGAAACACCCTCAACCAGTAATACAGCACTACAAAAGAAGGCTTCTGCTGGAAGGATATTCATCCGGTGGGCAAAATCAATGACTGCACCTCCGATATTTTGACCACACCCATCACTCGCAGCCTTTGTATCGGGTTTATTGTTGTATAGCTTTACAATCGAGTCAGGAGAAAACTCACTTGCTATTTGAGGAGAATGGCTTGAGATGAAAAGTTGACTCGAAGTATTGTTAACGAAATAACTGGCAAGCTTCCTCTGTTGGTGAGGGTGAAGGTGGGCTTCGGGTTCTTCTATACAGTAAATGGTTACCTCTTTATCAAAGTCCTCCTGGATCTTATTCTTCGTAGCCCACAAAGCAAAGTAGATCTGATTATTTCTACCAGCCCCTCCAATCGATAATTGGTTATCATTAACCGAGTTGGCCAACTTAATATTCTCAATGAAGTCCTTTGCCTCAGCTTCAACCACCTCGAATACTACTTTATTCCCATGATGGTGGTAAGCGAGCTTCTCCAATTCAGTGTTGAGATGGTCAGTTGAATTTTGAATGTAGGAGAGTTCTTTTACCAAGCTATTTATTTCTCCTAGCTTATTTTTAAGCTCAGCTTGTTTGGTGTCGTCGGCATCGACTACCGCCTGATCGGTCCGTAAAGTCTTTGCATCTTCTAAGAGGTTTTTCTTTTCTCGGCGAATGTAATCGAATAGATCCCGGTTACTATCAATGTACCTCAAGTTAAGAACACGTAGATAATCAGGACGACTGATCGGAGTGAAATTAGTACCATCAGGAGACGCGCTGATTCGAAATGGTTCGTCATTGTTGCCCCGGAATCCTTCATATCTCAGAAATACTTCGTGAGTATCGCTACAATACTTACCTAACTTTGCTACAAGGCAGTCTTCCGTAACATCAATTAGTTTTAGTGTTATCTCGATGGCGTCTGTTTGCTCATGCACGTAAAAGTCAGAATCATCAGGTTTGAGATCTTGATAGGATAATCCAGGATCAAGCAACAAGCGAAATGCCCGAATAAAGTTTGTTTTTCCAATATCATTTGGACCTATGATCAGGGCCTGTTGTGCAAGGTTAATAGTTGCATCCTTAAAATTGCGGAAGCCTTTAATGGTAATTTTTGAAATCTTCATAGGCACGACTACACTCGGTGTTGACTCTTTTGAGAAAAAGGAAATTAATTTCTTATAAGGTATAATTCGGCTCAATAAAGAAAAGGTTCGATCCACCCACCTATACCTAGCTCTAATCGAAACAAAATATTCACATATTGATCTGAAACTGGGCTTCATCTTAAGGTATACTGAAAAGCAAGTGAAGCGTTCGGCGACTAAACGAGGATTCTGAAGATTCCTCGTTCTTTTCATTTGTCAGAAAGCTGATCTCCATTTTTTCACCAAAAATTTATCGTCATGAGACAGCAAAGACAAGCTGGCCAGAAGACTGGTCAGACCGTAGACGTGTATCAGTTTATTACTGATCAGATTGTGAAAGCCTTGGAACAAGGACGGATTCCCTGGAGAAAGACCTGGCAAGGGGTAGGTTATGCCAGAAACTACGTTACCAAGCATATCTATACCGGTATTAACGCCATTCTGACTAATCTTAGTCCGTATGAAGTCCCCTACTTTATCACCCTCAAACAAGCCAATGCTTTGGGCGGTAAAGTCAGACGTGAAGCCAAGAGTCTTCCGATAGTGTACTGGAAGATTTCCTACAAGGACCAGGAAGGCAATATTGTGGTAGATGAAGATAGGTTTGGTCAGGACGATCTGACCAAGCTCTTCTTTGCCCGGTATTATCGGGTCTTCAATATCTCAGATATTGAAGGGATAGACTTTCAGTTACCAGAGACTCCTCATACTCACGATCAGCTTGATCAGTGTGAACGGATCATTGCCAGCATCCCTAATCCACCTACAATCAGATTCGGTGGTAGCGAGCCCTACTATGCTCCACCCATTGATACCGTGCAGATGCCGGTACTCAATCAATTTGAGAGTCCTGAAGCCTACTATGCGACCTTCTTTCATGAGCTGGTACACAGTACTGGGCATGTATCGAGGCTGATGCGCGAAGAAGTGATGGGAACAGTGAAATTTGGTTCACTGATCTACTCCCAGGAAGAGCTGACGGCTGAGATCGGAGCGGCCTTTCTCTGTCGGGTGGTTGGGATTGATAATCCCGCCACCTTCACCAACTCTACCGCCTACATCCAAGGCTGGTTGAGCAAGCTCAAAGATGACAAGAAGTTCATCTTTCAGGCGGCGAGTAAGGCGAAGCGAGCTGTAGAATACATTTTGCCATAAACCTCACATACCCTGGATTCTTGAGTCCAGGGTTTTCTTTGTGTGAACTGAAGATATTGAAGTCCGGGAATTTCCTCTTAACTTTTCTTGCAGCATGAAGGACTTGAAACAACACTGACATTATGAACTGGGAAGAATATGAAGACGTAACCAAATACATCTACGAGACCCTAGGCCATAAAAAGGGAGTTAAGATCGTTGGGCATGGGAAAGATTGTAAAGTAAAAGGCACATCAGGCGTTTTCCATCAAATAGATGTGCTGATCAGTTACAATGATGGAGATAATGACTACTTGATAGCCATAGAATGTAAACACTGGAAAAAAACGGTAAACAAAGACGTCGTTATGAAATTGGTCTGTGTTATTGAAGACGCCAGAATCCATAAGGGTGTAGTCGTTTCTCAAAAGGGTTTTACCAAGGATGCAAGGTTGTTTGCTAAGTATAAAAACATAGACCTGACGGTGCTCAGCGAGCTAGATGAAAAGGATCAAAAGAAAGAGGCGCAAGAACCGAGCTTTGAAATCGGGACGCTCATCGTTATGAACAAGGTTGAACGAAGTCGCCCCGAGATATTGAGTATAACGTTTGATCCACGAAAACCAGAGCTCTCATCTCTACCACCACATCTTTTAATCTTAAGGCAAAAAGATGGCAAAGACACCCCACTTAATCATTACATCGCGACTTTTAAAAAGCAGCTGCATAAGTTAGAGGCGGAGAAAATACTTCAGGAGTATTATGATCTCAAAGAGGGTCATTTGATTAATAAAGCAACCAAAGAGATAGTGCCAATTAGAGGCTTCACCTTGAAAGGCAAACTAACCGTAAAGAACATAAGTGGAAACCGGCAGATAGACATTGTGGATGAAGTTTGGATGAAAATGAAAGTACTGTTTGAAGGCAAATCTTATACTATTTCTAAGACGGGTATGATTAAAGAAGATAGGAAGTAGGGTAGCCTAATTTTTAATGATACCAATTCTAATCTGCCTATTCTTTATCCTCCATTTGTGAATATTTTTCATAGACCGATATAAAATCATTCTATTTATAGTCCCGGTAAAAATATTTTTTCATTAATAATATATTTTATACATTTGGACAAAATATAGACAAAATGAATAAGATACGTTTCAGTGCCATCCTTTTAATAGCTTTATTGCCTTCATCTATATTGTATATCTCAGGGTGTGCTCCAACTTCTCAAAAAATAAGTACACAAACTCTTTTAGTTGAAAGAAATAGCTTGACAATGAGCGCGTTAGAGGGTGATTGCGATGATATTAACGCGGATGTGTGGAAAGAAGATTTGAATTCATTCCTTGATAGCTACAGAAGAGATATAGTTCAATTTCAAAATCAGGCAAAGAAAAAGAAGAATAACTCAAATATACTGACGATCATTGGGACTGCCATAGGATTAACTGGCGGAGTCGTCGGAATTGCAGACTCAGATAGCGAAGCCAAGGTAGCTGAAATTACAAGCCTAACGACAGCCGCTCTTACATCAACTGTGGGGATTGTTGATAGTGGAGTTAAATCTGAAAAACTTAGTGATTGTGCTCAAGAGATAAAAACGGCATTAGACGAGTTTGTAGCAAAATGGCCAATTACTGCAGTACCACGAAATTGTAAGGAGGCTGATGAATATAAAGAAGATAGAGTTAATTTAGCTAAGAGGATTACTGAGGCGAATGATTGTACAACCCCTAGTGCCCAGAAGGTTTTTTCATCTCAGTAAAATTCTCTAAAACTCTTTTTGAGGATTAGTCTTGCCTGGTTGAGCATAGCCAACCCTTTGGCTATGCTGTTAACCTACTGTGAGCATTAGTTAAAAATAGGTGTAATAGCCCCCATTTCTGGTGGGGGCTATTATTGTACTAAAAACCTGGACTACTACATCCAGGCTTTCAAGTGGGGTGGTTATCAGATGTATTAATCTGTAACTAGCTCAAGTGTTCTACGCTTGAGCGCCATAGTAATCCGCAAAGCAATATATTGCTCAATAGACTCTTTCTGTATAACGACTGCATCTTCACCTTCAGGTATATTCAAATTAACTTTATCTTCTGAATTTAGAATATGTCCCTGGACATAATAATCTCCAGCACTATTTTGTGAGATAGGTGAAATAAAATTAGTGTCTTCACAAGTTGGGTAAGTAGTTTTGCACACCATATGAATCCGGTTGGCGATATATCGCTCCATGAATCCTTTCGGGACAACTACAGCATCTTCGCCCTCAGGTATGTCTAGAGCTAGTTTGACTTTTGTGTCCAAAATAAAACCCTGGATGAGATAATCTTCCAGGTCATTTTGGTAAATCGTAGGGCATGAAGAATCTTCGCAGCCCAACGTCGCATGAATAATTTTAACTTTCATCTGTTTGATCTTTTCTTGTTGTTTTTACTTTATGTTGAATTATCTCTTCAATAAATGCTTGGAAGTCTGTTGAGTGAACTTGCTTAACTTCTTCCCAACGCTCTAGAATTGACTCATTGGTGAATAATCGATAAATATCTTTTTTATCTCGCTCCCATAACTCACCCTCGATATGTCCTTTCTTGTGTAGATAATAGTTCTCGAAGGCTTTATTAATCCGAAAAGTATTGATTGATCGCATCAAGTAGTCATCTTTTGGGATACCTTTTTCCTCAGCAAGCAGAGTGAGAATACGCGGATTATCAAGCATAGCTTGGCGATCACGTTGAAAACCTTCAAATTTTCTCACCAGAAAATCAGCTAAGCGTAGCTTTGTATTTCGTCTCAATTCTACTAACCCCAAGACAATAGGGATTATCAGTAGTATTATTTCAATGTTGATCCCGAGTAATTCCATAAAATCACTCTAATTATTCCATACCGCAAAGAACTCGACTAACTTTCCTGTGAATATAGTTAAATCAATTTTTTGCGACAAATATGTCGTATTTTTAATTTTATATTTCCCTCATCTTGCCCTGCATGGGCCCTCAGGATGAAATACAGCTATTTTTAGATACTTTTGGGAAAAGAGTGAAGGAGCTAAGAAACCAAAAAGGGCTAACGCAACATGATTTGGCAGACCGCTCTTATATGGATATTAGGCAGATTCAACGAATAGAAGCTGGAGATATTAATACGTCGATTTGGAATGCACATCTAATTGCAGAAGGTCTGGAGGTACCCATAGATAAGCTATTCCTAAATAAGCTAGAGGATAGCCAAAGTACCCCTCCTCAATCAGACTGAAACCTGGTAGAAATTTCTAATGGAGTTTACTAGATCTATTACCCTTACAGAAATTCGTTCTTTCTTTTTGTCTGAAGAACTGATATCACATCTACTTCAAATCATTTGTAATGAAACAGTCTCAAGACATGTATCAGTTAGTAAATGCTGACATTTAATTTCTTTGCCCATTTCAATGAATAGGTAAAAAGCCTCCCTCCTTTTTAGGTAAATATTTCCCAGTCACAATCTGTTGTAGAAACTCCTTGTGATAAGAAGATTATAGGAGATCTTTGATTTAGGTAAGATCGTGGGCCCTTCGGATAGAGGAGTTGATCGAATGATTTCAGCAATGAAGAATAACCTTATTTGGATTAATACTCTTGGACTACACATTTTTTTAATTTCTTTCACTTAGTTATATAGAAAAAGCCGACCCCTAAAGGTCGACTTTTGATTTCCCTTGATGAGCTAGTCATCTAAAAGAATTTAATGCTCGACTACAAACTTCATATGATGACGATCTTTATCATTACTCAATACGATGAGATATATTCCTTCGGGAAATGATTGTGTATCAATTGAGAATGATTCTGCCCCGCTATGATTAGAGATCTGACTCTTCTGGGACACTAATTGTCCAACCATGTTGTATACACTCACTACTGTTCGGCGTTTATTCTCCTGAGTGTAGTGAATATTAATTTGATCATGAGCAGGATTAGGAAATATATTAAGAAGAGAAAACTCATTGTATTTCCAGTAGACCTCAACTTTGGGGGTATAGTTAAAGTTTCCATCTTGATCGGTTCCTCTTCCACGATATATTGCATAGTTAGTGCCTACCGCTGCATCATAGTGTATAAAAGTAACTGGATATGCAATGCCAATGTCTGGTGAAATAGTCTTTTGTTCTATCTCTTTCCAGATGATTCCGTCTCTAGAGTATTCCAATGTTACTTCTTCATTGTCTTGGTCGAATACGCCTACCAATTCGACTTCAGCATCCGTAGTATTAATAGCATTTGCGGTGATGGAGAGCCAGGAGACGGGAAAAGTTGTTGAGTTAACAGTAAAAGAATCAATAGATGAGCAACCAACTTGGTCGCTGACAGAAACGATATATATTCCGTTTGTTAGACTATCAAGATCTTCAGTGGTTTCCCCATTACTCCAATCATAGATAAATGGCGCATAACCACCATTGACGATTAAATCAATCTCGCCATCAGCGCTACCAGCTCCAGTGTTTGGAATCGTTATCGCGCTCAATCCAATATCTGATACAACTGTAATAAATACCGCGGTATCCTCTACCCCACAAGCATCAGAGGCTGTGAGCATCAAGGTATACGTTCCCGGTGTTGAGTACGTTGGATAAATCCCAGGAAAGCTGGTAGTCGTTACATTACCTTGTCCATCATCCCAAATATATGGGCTGCTAGACGGCGTATTGGTAAAGACGGTATCCATCAGACCAACACAACGTATCAGAGGCAGCGAAAACTCCGGTACCGGACGCGGCGTCACCTTGACCACTATCGTGGTATCAAAGGTCGCCGCTTCACAACCATTGTTATCACTGACCAGCAATGACACATCATAGGTACCTGGATCAGTGTAGGTATGCGTAGCACTGGCTGTGGTAGCAAAGGTACCATCATTCCAGTCCCACAGATAGTCAATCCCTGCCACACTCGAAGCCGCAACCGACAATGTTGTACCAAGGCACAATTCACTATCAGATACATTGGTCAGACTGACCTGGCTAGCCGCGGATGGATTGACGTTAATACTATGGGTAATTACTGTTCCCGCACTATTACACTGTCCGCCATTGATCGTCACGGTTACCGTATACGTTCCGGCTGTAGCGTAGGTATGCTGACGCGAGATGGCATTGCCACTCGATAGCACAGTCCCATCGCCAAAGTCCCAGACGGTATTGGTCGGCGTATTGACGAGATAATCACTGCTCACTGCCAGATCTACCGGCGCTCCCACACAGGTTGTGGTCGGGGCCAAGGTAAAGACAGTTGCACTGGTCGGCGTGTAGGTAGGATCAACGACCCATTCTACAAAGCCATCATTGTCAACCTCGTCTATTTCGACTTCATCATTGTTGGGATCAAGCGCCAGACGCATAAAGTAAATGTCACCTGGCACAAAATTGCATGGTACCGCAAAGGGCACACTCGATGCATTGGGCGGAGGTGATTGTCCCACAGCTAGCGGAGCAAATTTCTTGGTACCGACCAATTGCTGGGTACCAGCGACGGTCGGCTGTGTTCCAAGATAAATACTCACTACCAGACTATCAGACGCATCCGCAATCCCATTGTTGATCGCCGTAAAGGTAATCCCAAAGGATTCACCCGGCTCGATCACTCCTGGACCAGCTCCCGAGGTACCTGCTCCTACCGCAGTAAGGGCATAGTTAGCTCGGGTTGGACTCGAGACAATGTTGTAATTGACTGCCGCACCGTTATTCCAATCATCCGGAGCTTCAGGGATCACATCTTCGTGATCGACCATCAGCCAGAGCTTGCCTTGATTGGCGGCTCCATTGGCGCCTGGTATCACACCATACGTCGCCAGCTGAGCTTGCGTCGGTAGGGTAAAATTGAGCGTACTGGATTGGCTAGAGCCGGTGGTCATGTTGGACAGTTGCGTGGTCGCAACCAACAAGTCACTGGTCGAATCAGGCGTCGAACTATTGATTGAGTAATATACTCTCACATTAGGATCAACGGCCATCATTTTCCTCGTGCTTGTTACTGGCTTGCCTCCCCCGGTATTACCTTGGAAGTTTGAACCAGCGCCATAATCAACGGTAAAATCCATGGCCACGGCTTCGCCTGGTGTGTATGAGCTCTTGTCGAGCGACACATCAGACACAAACAAATCCCCTTCCGGAGATGTCTGGCTTGTCACCGTTACCACTTCAATCACAGTCGAAGCCGCCTGAGTAATCACGGACCAATTGTTGGTCTCGTTACTCTCGGTGACTTGTCCCGAGGCATCAGTCGATACGTGGACCACATAGGATCCCACTGGCAGATTAAAGGCGGTCATGTCTACTCCCGTAAAGGCATAATTGTAATTGCCTGAAGGAGCTAGACCTGGTACCTGAACGTGCCATACGCGGATCGCCTGATCGCGAGGAAAGACACCCGGCGTCGTAAACGTACTGGGTACGAACCACACATCGGTGTAATGGGCTCCGGCTGCACCGGTAGCGCCATTGACATCCAGTATGGTCAGACCATTGGCTGTACTGGCACTGGGCAACGTCGTCACTGTGAGTGCCCCTACTGACGTCAGGTCAGGTAGTGGACCTGGTGCAACTGTTGTCTGTGCGGTCACACTAATCACCACATCGGCATTGGCATTGTCCCAAGCACGCACCCAGATTTTGTCTCCGGCATTGGCTGCCAGAGTCGCTGTCGAGGTATTGCCCGCATTGGTAAAATTGCATGATTGCAACGTCAGTGCATTAGCATTGGGACCAGTATAGATCGCCATTCGTAGATCATTGCTGGGTGTATTGCCTACTTCCGCCGCCGTAATGGTATACGTCTCGGTCGTAGCGACATCACCCACAAACCATACGTCCTTGGCATTGGCCTGACACGCAGGTCGCGCTGGAGCGGTGGTAACGGTAGCACAGGTAATCCCGGCTATGCCCGCTACATTGCTCGTAGCTGTTCCTGGTGTAAATGAGGCCGCCGTGGCTGGCTCATCATGAGGATTACCACTGGCGCAGGTTGCAATCGTTCCACCCACAACATTGACGAGCTGTGAGCTGGTCTTTTGACATCCGGTCGCATCAGTCGCGGTGACATAGTATCTGGTTGTTACGGATGGGCTAACGGTCTGGTTGGCACCAGTAGCCGTGTTGTTGCCCAGCCATTCCCACTGATACGTGATTGGCGCATTACCACCCACTACTCCAGCATCAATTGTGGTGCTGTTACCAGACTGTATTGTCCTGGTACTACCAGGAAAGAGTGTCATGGTATTGGGGTTGAGGGTAATGGTTACCGATTCTTCGTCACAGTTGGTGTTATCGGCTGATACTTTGTAGGTTGCCGAGCTACCGCTAGAGGGCAAATCTACCGTTTGCGGGCTCGGACACCCTGCACACCAGACCGCTCCGTTCGCATCTTTCCAGTCATAACTGGCAGCGCCCGTCGCGGTCAGCACAATCTGCCCACCGGGACATGACGTCAACGAACTCGCCGACAAGGTCACAGGCGCACCCGCTCCCCCACCGGAGGTGTTGGTTGCAGTACAGGTTGCATTGGGTGACCAATAGTAGCGCAGCGTATAGGGCTGAGCCGAAGTCGATCCACCAAAGTTTCCCGTCTCTACTACCTGAATGATCAAGCCATTACATGTAGCCAAAGCTGCATCAAGACAATAGTCTATCAGCTTGCCACCACTCGTCTGACGTGAGGACAAAACATTGCCATTGAGATCAGTAACCACTACATCAAGATCTGGCTCGCCAAGTAATTTGACGGTCAGCTTTCCATCGGTAGTCGCACCATAGAGGTCAATGTAATAGAAATCCTTATCACCATTCGTCCAGTCAACGTAAGCACGCAGTTCATTAATCCCAGAATTCGCAGTACCAACAGCAGGATGAGTAATATTGGCCTGATGACCTGCCATCTCTACTGCAGCAGCAGATTCGTTGGGTTCGAACATTACATCTGTATATTCCAACAACGGTCGATAAGCTCTAATTGACTCACGTACTCTAGTTACCTGTCCATTGGTGAACATACTCAAACAATTATCACTAGCATAGGACATGTAGTTCATAGCCATTGCTGGATAAATTTTTGGAAGAGGAAAACCCACCGATGACAGTGGCCATGGCTCACTAGAGTTAGCACAATTGTAGCCATCTGAAATAGACTTCCCCCCTAACCAACCTTCTGGTGTTGTATCATCAACATGATCACTATTTTGAAGACCATTCTTACCAAAGGTATGTAACAGTCCCAACCAATGTCCTACCTCATGAGTTGGAGTTGAAGTGAGCTGTAACACTGATTGATAATTAATGACCACACCATCCAGAGATGAGTTGGTTGAGCCACACCAAGGGAATTCAGCGTAACCACCGATGGACGGGTAATCATTGATATCAGGATCAATCTGACAACCTCTTAAATCACAAACCCAAATATTGAGCAATTGATCAGGCTCAACAACATCACTACCGCCTGTGGTAGACGATTTAACATTATCTGCACTAGGATTCACACAACCAGCTGTACCATCGGGGGCACGGTAGATCTGAGTGGAAGGGACTGTCATTACACCTCCTCCACCTGGAAATGAAGAGACTGCCGCCATCACGAATTCAATATTCATGTTGCCATTTAATGCAGCGTTTTTTTGAGAGGTGTAATATGGCGTCGTTATAATATCAGTGGGATCAATATCATTGTATTGTTGGTTCATTTTAGCCAACAAATCTTGACATTTGACCACCCAATTATTGGCAGCAATATCACCCGGAGGTAGCACCACATGAAAAGCTACCGGTATGGTAATCTTTTGTGATCCAGGTATTGCTATCGCAGCGATTGACGAGGGTGGATTAATTCCACATCCCGTCTGCGCAGATGAAGTATTGATATCAAGACAGAAACCAACCAATACCATGAATAACCATAAAGTTACTTTCTTCATAAGACCAAATATTTTCTTTTATATGAGAGAACAAAAAATGCTCCGCAGAGGAGCTTTACTTTGAAATATATTTATCATAAAATATACTGCATGTCAAAAAAAACACTGTTCGCATTTTTATTATTTATCCTAATAATTCCTCTCACACCCGTAACTACTTATGCACTGAGCCCTCTACAATCATGCGAACCACCTGGTATTTCTACCACTGAATCCTCTTCAGGCCAGTGGATATATGAATACGCTCATGGCGGTCTGCTACTTAATTTAGACTTAGATTTGGGTGAAGAAATCCATCAACAGCCTGCAAATAATAACTCTCTATCACCACGCAATCTTAATACAATAAAGGCTCAATACGTAGTTGCGCTTTGGGGCGGGCCACAAGATGTTAAGCTTTACAAAAAGATGAAAACTTCATCTTTTAAGAATGAATCAAAGTATACTGATTTCAATAAAGTTGTTTCCGTTAAGGATGGACAGAGTTTTATTTTTCCTACTACTTTCAACAACCAAAAGATTCAAACTTATCAATGTGGAAAATACTCTGTAGATGACTACCTATACCATCTCCTTAGCTCTGACACCACACCTCACCTTGCCCCTCACGTAACTCAAGCAGAGTTTACCGAACTAATGACCGAATTCGTCACAGCTTATGAGACGAAGAATGATATTACTAATAGCGAAATCGATATGACCTTCCCTGCCATCGAAACTGAGTTTCCATTTTTCTATAGAATTTGGCAACAGATAAAAAGTGCATTGAGATTTTAATAGAAATTACGAACGGCAAAGAACAAAAAGCTGTTGAATTGTTTTTTTTTCTACTTCTAAAAACCGAATCAACATTCTTTACTTACGCCATCAATGAGAATAGTTACCAGAATGATTTTCTTTTCAGAATATTCTGAGAATATTTTGAAAAACTGCCTTTTTACCTATCTTAATTACAATGGGAAAGCAGCATCAAAACTTACAGAATCTCACGTTGGAAGAAGCCTCCCGGCTCATTGATAAAAGTATTAAAAGTCTTAAGGATAAACATCGCATCTATATGGGTGAGATTGGAGAAGCAATCAATTATCGTTATTTATCCAAAGCTCGAAACATTAAATATCATCAGAACAAAGGAACTGAAAGAGTTGGTGGAAAAGACCTTCGACAAGTATTGACAGATATATTTAAGACATACAATCTGACATATGATGAAGTCAATGACGACATTCTTTTTGATGACACAGGAAATTCTCAAATGAATGGTACCAATATACGAGAACCAGTAGCATGGTATGTTTTTAATTACTTTACGCAATCAGTAAATAATCTCAATCGAGGGCTTATCATCTTCTATCCTCGAAAAGTAGAATTAATTGTAATTACCCCTAATGATTTTAATTTTAGAATAGCGTGGACAGGTGAGTATAGTTTTCGTGAGCCTTATCTTTTTCTTCATCTACAGATGGCGGATAAGCCTCATATCAAATCAATGTTTACCCTTTACTCTGGCATTACGAAACATTGGCATTCATATTTTATTGGAAATTTCTGTGGTATTCGTGGAGATGGAGCAATGATTGCCGGAAAAGGGTTGTTGGAAAAAGTTGCTGATGAAGAAGCCGCTATGAAAAAAATCAAAGAGGAAGTTGATCCTCGAATTGTACGTTTTGTTGACAATTCAGTAATCACCACAGAAGGTAAGATGATTACGTCCTTGGAGATGCTATCTTAAGAACTGTTCTTTCAATTTCCTTCTCGCATCTTCCCATATCGGTTTACCATGACCGAAACAAGCTTTATGAAAATCAAACTGAGTTACTTTATAAATAGATTGTATAGCTATTTCGGGATCTTCGTTCACTGGGGAGAGACCCAACTTCATGACGTTAGCGCATATGTCTCCGGCAATTAGTATACCTTCTTCTTTAAATAAGAGTGAAATATGGCCTAATGAATGACCAGGTGTATGAACTATATAGATACCACCCAACAGAGAAATTTCATCACCGCTATTGAGTTTTTCTTCAACGGGGGTTGGAGCGATATTTATAGGCACTCTTTGTATTTTTGTAAGGTATACCAATCGATTTATTATTCCTGGTGTAACTACATAAGGCACTCTTCCAGCCCGACCCTCTTCTACCAATTCAGCATCATTGGTATGCATAAATACCGGGGCATTAAAGTATACTTTCGCTTGATGTAGTTCCCCAGTATGATCAGGATGACAATGGGTAACAATAATTCGATTCACATTTTTTCCAGAAAATCCCAATTGATCTATTCCTTTGAGAAGTGTTTTAAAGCTACCACTATAGCCAGTATCGACTATGGTTAATCCATTATCTTCCAAGAGAATGAAGGCATTCACATACTTTAATTTTACCTGGAAAATTCGATCAGAGATTTTCAGAATTGACATGAAATGAGTAAAGCGTTATTCCCAAAGCTGAATTTACCGCTTTTTCTGATCTCTCTATTAATTCTCGAACTTTATCAATAATTTCTATCAGCTATTATTCTCACTCCTTTGAATTTCCATGTGATTTTCGCTGTTTTACTGACAGCCATTGGCTTAGGTTTTGTGGGATAGGGGTAGTATTCTAATTTCACTTCAGTTTTTCTGTATGCGAATTCTATATTCTCTTGGTATTATAGCGATTGTCATCATAGCTTTAAATTTTGCCTACACACGGTTTATACAAGATGAGGATAGTTCTTCTAATGGCAAAGCTGTTGTGCAGAATGTTGCCGATAAAGGTGGTAGGACTATTACCCTTCGTTACCTGAACAAAGCTGAGAATAGATATATCCACGAACCGATTCTGATTCCTTTTGCCCAGGATAAAGAGATAACCCTTGATTTTCGGAAAATAAATATGTATACGATTCACTTTGCTAATTCGGATGCTTCAAAAAGTAATAGTGAAAAAATAGGACGTTATGCTGAGATCCTATCAGGTGATGCGTTAGTGACTTCAAAGTATCATGGTAATAAGGTGCTCTGTAAGCAAGGCTGTACACTGTATGGAAAAAGTGTATCCTTTTTTCGTTCTCAGCATGATGTCGTAAAGGTTCGCGTTGCCTATTGGAGAAAATCAGATAATTTCATACCAAATACCAAGCATAATGTATGGATTAACTGTAATAGTAAGAGTTGTGAAGAAAGCACTACTATCAGATCACGAGAACCGCGATCATTTGATTTTACCTTTCCATCTAATTCACGGAAGAAGTATGAGCACAACATTGTATTTCCCAAGTATTTTCGTAAAGTAAAAGTAACTGGAGTAAAAGGTACCCTAAAAGTATATTGTTGCTCCCGAATACATACTCTATCTCCTGGACAATCAGCTTGGATTAGGAATTCAACTGGTTCACTTATTTTGAAGCTTGCTTCAGACGACCCTCAGGCTACACTCAGTATAGATGTCGCAAAGGTTCAATAACATCCTGCTCTGATTACTTGCGAGATCTTCCGTTACCTTGTTTGAGGGTTGGATTTTTGGCAGTAAAGAAATCATAGATCTGCACAGCTAATAGAATAAGAGCAATAATGAATACGAGATTGAAGGCGTAATCAAAGATTTTCCAACCAAACAGTATCCATTTGAGGAGTTGTAAGGCCCAGTACACGACAAAGAGGATAATGGCTCCAACGACAGAACCCCAGAACATATCTTTAAGGTGATGAGTGGGAATATTTTTTACCAAGTGGCTAAAGGTCGCTTCACGTGCTTGGCGCAAGTTATTGGTCATTGAAGAGAGGTGACGATGAGCGTCTCGTTCTTGTTGGATAAAAGGAAAGATTGAAGTGGTAATGGTTTTTTCCTTCCAGATCGGCCCTGAAGCTATATGTTGGGTAAATTGGTTAATATCAGCTCCATAGCTATCCCCCTCTATATCGGCAGTGAAGTTTTTGAAATGTAGTTTTACAGCTGGACCAAAGTCAGGATCATTAGGAAAAACCGGGTAATGAAGGATTGTCCATTTTAGTTTTTGACTAGCTAATTTGTGTGCATCAAAAGAATCAAGAAGAGTATTCGTCGCTAAAAGCTGTCCGAGATTATGAAAGGTCTGTTTGGCCTTTGATTGAGGAATAATGACCTGTTTCGCTTTTTCATATTCTTTCAATACGGGCACACGATATTTGTCTTTACGAGCAATGAGACGGCCCTGGATAGTTGGATTGTTCCCCAGAGTTTTATCGTTTGCAATCAAGATGCAATACTCTAATTTTTGATTGAGGAGCTTATCTACAGTATTAGCAGCTTCATTATCTTTTCTTAGTCTCACTTCAAGTCTAGCTTTTTCAAATAGGGTGTCGATTCTTTTAGGGAAATATCTGACGGTGGTAGTACAGATATTTAAAGCTTTACTCACGTTGCCCAAAAGAAACTGACACCGGGCTTGCATATTGAAAGCATCTCCAGCGTGTTCTTTGATGATATTTAATGCAATTTCTCCTCCTAATGCCGTCTGGCTACGTCTAGAGGTATCACTGGACTCAGCCAGGGCATATTCCCCTGCCCGTCTGAAGTAGTTTTCAGCCTTGGTGAGATTGGCATGGTGGGGTGAGAAGAAGTGGATTATGCCCATACGATAAAGAGCAAAGTAATCCGCCGGTTCGATCTCGATAGCTTGACTGAAGTTACGATACGCATCATGGAACCGGTCTGGGAATTTGGTGCTGTTATGGAGATGTTTGAAGCCTTCTTTGAGTTTATATTCTCGTTCTTTTTGACTATCAGGAATCGCAAGTCTTTGGATAACGGATTCCAAATATTGATTGGTTCTTTTTGTTTCTTCAACCAGAGCAGCACTGTCGCCCATGATCTGTGAAAGCAGCTCAATCATCACCTCCTGATTATTCCCTAGTCTAGTAAAACCAGCTTGAAGATTTTTCGCGACTACCTCGGTACTTCTAGTAGTGGCGTGGAGCTGTGCCCGAGTGCTTTGGGCGATAAGTTCAGATTGATCATTGATAGCACGCTCTAATTGTTCTTGCCCGCGAGTGAGGTCTTTGAGGTACCGTCCATTTTTGATTTGCTGTTCCCATTGATCAGATGAGGTTAAATCGGGCCAAAATGTTGACATGTGTGCAATGGTTTATATGACGGAGTGGAAAGACCGTTAACTTACATATTTTGAGTTAACGAACCAACAATAATCACCCACAAAGATCATGCAAATCATTCTTTTCCTTTAGATGCCACATGTTTTTACGAACTCGCCCGAATTCGGATAAATAACAGAATACTAGATTCATTGTATTGTTGTAGGAAGGCGATATATGCTACTATCATACTTAATGATAGAAGGTTCTCTACAAAACGGCGATATAGAGTTTAAGGCTTTAAACAATAGTTATGAATTACTTGAAGGACACACATTCCCTGAAGTTGATCCGGGGATTAGAAGTGAGCAGAGGGATCTTCGGGATGAAGGTATTCGTTCAAATCTAAAAAATCAACGAATTGACGAGCAAATGAAAGCCTATATTGATGCAGGCATAGCTACTGAGGTTGATTTCCTTGAACGAGATTCTAATGACGTACACTCTTCAAAAATTGGAGACAAGATATTTAGCCTTAAAATGAAATATCGTGAGCAAGGTCTTGATTTTCAGACTGCCTCAGTATGGAATGAAACTGGTGATGTAACTGGTTATCGATGCTTTACTATCAATAGGGAGCTATCGCAAGAACAGATTGAACGTCAAGAAGAAATCGAATTTATTGCAGAAAAAAGATATCAAAGAGGTTGGCAATATGAAATTGAAGAGAGAGAACGCGGCTATCAGGGCGAAGTAGAAGCTGGAAATATGGTCTATTTAGGACAGCTCAGCGACGCTGAATATTTTTCAATTAGACGTGAGCTTGCTATTCCATTTGGTGATATTGAGACTTTGCCAACTTTTGATGAATTAGGAAATCCAGAATCAGATCAACAAAAAGTTTTTGTCTATGTAAACCCTCAAAACTAATCTATGTTTGCTAGTCAAACTTTTAGTAACTCACTAATGAGCTGATCGAAATATTCGTGGATAATGTATAATCAAAGGACTAATCAAAAACAAGCCTGTCAACACTTTGACAGGCTTGTTTTGTTTTTCTTGAGAAACGTAGACATGAAAGACTTGCCCTGCACACATCTGCTATTGATTGGTGTGCCTCTGGCTTGAGATCCATCTGTTGTTGGGTAAGATGATCTCAGCCACCCCGGCGCCTTTCATGTGCAAGATAGCCACCTGACAACACATTGATGTCGTGTCGGTGTCTGGTGGCATCTTGGCGGGGAATTCCCCCTGCACCCCTAAGATTTTATTGTTTTTACCTTCAAGAATCTTTCTGCCTCTTCATAATCTCCCAAATGTGCACGCATTAAGCTCTTCCAAAGGCGACCATGGTTTGGGACAAAACAATGAAGTATTTCGTGCACAATAACATAATCCACCACATCATTGGAGTATGAGAGCAACTCGTGGTTGAAGGTGAGATGTTTTCGAGTAGAACAAGAGGCCCATTTCCTCTTCATCGGACGCACTGTCGTAGAATTGATATCTGCATCAAGTTTCTCAGCCCAGTGATATACTCTTTCTTTAAAATCAGCTTTAGTCACAAGTCTTAAATCTTATGCGCTTTCTTAATGATGGTGAATAGATGCTCCACAATATCGGTCGCTATATTTGGATCATCTACCTGCGACAACACTGCAAAGGTGACCTTCCGACGTAATTCCCTATAATCCCGCTCACTACTTACCCAGTTCACATGCTCAGTAAAGGCTCCCTTTATTCTTTTGCCTACTTCTTCGGCTTCTCCCACACCCACATCAAGTAACGTTCGATAGAAAAAGAAAGTAAGTCCATCAAAGCCTTTTTTAGACTGCTCCCTTCTGCGGCGGTTATCTTCTTCGATTTGTTTGAATAACTCTTGAAGGGCTTCAGAAGTGGTCATTTGCCGATTCTCAAAGCTTTCTTTAACTGTCTGTGCTCTGTCTGACATGGCAATAAGGAAGGGATCACCACTTTGTTCTTCTGCATTCTTTTCAATACTCTTTACCAAGTTAATGACCTTGGTATTATCGCCACCGGTTTTCTTTTGGATCTGCGAAATGGTGTCTTCATTTATTTCATAAAATTCATTGACCATTTCAATATCCGTAGCCCCTATTTTCTCTTGAACAAGCTCACTGGTCTTTTTTTGGAAATCCCTATCAACGTATACCCGTTTGGCATAAGCCCGGCTTACAACCTGGTAAATTGCACTCAGCGTTCCATAATCATCAATGTATGACCGTAAAAAGGCATCAGGAGAAATAATTTCGTAGAGCATTTCAATCTCTTTGTACTCTTTGAAAAATTCTTTTCGTCGGTCTTTATCACGGAAGTATTCGATCAGACTATCAACATCTTTATCATTAAAATTCTGTTCAATTAATGCCAGGTACTGAGGAGCTTTATCCCGCATTTTCGAGGCGAACAGTGTTTTGAGTAGTTTGATGTCTTTTACAATGGCGTTGATCTCTTCACTATCGAAGGCCAGGGCAGCTTCCAACTTGTCAAAGATCCCGACAAAATCTAATACGAATCCATGAGGTTTGACCATTTCCTGATCCTCATTTTCGTACGGCCTATTAACGCGGGCAATTGCCTGGAGAAGGGTGTGGTCACGCATGGGTTTATCAAGGTACA
This sequence comes from Bacteroidia bacterium, assembly GCA_033391075.1. Taxonomy (NCBI): domain Bacteria; kingdom Pseudomonadati; phylum Bacteroidota; class Bacteroidia; species Bacteroidia bacterium. The sequence goes on from JAWPMV010000001.1 coordinate 7,103,012, forward strand.
TGGCGTAGAGAATGGGGGCGTCAAAACCAGTAAGAAGTTTTTCGGTCACGATGAGGATTTTCGGTTGCTCTCCATGTTTGGTGAATTCCCGGCGAATACGCCGCTCTTCTCGTTCGTCTATATGAAACTCCTTGAGAAGTTCTTTATCGTTGTTATTTCCAGTATAGACGACAGCTGAATAGTCTCCGGGCAGGTATTTATCAATCGCCTTTTTATACAAAGCACAAGCTTCTCGGTCTACTGCAACCAGAAATGCCTTATACCCTAATGGCTCAACATTCAGCTGATAGTGCTCGGCAACATACTTAGCCACCTTTTCAATTCGATTTCTCCCTTTGAGGAAATTCTTAATATTGACAGCACGATCCAGAATTTTGTTTAGCTCCTCAATGTCTGCCACCCCTTCTGATTCTGCCAAGGCCAAAAATTCATTTTCAAGGTCTTCTACTGGGACCAACATTTCATTGGGAGCCAGATTGTAGTACAGCGGAAGTGTTGTTCCATCAGCAATACTGTCTTTGATTGTGTATTTATGGAGATAGCCCTGGGCGTCATCAACGCCAAAGGTTTTGAATGTACCTTTCCCGTAGGCAGTTTTATCAATTGGTGTCCCGGTAAAGCCAATATATGTGGCATTGGGGATACCAGCCATGAGATAGTTACCCAAGTCGCCTCCAGTAGTACGGTGAGCTTCATCAACCAGTACATAAATATTGGACCGGGTGTTAACGTTAGGCTTGAGATCACGGAATTTATGAATCATAGTCACGACGACACCGCGATAGTCATCACGTAATATCTTCTGAAGCTCTTTAATGTTGTAAGCATGTCTAACATTATTCAACCCCAAAGATGTCAGATTTTTAAGCATCTGGTCTTCTAACTCATTGCGATCAATCAAAAGAAGAATGGTAGGCTTTTCAGATTCAGGAGCCTTGAATAGTAATTCTGCTGCCTTGATCATCGTAAATGTCTTTCCACTACCCTGAGTATGCCACACCAAGCCTCTTGTTTTCTTGGCATCATGCGAACGCTCAACGACGGCCTCAACCGCCTCAGTTTGATGCTGGCGAAGAATGTACTTTTGCATCATCTCATCCTTTTCGGCGAAGATCACGTAATCCTTAACCATTTTAAGGAGTCGTGTCGGTTCACAAAATGATTTTACTTTAGATTCAAGATGTCCGATTTGCTCATCCTTCCAGTTAAAGATATTTCGGCGTACCAAATTCCAGGTTACACCATATGCAAAGCCTATTGATTCTGTTGCAGTAAACAACATTTGAGGAACGAACAATTCTGGAGTCTCACGGTGGTAGCGACGAATTTGATCAACCCCAAGTGCAATGGCTTCGTCTTTGTTGGCATTTTTACACTCGATGACTAAAATCGGCATACCATTAACCAGGAATACTACATCTTCTCGTGTTCCATATCGTCCATTGTTCCAATAGAATTCTTCGGTTACATGAAGTGTATTGTTTTCAAAATTGTCATAATCGATGAGTTTGAGATCGTATTCACGATTTTCTCCAGGATGAAAAAATGTAGCCTCATTACGGAGGTATTGGTGAAAATTTTGATTGCCCCAGATATCGTGATGGAGCCGAGAAAAATCTCCAATCAATGCTCCTTTTGACTCAGTATACTCTGGATTTAGTTGTATAACTTTTTCATATAGGTGATCAGTAAAAAAGGCTGAAGCGTTTTTGGCTTTTTCTGCTGGAGAAGTTTTTGACTGATCAAAACCGCGAAAGGATTCTGCTTCAGAGCGAGGGACAAATGTCCACCCAATTTCCTTGGCATATTTCAAGATGCGAGCTTGGACAGTTTTATGTTCTCCTGGTTTAGGCATAGGCTTCAGACTTTTCTAGTGTATCAAAATCTAAATTACTTACCGAAATTTCTGCGGTCATTAGTTTGTGGAGAAGAGTGCGAAATAAGGATTCAAGAGATTTCTTTTTTTTCTTGTGAACAGATAATTTATCATCAATGGAATCTAAAATTTTAGTCATTTTTATTTGCTCTTCTAGACTTGGAACTGGCACTAAAATACTTCTAAAAGTGTTCCGATTTAATGTTGGGACTGCAACCCCAGATTTGTACTTTTCCAGCTTCAAATTGTTAAGCTGATAATAGCAAAATTTAGGATGGTTCCCGTGAAAATCCTTCACATATAAAACAACATTATGGGCCCAAAAGTCATTAGAATAAAAAGTGGCTTTCCCAGCAGAAGAACCACTCCTTGTAACTGTAACTCCTGGCCCTGTTACATTGGCCTCGTTATGGTATCCAATTATTGAGATTGCTCCAGCAACTGGTATTTCTCCCTTTATAAATTCTTTTTTCGTCAGATCTTTCCCCCTTTGGAGGGTGGTAAATTTATCAAACATTACCAAAGTCCAGCTCTCAGGTATTGGGCCAATCTCTGTCATCTTCTTTGGCTCACTCTTTATTCCCTCTGTGAACAATTTATGCACCAAAGCTTTTTTCAACTCTGATGTTAATTCAATCAGTTGATCTTGCAACTCAATAGCTTGCTGAACTGTAGAAAGGACATATGCTATTCTTCTTTGTTCAAAAATACCTGGAGTGGGAAGCTCTATTTCTTGAAAGTTACTTTTATTCAAGATCGGAAGCGTGGTCTTAACTGAAGCTTGGACCAAAATAGGTCGGTTATAGAGAACTAAATAGTAAATAAAATCAGGATCATAATTTTCATTACATATAATAGCGTTAATCTGTTGGTTAAACGCTGAAACTTCATCAGTTGTCATGCCAATCTTTCCAATATTTCCAATGCATCCCACAAGAACAGCGTTTTTTGGTAAAGTCCTAGCCACTTTTATTCCTTCTTCCGTCAGTAGTTTGTGTGAGGTTTTAATAGATTTCCCTCGATCCAAATCTTTGGGAGAAATAAGTTTATACGAACCACCATAGAATTCCTTTTTTTTGCTACTAGGGGTTGTACCAGTAAGAATTCTCCCGAAATCTTTGATCTTATGCTTGACCCATTTATCTTTCATATACCTAGCTTTTCCAAAATTGAAAATATTTGTCTATTCACATCCTCAGCATCTTCTTCAAGAGTATTTATTTCATCTATTATCTCTCTAATTGGTCTATACTCCTCTGTCTCCCTGGCATGTATATACCGGCTCGGTGAAATATTATAGTCGTTTTTTGCAATTTCTTCTTTGTGTACTATTCGACTTAATTTCTCTTCCTCATCTTTCCAGTTTGTGAAAATGCTACTGATGAGTTTGATTCCTTCATCAGTGATAAAGTTTTTAGGATCTCCTTTTTCGAAGACTTTACTTGCATTAAGTAGGAAGATTTTATCCTTTCGCTCAGCCGGTTTATCCTTTTGAATGAAGACAATAATCCCCGGCGCTGAAGTGTTGTAAAAGAGGTTTTCCGGTAGGTAAATTACCCCCTCGACCAGATCATTATCTACAAACCACTTACGGGCATCTTTTTCTTTGTTCGTGTTGGCATTACCTGATCCACGAGATGCCGCCCCGGTATCAAGGACTACAGCAGCCCGACCATTTTCCTTCAAGCTAGCATAAATATGTTGCATCCAAGCCCAATCAGCATTACCTCCAGGATTTTGACTAAAGCGGTCATAGGGATCATTTTCAAAGAATTCTTCTCCAAGATATGGTAATGAATCCCTATTTTGATTCCACATGGGATTAGCAACTACTCGATCAAATTTCTTAATTCTGTTTCGGTCGATTAATTTTGGATTCTTCATCGTATCTCCCAATTCGATCTCTCCCTCCATATCGTGAACGATCATGTTCATTTGAGCCATTGCCCAGGTCTCGGGGGTAAATTCTTGCCCATACAATTTTAGTGGCGATATTTTGCCTTTACCAGCAAACTTTTCACCCAGGACAATCTGATTTTTAATAAGGAGCCCACCCGACCCACAAGTGGGATCATAAATTTCCATTCCGGGCTCAGGGTCCATTATTTTCGCCATAATAATCCCAACCTCGGTGGGAGTATAAAACTCACCCGCACTCTTTCCGCTGTTTTCTGCGAACTTACGGATAAGGTACTCGTAACTTCGGCCGATAACATCAGGCTCAACATCCTTGATACCCAGCTTCTTTTCGCTAATTTTTTCAATAAGATTTGAAAGGCGATCATCATCAATATCACGCTGCCCATGCGTGGTAGCATTGAAGTCCACACGATCAATTATTCCTTGGAGGGTTGGGTTTTCTTTGGCAATATCACGGAGAATGGTAGTGAGTTGCTCGCCAATTTTACTCGCCAATTTTCTAATCACTGACCACACTGGATCGTCATGATTATCTGGGGTCAAAGGTAGGTAAAAACGAACAAGATCATTATCAAGTTTTACCAAAGCAAATGCCTTTTTCCTGGAACCAACTTCTTTTGCAATACGGTCTAGTTCGTCATCAAATACATCACAGAGACGTTTAGTAAATATAAGAGGAAGAATGTAGTCCTTAAACTTGGGGGCATCTTTCGCTCCTCTGATACTACAGGCTGCACCCCAAATCCATGATTCGAGTGATTTTTGTTCCGTTCCGTTCTTAGTTGTATTCGCCATATCTATTTCATAATCACTTCAAACACCAGATCGTGCTGATCTGGATTCGAGTTTTTTCCTGGCTGTTCAAAATTGATCAACGCACCAGCCTGAGCCTCTAATAGCTCCATGTAATTTCTCAGCTGTTGTACTTCTAGTTTGCCGACATTTCCAACCGCCTTCAATTCCAAAACTACAATCTTTTTGCTAGCTTTTATCACAATGTCCGAAAATCCCTCGCCGACATAGTATTTTTTGTAGGTCATCTCCAGAACCTTCTCTCGTTCATGCTTGTATCCGGCCAAACGGAGACCAACTTCCATGGCTCTTTGATCCACCACTTCACGATGACCAGAGCTTTACTTTTTATATGCATCACAGGCAATTTTCTCCACATCTTTGAGCACCTTATCCATACCAGAAAGTATCTCACGCAACTAATCCCTGGATAGTGCACTACCGGATGGTCTCAATCTCTAATGCTTTCTTTTTGTCGAAAGAATCAAGCTGTATTCCAAGCCGCCTCAGGCGATACTTCCTCCCATCAACTACCACTCCCTGAAATTTTCCCTTCCGGTGATACGAATCAAGTCCGTCAGCTTTAAGTTTTTCCTCAAAGTCAGCGATTGACTTGGATTGTTCTAAGACAGTCTGGACTCGCTGAAAGACTTTTTCCTTGGTGGTCTGCTGGCCGGTATTTAGTTTGTACCAATACTCCCGGTCAGAGAGTTGGGGCGAAGTAGCTCGACCATGAGCAACTACTGACTTACTCAGTTCTGGGTAATATTCCTGCTGGTAGTCCTGGGTGTGTTGTTTGAGCTCACCAAAAGCCTGCTTAGACAACCGCATAGCTTTACCAGATTTATACTCCACGCCACTGACACAGAGATGGACATGATAATGATCTTGGGACAGGTGAATAACACCCATATATAAGCCATTGGGATTGCGCTTGGCTATGTACTCCCTGGTCATGTCTTCTATCCCTTCCAGAGTGAGGTAAGGCGTATCTTCAGGGTGCCAGGAAAGAATTTCATGGGTAAGGATGACACTATTTTTGCGGCGGTGTTGCCGGTAGCTTTCATTGACTTCAAATTCATGAACCCAGGTCTGAATATCATTACCTGAGAGATTATGGAGCATGATCCGGCTATCAGGTACTCGTTCTTCGCTGTGGATCATGTAATTGAGTAATTGACGGAAGGCTTTGTTCTTCCGTGATTTAACTTTGATGATCATGATGATGGTCTATGCCATCAACTAGGGTGTGCTCATTATGATAGTTTTGGTGGGTGGTGGAAAGCATCGTGAATGATGGTTTCCATGTGATTGATCCTCTCAGCCAGATCCAGGTAAGCCTGGTTGAGTTCTGGTAGATTTCGCTTGTGAACATGCCGGGCAATCATGCGAATGTCGGTCTGACACAGACGCAGGCGTTGCTCCAAGCGACTGACTGGTTCACGGTCAGGTACCAGGTAGGTCTGATTGAGATAGGATAAGGCTGCGTGTTTGATGAACGATGGTAGTGAGTAATGATGTTGCTGGGCGGCGTGAGTCAGTTTCAACCAGTCTGGTTTAGCCAAAGTAATGGTTACCTCTGGTCGTTCTTTGCGTTTTTGTTTGCGGTACTTACGTTGATATTGACGTTTGTATTCTTTTTTGACAGCTTCGATAGCTTCTTCATTCCCTGATTCTAAAACTCCTGATTGCTCCAAATATTCCCACATACCGGTATTCCGGCGAATAGGTTTAGGCATAGAAGGATATGATTAGGTGTTGGATAATTGAGTAAGGGCTAACAGTCCTCGTTGTTGGTAGTAGGGTTTGAGGTTTAGTAACATGGGCGGATAGTTTCCCGCCATGAGTAAGCCTTGATTCTGCTTCATGGTGCGGACTTCATCGCGGGTGATCAGTGGTCTGGTCTGAGTGCGTCCCTGGTTATCCTCATACTGGTAGCGTCCTAGTCTCTGCTCCAACTCTTCCGACGATCTCCCAGATTGTCCGGTGAAATAGAGCTTAGCAAAACAGTTACCTGCAATCGTGCTGGCCTCGTATGGCCCGAAATTGTGAACGAGCTGGCTCATCTGCTGTATCCCAAGCAAGATTCCGGCTCGGTACTTTCTCACATTACTGATCACATTGCCCAGTGAAGGCAAATACAACACCCCTGCTTCATCAATCAAACAAAAGACATCCTGGTGCCAGGGTTGTGGCATTCGTACCAGCAATTCCCCGAATAGTTGCTCAAAGAAGAGCGATGATAGCATTGCGTAGTAAGCTTGATCGGTAACGGGATTCTGGATGAACAGTACTGTTTTCTTTAGACGAAATTCGTGCAGAGCAATCGTGTCATGATTGGTTACCTCAGCCACGGCCTCATCGGTGAAGATGTGTAATGCGCTAGATACAGTTGCGATAATGCCCGCTTTGACTTTGTTATCATAGGCTTGGAAAGTCTTGAACTCAGCGCGGAGCGACAAATTATCTGAAGCTTCAACTTTCCTGGTGAAGAAGGCTTCATCACCACTGAGTTGATTGAGATAATGACGCACCTGGCGGAAGGTCTGGCGTTCACGGACTTCAGCTTTGACTAGGGTAATCAGGAGAGTAAGTAAGGCCGTGGCTTGCAGGTTCCAAAAGGGATCACCCTTAACCCCACCTAATGCCGTCCGAATCACCAGACTGGATACCTTGTTAATATCACTGGATGACCTGGCCCGGTAAAGAGGATTGAAACGGTCTGAATGTTTTGGATCGGCGAAGTTTAAAGTCTTGATGATATATCCTCTTCGCTTGAGAGCTGGGGTGGTCAGTTGTGCCAATTCACCACTGGGGTCATGGCAGATATATGAAGCATTCATTCGTAATAGGGATGGAACAAAGACCACTGATGATTTACCAGATCCGGTTGATCCGATCAGGAGGGAATTTTTGTAGGAATCTTCCACTGACAGACTCTTTTCACCCGTCAGACAGAAGCCTTTAAGGTTGCGTTTCAGTAAACTCTTGGGACTACCAAATGAAGCTCCGTAGCCTTGTTTTTTCTTTGGGAGACCATTGGGAAATATCCAGGTAAACAGTGCTTCAAAAAATTTTTCAACGAAAAAGAAGGCCGTATCTACAATGCCTTCAATAAGTCTCAGAATATGGTGCATAAGCCTTGCGCTATGCTTGGGTGTGCAGTATTTATTATATCATAGTAACCTATTCAGGTAGTAGGCCCATTAATCCTCTTATTCCATTTTCCGAAAATTCTTTAGGAATTTTTGTGCTTTGTACTAAATACTCCAGCGTTGCAATAGCAAAATTCACCAGCATTGCATTAGTTGAGACGAGATGATTGCTATATGACCAATCAGTGTTAGTATCAAAATTCATAAATGCTTGTTCTTTAAGGATTATTGGAACTTTGTGTGCGAAATTCGGCTTACTCAAAATTTTTCGTACCAATTCGAGAAACTTTGGCCAATTAGGCAATGAAAGATCCTTTGGTAAATATTCGTCATCTCCCGATTGCTGTGAAAATGCTCGTTTACGTAGCTGATCCCAGTAGGCGTAATTCTCCACTCCACCCCAAATAATAGCTTTTAAATCAGCATCCAATTCATCTTTTGAAAATGAAGTTAAGCTTTGGTTGAAAAGCATCACCACAATTTGGTTCAAGCTAATTGCAAACATCGAAGCACTATCAAGTATGAGGAGTCTATGGTCAGGATTATCTGGATTTAATTCTCTCCACATAGACCGTAAGTTGCTCACTAAAGTTCTCAACTGGACATTGGACTCAGTTTCATTCCAAAAACCAGTTTGGAGATAGTCGATGAGGGTTTCTAGCCTAGGATACTTCCTTCTCAATGCAAAGTATTTATCCCAGTGATCTCCCATTGCCAGAGCACTATTATGCACATTCAGGTAATCAGCTGTCGCCTTGGAGAAAGTTTCAAAATCTGTAACACTAAATAAGTGAATTCCTAGTTCTTCGGCTACAAGTTTATGGTCTTTTTCTAAATTATCCTTTCCCAAGATAATTGTACCCTTTTTTGCATTATAAAAATCCATTACTCCCTTAATCCAAAAAACACGAGTAATAGCAGATATTTTTTTGCTTGATTTACAATCGTAAATGAAAGAAAATAGCTTCCCGTCAGTGTTTGGTACCAAACCGAGCACATCGAGATCGGTCAATTCCTTACGAGAAGTGGAAATCTCTTTTCTTGATTGGAGTTTTACCTCCATCTGAGGGTACCACTCTTTCTGGATCAAGTAACGAACAACATCTTCTTTTATAAATTTATCTTTAATCATGCATTTGCTGCTTTAATAAACAAATTTTCCAATTCTTCCTTATGCTCTTCTGAGAGTGGGACTGTCTCGGTTTGACGCAATTTAGCGGCTGAAATTATTGACTCAATATACGTTTGCTCTTTTTGCAGAGCAATTTGTGCCTCTTCGTTAATCTCAAGTGAAGAAAATCCCCCAGTGTCGAGCATCTCTATAGCTGTGTCTAATGCTTGACGATTCTCTTCGTTTTTAATGAGTTGAAATTGATATCGGTTACCACTTGTCTGAACTAATTTGCCCACTTTCATGACACTAAGGTTTCGATATTGCTCCATAGCTTCAGAATTTGACCCAATAAACCCTCTGCTTCTCAAAGCGTTAAGAATGGCTCTTGGATTACGGATTCGATATTCCTTTGGCAAAAGCTGCCCTTGCCTAACAGCAGCAATCAACGCCATAGCTCGTTCATATATAACCCTATTAGCAGGATTGAGCTTTGTTGATCCAGGTGCCGGAGTAAAGAGAAAGAAATTTTCCCCTTTGTGTTTAGTAGTAATTGAAGGTGGTTTTACTTGTCCATCTTGTGCTAAGCGCTTAAGAAGATTTATTTCATCCTGTGTAACTTTTACGCCATTAATTTCTTCCCTAGTTTCAATTAAGGCTAAAGGCCATCCTTGGGCCTCTTCAATAAGTTTAAGAATCTTTTGAATCTGACTTGAACCTGATTTTGCTACCAAATCGGCATAGAGATCTGCATTTTGAGCAAAAAATATTGGAGACAATAAGACATCTTTGCCACGAGCACGTTTGGTTAGAAGGTATCCTCCCTGTTGACCAATATCAAGCCCACGTTTTACGAGATTTTTCTCTGCGCCTAGATCATACAACGTATCGGAAAAAGTCGGCGCTTGAGAGAGTTTAGTGAGAATAACTAAAGCTAAGTCTTCCGATTCATTATATTGAGTCTCATTTTCGGCATACTCACCCACACGATCATAAATATCTTCAAAAAAAGGAACATCCGGAATTACTGTTTTAATACGAGTTCCTTCAGTATCTAATTTCACAAATTCTATTTCGGCCAGAGCATACAGCAAATTGGGTAATATTATGCCGGGGATGTTGAAGTAATAGGGAGCCGCAAGCTTAAGAATTTCAAACTTGATGGGAGGTAAATCACGGATATGCAAGGAAAGGTTTACCAGCATTCCCACTTTTGTGAGTTCATCATATTCTGGAACTTGTGTTCTACCGAGCGAGGTTGTTATATCATAAGAAACTGATGCTTTTTCTGAACGGTTCATTTGGTTTTGGGAAACATGTTGTTTGTTGTTTGTGAAGGCGCAAGTGTATAATTTTCCAAAATTAGACAAATAATTAATCAAGCCCATGAGTGAACTAGTAAATATATTGACCATTACCGCACGATTTGAATCACAGGCAATGAGTTAAGTACCTCAGACCTTTTAAAAAGCACCCTTCCCCCAAAACGGATAAAGGGAATCTTTCCTTCTCGTTTCTTCGCATGAATATTTTGCGGAGTGGTCTGGAGAAGTTCAGCCACCTGCTTTACGTTGAGCAATTCCTCTAGTGGTAGTTGTCCCGGTATGGGATGATCCTCAAAGTATCTTTCGATCTCTTGGCGGAAGATGTCTCTGAGTTCTTGTTCACTGAATTGGGTGAAAGATACTTTTTCCATAGTGTTTAGTTTTTTGGCAATTACTCAATCTAATGAGGCAGTAGAAACCATCCGCCTTCCTCCCTGCTCCTTTTTTTCATATCTTCCAGACCTCTTTACGCCCTGAAACAACCCTATGGCCAAATACATCTCATCCTGGAATCAATTAGTCGAAGGAATTCCTTACACTCCAGGTGAGTTTTTAACTGCCACAGAGCGTCTCATTGTGTCCCGACAATTGCCCAATGTCAGCATGAGGCGCGTTACGCATGGCAGAGGCAGTTTAGGTAGACGACAGTACCTTCGGGTAAAACACCGGTCTACCTATATTGATATTGGTGCTATGCCCTATGGTGATGGCTTTGCCGTGTCATGGGTACATGAATCAGATCGCAGTGGAGACTTTTACGCGAGGATTTTCAATTTCTTTATCTGGCTATGGGGACTTATCCCCGAAATAGGCAGACGTGCCAATCCAATTATCAAAACCGCTAGGGATTTTGCTCAAAAGGATAAGCGGACACTTTATCACATTGATGATGAAATCATGTTTCAGAAGATGGTGCATGACTGTGTCGTGAAAACCTTAAATGATATTACCGACGGTCGTGGCAGTCGTGGCCAGCGTCCAATATATTAACTATGTCTACTCACCATAGCGACATACTATCCAAACGATTCTATGACTGGGAAGTCTGGGGACGAGGCTGGTTTGTCCATGGTGAACCGATCTTCCCTGAACCCCCGTTTACCCCTTTCCCTGGTCATAGTATTGTCGCTACTAAACCTAAAGACGATACTTTCCGGCACAGTATCAGTAGCTACATTCTCTCTGCTATCAAGAATAGGATAGTAGGTAAGCCGGGAGATAATAGTGAAGAGGAACAATCCGTGGCTTTACCGAAGATATTTCCCGTTGTTGAAGAGTTGACAGAACTGGTCATGGCCATACCGCCAGACTTTACGGTATCTCCATCGGTCATGGAGCAGTTCTTGGTGATGATTGCGAGTACCAAGTCTCCTGTTTCCTTTGAGATCGTTGGTACCCATCAGCATATATTCTTTCAGTTTACCTGTCGGCTGTCTGAGGCAGGCTATGTCAGAAGTCAGCTCAAAGCCTTCTTTCCGCAAGTAGTGGTACAAGTTGCTGATGGTTCGTTGTATGGGGCTTTAGCCAGAGAAGAGTGTCTCAGTGTTACCTTAGAACTAGGACTGACGGAAGAGTTCATGCGTCCTATCAATATGCCAACCCAATTGGACGTTGATCCCTACACCGCTATTGTTGGTATATTGGATGACTTGGACGAACATGAGGTAGCTGCTATTCAGATCCTGTTTCATGGAACAGAACGTCCCTGGGCTGATAGTGTGATCCGGTCAGTAACCACCAGCCGGGGAGAACCGTTCTTTCTCGATGCACCTGAGATGACCACGCTTGCCAAGGAGAAAGTAAGTCAACCACTGATGGCCGTCAATGTACGTTTGATTGCCCAATCAAGAGATGAAGCGGCCTATGATCTGGCCGCATTACTAGGGAATGCTCTGGTGGCAGGTACGGAACGAGTGGGATCAAATGCTCTGCAAGCCTTAGAAGCTGACGGCTTGGAGCATGTTAAATTCCTAACGTCATTGATCGAGCGTACCACCTATCGCACTGGAATGATTCTTAACGTCAGGGAATTGATGGGCTTGGTCCATTTGTCCGGGAATCTGCCGTCGAATAAGCTGGTACAGTTTAGTAAGAGTAAACGAGCACCAGAGATAACAAATATTGAGGAATATGTTATTGGCTACAATCCTCATCAGGGAGAAGCTCATACTGTAGGGCTACCGTTGCCGGTACGACTTCGTCATATTCACCTCGTTGGTGCTACGGGGACGGGTAAATCTACCTTACTCGTCAATCTCATCCTTCAGAACATCCTCAATGAACCTTATGGCGGAGCCGTCCTTGATCCCCATGGTGATCTCATTGACGACATTGTCGCTCAAATTCCAGAACACTTACAGCATAAATTTATCCTGATTGATCCCAGTGATGATCTCTACTCCATTGGGTTTAATCTGTTATCCGCTAACAGTGAACATGAGAAAGTTATGTTGGCCTCTGACTTGGCCGCTAGCTTTAAGGCCCAGACGACCAGTTGGGGTGATCAGATGGATACCGTCCTTCAAAATGCCATTGCAGCTTTCCTTGAGAGTAGTCGCGGCGGCACTCTGATTGATCTGCGACGATTTCTGGTAGATGAGAAATTCAGGAAGCAGTTTCTCACCACGGTTACCGATCCCTTGATCGTCTCCTACTGGGAGAAAGAGTTTCCCAAGTTACGTTCTGGCTCAGTGTCATCACTGTTGTCCCGGATGCAGTTGTTTCTGCGGCCCAAGCCCGTCCGCTACATGCTCATGCAAAAAGAGGGGCTGGACTTTAATCAGGTAATGAATGACGGGTTAATCTTGTTAGTCAAACTCTCACAGGGTCTCATTGGTGAAGAGAATAGTCATCTATTAGGATCAATGATCCTCACCAAACTCTATCAGTCAGCCTTAGGCCGACAAGTCTACGACAAACACGAACGGGTGCCTTTCTTTGTTTACCTGGATGAGTTTCAAAACTTCATTACCCCTACCCTGGAGGGGATACTCTCAGGCGCAAGAAAGTACGGCTTAGGTCTCGTCTTAGCCCATCAGTCGATGGATCAATTGTATCGCCGCAGTCCGGCCGTAGCCAATTCCGTGATTGCTAACGCAGGTACCCGGATATGTTTTCGTCTCGGGGACAATGATGCCAGTAGTTTGCAGAATAGCTTTGCTGACTTTGATGCCAATGATCTGTTGTCGCTCAAGATCGGTGATGCCATAGTTCGTGTGGGTACCAAAGATCAGGATTTTAATCTCAAGACGCTGTTACCGGACAAGGTACCCCTGGCCACTGCCAGAGGGCGGTATCTGTCAGCTCTCCATATATCCAGTCTCACCTTTGGCACACCAATTCGGGAACTGGAAGAGATCCTTCAGCGAGAGTATGCGGGTGATAAAGCTGACAAGTCATCTATCTTTGAAGAGGTAGATTTTACCGAAGTACCCGACGAACCAGAGGTAAAACCAACCAGCAAGCCAAAGCCACCCAAGGAACCCCGATTTCTGTCTGCGCCACCACAGACCAAGACCAAACCAGTTGAGACCACCACTGATCCTGAAACAGCGCGGGAGGAGATCATTAAACGTGCCAAGCAAAAGGCGGAAGAAACTGAGCATCGGAGCCTTCAGATGCACATCAAAAAGGTGGCCGAAGGAATGGGATATTTGTCTGTCATGGAAGCCCCCACACCTGACAGAAAAGGTCGAGTTGATGTCCTGTTAACCAAAGACAAACACACCATTGCCTGTGAGGTAGCCGTAACCACCACCAACCAGCATGAACTGGGTAATATTCAAAAGTGTCTGACAGCGAAGTATTCCCTGGTGGTGGTCGTCTCAGAAAAGCCTAAGCGATTGGAGAACATAAAATCCTTGGTGGCGAAGTCAGTCTCCAAGACCGCCCAGAAGCGGATTCACTATGTGAATAAGGATGGTTTCTTTCAGTTACTCATGGAGTTGAAAGTTAAGTCGAAGAGTACGGAAAAGACGATTAAGGGTTATCGCGTGAAGTCTTCATATAAGGCGGTATCTGGGAAAGATGCACAACGGATGCAGGAACAATTGGCAGATATTTACATGAAGTCCAAAAAGTCAAAGCCCAAAAAATGAGTTGAGCTTGCTGAGCGTTTTGGTAAACGGTGGCTTCTTCCCAAGATTCCGTTCAAGTCGCCACAAGGTATATTCATCTACCCCAATCCGCCTAGCTACTACCTTCTGAGCTACACCTTCATATCGCCTATATCTTCTAATTTTATACCCCCATGATTCGTCATCCGACTCAGGATAATACCCTAAAAAGTTAATGATCTTTGGCCAGTTATGAATATGTGGTTCATTGTGATTTAACTCCCAATTAACCAGACAATCAGGGGTAATACTGAGTTGTTTAGCTACTTGTGTTTGATACAATCCCCGATCCATTCGCACTTTTCGCAAATGATCACCAACGGTATGTAAACTGGCTGGATAGCCGTATGGAGGCGGTTTTTGAGCTTTAATAGACAAGTGGCATTTTGGCAACACAACCTTGTCTCTGCGGATATTTCAACCATCCGACCCGAGACTGTATTTGCAATCCCATGCAAATCCAAAAATACATGGGGAAGATATCCGGTCCACTTATGGATCGCATCGATATGCACATTGAAGTTACTCCCGTTCCTTTTGAAGACCTTTCTTCCATGAGCAAAGGAGAAAGCAGCAAAGTTGTCCGGCAAAGGGTGATTGCTGCTCGTGAAATCCAGCAAGAACGCTTCAAAGATTATCCCGGCATCTATGCCAATGCCATGATGCCTAATCCCATGTTACGCACCTATTGTAAGATCAATAAACAGGGCGAAGCGCTATTGAAACTTGCGATGCAAAAGCTTGATCTTTCAGCCCGAGCCTTTGATCGGATTTTAAAGGTGGCGAGAAGCATAGCGGATTTGGCTGCGGCCAAGGATATTTCTCCTACGCATATTGCGGAGGCGATTCAGTACCGGTCGCTGGATCGGGAGGGGTGGGGGAAATAGGGAAGTTTTTGAAAGGCCTGCTAAAGCCTGTACTGATGAAAAAATGGATAGAGTTGTTTCTCGAATCTAAAGATTGATGTAGCCAAAATTGGCAAATTGCTATCTGTTTATTAAGTATCTTTGACCAAGTTTTAATCAGAAAAACTGGCAAAATATGAAGTCTTTTCTAGATGAATCAACGGGATACCTAACCCACATTACAGCACTTTTATTGAAAAGAGAATTATTTGAAGCCATCAAAAAGTTCAAAATTAATATCACTCCAGAACAGTGGGCCATACTCAATAGATTAAATGAACATCAAGGACTTACGCAAAATGAAGTCGCCAAAATTTCTTTTAAAGACAATGCCAACATCACCCGAATTATTGATAGGCTTGAAGCTAAGGGTTTGGTAGAAAGGAGAGCAAATCCCAAGGATCGAAGAATCTGGAAAATCTATATTACAGATGAAGGGCGAAAAGTTCGAGATTTAATCGAACCCCTGGCCATAGAAGTTCTTAAGAAAGCTACCAAAAATATAGACTCAAAAGAGGTAAAACTATACAATGAGGTGGCCAAAAGAATCGTGGCAAATTTGGAGAGATAATTTTTTTATCTATATATTTGTCACGACAAACATTGTCTAGACAATGTTTTTGGTATCAAGAACTATCTCTTAAACATTGGGTTAATGTCTCGAATACCAATTAAAAATGACATAACTGAAAAGCACTCCAAAGGGGTAATAACTATTCATTGGATAACGGCAAGCTTAATTTTTGTCTTATTCCCACTGGGTAAATACATGGCGGATTTGGCTCCAGAAAACAAACTGGATCTTATCAAAATACATGCAATTTTGGGGATACTAATCTTTAGCCTGACAATCGCCAGAGCGGTTTTGTTTTTTACAGTTAAGCGTCCGAAACACTTAGATACAGGATCAAAATTCAACGACTTATTAGCTGTGTTGATTCACTATTCCTTCTATTCATTGCTGCTGATCCTTGGGACTTCAGGGATTGCAACTATGATATCAGGGGGCTATATCGATGCATTAACAGCTGAACCCGTGATTACAGATCTTATTCGACCAAGAACTGAAATAAGCGCTTTGAAGTATCACAACATTTTAGCCGGGACGCTGATCATTCTTGTTTTCATGCACATCGCTGGTGTAATCAGATTTAATATCAAACATAAAACCAACGCTCTAAAACGAATTACTTGAAAAGAAAGCTGGCAATTGGCCTGAACATTCTTCCTATGAAAAGATTAATATTTTCCATCCAATTATTAGGGATTATCAGCATCGCGGCCTTTGCAGGAGCCATGATTATGCTATACACATCCCTCGTGTCTTTTTGGGAGCAAATACCAGCGGAAGATTTTTTCAACTGGTATTCGAATTACTCCTCAGGAATTGAAGCTACTACAGGCCCCCTGGTAATGCTAAGTTTATTCCTGCCTTTGCTTGCCATCCTCCTGGTAAGGAAGATTCCTCAAAGCAGAATCTATTGGCTTATTTCATTCTTGTTATGCATCGGAATTATGGCAATTACCCTGAGTTACTTTGTTGAGGCAAACACCTCTTTTGCCACAAGATCAATTGAAGCTGCTCATCTAAATGAAAGTATACATAGATGGGGGGATTTGCATCTCCTTAGAATTTCCATGGCCTTGATTTCTGCCGTATTTGCGGGTATTGGGCTTCTAAAATATTTGTCTAATAGCAATGAGGATTAGCATATCTCAGGCTAAGAGAAAAGCATAAATAGGTTTACAGCTACTATGAAAATTGAAAAAATATGGCCCTTTGCTCCTGGAAAATCAACTAAATCATGGAATTGGCAGCAATTCTACTCAAACAGCAATTTCAGCATCTATGTAGTTTCGCAAATTTGAGGGAGTAGCCTGCAGATTGATCAATACTAAGCTAAAAGAAACATGCGTAAATCTATTTCATATGAAAAATATCAAAACAATATCAAGGATTAACCTGATTGCTTTTTTCATTGTTTTAATTTCTTGTAGCGATGGAAAAAATACAGAATCACTAAGTGAAAACAAGTCAATTATGGAAAAGGAAAAATCAGAATTTATCACTCTAATTAACTCTTTTGAAGTACCAAGTGGGAAATTAGAAGAGTCAGTGAAATATTGGGAAGCTTGTCGGGACTTTCTGAAAGTTCAGCCAGGATATGTCTCTACAAAACTTCATCAATCCCTAAAAAATGATGCTAAATTTCAATTGGTAAATGTCGCAATGTGGACCAGTCCTCAGGCTTTTATCAATGCCTCTGATAAAATGAGAAAGGAACTAGGAGTTGCAGCTGTGGAGGGGCTGAAACCTAATGCATCTCTTTACACAGTTATAAGGGAATAGTAACGGGATATAACAGAAGGAAGACTTCGGCCTCTCACTGAAATTGCTTCACAGAAATTCAATTCGCCTTGTTCAGTGCTATACTGTTGGATTATTCCTTTTCCTTCTTCCTCATTCCCCCTTTGTCAAGTCTTTATCTAGTGAAAAATACAGGCAGATCGACAAAGAAGCTGTAAATTATAGGCCATTGCTATAAGAATTCCTCAAAAATCTACAGCTATATGAAGTCTCTTGCTTCTATCATTATTGCGTGCAGAAAACTCTGCCTTTTTCTCCTGACTTCCTTCTGTCTCTTTCTCATGCCACTACAGGCACAGGATAAAAAACCCAACATCATTTTTATCATGTCTGACGACCATACGACTCAGGCAGTGGGCGCCTATGGAAGTCGCTTGGCGCGCCTGAATCCCACGCCTGTCCTAGATAAATTGGCAGCAGAAGGCATGCTCTTCGAACGGGTATTTTGTACAAATTCAATTTGCACACCTAGCCGTGCGACCATTATCAGCGGACAATACCCACAAACCAATGGAGTGCTCGACCTTGATCACCAACTTCCCATCGAAAAACAATATTTGCCCATCGAGATGAAGAAGCTGGGCTATACGACTGCCATGGTTGGCAAATGGCATTTGAAAAATGAGCCCGCCAATTTTGATTACTACAATGTGCTGGTCGGCAAAGGAGGACAGGGAAGCTATTTTGATCCCGTTTTGGCAGATAAGAATAAAGGCAATTGGCCGGATAACAAAGTCGCGCATACAGGCCATTCCACAGACATCATTACAGATCTTAGCCTGAATTATCTCGAGAACAGGGATCGATCCAAGCCCTTTTTTCTCATGCATCACTACAAGGCGCCTCACGATAATTTTGAATATGCCCCCCGCTATGAAGACTACCTGGCCGATGTCGAAATCCCTTAACCCAGCAGCCTATATTCACAGCCCTTTTGGGGTTCGCTGGCTACCCGAGGAGAAGAAGATGCCCTCCGACATTTGATTGGTACTTCGGTATCTCCCAGACATAAGCGCCGCAACTACGTCAACTTTTACAAATACCAGGACCTGGCTGAGAAAGAAGCAACGCATAAGGCGTATCAAACTTATCTGAAACACTACCTCCGTTGCGTAAAAGGGGTGGATGATAATTTGGGCCGACTTTTTGACTACCTGAAAAAAGAAGGTTTGTGGGAAAATACCATCATTATTTATACCGGAGACCAGGGCTTTATGCTGGGAGAGCATGACCTGATTGATAAACGTTGGATGTACGAAGAGTCTATGCGTATGCCTTTCCTTGTGCATTATCCGGAAAAGGTTAAGGCAGGTGCTCGATCAAAACTTCTAATTAACAATGCAGACTTTGCCCCGACTATGCTGGAATTGGCGGGAGGGAAAGTTCCGGACTATATGCAAGGCATGAGTTTCAAGCAGGAATTGCTTGGTCAGGAAATATCCAATTGGCGAGATGCGACCTATTACCGCTATTGGATGCACATGATTCATCATGAAGTGCCCGCTCATTTTGGCATCAGAACGGATCGATACAAACTGATTTTCTACTACAGCTCCCATTATCGATCAGATGAGGAATCGCAGAAGTTTTACTGGTGGAAACAGTATTCACCTGTGAAATCGACAGCTCCTATTGCCTGGGAATTTTACGACCTGGAAAATGATCCGGACGAATTGCACAATCGCTACGATGATCCGGCTTATCAGGACATTATTGCTCGCTTGAAAGTTCAACTAGCCAGGGAGCGTGAAGATTTGAAAGAAGGCGATGAGAATTTTCCCAAGATCAGGGAGGTTGTGGAGAGGAATTGGGAGAACTGAATCGGAGGGTAATCAATATCCCAAATATTCTTAAGGATTAGATGTATAAGAAAGTATATTGGGGAATGAGCTACTCCTAAACCAAGCTATGGATACCAAGATTATTTATGGATTACTCTTTTGCCTGTTTTTCTCGGATATACTCTTTGGACAAGAAGTTAGACTGGATTCTACTTTTGGAACAGGAGGGAAGGTAAGCTATGATTTTGGTAATGCTTATAGTAATGCAAGGGATGTTCTGATTCAGCATGAAGGGAAGATCGTGGTAGGTGGGTATACATTAACGGCGAATAATTCAGACTTTTCTATCCTTAGATTATTGACAAATGGACAGATTGATTCCTCATTTGCCACAAATGGTTATAGGCTTTCAAACTCCCAATTTGATGGGAATGATTATGGCTTCTCCTTTACTCAGCTGTCTGATAGTAGTTTTATTTTGACAGGAGCGTCTCAGACTACTCCAAGTAGGCCTTCCAGTGGAGTTGTCCGATATGATACCAGTGGCGTTCAAAAAATGTTTGTGAATTTTAACGTTGGACCATTAGCTGACTCAACATTCAAAGCAGTAGTTCTTCCAAACGGGAATATTTTAATCGGAGGCTGGGATGGGCTGAATATAGACTTTTGCTTACTAGGGATTTTACCAAACTTATTAGGACCAGATCCCATCTTCGGCACAGAAGCTAAAGTATGTATAAGTGATTCAGAAATGTCGAGAATGTACGACATGGCTTTACAAAGTGATGGTAAAATCCTTGCTGTTGGGGAAAGTAAATTTAGAGGAGAAAAAGACTTTATTATAGCCAGATTTAACTCTGACGGTTCATTAGATTCGAGTTTTGCTGTTCATGGAATTTTTAGACAAGACTTCAATTCAAATAAGGAATCAGCTTTTGTTGTTCTCCCTACTTTCGGAAGTAAAACACTAATAGCTGGCACAGGTAGTTTTAAGGACAGTTTAGGATTCAATATGATTCGTCTGAATTCCTCTGGGCAGCTTGATACGACCTTTGGGGATTCTGGAATAGTTCGAGAAAGTTTTACTCTATATCCCGGAGGTAAATCACTGATCAAATTACCTGATGGGAAGCTTATTGCAGTTGGCTCAAGGTATAACGGAGCAAGCGAAGATTTTGTGTTGGCCGGATTTACTATTGATGGGATTATCGATTCCACTTTCGGCCAAAACGGAATGCTCCTAACTGATTTCGAAGGGACAGATGATAGAGCTTATTCTGTAACCTATGATTCTTCGTCCCATTCCCTTTTTGTAGTAGGGGAAAGTGTAGATGATACGAGTGCAGTATTTGCCATTGCTAAGTACAACTTGGGAGCTCGAGTCGGGCTTGAAACATTCCCTTCGATTATTCAGGAAGCGAAACTGTATCCCAATCCAAGCAAGAGCGGTAGCCAGTTGAAATTTTCACTTCAAAATTCATCTTCTCTCACAATAGATATCCTTGACCTTCAGGGACGATCCCTTCGCAATATTATAAGAGATCAGTTTTTTTACTCAGGAGCTCATGAGGTAGATGTAGCGATGGATGAAATCCCTGCAGGTGTGTATACGCTTCGAATGCTGAGTCGAGCGGGTTTTTCGCAAATAGTTCGCTTTGTTAAATTGCCTTAACCAGCTAATCCCAATCCAAGCTATGAGTACAAAGACTATTTATGGATTACTCATTTTCCTGTTATACTCGGATATACTCTTTGGACAAGAAGTTAGACTGGATTCTACTTTTGGAATAGGAGGGAAGGTAACTTTTGATTTTGGTAATGCCTATAGTTACGCAAGGGATGTTCGTATGCAGTATGCAGGGAAGATAGTGGTAGGCGGATACACCGAAAATCCAGCCAATGATGACTTTGCACTAGTACGATTTGATCAAAATGGAAGTATCGATACGACTTTTGGAATAGGTGGATCTACCACTACTAATTTCCAATTTAATGAGGATGATCAAGCTATGTCCCTTGACATAGCTTCTGATTCAAGTATAATTTTAGTAGGGCCATCTTCCAGAACTTTATCGAACAGCCTGGGATTTTCTTGGTACTATTCTGATGGGAGTATGCGATTCCAAGGAAATATTTCTGCTGGGCCAATATTTGATACTACTTATCAAGTGCTAATCCAGCCAGATGGAAAGATTATTCTTGGAGGCTTTTCATTGTTTAATTCTTTTTTGATTTCAAGAAGATTAGTTAATCCCTTGCAGATAGATTTCTCTTTCGGGGATGAGGGGATTGCACAGATAGATTGTTGCGGGATTAATACAAGTTTAGATTTATTACTTCAACCGGACGGTAAAATACTAAGTATTGGAGTGAATAAAGGCTTCAGTTCTGGAAATAGAAACTTCTCAGTAGGAAGATTTAACTCAGATGGCAGTACCGATTCAAGCTTTAATTCTGTAGGGGTATTTACCCAGGATTTTGGATTCAATTATGAATTGGCCTTCGCTGGGGCTTTAACTTCAAATGGAAAAATCGTTTTGGGCGGATTAGGTGAGTATGATGGGGCATTTGGATTTAATATGATCCAGTTATCGTCCCATGGACAATTAGATACTACTTTTGGAAATTCTGGGATCCTGAGAGCTGATTTTGTGCCTCATTTAGGAGGTGAGTCCTTAGTAATACTTCCTGGGGGAAAAATCATAGCGGTTGGGACCTATACACAAGGCCCTGATGAGGATTTTGCTCTATTGCGTTTCATGCCAAATGGGATAGTAGATTCCACTTTCGGCCAAAACGGAATGCTCCTAACTGATTTCGAAGGGACAGATGATAGAGCTTATTCTGTAACCTATGATTCTTCGTCCCATTCCCTTTTTGTAGTAGGGGAAAGTGTAGATGATACGAGTGCAGTATTTGCTATTGCCAAGTACAACTTAGGAGCTCGAGTCGGGCTTGAAAAATTCCCTTCGATTATTCAGGAAGCGAAACTGTATCCCAATCCCAGCAGGAGTGATAGCCAGTTGAAATTTTCTCTTCATAATTCAGCCTCTCTCACAATAGATATACTTGATCTTCAGGGGCGATCTTTTCGCAATATTACAAGAGATCAGTTTTTTCACTCAGGAGCTCATGAGGTTGATGTAGTGATGGATGAAATCCCTGCAGGTGTGTACTCGCTTCGAATACTGAGTCGAGTGGGTTTTTCGCAAATAGTTCGCTTTGTTAAATTGCCTTAGCCAGCTAATCCTTTTCCCCTACAAAAATCCATCTTCCGTCAGCCACAGCTGCTCAATCCGATACATGTGAAAGTGATCGTGCATGTGCAGGTGGCGCAAAAGAATATAAGCAGTGTATAGTTTGTACTCGGGATGTTTTGCCTGCTTTTTCCAAATGTGCGTGTCAAAGCCGGAAACGACTTCTATCAGGGAAGTTCTGAGTTGCTGAAAGCGGGCGATTTCTTCCTCCATGTTCAGGCGCATGAGTTCGTCAACCGGGGTAGTGGTGCCCGGTAAATAATGCTCGAACTCAATATTCTCCTCTTCTTTGAAGGTTTTGAATCGATTCAGGATCATGGCTTCTGCCTGTGAGAAATGACAGACGTGTTCGTGGATGCTCCACTTGCCGGGAATTCGCTGAACTTTCAGGGATTCTTCCGGAATATCTTTCAGGAGGTTTTCCAGAATGAGGGGTGTTTTCCTGAGGCCATCAATCAGGATGTCTATGTCGGTCATGGGTCGAAGTGATTTTGTAGGCGAAATTTAGCTTTTATTTGGATCGGCAAGCTTCTTAATCGGCAGATTTCTGATACGTTCTCCCTGCAATTGATAGAGCGCATTGCACAAGGCAGGGGCTGCAGAAGGCAAGGTAATCTCTCCCAATCCCTGTGGAGAGATCTTGCTATCAACTATCTCAACGATAATCTCTGGACATTCTGCCATGCGCATCATGCGATAGGTATCAAAGTTTTGATCCACAGCCCTGCCTTTGTCGATCCGCACTTCTCCATACAAGGCATTATTGATGCCGTCTATGATACCTCCTTCTATTTGGGCCAAAGCTCCGGAGCGATTTACCACGATGCCGCAGTCTACAGCTACATATACTTTATCGATGCTAAATCCATTTGCTGTCTTGCTGACTTCCGTAATCTGGCCGACGTAGGAGCCAAACATGAATTGAGCTGCAAATCCGAGATACCTATTTGTGCTTTTTCGATCGTCCCAGGAAGAAAGTTTTCGCACCCTTTTGATGACTTCGCGTAATCGCCCCGTTTCATAGCTTTCATCTCCTTCATCATTCATGGGCAATTCCTGGCTTTCTTCTCCCATCATCTTCAAACGATATTCTATAGGATCTGCCTCAGCTAGTTCTGCCATTTCGTCCAAAAATCCCTGAACTACAAAACAAAAGGCATTGTGTCCGGGACCTCTCCAGGCACCCGTCGAAATGGCCGTATCGATAGGCGTATATTCCACCTTGAAATTCGGAACAAATGAAGCCGGGAATACATAGGGAAAGACTTCACTCAAATGAGGCGACACATTCGATTTTCGATACAAATAGCGGGAGGTGGAAGAGGCATTTAAGTACCAGGCGGACAAATTCCCTTCCTCATCTAGCGCTCCTTTCAATCGATACCTGCCCATCTGACGGTAATAATCATGGGCAATATCATCTTCCCTAGTCCAGAGTATCTGAACCGGATGCTTCAATTGTTGGGACACATAAAGGGCTTCGGCGATATTATCAATCAACAACCTTCGCCCAAATCCTCCTCCATTTCTTTGCTGATGGATGATGTATTGTTCAGGGGAAATGCCTGTGCTTTCCTGCAAGGTTTTGGATCGGGGAAAACCCGGCTGTTGAGTAGCTCCCCAACACTCGGTTTTTTCTTCGCCCACATCGGCCGTATAGTTATGGGGTTCCATAGCCACATGTGCTAAAAAAGGGACCGAATAAGTCGCTTCAATTTGTCTGGAATGCTGACGAAAAGCTCTATTTACATTTCCATCATTACGCACCTTGATTTCTCCCGGTCGATTGATGTTTGCTTCCATCTCTTCTGTCAACTCTTCTGTGCCTCTCAAAAGCTCAGGCGCTTCTTCCCACTCGACCTTCAGGAGTTTTCGAGCTTTGATGGCTGTCCAGCTATCCTTCGCAACTACGGCGATCCCATTTCTCATGCGTGTGGGATTATCGTCTGCCGGTATTTCCAGGACATCAATGACGCCTTCCATATTCTTGCATTCCGTGGCATCAAAGGATTTGACCTTCCCTCCGAAAACGGGAGATTTAGCAATAACGGCCACATAAGCTCCCGGAGGTTTTGCATCTATCCCATACAAGGCTTTGCCGGATACAATTTCATGCGCATCGACAGTAGGAATACTTTTTCCGATGAGTTTGAACTCAGCCGGATCTTTTAGGGGAACTTCCTCAGGAGCTTCAAAAGTAGCCGCCAGCTCTGCCACGTCTCCATAGCTAATGGATCGGCCGGATACTTCATGGAAAATCTTGCCTTCTGAAGTGGTACAACTTTCAGCTTCTACCTGCCAGGTTGAGGCTGCTGCTTTGATAAGCAAATGTCGGGCAGTCGCGCCTACTTTCCGCAAATTCTCCCAATTAGAGCTGATGGCTGTACTTCCCCCAGCAAATTGACCACCTAAATCAGTATTATAACCGGCATGCTCTACTTTAACATCCTCCCAGGCGACATCCAGTTCTTCCGCTATGATCATGGGAAGGGAGGTCATGACTCCCTGCCCGATTTCTGGATTTTTGGCGAGTATGGTAAATGAATTGTCAGAACCGATGCGCAAAAAGGCATTGATCGCATATTCCGAAACGGCTGCTGCTTTGGCTGGCGTACAGGATAATTGAAATTCCAACAAGAGGCCGGTCGAAAGGAGCCCACTGATTTTAATAAAGTTCCGTCTTTGCATAGCGTGTAGGGTAATAGCTTTATTTCCATTCAGATTTCGCTGCGGCAAAATCTTTTTTAAATGCGGGGTTTTCCCACATAAGGCTGAGCATTTTATGGGCAAGGATTCGAGAAGCCTCTTCATCACTGGGGTAATGAATGCCCATAATTTCTCTGGATTCTCCTACTTCATACGCAATATTTAGAAAGTCGATTCTTTTTTCCGGAATTAGTTCGCTCCAAACATAGGCTTGAATGTAGGCCCAGAGGGTATGACCACTGGCAAATGAAGGAGAGGACATATTGGCTAAAGGTTGGAGCCGCTTGTCTAAATGATAGGGCCTGGGGCGGAGTAAATGAAATTTTACTGCAAACTCCATGACGCGCATATCTTTGGTAACTCCTGCCAGTAAACGAGCCGTTGCGGGATAGTTATTAGCTGTGACCTGAGATCCCATAACTGCCCTGCCTTCATAAAATAAATGCTCTCTATTCTTTTCGTAACGCTCATGATTTTCCAGAATATCGATATGGGGCCAGTAGCCAATAGGAGCCAGGAATTCTTTAGATCTTTTTATCTGTGCCTCGGTCCGTTTGTTTTGCCATTCCAGGAGAAACTCCAATTCTGCCTGGGTTTGTTCAGAGCTATTTGCGGGATATTTCATGGACTTCTTCAGCTGGTCTACCTGCTCATCTGTCAGGTATTCAGGAGCAACCATTACATAAATAAGGGCAT
The DNA here is from genome assembly GCA_033391075.1 of Bacteroidia bacterium. Lineage (NCBI taxonomy): Bacteria > Pseudomonadati > Bacteroidota > Bacteroidia > Bacteroidia bacterium. Next base: position 7,129,019 of record JAWPMV010000001.1, read on the forward strand.
AACTATAAAGACTACTGGGGAAACTGATTTCATCAAAATGAGCTTTTGCAGGATTGGGTTCTGCGCTTAAAGCAAGCAAATCTTTGTAGTGATTTTTGGCAGCTTCTAAGGGATGAATACCCTGAGCTGAAAGCACATAAAATGATAGGATAAACAAGAGGTATAGCGTGAATTTTTTCATGATAAAAAGATATTAAATCGTATATCGTTAATAGGCGATATGTAAATGTAATATCTTTTATTACAAATCAAAAGGGGAGGAGTTGAAAGCTGGTTTAGCTAACTAATGAATCTTTAAACTGCTGCAGGAGCTCTCGATTGAGGTGGTAGAAAGTAAATTTGTCCTGTATACGGGTGGTGAAGAGGCCGCAGTCTTTCAAAATTTTGACATGCTGGGAAAGGGTGGATTGGGAATAATCAAACATTTCCCTGAGATATTTATTGCAGGTAACATTATCGAGTCCGGTTTCCTGGTCTTTCTCACTTAGAAAGCGAACCAAAGCAACCCGAAGAGGATGGGATAATGCATTCGCGATTTTTGCGATCTCATGATCTTGTTCTGTAATGTAGTCGCTTTTGATTTTAGACCGTATCCTCATGCTGTAAAGCTACTGTTTTTCCACAAACTCTTTAAACTGCTGCATCCATTTTTCTCCTTGTTTGCGATACACACTGGGAAATAATATGGCTATCAATTTGGGCATAAACCATTCCATGCGAACGTACTCATATTCATAATCATAGCGTGTCCGATTCCTGTCTAAAGCAGTGAATTGGCATTTCATGGTATTGTCCATGTGTTTGTGAGAGTAAAATGCTTCGAAGGAGTGCGGAAGCTTATTGGAAGTAATGGTTTCCGTCAGCAGCATTTCCCTCCCTCCATGTTCATAAAACATCTGGGAAACTGCCCCTTCTTTACCCGCCTTACCACTCACTAATTCTTTTTTGACAAAGCCATCCTGGTATTCCGCCAAATAAGCAGGGTCGGCAAAGAATTTTGTAACCACTTCCAGGGGTTTATTGATTTCTTTAGAGCCTTTGTACTTCATAGCTTAAGTCTATTTGGTTAAAAGCAGTCTATAGTACTACCTAATATATGGAAAAGTGTTGAATGCCGACAAATCTCAAAGATCTGCCGGCACTTCTCAGATAGTTATTCTGTACTAAAATAATTTTGCTTTGGGAGGCTCAATACCTTTCACCCGAAAATAGATTGCACACTGACCTCTATGGTGAGTTTGGTGTTCGAAGGCTTTATTCAACCAGGCTTGACGACTGATTTTGAAGGGACCTCTTTCGATCACCTCATCCAATTTCGAAGCATCCATTTCTTCGATGCTTTTTATGACATAATCATAGCATTCGGTCACGATTTTCTTTAGGGCTTCTTTTTCGTGGTATTGTTCTGATTTTTCCAGATTCACATCGGCATAAATCCGTTCCGCTCCAGTACCATTAGAGGCTAAACCGACATTGCCCTGAGAGATGTGTAGCATCTGCACTGAAAAGGAACGTATGCCTTCAACGGGTCGATAAGACATAGCATCTGCCGGCATAGCATCCACATATTCCAGTGTATAGGTTTTAGCGCGCTCCCAATCTTCGATCATCAATTGTTTTGTCGCTTCCTCAGGAATGGATTCCTGGGCAAAAGTGGGATTCGAAATACCAAAAAAGGGGATTAGCAGGAGAAATAGGGATAGTCTTTTCATCGTAATGAATTATAGGTTAATGAAAATATCTCCTCCTGATGTTACAACATTAATTTACGCATTATTTCTGGATTAGGCCTTAAAACCTCTTTTGGAAACGAAAGCTATTCAGAATTTTCCCATTCCCATCTTTCAACAAAAGCATATAGGTTCCCACTGCGTAGTTGCTTACATCAAAGGTATGCTCGCTATTGCTTCCTATTTCTATAGGCAAAGCTTTGCTAACTTTTCGTCCCCTCATATCTATGAACTCAACAGCGATTTTTCTTCTCTCTTCACTCTCTATTTCCAGGATCAGTTTTTCTCGTGTAGGATTGGGATAAAGCCTGAAAGTCGCTTTCCCTAATAAAGGATCAACAGAAGTTGCCCAAAGTTCATCGGGCTGCTGAAATCCTTGTGCGAGGATCAGATCACTTCCACTTGCTGTAGCAATGACACTTTCTCCCAGGGTAGAACTGAGTTGATCATTATTCGAACCTCCTGAGCTGATGACGGATCGGCTGATGCTTTGGCCCTGACAAAGATGAAGACTCAGGAGCAAAGCCATGCTAAGCATTGATTTGAAAAACATAGGATTATTTTTTTAGGAGTGCTTCTAATTGAGTTAAACGGTCTTCCAGACTTTTGATTCGGGCTTCTTGCGTTTCTATGACATCCTGTTGCTCTTGCATGGCAGAAACCATGATCGGAATCAGGCCGGTATAGTTTAAAGCTTTGAAATGGAATCCCTGTCCTTCTTCGGTATCCGATTTCGCTTTATCATAAGCCTGAAAAGAATCATTCACCAATTCTGGCAAGAGATTTTCAATATCCTGAGCTAAAAATCCATGCTGAATGCCTTCGGGGAGGTTCATAAAATCATACTCCTCTCGTTTATACTCATAGCTTTTTGGCCTCAATTTCATGATTGTTCCCAGGCCATTTTGTACCTCGATGATATTCGACTTTAAACGAGCATCAGAAGTTTGATAAGCACCTGTTGCATAGGTATTCCCACTAAAATACCCAGCATATCCATTGGAAGTAGGGGCATAGGCATATACTCCGTAGTTCGCATTGGAAGCATTGTTAGCATAGCCATAGAGGCCATAGCTTAAGTATGAATCAGCATCTGAACTTCTGCCATACACATTATAGAGTCTGGGGAAACCAGAATTGGACTGTTGAGAAAGACCGACCCTGAGCCCATAGTTGTAAGTAGTAGAGGTTGTAGTTCCAAGGTTGTTGTAGAGGTTCATAACCCGGGTACTTTGTTTCCCATTTATTTCCACTGCATAAGCGGGATTTGCATCATTGATTCCCACTCGTCCTCTTGCATTGACTGAAAATATGTCTCCGGCATCGCTATGATACACATTGAATTGGGCGTTGGCTAAATTGGTATCTGTCCTTGCAGCGATGTCCCAGAAATTATTATGAATCGTATTATCCATAGTGATTCTTGAGAAATCAAATTGAGACTCTGTCAGTTTCATATGGCCGGTTCCCGTAGCGCTATTATCCACAATATGCATCCTTGCCTCGGGACTGAAAGTACCTACACCGATTCGTTGCTGTCCTGAAAGTTGCACCTGGAAAACAGGCAGATTATCTCCAATCCAGTTAAAGGCATCCGCCGTATCATTATACTGAATGCCCCAGCTGGAGAAGTTGGGGGAATGGGCGACCAGCATACGTGTGCTATTATTGGTACCTGACTGGAACATTTGGATCATAGGTGCATTTGAACCATTGGAATTCGCAAAACGCAAACTTCCCTGATCGTCTTTCAAAACGATATCTCCGTCTGCACCATGTACCTGGAATTTATCGCCATTTCCTACTGTGAGTGTCGCGATAGGGCTATTGTCTCCGATTCCGACTTTTCCAGTATTGAAATAGAGATTGCTCCCGGAATTATTCCAGGGAGAGGAAAATGAAGCCAGGCTCACCGATCCTCCTCCGAGGGAAAGACTCAAGGTATTTCCGCTCAGGGACATGCTTTGGATTTCATTGGTCGTGCTGGCATCTGCATCATTTACATTGTCGGTAGAGCTGATGGTGAAATTGGGGTAAGTTCCGCTGATGCTGGTCGCTCCATTTCCAGTTAGACTTACACTCTGATCGGGAGCCTCATTGGTGATCACATTCCCTACTACGCTGATCCCCGTTCCTCCTGTATAGGACCGCTCATCTTTGGGCACCCAGGCAGTCCCATCCCAGGCCAAAACCTGCTCATTGAATGGAGGCAAATCACTTACATCTCGCAAATGATTGAGCTGCATATCTGTGGCCACTTTCGCATAGGGCACAGATTCAAAAAGACTTGTATCTAAGGAAACTCCATTCAGTTCTACAATCAGGTAATAATCGTCCTCATTCCAGGCGATGGTATTAAAATCTCCCGACTCAATGAGTCCTTTTCCTATATCCAGATTTACCAGGCCGAGATTATTGGTATTAGGAGTATGTTTTTCCTGATAGACCAAAGTACCGGAGGGACTATTTGCTCGAATTTGAAATCGTAGGTTGATTTGGGTATTGCTGAGGATCGCTCCTCCATTATCACGGGCTACAGCCTGATAGTGAAAGGCTCTATTGCTTTGAGCAATTAAGGCGGGCATAGAGAAAGCAAAGGCAAGCGTAAGGAGAAGTAGGCGGCATCTCATGGGAAAATTTTTATGATGTTCGATTTGTTAGTTGACGGGTATAATAGAAAATAGGAGAAAAAGACAAACTTCTTCTCCTACTAGTGAGCTTTCCCTTGCAAAACGTTACCGTTTTCTTTTAGGGAGTTAGAGCTTCTTTAAAATGAAGGACAAATTCCAATTCAAATTCATCGGCAATGGCCTGTTCCTTCAGATTGGTAAAGACATTGGGGGAATTGAAATAGATACCATATTGGGTTCGATCTATGGTCATACTTCCTGTAAGCCTATAGCTGCCTTGATCCTCAGTAATCTCTATTTGAATCTCTGCAGGATGACTTTGTTTTTTAATGATCAGATTTCCTTTGAGCCTTTGTTTGCCTGCTGTAAACGGGCTGGTCTCAGTCAGGACGAAGGACGCTTCCGGATACTTCTTTACCTCAAAGAAATCTTTGGAACGCAAATGCTTTTGAAGGTCCTTGTTTTCTGCTTCCAGGCTTTTCATATCGATGAGAATATTAGCTGAAAGCAGGCTGCCATTTTCCAGTCTTAGTTGGGCATATTCGGCTTCCAGACTTCCTGAGAGGGAGTAGGCATTGAAGGCTGCTTTACCCGTCCAATTGAGCTGACTCTTTGTGGGCTCCAATTCAAAGTTTTGGGCCAGGCTAAGTTGAGTCAGAATAAAAATAGTGCTGATTGAGAGAATGATATTTTTCATGATAAAATTGTGTTAGAGATTATTCGTAAAGTTTGCCGACCGTATCCAGTTTGCCGATGCCATAGACTTTTTTACCGCTTGAGGTTTTGCCGATGACATACCACATGGCCCAACCTCCTACAAGTCGACTGTCTCTTCTCCAGTTATCGACAAAGGTGTAGGGTTGACCGGCCTTCATTTTGCCTTTGGGAATATTGTAAAGTTTGCAGAAATCTTTGGCGGACATAGCTACTCTGAGGTTCCATTGGTTGTTGTAAAAAATGTAGGCCCCACCTTCCAGAATCTCCACATCCTCTGTTTGAGACATGAGACTGGTATTGTGTTTCCAGAAATAGGTGCCGGCTTCATCAGGATCCGTAGAGGCAAGCACAGGGGATGGAAAGTGTGATACATTGAGTATCGCTTCCATTTCTGCAAATTTGTCCGGTAGAGGAGCTGTCTGTGGGTCTTGAGCAAAGATGCTGAGGGGGAAAATGATCAGGATGATCCATGTGTTTATTCGCTTCATAATGATTGATTTTGAAGCAAAGAAAGGGGCTATATACGCTCCTGGCGTCCTATTTGGAGAAATGAGACCTTTTTGAGGGCCTTGGGTACAAAAGAAAAAGGGCTTGCCTTTCGACAAGCCCAGCTTTCTATGTGTGAATCTAAACGCTATGCTATTCTGCTCCTGTATTGATTACAGGATTTGTGGCACTATCCGAACAAAGGACTACCATCAGATTGCTGACTATATTGGCTTTTTGAGCATTATTCAATTCTACCAATCCTTTTTTGTCCAGTTTCTCGATTGCCATCTCCACCATGCCTACTGATCCTTCAACGATCTTCTTACGGGCAGCTATTATAGCCTGCGCTTGCTGACGCTGTAACATAACTGCAGCGATCTCGGGAGCATAAGACAAATTGGACAGACGTGCTTCCAGAACTTCGATACCGACCATTCTGAGTCTTTCCTTCAACTCTTCTTCCAAGGCCTTGTTTATTTCATCAAATCCCGAACGAAGCGTAATGGTATCTTCATTTTCTGTCAGGTCATCATAGGGATAACTATGAGCGATTTTTCTCAAAGCTGCTTCTGCCTGAATCTTCACAAAGTTCTGATAAGAAAGCTCCGTATTTTTTGAAGCCACTCCTGAAGCCGCATTTATAGTACTTGCTGCTTCAATATCAAAGATAGCTTTGTAGGTATCTACTACTTTCCAGACAACTACAGCGCTGATGAGGATAGGGTTTCCCAATTCATCATTTACCTTGATAATCTGTGATTCCAGGTTTCTCACCCTAAGAGATACTTTCTTTTTGGAATAAAAAGGGTTGACCCAGAAGAATCCATTGTTCTTTACGGTTCCTTTGTACTTACCAAAAAAGAGCAATACCCGCGTTTGATTAGGCTGGACAGTAAATAGTCCAATTAGCCAGATGAGACCAACAAAGCAGAGGAAAAATAAAAGCCCTGCTAAAGCCGGTGAGCCTTGAAAAATTAATAGTAAGGGTGAAAAAATTAAAGCAAGTGCGATAAATAAATGGAGGAATCCATTGTTTTTCAGATTGCGAATTTTTTCCATGGTACGAGTGATTAAGTGTATGTTTCAGGATAAAGATAGTTTAGTATGTTGAATAGTTGGAATTCTAAGAAAAAATCTTTTCAAAACTGCCAATCACGCTTATTAAGTAGGAAGTACACAGCTCTTCGCAAAATCCGAACGGATAAAAATTTTGCCTATTTTTTCCTCTTCAGCCTTCCTAACTTGTAGGTAACATTAACCAAAACTTCTATCATTCAACTATGAAAAGACTCATCATCACAGTCTTCGCGCTAGCGTTGGCTTCCTCCCTCTTCGCACAAAATTCCAAAACCAAACTCTTCGGTATGCCGCTTAAACGCACGGGAATCTCCCTGGGTATAGAGTGGGATAAGGTCCAGAATTTCAGTGCTGTGAGTTTTGAAAGAATGGCGGGTCTACCCAGTCTTTCAGAAGATTTGGGCCTGGATACAGATCAGGCCGACATTTACAGCGGATATTGTGAAAATCCGCATTTGCGCCTTCAAGCTGCCTGGATGACAGCAAATCCTAAAGTAGAACTCCATACTTCTTTATTAGTCGTTGCCAATCGTTATGATGGGCTGACCTTTTATGGAGAAAGTTTGAGTCGCTATGACAATTACCTCACCATGAATTCCTGGGGAAATGAAATTGCTCTGGATGTAGCCCTGGTAAGAAGATTGGAAGCAGGACCTTTTGCCCTTCATGTAGGAGTTGGTGGAAATACCGGATATAGTTTCCTCAATACCATCGATATCACCGGAAGCCTCCAGGCAGAGTCCAGCATTTCTTCTTTAAAATCGTCCGGAATCGGCAGATTGAATGAATCGGATTATGGCGATTTTCACATTTATGATGTGGAAGTAGGAGATGGCATCTCTCAAAGACTTTATGGTCAACTCGGATGGTCCGTTACCATTGCGAAAAGAGTTGAGATTGGCATGGAAGGCCGTTGGGGCTATGGCTACCGCTGGCACTTCGATGGATCACCCGTCAGCACCAACCTGAGATCACTAGGCGGAATTGCGCGTTGGGTACTGAAATAAACAGACGTGACGCTAATAGGATGAGCCCGGATCGAGCTATACGCTCGGTTTTGGGCTTTTTTGTTTTAGAAAGTGCTAGGGTGTTGTAGTGTTATAGTGCGGTTGTTGATCATTTCTTAAACTTTAACACTACAACACTCTTGAACTACAACACTTCTCTTTCATTTAGATTTCCCCTCCCATTCCCACTTATCTATGTCGAAAAGAAAGATTCATTTGCACGAATAATAATAGTTCCTGAACGAATACTTTCTTTTTGGCAACCAATTTGCATTTGTACTATAAAATGAGGCTTGATGTTTATACATTTATTATGTAAAGTCCGAGAAAGACTACGTCAGTTTTTCTGTGACTACCCGAAGATCAAATTTTTGAACCTCTTAACACCCTTTATTATGGACCGATTGTTTTTGAAACAAGTACGTGCAGAAGGAATATGGAGCAGACGGAATTGTTCAGAAATTTACTCTCTTTGAATTCAGCCCACCTTAATGCATTGTCAGCGAGGCGGATAAACAGAGATGAATAAAAGAGAGTAATTCCAAGAACCTCTCCGTTCATCTTTCGCCAGAAATCTACAGGAGTAGATAAGCTGAAATGAAAGAATCAACATATTGACAATGACCAGAAACAGTTTCTGGGGAATTCTTTGCCAAAAAGACGGGGATATGCATTGTTCAGAATCCCGAAGACTGGCCTGAGAAAAAATATTCCCTATATTGAAATATGTTTCTGCTTTTGCAGTATTCTGCCTTTGATTTTAGACTCCTACAGTCTCCACATGTACTTGTTCCTCCGATAAGAAGCTGGCCCATGGTGCAGCCCAATCAGGAGTTTGTCAATAATTTTGGCATCATCCGGGAATCTTATAAAAGTGTGCTTTCTCCGCACTTGCTCCCGGAGGATAATGTATACGTAGATTGTCGAAACAGCCTCAAATTTTCAGATCTCGATCTGGAGGATGATCCTGTTCGCATAAGCGTAAAGATGAGACGCATGGTATTTGACGGTAGGGGAGGCGTGAAGTTTTTTGTCGGCATGGTCTTGCATATGCCGGAGGACATTCCCTTTCCGGAATTGGAGGATGCTCTTCAGTTTGCTTTGCATAAGAAAGTGAGAATTTCTTCTCCCAGTCAAACAGAAAAAGAAGTGAACCTGGCCAATCTTTCTCCTTCTTTCAAAAATCTATACCTACACTCGAGTAGTATTGGAAATGAAGCGTCGGCTGAAGGATACCTGGTCCGGCAGCAAGCTCCTTTATTACTGCTGGATTTATCTTTGAGGGAATTTGAGCATTTTAAGCTAAAGGAGAAATATCAGGAGCATCGCTTTCCTCCGGACCTTCAGCTTTATTATTGTCGAAACCAAATTGCTCAAAAGGCTTTCCACAGTTTCCTGAGCCTTAATTTGGATAAACATGCCTTGAACCGCTTGAATAAATACTACCTCTCCCAACTCAATGGCGAGATAGAAAACTTTCGGAGCCTTCAGTATTTCACGAAACAGGGAATCGCATTTTCCGAACGAGCTAAATTTGAGCTTGATAAGACCTATAGCCGCCTATTTGGCCAACTGCAACCTGAGCAATGGCAAGGAGTCTCCGCAATGTATCAGGCACTCTTTCCCCAACAAATAGAAGCGCTGAAAAATGACTATAAACTTCTAGCTGACTTTGTCGATAAGCAGGCAGAAGTCCAGATTAAAAAACAGCTGAAAGAGATATTGATTGGAGGAGATTTTGACGCGAGTTTTAAACTGGCGGATTCACATAAAGAGCTTTTTGACGAAAGGGGTCAAGGTAATTTGGCGATCCTGGAAGCGAGATATCGCAGAATAGAAAAGGAATTTTTGGAGGGGGTTGTCGAGAATGAAGATAGATGGATCGAGAAAAACCGCATATCCAGTGCCCTGTTGAATCTTTTCCGAAACATTTGAGTAAATTATTGAAAAGGAGCGACTGCTTCTTTCAATGCCAAAACCTACATAACCTAAGCACTATGAAGAAGCTGCTGCTATCTTTTATTCTCATTTTACTTATTTTTTCTCTCTCTGCACAAGAAGGCAAAGACATCAATATTGGTAAATCTTATGTATTAAAGTCTGAAATCCTGAAAGAGGATCGGCCATTCTCTGTGTATTTGCCTGCGGGCTATTCGCCTACAGGAAATCCTACACCTGTTATGTACCTCCTGGATGGAGATTACCATTTTCATCATACAACGGGAGTTGTTCATTTTCTCTCAACGCAGGGACGTATGCCGGAGATGATCGTAGTTGCTATCCCTAATACTACAGATCGTACTCGTGATCTAACGCCTGAGATTCTGAAGGATGAGCAAGCCAAAAAGAATTTCCCCACAGGTGGCCAAGCCAATAAGATGCTGAGCTTCATCAAAGATGAGCTCATTCCCCATATAGCCAAGCAATACAATACGAGCCCTTATACCATGTTGATCGGACACTCTTTTGGAGGAATTTTCGCCGTAAATGCCTTCCTTGAAGAACCCGACCTTTTTGATTCCTATATCTCCATTAGTCCCAGTATGTGGTGGGATAATCAGAGTTTGGTGGAGAAAGCTGAAAAGTTTTTGGATGAAAAGCCGGAGCTGAATACCTACTTCTACATGACAATGGGAAATGAAGGAGGGACTATGTTGGGAGGAGCTATGAAGCTGGCGGCCTTATTTGAAGAGTATGAAGGCGAAGATTTCAATTGGGATTTCAAAGTGATGGAGGAAGAAACCCATGGTTCAGTTCCTCATAGGAGTACTTACTATGGATTGGAGAAGATTTTCAAGGAATGGTACAGCGCTGATGTGGTAGAGCTTTATCAGACAGGGGGAATGGAGGCTTTAGAAAAGCACTATGCTATGATTTCAGAAAAACTGGGATATAGCTGGAAGATAGATGAAGCCCGAATGAATACATTGGGTTATCAATTGATTGGCAAAGGCAAGCTTAGGGAAGCCAAAGAGGTTTTTGCCAGAAATATAAAGGAACACCCCAAATCTTTCAATACCTATGACAGCATGGCCGAAGCCTATATGGCCAATAAGGAGAATGATAAAGCCATTGAGTATTACAAAAAATCTCTGGCAATCAATCCTGGCAATGCCAATGGAGTTGCGATGCTGAAAAAGCTGGGTCTCGACTATGACCCTATGTCCATGAAACTGGATTTGTCTGCCAAGAAGCTGAAGAAATATGAAGGTAAATACAAAACGCCTATGGGAGTTGTTGAGGTGAGTGTCGTTGATGATAAGCTCATGGCTAAAGTCAAAGGCGGATTTCCTCAAACAGAAATGATTCCTTTTCCGGATGAAGTATTCCTCGTCAAATCCTTAAACTCTGTGGTTCAGTTTGAGGTGAATGATAAAGACGAAGTTAATAGCTTTACCGCCCAGCAAGGCATCGGACAGATGATGAAAGGAGTGAGATTGGAAGGAGCGGAATAAAGAATTAATTGTATAATAAAAGCGGGTACAGCTGATCAGATGTACCTGCTTTTTTACTTTCCTTTCTCTACAATTTCGAATTCTTTTTCTAGTATTTCACCAAACTCATCAACGCAAACCAATTTATGCAATCCTAACTGCGGTGCCAGGGGCATTTTATGTTCGTCGCGTGTCTCCCCGAGGAATTCTCCATTTAGGTGCCAGAACACTCGTACAGAAGAAATCTTATGTGCGAGTTCAAAAATTGCATTGCTGCGTTTTCCATCTAAGCCATAGGGGATAAAGATTCTTGCATCGTGCCGAGGGTAGATCCAATCCATAGATGGATTCTGAGTGTTTGCATTACTTACTTCACAACCTTCTCTGAAAGGCGGTGGAGATTTGTAAGCCAAATTCCCTTGAACATAAAACCGTTCCATAGCTGGAGGTAACACAAAAAAGGGCGTGTGCTTGATCTCCGAAGGGGAAATACAAGAGCTATTTACCTGCCAGTTAAGGGAAGGATCCAGATGGAAATTTTTATGATAGGGACATGCAAGCGTTTTTAAACCTGATTTTTGTACCCAGGAGCTATCCCGGGATTCACAAATCGTGGAAGCCCGATATCCACTTTCTTTGCAGACGGGAATTTTTGCCATTTCGTCGAAAGGTTGGAAGAACCATTTATCAGAACGAGGAAGGGCATTGAAAATATCAAATAAAATGGGGGCAGCTGCATGCAAGCCAACCAGGCCAGGTCTTCCTTCACCGTCAGCATTTCCGGCCCAAACGGCTACTACATAATCGGGAGTACAACCCACGGCCCAGGCATCTCTGAAGCCAAAGCTTGTACCCGTTTTCCAGGCAATATTTGCTCGGTGCGACAGCTGGTCTCGAATCTGATCTTCATGGGGTCTCAAAACTTTTTTCATGGCTTCAAAGGTGTGCCAGATTGCTGAAGCGCTTAAGGGAGGATGCTTGACAAGTTTTTCTGAATGCTCAGAGGCCGGAATGGTGGTATAAGAATTTCCTTTCAAATAATTAGGTGGCCGATAAATCTCCGGGTCGTATCTACCGTTGTAATGGGGGTAGTTTTTGAGGGTTCGGGCCATTCCTCCGTACATTTTTGCCAGGTCCCAAAGGCTGGTTTCTGCTCCTCCTAAAATCAAGGTGAGTCCGTAATTTGCGGGAGCTCGATCCAGGGTACTCATGCCGACTTCTTGGAGTTTATGGTGGAATTTAGCGATTCCGTAATCTCTGAGCATATGAACAGCTGGGACATTGAGAGACTGCGCTAACGATTGATCGGCCTGCACGGCGCCTAAAAAGCTTCGGGTAAAGTTTAGGGGGCGGTATCCATTAAAATTGGTAGGGATATCAGGAATAAGGGTTTTGGGGAGAATTTCACCTTCGTGCAAGCGAGAGGCATACAACAATGGTTTCAGGATGCTACCGCTACTTCTTCGCGCCTGGATGATGTCTACAAACCTTCCGTCATCTCCTTTTCCCTGAGGGTTCATGATGTTGCCCGCATAAGCTTTGATGTCTCCACTTTCTACTTCTATGATTAAAGCTGCTGCATTTCCTATGGCATTTTCCCGAAGAATTTTCCCATGGCGTTTTAGAACCTGGTTTACTTTAAGCTGCAATGGTTTGCTGAGAGTTGTATATACCTGGGCACTACTAGCATCCTTTTTTGAACTGTTATGGGTTTGAAGTAGATGAAGTGCGTCCTGAGCAATCGGAAATGTTTTTAAAGGAAGAGGTTCAAATACCGAAAAGGACCACGTAGTTGAATCAATCTCTCCATTTATGTAAAGTTTTCTTAAAAGGGTATTCCTTTTTTTCAATAATTCTTCTCGATTACGATTGGGGTTCACCAATGCGGGACTATTTGGGAGTACTGCCAGCATGGCTGATTCTGCCCAACTTAATTTGGAAGGTTCTATTCCAAAATACCGCCAGGCAGCCGTTTCTAATCCAACTACATTTCCTCCAAAAGGGGCATAGGTACTATAATACCTAAGTATCTCCTTTTTGCTATACCTCAATTCAAGGCGTATAGCTTTTAGTAATTCCAAGATTTTTTCGCCATAGGTTCTTTCTTGCCCTTTTCGAGAAAGTCGGATTAGCTGCATGCTAAGTGTGCTAGCCCCGCTAATAATTTTCCCTTCGCGAATATTCTGATAAATTGCTCTTCCCAGTGCTAGTATATCGACCCCTATATGATGTTCAAAGCGTTTGTCTTCATACGTTTTAAGGCAAATGACAAATTTCTTTGGCACACGTTTAATTAATGGAAATCGCCATTGCTCATCCTTGGCAATAGTTGCACTTAGCAGTTCTCCATTTTCATCATAGAGAACGGATGAATTAGGTTCAATAAAAATAGGTTCAGGAAGGCACTGGTAAAACCAAAGGTTAAATACCAATGACAAAACTATCAGTAGCTTCCATTTTAGGTGCATTCTATCAATCTATATTTTAAGCGAGCAAGTAAATTATTTGGTAATTGAAATTCTTCTTCTTTTACCTCTAATATACATTGAGCTATTGTACTTGGCCTTTAATTCAATTGGAGGAAACTCAAATTCTCCAATGTATCCTGAATTTAATTGGACATAAAAGATTTTTTGAAAATCTGCTTCTTTACCCAGGTTGAAAAAAGTGCTTACCATTTGATCCTTAACTAATTGATGAGTTGGAATACTTCCTGGATTGCATTCCGTTGAAATGATTTGAAAACCAGCAGGAAAATTTTGAATCAGGATAAGGTTATCTATGTCTTTCTGATTTCTACTTCTGACTTTTACCTCTACGATTACATCGGTTCCCTGATCGAAAAAATTGCCCTGGACTTTTTTCCATGTATTTCGGTTAGAATTACACTGCCCCTCATAATAGCTAACTTCCATGTTTAATTCTGATGAGCTCACCGAATCTATGCTTTCCTCCAGATTAATCTGTGGGGAGATCGCTTTAGATCCTTTGTTCTTGAGTTCTAGGGTTTGAATTTTTTGGTTGCCAAGTAAGCGATAAAAATTACCACTTTTAGTACTAATATTTATCCAGGGACCTGCATTTAGGCGATAATCAAACTCCAATGGATTTAAGAAAGATTCAAGGGAATTATAATTCAGGATCGCGATCATGCTCATTGCCATTTCATGACTATTTAATTCATCTTTGCTCAACAGCTTATCTTGTAGAATTTGTAGAAGGGAATCTGCTGGTAAATTATTTCTAATAATGCCCATACTAAATAGCATCAGCGCTTTATCACGGATTTCAGATCCCATGTTTGTTTCCCAGAAATCCATTATACTAATTCTAGCTGAAGAGAAATCACTAATAATACCCTCAGCCTGTTGAGGGCGGCCAATCTCATGGTATGCTGCTGCTAATAACCAATCAGCAAGTGGATGCTCAGAATCCCCAAAATTCAATTGATTCATGGATCTGACTGGTGCCTCTTTTGCAAGAGCTAACAAATACAAGCGGTAGGCCTGCATCAAACGGTCGTTTTGATCCCAACTATATGCCTTTCCTTTTTGAAAGGAAATCCACCTTTGAAAGAAAAAAGGATCTACTTTATATCCTGCCTTTTCAGCCTCCAGCATAAAGTGTCCGGCATAATTCGTCAACCAATCATAATTCTGATATGAATTTTTCCAATAACTAACGGCCCCATTTTCTAATTGATATTCTTGAATCTTTGCAATGCTTGAGTTAATTGCGTTTACATAAGATTTTTGTACCTCTTTATCAATCGAAGGATTAGCAGCTAAATAAATTAGAGGAAAACTTTTTGAAACAATGATCTCAGCATTTGTTTCTGGAGAATTCTTTAATTGAGATAGTCTTCTGTTCCAACCCCGTAAGATAGGGGGATTAACTTCAAGGTATAGATTACTGTTTATGGATTCTTTTGCCCAGGGAATTGTAGCCTTCCAGCTTTCTCCAGGGCTAATGGAAGGCGGATTAATTATTTTACTCTGAACTCTGTTTGGAGAAACAACATTTAAGGCAGTCTCATAACTATCTTTGTTTGAACCGGACCTGACGTTAATTTTTATTCCAGCTGACCCTGTTTTGTTCTTTGTTTTTAAGTTAAAGAATATGGTTTCTGTGCCTGATTCTGAAAATGAAACAAGCTGATTCATTTTTCCATTTGACTCAAATAAACCTGTTGGCTTAAGAAATACTTCCACATCTTTGATTCCATCAACATTGGCAAATACCGTAACGGGGACACTTATTTCCTCATTTGGTCCCATATTGCTCGGTAATTCGCCTAAGACCATCAATGGCAAAGATAATCTGCTGATTTGCTCATCGGATCCATAGGCTTTTCCACTACGGGCGATAAGCATGGTTTTCAAGGTACCTTTTGAGTTCCCAATAGGAATTTTATGGATTCTCTTATTATTTTTTCCCGCTTCTAAAAAGAATGGCCCCTTAAATATTACTACAGGTTTAAATCGGTCTATATCAGCATCCGGTGGTTTCTCTCCCATATCACCTCCTCCAATACTTACTACATTATTTACCGGAGAATTTAAACTGAGGTATTTGTACATATCGAAACTTCGAACCTTTAAGGCTTCTTTCTGGTAGAATGTTTCATAAGGATCAGGGGTTTCAAATTCAGAAATGTCCAACAAACCTTTATCTACTATAGCGAGTGTATAAGTCATGGCTTTTCCAGACCTTTCACTCACTTGAATTGATGCCACTTGATTAGGGCGAAGTTGATTGGGCATACTTATTTCCGGCTCCAGAATAGTATTAGGGTCTTCTACCTGAATGGGAATAATTCCATAAAGCCGAATAGGACGGTCATTTTTTGTCTCTTTATGTCCTTGAATCAAGGTCACATGAGCATATACATTGGGGGACATACTTAAATCTGTCTGAATTCTTGTAGTATTCAATCCAGCATGGGTCTTTTCCCAGAATGAATGTAAAACATTATTTCCTGATTCAAGGCTAATCAGTGCACGTCCATTTTCTGTACCTTCAAAATTGAGTTCAATTTCTTCCCCAAGTTGATATTTGGTTTTCGAAGAAAAAACGTTCAGGACTAGTTCTTCGTTTTCGAGATCAAGCCTTCCTTCATTATCTATTGATGACAATAAAAGCCTGCTTGTATGATTGCTTGATGGATTGCTTACAATTAATTCAAAATAACCTTTTTCACGAATAATAAAGTTCCAACTGGCTCTACCCTTGGCATCCGTTATTAGTTTCTGGCTTAATGATTTATAAGGTTTCGAATTGTGGGCACTGTTGAAATTATTACTACTTCCTTTATAAGCTGTAGAAGTCTGATCATGCCATATGTTTGGGGCGATGCTATTAATATTGACTTCAACTTCTCTGTTTTTTACTCGTCGCCCTTTTGAATCAACCACAACAATATTTGCCATATATTCCATCCACCCGTTTAGGTGGGCTCTTTGGTCTTCCATAACCAGCGTTTTGGGCGGACCTGTCGGAGAAAGGTAGACCCCAACATATTCCGAATGCTGATATACCTTTCGGGTATATCTTCTAAAACTATATCGTCCTCCAGGTTCAAATACCCTGACCTTGTAAATCTCTGAAAGAATACCTGGCCACTTTCGGGCTTCTGGTTCTGATTTTGAAAAGTTTTCTTCAGGTATCCCCGCGTCCAGGATCCCTTGATCATTGGTATGATTCTCAGCCTGTACGGTAGAGAAATATTCTCTGTATTCGCCAAATCTGACATCTTCAAACGAATAATCCGGGAAGGATTCAAAGGAAGTAACCAGCCTTTTTATGGTTACTTCCGTTCGGGATTTTAAGTTTTTTGCGGCGGCTCCCCCATTTAACCAACTAATTCTTAAGGGTTCTTTGAAGGGATCACCCTTAAATTCTAACCGACTAGGGTAGAAGGTCTCAACTTTCAATAATTTATCGAAAACAGTTCCTCCTACTCTTATTCTGAACAAATACTTTCCGGGAACTGCATTTGGACTGGTATACGGGTGGAAAGCGTACACCCCATTTTTCCCTTGATAGGTTTGAGTCTCACTTATCAACAGCTTAGTATGAGGATCATGAAATTGCATGATCACGGGATGCCCTTTTGGTAAGACTTTCTCTTCATCCTCTAAGATGAAACTTATATGCATAGTGTCACCTGGGCGCCATAAGCCTCTTTCTCCGTATATGTATCCTTTTAGCCCCCGATGGTATGTATTACCTCCTATCTTGAATTCAGTTAATTCAAGGGCATTGGCATTGTCGAGTTTCAGATAACCTCTTTGTTTGTCTTTTTTTGCTATCAGTAGAAAAGGCTTATTAGGAATGAGGTTGGGTTTTTTCGGGAAATTGACCACCGCTTTCCCTTCTGCATTTGTTATTCCGTTAGCAATAAATTGCTGTGTATAGTCATAAAGTTCTATTTCAACTCCCTTTACAGGTTCTGTGGTATTTAAATCTGTTACGAAATAGTGCCCTTCATCTTCCCCTTGTTTGGCAATAATTCCCAGGTCAGAAGCTAAAAAAAGGTAGCTCCTAGAGGGTTTTCGACTGGTGTAGTACAATTCATAGCAGGGTTCACTTCTTTGGATTGTCCTCGGTGAGAATAAAATATCATTAAACGAGTCATCATCTTTCCAAACGGTATCTTCAGCGGAAGTATACCTATGTTTATACCAAATTGAGGGAAGTTTTAGCATATCTGCATGCTTCCCGTTTTCCTCAATCACTTCATTACATTGTCCTACATAATGTTCACGGCGATATCCTAAGGTGATCTCATATATTGCTCCTGGGTCAAGATTGACATAGGCTGAAAGATCCAGGGTGAATGGTTGTAATTTTGTGAAGTCCCGACTTGCATAATCTGTTAGAGCAACTGTTTTTCTTAATGCAAGTTTACCAACACGCAGGAGATCTTCATCGTAACGATAAGTGCTGTATTTTGATTCTATACTAACCAGTTCTTGGGTTTGAAGAAACTGGGGAATATTGTTTTCAAATATTTTTATAATCCTAATATCAATTGCCTTCAGATTTCGAGCTTGAAATCTGATAGGGATTAAGTTGCCGGAGCTCGGAATAATCGAATGATGTGGATCACCCAACAATACTACTTCAGGCTCTTTGGATCCGAATGCGAGGGTTTTTGTAAATACTTTTTTTAATGGTGCACCGGATATAGTTTTAATTCCAGGCCTTACCAATAATTTAAAATCGCCATCCAGGTGTTTAGATGGATAGACATGTATACGATTACCCTCTATTCGTGTAGTGGCTTCAACATCAGCCAATTCAATTAAACCTTTTAAGTCCTGATCGAGATCAAGTAGGTCAGAAAATTCAACAGTCAGGTATTGGTCAGGTGCAAAAAAGCTATGTACTTTATGAACAACAAATTTGTCCTTTGAGGGAATTAGAAAATTCTGGCTACCTTCCGTGTCTACGCCCACTTTATTTCCATCCCAGCTTATGGAAAGCTCTTGATCCAAGTCTCCTCGTTTTACTTTCTCTATACTAAAATGATGGGTTTTAAGATCTTTCTGGTGATTCCAATTTATATTCAATTCATCCCCCTTAGCGGTTTCAGCTTGAAGGACGAATTTCACCATAGTTGTGTCAGATTGCTCAGACAAACTAATAACTCCTTCAAGTATTTGCCACTTTTCTCTTCCCTGCTGGCTAGCCTTTAGGGCTTTGAATCTTATATCCATTCGTTTAGGTCCGGTCCAAAAACCAAACTTAAAGTATTCGGGGGCCTGGGCGATGAGATTACTTACCTTTAATTTTCCCTTGTAGAATTGAGCTTCATTTAATGGGGTAGATGGCTCAAAAGCAATGGTTCGTTTATCTATCCAGAACGCTTTTCCCTTTATTTTTGGATCAAAATGAAAGAGTTTTTCATTGATATCCTTTCCTAATTCTTCGGAACTAACCATATCCTCAAGGAATCTCACCTTTAAGATAGAATTAGATGAAAGTTCTCCTGCAGTATATGCGCTTAAGTATGTATCAAATGCAGGATCATAATTCATGTATTCTTCTAAATCGCTGTCCCTATTTAGAATAAGAAATACGGAAAGAAATAGGAGGGCAATAAGGCCCACAGTTAATTTTTTGGTAGTAGTATTCATAACAGGTAAGTCTTCCATTAGATAAAATACCTATTAATATGGGAAACTCATAAATTCCGATTTGATAAAAGGATTTAATTATTCGGAATGATTTTTTTTCTATATTATTAATCTTGAGCTACTATTTCCTATATAAGTAGGCTTTTAGTTAAACAAGGTGATTCAATCATCTACATATATCTGTCATGAAATATGAGCTGATACATGATACCGTAGCCAGCCAGGTATTTGTGAAGGCTTCTATAGAAGCGAGGACTCGACGCAAAGTGGAAAAATTAATCCATGATCGTTTTGAGGCCCATCAACTCCGTGGGGTAAAGCTTAGCCAGGATGATGTCGATGAAATAGGTAAATATCTTGAAGTTGTAAATATTAGTCAGGAAGAAAGAGATTTTGTAGATGAAAGTAAAAGATCTCTGGAAAGAGCCAAATTGCGTTTGCGCTTAGTTATAGGAATTGTAATAGTTGTATTGCTTTCCATTTCAGGTGTTGCATTAACTCAATGGCAAATTGCCGAAGATAAGACCGAAAACCTGACGGAAGCTCAAGAAGAAATTAAACGACAGAATATTGAAATAACAGAAAAAGCCGAAAACCTGAATTCGATAAATATAGAAATAACAGAAAAAAATGAATATGTAGATTCAATAAACGCTAAGCTAGAAATTTCATTAAATGAAGCAAATACCCTTAAGTTACTAGCAGATCAGAAGACTCGGGAGGCAGAATCAAGACTCAAGGACCTTAATCTGGCAAACCGTAATAGAATTAAAGACCTGGTAAATCGCTTGCCCGATGCCTTAAATGCAAGAAATTTTGACGTGGCTACCTTGATAGCTTCTGATGTCTATGAAATAAAAATTGATAAGCAAGATGTGCTTTCAGAACTGCAAGAAGTAGCAGAAGTCATATATTTCTTGAAAGAGGCAGAGAAGTATACCAAAGCAGTTGAAGTTGTTATGAAAACTTCACACAATTATGATTTTTCTCCCCCTAGGCCTGCATTTAAGGATACGTTGAATTGGTTGGAGATGGCCCTAAATCAATTAATATCGAAGGCTGATAACTCAGAATTGGAGAACAAATATTATCCTAAGATGATTCCAATCAAAGGAGCGCGGTTTCGCATGGGGCCGGGAGGAGGGAGAACAAGAGATGCGAAAACGATTGAAGTTGAGGTTTCTGATTTAGAAATTGCAGATACAGAATTAACAGTATTTCAATACTTGTTTTATTGTTTCGCTACAAATACTGATCCTCCGGAAGGTCCAGGATTCAATAATTGGGAACATGATTATCCTGTTGCCTACATTAGTTTATTAGATGCTGCGCGATATTGTAATTGGCTAAGCGCTAGAAAAGGGCTGAGCTCTTATTATATGATTGAAGATGATGATGATCAAGGATTTAGTATAAAAATATCAGCAGCCAAAGAAGGGTATAGATTACCCTCTGAGGCTGAATGGGTATTAGCTGCTAGTTATGGTAATAGTAGGAATATTGATACTGGAGTAAGAGATTATAAATACGCTGGATTATTTCCATACAAGAAGAAAAAATTATCTGATTATGCATGGTTTGAGCAAAACAACGTACAAAAGGTCAGGACTAAAGGTTATATTTCTTACCGGAAAAGAATCTATGACATGAATGGAAATGTTGCTGAATGGTGTTGGAGTAGATTCGGACCTTTGAAAGAGTATAATCAAAAGGTCTCAGAAGTAAATTCAGAAACAGAGGTTGTGGTAAAAGGAGGAAGTTGGGCAAATGATTCGAGAAGATTAGAAATAAGCAATAGATCTACTCATTTCCCCAACTACAAAGACGACAAAATCGGCTTCCGTGTAGTGAGAAGTGTTCCTGAAAGCAAATAAAGTCAAGAGGCTCTACTCCAACCTAATATAATGCTGAAACTTATCGAGCATTTTAAAATCCAGTTTAGGAGAGGCTTTCAATTCAGCGAGCAGTCCATCAAAATCTTTGCTGTGTACAATTTCTACACCGTTTATTCCTTTCTTGTTTTTGGGATCTAGCATCTGCATTAAGCCATATATACTTTCTTCTGCGGAAGATTTAGCCGTTTCGAAAATGTCTTTTTTCAAAGCTTCTTCAATGAGTTCTATCCTTGCAGTTTTTTTAGTTCGACTAATTAGTTTAATAGGAACCTGATTTTTGGCTTTTTTCTCATCCATAGAAAGATTGGGATTTTGGACTTTATCCTTGATCGATACTTGCAAGAGTTCAAAACCTGGAACTCCATTTGTATACGGACCTTGGGGCGGAATAAACCAGGGATTGATATCGGCAGCTAGAATATATGGGTCAAGGCCAGTAATTTGCACGATACCATTAGAGTCAGGTTTGAACTCTTCATTTCCTATGGTTTTTAAGTTATATCCAGCTTTTATCCATCCTCTGCAGAGATAATGTATGTCAATTCTATCTAGAATTTCTGACGCATATTTATCTTTTTCATTAGCTAGTATTGTTTTCCTATTCCCGTTTTCAATAAAAGTTGCCCAGTCTAGATTTGGATTCATCAACTCTTTAAAGAAGTTAATTTCTTCTTCTCTTTTTGCTTTTTTTAGCCTGGGGTTTTTACTGGCTATTCTCAACAGATGCACATAGGTGATCCTTTCCCGCTCTTCCGAATATTCCTCAAAATATGTATAAACCTCCTGCCATACTTTGGCCCTTTCTCTCACTTTTAAATCTTGCCTGTTTCCAAACAATTCTTTTCTGTGAATCTGAAAGAAGAATGGAATCTTTTCTCTGAATGCATTAAAGCTACTCTCAAACGCCTCATCACTATTAGTTTCAAAACCTTCTCGTAATGAATGAATAATTTCACCATAGAACTCTGCACTCATCAATTCTCCAATATCCTTTACTTCTTCTATAGTAAGTGCAGAAGTTCCCAAGCTAAAAGTGGTCTTTACGATGAGTCCTAATCTATTGAGGAAAAATACCAGGATGATTAGACCGACTAATATTCCGCCAAGTATTCGAATTGGACTGCTAAAAAATCCTAAAATCTTTTTCATGGTTCTAATTATTAGTAGGATTAAGGTCACCTAAAGACTTCCTCAATACGTTTAAGCTCTCTTGAAAATATTTTGCCTGATCTAGTGAGATGGGTTCAAATTCAAGGATAACTTCTTTGAACCCCATATTTTTGAATAAGGTGCTTAAAAATAGTCGGGTTTTTTCTTGCCCATTTTCTTCGATATCTACAAAATGTAAATCTCTTCGTATTTCGACTTCAGCAAGTCGAGAAAACGTCTCGATATCTTCGATCTTGAGCTTCCCCTCTGTTAGAACTGTATCTACCTGAAATTTATCAGGAGGGTAAGAGAAATTGAGAATTTCTACGGGGGGAAGTTGAACACGAATAGATTCTCCATTTACTTCTACATCCTGGGGCTTCAGTTTATTTAGATCTATACCTATTTTGACCCGTGCCTCGGTTTGAGCGATAAAATGGGCATCACTCAATTTGATAAAGGCAATTTTCTTTTCCTTAAGACCAAATATATATTTACTGAGGACATATTCTACGGTAGCCAGCTTAGCGGATGCCTGGACCTTACTCACGATCAATCCTCGCGGATCGGAAGGCCCGCAGCCAAGTAGTATCCCTGCCAATGTCAGGCAGAAAAGGGCGTTTCTTATCTTCATGTGGCGTATGATTATTGTATGTGTCTGGGTAAGATAAGAAAAGCTCCAGAAATCTGCTTCATAGTTTGGAAATATTCGGCCATGGTGAGAGAAAGGGCAAATGTGTATCTTGTTAGATCAAATTACCCAATACCATGAATCTAGCCAGCTGGAAAGAAAACGGAAAATACTTCACCTATAAGGGGCAGTATCAAATATTTTATCAAGAGGCCGGGACTGGAGAACCTCTCCTACTGCTCCACGGATTTCCTACTTCTTCCTGGGACTGGAACAAGGTCTGGAACAAATTATTAGCACAAAGATTTCAGCTAATTGCGCCGGATTTTATCGGCTTTGGCTACTCAGATAAACCTCGTGGCTATGCCTATTCGATTTTGGATCAGGCAGATATTGTGGAAGAGCTGATAGATAAAATGGGGATTAAACAGGCCCATGTACTGGCACATGATTATGGAGATACGGTCATGCAAGAGCTCTTGGCCCGGGATATAGATCGACGGGAGAAAGGAGAAGAGGGGATTAAATACCTTTCGGTGGTTTTTCTCAATGGAGGACTTTTTCCAGAAACTCATTTGGCAAGAAGAATTCAAAAATTGCTCTTGAGTCCAATAGGATTTATGTTGACCTGGTTTATGGGTAAAGGGAAATTTCATCAATCATTTGATGAAGTTTTCGGACCAAATACCAAAGCCAGCCAGCAAGAGATCGACGAGTTCTGGGAATTGATCACGGAGCAAAAAGGGCAGCATAACTTTCACCGCCTCATCCATTATATGACGGATCGTATCAATAATCGGGAAAGATGGGTGAAATGTCTGCAGGATTCCCCGGCTCCGATTCGGGTGATCGATGGAGCCTATGATCCGGTTTCCGGTGCGCATATGGTAGCCCGCTATAGAGAACTCGTCCCCAATCCAGATACTGTACTTTTAGACAATATCGGCCACTATCCACAAACCGAGGCTCCGGAAGCTGTCCTGAAACATTATTGGGAATTTTTGGAGCAAATAAAAGCCCGATAAGCAACAAATACTTATCGGGCCAAAAGGAATGATTCCTTTTTATTCTGGCATAATCTCCAAAGCCGAACTTCTCACCATATCCTGAAAAGTTTTAAAATCACCCTTCAGAAAGGAGTCGATCTCTGTAGTGACTTCGCTCAACTGTTTTTCAACTTTCGACAGCGCTTTTTCCTGGCTTTCACTTGGGCGCACCATAGCAGAGAAGAAATAGGTACCAATGCCCTTCAATCGTCCAATCAGGTCATCCGTATCGCCTACAATTCCTTTCTGAGGTTTGGCCATGATCTTTCCATTTAGCATCATCATTTTCTCCTGAAGCTCTTTAGCCGCTCCGAGGATTTTTCCCGCTTCTTCATCCTCTCTCCCTTTCAGAAATGCCATTAGTTTTCCTAGCCCTTTAGTGGCTTTGTCCATGCGGTTGAATTGCTCAGTCGCTTTGCCAATAGCCGTTTGGTATCGATCTTTCAAAGACAGCTGAGTTTTGAATTCTTCCATGCTGATGCTCATGTGCGGATCTGAAAGCACTTTCAAATTCTGGCTGGTTACATTCTCTCCAATTTTAACTTCAACCAAATAATCTCCGGGCAATATTTCTGTACCGCTGGAGAAAAAGCTGGCAAAGGGATCGGGTGGTCCGGGGAAACGAGCGGCTTCTTTCTTCATATCCCAGGCCAAACGATTTACTCCGGGCATAGTGGTAGTTTTTAACTCCCGAACTACTTCTCCTTGAGCATCCTTGATCGTGATAAAAGTAGAGTCTTTGGCAGAAGCTGTTTTGGACCAAAAGGAAAGCATAGCTCCCGGAGCTCTGTTTTGTCCGGCAAATACATCATTAGATCCGGAGAAAAAGGAAGGGAATCCTAAAGCTGCCTGATAAGCATCCGGAGGACTGAACATATGCAATTCCGTATCTGCCATCTTTTTCCCCATACTTGCCATTTCTCTTAAAGGACGAATATCATCCAGAATCCAAACCGAGCGCCCAAAGGTACCCACGACCAAATCATGTTCGCGAGGATGGATCACCATGTCCATGGCTGAAGTCGTAGGGAAATCAGATTTCCATTTCGTCCAACTTTCTCCTCCATTGATGCTGACATATAAACCGAATTCAGTCCCGAGAAAAATGAGGTTCTCTTCATCCGGGTCTTGAGCCACGCTTAAAGTATAGCCCCAGACATCACCGATATTGGTCATCCTTTTCCAGCTCTTTCCATAATTGGAAGTCTTGAATAAATAGGGCGACCAATTGTTGCGACGGTGATCATCGAATACGACAAAAGCTTCCCCTTCTCTATGAGTCGAGGCTTTAATCTGAGCTACCCATGAGCCCTGGGCTAACTCCCGGATATTACCGACGACATTGGTCCAGTTTTTTCCGCCATCTCTGCTGATCTGAACATTGCCATCATCTGATCCTGCCCAAATCACATCCTTTTCAAGGGGACTAGGTTCTATGACAGTCAAAGTAGTAAAGTTCTCAGCAGTTGAATTATCGATGGTCAGACCTCCGGATTCGTATTGCTTTTGTTTTTCAGGATCGTTGGTGGTTAGGTCAGGAGAAATGATCTCCCAACTGTTTCCTTTATCCTGACTTTTGTGGACAAACTGACTGCCAACATAAATGGTAGAAGGATCAAAAGGATCGATGGCCATGGCAGAGTTCCAGTTGAAGCGCAATTTGGTATCATCCGGATCGGCGGGTTTGATGATGCTGATCAGACCGGCCTGTTTATCATAGCGCATAAACATTCCCCCCTGAAAAGTAGAGTATCCATAACGATTATCATCTGGATCAGGAATGACATCAAAACCATCTCCAAAGCCTACGCTTTGAAAATCACTATTGCCGATATTTCCGAGCAACTGCCATTTGTAGGCAGGACCTGACCAGCTGCCATTGTCCTGCAATCCTCCCAATACATTATAAGGAATTTCATTGTCCACGCGGATATGGTAAAACTGTCCAAGGGGAAGATTATGGTGAAAGCGCCAGGATTTTCCTCCATCTGTGCTACTATACAAACCTCCGTCATTTCCGTCGAGGATATTTTTGGGATTATCAGGATCGATCCAAAAGGCATGATGATCACTGTGAACTGAAAACATACCCATCAATGGACGAAAGTTCTTTCCACCATCTTCACTCACAGTAGTCTGAGTAGCAAGGCTGTATACCCGGTTCTCATTTTGCGGATCAACATATATTTCTGCATAATAAAAGGGGCGATCGCCTACTTTGTCCGAAGTCATGCGAAAGGAAAGGCCGCCATTATCAGAGCGATAAAGTGCTGTTTTTTCCGATTCGACCAGGGCATACACCACATTGGGGCTACTGGCAGAAATGGCTAATCCGATACGCCCCCATTCTCCTTTGGGAAGCCCATTAGCTGCGACCCGTGGTGCCCATGTTTCTCCTCCGTCCATCGTTACATGAATGCCTGATCCTTTTCCTCCAGATTTGAAGAAATACGGCCAGCGCTGAAATTGCCACATAGCCACGATGAGCTTATTCGGATTCTGTGGATCCATGACCATTTCGGCAACCCCTGTAGTATCATTTACCGAAAGAATCTGTTTCCAGCTTTCCCCACCATCTACGGATTTATAGACGCCTCGCTCTGTAGTAGGTGCCCAGGCAGGACCTTGCACCCCTGCATAGACCACATCAGGATTATCCGGATGAACGATGACTCGATGGATGTTGCGAGAATCATTTAGGCCCAGGTGTTTCCAGGTTTTTCCTCCATCTATAGACTTATACATTCCATTTCCACTGGATTGGCTATTGCGAGGGTTCCCTTCTCCTGTGCCGACATAGATGATGTTGGGATTCTTTTGGTATATGCTAATGTCTCCGATGGAGGCTACTTTCGCTCCATTGAACATCGGCTTGAAATTGATTCCGCCATTTTCAGATTTCCAGACACCTCCTGTGGCAGTCCCAATGTAGATTTCGGCTTTATTTCTCTCAACTACGTCAATAGAAGTGACCCGCCCGCTCATTCCCGCCGGTCCGATATTTCGGAATTTCAGGGCATTCAGTTTGCTCATGTCCAGCTCCTGGCCCGACAAAGCCATGCATGCCAACAAAAAGATTGTTGTGAATAGTGTGTGTAGTTTTCTCATCGTTTAGATTATCTGCGTGATTAGAGTTAGAATGGGTTTTGCCACTTTTTAGAAATACGGCGCAAAATCGAAACGAAAAAACAAGCCTGCTCAAGTCCATCCGCTGAGTTTTCGTTTCATCCCCAACATGCTTATCTAAGATTAATCTCTTTAAAGCGGTTTTAATTTAATAAGAATTTTAACTTCCCTTTTTAGCGAGCAGACTTGCGAGTGCTTTTTTTCGTCCACTTTTCATTTCTACGATTTTTTCCCGATAGGAAAGGATTCTCAATTCGCGAAATGCATGGAGGAGTTCATTCTTCTGTAGGACATAATCGGTATTCATTTTATTTCCGAGAATTTCATGATCGTCTGTATAGACGGTTTCATAAAATAAGAGCCCCCCTTCCTTTAATGAATATATGATCTTAGGAAAGAGTTCGCGGAAAAGGAAGTTGAAACAGATGATGACTTGATATCCCGCCTGCGGAAAATCTTGTTCTGCGAGATTGACTTGATACCCCTGGATATTCAATCCATCTTTCTTTGCTTCCTCATTCAACCAATCAATCGCTAAATCAGAAACATCTACCGCATCGACCTGAAAGCCGAGTTTTTCCAAATAGAAAGAATTTCGCCCAAATCCGGAAGCAATATCCAGAGCGCTTCCTTTCTCCAACTCCTGCAAAATATCTTCATGTTCTAGTAACCAATCTGAAGCCCCACTTTTGTAGCTGCTCAGTTTCCTGTTTCTATATTTTTCATTCCAACGCTCTCTATCCGTCATGATTTTTTCTCAAAATAGCTTCGAATTTATGTACTAAAATGCCGAATCATCGTTATAAGCTAACACATCTGTCAAGTCCGGGTAATGAAAAAGAATGCTTTGATCGTATTCTTTCGTCCATTTATACTCGAAATTTATGAATCAATTTACCAAAATAATATCCAGCCTCATCTTTATAGTGCTGCTGGGTTCTTCATGGGGGTTTTCTCAAAATGTATCTATTCAAATTGAAGGAGGGGTTTTTCTGGGGAGTCCCTATACCCTGGAAGGAGTTCCCGAAGGTTCCACAGGAGGTCCTCTGATTGGACCTCATGGAGGCCTGTCTTTTTCCTATCATTTTACAGAAAGAATTTCTGCGAGACTGGGGATGCATTATGCGAGGAAGGGGTCAGAATATCTGGTGCCTATTTCTGGCAGAACTCGTGTTGAACGAAGCATTTTTGGGCTGAACTTTGAAATCCCGTTTAACCTTAATTATGAAGGTACGGCAGAAGGGGAGTATAACAATGAATATATTGACCTCCCGTTAAGTTTTGTCTTTAGAAATCGCAAAGGAAATCTTGCTGTAACAGCAGGGCCATATGCTGCATACTTATTGAAAGGCTTTCATAAAGGAACTGTTAACGTTCGGGTAGCAAATCTATTTAATGTAAACGATGAGCCATTTGATCAAAGCGAGCTTATCAGATCCTGGGACTATGGGGTGCATCTTGGGACAGAATTTAGAATCTTAGATAGATTTTATGGATCCGCAAGCGGAATGTTTGCACTCGTATCTGTTTTCTCCGAAAATCCAGAAGGACTGGAAGGAGTCTACCGCAACATCTTTATGCGTGTGGGATTAGCCTACAGAATCGGAAAAAATTAGGATATTGCCTGTTATGAAAGCAGGTGTCATCCCCGATTTCGATTATCAGCGATTTTCTCAATTGAGCCCTAAAGTGCTCAACTTGCTCAAAGATCGCGTATCGAAGTCGGGGGATTTTATTTCTCTCCCTACTCTTCATCTGGAAGATGACATTGAGAACTATGGAAAGCAGCTAAAAATCTTTCGATGTCCAGGCAAATTGGAAGCCGTATGGGATGCCTATACAAAAGGAAAACCACAGGAAGTCTGGAAAGGGCCAATGGTAAATTTTCTGTTCTCATTTTCCGAACGAGACAAAAAACTCTATTATCCGGACGATGAGATGCCTTTATTTCATGTGGGGCAGCAGTTTTATTGCTGGTTAAATATTATGGGGCCGAGGTTGGTGGTAGGCTTTCGATTGATGAAAGTAGATGAAGAGAAGAAAGAATTGGAGATCGCTTATCTGAAAGGGGGGATGTATAGGGGAACGCAAATCCTTTCCTTTGCTCAGGAAGGGGAAGAGACCACCATAACGCATAAGAGTTATTTCCGCAGTGCCAATAGATTGATGGATGCGACTTTGTATCCTTTCTTCCATAAGCTGACAACGGGGGAGCATCACAAAGCGGTAAGAGAAAATTTATTACAAAAAAGTAGGGCTAGCTCATGAGCTACCCCTATCTATATATATCCTAATATTTATCCTAGAAAGTTACTCCGACCGTAAAGGAGGTATTATAATTCACTCCGCTGATCGGTGCAAAAGATAATTCGTTGACTCCTTCCCAGAATCCGGTTTTGAAATCATCAAAGGTGGCATCAAACTCAACTCCTACCAGGAGGATTTTGAAGAGCCTTGCGTTTACTCCTCCAACAACTCCCAATCCGGCTCTTGTATTGCCATTTTGGATATTGTCAAAGTTTTGCTGAATGACGTCTTCGCCTACTACGGTAATCGGGATGAATACGCCTGGATAGAAATCCAGAAAAGCGACCTTAAAGTGTTTTTCAATACCAAATACTCCAGTCAGATCTCTTCTTCTTGCATCATAATCCGTGGTGATTCCATCTCCTACGGTATAGTTGATGTTGTCGAGACCTACTCCTGCACGAAAGGCCCAATTCTTTTTGGTAAAGTAACGGGCATTCAGCAAGAGAGAAGTACTTCCTGCATAATCAATATTTGTATTTCCAGCATTGGTATTATCGATATTGAAATCGCTAATATTTACAACTGCGGAAAAACGTTGGGCTTGGATGGGGGAGAATGTGAGTACGAAAAGACTCACACAGGCTACTAAAGTTTTGAACAAAAATTTCATATCTCTTTTCTGTGTTGTTGACATTCTTACGGCAAAGACCTCGCCTGAATTGTAGAGTTGCGTATATAAACAGCCCACTTCTTTCAAACGTGTCAATGTGACAGCTTTTCGTGTTGGCTTACTTCTGGATGAATTTCCTCTAAGCCAATTTTTGTTCTACTTTGATCTGTGAGGAGTGCAGTTTTGGAGATAATTTTTCTTGAGGGAATGTGTTTTCCTGTTTAGACCTTCTCTTTCTTTTCGTATTTCTCGGCCTTGATGTGAATGTTGAATACCTTATCCGGATACTGTGGGCCGGAAGTTATTTTTGAATCAATGGATTTGGGATGATAAATAGCACAAAGGGTATTGGAAACGTGGTAGATATGTTTGCGTGCTTCTCGGGGAGCTCCGTCCATCATTCCTGCCAGCACTTCCCATTGAGGTTTTTCAAAAGTATTGCCGTAGTCATGCCAAACGATCACAGAGTTCTCATCTTTCAATAATTTGAAGGCATTCTCCGTATCAATTCTCACGCCTTTGTAGGAATGATCTCCGTCGATAAAAATGACATCAAATTTCTTCCCCAGACTCGAGAAGTCAAAGGTATGCGAATTGGCCTGGACGTGATTTACATTAGGAATCCCTTCTGAAAAGAAGCGTTGAAAGCGGGCATCTTCTGTCCATCCTCCTTTTTCCATCTCATCATCCGGCAAGCTTACCGAAGTACATGAATTGGCAAAAGCAGCTACATTGGAAATGCTTTCTCCTCTCCAGGTCCCGATCTCCATATAGTCGCATCCTGCTCTTTCCTTTACCAATAAATTCAATAAAGCAATATCAATTGGTCTGGAAGTACCATCCAGGTAAGTGTAATTGATCACCTGGGACTCAAATCCCGGGATCAAGTCCATGACATTTACATCCGGGAGCCCATGTTTAAGGTGAGCATATGTTTTCAAGACGTAGTTTTTCTTGCTCTGCTCATTTGTGAAATGATATAAATTCTTCAGAAAGGAGCTCAAATCCGTAAAAAGGATTTTCAGGAAGGCAAAAAATAGCTGCGGTTTGTTCATATAAACGAAAACTAATGTCAGGCAGCGAATTTATACATTATTGAAGGAGAATCGCTAATCCAGAACAAATTATTGAGGCCTTATTCTTTCATGAATTTCAGATAGCCGATGTTTTTTTCATCCTCTACCTGGATGATATAGATACCTTTTGGAAGCTCTTTTACTGAAATTTCCAGCTGTTCGCGAAAGGCAGTTTCCTTTTTCAAAACTTGTTGCCCATTCGTATTAAATATGCTGATGTTAAGCTTGCCAGAGTAAAAAAGGGCTTTTCCCAGCAAAAAGGAGTGCCGTACAGGATTGGGATAGAGTTGCCATCCAAATGGGCTGAGTTCCTGGCCATAACTGGAGGCTAAAGAATCAACCATGACTAGCTGACAAAAAGTATCTAAGCAGACATTGAGTTCATCGTAAAATTTCTCGACCGTCAAACAAACATTGTAAGAGCCTGGTAGAAAGTATTGGTGGTCTATGGTATCTGTTTGAAAAACAGATCTCCGGTTTCCGTCGCCAAAATCCCAGCGCCATCTATCGATGCCACTATCAGGCCCAATAGAAGCATCCATAGCCGTCAACACCAATCCATTGCTGGTATAGTCAAAGTTTGCCT
Organism: Bacteroidia bacterium; assembly: GCA_033391075.1. Lineage (NCBI taxonomy): Bacteria > Pseudomonadati > Bacteroidota > Bacteroidia > Bacteroidia bacterium. Next base: position 7,160,673 of record JAWPMV010000001.1, read on the forward strand.
GAAGGGTAGTCGTATCACAAGGGGAGGCAAACTGACAGCTTTCCGGATTTACCTGAAAAAAAGAGGTATCCGGGCAGCCCAATGCATTTGTTCGAACAAGCTGAAATAAAGTGGTATCAGTAGGAAAAGCTTGTGGATTCGGACAAGTTGTACAGCTCAATCCAGGAGCTGGAGACCATTGATAGGAACTTGATCCATCGTCTCCATTGAGAATGGCAGTGTCTCCGGAACAGATGTTGAAAGTTTGGAGGTTGTTGTAATCTGCTAGAGTCCTTATTTCATTGATACAAAGTTCACGACTATAAAACCTAATATCATCCATTTTCCCATTAAAAAAATAGAGAGGGCCTGAGCTTGTGAATCCATCATTTCGTCCCAGATTTCCATTGTTGTTGCTGTAAACCATATTTCCCCCAGTTCCGCTATAAGTTCCACAATCATTATTCCCGTTATAATAAATATCCATATCCAGAGGACCTCTGATAATAATTGCAACATGGGTCCAGCTAAAAAGCGGGGCTACACTCGTTCCAAACTTGGTTCGCCTGCCTGCGGGACTCACTGGACCTCCGTCTCCATAAAGAGCACCGGTAATTCCATTTTGATTGCTTACATAGATACCTGTCCGTTGATTTTCAATAAAGTCGTTTCTGAATATGAGATTGAAATCGTGATCTGCCAGTTCGATCCATGCAGTCACTGTAACCGGAAATTGTTGAGGCTTGAATTTTTGATTACTCAATAGATCTATGTAATCATCCACTCCATCAAATTGATAAGCAGAATTAGCGTTCCCAAATCTATCAGTTGTTAATGTTGCTCCAACAGGGGTCCCATGATTCCCATTAGCTGAAACATCCAGAGCATTCCCATCCAAGGGGTAGTGAGCGATAAGACTATCTTGTAAACTAAAAGAGGGATCACAGACACTTAGATTACAATTTCTCACATGCACTTGATAAAAAGTAGTATCTGGACAGCCGCGTGAATTTGTTCTTATAAGTCTGTATGTGGTAGAATCATTTGGACTGGCCGTTGGAGTAGGACAATTCGTGCAACTAAGCCCTTGACTTGGAGACCATTGATAGCTCGCAGATCCATTATCCGCATCCAATATATTTTGAGAGCCCTGGCAGACATTTAAGGTGCTAGTATTTTGATAGTTGGCTAAAAAGCGTAACTCATCAAGACTCAGTTCCCTATTATAAAAGCGAAATTCGTCAATTTTCCCCTTGTAATAAATCAAGCCCCCAGCTCCATTCTGATCATCATCTCTACCAAAGTTTCCATTATTGCTGCTATATGCGAGCGTGCTACCAAATCCACTATAAGTTCCACAATCAAAGTTCCCATCAACATATACATCCATATCTTGTGGCCCTCTGATGATCACGGCTATATGTTTCCATTCCAAAAGAGCCAGGGTAGTGGATCCGCTTACTGATCTACGACTATTGGGGCTAATCACACCTCCATCTCCGTAAGCTGCAACTGTTCGCCCATTTACCATATTCAACCAAATCCCATTGTAGCGATCCTCTTCAAAATCATTCCTAAATACCAGATTGAAATTATAATCCTGCAACTCTATCCAGGTAGAAATAGTTACTGGAAATTGTTGGGGCTTAAATTTTTGATTAGCAAGTAGGTCTATATAATCATCAATTCCATCAAATTGATAGGCAGAATTAGGACTGCCAAATCTATCAGTTGTCAATGCAGCCCCATGTACTGATCCATGATTTCCATTGCCTGAAATATCGAGGACATTGCCATCAAGTGGATAGTGGGCGACAAGGCTATCTTGCAGGCTTAATTGTGCCCATGAAAAATTAAAAAAAAGAAGTAGAATAATACCTGGAACAAATGTTTTCATGATTCCTGAATGTGATGCCTGTACAAAGGCGTTTTTTACTTGAAATAGCTGAACTAGATTTTATTCATTTGATAGCGGAATTTCCTCTTACTCCTTAACAAACTTCAAAAAACCCGTTTTTTCTTTATTTTTAATTTCTAAAATGTATAAACCGGATGCTAGATTTTGAATGTCGATTTCTAGCTTGGCTTCAAAAAAATTCTCTTGGATATCAAGCTCTTTACCTCTGAGATTGTAGACCTTAAGTTGAATTTCCCCTTGATAATCCGCATGTGCTAACATAATGCTTCTTTTAGCAGGATTGGGGTAGAGTTGCCATCCAAATGGGCTGAGTTCTTGACCATAGCTGGAGGCTAAAGAATCCACCATGACTAGCTGACAGAAAGTGTCGAAGCAGACATTGAGCTCATCGTAAAATTTTTCTATGGTCAGGCATACATTGTAAGAGCCTGGCAGAAAATATTGGTGGTCTACGGTATCTGTTTGAAAAACAGACCTCCGGTTTCCATCGCCAAAATCCCAACGCCATCTATCGATGCCACTATCAGGTCCGATGGAGGCATCCATACCCGTAAACACCAATCCATTGCTGGTATAGTCAAAGTTTGCCTGCAGGGTGGTCGTATCACAAGGAGGGATAAACTGACAAACTTCAGGAGTTAATTCGAAAGACAAGGTATCTCGACAATTGAATCCATTATCACGAATGACCTGATATAGAGTGGTATCTGAGGGATAAGCCTGAGGATTAGAACAATTGCTACAACTGAGGTCTTGAGCCGGAGACCAACTATAAGTGCTGGATCCATTATCTACATTCAAACTAGCCGTATCTCCTGTGCAAAAATTCAGAATCGTATAATTGCTGTACTCAGCCAATTCTCTGATTTCATAGATACAAAGTTCGCGATTATATAGTCGGACATCATCTATTTTTCCATGTAGGTAAAGGTCATTTCTGGATGTACCTACTCCTAACATGCCATCAACCAAAGAATAAGCCATAGGACCTCCTGATCCACTATAGGTTCCACAGTCGTTTACCCCGTTTATAAAAATATCCATGTCAAACGATCCTCTGATAACCACTGCTACATGATACCATTGATTGAGATTGAGGGTAGTCGTTCCCGTCTTTGACCTTCTCCAATTAGGACCTGTTGGTCCTCCGTCTCCAAAATGAGCAGAAACTTTTCCATTGACGATATTCATCCAGGGACCGTGATAGGTGCCTAGTATGAAGTCATTTTGGAAAACATTGTTCAGGTCATAATCTCTGATTTCTACCCAGGCCGCTATGGTAACAGGCAAGGCAGGTTTGAATTTGGGATGATTGGCTTGGAGGCTAATAAAATCATCTACTCCATCCAGAAAATAGGCTTCATTTGGATTGCCAAATCGATCTGTAGTCAATACTGCTCCCGTAGCAGTTCCGTCATTCCCAAAACCTGATGCATCCAGGAAATTTCCATTGACAGGATAATGAGCTACCAGGCTGTCTGTAAGGCTGAAAGACGAATCACATGGATTACTTTGACAATTGAGGACATTCACTTCTACGCTAAAGGTGTCAGGACATGCATTTGAAATGCTTCTTATAACCTGATACTCGGTAGAGACTGTTGGATTAGCAATAGGCGTCCGACAAGTAGTACAACTCAATCCTGTGGAAGGAGACCATGAGTAACTATTAGCTGCACCGGCATCAATATTGGCAGAAGTACCTCCACATATACTATAACTTCTTTTGACAGTTATTTCGGACAGCTTCTCTACTTCTTCTGGTCCCAAAGCACGATTATAAAATCGGACATCATCTATTTGGCCATTAAAGAAATTGAGCGGGCCCGGACTGGCAAAATCATCTGATCTACCCAGGTCTCCATTTGACGAACTGTACGCTAAATTTCCGCCGGAACCTGTATAAATTCCACAATCATTTTTGCCATTGATGTAAATATCCATATCCTGGGCTCCGCGGATTACTACCGTAACGTGCGTCCATTGGAATTGTGGCAAAACGCTCGTGCCTCTTTTGGATCTCCGACTAGTGGGAGAAACAGCATTCCCATCTCCAAAGCCTGCAGAGATAATCCCACCTGAGGAATTCATCCAAACCCCGTGATAAAAATTCTCTTCGAAATCATTTCGAAAGACCATGTTGAGATTATAATCATGGAGTTGTATCCAGGCGCTTATGCTGACAGGTAATTGCGGTTTGAATTTTTGGTTGGCTGATAATTCGACATAATCATTGAATCCATCAAATTGCATCGCCGCATTCGGATTGCCATAACGGTCTGCTACCAGAACTGCACCTTGAAGGCTGCCATGATTTGCATTGCCGGAGATATCGAGGGCATTGCCATCAAGTGGATAGTGGGCGACAAGGCTATCTTGTAGCGTAAGTTGAGCTTGTGCAATATGAAAGAATGAGCATACCGCTAGGAGAAGTATTTGTGTTTTCATGAGTAAAAAGGATCTAGTTGGCTGGCTGTAAAAGTAAGAAAGATCAATATTTAAACTAAACAAATTCCTGTAGAATTCTGAGAATCAACAATCTTTTTTAGCTTTGCTCCTCCTATAGAAACGGATGAATAATCTTCTCAGGCAGATCTGGCAAAAAAACCTGATGCGTATAAAGCAGGTATTTTTTATTTCGCTGGATTTCCTCCTGTACTGTTGCTTGCCTACCCCTGAAATTGATCTCTCTTCGAGTTCGGATAAAAGACTGGTGCTTTTTTTAGGAGATAGCCTGCAAGCTCGTATCCCCCGAATGGCCAAATGGCTGCAGAGAAAAGGAAATTATAGCTGTGTTCTGATGACAGCTCAGGGGAAGGGTTTTCAGATTTTCAATACGGAGATTTTTTCTGAGGTCCTTAGCTATCGATCTTCCTGGGATTTGAAAAGGAAGTTAAAGGGCTTAAAAGGAGTGGATCTTATCCATGCCTTTACCATACCCAGTCTTCCCATCAAAATAGCCATTGATCATGCGGATAGTCCCGTGATCATGGATATGCAGGATATGTACGTTAGCTACTTTGGCTTGAAAAGTCCCAAGCTGTATATGCGCCTTGATATGCCAAATGAAGCCTATTCAATTCGCAATGCGCATGGATTGGTAAGCCATAGTATCGAACTCATTAATGCCTGCAAGGAATACGAAATTGAGCAAAGACCGCCCACCTTATTCTTCCCGGTATATGCAGATGAAGATTATGCGATTGAGCCAGAAGAAATAAAACCCCTGGATGAAATTCACATTGTATACGCAGGTTCTATAGCGGGCTCTTTTCAGGACGATCAGCACTTTGGGAGTATGAAGCTGTTCTGGCTGATCGAAGAGTTTGCCCGGCAAAGGATTCATTTTCATATCTATCCTTCCCCCAATATGCGTTTTCGGGACCTTATCTTATCCGAATACCATAAGATTGAGGCAGAAAATCCTTATTTCCATATGCATGAATCGGTCAAACAGGACCAGTTGGCAAAGGAATTGGGACAATATAGTTTCGGATTATTGCCTTTCTTTCTGGAAGATACCTCCCGAACTTTCAACAAATTGGGGAGGGGGAGCAGCCAGAAGTTGTACAATTATATGGAGGCAGCTATACCCGTGATCATCTCTGAAGATTTAGCTTTTCAGGCATGGATGGCTGGGCGTTATGGAGGAGGAGTAAAAGTGAATAAAAAAGACTTTTACCAGATGCGGGAAATCATAGAAGGGATTGATTATGTAGAAAGGCGGAAGGAGATTCTTAAGAATCGGGAAAAGGTCTTTTTGGGGGCTAATATTCCTCGCTTGATTGATTTTTATGAGGAGATTCTTGCTAAGGGATAAAGTTTGATCTTTAAAGAAGTGTTATGGTGTCTTTTTCTTCTTTTCCTTAGATGAAAAGAAGAAAAAATCAAGCTGCTGCAAAGCCAGCACACAGTCCGGCCCCCGCACCCGATGCAGCAGCGGGCCCCCCTCGCGCAAAGGGAAGTGTTGGCGTGTTAGAGTAATAGCGCGTTGGAGTTGAGGTGAATCTAAGTAATAACAATCGCTAGCACCCTAATACACTAACACCTTCCCCTCTTCCCAAGCGCGTTGGCCCTGCAGAGTCCATCGGGAAAAGAGGCGGCAAGTGAGGCTGGCTTTGGGCTCTGCGATTTTTGACTCCAGCTTTTTCTAAAAAAGATGGAAAAACATCTCAAAAAGTGTAATCAAGAAAGAGGGGAAAGAATTACCGAATTACTTTTTAGGAGAAAATCCTACTTCTTATAGTTACCGTAATAAAGAAGTAGAAAAGATTGACTAATTTTGCAGCAAATTTTAAGTATATATGAATGATGGCAATGTCCCTTTGATCGGGGTAGCCTGGTGGCCTCATAGTGGAGGCAGATGGTTTTGCAGAAGTATATTAAATCAGCATCCTAAGGTAATGGGCGCTACCTTCGTGCACCCCTGGTTGTTCTACTCTACAGATATGACCATGGAGCTGGACATAACAGCTCAGGTGCATAAGGCTCGTTCTCTACCAGAATTGAAAAAACATTTGGCAGCTCTTAAAGGGAGCATAGATGCAGGAAGAGTTGAAGGCCTAAGAAGCTATTTTCAATCCATTGCTGACAATTATTTAGAAGAGGGGGGAGAGAAAAGTCATATTGTAGGAGAAATGTGTTTGGGTTCACCTATCCCCAGAGCGCTTGAAGTGGAGGCTTTATTCAAGGCATGGCCCAATTTTAAGCTCATTCATTTGGTAAGAAGTCCTCTGGAAAGCTTTCAGTCATTTGCAGTAAGACATGAGATGGACAGCGATCCGATCAAGGTAGGTGGTAGCTGGTTAAGCTTGAATGCGGGCATTCAGGCCTTCTTTGAAAACAATCCTCAATATGCGAAGCAGTATCATATGGTGAAATATGAGGACCTGCTGACAAATGCAGATGAGACCATAGAAAAGGTATGCGAGTTCACAGAATTAGAAGTGGATCAGTCTCTGTTTAGCAATATGAAACAACGCTGGGGAAGAAATACCAAGCCTGAGACACCTGCCTCGATCTCAAATCAGATCAAAATGGTAGCTGAGACAGGTCTGAAACATTACGGATATTTATAGCAATTAATAGATGGCAGAAAAACAATTTCACAACGTATTCATTACCGGTGGAGCTGGTTATGTAGGCTCTGTACTCGTTCCCAAGCTTTTGGGCAAAGGGTATAAGGTGAGTGTAATTGATCTCATGATCTATGGGGAGGATGTCTTGCCGGAGCATGAGAATCTTACAAAAATCAAAGGAGACATCCGTGACAAAGAATTATTAGCCAAATCAATCCCCGGACATGATGTAGTAATTCACCTCGCTTGTATTTCCAATGATCCCAGTTTTGAATTGAATCCTGAGTTGGGAAAGGAGATCAATCTGGATGCTTTTGAGCCTATGGTCAACATTGCCAAAGATGCCGGAGTAAAGCGATTTATATATGCTTCTTCTTCTTCCGTATATGGGATTAAAGAAACGCCCAATGTGACGGAGGACATGGAATTGGAACCGCTGACGGATTACTCCAAATTCAAAGCCATGTGCGAGGATATTCTGGCGAAATATCAGTCAGAGGATTTTACGACCGTTACCATACGCCCGGCGACTGTATGTGGATACTCTCCTCGCCTTCGCCTCGATCTGGTAGTAAATATCCTCACCAATCTGGCTATCAATAAAGGAAAGATTACGGTTTTCGGGGGAACGCAGCTTAGGCCAAACTTGCATATTGAGGATATGACAGATCTTTACTGCTATCTACTCGAATTACCAAAAGAGCAAGTCGCAGGTGGGATATACAATGCAGGCTACGAAAACCATCCGGTTGCTGAACTTGCAGACATTGTAAAAGAGGTGGTCGGACCCTCTGTCAATATCATTACCACTCCGACAGATGATTTGCGCTCTTATCACGTTTCCTCTGAGAAGATCAAAAAGGAACTGGACTTTGTGCCAAAGCATACCATTGGAGATGCTGTGAAGGACCTAAAGAAAGCGTTTGATGATGGGAAAATTCCAGATTCACTTTCTGACCCTAAATACTTCAATGTAAAATTGATGCAAGACATCGAACTCGAATAATATGGAAGGGATCAAGCAAAAAATACCTTACGTAAATATCGGTGGTCAATTCGCTGGACCCATGAAGCAAGAAATCATGGATGCGGTTGAAAAGGTCATGTCCAGTGGATGGTTTATTTTGGGCCCTGAGGTAAAAGCTTTTGAAGAATCTTTTGCCCAATTATGCGAAACGAAATATGCCGTAGGAGTTGCTGATGGAACAGACGCCCTGATCCTTGTCATGAAAGGCCTTGGACTGGAAGCAGGGGATGAAGTGATCGTTCCTCCCAATTCTTATTTAGCATCTGCTTCCTCCGTAGCATTAGCGGGAGGTACACCGGTATTTGTTGATGTCAATCAACATTACAACCTTGATCCCCAAAAAATAGAAGCAGCTATCACTCCCAAAACCAAAGGGATCATGGCCGTACACCTCACTGGCAGACCAGCAGATATGGACGGAATCAATGCCATAGCTGACAAGCATGGACTCTGGGTGTTGGAAGATGCTGCTCAGGCAGTAGGTGCTACCTATAAAAACAAATCTGTCGGAGGATTGGGGAGAGCAGCAGGCTTTAGTTTGCATCCCCTGAAAAACCTGAATGCAGCAGGAGATGCTGGAGTGATCACCACCAATGATCAGAAACTCTATGAATGGCTGCTAAAAGCTCGGACGCATGGACATCGCAATCGAGATGAATGTGAATTCTGGAGCTTGAATTCAAGACTGGATGCCCTTCAGGCAGCTATTCTTAATGTTAAATTGAAATACCTTCCCGCCTGGAATAAAAGACGCAGGGAGATTGCTGAGATATATCAATCGCGGATTGCGAACTATGTCTGGGTACCTACCGATAATAAAGATGAAGCGGCTGTATACCATACTTTTATCATACAGACAGAAGAAAGAGATGCCTTGAAAAGCTTTCTTGAGGAACAAGGTGTGGATACAAAGATCCATTATCCTGTGCCCATTCACTTACAGGAATCTGCTGCCTATTTAGGGGCTAAAAAAGGAGATTTCCCCATTACAGAAAAGCAGACAGATACTATCCTGAGCCTTCCTGTCTTCCCCGAACTTACAAACGATCAGGTCCACTACATTTGTGATCAGATCCAGGCATTCTTTGAATCAAAATAGCAGTTTACATGGCGTATTTGGAAAATATACTTGATCGCTTCAAAGAGGTTTATGAAAAAGATCGGGCAAAGTACATCCCCAAATGGGTAGCTAGTTGGTCTTACCAGGATAAGAAGCAAACCAAATACGAAGGAGATTTACCGCAGGATTTTTATGAGTTCAATGGAGCCGAGGACTTTCGGAAATGGTTTCATTGGCAATTTTCTGTAGACCGTCCGGATTATTTCAAAGATCCACGTTTGGAAAAATGGCAGGAACTCTCCCGATCATTTGATCAGAGAATATTTGCTACGCATAAGCTCGAATTTCCTGATGTGAAGACCTATGATGCAGTAGTAGGGAGAAATAATTCGCAGGATTATCTCCTTACACATCTCTATCCCGTTCCGGATAGGTATCAAATAAACAGAGTACTCGATTTTGGTGCAGGCTTTGGCCGACAAGCCAATCTCTGGACCCAACTCAATGATGAATTGGTGATGGTATCTATGGATGCTATTCCCAAATCCTATTGCCTGCAACATTTCTACTATAGCCAGGCAGAGTATCCTTTATACGAATATGCTGAAGACCCTGACAACTTCAGGCTTGACCTGGATAAGAAAGGGATATATCACCTTCCTACCTGGCGCCTGGATTTGCTGCCAGACAATTCTTTTGACATGGTGCTCTGTGTACAGGTCTTACCAGAACTTGGAGGGAAATTGGTCAGACATATGATAGAAAATTTCTATCGTATCCTGAAGCCTGGCGGTGCGCTTTACCTTAGAGATAATGACGAAGCCTGGAAGCCTGCCAATAAGATGAATCTGAATCACTATTTGCCGGATCATGGCTTTGATCTGGAATTCAGAGCACATGTGGTAAATAAGAAGGATATCCTGGGGATGCCGAGGATCTGGCGAAAAAAGGATCCAAGGGTAATGGCCAGTCGGGTTCGTACTCAAAAACAAAAATTAAGAGATCTTGCCTGGGAAGCCGATGCGCTCAGTCAGGGAAGATTGCGAAAACTCTATAAAAAATTCTTTTAGCGAATGAAAGCACTCGTAACTGGTGGATGTGGCTTTATTGGGAGCCATTTGGTAGATGCCCTTCTTGAGAGAGGCATGGAAGTTCAGGTCATTGACAACCTTTCCACAGGCAGACTCCTCAATCTCGAACATCAAAAAGAAAACCCTTTACTGAAGGTTAATATCGCAGAGCTTGCCAATTATGGAGAAGTTGATCATCTCTTTGAAGGTGTGGACTGGGTCTTTCATTTAGCAGCTTTGGCTGATATAGTGCCTTCTATACAAAGGCCTTTGGATTATCACAAAGCCAATGTTGATGGAACCATCAATGTGCTGGAAGCTGCCAGAAAAGCCGGAGTCAAAAGACTGGTATATGCTGCCTCTTCTTCCTGCTATGGTATCCCGGATAATTATCCTACACCAGAAACTGCAGAAATTCGTCCGGAATATCCTTATGCAACCACCAAATGGTTGGGAGAACAATACGTACTCAACTGGCACAAGGTCTACAACATGGCCAATACAGCCTTACGTTTTTTCAATGTATATGGGCCACGTTCCAGAACTTCAGGCACCTATGGGGCCGTATTCGGAGTATTCCTTGCCCAAAAGCTGAATAACAAGCCTTTCACGGTAGTTGGAGACGGAACGCAGACAAGAGACTTTACCTATGTTACCGATGTAGCCGCCGCCTGTATTGCAGCTGCTGAGAGCGAAAAAGCCATTGGTCATACCATGAATGTTGGGAGCGGAGGCCATTACTCCGTCAATAAGCTGACCCAACTGCTGGGGGGAGAGGTTACGTATATCCCTAAAAGACCGGGAGAACCGGATTGTACTTTTGCGGATACCACTAAGATCCGGCAAATGCTGGACTGGGAGCCCAAAGTGAGTTTTGAGAAAGGCGTAGGGATCATGATGGAGCATATCGATTATTGGAGAGAAGCTCCACTTTGGGAGCCTGATAGTATAGCAGAAGCCACCAAAGACTGGTTTAAATACCTGGGGGATAAGTAGGAGAGAAGGTTGATACTATGAAAGATAAAATACAGGAACTCGAGCAACTTGCAGAGATCATCGAACAATTGAAGGGTGAAGGAAAAACCGTGATGCATTGTCATGGCTGCTTCGACTTACTTCATATTGGACATATAAAACATTTTGAGGCTGCAAAAGCCGGAGGAGATATATTGATCGTTACCCTTACTCCGGATCATTTGGTGAATAAAGGTCCGGGTAGACCTGCCTTCAATGAGCAAATGAGAATGGAAGCTTTGGCTTCTCTGGAAGTGGTGGATTATGTGGCTTTGAATAAATGGGCAACTTCTATTGAAACCCTAGAACTTCTCAAGCCGAGTTTTTATGTAAAAGGTTCTGAATATAGAGACTTCGAAAAGGACCTTACCGGAAATATCCAAAAAGAGGTTGATGCGATTCGCTCTGTAGATGGAGATATCTATTTTACGGATGAAATCACCTTCTCTTCCTCGAAACTCATCAATGCTCATTTCAATCCCCTGGGAGATGAGGCCCAAAGGCATGTCAATATGCTCAAAGGCAAATACGGAGCAGATGATATCATTGGAATTATCGATGGTCTCTCTGATGCCAAAGTTCTCGTTATCGGAGATACCATCATCGATGAATATTTTTATGTCAGACCTCTGGGAAAATCCTCTAAATCGCCAACTCTTTCCACCCTCTACAAAAGAGCAGAGAAATTTGCCGGTGGAGTATTGGCCATTGCCAATCACCTGAAGGAATTTGCCGGAGATGTACATCTTGTGACCTGTCTGGGAAGAGAAAATGATCAGATGGAAATTATTGAGCCTAAATTGAGCGCTGAGATTTCCACCAAATTTTTCTATCGGGAAGATGGACCTACGCCTACCAAGCGGAGGTATATGACAGAGTTCCTCAATTCCAAGATTTTTGAGGTTACTTATATGAAGGATAGCCATATCCCTCAGGATCTCGAAAAGGAAATCATCAGTTATCTTGAAGGGATCATCAAAGAGTATGATCTGGTCATGATTTCTGACTTTGGACATGGCCTGATTTCCCCTGCTTTGCAAGACTTTTTATGTAAGACAGGAAAATTCGTAGCAGTAAATGCCCAAACCAATAGCAATAATTTCGGGTACAACTATATCACCAAGTATCGGGATGCCGATTACATTTCTATAGATGAAAATGAAATCAGACTTCCTTATGGAGATAAATATGGCGAACTGGAATCTTTGATTACGCGCTTGCATGAAGATACAGCTTGCCCCTCTATCACCATTACTCTGGGACAAAAAGGAGCCGTTTACTCCAAAGATCAGCAATTCAATTTTGCACCCGCCTTTGCGACTAATGTGGTCGATTCGGTAGGTGCGGGAGATGCTGTACTTTCGGTCAGCGCCCTTTGTGCCCTCAAAGCTTGTCCCGGAGACTTATTGCCTTATATTGGAAATTGCGTGGGAGCTTTAGCCGTTCAGATTCTAGGAAATGAGCGCCCGGTAAATCGAACTGAATTGAATAAGATGATCAGCCACATGTTTAAATAGGCGATCATGGGAATAGTCCAGCGACAAAGTTTTTGGAACCTTATCTACACCGCTATCGGGGTTGTCCTGGGAGCTGTAAATAAACTTTTCCTCTATACGGAGTGGCTGAGCAAAGGAGAGTTTGGGCTGATAGAACTCCTGATGGGAGCAGCTATCGTTGGAACGGAATTTTCCCTCCTGGGGGCGGGAAAAATTACCACCCGTTTTTTCCCCTACTTCAAAGACAATAAAGAAAAACAAGGCAAGTTTGTCAGCTTTGTAGCGACCTATGTCTTGCTAGGTTTCCTGCTTTTAGTGGGTATTCTTTTATTGGGGAAAGATATGGTCGTTGAGCAATATGCGGAGAATTCTCCCTTATTCGCTGCCCACTTTCTCTATCTACTTCCATTCTGCTTTGGCTATGCCAGTTTTCGGGTCTTACAAGCCTTTTCCCAGGCATTGCTTAAATCTGTCGTACCCAATTTCGCTTTTCAAGTAGCCATGCGGGTGTATCATACCCTGATCATAGTCATTTACTATTGGGGATGGATGGATTTTGACGCCTTTCTCCTGTCCTATGTATTTGGCTATTGTATTCCCAGTATTATCATTGCCAGCTATTTGATTTGGCTGGGGAAACTTTCCTTTAGTTTCAGCCTTGATTTCTGGGGCAGTCGATTGGCAAAAATTGTCATTGTTTATGGGCTTTTTGTCCTTTTATCTGATGCTTCGGTAGTGATTTTGGGGAAAGTGGATATCCTCATGGTGGGAGATATTCTGGGAGAAAGTCTGGCAGGCTCCTATGGGGTAGCCCTATATATGGCGAATCTGGTCACTACTCCCAAAAGAGCAATTTCGAATATAGTGGCTCCCTTGATTGCCATCAGATATAAAGAGAGGAACTGGAAAGAGATCGGAGAAGTCTATCAAAAGAACTCTATGGCAAATCTCTTGATTGGAGGATTAATATTAATTGGGATATGGGCGAATATCGATAGCTTTTTCGAGCTCTTGCCCAAACACATCGACGGAAGAGATGCTGCAGTAATTCTGGGGATTGGATTCCTGGCCAATATAGCTACCGGACCCAGCAGACAGATTATCATAGTCTCACGGCACTTCCGTTTTGACCTCTACCTCAATGTGATAATGATGTTTGTGGCTATCGTCGGGAATGCTAGCCTGATTCCGATAATTGGTTTAAAAGGCGGGGCACTGGCAACTGCAGCTACCCTTGTCTTCTACAATATTGCTTCCGTCGTTTTTGTCTATGTGAAATTTAAAGTCTTTCCGTATACCTGGCATACCCTTCTGGGAGTGGGAATCTTGCTAGTCGTATTGGTCTTCGGTTTGTATACGCCTATGCCTGAAAATCAAATTTGGGCGATTATACTACGTTCAGCTAGTATGAGCTTCATATTTGGCATCATAGTTTATGGATTGAAATTGCTGCCAGAAGCCAATCAGTTGGTCGATAAGTACCTGGGCCGGAAAGGAATGCCCTCATAATTCCCCCTAAATGCCGCAAGAAAAGCGTAACTTGCGCTTCAAATTTTTAAAGAATAGTAGTGGATATAAAAGAGTTTAGTAATACCTATTTCCAACGTTTTCAGGAAGCTATGGAAGGGATTGAGGCCTCAGATGGGCAGGAGAAAATGCCCTATACCGATGCCATGGTGAAAGTGCAGGAACTTCTGAAAGTCGTGCAGGAAAATAAAAATAAGATCATGATCATTGGCAATGGAGGGAGTGCCGGAGTTGCCAGTCATATGAGTGTGGATTTCTGGAAAAATGGAAATGTACGGGCCATGACCTTCAATGATGCGCCTACCCTTACCTGTGTTTCTAATGACTACACCTATGAGGATGTCTTCCAAATTCCCATTCGTCAATTTGCAGTGGAAGGAGATGTGGTCATTTGTATCAGTAGTTCCGGAGGTTCTGAGAATATCAAAAGGGGAGCTATAGCAGGCAAAGAATGTGGATGCCATGTCATCACCTGCAGCGGCTTTAATCCTGAAAATCCCTTGCGCAGCATGGGAGATCTCAACTTCTATGTTCCTTCCCATTCTTATGGATTTGTGGAAACCCTGCATCAGCTAATTATCCATTCTTTCCTTGACGCAAAGATGTACTGCATTGACAAAAGGGATATTTTTATGCGCAACATGGAGATGGTTTAGGCCATTTTGTCGGGTTTCGCGCAGGATCGATTGGGAAAAAAGAAAAAAGAAGATATATTGATTTAGAGCTAAAAAAGTTCTGGAAAACGCCCGTTACCGAATACCTGTCTCACGGGAAAATTTTGAGTTGCTGATCTGTCTGAATTAAATTGATCCAAGATAGGGATGATCACCTACTGCCAAAAATTAGGTCCTGTAATACTTGTCATTCTTCTTTTGCACCAGGTAGCCTTTGCCCATGGTCCCGATTCGGAAGTGGATAGTCTCAAGCATGCTTATGAGATTGCTCCTACCGATTCCGCAAAATATGAAACTGCAAAATTGCTGATGCGCCAGTTTTTTGAAAATGACGCACAGCAAGGTTTGACTTATGCAGTTATGGCTTTTGATCTCGCCAAAAAACTCGGCAAAACAGATCGATATGCTTTTCATCACAATACCAAAGGACTCTTTCTGGTTAGCCTCGGCAGGTACCAGGAAGCCGTTGATGAATTTGAGCAGGGACTAAAGACCGTCGAACTGATAAGCAAGGAAAAGAGTAAGGCCAATTTTCTCAGTAGCCTGCATGGAAATCTGGGATTGGCTTATGGACATTTAGGAAAACTGGAACAACAGCAAGCCGAGTATATGCAGGCACTGGAGATTGCAGAAGTCCATGGTTTTCAGAGTGCGCAGGCGATATTTACCAATAACCTTTCAAAACTATACCTCGACCTGGGCAATCTCCCGGAGGCAAAGATTTATGTTTATAAGGCACTGGACATCATTAAAGATGTGGATATCCCGGAAGCAAAAGTACTGCCTTATCTGAATTTGGGCTCCTTTTTCCTTGCCCAAAATCAGCCTGATTCTGCCACCAAATATTTCGAAATTGGCCTTAAACATTCCGAGGCTTCAGGTTCATTATTTGATAAAGGAGCTGCTTTGATTCAGCTTAGCGAACACCTGACCGAGCAGGGGCAATATGAAAAAGCCTATTCATATGCCAATCGAGCCATGAAAGTAGCGGAGAAAGTAGGGAATAAGGAACTCCTGATCCTGACTGATCTCGCGATGGCGCGGGTGAAGAGAAAAATGGGCAAACTCCAGGATGCTAGCTTTTGCGCAAATCGTGCCCTGGGAAATTTGGAAGGAGAATCTCCGCTAAATGAGATAAAGATCTATGAGGAACTTGAGAAAATTGCCTTAGAGAAAAAAGATTTCGAGCAGGCTCATGTTATGCAGAAAAAGATTCTGGTGCTGAGAGATACACTTCTGGACCTGGACCGGCAAAAATACATCGCCAATGCAGAGAATCGATTTAAATTAGATAAAATGCGGATTGAGGGGCTTGAGAAAGACCGGCAAATCAGTGAACAAGCGATTAAGCAAAGAAATATTGTTCTGAGTTTTTCCTTGCTAGCACTTTTCCTGGCCGTCATTGCAGCCGCTTTCCTCTTCAGAAATATCCGTCAGAAAAGACAGTATCATATTGCACTGGAAAAGACCGTTAGGCAACGCACAGAAAAGCTGAGTGAATTAAATGCGGAACTGGAACAAGCCAATTTCGAACTTAAAGGATACAACCGAATAGTCTCCCATGATCTCAAGGCTCCTTTACACAATATCAAAGCCCTCCTGGAGATTTTGGAAAGAGAGAACAGCGGATCGGAAGAGAATGTTCGGAATCTGATGTTTATCAATCGTAGTACAGATCAAATCCTGAAACTGCTGGATGATATATCTTCTTTCTACAATTTTGATAAGAGTCAATTAAAAAAGGAAAGCTTCTCCCTCAATACCTTGATGGAGGAAGTAAGCCTCGCATTAAGACCCCTCCTTGAAAGCCAGAAGGCTAATTTCTCTTTTCCTGACTTACCCCATGTTCATTCCTATTGGACTCCTTTATTCCTGACATTTAAAAACCTGGTTGAAAATGGAATTAAATACAATGAGTCAAATGCTCCCCAGGTGAAAATAGATTATCGGGAAGAAAAACATGCCCATGTTTTTTTCGTTACTGATAATGGAATCGGAATTCCCGGAAACCATTTTGAAAAAGTCTTTGAAGCTTTCAAGAGAGTTTCTCCTCATGGAAAATATAAAGGTTCTGGATTGGGATTGTCGATCTCGCAAAAAATGGTACGAGAAATAGAAGGAAGCTTGCTGATTAAAGAATCTTCTTCAGCAGGGACTAAATTTGAAATCAGAATTCCACGCAAAAATGAAATGCCGGATTCCACCAGCAGAAAAGCAAAACTCGCCCATTAAGTGTCAGCTAACTGACCCTAAAGCCGCGATAATTTTTGTGAATTTGCGCTACAATAGAACAAATCCCCCATTAAATACTTTAATTGTTTTAACCGTTAATCCTTAGTCATTTATTGTTGGGTTAATAGCCCTTCTCACAATCAAAATTAATATCCTTATGAAAAAGTTTCTAACACTCGCTTTACTGGTTTTTGCATCTTTTGGGCTTCAGGCTCAAGCTGAAGGCGAAGAATTGAAATTCCCCGGGGTAGACAAAAGTGTAATGGATATGGCTTACTATCCACAAAGAGCTGCTTTTAGAGCCTTTGCCAAAACAGAAGAAGATAAAGCCGCTGCACAGCCCGTTATGCGTGTAGTGTATTCTCGTCCTATGAAAAATGGAAGAACCGTTTTCGGAGAACTTCTGAAGTATGGCGATATGTGGAGAGCTGGTGCCAATGAGTCTACAGAATTATTGTTGATGAAAGACGTAAAAGTTGGTGGAAAAACATTGGAAGCCGGTCGTTATACCATTTATGTGATTCCTAGTGAAGAGGAATGGGAAGTTCACTTCAGCACAGATACGGATGGATGGGGACACTATGCCTTCAAACCTGAAGCTAGTTCCGTCGCCTCTATCACGGTGCCTACTGCTTCAACACCTTCTGAAGTAGAAGCATTTGCGATCATGTTTGAAAAGTCAGACGATGGTGCTCATATGATTATGGCATGGGACAAAACCATGGCACGTGTACCATTTACTTTCTAGGCTTTGCGATAAAGCATAAAAAAAGGGAGCCCTAAGGCTCCCTTTTTTGTTTTGAATCCTTTAGTTTTTGATAGCTTCCCCAAGCAGATTTCCTGTCATGGAAGAAAAGCCACCCAGCAATCCGCCGGTACAAGCTGTGAGCCCAATCATGGCCCAGGCAGGAGAAACCGCTGAGCTTGCACCTCCGCTCAGTAACTCAAATATTTTCTGACTTAGCAGAGAGGCGTTTTGACTGTCCAGCCACCAGGACATTGCTCCCCAGACTATTGCAATAGCGAGAAAGCCTGAAAGAAATGCATAAGCTGGAGCTTTCTTTTTCCCAAAAAGCCTGCGTGGCCGTTTTTCACTCATGATCACCCCAACCGCCAAAGCGACAAGGACGATGATCCACCAGTCAAAGAATTTTAATCCAATAAAGGATAAGGCCGCTATCGATAGGGTTCGTAAGAGAAATTTCATTGTCTATTCTTTTAAGGGGCCGGAGCTAATCGAGACTTCATACAGACGCTTTTCTTCCTGAATATCTGCAGGATTCTGCATGAAATTGAGTTTGTAATAATTTCCAATCGCCCAATCATCGATAAAGCGATCATAATTAGGATCGCCGGGATTTCCACTTTGTCCTCCCGGATAAATACCATAGGCCTCAACCTTATCGCCGAGGGAAACGACCATCCGCCAGGAAGGTCCATGAGAGCCAGAGATTGCATTTAGAGCTGTCCCTGTTCCTGCTGTTGAGATTTTCCTTCGACTGAAAGGAGCGATCGATCTACTCAGGTGATTGATGTTCGTAGGACTATGACGCTCCCAGTTCCAATTGGCAATATCAGCTTCATCCGCTATCAAATTATCAAGGGCTCGATGGAAAGCAGCATTGATAATATAAGTCCGATCAGGAATGACTGAGTCTGCCCGAGTACTGTCTTTTTCATTTTGGTAAAAAGAGTAAAGGGCACTATCTCGCAAGATCCGAATCGTAGTGGTAGAACTTGGCCAGACCAGAGAAATCTCATCTTGTCGGAACTCATCCTCCCAAACGCCAAAGAAAACCTCTCTCCACCAACGATTGTAGAGAGTTGGACCATTTTTATCTCTGTCAAATCTATAATCCCAATTTTTAAGAGACTGGTAAGCTGCCAGCTTTTCTCCCTGAAGAGAAATAGTATCCAGATTTTCTAAGAGAGTAGGTAAGATGTCCGCTGCCTGATTGCTATAGGTGTCTTGCTGAAAGCTTTGCATATCGCGAACACTCACGCTATCTGCTTCCGTAAGCAATTTATTGATCCTTCTTCCTCTATATCCATCAAAATTTCCGGTATAGTAATACGGATAAAGGGGCGAGGTAGGATGCTGATTGGCTGAACTCACAAAGCCCTGGGGAGGATTGAGTACATGAGGATTTTGATCTTGCGGAATATAGTCGTTCCACATGTGTTCCTTACGACTTGCATCCATGATAAAGCGGCCCTGTTCTTCCCATTTATTCACATACTTCCCTTGCTGCCAGATGGCGATATTTCCACTGGCATCTGCAAATACAAAGTTTTGTGCCGGGCACTGATAATGCTGTAGGGCATCGACATAATCTTCATAATTTTTTGATTGAGCCAACTTTAGAAAAGTCAGACTCTCATTGGACTGCTGATGCGCCATCCAGTTGAGGGCAAGTGGCAAAGACTGTTCGCCGAAGTTGCGGTCGTACATGACCGGCCCAACATGGGTGAAAAGCAGGGTGTCTACAAATTGGCCGCCTCCTTTAAATGTGTGAACTTCTTCACGTACACTTACCGGAAGGGTCTGATTGTCGTATTCGTAGTATTCCCGTTTATCAGATGTGAATTTTACCTGATAAAGATCGGCTACATCCTGACCTGCATTGGTCAATCCCCAGGCAATGGAGTCATTGAAACCAATTACAACCCCTGGTGCACCGGGTAAGGAAACTCCATAGGCATTGAGCTGAGGAGAATTTACCTGAACCTCATACCAAATAGAGGGCAGGCTCATATTTAAGTGGGGGTCATTGGCTAGCATGGGACGACCGGTGATGGTCTTATCTCCGGAAACCGCCCAATTATTAGAACCCACAAAGTATTCATTGGGATCGGGAGCAGTATTGGCACCTGCAATCAGCATTTGACCTGGGTCATAATCTGCAGGCGCTGGAGGAGATAGTTTTTTGATACGCCTCCTTCTGATTCGAACGGGATCTGGAATGATCGGTTTGTCATCATAGGGGTACTCCGGATACAAAATATTGAATCGTTCTCTTCCCCAGAGTTTGATCGCATTGGTATAACCAATATCATTGACTCGAAAAGCCAGACTATTAGCCATGTATTTTAGCAAAAGAGCTGATTTATACACAGACCATGCTTCTGGCTTATAGCCGAGCAATTTGTATTCTATCGGTAGGTCTTTCTCTGATAATTGTTGAATGTAGGCATTTACTCCGGCCGCATAGGATTCCATGACGTCCTTTGTTAAAGGATTTTCCAGCATGGCTTTGGAGGACTTTTCCGCTGCGAATGGAATTCCTTTTCTACGATTACTTCTGTCCATTTCCAGCACACGCTCTCCTGGTCCCGGTCCCACAATCTCAGTGAGCCTTCCTGCAGCAGCCATTACCTGAAATTCCATTTGCCATAGACGGTCCTTCGCCGTTATATAACCTTGTATATAGGCCATGTCTTCGAGAGAGCTGGCGAAAATATGGGGAACCCCTCTTTCGTCATACACCACTTTTGCATCCTTGTCGAGTGAAGGAAGAGACAAATTGAGTGGAGCATGTTGATCCTGAGACACTGCATTTTGCCAAAATCCCCTGAAAGGATTGAGGAAATCACCCAAGGCGGGAGCAGGGCCTGCCGGAAAGTATAGGGCAATTGCAATAGCAGCAGTAAATAGAAGCGAGATGAAAAACTTTACCCAACGCATACAGTCGGCAATATAGATTTATGTTAGTCCCTTTGTCTTTGGCTATGCCTTTTTCCTTCGATAAAATGGATCGAAGGATTTACAAAATAAAAAAACCATCCCGAAGGATGGCATTTTATTTCAAAATTCTATGAATTATCGAATTAAACGGAGAAACTTTCTCCGCAAGCGCAGGTTCTGCTGGCATTTGGATTGGCAAAATGAAAGCCTTGTCCATGAAGGCCACCGGAATAATCCAGCTCAGTACCTACCAGGTAAAGCAAACTCTTCATATTGACAAATATCTTGATGCCTTTGTCCTCAATCACCTGATCGCCGGGCAGTTCCTGATTATCAAAATCCAGTTTATAGGTCAATCCGGAGCAACCGCCTCCTTCTACACTTACCCGCAGCCCATAACTCTCATCATAGCCTTCTTTATCTCTCAGGCTTCCAATGTGAGTAAAAGCGTTTTCCGATACCTTGATCATCGGTTCTTGTTGCATATCTCTTCTTTAAAAGGTTTCCACAAAGGTAAATAGGTTTTTTCAATACTCCTTGTACGATTTTTGTCTGGATAAAGTTAATGTGAATAATTTGTTTAAATACTAATTTTTATTGCATTGTATTTCTTTTTATTTTCGCTTTGCTTAGTTTTTTAGCGAACCAACACAGAACAAAAAATCTCAAAATGGCTAAAACTCCAATTTATAACGAGGATAGTATTAAGTCGCTCGATTGGCGCGAGCACATACGCTTGCGTCCGGGTATGTATATCGGAAAGCTGGGAGATGGATCCTCTCAGGATGATGGGGTTTACATTTTGGTGAAAGAGGTGATTGACAACTCGATTGATGAGTATGTGATGGGACATGGAAAGAAAATTGATATCAGCATCAAAGAGGGGGAAGTTGTGATTCGCGATTTTGGGAGAGGGATACCTTTGGGGAAAGTGATTGATTGTGTATCAAAAATAAATACCGGAGGTAAGTATGATTCGGAGGCTTTTAAGAAATCTGTGGGATTGAATGGGGTAGGTACAAAGGCTGTCAATGCCCTTTCAGATTATTTCAGGGTTGAGTCAGTGAGGGATGGAAAAATAAAAGTAGCTGAATTTGAAAAAGGAGACATTGTCAAAGACCATAAAGTTAAAAAATCCAAGGAGGAAAATGGGACAACGGTAATTTTCAGGCCGGATAAAAGCGTATTTAAAAATTATAGATTCAGACCAGAGTATCTGGAAAATCAGATCTGGAATTATGCCTACCTGAATTCAGGTCTTTCCCTTTTTATGAATGGGAAACGCTTTTATTCAAAAAATGGACTGCTTGACCTCCTTCAGAATAAAACAGATCCCGAAGCTATTCGCTATCCGATCATTCATTTGAAAGGATATGACATTGAAGTGGCCTTAACCCATGGCAATAGTTATGGAGAGGAATATTATTCTTTTGTTAATGGCCAATACACTTCTCAGGGAGGAACTCATTTGCAAGCCTTTCGGGAAGCGATTGTTAAAACGGTTAGAGAATTCTACAATAAAAGCTTTGATACTACGGATGTAAGAGCTTCTATCATTGGAGCCATCAGTATTCGTGTACAAGAGCCTGTTTTTGAATCTCAAACCAAGACCAAGCTTGGCTCCCTGAATATTGGCCCGGAAGGTCCAACGGTACGGACCTTTATCAATGACTTCCTGACCAAAGAGCTTGACAATTATCTGCACAAGCATCCCGACGCAGCAGAGGCCCTTTTGAAAAGGATTCTTCAATCGGAAAGAGAGAGAAAAGAAATTGCCGGGATTAAAAAACTGGCAACTCAGAGAGCCAAGAAAGCCAATCTTCATAATAAAAAACTCAGAGATTGCCGGGTTCACTATAGCGATAAGCGCAAGGATGAGGAGAAAAAGCTTAGTACCACCCTGTTTATCACGGAGGGTGACTCTGCCAGTGGTTCTATTACCAAGGCACGAGATGTAGATACCCAGGCTGTATTCAGTTTAAGAGGTAAACCTCTCAACTGTTTTGGGATGAGTAAGAAAGTGGTCTATGAAAATGAAGAACTGAACCTTCTCCAACATGCCCTCAACATTGAGGATGGTTTGGAAAATCTTCGATATAATAATGTAGTGATTGCAACGGATGCAGATGTAGATGGAATGCACATTCGTTTGTTGCTACTTACCTTCTTCCTGCAGTTCTTCCCGGATCTTGTACGCGGAGGGCATCTTTTCATTTTGGAAACACCACTTTTCCGGGTGAGAAATAAAAAGAAAACCTTCTATTGCTATTCGGAAGATGAAAAGCAGAAGGCGATGAAAGAGCTGGGAGGTAAGCCGGAAATTACCCGATTTAAAGGACTGGGAGAAATCTCACCCAGCGAGTTTGGACAATTCATTGGCGAAGACATCAGGCTGATGCCAGTGATGATTCGCCCGGATACCGGCATTGCTGATCTGCTTAAATATTATATGGGTAAGAATACGCCGGATCGTCAACAGTTCATTATCAAAAACCTTCGTCACGAAAAAGATATCGTTGAAGAGAAGGAGCAAGAACTGGAACCCGCTTAAAAAGGAGTTGATCTTACAAGACTCAGAAAATTCAGCCTGAAATATTGACCATTCACGCAAAACTCCTGACAGCTTAAGGGGAGAAAAAGTCCATTCCCTGCATATTAAGGACATTTTTAGGCGTAAATAAACAACCAAAGAGGTGTCGATATCGTATATAAAGTAGCTGAAAAGTGGTAGTATTCTTACACGCTGCCTTACAAACCTCTAGAATTAATTTAAGAAACAAAGAACCCATCTCTGGAATTCGCCTGAGATATACCGTTTATTTTATTTGAAGTTTCGAATGTAGCCCGATTCTTGCACGGTATTTATCGATAGGTAATTTTCAGAAAATTGGAATAAGTCTTTTCGTCATTGCTTTGAACGAGCAAAGAGGCTTCTTGTGCCATTGATTGATGTATAGAAATGCGTAATAGACTCCATGTATTTGGTATGTGGATCGCTGGCTCCATGGTGGCGCTAACAGCGACCTTATACTCTCCAGAAGTAAAGCATAGGACCGTTCCGGTTGCTTTCCTTCAGGCAGAGAGTCGTTGGGCAGATTCTATTGTCCAAAATATGAGCACATCTGCCAAGATCAATCAGATGTTTATCCTGGTTGATTCGGCGAAAGAAGATGTGGCTGATACCAGTCTGTATACCTTCCTCCAGGAACATCAGCCGGGAGGACTACTCTTTAGAAATTACGACCTCAAGACTCAATATTATTCAACAAAAAAAGCGCAGGAAGTAAGTGATGTTCCTTTGCTGATTGGCTTGGATGAAAGGAGTGAAGATCCTAACTGGATTCATTTGCCGGATGCACTGGCACTTTCTTCCATTGAAGATGAGGAACTGCTCAAAGAATTAGGGAAAGGCCTCGGAAAACAAGGCAAAGAATTGGGCCTGGACTTTTTGTTAAGCCCGGCATTTGCACCTGTCTATACGGCCCAAAACCGCAATAGATTGTCTGGAAGGGAGAAAATCCTGAATAAGGGTATTAGCAAGGAAAAACTTCTGGCTGTCCCTAAAGAGGTCAAGGCATTCTTCCCCGGCATATTTGATAGCTTAAAAATCAGAGAGGAATTAGCTCCTTATAAAGCTTTGGCTAAAGCAGGTGCTCCTGCTTTGATGTTGGAGCGAGAGCAACTTTCGCCCATCAAAACTCATTTCCATAAAAAAGGTCTAATTCAGGAATCTTTAAAAGATGAGATCGGTTTTGAAGGATTGTTGATGGTCGACATTTCTGACCTGAATACACAGGATAAGAGTGAATCTTATTTGCGTAAAGCAGTGCAAGTAGGTGTGGATTTATTGATGATAAATAGAGTTCAATTGCCGGATGCACACTTCATAGTTCAGGACATGCTAAATCGAGGTGCGATGGATGTCCAGGATTTGAACAAGCATGTAAAAAGAAGCTTGTTAGCAAGAACCTGGACAGCTAAAAAATCTCATCAAATAGGAAGCGGAGAAGAAGATTCACTTAGCATTGATAAAAGTCAGATTGCTTATCTCAATCAGCGGATATCAAATGCCAAATTGACCTTGCTTCGAGACCGAGAAGGTTTAATTCCCTTTTCTCATTTACGAGACAAGCGAATCCATTTGAGTAGCCTGGGAGAAGAAGTTCCGCACTTGCTTTCAGGTATGAGATCTTATGGACCGGTAAGTAATACCGACTTTAGGCCAGGAGAGAAAAGTCCCTGGGCTGCTTTACCCGTCAGAACATTACGTACCTATAATCCTGTGATTCTTTCATTGTCTGGTCAGGTGCCGGATGAAAGAAGAGATACTGCATTCATCTCCTCTGTAAAAAAGCTTACAGAGGAAACAGATGTAATATTTGTCAACTTCGCTTCTACAGAAGCTTTGGAAGTAATGCCTGAATTTTCCCAGGTATTGCAGGTCTATGGTTCTGACTCTCTTTCTCAGGCACAAACGGCTCAGCTTCTTTTTGGAGGAATTGCGGCAGCGGGTAAACTTCCTGCAGAAGTAGGACCTTATGCCTATGAATCGGGATTGAAGACGGAAATAAGCCGCTTGAAAACAAGTAGACCGGAAGCAGTTGGAATTGATTCAAAAGAGCTGGCTGTCATTGATAGCATCGTATATGAAGGTATAGGCTCCTATGCCATGCCTGGTTGCCAGGTGATGGTGATCAAAGGGGGAAATATAATTTTCAATGAGAGTTATGGCCATCATACCTATGCTCGGAGGAGAGGGGTATTTCCAACGGATATTTATGATCTCGCTTCTGTTACCAAAGTAGCAGCAACTACTATGGCTGCCATGCATATGTATGAAAAAGGCAAGCTGAAGCCAGAGCATAGATTGGGAAGGTTTTTCCGCGATCAAATCGTAATGGTTGATTCCATTAGAGTCCTGGACACCCTGTTTGTAGGGCTGGATAGCGTAATGCGGCAAGATACTGCCTTGCTTGCTAGTTTGGAGCCCAAGGTCGATACACAGTCTCTCTTTGTGAAAGTGTGGATGGGTTCTCGTCCAGGTCCATGGTTAGATACCCTGGAATTGCCGGGAGATTCGGTGATATTGGTGAAGTCTGTTAAGGCAGGTAAGATGAAGAAGCGAGGTTCTGTTTTCCAGGCCAGAATTGGAGAGATGATGTCTCATACTTCCGGTTTGCCAGCAGGATTGCCAATTCGTCGCTTTACCAATTACCAAAGTAAAAGAAGAAAAATAGGCAAGTACGACAGGTACTTTCAGCCGAGAAGAGATAGCTTGTATAGTATACAGGTTGCAGGAGGATTTTACCTCCGAAATGACTACCTCGATTCCCTTTGGCAGGATAGCAAACTGATCGAAATGAGTCCTGCAAAGGAATATGAGTATAGTGATGCCAATATGATTCTGATTCAACAGGCAATAGATTCAATCAATCGTCAGCCGATGGATAGTTTCTTGCAGCGCGTTTATTATGAACGCCTGGGAATGCAGAATACAGCTTTCAGACCTAGAGAAAGGTTTGAAGAAGATCGTCTGATCCCTACAGAATACGACGCTCGCTGGAGAGGTCAGCTATTGAGGGGATATGTACATGATCCTACTTCCGCATTGATGGGAGGAGTCGCTGGGAATGCGGGCTTATTTGCGAATGCTGGCGACCTGGCCATACTATTCCAAATGTTGCTCAATGGAGGAACATATGGAGGCGAACGCTACTTGAGTGCTCGTACGATCAAGACGTTCACCCGAACTCAGGGAGCTCATAGAGGTTATGGCTTTGATAAGCAGCCCGGTGGGCCCTATATCATCGCGGAAAGTGCTTCGCCTCGTACCTATGGACATACCGGATTTACAGGTACCTGCGTATGGGTCGATCCGGATGAAGATCTCATCTTCATTTTCCTCTCCAACCGCATCCATCCTAAATCCAATAACTGGAAACTCAACCAGCTGCGAATCCGTCAACGGATTCACCAGGCGGTTTATGATGCTTTAGACTAAAGCATCAGCGTTTTAGGGTGTTAGTGTGTTAGCGCGAGTATCAAAAAAACCTCGTACCCTAATACCCAAACACCCTAACACATTTTTAAAAAGGAAGCTCACTCTCGTGCAAAACGAGCAGGATCAATACCCGATCGGGTAGGACTTGAAAAATAACACGAAAATCTCCGGCAAGGGAAGCGATCCGATAGTTTTCAGATCCATTTTTTACTCCTTCACATACAGGAAAACGTTCGGCGAATAGAGGGATTTCCCCAAAGACAATATCAAGGAAATCATTCATGAGTTCCTCTGCTTCTCGGGTTGCGCCTTCTTCCAGTAGGTGTGAATAAATGGAATGAATGTGCTCGGAGGCTAATTTTGTAAGTACGACTTCTCTTCTTTCAGCCATTTAGGGTAGCGTGCGAAAAATTCCTCTTTAGTAAGCTCTCCGCTTTCTTTTGATGCACGGATCAGCTCGTTAAATGATGTTAAATCCATAGCTTTTCCACTTCCGTTTGAAATGCGACTGCTTTTAAATACTAATGATTTTTCTGTCTCTTTGGCGCGGCTAACCGCAGCAAGCAGGTGATAGACTTCTTCTGCCAGCTCAGGATGCGTTACGGCATCTATTCTGATTTCAGTAAGCTTGCCAGAGGTGTCTTTAATTACCTGAATTCCATCCATGCAACAAGAATTTATTTCTAATATACGGATTTTAACCCGCTTATGAAAGCAGTGCTAAAGTATATATCTTTGGTACAAATCTGCTGCCATAGAACCTATTTTAATCAACATATCTTACGGTTTTTACCTGCAATTGTTTCTCACGCTAAATGTCGTTCTGATTTATGCGCTGGTAGCAGTATATGCAGAGCGGAAGATTTCTGCCTTTATTCAGGACCGTCTGGGGCCAATGGAAACGGGGCCTTATGGCTTGTTTCAAACCCTGGCAGATGTCCTCAAATTGGTATTAAAAGAACCGATCATCCCGAGTCTGGCAGATAAGAAACTTTTTTTGCTGGCACCGGCTATGATCTTTGTCTCGGTGTTTGCAGCTTTTGCCGTTTTGCCTATAGGTCCGGGGACAGCAGGTTCTGTAACTTCTATTGCACTTCTTTATATCATGGGGATTGTTGCGATAGATGTCATAGGCTTATTGATGGCAGGCTGGGGCTCCAATAATAAATATGCCATGCTGGGATCGAGTAGGGCAGTGGCACAAATCATTTCCTATGAAGTACCTGCTTCCCTTGCTTTGTTGGTAGCCATCATGATGTACGGGAGCCTGGATTTGCAAGAACTTTCCGCAGCTCAGGGTATTTATGCCAGTGAGCCTGTTTATTTTCTGGGAATTTGGGAGGTGACAGAAGTCGGTGGCTTTTTGTCCTGGTCCATTTTCCGCTATCCACATCTCCTAATTGCCTATATCATCTATTTTATAGCTTCTCTGGCGGAATGTAATCGAGCTCCCTTTGATATTCCTGAAGCAGAATCGGAATTGGTAGCTGGCTATCATGTAGAATATGGCGGATTTCAATTCGCCCTGGTTATGCTTTCCGAATATGTGAAAATGTGGATCGTTGGGCTCGTGGCTGCTGTAGTTTTTCTGGGAGGCTGGAATACAATTTTACCCAACCTTTATTTCACCGAAAGTTTTTCACTTCCATTAGCTGATTGGACCTCTGGACCTGCGGATACAGCATCCGGGGCTTTTTGGGGGGCTTTCTGGATATTGGGAAAAAGTCTGCTTGCCGTATTTGTTCATATGTGGATCAGGTGGACTTATCCGCGTTTTCGGGTGGATCAATTGATGCGTTTATGCTGGAAAGTGTTAACCCCGATTGCCCTGGGCCTCTTTTTGATTAGTGGCATCTGGAAACTTTGGGAAGTATATCAACATATCTAGATATGGTGGATACCAAACAACTAAAGGAAAAATACATAGGTTTTAGTAATAAAGAACTGATACGTATAGTGCGAAATCGTACAGATTATACGACTCAGGCAATAGAAGCCATTCAGGAGATTTTGGAAGAAAGGGCCCTCGAAACAGAAGAGATAGACCTCATTTTGGATGAGATCATTGCGGAGGATAAAGTTGAGCAAGCGCTGGAAGAGGAATCCCTGAACTATTGGGAGAAATTGTTGTTGGTATCTATACCTATCATAGGTTTTATCCTGTACCTCATTTTCCGCCTGCGAAATAAAGAGGTTAAATACAGTAAAAGAATTGCTAAAAGTCTCACGTATTCTTTGCTTGGGACTATAATTTTTGCAGTTTTCATTATCGTCTGGATGAATCAATAATGCCAAGAAGAAATAGCTATATCGGAAGTATTTGGGGAGGATTGAAAAATTCCTTTTCCGGCCTGGGGCTGACTTTCCGCCACCTCAAAAAAGGCTATAAAACCCGTACACCTGTCGGGGTGGAAAATGAACGCTATTTTGAAGAAGCAGATCAGAACGTAACCATCCAGTATCCGAAAGAGAAAATTCCCATTCCGGATTTGGGGCGTTATCGTCTCCATATGGAAACAGATGATTGCATCGTCTGTGATAAGTGTGCGCGCATATGTCCGGTTGATTGCATCGATATCGAAAGCTTTAAGGCTGTTGATGATCTGGGCTATACTTCTGATGGTTCAAAAAAGAGACTGGAGCTTCCGGTTTTCGATATTGACATGGCCAAGTGTTGCTTTTGTGGCCTGTGCACCACGGTTTGCCCCACCGAATGCCTGACGATGACCAAAGTATATGATTACAGTGAGTACGATCGGGACAATTTTATGTACCATTTTGGTGCAATGAGTCCTGAGGAAGCTGTTGTAAAAAGGAAAGCCGCTGAAGAAATTCAATTGGCAAAGAAAGCTGCCAGGTCTGCTGAATTATCTGATACCTCCGCTCCCAAACCCAAATTGGGCAAGCCGCTCATGAAGAAACCGAAGATGGGCAAACCGCTCATGAAGAAGCCAAAGATGGATTCGCCTTCTTCTCCTGATAAGGGGGATGAATAAAGCAGGAAGAATTTAAGAATAACGAACAAGGAATGGAGAAGTGAGATTAGAAGTGTTCTGGTGTTCTTGCTTGGGTCAAAGACAAGTCCAAAGACTCAACCCCTATACACCAACACGCCAATACTCCAACACGTTTTAAGATACCTCAAACAATCCTGTCATTGCGAGCCTGTACTATAGGCGAAGCAATCTCCTTGAAATCAAATAAGCTTTTTAAATCAAGGGGATTGCCGCGCTCTTGTTAAGAGCTCGCAATGACACGATGGTTTGTATGTAAATAAGATGTTTTATCTATCTCCCTACGTCCAGGCAGGCTGCAATTGAGTTGCCTCCTTCATGATATGCATGATGCGCTCGATGGCTTCGATATCATTGCCATCAGGTAAGGCATAGCAAATGCCTTCTTCCAAATCATAATCCTGAAGCATTTCCAGAAAAGCGTCTCGGATAAATTTCCTGACTTCATGGAAGGCATTTCCAACTTCCTCTAAAATCTCCAGCCTGCTTCCCAGCAAATAGATGATGTCCTCAAAGTCTTCACTCATGCGAATGTCATCTTTCCCTCTTTGCTGATAGGCTTCGATTTTGGCTGCGAGGTAATAAGCAGCGGGAAATATTTTTATGGCTGTTCCGTCTGGAAGCGGATATGAATTAGCGTGAAAGACTGCTTCTTCATACCATCTATTGGTATACCCGAGGCTTTCTGTAAACATGGGGAGCAAATTTACGGTCAGCTCAGCATGTATCCATGCGTGTTTTTTTCCGCACTCTTCTTCTGGTATATGTATGAAGCCTTTTTTCTCTAATTGTTGTTCCCAGGAGTAAAAACCTCCCAGAGTTGGAGCGGTAATTATGATATCGATGTCGTCTGTAGGCCTGTTTTCATAGGCCGCATGATCTGTGACATAAAGTTCCAGTACGGAGCCTCCCACAAAGACCACGTTATTCAACATTTCTCCCAATACAGTTGCCAGGTTCTGAATTTTATTAATGTTCCTGCTCGGCATAGACCTGTTGCTTAATCTTTTTTTCCAACGCCTCTACTGCGATTTTGTGCTCTCTCGCTCTACCCACACGAATGGCATCAACAAGAGCCAACATTTCGTATAGATTCGGGTCTGTTCGTATGGCTTTTATGATGGAGGGATAAAGAGGGACGATTGACTGTCCACGCATATTTCCTACAGGACTGGGCCATACGTAGGACTCCCTTTCTGAGACGATCAGATCGGACATAGGCTTAGCAGAATGTGCCGTGGGTATACCACGGACCAGAGAACCGGGTTGAGCGGGGAATACATATTTTACTCCATGCTCGAGGAACTCCAAAAGCGAGGTGCGGAACACTTTTTTCTTTGAGCTATCAACCAGTCTCGCAATTTTCGAACGGTTGAGAGCCTCCGCGACCTCGGATTGACTCATATGCAAGGATTTTGCTATATCCGAATAACGCCAGGCCTCATCACCCAAGGATACTACCTTAAGTAAAATGACTATGTCCTGGGGTCTCATTCCATTGTGTTTGCGCATAGCGAGGGTATCTAAATCGCGATTTGCGATTAAAATAGTAAACTATAAAGACTTTTTAATACAAAAATCAGCCCAAACCTAATTCAGCTAAGAGAAATTTGGACTAAATACGAAGAGATATTCGGAAATTCCGCCTTTAGGAATAAAAAACGGCTACTTCTTCCAAATTTTTGCGCGAAAGGTCAGGAACCAGGGCTTCTTCCGGAGGATAGCCTACGGGCATTAGCAAAAATGCCCGTTCGTTGGAAGGCCTGCCGAGAACTTTCCCCAGAAAATCCATAGGGCTAGGCGTATGAGTCAAGGAAACCAGGCCGGCATGGTGAACAGCCGTCAAAAAGAATCCTGCTGCCAATCCTACAGATTCATTTACATAGTAGTGTTTGCTTTTTTCTCCATTCTCCAGTCCATAGGTTTGTTTAAAAAGAATGATCAACCAGGGAGCGGTTTCGAGAAATTCTTTATTCCAATCGGTCTCAAAAACTTCCAGATCTTTGAGCCAATCCTCGGACATTCGCCCATGGTAGTTTTTATATTCCTCTTCTTCTGCGGCAATTCGAATCTTCTTTTTGATCTCCGGATCAGAAACAGCACAAAAAGTCCAGGGCTGCTTATGGGCGCCTGAGGGAGCAGTGGAACCGGCCAGGATCAATTTTTCAATGACCTCTTTGGGGACAGGCTTATCCGAGAATTGTCTGAGACTTCTTCTTTGTTCTAGCCAAAGGTGATAGGTTTCTGCCCTCCTTTTCATGATGGGGGCTTCATAACTTTCTTTTTGATAAGGAATGAATGAAGATACTTCCATGAAGATTGCTTTCTTTTTATTCGGGATTCTGCGGCTAATTTCCGTATTTCAACGCAAAGCTCAAATTACATGAACATCTCTTTATTAGGAAAGCGTGCCTTCGTTTGTGGTAGTACCCAGGGAATCGGTCGTGCAGTAGCTGAAGTTTTGGCGAAACAGGGAGCCTCTCTAACCTTACTGGCCAGAAATGAGGAAAGCCTGAAAGAAGTACAGGCATCATTGACTTCAGGTCCCGATCAGCAACACGACTATCTGGTAGTTGATTTTTCTGATCCTGAGGGATTGAAGCAGAAGGTAGCAGCCTATTTGGATGCAAAAAAAGAAGGAATTCATATCCTGATCAATAATACGGGGGGACCTAAAGGAGGGCCTCTCATAGATGCGAAAGTTGAGGAGTTCTTTGGGGCCTATCGTATGCATCTGGCTTGCAATCATTATTTGGTTCAGGCTTTGGTTCCCGGGATGAAAGAAGCAGGCTATGGCCGAATTATCAATGTTATTTCTACTTCTGTAAAACAACCCATTCCTGGATTGGGGGTCTCTAACACCACAAGAGGAGCAGTTTCTTCCTGGGCAAAAACCCTGGCAGGAGAACTGGCACAATTTGGAATTACGGTAAACAGTGTTTTGCCCGGATTTATCAATACCGGACGCCTGGATTACGTAATACAGACACGCGCCGATAAAGCTGGTCTGAGTTTTGATGAAATGAAGGAAAGTTTTGCCAGCTCTGTCCCGGCCCGTCGAATCGGAAAGCCTCAGGAAATTGCAGAAGTGATCGGCTTTTTGGCTAGTCCCGCTGCTTCCTATGTATGTGGGGTAAATCTGCAAGTAGATGGAGGGCGTACACAAGCCCTTTAGGCCCAATTAGGTCTCAAGTTGAGGAAACGAGATAATACTCGTAAATTCGAAGCGTTACAATCTGAACATGAAAAGAATAATACTTCCCGTTCAATGCCTGCTCATCCTTGTATTCTTACTTACAGGATGTGGTTCTGTTGACCTCTCTTTGATCAATGAGGTGAAAAGATTTGAACCGGAATGGATGAATTTGAGTGAAACGGTGACTTTCATCGAACGCAACCTCAATCTCACCCAAAGGAGGTACGCCAAAGACCTCAAAGAAATCGAACCTTTCATCAAAAATCCTCAATCCAATCAGCGAAATGATCTCTATGGACTCAGATCCCAATACGAGAATATGATGGAGAAGAGAGATGAACTTCAGACAAATTTTGATACCCAGAAAGGAGACTTTGTCTCTACGGTTTCGGAATTTAATAGCTGGGTAAATGATTTGATGAAAAATAAACTGGGAGAAGATGAAGCCTATACCAGTTTTCGCGACTATCGGCAGAAGCATGAAACGATGAAAACTGAAATGAGAGATTTGCAAAACAATCTCATCAAGAATATTCAGGAACACAATGCTATTCTTAAGCGGATCACAGGCAAATTGAAACTCTACAGCAATTTCGATATCAATCCTAAATAATCCACAGGACCATTTCCTAACCCCCTAATTCGGATTCCTTGCAACTCATTAGCTATCTCAGGGAAAACCCAAAGGTGCTTTACTGGATTTGTGCCATACTTGTCCTTCCGGCACTGTTTATAAATCTGGGGCTTACGGCCATCTGGATGGACGAACCCACCCGAGCCCTTGTGGCTATGGAGATGATGCTCTCCGACAATTATGTCACCCCGACCCTCATGGGGGAATATTACTACAACAAACCCCCGCTTTATAATTGGATGCTTATAGGCTTGATGAATCTCTTTGGGGAGAACAATGAATTTATCATCCGCATACCTGCTGCCTTATTCCTTATCGTGTATGGAGTTACGATTTTCCTTACGATCCGAAAGTATCTCAATTGGAAGATAGGCTTTATGACGGCCCTCATGCTGATCACTTGCGGAAGGATGTTGATCTTCGCTTCCTATATCGGACATATCGATATTTTCTACAGCTGGTTGACTTATATGAGCTTCATCGCGATTTACGAATTTTACCAGCGCGAGCAATATCTCTTACTTTTCGTAGTATCCTATTTCCTGGCTGCTTTAGGGTTTATGTGTAAAGCCTTGCCAAGCATAGTTTTTCAGGGAGGAGCCTTGCTGGCATTTTTTATCTACAACAAAGATTTTAAACGACTTTTCAGCTGGCAGCATATTGTCGGAGGAAGCCTCTTTCTAGTTATAGTTGGGATTTACTTTTATGTCTACAATCAATACAATGGACTGGATGTCTATTTCCAAACCTTATGGTTTGAATCCAGCCGCCGAACTCCGATTGAGAAATCATTTCTTGAAAGCATAGGCCATTTATTCAGCTTCCCTTTTGAGACCATCTATCACCTGCTTCCCTGGACTTTGTTTGTAGTTTTTTGCTTTCGAAAGGGATTTTTTAAAAATCTTTTCGCCAACTCTTTCCTAAAGTTTTGTGTCTGGATTTTTCTAGCGAATGTACTCGTTTACTGGGCCTCTCCCGATACACGCCCCCGCTACCTTTTCATGCTCTATCCTTTTATGTTTTGTGTCCTGGCTTATGCCTATGAATCGAGTTTAGAGGATAGAAAAAAATGGGTGAACATCTTCTACTATGTGACTGGAGGTTTAGCGGTAGTTTTGGGATTAGGGGTTTGGGTCGTGCCTTTTGTGGAGGTTTTGCAAAGCCTGGATTTATTATACCTGAAAGTCGCTTTGGTTTCCCTGCTTATCCTGTCAGCCGCTTATCTTTTATTTCGGATGAAAGAGCACCGCTTTGTGCTGCTTGCGATTTGTTTATTGGGAATCCGCTTTGGCTATGACTTCTTTGTTTTCCCTCACCGGCAAATGACCGGTACTTTTGATGGATGGAAGCAAAACGCCCTGGACATTGCGGAGATGACAGAAGGGCAGGAGCTCTATGTTTATCCAACTTTTGAATTCAATCAGGAACTGATCTATTATATCACCCGAGAAAGGGAAGAGATTTTACGCGGAAAAGAAGAACTTCTGCCTGATGCCTTTTATCTTTGCACCGACACCATTTTACAGAGCATGCCTCATGAAGTCTATTATGACTTTATCGAAAGAAGGTATATGACCCATGTAAGTTTGGTGAAATTTACGGGTTTGGAGAATAAAGATCAGTAGTCAGCTATGTGCAAGATCTCAGTAGTCATCACGCTTTACAATGAGGAAGAAAATATTCAACCTCTGTTAAAAGCCTGTTCCGAAGCATTAACAGATATTTCCTACGAACTTATCCTGGTAGATGATGGGAGTACCGACAAAACGGTTTCGGAGATCCATACGCATGCCTATGAGCAGGTCAAACTCATAGAACTGATGCAGAATTATGGGCAAAGTACAGCTATGGCCGCAGGTATAGATGCAGCCAAAGGGGAGTATGTCGTTACCATGGATGGAGATTTGCAAAACGATCCTAGCGATATACCTGCCATGCTGGAAAGGATTGAGAACAGCCGCTACGACATGATAGCGGGGAACCGGGCCAATCGTCAGGATGGATTTATCCTGCGCAAGCTACCCAGCCAACTCGCCAATCGCATGATCCGCTTTCTCACAGGCGTAAAGATCAGAGATTACGGCTGTACCCTCAAGATATTTAAGAGCAAGATCGCCAAAAACCTGGGCTTGTATGGAGAATTGCATCGCTTCATTCCTGTATTGGCAAAGCTTCAGGGAGCAAGAATCGCTCAGATGGATGTGAAACACCATCCTCGTCAATTTGGCGTTTCCAAATACGGCATTGGCCGGACCTTCAAAGTAATCAGCGACCTTATTCTGGTCCTCTTCTTTCAGAAATACCTGCAAAAGCCCATGCATATTTTTGGGCTCTGGGGTTTTCTCATATTTGTTGCCGGTGTGCTCATCAACTTTTATATGGTCTACCTCAAAATCCTGGGGCAGGACATTTGGGGACGTCCCCTCCTGGTCTTGGGATTGATGCTTACCCTGGGAGGGATTCAACTGATTACCATCGGTCTGATCGTGGAGGTCCTTATGCGGACCTATTATGAGTCCCAAAACAAAAAGACCTACGAAATCCGCGAAATCTATGAAGGTAGCGCCAAAGACAAAAAAATGGCTTAAGGCTGCTGCCAAAATTCTGGGAAGTGCCATTTGCTTGTATTACCTCTTCACTCAGATAGAGTGGGAGAGTATACAAGAACAACTATGGGCGATCAGCTTGCCGGGCTTATTGCTTGCGAGTATTTTCTATTTGGCTTCTCATTTCCTTTCTGTTAAACGCTTAGGTCTTCATTTCTTTGCCGAGAATATTGAACTGAGTTACATTCGCAATTTGCGACTCTACTTTCAGGGCATGTTTTACAGCCTTTTTTTACCCGGCATTATCGGAGGAGACGGTTATAAGATGTATTGGCTAAAACAGAAAAAAGAAGTCCCTTTGAAACAATCTTTTCGCAGCCTGTTGATAGATAGGCTAAATGGTTTGTGGGCAATTTTTCTACTATCAGCTGTCCTGATTTCTTTGATTGATCTACCCTTTCGTTTTCAGCTTTCCACAGGAATTGTAGTAGGTACGCTCTATTATGCTGCACACAGAATTTTGAAATTCTATTTTCCTCAATACCTCAAGGTCCTCTTTCCTGCAAGTTTTTATTCTGCACTGATTCAGGCTTCTTTACTTCTCTGTATTTTTTGCCTGCTTTGGGGCTATGGCATTCAGGAGGATTACCTTAGCTATGGACTGATATTTTTTGCCGGAGCATTGGCTTCTGTAATTCCCATTTCGATCGGAGGCCTGGGATTTCGGGAGCTCACCTTTTTATATGGAGCCAGCTATTTTGGTCTGGATGAAGGACTGGCCGTTAGCTTGAGTTTGCTCTTTTATTTCATCACCCTTGCAGTCTCTCTGATTGGTATTGCTGAATTGTGGAAAAATGATTGAGGGTCAAATGAACAAAGCAGCGCTTAGCTGAGTTTTCAGAGAAACAATCACCTTATTAAAATATGGCTGTAGTAGGAACAATAAAATTACTCCCCACTGGCTCTTCTGTACCTGATGTTTCTCTTACAAATCAAGACGGTAAAGCGATCTCTCTGACTGATTTTAAAGGTCAAAAACTGATCGTTTTTATCTATGCAAAAGGAGGAAGTGGTACCTGCCTGAAAGAGACGCTGAATATGAAAGAGGGATATGAAAGCCTAAAAGCCAGAGGCTATGAAGTTGTAGGCCTGAGTCCTGATAAGGAAAAAGCGCAGAAAAGAGAAGTCGAGAAAAGGGAATTGCCTTTTGATCTCATTTCTGATCCGGAAAATAAGTTGATCGAAGCCTTGGGTGGATGGGGCTTGAAGAAAATGTATGGGAGAGAATATATGGGGGTGATTCGCAGCACTTTTCTAATCGATGAGGCAGGCAAAGTAGAGCATGTGATTGAAAAGGTAAAGAGCAAAGAGCATGTAGAGCAAATCCTGCAATTACTCCCTTAAAGAGTGTTAATTCACGCGCAAATACTCTCTAAATAAATTTATTTTCAAAAAAAGTTGGAACATGGTGTTTCTAATTTTCCATCCTCCTATATTGGTGTTATGGATGGAAATGCTATTGTCTTTACGAACGGAAAATTGCAGGACAATGCGGCCAAAACTACCCATGGTCTCATTCGAGGTTCAGCCCGCTACAAGGTGGTGGGAGTGATCGATCCTGTTCATGTCGGCAAGGATGCCGGAGAATTATTGGATGGTGTGCATAGAAACATACCCATTTATCCTAGTGTCTCGGATTTCCTGAATCAATCAGAAGAAAAAGCGGATTACTTCATCATCGGTATTGCCAATGCCGGAGGAAAGCTTGATCCCCATTGGATGCCTGAAATTGAGCGTAGTTTGCAAGCTGGTATGTCTATCGTGAATGGCATGCATGAATTTCTTTCTGAAAAATCAGAAGTCGCTAGCCTTGCCCAAAGCCACAATGCCAGCCTGATTGATGTGCGTAAACCTAAAGTACGCGGAGATCAGAAATTTTGGTCGGCGGAGATTTATGAAGTAAAGTGTCCGATCATTCCGGTTATCGGGACAGATTGTGCGGTAGGCAAGCGTACGACGGCTCGCTTTCTGATGGAGGCATTGGAGGAAAAAGGAATCAAAGCACCTATGGTCTATACCGGTCAGACCGGATGGATGCAGGGCAATGATCATGGATTTGTATTTGACTCTACCCTCAATGATTTTGTCTCCGGGGAACTTGAGCATGCGATCGTTTCCTGTTATCGAGAAAGCAAGCCCGATATGATATTGGTGGAAGGACAATCTGCTTTGAGAAATCCCAGCGGACCCTGTGGCTCTGAGATGTTGATCTCTGGAAATGCCTCTGGCGTAATCCTGGTTCATCCCGAAGGAAGAACCTATTATAAAGGCTGGGATTTCACGGGAAAGAAAATCCATTCTATAGAAAGTGAAATCGAATTGATCCGCATGTATGGAGTTGAAACCCTGGGTGTGGCTTTGAATACAAAACTTGTGAACCTGGAGGAAGCTAAAGCGGCTCAGGCACGCTATACAGAAAGCCTGGGGATTCCTGTTGCCTTACCTGTTGAAGAAGGAGTAGAGGAATTGCTGGCACCTTTGATGGCCTTGTTGAAATAGGAAGGGAAGTGTTCTGGTGTTCATGTTTTAGTTCAAGACTAAACAACAACACACCAATACGTTCTATAGTCCTTCCTACAAGCCTGTCATTGCGAGCCTGTACTACAGGCGAAGCAATCTCCTTCGATCCAATTGCATGTGATGTTCAAGGGGATTGCTTCGCCCAAAGTTTGGACTCGCAATGACAGGACTGTTAAGTTTAATTCTCTTTTCTAATCGTAGAAGGTCCAGCTGGCTCCAAAGCTGAAGGTGCGCTCCAGCATCGGATAAAAAGGAGTGGTATAATACCCCAAATAGGGAAACTGCTCATTTACATGCTGGAAGCGAAACCAAACATAGGTATTGCTTCTGGGCGGATGCAAGACAAAGAATGCATGCACCCGGGGATAGTCAGGAACCAGATAGGGCGTAGGGAAAAACTCACCACTAATGGGATCTACTGTTTGCCCTGCAAAAGAAGAATTGTATTCCAGTTCCACACCTATCCGCAAGCGCTTGGCAATTTTGATATTGCTCCTTTCAAAATAAAGGCTGGCGCTTCCGTAGAACTCCGGTATGGATTCTCCATATAATTGAAGCGGCACATCTCCTTCGACACTTCCATTTTGAACGGCAACT